>NZ_CP108806.1:0-2467500 GCF_045161915.1 Streptomyces sp. NBC_00872 | reverse complement strand
AGTCGTCATGGGCTGTCACCCGCTGCTGAACACATAGGCAGTGTGGAGGGAACGAGGGGAAGTGAAACATCTCAGTACCCTCAGGAAGAGAAAACAACCGTGATTCCGGGAGTAGTGGCGAGCGAAACCGGATGAGGCCAAACCTGTGACGTGTGATACCCGGCAGGGGTTGCGTTTCAGGGGTTGTGGGAGTTCTCTTGATCGGTCTGCCGGCCGGTCGGCGAGTCAGAAACCGTATGGGTAGGCGAAGGACATGCGAAAGGTCCGGCGTAGAGGGTAAGACCCCCGTAGCTGAAATCTGTACGGCTCGTTTGAGAATCACCCAAGTAGCACGGGGCCCGAGAAATCCCGTGTGAATCTGGCGGGACCACCCGCTAAGCCTAAATATTCCCTGGTGACCGATAGCGGATAGTACCGTGAGGGAATGGTGAAAAGTACCGCGGGAGCGGAGTGAAATAGTACCTGAAACCGTGTGCCTACAAGCCGTGGGAGCGTCGCGCATCGAGTTTACTCGGTGCGTCGTGACTGCGTGCCTTTTGAAGAATGAGCCTGCGAGTTTGCGGTGTGTTGCGAGGTTAACCCGTGTGGGGTAGCCGTAGCGAAAGCGAGTCCGAATAGGGCGGTTTAGTAGCGCGCTCAAGACCCGAAGCGGAGTGATCTAGCCATGGGCAGGTTGAAGCGGCTGTAAGAGGTCGTGGAGGACCGAACCCACCAGGGTTGAAAACCTGGGGGATGACCTGTGGTTAGGGGTGAAAGGCCAATCAAACTCCGTGATAGCTGGTTCTCCCCGAAATGCATTTAGGTGCAGCGTCGTGTGTTTCTTGCCGGAGGTAGAGCACTGGATAGGCGATGGGCCCTACCGGGTTACTGACCTTAGCCAAACTCCGAATGCCGGTAAGTGAGAGCGCGGCAGTGAGACTGTGGGGGATAAGCTCCATGGTCGAGAGGGAAACAGCCCAGAGCATCGACTAAGGCCCCTAAGCGTACGCTAAGTGGGAAAGGATGTGGAGTCGCAGAGACAACCAGGAGGTTGGCTTAGAAGCAGCCATCCTTGAAAGAGTGCGTAATAGCTCACTGGTCAAGTGATTCCGCGCCGACAATGTAGCGGGGCTCAAGCGTACCGCCGAAGTCGTGTCATTGCAGTATGTACCCCCAACGGGGACTGTGATGGGTAGGGGAGCGTCGTGTGCCGGGTGAAGCCGCCGCGTAAGCGAGTGGTGGACGGTTCACGAGTGAGAATGCAGGCATGAGTAGCGATACACACGTGGGAAACGTGTGCGCCGATTGACTAAGGGTTCCTGGGTCAAGCTGATCTGCCCAGGGTAAGTCGGGACCTAAGGCGAGGCCGACAGGCGTAGTCGATGGACAACCGGTTGATATTCCGGTACCCGCTTTGAAACGCCCAGTATCGAATCAGACGATGCTAAGACCGTGAAGCCGTCCTGGAGCCTTCGGGCAAAGGGAAGTGGTGGAGCCGTCGGACCAGACCTGTAGTAGGTAAGCGATGGGGTGACGCAGGAAGGTAGTCCATCCCGGGCGGTGGTTGTCCCGGGGTAAGGGTGTAGGGCGTTGTGCAGGTAAATCCGTGCAACATGTGTCTGAGACCTGATGCCGAGCCGATTGTGGTGAAGTGGATGATCCTATGCTGTCGAGAAAAGCCTCTAGCGAGTTTCATGGCGGCCCGTACCCTAAACCGACTCAGGTGGTCTGGTAGAGAATACCGAGGCGTTCGGGTGAACTATGGTTAAGGAACTCGGCAAAATGCCCCCGTAACTTCGGGAGAAGGGGGGCCACACTAGGTGATCACTCTTGCAGTGTGAGCTTGGGGTGGCCGCAGAGACCAGCGAGAAGCGACTGTTTACTAAAAACACAGGTCCGTGCGAAGCCGTAAGGCGATGTATACGGACTGACGCCTGCCCGGTGCTGGAACGTTAAGGGGACCGGTTAGTCAATCTTCGGGTTGGCGAGGCTGAGAACTTAAGCGCCAGTAAACGGCGGTGGTAACTATAACCATCCTAAGGTAGCGAAATTCCTTGTCGGGTAAGTTCCGACCTGCACGAATGGCGTAACGACTTCTCGACTGTCTCAACCATAGGCCCGGTGAAATTGCATTACGAGTAAAGATGCTCGTTTCGCGCAGCAGGACGGAAAGACCCCGGGACCTTTACTACAGTTTGATATTGGTGTTCGGTTCGGCTTGTGTAGGATAGGTGGGAGACTTTGAAGCTCATACGCCAGTATGGGTGGAGTCGTCGTTGAAATACCACTCTGGTCGTGCTGGATGTCTAACCTGGGTCCGTGATCCGGATCAGGGACAGTGTCTGATGGGTAGTTTAACTGGGGCGGTTGCCTCCTAAAGGGTAACGGAGGCGCCCAAAGGTTCCCTCAGCCTGGTTGGTAATCAGGTGTTGAGTGTAAGTGCACAAGGGAGCTTGACTGTGAGACCGACGGGTCGAGCAGGGACGAAAGTCGGGACTAGTGATCCGGCGGTGGCTTGTGGAAGCGCCGTCGCTCAACGGATAAAAGGTACCCCGGGGATAACAGGCTGATCTTCCCCAAGAGTCCATATCGACGGGATGGTTTGGCACCTCGATGTCGGCTCGTCGCATCCTGGGGCTGGAGTCGGTCCCAAGGGTTGGGCTGTTCGCCCATTAAAGCGGTACGCGAGCTGGGTTTAGAACGTCGTGAGACAGTTCGGTCCCTATCCGCTGTGCGCGTAGGAGTCTTGAGAAGGGCTGTCCCTAGTACGAGAGGACCGGGACGGACGAACCTCTGGTGTGCCAGTTGTTCTGCCAAGGGCATGGCTGGTTGGCTACGTTCGGGAGGGATAACCGCTGAAAGCATCTAAGCGGGAAGCCTGCTTCGAGATGAGGACTCCCACCCCCTTTGAGGGGTTAAGGCTCCCAGTAGACGACTGGGTTGATAGGCCGGATATGGAAGCCAGGTGACTGGTGGAGTTGACCGGTACTAATAGGCCGAGGGCTTGTCCTCAGTTGCTCGCGTCCACTGTGTTAGTTCTGAGACAATGAACGGCTGTGTGTTATCCGGTTGGTTGTTGTTTTACAGTGTTTCGGTGGTCATGGCGTGAGGGAAACGCCCGGTTACATTCCGAACCCGGAAGCTAAGCCTCACAGCGCCGATGGTACTGCAGGGGGGACCCTGTGGGAGAGTAGGACGCCGCCGAACAATTATTGTGTGAAGTGCCCTGTGCCGGTTATCCGGTACGGGGCATTTCTGCGTTCCAGGACCGTTCATGGCACATTCAAGTCCCGTTCAGGGGAGAGGTTCTGACCTGGGCTCAGCATCAGGTATGCTTCTTCTCGTTGCAGCGCCCCAATAGCTCAGTCGGTAGAGCGTCTCCATGGTAAGGAGAAGGTCTACGGTTCGATTCCGTATTGGGGCTCCGCGTAGAAGTAAGGCCCCCGCCACCCGGCGGGGGCCTTCTTTGTCAGGTCCTAGGGGTTGTCAGGTCCTAGCTGGGGTGGGGCTCCGGGACGCGCATCGTGAGGATGGCCATGTCGTCGGAGGCCGGCTCGGCGGCGAAGCGCTCCACCGCGCGCATGACACGGGAGGCGACCGCGCCGGCCGTCAGTCCCGTGCAGCTCGTCAGGACATCGGCCAGGCCGTCGTCGCCCAACATGCGTGTGCCTTCACGGCGTTCGGTGACTCCGTCGGTGACACACAGCAGGACGTCGCCCGGGTCCAGGGTGATCGTCTGCTCGTACAGCTCCAGGTCTTCCATCACACCGAGGAGCGGCTGCGGTTCGGCGGCCGGTTCGACCGTGCCGTCCTGGCGCAGGCGCAGCGGGAGCGGATGGCCGGCGCAGACCACCTTGAGGATCGCGCTGCCGTCCTCCTGCGGCCACAACTCGCCGTACAGCAGGGTGAGAAAGCGGCTGCGGGCGCCCTCGTCGAGGATCGCCGCGTTCAGCCGTTCGAGGACCGCGGGTCCGCCGAAGCCCTCGCGGGCCAGCAGCCGGAGCGCGTGCCGGGCCAGGCCGGTGACGGCCGCGGCTTCCGGGCCCGTACCGCAGACATCGCCGATGGCGAAGCCGTAGGCACCGTCCCGGATGGGGAACAGATCGTAGAAGTCACCGCCGACCTCGTTGCCTTCGCCCGCGGCGCGGTAGATGACATCGACCTCGACACCCGGCACCTCGGGCAGACCCGGTGGCAGCAGACTGCGCTGGAGCGCCTGGCTGATGGCGGTGCGCTCGGAGTAGAGGCGCGCGTTGTCGAGTGCCAGTGCCGCCCGGCGTGAGAGGTCCTCGGCGAGTTCGAGGATCTCCTGGCGGAAATGGTCGTCCGAGGGCTTGCCGAGAGTCAGCATCCCGATGACCCGGTTGCGGGCCACCAAGGGCAGTACGACCGTCTCGCCGCCGACCGCCGCGGCCGTCGCGAGCGTGGTGCCCACGCCAGAGGAGAGCGAGGAGGAACTCCGTCCCAACTCGCGCATGGAGGTGCGCAGTGCCGCTTGGTGGGCGGCTTCCGAGGGGGCGTTCCAGATACGGGCGCCGGGGGTGGGGACGGGGTCCGGTGGGTTGATTTTGGAGAGGAGGGCCTTGAGACCGTCGATGCGCTCCTCGTCCTCGTGCAGCACGTACGAGAGGTACGGGTCGGACGACTGGTCGGCGATCGTGTAGACGGCGCACCAGGTGGCGAGGGTGGGAACGGTCATCTGGGCCATGAGGGCCAGTGTCTGGTCGCGGTCCAGCGTCCCGGCGAGCAGATCGGAGGCCTCGACGAGGAAGGAGAGCGAGCCGCGGCGGAGACGTTCGAGTTCACCGAGGCGGGCCGATTCGACGGCCAGGGCGATACGGTCCGCGGCGAACTGGAGGCGCAGCGCCTCCTCGTTGGAGTAGCGGCCGGCGCCTTCCGCGGCGACGCCCAGGGATCCGGTGAGCCGGCCCTCGACCTTGAGCGGGACGGTCACGACGGAGCGCATCCCGGTGTCGTTGAGCAGCGGGACGGCGCCCGGGACGGCCGTGAGGTCGTCGTGGACGGCGGGCATGCGTGCGGAGCCGTACCGTCCGGTACCCGCCTCCACGGGGACGCGTGCGAAGCGCTGGCGGGCGGAGGGGAGCCCGGTGGAGGCCCGTACCTCCAGCTCCGTCTCGTCGTCCGTGGCGAGCAGCAGAAAGGCCGAGTCGCCGTCGAGCATGTCGCGGGCGCGCTCCACCGTGCGCTGGAGGAGTCCGTCGAGATCTTCGGGGGCGGGGGAGCCGATGAAGACCTCGAAGGGATCCGTGGTGCGGCTCTCGGCGCCCGCCTCGCTCGGGGCGCGCAGCGGGGTCTGGATGACGGCGCGTTCGTAGTCGCGTACGAGGAGGCAGACGGTCGACGGCTCGCCGTGGGTGTCGCGCACCCTGAGGTGGGAGGCGTAGACGGGGATGACACGGCCGTCGGCGCCGCGGATTCCGTAGCTGCCCTCCCACCGGGAGAGCTGGAGCGCCTCGACGATCCCGGTGCCGAGGCCGGGGGTGTGCGGCCAGGCGGCGATGTCGGGGAGGGGTTTTCCGATGACCTGATCGGCCGCGTATCCGAAGATGTGTTCGGCGTCCTCGTTCCAGTTGACGACAGCGGCGCTTCGGTCGATCTGGATGACGGCGACCCTTACGCGTTCGTCGGCGACCGGCAGCAGACTGGTGGGCAGGACGGGACCGGCCGAGCGGGTGCCCACGGGGCGCTGGGGCAGATCGAGCTGGAACCAGACCTGCTTGTACGTGGACGTGTATTCGACGCCCCAGCGCGAGGCGAGGGCGGCACAGAGCAGCAGCCCTCTGCCGTTCTCGCGGTCGGCGTTGGCGAAGGACCGTCCGGCGCCCTGGATGGGGATCTCGCGCTCGGGGTAGCGGTCGGCGACCTCGACCCGGACGCCGTCCTCGGTACGGAGGCAGAGCACGTCGGCGGAGGTGCCCGCGTGGATGACGGCATTGGTGACGAGTTCGCTGGTGAGGACCACCGCGTCGTCGACGACATCCGCGTAGCCCCAGCCCTGGAGCGTGTCGCGGACGAATGCGCGGGCAGTGGCCACGGACCGTCCGACAGGGTCGAAGGTGGCAGCCGCCCGCGCGGTGATCACAGAACTCCTCGTACGCGTTTCGACGCCCGGCTCCGCCATGATCGGCCCTGCCCCTCCTGGTGCCCGGTGGTAGTACCTTCGCCACACCGCCCCCTGCCGGGCGGACCGGGGTGGTTGGACAGCCGGATGCCAGGTTACTTACCTTCGCTGTCCGAGCGGATGCCGGTCGCCGCTGTTTCCGCCCTCCAGGGGCGGGGACGCTAAGCGAAGCTGCTGCCGAACTGTTATGGCCTGGTTCGGACGTGGTGAAACACTGGGCAGGCTTCCGGAGACAGCCCGGCGGTACGGTCAACCCCTGCGGAGGGACACGGTGGAGTCTGGCACGGCGGCGCGTGGCACGAGTACGCGCGCGAAAGGCGGACGGTCCCGGAGCAATGGGACCACCGAGGTGGACACGGCAGAGCTGCAGAGACTGCTGGCCGCCCTGGTGTCGATGCGGGACGGCAACTTCCGTAAACGGCTGACCGTCGCCGGTGACGATGTGATGGCGGAGATCGCCGCCGTCTTCAACGAGGTCGCCGACCGCAATCTCCATCTCACGGGTGAGCTGGCCCGGGTGCGCCGTATGGTCGGGCGGGAGGGAAAGCTCACGGAGCGGCTGGAGACGGGCGCCTGCGAGGGGTCCTGGGCCGCCGCCATCGACGCGTCGAACGCGCTGGTCGACGATCTGGCGCGGCCCGTCTCCGAGGTCGGACGGGTGCTCTCGGCGGTCGCCGAGGGTGATCTGGAGCAGCGGATGGAGCTGCGCTCGCAGTCTCCGGACGGTGGGGAGAGGCCGCTGCGGGGCGAGTTCCTGAAGGTGGCCCGTACGGTCAACAATCTGGTCGACCAGCTCTCGGCGTTCACCGACGAGGTGACCCGGGTGGCGCTGGAGGTCGGTACCGAGGGCAAGCTCGGCGGCCAGGCCAAGGTGCGCGGCATGTCCGGTTCGTGGAAGGACCTCACGGATTCGGTCAACACGATGGCGTACCGGTTGACCGCTCAGGTACGTGATATTGCTCTCGTCACGACGGCCGTGGCCAAGGGTGATCTGTCACGCAAGGTCACCGTCCATGTGGCCGGTGAGATGCTCCAGCTGAAGAACACCGTGAACACCATGGTGGATCAGCTCTCGTCGTTCTCCTCCGAGGTCACGCGCGTGGCCCGGGAGGTCGGCACCGAGGGCGAGCTGGGCGGTCAGGCGACCGTGCCCGGGGTGGCGGGGGTCTGGAAGGACCTGACCGACTCGGTGAACACGATGGCCGGCAACCTGACCAGTCAGGTGCGCGGTATCGCGGAGGTCACGACGGCCGTCGCCAACGGTGATCTGTCGCAGAAGGTCACGGTGAGCGCGCGGGGCGAGGTGGCGCAGCTCGCCGAGACGATCAACCAGATGACGGAGACGCTCCGTACCTTCGCGGACGAAGTGACCCGGGTGGCGAGCGAGGTCGGCGCCGAGGGTCTGCTCGGTGGCCAGGCGCAGGTGCCGGGGGCCGCCGGGACCTGGAAGGACCTCACGGACTCGGTCAACACCGTCTTCCGCAATCTGACGACTCAGGTGCGGGACATCGCGCAGGTGACGACGGCGGTCGCGAACGGCGATCTGTCGCAGAAGGTCACCGTCGATGTGGCGGGCGAGATGCTGGAGCTGAAGAACACCGTCAACACGATGGTGGACCAGCTCCAGTCGTTCGGTTCAGAGGTCACCCGGGTCGCGCGGGAGGTCGGTGTCGAGGGACGGCTCGGCGGCCAGGCCGAGGTGCCGGGCGCGGCGGGCACCTGGAAGGACCTCACCGATTCGGTGAACACGGCCTTCCGTAACCTCACCGGCCAGGTGCGGGACATCGCGCAGGTGACGACGGCGGTCGCGAACGGTGACCTGACCCAGAAGGTCACCGTCGATGTGGCGGGCGAGATGCTGGAGCTGAAGAACACCGTCAACACGATGGTGTCGCAGCTCTCCTCCTTCGCCGACCAGGTCACCGTGATGGCCCGGGACGTGGGCACGGAGGGCCGGCTCGGCGGCCAGGCGCGGGTGGACGGCGTCAGCGGTACCTGGAAGGAACTCACCGACTCCGTCAACTTCATGGCGGGGAACCTCACGGACCAGGTGCGTCAGATCGCGCAGGTGACCACGGCGGTGGCGCGGGGTGACCTGTCGCAGAAGATCGATGTGGACGCCCGGGGCGAGATCCTGGAGCTGAAGAACACCATCAATACGATGGTCGACCAGCTCTCGGCCTTCGCCGACCAGGTGACCAGGGTCGCGCGTGAGGTGGGTACGGACGGCCGGCTCGGCGGTCAGGCGAAGGTGCCCGGCGTGGCGGGTGTCTGGCGGGATCTGACGGATTCCGTCAACGGCATGGCCGGGAACTTGACCGATCAGGTCCGCAACATCGCGGGTGTCGCGACGGCGGTGGCGCGGGGTGATCTGTCGCAGAAGATCGACGTGGACGCGCGCGGCGAGATCCTGGAGCTGAAGAACACCCTCAACACGATGGTGGACCAGCTCTCCAACTTCGCCGAGCAGGTCACCCGGGTGGCGCGCGAGGTGGGCACCGAGGGCATCCTCGGCGGTCAGGCCGAGGTCCAGGGCGTCTCCGGTACCTGGAAGGACCTGACCCAGTCCGTCAACTTCATGGCGAACAACCTGACCTCGCAGGTCCGCAATATCGCCGAGGTCACGACGGCGGTCGCCAGGGGCGATCTGTCGAAGAAGATCACGGTCGACGCCAAGGGCGAGATCCTCGACCTGGTCACGACCGTCAACACGATGGTCGACCAGCTCCTGAACTTCGCGGACGAGGTGACGCGGGTCGCCCGTGAGGTGGGTACGGAGGGCATCCTCGGCGGCCAGGCCAGGGTCCGGGGCGTCACCGGCATCTGGAAGGACCTCAGCGACAACGTCAACACCATGGCCAACAACCTGACCAGTCAGGTGCGGAACATCTCCCGGGTCTCGGCCGCGGTCGCCAACGGTGATCTGACGAAGAAGGTGACGGTGGAGGCGCGCGGCGAGGTCGCGGAGCTCGCCGACACCGTCAACACGATGGTGACGACGCTGTCGTCGTTCGCGGACGAGGTGACGCGGGTCGCCCGCGAGGTGGGCACCGAGGGCGAACTGGGTGGTCAGGCCAGGGTGCCCGGTGTGTCGGGTACGTGGAAGGACCTCACCGAGTCGGTGAACTCGATGGCGTCCAATCTGACCGGTCAGGTGCGCCAGATCGCCACCGTCACGACCGCCATCGCGAAGGGCGATCTCACCAAGAAGATCGACATCGACGCGCGCGGTGAGATCCAGGAGCTCAAGAACACCATCAACACCATGGTCGACCAGCTCTCCTCCTTCGCCGAGGAGGTGACCCGGGTGGCCCGCGAGGTGGGTACGGACGGTCAGCTCGGCGGACAGGCGCGGGTGCGGGACGTCGACGGCACCTGGCGCGACCTCACCGAGTCGGTGAACGAGATGGCGGGCAATCTGACCCGTCAGGTGCGCGCGATCGCCGCCGTGGCCACCGCGGTGACCAGGGGCGATCTCAATCTGAAGATCGATGTCGACGCGGCGGGCGAGATCCAGGTCCTCCAGGACAACATCAACACGATGATCGCCAATCTGCGGGACACCACCCTCGCCAACGAGGAGCAGGACTGGCTGAAGGGCAACCTCGCCCGTATCTCCGGTCTGATGCAGGGCCGCCGCGATCTCGACGACGTGGCCTCGCTGATCATGAGCGAGCTGACTCCGGTGGTCTCGGCGCAGCACGGCGCGTTCTTCGTGGCGATGCGGACCGGCAATGTGCCCCCGGTCGGTCCGGACGGCGGCAGGGACGGTTCGTACGAGCTGTGCATGCGCGGCAGTTACGGCTACTCGGCCGGGTCGATGCCGACGGTCTTCCGGCCCGGCGAGACGCTCATCGGCACGGCCGCCGAGGAGAAGCGCACCATCCAGGTCAATGTGCCGCCGGGCTATCTCAAGATCTCGTCCGGACTCGGGGAGGCGTCACCGGCGCATGTGATCGTGCTGCCGGTGCTCTTCGAGGGGAAGGTCCTCGGAGTGATCGAGCTGGCGTCGTTCCAGCCGTTCACGCATATCCAGAAGGACTTCCTCAACCAGATCGCCGAGATGATCGCGACGAGCGTCAACACCATCAGTGTCAACTCCAAGACGGAGGTGCTGCTGAAGCAGTCGCAGGAGCTGACCGAGCAGCTCCGTGAGCGCTCGGCCGAGCTGGAGAACCGGCAGAAGGCCCTTCAGGAGTCCAACGCCGAGCTGGAGGAGAAGGCGGAGCTGCTGGCGCAGCAGAACCGCGACATCGAGGTGAAGAACACCGAGATCGAAGAGGCCAGGCAGGTGCTGGAGGAGCGGGCCGAGCAGCTCGCAGTCTCGATGCGCTACAAGTCGGAGTTCCTGGCGAACATGTCGCACGAGCTGCGGACACCGCTCAACTCGCTGCTCATCCTCGCCAAGCTGCTCGCGGACAACGCTGAATCGAATCTCTCCCCGAAGCAGGTGGAGTTCGCGGAGACGATCCATGGCGCGGGCTCGGATCTGCTCCAGCTCATCAACGACATCCTCGATCTGTCGAAGGTCGAGGCGGGCAAGATGGATGTGAGCCCGACCCGGATCGCGCTGGTCCAGCTCGTCGACTACGTGGAGGCGACGTTCCGGCCGCTCACCGCGGAGAAGGGGCTCGACTTCTCCGTACGGGTCTCGCCGGAGCTGCCCGCGACCCTGCACACCGATGAGCAGCGTCTGTTGCAGGTGCTGCGGAATCTGCTCTCCAACGCGGTGAAGTTCACCGACTCCGGCGCGGTGGAGCTGGTGATCCGCCCGGCGGGTACGGATGTGCCGCACGCCATCAGGGAGCAGCTGCTGGAGGCGGGTTCGCTGCGTGACGCGGACGGCGATCTGATCGCCTTCTCGGTCACCGACACCGGGATCGGTATCGCCGCGAGCAAGATGCGGGTGATCTTCGAGGCGTTCAAGCAGGCGGACGGCACGACCAGCAGGAAGTACGGCGGTACGGGTCTGGGCCTGTCCATCAGCCGGGAGATCGCCCGGCTGCTCGGCGGTGAGATCCACGCGGCGAGCGAGCCGGCGCGTGGTTCCACGTTCACGCTCTATCTGCCGCTGCACCCCAGCGAGCTGCCCCCGCAGGGCTATCCGCAGTTGACGCCCGCGGGCGTGCGGTCGCAGGGGCGCCCGGTGGAGGACGGTCCGGGGGAGACGGCGGGCCGGCAGGAGGCGGAGGCGGCCTCTCCGGACGCCGAGCCGGCGGGTCCCGCCGCGCTGTTCCGGCGCCGCCGCAGGAGCCCGGGTGCCGGGACGCAGGGTGCCGGGCCGTCGGGACAGGGCGCACAGGCTCCGCGCGCGGGGGGCACGGGCTCCCTGGGCCGCCAGGAGTCCTGGGGCTCCCGCACGGGCGGTACGGGCCGTCAGGACACCGTCCGGGAGACCCGTACGTTCAGCTTCGCCGGCGAGAAGGTGCTGATCGTGGACGACGACATCCGCAATGTCTTCGCCCTCACCAGCGTGCTGGAGCAGCACGGACTGTCCGTGCTGTACGCGGAGAACGGCCGCGAGGGCATCGAAGTCCTGGAGCAGCACGACGATGTGACGGTCGTTCTGATGGACATCATGATGCCCGAGATGGACGGGTACGCCACGACGACGGCGATCCGCAGGATGCCGCAGTTCGCCGGACTGCCGATCATCGCGCTCACCGCGAAGGCGATGAAGGGCGACCGGGAGAAGGCCCTCGAATCGGGTGCTTCGGACTATGTGACCAAGCCGGTTGATCCCGACCATCTCCTGACGGTGATGGAGCAGTGGATGCGCGACAGGTGACCGGCCGGCGGGAGCGGACAGGGCCGGATCATCAGAATGTCCTGACGGACTGTGCCGCGCGGTGTGTGAGACGGGGATATTCGGGGAACCTTCTGGTCTCGCGCTACGTTTCCGATTCGTGCACAGTGACATCACGGTGACAGGGTGTGGCGACAGGCGGGGTGCGGCTACCATGACCGGCACAAGGACGGACGGCGTAAGGGAGTCGTCCCCTGGGGCGGCGCCCGGTATGACGCGGGGCACCGTGAACGGGGGGCGTCCCATGCCGGGGCGAGGAGGGCGGGTGGCCATGGTGCAGAAGGCCAAGATCCTCCTGGTCGATGACCGGCCGGAGAATCTGCTGGCGCTGGAGGCCATTCTCTCCGCGCTCGATCAGACGCTGGTGCGGGCATCGTCCGGGGAGGAAGCGCTCAAAGCGCTGCTGACGGACGACTTCGCGGTCATTCTGCTGGATGTCCAGATGCCCGGCATGGACGGGTTCGAGACGGCCGCGCACATCAAACGGCGTGAGCGGACGCGTGACATCCCGATCATCTTTCTGACGGCCATCAACCACGGCCCGCACCACACCTTCCGGGGTTACGCGGCGGGTGCGGTCGACTACATCTCGAAGCCGTTCGATCCCTGGGTGCTGCGTGCCAAGGTCTCGGTCTTCGTCGAGCTGTACATGAAGAACTGCCAGCTCAAGGAGCAGGCCGAGCTGCTCAGACTCCAGCTGGCCGGTGCGGGCGAGACCAGGGAGCCGGCCGGTCTGCTCGCCGAACTCTCGGGACGGCTCGCGGCAGTTGAGGAGCAGGCCGAAGCGCTCTCCAAGCAGCTCGACGACGATTCGGCGGACGCCTCCGCCGTGGCCACCGCCGCCCATCTGGAGCGCAAACTCACCGGTCTGCGGCGGGCACTGGACGCGCTGGAGCCGGGCACGGGAAGTGGGACGCCCACCCTGCCCTCGCAGAGCTGAGAGCGGCCCTTCACCGAGCTGACCACCGGCGAGGGCCGCTCCGGCCGTGCTTTCGTGAACGTTCCGGCTGTGCTTTCGTGAACGTTCCGGCCGTGATCCCGTGAACGGTGATCCGGTGAACGGCGTCAGTTTTCCCCGGACTTGTGGCGACACGTACGGGTGAAGCGGTAGGCACACGTGTCGACGGACGTGCACACCGGTAACCTCACCATCATGGCCTCACGTACGTCCGGCAAGGGTTCCCAGGGCACGGCGGGCGCCGCGAAGCCGCGGGCCGGCCGTACGACCGGCGCCGCGAAGGCGGCACCCGCCAAGAAGACGGCGGCGAAGAAGGCGGCGGCGCCCGCGAAAAGACCACCGGCCAAGAAGGCGCCCGCCAAGAAGGCCGCCGGCCCCGCGCCCAAGGCCGCGCCGTCCCCCACCGGGGGCGTGTACCGGCTCGTACGCGCGCTGTGGCTCGGCACGGCCCATGGCGTCGGAGCGATGTTCCGCGGCCTGGGGCGTGGTGCGAAGGGACTCGACCCGGCCCATCGCAAGGACGGTCTGGCCCTGCTGCTGCTCGGCCTCGCCCTGATTGTCGCGGCCGGCACCTGGTCGAATCTGCGCGGTCCGGTGGGCGATCTGATCGAGATGCTCGTCACCGGCACCTTCGGCCGGCTCGATCTGCTGGTGCCGATACTGCTGGGCGCGATCGCCGTACGGCTGATCCTCTATCCCGAGCGGCCCGAGGCCAACGGACGGATCGTCATCGGGCTCTCCGCGCTGGTCGTCGGTGTGCTCGGACTGGTCCATATCGCCTGTGGCGCCCCGGGGCGCGGTGAGGGCACCGAGGCGATCCAGGACGCGGGCGGTCTGATCGGCTGGGCCGCCGCCAGGCCGCTGATCTTCACCATGAGCGAGGTCCTCGCCGTACCGCTGCTCCTGCTGCTCACGCTGTTCGGTCTGCTGGTCGTCACCGCCACCCCCGTCAACGCCATTCCGCAGCGGCTGCGGCTGCTGGGCACCCGGCTGGGCATCCTGTCCTCCCCCGACGCGACGGAGCGGACGGACGACGACGAGCGGTACGAGCGATACGGGGACGGGGACGACGACCGGTACGACGACCAGTGGCGCGCGGGGCTGCCCGCCGGCGTGCGCCGTACCTCCGGGCGCCGGGGCGGCCCGCCCGGGGAGTACGACCCGGACCAGGCGGAGGCCGAGGCGCTCTCCAGACGGCGCGGGCCGCGCCGGGCCTCCGTACAGCCGGCCGTCGACCGTCCCATGGACGCGGTGGATGTGGCGGCCGCGGCCGCGGCGGCGCTGGACGGCGCGGTGCTCAACGGGATGCCGCCCTCGCCGATCGTCGCCGACCTCACGCAGGGCGTCTCCGTGGACCGGATGCGCAAGGGCGGTGACGGGCCCGGGGAGCGCCAGGAACGCCCGGAGCGCCCCGCACCCGTACCGACCGCCAGGGAGCCCGAGAAGCGGCCCGTGGGCGGCGCCGTGGCGGATCTGACCAAGCCCGCGCCCCCGATCGACAAACCGCTCCCGCCGCGCGCCGAACAGCTCCAGCTGCGCGGGGACATCACCTACGCGCTGCCCTCGCTGGATCTGCTGGAGCGCGGCGGTCCCGGCAAGACGCGCAGCGCCGCCAATGACGCCATCGTCGCCTCGCTCACCAATGTGTTCATGGAGTTCAAGGTCGACGCGGCGGTCACCGGTTTCACCCGGGGCCCGACCGTCACCCGGTACGAGGTCGAGCTGGGCCCGGCGGTGAAGGTCGAGCGGATCACCGCGCTCACCAAGAACATCGCGTACGCCGTGGCCAGCCCCGATGTCCGGATCATCTCCCCGATCCCCGGCAAGTCCGCGGTCGGTATCGAGATCCCCAACACCGACCGCGAGATGGTCAACCTCGGCGATGTGCTGCGTCTCGCGGACGCCGCCGAGGACGACCATCCCATGCTGGTCGCGCTCGGCAAGGACGTCGAGGGCGGCTATGTGATGGCCAATCTCGCGAAGATGCCGCACATGCTGGTCGCCGGTGCGACCGGCTCCGGCAAGTCGTCCTGCATCAACTGTCTGATCACCTCGGTGATGGTCCGGGCGACCCCGGAGGACGTCCGGATGGTCCTGGTCGACCCCAAGCGGGTCGAACTGACCGCGTACGAGGGCATCCCGCATCTGATCACGCCGATCATCACCAACCCCAAGCGGGCCGCCGAGGCGCTCCAGTGGGTCGTACGCGAGATGGATCTGCGCTACGACGATCTCGCCGCCTACGGCTACCGGCACATCGACGACTTCAACCAGGCCGTGCGCGACGGCAAGGTCAAGCCGCCGGAGGGCAGCGGGCGCGAGCTGTCCCCCTATCCGTATCTGCTGGTCATCGTGGACGAGCTGGCCGATCTGATGATGGTCGCTCCGCGTGACGTCGAGGATTCCATCGTCCGCATCACCCAGTTGGCCCGTGCCGCCGGAATCCATCTCGTGCTCGCCACCCAGCGGCCCTCGGTCGATGTCGTCACCGGTCTGATCAAGGCGAATGTGCCCTCCCGGCTCGCTTTCGCGACCTCCTCGCTGGCGGACAGCCGGGTCATCCTCGATCAGCCGGGCGCGGAGAAGCTGATCGGCAAGGGCGACGGGCTGTTCCTGCCGATGGGCGCGAACAAGCCGACCCGTATGCAGGGCGCCTTTGTGACCGAGGACGAAGTCGCGGCGATCGTCCAGCACTGCAAGGATCAGATGGCGCCGGTCTTCCGCGACGATGTCGTGGTCGGGACGGCGAAGAAGAAGGACATCGACGAGGACATCGGTGACGACCTGGATCTGCTCTGCCAGGCCGTCGAGCTGGTGGTCACCACTCAGTTCGGCTCGACCTCGATGCTCCAGCGGAAGCTGCGCGTCGGTTTCGCCAAGGCGGGCCGGCTGATGGATCTGATGGAGTCGAGGAACATCGTCGGGCCGAGCGAGGGCTCCAAGGCGCGCGACGTTCTGGTGAAGGCGGACGAAGTGGATGGAGTGCTCGCTGTGATTCGCGGGGAGCCTCAACCGTAGGAAAACGGAAATCCCGAGCGAGCCCGACCGAGTCCGACCGACTTCTGTCGAGTCCGCCCGGGTTCTGGAACCCCTGACAGAACCCGGGCGAATCCGAAGGCAACCGTTTCCCTTGGGTAAACGTCAAGTTGGGGAGGGAGCGCGCCATGTCCCTCCGCCACGCCGTCCGGTCATTCCGATGGCGTACAAAGTGCATCCGCCCGGTTGCCCCACCCTTTCGTACCACCCATAGACTGAACGTCCAGCAGGTGGCTACACGCTCGAAAGGCTCCCCCGTGTCCATCGGCAAATCCCCCGACGGCAGTGCCCCCGACGGCAACTCCCCGGAAGACGACCGGAATCCACCCGAAGACGACCGGAACTCCCTGGAAGAAGAACGGAACTTCCTTGAGGACGACCGGAACTCATCTCCATACGATCAGCCGTTGATCGAAGACGATCGGCCCTCGATCGGGCAGACCCTTCAGCAGGCGCGTATCGCCGCCGGGCTGAGCGTCGACGACATCAGCGGTTCCACGCGCGTGCGCGTCCCCATCGTGCACGGCATCGAGCAGGACGACTTCTCCCGCTGTGGTGGCGACGTCTACGCCCGTGGCCATATCCGTGTGCTCGCCCGCGCGGTGGGGGTCGACCCCGAAGCCCTGGTCGGGCAGTTCGACGCCGAGCACGGCGGCCGTCCCGTACCCACACCCGCGGCACCGATGTTCGAGGCGGAGCGGATCCGGTCCGATCGGCCCCGTCCCAACTGGACCGCCGCCATGGTCGCGGCGATCGTCGCCGTGGTGGGTTTCGTCGGCTTCACGGTGTTCGACGGGGAGGAGAACACCGGCAAGGCCAAGCAGGCCGCCGAGGGGCCCAAGCCCCAGAAGAGCGGTGTCAAACCCACCGCCACCAAGCAGGCCCCCAAGCCCGAACCGTCGGACAGCGCCATCGCGGCGGCGCCGCTCGACAAGGTCACGGTGCGACTGTCGGTCATAGACGACAAGAGCTGGATCTCGGCCAAGGCGCACGACGGCAAGCTGCTGTTCGACGGAACACTCAACAAGGGTGACTCCAAGACCTTCCAGGACGACGAGCAGATCGATCTCATCCTCGGAAACGCCGGTGCGATCGAGCTGTTCGTGAACGGCAAGAAGGTCGAGGACGAGTTCGAGCCGGGACAGGTCGAGCGACTCTCGTACACCCAGGGCGACCCCGAAGACGGCTGAGCAACCCTGCACGCCAAGGGCAGGGCCAGGACAAAGTAGTCTTGAGCCCATGCCCGAACGCCGTACCGTCGCCCTTGTCACACTCGGCTGCGCCCGTAACGAGGTGGACTCGGAGGAGCTCGCAGGCCGCTTGGCAGCGGATGGCTGGGAGCTCGTCCAGGACGCCTCGGACGCGGATGTCGCCGTCGTCAACACCTGCGGATTCGTCGAGGCCGCGAAGAAGGACTCCGTCGACGCCCTGCTGGAAGCCAACGATCTCAAGGATCAGGGCAGGACCCAGGCCGTCGTCGCCGTCGGCTGCATGGCCGAGCGGTACGGCAAGGAACTCGCCGAGGCCCTGCCGGAGGCGGACGGTGTCCTCGGTTTCGACGACTACGCCGATATCTCCGACCGGCTCCGGACCATCCTGAGCGGCGGCGTGCATGCCTCGCACACGCCCCGTGACCGGCGCAAGCTGCTGCCGCTCAGCCCGGTCGACCGGCAGGGCACCGAGGTCGCGCTGCCCGGTCACGGGCAGACGGCGGCCGGGGTGGTCCCGGCCCCCGAGGATCTGCCCGAGGGGCTCGCTCCGGCCTCCGGGCCACGGGCGCCGCTGCGGCGGCGCCTCGACCGCAGTCCCGTCGCCTCCGTCAAGCTGGCCTCCGGCTGTGACCGGCGCTGCTCCTTCTGCGCCATTCCGTCGTTCCGCGGATCCTTCGTCTCCCGGCGCCCCTCCGATGTGCTGGGCGAGACGCGCTGGCTGGCCGAGCAGGGCGTCAAGGAGGTCATGCTCGTCTCCGAGAACAACACCTCGTACGGCAAGGACCTCGGCGACATCCGGTTGCTGGAGACCCTGCTGCCGGAACTGGCGGCGGTCGACGGGATCGAGCGGGTACGGGTCAGCTATCTCCAGCCCGCCGAGATGCGGCCGGGGCTGATCGACGTACTGACATCCACGCCCAAGGTCGCGCCGTACTTCGATCTCTCCTTCCAGCACTCGGCGCCCGACGTGCTGCGCGCGATGCGGCGCTTCGGGGACACCGACCGCTTCCTGGAGCTTCTGGAGACCATCCGCGGCAAGGCGCCGCAGGCCGGAGTGCGCTCCAACTTCATCGTCGGCTTCCCCGGCGAGACCGAGGCCGACTTCGCGGAGCTGGAGCGTTTCCTCACGGGTGCGCGGCTCGACGCCATCGGGGTCTTCGGATATTCGGACGAGGACGGCACCGAGGCGGCGACGTACGAGAACAAGCTGGACCCGGACGTCGTCGCCGAGCGGCTGGACCATCTGTCGCGGCTGGCGGAGGAACTGACCGCGCAGCGGGCCGAGGAGCGGCTCGGCGAGAGCCTTCAGGTGCTCGTCGAATCGGTCGGCGGGGAGTCGGACGGCGAGGAAGGCGGCTACGGGGAGGCGGCGGTCGGCCGCGCGGCGCACCAGGCGCCCGAGACCGACGGCCAGGTGATCTTCACTTCGGGCGAGGGCCTGCGTCCCGGCCTTCTGGTCGAGGCGAAGGTGATCGGCACCCAGGGCGTGGACCTCGTGGCCGAGTGCTACGAGCTCCAGGGACTCCGGGGGCCTCAGGGGCTTCAGGGGCTTTCGCGGGACGATGCGAGGACTCCGGGCGAGGAGGCGGCCAGATGACCGGAGTCCCGGCGTCCGCGGCCGGGGGAACCGGCGCGAAGCCGGCGCCCGGCGGAAAGCGGGTGGCGGTGGTGGTCGATCAGGCAAGTCTGTGGAACATCGCCAATATCCTCACGATGGTGCGGCTGGTGCTGGTGCCCGCCTTTGTGATGCTGCTGCTCCAGGAAGGCGGGTACGACCCCGTCTGGCGTGCCTGGGCGTGGGCCGCCTTCGCCGTCGCCATGATCACGGACATCTTCGACGGCCATCTCGCCCGTACGTACAACCTGGTCACCGACTTCGGGAAGATCGCCGACCCGATCGCGGACAAGGCGATCATGGGAGCGGCGCTGGTCTGTCTCTCCGCGCTCGGCGATCTGCCGTGGTGGGTCACGGGCGTCATTCTTTTCCGTGAACTCGGCATCACGCTGATGCGGTTCTGGGTGATCAGACACGGGATCATCCCGGCCAGCCGGGGCGGCAAGATGAAGACCCTGGCCCAGGGCACGGCGGCGGGGATGTATGTCCTGGCGCTGACCGGGCCGCTGGCCACGCTCCGCTTCTGGGTGATGGCGGTGGCCGTCGTGCTGACGGTGGTCACCGGGCTGGACTATGTGCGGCAGGCGGTCGTGCTGCGGCGGCAGGGGCTCGCGGCGGAGCGCGCGGCGGCCCGGCCCGGGGCGCCGGCGGGACCAGGTGCGTCCGGCGGATCCGTGGCGCCTCCCGGGGAGCTGGGCGGGACCGGTGCGCCGGGAACGTCCGGCGCGTCCGGCGAGGGGGAGTCCGCGCGGTGACCGGAGGGCCGACCGGGACAGGGGCCGGCAGGGCGACCTCGCGGGAGTACGCCGCACGGGTGCTGGCGGCCCTGGAGAAGGCCGGCGGGACGCTGGCGGTCGCGGAATCCCTCACCGGCGGTCTGGTGGCCGCGGAGCTGACGTCGGTCCCCGGCGCCTCCCGGACCTTCCGCGGGTCCGTCACGGCGTACGCGACAGCCGTCAAGCGGGACGTACTGGGTGTCGACGGGGTCCTGCTGGAGGAGCGCGGCGCGGTCGACCCCGAGGTGGCGCGCCAGATGGCGGCCGGAGCGCGGCGGGTGCTGGGCGCCGGGTGGGGTGCGGCGACCACCGGTGTCGCGGGCCCCGACCCACAGGACGGACAGCCCGTCGGAACGGTCTATGTCGCCGTCGCGGGACCGGAAGGCGCGGGGAAAGTGACCGCTTTGCGGTTGAACGGCGACCGTGCGGACATCCGTAAAGAGAGTGTACGCAGCGTGCTCGCGCTGCTCCTCAGCGAACTCTCATGGAACGGGCGGGCACAGGATACGGAACAGAACGGGGGGAATTGATGTTTGCAGCCCTGAGTGAACACGACATCGCTCCCCGCACGGCCGCGGCGCGAGGCGGTACGGTGGGGCGTGAAGGATGCGGCTACGCGGTCCGAGGAGGGAGCCACCGATGATTCTGCTCCGTCGCCTGCTGGGTGACGTGCTGCGTCGGCAGCGCCAACGCCAGGGCCGTACTCTGCGCGAAGTCTCCTCGTCCGCCCGAGTCTCGCTCGGCTATCTCTCCGAGGTGGAGCGGGGGCAGAAGGAGGCATCCTCCGAACTGCTCTCCGCGATCTGCGACGCGCTTGACGTACGGATGTCAGAGCTCATGCGGGAAGTGAGCGACGAACTGTCGCTGGCCGAGCTGGCGGCGTCGGCGGCGGCCAATGAGCCGGTGCCTGCGCCAGTACGCCCAATGCTCAATTCCGTCTCTGTGACGTCGGTGGCGGGAGTACCGACGGAGCGGGTGACGATCAAGGCGCCTACGGAGGCGGTGGACGTCGTCGCCGCCTGACGGTGAGTGTTCCGTAGCGTTGCACAGAGCTCGTTACCCAGAGTTGGTCAGATGATGTCGTTCACATGACGTCGGCTGCACAGCGCTTGACGGAAGCCCCGATCGGTCCTGAGGACCGGCCGGGGCTTCTGTCGCTTGCGGAATGACCGTTTTGCGTCATATGTGCCATGGTGGAAAGTGCCTTTGCGGGAACAAGGGTGAATGGAAACCGTGACGGGAACTGGCGCGAATGGAACTGGAGGGCACGCATGTCTGTCGTGAAGAGTCCCTTGTCCGAGGCGGATCTGAAGCTGGTCGGCGAGACGTTGCAGGGCGCGCTCGTGGATCTGGTGGACACGGCGCTGGTGGCCAAGCAGGTGCACTGGAACATCGTCGGGCCGCGCTTCCGCTCCGTACATCTCCAACTCGACGAGGTCGTGTCCACGGCCCGGAAGCACTCGGACACCGTCGCGGAAAGGGCCTCCGCGATCGGGGTGACACCGGACGGAAGGGCCGCGACGGTCGCGGCGACGAGTGCGTTCGTCCCGGTGCCCAACGGCTGGATCAAGGACGGGGACGCGGTACAGCTCATGATCGACGGGCTGGGATCGGTGATCACGCGGATGCGTGAGCGCATCGAGGCGACGGCCGATCCGGACCCGGTGACCCAGGACATACTGATCCAGGTGGCCGCGGATCTTGAGAAGCACGCGTGGATGTTCCAGGCGGAGAATGTCTGACGGGGCCCGCGGAACCGGTCTCCCCGGAACCGGTGCGCGCCGGGGTGTGCATCCGGTGCGCCCTCGCGGCGGTGGTTCCTTCAGGTCTAGGGTCTTTCATTTGGATCGGACCCATTTAAATCGGACCGGACCGGACCGGACCGGATCGGACCGGATCGCGGGGTCCACCCGCGGGGCGCGCGACGGACGACCTGCGGCGAGGCGCGGCCATCACGGCTGCGGCTGATGTCATCGCGGGCGTGAAGCCCGGCAAGAACCGAACGAGAGGCCCGAGCGTCGGCCGGAGGAGGCAGCCATGGCAAGGCGATGGGCCCTTCTGCCGGCGCTCGCCCTCGGCGGGCTGTGGTGGTGGGCCGTGCTGCGACTCGCGCTGGTGCCCGAGCACAGCGGTCTGGTGGAGGGAGCGGTGGCGGCGGGCAGTTGGGGACTGAGTCTGCTCCCTGTCCATGTCACGGCCGTGCGGCGCCGTCGCCCGGACAACCGTCGTCCGGACAGGCGTCGCCCGGACCGCGGTCGGCTCGACAGCCGGCGACGAAACGACGCTTCCGGCCGGTCCGGCGCCATTGCGGCCGACGGAAAAGGCAGTTGAGCTGACGGGAACGGCAGTTGAGGAGAGGCGGTTGACGTGCCACGGCAGCGGTCCGTGCGGCAACGTCTGTTGACGCGTCGTCAACTCGTCGGTCCCGGCTGACACGCAGGGCACCAGTAGGCGGGGCGGTCGTCCTGGTCGGCCGTACGGATGAGAGTGCCGCAGCGGGGGCAGGGCCGGCCCGCGCGGCCGTACACGGAGAGCCGTCGACTGCCGCCCGGACGGTTCCGGTTGGCTTCGAGCAGCCTCTTCGCCGCTGTCACCAGACGCTCGGGGGACGGGACTTGCCCGATGGGGAGCCAGGGAGTCGCGCGGACCAGGAAACACGTCTCGGACTTGAAGATATTGCCGACGCCGGCGAGGTTGCGCTGGTCGAGCAGTGCCTCTCCGACCGGACGGGCGGGGTCGGCGAGGAGATTGCGCAGCGCGGTGCCGGGATCCCAGTCGGGTCCGAGCAGATCGGGGCCGAGATGGCCGACCGCCTTTTCCTCCTCGCGGGTACGCAGAAGCTCCAGGACCGGGAGCCGGTAGCCGACCGCGGTCCGTTCCGTGGCGCCGAGGATCGCCCGGATCTGGTGTGCGGGGCCGCCGCGCCAGCGTTCACCGGGGCCGTCACCTTCCAGGCGCCCTCCATGCCCAGATGCGAGTGGAGGGTGAGCCCGCCCTCGATACGGGTGAGGAGATGCTTTCCCCGTGGGGTGACGTCCAGGACGGTCCGCCCGGTGAGATCCGCGGTCGCGAATCGGGGCACCCGGAGATCGGACCGGACGAGTGGCCGGCCGGCGAGCGCGATGTGCAGACGTCGGGCGGTCTGCCAGACGGTGTCTCCTTCGGGCATGTCTTCCATGATGCGCGACGCGGCGGGGCGGGGAGCCATGGGCGTGGTACGGGCGGGCGGTATAGCGCGCGGTACGGATGGGGCCGGGTGATGGCGGGGTGCGTCACGGCGCGTCACGGCGGTGGGCCGGAGGCTCTGGCCGGACCGGGCGGGAGTGTCTCAGGCGCGCAGACGCAGGCCCCTGGGGGTGGCGTGGAAGCCCGTCGCCTCCAGGGCGCGGCCCAAGGGTGAGGTCAGCGCGGGGGCGCCATTGGTCCGCTCCACCGTGACCGTGCCGAGGGTGCCCGCTCGGGCCGCGCCCGCCAACGCCTCGGCGGCGGCCCGGAGAGCGGGGTCGTCGGGATCCACGGGCCAGGCCAGCAGTGTCTTGCCGCCGCGCTCCATGTAGAGCGTCAGCTCACCGTCGACGAGGACGACCAGTGAGCCGGCCTTCCGGCCCGGTTTGTGACCGGCGCCGTCCGGTGGCTCGGGCCAGGGGAGCGCGGCACCGTAGGCATTGGCGGGGTCGGAGGCGGCCAGGACCACGGCACGGGGCGAGGGATGCGCCTCGGCGCGGTCACGGGCCGTCGCCGCCGCGCGCAGCCGGTCGACCGCGCCGTCCATCGCGAACTGGGCCGCGCCCAGGCCCTCGACGACATAGCCGCGACGAGCCTGTCCGCTGTCCTCGAAGGCGGACAGCACCCGATAGACGGCGGAGAAGCCGCCTTCCACCCCCTCGGCCGCCACGGCGCCCCTGGTCACCACGCCATGGCGGTCGAGCAGCGTACGGGCCAGGGCATGGGCGCGATGCGTGGGGTCCGGCTCCTGGGCGGGGAGCAGCGACCAGCGTCCGCTCACCGTCGGCGGGCCCGTACGGGACGCGGGTCTGGCCGCGGCCGTGAGCGTGCCGTACCGCCCGCGTGGCACCGGGCGCCGCGCGCGGTGGGCCGTGGAGCCCGCGGTCCGTCCGGAGCCGAGCAGGGAGCGCAGCGGGGCCAGGGTGTCATTGGTGAGCCGCCCCGACCAGGCCAGATCCCAGAGGGCGTCGGCGAGTTGGGGATCGGTCGCGTCCGGGTGGGTGGTCGCACGGATCTGGTCGGCGATCTGCCGGAAGAACAGGCCGTATCCGCCCGACAGCGTGGTCAGGACCGATTCGTGGAGGGCGGTCAGCTCCAGCGGATGCGGGGGAGGCAGCAGCAGTGGCGCGGCGTCGGCGAGATAGAGCGAGACCCACCCGTCCTTGCCGGGGAGAGCACCCGCCCCGGCCCACAGAACCTCGCCGGTGGTGGTCAGTTCGTCCAGCAGCCCCGGGGTGTAGCCGGAGATCCTGGAGGGCAGGACGAGCTTCTCCAGTGCCGACGCCGGGACGGGCGCTCCCTGCAACTGCTCGACGGCGCGGGCGAGTCCGTCGATGCCGCGCAGACTGTTGGCCTGCAGATGCTGCCACTGCGGCAGGAATGTGGCGAGCGCGGCGGGCGCCACCGGCTCCAGCTCCTGGCGCAGCGCGGCCAGGGAGCGGCGGCGCAACCGGCGCAGCACCGTGGCGTCGCACCACTCCTGGCCGATGCCGGAGGGGTGGAACTCGCCCTGGACGACCCGGGAATTCGCGGCCAGACGCTGGAGCGCGCCGTCGGTGACCGCCGTGCCGAGACCGAAGCGCTCGGCGGCCATGTTCGAGGTGAACGGGCCGTGCGTACGGGCATAGCGGGAGAGGAGATCACCCAGCGGGTCCTTGACCGGCTCGGTGAACGCCTCGGGGACACCGACCGGCAGGGCCGTGCCCAGGGCGTCCCGCAGCCGTCCCGCGTCCTCGACGGCCGCCCAGTGGTCGGCTCCGCCGATCCTGACCTTGATGGCGCGGCGGGTCCCGGCCAGTTCCCCCGCCCACGCGGGCTCCGCCCCGCGCACGGCCAACTCCGCGTCAGTGAGCGGTCCGAGGACCCGCAGCGCGTCGGCGACACCCTCGATGTCCTTGATACGCCGGTCCTCCGTGAGCCACTGGAGCTCGCGCTCCAGCTCCGTGAGCACATCCGGGTCGAGCAGCTCGCGCAGCTCGGCCTGGCCCAGCAGTTCGGCGAGCAGCCGGGAGTCCAGGGACAGCGCGGCGGCCCGCCGCTCCGCGAGGGGCGAGTCCCCTTCGTAGAGGAACTGGGCGACATAGCCGAAGAGCAGGGAACGGGCGAAGGGGGAGGGCTCGGGGGTGGTGACCTCGACCAGTCGGACCCGGCGTGACTCGATGTCGCCCATCAGCTCCGTCAGACCGGGGACGTCGAAGACATCCTGGAGGCACTCCCGCACCGCCTCCAGCACGATCGGGAACGAGCCGAACTCGCTCGCCACCTGGAGGAGTTGCGCGGCGCGCTGGCGCTGCTGCCAGAGGGGGGTGCGCTTGCCGGGGCTGCGGCGCGGAAGCAGCAGTGCCCGTGCCGCGCACTCCCGGAACCGGGAGGCGAAGAGCGCCGAGCCACCCACCTGGTCGGTGACGATCCCCCGGATCTCGCCCGCGTCGAAGGTGACGTCCGAGGCTCCGACCGGCGCCTGCTCGCCGTCGAAGGCCGTGCCGAGATGGTCCGGCCCGCCGTCCAGCAGATCCATGCCCAGCAGATCGGCGTCGGGGAGGCGCAGCACGATCCCGTCGTCGGCGTGCATGACCTGCGCGTCCATTCCGTACCGCTCGGAGAGCCTGGCACCCAGCGCCAGTGCCCATGGAGCGTGCACCTGGGCTCCGAACGGCGAGTGGATCACCACTCGCCAGTCACCCAGCTCGTCACGGAACCGCTCGACCAGGATCGTCCGGTCGTCGGGGACATGGCCGCAGGCCCGGCGCTGCTCGTCCAGATACGACAGCACATTGCCCGCCGCCCAGGCGTCCAGCCCCGCCGTCAGCAGCCGCAGCCTCGCGTCCTCCTCGGAGAGGGAACCGACCTCGCGCAGGAACGCGCCGACCGCGCGGCCCAGCTCCAGCGGTCGCCCGAGCTGGTCGCCCTTCCAGAAGGGCAGCCGGCCCGGGGTGCCGGGGGCGGGGGTGACCAGGACCTGGTCACGGGTGATGTCCTCGATCCGCCACGAGGTCGTGCCGAGGGTGAAGACATCGCCCACCCGGGACTCGTACACCATCTCCTCGTCCAGCTCACCGACCCGACCGCCGCCCTTCTTGGGGTCGGCCCCGGCGAGGAACACACCGAACAGCCCGCGGTCCGGGATGGTGCCCCCCGAGGTGACGGCGAGGCGCTGGGCACCCGGGCGGCCCGTGACCGTACCGGCGACGCGGTCCCACACCACACGTGGACGCAGCTCCGCGAAGGCGTCCGAGGGATAGCGCCCGGCGAGCATGTCGAGGACGGCCGTGAAGGCCGACTCGGGCAGGGAGGCGAACGGTGCGGCGCGGCGGGCGAGGGCCAGCAGATCGTCGGCCTGTCTGGTGTCCAGGGCGACCATGGCGACCAGCTGCTGGGCCAGCACATCCAGTGGATTGGCCGGGACACGCAACGCCTCGATCGCCCCGCCGCGCATCCGCTCCGTGACCACGGCCGCCTGCACCAGATCGCCGCGGTACTTGGGGAAGACGACACCCGTGGAGACCGCGCCCACCTGATGGCCCGCGCGGCCGACGCGCTGGAGCCCGGAGGCGACCGAGGGCGGCGACTCGACCTGGACGACCAGATCCACCGCCCCCATGTCGATACCCAGCTCCAGACTGGACGTGGCGACCACGGCGGGCAGCCGGCCCGCCTTGAGGTCCTCCTCGACCTGGGCGCGCTGCTCCTTGGAGACCGAGCCGTGGTGGGCGCGGGCGAGCAGGGCGGGCGCGCCCCTGGCCGCGCCCGACTGGGCCATGACCTGGGCCGGGGAGTGCGCCTCCGGCAGCGGCGCGGCGAGGCCGTCGCCGTCTCCGTCGCCGTCGCCGTCGAGCACGGTCCCCGTGGCCCGTTCGTACGCGATCTCGTTGAGCCGGTTGCACAGACGCTCGGCCAGCCGGCGGGAGTTGGCGAAGACGATCGTGGAGCGGTGGGCCTGGATGAGATCGGCGATCCGCTCCTCCACATGCGGCCAGATCGACGGTCTCTCCGCGCCGTCCGTCTCCGACGCGGGGGAGCCGCCCAGCTCGCCCAGATCCTCGACCGGGACGACGACGGAGAGGTCGAACTCCTTGCCGGAGGGCGGCTGGACGATCTCCACCCGCCGCTGCGGCGACAGATAGCGGGCGACCTCCTCCACCGGACGCACCGTCGCCGACAGCCCGATCCTGCGCGCCGGACGGGGCAGCAGCTCGTCGAGCCGCTCCAGGGACAGGGCGAGATGGGCGCCCCGCTTCGTCCCGGCGACGGCATGCACCTCGTCCACGATCACCGTCTCGATCCCGGCGAGCGCGTCCCGCGCCGAGGACGTGAGCATCAGGAACAGTGACTCGGGGGTGGTGATCAGGATGTCCGGTGGCTTCGTGGCCATCGCGCGGCGCTCCGCGGCCGGGGTGTCACCCGAACGGATACCGACCCGCACCTCCGGCTCCGGCAGCCCGCGCCGTACGGACTCCTGCCGGATCCCCGTGAGCGGGCTGCGCAGATTGCGCTCCACATCGACGGCGAGCGCCTTCAGCGGTGACACATACAGCACCCGGCAGCGCTTCCGGGCCTCGGCGGGCGGAGGGACGGAGGCCAGCCGGTCCAGCGCGGCGAGGAAGGCGGCGAGCGTCTTGCCGGAGCCCGTCGGGGCCACGACCAGCACGTCCGAACCCTGCTCGATGGCACGCCAGGCCCCCTCCTGAGCCGCGGTGGGCGCGGAGAAGGCCCCCGTGAACCAGCCACGGGTCGCGGGGGAGAAGGAGTCGAGCGCGGTCCTTGCCATGTCCCCCATCGTGCACCCGCCCACTGACAATCGCCCCGACCTGGGGAAACGGACCGTGTGCGGAGGTCCGGGCGCCGTGTGCGGAGATGCGGGCGCCGTGGGCGTGGAGCCGTGGGCGTCGAAGCGGGGACCCGGGGCCGAGCGGTGCGGGACCCCGGGTGAGCCCCGCAGAATGGGAGGATGGCGACACGGGAGCAGGCACGGCACTGGCACTACCCCGATCTGCCCGGTGTCGATCTCTTGCGTGCGAGCTACGTCGACAAGACCTTCGTGCGGCACACCCATGAGACGTTCGTCATCGCCGCGATCGCGGAGGGCGTCGAGGTCTTCCACCACGGCGGTGCCGATCGGTACGCGGGTCCCGGCGCGCTGGCGCTGATCAACCCGGAGGCCCCGCACACCGGTCATGCCCAGGGCCCGGAGGGCTGGCGGTACGGAGCCGTCTATCCGGCGGCCGACGTCGTCGCCTCGATCGCCGCGGAGACCACCGGGATCCGGGGCACCCCCGGCTTCACGGCCCCCGTGGTGGACGACCCGTACGCCGCGCGCCTCGTCCACCAGGTGCTGCGCGCGGCCGACGAGGGGAACGCGCTGGCCGCCGACACCCTGCTGAGGGTCGCGGTGACCAGACTGCTCCGGCTGAACGGCGGTGTCCTCCCGCAGCGCGCGATCCGCGGGGCCGGGGCGAGAATCGCGGCACGCGCGCGTGCCGTGCTGGAGGAGCGGATGGCCGACCCGCCGTCCCTGGAGCGGCTCGCGGCCGATCTCGGCACCAGCCCCTTCGCGCTGCTGCGGGCCTTCAAGGACACCTTCGGCCTGCCCCCGCACACCTGGCTCACGGACGCGCGGGTACGGCGTGCCCGCCGGATGCTGGACGCCGGTACGGCACCGGCGGAGGCGGCCGTGGCCGTCGGCTTCACCGACCAGTCGCATCTCCACCGGCACTTCACCCGGATCGTGGGCGTGCCGCCCGGTGCGTACCGCAGAGAACGCGGCGGCGGTGAACGCAGGAGCGGTGAACGCGGGAGCGGTGAACGCGGGGGCGGCGCGGACCGCGGGGCCCCGGGCTACGCCCACCAGGGGCTGCGCGCCCGCAACGCCTCCTGCGCTGAGGAGACCAGTCCCGGATAGCTCTTGCCGGGATACCACGGCATCGAGCCGATCCGGTGGAACGCGGGGATCGTCTCCATATGGCGCACCATCCGCTCCCGTGTGTCGGGGTCGGGCAGCGGACCGCGCATGGCCGCGACGTTCTCCGCCACATGCTCGGGCCGCGAGGTGGCGGGCAGGGCCACGGTGACGGCGGGGTGCGAGATGACCCACTTCAGAAAGAACGCCGACCAGGTCTCGATGCCGAACTCGGCGGCGAACCGCGGCAGGCGCCGCCCCTCCACCGCCTGATGCAGCCGGGCCTTCTCCAGGGGCATGTTCACCAGAACGGCGACGCCCCGGTCCGCGGCCGCCCTCAGCACACTGTCCTCCGCCGCCCGTGTGTGGATCGAGTAGTGGACCTGTACGAAGTCCAGATCGCCCCGCTCCACCCAGCCGGCCACCACAGGGAAGTACGCGGGGTCGTGGTGCGAGACACCGAGCTGCCGTATCCGTCCCTCCCTCTTCAGCGCGTGCAGCAGGGGCACCATCACATCGACATTGACCAGACTGTGGATCTGCACCACATCGATCGGCCGCCTCCGCCGCAGCCGCTTCAGGGAGCGCCGCAGACCGGCCTCCGCGTGCGAGGTGTCCCAGAGATGCTCACCGGTCGACCACACCTTGTCGGTGACGAAGATCCGGTCGCTGATGCCGAGCGACGCGGTGGCGGCGCCCAGTACGGCCTCGGCCGATCCGTACAGCGGTGAGCAGTCGAACACGCGGCCGCCGGCCGACCAGTGCTCGCGGACCACGTCCAGGACCGCGCGGGAGGGGTGTCCCGTCGGCGCGTCGAAGGTCATGAAGGAGCCGAGACCGATGGCGGGGAGCCGCTCGCCGGTGCCGGGAACGGTCTTGAGGATCAGATCCGCGGGAGCGGTGGACGCCGCGGCGGGTCCGGACAGGACACCTGGGGACAGGAACGCGGCCGCGGTCGCGGCGCCCGCCGAGACGACCGTACGCCGGGTCGGCGGCGGAAGGTCCGTGGTGGGCGGGCGATCGCCGGAGTGGTGCGGTGCGCTGTCCGTGGCGTCTTCCGCGGTGTGGTCCATGGTGCGGTGCATGACGGAACTCCGTTCCTGGGCAGGAGATTTCGCGGGGAACCCGAGATACGGGTCACGGGATACGGGTCTCGGGTCACGGTCATGGTCATGGGGTACGGGACTGCCCGCTGACGTGGCTCGGGTCGACGTGGCGCAGGTCCGATCCGGAGTCGGAACCGCTGCCGGGCCCGTTGATCTCACCCTGACAGGCGGGTTCGTGAGGTGTCGACGGACTGGGCCCACCCGTCGGGAATGCTCGGATACCCTCCGGGTATGTCCGTTGATCTGCGGCTCATGCGCTATGTGATCGCGGTCGCCGACGCGGGCGGTTTCGAGGGCGCCGCGGAACTGCTCCATATGACCCAGCCGCCGCTGAGCCGTCAGATCGCCGCGCTGGAGCGTGAGTTGGGCGTCCCGCTCTTCCACCGTCGGCCCACCCGGCCGACCGAGGCGGGCCTGGTGTTCATCGAGTCGGCCCGCCGGATCCTCCGGGAGACGGACGACGCGGTGCGGCGGGTACGGCTGATCGGCCAGGCGGGCACGGGTGTTCTCCGTATCGGCTACACCGTCACGACGGCGTTCGAGGAGATGCCCAAACTCTTCGCCGCGATGCGGGAGGAGCACCCCGGGATCCAGATCGACGCGCGGGAGGCCTGGGACGTCGAACTCGGCGCCGCCCTGCGCGACCGCGAGATCGACGTGCTCCTCGGCAGGCTCGTACCCATACCGCCCGGCCACCGTACGGCGACCCTGCGGCGCGATCCCCTGACCGCCGTGCTCGACATCCGGCATCCGCTGGCGGGGCGGGACACGCTGGCCCTGCGGGAGCTGCGCGGTCACATCCTGCGGTTCTTCCCGAGGGCCGTCGCACCGCGCTATCACGACGGGGTGCTCGCCGCGCTGGGTGTCTCGGGCGAGTCCTTCGAGGTGTGGGAGAACCGGCTGCCCGGACTGCGCACCCTCGGATCGGCCCTGAGCGGAGGGGACTTCATGATTCTTCCCGCCTCGCTGCGCCCGCACCTCCCCACGACCATGGTCGGCGTGACCCTGCTGGACGAGCTGCCGACCATCGATCTCCAGGTGGCCTGGGCGCGTGACGCGCCGCCGACGGCGGCCGCTCTCGTCCGTACAGCTCGCCGTCTGGCCCGTAAGGAGGGCTGGCTGCCGACCGGGGCCAGGGCGGCCAGGACCGGGGCGACCAGGACCGGGGGGACCACGATCAAGGCGGCCGGGGGTGCAAGAACGTACAAGACCGAGCAGGACCGGGCGCCGTAACGTCCCCGGCGTGGCAGAACAGACAGCGTCCGCCTCCGCGGACATACCAGCAGGCATACCGGCGGACGGCTTGGCAGACAGCGCGGCGGCGACCACCGCGCGGCAGACCCCCGTTCCGGCGCCCGTGCCGGCTCCCGCTCCCGGGCCCGCACTCGAACCCGAACCCAAAGCCGACTCGGCCGTCGTACGCGATGCCCTCGGCGTGGGTGTCGCCGTGGGACTCTCCGGCTTCGCCTTCGGAGTCACCTCGGCGGGCGCGGGGCTCTCCGTCCTCCAGACCTGTGCGCTGAGTCTGCTGGTCTTCACAGGCGCCTCGCAGTTCGCCCTGGTCGGGGCGCTCGCGGCGGGTGGCAATCCGCTCACCGCGGCGGCGGGCGCGTTCTTTCTGGGGGTGCGCAACGCCTTCTACGGGCTCCGGCTCTCGCAGTTGCTGCGACTGCCGGGGCCCGTACGCCCGCTGGCCGCCCAATGGGTGATCGACGAGACCACGGCCGTCGCCCTCGCCCAGCCGACGCGGCGTAGCGCGCGGATCGGCTTCACGGTGACGGGGCTCTCGCTCTATCTGCTGTGGAATCTCACCACCCTGGCCGGGGCCCTGGGCGCGGAGGCCCTGGGCGACACCGCCGCGTGGGGACTGGACGCGGCGGGTCCCGCCGTCTTTCTCGCGCTGCTCGCGCCCATGCTCCGTACCACCACCGAGCGGATGGTCGCGGGCCTCGCCGTCGTCCTGGCGCTGGGCTTCCTGCCGGTGCTGCCCGCGGGGGTCCCGGTGCTCGTCGCCGCCCTGGCCGCACCCGCCGTCCTCTGGCTCGAAGGACGACGGCTCGCCGCCCGCCGGACCGGTAAGACCCATCGGACCGGACAGGCGGGGCTTACCGGTAAGACCCGCCGGAAGGGAGCGGACCGTTGAACGTCTGGATCGCGATCGGTGTGACCGCCCTCGGCTGCTATCTCGTCAAGCTGCTCGGGTTGCTGGTCCCCGTCGGCCTGCTGGAACGTCCCCTCGTCCAGCGGCTGGCGGCGCTGCTGCCCGTCGGTCTGCTCGCCGCGCTCACCGCGCAGCAGACCTTCAGCGCGAACGGCGCGCTCGTCCTGGACGCCCGGGGCGCGGGGCTCGCGGCGGCAGCGCTCGCACTGGTCCTGCGCGCCCCTTTCCTGGTGGTCATCGCGGCGGCGGTGGCCGTCACGGCGGGGGTACGGGCGATGGGCGGCTGACGGCCAGGGACCGGTGGCTCGTGGCCGGCCCGCGCAGCGCGTGCGCCGTATCGAGGGGCGCGGTCGTTACCGCTGCGCCGGCCACGCTCCGGTCGTGTCGGCCATGCTCCGGTCGTAGGGCGGAATGTGCCCGGGGGCCGGGAGACCAGCTCGGCCGCCCTCCCAGGGGCGCGATACTGGTCCCATGCGGTTGACGATTTTCTGGGAGCGGATGGCGGACCACTTCGGCGCGGTCTACGCCGACTCCTTCGCCCGTGACCATGTGATGGCCGAACTGGGCGGCCGTACGGTGCGTGAGGCGCTCGACGCGGGCTGGGAGGCGAAGGATGTCTGGCGGGCGGTCTGCGCCGCCGTGGGCGTTCCGCCGGAGAAGCGGTGACGGGCGCGCCGATGGCCGGAGAGGGCCCTGACCGGGGACAGGGCCCCTCGGCGGTGGGTCACACTGGCCCAGTGGCACCGACTGACGAGACCGACGACACCGCACCGGACGCGGCGGATGTGCGACCGCCCGACGCTCCGCCGATTCCCTCACCGAGCGCTCCCGTGGACGCCCCCGCGCCGGCCCCCGCCCTCGCGCCCGGGGGCATGGCTACGGACGTGCTGACGGACGCGCCCGCGGACATTCCGGTGGACGCGCGACCCGCCCCTGACCCCGAGACCGGTGCCGGTACCGATGCCGGAGCCGGGGCGGGAGGGTCGGGAAGCGGGGGGAGCAGGACCGGCGGTCAGGTCCGCATGCCGCGCTGGCTGCCACGCGCCATGATCCTCGCGCTGGCGCTCGTCGCCTGCTTCCAGCTCGGAAGCTGGGCGTTCCATCAGCTCATCGGACTGCTGATCAATGTGCTGATCGCCTTCTTCCTGGCGCTGGCGGTCGAGCCAGCGGTGAGCCGGATGGCGGCGCGCGGTATGCGGCGTGGACTCGCCACGTTTCTGGTCTTCTTCGGGGTACTGGCCGCGTGCGTCGGCTTTGTGGTGATGCTCGGCTCGATCCTGGCGAGCCAGATCATCGACATGGTCGAATCCTTCCCGCAGTACCTCGACTCGGTGATCAACTGGCTCAACGACACCTTCCGTACGGAGCTGTCCCGGGTCGCCGTCCAGGACAGCCTGCTGCACTCCGACTGGCTCCAGAGGTATGTGGAGAACAGCGCGACCGGTGTCCTCGACATCTCGACCACCGTGCTGGGCGGGCTGTTCCGGCTGCTCACGATCTTCCTGTTCTCGTTCTACTTCGCGGCCGACGGGCCCCGGCTGCGACGCGGGCTCTGCTCCGTACTCCCGCCCGCCAAGCAGGCGGAGGTGCTGCGTGCCTGGGAGATCGCGGTCGACAAGACCGGCGGTTATCTCTACTCGCGCGGACTGATGGCGCTGATCTCCGGAGTCGCGCACTACGTCCTGCTGGAGATCCTGGGCGTGCCGTACGCGCCGGCGCTCGCCATCTGGGTGGGGCTGGTCTCCCAGTTCATCCCGACCATCGGTACGTATCTGGCGGGCGCGCTGCCGATGCTGATCGCCTTCACCCTCGACCCGTGGTACGCGCTCTGGGTGCTCGGATTCGTGGTGATCTACCAGCAGTTCGAGAACTACATGCTCCAGCCGAAGCTCACGGCCAGGACCGTCGACATCCACCCCGCGGTGGCCTTCGGCTCGGTCGTCGCGGGTACGGCGCTGCTGGGCGCGGTCGGCGCGCTGATCGCGATTCCGGCGGTCGCCACGTTGCAGGCGTTCCTCGGCGCGTATGTGAAGCGGTACGACGTGATGGACGACGCGCGGGTACGGGGCCGCAGCCCGCGCCGGGGACGGTCGGTCCTGCGGCGGGTACGGCGTGCGCTGCGGACCGACGACGCCCCCGCGCCCGTCCGGACGGCCCCGGCCGAGGCCGTCGGACCCCGGCAGGACGACAGGCGGCCGTAGACGACACGGCCCCGCTCACGGCCCCACGCAGAAGGTGGACGGCCCGTACCGAAGACGCTTCGGTACGGGCCGTCCACCTTCTGCGTGCCGGGTGGCGCGCTTGACAGTGAAATCGAACATCCATTCTTATGGGAGTCCGGCCGGTGTTCCGTGGCCGGCCGGTGAGGCTGTCCGGCGCGGTCCGCCCGTGCGGATTCGGCGTGGACGCCGACGGGGTTTCAGCGGAGTTGTCCACAGGCCGGGAGGACGTCGGGACGCGTTGTCAGTGGCAGGGGATAGCGTCTTCGACGTGAAGCGATCGACACAAGCAAATCGGGTGGAACCCATGGCAGGAACCGACCGCGAGAAGGCGCTGGACGCCGCGCTCGCACAGATTGAACGGCAATTCGGCAAGGGCGCGGTGATGCGCCTCGGCGAGCGGCCGAACGAGCCGATCGAGGTCATCCCCACCGGGTCGACCGCACTGGACGTCGCCCTGGGCGTCGGCGGCCTGCCGCGCGGACGAGTGGTGGAGGTGTACGGCCCCGAGTCCTCCGGCAAGACGACCCTGACCCTGCACGCCGTGGCCAACGCACAGCGCGCGGGCGGCGCGGTGGCCTTCGTGGACGCCGAGCACGCCCTCGACCCCGAGTACGCGAAGAAGCTCGGCGTCGACATCGACAACCTCATCCTGTCCCAGCCGGACAACGGCGAGCAGGCGCTCGAAATCGTGGACATGCTCGTCCGCTCCGGGGCACTCGACCTCATCGTCATCGACTCCGTCGCCGCGCTGGTGCCGCGCGCGGAGATCGAGGGCGAGATGGGCGACTCGCACGTGGGTCTCCAGGCGCGGCTGATGAGCCAGGCGCTCCGGAAGATCACCAGCGCGCTCAACCAGTCGAAGACCACCGCGATCTTCATCAACCAGCTCCGCGAGAAGATCGGTGTGATGTTCGGCTCGCCGGAGACCACGACCGGTGGCCGGGCGCTCAAGTTCTATGCCTCGGTGCGCCTCGACATCCGTCGGATCGAGACGCTGAAGGACGGCACCGACGCCGTCGGCAACCGCACCCGCGTCAAGGTCGTCAAGAACAAGGTCGCGCCGCCCTTCAAGCAGGCCGAGTTCGACATCCTCTACGGCCATGGCATCAGCCGCGAGGGCGGTCTGATCGACATGGGCGTGGAGCACGGCTTCGTGCGGAAGGCCGGCGCCTGGTACACGTACGAGGGCGATCAGCTCGGCCAGGGCAAGGAGAACGCCCGTAACTTCCTCAAGGACAACCCCGATCTCGCCAATGAGATCGAGAAGAAGATCCTGGAGAAGCTCGGGATCGGTGTCAGGCCGGAGACGAAGACCGAGCCCGCCGCGGAAGCGGCCGGTGCTGCCCCGGCCCCGGCCGAGGACCCGGTGAAGTCGGCGCCCGCCGCTGCCTCCAAGGCCAAGTCGGCCAAGGCGGCAGCGACCAAGAGCTGATCCGTACCGTGCCTGGTCGGAAGAGGCGGCTGACGGAAGGACCGGGCGACAGCTTCGACTCGTCGAGGGCCGAGCAGGAGCTGTCGCCCCAGGATCCGGTGGAGCGGGCGCGGGCGATCTGTCTGCGCCTGCTCACCGGGACTCCACGCACCCGTAAACAGCTGGCGGACGCGCTGGACAAGCGGGGCATCCCCGAGGAAGCCGCCGAGGAGGTGCTCTCCCGCTTCGAGGACGTGGGACTGATCGACGACGCGGCGTTCGCGGACGCCTGGGTGGAGTCACGGCACCACGGCAGAGGACTCGCCAGACGGGCCCTCGCGCGCGAACTGCGTACGAAGGGGGTGGACCCCGCCCTGATCGACGAGGCGGTCGGGCAACTGGACGCGGATCAGGAGGAGGCGACGGCCCGCGAGCTGGTCGCCCGCAAGCTCCGGGCCACACGCGGTCTGGAGCGCGACCGACGGCTGCGCCGGCTGGCGGGGATGCTGGCCCGCAAGGGGTATGCGGAGGGCATGGCGTTGCGGGTGGTCAGACAGGCGCTGGAAGAGGAGGGCGAGGACACCGAGGGGCTGGACGAGAGCCTCTACTAGGGTCCCTTTCCAGCACCGCCGCCTCGGCGACTCCCGCCCGTGTGCCGGCACTCAACACCGTGGCCACCAGCTACCACTTGCGCGAGCCGGCCCGCTACGGCTTCACCGGAAGGACCGGCGAGACCTGGGAGACCGGGGCGCGGGGCCGCGCCGGGAGCGATGGCCGGGAGCGATGGTGCCGGGCCGTCCCTGGTGACCGGGTGGCTTCCCCCGCTCGCGTGGCACGATCCGGCTCACCCTCCCCGAACTGGCCGGGACGACCGGCAGGGTCCGGACAGTCGTGCCCGAACTGACTTTTCCCGCTCAGCCGTTGACCGGCGGGCGGCGGCGATCGGTCCGGATACGGGTCCGGCTATGGGTCCGGATACGGTCACGCCTGGGAGTCCGCCACGCTCGCCCACTTCCGTGCACCGCCCGGCGGAGGCGATGGGGGAGGCATGGCGGTGTTCGTGCGACCGCTGCGGAGGACTGGTCCCGGCGGCCGACAGACCGTCCCGAATGTCCGCGCGAATGCCACCCGCATGGCGGCGGTCGTCACTCCGCTCGTCCGGCTCACCGGCATGACCTGCACGGTCCTCTTCACGGTCCTCTTCGTTCAGCCGGCCCCCGGTGACGCGGCCCGTGCCAGGCCCGCGAGGACATCCGGGCCGACCGGGCCTCACCTCCCAGGGACCCGATGCGGGGCAGTACCGCACTTCGGCTCCGCCCCGTCGAGGCGGCGGCGCGGCGGTGATCACACGCCCATCGCGCGCCCGGCAGGGGGGCACGCGCTCACCGCGTGACGGGCAGCCCTTCGGCCTTCCACGCCTGGAAGCCGCCGACGAGGTCGGTCGCGCGGTGCAGCCCCAGCGTCTTCAGGGACACCGCCGCCAGACTCGACGCGTACCCCTCGTTGCAGATCACGACCACGCGCAGATCATGGCTGGTGGCCTCGGCGGCGCGGTGGCTGCCCTGCGGATCCAGCCGCCACTCCAGCTCATTGCGCTCGACGACCAGCGCTCCCGGTATCAGGCCGTCGCGGTCCCGCAGCGCCGCGTACCGGATGTCCACCAGCAGCGCGCCCTCCGCGGCGGCCTCGAAGGCCTCTCGCGGCTCCATCCGATCCAGGTCCTCACGGACCCGTTCCAGCAGTTCGTCTATCCCCACAGGTTCGGACCGGGTCGACTCGCTCACTGCCACTCCTCCGGGCGCTCGACGTGCTCGAGGCGGAGCACGGCACCCGTGCGGCTGTAGCGGCGCATCAGCGGCAGCGGCGGAAAGTACGCGTGGACGGAGACGGCGTGGTCGGCCCCGGACTCATTGCGCACCTCGTGCACATGGTGCCTGCCGAACGCCCGGCCCTCGCCCGCCGTCAGCTTCCGCTCCCGGTCGACCCCCTCGGCCAGCTCCAGGGTCTTCCATCCCTCGGTGGGCAGCCGGGCCGCCAGCGAGTCCTCCTTGAGCGCGCCCGCCGCCGTGGCGAACGCACCGTGCGAGCCGCCGTGGTCGTGCCAGCCGGTCCCCGTGCCGGGCGGCCAGCCGATCAGCCAGGCCTCGCTGCCCGCGGGACCGTCGAGCCGGATCCAGGTACGCCCCTCGGGATCGAGGGGGAGCGAGGAGATCAGCTCGGTGTCGGTGGCCGTCCGGCGGACGAAGTCGAGGAGCTCGGCCGGGGTGGGGCCGGAGGACGGCGAGGCGGAGGACGACGCCGCGCCGGAGGGCGGGGTCGCGGTGGAAGGCCCGGCGGTGGCGGTGGAGAGTCCGGCGGTGGCGGTGGTGTCGGGCGCGGAGCGATGTACGGGGAGAGACATGGTGACCGTCCTGAGATGTTCGCGAGAGTGTGCTGCCGCGTCGGACGCGGCGAGCGCGTGAAGAGAAAGGGCGAATCAACAGGACGGGCGACACACGCAGCCCGCGTAGCGGACCAGGTCCATATGGACCCTCCGCCACAGGCGCACATCGGTGTCAGTCACGTTCCGGAGTACACCATGTGCGCCCGCGTCGGTCAATTGATGTTCGCAGTGCGGTCGGTCGATGCCGCCTCGGAAGGCCCCGAACGGGCGGAGGAACGACCGGACGGAGCGCCTCCGCGCGCCGCGTCGGCCGCCGCGTACAGATCGGCCGGACGCACTCCGCCGAAGGCCGTGACGAGGTGCCCGTCCGGCCGTACCAGCAGCACGCTGTGCGCGGACGCGCCCGGATACGCCTCGGTGACCAGCAGCTCCGCCCGTACCGGCAGGGCGTCCACCGCCGCCGCGAGCCGGGGCATCACCCCGGCCGTCAGCCAGTGCCGCCGGTCCCACACGCCCGTACCGGGCGCGACCAGCACCACCAGGAGGTGTCCCCGTCCGAGCCGGTCCCCGAGCCGTACGGTCGTCCCGTCCGGCGCCGTGACCAGCACATCCGCGACCGGACCGCCCGGGGGCGTGCCCACGGCGGTGTGCGCCTCGGCGTACGGAGGCGCGAGGGGGGAGTGCGGATAGGACGGCGGTGCTCCCAATGGCCCGTGCCCCAGATGCCCGTCGGCGAGCAGGGTGTCATGTCCACGCGCGCCCGGCATATACGTACGCAGCCCGCTGCCACCCCGCAGTATCGGCAGCGACTGGTCGGCGGCGCGCAGCCGGGAGGCGACGGCGGTGCGCCGCTCGGCCTGGTAGCTGTCCAGCAGGACCTCCGTCGCGCCCCGGTGCCAGTCCTCGGCCAGCTTCCAGGCGAGATTGGAGACGTCACGCAGCCCCTCGTCGAGCCCCTGGGTGCCCACCGCACCCAGCAGATGGGCCGCGTCCCCGGCGAGAAAGGCCCGCCCCACCCGCCAGCGCCTGGCCAGCCGGTGGTGCAGCGTGTAGACGCCCGTGTCGAGCAGCTCGTACGGCGGTGTCGCACCGCACCAGCCGGCCAGGGTGTCCCGTAAACGCGTCACCAGCGCGTCGGGCGTGACCAACTCGCCGCGCGCGGGCAGCAGCCAGTCGAGCCGCCACACACCGTCCGCGAGGGGCCTGGCGGAGACCTCCTCGCCGCCGCTGGGCCAGGGCGGCTGACGGTGCAGCAGCGCCTCGCCGGGCCAGGGAAGATCGACACGGAGCGCCGCGACGGCGTGCCGCTCCACCGCCGTACGCCCCGGAAAGCGGATGTTGAGCAGCTTGCGGACCGTGGACCGGGCGCCGTCGCACCCCACGAGATGGCTGCCGCGCCACCAGGTCGCCCCCGGCCCACGCGTGTGCACGGTGACCCCGCGGTCGTCCTGCTCCAGTGAGTCGAGCCGGTTTCCGGAGACGAGCTGTACGAGCTCCTGGCCCGCGATGGCGTCCCGCAGTCCGCGCGCGAGCGCGTGCTGGGGAATGTGCAGCGGCGCGGGGGCGCCGTTCTCACCGCCGAGCGGCAGCTCCCGCATGAGCTGCTTGCGCCGCATCAGCCGCCAGCCGGTCCAGTGGGTGCCCTGCTCGTCGAGGGTGGTGCAGCCGAGCCGGGCCAGCAGGGCGGTGGTGTCGGGCCGCAGTATGGCGGTCCTGGCCGGACGCTGTTCGTCCGTACCCGAGCCCTCGTCGAGGACGACGGCCGGGACTCCCTGCGCGGCGAGGGCCAGGGAGAGCGCGAGTCCGACGGGGCCCGCGCCGGCGACGATCACCGGGTCCACGGCGCGACCCCTCCGGCCCGTGCGGTCTTGCGGTCAAGGGCGGTAGGAGCCCGGTACGTGATCACAGAACGTATGCAACCTACTGGGGGTGCTTGCGTCAAGCGACGGCCTGAGCGGCGCGTACACCCCCTGTCCCGTCCGCCTCAGGCGCCGCTGCCGTCCGGGGTGCGCCCCACAACACTGGCCTGTTGTACATCATCGGGACCGAGCGTGGCGCCCGTGCTCTTCTTGCCCCGGCGCAGCCGCTGCTCCAGCCAGCCGGCGAAGGTGGTGAGCAGGAAGTTCAACGCGATGTACATCAGCGCGATCACGGTGAACGCGGCGATGGTGTTGGCACCGTAGTTCGCGGTGATCGTGCGGTTCTGCGAAAGCAGTTCGCTCAGACCGAGGATCGCGCCGCCGAGCGCGGTGTCCTTGACGATCACCACGAGCTGGCTGACCAGCGCGGGCAGCATCACCGTCACCGCCTGGGGCAGCAGCACATACGCCATGGCCTGGCCCTTGCGCATACCTATGGCCTTCGACGCGTCGATCTGGCCTCTCGGCAGCGAGAGGATGCCGGCCCGGACGATCTCGGCCATGACCGAGGCGTTGTAGAGCACCAGGCCCGTGACGACGGCGTACAGCGGCCGCAGGTCCGAGGAGACATCGGTGAACTGCACGTAGAGCTGACTGGCGAAGACCATCATCAGCAGGACCGGGATCGAGCGGAAGAACTCGACGACGACCCCGGCCGGTACCCGGACCCAGACATGGTCGGACAGCCGGCCGATACCGAGCAGCGCGCCGAACGGCAGGGCTATCACGATGGACAGCGCCGCGGCCCGGAGCGTTTCGCCAAGTCCCGGCAGCAGATAGGTCGTCCACACCTCGGAGTCCGTGACGAACGGACTCCACTTCTCCGAGTCGAGCTGGTGCTTGTCGGCCATGGCGGCCAGCACCCACCACGTGGCGAACGCGAAGAGCACCACGAACACGATCGTGTAGATAATATTGCGCCGCTTGGCGCGGGTACCGGGAGTGTCGTACAGAACGGATGTGGCACTCATCGCTTCACCGCCACTCGCTTGCTGACCCAGCCCAGGATCAGGCCGGTCGGAAGGGTGAGAACGATGAATCCGAAGGCGAACACCGCGAAGACCGCGAAGAGCGCGCTGCTTTCGTTCTCGATCATTGTCTTCATCAGCGCCGAGGCCTCCGCGACACTGATCGCCGAGGCGACCGTGGTGTTCTTGGTCAGCGCGATCAGCACATTGGCCAGCGGCGCCACCACGGAACGGAACGCCTGCGGAAGGATTATCAGCGTCAGCACCTGGAAGAAGCTCAGCCCCAGAGCGCGGGCCGCTTCCGCCTGCCCGACGGGCACGGTGTTGATACCGGAGCGCAGCGACTCACAGACGAAGGTGCCGGTGTAGGCGACCAGTCCGAGGACCGCGAGCCGGAAGCCCATGGTCTTGAAGTCCTCGCCGCCGAGGGTGATCTGGAGGGTCTGGCCGAGCCCCAGTGAACAGGCGAGGATGACCACGGTCAGCGGCGTGTTGCGGACCAGATTGACGTACGCGGTACCGAAGGTACGCATCAGCGGCACAGGACTGACACGCATCCCGGCCAGCAGCGTTCCCCAGATGAGAGAACCAACTGCGGAGTAGAGGGTGAGCTGCACCGTCACCCAGAAGGCGCCGAGCAGGTCGTACTGCCCGGAATCAAGAAAGTCGAACACGATGCCCCGCGCTCTCCCCTGGTTGGCTGGTCGGTACGCGCCGCCGGACGGGCCGGCGGCGCGTCACTCCTGTCTCGGATGCCTCAGCTGATCGCGGGGGCGGGCTCGTTCTTGTAACCGGCCGGACCGAAGTTGGCCGTCACGGCCTTCTGCCAGGAGCCGTCCGACTCCATCTTCTTGAGGGCGTCGTTGATCTGCGTCAGCAGCTCGGTGTCGCCCTTCTTGAGGCCGATGCCGTAGTTCTCGTCGCTGAGCTTGAGGCCCGCGAGCTTGAACTTGCCCTGGTGCTCCTGCTGCGACGCGTAACCGGCGAGAATGGAGTCGTCCGTGGTCAGCGCGTCAACGGCCTTGTTCTCCAGACCGGTCAGGCACTCCGAGTAGCCGCCGAACTCCTGGAGGTCGGCCTTGGGCGCGAGCTCTTCCTTGACGTTCTGCGCCGAGGTGGAGCCCGTCACCGAACAGAGCTTCTTGGAGTTGAGGTCCTCGGCCTTGGTGATGGAGCTGTCGTCCGAGCGGACCAGCAGGTCCTGGTGGGCGAGGAAGTACGGGCCGGCGAAGTCGACCTTCTTCTTGCGCTCGTCGTTGATCGAGTAGCTGGCGACGACGAACTTCACATCACCGTTGGAGATGAGGTTCTCGCGCTCGGCGCTGGGCGACTCTTTCCAGACAATGTCCTTGGCGTCGTAGCCCAGTTCCTTGGCGACATAGGTGGCGACGTCGACGTCGAAGCCCGCGAAGGTGCCGTCCGGCTTCTTCAGACCGAGGCCGGGCTGGTCGAACTTGATACCGATGGTGATCTTGCCACCACCGTCGCCGCCGGCGTCGTCGCTGTTCTCACCACCGCACGCGGTCGCGGTCAGGGAGAGGACGAGAGCCGCAGCGGCGGCCGCGCTTGCCTTGTGAAGCTTCATGCGTGAACTTCCCTCGGGTGAGACGTGGACGAACAGGTTCCGCCGAACTCGGTGGAACCCTGGGACGCGGTGGAGCCGTGCGACTCGGTCGAGCGGTGGAACTCGGCGGAGCCACCTGACTCGACAGAGCCGTATGAAGAGCGCCGTATGAAGAGCGGGGATCAGTGGAAGAGCCGGGATCAGTGATGCAGGATCTTCGACAGGAAGTCCTTGGCACGGTCGCTGCGCGGGTTGCTGAAGAACGCGTCGGGTGTGGCCTCTTCGACGATCCGGCCGTCCGCCATGAAGACGACCCGGTTCGCCGCGGAGCGCGCGAAACCCATCTCATGGGTGACGACGACCATCGTCATACCGTCACGCGCGAGTTGCTGCATGACTTCCAGCACTTCATTGATCATCTCGGGGTCGAGCGCGGAGGTGGGCTCGTCGAAGAGCATGACCTTCGGGTCCATCGCCAGCGCCCGCGCGATCGCGACACGCTGCTGCTGACCACCCGAGAGCTGGGCCGGGTACTTGTCGGCCTGCGAGCCGACGCCCACCCGGTCGAGCAGTGAACGCGCCTTCTGCTCCGCGTCCTTCTTGTCCGACTTGCGGACCTTGATCTGGCCCAGCGTGACGTTCTCCAGCACCGTCTTGTGTGCGAAGAGGTTGAACGACTGGAAAACCATGCCGACATCGGCGCGCAGCCGGGCGAGTTCGCGGCCCTCCTCCGGCAGCGGCTTGCCGTCGATCGAGATCGCGCCCGAGTCGATGGTCTCCAGACGGTTGATGGTGCGGCACAGTGTGGACTTGCCGGACCCGGAGGGCCCGATCACGACCACGACCTCGCCACGGGCGATGGTCAGATCGATGTCCTGGAGCACATGCAGCGCGCCGAAGTGCTTGTTCACGTTGCTCAGTACGACCAGGTCGCCCGTCGCCGGCACGGCGTCCTCGGTGCCCTTGGTCACTGACACTCCGCTCATCGGCTTCTTGCTCCGTCCTCCTCGGTTGGGAGGACCTTAGTCACGCAATGCGATCAGCGTCATCAGATCTGAGCTGGAATTGAGCATAACGATCCGGCCGCAACCGGACACACCGTGTGAAGACGGCACTGCGGGGAGTACCGGGTGGGTAACGGAAACCTTGGTGTAACGGGAAGACTCTTGACTGGCACGACACCATCGGAGTGGATGCCCGAATACCTTGTGCGACCACCACCGAGAGAGGGGGCCCGTGAGACTGCTGCTCGTAGAGGACGACGATCATGTCGCCGCTGCCCTGGCGGCCGTGCTCGCCAAGCATGGATTCCAGGTCGTGCACGCCAGGAGCGGCGAGGAGGCGCTCCAGGCGCTGCTGCCCGCCGCCGGCGCGGGCAAGGAACCGTTCGCGGTCGTCCTGCTCGACCTCGGCCTGCCCGACCAGGACGGTTACCAGGTCTGCGGAAAGATACGGAGACTCACCTCGACCCCGGTGATCATGGTGACCGCGCGGGCCGACGTACGGTCGCGGATCCACGGTCTCAACCTCGGCGCCGACGACTATGTGGTCAAGCCGTACGACACCGGTGAACTGCTGGCGCGGATCCATGCCGTGAGCCGGCGCCGTGCGAGCGAGGAGGAGCCGGGGCCGACGGCCGAGGTTGCCCAGCGGCTCGGACGTCTCACGCTGGAACTGCCCACCCGGCGGGTCAGCGTCGACGGGGAGCCGGTCCAGCTCACCCGCAAGGAGTTCGATCTGCTGGCTCTGCTGGCCCAGCGCCCCGGGGTCGTTTTCGGGCGGGAACAGATCATCAGCGAGGTGTGGCGGACCAGTTGGGAAGGGACGGGCCGGACGCTCGAAGTCCATGTGGCGTCCCTGCGCGGCAAGCTCGGGATGCCCGCGCTGATCGAGACCGTCCGGGGTGTGGGCTACCGGCTGGTCGTCCCGGCCACACGTCAGGGACCGTAACGTCCCGTGAGTTCCCGACTTCTGCCGCTGCTCATCATCCTCATGGCGGGCGTGCTCCTCGCCCTCGGCTTCCCGCTCGCCGTGAGTGTGGCCGGCGCGCAGCAGCAGCGTGTCGTCGTCGACCGGATCGACGACACCACGCGGGTCGCGGCGCTCGCCCAGCTCGTCGCCGAGGGCAAGGCGGGCACCGTCGAGCGGCGTGAACTGCTGACGGAGGAACTCACCCGCTACCACGAGGTGTACGGGATCAAGGTCGGCGTCTTCTACCGCGACGACGAGGCCATGGCGAGCGCCCCGAGGGGGTGGAAGGTGCCCCTGGAGGGGGAGGGGCGCCAGTCCTTCAAGGAGGCCCTGCTGGGCCGCCGCAGCGACGATCCCGAGCAGGTCTGGCCCTGGCAGAACCGCAGGCTCATCGTCGACTCGCCGGTGGTACGGGACGGAGACGTCGTCGCGGTCGTGGTGACCGACTCGCCGACCGGGCAGATGCGTTCACGCATTCTCAAGGGCTGGCTGGTGATCGCCGCGGGCGAGGCGGCGGCCATGCTGCTCGCCGTGGGGGCCGCGATCCGGCTGACGGGCTGGGTGCTCAGACCGGTACGGGTACTGGACGCGGTGACCCATGACATCGCCACCGGCCGGATGAACTCCCGGGTGGCGGCGGCCGGAGGGCCCCCGGAACTGCGGCGGCTGGCCAGTTCGTTCAACGAGATGGCCGACAACGTCGAGGATGTGCTGGAGCAGCAGCGCGCCTTCGTGGCCGACGCCTCCCACCAGTTGCGCAATCCGCTGGCCGCCCTGCTGCTCCGCATCGAGCTGCTCGCCCTCGAACTGCCCGACGGGAACGAGGAGATCGCCTCCGTCCGTACGGAGGGCAAGCGCCTCGCCCAGGTCCTCGACGATCTGCTGGATCTGGCCCTGGCCGAGCACACCCCCGCCGATCTGAGGCTCACCGACATCGGTGAACTCGCGGCGGAGCGGGTCGCCGCCTGGCGGGCGCTCGCCGAGGAGAAGGGGGTCCGGCTGACCGAGCACCGTGCGGCGGTCACCGCCTGGACCGACCCGATCGCGCTCTCCAGCGCCCTGGACGCCGTCATCGACAACGCTCTGAAGTTCACTCCGGCGGGTGAAGAGGTCACGGTCACGGTCACCCGTAACGGTGAAACCTCCATGATCGTCATCAATGACGGCGGCCCCGGACTCACGGACGACGAGATGGCCCGGATCGGTGACCGCTTCTGGCGCAGCAACCGCCACCAGAACATCAAGGGGTCGGGGCTGGGACTGTCCATCTCACGAGCGCTGCTGGCGGCGGGCGGCGGCTCGATCACCTACGCGCACGGCGAGCCGCGAGGACTGCGGGTGACACTGACCGTCCCGAGAGCCTCCCCCGCGTCCTGACGGGTGACCTTCCTGCGCGTGACGGTGGGTCGTATCAGGTCGGGCCGGCTGAGGTCGCCACGGCCACCTCGCGCGGGACGGCGAGGCGCGCTGCGGTGCCCGGGTGGTCGTAGGCCGCCGCCAGCGGCCGGTCGGCCCAGGCACAGGCGCCCGAGAGGAGCGACGAGTAGGCCATGACCGTCAGGTCGGGCTCATGGCGCGCGTAGTCCAGCAGTTCCGGAGTGGGCGCGCTCCCGCTTTGGTCGAGAGCAGCACCTCTTCCCGTACGCGGCGGCTCCTCGGCCAGCGGCCGATGGTCCGATGTCCTGCCGGAAAACCGAGCCAATCCGGCGGGGCGGGAAGGTGGGTGGGGGGAGAGATGCGGGCGGGAACCCGGGGCGGGACGTGGGCCGGAACGCGGTGCCAGGGCTCAGGGCTTGACCGAGCGGTAGTAGCGCTTGGCGCCCTCGTGCAGCCGCAGGGGGGCCGTGTAGATCGCCGTCCGCAGATCCACCAGTTGCGCGGGATGCACCTCCTTGCCGATGCGGTCCCTGCTGTTGATCACGGTCCGCGTGAAGCCCTCCGTAAGACCGGCGTCCATCCGGTCCGTCGTGACCAGCAGATTCGCCACCGCGACCGTCGATACGGGCGTGCCCTTCTGCGCGCTGCCGTAGGCGTCGGCGGGGATCACCGCGGAGCGGTAGTAGCGGGAAGCGGCCTCGCCCGAGGCATGGAGCCGGGCCACGAGGTTCGCGTCCAGCGGCACCAGTCGGATGTCATAGCGCTGCCACAGGAGGGTCACGGCACCGGTGGGCAGCCCGCCCGACCAGAAGAAGGCGTCCAGATCGCCCCGTTCGAGCAGACCCGGCATGGTGTCGATGCCGGCCGGGACCGGGGTGATGCCGTGCTTGGGGTCGAGTCCGGCGGCCGTCATGACCCGGTCCGCTATCAGCCGTACACCCGATCCCTCCTGTCCCACCCCCACCTTCTTGCCGCGCAGACCGGCGACCGAGCGAATTCTGGAATCCTTGGCCACGACGAGCTGTACGTAGTCGTCGTACAGCCGGGCACACCCGCGCAGCCGGTCCGCACCCGGCTTGCCGTCCTCCTGGTACTTGGCGACGGCGTCGGCGGTGGCCACCGTGAAGTCGGCCTCCCCGCTCGCCACCCGCGCGAGATTCTGCTGCGAACCCTCGCTGGTCGTGAGCCGTATCGAGACATCCGGCAGATCGCGCCCGAGGTCCTCCTTGAGCAGCGATCCGTACCGCTGGTAGACCCCGCTGGTGACCCCCGTACTGAAGGTGACCGACCCGCTCGGCGCCGACGCCCCGATCGGCAGCAGCCACCACGCCAGCAGCCCGAGCAGCACCACCACCGCGGCGGCGCCCTGGAGGAGCCGGCCACGTCCGGTACCCCGACTCGTGCGGGACAGAACGGCGAACATGCCGCGATCCTGCCAGTTCACTCCCCGCCAGGACCAGGGCCTCTCCCCAGGGCTTCTTCGAGGATCTCTGCGCGGGCTCCTCCCGAGGGCCTCTCCGTGCCCGGCCGGACCACCGGGAGGCTCCCGGACCGGGGGGTCCCGGGCACCGCCTACCCTTGTCGCATGAGCAGCAGCGACCGGAGCCGGACAGTGGGCGACAACCGAACGTACGAGGTACGCACCTACGGGTGTCAGATGAACGTCCACGACTCCGAGCGATTGTCGGGCCTGCTGGAGGGAGCCGGATACGTCCGCGCGCCCGAAGGGGCCGACGGGGACGCCGACGTCGTGGTCTTCAACACCTGCGCCGTGCGGGAGAACGCCGACAACAAGCTGTACGGCAACCTCGGCCGGCTCGCCCCCATGAAGACCAAGCGGCCCGGTATGCAGATCGCCGTCGGCGGCTGTCTGGCGCAGAAGGACCGCGAGACCATCGTCAAGCGCGCGCCCTGGGTCGACGTTGTCTTCGGTACGCACAACATCGGCAAGCTGCCCGTGCTCCTGGAACGCGCGCGTGTCCAGGAGGAGGCGCAGATCGAGATCGCCGAGTCGCTGGAGGCGTTCCCCTCGACGCTGCCGACCCGGCGCGAGTCCGCCTATGCCGCGTGGGTCTCCATCTCCGTGGGCTGCAACAACACCTGCACCTTCTGCATCGTCCCCGCGCTGCGCGGCAAGGAGAAGGACCGCCGCCCCGGTGACATCCTGAGCGAGATCGAGGCACTGGTCGCCGAGGGCGTCTCCGAGATCACGCTGCTGGGCCAGAACGTCAACGCGTACGGGTCCGACATCGGCGACCGCGAGGCCTTCTCCAAGCTCCTGCGGGCCTGCGGCGCCGTCGAGGGGCTGGAGCGCGTCCGCTTCACCTCACCGCATCCGCGCGACTTCACGGACGACGTCATCGCGGCGATGGCCGAGACGCCCAATGTGATGCCGCAGCTCCATATGCCGCTCCAGTCCGGCTCGGACACCATCCTGAAGGCGATGCGCCGCTCGTACCGGCAGGACCGCTACCTCGGCATCATCGACAAGGTGCGCGACGCCATCCCGCACGCCGCCATCTCCACCGACATCATCGTGGGCTTCCCCGGCGAGACCGAGGAGGACTTCGAGGAGACCATGCGGGTGGTGCGCGAGGCGCGCTTCGCGCAGGCCTTCACCTTCCAGTACTCGAAGCGCCCCGGGACACCGGCCGCCGAGATGGACGGGCAGATCCCCAAGGAAGTCGTCCAGGAGCGCTACATGCGGCTGTCCGCCCTTCAGGAGGAGATCTCCTGGGACGAGAACAAGAAGCAGGTGGGCAGGACGCTGGAGGTCATGGTCGCCGAGGGCGAGGGGCGCAAGGACGGTGCCACCCACCGGCTCTCGGGACGTGCTCCCGACAACCGGCTCGTCCACTTCACCGAGCCGGAAGAGGAGGTGCGCCCCGGCGATGTGGTGACCGTCGAGATCACCTACGCCGCTCCGCACCATCTCCTGGCCGAGGGACCGACGCGGAAGGTACGCCGTACCCGCGCGGGCGACGCCTGGGACAGGCGGAACGCGGCGCCCGCCGCCAAGCCGGCCGGGGTGCTGCTCGGGCTGCCCACGGTCGGCGTGCCCGCTCCGCTGCCGGCCGCGACGGGCGGGTGCGCCGTCGGCTGACGGACTCACCGGACGGGCCGGACTCACCGGCCTGGCGGGACCGACCGGACTGGCGGGACCGAACGGACGGACCGGACCGGCGGGACCGAGGGCGGGCGAGGGAGCGGGCGGGGCTATACAGGGCTGGACCGTACGTGGTCACGCCCGGTCACGCCCGCGTTAGGGTTCGATCATGCTGGTCGCCGCTGCCGTCTGTCCTTGTCCGCCGCTGCTCGTGCCCGCCGTGGCCGCGGCGGCGGCCCCCGAACTGGACGCGGTGCGCGCCGCGTGTTCGGACGCCCTCGCGGTCCTGGCCGCCGCCCGCCCTGATCTGCTGATCGTCGTCGGGCCCGCCGAGCGGGACGGCCGGGGGCCGCATCCGCAGGGTGCGGTCGGCTCCTTCCGGGGCTTCGGCGTGGACGTCGAGGTCGTCCTCGGCGGGACCGGCTCGGGCGGGACCGGCCCCGGCCTGGTGGGCGCGGGCGAGGCAGCCGGAGTCGAGGAGCGTGCCGAGCGTGTGCTCCCTCCCTCCCTCGCCGTCGCGGCCTGGCTGCTGGAGCGGGTCCGCTGGTCCGCCGCCCCTGTCTCGGGACTCGGCGTGGGGGAACCTCTCGCGGCCGAGCGGTGTATTCAGGCCGGGAAGGAGATCGCGGCGCGGTCCGACCGGGTGGCACTGCTGGTGATGGGCGACGCCAGCGCGTGCCGTTCGGTGAAAGCGCCGGGATATCTCGACGAGAGGGCGGCCGGATTCGACGAGGAGGTGGCACGGGCCCTGGCGGCGGCCGATGTGACGGCGCTGAAGGCACTGGACGCGGAGCTGGCGTCCGCTCTCAAGGCGGCCGGGCGCGCGCCGTGGCAGCTTCTCGCGGGCGCGGCCGAGGGGGCGGGGCTGCACGGTGAGCTGCTGTACGACGCCGCGCCCTACGGCGTCGGATACCTGGTCGCGACCTGGTCCTAGAACCGGACCTGGTCCTGGGGCCCCGGTCGGTCTGTCGTCCGTCAGTCTGGCGTACGTAACGCAGCCTGGCGTACGCAACGGCCGCGCGGTGCCCGGAAGCGCCGCGCGGCCGTTCCCAGCCGTTGCCGAGGATCAGGAGGCGGGCGGTGGCGGGGGTGGGGGAGCGGTGTCGTCGCCCTTGTGGGCGAGCCGACCCAGAGCGTTCTTCGCCTTACCCGTACCCGAATCGATCTTGTTGCTGTACTTGCCCTTGGTCTTCTGATCGACCGTCCGGGCGGCCTTGTCCAGCCCGTGCTCGATCTTTCCCCCGTGCTGCTGCGCGAGGTCGGAGACCTTGTCCCTGGCCGGAGCGATCTTGGCCTTCAACGAATCCATGAAGCCCATGGCCCACCTTCCCTCGGAGGAGACAACAGACTGCGCGAGGGGTCGGCCGTCCGGGTGGCGGCCTCTGCCTCGTCGCTGACGTCACGGACACGGCTGCTGACTTCCGGCGAAACCGTGAAGAAACACCCATATCTCCTCCATATAATACTCGGGAGGCCGAAATTCCGCGCTGCCCGGAGCGTTCTCTCGCGCCGCCCAGGGGCACCGGCGGGAAAACCGACGGCCGGAACGTCGCGAAGGCAACGAATCCGGCTGTGTGCCGTCACTTAACTCGTTCGGGTAAGGGCTTGCGGGTTTGCAAGACTGTGGCAGTGAGAAGCGCAGCTACCGCACCGCGGGTCATCGCCGTCGTCGGTCCCACCGCGGCCGGCAAGTCCGATCTGGGCGTCCATCTCGCCCGGCAACTCGACGGTGAGGTCGTCAATGCCGACTCCATGCAGCTCTACCGGGGAATGGACATCGGAACCGCCAAGCTGACGGGCGAGGAACGCGCCGGTATCCCGCACCATCTGCTGGACATCTGGGATGTCACCGAGGCGGCCAGTGTCGCCGAGTACCAGAAGCTCGCCAGGGCGGAGATCGACCGGCTGCTGGCAAAGGGCCGTACCCCCGTTCTGGTGGGCGGCTCGGGGCTGTACGTACGGGGGGCCATCGACGCCCTCGATTTCCCCGGCACCGATCCCGAGGTGCGGGCCAGGCTGGAAACGGAGCTGAGCCTGCGCGGCTCGGGCGCCCTGCACGCCCGGCTGTCCACCGCCGACCCCCAGGCGGGCCGTGCGATCCTCCCCAGCAACGGCCGCCGAATCGTCCGGGCGCTGGAGGTCATCGAGATCACCGGCAAGCCGTTCACCGCCAATCTGCCCGGCCATGACGCGGTCTACGACACGCTCCAGATCGGCGTCGACGTCGCCCGGCCCGAGCTGGACACCCGGATCTCGCAGCGGGTGGACCGCATGTGGGAGGCCGGACTCGTCGACGAGGTGCGCACGCTGGAGACCCGGGGACTGCGCCGGGGGCGCACGGCCTCACGCGCGCTCGGGTATCAGCAGGTGCTCGCGGCGCTCGCGGGGGAGTGCACGGACGACGAGGCGCGCGCCGAGACCGTACGGGCCACCAAACGCTTCGCGCGCCGCCAGGATTCCTGGTTCCGCCGCGACTCACGGGTGCACTGGCTGGGCGGCGGAACGGAGCAGCGGGAGGAACTGCCGCACCGGGCGCTGGCGTTGGTCGAACGAGCGGTCACAGCCTGATCACGTGATGGCATCGGGACGCTCCGCTCGTCCTTGCTGTCCTCCCGGGCGTGCCATCATCGAGCATCGATCGACCATCGGGCATCGATCGGCCAGTGGAGTCCGGATGGGGAGGGCGCGTGGCGATGGCGGCCGGCCCTCGTGACAGAGAACCAGCGGGACCGGACACGCGGGACGACGCCCCACGGCTGAGTCCCGACGGACCGGAGGAGGAGACCGCGACCCCCGAGGTCGAGGTCGAGCTGCGTCCGCAGCGCCGGCTGCGGATCTGGCAGCTCGCGCCCATCGTGGGGCTCGCGGCGATCGGTTCCCTGATGTTCGCCTTCCCCCTCGCCTTCGGTACCGGGGACGGCGGAGCGGTCGTCGCCATGCTGGGACTCCTGATCAGTTGCTGCGCGGCGGGCTGGGGCATGATGGCGGCCCGTAAGGTCGGCCACACCTGGCCGGGGCTGCCGACCCGTACCTCCGGTGAACGTCCCGACTGGCGGGTCATCGCCTTGTATGTGACCGTGGCCGCCGCCCTGGTCGCCCTCGCCGTCTGGCGGGTCGCCCGGCTGCGCTGAGCCGGAAGTCCGGCCGGCCGTGGAATGGCGCGGGACCGCAAACCCGATCGGCCGCCGAGTGGCGCGGGACCGGAAGTCCGGTCGGCCGCCGAGTGGCGGCGGGTGTCGGTCCCTGCTCGTACGATGGGTCCCGTGAGCATCTCGCAGACCGCCCCTCTCGCCTTCCTCAAGGGCCATGGGACCGAGAACGACTTCGTGATCGTCCCCGACCCGGACAACACCATCGATCTGCCCCCGCGCGCTGTGGCCGCCCTCTGCGACCGCAGGTCCGGCATCGGTGGCGACGGAGTGCTGCATGTCGTACGGTCCGCCGCGCACCCCGAGGCGCAGGACATGGCGGCCGAGGCCGAATGGTTCATGGACTACCGCAACGCCGACGGATCCATCGCCGAGATGTGCGGCAACGGCCTGCGGGTCTTCGTGCGCTATCTCCAGCGCGCCGGTCACACGGCGGCCGGGGATCTGGCCGTGGCCACCCGCGGCGGGGTGAAGAAGGTGCATCTCGCCAAGGGCGCGAGCGCCCAGGGCTCCGCCCGTCCGGAACACCCCGGTGACGGCGACATCACGGTCCACATGGGGCGGGCCGTGCTCCCCGAGGACAGCGCCACGGTCACCGTCGGCGGTCGCGCCTGGCCCGCCCGTAACGTCAACATGGGCAACCCGCACGCGGTCGCGTTCGTCGACGATCTCGCACACGCCGGGAATCTGTTCGCCGAACCGCGTGTGAGTCCCTCGTCCGTCTACCCGGACGGAGTGAATGTCGAGTTCGTCGTCGCCCGCGGCCCGCGCCATGTCGCGATGCGGGTGCATGAGCGCGGCTCGGGCGAGACCCGCTCCTGCGGTACGGGCGCCTGTGCCGTGGCCGTCGCCGCGGCCCGCAGGGACGGCGCCGACCCCTCGGTGACCGGCGCCCCCGTCACCTACACCGTGGATCTCCCCGGCGGCCGGCTGGTCATCACGGAGCGGCCGGACGGCGGGATCGAGATGACCGGGCCCGCCGTGATCGTCGCGGAGGGCCATATCGACCCGGCCTGGCTCGGAGCAGCGTCGGCCTAGTGCTGTGGCCGGCAAACCTTCCCGGCCACAGCGCCAGAGACCCCGGGGAGCTTCCCGGGAGCGTCCGTGGAGTTCCGCGGGAGCCCGCGTAGAGCTTCCCGGGAGCTTCGCTCGAATGGGTGATCCGTTTCACGCCGGGCAGGAGCGGGACTGCTCCACGTGGTGGGCTCGGTAGCATCAAGCACCGGCCCGGAGGGCGTTGCCCGTTCTTCGCGTCGCCGGTCGAAGCTGTCCGGAGGTGCCCATGAGTGCAGAGGCCACCAACCCTGGTGCCCACAGTCGGAGACGCGGCCTTCCCAGGATCGACCTCCGCAGACTCGGCAGGGCCGCGTTACTGGGACCCGCCTCCAGGGACCGGCTGCCGGACGCGATGGGCCATGTCGCGGACGCACACCGCGCCCACCACCCGGACGCCGACCTCTCCGTACTGCGCAAGGCCTATGTCCTCGCGGAGAGTTCGCACCGCGGGCAGTTCCGCAAGAGCGGCGAGCCGTACATCACACACCCCCTGGCCGTGACCCTGATCCTGGCCGAACTGGGCGCCGAGACGACGACCTTGACCGCCTCGCTCCTCCACGACACCGTCGAGGACACGGACGTGACGCTCGACCAGGTGCGGGCGGAGTTCGGCGACGAGGTCTGCTATCTGGTCGACGGCGTGACGAAGCTGGAGAAGGTCGACTACGGCGCCGCCGCCGAGCCCGAGACCTTCCGCAAGATGCTCGTCGCCACCGGCAACGATGTCAGGGTGATGTCGATCAAGCTCGCCGACCGGCTGCACAATATGCGCACCCTCGGTGTGATGCGTCCGGAGAAGCAGGCCCGTATTGCCAAGGTCACCCGCGATGTCCTCATCCCGCTCGCCGAACGCCTGGGCGTCCAGGCGCTCAAGACCGAGCTGGAGGATCTGGTCTTCGCGATCCTCCATCCCGAGGAGTACGCCCACACCCGGGCCCTCATCGCGGACAACGCCACCGCCGGCGACGCTCTCGCGGCCATTTCGGAGGACGTCAGACGAGTGCTGCGCGAGGCGGACATCCCCGCCGAAGTGCTCGTGCGGCCACGGCACTTCGTCTCCGTACACCGGTCCAGGCTCAAACGCGGCGAGTTGCGCGGCACGGACTTCGGCAGACTGCTGGTGCTGGTCGGTGAGGACGCCGACTGCTACGCGGTCCTGGGCGAGTTGCACACCTGCTTCACCCCGGTGATCTCTGAATTCAAGGACTTCATCGCGGCGCCCAAGTTCAATCTGTACCAGTCGCTCCACACGGCCGTCGCGGGGCCCGACGGAGCGGTCGCCGAAGTCCTCATCCGTACACACCAGATGCACAAGGTCGCCGAGGCCGGAGTCGTCGCACTCGGCAATCCCTACGCGTCGGTCGACAGCGCGGAGCCCGCGGACGGCGCGGCAGCGACGGCGGGCGCGGAACCGTACGACGGCGAGCGCGCCGATCCGACCAGGCCCGGCTGGCTCTCCCGGCTGCTGGAGTGGCAGCAGGCGGCACCCGACCCGGACACCTTCTGGACGACACTCCGGGCGGACCTCGCGCAGGACCGGGAGATCACCGTCTTCCGCGCCGAGGGCGGGCTGCTCGGACTGCCCGCCGGGGCGACCTGTGTGGACGCCGCGTACGCACAGCACGGAGAGGCCGCGCACGGCTGTCTGGGAGCGCGCGTCAACGGGCGTCTCGCGCCCCTGAGCACGGTGCTGAGCGACGGCGACACGGTCCAGCTCCTGCTGGCCCAGGACGCGGCCTCGGGGCCCTCGCCCGAGTGGCTCGACCATGCCCGTACGGCCGCCGCCAGGATCGCGATCACCGGCTGGCTGGCGGCGCACCCCGAAGCGGTGGGTACGCCCGACGCCGCGCCCCGGGCGTCCCACGCGCTCACCGCGGACCGGCGCGGAGCCGCCAACGCCGTGGTGGACCTGCCGGGAGCGACCGTACGGCTGGCCGGCTGCTGCACCCCCGTACCGCCGGACGCCGTCACCGGATTCCCGGTCCGCGGCGGTGTCGTCAGGGTCCACCGGCAGGAGTGCCGGGCGGTGGAGCGGATGCGCGCCCTGGACCGCGAGCCGGTCGCGGTGAGCTGGGGAGACGCGCCGGAGTGTCAGGTCACGCTGTACGTGGAGTCCTTCGGGCGGCCCCGGCTGCTCGCCGATCTCACGGAGGCCATCGCCACGGCGGGCGCCGCGATCGTCTCGGCCACCGTGGAGCCGCCCAGCGAGCAGCGCGTACGGCACACATACACGCTGGGTCTGCCCGACGCGGCGGGTCTGCCCGGACTGATGCGGGCGATGCGTGATGTACCGGGCGTGTACGACGTCAGCCGCGCCCAGCATCCGGCGACGGCGTGAGGGGCGGTGGCGGACAGGGCGCGACCGGCTGAGCAGTCGGGGCGGGTGTCCGTCGGCCGTAGGGGAGTACGGCAAGAACGCGGACGTCAGCGGAGCCTGAGGGAACGCGGACGTCAACACTGCGACAGACGGCATCCGGCGGGCTTCACCGCTCTGACCTGCCCCTTTCGGGTGGGTGCGGAGCGCGCCGTCGGTGTAGGCCGGTCGGGCGCTGATAGCCGTGGTCCATGCTGTTCACCTCCCGCCGACTGCGCGCCGCTCTGCTGGCCGCCGCCTCGGCCACTCTTGTCGCCGCGACGCTCCCCCCGCCCGAGCCGCTCGGTATCGGCGATCCGCTCTTCCCGCACCTCGGCAATCCCGGTTACGACGTACTGACCTATGACCTCGACTTCACCTACCGCGGGGACAACACCAAGCCCCTGGACGCCATCACCAGGATCGGCGCGCTCACGACCCAGCGGCTGAGGCGGATCAATCTCGACTTCACCCAGGGCACGGTCCGCTCCGTCGATGTCAATGGAGCGCCCGCCGAGTTCACGACAGCCGGCGAGGATCTGGTGATCACACCGGACGAGGCGGTCGACGCGGACACGCGTATGGCGGTCACCGTTCATCACACCAGTGACACGCATGGCAAGGAGGGCGGCTGGGTCCGTACCACCGACGGGCTGGCGATGGCCAACCAGGCCGACGCGGCGCGCCGTGTCTTCCCCAGCAACGACCACCCTTCGGACAAGGCCTACTTCACCTTCCGTGTCACCGCCCCCGAGCGGCTGACGGCGGTGGCCAACGGGCTGCCCGAGGCGACATCCCGCCGCGGCGGGACCACGACCTGGACCTATCGCACCCGTCACCCCATGGCCACGGAACTGGCCCAGGTCTCGATCGGCGACTCGGCCGTCGTCCACCGCGAAGGGCCGCACGGACTGCCCGTACGGGACGTGGTGCCGGCCGCCGACCGCGAGAGGCTGGAGCCCTGGCTGAAGAAGACACCGGCCCAACTCCGCTGGATGGAGCAGCAGGTGGGGCCGTACCCGTTCGAGACGTACGGTGTGCTCATCGCGGGCGCCGACACGGGCTTCGAGCTGGAGACACAGACGCTCACGCTCTTCGAACGCTCCCTGTTCACGCGTCCCGAGTACCCCGCCTGGTACGTCGACTCGGTGATGGTCCATGAGCTGGCCCACCAGTGGTTCGGGAACAGCGTCTCGCCCCGCACCTGGTCGGATCTCTGGCTCAACGAGGGGCACGCCACCTGGTACGAGGCGCGGTACGCGCAGGAGTTCGCCAAGCAGTCGCTGGAGACGCGGATGCGGAAGGCCTATTTGCGCTCCGACACCTGGCGCGCGGCCGGCGGCCCTCCCGCCGCCCCCGAGCCCCCGACACCGGGGCAGCAGATCAGCCTCTTCCGGCCGGTGGTGTACGACGGGAGCGCCCTGGTGCTCTACGCGCTGCGGCAGGAGATCGGTGAGAGCGCCTTCGGGCGGCTGGAGCGCGACTGGGTACGGATCCACCAGGACGGGACGGCGACCACCGCGGACTTCACCTCGCTCGCGTCGCGGATCGCGGGGCGTGATCTGTCGGCCTTCTTCACCGCGTGGCTGTACGGGCGGAAGACTCCGCCGATGCCGGGGCGTCCGGACTGGCGGAGCGAACCGCCCCGGGCCCAGCAGACGTCGCCCGGAGTGAGTGGGCACACTCCGCCCGGCGCCACCGCCCCTGCCACCGCCCCGGCGACCCCCGCGCCTGCGCCTGCCACGGCCACGACCGCCGCCACGGCCACCGAGCAGACCGCTCCCGGTGGCGGCCGAGCGACGGCACCCGGTGCGAGCGGGACGACCGCACCCAGTGACCGTGACACCGCCCGGGACTCACGGCACCGCCCGGGATCCGTCACCGCGCCGTTCCTCCTGGAACCGTCCGGCGACGGAGCGTGAAACACGAGTGACGGCCGGGCGGAACCGTGTCACCATCGACATGTCGGCGACGCGGCGGGGAATCATTCCGGTTCGTCACGCGTTGTGACTGCTGTAACAGACTCTCATTCGACGTAAGGATCCAATGACCTCCTCTTCATCCCCTTCCCAGGACGCGCGGGATTTCGCGGACCTCCGCACGGACAGCCTTCGAGCCGATGCCCTGATGGAAGAGGACGTCGCCTGGAGCCACGAGATCGACGGAGAGCGGGACGGCGACCAGTTCGACCGCTCCGATCGTGCGGCGCTGCGGCGAGTGGTCGGCCTCTCCACCGAGCTGGAAGACGTCACCGAGGTCGAGTACCGACAGCTTCGCCTGGAGCGGGTGGTGCTGGTCGGTGTATGGACCTCGGGGACCGTGCAGGACGCGGAGAATTCCCTCGCGGAGCTCGCGGCACTCGCCGAGACGGCGGGTGCGCTGGTGCTAGACGGTGTGATCCAGCGCCGTGACAAGCCCGATCCGGCCACCTACATCGGCTCCGGCAAGGCCCAGGAGCTGCGGGACCTGGTGCTGGAGAGCGGCGCGGACACCGTCGTCTGCGACGGTGAGCTGAGCCCCGGCCAGCTCATCCATCTCGAAGATGTCGTCAAGGTCAAGGTCGTCGACCGTACGGCCCTGATCCTGGACATCTTCGCCCAGCACGCCAAGTCCCGTGAGGGCAAGGCGCAGGTCGCGCTGGCCCAGATGCAGTACATGCTGCCCAGGCTGCGCGGCTGGGGCCAGTCGCTGTCCCGGCAGATGGGTGGCGGCGGCGGTGGCGGTATGGCCACGCGTGGCCCTGGTGAGACCAAGATCGAGACGGACCGGCGACGGATCCGCGAGAAGATGGCGAAGATGCGCCGGGAGATCGCGGAGATGAAGACCGGCCGCGAGATCAAGCGGCAGGAGCGACGGCGCAACAAGGTGCCGTCGGTCGCGATCGCCGGATACACCAACGCGGGCAAGTCCTCCCTGCTCAACCGGCTCACCGGCGCGGGCGTGCTGGTGGAGAACGCGCTGTTCGCCACCCTCGACCCGACCGTGCGCCGGGCCGAGACACCGGGCGGCCGGATCTACACCCTGGCCGACACGGTCGGATTCGTCCGGCATCTGCCGCACCACCTCGTCGAGGCGTTCCGTTCCACGATGGAGGAGGTCGGTGACTCCGATCTGATCCTGCATGTGGTGGACGGCTCGCACCCCGTGCCGGAGGAGCAGTTGGCCGCCGTGCGCGAGGTGATCCGCGATGTGGGCGCGGTGAACGTACGCGAGATCGTGGTGATCAACAAGGCCGATGCCGCCGATCCGCTGGTCCTCCAGCGGCTGCTGCGTGCGGAGCGGCACGCGATCGCCGTCTCGGCCCGCACGGGCATGGGAATCGGCGAGCTGCTCGCGCTGATCGACGCCGAACTGCCCAGGCCCGAGGTCGAGGTCGAGGTGCTTCTGCCCTATACACAGGGCGGTCTGGTCTCGCGTGTGCACGCCGAGGGCGAGGTGCTCTCCGAGGAGCACTCTCCGGAGGGCACGGTGCTCAAGGCGCGTGTCCATGAGGAGCTGGCCGCGATGCTGGCTCCCTATGTGCCGGTGGCCCGCTGACCGTACGGACGCCGGACATGGCGTAGTCATGACGACGGAGGCCCGTCCCCCTCTCGCGAAGAGGGGGACGGGCCTCCGTCATGATCACTTCCCGGACGATGGCCGGGTGACCGCCGGATGACTGCCGACCGACGGAAGAGCCCGGCCGGAAGAGCACGTCGTCGGGATCCGTCGGGGTCCGTCGGGACGACCTGCCCGTGGGGGCCTCGGCTCTACGCCCGAGGCCCCCGGAGGTCCGTCACTGACCCGCGAACTTCTCGCTGACCCCGTCGTAGATGCCCTTGGCGACATCACCGAGGCGCGGGCCGGCCAGCCAGCCCGCCGTCACCGGGCCGATGGAGGTGTTGGAGACCAGCGCGGGCTCGCCGTCCTGACCGGTCGCGACCCAGCCGCCACCGGACGAACCGCCCGTCATGGTGCAGCCGACGCGGTACATCGTCGGGTCGTCGGCGTTCAGCGACAGCCGGCCCGGCTTGTCCTCGCACTGGAAGAGCTTCTGGCCGTCGAACGGCGGCGCCGCCGGGTAGCCCGTCGCCGTCATGCTCTCGATGTTCGGAGTGGCCGGAGCGTTGAACTCCACCGGCAGTGCCGAACCGACCGTCTCCTCCAGCGACTTGCCGTCACTGCCCTTCTCCGGGGTGACATGGATCACCGCGAAGTCGTACGGGGCGCCCTGACCGCCGGTCGAGGCGCCCTGGGCTATCCACTGCTCGGAGGTCTGTGCCCAGTCGGCCCACCACACGCCGTGCGGTGCCACCTTCTCCTTCGCGGCGCTCTCCAGTTCTGCCCCCGACAGCCCGTCGTTGTTGTACGACGGGACGAAGGCGAGGTTGCGGTACCAGCCGCCGCTCTTGCCCGCGTGCACACAGTGGCCCGCCGTCCAGACCATGTTGGACTGACCGGGGTGGGCGGGATCCTCGACGACGGTCGCCGAGCAGACCATCGAACCCCCGGGCCCGTCGAAGAACAGCTTCCCCGCCTCGGCGGCGTTGTCCCCGTACGGCGTGTTCACCGGCTGCGCGGTGACCGGCTGCGGTGTCGGGTCGGTGACTCCCTCGTCGCCGGAGATGTCCTGCTCCTCGACGGGCCGCTCGGGGGGCTTCTCCGCGTCCCGCATCCGGTCCGGGTCCCAGAGGTCCTCGATGATCGGGTTGACGAAGTCCCTGGCCTCACGGAGCCACTTGTCCTTGTCCCAGTTCTTCCACTCGCCGCCCCGCCACTTGTCCAGGTCGATCCCGTGCTCCTTGAGCCGGTCCTTGAGCTCGTCTGGAATCGTGATCTTGCCGTCGGACGACAGACCGCCGGAGTCACCCGGCTGGACGGCGGCGTTCTCCTCGCCGGTGCCGCAGGCGGTGGCCGTCAGCGCGAGCGCCACCGCGATCGAGGCCGCGGCCAGGGCTGGGGAGAATCTGCGCCGTGTGCTCCTCCCACGGCGTGCGGCGAGCGTCGGGCGAATGGGTCGCATGGCGTGATCCCCCTGGGACTTCGGAACAGTTCGGAACAGTTCGTACGGAAAGCGAATGACGAACCCCGGAAGCGGTGTTGAGGCCGGGGCAAGACCCTCCACTATGCCGGTGCCGATGGGGACGGCGCACGGCAGGGCTCCGGTTCCCCGGGGCGTTAAGGATCTTTGGACAGCCCGTGATCCCCGGCTTTCCACGTCGTTGGTACGTACGGGGGACCCGGCAGTGTTCACCGTCGAACATTCGGCGGGCGAGCGCCGTACTGACATGCGACCGAACCGTGACAGCGGGAGGACCGAACAGCCGTGGCCGTGACCGAACCCGCTCCGGCGTCGCCCACCGTCGCGCACGAGGGCATTCTCCGGCGTCACTCCCTCCGTGAATCGGCGGCCCGCACCTATGCGAGATCGCTGCCCGTCGTGCCGGTGCGCGCACGGGGGCTGACGATCGAAGGGGCCGACGGGCGACGGTATTTGGACTGTCTCTCGGGGGCGGGCGCCCTGGCACTCGGACACAATCATCCGGTCGTCCTGGAGGCGATCAGAAGGGTCCTCGACTCCGGCGCCCCGCTGCAGGTCCTCGATCTCGTCACCCCCGTGCAGGACGCCTTCACCACCGAACTGTTCGCCACGCTGCCACCGCGGTTCGCGGAGAACGCCCGGCTGCGGTTCTGCGGTCCCGCGGCCGGCGACGCCGTCGGAGCCGCCATCGAACTCGTCCGCACCGCCACCGGCCGCGACGGTCTCCTCACCTTCACCGGCGCACACCACGGGACGACGACCGGTGCCCTCGCCGCCTCCGCCGGGGCCCGGGACGTACGGGTGACCCGGCTGCCCTATCCGTACGACTACCGCTGCCCCTTCGGCATCGGCGGCGAACGCGGCGCCGAACTCGCCGTCCGCTGGACCGAGAACCTCCTCGACGACCCCGACGGAGGGGTGCCGCCCTCCGCCGGAATGATCGTCGAAGCGGTCCAGGACGAGGGCGGAGTGATCCCCGCCCCCGATGCCTGGCTGCGCGGAATGCGCCAGGTGACCGCTGACCGCTCCATTCCGCTCATCGCCGACGAGGTCCAGACCGGGGTGGGGCGGACCGGCACCTTCTGGGCGGTGGAGCACAGCGGCGTCGTCCCCGATGTGATGGTGCTCTCCAAGGCGATCGGCGGCTCCCTTCCACTGGCCGTCATCGTGTACCGCGCGGACCTCGACCGCCGGCCGCCCCGAGACCGTACGGACACCTTCCGCGGCAATCAGCTCGCGATGGCGGCGGGCGCGGCCACCCTCGCGTACGTACGGGAGAACGGGCTCGCCACGCGCGCCGCCCTCCTCGGCGCGCGCATGCTGGGACAGCTCCAGGGGCTCGCCGCGAACCACCACTGTGTCGGAGATGTGCGCGGCCGTGGTCTCATGATCGGTGTGGAACTCGTCGCCCCGGCGGCCGGTGCCCCCGCGCCACCGGACCCCGCACTTGCCGCCGCCGTCCAGCGGGAGTCTCTGAGCCGCGGTCTCATCGTCGAACTCGGCGGACGCCGGTCCGCCGTCGTACGCCTGCTCCCTCCTCTCACGCTCACCGATGAACAGGCCGGTGCGGTCGTCGACCGCTTCGCCGATGCTCTGGCCGCCGCGGAGCGTGCCGCACTGCGCCGGAGCGAAGCCGGACTGTCCCACTGACCCCGGACACCCTCAAGGAAGCCCGCGTGAACCCCACTCCCTCACCCGATGTGCCCGAGGCCGACGGCCGTTTCACCCCCCATCCCCGGAACCACGACCAAGGGCACGAGCGAGGGAACGACCCGGCGCGGGCCGCCCGCACCGTCGAATCCCCGACCGTGCCACGGCAGCCGGAGGGCGGTTTCGACGAGCAACTTCCCACCGCGGCACCACCGTTCGCGGGTCCCACGGTGGTGGCCGACCAGCTCGACCATCCCGACCCGCAGAAGGCGGCCGACGCGGCAGCCACCGAGAATCTGCTGCGCTGCTGGGTCCGGGAGACCGATCTGCCCCGCCCCGACGGCAGTGTGCTGAGGATCCCGCTCGACGCCAGTGGCACCGCCCTTCTCGTCCCCGTCCGATACTGGTCGGCCACCGGCTGGCACCGCTTCGGCATGCCCTTCCTGGAGAACGCCCCCCAGGACGCCCCCGCCGCCGAAGCCGTCACCGTCGCCGCGCTCCTCGGTCGTGAGTCGGGCCGCTACCAGGGAGCCGATCTGGTCGGCCGGGTCGCCAACTCCCTCGGGCACACCGCCGAATTCCTCGCCGACCGGCGCCGCCGCCCCGGCGCCGGGGCCGGCGCCGACCTCTTCCTCACCGCCGAGCAGTCACTGCTCCTCGGCCACCCCCTGCACCCCACCCCCAAGAGCCGGGACGGACTCTCCGAGACCGAGGCCCGGCTCTACTCGCCCGAGCTGCGCGGCTCCTTCCCCCTCCACTGGATGGCCGTCGACCGGTCCGTACTGGCCACCGACTCGGCCTGGACCGAGCAGGGCCGTATCGTCCCCGCAGAACTGCTCACCACCCGTCTCCTCGGTGACGTACCCCTTCCCGGACACACCGTCCCGCTGCCCCTCCACCCCTGGCAGGCACGCGAGTTGAGGCACAGGCCCGCCGTCGCCGCGCTGCTCGACGCCGGTCTGCTGCACGACCTGGGACCCCAGGGCGCCCCCTGGCATCCCACCTCCTCGATCCGCACGGTGCACCGGTCCGGTGTCCCCGCCATGCTCAAACTCTCGCTGGGCCTGCGCATCACCAACTCCCGCCGCGAGAACCTCCGCAAGGAGCTCCACCGTGGTGTCGAGGTGCACCGGCTGCTCCGCGGCGGACTCGCCAAGGAGTGGCAGGCGGCACACCCCGGCTTCGACATCGTCCGGGACCCCGCCTGGCTCGCCGTCGACACCCCGGACGGTGAAGCGGTGAGCGGACTCGACGTCATGGTGCGCCACAACCCGTTCGCCCCCGGCGACGACGCCGTCTGTATCGCCGGACTGACCGCTCCACGCCCCTATCCCGGCCGTGCCGTGACGCATTCGCGTCTCGCCGAGATCGTCCTCACCCTCGCCGCCCGCACCGGTCGTTCCCGCGCGGCCGTGTCCGCCGAGTGGTTTCTGCGCTATCTCGACCAGGTCGTACGTCCGGTGCTCTGGCTCGACGGCACGGCGGGCATCGCCCTTGAGGCCCACCAGCAGAACACCCTGGTGCTCCTCGACCCCGACGGCTGGCCCGTCGGGGGCCGCTACCGCGACAACCAGGGCTACTACTTCCGTGAATCCCACCGCCCCTCCCTGGAACGCCGGCTTCCCGGCATCGGCTCGGTCAGCGACACCTTCGTCTCCGACGAGGTCACCGACGAGCGCTTCGTCTACTACCTCGGCATCAACAATGTCTTCGGTCTGATCGGCGCGTTCGGCGCGCAGGGGCTCGCCGACGAACGCGTCCTCATCGCCGCCTTCAGGCAGTTCCTCGCCGGCGCCGCGGGACTCGGCTCACCCCTGCCCGGCCGGCTTCTGGAACCCGCCACGCTGCGCTGCAAGGCCAATCTGCTCACCCGGCTGCACGGCCTCGACGAGCTGGTCGGGCCCGTCGACACCCAGTCCGTCTATGTCACCATCGCCAACCCCCTTCGCCAGTGAAGGAACACGCCCCGTCCGAACTGCCGAGAGGAGAGCGCCCCGTGCCTCCCACCGATGCCAGCGCCGACACCGGAGCCGACCCCACCCCGAGAACCGGTGGGAGCACCGAGGACACCCTCGACCTGCGGCTGCCCGACGAGCTCATCGCGCTGTTCGGAGAGCACGGGCCGACGGACATGGACCCGTCACCCGACAGCACCCCGGCCGGCGATCTGCTCGACAGCCCCGCCGGCTGGGGTCCCGCCGCCACCCTGGCCGGTGTCTTCCAGCTCGTCCCGGTCCGTATCGAGCGTGACCTCTCGCTGGTCAGCCGCTGGATGAACGATCCCGCAGTCGCGGCTTTCTGGGAGCTGGCGGGTCCGGAGTCCGTCACCGCCGCCCATCTACGCCCCCAGCTCGACGGCGACGGGCGCACTGTCCCCTGTCTCGGTGCCCTCGCCGGCGTTCCGATGAGCTATTGGGAGATCTACCGCGCGGACCTCGACCCTCTCGCGCGCCATTACCCAGCCCGTCCGCACGACACCGGGATCCATCTTCTGCTGGGAGGCGTCGCCGACCGCGGCCGCGGTGTCGGCACCGCCCTCCTCAGAGCCGTCTCCGATCTCATCCTCGATCACCGTCCTCGCTGCGCGCGCGTTATCGCCGAACCCGACCTGCGCAACACCCCCTCCGTCTCCGCCTTCCTCAGCGCCGGCTTCCGCTTCTCGGCGGAGGTCGACCTTCCCGACAAGCGAGCCGCTCTCATGGTCCGCGACCGCGCCCTTCGCGACCTGCTGTGAACGATCCGCTGCCTTACATACACCGCTCGATCCCCATCGGTTCCATCCCGAGGAGTCCTTGTGCCGAAGTCCCCTGCCACCCATGACTCCCCCGCCACCCATGACTCCATCGCCGCTCCCGACTCCACCACCCCCGGCCCCACCGTCCTCACCCCGCTGTTCGCCCCACCCGAGCTGAATCCCCGGGCCTGGGACCGGGCGGCCGGCCGCCTTCTCGCCAAACTCCTCGGAGAATTCGCATACGAGCAGATCATCGAGCCGGTCCCCGTCCGCGGCGCCGCCGACGGCTGGTACGCCCTCACTCTCGACAACGGCGAGACACTCACCTTCCGCGCCACGCGCGGCGCCTACGACGACTGGCGCGTCGAACCGGGCTCCGTCGAGTACCGGAACCAGCCCTTCACGGACCCGCTCCGCTTTCTGCCGCTCGCTCGCGGGCTGCTCGGAATCGACGGCGAGACCCTCGGCCATCTCGTCCGCGAACTCACCACGACGCTCGCCGCCGACGCGAGACTCGACCACACGGCCCTCACCGCCGCACGTCTCGCCGACCTCGACTACGCCGACCTCGAAGGCCACCAGACCGGGCACCCCTGGATCGTCCTCAACAAAGGCCGTGTCGGCTTCTCCGCCACCGACGCCGCGCGCTGGGCGCCCGAGGCCCGTACCCCGGCCCGGCTCCCCTGGATCGCGGTCAGCACCACCCTCGCCACCTACCGGGGCGTCTCCGCACTGCGTACCCCCGACCTGCTCTACACCCGCGAACTCGACGCCGCCGTCCGTGAGCGCTTCGACTCCGTCCTCCGGGACCGCGGTCTCGACCCCGCCGCCTATCTCTATCTCCCCGTGCACCCCTGGCAGTGGGCGGAGGTCCTGCTTCCGCTCTACGCGCCCGCCATAGCCGGGGGAGCGATCGTTCCGCTCCCCACCGACGGCGATCTACGGCTGCCGCAGCAGTCCATCCGTACGTTCCTGAACGTCGAACGCCCCGACCGGCACACGGTCAAACTGCCCCTGTCCATCCTCAACACCCTGGTCTGGCGTGGACTCCCCACCGAGCGCACGCTCGCCGCCCCCGCCGTCACCGCGTGGGTGCACGGAGTAAGGGACGCCGACCCCTTCCTGCGTGACGAGTGCGGTGTCGTCCTGCTCGGCGAAGTCGCCTCCGTGACGGTCGAGCACCCGCTCTACGATCACCTCCCCGAGGTCCCGTACCAGTACAAGGAACTGCTCGGGGCGATCTGGCGCGAGCCCCTCCAGACCCGGCTCGCCCCCGGTGAGCGCGCCCGTACCCTCGCCTCCCTCATTCATACGGATCCCCAGGGGCGAGCGTTCACCGCCGAACTCGTCGCCCGTTCCGGTCTGCCGCCGGCCCGCTGGCTCCAGCGGCTCTTCTCGGCGCTGCTGCCGCCCCTGCTGCACTTCCTCTACCGCTACGGAACGGTCTTCTCCCCGCACGGTGAGAACGCCATCGTCGTCTTCGACGATCAGGACGTCCCGGTACGGCTGGCGATCAAGGATTTTGTCGACGATGTGAACATCAGCGCCCAGCCGCTGCCCGAGCACGACGCGATGCCCGGAGATGTGAAGGACATCCTCCTTACCGAGGAGCCGTCCTTCCTCATCCAGTTCATCCATTCAGGGCTCTTCGTCGGGGTCTTCCGCTATCTGGCACCGCTGTGCAAAGACCAACTCGGTCTGCCGGAGGACGAGTTCTGGTCCCTCGTACGGGCGGAGATCCTGCGCTACCAGGTCCGGTTCCCGGAGCTGGAGAAGCGCTTCGAGGCATTCGACCTGCTCACGCCCCGTATCGAGCGTCTCTGCCTCAACCGCAACCGGCTCCATCTCGACGGTTACCGGGACCGCGCCCACCGGCCGCACGCCGCCGTGCACGGCACGGTTCCCAATCCGCTGGCGGCCGGGCGGCAGGACGAGTGATCGCCGTTGTCAGTGGCGCCCCGTAGGGTGGTCGGGCTATGACGAAGCCATCACTCCCCGAGCTCCTCCACGCCGCCGTCAGCTCCGTCGGCGGCGTGGAACGGCCAGGCCAGGTCACCATGGCCGAGGCCGTCGCCGAAGCCATCGACGCCCCGTCCCATCTGCTCGTCCAGGCCGGCACCGGCACCGGCAAGTCGCTGGGCTATCTCGTGCCCGCGCTGGCACACGGCGAGCGGGTCGTGGTGGCCACGGCCACCCTGGCGCTCCAGCGCCAGCTCGTGGAGCGTGACCTTCCGCGTACGGTCGACGCGCTGCATCCGCTGCTGCGCAGACGTCCGGAATTCGCGATGCTCAAGGGCCGTTCCAACTATCTCTGTCTGCACCGGCTGCACGAAGGTGTGCCGCAGGACGAGGAGGACGGTCTCTTCGATCAGTTCGAGGCGGCGGCGCCCAGCAGCAAGCTGGGCCAGGACCTGCTGCGGATGCGGGACTGGGCGGACGAGACCGAGACGGGCGATCGCGACGATCTGACGCCCGGTGTCTCGGACCGTGCCTGGGCCCAGGTCTCCGTCTCGTCCCGGGAGTGCCTGGGTGCGACGAAATGCGCCTACGGCATGGAGTGCTTCGCCGAGCAGGCGCGGGAGCGCGCCAAGCTTGCCGAGGTCGTCGTCACCAACCACGCGCTTCTCGCGATCGACGCCATCGAGGGCGCGCCGGTGCTGCCCGAGCACGAGGTGCTGATCGTCGACGAGGCCCATGAACTGGTCTCACGGGTCACCGGAGTCGCCACCGGTGAGCTGACCCCGGGGCAGGTGCACCGCGCGGTGCGCCGCTCGGCGAAGCTGGTGAACGAGAAGGCGGCGGACGCCCTTCAGACGGCGGCCGAGACCTTCGAGCGGGTGATGGAGCTGGCCCTCCCCGGCCGGCTCGAAGAGGTCCCCGAGGATCTCGGCTATGCCCTGATGGCGCTGCGCGACGCGGCCCGTACGGTCATCTCGGCGCTGGGCTCGACCCGCGACAAGTCCGTACAGGACGAGGACGTCGTACGGAAGCAGGCCCTGGCGTCCGTCGAATCCGTCCACACGGTGGCGGAGCGCATCGCCAACGGTTCCGAGTACGACGTCGTCTGGTACGAGCGGCACGACCGGTTCGGCGCCTCCCTCCGGGTCGCGCCGCTCTCCGTGTCGGGACTGCTGAGGGAGAAGCTCTTCGCCGACCGCTCCGTCGTCCTCACCTCCGCCACCTTGAAGCTCGGCGGTGACTTCAACGGAGTGGGCGCCTCGCTCGGTCTGGCGCCGGAAGGTACGGAAGGGGACGACATTCCGCAGTGGAAGGGCATTGATGTCGGCTCGCCCTTCGACTACCGCAAGCAGGGCATCCTCTATGTCGCGCGCCATCTCGCCACGCCGGGACGGGAGGGTTCGCGCGGGGACATGATGGATGAGCTGGCGGAGCTGGTGGAGGCGGCGGGTGGCCGTACGCTCGGGCTCTTCTCCTCGATGCGGGCCGCCCAGGCCGCGGCGGAGGAACTGCGCGGCAGGCTGGATGTGCCGATCCTGCTCCAGGGCGAGGAGACGCTCGGTGAGCTGATCAAGGCCTTCGCCGCCGATCCGGGGACGTGTCTGTTCGGCACGCTCTCCCTATGGCAGGGCGTCGATGTGCCGGGGCCCAGTTCTCAGCTCGTGGTGATGGACCGCATTCCCTTCCCGCGCCCCGACGACCCGTTGATGAGCGCGCGTCAGAAGGCGGTGGAGGAAGCCGGCGGCAATGGGTTCATGGCGGTGGCCGCGACGCATGCCGCCCTGCTCATGGCCCAGGGCGCCGGACGACTCGTGCGGGCGACCGGGGACCGCGGTGTCGTGGCCGTGCTCGACCCAAGGCTGGCCAATGCCCGGTACGGCAGCTTTCTGCGCGCTTCCCTGCCCGATTTCTGGTACACCACGGACCGTGATCAGGTACGGCGGTCCCTCGCGGCGATCGATGCCCTGGCCCAGACCGCCGGGGAGTAGTCGCGGCATGCACCGGGGGTCTGCTTGGCAGGGCGTGAAGCGGGCTGTTCAGAGCGTGAAGCAGGCCCCGGGACCGGCGCAGGGGTCCCGGGGCCCGGTCGGAGCCGGTGGAGTCGTCACACCCGGCGCAGAACCGCGACCACCTTGCCGAGGATCGTTGCCTCGTCACCGGGGATGGGTTGGTACGCCGCGTTGTGCGGGAGCAGCCAGACATGGCCGTCCTCACGACGGAAGCGCTTGACCGTGGCCTCGCCGTCCAGCATCGCGGCGACGATGTCACCGTTCTCCGCGACCGGCTGGCGGCGGACCGTCACCCAGTCACCGTCACAGATCGCGGCCTCGATCATCGAATCGCCGACGACCTTGAGGACGAACAGCTCTCCGTCCCCGACCAGTTGGCGGGGGAGCGGGAAGACATCCTCGACCGACTCCTCGGCGAGGATCGGTCCGCCCGCCGCGATCCGGCCGACCAGCGGGACATACGAGGCGGCGGGCTTGCCGGTCGTATCCGTCTGCTGGGTGCTCGGCTGGTCGGACCCGCGTACCTCGTACGCCCTGGGCCGGTGCGGGTCGCGGCGCAGAAAGCCCTTGCGTTCCAGGGCCATGAGCTGATGGGCGACGGACGAGGTGCTGGAGAGGCCCACGGCCTGGCCGATCTCCCGCATCGAGGGCGGATAGCCACGCCGTTGGACGGAGTCACGGATGACCTCGATGACCCGCCGCTGGCGGTCGGTGAGGCCGGAGCTGTCCGCCCTGATTCCTGGAGGTCGGCCGGGCAATGACCGGGTGGGCTTGGGCCCCTCCGGATTCATGATCGCGTCATTCATGGCATGCACCGGCTCGAGTCGGCTCTGGGAGCGGTCCTGGGCAGTGATGGTGGCACTGTCTGCGGTGGTGGTCACGTCGGGCCCCTCTCGAAATGTTCTCCCTAGCTGGACAACGGTAGTAGCTTTCGAAAGGTTGCGCCAAACACACGTTCGAGTGAAAAATCGTAGAGTGCCTGTCGTAACTCTCCGGCTAGGTGTATGGGCCCGTGTGTGGCCGTGTGTGGCGTGCTCGTCACGGTACCGTTCGCGGCCGCGCCGCCGTGGCCCGGGGCGCGGTCCGAGTGTTCCGGCGGGTCGGCCTGAAGCGTGTCCGAGGTGCCCTTCCCGTACTCTCGTGGCCGGTTCGCGCGGCTCCGCGGGACCTGTCCCCGTATACGACACGCGTCAGGGCCTAGGATGCGGTCAAACCCCAGATCTAGTGGTTGGATTGTCGCGGCCACCCAGAAGTTGTGGTCCCCGGTCTCGGTAGGTCGAGGCCATCGCCTATGCTGGGGGTTGCTTCGAGGGGCTCTTCACGGGCCCTGACGGGGCTGTTCAGTCACGCCGTGAAGGAGGGTTGGGAGCCATGCACTGCCCCTTCTGCAGGCACCCCGACAGCCGTGTCGTCGACAGTCGCACCACCGACGACGGGACGTCGATCCGGCGCCGTCGGCAGTGCCCCGACTGCTCCCGCCGTTTCACGACGGTGGAGACCGCGTCACTGATGGTGATCAAGCGCAGCGGTGTGACCGAACCCTTCAGCCGTACCAAGGTCATCTCCGGCGTGCGCAAGGCATGCCAGGGACGGCCGGTCACCGAGGACGCCCTCGCCCAGCTCGGCCAGCGGGTCGAGGAAGCGGTGCGCGCCACCGGGAGCGCCGAGCTGACCACCCACGACGTGGGACTGGCCATACTCGGCCCACTGCGGGAACTCGACCTTGTCGCGTACCTGCGCTTCGCATCCGTGTACCGGGCGTTCGACTCGCTCGAGGACTTCGAGGCCGCCATCGCGGAACTGCGCGAGCGGCCTCCCGCAGACAAGTGCGGCGCCGGCGGGACCCATGAGGTCCCCGTGCCCGCCACCGCCGCGGACTGACCGGCCGGCTCGGTCCGGCCGCTCCGCGGCAACCAAGACCCGTCACGGGCGCCCCGCGCGCACCCGAGGCTTTTGGAACACACCCCGTGCCATGGGAAGAGCATGGCACTTCAGGGCGTTTTTGTACGTATATGGGAGGCGGCATGACAGAGACGACGAGCGGCCCGGCACGAGGTTCCCGCACCAAGGGGATCAAGGCCGGCAAGGGGCTGCGTATCGAGCGGATCCACACGACACCCGGCGTGCATCCGTACGACGAGGTGGTCTGGGAGCGCCGTGATGTCGTCATGACCAATTGGCGCGACGGCTCGGTCAATTTCGAGCAGCGTGGCGTCGAGTTCCCCGACTTCTGGTCGCTGAACGCGGTCAACATCGTCACCAGCAAGTATTTCCGCGGGGCCGTCGGCACCCCGCAGCGCGAGACCGGCCTCAGGCAGCTCATCGACCGGATCGTGAAGACCTACCGCAAGGCGGGCGAGGACTACCACTACTTCGCCTCGCCCGCCGACGCCGAGATCTTCGAGCACGAACTGGCCTATGCCCTGCTGCACCAGGTCTTCAGCTTCAACTCGCCGGTGTGGTTCAACGTCGGCACCCCCCAGCCGCAGCAGGTCTCGGCCTGCTTCATCCTCTCCGTCGACGACTCCATGGACTCGATCCTGGACTGGTACAAGGAAGAGGGGATGATCTTCAAGGGGGGCTCGGGCGCCGGTCTGAACCTCTCCAGGATCCGTTCCTCCAAGGAACTGCTCTCCTCCGGCGGCAATGCCTCGGGCCCGGTCTCCTTCATGCGGGGGGCCGACGCGTCCGCGGGGACGATCAAGTCCGGTGGCGCCACGCGCCGCGCCGCCAAGATGGTCATCCTTGACGTCGACCACCCCGACATCGAGGACTTCATCCAGACCAAGGTCAAGGAGGAGGAGAAGATCCGCGCCCTGCGGGACGCGGGCTTCGACATGGACCTGGGCGGCGACGACATCACGTCCGTCCAGTACCAGAACGCCAACAACTCGGTCCGTGTGAACGACGAGTTCATGAAGGCCGTCGAGGCCGGCGGCAAGTTCGGGCTGCGCGCCCGCATGACCGGCGATGTCATCGAAGAGGTCGAGGCCAAGACGCTCTTCCGCAAAATGGCGGAGGCGGCATGGGCCTGTGCCGACCCGGGCATTCAGTACGACGACACGATCAACCGCTGGCACACCTGCCCCGAGTCCGGCCGGATCAACGGCTCGAACCCGTGCAGTGAGTACATGCACCTGGACAACACCTCGTGCAACCTGGCATCCCTGAACCTGATGAAGTTCCTCAAGGACGACGGCAAGGGCAATCAGTCCTTCGAGTCCGAGCGCTTCGCCAAGGTCGTCGAGCTGGTCATCACCGCGATGGACATCTCCATCTGCTTCGCGGACTTCCCCACGCAGAAGATCGGGGAGAACACCCGCGCCTTCCGCCAGCTCGGCATCGGCTACGCCAACCTCGGCGCCCTGCTGATGGCCACGGGTCACGCGTACGACTCGGACGGCGGCCGGGCTCTGGCCGGTGCCATCACCTCGCTGATGACGGGCACGTCGTACCGGCGCTCCGCCGAGCTGGCCGCGGTTGTCGGTCAGTACGACGGCTACGCCCGTAACGCCGAGCCGCACAAGCGCGTCATGAAGCAGCACTCCGACGCCAACGCCACGGCCATCCGTATCGACGACCTGGACACCCCGATCTGGGCAGCGGCCACGGAGGCCTGGCAGGACGTCCTCCGCCTCGGTGAGAAGAACGGCTTCCGCAACGCCCAGGCCTCGGTCATCGCGCCGACCGGCACCATCGGTCTCGCGATGTCCTGCGACACCACCGGGCTGGAGCCCGACCTCGCCCTGGTCAAGTTCAAGAAGCTGGTCGGCGGCGGCTCGATGCAGATCGTCAACGGCACGGTGCCGCAGGCGCTGCGCCGGCTCGGCTATCAGCCGGAGCAGATCGAGGCGGTCGTCGCCCATATCGCCGAGCACGGCAATGTGATCGACGCGCCCGGTCTGAAGACCGAGCACTACGAGGTGTTCGACTGCGCGATGGGTGAGCGCTCCATCTCCGCGATGGGCCATGTCCGCATGATGGCGGCCATCCAGCCGTGGATCAGCGGTGCGCTGTCCAAGACGGTGAACCTCCCGGAGAGCGCCACCGTCGAGGACGTCGAAGAGGTCTACTTCGAGGCCTGGAAGATGGGCGTCAAGGCGCTCGCGATCTACCGTGACAACTGCAAGGTCGGGCAGCCGCTCTCCGCGAAGAAGAAGGAGGAGAAGGTCGCGGAGAAGGCCGAGGACACCATCCGCCAGGCGGTGGAGAAGGTCATCGAGTACCGCCCGGTCCGCAAGCGTCTCCCCAAGGGCCGTCCCGGTCTCACCACCTCCTTCACGGTGGGCGGCGCCGAGGGCTATATGACCGCCAACTCCTACCCCGACGACGGTCTCGGCGAGGTCTTCCTCAAGATGTCCAAGCAGGGCTCCACCCTCGCGGGCATGATGGACGCCTTCTCGATCGCCGTCTCGGTCGGTCTTCAGTACGGCGTCCCGCTGGAGACCTATGTCTCCAAGTTCACCAATATGCGGTTCGAGCCGGCCGGTATGACGGACGACCCGGACGTACGGATGGCGCAGTCGATCGTCGACTACATCTTCCGCAGGCTCGCGCTGGACTTCCTGCCCTTCGAGACCCGCTCGGCCCTCGGGATCCACTCGGCCGAGGAGCGTCAGCGTCATCTGGACACCGGTTCGTACGAGCCGTCCCTGGACGACGAGACGCTGGACACCGAGAGCCTCGTCCAGTCCGCCCCGCGGGCGCCGGAGCCGCTGAAGGCGGTCTCCGCGGCCGAGGTCGCCGGCCCGGCCGCGATCCCTGCCCCCAAGGAGGCGCACACCTCGGCCGAACTGGTCGAGATGCAGCTCGGCATCAGCGCCGACGCACCGCTCTGCTTCTCCTGCGGTACGAAGATGCAGCGGGCGGGGTCCTGCTACATCTGCGAGGGATGCGGCTCCACGAGCGGCTGCAGCTGATACCGGCCGAAGGGCGCCGGGCGTGACGTCCGACCGAGGACGCGGCGTTCGGGCGCCCGGCCCCGGGCACCCCGGTGGCCGCCGGCCGGTGTAGTCCGAGCGTGATTCGCTGGCTCGCCAAGGGGATCGGCCACAGGCCGATCCCCTTGGTCTTCCTGGTCTTGTGGTCTTGGCCGTGCCGTCGGACGTCAGGACCGAGGCCTCTCAGGGGCCCGTCGACCGGGACCGCTCAGACCGGGATCCTTCAGGACCAGGGCGGGTCAGGCGGTGCCCATCAGGGCGCCGAAGGACTGCGGGTCGGTGTCGAAGCCGTGGACAGCCGTGTGGAACTTCCATGCCCCCGACGAATCCCGTGTGAACTGCGCGAGAGTCGCCGCGGTGGCGTCGGGAACCTCCGCGAAGTCGTGCTTCGCCAGCTCGGTGTACCCCTCCAGAACGCGGAGCTGCGCGTTGGCTATGTCGGCGAACGTCCTTCGTCCGTCGCGCTGCTGAATGGCCACACCCACCACCACGCGGTGGTACGCGACCGCCAGCCGGTCCAGCTCCAGCGTCATCTCCTCATCGGCACCGAATCCCTGACCGGTCCTGCTCTCCCGGTCCAGGGTGATCGTGCCGTCCGGTGAGCGGCTTCCGAAGTGGACGAGATAGGCCGGCTTGTCGCTCGGGTCCTTCGACGTGTAAGTCGCCGCGACGATATCGAGATCGTGCGGGGGCGCGCCCAGGGGACTGGGATCCCACTTGAGCGTGACCTCGACCTTCGCCACTCCTCTGTTGAGACTGCTCACCGGTCTTCCCCCTCTTCCGATCCGGGCCGGAACTCCGGGCCTCGCACGCAAGGCTAGACCGGGGCACCGACAACAGGCGGCGCGATCAGTCCGGTTGACGCCACGTTGGCCGATACTCGCCGCGCCCCGTGTTCGTACAGGCGATCCGGGTAGGGTGCACTCCGCCGGAGCGTGACCCGCGCCACCCTCCGCGCCGTACGATGGCGCGGTGCTGGTCAAGTGGACGCGCTGCACCGTGATCGACCGACGAGGTTTCGAACGCGGCCAGCGTAAATGGGCGGGGTTGCTCGGTGAGCCGGGATTCCGGGGGCAGAGCGGGGGCTGGAGCCGGACGAAGCCGGGTGTGGCCCACGTCTTCGCGTTCTGGGAGAGCCGTGCGTTCTACGACTCCTTCATGGCGCGCTCCCACGACCGGCTGGCCGCCTCGCAATCGGGGACATACAGGGACGTCCAGACCAAACTATTTGATTACCGATTCGATGTGAAGACCGGCTTCGAGCCGCGCTTCACCGACGCGGATGTGGTGCGTGTAGCGCACTGCAAGGTCCACGAGGACCGGGTCGAGCACTTCGCGCTGATGCAGGAGAAGGTGTGGAACCCCGCGATGGCGGGGTCGCCCGGGATGGTGCGCGGACTGTTCGGGGAGGCGCCCGGCCATGAGTTCATCGTGCTCTCGATGTGGCAGTCCGCGGCGGAGCACGGAAAGTACCGGGTCGAACGGGTGGAGCGGCTGACGCTGCGTGCCCAGACCGCGGCGGACGTGGCGGCGCTGGCCGGAGACGTCGTCGATCTCGAATCGACCTGGACGGTGTGAGGCGCCGGCGGAAGCCGGACGGGGGCATGCCCGCGGGCGCTGGGCGGTTGTACGCCCGTAGACGCGGAGCATACGCCCGTGGACGCGGAGCATTCGTACGACCGGTCGGTACGCCCCGGTCGGTACCGCTCCCCGGCACCGATCTAGGGTCGGGGCATGGCACGACCGCGGCGCATTGTCCTTGTCCGGCACGGAGAGTCCGAGGGCAACGCAGATGACACGGTGTACGAACGCGAGCCCGACCATGCCCTGAGACTCACCGGGAAGGGCTGGCGGCAGGCCGAGGAGACCGGCGTACAGCTGCGCGAGATGTTCGGCCGTGAGCAGGTCAGCGTCTATGTCTCGCCCTACCGCCGTACGCACGAGACCTTCCAGGCCTTCGGTCTCGATCCGGGTCTGGTGCGGATACGGGAGGAGCCGCGGCTGCGCGAGCAGGACTGGGGGAACTGGCAGGACCGGGACGACGTACGCCTCCAGAAGAGCTACCGCGACGCCTACGGGCACTTCTTCTACCGGTTCGCACAGGGTGAGTCGGGCGCCGATGTGTACGACCGGGTCGGCGCCTTCCTGGAGTCCCTGTACCGGAGCTTCGAGGCACCCGACCCACCGGAGAACGTGCTGCTGGTGACCCATGGACTGACCATGCGGCTGTTCTGCATGCGGTGGTTCCACTGGTCGGTCGCGGAGTTCGAGTCGCTGTCGAACCCGTGCAACGCGGAGACGCGCACGCTGCTGCTCGGCGCGGACGGCCGGTACACCCTGGACAGGCCGTTCGAACGCTGGCGCACCCCGGAACCGTACGGTCCCACCGGTTAGAGTGACGGGCGATGACCGCTTGGACTCCGCGATGACCACTCGACCGATACCCGACACGGCGCGCTACGAACGCGCCCTGGCCAGTCTGCGTGGACTGTCCGTGGGAGACGCCCTGGGCTCCCAGTTCTTCGTACCGTCGAACGTTCCCCTGCTGAAGCGACGGGAGCTGCCGCCCGGCAGCTGGCAGTGGACCGACGACACCGAGATGGGCGCGTCGGTCCTGGCCGTGCTGGGCACGCTCGGCCGTATCGACCAGGACACGCTCGCGCGCTCCTTCGCCGAGCGCCATGACTTCGACCGCGGTTACGGTCCGGCCGTGAACCGGCTGCTCCGGCTGGTGCGGGAGGGCGGCGACTGGCGCGAGCTGGCATCCGCGCTCTTCGACGGCCAGGGCTCGTGGGGCAACGGGGCCGCCATGCGTATCGCGCCTCTCGGCGCCTGGTACGCCGACGACCCGGAACAGGCCACGCACCAGGCCGAGATCTCCGCGTACACCACACATCAGCACCGTGAGGCCGTGGCGGGTGCGATGGCGGTGGCCGCCGCGGCCGCTCTCGCCGCGGATCCGGCAGGTCCGCCCACGCCCGAGGCCCTGCTGGACGGTGTGGTGGCACTCGTACCGCGCAGCGCCGTGGGCGTGGGGCTGCGGCGGGCACGGGACATGCTCGACTACGGGGACGCGGGCACCGTCGCCGCCGTCCTCGGCTGTGGGCGGCGCACCAGCGCGCACGACACCGTGCCGTTCGCCCTCTGGTCGGCGGCTCGCGCCCTCGGTGACTTCGAGCGGGGCTTCTGGACGACGGCTCAGGTGGGCGGCGATGTCGACACGAACTGCGCCATCGTCGGGGGAGTGATCGCGGCCGGGAGCGCCGGAGCGCCGCCGCGGGAGTGGTCCGAGCGTACGGAGGAGCTGCCGGGATGGCTGTCCGCCGCCGTAACCGGGTGACCACTGCCGGCATTTGTTTGTCACGGTCCTGCCACAGGGGCACCTGAGGACCGCGGGACCTCCTTGCCCGCGTGGTTACTCTTTCCGCCACGCCGCCTTGATGATCTTCGACGGAGGCGTGCCGACGAGACACCGGGTCGTACGCGCCACTCCGCCGCGAAGGGGCCCGGTCGGGAGGGGGTCCCGTGACAGACACACCGTCCATACCCGCGCCGGCCAAGGAGCCGGACCCGGGCCACGAGCCGAAGACGAAGAGCGAGCGGGAAGCGGCAAGCGGACAGGAGCCGCGGCGCGCGGCGGCTCCCGACTGGCAGCAGTGGCAGCCCCAGCGGCCCGAGCCGCCCGTCTGGGTCACCGAGATCAGCCCAATCACCCCGGCCCCGATCCGCGCCGCCGCACTCTGGTCGGTCCTGGCGACCGCCCTGCTCAGCGCCCTGCTGCTGGGCGACGGGGTGGGGGTGAATCTGTTGATCGTGACGGTCCCGGCGGCCCTCGCCGCCTACTTCACCGCCCAGGACGCCGGTCGCCGTCCGCGACCCTGGACACTCGTCTGGGCCCTCGGCGGCGTGGCACTGCTCGCTGTCCCCGCCCTCAACGACGCCGGTCTGCCGGCCTTTCTCGCCATCGTGTCCGCACTGGCGCTCGGTTCGCTCGCGCTGCATGGCGCCCGCACCTGGCCGGGTGTGGTGTTCGGCCCGTTCGGTCTGCTCGGTTCGATCGGCAACGGCGTGGCATGGGGCCTGCGCGGTCTGCGCGAGCGCACCGGAAGATCGCGGAAACAGTTGATGCCCCTGATCCGCGGGGTCGTCGTCGCCGTGGTGCTGCTGTTCGTGTTCGGAGCGCTCTTCGCGGGCGCCGACGCGGCCTTCGCCGATCTGCTCGGTGGTCTGACCCCCGATGTGTCGGCCGCCGACGGACCGTGGCGCTTCCTGCTGTTCGGCGTCGGACTCCTCGGCGCTCTCGCCGCCGCGAACACGGCGGCGGCGCCCCTGCGCTGGGACCGGATCACCGTACGCCCCGGCCGGGCCCGCGGCAGGATGGAGTGGGCGCTTCCGCTGATCGTTCTCAATCTGCTCTTCGCGGTCTTCATCGCCGTCCAGCTCGCCGTGCTGTTCGGCGGCTATCGCAAGGTCTTCGAGAAGACCGGACTCAGTCGTTCCGAGTACGCGCGCCAGGGATTCTGGCAACTGCTCTGGGTCACCCTCCTCGTCCTTCTCGTCATCGGGCTGGCCCGCCGGTGGGCCCCGCGTGACGGTGCCCGCGACAGCGCGCTGGTCCGGGCCGTGCTCGGCGTTCTCTGTGTTCTCACACTCGTCGTGGCCGCCTCCGCGCTGCGCCGGATGGATCTGTACGTCGAGGAGTACGGACTGACACGGCTGCGTGTCTCGGTGGCGGCGATGGAGCTGTGGCTCGCTCTGGTGATCGTCCTGATTCTGGTGGCGGGAGCCGTGGGCGGACGGTGGCTGCCGCGCGCCGTCGCCGCCAGTGGCGCGGCGGCCGTGCTCACCTTCGGGCTGCTCTCGCCGGACGCGCTCGTGGCGGAGAGCAACGTGGACCGGTACGAGCGCCTGCACAAGCTCGACGTCGAGTACTTCCAGGAGCTGTCCGCCGACGCCGTACCGGCGCTGGACCGGCTGCCCGAGCCGTTGCGCTCCTGTGCTCTCGCCGGCATCGCGGAGAATCTGGCCCAGGCGGACGACAAGCCCTGGTACGCGACGAACTGGAGCGAGAAGAGGGCCCGCGAGATTCTGGCGAAGCGGGAGGCCGCCTACTCGCCGGAGTGCCGGGGGCCGGGTGACTGGATCGAGTACGGCCGTGACATCGACGTCAACCGGCTGTGACGGTTCCGTACGTCCCGCGCGTACGGCCGATTCGCCGCGTAGGGCCTGCACGTACGGCCGGTGCGTATGGCCTGCGCGTACGGGACGCCCGGCGTTGCTGTCGGACGTCCCGTACGCGTATCCATATCCGTACCGGCGCTCCACGCCCGTACGTGCGCGTGCCAGTACGGGACCAGTACCGGAGCCGGGAATCGGGGTCCCGGACCGGGCGTGGAGCGGAGCGGAGGCTAGGCCACCGGACCGGCTGCCTCCGCCTTGCCGCTGAGTGCCTCCAGGTCGCTCTTGCGTACCCGGATCACCAGCGCCGCCGTCAGCAGCGCGACCGCCACCATGGCCACCGCCGCGATGAAAGCAGTCGAGATGCCCTGGGTCAGTACCTCGTGTCCCCAGCGTCCCGGCAGTTCCTGGGTCTTGGCCAGCTCCGCCTTCTGCGCGGGGCTCGCCTCCGCCATGAAGGACGGAAGTTGCCTCTCCGCCTCGTTGCGGCTGGCCGTACCGAAGACGGTGACCAGGATCGAGAGCCCCAGCGAGCCTCCCACCTGCTGGCTCGCGTTGAGCAGTCCGGAGGCCGCGCCCGCCTCGTGCTGCGCGACGCCCGATACGGCGGTCAGGGTGAGCGTGACGAAGTTCAGGCCCATACCGAAGCCGAAGAGCAGCAGTGGCCCGAGCACGCCACCGAGATATGAGCTGTCCGGGGTGATGAGCGTCTGCCAGAACAGACCGAGACCGGTGATGGCGGAACCGGTCACCATGAACGGCTTGGGACCGAGCACCGGAAGGAACCGCTGGGACAGTCCCGCCCCGACGATGATCGCGACCGTTACGGGCAGGAAAGCCAGACCGGACTGGATCGGGCTGTATCCGAGCACGTTCTGTACGAAAAGGACGATGAAGAAGAACATGCCGAACATCGCGGCGGCAAGGCTCAGCATGATGACGTATGTGCCCGACCGGTTCCGGTCGGCGAACATCCTGAGCGGCGTGATGGGTTCCTTCGCCCGGGACTCGATCACCGCGAACATGGCGAGCAGCACCACCGAGGCCGCGAACGCGCCCAGCGTCAGCGGGTCCCGCCAGCCCTCCTCGGAGGCCCGGATGAATCCGTACACGAGCGACGCCATGCCCAGCGTGGACGTCGCGGCGCCCGCGATGTCGAAGCGTCCCGGATGGCGCTCGGACTCATTGATGTACATCGGCGCGAGGACCGCGATCAGCACACCGATCGGTACGTTGACGAAGAGGACCCAGCGCCAGTCGAGCCATTCGGTGAGCATGCCGCCTGCCAGCAGCCCTATCGCGCCACCGCCCGCGGAGACGGCGGCGAAGACACCGAACGCCCTGTTCCGCTCGGGCCCCTCGGGGAAGGTGGTGGTGATCAGCGCGAGCGAGGTGGGCGAGGCGATCGCGCCGCCCACTCCCTGGAGCGCACGGGCGGCGAGCAACTGCCAGGGTTCCTGGGCGAAACCGCCCAGAAGGGACGCGAGGGTGAAGAGCAGGATGCCGGTCATGAAGACCCGGCGGCGGCCCAGGATGTCGCCGGCCCGGCCGCCGAGCAGCAGCAGACCGCCGAAGGTCAGGGTGTAGGCGCTCAGGACCCAGGAGAGATCCGTGGTCGAGAAGCTGAGAGCGTCCTGGATATGAGGAAGCGCGATATTCACAATGGTCGCGTCGAGTACGACCATGAGCTGACAGGCCGCGATGACGGTGAGGGCGATTCCCGGTCGCCCGCTCCGGCGGGCCGCGCCCGGTGGTTCGTTCCGTGTTTCGAGTTGAGAGGTTGTCACTGCTGGATCCCCCACAGGTGAATTAGTGAACGCACCCGTTCACTGTTGAGTTCACGGTAGTGAGTCCCCTTCAGGGAACGCAAGCGTTCACTGAAGCTGCCGTCCCGGAGTGTCAGCCCCCTATGGAGAGTTACTGATGGTTTCTTCGCGCTCCGCGGCCACCGCTCGGTCGCAGTCGGCGTCGCCGCGGCGCCGTGGGCCCGTGCTGGAGCGGGCGATCCTCGAAGCCGCCCTGGAGCAGTTGAGTACGGTCGGCTGGAACGGGCTGACCATGGAAGGCGTCGCGGCCGGGGCCCAGACCGGCAAGGCCGCGGTGTACCGCCGCTGGCCCTCCAAGGAGGATCTGGTCGCCGACGCGCTCCAGGCGGGGCTGCCGACGCTCGACGAGGCGCCCGACCGGGGGAGTGTGCGCGAGGATCTGTACGAGCTCTGCCGGCTCGTTCGGGACTCGATGTACTCCCGGCCCGGGTTCGCGCTCCGCTCGGTTCTTCACGAATGCGACGCGGCGGGCGCCGAACGCTTCCAGGGGCTGATCGTCAAGTGGGTCATCGAGCCGTCCTACCGGCTCTTCGGCGACGTGGTGAAACGGGGGATCCAGCGTGGTGACGTACGTCCCGATGCCACCGGCGCGCTGATCTGCGATGTCATTCCGGCTCTGATGATGTTCCGTTCCAAGGTGTGCGGGAGCGAATGGACCGATGATGAGATCGCCGAGATGATCGATCAGGTCATGGTGCCCCTGCTCCAGGCACGCGCCCGCTGACGCATCCCGCGCGGCAGGCCGGACAAGGCTGTTGAGGACGGCCGGTACCCGGTCTGTCGCACGGCGTTCCGGCGGCGTAACCTTGCAGGTGCCATGCCGTACGAACCACCCACGCACACCGTTGAGCGCTCGCTGCGCGCCACCACCGACGCCAGAGTCATCGCCGGCGTCGACGAAGTCGGACGCGGAGCGTGGGCCGGGCCGGTCACGGTGTGCGCCGCCATCACCGGACTGCGCAGACCGCCGGCCGGTCTCACCGACTCCAAGCTGATCAGCCCCAAGCGCCGTACGGAGCTGGCCGGTGAGCTGGAGAAGTGGGTCACCTCGCACGCACTTGGGCATGCCTCTCCGGAGGAGATCGACGCCCTGGGGATGACCGCGGCACTCAGGCTCGCCGCCGTACGCGCCCTTGAGGCGCTGCCGGTACGGCCCGACGCGGTGATCCTCGACGGCAAGCACGACTATCTCGGAGGGCCCTGGCAGGTGCGTACGGTCATCAAGGGCGACCAGTCCTGTGTCTCGGTGGCGGCGGCCTCGGTCATCGCCAAGGTGCGCAGGGACGCGCTGATGGCCGAACTGGGCGCGGTGTCCGAGGAGTACGTTCCCTTCGCCTTCGGCGCCAACGCCGGGTATCCCTCACCGGTGCACAAGGCGGCGCTGGAGGAACGGGGGCCGACACCGCACCACCGGCTCTCGTGGGCCTATCTCGACTCGCTGCCCCAGTGGCGGCACCTCAAGAAGATCCGGATCCCCGTAGGGGCCGCGGCCATGGAAAGCGGGGGCCAACTCGGCTTCGACTTCTGACACGTCCGACTCCGGCACGTCCGACTTCCGATCCGTCCGACCTCTGGAACATCCGGTGACCTCTTCGTCCACGTGCCCCCGGCCGTGGGCCGGGCCGCGAACGTGCCCACCCGCCGATGCCTCTGGCGTCGGCGTTTGATAGACATCCAGCCATGCCTCTCATCCCCCAGGAGCCTCAGATTCACGAGAGAGCCCAGGGTCCCAGCGCCACCCCGGCCACCGGCCGCACCGCGCCGACCCCACGTCCTGTACCCGGTCCGCGTCCCGTACCCGGGCCGCGCTCCGCGGCCACACCGCGTCCCGGTCGCCCGGGACCCGGTCCCGCGAGGCCCGCGCCGCCGGCGCAGCGCTCGCAGAGCTCCGCCGGGCAGCCCAAGGCGTCCGGGCCCACCACTCCTTCCGCTCCTCAGCTCCAACTGATCCCGGCTCCGGCGGGCGGGGCGCTCGACGCCGCCGAGGAGGCGGTCGACCTGCTGCTCGACTCGGGTCGGGCGCCGGGCGACATCCTGGTCCTCACCACCGGCGAACAGCACCCGTGGGCCACCCATGAGCTGTCCTTCGGTGAAACCTCCTACTGGGCCCAGCACGACGCCCGCGAAGACGTGTTCTTCGCCGACGCCGCCGCTGTCACCCGCGCGCAGTCACGGCCCGTCGTGGTCGTGGCCGTCAACGGAGGCGACGACGCCGTCGCCGCCCAGGTGCTGCCGCTGGCCCGGGAACGGGCCACCGCGCTGCTGGTCGTGTGCGGTGACAACGAGCGGATCAACGCCGTGCTCGGCGCGGGGGTCTGAACCGTACGACAGTCGTACGGCGTGTGGTGCGCGGGCGTCGGCGCCCGCGCCTGGACGTCCGTACGTCCCGGTCGTGACCCGGCTGCCCGTTCAGGGGGTGGCCGGGCCGCTGTGGTGCGTCCGCACGCGGAAACCCCTCGGCCGCTCGGCGCGTTGTGTGGACGCGTGTCCGCTTCCGCTCAGCGGGCGGCCGTGCGCCGCAGCGCCTCGACGGCGACGCCGCCCCCGCGCACCGGCGACGAAGCGGCGTCGATCACCGTCTCCGACAGATCAGCCGGCGGGGACATGGAGTTGGGCCGACGGCCCCCACGGCCCTCGCCCAGCACCTGCCAGCCGCCGCGTGTCAGGGTGATGTACGCGCCGCACCGCAGCCCGTGCAGGGTGCAGGCGTCCCGCAGTCCCCACATCCAGGCGCCGTCCTCCTCCGTCCACCGTTCGTCGCCCTCACGGCAGTAGAGGAGTACGGCGGTGCGTATGGGCGTGCGACGGCGCAGATCGTGCGGGATGACACGGCGTAGATGTGCCAGCAGCGCGTTGCGGAACTCCCAGCCGTCCACCGGCGCCTCCCGTGGGACGAAGGAGGCGCTCGCGGCAAGCCGTTCCTCATGGTCGAGGACGGCCACGACCGCGGTCCCCGGAGTCGGCCGGTGTCTGCTGTGCAGACCGCTGACGACCTCACGTGGGTTGCGCAGCAGCGGAATCCCCGCTGCCGCCCATTCGTCGAGTTCGAGCATCCTGGCGAGGCGGTTGGCGGAACCCGTCGGCCCGGTGATCGAAGTGGCTGCGGACGGAGCGAATCCGAAGGTCACGATCCTCCCTTCGCATACGCGCCCACAGTGCGGGCTGGGTCGGACGGGGGCGCACCTCGGCACAGCCCTTGCGGACCGCGAGCGACCGTGCGGGGGTAGCGTCAATTCTCCTTGGCGCGGGGGCGTGCGGCAACGAGCAATTGGCGCCGTTGACCGGAATGGGCAGTTATGGCGGTCATATCCCCGGTCGTAGTCGTACGGCTGATGCCGCCTGTCATGCCTGAACGGCGAGGACCAGCGGAAACACCCCCTTCGCCCCTGCCTTGCGCAGCAGTCGGGCGGCCACCGCGAGAGTCCAGCCGCTGTCCGAGAGATCGTCGACGAGCAGAACCGGACCGCCCGCCGAGGCGAGCGCGCCGGCCAGCTCGGGGGGTACGGTCAGCGATTCGTGCAGGGCACGCACCCGCTGAGCGCTGTTGGTGCGGGAGATATGGGTGTCGCCCGCCGCCGGCCCGTACTCGACCGTGCCGAGCAGCGGCATCCGGCCGATCTGCGAGATCCGGTCGCCGAGCGTGCCGACGAGCCGGGGCCGGCTCCGCGAGGCCACGGTGACGATCCCGACGGGCCGGGGTGGCGCGTCGGCAGCGCCGGAGGCCCAGCCGCCCGGTCCCTTGGCCCAGTCGGCGAGCACGCTGACCACCGCGTTCACCACATCGTCGGGCACCGGGCCGTCCGCGGCGTGCGCCGCCAGCATCGGCCGCAGCCTGTTGCCCCAGCCGATGTCGGACAGCCGCCCCAACGCCCGGCCGGCGAAGGACTGTTCGCCCGGGGGGATACGCCCCTTGAGATCGACACCGACCGCGGAGAGTCCGGTCGGCCACATCTTGCGCGGCTCCACCTCCACACCGGGCCTGCCCAGCTCACCGCGTGCGGCGTCGAGGGCGGCGGCGGTCACCTTGTCCTCGAACCGGGCCCCCGCGCAGTTGTCGCACCGACCGCACGGGACAGCTTCCTCGTCGTCCAGCTGCCGCCGCAGGAACTCCATCCGGCAGCCGTCCGCCGACGCGTAGTCGCGCATCGCCTGCTGTTCGGCCTCGCGCTGGCGCGACACCCAGGCGTACCGCTCGGTGTCGTACGCCCACGGGCGGCCCGTGGCGGTCCAGCCGCCCTTCACCCGGTGCACCGCTCCGTCCACATCGAGGACCTTGAGCATCGTCTCCAGACGCGTGCGCCGCAGCTCGACGAGGGGTTCGAGCGCGGGCAGCGACAGCGGCCGCTCGGCCCGGCCCAGGACATCGAGCGTCCGGCGGACCAGTTCCTCGGACGGGAACGCGACGGACGCGAAGTACTGCCAGATCGCTTCGTCCTCCCTGCCGGGCAGCAGCAGCACCTCGGCATGCTCCACCCCACGGCCCGCGCGGCCCACCTGCTGGTAGTAGGCGATGGGCGAGGAGGGGGAGCCGAGGTGCACCACGAATCCGAGGTCGGGCTTGTCGAACCCCATGCCCAGCGCCGAGGTGGCGACCAGTGCCTTCACCCTGTTCGCCAGCAGATCGTCCTCGGCCTGCTGACGGTCGGCGTTCTCCGTGCGTCCGGTGTACGAGGCGACCGTGTGCCCGCACTGCCGCAGATACGCCGTGACCTCCTCGGCCGCCGCGACCGTCAGGGTATAGATGATCCCCGAGCCGGGCAGCTCGCCGAGATGATCGGCCAGCCACGCCAGCCGGTGCGCGGCGTCCGGCAGCCGCAGCACATGGAGACTGAGACTCTCCCGGTCCAGTGGCCCGCGCAGCACGAGCGCGTCCGTCCCCGCCGCGGTGCCCAGCTGCTCGGCGACATCGGCGGTCACCCGTGAGTTCGCCGTGGCCGTGGTGGCGAGGACCGGAACACCGGACGGCAACTCAGCGAGCATCGTGCGCAGCCGCCGGTAGTCCGGACGGAAGTCATGGCCCCAGTCGGAGATGCAGTGCGCCTCGTCCACCACCAGCAGTCCCGTCGCCGCGGCGAGCCGGGGCAGGACCTGGTCCCGGAAGTCCGGATTGTTCAGCCGCTCCGGGCTGACCAGCAGCACGTCGACCTCGCCCGCGGCCACCTCGTCCTGGATCGTGTCCCATTCCTCCGCATTGGACGAGTTGATCGTCCGGGCCCGGATTCCGGCGCGGGCGGCGGCCTCCACCTGATTGCGCATCAGCGCGAGCAGCGGCGAGACGATCACGGTCGGGCCCGCGCCGCGCTCCCGCAGCAGTGAGGTCGCCACGAAATACACCGCGGACTTGCCCCACCCCGTCCGCTGGACCACCAGTGCCCTGCGTCTGTCGGCGACGAGCGCCTCGATGGCCCGCCACTGGTCCTCGCGCAGCCGGGCGGTGCCGGTGGTGTCACCGACGAGGCGGGTGAGTACGGAATCGGCCGAGGCCCGGAGAGCCGCGCGGTCTGCGTTGGTCATGTCCCCATGCAACCCGATGGCCCGGACAAAGCGCGAATGCGGCCACCAGCCTGTGGATAACGTTATCCACAGGGGTCGCGGGATTTGGCCCGCCGCGGGACGGTCGACCCATGAACAAGCACCACGAACCGACCGGATCCGCCGACCGCCAGCAGATCACCCTGCGCAGTCCCGCGGAACTCGCCGACGCCCTCCCGTATTTGCTCGGTTTCCACCCCACCGACTCCGTCGTCATGGTCGCTCTGCACGGCGATCAGGGGCGCTTCGGCGGGCGGCTCAGGCTCGGCATCCCGCGCTCGCCGCAGGAGTGGCCGCCGGTGGCCGAGCAGCTCGCCGAATGCCTGATCGAGGGAAGCGCGCGGCGCGGCTCCCGGCCCGACGGCATCGTTGTCTTCCTCTGCCAGGATCCGACGGAGGGCGGGACGGGCCGGCAGGTGATGGAGCGGCTCCGCCCGCTCGCACAGGGGCTGCGCACCGCGTGCGGGAGCCTCGATGTACCCGTGTACGAAGTGCTCTGTATCTCCGACGGCCGCTTCTGGTCCTACTGCTGCCCCGATGTCCGCTGCTGTCCGCCGGAGGGCACCGGGCTGGCCCTCCCCGGTACGTCGGTGATGGCCGCCGCCGCCACCTACGCCGGTGTCCAGGTCCGAGGATCACTGCGCGAGATGGAGGCGCGACTGTCGCCCTGGCGGACACCCGCCGCTGTGGCACAGGAACGGGCGCTGGACGAGGCGGGCGCGGCCCTTGTGCCGAAGATCCTGGTCGGGGGCAGCAGGGAAGAGGTCGGTGCCGAGACGCTGCGGACGGCGCGCACGCTCATGAAGCGGCTCGGGGAGGCGCCGCGTGGGGGAGAGACCGACACGGACGCCGAGGACGACCGGCTCATCAGCCATGACGAGGCGGCCGCCGTCATCCTCGGGCTCCAGGACCGGGAGACACGGGACCGGGCCGCGGAGTGGATGGAGGGTTCCCAGGCCGGGCCCGCCCTGCGGCTCTGGCGCGCGCTCTCCCGCCGCTGCGTCGGCCCCTACGCGGAACACGCGACCGCACCGCTCACCCTGGCCGGCTGGGTCGCCTGGTCCACCGGTGACGAGCCCGGCGCCAGGGTCGCCCTCGGGCTCGCCCTGCGCCTGGACCCCCGGTATGTCTTCGCGCAACTGCTCCACCAGGCCTGCAACGAGGGACTCGACCCCGAGACGCTGCGCCGCTGTCTCCGCCAGGAGCGTGCCGCGCGCGCTCTGCCCGGCGCACGCGGCGGGGAAGGGCGGCCCGCGTCGCGTCCGGTCCGTCCCCCTGTGCCACGGAAGGCACTGCCGCCCGCGGCACACCCCGGTGGGACGGCGGCGCGGGGCCGCGCGCCCCGGCGCGGTGGCAGGCGCGGCAGCAGGAGCGGGCGATGACGGCCGTGACCAGGTCGGCCGGGTGGGCGTTCACCTCAGTGGCGGAATCGTATGAGCCGCGCCGCCGCAGAGACGGCGGTCCTCCGGAGCGCAGAGAAGGCAGAGCAGACCACCCATGGCCCTCACCGCCCCTCCCCCGAACAGCGAGCCGCCGCGAGCCATCCCCTCCGGAGCCGGGCGCGGGAAGACCGTGCCGCGCGCGGTGCCGCCCGCCGTGCACCATGTCCTGCTCTGTGTCGCGCTGCCGTGTCTCGCGGTCTCGGCCGAGCACGGACAGCTCACCGGTGAGGGGATCGAGGGCTTCTACCAGTCCGGAAGGCGTCTGCTCTCCCGCTGCCGGCTGCGGATCGGCGGACGGGAACCCCTCCCGGTGCAGGGCAGGCTGGTCGCTGCGGACCGGGCGCGGTTCCTGGGGGTCGTCCGCACATCCGACGACGCCGGGCCCGACCCGGAGATCCATGTCGAACGGGTACGGGACGCCGACGGCACCGAGCGGATCACCCTGCACAGCTCGGCCCGCCGCGTCCGCAGATTCCCGGTGGAGATCTCCTTCGGCACCGACCTCGCGGAACTGGCCGCGATCGGAGCGGGCCAGGCCGGGCCCGGACTGCCCGCGGCCGTCCACCCCGCGGGGCTGCGCTGGTCCGCGCCCGGTGGCGGATCCGCCGTCGTCACCGCGTCCCCCGGCCCCCACGACACACTGGCCTCGGCGGGACTCCTGCGCTGGGAGGTGGAGCTGGGGCCCGGTGCCGCCCACACGATCGAACTGCGGATCCGCTCCGGCCGACCGGTACGGCCGACGGGCCGGACGGGGAGCAATCCACTGCCCGAGGCGGCGGCCGAGGGTGACGATCCCCGGGTGGGGGCGCTGTTCGCCGCGAGTCTCGGTGATCTCCGGGGGCTGCTGGTACGGGGGCCGGACGGCCCCGCGGATCTTCACCTCGCCGCGGGCGTGCCCTGGCGCTGCGGACCGCCCGCCGCCGAGGCGCTCTGGGCCGCACGGATGGTGCTTCCGCTCGGCACCCGGCTGGCCGCGGGCACGCTGCGCACCGTCGCCCGGGGCCAGTTCACCGGAAAGGGACGGGACTTCGGGCGGCTCCCCGGGCCGCTGCGGGACGCCGGTCCCCATCTGCCGCCGAGCTGCGGCGGTGTGGAGGCGACACTCGCCTTCCCCGTGGTCCTCGCCGAGGCACGCCGATGGGGGCTTCCCGAGAGCGAGCTGGCCGAGCTGCTGCCGGTCGCGGAGCGCTGTCTGCACTGGCTGCGCGCCGCCCCGGACGGTGGCGGGCTGCTGGGGGAGCCGGGCCCCGCCGGGCCTCAGCGGGTGGAGACCCAGGCCCACGCGCACCGCGCGGCCCTGCTGGGAGCCGATCTGCTGGACGCCTGCGGACGGCCGGGGGCCGACGGCTGGCGCGAGTGGGCGGGCGCGCTGCGGGTGCGGTTCGCGGAGACGTTCTGGATCGACGATCGCGCGGGGGGCCGTCCGGCCGCGGCACGTCTCCATGACGGCCGGCTGCTTCCGTATCCCAGCGGCAGCTCCGCCCATCTCCTGGACACCGGTCTGCTCGGGGAGGGCAGGGCGGCTCCGGGACTGCTGGACCGTGAGCGGACCGAGCAGTTGACCCGTGTGCTCGGCAGTCCCACGCTCGACTCCGGCTGGGGGCTGCGGGGTCTCGGTGCCAGGGAGCCGGGACACAATCCGTTCGGCCATCGCGCGGGTGCGGTGCGGGTCCATGAGACGGCCGTCGCGGTCGCCGGTCTGGCGATGGCCGGGCACGAGAAGGAAGCGGTGTCCCTGCTGCGTGGAGTGCTGGACGCGGCGGAGACCTTCGGCCATCGGCTGCCGGAGATGTACGCGGGGGAGCAGCGCACCGCCGGGGGCGCTCCCGTGCCGCACCCGGCGGCGTGCCGTCCGGCCGCCGTGGCGGCCGCTGCGGGCATCCATCTGCTCACCGCGCTCGTCGGTGTCCGCCCCGATGCCCCCGGTGGCACGGTCGCGCTGTATCCGGTCCGCTCGGCCCCGCTCGGGGCGGTCCGGCTCAGCGGGCTGCGGGTCGCGGGGGAGCCCTTCTCCGTACGGGTCAGCCGGCTCGGACTCGGGATGGTGGAGGAAGCGGCGGACGGGCTCCAACTCGGCGGGGGCGACGGATGAGCCCCGGGCGGGGAGCCGGATGAGCCTGCGTGTCCGACCCGGACATGAGGGCGGCCGGGAGAGCGAAAGAAGTAATCAGTGGTCATGACCGAAGGAGTGTTTATCGTCAGGCAGACGACTATGATCACGGCATGTCGCCCTACGACCCGTCGGCCTTCCCCGCTTTTGCCGTCACCGTCGACCTGGTCGTGCTCACCGTGCGGCGCCACGCGCTCTGCGCGCTGGTCGTACGGCGCGGGGAGTCGCCGTTCCAGGGCCGGTGGGCGCTGCCCGGCGGTTTTGTCAGGGCCGACGAGGATCTCGCCGACGCGGCGGCGCGGGAACTGTCCGAGGAGACCGGGCTCTGCGCCCACGATCCCCACGCGCCGGCGCCCGGGAACGGGGCCCATCTGGAACAGCTCGCGACCTACGGGGACCCCGGACGGGACCCCCGGATGCGGGTGGTCAGTGTCGCCCATCTGGCGCTCTCGCCCGACCTTCCGGCCCCCCGCGCGGGGGGTGACGCCAACAGCGCGCGATGGGCCCCCGTCGAGGCGCTGCTCAACCAGGAGGGTGGTTTCGTCCGTGAGGACGGACAACCCGCGCAGCTCGCTTTCGACCATGGGCGGATCCTCGCGGACGGTGTGGAGCGAGCCCGTTCCAAGATCGAGTACTCCTCGCTCGCCACCGCGTTCTGCCCGTCCGAGTTCACCGTCGGTGAGCTGCGTCGGGTGTACGAGGCGGTGTGGGGCGTGGCGCTCGATCCCCGTAACTTCCACCGCAAGGTGACGGGGACGCCGGGTTTCCTGGTGCCGTCCGGGGGCACCACCACCCGGCAGGGCGGCCGGCCCGCCCAGCTCTTCCGGGCCGGCGGGGCGACCGTGCTCAACCCGCCCATGCTGCGGCCCGAGGTCTGACGGAGAGGGAGACCGGGGCGGGGACAGTGGCGGCCTGACGGCCCGTCAGTCATGAGTCGATGGTGTCAGGTGTCGGGACATAAGACACCCGGGTAGAGAGCCCTGCGCTGCAAGTCGGACATATCGCGTTATCTTGCTGCGGTACTCACCCTGCCGCCGAGCGGTCTCACCCCGCGGGAGAAGCGATGCTCCAGGCCGTCGGACTGACCAGCACCCCCCGTCGAGACCTCACCTCCGCCGTGGACGATCTGACCTTCGAGGCCCGGCCCGGTTCCGTCACCGCGCTTCTCGGTGCCTCCGGCGCGGGCAAGACGACGGCACTCAGACTGATGCTCGAACTCCAATCCGGCCGAGGGATCACCTACTTCCGCGGCCGTCCGCTCCATCGCATCGCCCATCCGGCGCGTGAGATCGGGGTGCTCCTCAGTGATCTGCCCGGCCATCCCGGACGCACGGTCAGGGGCCAGCTCAAGATGCTCAGCGCCGCCGCGGGCGTCCCCGCCTCGCGCGCCGACGAACTCCTCGACGTCGTGGGCCTCAAAGGCCTGCGCGACGAACGTCTCGGCACGCTCTCGCTCGGTATGGAGCGCAGACTCGGGCTCGCCGCCGCGCTGTTGGGCGACCCGCACACCCTGCTGCTCGACGCGCCGTCCGGGGGACTCTCGCCCCGCGAGACCAACTGGCTGTTCGGACTGCTCAGCGCGCACGCGGCCCAGGGCGGCACGGTCCTCTACACCACCGACGACCCGAAGGAGGCCGCTCGAACCGCCGATCATGTCGTCACCATCGACGACGGCCGCCTTGTCGCCGACCAGGACGGGGCGGCCTTCGCCCGCACCAGGCTGCGCCCGCGCGTCGCTGTCAGGACACCGCACGCCGCACGTCTCGCCGATGTGCTGAGCCGTGAGGCCCGCGCGAGCAGACGCTCCGTCGAGGTGGTGGCCGAGGCGGGCAGCCGGCTCACCGTCTTCGGCAGCACCTGCCCCGAGATCGGCGAGGCGGCCTTCCGGCACGGAATCCTCGTCCATCAGCTCGCCGACGAGTTCGGTGACACCGGTCCGGGTCCGGTTCCCCGCCTCGCCCCGGTCCCGGCCGCCGTCTCCGTTCCGGTACCCGGCCCCGGCTCGGGCTCGAGCTCGGGCCCCGGCTCAAACGCGGGCCCCGGTTTCGGTTCCGGTTCCGGTTCTTTCTTCCGCACCGTCTCCGTACCGGGTCCGGCTCGGACCTTCAAGCTTCGGCAGACACGGGCCGAGGCGGATACGGCACCGACCGAGGCGTTGGGCACCCCGCACGCCGCGCCGCACACGCCGTCCCACGCCACGCCGCACGTCGCTTCGCACGCCGCTCCGCAGATCGCCCCTCACTCCGGGACGCACAACAGTCCGCACATCGAACCCCGGGCCGAACCGGCGGCCGACGGTCTCGGGCCGCTGCCGCCGCCGCTGTCGGCCCGCCCGGTCCGCAGTCCGCTCAGACCGGTGCGTTACGAACTCCGCCGCCTGCTCGGTGTCCCCAGCACCCATCTGATCGTGGCCGCCGTCCTTGTCGCGTCGACGGTTCTCGCCGTGACCCTCGCCCACACCGGCAGGACCCCGCTGCCCGGTCTGCTCGCGGCCTGGCCGGGCATTCTGCCGCTGCCGCCCGCCGCGCTCGGTGCCGGACTGCTCGGCGCGCTCTCCTTCGGCCACGAATTCCGCTACCCCGCGCTCGCCGGTGCGCACGGCACCGTTCCACGCCGTCTCGGGCTGCTGCTCGCCAAGTCCGTGGTGACGGCGGCCTCAGCACTGCTTCTCACCCTGCTGGTGGTGGTGGCCGACCTCGGGGTCCTGCGTCTCGTGTACGGCGCCGGCGCCGCGCCCGTACCGGACAACTGGATGGCGCTCTGTGTCGGCTGGGCCGGTCTCGCCGCCGGCTCGGCCTGGGCGGGGCTGCTCGCCGCCGGGGTCTTCCGCGCCGCGGTCGCCGGGGTGGCCGCGGTGATCGCCGTACCGACCCTGGTCGTACCCCTGCTTCAGATGGTGTTCGCCGGTCCGTCCGCGCGTTCGACGGCCGGACTCCCGGGCAGACTCCGTGAACTGGCGTGGCTCCAGTGGCCCGGCCAGGTCGACCGGTGGCTGATGATCGCGGTCAGACTCGTTGCCCAACCGATCGCGGCAGCACTGACGTTGTCACTTTCAGTTCTTCTCTGTGCATATCTGTTCACCGGCCTTCGTCGCAGGGCCCGTTGGTGACCGAGGAACGACCGGAGCGTGCCCTCCTGTCCACAACTCCCCTGAGAAAGCCCGCTTCTTTCCGATAAGGCGTCAATCGAAGAGCGAGCGCCGATCACCCTTTCGTGTGCTTTTCACCAAAGACCTCAAGGCTCATGGAAGCAACGCCGACAAAGGATGCGTGAGTACCCTTGCGCACACCATGATGACCGCCGCCCGTTCCGTCGACTCCGGCCTCGCCGACCCGGGTGAACTCGACCGCTACCCCTTCGCGGAGGCGCCCGGCGCCGACCGCGCGGCCGCCCCCGTCTGGGAGGGCGCCGACACCGATTTGGGCCGGGTGGGACGGCGTACGACGAGCAGCCGCGGCCGCGGACTGCACGGCCAACTCGTCCAGCAGCTCGGGCAGATGATCGTCTCCGGAGACCTGGGCGCCGACCGGCCGCTCGTACCCGAGGAGATCGGCCAGCGCTTCGAGGTCTCCCGCACCGTGGTGCGGGAGTCGTTGCGCGTGCTGGAGGCCAAGGGCCTCGTGAGTGCGCGGCCCAATGTCGGTACCCGTGTCCGTCCGGTGAGCGACTGGAATCTGCTCGACCCCGACATCATCGAATGGCGGGCTTTCGGACCACAGCGTGACGACCAGCGCCGTGAGCTGACCGAGCTGCGCTGGACGATCGAGCCCCTGGCGGCACGTCTGGCGGCCGGCCACGGCAGGGCGGAGGTCCAGCAGCGGCTCACCGACATGGTGGAGATCATGGGCCACGCCCTCGCCCAGGGTGACTCGATCACCTTCGCGCGTGCGGACGCCGAATATCACTCCCTGCTGATCCAGCTCGCGGGCAACCGCATGCTGGAGCACCTCTCCGGCATCGTTTCCGCCGCCCTCCAGGTCTCCGGTGGCCCGATCACCGGATGTGACCGCCCCACCGAGGTCTCGCTCGCCCACCACACGCGGATCGTCGACGCCCTCGCCACCGGCGACGCGCACGCCGCGGAATCGGCCATGCGTCAACTGCTCACCGTGCAGCCCGAGGTGGAGCGCGTCGTGCCAGCGCCGCGCGAGCACTGAGCGCCGCCGCAGCCAGGACGTACGGGGATGTACGCATCGTGTGTCGCCGGACCCGGAGGGTCCGGCGATGCGATTGTGGGGCCTTAGATCCCACTTCTGCTCGCTTTGTCGCAAATGAGGTGTGACTCGGGCCACGTGGATTGGGCGTAACACTCCTCGAGGCAGGGCGATGACTTAAGAGGTGACAGCCGAGGAGGGAATACGACCGCCGTGCGTGGCGCTGTATTCACCCTCTGAGGTCCTAACCCGCGCCGTCGGCACATCCCCAGCCGACGGTCGTCGGCTCCGGCCCGAACCTGGGCGGGGCCGGAAGCCGTTTCCATCGTTCCGAGAGGTTGTTCGTGTCGGCCAGCACATCCCGTACGCTCCCGCCGGAGATCGCCGAGTCCGAGTCTGTGATGGCGCTCATCGAGCGGGGAAAGGCTGATGGGCAGATCGCCGGCGATGACGTGCGTCGGGCCTTCGAGGCCGACCAGATTCCGCCAACCCAGTGGAAGAATGTTCTGCGCAGCCTCAACCAGATCCTCGAGGAAGAGGGTGTGACGCTGATGGTCAGTGCCGCGGAGTCGCCCAAGCGCACCCGCAAGAGCGTCGCAGCGAAGAGCCCGGTCAAGCGCACCGCCACCAAGACTGTCGCGACCAAGACGACCACGACGAAGACCGTCGCGGCCGCCACCGCGGCTCCCGTGGTCGAGAGTGTGGACATGGCGGCCGACGAGGCCGCCGTAACCGCCAAGAAGACCGCCGCGAAGAAGACCGTGGCCAAGAAGGCGACGGTCAAGAAGACCGCAGCCAAGAAGACGACCGCCAAGAAGACCACGGGCAAGAAGGACGCCGACGAGGTCGCGGACGGCGATGAGCCGACCGATGAGATCCAGGGCGGCAAGGTCGAGGAGGAGGAGACCGAGGGCGAGAACAAGGGCTTCGTACTCTCCGACGACGACGAGGACGACGCGCCGGCCCAGCAGGTCGCCGTCGCCGGTGCCACCGCCGACCCGGTCAAGGACTATCTGAAGCAGATCGGCAAGGTCCCGCTCCTCAACGCGGAGCAGGAGGTCGAACTCGCCAAGCGCATCGAGGCCGGTCTCTTCGCCGAGGACAAGCTGGCCAACTCCGACAAGCTCGCGCCGAAGCTCAAGCGTGAGCTGGAGATCATCGCGGAGGACGGCCGACGCGCCAAGAACCATCTGCTGGAGGCCAACCTCCGGCTCGTGGTCTCGCTGGCCAAGCGCTACACCGGCCGCGGCATGCTCTTCCTGGACCTGATCCAGGAGGGCAACCTCGGTCTGATCCGCGCGGTCGAGAAGTTCGACTACACCAAGGGCTACAAGTTCTCCACGTACGCCACCTGGTGGATCCGTCAGGCGATCACCCGCGCCATGGCCGACCAGGCCCGCACCATCCGTATCCCGGTGCACATGGTCGAGGTCATCAACAAGCTCGCGCGCGTCCAGCGCCAGATGCTCCAGGACCTGGGCCGTGAGCCCACCCCGGAGGAGCTGGCCAAGGAGCTCGACATGACCCCTGAGAAGGTCATCGAGGTCCAGAAGTACGGCCGTGAGCCGATCTCGCTGCACACCCCGCTGGGCGAGGACGGCGACAGCGAGTTCGGAGACCTCATCGAGGACTCCGAGGCGGTCGTCCCGGCCGACGCGGTGAGCTTCACGCTTCTCCAGGAGCAGCTCCACTCGGTGCTCGACACGCTCTCCGAGCGTGAGGCGGGCGTGGTCTCCATGCGCTTCGGCCTCACGGACGGCCAGCCCAAGACGCTGGACGAGATCGGCAAGGTCTACGGCGTGACGCGGGAGCGTATTCGTCAGATCGAGTCCAAGACGATGTCGAAGCTGCGCCACCCGTCGCGTTCGCAGGTCCTGCGCGACTATCTCGATTAGGTCTCTTTCAGGGGCGCACTGAAGCGCGTTCGAAGGCCCGGATGCCACCACGGATCCGGGCCTTCGCCTCGTGCGCGGGGTGCGGGACGGACGGGGGAGGATGACTCTGGGTAGATACGTCTTCACCGGAGAGTCAGGAGCCCGTATGCGTCATTCGCTTGCCCGAGTGCTGACGGGAGGAGTGGCGGTGATCGCGGCGGGGGTCCTGTCGCCGCTTCTCGCGCCGCCGCCCGCCGTCGCCGAGAGTGTGGTCATCGGTGGTGAGCCGGTACGGGTCGCCGACAGCCCCTGGGCCGTGGCCGTGTCCAGCCGTGACCGCTTCGGCGGTACGCGGGCGGGCCAGTTCTGCGGGGGCGTGGTGGTGGCTCCCACGAAAGTGCTGACGGCCGCTCACTGTATGAGCCCGGATGTGCTCGGAGGGCCTCCGGGACAGGTGCGCGACCTCAGGATCATCGCGGGGCGGGACCGGCTGCGCGCCAAGGGCGGGCATGTCGTCGCCGTACGGTCCGTCCAGGTCGATCCGGGGTACGACCCGGGCACCAACGCGGCGGATCTGGCCGTGCTGACTCTGGAGCGCCCGCTGCCCGGAAGATACGCGATCCGGCCGGCGGAGCCCGGTGACTCCGCCGCGGAGCCGGGGACCGCCGCCGCCGTCTACGGCTGGGGCGACACCTCGGGTGACGGCGACTACGCCAGCACGCTGCGTTCGGCGCCGGTGACGGTCCTGCCGGACGCGAACTGTTCGCGGGCGTACCCGGGTGGCGGCTCAGGTGGCCGCTACGAGCCCTCCACGATGCTCTGTGCGGGCGATCCCGCGGGCGGGCACGACGCCTGCCAGGGGGACAGCGGAGGGCCGCTGGTGGCCCAGGGGCGCCTTATCGGGCTGGTCTCCTGGGGGAGCGGCTGTGGACGCCAGGACAGTCCCGGGGTCTACACCCGGATCACCACGGGGGTCAGGGCCGTCGCCACCGCGGTCGGAGCACACGTTCCGCGGTGACGAGAACAGGCGGCCACCTCGCTCTCAGCGGAGGTGGCCGCCCGTCGGTCGGTCAGGACCGACCCTTGGCTCGTCGTGGATGCGAGGTGTCAGCGCTCCTCTTCACCACCGCCGGCCGGCACGGCCGTCAGTCGGTCGCTCTCATCCTGTATTTCCGCGGCGATCTTCTTGAGTTCCGGCTCGAACTTACGTCCGTGGTGGGCGCAGAAGAGCAGTTCACCACCGCTGATCAGGACGACGCGCAGATAGGCCTGCGCGCCGCAGCGGTCGCAGCGGTCAGCCGCGGTCAGCGGGCTCGCGGGGGTCAGAACAGTAGTCACGTCGCCTCTTCTCTAGCTCGACGAGCTGTCGTACCAGGGTCAACATCCAACCAGGCCGAAAACGTTCCCGCTCTCGGCTTTTCCTTGAAAACTTCTTTCCGGGTGGCTGGCTGCTGGCGGTTGGCGGCGAATGGGCCGTATCGCTCCGCTCGGGCTTCGCTCTACGGGGTTCGCGTTGCTTGACAGTGCTTGTCAGTGGGGAGCGCCCTCGCCGGCTGGCTTGCCGGTTGTTGATGAGGACGTGCCCGGAGCCTAAATGGTTCATGCCTGGAAGGGAACGTGATGTGTGCTTCACCCCGACGAGGGATCGAACACCTATGCGACCGTGGACTAGCATAAGAAATCGCGAGGGTGGCGTGACAACGGCTCTACCAGGCCTCTGTACCCTCTGACCGGTGACAGACGCCGGGCCTTTACCCCACGGGGCCACATCTCAAATTCAGCGAGGAGCGAACCGCGTGACCGCCGAGACGTCCGTGCCGTCCACTGCGCTGCTGACCGCAGACCGTGACGGCTCCAACTACACCGCGCGGCACCTGCTCGTCCTTGAGGGGCTCGAAGCGGTCCGCAAGCGACCCGGAATGTATATCGGCTCGACCGACAGCCGTGGTCTGATGCACTGCCTCTGGGAGATCATCGACAACTCCGTCGACGAGGCCCTGGGCGGGTACTGCGATCACATCGAGGTGATCCTCCACGAGGACGGCTCGGTCGAGGTCAAGGACAACGGCCGGGGCATTCCGGTCGACGTCGAGCCCAAGACCGGCCTGTCCGGCATCGAGGTCGTCATGACCAAGCTGCACGCCGGCGGCAAGTTCGGCGGCGGCTCGTACGCCGCCTCGGGCGGCCTCCACGGTGTGGGTGCCTCCGTGGTGAACGCGCTCTCCGCCCGGCTCGATGTCGAGGTGGACCGCAACAGCGCCACCCACTCGATCAGCTTCCGCCGCGGAGTTCCCGGGATCTTCACCGAACCGGGACCCGACAGCCCCTTCGATCCGGCGAACGGGCTGATCAAGGGCAAGCGGGTGCCCAAGGCGCGGACCGGTACGCGCGTGCGCTACTGGGCCGACCGGCAGATCTTCCTCAAGGACGCCAAGCTCTCCCTGGAGACGCTCCACCAGCGCGCCCGCCAGACCGCCTTCCTGGTCCCCGGACTGACCATCGTCGTCAGGGACGAGCGCGCGGCCGGCGAGAGCGAGGGCAACGGCACGGTCGAGGAGACATTCCGTTTCGACGGCGGCATCAGCGAGTTCTGCGAGTATCTGGCGCAGGACAAGGCCGTCTGCGACGTGCTGCGCCTGACCGGTCAGGGCACCTTCAAGGAGACCGTCCCGGTTCTGGACGACCGCGGGCACATGACACCCACCGAGGTCACCCGGGAGCTGGGTGTCGACATCGCGCTGCGCTGGGGCACCGGGTACGAGACCACGGTCAAGTCGTTCGTGAACATCATCGCGACGCCCAAGGGCGGTACGCATGTGAGCGGCTTCGAGCGCTCGCTGACCAGGACGGTCAACGAGGTGCTGCGCTCGGCCAAGATGCTCAGGGTCGCCGAGGACGACATCGTCAAGGACGACGCCCTGGAGGGCCTGACCGCCGTGGTCACGGTGCGGCTCGCCGAACCTCAGTTCGAGGGTCAGACCAAGGAGGTGCTGGGCACCTCGGCGGCCAACCGGATCGTCTCCAACGTCGTCGCGAAGGAGCTCAAGGAGTTCCTGACGTCCACGAAGCGTGATGCCAAGGCGCAGGCACGGGCCGTGCTGGAGAAGGCCGTCGCCGCCGCCCGTACGCGGATCGCGGCCCGCCAGCACAAGGAGGCGCAGCGCAGGAAGACCGCGCTGGAGTCCTCCTCGCTGCCGGCCAAGCTCGCCGACTGCCGCAGCGACGACGTGGACCGCAGCGAGCTGTTCATCGTGGAGGGGGACTCCGCGCTCGGTACGGCCAAGCTCGCCAGGAACAGTGAGTTCCAGGCGCTGCTGCCGATCCGGGGCAAGATCCTCAATGTCCAGAAGTCATCCGTCTCGGACATGCTCAAGAACGCCGAGTGCGGGGCGATCATCCAGGTCATAGGGGCGGGCTCGGGCCGCACGTTCGATATCGACGCGGCCCGCTACGGCAAGATCGTGCTCCTCGTCGACGCCGATGTCGACGGCGCACACATCCGCTGTCTGCTGCTCACGCTCTTCCAGCGCTACATGCGGCCGATGGTGGAGGCGGGCCGGGTCTTCGCCGCCGTACCGCCGCTGCACCGGATCGAGCTGGTGCAGCCCAAGCGGGGCCAGGACAAGTACGTGTACACGTACTCGGACAACGAGCTGCGGCAGACGCTGCTGGAGTACCAGCGCAAGAACATCCGGTTCAAGGACTCCATCCAGCGCTACAAGGGTCTGGGCGAGATGGACGCCGACCAGCTCGCGGAGACCACGATGGATCCGCGCCACCGCACCCTGCGACGGATCAACATCGGGGACCTGGAATCGTCCGAGCAGATCTTCGATCTGCTGATGGGCAATGAGGTGGCGCCCCGCAAGGAGTTCATCACCAGCTCCGCGGCGACCCTGGACCGCTCGCGCATCGACGCCTGAGCCACGACCTCGCGAGCGCGGCCTCCACCCACGGGTGGAGGCCGCGTTTCCACCCTTGATCCACCCCCGAGCCGATGCTCTGACCTGGTGCTTCTCCGTAACGTCGAAGTCGCTGAACTTCTTCGTCCCCGGAGGCACCGCATGTCCTCGTTCCTCACCGTCCTGGTGGTCGCCGCCGCTGTCGCGCTGGTCGCCGTACGCCAGTTCAAGCCACAGCGGATCGCCACCGGCGGGCGTGGCCAGCTGGTCCTTCCCGCCGTCCTGGCGGTCGTCGCGCTGAGCCGGCCGGGACTGATCGACGCGGACGACCGCTCCCTGTCGCTGCTGCTGCTCGGAGCCGAGCTGGTGGTGGGGCTGGTGATGGGAGCGGGCTGGGCCTGGACCGGCCGGCTCTGGACCGCCGAGGACGGCTCGGTGTGGACGAGGGGCACCGGGGCCACGGTCGCGGTCTGGATCGGCGGTATCGCCCTGCGGCTCGGGCTGATGGGCATCGGCGCGCTGCTCGGCGTCCACCAGGGCTCCGGAGCGCTGCTGCTCGCACTCGCCGCCTCCGTGCTGGTCCGCAGAGGCATGCTGGTGTGGCGGGTCCGTGCCGTACACCCGTCGTACGGTGACGCGATAGCCGCCGCGCCGTGGAAGGACCGTGTGTGACAGCCGACGCCTGGACGAACTGGCCCTCCCGGGAGGCCCTCACCCGGGAGGGCCGTACCGAGGCGCGGCGATGGCTGGCCCGGTCCGTCCGGACGCTCGGTCTGGCGGCTCTGCTCTGGTCGACTTTCAGCCAGCGCCATGTGGAGGGATGGGCGACGGCCGCGGCCGTGGCCGCCACGCTCGCTCTCGTCCTCTGCGCCTGGGCCTTCTACCGCACCACCCTGCGGCATCAGCTCTGGCCGTCGGTCGGGCTGCTGGTGGCGCTGATGGGCGGAGCCCTCGTCGCGAGCCGGACCGGATTCGACATCGCCGCGGTCGTGCTGTGGTGCGGCTGCGCCGTCACCGCCATGGAGCGGCTGCCGCTCGCCGCCGCACTGCCCACCACCTGTCTCGTCCTCGGCGGATTCGCCGCGTTCGACCAGGACGCCTGGCTGACCACGTCGCTCACCACCGCGGGGCTGCTGCTCGGCGGCTATGTGCTGCGGCTCGACGCGGAGGCGCGCGGCAGCGCCCAGCGGCTGCTGGCCCAGGAGCGGGCCGCCCGAGCCGCCGAGGCCGAGTCGGCCGCCCTCGCCGAGCGGGCCAGGATCGCCCGGGACATCCATGACGTCCTGGCGCACAGTCTCTCCGCGCAGCTCGTGCATCTGGAGGCGGCCCGGCTGCGGATCGAGCGGGAACCGTCGGGACCGTTCCGCGACCAGATACTGGAGCGGGTCGTCGCCGCGCGTTCCATGGCGCGCGACGGGCTCGCCGAGACCCGGCAGGCGCTCTCCGCCCTGCGCGGCGAGATGGCCCCCCTCGGGGACCATCTCCGTGAGCTGGCCGCCATGGAGGGCGCCGAGGTCACGGTCGAGGGGGCGCCGAGGCCTCTGCCCGCGGAGGCCTCGCAGACGGTGCGCAGAGTGGCGCAGGAGGCGCTCACCAACGTACGGAAACACGCGCCGGGCGCGCGTGTACGGATCGTGCTCACGTACCGCGCGGACGAGGTGACGCTGGACATACGGGACTCCGGCGGGAAGGACAGCGGCGGGGCGGGGGCGGAACCGGCCGGTCTGGTGACCTCCGGCTCCGGGTACGGTCTGCTGGGGATGAGGGAGCGCGCCGAACTGCTCGGCGGCACTCTGGAAGCCGGCCCCGACGGTCCTGACCGTCGTCCTGGCTCTCCTGGGACGGGTCCCGGGGGCGCTGGGGGCGTTCCGGGGAAGGGCTCCGGGACAGACTCGGACGGCTCCGGGACCTCTGTGGGATCCGAAGGTCCTGTGGGATCCGAAGACCGTGAAGGGAAGGGTTTCACCGTGCGTCTGCGAGTGCCCGCATGACGGCCCGCGTGATCGTGGCCGACGACCAGGCCGTGGTGCGCGAGGGCATCGTGATGCTGCTCGGGCTGCTCCCGGGCATCGAGGTCGTCGGCGCGGCCAAGGACGGCGAGGAGGCCGTGGCCCTGGTCGCCGAACTCGGTCCTGATGTCGTGCTGATGGATCTGCGGATGCCGCGCTGCGACGGTGTGGAGGCCACCCGCCGTATCCGCGCCGAGCACCCGGGGACCCAGGTCGTGGTGCTCACGACCTACGCCGACGACGATTCGCTCTTCGCCGCGCTCCGGGCGGGCGCCCGCGGCTATCTCACCAAGGACGCGCGGGGCGAGGAGATCGTCCGGGCCGTGGAGGACGTACTGGCGGGCCAGGCCGGACTGGCGCCCGCCGTGCAGCGCAGACTGCTGGAACGGGTCACCGCCCAGCCCGCCCCGCCGGCGCCCGTGGAACTGCCCGACGGACTGACCGCGCGGGAGGCCGAGGTGCTCTCCCTGGTGGCCGAGGGGCTCTCCAACAAGGAGATCGCGCAGCGGCTGCACATCGGGGCGGCCACGGTGAAGACGCATATCAACAACCTCTTCGGCAAGACGGGGGTGCGCGACCGCGCGCAGGCCGTGCGATACGCCTACCAACGGGGACTCATCCCGCCACCCGGGACAATCATCACCTGATGGGGTGAAGCCGGGGCGGAGACGAGCTCGCTGTCCCGCCCCTCCGCCCATCCTTGCTACGCGGCCGAAACGGTTCGCCGACAAGGAGAGTTGACCGGTGGAGAAGCAGGAAGGGCGTGACGCCGCAGCGATGCGGCTCGACGACCCGTGGTACGAAGCGCTGGCCTCGGACTGGGGCGAGCCCGCCGGTCCCGGCATGCCCATGATGTCCGTACCGCCGGGCGGGAGCGCCGCTCCCGGGTACGGGCACGGCGACGGTGACAGCGACGGCGACGGCGCCACCGGGCAGCCGGCCTCCGAGATCTATCCGCGGGTCCAGCGCAGTGCCGCCTTCCAGGAGGTCAGGAGCCGCTACCGGCGGTTTGTCCTCCCCGCCACGCTCGCCTTCCTCCTCTGGTACTTCGCGTATGTCGTGGCCGCGACGGCCGCGCCCGAGCTGATGGCGAGACCGGTGGCGGGAGCGGTGAATGTCGCGATGGTGGCCGGCCTCGGCCAGTTCCTTTCGACGTTCCTGCTGACCTGGGCGTACGCGCGCCATGCCCGGCTGCGCCGGGACCGGGCGGCGCTCGAACTGCGCTGGAGTGTGTTCGACCAGGAGCGAACCCAAGGGCGAACCCAGGGACGGCACCAGGCGCGGACTCAGGAGACATCGCGGGGCAGTGCGCGGGGGAGCGCGACGGTACGGGGGAGCGCCCGGTGACCGGCGACCATCAGACCCTGGCGCTGGTGCTGTTCAGCGCGTTCGTCGCGGTCACTCTGGGGATCACCACCTGGGTGAGCCGCAAGCGCCAAGGCTCCGCCGAGGAGTTCTACGCGGGCGGCCGGCTCTTCTCGCCGATGGAGAACGGATTCGCCATCGCGGGCGACTATATGTCCGCTGCCTCCTTCCTCGGGATCTCCGGCCTGATCGCCCTCTTCGGCTACGACGGCATGCTCTACTCGGTCGGGTTTCTCGTCGCCTGGCTGGTCGTGCTGTTCCTGGTCGCCGAACTCGTACGCAACTGCGGGCGGTTCACCCTCGCCGATGTCGTCGCGGCGAGGATGAGCGAACGGCCGGTCAGGATCGCGGCGGGCACCTCCTCGGTCACCGTCTCCGTGCTCTATCTGGTGGCGCAGATGGTCGGGGCGGGCAGCCTGGTCGCGCTGCTGCTCGGCGGTACGAGCGCCTCGGCGCGCACCTGGACCGTGATCGGAGTGGGCGCGCTCATGGTCGTCTATGTCTCCTTGGGCGGGATGCGGGCCACCACCTGGATCCAGATCGTCAAGGCCGTGCTGCTGATGGCCGGTGCGATCGCGCTGACCGTGCTTGTCCTGGTCCGCTTCCACGGCGATGTCAACGGCCTGCTGAACACCGCCGTCGCGCACAGCGGCCACGGCGCGGAGTTCCTCGCCCCCGGTCTCAAGTACGGCGGGGACTGGACCGCGCGCCTCGACTTCATCAGTCTGGGGCTGGCTCTCGTCCTGGGGACGGCCGGGCTGCCGCACATCCTCTCCCGCTTCTACACCGTGCCGACCGCGCGCGCCGCCCGGCACTCGGTCGTCTGGGCCGTCGGTCTCATCGGCGGCTTCTACCTGATGACGATCGTGCTCGGGTTCGGGGCGGCGGCGCTGGTCGGTTCCGACGCGGTCCGTGCCTCGAACGCCGCGGGGAACACGGCCGTTCCGCTGCTGGCGCTCGATCTCGGCGGCGGGGCGGGATCGACCGGCGGAACGGTTCTCTTCGCGGTGGTCGCGGCCATCGCCTTCGCCACGATCCTGGCCGTCGTCGCGGGCATCACCCTCGCCTCCTCGGCGTCCGTCGCCCACGATCTCTACGTCTCGCTCAGACGCCGGCACGCGAAGCGGCGAAGCGAGGTGGCGGTGGCCCGGTTTGCGGCGGCCGGTATCGGCGCGGTGGCGATCGCGCTCAGTCTGCTGGCCCAGGATCTGAATGTCGCCTTCCTGGTCGGTCTGGCGTTCGCGGTCGCCGCCTCCGCCAATCTGCCCGTCCTGCTGTACTCGCTGTTCTGGCGGAACTTCACCACGCGGGGCGCGGTCTGGTCGGTGTACGGCGGGCTGATTCCGGCCGTGGTGCTGGTGGCGCTCTCGCCCGTGGTCTCGGGGAGTCCCGACGCGGTGCTCCCCGGCCTCGACTTCCAGCTGTTCCCGCTCCAGAACCCGGGTGTGGTCTCCATTCCGCTGGGCTTTCTCGCGGGCTGGATCGGTACGGTCATCTCGTCCGAGCCGCCCGACGAGACCAAGTACGCGGAGACGGAGGTTCGTTCACTCACGGGGGCGGGGGCCGTCTGAGAGCCCGTCGCCTGGCCCCCGGCCACCCGCCGCCCCGCGTCCGTCAGGTGCTCGCCGCCCAGGTGTAGCGGTGTTCGGGGCGCCCCGTCTCGCCGTACCGGAGGGTGAGCCGTACCCGCCCGGCCCGCTCCAGCAGCTTCAGATAGCGCTGCGCGGTCTGCCGGCTCATCCCCGCGTTCTCCGCGATCTCCTGGGCCGACAGCGGACCGTCCGCGTTCATCAGCGCCTGGCGCACCAGCGCGGCGGTGGCGGGGGAGTGGCCCTTGGGCAGGGGCGGGGCGCCGGCGGAGGAGAGCGCGGCGGCGGAGAGCGCCCCGAACATCCGGTCCACCTCCGACTGTTCCGCCTCGCCGCCGCGGTCCAGAGTGCGGCGCAGTGCCGCGTATGCCTCCAGCTTGGCCCGCATGCCGGCGAAATTGAATGGTTTGACCAGGTATTGAAGTGCGCCAAGGCGCATCGCGGCCTGCACGGTGGCGACATCGCGGGCAGCCGTCACCATGATCACATCGGTCTGATGGCCGAGTCGCCGCAACTCCCTCACCACCACGAGTCCGTTCTCGTCCGGCAGATGGTGATCGAGGAGGATCAGATCGATGGTGCGCTCGGATATCCGGCCGAGCGCCTCGGCGGCCGAGTGGGCCTGCGCGACCACCCGGAAGCCCGCCACCTTGGCCACATAGGCCGTATTGATCTCGGCCACCCGGATGTCGTCGTCCACGACCAGTACGTCGATCATCGTGTCTCCCCGGCCGCTGCCCGCGCCTGCGTGGCGTCGTCCGTGCCTTCGTTCGGACCGTCATCCGCGGATCCGCCGTCGTGCGCGGCTCCGTCCTCGTGGGCGGATCCGCCGCCGGGCAGGGCCGCTTCGGCGTCCGGTTCCGTCAGGGCCTCCGGCAGTACGACGGTGAACTCGGCGCCGCCGTGCGCGGATTCGGCGACCCGCGCGCTGCCGCCCTGCCGCTCGGCGAGTCTGCGTACCAGGGCCAGACCGAGACCGCGCTTGCCGTGGGCCGGCGGCTCCTTGGTCGACCAGCCCTCGGAGAAGACGGCTTCACGGTGGGCGGCGGGGACACCGGTACCGCTGTCGGAGATCACAAGAACGACGGTACGGCCTTCGGCGCGCAGTTCCACCTCGATCCGCGGGTCCTCGGAGCCCGCCGCCGCGTCCAGCGCGTTGTCCACCAGATTGCCGACGACCGTCACCAGCCCCTGCGGATCCACCAGCCGGTCGGGCAGCAGTGTGCGGGACGAGAGCCGCAGCGAGACACCGCGCTCGGCGGCCACGGTGGCCTTGCCGACCAGCAGCGCGGCCGGCAGCGGATCGTGGACGCGCTCGGTGATCTGCTCGGCGGTGGCCCGGTGCACCCCGACCACCTCGGTGACGAACTCCGCCGCCTCCTCGTGCATCTCCAGCTCCAGCAGTCCGAGCAGTGTGTGCATCCGGTTCGCGTGCTCATGGTCCTGGGCCCGCAGGGCGTCGATCAGTCCGCGCGTGGCGTCCAGCTCACGGCCCAGCCGCTCCAGCTCGGTGCGGTCGCGGAGGGTGACGACGGCGCCGCCGTCGTCGGTCGGCATCCGGTTGGCGACCAGGACCCGGCTCCCCCGCACGGCGAGCAGGTCGTCGCCCAGTACGCGTCCGGTCAGCACCTCGGTGGTGCGTCCTGCCCCCAGCACCTCGTCGAGCGGCCGTCCGATGGCATCGGGACCGAGTCCCAGCAGCCGCTGCGCCTCGTCGTTGATCAGCCGGATCCGGCCGCTCCCGTTCAGCGCCACCACACCTTCCCGGAGGCTGTGCAGCATGGCCTCGCGCTCGGTGAGCAGCGCCGAGATGTCCGAGAAGGCCAGGTCATGGGTCTGCCGCTGGAGCCGCCTGGAGATCAGATAGGCGGCGAGCGCCCCCGCCGCGAGCGCCCCGCCCGCGTAGGCGAGCAGCCCGGGGATCGCGGCGAGCAGCCGGTCGCGGACGCTGTCGTAGGCGATACCGACCGAGACGGCGCCGACGATGGCGCCCGTACGGTCGCGCAGCGGGACCTTGCCCCGGGCGGAGCGGCCGAGTGTGCCGCTGTCGATCTCCCGTATGTGCGCGCCGGCGAGCGCCTCGCTGGGATCGGTGGAGACGACCTTGCCGATCTGGCCGATATCGGTGTGTGACCAGCGGACTCCGCGTCTGTCCATGATCACCACATACTCGGCGCCGGTGGCGCGTCTGATCCGCTCGGCCTCGGCCTGCACGGGACCGCCGGGCGTCGGCCGCGAGGCCAGCAGATCGGCGGCGGTCTCCGCGGAGGCGGCGGTCTCGGCGATCGCCAGCGCGCGGCTCATCGCCTGGTTGTCCAGCTCCTTGCTGAAGGGCGCCAGAAAGAGCCCCGTGGCCAGCACGGTGACGCCCGCGGCGATGGCGAGCTGCATCAGCAGCACCTGCGAGAAGACCCGGCGCGGCCAGCCGAATCGGCGTCGTCTTCCCGCGGTGCTCGGTCCGGCGCTCATGTCCAGGAACGGTAGAGGGCGGGAGGGGCCTTCTCGAAATTTCCACAGTTACGCAAATCCGTCGCAAGGTTTGCAGATCACTTACGTTTGCCTGATGAGCGGCCAAAAACAGGCTGGCGCAGCGCCGCAGGTGTCAACTCGGGAGGCGAACCACGGGATTTGGTTCTGTCTCAGTGGTGGACGGACTGGCAGTTCTCTGCAACTCTCTGACCGCAAAACGCAAAAGACCCTGTTCATCAGTGCAGAAATGCTTGCCATACCGGCAGGCAGTCAGAGCCGCGCCCTCGCCGCCCCCCGCGCCGAGGCCGAAGATCGGGGATCCATGAGATCGCTACGCCGGAGATGGCGGGTTCTCTCCACCGCCATAGCCACCAGTCTTTTGATGATGGGCTGGCCGTCGTTGACCGCTGCCGCGGCCGACGGTCCTAACATCGCCGCGGGGCGGACCGCGGCGACGAGTGCCAGTACGGGCGACACCGAGGCCCGCAATGTGACGGACGGGAACCAGTCGACGTACTGGGAGGGCAACGGCAAGGGCTCCCAGTGGGTGCAGTCGGACCTGGGCTCCAGCAAGCGCGTCGACCAGGTGGTGCTGAAGCTTCCCGCAGGGTGGGAGAGCCGTAAGCAGACCCTGTCCCTCCAGGGGAGCGCCGACGGGACCAGCTTCGCCACGCTGAAGAGCTCGGCCACGTACAGCTTCAGCAAGGGCCAGGGCAACAAGGTGACCGTGGCCTTCCCCGCCACCAAGGCGCGGTTCGTGCGGGCGAACTTCACCGCCAACACGGCCGGGAAGAAGGCCCAGCTCGCCGAGCTGGAGGTGCGTGCCGCGGCGGCGGCCTCGGTGAATCTGGCCGCCGGCAAGACGCTGACCTCCAGCAGCTTCACCGAGGTCTACGGGCCGGGCAACGCCAACGACGGCAACAAGGCCACCTACTGGGAGAGCAGGAACAACGCCTTCCCGCAGTGGATCCAGGCCGACCTCGGCTCCTCCGTCGGCGTCAACCAGGTGGTGCTGCGCCTGCCCGACGGCTGGGGCGCCAGGGACCAGACCCTGAAGATCCAGGGCAGCGCCAACAACTCGACCTTCTCGGACCTGACGGCCTCGAAGGCGTACACCTTCAGCCCCGCGGGCGCGCAGACGGTGACGATCTCCTTCGACGCCACCAGCACACGCTATGTCCGGGTGCTGATCACGGCGAACACCGGGCAGCCCGGCGGGCAGCTCTCCGAGCTGGAGATCTACGGCCCCGAGACCGGTGACACCCAGGCCCCCACCGCTCCCACCGAGCTGACCTACACCGAGCCGGCCACCGGTCAGATCAGGCTGGCCTGGCGCCCGTCGACCGACGACACGGGTGTCACGGGCTACGACATCTACGCCAACAACGAGCTGCGGACCAGCGTCGCGGGCAATGTCACGACCTTCACGGACACCCAGCCGGCCGGTACGACGGTCTCGTACTACGTACGGGCCAAGGACGCGGCCGGGAATGTCTCGGGCAACAGCAACACGGTCACCCGGCAGGGGGACACCGGTGACACCCAGGCGCCGACCATCCCCGCCAACCTCGCCTTCACCGAGCCGTCCTCCGGCCAGATCAGGCTGACGTGGGGCGCGTCGACGGACAACAGGGGCGTCACGGGTTACGACATCTACGCGAACAACGTCCTGCGGACCAGCGTCGCGGGCAATGTCACGACGTACACCGACAGCCAGCCGGCCGGTACGACGGTCTCGTACTACGTGCGGGCCAAGGACGCGGCCGGGAATGTCTCGGGCAACAGCAACCTGGTGACCAGGAACGGCACGCCGGGCCCGACGGGCTCGAACCTCGCCATCGGCAAGCCGATCACCGCGTCCTCCTCGGTCTTCACCTTTGTCGCGGAGAACGCCAACGACAACAGCGTCACCACCTACTGGGAGGGCGCGGGCGGCAGCTACCCCAACACCCTCACCGTGAAGCTGGGCGCCAACGCCGACACCGAGAACGTCGTGGTCAAGCTCAACCCGGACAGCAGCTGGGGCCCGCGTACCCAGAACATCCAGGTGCTGGGACGTGAGCAGAACGCCACCGGCTTCACCAGCCTGGTGGCCGCCAGGGACTACGCCTTCTCCCCGGCGAGCGGCAACCTCGTGACCATTCCGGTCAGCGCGCGGGTCGCCGATGTCCAGCTCCGGTTCACCTCCAACACCGGTTCCGGTGCGGGCCAGGTGGCGGAGTTCCAGGTGATCGGCAACGCGGCGCCCAACCCGGACCTCACGGTCACCGGGCTGAGCGCGTCCCCGGCCTCGCCGGTCGAGTCCGACCCGATCACCCTGTCGGCGACCGTACGCAACGCCGGAGCGATCGCCTCCCCGGCCGGTTCGGTCGAGTTCCGCCTTGGCGGCACCAAGGTCGGCACCGGTTCCGTGGGCGCGCTCGCGGCCGGGGCCTCCGCCACGGTCACCGCGGACATCGGCGCGCGTGACGCCGGTTCGTACCAGCTCAGCGCTGTCGCGGACCCGGCCAACCAGATCATCGAGCAGAACGAGACCAACAACACCTTCACGGGCGCGAGCCCGCTGGTGGTGCGGCCGGTCGCCAGCTCGGACCTGATCGCCTCCGCCGTCTCCACGTCCCCGTCCAGTCCCGCGGCCGGTGACACCGTCTCCTTCTCGGTGGCGATCAAGAACCAGGGCACGGTGGCCTCGGCGGCCGGCGCCCATGGCATCACGCTGACGGTGCTGAACTCGACGGGTGCCACGGTCAGGACCCTGACGGGCACCTACAACGGCACCATCGCCGCGGGCGCCACCTCGGCCGCGGTCGGCCTCGGCACCTGGACGGCCGCCAATGGCTCGTACACGGTGAAGGTGGTCCTCGCCGACGACGCCAACGAACTGCCGGTCAAGCGCGTGAACAACACCAGCTCGCAGCCCCTCTTCGTCGGTCGCGGCGCCAATATGCCGTACGACATGTACGAGGCGGAGGACGGTGTGGCGGGCGGTGGCGCCCAGGTCGTCGGTCCCAACCGGACCGTCGGCGATGTCGCGGGCGAGGCGTCCGGCCGTAAGGCCGTCACCCTCAACAACACCGGCAACTACGTCGAGTTCACCACCAGGGCCAGCACGAACACGCTGGTCACCCGGTTCTCCATCCCGGACGCGGCCGGCGGTGGCGGGATCAACTCCAGTCTGAACATCTATGTCGACGGCACCTTCCTCAAGGCCATCGACCTCACCTCGAAGTACGCGTGGCTGTACGGCAACGAGACCGGTCCTGGGAACTCTCCCGGTGCCGGCGGGCCCCGCCACATCTATGACGAGGCCAATGTCCTGCTGGGCAGGACCGTTCCCGCGGGCAGCAAGATCCGTCTCCAGAAGGACACGGGCAACGCGCACACGTACGCGATCGACTTCATCAACCTGGAGCAGGCCACCGCGGTCGCGAACCCGGACCCGGCCACCTACACCGTGCCGGCCGGATTCACGCACCAGGATGTGCAGAACGCGCTGGACCGGGTGCGCATGGACACCACCGGCACGCTCGTCGGTGTCTATCTGCCGGCCGGTGACTACCAGACGTCGAGCAAGTTCCAGGTCTACGGCAAGCCGGTCAAGGTGGTCGGCGCGGGTCCCTGGTTCTCCCGGTTCTTCGCCCCGTCGACCCAGGACAACACGGACGCGGGCTTCCGGGTGGAGGCGGCGGCGAAGGGCTCGTCCTTCGCGAACTTCGCCTTCTTCGGCAACTACACCTCGCGTATCGACGGGCCCGGCAAGGTCTTCGACCTGTCCAATGTGTCGGACATCACGATCGACAACATCTGGAACGAGCACACCGTCTGCCTCTACTGGGGCGCCAACGCCGACCGGATCACCATCAGCAACTCCCGGATCCGCAACACGTTCGCCGACGGCATCAACATGACCAACGGCTCGACGGACAACCACGTCGTCAACAATGACGCGCGGGCCACCGGCGACGACGCCTTCGCGCTCTTCTCGGCGATCGACGCGGGCGGCGCGGACATGTTCAACAACGTCTACGAGAACCTCTCGGCGACGCTGGTGTGGCGGGCCGCGGGCCTCGCCGTCTACGGCGGCTACCGCAACACCTTCCGCAACATCCATATCGCGGACACCCTGGTCTACTCGGGCATCACGGTCAGCTCGCTGGACTTCGGCTACGCGATGAACGGCTTCGGGACCGAACCCACGACGATCGAGAACGTGTCGATCGTCCGGTCCGGCGGTCACTTCTGGGGCAGCCAGACCTTCCCGGGAATCTGGCTGTTCTCCGCCTCGAAGGTGTTCCAGGGGATCCGGATCAACAATGTCGACATCGTCGATCCGACCTACAGCGGCATCATGTTCCAGACCAACTATGTGGGCGGTCAGCCGCAGTTCCCGATCAAGGACACCATCCTCAACGACATCTCGATCACGGGCGCTCTCAAGAGCGGGGACGCCTTCGACGCCAAGTCCGGCTTCGGACTGTGGGCGAACGAGCTGCCGGAGGCGGGCCAGGGACCGGCTGTCGGTGAGGTCACCTTCAACCGTCTGAGGCTCAACAACAACGCCGTGGACGTGAGGAACACGACACCCGGCTTCAGGATCATCATCAACCCGTAGAAGCCGTATCAATCCGTAGAGGATCGAAGGCGTGGTGTCGGCCGGATCCGTCCGGCCGGCACCGCGCCTGCCACCCTCTTTACGCTCATAAGCAAGTAGCTTGCATCTCTTGCGATAGTCTTGCGTGTATGACGCGACGACTTGCTCAGGTGGCGAAGAAGGTTGGGGTCAGCGAGGCCACGGTCAGCCGGGTGCTCAACGGCAAGCCCGGAGTTTCGCAGGCCACGCGGCAGTCGGTGCTGACCGCGCTGGACGTTCTCGGCTACGAGCGGCCGACGCAGCTTCGCGGGGAGCGGGCCCGGCTCGTCGGTCTGGTGCTGCCGGAACTGCAGAATCCTATCTTCCCCGCGTTCGCCGAGGTGATCGGCGGAGCGCTGGCCCAGCAGGGCCTCACACCCGTGCTCTGCACCCAGACCAAGGGCGGGGTCTCCGAGGCGGACTATGTGGAGCTGCTGCTCCAGCAGCAGGTCTCGGGGGTGGTCTTCGCGGGCGGGCTGTTCGCGCAGGCGGACGCCCCGCACGACCACTACCGGCAGCTCGCCGAGCGCAAGATTCCGGTCGTCCTGATCAACGCGCCGATCGAGAACCTCGACTTCCCCTGTATCTCCTGCGACGACGCCGTCGCCGTGGAGCAGGCCTGGCGCCATCTCGCCTCGCTCGGCCACGAGCGCATCGGCCTGGTGCTCGGCCCGTCCGACCATGTGCCGTCCCGGCGCAAGCTCGCCGCCGCGCTCGCGGCGTCGCGGGCCGCCAAGGCGCAGCTTCCCGACGCGTACATCGAGCGGACCATGTTCTCCCTGGAGGGCGGCCAGGCGGCGGCCTCGCGCCTGCTGGACCGGGGGGTCACCGGAATCATCTGCGCCAGCGATCCGCTGGCCCTGGGGGCGGTACGGGCCGCACGCCGGCGCGGTCTCGACGTACCGCGCGAGGTGTCGGTCGTCGGCTTCGACGACTCCGCCTTCATGAACTGCACCGAGCCGCCGCTGACCACCGTGCGCCAGCCCATCGAGGCCATGGGCAGGGCGGCCGTCGAGATGCTGAACGCCCAGATCCAGGGCGGTGCCGTACCCCCCGGAGAGCTGCTGTTCGAGCCGGAGCTGGTGGTACGGGGCTCCACCGCGCAGGCGCCCCGCCAGACACCCGCGGAGGCGTCCGCCGACGCCTGAGCGGCCACCCGGACCCGCCTCGGGCGGACCGGTAGGACAACACCCGGACGGGGCCCACTTGTTGGGCCCCGTCGGCGTTTGCGCACGTCCCCGTCGGCGTCCGCGCAGGTCCCGTTGTGTGGGAGGGCCCGCTCGGGATGAAATCGCCACATGCAGCTCACTGTCAAGTATTTGCGAAATCGGGGCGACATATTGCGGTCATCCGTAGTTAGTGGTTGAGTGAGCGCCGCCACACAGCGATGAAGCTGTGGGTTTGCCACGCTCCTGCCGCAAGAGGGGTCCCACCGATGAGAAGTTCCGGGTTCCGCCGTACCTGTACCGCAGCCATAGCCTCCGCGCTCGCCCTGACTGGACTGGCCGCGTGCGGCTCGGACAGTGAGGACACCGCGGGGGGCAAGACGCGTATCACCGTCAACTGCATGCCTCCGAAGAGCGCCAAGATCGACCGGCAGAGCTTCGAGGACGACATGAAGGCGTTCGAGAAGGCGAACCCGACCATCGACGTCGTCGGACGCGACGCCTTCCCGTGCCAGGACCCCAAGACCTTCGACGCCAAGCTCGCCGGCGGTCAGATGGAAGACGTCTTCTACACGTACTTCACGGACGCCAAGCACGTCGTCGACATCAACCAGGCCGCCGACATCACGTCCTATGTGCAGGACATGAAGGGCTACAGCGACATCCAGCAGTCGCTGCGCGACGTCTACACCGTCGACGGCAAGGTCTACGGCATTCCGCGCACCAACTACTCGATGGGCCTCCTCTACAACAAGAAGCTCTTCGAGCAGGCCGGCCTCGACCCCACCAAGCCCCCGGCCACCTGGGAAGAGGTCCGCGTCGCCGCCAAGAAGATCGCGGAGCTGGGCAAGGGCTACGTGGGATACGCCGACTACAGCGCGCAGAACCAGGGCGGCTGGCACTTCACCGCGGAGATGTACTCGCAGGGCGGCGATGTCGTCAGCCCCGACGGCAAGTCGGCGAGCGTCGACAGCCCGGCCGGCAAGGCCGTCCTCCAGACGCTGAAGGACATGCGCTGGACCGACAACTCCATGGGCACCAAGCAGCTCCTGATCCTCAACGACGTCCAGCAGATGATGGGCTCCGGCAAGCTCGGCATGTACATCTCCGCCCCGGACAACATCCCGATCCTGGTCAAGGAGAAGGGCGGCAAGTACGAGGACCTCGCGCTCGCCCCGATGCCCGGCGGCAAGGGCACGCTCATCGGCGGCGACGGCTACATGTTCAGCAAGAAGGCCTCCCCCGAGCAGATCAAGGCCGGCCTGAAGTGGCTGGAGTACCAGACGAACGCCCCGGGCACCGGCCTCAACAACTGGAAGCGCGCGTCCGATCTGAAGGCCCCGGTCGGCCTCCCCGAGCCCCGGCTGTGGACGGGCGCGACGGACGCCAAGGACCAGGAGCTGAAGAAGCAGTACGCCAACGTGCCGGTGGAGAACTACCAGGCCTTCCTCGACGGCAGCCAGCAGCTCACCGCGAAGCTGGAGCCGCCGAAGGCCCAGCAGATCTACTCGGTCCTCGACGGAGCGGTCTCCTCGGTCCTCACCAAGAAGGACGCCGACATCGACGGACTCCTGAAGGACGCGCAGTCCAAGATCGACGGAATCCTGTCCCGAGGCTGAGGCTGACGCACCGATGAAGACTGTCCAGGCCCCCCACCGGTCCGCCGCCGCGCCGCCCGCCACCCCGGGGCCGCGCCCGGCGGGCCGCCGGTCCGCGAGCCCGCTCGCGCGCCGGCTCTCCCACCAGGTCCGCGCCTACGGCTTCCTGATCGGCGGCCTGCTCTGCTTCGCGCTGTTCTCCTGGTACCCGGCGATCCGCGCGGTGATCATCGCCTTCCAGAAGTACACCCCCGGATCCGCCCCCGAGTGGGTCGGGACCGACAACTTCACCCAGGTCTTCCATGACCCGGAGTTCGGGGCGGCCTGGCGCAACACCCTCACCTTCACCCTGATCGCCCTGCTCATCGGCTTCGCGGTGCCGTTCGTGATGGCGCTCGTCCTCAACGAGCTGCGCCACGCGAAATCGTTCTTCCGCGTGGTCGTCTATCTCCCGGTGATGATCCCGCCGGTGGTCAGCGCCCTGCTGTGGAAGTGGTTCTACGATCCGGGCGCCGGTCTCGCCAACGAGGCACTGCGCTTCCTCCATCTGCCCACCTCGAACTGGACCAACGGCGCGGACACCGCGCTGCTGTCCCTGGTCATCGTCGCCACCTGGGCGAACATGGGCGGCACGGTCCTCATCTACCTCGCCGCGCTCCAGGGGATCCCGGGGGAGCTCTACGAGGCGGCGGAGCTGGACGGCGCCAACATCTGGCAGCGGGTGAGGCATGTGACCATCCCGCAGACGCGCTTCATCATCCTGATGCTGATGCTGCTCCAGATCATCGCGACGATGCAGGTGTTCACGGAGCCCTTCGTGATCACCGGCGGCGGTCCGGAGAACTCCACGGTCACCATCCTCTATCTGATCTACAAGTACGCCTTCCTCTACAACGACTTCGGCGGGGCCTGCGCCCTGAGCGTGATGCTGCTCATCGTGCTCAGTCTCTTCTCCGCCCTCTATCTGCGGCTCACCCGCACCGACGACTGAGAGGAGCGCAGCGCCATGACCCAGATCGCGCCGCCTCCCCGGCAGGCACCCCCCGCGCCCGAAGAGGCCACCCGGCGCAAGACGCGAGGCCCGTCCGTACGGACCCTCGTCTCGCCGCTCGCGCTGGCCAGCACCCGCGGCAAGACCCTCTACTGGACCGTCTTCGGCGGGGTCGTCCTCGCCTTCGTCCTGGCCTTCCTGTTCCCGGTGTACTGGATGGCCTCGGGCGCCATGAAGTCCCCCGACGAGCTGGTCCAGACGCCGCCGACACTGGTCCCGGAGTCCTTCTCCGTCACCGCGTACACCGATGCCTGGGATCTGATGCAGCTCCCGACGCATCTGTGGAACACGGTGGTGCAGGCCGCCGGTGCCTGGATCCTCCAGCTCGTCTTCTGTACGGCGGCGGCCTACGCGCTGTCCAAGCTGAAGCCCGCGTTCGGGAAGATCATCCTGGGCGGCATCCTGGCCACCCTGATGGTCCCGGCCCAGGCTCTGCTCGTACCGAAGTACCTGACCATCGCCGATCTGCCGCTGATCCACACCAGTCTGCTCAACGATCCGCTCGGCATCTGGCTCCCGGCCGTCGCCAACGCCTTCAACCTCTATCTCCTCAAGCGGTTCTTCGACCAGATCCCGCGCGATGTGCTGGAGGCGGCGGAGATCGACGGCGCCGGAAAGCTCCGTACGCTCTGGTCGATCCTGCTGCCCATGTCCCGACCGGTGCTCGGCGTGGTGTCCATCTTCGCGCTGGTGGCCGTCTGGCAGGACTTCCTCTGGCCCCTGATGGTCTTCTCGGACACCGACAAGCAGCCCATCAGCGTGGCGCTCGTCCAGCTCTCCCAGAACATCCCGCTCTCGGTGCTGATCGCCGCCATGGTGATCGCCAGTATTCCGATGGTCCTGATGTTCCTGGTGTTCCAGCGGCACATCATCGCCGGCATCAGCGCCGGCAGTACCAAGGGCTGACCAGCCCCGCGCCGGCCCACCCCCCTCACCTCGACGCAGAAGGCTTCGCACTGTGAGACAGCCCTCCCCTGCCCCTCTGGAGCCCGCCGACAAGAACTGGTGGCGGAACGCCGCCATCTACCAGGTCTACGTACGCAGCTTCGCCGACGGTGACGGTGACGGCACCGGTGATCTCGCGGGCGTACGGGCCAGGCTGCCGTATCTCGTGGAACTGGGCGTGGACGCCCTCTGGTTCACCCCGTGGTATCTGTCCCCGCTCGCCGACGGCGGCTACGACGTCGCGGACTACCGCACCATCGACCCGGCGTTCGGCACCCTCGCGGAGGCCGAGAAGCTCATCGCCGAGGCGCGTGAGCGGGGTATCCGTACGATCATCGATGTCGTGCCCAACCATGTCTCCGACCAGCACGCCTGGTTCAAGGCGGCGGTGGCGGCGGGCTCCGGCAGCCCCGAGCGCGACCTGTTCCACTTCAGGACGGGACGCGGCGAGAACGGCGAGATCCCGCCCAACGACTGGATCTCCGAGTTCGGCGGCACGCCCTGGACCCGGCTCGACGACGGGGAGTGGTATCTGCATCTCTTCGCGACCCAGCAGCCCGACCTCAACTGGGCGCATCCCGCGGTACGTCAGGAGCACGAGGACGTCCTGCGCTTCTGGTTCGAGCGGGGCGTCGCGGGCGTACGGATCGACTCGGCCGCGCTGCTCGCCAAGGACCCGGCCCTGCCGGACTTCACCATCGGCCGTGACCCGCATCCCTTCGTCGACCGGGACGAACTGCACGACATCTACCGGTCCTGGCGTGCCATCGCCGACGAGTACGACGCGATCTTCGTCGGGGAGGTGTGGCTGCCCGACACCGAGCGCTTCGTACGGTATCTGCGCCCCGACGAACTGCACACCGCGTTCAACTTCACCTTCCTCGCCTGTCCTTGGGACGCGGACCTGCTGCGCTCGGCGATCGACACGACGGTCGCCGAGCACGCGCCGGTGGGCGCCCCCGCCACCTGGGTGCTCTGCAACCACGATGTGACCCGTACGGTCACCCGGTACGGGCGTGAGGCCAGCGGCTTCGACTTCGCGGCCAAGGAGTTCGGGACCCCGACCGACACGGAGCTGGGTACGCGGCGGGCCCGCGCCGCGGCGCTGCTCTCCCTGGCGCTCCCCGGCGCCGTCTATCTCTACCAGGGCGAGGAGCTGGGGCTGCCCGAGGTGGAGATCCCGCTCGACCGGATCCAGGACCCGATGCACTTCCGCTCCGGCGGTACGGATCCGGGACGCGACGGGTGCCGGGTGCCGCTGCCGTGGACGGCCGACGCGCCGTACGCGGGCTTCGGCTCGGAGAACGAACCCTGGCTTCCGCAGCCGGAGTCGTGGTCCTCGTACGCGGCCGATCTCCAGTCGGGCGACCCCGGCTCGATGCTCACGCTGTACCGCGAGGCCCTGCGGCTGCGCCGTACCGTACCGGGCTTCGGGGACGGACCGATGAGCTGGCTGGAGGCGGCTCCCGGGGTGCTGGCCTTCACCCGTACGGACGGGCTGATCTGCGTCGTCAACTTCGGCGACGAGGCGGCGGAACTCCCGGCCCACACCGGCGTTCTGCTCCTCAGCGGCCCGCTGGACGGCAACGGCCGCCTGCCCCAGGACACGGCGGCCTGGCTACAGGGCTGACGGGGACCGGCGCCCGCGTTCGGGACCGGCGTCGCCCGGAGCGGCGCCCGCGTCGAACGGGGGCCCGCGCCCGGTCGGCTGCCCGGTCGGCCCGCGGTCGGTCGGCCCGCGCCCGGTCGGCCCGCGCCCGGTCGGCCCGCGCCCGGTCGGCCCGCGGTCGGGACCCGCGGCCGGCCGGGCCGGCACACCGGGTCCCGGTCCCGCTCTTGGGCGAGGGCCCACTCCTGCCCGGGACCGGCGTCCGCGCCGGGCTCCGGGTCCGCGCCCGGCCGACCGCAACGGGACCTGTGGTCGGCCGGGCCGTGTGTCGCGGTCGCCGTCGCCCGGCCGGGCGGGCCGGCGACGGACCTTTCGCTCGGTCTCCCGTCCGTCCGGGATCCGTCCGCTCAGAGCCTCCCCGCTCCGGGCAGGTCACCGGGCGGACGGGGGCCGTTGTACTGGCCGTTCGGGCGCAGCCGCAGCGGCTGTTCCCCGTACTCCTCCAGCGCGTGCGCGATCCAGCCCGCCGTACGGGCCACGGCGAAGACCGTCTCGCCCGCCTCGGCCGGCATCCCGGCGGTCACCGAGAGCACCGCGAGCGCGAGGTCGACATTGGCGTGCGGGGGCGCGTGGCGCGCGGTGGTCGCCTCCACCTCCCGCGCCGCCGTCAGTACGGGACCGGCCCCCGGCACCTCCCGCAGTACGGTGAACAGCGCCTCGGCGCGTGGGTCCCGGCCCGGGTAGAGCCGGTGGCCGAGACCCGGCACCGGGCGGCCCGCCCGTAGATGGTCCGCCACCACCGCGGCGGCGCTGCCGCGCTCCAGGACCTCGGTGAGCATCCGGTGGGCGAGACCGCTCGCCGAGCCGTGCAACGGTCCCTCCAGCGCGCCCAGCCCCGCCGAGACCACGGCGTAGGGATGCGCGCGGGCCGAGGCGGCGACCCGGACGGCGAGCGTCGAGGCCGCCAGATCGTGGTCGATGAGCAGGGACAGCGCCATGTCGAGGGCGCGTACGCCCGGTTCGCCGGCCGGCCGCGCGGTCAGTCTGGACCAGAGCCGCCGGGCGAGCGAGCCGTCGTCGTCGCCGTCGCGATCGACGCGATCGACCGGCCGACCGGTACCGCGCGACGGCTCCTCGACCTCCGGCAGCGCGTCGACCAGGGTGGGGATCAGCGCGCGGGCGGTGGTCAGCACCGCGTCCCGGGAGAGGTCGAAACGCAGCGGATCGGCCACCGCCGCCGCGACCGCGGCCACGCGCAGCCGGTCCGTGGACCCGCTGTGCGCGGGCAGGGCCCCGATCGCCCGCCGCGCGGCGACGAGAAGGGCCGCGGGCGCGTCGAACCCGATGCCCTCCCGCAGGGTGCCCGTCCAGAGCCACTCGGCGATCTCCTCGTAACGGAACCGCCGTGCCAGCTCCGTCGCGTCCACGCCCCGGAAGTAGTACCGGTCCGTGTCGATCAGGGTGATGCCGGTACGGATCCGCTGGAAGGCGTCGCCGCCCGCTGAGGGCTCGCGTCCACCCCTGCGGGCGAGCGCGTCGACCTCCTCGGCGTCGAAGGTGCTGCCACGGCCCCGGGGATCGCGCCGGCTCGTGAGCTGGCCCCGGCTGACATAGGCGTACACCGTCTCCGGCTTCACCCCGAGCCGCTCGGCCGCCTCCCGGGTGGTCAGCCGCTGTCCCTCATCCATGCCCTCATCCATGTCCACGCCTCCAGGGCCACACCGTACATACATTGATTGAATCAATGTTGACAGTGATTGAGTCAAGCATGGACAGTCGCATCAAGTTCAGGAGTTCAGGAAGTCGAGCCGCGAGACTTGGCGGCTTGCCAGGTTTGGGAGGAAATGTGTCGACCAACGGGACCCACGGCACCAACACGGCCGCCCCCGGCGTACCGCGCGGACTCGCGGGCGTCGTCGTCACCGACACCGCGCTCGGGGATGTCAGAGGAAGCGAGGGCTTCTACCACTACCGCCAGTACTCCGCCGTCGAGCTGGCACGGAGCCGCGGCTTCGAGGACGTATGGCATCTGATGTTCCACGGAGAACTGCCGGACGCCGCAGGCCGGGCCGCGTTCATGGAGCGCACCGCCGCCCTGCGCCGGCTGCCCGAGGATGTCGCGGCGGCCCTGCCCGTCATCGCCCGCTCCTCCGCGCGGTCGGGCCCGCTCGCCGGGCTGCGGACGGCGCTCTCCCTCTTCGGCGCCTCGGCCGGGCTCAGGCCGCTGTACGACATCGGCGCCGGCCGCCGCCGTACGGACGCGCTCGCGGCCTGCGCCGCCGTACCGACCATGCTGACCGCGCTGTACCGGCTCGGCCGGGGACTGGAGCCGGTCGCGCCGCGCGAGGATCTCCCGTACGCCGCCAACTATCTCCACATGCTGACCGGTACGGAACCGGACCCGGCGCGGGCGCGGGCGGTCGAGCGGTATCTGATCTCCACCATCGACCACGGTTTCAACGCCTCCACCTTCACCGCCCGGGTGATCGCCTCCACCGGGGCCGATCTGGCCGCCTGTCTGGCGGGCGCGGTCGGGGCGCTCTCGGGGCCGCTCCACGGCGGGGCGCCGAGCCGGGCCCTCGACACGCTCGACGCCATCGGGACCGTGGACCGTATCGACCCCTGGATCAGGGAGCGGGTCCTGGCCGGGGACCGGATCATGGGGTTCGGGCATCCCGTCTACCGCACCGAGGATCCGCGCTCACGCATGCTGCGCGGGATCGCCGAGGAGTTCGGCGGCCCGCTGGTCCGCTTCGCCGTCCAGGTCGAGGCGAGGGTGGAGGCGATTCTCGCCGAGCTGAAGCCGGGCCGTGAGCTGCACACCAATGTGGAGTTCTACGCGGGCGTGGTCATGGAGCTGTGCGGACTGCCGCGCGAGATGTTCACACCGACCTTCGCCGCCGCCCGGGTCGTCGGCTGGAGCGCCAATATCCTGGAGCAGGCGGAGGACTCCAAGATCATCCGCCCGGCGGCCCGTTACGCGGGACCGCCCCCGCCCCAGCCGGTCCCGGCCTGCTGAGCGGGACGGCACCGACTCGACCCCCACGCGGCACGGAGGCGCATTCGTGAGCAGGCAGCAGATCCCGGTGGTCGTCCTCACCGGCTTTCTGGGATCCGGTAAGACGACCCTGCTCAACCATCTTCTGCGCCGCCGCGCGGGCCGGCGTATCGCGGTGGTCGTCAATGACTTCGGCGCCATCGAGATCGACGCCATGACGGTCGCGGGACAGGTCGGTTCGACGGTCTCGCTCGGTAACGGCTGTCTGTGCTGCGCCGTCGACGCGAGTGAACTCGACACCTATCTGGAGCGGCTCAGCCGGCCCGAGGCCCGGATCGACATCATCGTCATCGAGGCGAGCGGACTGGCCGAGCCGCGGGAACTCGTCCGGATGCTTCTGGCCGGGGACCATCCGGGCACGGTGTACGGGGGACTGGTCCAGGTCGTCGACGCGGCCGAGTTCGACGCCACCCGGGAGCGCCACCCCGAGATCGACCGGCATCTCGCGATCGCCGATCTCGTGGTCCTGAACAAGTCCGACCGGGTGGCGGAGCGGGAGCGGCGGCGCGTCCTGGCCGCCGTCGGAGGGCTCACGTCCGGGACACCCGTGATCTCCGCCTCGTACGGACGGATCGATCCGGAGCTGCTGTTCGACCCGGCCGTGCCGGCGGAGGAGGAGAAGGTCCGTCAGCTCTCCTTCGAGGATCTGCTGTACGGGGAAACCTCGCACGAGGGGAGCGAAGGCCACGAGGGCGGCGAGGGTCACGGGGGCAGCGGCGGCGACGGCCACGAGGGCCATCTCCACGCGGCGTACGAGAGCGTCTCGTACACCGCGCGGGCCCCGATGAACCCGCGCCGGCTCATGGAGTTCCTCGACTCCCGGCCCGAAGGGCTCTACCGGATCAAGGGGTTCGTGGACTTCGGCGCGTTCGATCCGGGCAATCGGTACGCCCTGCACGCGGTCGGCCGGTTTCTGCGCTTCTACCCGGAGCCCTGGGCGCGCGACGAGGAGCGCCGCACCCAGCTCGTACTGATCGGCTCCGGCATCGACGGCGACGCGCTGCTCAAGGAGCTGGCGGTCTGCGAGGAGTCCGGACCCCAGGACGCCCCCGTCGACGACCGGGCGATGTGGGGCGTCCTGCGCTACGTACCCGACCCGTCCGAGCCAGGGCCCGCCGCCGGGGCCGAGCCCTGAGCCGGCGCCGGGCCCGAGGGCCCGGCCGCCGCCCCGGACCAGCCGTAACTTCAGCCGGACCGGAGATCCGGGATCCGGGTCCGCGATCCCGGGCCCTCGTCCGTCAGTGCGCGGGCCCGGCCAGTGCCTCCACCGCCAGGGTGAACGGCGTACCCGAACCGTCCCGGCGCGGATCGGGATCCGGCAGCTCCACCGGAGCGCCGTTCTTCTGCGCCGCCCGCGCCGGGCTCGCCCCGGCCCAGGCCAGCACGAGCATGTCCTCACCCTTCAGGAACCGGTGGCAGCGCACACCGCCCGTCGCCCTGCCCTTGCGTGGGTACTGGTCGAACGGTGTGAGCTTGGCCGTACGCACCGAGTCGTCCAGTGTGCCGTGCGAGCCCGTGACCGTGAACACCAGGGCGTCCACCGCCGGGTCCACCGCCGTGAAGGAGATCACCGTGGCGTCGTCGGTCAGCTTGACACCCGCCATACCGCCCGCGGGGCGGCCCTGGGGCCGTACCTGCGAGGCCTGGTAGCGCAGCAGTTGGGCGTCCGAGGTGATGAAGACCAGATCCTCCTCGCCCGTGCGCAGCTCAGCTCCGCCGACGATACGGTCGCCCTCCTTGAGGGTGATGACCTCCAACTCGTCCTTGTTGGCGGGGAAGTCGGGCACCACCCGCTTGACCACGCCCTGGAGCGTGCCCAGCGCGAGGCCCGGGGACGACTCGTCGAGTGTGGTCAGACAGACCAGTTCCTCGTCGCCCTCCAGCGCGAGGAACTCCGAGACCGGAGCCCCGCCCGAGAGATTCGGCGCCGAGGCGGTGTCCGGGAGCTGTGGCAGATCGATCACCGAGATCCGCAGCAGCCGTCCGGCCGAGGTGACCGCGCCGACATCGCCGCGCGCCGTCGCGGGCACGGCCGAGATGATCACATCGTGCTTGACGCGCCTGCCGTCGCCGCCCTCCAGCGGCTCGCCGTTGACCGTACGGGCCAGCAGACCGGTCGAGGAGAGCAGCACCCGGCACGGGTCGTCCGCCACCTCCAGCGGCACCGCGGCCACCGAGGAACCGGCCGACTCCAGCAGCACCGTGCGCCGGGGGGTGCCGAACTTCTTCGCCACCGCGGCCAGTTCGGCCGAGACGAGCTTGCGCAGCTCGGTGTCCGAATCCAGGATTCCGGTCAGCTCGTCGATCTCGCCGTTGAGCCGGTCGCGCTCGCTCTCCAGCTCGATCCGGTCGAAGCGGGTGAGCCGGCGCAGCGGGGTGTCCAGGATGTACTGCGTCTGGACGTCGCTCAGCGAGAAGTGCTCGATCAGCCGCTGCTTGGCCTCCGCAGAATTGTCGCTGGACCGGATCAGCCGGATGACCTCGTCGATGTCGATGAGCGCGACGAGCAGGCCCTCGACGAGATGCAGCCGGTCGCGCCGCTTGGTCCGCCGGAACTCGCTCCTGCGGCGCACGACGTTGAACCGGTGGTCCAGATAGACCTCCAGCAGCTCCTTCAGCCCCAGTGTCAGCGGCTGGCCGTCCACCAGCGCCACATTGTTGATACCGAAGGACTCCTCCATCGGCGTCAGCTTGTAGAGCTGCTCCAGCACCGCCTCGGGCACGAAGCCGTTCTTGATCTCGATGACCAGGCGCAGTCCGTGCGAGCGGTCCGTGAGGTCCTTGACATCCGCGATGCCCTGCAGCCTCTTCGCGGAGACCAGGTCCTTGATCTTCGCGATCACCTTCTCGGGACCGACCGTGAAGGGCAGTTCCGTGATGACCAGACCCTTGCGGCGCGGGGTGACGTCCTCCACCGTGGCGGTGGCCCGGATCTTGAAGGTGCCGCGCCCGTTCTCGTACGCGTCCTTGATCCCCGTCAGTCCGACGATCCGGCCGCCGGTGGGCAGATCGGGACCCGGGACGAAACGCATCAGCGTCTCCAGGTCCGCGGCCGGGTGCTTGATCAGATGGCGTGCCGCCGCCACGACCTCCCCCAGATTGTGCGGCGGCATGTTCGTCGCCATACCGACCGCGATGCCGGAGGCGCCGTTGACCAGGAGGTTGGGGTAGGCGGCGGGAAGCGTGACCGGTTCTCGCTCCTGGCCGTCGTAATTCGGCTCGAAATCGACGGTGTCCTCGTCGATCGACTCCGTCATCAGTGACGTGGCGTCAGCCATCCGGCACTCGGTGTAGCGCATCGCGGCCGGCGGGTCGTCATTGCCGAGCGAGCCGAAGTTGCCATGTCCGTCGACCAGCGGCAGCCGCATCGAGAACGGCTGTGCCATCCGGACCAGCGCGTCGTAGATCGACGCGTCGCCGTGCGGGTGGAGCTTGCCCATCACCTCGCCGACGACACGAGCGCACTTCACATACCCGCGGTCGGGGCGCAGGCCCATCTCGTTCATCTGGTAGACGATGCGGCGGTGCACCGGCTTCATGCCGTCCCGGGCGTCCGGCAGGGCCCGGGAGTAGATCACCGAGTACGCGTACTCGAGGAAGGAGCCCTGCATTTCATCGACCACGTCGATGTCGAGGATCTTCTCCTCGAAGTCCTCCGGCGGCGGGGTCTTCGTGCTGCGGCGGGCCATCGCTGCTGCGGCTCCTTCACAGGTCCTGTACGGCAACTTCTCTAGCTGACGCCGACCATTGTGGACCGAGCCAGTGACAACGCCGACCTCGACCCGTCGTTGGGGATGCGGCGAGGGGCCGTCCACAGGTCCCCGGGAGCCCGCCCGGAGATCGCTGAGAGCCCCCGGGAGACCGCTGAGAGGCCCCGGCGGGACCTCGGCGAGACCTCGGAGAGGTGTCCGCCGAGATGTCCGGCGGGACGTCCGCCGGGACGTCCGGCGCGGGTGTGACACCCGGGAACTTCGCCAGGTGTCGGCACGCTTGCATACAGTGGCAGGACTTCTCCATATCGCGATCGAAGGGACGTACATGCCCATGGGTCACACGGCCACAGCGCAGGCCGGTTCCGGCGGCCTGACAGCGACTGAGCACCGCCTGGCCAACGGCCTGCGCGTGGTGCTCTCCGAGGACCACCTGACCCCGGTCGCCGCGGTCTGCCTCTGGTACGACGTCGGCTCACGCCATGAAGTCAAGGGCCGTACGGGACTCGCCCACCTCTTCGAGCACCTGATGTTCCAGGGGTCGGCCCAGGTGAAGGGGAACGGCCACTTCGAGCTGGTGCAGGGCGCCGGCGGCTCGCTGAACGGCACCACCAGCTTCGAGCGGACGAATTATTTCGAGACCATGCCCACCCACCAGTTGGAGCTGGCGCTCTGGCTGGAAGCCGACCGGATGGGCTCGCTGCTCGCCGCGCTCGACGAGGAGTCCATGGAGAACCAGCGGGACGTCGTCAAGAACGAACGCCGCCAGCGCTACGACAACGTGCCGTACGGCACGGCCTTCGAGCGCCTGACCGCGCTCGCCTACCCCGAGGGCCATCCGTACCACCACACCCCGATCGGCTCGATGGCCGACCTGGACGCGGCGACGCTGGAGGACGCCCGCGCGTTCTTCCGTACGAACTACGCGCCGAACAACGCGGTGCTCTCGGTCGTCGGTGACATCGACCCCGAGCAGACGCTCGCCTGGGTCGAGAAGTACTTCGGCTCCATCCCGTCCCACGACGGCAAGCAGCCGCCGCGCGACGGCACGCTGCCCGACACCATCGGCGGGGAGTTGCGCGAGGAGATCCACGAGGAGGTCCCGGCGCGCGCGCTGATGGCCGCCTACCGGCTGCCGCAGGACGGCACACGCGAGTGCGACGCCGCCGATCTGGCGCTCACCGTCCTCGGCGGCGGCGAGTCCTCCCGGCTGCACAACCGGCTGGTGCGCCGGGACCGGACCGCGGTCGCCGCGGGCTTCGGACTGCTGCGTCTGGCGGGCGCCCCCTCCCTCGGCTGGCTGGATGTGAAGACGTCCGGCGGGGTCGAGGTCCCGCGGATCGAGGCCGCCGTCGACGAGGAGCTGGCCAGGCTCGCCGCCGAGGGACCGACCGCCGAGGAGATGGAGCGGGCCCAGGCCCAGCTCGAGCGCGAGTGGCTGGACCGGCTGGGCACGGTCGCGGGCCGCGCCGACGAGCTGTGCAGGTTCGCGGTGCTCTTCGGCGACCCGCAGCTCGCGCTGACGGCCGTCACGCGCGTGCTGGACATCACCGCCGAGGAGGTGCGCGCCGTCGCCGCGGCACGGCTGCGCCCCGACAACAGGGCGGTGCTGGTGTACGAACCGCTCGCCTCCGAGGACGCCGCCGACGCGGCGCGCACGGCCGGCGACGAGACCGACGAGCACGAGGGGACGGACCAGTGAGCGACGCTGCCGTGACCATGGACTTCCATCCGCAGCCGACCGCCGGCGAGGCCAGGCCCTGGGCCTTCCCCGCCCCCGGGCGCGGTGCGCTCGACAACGGCCTGACGGTGCTGCGCTGCGACCGCCCGGGACAGCAGGTGGTGGCCGTCGAGATCAATCTCGACGCCCCGCTGGAGGCCGAGCCCGAGGGGCTCGACGGTGTCGCCACGATCATGGCGCGCGCCTTCTCCGAGGGCACCGACAAGCACAGCGCCGAGGAGTTCGCCGCCGAGCTGGAGCGCTGCGGCGCCACCCTCGACGCGCACGCGGACCACCCGGGTGTACGGATCTCCCTGGAGGTCCCCGTCTCCCGGCTGCCCAAGGCACTCGGCCTGCTCGCCGAGGCGCTGCGCGCCCCCGCCTTCGCGGACAGCGAGGTCGAGCGGCTCGTACGGAACCGGCTCGACGAGATCCCGCACGAGACCGCCAACCCGGGCCGCCGCGCCGCCAAGCAGCTCTCCAAGGAGCTGTTCCCCGCCGCCTCACGGATGTCCCGGCCGCGCCAGGGCACCGAGGAGACGGTGGAGCGCATCGACGCCGCGGCCGTCCGGGCCTTCTACGAGGCGTATGTGCGTCCCGCCACGGCCACCGCCGTGGTCGTCGGCGATCTCACCGGCGTCGATCTGGACGAGGTGCTCGCGGAGACCCTCGGCACCTGGACCGGTGACACCGCCGAGCCGCGCCCCGTACCGCCCGTGACCGCCGACGACACCGGCCGCGTGGTGATCGTGGACCGGCCCGGGGCCGTCCAGACGCAGCTGCTGATCGGCCGGATCGGTCCCGACCGGCACGACCGCGTCTGGCCCGCCCAGGTGCTCGGCACCTACTGTCTGGGCGGCACGCTCACCTCCCGGCTCGACCGGGTGCTGCGCGAGGAGAAGGGCTACACCTACGGGGTGCGGGCCTTCGGGCAGGTGCTGCGCTCGTCCGCCCCCTCGGAGCCGGGCGGGCCGACGGGTGCCGCGATGCTCGCCATCAGCGGTTCCGTGGACACCGCGTCCACGGGTCCGGCGCTGGACGACCTCTGGAAGGTGCTGCGCACCCTCGCGGCCGACGGTCTCACCGACGCCGAGCGTGATGTGGCCGTCCAGAATCTGGTGGGCGTGGCGCCGCTGAAGTACGAGACGGCCGCCTCGGTCGCCGCCACGCTGGCGGACCAGGTCGAGCAGCACCTCCCGGACGACTTCCAGGCACAGCTCTATGCCCGGTTGGCCGAGACCGGCACGGTCGAGGCGACGGCCGCGGCCGTCAACGCCTTCCCGGTGGACCGGCTCGTCACCGTGCTCGTCGGGGACGCCGAGCAGATCAAGGAGCCGGTCACGGCTCTCGGTATCGGAGAAGTGACGGTCGTCTCCGGCTGACCGATCGGCTGACCAGTCGGCTGACCGAACGGTCACCGGTGACCGATTCCGATCGCTGGAGCTCTGCTCGGTAAGCCCGATAAGCCCGGTAACGATAAATCCGTCGGTGAGATAAACCCCGGTGACACCCGTCACCGGGGTTTCCTCATATGTCCGCTTTAGTGGGGAGGTTGCCTGTCTGCCCTGTGGTGTGCGCTACAAAACACCCTGTCCATTTGGTGATTGAAAGATGAGCCGCTTAGCGTCGGTCCGGCTGTTCGCCAGCACCCCGCCGCGACCGCGGCATCGGACAGCCATCGCCGAGTCCCCGTCAGGCGCGAGCCTGGGGAGCCGGGGACCCACACGCAGTCCCCGGGGTGAATCGGACGCCTTGGCGCACACCCGCGCCGAGGTGTCCGTAGGAGACCTTCCTGCTCCCACCCTCTGTCCCGGTAGGCGAGAAGGAGGGAAAGGACCAACCGCTACATGGCGTTCACCCGTGCCACCGGCAAGCATCGTGCCCGGAGCCGTCGGACCCGCAGGGGCATGGGCGCCGCCGGCGCCGCGACGCTCACCGCGACAGGTGTCATCAGCGCCCTGGCCGCCCCGGCGCACGCCGCCGAGCCGGACACCCGGGCCTCCGGACGGACCGGGCTGGCCCAGGCCCTGGTCATCGGTGACTCCCTCGCCGACGCGATCGACGCCCAGGCCGAGGCCCAGCACCAGGCCGCCGTACGGGCCAGGGCGAAGGCCGAGGCCCGGCGGGCGGCCGAGGCCCGTGCCAAGGAGATCCGCGCGGAGAGGCAGCGCGCCGCCCGCGCCGCCGAGCGCAGGCGCCTCAACGCCTTCCGGCTCCCCGTCACCGGCTCGTACGTCACCACCGGCTACCGGACCGGCGGCTCGCTCTGGTCCTCCGGCAGCCACTCGGGCGTCGACTTTTGCGCGGCGTCCGGGACCCCGGTGGTGGCCGTCGGCGCGGGCACCGTCGTCGAGGCCGGCTGGGGCGGCTCGTACGGCAACAACGTCGTGCTCCGGATGACCGACGGCACCTACACCCAGTACGGCCATCTCTCCTCGATCGCCGTCTCCGCCGGTGGGACCGTCGTCCCGGGACAGCGGATCGGTCTCTCCGGCGCGAGCGGCAACGCGACCGGACCGCATCTCCACTTCGAGGCCAGGACGGACCCTGAGTACGGCTCCGACATGGACCCCGTCGCCTATCTGCGCGCACACGGTGTGAACGTCTGACCGAAGCCGGCCGCTGGCCAAAAGATATCTATTGATTCCGGGCACCCATCGGAAATCCGCGTTGATTGCAATAGAGTCACGGAACAGGCGTCGATCGGCAGCGTTTCGCGCGGATTAAGTCGGAGGTTCGGACATGCGCATTCCCGCGCACTCGGTATGCACGGCGATCCGCGACGACATTGTCTCCGGTGTATTCGAACGGGGCAGCCGGCTCACCGAGGAGCAGCTCGCGCGGCGCTACGGCGTCTCCCGGGTCCCGGTGCGCGAGGCCCTGCGCACGCTGGAGTCCGAGGGCTTCGTGACCACCCGCCGCCATGTCGGCGCGTGTGTGGCCGAGCCCACGGACCAGGAGGCGGCGGACCTCCTGGAGGTACGGCAGCTGCTGGAGCCGCTGGGCGCGGCCCGCGCCGCCCAGCGCCGTACGGAGGCCCATCTCAAGGTGCTCCGTGGCCTGGTCAGACTGGGGCAGGAGAGGGCCAGGCGGGGCCAGGGCGAGGATCTGCGCTCGCTCGGCGCCTGGTTCCACGAGACGCTCGCACAGGCGTCGGGGAGTCCGGCGCTCACCGCCCCGCTCACCCAGCTCCGGCACAAGATCGCCTGGATGTATGTGGTCGACCAGCCCGCGCATCCCGTGGAGTCCTGGGCGGAGCACGGCGCGATCGTGGACGCGGTGGCGCGCGGCGACGCGGAGCGCGCGCGGTCCCTGACCGCCCTGCACGCGGAGCGCACGGCGGCGGTGCACCGGCTGCGCCGGGCCGAGCGCGGCCGGGAAAAGGTGAGGGCTTCGCAACATGTTGTAAACACCGCGAGTGCTCGCACTTAACATTCTCGCCGTATACAAAGAATTGGAATAGCGCGGCTTATTCTTCGCTGCCCGCACGAAAAGACGGAGCCGCGGTGCGCCGAATTCGGCGCACCGCGGCTCCGCCGTGCGAAATGACGGCCGACCGCCCGACGGCTGTCGGGCCGTCCGGCGACCGCCGGATAGCCGGGCCGTGCGGACGGTTCAGACCGTCTCGGGCAGCTCGTCCAGTCCCTCGGCGACCAGCTTCGCCAGCCGGTCCAGAGCGGCGTCCGCGCCGTCCGCGTCGGAAGCCAGCACGATCTCCTCGCCGCCCCGCGCGCCCAGACCGAGCACCGCGAGCATCGACGCGGCGTTGACGGGGTCGCCATCGGCCTTCGCGATCGTCACGGGGACGCCGGCGGCCGTGGCGGCACGGACGAAGATGGACGCGGGTCGGGCGTGCAGCCCCTCGGCCCAGCCGACATTGACGCGGCGCTCAGCCATGGTGTTGCCCTTCAAGTCTCAAAAGTCTGAAAAACGATGTCCGGCCCAGAGTCTCATGTGATGTGGAGTGTCCCCGTTCCGGCCCCGTCCCGCCCCCGCTCCCGCCGTAGGCTTTGGCCATGGAGACCCCGCCGGACCAGAAGCCGCCGGACCATGCGTACCCCGACCACGCGTACCCCGACCACGCGTACCCGGATCACTGGGAAGCGGACGTGGTCCTGCGCGACGGGGGCACCGCCCGGATCAGGCCCATCACCACGGACGACGCCGAGCGGCTGGTCAGTTTCTACGAGCAGGTCTCCGACGAGTCGAAGTACTACCGGTTCTTCGCGCCCTACCCGCGGCTGTCCGCGAAGGACGTGCACCGGTTCACCCACCACGACCAGGTGGACCGGGTGGGGCTCGCGGTGACGGTGGGCGGGGAGTTCATCGCGACCGTACGGTACGACCGCATCGACGACCGGGGGCGGCCCGCGTCCGCGCCCGCCGACGAGGCGGAGGTCGCGTTCCTCGTCCAGGACGCGCACCAGGGGCGCGGGATCGCCTCCGCCCTGCTGGAGCACATCGCGGCGGTCGCCCGCGAGCGGGGCATCCGGCGCTTCGCCGCGGAGGTGCTGCCCGCCAACGCCAAGATGATCAAGGTCTTCCGGGACGCCGGGTACACACAGAAGCGCAGCTTCGAGGACGGTTCCGTACGGCTCACACTCGATCTCGAACCGACCGCGGAGTCGCTGGCGGTGCAGCGCGGCCGTGAACAGCGGGCCGAGGCGCGCTCGGTGCAGCGGCTGCTCGCGCCGGGGTCGGTCGCCGTCGTCGGCACGGGGCGCGCGCCCGGCGGGGTCGGCCGTACGGTCCTGCGGAATCTGCTCGGCGCGGGCTTCACCGGCCGTACGTACGCGGTGAACCACGCCTTCGAGGAGGACAGGACCGAGATCGACGGGGTCGCCGCCGTGCGGTCCGTCGGGCGGATCGGCGAGCCCGTCGATCTCGCGGTGCTCGCCGTACCGGCGGAACGGGTGCCGGAGGCGGTCGCGGACTGCGGCGAACACGGCGTACGGGGGCTGGTGGTGCTCTCCGCCGGCTACGCGGAGAGCGGTCCCGGGGGCAGGGAGCGGCAGCGCGCGCTGGTGCGGCAGGCCCGTTCGTACGGAATGCGGATCATCGGCCCGAACGCGTTCGGGATCATCAACACCGCCGACGCGGTACGGCTCAACGCGTCGCTCGCGCCGGAGCCGCCCGAGCGGGGGCGCATCGGTCTCTTCACCCAGTCCGGCGCGATCGGGATCGCGCTGCTCTCCGGGCTCTACCGGCGCGGCGCGGGCCTGTCGTCCTTCGTCTCGGCGGGCAACCGCGCGGACGTCTCGGGCAACGACATCCTCCAGTACTGGTACGAGGACCCGGACACCGATGTCGCCCTGCTCTATCTCGAATCGATCGGCAACCCGCGGAAGTTCACGAGGCTCGCCCGGCGTACGGCGGCGGTGAAGCCGGTCGTGGTGGTCAAGGGCGCGCGCCACAGCGGCAGCGCGCCACCGGGACACGCGGTCCCGGTCACCCGTATCCCAGACGCGACGGTCTCCGCGCTGATGCGGCAGGCCGGAGTGATCCGTGTCGACACGGTCACCGAACTGGTCGACGCGGGACTGCTGTTGGCGTACCAGCCGCTGCCGGCGGGTCCGCGTGTCGCGATCCTCGGCAATTCCGAGTCGCTCGGTCTGCTCACCTACGACGCCTGCCTCACCGAGGGCCTGCGCCCGCTCCGTCCCCGTGACCTCACGACGGCGGCGACCCCGGCGGACTTCCGTGTCGCGCTCGCGGACGCCCTCACCGACGACGCGTGCGACGCGGTCGTGGTGACCGCGATCCCCCATGTCGGCGAGACGGGCACGCTCGACCCCACCGACGGCGGCGCCCTGGGCACGGCCCTCAGGGAGGCGGCCTCCCGCACCCCGTCGAAGCCGGTCGCGGTGGTCCATGTGGAGATCGTCGGCCTCCCGGAAGCCCTCTCGCCTCCGGCGGGCGCGCCCGCCGCTCAGACCGCACCCGACACGGGACCGGCCACCGGGCCGCCGACGACAGCCGTATCCGGCGACGGCGCCGGTCACACCAGTGGCGCCGGTCACGCCGCGGGCCCCGGAGGTGCCACACCGGCCGTTCCCCCGCGCCCCGGAGGCGGTGTTCCGCAGGACAGCCGCAGTCACGACAGCCACGATCACGACAGCCGCAGTCACGACAGCCGCAGTCACGACGGTCGCAGTCACGACAGCCGCAGTCATGACGGTCGCACTCACGGCGCCGTCTCGCGCATTCCCGCCTATCCCGCCGCCGAGCGGGCCGTGCGGGCGCTCGCCGAGGCCGTGCGGTACGCGCGGTGGCGGCGGGAGGCCGGGCGGCCAGGGAAAGTGCCCGAGACCATCGACGACGCCATCGACCAGGGCGGGGCCGCCGCGCTGATCGAGCGGCTGCTCGGCGAGGACGCCGACCCGCGCGGGACGCGTCTCGCCCCGGCCGACGCGCACGAGCTGCTCGCCCTGTACGGCGTCCCCGTACGGCCCACCCTGCCCGCGCCCGACCCGGACTCCGCCGCACTCGCCGCCGCCGGGCTCGGCTACCCCGTCGCGCTCAAGACGACCGCGCCCCACCTCCGCCACCGCGCCGACCTCGGCGGCGTACGGCTCGACCTCGCCGACGAGGCACAACTGCGTCTCGCCTATCGCGAGCTGACCGAGGCGCTCGGCGGTCCCGACGAGCTGAGACCCGTGGTCCAGGCCATGGTCCCGCGCGGGGTGGACACCGTCGTACGCGCCGCCATCGACGCCGCCGCGGGCGCCGTACTCTCCTTCGGACTGGCCGGCGCGCCCTCCGAACTGCTCGGCGATCTCGCCCACCGGCTCGTACCCGCCACCGACCGCGACGCGGCCGATCTGATCCGCTCCATCAGGACGGCCCCCCTCCTGTTCGGCTGGCGCGGGTCCGCCCCGGTCGACACCCCCGCCCTGGAGGAACTGCTCCTGCGGGTGTCCCGGCTGGTGGACGACCATCCCGAGATCGTCTCCGTCACCCTGGAACCGGTCGTCGTCGCCACCCGCGGACTCTCCGTCCTCGACGCGGGCGTCCGCCTCGCGCCGCCTCCCGCCCGCGACGATCTCGGCCCGCGCAGGCTCCCCAGCTACTGAGAGGTCACCGAGGCGCAGACCGGGAAGTCACCGGGAAGTCACCGGGACGGACCGGGTCTCCTGGGCGTCTCCGGCAGCCATCCCGCCCCCGTAGGATGGGGGCCATGGCGAAGACCGGTACGACGACCCAGGGGCTGCGCACGGCGATCGAGCGCAGCGGCTACTACCCGGCTCTCGTGGCCGAAGCGGTGGAGGCCGCTGTCGGCGGTGAGCAGATCGCGTCGTACGTGGTGCACCAGGAGACCACCTTCGACGCCAACGAGGTGCGCCGGCATGTCACCGTCCTCGTCCTGACCGCCCACCGTTTCATCGTCAGCCACACCGACGAGCAGACCGCCGACACCAGCTCCCCGACCCCGTACGCCACCACCTCCACCGAGTCGGTCAAGCTCGACCGGATCTCGTCCGTCGTGGTCAGCCGGGTCGTCTCCAACCCGGAGTCGTACACCCCGGGCAGTCTGCCGCGCGAGGTCGTCCTCACCATCGGCTGGGGCGCCGTCTCCCGGATCGATCTGGAGCCCGCCGCCTGCGGCGACCCCAACTGCGAGGCGGACCACGGCTACACCGGCAGCTCCACCGCCGACGATCTGAGTCTGCGGGTCAGCGAGGCGGGTGACGGTCCCGACACCGTTCGCCAGACGCTCGTCTTCGCCCAGGCGCTCTCCGAAGCCACCGCCGCCACGACGGCCGCCACGGCCACCGGCCGCTGATGGCCGCCGAGGCCCTCTGGCAGGAGCAGGACCCCGTCCCGCTCGCTCTCGGTTCCGCGCCGCTGCCCGAGTACGGCACGGGCTCGCTCGCCGATCTGCTGCCCACCCTCGCGGCCGGTCAGGGCGTACCGCATCTGACCGCCGCCATTCCCGAACTGACCCCGGCCGACCGGAACTGCGTCTTTCTGATCGACGGCCTCGGCTGGGAGCAGCTCAGGGCCCATCCGGACGAGGCTCCGTATCTGACCTCGCTGCTCGGCACCTCCCGCGGTTCCACCGGCCGTCCGCTGACCACCTGCTTCCCCGCCACCACCGCGACCTCTCTCGTCTCCGTGGGTACGGGGCTGCCGCCCGCCGTGCACGGACTGCCCGGCTACACCGTCCGCGACCCCGCGACCGGCGCGCTGATGAACCAGCTCCGCTGGAAGCCCTGGACCGCGCCGGAGGTCTGGCAGCCGTATCCCACGGTCTTCCGGCTCGCCGACGCCGCGGGCGTGCATACGGCCCAGGTGTCCTCCCCGACCTTCGAGAACACCCCGCTCACCGAGGTCGCGCTGAGCGGCGGCACCTTCCACGGCCGTCTCTCCGGCGAGGACCGGATGGATCTCGCCGCCGAGCAACTCGCCGCGGGGGACCGGTCGCTGGTCTACACGTACTACAGCGAGGTCGACGGCAACGGCCATCGCTTCGGCGTCGACTCGGACGCCTGGCGCGGCCAGCTCATGTATGTCGACCGGCTCGTCCAGCGGCTCGCCGAGCGGCTGCCGCCCCGTACCGCGCTCTATGTGACCGCCGACCACGGCATGATCGACATCCCCTTCGACGAGGAGTCGCGCATCGACTTCGACGAGGACTGGGAGCTGCGCGCCGGGGTGGCCCTGCTCGGCGGCGAGGGCCGGGCCCGTCATGTCTACGCCGTGCCGGGCGCCGAGTCCGATGTCCTCGCCGTCTGGCGCGAGGTGCTCGGCGACCGGTTCTGGGTGGCGAGCCGGGAGGAGTCGATCGCCGAGGGCTGGTTCGGACCGCCCGGTACGGTGGACGAGCGGGTGTACGGACGGATCGGCGATGTCGTCGCCGCGGCCCACGACGATGTGGTGATCACGGCCTCCGTCCAGGAGCCGCACGAGTCGGCGATGGTCGGGATGCATGGCTCGATGACCCCCGTCGAGCAGCTCGTCCCCCTCCTCGAAGTACGCTCCTAGCGCCGCGGGCCACGGGGCCACCAAGGCCCCTGGCCGCTGGGCCACCAGGGCCCGCGGGCCACCAAGGCCCGTCCGACCGCGACCCGAGTCGCACTGCCGAGAACCGAAAGGCCGTCACCCCCTCATGCCAGAGCTGGTGTTCTTCTCCGGAACGATGGACTGCGGAAAGAGCACCCTCGCTCTTCAGATCGAGCACAACCGCTCCGCGCGCGGACTCCAGGGGATGATCTTCACCCGTGACGACCGGGCCGGCGAGGGCAAGCTCTCCTCCCGCCTCGGGCTGGTCACCGACGCCGTCGAGGCCGCCGAGGGCTTCGACTTCTACGCGTATCTCGTGAACCGGCTCTCCCAGGGCGGCCGTTGCGACTACGTCATCGCCGACGAGGCGCAGTTCCTCGCCCCCGAGCAGGTCGATCAGCTCGCCCGTGTCGTGGACGATCTGGAGCTGGACGTCTTCACCTTCGGCATCACCACCGATTTCCGCTCCAAGCTCTTCCCCGGCTCGCAGCGGCTGGTCGAACTGGCCGACCGGGTCGAGGTCCTCCAGGTCGAGGCGCTCTGCTGGTGCGGCGCGCGGGCCACGCACAACGCGCGGACGATCGGCGGCGCGATGGTGGTCGAGGGCGCCCAGGTGGTGGTGGGCGATGTGCATCAGTCGGGCGACGAGATCGGTTACGAGGTGCTGTGCCGCCGCCATCACCGTCGGCGGATGACCGCGGCCACCGCGCGGGCGGCCACGCTCTCGCCCGATGTGCTCCCCGTCGAGGTCGGTGACGCGCCCCTGTCCGGGCGACCGCGATCGCTGTCCGACGGCCGAACGGCGGTCCGCTGAGCGGCAGATGGCCGCGGGCCGTCGGCCTCGTCGGCCCGTAGTTTCCACCCCGGGCCCCGCGCCCGTGCCCCCGCGCCCCGATTGCCGCCGCAGAGCTCAGTGAGCCACCGGTGCCCCGTGCCCCGCCGACTGGACGAGAGTGAAGATCGCGCCCTCCGGATCCGCCACCGTCGCGAGCCGGCCGTGCGTGCCCTCGTGCGGCGGCTTGACCACCCGGCCGCCCAGCTCCGTCACCAGCCGTACGGCCGCGTCGGTGTCGTCCGCCTCGAAGTACGTCATCCAGTGCGAGCCCAGATCGCGGGGGAGCGCGCGGCCCACCCCGTGCAGTGAGGCGACGGGCAGGCCCTCCAGACGCAGCGTCAGAAAGTCGAAGTCGGCGGAGACGACCGACTCCGCGTCATAGCCGAAGACCGCCTCGTAGAACTTGCCGACCGCCGATGTCTCGCGTGTGATCAGTTCGTTCCAGACGGGCGTGCCGTGCGGCCCCGCCACCGCCGTCCCGATGTGCGCCGCCGCCTGCCAGATCCCGAAGACCGAGCCCGCCGGGTCCGCGGCGATGGCCATCCGTCCCGCCTCCGCCGCGTCCAGCGGTCCGACTCCGACCGTGCCACCGCAACTTCTGATCATGTCGGCCGTCCGGTCCGCGTCATCCGTCGCCAGATATGTCATCCACGCGATGGGCAACTGGCGGTCGCGCGGAATCTGGCCGATGCCCGCGATCGCCTTGCCGTTCAGCATTCCCCGCACATACGGCCCGAGCTGCTGGGGTCCCGGCTGGAACTCCCAGCCGAACAGCGACCGGTAGAACTCCTCCGTCGTGGCAAGGCCGTGCACCATCAGACTCACCCAGCAGGGCGTGCCGGGTGTGCGCCGGATCGCTGCCTCGGTCATCGTCACTCTCTCCTCGGACCGTCGTGGCCGTACGGGTGCCGGTCGCGGGCCGCCGGATGGGAACAGCCGTACGCCCGAGCAGATGCTTGCACCCGGCACCACGTGCCGCTCCCCGGCCGCGCCGTCCTTGGCGGGATCTCGATCGGGTGTTTACCGGCCGTTTCTCCACCGTTTTGGGCCGGGGCGGCCGTGCGCGAGGATGGCCTTCATGACAGCCATCATCACCGCAGCAGAACTCGCGGGCGAGTCGGCCGGACCGCGTCCGCCCGTGCTGCTCGACATCCGCTGGCAGCTCGGCGGACCCTCCGGCCGGCCCGCCTACGAGGCAGGTCATCTGCCCGGCGCCGTCTATGTCGACCTCGACAGGGAACTGGCGGGTCCGCCCGGCCCCGAGGGCCGGCACCCGCTGCCGGACGTGGCGGCCTTCGGCGCGGTGATGCGCCGCGCCGGAATCTCGCAGGACACGCCGGTGGTGGTGTACGACGGCGGACAGTGCTGGGCGGCCGCCCGTGCCTGGTGGCTGCTGCGCTGGACGGGCCACTCGGACGTCCGGGTGCTCGACGGCGGGGTCGCCGAATGGACCGGCCCGCTCACCACCGAGATCCCGCTCCCCGCCGAGGGCGACTTCACCCCTGTCCCCGGTTCGCTGCCCGTGCTGGACGCGGACGGCGCCGCGGCCCTCGCCCGGAGCGGTCTGCTGCTGGACGCGCGGGCGTCCGAGCGGTACCGCGGGGACGTCGAGCCGATCGACCGCGTCGGTGGTCACATTCCGGGCGCGCTCTCCGCGCCGACAACGGGGAATGTGGCTGAAAATGGCACCTTCCTGCCGGCCCCGGCCCTCGCGGCGCGCTTTCAGGCACTGGGTGCCACCTCCGGAACCACGGTCGGTGTCTACTGCGGATCCGGGGTCTCGGGCGCCCATGAGGTGCTGGCCCTGGAGATCGCAGGTATCCCGGCGGCGCTGTATCCGGGCTCCTGGTCCGCGTGGAGCGCGGACGAGTCCCGTCCGGTCGCCAAGGGCCCCGACCCCCAGTAGCCCGGAACGGCACAGACCGGGCACACAACAGCACATACATACGAAGGGGCCCGTACGCATATCCCGCGTACGGGCCCTTCCACGAACGTCCTGCTGGTCCGCTTCCTCCGCGAACACCCTCGGCTCTGCGTCGGCGTCTGCGTCGGGCGGACCGTTCCGGCTACTCCTGTTTCTTGCGGCGCGTACCGAACACGATCTCGTCCCAGCTCGGCACGGCGGCCCTGCGGCCGGGGCGGACCCCGTCCGCCTCGGCCTGACGGTCCGTCGTGCCGGTGAGCCGGTCCCGGTGACCGGTCACCGAGCGGGGCATCAGCACATCCGCGTACGCCGAACCGGCACCGGCCGACGCGGCGGGCGCCACCGGCTCCTCGGCGTCCGGATCCTCGTCGGGGTCCGTGACCGGGGCGTCCGGAGCGGGCCGCTCCGGCACCACCATGTCGCCCCGGAAGCTCGGCACCGCCTCCAGCAGGCTGGTCAGGGAGTCGCGTTCGCTCATCTCGTCCGCTTCCGGACCCGCCGGCCGCTCCGACTGCCGGTCGAGTGAACGGTCCAGCGGCCGGTCACGCGGCAGCCGCGCGATCCTCGGGACGAACGGAAAGCTCGGCTCCTGGGTGGTGACCGTGTCGTCCGTGTCGCCGATCAGCGCCCGCGCCTCGTCGTCCACGGCCTGGACGAGCCGTCTGGGCGGGTCGTACGTCCAGCTCGCCGAGTGCGGTTCACCCGCGACGCGGTAGACGAGCAGTACCTCCCAGGTGCCGTCGTCACGGCGCCAGGAGTCCCACTGCACGGTGTCCTTCTCGGCGCCGCGCAGCGTGAGCCGCTCCTGCACCGCCTCACCGAGCTGGGGTCCCGCGTTCTCGCCGGGGCGGCGCACGGCGGTCTTCCTGGCCCGCTCGGCCATGAAGGCGCGCTCGGCCAGCACCGGTCCCTCGAACCGGCGCACCCGGTCCACGGGGATTCCGGCGTGCTGGGCGACTTCCTCGGCGGAGGCTCCGGCCCTTATACGTGCCTGGATGTCGCGCGGTCTGAGGTGGCTCTCGACCTCGATCTCGATCTGACCGAGGCGGGCGCGGTCATTGCGCACGGCGGCGCGGAGGCGCTCATCAATCGGAAGCGTGTATTCCGTGCTGTCCGCAGCCTTGAGCACCAGTCGTGTGCCGTCGTTGGAGACGGCCACGACACGCAGTTCGGGCATGGGGACCTCCCGGGTGGTGCCTGCCGACGTCACGTGCGTCGCTGCTTCCGCTAGTCGAGTGTGACCTGCCCGGGTGCAGCCTGCCACAACCTTGCCGTGCTTCCCGGCGTGTCGGGCAAGGGCCCTCGATCGCCGTTATGGCACGGTTACCTCTTTGCGACGCAGAGTGACAGACCCGGTCACTCTGTGCAGCAGGCGCCCGTGCGGTGCCGTGGCGCCGCCGGTTCGAGTGCCACGTTCGGCCCCCTTCCCGTCGGTCCCGGACGCCCATGAGGGAGTCCGGCCCCAGGGCTCGCCACAGTACTCCATTCGGGCCATGTGGGTGGACCGGCACGCCGCCCAAGTTCTCCCCGGGGCCGGGAGTTGAGGTTCGGGACAGACCCCGTACGGGTGTCATTCTTCACAGAATCCACAGAATCGGAACGATCCGTTTCGCCCAGTTGTCCCTTCTGGTGCAAGGTGGGCCGGATGGGTGAGCAGGGACCGGAGATGAACCAGGGGCCGGGTGGCGGCGCGCGAGCGGGAGAGGGCGCGGCGGCGCCGAAGGGACCGCGGCTGGAGCTGAGCGTGCCGCAGGTCGCGGGCAGCGCGGTCGCGGCGGTCGCCGCGGCGGTGCTCGCCTCCCGGCTCGGCGTGTACGGCACGATCATCGGCGCCGGCGTGGTCAGCGTGGTCGCCACCTGCGGGGGTCCGGTCTTCCAGCACATGTTGCGCCGTACGGGTGAGCAGCTGCGCGAGGTCACGGTCCAGGGGAGGCCGGGCGGGCGGCGGCTGTCCGCACCGGGCGATTCCCCCGGCGGTCCCCGTGGTGAAGCGCCCCTGGGGGACGGGGAGTTCGGCGCGCCCACGACGCACGGCACCCGGGTACGGGGCTGGAAGCGGCCGGTCCTCGCGGCCGCCGGTGTCTTCGTGGTGACCATGGGCGGCATCACCGGATACGAACTGATCTCCGGTCATGGTCTGAGCGGAGGGGCGGCGACGACCGTCGGGTCCGCCGTACGGGGCGGTGGCGGTGGTGGCGGCGGTGACGACACCCCCGCCACGCCGTCCGGAACCCCCTCCGGTTCCACCGGTTCCCCGGATCCCGGCCAGGAACAGGAACAGGGACCGACATCGGACACCCCGGCTCCGGGCGGCGGTACCGGTACGGATCCGAGTGGTTCGCCCGGCGGCGGAGCGGGCGCCGGCCCGGATCAGGACGGCTCCGCCGACCCGTCGCGGCCGCCTTCCCCCGCCCCCTCGCACTCCGGGAGCGGCTCCGGACCGTCCTCGCCGGCCCCGGCACCGACACCCTCCGACGGCGGCGGCGCGTCGAGCCGGGACAGCCACTCCGGAACGCCGGGCCGGTAGCGGGACCGCCGACGGGCGGCGGACCGGCGAGGCGGGCATCGCCCCTCAGTCCCCCAGGATCCGCCGCAGATAGTCGTTGCCGAACAGCCGGTCCGGGTCCAGCCGGTCCCGTACCGCCGTGAACTCGCCGAAGCGCGGATACGCCTCCGAGAGATACGCCGCGTCCCTGGTGTGGATCTTGCCCCAGTGGGGCCGGCCACCGTGCGCGGTCATGATCCGCTCCACGGCGCTGAAGTACGCGCGGTACGGCGTACCCCGGAAGAGATGCACCGCGATATACGCGCTCTCCCGCCCCGAGGCCGTCGAGAGCGCGATGTCGTCCGCGGGCGCCGTCCGTATCTCCACCGGGAATCCCACCCGCAGCGGTGAACGGTCGACCATCGCCTTGACCTCGCGCAGCACTCCGACCACCGCCTCACGTGGAAGCGCGTACTCCATCTCCACGAAACGCACCCGGCGCGGGGAAGTGAAGACCTTGTAAGGGATGTCCGTGTACGTACGGGCGGAGAGGGCGCGGCTGGAGAGGCGCGCGATCGCGGGGATGGTCGCGGGGACGGCCCGGCCGAGCAGACAGGCCACCTGGAAGACCCCGTTGGAGAGGAACTCGTCGTCGATCCAGGCACCGACCCGGCCGGGCGGTGCCGCGGGGCCCTGGCTGCGGTTGTTGCGCTTGGTGGTGCAGTTGCCCGTGTGCGGGAACCAGTAGAACTCGAAGTGCTCGTTCTCGGCCACATGCTGATCGAACTCGGCGGTGACCCGGTCGAAGGCCATCGGTTCCTCACGGGCCGTCAGCAGAAAGAGCGGCTCCACGGCGAAGGTGACCGACGTGATCACACCCAGCGCGCCGAGTCCGATCCGGGCGACGGCGAAGATCTCCGGATTCTCCCGCTCGGAGCAGCGCAGCAGCGAGCCGTCCGCCGTGACCAGTTCCAGCGCGAGGATCTGCGCGGCCAGGGAGGCCGAGTCACGGCCGGTGCCGTGGGTGCCGGTGGAGGTCGCGCCCGCGACGGTCTGCTCCATGATGTCGCCCATATTGGTGAGCGACAGACCCTCCCGCGCCAGCGCCGCGTTCAGCCGTTTCAGCGGGGTGCCCGCCGCCACGGTCACCGTGCCCGCGTCCCGGTCGATGTCCCTGATGCCGGTGAGCAGATCGGGCCGTACGAGCACCCCGTCGGTGGCGGCGGTGGCGGTGAAGGAGTGGCCCGTGCCCACGGGCTTGACCTTCAGTCCCTCCTCGGCGGCCCTTCGTACGATCCCGGTCAGTTCCTCGACGGAGGCGGGGGAGACCTCGCGGGCCGGACGGGCGGTGACGTTTCCCGCCCAGTTGCGCCACACGCTCATGCCCGGTCCGCCTGTGCGGGTCCTGGTCATCCGCCCCGTGCCCTCCCCGCGTCGGTAGAGCGCCACGGCCGAGAAGGACGTATTCCCGGCCCAGTTGGAGGGGGATCATACTCATGGCCGTCACCCGGACACCCGCTCGGCTCCGCCTTACCGCGGTTTCCGGGCGGACCGGGGCGTGGTGGTCCGGCGCGGCCGGGTGGATGGCAGGATCGAAACATGGCCGATCAGCTCGGGACTTCCCCCTACGACGCTCTGCTCCTGCTCTCCTTCGGCGGCCCCGAAGGCCCCGACGACGTGATCCCGTTCCTGGAGAACGTGACCAGGGGCCGAGGTATCCCGCCGGAGCGGCTCAAGGAGGTGGGACGGCACTACTTCCTGTTCGGCGGGGTCAGTCCCATCAACGAACAGAACCGCGCCCTGCTGGACGCGCTGCGCAAGGACTTCGCCGAGCACGGCGTGGAGCTGCCCGTCTACTGGGGAAACCGCAACTGGGCGCCCTATCTGACCGACACCCTGCGCGAGATGGCCGCGGACGGCCGGCGCCGGATCGCCGTCCTCGCGACCAGCGCGTACGCCTCGTACTCGGGCTGCCGTCAGTACCGCGAGAACCTCGCGGACGCGCTCGCCGCCCTCGCCGCCGAGGGGCTCGAACCGCCCCGGGTGGACAAGCTGCGCCACTACTTCAACCACCCCGGCTTTCTGCGTCCCATGGTCGAGGGCGTGCTCGCCTCGCTCGCCGATCTGCCGGAGTCCGTACGCGCGGACGCGCACCTCGCCTTCACCACCCACTCCATCCCGGTCGCGTCGGCCGACTCCTCGGGGCCCGTCGAGGACCACGGCGAGGGCGGCGCGTATGTGGCCCAGCATCTCGCCACCGCCCGGCTGATCGTGGCGGCCGTGCGCGAGGAGACCGGTATCGAGTACCCGTGGCGGCTCGTCTACCAGTCGCGCAGCGGCGCCCCGCACATCCCGTGGCTGGAGCCCGACATCTGCGACCACCTGGAGACGCTGCACGGCGAGGGCGTCCCGGCCGTCGTGATGGCCCCCATCGGCTTTGTCTCGGACCATATGGAAGTCCTGTACGACCTCGACACGGAGGCCGTCGCCAAGGCGGCCGAGCTGGGGCTGCCCGTCCGCCGCTCGGCGACGGTGGGAGCCGATCCGAGGTTCGCCGCCGCCGTCCGCGATCTCCTGCTGGAACGCGCCGCCACGGAACGGGGGAGCGTGGTGGAGCGGTGCGCGCTGGGCGCGCTCGGCCCGAGCCACGACCTCTGCCCGGTCGGCTGCTGCCCCGCCCGTGCCCCCAGGCCCGCCGCGGCGGGCGCCGACAGCCCGTACGCCTGAAGGAGCCACGCCGTGACCGACGTACCGCCCGACGAGACCCTCACCGCCGAACTGCTCACGGTCGCCCTGGAGGCGGCGCGCAGGGCCGGTGAGCTGCTGCGCGACGGCCGCCCCGACGATCTGGCCGTGGCCGCCACCAAGTCCAGCCCCATCGATGTCGTCACCGAGATGGACATCGCCGCCGAGAAGCTGATCACCGGCCATATCGCCGAGTACCGCCCCGACGACGGCTTCCTCGGCGAGGAGGGCGCCAGCTCGGCGGGCAGCAGCGGGATCCGCTGGGTCATCGACCCGCTGGACGGCACCGTCAACTATCTCTACGGACTGCCCACCTGGGCCGTCTCGATCGCCGCGGAGCGCGACGGCGAGACGCTCGTCGGCGTCGTCGGCATCCCGCTGCGGCGCGAGACGTTCCGCGCCGTGCTCGGCGGCGGCGCCTTCCTCAACGACCGGCCGGTCCGTGGCCGCCCCGCTCCGCCGCTGGAGCGCGCCCTCGTCTCGACCGGTTTCAACTACGTCACCACCGTCCGCGCCCATCAGGCCGAGGTCGCCCAGCGGCTGATCCCGCGGCTGCGGGACATCCGGCGCGGCGGCTCGGCCGCGACCGATCTCTGCGATGTGGCGGCGGGCCGTCTGGACGGCTACTACGAGCGCGGGCTGCACCCCTGGGACCTCGCGGCCGGCGATCTCATCGCCCGTGAGGCGGGCGCGCTCACCGGGGGCCGCCCCGGCGCCCGGCCGGGCTTCGATCTCACGGTGGCCGCCGCCCCGGGCGTCTTCGAGCCCCTCCAGGCCCTGCTGGACGAGTACGGAGCCTGGCACGACTGAGCCGCCGCCTCCGGGGGGACATGACGGAAGGGCCCCGGCGCCGTCCCCTCGGCGCCGGGGCCCTTCTCTGTAGGTCGCTACGGCTCTTTCACTTAGGTACGGCTCGGGCCCCGCGAAGAATCTGTGGCAGCGAGGCCGTACGGCCGGGGAGTGCGGGTCAGGCGCTCGCGGCGCCGACCTCCACGCCATGTTCGGCCGCGAGCCGGCGGAGGTCTTCGAGCTCCTCCTGATCGACGTCCACAAGGAAGTCGTCGCCCGTCTCCCGGGCTCGGTTGAGATCCGTTTCCGTGGCCTTTATACGCTGCAGAAGCCCGGCGGTGAACGCGTCCATTGCGCCCCCTCGTCGTGGGTCAGTGGCACGGGGGTGTGCCGACGGCGGGTAGATCACGCACCCACTGCCTCTGGATGACAGAAAGGGTGTGGCGTGCCACAAACAGGGCGTGATCTCGGGTGTGAAGTCGTCTTCCCCAGGGTCCGACTTCGAGAAACCTCAACGACTCAAACAATCCGTTCCATTCCCGGGCGTCCCAGGTCACCCCGGCATCGTCTTACCGCCGGTTTATAGCCACTACGGGCAGGATGGGGCCGCACAGCCAGTGCTACAACCTGCCCCGACCACGGGTGACGGGCCCAGAGGAAGGAAAGCGACGTGCGTGTACTCGTCGTCGAGGACGAGCAACTGCTCGCCGATGCGGTGGCCACCGGACTGCGCCGGGAGGCCATGGCCGTCGACGTGGTGTACGACGGCGCCGCCGCCCTGGAGCGCATCGGGGTCAACGACTACGACGTGGTGGTGCTCGACCGTGACCTTCCCCTCGTCCACGGCGACGACGTCTGCCGCAGGATCGTCGAGCTGGGGATGCCCACCCGGGTCCTGATGCTCACGGCCTCGGGCGATGTCAGCGACCGCGTGGAGGGGCTGGAGCTGGGCGCGGACGACTATCTGCCCAAGCCCTTCGCGTTCAGCGAGCTGATCGCCCGGGTGCGCGCCCTGGGACGGCGTACGACCGTGCCCCTGCCGCCCGTCCTGGAGCGCTCCGGGATCAAGCTCGACCCCAACCGGCGCGAGGTCCTGCGGGACGGCCGGGAGATCCAGCTCGCGCCCAAGGAGTTCGCGGTGCTGGAGGTGCTGATGCGCAGCGAGGGCGCGGTGGTCTCGGCCGAGCAGCTCCTGGAGAAGGCCTGGGACGAGAACACCGACCCTTTCACCAATGTCGTACGGGTCACGGTCATGACGCTGCGCCGCAAGCTCGGCGAGCCGCCCGTGATCGTCACGGTGCCCGGCTCCGGGTACCGGATCTGATTGCCCATGGCAACCACCCCGATGCCGCCGGCGGCACCTCCGAAGCCCACCTGGGACCCGCGCAGGCCCGATCAGGCGCTCCCCTGGGTCCGCCCGACCATCCGCATACGTCTCACGCTGCTCTACGGCGGAATGTTCCTGATCGCCGGCATCCTGCTGCTCTCGATCATCTATCTGCTGGCCGCACAGGCCCTGCACGTGGGCAGCGAACTGCCCTTCAAGATCGTGACCGGCAAGGTGAGCAGCGAGGTCTGCAACTTCCCGGACCAGGCGCCGCCCGAGCAGTTCAACGCGGCGATGAACAGCTGCGTCAACCACCAGCGCAAGCAGGCGCTCGACGATCTGCTCAGCCGCTCCCTGTTCGCCCTCGTCGGCCTCAGCGTCATCGCCTTCGCCTTCGGTTACGCGATGGCGGGACGGGTGCTGTCGCCGCTGGGCCGGATCACCCGTACCGCCCGTCGTGTGGTCGGCTCCGACCTGTCCCGGCGGATCGAGCTGGACGGCCCCGACGACGAGCTGAAGGAGCTCGCGGACACCTTCGACGAGATGCTGGAGCGGCTGGAGCGTGCCTTCAGCGCGCAGCAGCGGTTCGTCGCCAACGCCTCGCACGAGCTGCGCACCCCCCTCGCGATCAACCGCACCCTGCTGGAGGTCCATCTCTCCGATCCGGCGGCGCCGACGGAGCTCCAGCAGCTCGGCAGGACGCTGCTGGCCACCAATGAGCGCAGTGAGCAGCTCGTGGAGGGCCTGCTGCTGCTCGCCCGCAGCGACAACCAGATCGTGGAGCGAAAACCGGTCGACCTCGCCGAGGTCGCCACCCGCGCGGTGGACCAGGCCCTCACCGAGGCGGAGGCGAAGGGGGTGGACATCCGTTCGGAGTGCGCGCCCGCGGTCGTCCAGGGAAACGGTGTCCTGCTGGAGCGGATCGCCCTGAACCTGGTGCAGAACGCCGTACGGTACAACGTCCCGGAGGGCGGCTGGGTGGAGGTTTCCACCGAGGTCCAGCAGGGGCAGGCGATCCTGGTCGTGTCGAACACCGGTCCCGTCGTTCCCGCGTACGAGATCGACAATCTCTTCGAACCGTTCCGGCGGTTGCGCACGGAGCGTACGGGCAGTGACAAGGGTGTGGGACTCGGCCTCTCGATCGCCCGGTCCGTGGCACGCGCCCATGGCGGCCGTATCTTCGCGGAACCCCGCGAGGGCGGTGGACTGGTGATGCGTGTCACCCTCCCGGTCTGAGATGCTGCGCGCGGTATTCGGGGAGCAGATGGCTTTGTTCGCTTTGCGCGGAATTTACGGTCCGAGTTACCGACGAGTCCGTGTGTGATCGATCACAGGGTCGAATTCACGCCTATCCACTCTGCGTGATCAGGCCTTCATCGGAAAGCCGGTAAAGTCCGGGTTTCCGGGGGCCGGGATCACGGGAAGTACACGGGGTGGCGCCCGTGAAGCACACCAGGAGGACCGTGTACGGTCCCCTTCGCCACCCGAAGCCGATCACTCCTCAGGGGTCCGGTTGGGTGTCGATTGAGTAACAGACCTTGATGTGAGGCAAAATCTCCGCCTCAGGTCGGGCACAAGTCCGGCCTCTCACGCGTTACGTGCGCTGGAGACACCACAGACACCCAGAGGGGGAGAGCGACATGGCAACGGATTACGACACCCCACGCAAGACCGATGACGACGTCGATCAGGACAGCCTTGAGGAACTGAAGGCCCGTCGGAACGACAAGTCGACTTCAGCGGTCGACGTCGACGAGTTCGAGCAGGCCGAAGGGCTCGAACTGCCCGGCGCGGATCTCTCCAACGAGGAGCTGTCCGTCCGGGTGCTGCCGAGGCAGGCCGACGAGTTCACCTGCATGAGCTGCTTCCTCGTGCACCACAGGAGCCAGCTCGCCAGGGAGAAGAACGGTCAGCCCATCTGCCGCGACTGCGACTGAGGTCAGGTCGGCCGTGGCAGGCGACACACCGTTTCGGAAACGACGCTTCCTCCGCAAGGGTTCACCGGAGGCGTATCAGGGCGGCACAGGCCCGGCAGAAGGCACTCAGCCCGCTGCCGAGCACTCCGCCCTCCTGCCCCAGCACGACGTAGGTGACGACGACGAGCGAGGCCTCCCGGCCTCGCTCGAAGCGGCCCGGGAGGACCACGGCGGCCCCATGAGCAGGGGCCGGCGCCTGGACACCGTCAAACGAGGGGTACGCAAGGGAGGCGCGGGCGCCAAGGCGGCGCTGGCACATATCGCCGACCGGATCATCGAGAACGCTCCCCGGGTCCCGGTCCGCGACCTCGCGACGCTGCGCAAGCAGTTTCCCGGCCTCGGTCCCGAGGAGCTGGCCGACAAACTGGTCGCGGGCGCGGCGAACAGCAGCTCCACGGTCGGTGCCGGTGTCGGCGCCGCCGCGATGCTGCCCGTACCGCCGGCGATGCCCGCCGAGCTGGCGGCCGAGATCACGGCCGTCGCCGCGATCGAGCTGAAGCTGATCGCGGAGCTGCACGAGGTGTACGGGCTGCGCCCGCCCGGCACGCTCAAGGAGCGCAGCGCCGCCTATCTGACCTCCTGGACGGAGGAGCGCGGCGTCGACATCAGCAAACCGTCGACGATCAACGGCGCGCTGAGCGGCCGGATGAAGCGCGAGCTGCGGCAGCAGATCATGAAGCGCACGATCCGCAATCTGCCCAATCTGGTCCCGTTCATGATCGGAGCGGCCGTCGGCGCGATGATGAACCGACGGGACACCAAGAAGGTCGCCGAGCGCGTCCGTACGGACCTGCGCAGCCGCCAGATCCCCTGGGACGCCCTCCCGGAGCTGCCTCCCCTGGAGAGCCCCGGACAGCTCCCTCCCGGGCTCCCGAAGGAGCTGGGGAGCTAGGGCCTCCCGTTTGGATCTCGCTGGACTCGCGTGCCCCGGCAGGCCGCTCGCGTGCCTCCCGCAGGCCGTGGGTCCTCAGCCGGTCCGTACCGCGTCCAGCGCGGTGGCCAGTGCCCGGGGGTTCCGCGTGGAGAGATAGACGTACGGAGTCGGATCGTCCGGATCCGTGATCTCCACGCGCAGCGCCGTCGGCACATAGCTGCGCAGCAGCATGAAGGCCCGCGGATCGGCCTTGTGCAGCCGCCAGTCCCGCGCCTCCTCAGGACCGAGCACCTGCGCCTCGCCGAGCGCCGACACCGGGATCCGGGCGTCGCCCGCGACCAGCGAGTCCGCCACCACCCTGATCCGCGCGGAGCCGTAGGAACTCACCCCGGCCGCCGCCAGCGCCCCCGCGCCGATCACGCCGCCGAGCAGTGGCAACGGTCCCAGCGGCAGGGTGATCAGACCCCCCGCCACCGCGATGAGAGCGGCTATGGCCCACCAGGAACCGGGGGCGGTCAGACGTTCGTCGTAACGTGCGGCGGAATGCTCCATGGAGGCAAGCTTGGCACGGTGCGGTGCCCGGACTGCCGCGCGGGTAAGGTCTGCGCCTGTGAGCAACGTGCCATCCCCGGGGACACCGCCCGGACCCCCGACAGCACCGGGGGCGCTGACACCTCCGGCCGACGCCGGACCGCCGGTCCGGCATCCCGACGCCCCCGCCCCCGGTGAGCTGCTCGGGGCGCACTACGAGCACTGCTTCGGCTGCGGCGAGGCACAGCCGCACGGCCTTCAGCTGCGGGCGCGCGCGGGCGAGGGTGTCAGCATCACCGCCGAGTTCACCGTCAAGCCCGGCCACCAGGGCGCTCCCGGCCTCGCGCACGGCGGCGTCCTGGCCACCGCGCTCGACGAGACGCTCGGCTCGCTGAACTGGCTGCTGCGGGTGGTGGCGGTGACCGGCCGGCTCCAGACCGAGTTCGTCCGGCCCGTACCGGTGGGCACGCTGCTGTATCTGGAGGCCGAGACCACCGCCGTCCAGGGGCGGAAGATCTACTGCACCGCCACCGGCAGGATCGGCGGCCCCGACGGACCCGTCGCCGTCCGCGCCGACGCGCTGTTCATCGAGGTCAAGGTCGACCACTTCATCGAGAACGGCCGCCCGGAGGAGATCCGGGCGGCGATGTCCGATCCGGACCAGATCAGGCGCGCCCGCGCCTTCGAGGTGAACCCATGAGCCGTACCCCCGCCGCCCCTCTCGACGTACTGATCCGCCGTGTCGACCCGGAGGTCCCGCTTCCGTCGTACGCGCATCCGGGCGACGCCGGAGCCGATCTGGTGACCACGGAGGCCGCCGAGCTGGCTCCGGGGGAGCGGGCCGTACTGCCCACGGGAGTCTCCATCGCGCTGCCCGACGGGTACGCCGCCTTCGTGCACCCGCGCTCCGGGCTCGCGGCCCGCTGCGGAGTCGCCATGGTGAATGCCCCGGGGACGGTGGATGCCGGGTACCGTGGAGAGATCAAAGTGATCGTGGTCAATCTGGACCCGCGTGAGAGCGTGCGGTTCGAGCGGTTCGACCGGATTGCCCAACTGGTCGTCCAGCAGGTCGAGAAGGTCCGCTTCCACGAGGTGGCGGAACTTCCCGGGTCCGCGCGGGGCGACGGGGGCTTCGGGTCCACCGGCGGTCATGCCGCCGTGGGCGGCGTACAGGGCGGGAATCGATACGCTTCGGTCGTATCCGACCGGGAAGGACAGTGACGTGTTCGGACGTCGCAAGAAGAGTGGTTCCGCAGCGGACGCGGCGGACGCAGCGGGCGAGGCCGAGCAGTTCACCGACGAGGCCGGTGCCGACGCGAAGGCCGACGGGGCGACGACGTCCCGCAGGGTGAACCTTCCGCCGGCGCCGAGGCCGGACGGTCCCTGGGACATCTCCGAGGTCTCCAGGCCCGAGGAGGGCCGGGTCGACCTGGGCGGGATCTTCGTTCCCGGGGTCGAGGGCATGGAGCTGCGTGTCGAGGTCGCCGGTGACGCGATCGTGGCCGCCACGGTCGTCGTGCGCGACAGCGCCGTACAGCTCCAGGCGTTCGCGGCGCCCAAGAAGGAAGGTATCTGGGGCGAGGTCCGCGAGGAGATCGCCTCCGGTATCACCCAGCAGGGCGGCATCATCGACGAGGTCGAGGGCCCGCTGGGCTGGGAGCTGCGCGCCCAGGTCCCCGTACAGCTCCCGGACGGCACCGGCGGTGTACAGCTCGTGCGCTTCATCGGTGTCGACGGCCCGCGCTGGTTCCTGCGCGGGGTGATCTCCGGGCAGGGCGCGGTGCAGCCCCAGGCCGCCGGGCTGCTGGAGCAGATCTTCCGGGACACCGTGGTCGTACGGGGCGAGGGGCCGATGGCCCCGCGTGACCCGATCGTCCTGAAGCTGCCGGACGACGCGCAGATGGTGGCCGAGGGCGTACAGCAGGAGGAGCAGGAAGGCTCCCGCTTCTCCGGTGGCATGGGACAGCTCCAGCGCGGTCCCGAGATCACCGAGGTGCGCTGAGGCGAGACGAGGCACGGCGCGCGAGGCGCCGTCGACGCCGCGGTTCGGGACGGAACCGCAGGCGAGACGGACGGACACGCGACGGGCCGGGACGCGAGACAGACCGAACGGCCGGTGGGCCGCATCCTCACAAGGGGTGCGGCCCACCGGCCGTTCGGTCTGTCTCGGTCTCGGCCCTTCCCCGTCCTGTGGCTCCCATGGCCCCTATGGCTCCCATGGCTCCTATGGGGCACATCACAGGGCATGGCCGCGCCCATATGAACTCCGTCAAGCCGGTGGCATCGGCCGTATGGGACCCGTCAACGGAAGCCGGGGCCGGGAAATCAGCGGGTTTCCTCAGGGAGTCAGATTTCCCGTACTCATCTAGGAGCACACGATGGCCGATGTGGCCTTCGTCGTCACCACGATCGCGGTCTTCGCGCTGGTGGCCCTCATCGCCAAGGGGGTGGCGAAGCTATGACCGCCGAGAACGTCGTCGGACTGGTCGTGGCCGTCGCCCTGCTGGGCTATCTCGTCCTCGCCCTGTTCTTCCCGGAGAGGTTCTGAGTGATGAGCCCCGTCCTCGCCGGTGTGCTCCAGTTGCTCGCGCTCATCGCCGCGCTCGGTCTGGCATACCGCCCGCTGGGTGACTACATGGCCCGGGTCTACAGCTCGACCGGACATCTGAGAGCCGAGAAGTGGATCTACAAGGCCATCGGCGCCAATCCCACCACCGAGATGCGCTGGCCCGCCTATCTCCGTGGCGTCCTCGCGTTCTCCGCGGTGAGTGTCCTCTTCCTCTATCTGCTGCAACGGGTCCAGGGCGGCCTTCCGGGGTCGCTCGGCTTCTCCGCGATCGACCCGGACCAGGCTTTCAACACCGCGGCGTCGTTCGTCTCCAACACCAACTGGCAGTCGTACTACGGCGAACAGGCCATGGGCCATGTCGTACAGACCGGTGGTCTGGCCGTCCAGAACTTTGTCTCGGCGGCGGTCGGTATGGCCGTCGCGGTGGCGCTGGTACGGGGTTTCGCGCGGGCCCGCACCGGTGAGCTGGGCAACTTCTGGTCGGACCTGGTGCGTGGCACCGTCCGTATCCTGCTGCCCGCCTCCGTGGTCGGCGCGATCGTGCTGGTCGCCTGCGGAGCGATCCAGAACTTCGCCGGGATCCATGAGGTCGGCCAGTTCCTGGGCGGCTCGCAGCAGTGGAACGGCGGCGCGGTCGCCTCGCAGGAGGCCATCAAGGAGCTGGGCACCAATGGCGGCGGTTACTTCAACGCCAACTCCGCCCATCCCTTCGAGAACCCCGGCCCGATCTCGAACCTCTTCGAGATCTTCCTGATCCTGGTCATCCCGCTCGCGCTGACCCGGACCTTCGGCCGGATGGTCGGCAGCGTCCGGCAGGGTTACGCGATCCTGGCCACGATGGTGACCATCTGGCTCGGGTTCACCGCGCTGATGATGTGGACCGAGTTCCACCACGGCGGTCCGGCGTTCGATATCGCCGGCGGTGCGATGGAGGGCAAGGAGACGCGCTTCGGGGTCGGCGGTTCGTCGATCTTCGCGGTGGCCACCACGCTCACCTCGACCGGTGCGGTCAACTCCTTCCATTCCTCGTTCACCGGCTTCGGCGGCGGTATCACCATGCTGGGCATGCAGCTCGGCGAGATCGCGCCCGGCGGTGTCGGCTCGGGTCTCTACGGCATGCTGATCATGGCGGTCATCGCGGTGTTCATCGCCGGGCTGATGGTCGGCCGTACGCCCGAGTATCTGGGCAAGAAGCTCGGCAGCCGCGAGATCAAGTTCGCCGCGAGCTACATCCTGATCACCCCGGCGCTGGTGCTCGGCTTCACCGCCGTCGCCATGGCGCTGCCCACGCCGGGCAACTCGATGACCAACTCGGGGCCGCACGGATTCTCCGAGATCCTCTACGCGTACACCTCGGCCGGCAACAACAACGGCTCGGCCTTCGCCGGGCTCAACGCCGACACCCAGTGGTTCAACACCACCACCGGTCTGGCCATGCTGCTCGGCCGTTTCCTGCCCATGGTGTTCGTCCTGGCGCTGGCCGGCGCGCTCGCGGAGCAGCGTCCTGTCCCGGAAACCGCGGGCACGCTCCGTACCCACAAGCCGCTCTTCACCGGGCTGCTGGTCGGCACGATCCTGATCGTCACCGGTCTGACCTACTTCCCGGCGCTGGCTCTGGGGCCGCTGGCCGAGGGGCTGGCGTCATGACCACTCGTCTGAAGCAAGAGGACACGATGTCCACAGTCACTCCGACCCGTGCGCCGCACCCGTCCGTGTCTCCCGGTCACAGCTCCGGGAGCGAGCGGGTGGGCGGGGGCCTGTTCGATCCCAGGCAGTTGCTCGTCTCCTTCCCGCAGGCGCTGCGCAAGCTCGACCCCCGGGTGATGGTGAAGTCACCCGTGATGTTCGTGGTCCTCATCGGATCCGTGCTGTCCACGGTCTTCGCCGCGCTCGACCCGGGTGACTGGTTCGGCTGGGCCATCGCCGGCTGGCTGTGGCTGACCACCGTCTTCGCGAACCTCGCGGAGGCCGTGGCGGAGGGCCGTGGCAAGGCGCAGGCGGACACCCTGCGCAAGGCCAAGACCGACACCGTCGCCCGGCGTGTCACCGGCCGGGGCGAGGAGCGCGTACCCGGCACCGATCTGCGGATCGGTGATCTGGTGGTCTGCGAGACCGGCGACATCATTCCCGGCGACGGCGATGTGGTCGAAGGCGTGGCCTCCGTCGACGAGTCGGCCATCACCGGTGAGTCGGCGCCGGTCATCCGGGAGTCGGGCGGTGACCGCTCGGCCGTGACCGGGGGGACGAAGGTCCTCTCGGACCGGATCGTCATCAGGATCACCACCCGGCCCGGTGAGACGTTCATCGACCGGATGATCAAGCTGGTCGAGGGCGCCGCGCGGCAGAAGACGCCCAACGAGATCGCGCTGAACATCCTGCTCGCGTCGCTGACCATCGTCTTCCTGCTCGCGGTGGTCACCCTTCAGCCGTTCGCGGTCTACGCGGGTCAGCGGCAGTCGATGATCGTGCTGATCGCCCTGCTGGTCTGTCTGATACCGACGACCATCGGAGCGCTGCTGTCCGCGATCGGGATCGCGGGGATGGACCGGCTGGTGCAGCGCAATGTGCTGGCGATGTCGGGGCGCGCGGTCGAGGCGGCGGGCGATGTGTCGACGCTGCTGCTCGACAAGACCGGCACGATCACCCTGGGAAACCGGCAGGCCGCCGAGTTCGTCCCGGTCAGGGGCGTGACGGAGGCCGAACTGGCCGACGCGGCACAGCTCTCGTCGCTCGCCGACGAGACCCCCGAGGGCCGCTCGATCGTGGTGCTCGCCAAGGAGAAGTACGGGCTGCGCGAGCGCCACCAGGGCCAGCTCACCGGCGCCGAGTGGATCACGTTCACCGCCCAGACCCGGATGTCCGGAGTCGACCTCACCGAGGGCGGGACGGTACGCACCGTACGCAAGGGAGCCGCCGGGTCGGTCATCGCCTGGGTCAGGAGCCGCGGCGGGCAGGTGTCCCAGGACGCCCAGTCCCTCACCGACCGGATCTCCCAGGCCGGCGGCACACCGCTGCTGGTGGCCCTGGACGACGCGGCCGGAGCCCGGGTGCTCGGGGTCATCCATCTCAAGGACGTGGTCAAGGAGGGGATGCGGGAGCGGTTCGAGGAACTGCGCCGGATGGGCATCAGGACCGTCATGATCACCGGTGACAATCCGCTGACCGCCAAGGCGATCGCGGAGGAGGCCGGGGTCGACGACTTCCTCGCCGAGGCCACCCCCGAGGACAAGATGTCCCTGATCAAGCGTGAGCAGGCGGGCGGCAAGCTGGTCGCCATGACGGGCGACGGCACCAACGACGCGCCCGCGCTGGCCCAGGCGGACGTGGGTGTGGCCATGAACACCGGTACCTCGGCCGCCAAGGAGGCCGGGAACATGGTGGACCTGGACTCCAACCCCACCAAACTGATCGAGATCGTGGAGATCGGCAAGCAGCTCCTCATCACGAGGGGCGCGCTGACCACCTTCTCGATCGCCAATGACGTCGCGAAATACTTCGCGATCATCCCCGCGATGTTCGCCGTGGTGTACCCGAGCCTCGACAAGCTCAACATCATGGATCTCTCCTCGCCGGAGTCCGCGATCCTCTCCGCCGTCATCTTCAACGCGCTCGTCATCGTCGCGCTGGTGCCGCTCGCCCTGAAGGGTGTGCGCTACCGGCCCACGAGCGCCGACAAGATGCTCCGCAGGAATCTGGGGATCTACGGCCTCGGCGGGCTGATCGCCCCGTTCATCGGCATCAAGATCATCGACCTGATCATCTCCCTCATCCCCGGCATCGGGTGAACGGCATGTCTTCCATGAACATCGGCAGTACCGCACGGCTTCTCGGGGCGGGGCTGCGCGCCCTCCTCGTCCTCACCGTTCTCTGCGGCGTGCTCTACCCCCTGGCCGTCACCGGCGTCGCCCAAGGCCTCTTCCCCCACCGGGCGAACGGCTCGGAGGTCGAACAGGGCGGCAAGGTCGTCGGCTCCTCACTCATCGGACAGCGGTACGACCTGCCGCTCAAGGAGGGCCAGGAGACCCCGGAGCCGGACCTCAAGTGGTTCCAGCCCCGCCCGGCCAACGGCCTCGGCACCAACGGTGTCAACACCCAGTACAAGCTCATCCTCTCCGGAGCCACCAACCGTTCCGGGGACAACGAGGATCTGATCAAGTGGGTCACGGACGCCAAGGCCGCCGTCGTCAGGGACAACTCCACGCCCGGTTACCGGGTCACCCCTTCCCGGGTCCCGGCGGACGCCGTCACCTCCTCGGGCTCGGGGCTGGACCCGGACATCTCGCCCGCGTACGCGAAGCTCCAGGTACACCGGGTGGCGGAGCGCAACCACCTGCCCGTCGAGCGGGTGGAGAAGCTGGTCGAGGACCACACCCAGCAGCGCGTTCTCGGCTTCGTGGGGGAGCCGCGGGTCAATGTGCTCGCGCTCAACATGGCGCTCAGGGAGCTGGCCGGCTGACCCGGTCCGCCCGCACCGCCCGCTCACACGTCCGGGCCCGCCCCCGCCGGGCGGGCCCGGACCTCTCCGTACCGGCGTCGGATCACTCCGTACCGGCGCCGGACATGTCCGTACCGGCATCAGAATCGTGTCAAGACCACGATCGTGCCCACCGGCCGCCCTGTCCGCCGCGATCGCGGAGGGTAGTTTCGACTCAGCCGACGCGTCGCACGCGGTGGCTCTTCCAGGAAGACAATGGGGCCATGGGACGCGGCAAGCTTCGTATCTACCTCGGGGCGGCACCGGGCGTCGGCAAGACGTACGCGATGCTCTCCGAGGCACACCGCCGGGTGGAGCGGGGTACCGACTGTGTGGTGGCCTTCGTGGAGCACCACGACCGGCCGCGTACGGAGGTCATGCTGCACGGCCTCGAAGAGGTGCCGCGCCGTGAGCTGGAGTACCGGGGGACCGTCTTCACCGAGATGGACGTCGACGCGGTGCTGGAGCGCCGTCCGGCCGTCGCCCTCGTCGACGAGCTGGCGCACACCAATGTGCCGGGCTCGCGCAACGTCAAGCGGTGGCAGGACGTCGAGGAACTCCTCAAGGCGGGCATCGAGGTGGTGTCCAGCGTCAATATCCAGCATCTCGAATCACTCGGAGACGTGGTCGAGTCCATAACCGGTGTGCGGCAGCAGGAGACCGTCCCCGACGAGATCGTCCGGCGGGCCGACCAGATCGAGCTGGTCGACATGTCGCCCCAGGCCCTGCGCCGCCGTATGGCGCACGGCAATGTCTACAAGCCCGACAAGGTCGACGCCGCCCTCTCGCACTACTTCCGCCCCGGCAACCTCACCGCCCTGCGCGAGCTGGCCCTGCTCTGGGTCGCCGACCGGGTCGACGAATACCTTCAGCAGTACCGCGGCGAGCACAACATCCGCACCACCTGGTCGGCCCGGGAACGGATCGTCGTCGGCCTCACCGGCGGCCCCGAGGGACGTACGCTGATCCGCCGCGCGGCCCGGATGGCCGCCAAGGGCTCGGGCAGCGAGATCCTCGCCGTCTACATAGCCCGCAGTGACGGTCTCACCGCCGCCTCGCCCAAGGAACTGACCGTCCAGCGCACCCTGGTCGAGGATCTCGGCGGCACCTTCCACCATGTCATCGGCGACGACATCCCCTCCGCGCTGCTGGAATTCGCACGCGGGGTCAACGCGACCCAGATCGTGCTGGGCTCCAGCCGCCGCAAGACCTGGCAGTACGTCTTCGGACCCGGCGTCGGCGCCACCGTCGCCCGGGAGTCCGGCCCCGACCTGGACGTACACATCGTCACGCACGAGGAGGCCGCCAAGGGCCGCGGACTGCCGGTGGCGCGCGGGGCCAGACTCGGCCGCTCCCGGATCATCTGGGGCTGGCTGGCCGGAGTCGTCGCACCCGTACTGCTCTCGCTGCTGCTGGCCAGGGTCGGCAACTCCCCGGGACTCGCCAACGACGTCCTGCTCTTCCTCTTCCTGACCGTGATGTCCGCGCTGCTCGGCGGACTGCGGCCGGCACTCGCCTCCGCCGCCGTCGGGTCGCTGCTGCTCAACTTCTACTTCACCCCGCCCACCCACACCCTGACCATCTCGGACCCCAAGAACCTGGTCGCCATCGTGATCTTCTTCGCCGTCGCCGTGTCGGTGGCCTCGGTGGTCGACCTGGCGGCACGCCGTACCCATCAGGCGGCCCGGCTCAGAGCCGAGTCCGAGATCCTCTCCTTCCTCGCGGGCAGCGTGCTGCGGGGCGAGACCACGCTGGCCGCGCTGCTGGAGCGGGTCAGGGAGACCTTCGCCATGGAGTCCGTGGCGCTGCTCGAACGCGAGAGCGATGTCGACCCCTGGACCTGCGCGGGCAGCGTCGGACCGCAGCCCGTCGACCGCCCCGAGTCCGCCGATGTCGACATGCCGGTCGGCGACCATATGGCGCTGGCGCTCTCCGGGCGGGTCCTGCCCGCCGAGGACCGCCGGGTGCTCGCCGCCTTCGCCGCGCAGGCCGCCGTCGTACTGGACCGGCAGCGACTGGTGGGCGAGGCCGCCCAGGCCCGTGAACTGGCCGAGGGCAACCGGATCCGGACGGCCCTGCTCGCGGCCGTCAGCCACGATCTGCGGACCCCGCTGGCCGGCATCAAGGCGGCGGTCTCCTCCCTCCGTTCCGACGACGTCGAATGGTCCGAGGAGGACCAGGCGGAACTGCTCGAAGGCATCGAGCACGGCGCCGACCGCCTCGACCATCTCGTGGGCAACCTCCTCGACATGTCCCGGCTCCAGACCGGCACCGTCACCCCGCTGATCCGTGAGATCGACCTCGATGAGGTGGTTCCGATGGCGCTCGGCGGCGTACCGGAGGACAGCGTGGAACTGGACATCCCCGAGTCGCTGCCCATGGTGGCCGTCGACCCGGGCCTGCTGGAGCGCTCGGTGGCCAATATCGTCGAGAACGCCGTCAAGTACAGCCCCGACGGCCGGCGCGTCACCGTCGCCGCCAGCGCGCTGGGGGAGCGGGTGGAGGTACGGGTCGTGGACCGCGGCCCCGGCGTTCCCGAGGACGCCAAGGAACGCATCTTCGAACCCTTCCAGCGCCATGGCGACGCGCCGCGCGGGGCCGGGGTCGGTCTCGGGCTCGCGGTGGCGCGCGGCTTCGTCGACGCGATGGGCGGCACTCTCACGGCCGAGGACACCCCCGGTGGCGGCCTGACCATGGTTCTCACCCTCACGGCGGCGTCCGGCGGACTCACGCCGGCGCGCTCCGGACCACCGGCCCGGATCGGCTCATGACCGGGACAGCAGAAAGGCAGAACCCTATGACGCGGGTGCTCGTGGTCGATGACGAGCCGCAGATCGTACGCGCATTGGTGATCAATCTCAGGGCACGCAAGTACGAGGTGGACGCGGCCTCCGACGGCACGAGCGCGCTCGAACTCGCCGCCGCGCGCCACCCCGATGTCGTCGTGCTCGACCTCGGGCTGCCGGACATGGACGGCGTCGAGGTCATCAAGGGCCTGCGCGGCTGGACGAGGGTCCCGATCCTGGTGCTCTCCGCCCGCCACACCTCCGACGAGAAGGTCGAGGCACTGGACGCGGGCGCGGACGACTATGTCACCAAGCCGTTCGGCATGGACGAGCTGCTGGCCCGGCTGCGTGCCGCGGTCAGACGCGCCGAGCCGGTGGGCGGGGACGGCGACGACTCCCTCGCGGTCGTCGAGACCGAGGGTTTCACCGTCGATCTGGCCGCGAAGAAGGTGCACCGCGAGGGCAGGGACGTACGGCTCACCCCGACCGAGTGGCATCTGCTGGAGGTGCTCGTACGCAACACCGGCCGGCTGGTCAGCCAGAAACAGCTCCTCCAGGAGGTCTGGGGGCCCTCGTACGGCACCGAGACCAACTACCTGCGGGTCTATATGGCCCAGCTCCGGCGGAAGCTGGAGGCGGACCCCTCGCACCCCAGGCACTTCGTCACCGAGCCGGGCATGGGGTACCGCTTCGAGCGTTGATCCCGCGGCCGGGTCCGATGATCCGACGGCCGGTGATTCGGGGGGCCGGTGATTCGAGGGGCGACGGTCGGTGATTCGGGGGTCGGTGATTCGACGGCCGGTCACGACGGCCGGTCACGACGGGCGTCGATCACGTGTGGATCCGGCGCCCGCGCCCCTGGATCCGGCACCCCCTCGCCCCGGTACGCTCTAGCTATGAGTGCTGAGAAGCCGACCGGCCGCTTCCGCCGGATGCTCGACCGGCTCTCCAGCTCCCAGGGGGATCTGGAGTCCGAGGAGCTGCGGGAGGACGCGCAGGCGTCGGGGTGCACGCGGATCTCCGACTGCAACGACCGCCAGATCGTCCGGGTGACTGGTACGTTGCGGACGGTCACGTTGCGTCCGCGGGCGGGAGTGCCCGCGCTGGAGGCGGAGCTGTTCGACGGCACCGCCCCGCTGGACGTGGTGTGGCTGGGCCGGCGCTCCATCGTGGGCATAGAGCCGGGCCGCAGAATGATCGCCTCCGGCCGGATCTCCCTGAGCCACGGCCGGCGGGTGCTGTTCAATCCCAAATACGAACTCCGACCGCTCGGACAGGAGTAGCCGGTGACGTCACTCGACAAGCCCGCCGCCTCGAACGTTTCCAGCGCTTCACCCGACGGGCCTGCCGGGCCGGACGGTGCGGCAGGCCCGTCCGGTGCGGCAGGGCCGGATGCTGCGGCCGACGCGAAAGCCGTCACCGAGGCGGCTCTTTTCGAGGCCTTCGGCGGCCTGCGGGGCATGGTGGAGACGGTTGTCCCCGGCCTGCTCTTCGTCACGATCTTCACGATCAACCAGGATCTGCACACCTCGGCGATCGCGGCCGTGGCGGTCTCGCTGCTGCTGGTCGTGGTCCGGCTGGTGCGCCGGGACACCGTCAAGCACGCGTTCAGCGGCGTCTTCGGGGTGGCCTTCGGTGTCGTCTTCGCGATGATGACCGGCAACGCCAAGGACTTCTATCTGCCGGGCATGCTCTACACGCTGGGACTGGCGCTCGCGTACATCGTCACCACGCTGGCGGGCGTACCGCTGATCGGACTGATCCTGGGTCCGGTCTTCAAGGAGAACCTCTCCTGGCGGACGCGGAACCCGGGGCGCAAGAAGGCGTACGCGAAGGCGAGTTGGGCGTGGGGGCTGATCCTGCTCGCCAAGTGCGCGATCCTCTTCCCGCTCTACTGGTGGGCGGACACGACCCAGCTCGGCTGGGTGCTCATCACCCTGAAGATCCCGCCGTTCCTGCTGGCCGTGTATCTGACCTGGGTCTTCCTGGCGAAGGCTCCGGCACCGATCGATGTCTTCGCCGAGATGGAGGCGGAGGAGGAAGCGGAGAAGGCCCGCAAGGCCGCCGCCGCGACCACCCCGGACGGCCCGACGAGCCACCGTCGCGAGCGCTGAGAGCGCGAACGCCGACCGTGGGCTGAGACCGACCGGGAGCGAGCGCTTGACCGCGGGCGTCGCCCGTACGAGCCGAGGCCTAGTCGCGGGGCCGGGCAGGTGCAGGCTGAGCCCGGGTGTCGCGCGTACGGGCCTGGCGCGGTGCCGGCGGCGGGCGGCTTCGTGACCGGTGGGGACCACCGGGTGGCGGACATACGGAAACGGAAAGGGCCCGGCACCCAAGGTGCCGGGCCCTTTCGCGCGGGCCGCGTGCGCGGGGGCGCGGTCAGCCCGTCGCGTCCTCGCGGCGGACCGACAGAAGGTCCTCCAACTGCTCCTCACGGGCCTGGGCCGCGACGAAGAGCAGCTCGTCACCCGCCTCCAGCGTCTCCTCCGGATTCGGCGTCAGCACGCGCGTACCCCGGATGATCGTCACCAGCGAGGTGTCCTCGGGCCAGGTCACATCGCCCACCAGCGTGCCGGTCACGGCCGACTCCGGCGGCAGCGTCAGCTCGACCAGATTCGCGTCGCCATGGCTGAAGCGCAGCAGCCGCACCAGATCACCGACGCTCACCGCCTCCTCCACCAGCGCCGACATGAGCCGAGGGGTGGAGACCGCGACATCGACGCCCCAGGCCTCGTTGAACAGCCATTCGTTCTTGGGGTTGTTGACCCGGGCCACCACCCGCGGCACGCCGTACTCCGTCTTGGCGAGCAGCGAGACGACCAGATTGACCTTGTCGTCCCCGGTCGCGGCGATCACGACATTGCAGCGCTGGAGCGCCGCCTCGTCCAGCGAGGTGATCTCACAGGCGTCCGCCAGCAGCCACTCGGCCAGCGGCACCCGCTCCACCGAGATGGCGGTCGGCGCCTTGTCGATCAGCAGGACCTCGTGTCCGTTCTCCAGCAGCTCGCCCGCGATGGAACGGCCCACCGCGCCTGCTCCGGCAATCGCGACACGCATCAGATCCCGCCTCCTTCCGGTCCTTCGGCGAATGCCGCCTCGACCTTCTCGATGTCGTCCGTACGCATCATCACGTGGACGAGATCGCCCTCCTGGAGCACCGTCTGGGACGTCGGCAGCATCGCCTCGCCGAGCCGGGTGAGAAACGCGACGCGTACGCCGGTCTCCTCCTGGAGCGTGCTGATCTTGTGCCCGATCCAACTCGATGCCGTATGCACCTCGGCCAGTTGCACCCCGCCGCTGGGGTCGCGCCACAGCGGCTCGGCGCCCGACGGCAGCAGCCGGCGCAGCAGCTGGTCGGCGGTCCAGCGGACCGTGGCCACCGTCGGGATGCCCAGGCGCTGGTAGACCTCGGCCCGCCGCGGGTCGTAGATACGGGCGGCGACGTTCTCTATGCCGAACATCTCGCGGGCCACCCGCGCGGCGATGATGTTGGAGTTGTCTCCGCTGCTCACCGCCGCGAAGGCGCCGGCTTCCTCGATCCCCGCCTCACGCAGGGTGTCCTGGTCGAACCCGACCCCGCTGACGCGACGGCCGCCGAAACCCGCGCCGAGCCGGCGGAACGCGGTGGGGTCCTGGTCGATGACGGCGACTGTGTGCCCCTGTTGCTCCAGGGTCTGCGCGAGTGCGGCTCCCACCCGGCCGCAGCCCATGATGACGATGTGCACGTGGACTTACCCCGCACTCCTGGTCGCCTTGCTGACCTGCGAAAACACCCTGTTCACTCTTCCTTCTCGACCTGCCGGGCACCAAGCGGGAGACCGTATACGACGATTCCCCGGGTCGAGCTTATGCGGCAGGGGTGACAATCCAGTCATCCACGTGAGGGCTCGACCTGACAAGAGAGAGGGGTGCTGCCCGCACGGGCGGCTGTTCGAACGCATAGCATCCTGTCCGTGTCCAAACTGACCGACGTGCCCAAACGGATTCTCATCGGGCGGGCGCTGCGAAGCGACAGACTGGGGGAAACGCTCCTCCCCAAGCGCATCGCGCTGCCCGTCTTCGCCTCCGACCCGCTGTCCTCGGTGGCGTACGCGCCGGGAGAGGTCCTCCTGGTCCTGTCGATCGCGGGTGTGTCGGCCTACCACTTCAGCCCGTGGATCGCGGTGGCCGTCGTGGTGCTCATGTTCACCGTGGTCGCCTCCTACCGCCAGAATGTGCACGCCTACCCGAGCGGTGGCGGCGACTACGAGGTGGCCACCACCAACCTCGGCCCCAAGGCCGGTCTCACCGTCGCCAGCGCGCTGCTCGTCGACTACGTGCTGACCGTTGCCGTGTCGATCTCCTCCGGGGTGGAGAACCTCGGCTCCGCCATCCCCTTCGTCGTGGAGAACAAGGTCCTCTGCGCGATCGCGATAATCGTGCTGCTGACGCTGATGAATCTGCGCGGCGTCCGCGAGTCCGGGAAGCTCTTCGCGATTCCGACGTATGTCTTCGTCGGCGCGGTGTTCATCATGATCGTCTGGGGCGCGGTGCGCGGACTGGCGCTCGGCGACACCATGAAGGCGCCCACGGCCGACTTCCAGATCAAGCCCGAAGAGCAGGGACTGGCCGGTTTCGCGCTCGTCTTCCTGCTGCTGCGGGCCTTCTCCTCCGGCTGTGCCGCGCTGACCGGCGTGGAGGCGATCAGCAACGGTGTGCCGGCCTTCCGCAAGCCGAAGAGCAGGAACGCCGCGTCGACGCTCGCCCTGATGGGCGGTCTCGCCGTCACCATGTTCTGCGGCATCATCGGCCTGGCCATGGCCACCGATGTGAAGATGGCCGAGAGCCCCGGGACGGATCTGCTCAGGGACGGTGTCCCCGTCGGGCCGGGCTATGTGCAGAACCCGGTGATCTCCCAGGTCGCCGCCGCCGTCTTCGGCGACGATACGTTCTTCTTCGTCCTTCTCGCCGCGGCCACCGCGCTCGTCCTCTTCCTGGCGGCCAACACCGCGTACAACGGATTCCCGCTCCTCGGCTCGATCCTCGCGCAGGACCGCTATCTGCCCCGGCAGCTCCATACCCGCGGCGACCGGCTCGCGTTCTCCAACGGCATCGTGCTGCTGGCGGGCGCCGCGGCCCTGCTGGTGGGTCTCTACGGCGCGGACTCGACCCGGCTGATCCAGCTCTACATCGTCGGCGTCTTCGTCTCCTTCACGCTCAGCCAGACCGGTATGGTCCGGCACTGGAACCGCCATCTCAAGACCGAGCGGAACGTGGCCAAGCGCCGTCATATGATCCGCTCGCGCGCGATCAACACCTTCGGTGCCTTCTTCACGGGGCTGGTGCTGATCGTGGTCCTCGCCACCAAGTTCACCCATGGCGCCTGGGTCGCGCTGCTCGGCATGGTGATCTTCTACGGAACGATGACCGCGATCCGCAAGCACTACGACCGGGTCTCCGACGAGATCGCCGCCGAGGAGGGCCCGTCCGACGACAGCGTCAAGCCCTCCCGGGTGCACTCCATCGTGCTGGTCTCCAAGGTCCACAAGCCCACGCTGCGGGCGCTCGCGTACGCCAAGCTGATGCGCTCGGACACCCTGGAGGCGCTCAGCATCAGCGTCGACCCGGCCGAGACCAAGGCGCTCAGGGAGGAGTGGGAGCGGCGTGGCATCAATGTGCCGCTGAAGATCCTCGACTCCCCGTACCGCGAGATCACACGGCCGGTCATCGAGTACGTACGGGGCCTGCGGACCGAGAATCCGCGTGACGCGATCAGCGTGTACATCCCGGAGTACGTGGTCGGCCGGTGGTACGAGCATCTGCTGCACAACCAGAGCGCGCTGCGGCTCAAGGGGCGGCTGCTCTTCACGCCTGGGGTCATGGTGACGTCGGTCCCGTACCAGCTCGAATCGTCGGAGCTGGCGAAGCAGCGGGCGAAGAAGCGGCGGGCGTACAACGCGCCGGGGTCGGTACGACGGGGTCCCGTGGACGCGCGGCCGAGGGAATCGGGAACGGGTAACGGGGGTGACGCCGGCACCGCTCCGGGGGGCGCCGGCAACGCGGGCAGGACCGGCGGCGGTGGCGGCAGCGGCCGGGGCAGCGGGGGCGGGACCGGCGGCGGTGGCGGGACCGGCAGCGGTGGCGGGGGCAAGGACAGGGACTGAGCTGTCTGTGGCGGGCGGCCGGGTGACACGCACGTAGACTGGTGGGCTGGTGTCCCGCCGTGTCCGTCGACGCGTCGTATCCCTCGACGCCTTTCGATGTCCCCGAACGTCCCTCGAATGTCCCTCGCACCCTTGATCCTTTGGAGCCACCCCGTCATGCACACAGAACCGCAGGCTTCGTTGATCGGGGAGGAGTACGAGGTCGAGGTGGGCCCCGTCGCACACGGCGGCCACTGCGTGGCCCGTACCGGCGAGGGCCGGGTGCTCTTCGTACGGCACGCCCTGCCCGGCGAGAAGGTCCGTGTCCGGGTGACGGAGGGCGACGAGGACTCCCGCTTCCTCCGCGCGGACGCGGTGGAGATCATCGACGCGTCCAAGGACCGGGTCGAGGCGCCGTGTCCGTACGCCGGTCCCGGCCGCTGCGGCGGCTGCGACTGGCAGCACGCCAAGCCCGGCGCGCAGCGGCGCTTCAAGGGCGAGGTCATCGCCGAGCAGCTGCACCGGCTCGCGGGCCTCACCCCCGAGGAGGCGGGCTGGGACGGGACCGTCATGCCAGCGCCGGGCGACAAGCTGCCGACGGGCGAGGTCCCCGCGTGGCGCTCACGCGTGCAGTACGCGATCGACGAGAACGGACGCGCGGGGCTGCGCAGGCACCGCTCGCACGACGTCGAGCCGGTCGAGCACTGCATGATCGCCACGGAGGGCGTCAGCGAACTGGGCGTCGAGCGGCGCGAGTGGCCGCAGATCGCGACGGTCGAGGCGATCGCGGCATCGGGTTCCGGCGACCGCCAGGTGATCCTCACCCCGCGCGAGGGCGGCCGGCTGCCGCTGGTGGAACTGGACAGGCCCGTGTCCGTACTGCGCGTGGAGGAGCACGACGGGGGCGTGCACCGGGTGCACGGCCGCGCCTTTGTGCGCGAGCGCGCCGACGGCCGTACGTACCGCGTCGGCATGGGCGGCTTCTGGCAGGTGCACCCGAGCGCTCCCCAACTGCTCGTCGAGGCCGTGATGCAGGGCCTGATGCCGAGGAAGGGCGAGACCGCGCTCGATCTGTACTGCGGGGTGGGCCTGTTCGCCGGGGCGATCGCGGAACGCGTCGGGGAGACGGGCGCGGTGCTGGGCATCGAGTCCGGCAAGCGCGCGGTGGAGGACGCCCGGCACAACCTCCAGGACCTGCCCCGCGTCCGTATCGAACAGGGCAAGGTCGACCAGGTCCTGCCACGCACCCGCATCACCGAGACGGACCTGATCGTCCTGGACCCCCCGCGCGCGGGCGCCGGCAAGCAGACCGTCAAACACCTCTCCACCCTGGGCGCGCGCCGTATCGCCTACGTAGCCTGCGACCCGGCGGCCCTCGCCCGAGACCTGGCCTACTTCCACGAAGGCGGCTACCGCCCCCGCACACTGCGCGCCTTCGACCTCTTCCCGATGACGCACCATGTGGAGTGCGTGGCGATCCTGGAACCGATGGCTAAGGGCTCCTGAACACCGGAAGTCTCAACCTCACGGGTCCCTCCGGCCCGGGTCACGCGGACCGGGGGCAAGGACTCCGGCTCAAACGTCCCACAGGACCTCCCCATCGGCGGTTTGAGCTGCTACCTCGGTCGCGCTCGTATGGGAACCGAGAGTGCGGGCCGGTCGGACATGGAGGACGGCGCCGTGGTCCGAGGTCTCGAGTGGCTGGTATCACCTGGCCACCCAGATACCAGGTCGGTATCATCGCTGTATGGCGATGACACTCCGACTCCCTGACGACCTTGACGCGAAGCTCACCGAGCGTGCTCGTCGGGAGCGCCGCAGCAAGCAGGAGCTTGCCATTGAGGCCATCCGTGACGCCCAGGATCGGGCCGAGCTGAAGGTCGATGACGTCTTGGCCGAGCTCATGGACAGCGATGCGGAGATCCTGGACTACCTGAAGTGACCGAAGTGCGCTACATCCAGATCGACGAGATCCTGGCCGTTGCTCGCACGGTCAACGGTACCGAGCACAGCGTGCGTGACATGGGACTTCTGGTGTCGGCGATTGAGCGGCCCCGGACCAATGTGTTCGGAGCCGAGCTGTATCCCACGCTGCACGAGAAGGCGGCAGCACTGCTGCACTCCGTTGCCCGAAATCACGCGCTGATCGACGGCAACAAGCGCACCGCCTGGCTTGCCATGCGTGTTTTCCTGCGATTCAACGGCGTCAGCGCCGGTACCGTCCCGCCGCCTGTCTCCATTGCCGGCCCGTTTGTCGAGGAAGTCGCGCAGGACAACATCGATGTACCGGTCATCGCCAAGCGCCTGTCGGTCTGGTTCCCTATTTCCTGACACACGACGTCGTGAGTGGGCGGTTCGTAAGGTGATGTCCTTTTCTGGCTGAGGTGGGAGCAAGGACGCTGGTGGAGGTTCGGTCGGCTATTGCTTTCGAGCGAAGTTGCCGGTGTCGGCCTCGGTGAGGATGCCGAGTTTGACCAGGCGTTTCAGTTTGGCGCGGGTGCCTTCGACGTTCTTCGGCAGCAGTTCGTGGCCGAGGGCTTCGCAGACGTCCTTGGCCCGTAGCGGCCCGGTCGTGTGGTTGAAGGCGGCAAGGATGCGGGGGTAGTCCGGATGCTCGGGCAGGTCCGGCGCGACGGCCGGGAGCCGGTCGGCAAGGCTGGTGACGGTCTTGCGGGTGATCGCGAGGTGCTCCAGGTGCATCTCGGCCTCCCGCAACCGGGTCTGCAGGCCGTCGATCTGCGCACGAAGGTCGTCGGCCAGGGCCCGGGCGGCGTCTTCCTGCAGGTCCAGGGCATCGAGCAGGGGCCGGAGGTTCACGCCGCCACCGCCGCCGTCTCGCGCCAGGTGGGGGCGTTCGCGCCGGTGAGGCGCCGGGTCATGACGTGGGTCATCGCCCAGTAGACGCGGGAGACGGAGGAGGACGGGCGGTGCTCGTAGTCGCGGACCAGGCGCCGGTGCAGTATCAGGATCCCGTAGGTCTGCTCGACCCTCCACCGCTTCGGCTGCGGCACGAACCCCTTGACCTGCGGGTTGCGTTGGACGATCTCGACGTCGATCCCCAGGCCGGCGCCGTGCGCGACGACCTGGTTCTTGAAGCCCTGGTCGACCAGGGCTTTGCGGACACTTCCGCCGGCGTGCTCGGCGACCTGGTCCAGCAGGAGATTTCCCGCGGCGTTGTCGTGGGTGTTCGCAGCGAGGACGACGACCGCGATGACCAGGCCGAGGACGTCCACGGCAAGGCCCCGCTTGCGGCCGGGCACCCGCTTGGCCGGATCATGGCCACTCGTGGAGACGGGGACCCCGGCGGCCACATGGACACTCTGGGTGTCCAGCACCACCAAGGTCGGGTCCTCTAATCGTCGGGCGCGTTCGCGGACCTGGCAGCGCAGGAGTTCATGGATGACCTGGTCGGTCCCGTCGTCCCGCCAGGCGGCGAAGTAGTAGTACGTCGCGCTCTTCTGCGGCAGGTCGTGCGGGAGATAGGCCCACTGGCAGCCGGTCCGCCCCTGGTAGAGGATCGCGTTCACGATCTCCCGCATGTCGTACGCGCCCTGGTGGCCGCTGACCGAGCGGTGCCGGCCCTTCCACGCGGTGATCACCGGCTCGATCAACGACCACTGCTCGTCCGATAAGTCACTCGGATACGGCTTGCGTTCACTCACCCGAACACATCACCAGATCAACAACCGCGGACCGGCAGATTCCGCCCCGCTGCCACACCATCAGGCGACAGCAGAACCACTCAAAGACTCACGAACCGCCCACTGAGAGCCGGACACGCGCGTGCCCGGCTCTCACGCACCACCGGGGTTTCTCATGATCAGACCGGGACCGGGCTCAGATCTGACTGATCGGGTCCTCATCCGCGACGTGGGGCAGGACGTCGCGCAATCTCGATGTGCTGCGTCTTTCCCAACCCCGGCAGAAGCGGGTCTCCCCTCGACCACGGTCACGCCCTGGCGGAAACGAGGGAGTTCTTCAAGGAGCTTTCGGTGACGTGCTCGTGGACAAGATTGACGGTGGCGAGTCGACCCTTGCTGCCCGCCACGGTGTGCTGGGTGTCGAGATAGGCGTACAGGGGGCGACGTTCCCTGATCAGCCGCTGACGAGGCAGAAGGGATGCCCACACGGCTTGGTGAGGGCCGTCTTCCGGCCCCATGAAACTGACGAGCAGGCTTGTACGCACCCAGTTCGAACAGTTGTGCCTCGGCCTCGTCCAGGTCCACGACGTCGGAGCAGAGGTGCAGCTACTGGGGAACGGTGTACCCCGGCCTCGCTCTCCGAGTCCGGACCGTCTACGTTTGCTGTCCCCCACAGACAGCGCGAAGGCGTTTGTGGTTGCGGAAGGCAAAGTCAGGAGCACCGGTCGGTCGGCTCGTCGTTCCTGGGCAGTATGAAGGATGTCCGTCCACTGGACGACGGGTCGGGGTGTGCGGCGGCTTGGTGGCCGTTGAGTCGGTAGACCATTTCGTCGGGACAACGGTGCAGGCGGGCCTGGCGCCAAGCGGCATCGTACGACAGGGCGGTTGCGCTGCGCCGTTGAATGACCAGGGCTCGAAAGCTGGTTAGGGGGTCCAGCAGCACTCGCCACAGGACGAGTTTCATGAATGCGCCCTTCGAGACGCTCCTGCAGACCCAGGTGTGTCCACCGGCGCGATGATGCTGGGCAGGCTGCCGCCGTTGAGAGCCTTGAGGGAGTCGGACAGCACGAGCATTGCCTGCTGTCGCTTCTCGACGTCCGTGAACCCTTGCCCAACCTGCTCCCATTGCTGCAGGAGCGGGAACCACCAGCGGTCGCAGGAGCAGATCAGACGAGCCAAGCGCTGGAGTTCGGCAACATGGTTGTCGCCCAAGGTGCCGAGTGCGTGGTGCTCAAGTTGGTCCAGGACGACGAGATCTGGGTGATCGTAAAGGTTCTCTTTCAAGAAGCGCAGGCGGCGGATGCGTTGCTCGTCCGCCGCCCGCTGCGCCAGTAGCTCTAATGCTGCGGTGGGTAGACCGAGATCCGCGTGGGCATTCAGCAGGCAGTAGTTCAGGGCGCGTCGAGGCAGACGGCCGAGGGCAGCGTTGATGGCGTCCTGTGCGCCGGCCACATCCGAGGCTCCCAGACCTGCCGCTGTTTCAACAGCCGTGGCGTGCGCGGTGGCGCGTACCGTCTCCTCCACATTGAGAGGCACACGCCGGAGTGGTCGCCAGGTGATCGTGTACACGGCCTCGAAAGCGATGTCGTCGGAGGCACTGGGCAGCAGACGCGGCTGGACAGACCTGCTCGTACGGACTGCGCGGCGCCATGACCACCTCACGCGAGGCTCTCTTCGAGCGGGAAGACCGCGCGAAGACGGCTGTCGACGAGGTGTCTATAGAAGTCGTCAGCCACGCTGACTCCCTCAGCGGTGGAGATGCCACGCAGCTCGTTCATGAGACTCATGCCAGCCTCGAACATGTTATGGCCGCGCAGTGCTGGCAGGAGCTGTTCGCGCAACTGGGTATAAGCGCTGGGATCGCTGGCGCAGGAACGGATCCAGTCCGTCAGCCGCGAGATGACTTCGGCGGCGGTATCCGAAGAGGAGAGCAGGTCGTGGACGGCACGCTCTACCTCAATGGTGGCGGGAGGTGTGCGCACGAGCCACGGTGTGCCGTCGTGGCGTACGGTCATCAATGCGAGGAAGGCCAGTGCGCCGCTGCGGCTGGAGGAGCCCTTGCCCTGCTGCCAGCTCTGAACCTCGCCGACCAGTCGCTGGGCCACGGTGGGGTGTTGGGCCAGCGCGTCGAAGGCGGCCTGGACTTGGCTGACTACGGTGGCGTCCGTGTTCTTGTGCGCGACGCGGCGCAGGCGCACCATTGCTCGCTTGGCCAGAGCAGTGGCGGCGGAGGTGTCTTCCAGGATGCGTCGGCACAATGCGATCACGACGGCGGCGTAACTCCTCTGTTCCGCCCACCCGTACAGCGCTGCCCAAGCCAGGCGTCCGACATGCTCGTTGCGCACGGCGCTTTCCATGACCGCACCGAGTACCTTCGGCTGATTGCCGCCGACGAGTTCGCCCAGTGTTGTGAGGTAGTCCACTGTTCCGTGTCGCACAGTCAAGTCGGCCAGCGCGGCCACTGCGTGGTCTTCGGGATCATCGCTTTGAGATGTCGCGACGAGCCAAGTCAGCAAGGGCTTGCGCATAACGTCGTAGTTGTCCCAGACGTACTCCAGGACCGCGCGCCCGTAGGCAGGTCGGTCGAAGATGACGGTGTCCTGCATGTCGACTCGGCCCCCGATATCCTGGACACGTCGACGCATTCCCCGTCCGGCCAGGGAACTGAGGGGCGGAGAGAATCCTGCTGCTGTGCCGGGAGCGTCGGGAATGTCTGCGATGGCTTTCAGCAGAACTGCCGCACTGCGTGCGATGACGGGCATAGGCGCGGATTGCTGCACAGCCAGGGCCAGCAGCAGACAACGGTCCTCCACGGTGAGGGAGGGGTTGTCGTGGGTGTGCAGGCTGTTCATCTCGCCGAACCGGCTGTCGAGTTCACCGCGCCAGTCGGTCAGCGCCGCGATGAGGCGTTCTTCCAGGGTGGGGGTTTCAACCTCGCTGCCGGTCTGTACGAGCGACAGCGTGGAATTGGTGTGGATGTGTTCTTTCCAAGCCATCGCAGCGGTCTGTGCGGCTCGCACGGCGGCCACTGCCGTCAGTCCGTCCAAGGAAGCGGTCGCCTTGGGGAAGGAACGCAGCGATGTGACCAACTGTCCGTAGCCGTGGGCGTCCAGATGCGCCTCGACCACTTTCCGGGCATCGGGCGCCTCGCGCAGACGAACCACCTGGATGCCGTCACGGTCGCTGAGGCGGTGATCCTTCCACAGGTCCTGTGCCACGGTCAGCACCAGATAGGAACGGCAGTCCCGGAGGTGCATGGCGTGTTCCGACAGCGCGTTAAGGAAGTCGGCTGAGACCTGATCGTTTTCCGGGTGCTTGAGGTCAAGCTGATAGGCGTGTGCCTTCTCGAGCGGCAGGCGGCCCTTGCTGGGAGTCTGCCAGTCCGCGTCCAGCTTGACCACGGTGGTGTGGCCGGCAGTGTGTTCGGCCAGCAGTCGCAGAGCGAGGGTTGTGGAGCCGCATGAGCGGGGCGCCACAATGATGATCACGGGCCGGTGAGGGCGACTGGTGGTGGGATCGATGATTTGGTCCCATAGCGTTTTCCAGTGCGTGCTGCGAGCGAACGGTTGATCGAGCAACTGCTCGCGGTCTTGTTCGACGCCCTCCAGCAAATCCCGCTTCCGGGTTTCCAGGATCAGCTGTTCGACGACGTTGGCAACGACGTCGACTCCCCCATACACGTTCGTTGTTGCACTGTTGGTTTCATGCACGTGCGGCAGGGGTGGGACTGCGTCCGGCGACGGGGGAACGGCGGAGACGAATGGGGTGTCGAGGTTCGACTCCGGCCGATCGACAGCGCCGGCGCTGGGACGCCATCGTTGCAGCCAGCTACCGGAGCCGTTGGGCTGATCCTCGCCAGCCTCGCCGGTCGGCGAGGTGGAGTCGGAGTGGGCGGGGTCGAATGGGCCGTCAGGCATGCGGGAACTCCATTGTGACTCGGCGAAAGACAGTGGGGTGGGCGGGCGGACGCCTCACCGCTGGCGGCGGTCGATCCGCAGGGTTTTGATGCTGTTGGCGATCGTGGGGTCGTTGACCTGACCGTGGAACTGGAACGTGCCGCCGCTGTCGGCAACTGGTGCCGTCGACGCATCGCTCGGCCGTTCGGGCGATGAGTAAGCGGCAGCTGGCGATATGGCGTCGTTGAGGTAGGGGCGTACGGCCGGTCCGGTCAGCCCCGGCACGTGGATCCGGCACGGCTGCTCGAAGCCGGGCTTGTCGCTGACGCGGGCAATCGCCTCAAGGAAGTGGTGTGAGCTCAGGTCCGGCGTGCGGCCTGCGTGGACGGTGCGTTGGTAGACGATCTCGGAGAGGGCGGCCGCGAGAAATGCACCGCTGTCTTTCGCGGCCGACAGCGCTTGGCGGGTCGCCTGGCTGTTGAGCAGTCGGGTGGTGTCGTTGATGGCGTTACCGCGGTGGTCGGGCACAGACAGAGGGCCGACGTGCACGCTGGCCCGCAGTCGCAGGACGGGACTACTGGCCAGACGCTGCTGCTCGTAGCGCATCAGTGCCGCATTGAGCTGGACCAGCAGCGGGTCCACGAGTTGGGCCAGCACCGAGGGCGGGAACAGCAGGATCGCCCCATCGCCGTTGTCCTTGTAACCCCCGGGAATGTTCTGAGGGGCTGGCAGCTGACACTTGGCGAGCGTGGTCACCACGATGTTGTCCAAGTCGCACCGTACGGTGGCCATTCTCGCCTCGGGGATCTGGCTGTACTTCTCCATGTCGATGGACACCAGGGCGAGCTCAGCGGGGACGTCCAAGGACTCTGCGTGCAGCGGCGCATCCATCGGGCACCGTCCTTTCGGCACAGGCGGTCAGGGGAGTGCCCATGCTGATCGGACGGGACAGCTGCCGCTGCCCAGCAGTGGGCACGCCTGGAGTGCGACCCGTCACGCCTGCGTACGCGCGTGCGATTGAATCGAATGGATGTCGCGAACGAGGAGCCCGCCACCGGAGGTGGTTCGGACCCAGTCTTGCTCGCGCCAGGGCTTGAGCGCGTTGACTACCGCGTTGCGGGAAGCCCCGATCATCTGAGACAGCTCTGTCTGTGTCAGGCGCACGGCGAGATCCGACGCCGAAGTGGATGCGGCTTCTACCAGTCGCGACAGAGCCGATGCCAGACGCAGCGGGACGGACGCTGTGGCCAGTTCGAGCCGGACGGCCTCCGATTCCCTTACGCGAGCGATGGCACGACGCAGCAGAGGGGCGAGCAGGTCATGCTCGTCGACGAAGCTGAGAAAGGCGGCGGCCGGAACGATGTGGATGAGGCAGGGCTCGGCAGCGATGACGGTGGCGGTGCGTGGCTGGGAGTCCAGAACGGCTAGCTCCCCGAGCAACTCACCGGCGCCGCGCACGGCGAGGAGTGTCCTTCCCCCGCAGTCCCCGGTCAGGGTGATCAACGTCGACCCTGCCTCCAGCACGATCACGTGCGTTGCTGGATCTCCCTGGCGGAGCAGCACACTCCGAGCTGGCCTGATGCGCTGCGGTGCGAGCGCTTTCAGATGTGCCCATAACTTGTCGCCGATCACCGTGGCATGCGGCTTATACATAGGTCCCTCTGCTGTGCGGCCCCGACACACTCAGGTGATCGTCTCAACTAACCAGAATATTGCTCAATAGGCACATTCCAGCCATCGTGAGAGCTGCTAGGGCAAAATCAACGGACAGGCGGGCCGCTCGCAGCTTCCTGTCTGCAAGCCAGGCAAGCACCTGTAGTCGGTTAGCCTCGACATGCCGTTCAAGCTCCCCATGCGCGGCCTCGCTCACGCCAACCCGGTGGTGGACGACCGCATCGCTCATCAGTTCGGCGCCTAATCCCGACCTTGGGACTGCGGGTCGAAGGGTGAGCAACGCAGCCCCCAGCGCGGCTATCAGCAGCAGGCACGTCAGTACTAGCAAGATCGTCGTGAGCAGGGGCATGCCATCTGTGCTCGACAGTACGGCGACGCCTGCGGTCAGTAATCCACCGGCTATTCCACACAACGTCGTGGCCTTTGTATCCGCCCGTTGTATTTCGACGAAGGCGCGATCGGCATGTCCTTGCAAGCGCTGTACCTCCGGCGGAAGTTCCCATGGCTCCTGCATACCGCCCACACCCTCCGCAGCCCTCGCCTGCTTGTCATGGCAGTAAGCAGCCTGCTGGCAGCCGCCAAGGGGTGTTGCCCACCGAAGGGCACGAGGAGCGCTGGGTCCATCACTTCTCGGTCTCCGAAGCAAGGCTGGCGGGGTCTGCGCAGGCGTGGCGTCGCATGGTCGAGTCAGCTGTCGGCCTGCAGTCTGGTGTCACGTCCGCGAACGAGTGCGCTCCCGCGCCTCCGCTGCCGAACGGTAGCCGGGATCGCGGAGTCTGGGCTGGTCAGCCGTGACGCTCGTTTGACGCTTCGACTGTCTGACGCTCCCAATCCAGCTCGGGGAAAGTGCCTCTGACCTGTATTTTCAGGACCTCGCCCTAGGAGCACCTTTCCGATGACGCACCACGTGGAGTGCGTGGCGATCCTGGAACCGCTGAAGAAGGACGCCTGACCTATGGGTTTGTGGGTGCGCGTTGCGCGCTCGCGGGCGGCCGGGGGCCGTGGGCTCGTGCGGCAAGTACTCGTCTGACACCTACGGCTCCGGACGGTTCCCGGAGCCGGTTCAGGGCGGTTGGCTCCCGGTCGGACACGTCGTCAAACACCGGCGCGGTGGCCGGCTCCAGGCACTCGGCGAACAGCTGCCGGGTGGTTTGGGAAGGCGGGGTGGGGTCAGGGGCCGTGGGCTCGCGGCGTGCACGCTGGTGTCAGAGGCGTGCCAGGGCCAGGAGGCGGTGCATCTGTTCGGGGGGCAGGTTGGGGTTGGCGGCTGCGGTGGTCGCGACCGATTCCGATGGATCGGCCAGAAGCTGGATCAGTTCGGGGGTCGGAAGCTGGGGGTGGGAGGCGATCGCGCGGCGCACCGTTTGATCGGGATCGGCGGCCAGATGACGGATGAGTTCCACCGGCAGGTCGGAGTCGCGCGGGGCGAGCTGCCGCATTCTCGGGTCGGGATCGGTGGCCAGACGGCGGAGGACGTCCGCCGGGAGGGGGAAGGCGTCGGCCGGACGCCACCGGGTCTTTTTCCCCGGGCGGTAGCCGCGGTCGATGCGTTCGGCGGTGGCGGGGTCGACCCGGTCGCGGGCGTGCAGAGCCATCGTCGTGCGGACGTCGCTCTCCTCGTCGTCGAGCAGCCGGGCCACGACCGGCGCGGGGAGGCTGTCGGACATCGCGGCCGAGGCCCGGAAGCAAGCGTAGGGGGAGTCCACGTACGGCAAGGGGTCAGCGGTCACCCACGGCAGACGCAGTGTCCGGCACTCCAGACGCGCCATCTCGTTCATGAACTGCCGTTCAAGCGCGTCGTCGTCCAGGACCTGATCTTCGGGCCGGTCCAGCGGGGGCGCGTAGGACAGGATCTGCGCGTGGATCGCGGCGCGGCTCGACTCCGGGGTGTCCTGGCGGGCGAAGACGCCGAGCCTGACCCGCAGGCTGGGATCTTCAGCAAGTACGTCGCGCAGCCGCGGCGGGAGGTCGGGGTGCTCGGCGAGTTCCTTGCGCACCTCGTCGTCCGGATCGTCGGCCAGCCGCCGGGCCGTGCCGGCGTCCAGCGCGCAGTGGCGCACCGCCCCGGCGCGGGTGACCGGGTCGGCCAGCAGCGCCGGAAGCAGGTCGGCAGGCGGGACGGGACGGGGAAGCCGTCGATAGTAGGTCGCGCAGGCAGCTGTGCGCACCGCGTCCTCAGGATCCGTCAGCAGGATCCGGCGCACCGCTTCCGGGGCTCGCGTCCACCATTGGGCGAGCGTCGCCCGGACCTCCGGCTCCGGGTCGGCCGCCAGCCGCTCGCGCAGATCCGTCGGCACATGATCGCTCTTCGCCAGGTGCTCACGCACCTGCGGGTCGGCGTCGCCGAGCAGCCGCTCGAACAGCTCGCGGGGCGCGCCGTCCGCGCCCGCCACCGCGGCCGCGCGGATTCCCGGATCCGGGTGCTCGGCGAGCGTCATCCGGAAGGCATACGGGAGGCTGCGGTTGAGCGCGAGTGCGTGCGTGAGCCAATCGTCGTCGGCGGCGATGATCTCGGCGATCATGTCGTCGGTCAGGTCCGGGCGCTTGGCGACGCTGCCATATCCGTTGCGGTAGGAGAAGAGGCGGCGGACGAGTTCCGTCGGTAGCGCGGGGTTCCCCGCGAGTCCCTCCACCACCTCGTCCAGGTGTACCGGCGGCGGCATGACGTCCGACACGGCGAACGACCCTTCTGGCTCGGCGAACTGACCGCCGAGTCTCTCATTCTCGGTCGTCCTCCCGCGCTGCGCGAAGACGGTTGGGGAGCTTCAGTGAGCAGGTCCCGACGGAGATCCCCCCTGACATCGCACAGATGTATGCGCTGATCCGTGACCGTGCGTCGGCGGAACCGTTTCTCCGGGCGTCGTGTCCTCCTTCGGGACAGGTGTTCCACGCCGCGGAACCACCGGTGAAGGGGGATGGCCATGGGGCAGGTACGTGAGGGGGCACGGTTAGGGGTTTGGGCCGTCAGCGGGGTCATCGGCCTGGCGGTGTTGTACGTGATCGGGGCGTTCGCCTTCGGTGGCGCGGGGTGGATCACCGCACCGTTCCGCGGTGAGGCGGACAAGCGCGAGAACACCGTCGGCTCGGGCGAGTTCCGGCAGACCACGTACGAGGAGTTCTTCGATCTGTGCGGGGCCGTGCAGAACGCCGAAGGGACGATCCAGGCGCTCCAGGAGGAGCGGAAGGCCGCTTCGGGGACTCGTACGACACAGATCGACCAGTCGATCACCGCGCTGAAGGCCACGCGGATCGAGTCGGTCAACGCCTACAACGCGAAGGCCGCCCAGGAGCACCGCGCGCCCTTCCGTGACAAGGATCTGCCGTACCGGCTGGATGCCACCGCCGAGCGCACGACGTGCGCCAACTGATCGCCATCTCATCCCGGGAAGAGGGCAGCACCGCATGAAGAAGTTCGCACGCATGGCCCTGGCCACCGTCGTCGCGCTCGTTGTGGGCCTCGCCCTGACGTCCTGCACCGACTCCAGCCAGGACAAGGAGAACAAGGCCAAGCAGGACAGCTACGACCTTCTCGTGGCCCAGCAGCCGGCGGGCCGCATGGAGTACTCGCCGACCCGCGAAGCGATCAACCAGTGGGTCGAGACGTGGGGGAAGCGGGGCAAACTCTCGTACGTCTACATCCAGAACGCCAACGGCGAGTACGGGTACTTCATCATGAAGGGCCTGCCGGTGCCGCGCTGCAAGATGCTCACTCCGACGGAGCGGGTGGAGTCCTACTCCAACGGCGTCGCGGTCCTCGCACAGCCCGGCATGGACGGCACCTACACGTCGGGTTCCACCTGCAACGCCTACTACGGTTTCGACGCCACGACGGGCGCGTACATGGAGTTCACGGTCGGTACGAACCAGTCGTTCTTCCTGTTCGACAAGCCCATGACGATGCCGGAGTACGCCAGCGCCAAGCAGTTGGGGCCGACCTCGGTGAAGGACGTAGAGAAGCAACCTTGAGCGGTCGGGGGCCTGTTGGAGGGGTTGCGGCCCCTGTGTCCCGTCAAGCGCGTCGATGGCGCCGGTGACCTCGCGGGTCAATCGCCTTCGTCAGGACGGGACCGGGCCCGCCTTCGCCTGCCTGGGGCGCCGCCTTGTGGGGCGAACCGGTGGCATCGGCGGCGGCCCTGCCCGTCCCCGGTCACCTGGAATCACGGTCAGGTCCGGACCACTCGGTCTCCGGATCGGCCGACGACATGGGCAGGTTCGCGAACTTGACCGGGCCCGGGTGGAAGACGGAGCTGTTCGGCCCTGTCATGTCTTCTCCCGCCAGGTGCCGGTACAGCCACTCCGCGAAGGAAACGGGGTAGTGATGGAACTCCCCGTCACCTCGTTCGGCAAAGATGGAGCTTTCCGCCCCCGGGGCGCCGTGTGCCAGGAAGACGGTCTCTCCGCGATCACTTCCCAGGAGGGGAGTCAGCCCTCGTGCGACACCGAACCTGATCTCATCCACTCCGAGAATCGGACGAGGGTCGCCCTCCAACTCGTCGTCCCACTCGACATCGGACCAGACGTCCACTGTTTCCCGGACCCACCGCACAAGGTTCCATCTGTGTGTCGCGGGGTGAAGAAGGTAGAGGTGCGCGTTGAGGCGCACGGGGGCGTATCCGTCGATGATGCCCTTGTAGTCCTCCGGCAGTTCGAATCCGAGCTCTCGCTCAAGGTCCTGCCACGCTGAGGGCGACGCGTGAAGTGTCGGCGGTTCACCCAGCACGCCGACGAGAGCCTGAAGATAATCCGCCGCGTTCATGATCATCGGATCGTACGGCAATTCACTGTCCCAGCAGTCGTACCTTCGGTCGGAGGCCGCCGAACGACAATCCGGTGTGCCCCCGCCACGCTCTCGCCGACGAGATCCGCCACGAACGTCCGTGCCACACACCTCATTTGACTCAGCGTCACCTGGTGTCACAGCATCCGGCGAAAGCCCGGGACGCGATATTGCCCGGGGCAAGAGACCGTGGCACGATCGAAAAAATATTCGCCCTGATGGCAGTGAGGTGTTCATGAAACGGACACGACGCCTGGTGGCTCACCTGGTGGGCCGGAAGCGGGTCAGCGGACGCTACATCTACTGGCCTTACCACGCTCGGTAGCCCGACCCGCTCAGCGGAGAACGCCGATCGCGGGATCCCTCACGAGGGGTCCTGCGATTCACCGGGGAGAGGGCGCATGGCGCACCGTGAGAAGCTCAGATGGCCGCCGGGCCCGCGCGGGCACTGGCTGAGGGGCAACACCCGCGAGTACGAGGCCGACCGGATCGGCTTCCTGCGCCGCTGCCACCGGGAGTACGGTGACGTCTTCTCGTACGACGAGCACACGCTGTTCGTGATCGACCCGGAACTCACCCACGAGGCGCTCGCCCGCACCGGCGACGCCTTTGTGACCGAGCTGGCGCCTTTCGACATGCGGCGGGATCTCGACCAGGCCTCCGCACACGCCACCTCCTGGATGTCCGAACGCCGGGCCGCGTGGCCGGGGCTCAACCGGACGGCGGCGGCCACGACCGACGACCTGACCGTCGCGGTCCTCGACGCGGTCATCGCCGACGGGGCCGGCCGTGAGGTCGACGTGCTCACCACGATGCGGACGCTCACCGCCCGGACGATCGCCGAGTACTGCTTCGGCGCGGACTCCGCCGGCGTCCCCGATCTGCTCCAGGAGACCGTTCGCGCCACCCAGCCCTTCGCGGAGTCGTCCCACGAGTTCCCCGCGTGGCTGCCGCTTCCCCGCCACCGCCGCTTCTTCCACACCTACCGGCGCCTGGCCGAGACGCTGACCGGCCTGGTCCGGGAGCGGCGCGCGTCGAAGTCCGGCGTACCCCGGAACGATCTGCTCGGCTTTCTCCTCGCCGCCGAACCGGCCCCGCCCGTCGACACCGTGGTGTCGACGCTGCACAGCGTCCTCATGGGCGGCCATGGCGTCCCCGCCGCCGCCCTCACCTCCGTCGTGTGGGAACTCGCCCGCCGTCCCCGGCTCGTGGACGACCTCCGCGACGAGGCGGACGGTCCGGCGGACGGCGGCACCCCGCTGGCCGAGGCCGTGGTCCGGGAGACACTCCGGCTGTATCCGCCCGCGTGGCTGATGACCCGTACCGCCAGTACGGAGACCACCCTGGGCGACTGGACGCTCAGCCCCGGTGACGACGTACTGCTCAATCCCTATCTGATCCACCGGGACCCCCGGTGGTGGCCCCGACCGGACGAGTTCGACCCCGCCAGGTGGCTGGACGGGCGATCGGCCCCCGGTCCGGCCTACCTCCCGTTCGGTGCCGGACCACGGGTGTGCCTGGGCTCGGCGCTGACCATGCGACAGCTGACGCTGACCACCTCCCGGCTGGCACACCGCTTCACCATCGAGTCACCGAACGCCGCGTCGGTGACACCGGAGTTCGTCGACCGACTGGCCCCCGCACACCTCAGAGCCCGCTTCCTGCCGATCGGGTAGCGGCAACGGTCACAGGTACGCCGGACCGCGCGGCCGTCGCCCACTCGCGGCGGTCGAAGCCCCGTGCCCGCGACACCTGACCCCGCGTGGAGACCAGCGCTTGGGGACCACCGCGTGGAGACCAGCGCGAGGGGACCAGCGCGAGGGGACCAGCGCGAGGGGACCAGCGCGAGAAGAGCAGAGTCTGAGGGGGCACGTCGGTGAGCCGGGTCCGAGGGTCCGGCTCACCGACGTGCCGGCTGCCGGTCAGGTGGTGATGGGGGTGGTCTGGGTGCAGTTCTTCCACTCGACCCAGGGCCGGGCGCCGCCGCTCTGGGGCGCGGTGGCGTAGGTGGGGTCGCCGGTGATGGTCTGTTCCTTGTGCTCGTGGGTGATGTCGATGCCGAAGAGCTTGAAGCCGAGACTGACCTGGCCCGCGGAGATGCCGAAGCCGATGCCGAGCGAGGCGTTCCACCAGTCGGTGTTGGCCTTGTAGTCCAGGCGTGAGAGCTTGCCCTTGTCGTGCATCAGCCGTTCGATCGGGCCGGCGTCGTCATCCGGCGCCTCGGCGGCGTCCGAGGGGGAGGGCAGCGGGTTGCTCGCGGGGGCGTCACCCCGGCCGCGCAGCCAGTCCTCGACGGCGGTGCTGTCCGCGTCGTTGTCGAGTGTGATGTCGGCCGACTCGGTGTGTATCTGCGACTCGATGGTTCCGCCGCCGCCACCGACATCGATCGTCACGGGACCGGCGTTGGCGCCGGCGCCGGTCTGGATGCCGGGTCCGTCGCCGGCTTCCTGGCTGGTGGTGATCACCAGCTTCTGGGGGTGGTGCGCGGCGCCGTCCTTCTCCTCCTGGTCATAGGCCGCCGCGTCGTAGGTGACCGCGACCTGCTGCATCCTGCTGCCCTTGGCCTGTGCCACCCCGCCGGCCGTGCCGCTGACGGAGAAGGTGTAGACGAACGTGATCTTGCCCGCGTCCGGGCCGGTCTTGGCGCGCATGACCACCACGTCCTCGGTCATCGAACCCGAGAGCCCTTCGAAGGAGATGCTGCCGAGGTCCTTGGGACCGTCGGCGCCCTGGCCGTCCTTACCGCCCTTGGTGTCCTTGCCGCTCTTGCCGTTGCCCTTGAAGGTCTTGCCGAAGCTCACTCCGCCGGCCGCCTCGGTGGAGGTCTTGGTGATGTCGACGTCGGGTGCCAGTTCCGGTTCGAGATCGGGTTTCTTGGAGGCCGCGTCCTGGGCGCAGGCTCCCATCGCCGCCCCGGGGTTGTAGCCGCTTTGGTAGCGGCACCCGTCGTTCGCCCTGAGGTACGCGGCGAACTTCTGCGCGTCGGCGAGATTGGCCTCCAGGTCCGCCTGGGGGTTGTCGCTCTTGTTCCCGTTGAAGAGCCACTGTCCGCCGTTGCCGCTGCCCGCCATATAGCTGCCGCTCAGTGAGGCGCTGCCGCCCCAGTCCTTCAGACCGGGGATGCCGGCGGAGATGCTGGCCGTCACCCCGCCCCCGTTCTCGTGCACCCGCTCCAGGGTGACGGTCCCGTCGGACCACTGCTGGAGCTTGACCGTCTCGGAGCTGCTGATCTTGATGAAGGCCACCTGGATGACGACGGTGTCCTTGGTCTGGTCCTGGGAGAGCAGACACTTCGCGGGCTCGAACGGGTCGCCGTTGGGTACGAAGGGATCTCCGTCCCCGTCCCCGCCATCGCCACCGTCGCCCTCGCCTCCGTCGTCGCCCTCGCCGTCCGCGTAGTCGCCGGTGGCGCAGGCGTCGGACCCGCTCAGCGGGTGGAGTATTCGGCACACCGCGCTCTTCAGCCCGGTCGCCGTGTCGGTGGGCACACTCACACCGACGATCGCGGCCACGACCAGTGAGACCACCCCGACCATCGCGGCGTACTCGGCCCCGCTCTGTCCTCTGTCCCCCAGGCCACCGGGCCGCCGACCACTCCGTCCCTGGTCATGCTCATGCCATATCCGAAACCTGCGCGAGCCCTTCATCTGTTCTCCTCGCCGACATCACCACCCGTTCCCCCAAGCGACAGCATCCTAAGGATGGGACCGGGCCCAAGCGCAGGGCCCGGGGGCCCAGTTGAGGGCCCAGCCGCCGAGGGAGCCAGGTCCACCGGCCCATCCCGCACCCCGGTACCGGTCGGCTGTTCCGCCGCGCCGCGCCGCGCCGCATCGTCGGAGGGGTCTCCGCCGCGCCGCATCGAGGAGGGGGCTCCGCCGAGGGGTCTCCTGCCGTCACTTCCCGGGCGGTGGAAGGTCGTACAGGCGAGTCGCGCCGCCGGCGGAGATCGCCAATTCGGTGCCGTCCTCGTTGAGGGCGAGGGCATCAATCCCTCTATGGCCGGTGATCGTCAGGGCCTTCTCCTTCCGGCACCTGGCGTTCCAGAGGTGTGCGGTGGGGGCGCCGTAATGTGCGGTGACGAACCGGGTGCTGTCGGCGTCGGTCCCCAGGAGGGTCGCGGGATCCGGGATCGTACAGAGGCGCTTGCCGCTGGTCATGTTCCACACGGCGGCTTCCTGGGTGCGCCCGCCCCCGGAGACCACGAGCGTCCCGCGGTCGTTCAGGGCCGGCCGCCAGGTCCACAGATCCCCGTCGAGGCGGAATGGGGACTCCTCTCCGCTCCGTACGTTCCGTAGCACCAGACCCGACGTGTCACCGGTGAGGAGATAGCGGCCACCGGTGCTCAGAGCGTGCACATCGCTGTCGCCGGTGTTCACCGGGGAGTCGGGGAGACCGGGTGAAGTCAGCCGTGCGGTCCCGTCCCAGGGGAGCCGCCATGTCGCGAAGGGGAGCCCGTCCTCTTCGGCTTCGGGCGCGTATATCACCGCGCCGTCCTCACGCGCCGCCAGATGGAACGCCGTGCCGCCCTCATAGGCAGGGCTGATCCTCGTCGCCGCGCTGCCCTCGCCGGTGCGGGTGTCCCACCGTCGCACGATGCCGTCCTCGTCGATCGTGACGAGGGCGTGCTTCCCCGCCGGGCCGAAGACCATCGCCTCAACCCCGCCGGTGGGCAGGGTCATACGGGAGGTGTCCTCCGGCATGACCAGGCGGACGAGGAGGCCGACCGACACCAGAGCGGCACCGGTGACGGCGAGTTGAAGACGGCGCCGGCGGACGGTCCCGGCCCGTGGGACCGGCACGCGGTTCCGGGCCAGGGACCGGCCGGCCAGACGTTCCTGAAGCCGGATATGGCGGAACTGATACGTACCGGCGGACTGGCGCAGCAGCTGCCGCTCCCGCGCGTCGGACAGGAACCGTACGAAGCGCCAGGGCAGGCGGCCCCTCGCCGCGAGGAAGAGACGCAGCAGGACGAACCTCGGCCAGGCGCGGGGGAGGAACATCAGTACCGCGAAGATCGCGCCGGGCAGCACGGTGGTGGCGGCGACGAGCTCGGGGGTGCCGTAGGCGCCCGTGTCGTCGGCCACCCGGGACAGGACGTCGGTCAACCGGGGCTCGCCGGACCAGCCGGTCAGCGCCAGGAACACCAGGTACGCGATCGAGACGACCGTCAAGAGCAGCGGGAGCGCGGTGACCCCGAACAGGGCTCCGGCCAGCCCCGCTGCCACCAAGGACGATCTGCGGTCCTGACGCAGCAGAACCATCGGGGTGGCGTGGGTGGAGTGTTCGGGCGGGGTGCCGAGCCACTCGTGGACGGCGAACGCCAGACCGACGGCGATCGAGGCCCCCAGGGCGTACGCGGCGATCCCGAGGAAGTCGGCCAGTACCGCGGGCAGCCAGTCCTCGGTGACGCTGCTGATGACGCCGGCGGTGCCCAGCAGCACCACCGCCAGGACGGACGTCAGGGCGAAGCCCGTACGGAATCCGCCGCGCAGCCGGTGCAGCGACCCGCGCAGGGCGAACGACACCCGGCCCGGCGGCCGGTCCGGTGCCGCGTACCAGGTGAGCATCGCCAGCACCGTGGCCGCCGCTCCGAACACGGGGAGGATCTCCACGTCCCATTCCTCCCGCATGGCCGCTTGTACGGCCGCCACGCCGAGCATGGTGATCACACCGACCCCGATACCGACCAGGAGCCCGGCCCAGTGGGACAGGAGGCGGCGGCTCATGAGCCACCACGCGAGGTCCCGTTCCCGGTGCTGGTGGAGGTAGGTGGCCAGGAAGGTCAGCCACCGCTCGGCCTGCTGGGCCTCCCGCTGCCAGGCACCGGCCGACTGCCCGGGGAGGCCGCCGCCGGGCGGTGGAGCGTAGGCCGCGGGGATGATGTGGTCGACAAGGTGGTCCTCCGCGGCGTGCCGGCTGTCGAAGCCGAGGAGTTCGCGCGGGTCCCGGTCGCAGTGCCGGTAGACCGCACGCGCGAGGGACAGCGCCAGCGGGGTGGAGAGCGCGGTGGCCGCCGGGCCGTCGGGGTGCTGCCGCAGATGGGCGTAGACCGGTTCCCAGTCGACACCGTCCGGCCAGTTCACTTCGCTCAGATAGGCGACGGTGTCCGGCACGGACACGGGGGCCACCTCGACCACCGGCGCCCGGCGGAGCGGGGGCGAGCCGCCCTCGATCACGTCCTGGTACTCGGCCGACCGGCAGGTCAGTACGACACCGCGGCCGTCACCACAGGCCTCGTTGAGGGCGCGTACGGCGCTGCGGCGGGCCGCCTCGGGTATCTCGTCCAGTCCGTCGAGGACGGGCAGCAGCATCCGCCGGTCCAGCAGCTGACGCGGAACCTGCGGGCGTTCGCCGTAGTACGCGGTGGCCAGGGTGCCGACGATCCAGTCGTCCAGGGATTCGCTGACCGGGTCCCAGGCCGACACGGACAGCAGTACGGGGACGGGCGTCCGCGGAGCACGGTCGGCGAGCAGACCGAGCGTCAGCATGAGGGCCAGGACGGTCTTTCCGGCTCCCGGCTCCCCGAGCACCACCAGCCGCCCGCTGGGCAGCTGCCGGTAGCCGGCGGCAAGTTGGGAAGCGGCGCGGTGGAAGTCGCCCTCCAGCCGGCCGTCGAGGGACATCCGCAGGACGCGTCCCGCCTGAGGGCCGACGACGGTCTCGGCCGGCGCCGCCACCGGCCGATCGGTGGCGGCCCAGGAGAGCGGGATCACGCGCGGGTCCCGCAACTGACGGGCCACGACCTCCTCCGACCACTGTTCCCGCACGGTGGCCGCCAGTTGGTCGGCGGCGTCCATCGGATCCTGGGGCGGGGTGTGCGCGGGAAGGAACGGGGCGACCGTTGCCCCGAGCGCCCACAGTCCGGTGAACATGCTGGTGATGGCGGTCAGTTCCTGCACGGAGTCGGGATCGGCAGCGAGCAGCACCCACCCCAGATGGAACGACGCGTACGTCAACGAGGCGAGCAGTACGAGGCGGAGCCACCTGCGCCCCGGATGCCTTGGGAGTCGTATCACCCGCGACAGCGTGCCCGACGCACCAGTCCCACGTCATGAACTCCCGCCCGGATACGCCTACTTGGTGAGTCGTCCTCTCTCGGCGGGGCAACGGTGCCGTCGGGGTCAGGATTCGTAGGCGCCCACGTCGAAGGGTGTGGAGCGTTGTTTCCGGTCGGCGTCGAGCGTGGGAGCGTCCCTGGTGGTCGCGGCGCCGATCGCGGGGGATCCCTGCCTCAGATGGAGGTCTCCGCCCGGATAGTTGACGAAGTGGGTCGAGTAGGCGGTCCCCACCGTGATGTTGTTGGAGTGCTGGACGTTCGTCGCGGCGCCGGTGTTGAAGGTGCGCGCCAGGTTGTTGCGGATGATGTCGCCGCTCGACGGCGTACCGTCCTTCTGATGGGTGAGCCGGATCTCGCTGTCGGTGGCCGGATACCGGGGGACCACGGTGTTGTTGACGATCTTGCTGTCGTTCATACCGTAGAGGCCCATGGCGAGACCCACCTCCACCTGGACCACGTTGTTCTCGATGGTCCAGTTGCGGTACGGGCCGTCGAAGGCGCCGATCCCCTGGATCGTGTACTTGCCGTTGTACTGGAAGGGGATCTTCGTGTACCGCGTGCCCGTGCGGCTGGTGAAGACGTTCCCGCGCAGCACGACGCCGGTGACCGGGGTGAAACTGCCGTCGCCGCGGTAGCTCTGGAACATGTCCCGGTGCGGCGGGTCACTCTCCATGCCGGGTGGTACGACCGCGTAGCTGTTCACCGCCGAGTTGTACTCGACGAGGCAGCCGCTGACCTTGCACCGGAAGGCGTCCTCCCAGAAGTGGTTGACGCTGTTTCCCCTGACCACCGCTCCGGTCGCGCCGGCGCCGGCCTGGGAAGTGCGCTCCAGCATCACACCGTTGCGGACGTTGCGGATCTGATTGTCGAGAACCTGGTTGTCGGCGCCGATGACCAGGACGCCCGTGCCGCTCCGGTTGACCCAGTCGTTGTTGTACCAGGTGTCCGCCGACGCGTCGCTCGCGGCCCGGACCTGTGAGTTCCGCAGAATGTCGTGGGTGGCACCCGCGTCGAACTGCACCAGATTGCCGGTGGTGTACGTACCGTCCGCCTCCTGGGGCGAGATGAGCACCCCGTCGACCGTCCAGCGTGTGGCCCCGGACGCGAACCTCAGCGTCTTCATGCGGGGCGCAGCGCCGGGCGCCGCCTTGACGGTCCGGACGCCCGAGGAGACGCCCCCGGTGATGACCGGGCTTCCGTGATTTCCACTGCGCAGGTAGATGACGTCTCCGTCGGCGAAGGTCCGCCCGGACGCGAAGACTTCCTGCAAGGTCCGCCACGGTCTGTCCGCGGTGCCGGGATTGCCCGCCGAACCCACGGCGGGGTCCACGTAGTACGCCGTGGCGGCGGCCGCGGCGGCCGAGGTTTCGGTCCCGAAGGCGGTCCCGTCCGCCTGGAACCCGATGACCAGTACTGCGCAGGCGAAGAGTGCGGTGCGCCTGCTCGTTCCGCGCACGGACAGGGTGATGGCCACGAGGGAACCTCGTCTTCTTGTGTGGGGGGATCGTGCGTGGGGGATCGCGATGACTGACGCCGCGTCTGGTGAGGAGTTTCGGTCAAGTCATGCCATGCGTCAACAGATTCATTGGAATGAATTCGGGGCCGGTGCTCTCTCGGCGGCGGCGGCTCCGTGCCGGGTAGGGTCGTAAGCTCGTCATGTCGGGCCGGTGCGGGCGCAGATCGAGGGGGATGCGGTGAGTTCGCCACGTACTCCTGTCGGTGCGGCCGCGCGGGGGCACAAGACACGCCGTCTCGCGGACGAGCTGCGACGGGCCATCGCCGAACTGCGCTGGCCGGCCGGCAAGCTGCCCACCGAGCAGCAGTTGGCCCGCGACCAGGAAGTGAGCGTCAACACCGTGCGGCGGGCCGTCGACCTGCTGGTCCAGGAGGGCCTTGTCTACCGCCGGCAGGGATCCGGAACGTATGTCTCGGAGTCCCGGGCGTCCGGCACCGGGTACACCGTCGGCGTCGTGGTGCCCTCGTTGACCTACTACTACCCGCGCGTCATCGCCGGTATCGAACGTGAACTCTCCCGCCACGGCTGCCGGATGCTCCTGCGCTGCACCGAATGGGACCCGGGCATGGAGCAGGAGGCCGTCGACGAACTGATCCGGTCGGGAACGGCCGGGCTGATACTGGTACCCACTCTCGGCGAGGACGGTCCACAGCACTGGCTCGGGATCTCGGGGGAACTCGCCGTGCCCGCGGTGCTCGTCGAGCGGGGGATGGACCTGACGGCGACATCGCACGAGTTCGTCTGTTCCCATCACGCGGCCGGGGCGCGTGCGGCTGCCGAGCATCTGCTGGGGCTCGGGCACACCCGCGTCGGCTATATGGAGAGGACCAGTCCGCACACGGCCCCGCAGATCCGGTCGGGCCTCGCCGTCGGACTGGAGCGCGCCGGGCTCGACCCGGCTCCCGTGGTCACGGCCTCACTGCCGCGCTGGACCGCCGAGGACGCGGACGGCTTCCTCGGCCGTCTGGTGGCGCGGGGGGCGACGGCCGCACTCTGCTTCGCGGACCGTGAAGCGTCCTTGCTGGTCGGCGCGGCGCGGCGGCGCGGACTGAACGTCCCGGAGGACCTTTCCGTGATCGGCTACGACAACGAGGTGGCCGACCTGTGCGAAGTGCCTCTGACCACCGTGTCCCCGGCGAAGACGGATATCGGCCGACGGGCCGCGGACATCCTCAGAGCCCGTATCGCCGACCCGGACGCCCCACGGCGGCAGGAAGCATTTGTGCCGCACCTTGTGGTGCGCGACTCCACGGGCCCGGCGCCCCGGCGGCACTGAAGCACGCGCGACGCTCCCTCGTACTCGCGGTTCGGCGGTCGCGAGCGGACGTACGCGTCAGAGTTCGCGGCCATGGGTTTCGGCGTACCTGATCAGATCCTCGTAGGTCTGTCCGTCGGGGCGGTAGAACTCGTCGCGGTCACGGCCGGGGCCGTCGGCCAGGGCTTCGCCCAGAAGCCTGGAGACGGTCAGGGCCGCGGACAGCGGCCGGTGATCGACGACGATCTCGTCCACCTGGCCCTGGTCGTTGATATGGAACACGCCGACCCCCGTCACCGGCCTGCCGTCGACCACGGCGGTGTACTCGTTCATCCGGCGGTCACCGAACTCGCCCTCCCAGACGGGAGTGAACTCCCGGTAGAGGCCGAGCACGGCACGAATCTGCGCCCGCACCGCCTCGGCTCCCCGCAGACTGCCGTTCATCACCGAACCGGCGAGCACGACATCCGGCGCCAGATCCCTCAGAAACCACGGATCCTGTGACACTGAACCTCCTCGTGGAACAGACGAGTTACGCCATGAACGTACGCGACGCGACGATGCCGTCGTGGTCCCGGCGCACTCCCCAAGGACGGTCCCCTCGTTCCACCGCTTTCCTCCCCGAATAGCGGCGATACGCACTCGACACGCGCCCCGACGCGGAATAAATGACACCCACGTCGAATTGATGGGAGCATCGGGGCATAGCGCACCCGTTTTGAAAAGTAATTGTATGGGCGTTTTGCCCGCATTCTTCCCATGGTGCATTTGAGTAGTATTGGTACACCTTGGCATTCTCTGTACGGTGTTGTGACGTCAGAAATTCCGTCAAGGGTCATGATGTGCGTCACATCGGCGGTGTTCCATGCTTCCCGTCGCCTTGGCCATTTCGCTCCCGGGGAGCGAGAGTTGAGCTCCCGGATGACTTCTGTGTAACCGGATCATTCCGCTCTGGATTCGTCCGCCGGGATCGCGCTGTGAATTCAGGTCTTGTTTTTGTCCGGACGTTCCGCCTACGTTCACGTCAATCCGGACGGACCGCCGAATCCTGCCGCCGTCCGGAAACCGAATCCACTCACGCACGGCAGGAGCGGGGGACCCAGGTAAGGCGCCGTTCCGGAATCCGGACCGGCTTGGGGTGAAGCCGCGCTCATACCGCGGCCGGGCAGCTCCAGCCCGAACCCGACAGCTCACCTCGCAGGCGACGGAGAGGAATTCGTCATGCCCGCACAGGCCAAGCACCGCCGCCCCAGAACCAGCCCGTTCGCCCGAGGTCTCGCCGTCGTGGGCACGGGTGGTGCCGTACTCGCGCTCCCGTTCATCGCCGCGACCACCGCCGAGGCGGTGTCGTCGCCCGCCGCCGCGACGCAGAAGGACAATCCGGAGACCTACTCCGTCGTCGCGGGGGACTCGCTCTCCAGGATCGCGGCGGCGCACTCCGTCAGCGGCGGCTGGAAGAAGCTGTACGAGAACAACCGTGAGGTCATCGGCGGCAACCCGGCACTGATCCACCCCGGCGTCGAACTGACCCTCGGTGAGAGGACCGCGTCCGACCCGCCCGCCACCGCCACACCGGCCACCGCCACGTCGGCGACCACCGCACCGGCCACCGCCGTGGTCGAGCAGGAAACCGCCACACCGGCCACCGAGGAAACGACGGCGACCACGGAGGACGCTACGGCGACCGCCGAGGACGCGACGGCTGCCACCGAGGACGCTACGGCTGATACGAGCGACACCGTCACCCAGGCGGCCCCGAAGACGTACACCGACGATCTGGACGGCTGGATCAACGAGTCGCTGGACGTCATGGCCGCCCAGGGCATCCCCGGCAGCTACGACGGTATCTACCGGAACATCATGCGTGAGTCCTCCGGCAATCCGTCGGCCATCAACAACTGGGACTCCAACGCCGCCGCCGGTACGCCCTCCAAGGGCCTGCTCCAGGTCATCGACCCCACGTTCCAGGCCTACCACGTGCCCGGTACGTCGATGGACAGCTTCGACCCGGTCGCCAACATCACCGCCGCGTGCAATTACGCGGCCGACCGGTACGGCTCGATCGACAATGTGAACGGCCCCTACTGACAGGCCCCGCCGACAGGCTCCGGCGGCGGTCGACGCTGACGTACCGTCACCTCCGTACAGACCCGCGCGCTCGCGCACACGCGCACCCGCACAGACGGCCGGACCCGGCCGGGACATCCCTCCGTCCCGGCCGGGTCCGGCCATCTGCCCGTCCGCCGCCGCCCTCGGTTCATCGCCCTCCGGCGGGCACAGGTGCGAGGGGGTGTTCACGCACCCGCGCGAGCAGGGCCGCCGGATCCGGGTCCGGCTGAAGGGCGTTCAGGAGCAGCAGCCACAGATCGTGCAGCGCTTCCTCGATCTGCCGGCGCCCCTCCAGTGCGTCGGAGACGGTGTGCAGTCCGAAGAAGGCGCACACGAGTCCGTGCGCGGCCACCTGAGGGGTGACGCCCTGCGTGAGTTCCCCCTCCTGCCGGGCCTCTTCGAGAAGTTTGGTGACGGTTTCCAGCCAGCCCACAAAAGGTCTCGGCAGCGTGACATTGATAGCGGTGCGCTCCGCCCAGAGCCGGGCGCCCGCGCGGATGACCACATCGTCCCGGAAGGCCCTCGCCACCTCGAAACTCAGCGCGACCAGCCGTTCCAGCGCCGGGCGGTCGGACGAGCTGTAACGGTCGATCAGATCGGGCCAGGTCGCGAAATGCTCCTCGACAATGGCGAGGGCGAGATTCTCCTTGCTGGCGTAGTGGAAGTAGATGGCTCCGCTGGTACGGCCGGACTGCGCGCTGATATCGCTGATACTGGTGCCTGAGTAACCCCGCTCATCGAACAACTGTGCCGCCGCTTCCAGGAGAAACCTCCGCGTCGTTTTCGCCCGAACCTGCTCCACCCGAACCCGCACGTGTACCTCGGATTGCCGTTCCGTTAAATGACAGCAGGCAATGTAGCGGCTTTTCCCACCGGGCGTGGCGGGCTTGGCGGCTCCGGGCTGGGGTGCGTAGCAACGAAAATTGCGGTGTTCTTGTCGCATGAATACAACGGTTGCTGAGGCATCGATCGTCGGCACCATGGAGGACGTCCGCCCACTGTCCTGGTCGCGTACGGTCGCACGCGAGATGGTGCACCGGGACTCCGTGGCCGAGGTGCTGCTCACCGATGTACGGCGGAGTCCGGACGGCGGATTCGAAGCCGCGGCGTCCTGGTCCCGGTCCCATCCGACTTTCCCGCGCGACGGCGCCGATCTGCACAGTCCGCTGATGATCGTCGAGACTCTGCGCCAGCTCGGGATCTATATCCCGCTCCGGTATTTCGATGTCGCGCCCACCGCGCATCTGCTCATCACCGATCTGTTCTTCGGGATCGACCCGTCGGCGGAACCCCGGGCGGTCTCCGGTGCCACCGGCGTGACCTGCGCCGTACGGGCGAGCGAGGTGCGCCGCGCCGCCGAGGACGGCGCGGTCACCGGACTGCGGCTCGATGTCTCCTTCTCCGCCCGGGGGACGGTGTTCGCGCGGGCCGGGGGCGGTGCGCGCGTCATGGACGGCGAACGGTACGACGCCGTACGGACCGGCCGTCAGCGCTTCGCCGCACCGGGGAGTGCGACCGGCCCGCCCCGCCCCGACTTCCGCGGGCTGGGGGTGACGGGCGCGCACGATGTCGTCCTGGGACTCGACGGCTCCACCCTCCTGGTCGATCCGGCCGACCCGCGGCACCCCTTCTTCTTCGACCACGCCACGGATCATGTTCCCGGCATCATTCTGCTGGAAGCCGCGCGCCAGGCCGCCGCCGTGGAAAGCCGGGGCGCTCTGCTGCGTCCCACCGGCGGACGACTCGAAGCAGCACGCTTTATCGAATACAGTCCGCCCGCTCGAATTATCTGCGTGCCCCACCACGACATCTGTGTGTTCCGTTTTCTCCAGGACGGGGAACAGAAGGCTTTTGGCGTCCTCCGCTACAGGTAAAGCCTGGGAATACTCTGTGAAGTCACTTGACTACCAATAGTTTTCCTCTCTAGCGTAGCGATCGTTATGTTCTTGGGTGGTCGCCTCAACCGGCCTTCTCCATAAGGCCGCGACTGCCCGGATCGCGCCCGCCCGACAGCGGGTGACCAGCGTGCCCGCGGTGTTTCGCACTGTCGCGGCGGCCAGTGCTGCCGCTAATCGGGCTCTTCTGAACGGAACAATCGGATGACAGCTCATCGCATCCTTTCCTGGACTCCCGCGGCCATCGTCTTCGACTGCGACGGAACCCTCATGGACACCGAAATCCACTGGCAGGACGCTCGAATTCTGGCGCTGCGCGAGTATGGATTCGCCCCCATGCCGGGCTTCGCCGAGCGGGCCAAGGGACTGCACTACACCGAATGCGGCCGCCTCATGGCCGAGGAGGCGGGACGCCCGGAACTCGTCGAGGACCTGACCGTCCTGCTGCTCGGGCACTTCCGCGCGCTCGTCGCCGACAACCCCCGTACCATGCCCGGCGCCCGCCGGCTCGTCGAGGAATCGGCGGGCCTCGCCCCTCTCGCCGTCGCCAGCAACTGCCCGAGGGAAGTCGTCGAGTCCTGCCTCGGCACGGCGGGACTGCTCGACCACTTCGACCACATCGTGGTGCCCGAGGGTGAGATCAGACCCAAGCCCCTCCCGGACGTCTATCTCGCCGCCGCACGGCTGTGCGGCGCCGAGCCCGTCGACACCCTGGCGGTCGAGGACTCCTCCTGCGGGATCCGGTCCGCCGCCGAGGCCGGTATGCGGGTCATGGGCGTCGGTCCCTGGCCCGGCGAGGACATCGTGGCGCTGGTGGACGTCTGGGTCCGCTCGCTGAACGAACCGGAGGTGCGCGGCTGGACCGGCGCCCGGGTGCCGGTCCAGGTCTCCTTCGACGTGATGCCCGTGATGCCCGCCACCCGCTGACGCGCCGACGCGTGGCCCCGGGGACAGGATCGGGCGCTGCCCCCGGAACTCGCCGTCCCGGCGAAACGGCCTACCATGATGGCCACGGGACATATACGTTCAAAAGCCTCCGCACAGGGAGATGGGGCATCGGATGGACGAGGAACGCGCCGGCCGTCTCGTGTCCTCCCTGCGGGCCCGGGGCGTCATGGCCCATATGGCCCACCTGGGTGTCTATCAGTGCGGTGTGCAGATCGTGCTCGCCGAGGGGGGCGAGGCGATCTGGGACATGGACGAGGTACTGGGGCTACGGGCCGAGGTCGTGGAGGACGGCGTACTCGTCGGCTTCGTACCGCATGTGCGGGGTTCCGAGGTCTTCACCGAGGAGCAGCTCGTCGAGGTGATCGCCGCCACCCGGTACGACAAACCAGGACTGCGGTCGGCGGCGGACGGAGACGCCGGACCGTATCTGGATCTGGACGAGGACCCGCCGTACCGCGGGGCCGGTCCCGTGGCTCCCTCGCGCCGCTACCGCCGCAGACTCAGGCTTCCCTGGCGGATCAGGCGGTCGGGATGACCGGCCCGGGTGCCCGCCCCCGCGCCGGGGCCGGTGCGTGCCCGCCGCCGGGCACGCACCCGTATGCCTCGTACCATCCCGTGTTCCTCACACCGTCAGCAGACTCGGCGTCGCCGCCATGTCCTCGGGCAGGAACGCCTCCGGGACCGGATCCTGTCCGAGGATGAAGCGCAGGATGGAGACATGCATCGCCTCGACCGGCGCGATGGTGGCCGCGGTCTCGATCCCGGCGGCGCTCTTGCCGTTGTAGCTGGCGAAGAGATAGGTCTGCGCGGCCTGGTCCTCCAGCTGGAGGGCGAGCTTGGCGGCGTCGTCGACGCTGGTGATCCTGGCCAGGGCGGTGGTGATCGCCCGCTGGTTCGACAGCGGCACATCGGTGACGGCCGGCTTGTCCGCGTCCGTCAGGGCCGTGTTCCAGGCCTTGGCGTGGTCGATGTGGTGGGCCATCGCCATGGTCACGAAGGTCGACACGGCGGGCGGTACGGCGCCGAACTTCTCCGCCCCGGCCGCCGCCAGGATCGATCCGTAGGCGCCCACGGCCTGGTTCTCCAGGGCCGCCGACAGCGCGACGAATCTGAGGTGCGCGGTGTACATGACCGTGTCCGCGGCGGCGCGGGGCGGCAGCACGTCCGCCGGCGCCCCCGGCGGGGAGGCGCCCTTCTCATCGGTTCCGGCGCTGGTGCAGCCGGTCAGCAGAAAAGCGGCACCGAGGCTTCCGGCGCCCAGCAGGAAGCGGCGGCGTCCGGCGTCGGCCGGGCCGGTGTTCCCCGTACCGTTCGCCGGCGCGGCGCGGTCCGCCGCCCCGAGGCCCGCCGGGAGACGGCCGGCGCGGTCCCCGCCCGTCGCAAGACCACCGCGCCGCGCCGGGCCGAGCGCCCTGATCCGCTCCGTGAGCGACGCGGCGTCCGCGCGCAGGGCGGGCAGTGTGTCTTGGTGAGCCTCCGTCATCTCCTTGGTGAGACGGCCGAGTTGGCTCTCACTGATGGGCAGCTCCCAGCCGCCTCGCGCGCGTCTCACTTCAGGGCTCCTTCGGGCATCGGCCGGGCGTTGGCGATCGGCTGGAAGACTTCGGGAATGGCCGCGCTGCCGACGGCCGCGGGCAGTCTGGGGGCGTCCGTCGGGATCTCGATGAGGCTCTCGTGGCCCGAGGCGAGCAGGGACTGCACGGCCAGCAGCGTGGCGCGGTGCTGCGCCTCGACCGGTGCGACGGAGCCGAAGAGCCGGCGCAGCTTGGTGTCGGCGACCCTGGTCACATTCCTGGTGTGGGTCCGCGCGGCCACGTCCTCCAGATACAGGGCGAGCCTGACCACGTCCGCCGGGGCCTTGACGGCCGGCAGCGCCCGGGTGACGACGGCCTCGTAGGTCTCGTCGGGCTGGGTCTGGGCCCGGCCGCCCGCCTTGGCGGCGGCGTCGTTGAACGCCTTGGCGTGGGCCTGGTGCTGCTGGGCGGTGGTGTCGAAGAACTCCGCGACGGTCTTGGTCCCGTTCTTGACGAACGGCAGCGCGACGGCGCTCCGGTAGACGCTCACCAGCAGGTTCTCCAGCGACGCGGCGCTCTCCAGCGCCGTGATGTCGTTCCTCGACGCGGACTCCGCCGCGGCGAAGTCGGTCAGCGCGCTCCCGGTGATTCTGCGGGCGTCGCTGTTCAAGTCCTGCGACCGCTCGGTCAGTTCCTCCAGCAATCGGGTGTCGATGTGCTCCGCGCCCATCACGCCCCCTTTCTGCTCGGCGCCCGCGCCACCGCGGGACTCTCACCGACACATTCGCGAGGAGGGGGCCGGTGGATCGCCGACCGCACCGACGGGAGGGGGTGTTTCACCTCATCGGCGGAGCAATACGAGCAGAAACGATGCAAGCGGGTTCGGCGCGCCCCGGCGTGGTACCGGCAGGAGCGCTACGGGCCGGGGTGGTACGGGCCGGGGCCCGGCGGGAGTTTCCCGCCGGGCCCCGGCCCTTCCCCGTCACCGTGCCGCACTCACTCCTTGACCGCGCCCGAGTTGGCGCCGTTGACGAAGTAGCGCTGGAAGCAGAAGAACAGCGCCGCCACCGGCAGGGTGGAGAGCAGCGCGGCGGCCAGCTTGAGCGGATACTGCGTACCGCCGCCCAGACCGCCCGAGACAAAGCGGGCCAGGCCCGTGGTGAGCGTCTCGTACTGGCCGGACTGGGTGGCGACGAGGAAGTGCGTGAACTCGTTCCACGACCCCTGGAAGGACAGGATGGTCAGGGTGATCAGCGCGGGTCTGGCCATCGGCAGGACGACGGACCAGAAGATACGGAACACCCCCGCGCCGTCCACCCGCGCGGCTTCCTCGACCTCGCGGGGCACCGACTCGAAGAACTGCTTCATGATGAAGATGCCCGCCGCGTCCACCAGCAGCGGCAGGATCATGGCGGTGTAGGTGTCGAAGATCCCGAAGGTGTTGAGCACCAGGAACTTCGGGATCAGCAGCGCCACCCCGGGCACCGCCATCACCGCGAGGACGAAGGCGAACAGCACTCCACGGCCCCGGAAGCGCAGCCGCGCCAGCGCGTACCCCGCCATCGAGTCGAACAGCACCCGCCCCGTTGTGACGAGCACCGCCACCAGCGCCGAATTGCTCAGCCAGCGCAGGAAGGGCACCCCGTCCCCGGACTCGCTCAGCCCGAAGAGCCGCTGGTAGGCGGCGGTCGTCGGGGTGACGGGCAGCAGGGAGAGCGGATGCGAGGCGGCGTCCGGATCGGTCTTGAAACCGGTCACCAGCTGAAGCGCGAACGGCAGCAGATAGAGCAGGCCCACGCAGACCACCAGGGCGTACCCCAGCACCCGCAGCGGAACGGGGAACCGGGGCAGCACAGGGCGTCCCTGGTCACGCGAGGCCCGTCGGCGCCGGACCCGTTCCGCCCGGCCCTCCCGTATCGTCCGGCTGTTGCGTTCCGTCTGTCCGTCGAGGTCGCTCGCAGGCGTACCGGTGGCGGTCATCGTTTCCTCCCGGTGCGCGCTCCGCGCTCCCGCAGCACCCAGCGCTGGAACCCGGTCAGACAGAGGATCAGGGCGAGCAGGATGAACGCGATCGCCGCGCCCTGGCCGAAGTCCGCGTTGTCGAAGCCCGCGGAGTACGACAGGAAGGCGGGTGTGAGCGTCGTATTGCCCGGGGCGCCCTGGCCCATCACATACACCTGGTCGAAGACCTGCCAGGTGGAGATCAGTCCCAGCGTGAGGACCAGGAACAGCACGGGACGCAGCGCGGGCAGCGTCACGTACCGCAGGAGCTGACGGCGGTTGGCGCCTTCCAGCGCCGCCGCCTCCTCCAGCTCGCGCGGGATGTCCTGGAGCGCCGCGAGGAAGATCAGCATGAAGGTGCCCGAGGTGGTCCAGACGGCCAGCAGGATGATCGTGCACATCGCGACCGAGGGGCCCGAGAGCCACTCGAACCAGGACAGCCCCATGACCGAGTGGTCCGCCAGCACCCCGGCCGGCCGCTCGGGATCGACGATCCCCAGACCGCCCAGGACCAGCGAGAGCACTCCCCGTGGATCCGCGAACCAGTTCGGTCCCTTCACCCCGATCCACGACAGCAGGGAGTTGACCGCCCCGCTGCCCTGGAACAGGAAGAGGAAGACCGTGGAGACAGCGATGGAGCTGGTGACCGAGGGAAAGAAGAACGTCGTACGCAGGGCGCCCCGCCCGCGCAGGATCTTCTGGTTGACGATCAGGGCCAGGCCCAGCGCCAGGATGGTCTGGAGCGGCACGGTCAGCAGTACGTAATAGGCGTTGTTGCGCAGGGCGGTCGCGAAGAGCGTGCGGTCGAGACCGTCCTGCGTCAGCAGGGTCCGGTAGTTGTCCAGACCCACGAAGTCGGCCTGCCCGGAGAACGGATTGGACTGCCCGTCCCAGCGCAGCAGGCTCACCCACAGCGCCATCAGGATGGGCAGGACCAGGAACAGACCGAGGATCACCACCATGGGGCTGACGAACAGCCAGCCCCAGGCGCCCTCCCCGCGACGGCCCGCGCGCCGGGCGCGGGCCGTCGCGGTCGTACCGGTTCCGCCGGATGCGCCGTCAGGAGCGCCTGGCGTGCCGGTCGCGCGGGGGGTACGGCGCGCGCGGGGCGCGCGCATCGTGCGGATGGACATCGGGCTCAGTTGCCCTTCGAGATGGCCTGTTCGCCGTTGCGCTGGAGGTCGGCGAGGATCTTCTTCGGGTCGGCGGTGCGCAGCGACTGGAGATCGGTGTTGAACTGGCTCAGCACCTTGTCGAAGCCGGCGATCGTCACCGGACCCTGCGCGTACGCGCTGCCGTCGACCCAGGCCTTGGCCGCGGGGAACTGCTCGGCGTACGTGGTGAGCGCGCTGGTCCGCGACGGCATCACACCGAACGCGTCCGCGAAGGCGATCTGCTGGTCCGCGGTGGTGAGCGACTTCACGAGGTCGACGCCCGCCTCGCGGTGCGCGCTGTCGGCGGCCACGCCCCAGCAGGTGCTGAAGGCGAGCGTGCCCTGGCCGGCCGGGCCCGCGGGCAGCGGCGCCACGGCGTACTTGACGTCCGGGTAGTCGAGCTTCATACCGCCGTCGAGCCAGTTGCCCTCGATGGTCATCGCGGCCTTGCCCTTGCCGAGCGCCTCACCGCCCCAGCCGGTGTCGACGTTCTTGGCGAACTTCATCGAGCCCGACTTGAGCAGCGACTGGACGAACGCGAGCCCCTCGGCGTTCTCGGGGCTGTCGGCGGTCATCTTCTTCTGGTCCGTGTCGGTGACCCAGCCGCCCGCCTGCTTCATGAAGACACCGAGGCGCTGGTACTCGTCGCTGGTGACCAGACCGGTGACACCGCCGGTGGTGAGCTTGTCCGCGACGGTCTTCAGCTCCTCCCAGGTCTTCGGGTAGTCCTTCTCCGTCAGACCGGCCTTCTGCCACAGATCGGTGTTGATGGCGAGACCGAGCGTGGAGGTGTCCTTGGGCAGGCACATCAGCTTGCCGTCGTACGTGAACGACGTACGCAGCTGCTCCGAGAAGTCGGAGGCGTCGGATATCTGGTCGCCGTATGCGTAGAGCGAGCCGCCCTTGGCGTAGTTGGCGAACTGGTCGGAGTTCACATAGAAGACGTCCGGCGGCTTGTGCCCGGCGAAGGACTGGGCGAGCTGCTGGTTCATGTCCTTGGCGACCTCGACGGTGACCGTGTTGCCGGACTTCTTCGCGTACGCGGCGGCGGCGGTCTTGACCGCCTGGGTCTCGGCGTCACCCGAGGTGGCGATGAGGACCGTCAGGCTCTGCTTGGCGGCCTTGTCCTGGGCCGGCTCCTTGCTGTCGTCGAAGCTGGACGAACAGCCGGTGGCGGTCAGCAGCGCCGCGCACGTGGCGAGGGCGGCGACGGCCGTGCGGGTGACCATGAATTCCTCCTGAAAGGGATGAAACGTGCGGCTCAGCGGCCCGGAAGGGCGTGCTGTGAATCGATGGGCCGCCACCGGGGCGCGTCGTACGACGGCTCCGGCGGGGGCGGGTGGGCGCGGCGGGGGCGCGGGTGAACGGGGGCTCGGCCCGGACGGGCTCAGCCGGCTAATACCGGTGTGCTGTCCCGGACGACGAGTGAGGGTTCGAGCAGGACGCGCTCCGGCGGCGCGTCCGGGTCCGCCATCCTGGCCAGCAGAAGCCGGACGCATTCGCGGCCGACGGCTTCCAGCGGCTGGGCGATGGTGGAGAGACCGGGGGAGAGGAGCGCGGCGGTGGGGGAGTCGTCGAAGCCCACCACGGCGACGTCAGCGCCCGGTACGGCCTCGCGTTCGCGCAGGGCGTGGTAGCAGCCCAGCGCGAGCATGTCACTGGCGGCGATCACGGCCGTGGCGCCCGCGTCCAGCAGCGGTCCCGCGGCGGCCTGTGCCGAGTCGATGTCGTCGACGCTCTGCGCGCGCCTGCCGCGGATCGGCAGACCGTGCCGGCGCATGGCGCGCTGCCAGCCCTCGGCGCGGTCGTCGCCGACGCCGGAGCCGCGCGGCCAGCCGAGGAACGCGATCTTCCGGTGGCCCAGACCGACGAGATGGTCCACGGCGGCGTCCGTGCCCGAGGCGCCGTCGACATCCGCCCAGTCGCCTATCTGACGGCCCGACCACATCCGGCCGAAGCCCACGAACGGCACGCCGCGCTTGGCCAGCCACGCCTGGCGCTGGTCGCCGCGGTCGGTGCCGCTGAGCACGAAGCCGTCGACACGGTGCAGATCGAGGAGTTCCTCGTAGCCGTCCAGCGCCCCCGCGCCCGGCGGTGAGGCGAACAGCAGCACCCGGTAGCCGGCCTCGTCCGCGGTCTGGGAGAGCGCGTGCAGGAACCGGTCCATGACCGGCGCGGTGGTCCCGGGCGGCATGGGGCGTATGCCGTAACCGATCAGCTTGCTGGAGCGGGTACGGAGCGCCTGCGCGGCCCGGTGCGGCCGGTAGCCCATCTCGTCGATGGTCCGCCGGACGCGTTCCAGGGTCTCAGGACGGAGCAGCCCGGGTGAGTTGAGGGCATTTGACACCGTTTGCGGAGAGACCCCGGCCCGTCGCGCGACCATGGCCAGGGTCACTGGACCGGCCTTGGCCGAGGGGGTGTCGGGGGAGCGGGGCATGGGTGTCTCCGGAGGCGGGTCGTGTACAGAGCGAGTTCGGTGTGAGTTTATTGGAGCGTTCTAATGCCATTGTCAACGCCCTGAGGTCGTCGTTAGGGTTCTTGGAACGCTCCAATGCCTGAGAGGTTCTGCTCTGTTGGATACAACTGTCAAGACCCACGACATAACGAACTCCGTCGCGGGGGCCGCCCCCTCGGCCGAAGGCCTCCAGCCGTTCCTGCACGACGCCGTGGTGACGCTGTACGCGCCGAGCTTCGCCGTCTCGCACGCGGACGGTCAGATCGACGGCGGCGCCGACGGCTTCTACCACGGCGACAGCAGGGCGCTGGCCCGGCTCACCGTGGCGGCCGACGGCATCGCGATCGCACCGGTGCGCGGAGCCCTTGACGGTGCCGACAGAGCCGCTTTCCGCGGTGTGCTGCGCGGTCTCGGCGAGGACACCGCGGACCCCGCCGTCACCCTGCACCGGCGCCGGGCCATCACCTCCGGGCGGCTGGAGGAGACACTGGAGGTCATCAACGCCGGGGGGCAGAATGTCCGTTTCCGGCTGATCGTGACCGCCGCCACCGATCTCGCGCTGATGGAGCGCGTCAAGACCGGGGACACCCGGCCCGTGGTCACCGCCACCGCGTTCGCGGGAGGACTCGACTGGTCGCGTGGGGCCTTCGCCGTACGGCTCGTCTCCACCCCGAAGCCCACCGCCGTCGACCCGGCGGCAGGGCGGCTGGAGTACGAGATCGAGCTGGCGCCCGGCGCGGTCTGGACCGCCGTACTGCGCTGTGACGCCGCTCACGAGGACGGCGACCAGTTCCCGGCGCCCCCGGCGGACAGCGTGCCCTGGCGCGTCCCGGCGCTGCGCAGCGCCGACCGGCGCTTCGACCACTGGATCGACCAGTCGGCCGCCGACCTCGACCGGCTGCGGCTGACCGACTCCGAGGCGCCCGAGGACCAGTTCCTGGCCGCGGGAGCCCCCTGGTTCCTCACGCTCTTCGGCCGCGACTCCCTCTGGGCGGCCCGTATGCTGCTGCCGCTGGGCACCGGACTCGCCGCCGGTACGCTGCGTACCCTCGCCCGCCGCCAGGGCACGGCGTCCGACCCGGAGAGCCAGGAGCAGCCCGGCAAGATCCTGCACGAAGTGCGCCGCGCCGCCCAGGAGTTCCACGACAGCTTCGCCCTGCCGCCCAGTTACTACGGCACGGTCGACGCCACCCCGCTCTGGGTCACCCTGCTGCACGACTCCTGGCGCTGGGGCCTCGCACCCGAGCAGGTCGAACAGCTGCTGCCGAACGCCGAGTCCGCGCTCGCCTGGATGCGTGACCACGGCGACGCGGACGGCGACGGCTTCCTGAAGTACATCGACCTCACCGGACGGGGCCTCGCCAACCAGGGCTGGAAGGACTCGGGCGACGCCATCCGGCACCGCGACGGCCGGCTGGCCGCCGCGCCGATCGCGCTCTGCGAGGTCCAGGCGTACGCCTACGAGGCGGCCCGCGGCGGCGCCGCGCTGCTGCGCGCCTTCGGCCGTTCCGGCGCCGACGAGTGGGAGGAGTGGGCCGAGCGGCTGGCCGACCGGTTCCGCGCCCACTTCTGGGTGGAGGACGAGCGCGGCGCCTATCCGGCCGTCGCCCTCGACCGCGACAGGAAGCCGGTGGACTCGGTCACCTCGGGCTTCGGCCATCTGCTGGGCACGGGTCTGCTCAACCAGGAGGAGAGCGCGCTGCTGGCCGCCCGGCTCAGCTCCCCCGATCTCGACTCGGGGCATGGGCTGCGCACACTGAGCAGTGACTCGGTGGGCTACAACCCGTACGGCTACCACATCGGTTCCATCTGGCCGCACGACACCGCGATCGCCGTGCACGGGCTGGTCAGGGCCGGATTCCCGGACGAGGCCGCGTCGCTCGCGGCGGGTCTGCTGACCGCGTCCGCGGGCTTCGACGCGCGCCTTCCCGAACTCTTCGCCGGCCATGGCGTGGCGACCGACGCCTGGCCCTCGCCGTATCCGGCGTCCTGCCGTCCGCAGGCCTGGGCGGCGGCCTCGTCCGTGCTGGTGCTCCAGTCCGTCCTGGGGCTCAGCGCCGATGTCCCCGGCGGCACGCTCACCGTCGCGCCCGGGTTCGCGGAGGCGTACCGGCCGCTGACGGTGACGGGACTCGATGTCGCGGGCGGACGGCTGGACATCTCGGTCGACGCCGACGGTACGGCGCACATCGAGGCGCCGGCCGGTCTGGAGGTGAAGAGGGAGCACCAGGCGCCGCGTTGAGGGGGTGCCTGCCCCGCGCGCGGGCGGGACTCCGGCGGCGGCCGGAGTCCCGCCGGTTTCCGTTGCCGGCGGGGCCGTGTCGCTGTTGGGCCGAACGAGTGAGGGACGAGAGTATGGCCGGATGCAGACTCAGCGCAGGGGCGGGGTGGTCCGGTGAGCAGGTACGGCAGATACGGCGAGTTCGACGCCACCGACGAGCAGTGGGAGGGCCTGGCACAGGTCGTCCCGCTGCGTGGCCGCGACGAGTGGCCGTCCCGGGTCGACCACCGGGCCGTCCCGCGTGACTACGCGGCGGAGAACCGGCGCTTCATCGTCCTGCGGGTGCAGGTGTTCGGGGACGCGCGGGAAGTGGCGGACCATCTCATCGCGCGGATCCCGGTGCTGCTCGATCTGACCGGCGCGGAGCCGGATGTGGCCAAGCGCATCCTGGACTTCAGCAGCGGGGTCGTCTTCGGACTCGGCAGCGGGATGCACCGGGTGGACAAGAACGTCTTCCTGCTGGCGCCGATCGGCACGGAGGTCGAGGGGATCGCGGCGGAAGCCGTCCCCCGGTCGTAGGGAGGCCGCCGAGGCGGAACGGTTCCCCGCGTCGCGGGCCCTGTACGGACGGTCCGGTCGGTGCGGCCGGTCCGGCCGGTCCGGTCGTGAGCGCGGGCGCGGGTACGGAGCCGTCGTGGAGGGCTCGCGCGCGGGCCGCCGGAGTGACGGTGGTAGACCTGGAGCCGTGACGGAACATGACGTGGCGGGACTGCAGCGCAGGCTGGCCGAGTTCGCGGCGGCGCGGGACTGGGAGCCGTACCACACCCCCAAGAACCTGGTGGCGGCGCTGAGCGTCGAGGCGTCCGAGCTGCTGGAGATCTTCCAGTGGCTGACGCCGGAGCAGTCGGCGCGGGTGATGGAGGACCCCGGGTCGGCGCACCGGGTGACCGACGAAGTCGCCGATGTGCTCGCCTATCTGCTCCAGCTCTGCGAGGTGCTGGGGATCGACGCGCTGGCGGCGCTCGCGGCCAAGATCGACCGGAATGAGGTCCGCTTTCCGCCCAAGCGGCCCTCGGCGGGGCCCGATTCACCATGATCGTCACTCTGCGGAGTGATTGAGTTATACACATTGAGCTTGCTGTCCAGAGATTTCCGCATTGCTCTGGCCTTTCTGTCGCCATTCCCTCACTCTGGGTAGTGGAGTGAATGGGCAGGATTGTCGTATGAGCGGGGGCTGTGCATGGATGCGGAACGGCTCATCGGAGTGAGCCGGCATGCCCTGGCGGGGAGCGCGGAGGCGCTGGATGTGATCGCGGAGGCCTGTCAGGCGCAGGCCCTCGCGCAGGCGATCGGCAACCAGTTGGCGTTGAGCGGACCGCAGGAGCTGAGGGCCGAGGCGCGGGAGCTGGGCGAGGCAGGCGGGCGCGGCTGCGGACCGCCGGATCAGCCGGGGCTCTGTCCCGGCGGGATACGGGCGGGGCAGCTCTCCGGGGTGCGGGACCCGGGGGGAGCGCTGACGAGGCTGGGCGAGCTGTTGGGTGAGGTGGGCATCGCGCTGGTCGCGGTGGCCTGTGCCACGGACGAGGAGGGGCTCTACTGGCAGTGCATCGAGGCGATCGACGCCGCCGACGAGTCGAGCGACCGGGTGGGCGGAATGCTGCGCAGGCTGAGCGCACGGGAGCGGGAAGGGGGCAGGCGGTTCGAGGGTGCAGGATAGAAGCATGGATCTTCGAATCTTCACCGAGCCCCAGCAAGGGGCGACCTACGAGACCCTGCTGACCGTGGCCAAGGCCACCGAGGACCTCGGCTTCGACGCCTTCTTCCGGTCCGACCACTATGTGCGGATGGGGTCGGGCGACGGGCTCCCGGGGCCGACGGACGCCTGGATCACCCTGGCCGGACTGGCCAGGGAGACCAAGCGGATCCGGCTCGGCACGCTGATGACGGCCGCCACGTTCCGGCTGCCGGGCGTGCTGGCCATCCAGGTCGCGCAGGTGGACCAGATGTCCGGCGGCCGGGTCGAACTGGGCCTGGGCGCCGGCTGGTTCGAGGAGGAGCACAAGGCGTACGGCATCCCCTTCCCCAAGGAGAAGTTCGACCGGCTGGAGGAGCAGCTCGCCATCGTGACCGGGCTCTGGGGGACGGAGGTGGGCAAGACCTTCAGCCATGACGGCACGTATTACCAGCTCACCGACTCGCCCGCGCTGCCCAAGCCCGCGCAGGGCAAGGTGCCGGTCCTGATCGGCGGGCACGGCGCCACCCGCACCCCTCGGCTGACCGCCCGGTACGCGGACGAGTTCAATATGCCGTTCGCCTCCATCGAGGACACGGAGCGGCAGTTCGGCCGGGTGCGGGACGCCGCAGAGGCGGCCGGCCGCCGGGCGGACGAGCTTGTCTACTCGAACGCGCTGGTGGTCTGTGTGGGCAGGGACGACGCGGAGGTGGCCCGGCGCGCGGCGGCCATCGGCCGGGAGGCGGACGAGCTGAGGACGAACGGGCTCGCGGGCTCGCCCGCCGAGGTCGTCGACAAGATCGGCCGGTACGCGGCGGTGGGCGCGTCGCGGTTCTATCTCCAGGTCCTGGACCTGGACGATCTCGACCATCTGGAGCTGATCTCCGCACAGGTCCAGTCACAGCTCGGCTGAGTCCCGCGCGTGACCGGGACCGAGGGCCCTGGACCCGGGAGGAGCCAGGACCCGCTCGGTGAGCACGGAGACCGACCCGGCGAGCAGTGGTGAGCACGGAAACCCGGTGAGTGCCGGTGAACGCCGGTGAGTGCCGGTGAGTACGGAGACACTGGAGAGCAGTCATGAAACCCGCCCGCACACTCGCCGCCGCCCTCGCCGGGGAGACCGTCGTCCTCGACGGCGGTCTCTCCAACCAGCTCGCGGCACAGGGCTGCGACCTCTCCGACGAGCTCTGGTCCGCGCGGCTCCTCGCCGACGGTCCCGAGCAGATCGAGGCGGCCCACGCGGCGTATGTGCGGGTGGGCGCGCGGGTGCTGATCACCTCCAGCTACCAGGCCACCTACGAGGGCTTCGCGCGGCGGGGTGTGGAGCGGCGGGAGGCGGCCGGTCTGCTGGCCAGAAGTGTGGAGCTGGCGCGCCACGCGGGGGAGACCGTGGAGCACGAGGTGTGGGTGGCCGCGTCGGTCGGTCCGTACGGGGCGATGCTCGCGGACGGCAGTGAGTACCGAGGTCGGTACGGACTGACCGTACGGGAGCTGGAGCGTTTCCACCGGCCGAGGGTCGAGACCCTCGTGGCGGCCGGTCCCGACGTGTTGGCGCTGGAGACGGTGCCGGACACCGACGAGGCGGAGGCCCTGCTGCGGGCCGTGGACGGCTGCGGGGTGCCGGTCTGGCTCTCGTACTCCATCGCGGGGGAGCGCACCCGGGCCGGACAGCCGCTCGCCGAGGCCTTCGCCCTGGCGGCCGGTGCCGGTGAGGTGATCGCGGTGGGCGTCAACTGCTGCGAGCCGGCGGACGCCGACCGCGCCGTGGAGGCCGCCGCCTCGGTGATGGGCAAACCGGTCGTCGTCTACCCCAACAGCGGCGAGGGCTGGGACGCGGGGAAGCGGAGCTGGCGCGGTGACGCCACCTTCGATCCGGCGCGGGTGGGGGCCTGGCGGTCGGCGGGGGCGCGGCTGGTGGGCGGATGCTGCCGGGTCGGTCCGGCCGACATCGCCCGGCTCGGCGCCGCGCTGGAGGGGTGAGGACACCGGGGGCGCGGCGGGAGGACGCCGGAGTGCGACGGGAAGACGTACAGGACGAAAACCCCTGGTCGTAGTGGTCCTCCCGGGCAATACTCGATCGGGTGTTCCTGACGATCAGTACGACCGGCACCCCGGAACGTCCCGCGACCGACCTCGGATTTCTGCTGCACAAGCACCCCGACCGGGCGCAGACGTTCTCCACAGCGCATGGCACCGCCCATGTGCTCTACCCCGAGGCATCCGCCGAGCGCTGCACGGCCGCGCTGCTGCTGGAGATCGATCCCGTGGCGCTGGTACGGCGGAGCAGGGGGAAGGGCCGGGGCGGCGCGCCCGACGCGGCGCTCGCGCAGTATGTCAACGACCGTCCCTACGCGGCCTCCTCACTGCTCGCGGTCGCGCTGAGCACGGTCTTCAAGAGCGCCCTGCGCGGGGTCTGCGCCGCGCTGCCCGAGCGCGCCGCGCGGCCACTGCCGCTGCGGATCGAGGTCCCCGCCGTGCCCGCGCGCGGTGGCGCCGAGCTGGTCGGCAAGCTCTTCGGGCCGCTCGGCTGGACATCGGTGGAGGCACGTCCGGTGGCACTGGACGAGCGGTTCCCCCAGTGGGGCGAGTCACGCTATGTCCAGCTCGTCCTGGACGGCGAGCTGCGGCTGGCCGACGCGCTGCGCCAGCTCTATGTCCTGCTGCCGGTGCTGGACGACGCCAAGCACTACTGGGTCGCGCCCGACGAGGTGGACAAGCTGCTGCGCGCGGGCGAGGGCTGGCTGGCCGAGCACCCCGAGCAGAAGCTGATCACCAGCCGCTATCTGGCCCGCCGCTGGGGTCTGACCCGGCAGGCGATGGAGCGCCTCGAACTGGTCCGGCTCGCCGAGGCCGACGACATCGACGTCGAGGCGATCGACAACGCCGTGGAGGAGATCCTCACCGACCCCGCCCTGGACGGCGCGGAGACCGGGGAAGCGAGCTCGGACGCCACGGAAGCCACGGAAGTCACGGACACGGCAAACGCCACCGACACCGCAAACGCCACCGCGGACACCGCGGCGGGCGCGGCCGGCGCGGCCGGAGCTGACGACGGGCGTGTGAGGAGCTTCACGAAGGAGCCCTCGCTCGCCGATCAGCGGCGCGAGGCGATCCTGACCGCCCTCCGTGCCACGGGCGCGGGCACGGTGCTCGACCTGGGCTGCGGGCAGGGACAGCTCGTACAGGCACTGCTCAAGGACGCGCGCTTCACCCGGATCGTCGGTGTGGATGTGTCGGTACGCGCCTTGGCCATCGCCGGGCGCCGGATAGGGCTGGACAGGATGAGCGAGCGCCAGGCCGCCCGTGTCACGCTGCTACAGGGCGCCCTCACCTATACGGACAAGCGGCTCAAGGGATACGACGCCGCCGTGCTGAGCGAGGTGGTCGAGCATCTCGATCTGCCGCGTCTGCCCGCCCTGGAGCACGCGGTGTTCGGCGCGGCACGGCCCCGTACCGTCATCGTGACCACGCCCAATGTCGAGTACAACGTCCGCTGGGAGACCTTGCCCGCCGGGCACGTACGCCATGGCGACCACCGCTTCGAGTGGACCCGCGAGGAGTTCCGCGACTGGGCAGGCGAGGTCGCCCGACGCCATGGCTATGACGTCGCGTATGCCCCGATAGGTCCCGATGACCCCGAGGTGGGACCGCCCACACAGATGGCCGTCTTCACACAGAACGACAAGACCGTCGTGACCGAGACCGTCGTGACCGGGACCGTCGCGACCAGGACCGCCGTAACAGCAGCGGACGAGCAGGAGGGGAAGACCGCATGAGCGACCGCACCGGCATAAGCACCGGCACCGGCATGGACACCGGCACCGAAGCCGTAGACGAGCAGCCGGCCTCCGCCTCGCGCGCTCTCCCCGTGCCCGATCTCTCCCTCGTCGTACTGATCGGTGCCACCGGCTCCGGCAAGTCCACCTTCGCCAGGAGCCACTTCAAGCCCACCGAGATCGTCTCCTCGGACTTCTGCCGTGGACTGGTCGCCGACGACGAGAACGACCAGAGCGCGAGCCGTGACGCCTTCGACGTACTGCACTACATCGTGGGCAAGCGGCTCGCGGCCGGCCGCCTCACTGTCGTGGACGCGACCAATGTGCAGTCCGAGAGCCGTAAGCAGCTCGTACGGATCGCGCGCGAGCATGACGTCCTGCCCGTCGCGATCGTCCTCGACCTGCCGGAGGAGGTGTGCGCGGCACGGAACGCCGGCCGCCCCGACCGGGCCGGTATGCCGCGCCATGTCATCAGGCGCCACCGCGGCGAACTGCGCCGTTCGCTACGAGGCCTGGAGCGTGAGGGCTTCCGCAAGGTCTACATCCTGCGCGGTGAGCGGGAAGTGGCCGCCGCCGGTGTCGTGCTCGAACGCCGCTACAACGACCTCACCCATCTCACCGGCCCCTTCGACATCATCGGGGACGTCCACGGCTGCCGCTCCGAGCTGGAGACCCTGCTCGGCAGACTGGGCTACCGGGACGGCACCCACCCCGAGGGGCGTACGGCCGTCTTCGTCGGCGACCTCGTCGACCGCGGTCCCGACAGCCCCGGTGTGCTGCGGCTGGTGATGGACATGGTCGCGTCCGGCGACGCCCTGTGCGTACCGGGCAACCACGAGAACAAGCTCGGCCGCTGGCTCAAGGGAAGGAAGGTCCAGCACACCCACGGACTCGCCGAGACCGTCGAGCAGTTCGAGAAGGAGGACGACGCGTTCCGCGCGCGGGTGCGGGAGTTCGTCGACGGGCTGGTCAGCCACTACGTCCTGGACGGCGGCAAGCTGGTCGTCTGTCACGCGGGTCTGCCCGAGAAGTACCACGGCCGTACCTCGGGCCGGGTGCGTTCGCACGCCCTCTACGGCGAGACCACGGGCGAGACCGACGAGTTCGGGCTGCCCGTGCGCTACCCCTGGGCCGAGGACTACCGGGGCCGGGCGGCCGTGGTGTACGGACACACCCCCGTACCGAACACCTCGTGGATCAACAACACCATCTGTCTGGACACCGGGGCGGTCTTCGGCGGGAAGATGACCGCGCTGCGCTGGCCGGAGCGCGAACTCGTCGACGTACCCGCCGAGCGGGTCTGGTACGAGCCGGCCAGACCACTGACCACCGAGGCGCCCGGCGGGCGGGAGGGCCGGCCGCTCGACCTCGCCGATGTGCACGGCAAGCGGATCGTGGAGACCCGCCACATGGGCAGGCTCGCGGTGCGCGAGGAGAACGCGGCGGCGGCGCTGGAGGTCATGAGCCGTTTCGCGGTCGACCCCCGGCTGCTCGCCTATCTCCCGCCCACCATGGCACCCACCGCGACCGCCGGCGCCGAGGCCCGGGGCGCGGGTGCCGACGGGCACTATCTGGAGCACCCGGCCGAGGCGTTCGCCCAGTACCGCTCGGACGGTGTCGCGCGGGTCGTGTGCGAGGAGAAGCACATGGGATCGCGTGCGGTGGCCCTGGTCTGCCGGGACGAGGCGGCGGCGCGTGAACGCTTCGGCGTGGCCGGGCCGACCGGCGCCCTGCACACCCGTACCGGCCGTCCCTTCTTCGACGACCCCGCGGTCACCGAGGAGATACTGGAGCGGCTGCGCACGGCCGTCACGGCCGCCGGGCTCTGGCGGGAACTCGACACGGACTGGCTGCTGCTGGACGCCGAGCTGATGCCCTGGTCGCTCAAGGCCACAGGTCTGCTGCGCACGCAGTACGCGGCGGTCGGCGCCGCCGCGGGCGCCGCCTTCCCCGCCGTGACCCGGGCGCTCGAAGCCGCCGTGTCCCGGGGTGTCGAGGCCACCGCGCTGCTGACGGCGCAGCGCGACCGCGCGACCGACGCGGCGGCGTTCACCGAGGCGTACCGGCGCTACTGCTGGCCCACGGACGGACTGGCGGGAGTGCGTCTCGCGCCGTTCCAGCTCCTGGCCGTCCAGGGCCGCAGCCTCGCGGCGGTCCCGCACGACCAGCAGCTCGCCTGGCTGGACCGGCTGGTCGAGCACGACCCGACCGGCCTGCTCCAGGTCACCCGGCGGCTGATCGTCGACACGGGTGACGAGGCATCGGTCCGCAGCGGGACCGACTGGTGGCTGGAGATGACGGAGCGCGGCGGCGAGGGCATGGTCGTCAAGCCGCTCGCGGCGCTGGTACGGGACGAGAAGGGACGGCTCGTACAGCCGGGCATCAAGGTGCGCGGCCGTGAGTATCTGCGGATCATCTACGGGCCCGAGTACACCCGCCCGGACAACCTCCAGCGGCTGCGCAGCCGATTCCTCGGCCACAAGCGGTCGTTGGCGCTGCGGGAGTACGCCCTCGGCCTGGAGGCGCTGGACCGGCTGGCGGACGGCGAGCCGCTGTGGCGGGTGCATGAGGCGGTCTTCGCGGTCCTGGCCCTGGAGTCGGAGCCGGTGGACCCCCGGCTCTGACACCGGCGGCCGACGCCGACACCACGGCCGACGCCGACACCCCGGCTGACGCGTCGCCGTCGCCGAACGCCGACACGGCAGCCGGGGTGGGACCAGGCCGGGTGCTGGGATCAGGGCCGGTGCTGAGACCAGGGCCTCATCCGTTCACCGCGTGAACCGCGCCTCATGCGGTGAGGATGGGGTCATGGGATTCCAAGTCGACTCCGAGGCCGGGCGGCTGCGCCGCGTCATACTGCACCGGCCTGATCTGGAGCTGAAACGGCTCACGCCCGGCAACAAGGACGCGTTGCTCTTCGACGACGTGCTGTGGGTGCGGCGCGCCCAGGAGGAGCACGACGCGTTCGCCGCGGTGCTGCGCGACCGCGGAGTGCGGGTGCATCTCTTCGCCGATCTGCTCCGTGAGTCCCTGGAGCTGCCGGTGGCGCGGCGGCTCGTGCTGGACAGGGTCTTCGACGAGAAGGAGTACGGTCCGCTCGCCACCGGCCATCTCCGGGCGGTGTTCGACGGACTGCCGACCGCCGAGCTGGTCGAGGCGCTGGTCGGCGGGATGACCAAGCGGGAGTTCCTGGAGCGGCACGCGGAGCCGACCTCCGTACGCTTCCATGTGATGGCGCTGGACGACTTCCTGCTCGACCCGCTGCCGAACCACATCTTCACCCGGGACACCTCCGCCTGGATCTACGACGGAGTGAGCATCAACGCCATGCGCTGGCCCGCGCGCCGGCGCGAGACCGTGCACTTCGAGGCGGTCTACAAGCACCATCCGCTCTTCACCGCTCCCGAGGCTGGTGCCTTCCACCACTGGTCGGAGGGGCAGGACGACTATCCGTCCACCATCGAGGGCGGCGATGTGCTGGTCATCGGCGAGGGAGCCGTACTGATCGGGATGAGTGAACGCACCACCCCGCAGGCGGTCGAGATGCTGGCCCGAGGACTCTTCGCGGCCGGTTCTGCGACCACGATCGTGGCGCTGGACATGCCCAAGCGCCGGGCGTTCATGCATCTCGACACGGTGATGACGATGGTCGACGGCGACACCTTCACGCAGTACGCGGGTCTCGGCATGCTCCGCTCGTACACCATCGAACCGGGCGGCGACGGCCATGAACTGAAGGTCACCGACCATCCGCCGGAGCATATGCACCGCGCCATCGCGGCGGCGCTCGGGCTGCCGGAGATCCGGGTGCTGACCGCCACCCAGGATGTGCACTCCGCCGCCCGAGAGCAGTGGGACGACGGCTGCAACGTGCTCGCCGTGGAGCCCGGTGTCGTCGTCGCCTACGACCGCAATGTCACCACCAACACCCATCTGCGCAGACAGGGCATCGAGGTGATCGAGATCCCCGGCAGCGAGCTGGGGCGTGGTCGTGGCGGGCCGCGCTGTATGAGCTGTCCGGTCGAGCGCGCCGCTGTGTAGTACGCACACCACCGCGGACTACGTACACCACCGCGCGAGGCCATGCGCGCCGCGGGCCGTATGTGCGCCCCGCGCCCTGTGTGCGCCACGCACCCTCTGTGATCGTATAGCAATACGGGCGATCGTATATAGTTCCATGGTCCCGGTATGTGCCACCCCCTTCACCACCCCCTTTCCACTCCCCTCCCATCTGTGCCCCAGGAGCAGCCACCATGGCGATACACCTCGCAGGCCGCCACTTCCTCAAGGAGCTGGACTTCACGGCCGAGGAGTTCCGCGGCCTGATCGAGCTCGCCGCCGAGCTGAAGGCCGCGAAGAAGGCGGGCACCGAGATCCAGCGGCTGCGCGGCAGGAACATCGCGCTGATCTTCGAGAAGGCCTCGACCCGTACACGCTGTGCCTTCGAGGTGGCGGCGGCGGACCAGGGGGCGGCGACGACCTATATCGACCCGGCGAGTTCGCACATCGGGAAGAAGGAGTCGGCGAAGGACACGGCCCGGGTGCTCGGCCGGATGTTCGACGGTATCGAGTTCCGCGGGGACGCCCAGACGACCGTCGAGGAGCTCGCCGCGCACGCGGGCGTGCCGGTCTTCAACGGCCTCACGGACGACTGGCACCCCACACAGATGCTCGCCGATGTGCTGACGATGACCGAGCACTGCGCCAAGCCCCTGACGGAGACGGCCTTCGCCTACCTCGGTGACGCGCGCTTCAACATGGGCAACTCGTATCTGGTCACCGGCGCGCTGCTGGGGATGGACGTACGGCTCGTCGCGCCGCGCGCCTACTGGCCGGACGAGGAGATCGTCACCCTGGCACGCAAGACCGCAGAGGAGAGCGGGGCGCGTCTGACCCTCACCGAGAGCATCGAGGAGGGGGTCGCGGGCGCGGACTTCGTGGCCACGGACGTCTGGGTGTCGATGGGGGAGGCCAAGGAGGTCTGGGACGAGCGGATCGCCGCGCTCGGTCCGTACGCCGTGACCATGGACGTCCTGCGCGCGACCGGGAATCCCGGGGTGAAGTTCCTGCACTGTCTGCCGGCCTTCCACAACCTCGACACGGCGGTCGGCCGCGAGATCCATGAGCGCCACGGTCTGACCGAACTGGAGGTCACCGACGAGGTCTTCGAGTCGGCGCACTCCGTCGTCTTCGACGAGGCCGAGAACCGGCTGCACACGATCAAGGCCGTACTGGTCGCCACCCTCGCCCGGGACGGCGCGCCCGCTTAGCCGCGCCCGCTTAGCGGCTCCCGCTTAGCCGCGCCCGCACAGGCGCTCCCGGCTGAGGTCGGGTCAGGCTGAGGTCGGGTCAGGCCGAGGTCTGGTCAGCAGGTGGGGAGCGTGAACCAGACCGCTTTTCCCTGATCCGTGGGCCGGTGGCCGCAGTCCGCGCTGAGCGTATGGATCAGCAGCAGACCGCGCCCGTCCTCCTGCCACGGATCGGGCATCGCGCCGAACCCCGGACGCGAGAGATTCCCCGGCGGGGCCGGGTCGCGGTCGTGCACCTCGACCTGGCAGCCGGTGGGCAGCAGCTCCACGACCAGCTCGATCGGGTCGTTCCCCGGTGTGTGCTTGATGGCGTTCGCGACCAGCTCCGCCGTGAGCAGCTCCGCGGTGTCGCTGTCGGTCATGTCCGCGAGATGCGCGATCGCCGTCCGGACCAGGGCGCGGGCGAGCGGTACTGCTTCCGCACTGTGGGGCAGTGCGACACGCCAGGAGGGGAGGCCTGAGGGTTCCGGCACAGCGGGTGGTCCGATCAAGGGTTCGGCGGGTGTCGTGAGGCTGAAGTGCTATCGGCTTCAACTTTACGGAGCGTAAGGGCGCGGACAAGAGGCGGCGGCCCGCCGGAAAAGGGACCTAAGTCCCGCCCGGATCGGGACCTTTGGCCGCTGGACGTTTGGGCCGGTGTGGGCCATTCGCCGGGTACGGGAGGGGAACCTGCGCGCCCGTGGAGTGGCCCAGTCGGCCCAGCGCGCCCGAGGGCGATCGGGGACGGACGGCCGGGGGCGATCGAGGCCGGACGGCTCTGGGCCGACCGGGGACGGACAGTTCGGGGCGATCGGGGGCGGATGGCCGGGCGATCGAGGGCGCGGGTGGCTCGAAACGTATCGCGCACTCGTGACGACAGTCACACACGAGTGATACCGTTCCGGCGAGGGACAGCGTCCGCTGAGGGAGGCCGTACTCCATGAGCCACTCCACGAGCCCGTTCACCGGCTCCGCGCCCCGCACCCAGGAGTGGCGCCATCTCCGGCTGACCCGCGACGACGACGGGGTCGCGACCGTCACCCTCGACCGCCCCGCCAAGCTCAACGCGCTCACCTTCGGCGCCTACGCCGATCTGCGCGATCTGCTCGCCGAGCTCTCCAGGGAACGTTCCGTACGCGCCCTGGTCCTGGCCGGTGAGGGGCGCGGCTTCTGCTCGGGCGGCGATGTCGACGAGATCATCGGCGCGACCCTCGGGCTGGACACCGCCCGGCTCCTCGACTTCAACCGGATGACCGGGCAGGTGGTCAGGGCGATCCGTGAATGCCCCTTCCCGGTGATCGCCGCCGTGCACGGGGTCGCCGCGGGCGCCGGGGCCGTCCTCGCGCTCGCCGCCGACTTCCGGATCGCGGACCCCACCGCGCGGTTCGCCTTCCTCTTCACCCGGGTCGGGCTCTCCGGCGGTGACATGGGGGCGGCCTATCTGCTGCCCAGGATCGTCGGTCTCGGTCACGCGACCCGGCTGCTGATGCTCGGCGAGCCCGTCCACGCCCCCGAGGCCGAACGGATCGGGCTGATCAGCGAACTGACCGACGAGGGCGGCGCCGACGTACGGGCCGCGGAGCTGGCCCGCGGGCTCGCGCGGGGCCCGGCCCTCGCGTACGCGCAGACGAAAGCACTGCTCACCGCGGAGCTGGACATGCCGCTGGCCGCCGCCGTCGAACTGGACGCGGCCACCCAGGCGCTGCTGATGCACGGGGAGGACTACGCGGAGTTCCACGCCGCCTTCACCGGGAAGCGCGCCCCGAAGTGGCGGGGACAGTAGCGAAGTGGCGGGGGTCGCGGCCGTGCCGGGCGTCCGGCGTATCGCGGTGATCGGCGGCGGACCGGGCGGGCTCTACGCGGCGGCCCTGCTCAAGGGGCTCCGTCCCGACCGCGAGATCACCGTCTGGGAGCGCAACGCCCCGGACGACACCTTCGGTTTCGGTGTGGTCCTCTCGGACGAGACACTCGGCGGTATCGAGCACGCGGACCCGGTCGTCCACCGGGCGCTCCAGGACGAGTTCGTCCGCTGGGACTCCATCGACATCGTCCACCGCGGCCGGACCCTCACCTCGGGCGGCCACGGCTTCGCGGCGCTCGGCCGGCACCGGCTGCTGGCGATCCTGCGCGAGCGCTGCGCGTCCCTCGGGGTACGGTTCCGCTTCCGCACCGAGGCCCCGCCCGCCGCCGAACTCGCCGCCACCCACGATCTGGTGATCGCGGCGGACGGGATCAACAGCCTCACCCGCGACACCCACGCGGCGGCCTTCGGGCCGCGGATCACCACCCACCGCTGCCGCTACATCTGGCTCGCCGCCGACTTCGCCTTCGACGCGTTCCGCTTCGAGATCGCGGAGACCCGGCACGGGGTGATGCAGCTCCACGGCTATCCCTTCGCCGCCGGGGCGGGTGTCACCGGCGGGGCGGGTGTCACCGGCGGGGCGGGCGTCACCGGTCAGGCGGGTGTCACAGGTCAGGCGGGTGTCACCGGCGGGGCGGGTGCCCCCGGGGCCGCCGGTGCGCATGGCTCCGGCGGACCGAGGAGCACGGTCATCGTCGAGATGCGGGAAGAGGTCTGGCGGGCGGCCGGGTTCGACCGGCTCGACGAGCGGCGGTCGGCCGAGCGGTGCGCCGCGGTCTTCGCCGAGGCGCTCGGCGGACGGCCCCTGCGCTCCAACGCCTCCTCCTGGACCGCGTTCCGTACGGTCGTCAACGACCGCTGGAGCCACGGCAACACCGTACTGATCGGCGACGCCGCGCACACCGCCCACTTCTCCATAGGATCCGGCACCAAGCTCGCCGTGGAGGACGCCCTCGCGCTCGCCGCCTGTGTCGAGGAGCACCCGGATCTGCCGGCCGCGCTCGCCGCGTACGAGAGCGAACGCCGGCCGGTCGTCGAGTCCACCCAGCGGGCCGCCGCCGCCAGTCTGCGCTGGTTCGAGGAGCTGGCCACCTATACGGACCAGCCGCCGCGCCAGTTCGCCTTCGGACTGCTGACCCGCAGCCGCCGGGTCACCCATGACAATCTGCGGCTGCGCGACCCCGGCTTCACCCGGGCGGTGGAGACGGACTTCGGCTGCCCGCCCGGCACACCCCCGATGTTCACCCCGTTCCGGCTGCGCGGGCTGACCCTGCGCAACCGGGTCGTCGTCTCGCCCATGGACATGTACTCCGCGGTGGACGGCGTGCCCGGGGACTTCCATCTCGTCCATCTCGGCGCCCGCGCCCTCGGCGGCGCCGGTCTGGTCATGACCGAGATGGTCTGTGTCAGCCCCGAGGGCCGGATCACCCCGGGCTGCACCGGTCTCTACACCCGGGAACAGGGCGAGGGCTGGCGGCGGATCACCGACTTCATCCACGCCGGGTCACCCGGTACGGCCGTGGGGGTGCAGCTCGGCCACGCGGGGCGCAAGGGCTCCACCCGGCGGATGTGGGAGGGCATGGACGAGCCGCTGCCCGCCGGGAACTGGCCGGTGGCCGCCGCCTCCCCGCTGCCCTACCGGCCGGGTGTCAGTCAGATACCCCACCAGCTCGGCCGCCGCGAACTCGACGCGGTCCGTGAGCACTTCGCCGCCGCGGCCGGAAGAGCCCGGCGCAGCGGCTTCGATCTGCTCGAACTGCACTGCGCCCACGGCTATCTGCTCTCCGGATTCCTCTCACCTCTCACCAACCGGCGCACCGACGCCTACGGGGGCACGCTCGCGAAGCGGCTGCGCTTCCCGCTCGAAGTCTTCGACGCCGTACGGGCCGACTGGCCCGACGAACTGCCCATGACCGTCCGTATCTCCGCCACCGACTGGGCGCCGGGCGGGACCACCCCGGAGGAGGCCGTCGAGATCGCCCGTGCCTTCGTCGCGCACGGCGCCGACGCCATCGATGTCTCCACCGGCCAGGTCGTCGCGGACGAGCGGCCCGAGTTCGGCCGCTCCTACCAGACCCCGTTCGCCGATCTGATCCGTAACACCGTGGCCGTCCCGGTGATCGCCGTCGGCGCCATCTCCTCCTGGGACGATGTGAACTCCCTGCTGCTGGCGGGCCGCGCCGATCTCTGCGCCCTCGCCCGGCCGCATCTCCACGATCCGCAGTGGACCCTGCACGCCGCCGCGGCCCAGGGATACGAGGGACCCGCCGCGCCCTGGCCGCCTCCGTACCGCGCGGGCAGCCGTCCGCCGCCGTCGGGCCGTACCGACGCGCCCCGGCCGCGCCTCACCCTGAGCTGAGCGGTCCCCGTACGAACTCCAGTCCCGGGTCGCGCAGCCGGGCGTGCAGCCGGGTGAAGACCTCCGCGGAGCGCTCGCCCGGCCAGTTCTCCGGGAGCAGCTCGCCGGGAAGACCGGGGTCCGTGTAGGGGAGATGGCGCCAGGAGTCGAGGGCGAGCAGATAGTCGCGGTAGGCGTCCCGTACCGAGTCCAGGTGCGGCACCGGCCCGGCCGCGCCCTTCTCCCAGGCGCGCAGCACCGGCTCGTGCGCGGTCAGGAACTCCTCGTGCAGGGCGGCGATCGCGTCCAGATCCCACCAGCGGGCCACGGCCTCCTCCGTCGGCTCGAAGCCGAGGTGCTCGCCGCGGAACAGGTCCACATACGTGTCGAGTTCGAGCCGTCGCAGTGTGTGGCGGGTCTCCTCGTAGAGCCGGCCGGGCGCGATCCAGACGCCGGGCGCCGCCGTGCCGAAGCCCAGCCGGCCCAGCCGGGAGCGGAGCAGATGGCGCTTGTGGCGCTCGGCCTCCGGTACGGAGAAGACGGCGAGCACCCAGCCGTCGGAGAGCCGGGGCGCGGGCCGCTCGTAGATCCGGCGGTCGCCGTCGTCGAGCAGCTGACGGGCCTGCGCCGAGAGCCGGTATCCGGCCGCGCCGTCCGCCGTACGCTCGGGGACCAGCAGCCCACGGCGTTTGAGCCGGGAGACCGACGAGCGTACCGAGGGCGCGTCGACACCGAGGGCCCCCAGCAGCCGGATCAGCCCGGCCACGGGGAGCGGTGCGCCGTCCGGTGTGCGGCCGTACGCGCCGTACAGGGTGACGATCAGGGAGCGGGGGGTGTGCTGCTCGGCCACATGATCACTGTAGGCCCTGGGGTACCGAGTCCGGATCGCGCAGCAGGAAGCGCTGGAGCTTGCCGGTGGGCGTACGGGGAAGGGCGTCCAGGAAGACGATCGCGCGCGGGCGTTTGTACGGCACCAGCCGCGTACCGACGAAGTCCCGCAGACCCCGCGCGGTCTCCTCGCCGCGCTCGACCCCGTCCCGCAGGACGACATACGCGGCGACGATCTGACCGCGTATCTCGTCGGGGCGGCCGACCACCGCCGCCTCCCGCACATCGGGATGGGCCAGCAGCACATCCTCGACCTCGGGGCCTGGAATGTTGTAGCCCGCCGAGATGATCATGTCGTCCGCGCGGGCCACATACCGGAAGTAGCCGTCGGGCTCGCGTACATACGTGTCACCGGTCAGATTCCAGCCGTCGCGCACATACGCGCGCTGGCGCGGATCGGCCAGATACCGGCAGCCCACCGGACCCCGTACGGCCAGCAGTCCCGGCTCCCCGTCCGGCACCGGAGCGCCCGCGCGGTCCACCACACACGCCTGCCAGCCGGGCACCGGCACCCCGGTGGTGCCCGGCCGGATCGCCTCGTCCGCGGCCGAGATGAAGATATGCAGCAGCTCCGTCGCGCCGATGCCGTTGATGATCCGCAGTCCGGTCCGGCCGAGCCAGGAGTGCCAGGTGGCCGCGGGCAGATTCTCGCCCGCCGAGACACAGCGCCGAAGCGAGGAGATGTCGTACGGGCGCGTGTCCAGTTCGTCGAGCATCACCCGGTAGGCGGTCGGCGCGGTGAACAGGACCGACACCCGGTGCTCCGCGATCGCCGCCAACAGCTCCCGGGGACGGGCCTGTTCGAGGAGGAGCGCGGACGCCCCGGCCCGCATCGGGAAGATCACCAGACCGCCCAGACCGAAGGTGAAACCGAGCGGCGGACTGCCCGCGAAGAGATCGCCGGGCTCCGGCCGCAGCACCTGGCGCGAGAAGGTGTCGGCGACGGCCAGTACATCCCGGTGGAAGTGCATACAGCCCTTGGGCCGGCCCGTCGTCCCCGAGGTGAAGGCGATCAGCGCCACATCGTCCGGCGCGGTCCGTACCGCCGGATACGGATCGGACCGGGCGTCCCGGGCCAGACTCAGCAGATCGTCCGGTCCGTCCCCGCCGTACGCGGTGATCCGCAGCCCCGGCACCCGCGCGCCCACCAGATCGTCCAGCGACCTGACATCGCACAGGGCATGGCTCACCCGGGCGATCTCGCACATGGCGGCCAGCTCCGGCGGTCGCTGCTGGGCCAGTACGGTCACGGCCACCGCGCCCGCCTTCAGCACGGCCAGCCAGCAGGCCGCGAGCCAGGGGGTGGTCGGACCGCGCAGCATGACGCGATTGCCGGGCACCACCCCGAGACCGGAGGTGAGCACATGCGCGATCCGGTCGACCCGCTCACGCAGCTCCCCGTACGACCAGACCTCACCCGTGCCCGTGCGGAAGACCGGCCGGTCCGGGCCGAACCGCTCGGCCGTACGGTCCAGCAGCTCGGCCGCGCAGTTGAGCGGGCCCGTGGGCCACGGTCCGGGAGGGAGGGGGAGAAGCCGTGGCCACTGGTCCGACGGCGGTAACTGGTCGCGCGGAAAGGTGTCTCTGTGCGCCGACGGCGTCAGCTGCATGGTTCGCCCCCTTGCTGTCGTGGGGTCGCCCATCGAGCGTATCGTGAGGATGACGACAGTCAACGGTCCGCGATAGACGCGCGGGAAGTGGGGGCTCGGATGCCCGTATTCTCACTCGATCCGGAACAGACCGACTGGTGCGCCGAGTTGCGCACCCTCGCCGTGGAACGGCTGCGACCGCTTGCCGAGAAGGGCGAGCCGGGCCGGGTGAACCGGCCGTTGATCGCCGCGCTCGGTGAACTCGGCCTGCTGGCACGGCTGTTCGGGGAGGCAGACGGGGAGCGGGCCGGGCGCGGCGCGGGCACGCTGGAGCTCTGCCTGCTGCGGGAGTCCCTTGCCCAGGGCTGTACGGAGGCCGAGACCGCGCTCGCGCTCCAGGGTCTCGGTGCCTGCCCCGTCGTCCGGGCCGGGACCGGACGTCAACGGGCGCGCTGGCTGCCCGAGGTGAGCGCGGGCCGCGCCGTGGCCGCGTTCGCGCTGAGCGAGCCCGGCGCGGGATCGGACGCGGCGGCGCTCGCGCTGCGGGCCGAACCGGACGGCGACGGCTGGCTGCTGACCGGTGAGAAGCGCTGGATCTCCAACGCTCCCGAGGCGGACTTCTACACCGTCTTCGCGCGCACGGGCGAGGGCGAAGGGGCCCGGGGGATCACGGCTTTCCTCGTCCCCGCCGGCCGTCCAGGACTGACGGGCAGCGCGATCGAGATGCTCGCGCCGCACGCCATCGGCTCTCTCGTCTTCGACGCCGTGCCCGTGACCCGCGAGGATCTCCTGGGCGGGGAGGGCCATGGCTTCCGGGTCGCCATGGAGACCCTGAACCTCTTCCGTCCCAGCGTCGGTGCCTTCGCCGTGGGCATGGCACGCGCCGCCCTGGACGCCACGCTCGAACACACCGCGCGGCGCGGCGCGTTCGGCGGCCGGCTGAAGGATCTCCAGGCGGTCGCGCACCAGGTCGCGGAGATGGCGACGCGTACGGAGGCGGCGCGGCTGCTCGTCTATGCGGCGGCCGAGGCGTACGACACGGGCGCGCCGGATGTGCCGCGCCGCTCGGCCATGGCGAAGCTGTTCGCCACCGAGACCGCGCAGTTCGTCGTCGACACCGCGGTCCAGCTCCATGGCGCCCGCGCCCTCCAGCGCGGCCATCTGCTGGAACATCTCTACCGCGAGGTCCGGGCGCCGCGGATCTACGAGGGCGCCACCGAGGTCCAGCGCACCATCATCGCCAAGGAGTTGTACAGAGAACGGCGCGCGGAACTGGGGCGTACGGAGCCGGAGCGTACGTACCCGGGTCCCGCAGACCCGGGGCCCGGGGAGCCGGAGCGTACGGAGCCGGACGCGTGAGCCTGGAGCGGGTCAATCCGGCGGGGCTCTCCCCGGCCGCCGGCTTCTCGCACGCCGTCGTCGCCACCGGCGGACGGCTGGTCCTGCTGGCCGGACAGACCGCGCTCGACGAGGCAGGAGAGGTCGTGGGACGGACCCTTCCCGCCCAGTTCGAGAGGGCGCTCGGCAATCTGCTGGCCGCGCTCGCGGCGGCGGGCGGCGCGCCGGACGAACTCGCCCGGGTGACCGTCTACACCACCGATGTCGCGGACTACCGCGCCCACGCGGCCGAACTGGGCGTGATCTGGCGGAGGCTGGCGGGCCGTGACTACCCCGCCATGGCGGTGATCGGAGTCGTACGGCTCTGGGACGAGGAGGCGCTGGTCGAACTGGACGGTGTCGCGGTGCTGCCCTGACCGGTCCAGCACCGCGGGCCGGGCCTGTCCCCCCGTGGGTACAGGCCCGGCCCACGGCCCATGGCCCCCGCCCGACCGCCGGTCAGGCGGTGATGGGGGTGGTCTGGGTGCAGTTCTTCCATTCGACCCAGGGGCGTGTGCCGCCGCTCTGGGGCGCGGTGGCGTAGGTGGGGTCGCCGGTGATGGTCTGTTCCTTGTGCTCGTGGGTGATGTCGATGCCGAAGAGCTTGAAGCCCATGGTGACCTGGCCTGCGGAGATGCCGAAGCCGATGCCGAGTGAGGCGTTCCACCAGTCGGTGTTGGCCTTGTAGTCGAGCCTGCTGAGTTTTCCCTTGTCGTGCAGGAGCCGCTCGATCGGGCCTGCGTCCGCGCCGGGCGCCTCGGCCGCGTCGGAGGGCGAGGGCAGCGCGTCACCGGCGGGGAAGTCACCGCGCCCGCGCAGCCAGTCCTCCACCAGCGTGCTGTCCGCGTCGTTGACGAGGACCAGTTCGGCGGACTCGGTGTGGATCCGGGACTCCACCTCGCCGCCGCCCCCGCCGACGTCGATGGTGACGGGCCCGGCGTTGGCCCCGGCGCCGACATTGATCCCGGGCCCCTCACCGGCCTCCTGACTGGTCGTGATCACCATCTTCTGCGGGCGGTGCGGCTGGCCGTTCTTCTCCTCCTCGTCGTACATGGCCGCGTCGTAGGTGACCGCAACCTGCTGCATCCGGGTGCCGCTGACCTGGCCCACCTCACCCGCCTTGCCGCTCACCGAGAAGGTGTAGACGAAGGTGACCTTGCCCGCGTCCGGGCCGGTGTTGGTACGGAGAACCACCACGTCCTGGGTCATGGAGCCGCTGATCAGATCGGTCGAGATGCTGCCGAGGTCCTTGGGCTCGCCGTCCTTGCCGCCCTCGCCGCTGCCCTTCTTGAACGACTTGCCGAAACTCACCCCGCCCGACGCCTCGGTGGTCGTCTTGGTGATGTCGACGTCCGGCATGCGCTCCGGATTGGTCCTCTCCATCTGCGACACGGCGTTGTTGCTGCAGCCGACCTGGCTGATGGGGGAGACGGGGGAGCCGATCATGGCGCGGCAGAAGTCCTGCTGCTTGAGCGCCTCGGCGAAGGCCTTGGCGTCGGCGAGATTGGCCTCCAGATCGGCCTGCGGGTTGTCGCTCTTGTGGCTGCCGAACAGCCACTGGCCCCCGCTGCCGTTGCCCTTGGTGTAGGTGCCGCTCAGCGAGGCGCTGCCGCCCCAGTCCTTGAGCCCCGGGATACCCGCGGAGACGCTCGCCGTGACCCCGACGCTGCTGTCCGTCACCCGTTCCACGGTGACCGTGCCGTCGGACCACTGCTGGACCTTGAGCTGTTCCGAGCCGCTGATCTTGATGAAGAGGATCTGGATGACGACGGTGTCCTTGGTCTGATCCTGCGAGAGCAGACACTTCGCGGGCTGGAAGGGGTCGTCGGGGGGTACGACGGGATCCTCGCCGCTGTCCCCGCCGCCACCGTCGTCCCCGGCTCCGCCGTCCCCGTCCTCACCCGAGGCGCACCCGAAGGCGCCCTTGTCGGCATGAACGATTCTGCACACCGCGTTCTTCAGCCCGACCGCCTCGTCGTCGGGCACCGTCAGCCCCACGATCGCCGCCACGACCATGGCCACCACCCCGACCAGTGCGACGTACTCCACCCCGCCCTGGCCCTTATCGCCATGCGCATGCCAAATCGGGAGACCTCTGGCGCCCCTCACCATCCACTCCTCGTCCCACACCGTGACCGTTCCCCCGAACGGAAGGCAGCGTAAAGACGAAGCGGGACCCAACGGCAGGGTCCCCGGGCCCACTTGGGGGCCCAAGACGATCAATCGCGTGCATACTCGGTATGTTTCACTTCGGGGGTTAGTTCGATTTATGACCGCATCTCAACAGGTGTACACAGGGGGAGAGTTGTCCGGTAGACGAAGCAGGGTCGGCGCGGCCATGGTGGCGGCGCTGCTCACGGCGGGACTCATCACAGGGGCCGCTCCAGGGACGTCGTCCGCTTCCGGTTCCGCCTCGGGCTCGGGCTCGGGCTCCGGTGCGGGATCCGGCGCCGCGGCACCGGGGGATTTCGCCGCGAAGGCACGCAAGGCACAGGGCGAACCGTCCGTGGTCACCCTGATCACCGGGGACCGCGTGCGTGTGGACGCCAGGGGACGGGTGACCCGGATCGATACCGCCAAGGGGCGTGAGAGCGTCCGCGCGACCGTCAGGCGCGTCGGGGGCAGTACGTACGTCCTGCCGGCCGACGCGTCGCGGCTGGTGGCCCAAGGTGTTCTCGACCGGCGGCTGTTCGATGTGACCGGTCTCATCAGGGACCGGTACGACGACGCGCACCGCGCGACACTGCCGCTGATCGTGTCGTACACCAAGGACACCGAGGACAAGGCACGGGCGAGGTCGGCGATCTCGGCCGCGGACGTCTCCGTACGCCGGAGCCTGCCCGCGGTCAGGGGGGAGGCGCTCACCGCGCCCAGGACCGGCTCGTCCGAGGTGTGGCACGCCCTCACCGCGCCCGTCGCCGGTCAGCGGACGGCGCGCGGCACGGCACCCGGTGTGGCGAGGGTGTGGCTGGACGGCAGGCGCCACGCGAGCCTGGACAGGAGCGTCCCGCAGATCGGCGCCCCGGCCGCCTGGCAGGCCGGATACGACGGCACCGGCGTGAAGATAGCCGTCCTGGACACCGGGGTCGACGAGACCCATCCCGACCTCAAGGGTGTCGAGGTGGGACAGCGGGACTTCTCCGGTTCGGGCAGCACCGCCGACCGAGTGGGCCACGGCACCCATGTCGCCTCGATCGCGGCGGGCTCGGGGGCCAAGTCCGGCGGGAAGTTCAAGGGCGTCGCGCCCGGTGCGCGGATCCTCGACGGCAAGGTCCTCGACGACTCGGGCTCCGGCTCGGACTCCGGGATCATCGCGGGGATGCAGTGGGCCGCCGACCAGGGCGCGCAGGTGGCCAACCTGAGCCTGGGCGGATTGGACACCGTGGAGACGGACCCGCTGGAGGCAGCCGTCGACAGGCTCTCCGCGGACAAGGGCATCCTCTTCGTCGTCGCGGCGGGCAACGAGGGCCCCGAGGCGGGGACGGTGAGCTCGCCCGGCAGCGCGGCCTCCGCGCTCACCGTCGGCGCCGTCGACCGGGCCGACGGGATCGCCGACTTCTCCAGCGTGGGCCGGACGGCCGACGGCTCGCTCAAGCCGGACCTCACCGCGCCCGGTGTGGACATCGTCGCCGCGAGAGCGGCCCAGGGACGGCTCGGGACCCCGGCGGCCGACGGCTATGTGTCGATGTCCGGTACGTCCATGGCGACCCCGCATGTGGCGGGAGCCGCGGCGATCCTCGCCCAGGAGCACCCGGACTGGACCGGACAGCGGATCAAGCAGACGCTGACCGCGTCCGCCAGGCCGACCGCCGGGCTGACGGCGTACCAGCAGGGCACCGGACGTACCGATGTGGCCGCGGCGATCACCCAGACGGTGGCCAGCGAGCAGACCTCGGTGAACTTCGGTCTCCAGAGATGGCCGCACACCGACGACACCCCGGTGACCCGGCAGATCACCTACCGCAACAGCGGTACGGAGCCGGTCACCCTCGATCTGTCGCTCGACACGACGGGACCCCAGGGACAGCCCGCCCCGGCCGGTTTCTTCGGGCTCGGCGCGCGGCAGGTCACCGTACCCGCGGGCGGCGGCGCGAGCGTCGATCTCATCTCGGACACCCGGACCGGCACGCTGGACGGCGCGTTCTCGGGTTCCGTCGTCGCCGCCGCGAGCGGGGGCGGCCAGAGCGTGCGCACGTCCTTCGGCGTCGTGCGGGAGGCGGAGTCGTACGACCTCACGGTGAAGTTCATCGACACCAAGGGCAAGCCCGCACGGGCCGGCGCGATGGTCTACGGCCACAGCGGCGAGTTCTGGGAGGACCTCTTCGAGGCCGACGGTGACGGGACCGCCAAGCTCCGTGTCCCCAGGGGCGGTTATCTGATCGAGGCCCCGGTCGAGACTCCCAGGGGATCCAAGCCCGGCTCCGACATCGCCCTGATGGTGGCGCCGAAGCTCTCGGTCACCGCGAACTCGACCATCACCTTCGACGCCCGCAAGGCGAAGCCGGTGAGCATCACCCCGCCGGAGTCCGCGACGAATACCGCCGCGTATCTGAACTACTCGCTGGAGCTGCGGAGCGGCGGCCTCGGCAGTTCCTGGTTCCTGGACGGCTTCACGGGCTTCAGGACCGCGCAGGTCGGCCCGGCCCTCGCCGCCCGGGACCTCAGCTCCCAGGTGGGCGGCGCCTGGCAGAAGGGCAGTACCAGTTACAACGTCTTCTACAACCGCACCGGTTCGCTCCACACCGGGCTCACCCACAAGGTGACCAAGAGCGAACTGGCCCTGGTGAATCTGCGCGTCGGCGCCTCCGCGAAGTCCCAGCGGGCCGTCGTCAACCCCGTGTGGAACGCCCCGGAGTTCGGCATCGGCACGGTCACCCGGCCGTTCGCCCTGCCCGCCGTGGCGAAGACCTATGTCACCGTGCCCAAGGGCTTCACCTGGGAGTTCGCGGTCGAACAGCAGGGCGCGACGGAGGCCGGGGGCTATGTGTTCCTGGCGTCCGACGGGGCGAGGACCTACCGGGCGAAGAAGACCTACGAGCACACCTACAACGTCGGGGTGTTCAGTCCGAAGACCGGCGGCGACAGCGTCGCCCAGCGGTTCCAGAACGAGCTGGCGGTCTGCGTCCCCGAATTCACCGACGGCGCGGGGCACTTCGGGCAGTCCTCGGTGACCAAGCAGCGGACCGTGATCACCGCGGGCGGCAGGAAGCTCGTGGACAGCAGAGGTGAACTCTGCGCGTACACCGACGCTCTGCCCACCGCGTCGGCCGCGTACCGGATCAGTACGGACGTGTCCCGTTCCACCGCGGTGGCCGGGGTCAGCACACGGATCGTCGCGGGCTGGACGTTCACCTCGAAGAGGCCGGGCGGTGAGTCCGTGGTGACGCTGCCGCTCTCCACCGTCCGCTTCGCCCCGAAGCTGGACCTCGGCAGCGCCGGAGCCAAGGGCAAGAAGCTGACGGTCCCGCTCTCCGTCCAGGGCCCGGCGGCGGGCAAGGGTCTCAAGTCCCTGTCCGTACAGGTCTCCTACGACGGTGGCACCAAGTGGGCCAAGGCCACGGTCACCACCGCCAAGGACGGCGGGCGGAGCCTGACGCTGAGCCATCCGAAGAAGGCCACCTCGGTCTCGTTCAAGGCGAAGCTCACGGACAGGAGCGGCAACGTCTACGACCTGACCGTCGTCAAGGCGTATCTGCTCAAGTGACCAGAGGCGGCGCCGGCCGGGCGCCGCCCAGATCCCGCCCCCGTCGTCCCGGGCCTCTGTCACCTGCCCGGGACGACGGGGGCGGCCGTGCACCGGCGGTAGGAGCACCGGGCGGCGCACGGCCCCGTAGTCCTCACGGACCGAGGCGTGCCGCCAGTACTCGTCGCGATCGCCCGCAGACTCGGCGGCTGCCGGGCCTTGTACTTCGAAGCCCTGGCGGGTCTAGGCTCTGCGGATGACCTTGGAATGGGAACAGGTAATCGTTCACTCGGCGGATCCGGCGGCCCTGGGGCAGTGGTGGGCCGAGGCACTTGGCTGGGTTGTGGTTTATTCCACCGACGAGGAGTTCGAGATCCGCCCGGCGCCGGATCGCCTGCCGGGGCTGGATTTCGTCCGGCTCGATGAGAGCAGGAAGGCCAAGAGTCGGCTGCATCTCGACTTCAGGCCTGACGACCAGGACGCCGAGGTGGCTCGTCTGGTGGCTCATGGCGCACAGCGTGTCGATATCGGCCAGGGTGATGCGTCGTGGGTCGTCCTGGCGGATCCTGAAGGTAACGAGTTCTGTGTCCTCAGCCCGCGGCGTCAGTGACGCGGGCACCGAACGGACCCGCCCGCCGTGTTGACCGGGCACCGCACGGCAGGGTCGGTCCATCCGGTGACAGGGGCCCGGTCACCGGACAGACCGACCTGTGGTCGGCTCACACCAGGTCGAGCACCTGCTACCGTGCTCCGGCGGCCTCCTGGCTCACCGGTTCGACCGGGGGTGCTATGAAGGCAGGGGCGTTCGGCTCGTAGAAGATGTCGATGTCGGCCTCTTCGCCACCGACGATCAGTGTGTCCCACGCACCGCTCTCCCGCAGGGTCCGCAGGGTCGACGGAGCGAGTGCCGACAGATGGCTCCGCAGTTCCTCGTCGCTGGGCATTCCGGGAAGACGGACGGCGAGACGCTCACGGATCGCCCGCATACGGTCCAGCAGGATGTCCAGGTCGTCGGACCGCTCGGCGGGGGCTTCGGCAGCCCCGTCCTCCACCATGCTCAGCGCGACAATGTCCTTGATCGCGCGAGTGGTGCCCTGTTCGTCGGTGGTGACCATGGCGTTCCAGGCGCGGCTCTTGTGCCGGTACTGGAGCATGGACATCGCCGCCTCGTGCCGGATGAAGTCGGCGTCACGCAGCGGACGGCCCTGCCACACCCGGCTGAGGGAGCGAGTCAGGGAGACGGCCGAGGCAAGGCCGCTGTTGAGGCCGCGTCCGGGCCAGAAGTGGATGGCGTTGGCCGCGTCGCCGAGCAGAAAACCGTACGTTCCGGGGCTCGTGGGGGTGGGGCGTGTGAGCTGCGCGGTGAACCGGGGGCGCTGCACCATGTCCAACCGGAACGAGGTGATGGCGGTCAGATCGTCCTCGGGGACACCGAACAGCTTCAGGCCCTCCTTGATCCGCTTCCACAGCGGCGAACTGCGCAGCAGGGCGGGCAGGAACAGGGTCCCGTGGGTCGGGCAGACGAACTCGCTGTCCTCGTGGCGGCTCATCACGCAGGGCCGGGCCGCGATGCACTCCTCGAAGACCTGCCGGACCGGATCGATACCGACCACGCTGCGCGCCTCGTCGCGCGTCAGCCTCATGTTCAGGAAGCCCTCGCCGCGCAGGGAGTTGAGCAGGAACCTGTTCTGGGACACGGTCAGCAGGACGCTCATCGGATCCGTGAGCTGAGACTTGACACGCAGTCCCAGTACCACGTCCTGGAGGTGCTCCCCGTCGAGGGAGTAGATCGAGGCGTCGGCCGTGCCGAAACGGTCCGCGAAGTGCTCGCGGGTACGTGACCGACCGCCCTCACAGATGACCAGGACGTTCTCCTGGGAGAGCCGGTGCTGGGGCTGCGTCGGGTCGAAACGCTCAGGTACGAGGCGGATCGCGGACTTGGTGTTGGCCAGCTCCAGCAGTTTGTCCTCGATGTAGGCGATCCGGATGTTGCGGGGCGCGCGGCCGTCCACGGAGTCGGGTCCCACAGGCCACATCTCGGAGCTGGACGCCTCGTCGCCGAAGAGGACCGACTGCATCTCGTCGGTCAGCGCGAGGTACTGCCGGCTCTGCACGGTGACGACCTGCTGGCGCCGTACGTTGCCGTGGGTCTCGTCCTTCCAGACCACCCTGGCGCCGTCATTGATCCACCGGCCTTCATAGACGGTGACCGAGACCTTCCCGGGCAGCGCGTTCTCCAGCAGCAGGGCGAAGGCGAGGCCGACCGGTCCCCCTCCCGTGACCGTGACGCGCAGCTCGCCCGGGTCGGCCGGGCTGTCGGCACGGGGTGATTCGAGATGAGAGACCAGGACCGTCTCCAGAGCCTCCTGGGTCTCGAACAGGAAGGTCTCGTCGCCGATGCGTATGGAGTCGCCGGGTACCAGAACATGACGGGTGATCCGCCGGTCGTTGACGAAGGTTCCGTTTCTGCTGTTCCGGTCGTGGAGCACGTACGCGCCGTCCTCCGTAAGGATTTCGGCGTGCAGGCGGGAGGCGTTGGCGCTGACGATGATCACGTCATTGTCGCTCTTGCGTCCGAACCGCAGCGGAGCACCGCCCAGAACCGCACTCTGACCGGCGAAGGGACCCGTACGTCCCACGATGACCGACGACACACAAACTCCTTGCGAAAGTCTCGGTTGCGGGCGAAGGAACCACCACATCCCTGGTCGGCCCGCCACGAGAGTGGAATGTTCCCGGCCCACCTTAGGAACTCCGGTCCGGCAGACCGAACTTGACCGGCGGCGTCCGAGTATGCCCGACAACGTTTCAATCCTTGCCGGTTGAAGTATGCCGGATATGCCATGCCGTGGCCGCGTGCAGCGCCTTTGTCCGGGCCTCGACCGGTGAGGAAAGGATCTGGGCCCTGTCCGGCGGATCTTCGTGGACCCGGAACGCCTGGCACGGCACCTCGCCGCGTTGTCGGAGTCGTCCGAGTACGTCCGGTCCATCGGCGACGCCGATCCTCCGCCTTGCGATGCTCCCCGTAGCCTGAACGGCACAGGTGGTACCCCCTCCACCAGCGGCCCCGGGCTGATCCACGAAGATCCGCCGGACAGGACCTACCCGCCCGCCGCCGTGACGCATGTCACCGAGAACGGGACCGAGTTGGACACCGCCTCGAAGGGGGACTGGATCTCGACAGCCATGCTGCTTTCGAGCGTTCCGGCCTGCGCGTATGTCGACAGCTGCACCGACTCCTGATGGGTGCGGGGGCCGCCTTCCTCGAACGCCAGCGTCCGCCACTCCTGGTCGATCACCGAACCGTTCGCCGAGACCCAGCGGTACGAGAACTGGAAGGGCAGCTCGGTGACCGTGAAGGTCGCGGTGAAGCGCGGGGACGAGTCATTGGCGGGGCAGCTTCCGGTGTATGTGGTCGAGCTGCCCTCCACACTGACCGAGACGGGCCGCCCGGCCGTGTCGCCCTGCTCCAGGAGTGAGCCGGCGTTCGTACCGGTCCCCTGGTCGTCGTCGCCGAGCACGTAGGCCAGTCCTCCGGCGACCAGGGCCAGCACCAGGGCTCCCCCGGTGATCAGGTATCCGACGCGCCGCCGTGCGGGTCGGGAGCCGGATGCCGACGCGGGCGTCGCGGATGCGGACCCTGCTGCCGATCCTGCCGATCCTGCCGATCCTGCCGATCCTGCCGATCCAGCCGATCCAGCCGATATGACGGGTGGCCTGGCGGTGTCCGCGGCCGAGCCGGTCTCCGGGGAGCGTGGCGCCGGAGCGGCTGCCGTCGTGGTGGCGGTCGTCGCCGAATCGGAAAGCGTCGGCTGCCCAGAGGAGTTGGAGATGCCGACCGCGGTCGTGGTTCCAGATTCCGGAACGGCGGGCCGGGGCGCAGCAGGAACCCCCGCTGCCGGAATATCGGCAGCCGTCGTCATGTCCCCGGTGTCCGTGGTGTTCCCCGGGACCGGCGATGCCGCTGTCGTGGTCGGTGACCCGACCGTGGCCTCTTCCGCGGTCGCCCCGAACGAGGTCTCGGCGGTGGGCAGTTCCCCGTCGGCGGGCACGTGGGGCCGCGCGGCGGGTACCGCCGTGTCGGCAGCCGCCGCGCGTAGCTCCCGCTCAGCCTCGTCGGGCGACATACGCTTGGCGGGGTCCTTGTGCATCAGGCGCTCGATGACGGACGTGAGGGGTCCGGCCCGGTGCGGCGGGGGCAACTGGTCGTCAACGACAGCGCGCAGGGTGGCGAGGGGAGTCGTCCGACGAAAGGGCGACCGGCCCTGGACCGCCGTGTAGAGCAGCGCACCGAGGGACCAGAGATCCGACGCGAGGGTGGGGATCTGGCCCAACGCCCGTTCCGGCGCCAGATATTCGGGAGAACCGATGACTTCGCCGGTCATCGTCAGTGCGGTATCCCCCTCAAGGGTCGCGATGCCGAAGTCGGTGAGTACCACCCTGCCGTCGTCACCGAGCAGGACATTGGCGGGCTTCACGTCGCGGTGCAGCACTCCGGCGTCGTACGCGGCGCGCAGAGCGGCGAGCACCTCGGCACCGATACGGGCGGACCGCTGCGGGGAGAGGGCGCCCTCGGAGCTGATGACTTCGGCGAGCGAGCGGCCACGGACGAACTCCATGACGATCCAGGGCCGGCCGTCGTAGGTGGTCACGTCATGGACGGTCACCACGCTCCGGGCACTGATGCGCGCCGCCGACAGGGCCTCCCGCTCCAAGCGGGTATACATCCGCTGGACCTGCTCCGTGGCCAGTCCAGCCGGAGCGCGTACCTCCTTGACGGCGACCTCACGGTGCAGCACCTCGTCACGGGCCCGCCACACGGTGCCCATACCGCCCTCGCCGAGCACGGACCGCAGGCGATAGCGACCGGCTACCAGCCGTTCGGCGGCTTCGTCGGTCGAGGCCACGTCATCATGAGGCATCGGGCTCATATTTCCTGTCTCGTGCGAATGGCCGGGGCGTGTCGATGCCGGCCGTCCACATCAGTGGCGTCTGCATCGTCCCCCATCGTGCCCCCAGTATCCAAGAAGCCGAACCGGCGCCCGTTGCCGGGGACAGGGCGGGCGACCTGCCGACTGCGGGCACACACTAAGTCACCACACACACAAGGGGGAAGTTCCTTCTGGGGCTCGTCGGCACCGGACACGTCCGCCGCGCTTCAGCTCTCGATCGGACGCATGGCACGGCATGGATCAACGACGCCCGCGGGCCGCCGACCGTGAACGCGACACCGTTTGGGCCGCGCGATCCCCATCACCAGGGGGCGGACCGGCCGACTCCTTGACGATGGGAAGCACTGCCCGCCCCACTCCATGAGGCACACCTGAGATGCCGCCATCATGCCGCGGTTCCAGGACTTGGCCGTCCGGGCGAGGCCGGCCCACCGCGGATTTCTCCGTGAGGCCGCTTACGCGCATGACCGGGTGAATGACAGCAAGGTCAAGAAGATACGTCATGAGTACGGTACTCATCGCGGAGTCGTCATCGTTCCGGACTGGATCGCCGGCCAGGAATATGTCGTTCAGCGGCAGCAGAAAACGGTCGACGCCCACCCGGACTTCGGTTCTTCGACCGCGCTACGTGTCCACGCGCGCAGCGCGGAACGCATGGCGTCCGCTCCTGTTGAGGATGCCGGTCTTGGCCGGGCCACCTTTGGCTGTGGCGCGTTCCGTGACATGTTTCCGGAGATCACCTCGCCTTATCCGCTGCAATTGAGCGTGGAGGCGGGACTGGCCGGAGTGGTGCATGGTTCGGGCATTCCGCTGGTGACGGCACCGACCGGGGACGGTAGGACGGAGACCGCCCTGTACGCGGCGTCCTTGATGGGCGCGGCATGCGGGACCGGCGGACTGTACGCGGGACGACCCTCGTTACCACCCCGGCGGTCGTGGCCAACGCGGCTGCCAGCCGTTCCATGAGGGGCGAGTGCCTTCCAAAAGGCGTAGTGGTGGTCGGCCGCGAAGTCGGTGCGACCGATGCGGCCGGACGCGAGCCGCTGCACGTAGGGGCCGCTGTTGGTGAACCGCTTCCACATGGGCAGGCCATGTCCGTTCACCTGCCCGGTGGACGCGAACCGGCTCCAGTAGGCGACCACCGTGTCCGATAGTCCGGCCTGCGTGGCATCGAGCGGTTCGAACAGGTCGTTGGCGAAGAGATAGGCCAGGTCGATCATGTGGCCGGTGCCGAGCGGGAAACTCGTCGGCCGCGGCACGTTCTTGAAGTACGGGGCCTCGGCCTCGGCGAAGTCATAGGCGTAGAGGGGGGTGTGGCGGGCCAGCGCGCGGTGGGTGTCGAGCGCCGCGGTCGACCACTCCGAGTCGGTCAGCACGGCCGACAGCGCCGCTCCGGGTGCTGGGTAGTCCGCGGCCGGATACTCGGCCAGGACGGCGGAGGCGTCCTTCCCGAACTGCTCGGTGACCTTCTCGGTGTAGCCTTCGGCGGTCAGCGGCTGCCCTGTCATGATCTCGTCGAGCCCGGCCAGTCCGCTCATCTCGTCGTGAGTGGAGCCGTGCAGCAGCGGCACCCGGGCGAACCGCCCCGCGGCGATCGCACGTGCCGGGGCCTCGGGCAGCACCTTGCCGTCCACCACGGGCCGATACCCGTCGTGCCCGGAGGCGGATGCCTCGATGAGCTCGGCGCTGGACCTGCCTCGCAGGCAGGAGCCGGCGGTGCGTGGATCGTCGCAGCCCGCGGCCTCAGCGACGGCGAGCCCGTTGGCCTTGGCCTGCTCGCGGGTCAACGAACCGTCCGGTCCGACGCAGCCCGCGCTCTGCACGATCGCCTTGCTGAAGAGCCCGCGGGCTCCGGGCGAAACCAGCTGGGCGCAGACGCTGTAGCCACCGCCCGACTGCCCCATGATCGTGACGTTGCGGGGGTCGCCGCCGAAAGCGGCGGCGTTGCGGTTGACCCATTTCAGCGCGGCCTGCTGGTCAAGAAGGCCGAGGTTGGCCGGTGCGCGCAGACCGGGCGCGGTGAGGAAGCCGAACGCGCCGAGCCGGTAGTTGATCGTCACGACCATCGCGCCCTGCCGCGCGACGGCCAGCTTGGCCGCGCGGTAGGTGGCGCCGTCGCCGTAGGTGAAGCTGCCGCCGTGAATCCAGACGATGACCGGCAGACGCCCCGTCGTCCGCCCGGCCGGAGTCGTGACGTTCAGGTAGAGGCAGTCCTCCCCGCTGCCCTCGATCGAGATGGGCTGGTCGGTCGGCTGCGCGCAGGCGCTCATCGGCGCCCGGACGTTCAGCGGCGATGACCAGGGGCGCACCGGCTGCGGCTCCTTCCACCGGCGTTCTCCGGTCGGCGGGGCCGCGTAGGGGATGCCCTGGAACGTGCGCACCACACCGGCGGCCGTGCCCTGCACCGGGCCCTCGGCGGTCGTCACCCGGGTGGGGACGACTTGGGCGCCGGGGTGCGCGGAGGCGGGGCCGCCCGTGATCACCGTGGCGGCGAGCGTCGCGGAGACGGTGGCCGCAGCAAGGGCCGCGACGCGGGACTTCCTGGTGTTCATCCGGGCTCCAAGGATCGGCGTGATCTTCGATGTCCGAAACGGTAGCCAGGATTTGGGCAAGTGCGCAAGACGTATGCCTAAGTCGATCGTCTGAGGCGTTCGTCTGGCGCAAACGCGCCGATCGTTGCTAGGGTCTGCGTCATGGGAAATCGGGAGAAGCTGCTGGAGGCCGCGAGGCAGTGCCTCTTCGCGAAGGGCTACGAGCGCACGACGGTCCGCGACCTGGCCTCCGCGGCGGGCGTCAGCATGGCGGCGATCGGCTATCACTTCGGCTCGAAGGAGGCGCTGCTCAACCAGGCGCTCTTCGAGGCGCTCGACTCGGGAGACCAGGTCTTCGGACCGTCGGCGGGCGACACCGACCTCGGCGCACTATGGCGCGGGCTGATCGAGGCGTTCTCTGCCAACAAGATCTTCTGGACCGCCAATCTGGAGACCGTCCTGCGCGCACAGCGCGACCCGGAACTGCGTGAGCAGGTGGCCGCCGGGCTACGGCAGGGGCGCAGCGGCATGGCGCGAGAGGTCACCGGAACCGTAGAGACCGAGCTCTCCGAAGAAGCGATCCGTACCATCGGCTCGGTGCAACTCGCCCTCGTCAGTGGCCTGATGATGCAGCACCTCACCGACCCCGAGTCCGCTCCCACCGCCGACGAGGTGCTGGCGGGCTTGCGGGCGCTGGCCGCCTACCTGCCCGAGAAGGCGTGAGACTCAGGCCCTCGACCGAAGGCAACACGACCACCACGGCGCCACCCGCCCCATGCCCACGGTGGGCAGTTGCTCGACTGACGGAATTCGCCTGCGGAATCCCGTCGATCAGCGGCTTGAGAGAGCGGTTCGTGAGGTGGGGATCCCGAGGCCGACGGTGGGGCGTCGGGCCCGACGGTGGGTGTCGTCGCGTTTGGCGCGGAGGAGTTGGAGGGTTAGGCCGAGCCCTTCGATCCCCCCGGCCCAGCCCCCGGCTTGGGCACGTGCTCGGCGGGTGATGAGGTCGGCTTCGAGGTCGTCGAGTCGGCTGATCATCTTCGGACTGACCTGGAGCATGGGGCACCGGACGCAGGCGTGTTCATGCTGGCAGGGGGGTCGTCACTCACGAGATCCTCGACCGCTTCGCCACCGCGCCGACCGTCGAGTATCCGCGTGCCGCGCTGGTCGGCCTGCGGGGGTGAGGGCGTCGGTGGTGACGTAGGCGCAGGCGACCACGATGGTCAGGAACGCACCGGGCACGGCGACCGGGGCGGTGGCCGCAAGGGCTCTGCCACAAGTTCCGTGACATGGCGACCTCCATGTACCGGTCACGCCCGCCAGGGCGTGACCGGACAGTCATTCCCCGCGACCGGCGGTCAACTCATCACAGAATCTCGATGGAGTTGACCTTCGGCGGGCGGTTCGGGAAGCTGATTACCTTCCAGCGATTGATCCTCACCGAGTCACCGTTGGCATCGTAGTAGATCAGGTCGTTGTTGCCCGTGGAGATCTTGTCGACCCACCACCCACCGAAGCTGGTCCTCCCGCGGTTCGCGTAGCAGTCGACGCTTTGCCTGCCACCGTTGTGTGACCAGATCTTGAGGAAGTTCTCTCCGCCGCGACACTCGACATGATCGATGGCGTAGGCGTTGCCGCTCGTGCTGACGGTGAGGGCGGTAACTGCGGCGAGCGACACGGCCAGGGCACGCGCGGCCCTCCTGCTTTTTGAGATCACAGACTCTCCTTCATACAAAGGCCGGCCGCACGGGCTGCCCCTGTCGGCGATGCCGCCTCATGACGGAGCGATACTTCGCCGAGCGGACAGACGGATACGACCCGTCAGGACCCCTCGGGCAGCTCATGCGATGTTGTCGCCACGCTATAGACGAAACGACGCTAGACCGATAGAAGCCAGTTAAAACGCATCAAAAAGGTGATAACTCCGGGGCCGCGTCTTCTCGGCCTTGTCGCCACCGCAGCCCTCGTCAGTCGGCTCCGGACGTGATCCCCGGACAGGTGCTGGCCGAACGCTGCGGCTGTCGTGATCTCGACCGGGAACCGTCTGGTTGTGTCGGTTCGTGGTCTCCTACGGTGCTGGTGGCCGGCTCGCGGGGGAGTCGGCGGATGACGGAGGGGATACGGCGTGGGTACGGGGGACACGGGGGCGGCTTCGGTGCTTGTCGGGCGTATTGCTGAGCGGCGTGCGGGGGTGGGGGATCCGCGGGCTCTGGTGGGGGAGTTGCGGCGGGCGTTGGTGCTGGTGCCTTTGGAGGGTGGGGGGTTGTGGACGGCGGAGCTGGGCGGGGTGCGTTGGGTCTGCGGGTTTACGGATGAGGCGGCTCTGGCGCGGTTCGCGCGGGCGCGGGATGGCGGGGACGGGCGGGTTTCGGGGCGGGAGTGGGAGTTCGCGGAGATACGGGGCGCGCGGCTGCTGGATGAGGTGATTCCGGCGATGGGGGTGCCGGCGGGGGTGGCCGTGAACATCGCGGACGCGGAGGGGTCGATGTTGTTTCCGCCGGTGGTGGGGATTGTGCCGGAGGCGGTCGCGGTGGACGCGCGGGTGCCGGGGGCGGTGGGTGTGGACGCGCGGGTGCCGGACGCCGTGGCTGTGGATTCTCGCGTCGTGAACGTACCGCTGCCGCGGCAGCCGGATGGGAACGGGGAGCGCCGATGAGTGAGTTCGGGGATCTGCGGTTCGATGAGGAGAGTGTCCGGCGGATCACCGAGGGGCTGCGGGGTGCGATAGCGGAGTTGCGGGAGGTCGGTACCGGTACGGGGGCGGTGCTGGGCAAGGGTTTCTCGGAGCTGGCTTTGACGGGGATGGAGGCCGGGCACCACGGTCTGGCGGTCGACTTCGAGGATTTCTGCGAGCGGTGGGAGTGGGGGGTTCGGGCGCTGGTCCAGGACGCGAACACGATCGCGTCGACGCTGGGGCTGGCGGCGGGGCTGGTGTGGGAGGAGGACCAGTACATCCAGGGGACGTTCAAGATCGCGGTGAACGCGGCGGTGGGGAATCCGCATGCGTCGGAGGAGGAGATCACCCGGCAGGGCTGGGGTGAGGTGTGGACGCCGGATGCTCTGAGTCCGGACTACAGCGGGGAGTCGTTCGACCGGGCGGGGGACGAGGCGCTGCAGACGTGGCGGGACACCGGTCGGACGGTTCTGACGGAGGGGCAGGGCGGCCGGCAGTCGCGGATCCTCAACGATCTGCTGGGGGTGGATCAGGGGGCGTACGACCAGGCGCTGGATGACACCTTCGGCCCGTCCCCGGAGGCACGCGCCCAGCAGGCCCAGCAACAGCAGCAGCCGGGGTCCGGTGGTGAGGGAAGCGGCGGGGGGAGCTGAGTCATGGGTATCGGTGATTTCGTTCCGGATGTCATCGAGGACGCGGCCGAGGACGCCACGGAGTGGGTCGGTAACCGTGTCGAGGACGGCGGGCGGTGGACGGCGGACCGGCTGGACGATGTGGGCTGGGAGTCCGGTGCGGACTGGGTGCGTGAGCAGTCGGGTTCGCTGGCCAACCGGCTGGGTGCCGAGGTCGACGAGCTGGATCTCGGGCAGAGCGAGGACCGGACGAAGCTGGTCTACGGCAGTCCGGGCAAGATCCGGAGCACGGCCTCCCATCTGCGCGACCTTCAGAGCGCGTTCAGCAATGTCGGCCAGGGTCTGCGGGGCCTGGACTCGGGCTCACTGCGGGGTGAGGGGGCAGACGCGTTCCGCGAGACGGTCGCGATCGAGCCGCCGAAGTGGCTGCGGGCGGCGGACGCGTGCGAGGAGGCGGCCGGCGCGCTGGAGTCGTTCGCGGGGACGGTGGAGTGGGCGCAGGGGCAGGCGCAGACCGCGATCGACATGTGGAAGGCGGGTACGCAGGCGTCGGAGACGGCGCGTGACGCGCACAACGGGCGGGTGGACGCGTACAACCAGGCTGCCGACCGCTACAACGCGCAGTCCGCCGACCGGCGTGACCCGGCTTCCCTGCCGGCGCGGCCGGGCGAGTTCACGGATCCGGGCCGGGCGCGGATGGAGGAGGCGCAGGAGCTGCTGGCGGAGGTCCGGCGGCAGCGCAACTCGGCGGCGGAGACGGCGCGTTCGGCGGTACGGGCAGCGCGGGACGCGGCGCCGCCGAAGCCCTCGTACGCCGAGCAGGTGCGGGACGGCATGGACGAACTCCAGCTCATGCGGACCCACTTCGGCGCGGGCATCATCAGGGGCACGGCCGGCCTGGTCACGTTCGCACGGGGGATCAACCCGACCGACCCGTACAACATGACGCATCCGGCGGAGTATCTGACCTCGCTGAACAGCACGGCGGCCGGGCTGGTGCAGGTGGCCAACGACCCGTGGGGCGCGGGCCGTCAGATGGTCACCGACTTTATGAAGGATCCCTCCGAGGGCTTCGGCCGGCTCGTCCCCGACCTGATACTGACGGCGGCGACCGGCGGCGCGGGGGCCGGGGTCAAGGGCGCGCGGGTGGCGATGGACGCGGCGGACGCGGCAGCGGACGCCAATCGTGCGCGCAGGCTGCTGGACGACGCCCCCGACGGCACGCACAACCGCCCCAACGGCGACCGCACCACTGACGGTACCGACCCGGTGGACCTCGCCTCGGGCCGGATGTTCCTGCCGCAGACGGATGTGACTCTGCCCGGGATCCTGCCGCTGGTCTTCACCCGCCGCACCGAGTCGGGGTATACGGCCGGGCGTTTCCTGGGGCCCTCCTGGTCGTCCACCGTCGATGAGCGGCTGGAGATCGACGCCGTCGGCGTCGTCCATGTCACTGCCGACGGGCTCCTGATCCCGTATCCGCATCCGGTTCCCGGCACGCCCACCCGGCCGGAGACGGGCAGGGGGCGCGCCGTGCTGGCCCGCGACGCGGACGGCGACTACACGGTCACCGATCCGGACAGCGGCCTGGCCTTCCACTTCACCGCCCCGTCCGGCAGCGAGCCGGGCGGCGACGGCGAGGCGTGGCTGACCCGGACAGGCGACCGCAACGGCCACACCATCAGCTACGACCGCACAGCGGACGGCACCCCCCAGGCCCTGGTCCACTCGGCGGGCCACCAGGTGAAGGTGTCCGTCGCCGACGGCCGCGTCACAGCCCTGATCCTCGCCGGGGCGGGTGAGGACGGCGCGGATCTGCCCCTGATGGGCTACGGCTACGAGGACGGCGACCTCACCGCCGTCACCCGGCCCTCCGGCGCCACCACCACCTTCGCCTACGACGACCGCCACCGTGTCATCGCCTGGATCGACTCGAACGCAAGCCGCTACGACTATGTCTATGACGACGGCGACCGCGTCGTGGCGGAGGGCGGCGAAGCAGGCCACGTCCAGATCACCCTGAGTTACACCGAACCTGACGCCGAGACAGGCCATCGCACCACCACACTCACCACCGCCGACGGGCGCACGACCCGCCATCTGATCGGCCCCGGCTGCCGGATCCAGGCCACCACCGACCCGCTCGGCCACACCACCAGGTTCACCTACGACCCACGCGGCAATCTGCTGACCCGCACCGACCCGCTGGGCCTCACCACCGTCTTCTCGTACGACGAGGAGGGCCGGCTCATAGCCGCCACCCGCCCCGACGGAAGCGAACTGCGCACCGTGCGCGGTCTGTTCGGCCTGCCGGTGGAGGTCGTCGGGCCGGACGGCACCCGCATGGTCCATGAGTTCGACGAACGCGGCAACCGCACGGCAGTCACCGACCAGGCCGGCTCCATCACCCGTCACACCTACGACCACGCCGGCCGGCTCACCTCGGTCACCGATGCCCTCGGCGCCACGACACACGTGGTGTGCGACGCGGCGGGGCTGCCCGTGGAGGTGACCGACCCGGCCGGCGCCACCACCCGCACGGAACGCGACGGTCTCGGCCGCCCGGTCCGCGTCACCGACCCGGTGGGCGGGGTCACGCACCTGGAGTGGGACGCGGACGGTCAGCTCGCCCGCCGTACGGGGCCCGACGGTGCCACGGAATCATGGACCTACGACGGTGAAGGCAACCGCACCAGCCACACCGACGCGTCCGGCGGGGTCTCCCGCTTCGAGTACACCCACTTCGACCTGCCGGTCGCCCGCACACAACCCGACGGCACACGTCACGAGTTCGAGCACGACGCCGACCTGCGCCTCACCCGCGTGGTCAACCCGCAGGGCCTGGCCTGGAGTTACGAGTACGACGCCGCGGGCAACATCGTCTCGGAGACCGACTTCGACGGGCGGACACTGACCTACCGGGTGGACCCCGCAGGCCGGCTCGCCGCCCGCGTCGACGCGCTCGGCGGCACCATCTCGTTCGAGCGTGACCGACTGGGCCAGGTGATCCGCAAGGACGTCGACGGCCGGACGACGGCCTACACCTACGACGGGGCCGGACGCCTCCTTGAGGCGGTCGGACCGGACAGCGAACTCCGGTACCAGTACGACCGTCGCGGCCACGTCAAGACCGAGCTGGTGGACGGCCGTCCCGTCGCCTACGCGTACGACGAACTCGGCCGCCGCAAGCGCCGCACCACACCCACCGGTCATGTCACCGGCTACGCCTACGGTCCCGACGGACGACCCCTCCGGCTGACCACCGGAGATCACCGCGTCGACTTCACCCACGATGCCGCCGGCCGGGAGCTCGCCCGCGTCTTCGGCGACGCGGTCACCATGGCCTCGGCCTGGGACGAAGCCGGACAGCTTTCCGCGCAGACCATCACCGCCGGAGCGCGCACCGTGAACCGCCGCTCCTACACCTATCGCGCCGACGGCCACCTGACGTCCGTCGTGGACCAGTTGTCGGGCGCCCGCACCTTCGATCTCGACCAGGCGGGCCGGGTCACGGCCGTCCACGCCCGGGGCTGGACGGAGCGGTACGCCTACGACGACGCCGGCAACCAGACATCGGCGTCCTGGCCGGCCCGCCACCCCGGCGGCGAAGCGACCGGGGAGCGCGTCTACACCGGCACCACCATCACCCGCGCCGGAGGCGTCCGCTTCGAACACGACGCCCTCGGCCGGGTCACCCTCAGGCAGAAGACACGCCTCTCCCGCAAGCCCGACACCTGGCGCTACACATGGGACACGGAGAACCGCCTCACCTCCGTCACCACACCCGACGGAACACGGTGGACGTACCGCTACGACGCGCTCGGCCGCCGCAGCGCGAAGCAGCGCCTGGCGGCCGACGGCGAGAGCGTGGTCGAGGAGGTCCGCTTCACCTGGGACGGCCTCACCCTGTGTGAACAGACCAGTCACCGGCCGGACGTCCCGAACACGGTCGCCCTCACCTGGGACCACCGGGACGTCGTCCCCCTTGCCCAGACGGAGCGCATTCTCACGGCCGACGATCGCCAGGAGGAGATCGACCGCCGGTTCTTCGCCATCGCCACCGACTTCATCGGCACTCCCACCGAACTGATCGACGAGTCCGGCGACATCGCGTGGCGCTCCCGGGCCACCCTGTGGGGCACCACGGCCTGGGCCCGTGACAGCGGCACGTACACGCCTCTCCGCTTCCCCGGCCAGTACTACGACCCCGAGACCGGCTTCCACTACAACGTCTTCCGCCACTACGACCCGAAGACCGGCCGCTACACCTCCCCGGACCCCCTCGGCCTGGCTCCAGCCCCGAATCCCGTCGGCTACGTGGACAACCCGTACACCGGGTGCGACCCGCTGGGCCTGATGCCCAAGTACACGAAGGAGGAGAAGGCCCAGCAGGCCCGGGAGAAAGCCATTCAGACCTCGGACGAGGTCATCGAGAGGGCGCAGGGCGGCCGGATGAAGAAGGCCGGCAACTACCACGCCGATTCCATGCACGGCTTCAGCGACGAACGGGTCCTGGAGATCCTCAAGGAGCCGGACGCGGTGTACCACTCGACGGGGGGCAGCGGAAGGTTGGTCTTCCGGCAGGGGGAGGACATCGTGGTGTCGGAGGGGGGCGGCGCCGGGGCAGGCAACGTGGTTACGGCGTACGGCCCGTCCGGCATCAGGGGCGACTCCGGTGTGCGGGCGCTCGGCGGCTCGCCCAGCGATCCCGGCGGACCGATTACCCACGCGGACGTGGTGGAGGGCAGGATTCCGGCCAAGAACGGCTACATGGCTCCTGCGGTGCGGATTCGATGAGGCGGCATTCACCATGAGACTCACCCTCGACGGCGACTGGCATGCGACGGTGGCGGGCGATCCACTACGCAGCACCCCGCGCTTCGACTTCCCTGGCCAATGTGTGCGCATCGCGGAGTACACGGACGTGGAGGAATGGCAGCGGTTCCTCGGTGAGACTTTCGGCAGCCAGGAGTGGCTGTGGGATGCTCCCGACGAGCTCCGGTTCGACCAGGCCGCCCGGGAACTGGTCGGCGCCGGATTCCGGTTGCCCTATTGGTCCGCCGATGCCGAGGACTCCGCCCGCATCCCCGCCACGCCCCCCGTCCGACCGGGCGGCCTTCGCGCGGACGAGACCCGGGACTTCCGCTTGGAGGTCACCACGGAGCTCTGCCGCGCCCCCGGGGACACCGTCCTCACCTGCCTGCGCGACCTCGACGTTCTTGACGCCCCGCTGGAGGCCCGCATCGGTATCGCCCCCGACGTGGCACTCCTCGTCCAGGGCGCCACCGTCGTCGGCTGGAGCCTCACCGACCCCGCGCGGTACCTGACCACCGGCTTCGCCGCCCCCGACCCGGCTCCCCCTTCCCCAGCCACCCGGCTCCTGCTCACCGAATGCCTGGACATCGTCACCTCGCCGCTGCTCGATGAGGTGAGAGACCGTAACCCGGCCTCCCTAAAACGGCTCCGCACGCTCGATCACGCCCTCCGGAACCAGCGCGGGGACCGCCACCGAGCCGACGCCCTGCTCGCACTCATCAGCAACCTCGTCGAGGACTACGCCGACCCATCGGCTGCGCAGGAGCCGTGAACCAGCCGCCTGACCGGCCCATGGCAACGTCGCGGACGGTCAGCGGCACGACGCCGCCCGCCGACCCAATCCGCCCGCTGACGCTCAGCCCATGCTCGCTCTCGACATTCCTCATGTGATCGTCGGGGAGTTCACAGACCGGGCGGGATTCGAGCGGCCACTACGCGGCGCCTTGCCGCCGCACCCCTCCCTGACCCGCCAAATGGCAGGTCGGACGGGGGGCGGCGGCATTCGCGGATCAAATGTCGCGGAAGATCTCGATCTGCGCGCCCACCGAGTTGAGGCGTTCCGCCAGGTCCTCGTAGCCGCGGTTGATGACATAGACGTTGCGCAGGACGGAGGTGCCCTCCGCCGCCATCATCGCCAGCAGGACGACGACGGCGGGGCGCAGGGCGGGCGGGCACATCATTTCGGCGGCGCGCCAGCGGGTGGGGCCCTCGACCAGGACGCGGTGCGGGTCGAGGAGCTGGAGGCGGCCGCCGAGGCGGTTGAGGTCCGTCAGATAGATGGCGCGGTTGTCGTAGACCCAGTCATGGATCAGGGTCTTGCCCTGGGCCACCGCCGCGATCGCCGCGAAGAAGGGCACGTTGTCGATGTTCAGGCCGGGGAACGGCATCGGGTGGATCTTGTCGATCGGGGCCTCCAGCTTGGAGGGCCGTACGGTCAGGTCCACCAGCCGGGTGCGGCCGTTGTCGGCGGAGTACTCGGTGGACCGGTCGTGGTCGAGGCCCATCTCCTCCAGTACGGCCAGCTCGATCTCCAGGAACTCGATCGGCACCCGGCGGATGGTGAGCTGGGACTCGGTGACCACGGCGGCGGCGATCAGGCTCATCGCCTCGACCGGGTCCTCGGACGGGGAGTAGTCCACGTCCACGTCGATGCTCGGCACGCCGTGCACGGTCAGGGTGGTGGTGCCGATGCCGTCGACCCTTACGCCCAGGGCTTCGAGGAAGAAGCACAGGTCCTGGACCATGTAGTTGGACGAGGCGTTGCGGATGACGGTGGCGCCGTCGTGGCGCGCGGCGGCCAGCAGGGCGTTCTCGGTGACGGTGTCCCCGCGCTCGGTCAGCACGATGGGGCGGCCGGGGGAGATCGAGCGGTCCACCTGTGCGTGGTAGAGGCCCTCGGTCGCCGCGATGTCCAGCCCGAACCGGCGCAGTGCGATCATGTGCGGCTCGATGGTGCGTGTACCGAGGTCGCAGCCGCCGGCGTACGGCAGCCGGAAGCTGTCCATCCGGTGCAGCAGCGGACCGAGGAACATGATGATGGAGCGGGTGCGGCGGGCCGCCTCCGCGTCGATCGCCTCCATGTCCAGCTCGGCGGGCGGCACGATCTCCAGGTCGACGCCGTCGTTGATCCAGCGGGTCCGCACCCCGATGGAGTTGAGCACCTCCAGAAGCCGGAACACCTCTTCGATGCGCGCCACCCGGCGCAGTACCGTACGGCCCTTGTTGAGCAGCGAGCCGCAGAGGAGTGCCACACACGCGTTCTTGCTCGTCTTGACATCGATGGCCCCGGAGAGCCGGCGTCCGCCGACCACCCGCAGATGCATGGGCCCGGCATAGCCGAGCGACACGATTTCACTGTCGAGCGCCTCACCGATGCGCGCGATCATCTCAAGGCTGATGTTCTGGTTGCCGCGCTCGATGCGGTTCACCGCGCTCTGGCTGGTGGCCAGAGCCTCGGCGAGCTGGGTCTGAGTCCAGCCCCGGTGCTGGCGCGCGTCTCGGATGAGCTTGCCGATGCGTACGAGGTAGTCGTCTGCCATAGCGGCAGGTTATCTCAGTTGTGAGATAAGAGAGATACTGGGGAGTGCCGTTGGGGTGACGGCCGCCCGGGTGTATCCAAACCGGCCCTAGGGGAGTCCGGGAGGGAATCCAAGGAGGATTTTCCGGCTGATATGACCGGAATATCCACCAGGACGGACCCGGACGGACCAGGGGTGGACCCCAGGGCAGGCCGAGGCGGACGGCCCGGACGCGTGTCCGGGACGGCCACCTATGTCCGATCCTGTGCACCTGGAGGCCGCCCCGGCAACCGCGGCGCCGCCGCACGGGTGACGCCGCGGTGCGGGTGGGCCGTACGGACGGTCAGGCGGGCTTCACTCCGGGCCGGCCCGCCTCGGTGACATAGGAGACACGGGTCGAGACGGGAGCGCCGGGGGCGGTCACATAGGGAAGCACCCGGAAGTCGGCGCGGCAGGTCTTCGGGGTCAGCTGGCAACGGACGTATCCGCGCTGGAAGTTGGTGAACTTGATATGTGAGTTGGCCGCGAGCAGATTCGCTCCCGAGGGGTCCAGGTCCATACCGTCCTTGCCCGTGGCGATCGAACTGCCGACGAATTCGACACCGACCGTCGGTGAGTCCGGGTCGTCGTAGTTCCGCTTGAGATCGGCGGCGAGATGGCGGTGCATGTCGCCGGTCAGTACGACGGGGTTGCTCACATCGCGGTCGGCGAACTGCTGGAAGAGCCGCTGACGCGAGGCCGCGTAGCCGTCCCAGAAGTCCATGACGAACGACTGGCCGGGACCCGGGTCCGTGTCGACCTGGCCCACGGGGATCTGCTGGGGGATGAGATTCCAGGTCGAGTCGGAGCGCCCGAGGCCGCGGTAGAGCCACTGCTCCTGCTCCGCGCCGAGAATGCTGCGCTCGGGCAGCAGCCGTTCGGCGCAACCGCTTCTGGTGCCGTCACCGCACGGCTGGTCGTCACGGAAGAGCCGGGTGTCGAGGATATGGAACGTGGCCATCCGGCCGTACCGCAGACTCCGGTACATACGGGCGTCAAAGCCCCTCGGCTTGTTCGGCAGCCGCAGCGGAAGGTGCTCGTAGTACGCCTGGAACCCCGCCGCGGCCCGCGCGCGGAAGACCGCCGGATCCTGGTCGGCCTCGTTGTCCAGCTTGGAGACGTCCCGCGCCCAGTTGTCCTCGACCTCGTGGTCGTCCCAGACGACGGCCCACGGATGGGCCTGGTGCGCGGCGATCAGATCGGGGTCGAAGCGGTGCAGCGCGTGCCGGTTGCGGTACTGGGTGAGGTCCATCGGCTCGGGGCGCAGTTCGGCGGCCACCGGGACCTGGCGTACCCCGCCCATCGCGTCGATGGGGTTCTCGTAGATGTAGTCGCCGAGATGGAGGACGAGGTCGACATCCTCCTCGGCGAGATGCCGGTACGCGGTGTAGAAGCCCTCGAACCACGCCTGGCAGGACGCGAAGGCGAAGTTCAGGACCTTGGGACGGCTGAACGGTGAGGGCGCCGTACGGGTACGGCCCACGGGGCTGATGACCCCGCCGGCCCGGAAACGGTAGTGGTACTGGCGTCCCGCCGGCAGGCCGGAGACCTCGACATGGACGGAGTGGGCGAGTTCGGCCACCGCGCGGGTCCGCCCGCTGCGGACGACATGGCGGAAGCGTTCGTCGGTGGCCACCTCCCAGTGGACGTCGACGGGGTACGGAGTCATCCCGCCGGTGCCGTCGGGGGCGAGGGGGCGGGGGGCGAGCCGGGTCCACAGCACGAATCCGTCCGGCCAGGGATCGCCGGACGCGACGCCCAGGGTGAAGGGGTCCTCGCGGAACCGCTCCGCGGCTCTGGCGCCGGTGGCCGACAGTCCGCTCGCGGCGAGTGCCAGGGCGACGGTCCCGGCGCTGAGCACCGCCCGTCTCTCCAGGCCTCTGATGCCGCCGGTTCCACTGTTCATTCTCATGAAGGCTGGTCCGTTCGTCGTGCGTGATCCCGTCCGCCCGAGGGCGGGATCACACGTGATTTAACGTCCGTTCATGTGGTAATCACACGGTGACTATCACACAGGGATCGTGGGCCACAAGGGCACCCGCCGTGGGGGTGCGACCCCCGGTGCGACGCTTGTCCCGGGCGCCCTGTATGAGGAGTTCGGTCACGCTATGAGATGGGTGGTCGAGCGCGTCGGTAACACTCTTGACACCTCTCGCGGGGGGCTCATAGTCTCCACGCCACAGAATTCACGTTAGATTTCACATTCAAAGATGGTCGTCTTCACGGCGGACAGGTGACGACGGGCAGACGAACGGACGAACAGCCGATGGCGCCGCGTCGCTCCCGGCGCGGAGGAAGGACGTGCTCGTGTCCCTGCGGCCCTATGCCCTGCGATGCGACCACCGGACCACTCCCCTGGGAATCGACGAGCCCGCTCCGCTGCTGTCCTGGCGTCTGACATCCGATCACCGGGGTGATGATCCGACCGCCTATCGGATCCGGGTCGCCGAACGGCCGGAGGACCTGGACGAAGGCGGGCGGCCCCGCTGGGACTCGGGCCGGGTCGACGACCCGGACGCGATCGGCGCCGTGTACGAGGGACCCGCGCTCCGGGCCCGTACGCGCTACCACTGGCGGGTCGCCGTATGGCCGGCCGGGGCGGCCGGTCCGGCGGAGGCCACCTCCTGGTTCGAGACCGCGATGTCCGTCATGGCGTCAGAAGCCCTGGCACCGCCGGGCGTGCCACCGGGCGCAGACCTGCCCGCAGACCTGCCCGCCGCCCGGCCCGCCGTCCCGTCGGAACCCGGCCCCTGGCGGGCCTCCTGGATCTCCCACGACCCCCGCCCCATCGATGTCATGGACGCGCCCACCGAGGGCGAGCACGCCCTCGACGCCCACGGCCTCGCTCCCTGCCCGCTCTTCCGCCGAACCTTCGCCTCCGCCACCGTCGCACGCGCCCGACTCCATGTCAGCGCGCGCGGGCTGTACGAGGTACGGCTCAACGGGACCCGGGTCGGTGACGCGGAACTCGCACCCGGCTGGACCGACTACACCCGCCGGATCCAGTACCAGACGTACGACGTGACGGAGCTGGTCCGGTCCGGTGAGAACGTCCTCGCGGCGACCGTCGCCGACGGCTGGTGGAGCGGATTCGTCGGCTTCGAACCGCGCAGGGCGGGAGCCCACTACGGCTCACACCCCCAGTTACTGGCCGAGCTGCGTCTCACCGGCACCGACGGCCGTACCACCACGGTCGTCACGGACGAGTCATGGCGCACCAGCACCGGAGCGATCCGCCACGCCGATCTGCTCATGGGCGAGTGCCATGACCTGCGGTACGCGGCCGACGGCTGGGAACTGCCCGGCTTCGACGGCTCCGACTGGTCACCGGCCCTGATCGCGGACACCGGCCACCGGCTGCTCGTGGCCTCCGTGGACGAGCCCGTACGGGCGACGGCCGAACTGCGCCCGCGCTCCGTCACCCGGCTGCGCGACGGAGTCCATGTGGTCGACTTCGGCCAGAACCTCGCCGGCCGGGTACGGCTCCGCGTCGACGGACTCGCCCCCGGCGCCCGGGTGGTCGTACGCCACGCCGAGGTGCTGGACGGGACGGGCGGGCTCTACACGGCGAATCTGCGCACCGCCGCCGCCACGGACGTCCTGATCGGCGACGGCCGTACACCCGTCGTCTTCGAGCCGCGCTTCACCTACCACGGCTTCCGGTATGCGGAGATCAGCGGCGTGGACCGGCTCGGTGCCGACGACATCGTCGCCGTGGCGCTGCACAGCGACACCCCGTGGACCGGCGAGTTCGACTGCTCGGACCCCGAGCTCCGGCGCCTGCACGCCTGTGTGGGCTGGGGACAGCGTTCCAACTTCGTCAGTGTGCCCACCGACTGTCCGCAGCGCGACGAACGGCTCGGCTGGCTCGCCGACGCGCAGGTCTTCCTGCCCACGGCCGCGCTCAACGCCGATGTCGCCGCGTTCTTCACCAAGTGGCTGCGCGATGTGGACGACGCCCGGACCCCGGACGGCGGCTTCACCAATGTCGCGCCGCGTCTTGTCGGGGTCGCCGACGAAGGCGCCCCCGGCTGGGGCGACGGCGGAGTGATCATTCCCTGGCATCTCTACCGCGTCTACGGCGACCCGCGCTTTCTCTCCCGCGCGCTGCCCGGTATGCGCGCCTGGGTCGATCTGATCCACCGGCACAACCCCGATCTGATCTGGCGCAGGCGCGTGGGACCGCACTTCTCCGACTGGCTGGCACCCGGCACCCCCACCCCACGCGATGTCATCGCCACCGCGTACTTCGCGCACAGCGCCCGTCTCACCGGCAGGGCCGCCGACGCCCTGGGGCGGCCGGATGTCGCGGACCGCTACCACCGGCTGGCCGCCGACATCCGGGAAGTCTTCGTCGAACGGTTCGTCACCACCGCGGACGACGGCACCACCGTACGGATCGCGGGCGACACCCAGACCGGCTATCTCGTCGCGCTCGCCTTCGGCCTGCTGCCCGAGGACGGCGTCGCCGCCGCCGCGCACCGGCTGGCCGAACTGATCGAGTCCGCGGGTCCCGCCCTCAGGACCGGCTTCCTCGGTGTCGCGCTCGCCGCGCCCGTACTGGACGCGCACGGCAGGGACGATCTCGCCCACGCGCTGCTGCGCCGTACGGAGGTGCCCTCCTGGCTGTTTCCGCTGCGCCATGGGGCCACCACCATCTGGGAACGCTGGGACGGCTGGACCCCGGAGACGGGATTCCGGGCCCCGTCGATGAACTCGTTCAACCACTACGCGCTCGGCTCGATCGGCGAGTGGCTCTACCGCGGTGTCGCGGGGCTCGACCAGAGCGCGGACTCCACCGGATACCGGAAGCTGAGCATCCGCCCCCGCCCCGGCGCGCTCACCCACGCGAGCGCCCGCTACGAATCCGTACGCGGCACCGTCGCGGTGAACTGGCGGCGCGACGGCGACCGGTTCGACCTCGATGTCCAGGTGCCGCCCGGGGCCACCGCCGAGGTACGCGTGCCCACCAGCGACCCGGGCTCGGTCCGGGCGCCGGACGCGGAACCGGCGGACGGAGGCGGTGCCGACCGGGGCAGTGACGACCGGGGCAGTGACGACGGGGGCGGTGACGACCGCCCAGGTCCCCGCTCCGGTCCCGGCCCAGGTCCCCGCTCCGGTCCCGCCTCCGGCCATGACCACATCTCGCTCCTGGCGACCGGGTCCGACCACGCCGTCTATCGCGTCGCCTCGGGCCGCTACCGCTTCACCGCCGTCCTCCCGCCGGTGCCGGCGCACCGGCCCAAGCCGTCGGAGCCGCCCGAGCCGCGCGCGTACGCCGTCACGCCCCCGGCGGACCTGCCCCGACCGGTCCTCACCCCGAGCCGACGCACACCAAGCCCGGCGGCGCCGTCGTCCGCCGGCTCCCACGAGGAGGACACACCATGACCATGGGTTCTCGCAGCGAGCCGGGCCCCGTCCCGGGCCTGAGTACGGCCGGCGGCACGGGTACGGCGGCCCGCACGGGCAGGGCCGGCGGCCGGGGCACGGTCAGCCGCCGGGGGTTCCTCCGTATCGGCGGTGGCGCCGCCGCCCTCGCCGCGCTTCCCCCGGCCCTCACCGCGTGCTCCGGTCAGGGCGGCGGATCGGGACAGATCCGTGTCGTCGGCGTCGCCGACCAGCAGAAGCCGATGGACGAACTGCTCACCGAGTACCGCAGGACCCATCCGGACGACCGCTTCAGCACATCCTTCGCCCCCACCGACCAGGTGCAGACCGTTGTACGCACCCAGCTCGCCGGCGGCAACGCGCCCGATGTCCATGTGCTCTTCCCGGGCAGCGGCAGCGCGATGTCCATGGTCGAGCTGGCCAGGGCGGGGCTGCTCACCGACCTCGGCGACCAGAAGTGGACCGAGGGCATCCCCGAGAACTTCGACGCCGCCTACCGGTACGAGGGCAAGACGTATCTCTACTCGGCGGGCAGCAGTGTCATAGGGGCCATCTACAACAAGAAGGTCTTCGCCGCAGCCGGGTTACAGCCGCCCAGGACTTGGGCCGCGCTCCTGGACGTCTGCGCCGAGCTCAAGGCCAGGGGCGTCGTGCCGATCGCACTCGGCGCCCAGACCCCCTGGGTCACCCAGCTCATCACCTACGCCCTGGTCCCCAACGCCGTCTACGCCGAGAACGCCGGTTTCGACCGGGAGATGGCCGCCGGACGCGCCACCTTCGCCGGCTCGGGCTGGGCCGACGCCATGGGCAAGTACCAGGAGCTCCAGCGCCGGGGCTTCTTCAACGACAACCCCAACGGCACCACCTACGAGCAGCAGACCGCGCTGGTCGCGGGCGGCAAGGCGGCCATGGCCGTCCAGGTCTCCGCCGTACTCTCCAACTTCCGCGCCGCCGCCGCGTCCCCCGACGATCTGGGCATGTTCCCCTTCCCCGGCGGCGACGACCCCGGCCGGCTGTGGATCCCCGCGGGCATCGTCGTCGGTCTCGGTGTCGCCGCGCACGCCAAGAACACCGCCAAGGCCAAGGAACTGATCGCCTTCCTCGGACAGCAGGAGAACATCGACCGCTGGGCCACGGCCGTCTCTGCCATCCCGTTCAAACGCGGTCCGTCCACGAGGATCGATCCCGTACTGGACGCGTTCCTGCCCATCATCGACTCCAACCGCGCCGTCCCCTTCATGGACCAGAGCTGGCCCAACGCCGAGGTGCAGCCCGCCCACTTCGTGGCCGTACAGGAGTTGCTCGCCGGGAAGACCGACGTCAGGGGCGCGCTCGGGCGGATGGACGAGGCCTACAGGAAGAAGTCGTGAACTCCCTTCCCGAGGGCGCCACTTCGGGGGCCGGAACAGGAAGCGGACCCCCGGCCGGACCCTCTGCCGGATCCGCCGCCGGACCTTCTGCCGGAGCCGCCGCCGGTCCCGCCGCGCCGGGCACGGTCACCAAGGCCGGGCACCCCGGTCGGCGCCGTCCGCTCCGGCTCCGGGACCGAGGCCCGGTCCGCCGCGATCCCACCGTCCCGCCCTGGATCTTCGTCGTCCCGGCGCTCGCCGTCTACGCGGTCGTCGTGCTCTACCCGAGTCTCGTCGGCGTGGGGTACGCCTTCACCGACTGGTCGGGCGTCGGTGACTTCTCCTTCGTCGGGCTGGACAACTTCCGCACCCTGCTGGACGACGACCGGGCGCTGGAGTCCATCGGCAATACGCTGCTGCTCACCTTCGCCGTGGTCGTCGTCCAGAACGGCATCGGTCTGCTGCTCGCGCTCGGAGTCAACGCCGAGATCAGATCCCGGTCGCTGCTGCGGATCATCTTCTTCGCCCCCGCCGTGGTCAGCCCGGTCATGGTCGCGTTCCTGTGGAAGTACGTCTACAACCCCGACAACGGCGCCGGTCTCAACGCGGTCCTCGGCGCCGTCGGTCTCGACGGGCTCCGGCAGGACTGGCTGGGCGATCCCTCGCTCGCGCTCTGGTCCGTGGCCGCGATGGTCGTGTGGCAGTACGCGGGTTACTCCATGGTGATCTTCCTGGCCGGGCTCCAGGGCGTGCCCGCCGAACTCCACGAGGCCGCCAGGATCGACGGCGCGGGCACCTGGCAGCGCTTCCGCCATGTCACCTGGCCACTGCTGGCCCCGGCGCTGACCATCAACCTCATGCTGTCCACCATCGGCGGCCTCAAGCTCTTCGACCAGGTCTACGCCGCCACCAACGGCGGCCCCGGCACATCGAGCGAGACCCTGTCGACCGTGCTGTACAAGGAGGCCTTCGTCTTCGGGAAGTTCGGCTACAGCACCGCCGTCGCCCTCGTCCTCGCGCTCTTCGTCGCCGCCGTCTCCCTGGTCCAGCTCCGCTATCTGCGCGCCCGGGAGGTCACCGCGTGAACACCACCGCGAGTACCACCGCGAGCACCATCGCCCGCAAGCACCGCCCCAGGTACGGGAGTTACGGCCTCGAACTGCTGATGACCGCCGCCGCGGCCGTGTTCCTCTTCCCCGTGTACGCCCTGATCGCCCTGGCGATGAAGGACCCGAGGCAGATCGCGGAGTCACCCCTGTCCCCGCCCCTGCCGCCCACCTGGGCCAACTTCGGCAACGCCTGGTCCTCCGCGTCCCTCGGCCCGGCCCTGGTCAGCAGCACCGTCATCACCGTCGCCGGCCTGCTGCTGCTCATCGCCCTCGGCTCCACGGCCGCCTACTGGCTCGCGCGCCGGGCACACGGACTCGGCTACGGGCTCTACATCCTCTTCCTGCTGGGCATCGTGCTGCCCTTCCAGCTCGGGATGATCCCCCTGTACAAACTGGTCGACAGTCTCGGCTGGCTCGGCACGTACCACGGCATGGTGCTCTTCTACACGGGCGTCCAGCTGCCGTTCACCGTGTTCCTCTACACCGGCTTCATCCGCGCCCTGCCGCCGGACTACGCGCAGGCCGCGCTGATCGACGGCTGCGACCACCGCCAGGCGTTCACCCGGATCGTCTTCCCGCTGCTGCGGCCGATCACCGGCACCGTGATCATCCTGAACGCCGTCTTCATCTGGAACGACTTCTTCACCCCGCTGCTGTACCTGGGCGGTTCGGGCAAGGAGACCGTCCCCGTGGGGGTGTTCTCGTTCGTCGGCCAGTACGTCTCGGACTACGGTCTGGTCTTCGCCGGTCTGGTCCTGGCCGCGCTGCCCGTCCTGGTGGTCTTCCTGCTGCTCCAGCGCTATGTGATCAAGGGCTTCGCGGGCGGCCTCAAGGGCTGAGCGGGCCGAGCGCCCGGGTGCTGAGGAGGCCGAAGAGGCCGAGGAGGCCGAAGAGAGGGGGGATTCCGGACGGGGGCTTTCAAAGGAACGAGAACATGGTCATGGCGTACGGAAAGCTCCCCGCGGACATCGAGGCGGTGCTGGCCGATCCGCCGCGCTCCTTCTCACCCACCGCCATCTGGTGGTGGAGCGGGGAACGGCTCGACCGCGCGCGGCTGCGCGCCCAGCTCGAACGCTTCGCGGAGGGCGGGGTGTTCAACCTCGTACTCCTCAATCTCGCGCCGTCGGGACCGCTGTTCGGCTCCGACGCCGACGATCCGCCGTTCATGTCCGAGGAGTGGTGGACCCTGCTCGAAGGCGTCTGCGACGACGCGCACGCGCTCGGGGTCCGCCTCTGGTTCTACGACCAGCTCGGCTTCTCCGGGGCCGATCTCCAGGCACGGCTCGTCGACGAGGAGCCGGCCCACGCGGGCCGCCGGCTCGAACGCGTCCGTACGGTGGCCGACGGCGACGGAGAACTGCGCTGCCCCGCGCACGGACAGCCGCTCGCGGGCAGCGCCGTACGGCTCGACGGCGACGGCCGGTGCACGGGACCCACTGTCCCGCTCCCCCTGGACGGCCGGACCGTACGGGCGCCGGGTCCAGGTCGATGGCGTCTGACGCTCCATCACCATGTGCCCCTGGGCTTCGACTATCTCGGCAAGGACGCCTGCGCGGCACTGCTCGACCGGGTGCACGGCGCGTTCGAACGACGGCTCGGGGACCGGCTGGGCACGGTGGTCGCCGGGTCGTTCCAGGATGAACTGCCGACCCTGCCGACCTGGTCGACCGGGTTCGCCGACGCCTTTCTGCGGCTGCGCGGTTATGACCTGACCGAGTGTCTGGACGCGCTGTACGAGGATGGCGCGCGCCCGGACACCGGCCGTGTCCGGCGTGACTACCACCTCACCCGCGCCGAACTGGCCGAGGAGGCGTTCTTCCGGCCCCTCGCCGCCTGGCACGAGCGCCACGGTCTGCTGGCCGGCTGCGACCAGCAGGATCCCGCCCGCGCGGGACACCCCGTCGGCGGTGTCGAGCTGTACGCGGACTACGCCCGTACCCACCGCTGGTTCTCCGCGCCCGGCTCCGACCACCACGGCGACGCCCGTATCCACTCCTCGCTCGCGCATCTCTACGGCAGGCCCCGTACCTGGATCGAGGCCTTCCACTCCACCGGCTGGGGCGGCACGCTGGAGGAGACGTTCGACTGGCTGCTGCCCTGGCTCCGGGCCGGCGCGAACCTCTACAACCCGCACGCCGTCTACTACACGACCAAGGGCGGCTGGTGGGAGTGGGCACCTCCGGGCACCGACTGGCGTCAGCCGTACTGGCGTCACCACCGTGTCTTCGCGGACGCCGTGACCCGGCTGTGCGCCGTCCTGAGTCTCGGCCGCCATCTCTGCGACACCGCGATCCTGCTGCCCACCACCACGGCGCAGGCGGGTACGGCCCTCGACGGTGTCTCCGAGGCGGCGGCCGGGGCGCAGGCGGTCTATCTCGAACTCGTCGGGGACATGACCTGGTTCCACAGCCGGCCCGGGGTGTTCGACCGGCTCGGTCTCGACGCCGATGTGATCGACGACGAGTCGGTCGCGCGCGCCCGGGTACGGGAGGACCGCGGCGAAGGCGTCCATGAGGGCGCGGACGACGGTGCCGTACGCCTGTGTGTCGCGGACGAGCGCTACGCGACGATCGTGCTGCCCGCGTGCACGGTGCTCGAACAGGACACCGCGCGCCGGCTGGTCGAGTTCGCCTCCGCCGGTGGCGGTCTGATCGCGCTGGGCGCCCTTCCCGAACAGGTCGTCGGCCCCGACGACACGGCGACCCTGGACAAGGTGCGGGACGAACTGCGCGCGTGCTTCGCCGAGGGGAGGGCCGTCTTCGTACCGTCGGCGGCGGATCTGGGCCCGGTGCTCACCGCGCCCCGTCCGTCTGCCACCGCGCCCCGCCCGTCCGTCACCGGGCACCGCCCGTCCGTCGCCCCGTCCCGTCCGTCTGTTACCGCGCCCCGTCCGGCCGTCCGGGCGTCGGTGCCCGCGCTCGCGCGCCGGGTGGACGACGCCATGGTGGTGTTCCTGACCGCCGCGTCCCCCCGCGCGACCCGCGCGTCCGTCGCCGCCCCCGACGAGCGAGGCGCCGCGCTCGGCTGGCTCGACGCGCGCTACGACTTCGACCCCGACCGGTACGCGCGCACCGCGCGGGTGCGGGTTCTCGGCACCGGGGGCCCGGCCGTACTGCTCGATCCGTTCGGCGGTCCGCCGCGTACGCTGCCGGTCCGGCAGGCCGAGGACGAGCCACGGGCCGTGGACATCGAGGTGCCCTTCGACACCGGGCCCGCGGCGGTGCTGGTCCTTCCCGCGCGCGGCTCATGGACCCCCGGGACCGGGCAGCCCGGGGCGGGGCAGCCCGGGACCGGGCCGGTGACCGCGCCGGGGCCCTTCCGTACGGCGGTCGAGATCCCGGCGGACGCGGAGTGGGAGATGACGCTCGTACCGACCCTCGACAACACCTGGGGCGACTTCGCCCGGCCCGTGACCGGCCCGCCCGCCGGGCCGTCCGCCGACCCGTCCGCCGATCCGCTCACCGCACCTCCCGGTGCCACGGCGGTCACCGAGTGCCGTACCTTCCGGCAGGGCGGTGCCGAAGGTCCTGACGGGCCGCCGGTCCACGCGACGTTCGGGCCGCGCGCGGTCGTGCTGGGCGCGGACGGCGGCCTCCGGTCCACCCTCTCGTGGTCCGACAGCCGGGGTATCCACAAGGACCCGATCCACCGTGAGGTCCTCGGACCCAAGGGCCATGTGCCGGAGGAGTTCGTCCTTGTCGGCCCGACGGCCGCCGGGGCGACGGCACGCGTGCGGTCCGATCTGCTGCTGGACGAGGACTTCGACGGGTATCTCGCGGTCGGGGCGGCGGCGGCGAAGGCGGCCAGGCTCGGCGGCGCGCGCGTGGAACTGGACGGCAGAGGCCATCTCGCCATGGGACCGGTCCGGCTGGCCGCGGGCCGACATCTCCTCGAACTGGACCTGACGCCCCATCAGGACGGTGATCTGCGCGCGCACATCGCGCTCGTCCGGGACCCGGAACGCTACCGGCGTCCCGAGTGGATCCTCGCGGACGGTCCCCGCGCGGACACCGGCGACGGGCGGGCCACCGTGGGGACGACCCTGACCCTGGCGGCGGTGCCGGGCCGGGCGGTCGTCCAGGTCGCGGCACGCGGACGGTGTGTCCTGCGTGTCAACGGCCATGTCATGGGCAGGCAGGGCGGCTTCGACCCGTACGCCGAACACGCCGTGCCACGCGTACGGCGGCACGAGGTGGCGGCGGCCCTGCGCGCCGGGGAGAACGAGATCACCGTGGAGAGCGCCGACGGCGACGATCCGGCCGTCCTGGTGGACGCGGTGCTGTACGACGACCACGACCGTGTGGTCGCGGCCACGCACAGCGACGCCACCTGGTGGGCCGAGCGTGGTGGCGGACGGGCGCCGGTCGCGGTGCGCCGGCGGCAGATCGGGGACCCGGCCGCGCTGTATCTGCGGCGCAGGCCGCACCCCCTGCCCGGCGCCGCCTGGCTGGATCCGGACGCCGACGACGGCACGGTGGTCCCGGTCGGCTTCGCGGTCCCGGGAGCCGGTGACGGGACGGAGTGGCTGTGGTGCGAACTGCCCCCCGGCACGCTCCGGTTGACGGTGAGCGCGTACGGCGGGACAAGCGTGTTCGTGGACGGCCACGAGCGCCCGGCGACGGCCGGCCGTACCGGCGCCGACGGCGTGCGCACGGTGGCCGTCGATCTCCCGGCCGACGGCCCCTCCGGACCACGCACCGCCGCCCTGCGCGTGGAGACCCGTCCCGGCCGTCAGGGCGGCGCCGCCCTGGCCGGACCGCTGCGCTGCGAGGTCGGCCCCGGAGTGATCCGGACGGGCGACTGGGAGGCGCGGGGCCTCGCCGAGTACAGCGGGGGAGTGCGCTACCGCCGTGTGGTCACGGTGCCCGCCGAGGCCATGGGCGCCGAGGCCGGCGGCCCCGCCGCGCGGCGGGTGTCTCTCGATCTCGGCCGGGTACGCGGCACGGCGGAGGTACGGATCGGCGGTGCCGCGGCCGGGGTGCGGGTGTGCGCCCCGTATGTCTTCGACGTCACGGGGCTGGTCGGACCCGGCGCCCAGGAGATCGAGATCACCGTCTTCGGCACGCTCGCACCGCACCTGGACGCGACGAGCCCGACCCACTTCGTCTTCCCCGGCCAGCGGGTCACGGGTCTGATGGGTCCCGTACGGCTGCTGCTCGGTTCCACGGAGAGCGAGGACGGGGGCGGACGCTGAGAGCCCGGAGCCCGGAGCCCGGAGCCCGGAGCCCGGAGCCCGGAGCCCGGAACGCGGAACGCGGCGGCGTGCGGGGCCGGTCAACTCCCCGCCGTCGGCCCCCGCCACCGCTCCCGCGCGCTCTCCACCCTGAGCAGATAGTCGGCGTAGGCCTGTTCGTAGAACTCCACCCCCGCCGGATCCGGGTCCACCACCGTGTCCGGCGCGGTCCACGCGGCGGTGTCCAGGCCGGGTCCGAACTCCGCGCCCTGAGCCGCGACCGCGGCCAGCACCGCCCCGCGCGCGCCCGGTTCCGGTCCACGGGCGACCCGCAGCGGGCGGCCGAGCACATCGGCGAAGACCCGCAGCCACGCCAGACTGCGCGCGCCGCCGCCGCAGACGGCCAGCTCACCGGTGAGGCCCGCGGCCTCCAGACAGTGCCGGGCCGCGAAGGCGATCGCCTCGCACATGCCCCGTACCAGATCGGCGCGCGACGCCCGCAGATCGAGGCCCGTGAACTCCGCCCGCGCGGTGGGGTCCACAAAGGGCGCGCGTTCGCCGGAGGGCGACAGATAGGGCAGCGCGGCCACGCCGTGGGCTCCGCGCGGGGTCGTGTCCAGCAGGCCCGAGACCTGCTCGTGGGAGGTGCCGGTGAGACCGAGCACCCAGTCGAGCGCGACGGTCCCGGTCATCGCGGGCAGGGCCCGCAGATGGCGGTCGGGCCGGGCCGTGGCGAGATGGAATCCGACCGGGTCCTCGTCCAGCGCGACCCGTTCCACCACGACCTCGCACGCCAGGGTCGTACCGACGATGAGCAGTCCGTCACCCGGCTCGGTCACACCCGCGCCGATCGCGCACGCGGGCAGATCGTACGGACCGGAGCTGACCGGGGTCCCCTGAGCCAGTCCGGGGGTACGGCCGGTGGCCTCCCCGTACGGCAGGTCCGCCGCGATCGGGGGCAGCAGATCCGCGCGGTGCCCGAGTCCGAGGGCCGCCAGTACCTCGGGGGAGTAGGTACGGGTGCGGGGATCGAGGAAGGGCACCGACGCGTCGGAGAGATCGGTGCCGCGCTCGCCGGTGAGCCGGAGATGGAGGACGTCCTTGCAGCACGCGGCGGTGGTGGCGGCGTCCAGGGACTCCGGTTCGTTGCGGTCGAGCCAGGCCATGAGAGGGCCGGGGGAGCCGGAGAAGAGGACATTGCCGGTGTGGCGGTAGAGCCGCTCCGCCGTACCGTCGGCCATCCAGCCCGCGACGAGATCACCGGCCCGGCCGTCCATCCACGACAGCGCGGGGCGTACGGGCCGTCCCCCGGCGTCGACCAGCCAGAGCCCGTCGCCCTGTCCGGTGAGGGCGACCAGCGCGGGCGCCCGGCCCTCGGTCACCGCTCCCAGGACACGGGAGGCGGCCCGTACGACCTCTTCGACGCTCTGTTCCACCCGGTCACCGCGCCCGCCGAGCGAGATCGGTGTCGATTCCACGCGCAGCGCGGTGCCGTCCTCGTCGAAGGCCGCCGCCTTCGCGACCGAGGTTCCCATGTCCAGGCCGACGAACACTGTGCAGTCCCTTCCCAGCCTTGGCCGACGCTCTTTCAACTCCCGGTGACGCTCATGAACTTACGGACCCGTGGTCGACGTTCTCCTCAGACGACACGGTGGGCGAGCGGTTCGCCACGCAGAAACCGGCCGACCTCGGCGGCGGCGACGCGTGCCGCGTTGTGCGCGACCGACTTGTTCGCGCCCGCCAGATGGGGCGTCATGACCAGCCGGGGAGCCGAGCGCAGCCGGGAGCCGGGCGGCGGGGGCTCCACGGCGAACACATCGAGTCCGGCCGCGGCGAGCCGGCCCGATTCCAGGGCGTCGCACAGGGCGTTCTCGTCCAGGAGCGCGCCACGCGCGCAGTTGACCACGACCGCGCCGTCGGGGAGCAGGGCGAGTTCCCGGGCGCCGAGCAGACCGCGCGTCTCGGGTGTCAGCCGCGCGTGCAGCGAGACGACGGCGGACCGGCGCAGCAGCTCGTCCAGACCGGCGACGGGTGTGCCCACCTCGCGCAGGGCGTCCGGGTCGGCGTAGGGGTCGTACACCAGGACGTCCGAGCCGAGGGCGGTCAGGGCCCGCGCCACCCGGCTGCCGACCGCGCCGCAGCCGATCAGTCCGACGGTCGCGCCGGCGAGACCGGGTCCGCAGTTGCCGTATGTGTAGAACTCGCCCGCCCAGCGCCCTTCGGCGAGCGCGGCCGAGGTCTCCGGGATACGGCGCATCGTGGCGAGCAGCAGTCCGACGGTGTACTCGGCGGTGGCGGCGGCATTGCGTCCGGGGGTGTTGCAGACCTGGACGCCGTGCTCCTTCGCCGCGTCCAGATCGACATTGACGGGCCCGCCCCGGCCGACGACCACCAGCCGCAGATCCGGTGACCCGTCGAGGACCTTCCTGGTCACCGGGGCCATCTGGGTCACGCAGATCCGCGCCCCGTCGAGCGCCGCGAGGAGTGTCTCCTCGTCACCCGACGCCTCGTCCACCTCGGCGACCCGCCCGAAGGGGGTGAGGGGCCAGGGCAGGCGCATCTCGTCGATCGTGTGAGCGGTGCCGATCTCGGCCGTCAGCTCCCGGGTGAGCAGTTCGGGGGTGACGAAGTGGTCGCCCGCGGCGAGGATTCTCATCGGCCAGGTCTCCTTGGCGGTGGATCGGCCCAGGGGTGGGGAGTGCGGAGGCGGAGGATGCGGAGGCGGGAAGCGCGGGGGCGGGGAAGCATGGGGGCGGGGAGGCCAGGGGCCCTCACGGGGGAGGCCAGGTGCCCTCAGGTCGGGGCGAGTTCGTACCGGACACCGCTCTCGTCGAGGGCCCGCAGGGCCTCCGGCGGTGTGCGGTCGTCGACCAGCACCAGATCGAAGGTGGCGAGCGGGGCCAGCCGGTGCAGCGCGGTGCGGGTGAGCTTTGAGTGGTCGATCATCAGCACCGTGCGCCCGGCGGACTTGAGCATCGCGCGTTTGACCGCGACTATGCGCTGTTCCTGATGGAAGGCGTAGTCGCCGTACACGGACGAGGTGGACACGAAGCAGAGATCCACCCGCAGCGCCTCCACGGCCTCCACGCACGGCACCCCGAGGAAGGAGTCGTGCAGCGGGTCGTAGTCGCCGCCCAGGGCCATGAGATGGAGACCGCGCTCGTCGGCCAGCAGATTCAGCGCTTCGAGGAAGTTGGTGACGACGGTCAGCGGCTCGATACGGGGGAGGAGCCTGGCCAGTTCGAGCGCGGTGGTCGAGTCGTCGATCATCACGGACATCCCGGGTTCGATGAGGGTGACGGCCTTCGCGGCGAGTGCCTCCTTCTCCGCCCGCATCGAATTCTTGCGGTAGGCCACATTGCTCTCGAACACCCCGGAGGGCTGCGCGGTGACACCGCCCCGGAACTTGCGTACCACACCTTCGCGTTCGAGCTCGTCGATGTCCCGGTAGATCGTCATCGGACTCACACCGAACCGCTCCGCCAGGTCCGCCGCCGATGCCGACCCCTCGGTCAGCACATGGTCGGAGATCTCCCGGCGCCGCTGTATGGGGCCCCGCTGGCTCTTGTCCTGTGACATTCCCCGGTCCTGTTCCGATCCGTCGTGCACGGGACAGGTGAGGACGTGTGTGCTCCTCCGCCCGAGACACCTCATCAATAACATGAAGCTCTGAGGATATAACATAGATTGTTGATGTACCGTTCGGCAGTGTTCACCACGGGCGGCGATCGGGTCAACCCGTCAACCGGTGCTGTCCGCCGCCGTCCCACTGTCCTCACCAGGTGAGACAAGGGAATCCGGGTCCTGTGGACCCCTGTGCGCGCCCCCTGGTGCACCATCGTGGTCACCGTGTGAAAAGCATCGTGAGATCACCAGCGGGCGACGAGAAGACGACCGGCAGGCGACGGGACGTGGAAGGCGGGAATCTGTGACGGACGCACGCCACAAGGACGTGTGGATGGGGATCGACCTGGGGACGCAGAGCGTGCGTGCCCTGGCCGTCACCGACGACGGACACGTACTGGGCCGCGGCTCGGCCCCGCTCACCGGGCGGCGCGACGGCAACCGCCATGAACAGCTCCCGTCCGACTGGTGGGAGAGCACCCGCGCCGCCGTCCGCCGGACCCTGCGTACGCTCTCCGCCGCGCGCGTACGGGGAGTCGCGGTGTGCGCCACCTCGGGCACCGTTCTGCTGACCGACTCCCGGGGGACCCCCCTGACGCCCGCGCTGATGTACGACGACGGCAGGGCGGCGAGCGAGGCGCGGGAGGCGCAGGAGGCCGGCGCGGAGGTGTGGCGCACGCTCGGCCATCGCATCCAGCCGACCTGGGCCCTCGCCAAACTCCTCTGGCTCACCCGCGCCGAGCGCGAGGGACGGCGGGACGGCGCCGGGGCCGGGCTCAAGGGCGCGCGCGTCTGCCACCAGTCCGACTTCATCACCACCCGGCTGGTCGGGCGTCCGGTGCCGGCCGACTCCAGCCATGCCCTCAAGACCGGCTACGACCTGCACACCCGTACCTGGCCCACGGCCGTCCACGACCGGCTCGGCCTGTCCCGTCTCGACTTCCCCGACGTGGTGGCGCCGGGCACCAGGATCGGTACGGTGTGCGAGGAGGCGGCGGCCGGTACGGGGCTGGCCGAGGGCACTCCGGTCATCGCGGGGATGACCGACGGGTGCGCGGCCCAACTGGGCTCCGGGGCCTGGGGCGTCGGACAGTGGAACACCGTCCTCGGCACCACCCTCGTCCTCAAGGGCGTCACCGAGGAGCCGCTCCACGATCCCGCCGGGGTGCTCTACAACCACCGCTCACCGGACGGACACTGGCTGCCCGGCGGCGCCTCCAGTGTCGGCGCGGGCGCCCTGACCCGGGCCTTCCCCGGGGCGGATCTCGACCGGCTCGACCGGCTCGCCGCCGAGCACGAGCCGGCGAGCGTCGTCGCGTATCCCCTCGTCTCGCGCGGGGAACGCTTCCCGTTCCTGGCGGCGGACGCCGAACCCTTCGTACTGGGCAGGCCCGCCGACGACGGCGATCGCTATGCGGCGCTGCTCCAGGGGGTGGCACTCGTCGAACGGCTCTGTCTCGCCTACATCCGTTTTCTGGGCGCCCCGGCCCAGTCGCCGATCGCGTTCACCGGCGGCGCCACGAGCAGCCCGTACTGGAACCAGCTCCGCGCGGACGTCCTCGGGCTGACCGCGACGGTCCCCGAACACACGGACTCGGCGCTCGGGATGGCGGTGCTCGCGGCGCACGGTGTGCGGTCGGGCGGCGAGCCCTCGTCGCTGTCCGCCGTACGGGGCATGGTCCGGGTACGGACGATTCTCGATCCGCGGCCGAGGATCAGCGCGCGCTTCGCCGGGCCCTTCGTCAATCTGGTGGACGCGCTCGAACGGCGCGGCTGGCTGCCCCCGGCGACGGCCGCCTACGCACGGGAGCACGGATGACGGCGTCGATATCTCCCTCTCCAGGGCCTGCGGTATCTCCCGTTTCCACGACCCTCTTTCTGGCCCGGCACGGGGAGACCGTCTGGCACGACGAGAACCGCTACACCGGGATCAGCGACATCGAGCTGACCCCGCGCGGTGTCGAGCAGGCCGAAGGACTCGGTGTCTGGGCGGCGGGCGCCCGCCTCGGCGCGATCGTGACCTCACCGCTCTCGCGGGCCCGCCGCACCGCCGAACCGGCCGTCCGCTCCACGGGTCTGGACGCCGTCGTCGAATTCGACCTGGCGGAGCTGGACTTCGGGGTCGCCGAGGGCCGGACCATCGCCGAACTCGAAGTGACGTATCCACGGGAGGTCGCGGACTTCCGCCGCGACCCGGCCGCGTGTCCGCTGCCGGGCGGCGAGGACCCGGAGGCCGCCGCCGCCCGGGGCGCCGCCGCGCTGCTGCGGCTGGCCGAGGCCCATCAGGGCCGCCGGGTCCTGGCCGTGGCGCACAACACCCTGTTCCGGCTGGTGCTGTGCCGGCTGCTCGGTATCCCCGGGAGCGAGTACCGCCGGGTGCTCCCGGGGATGCGCAACTGCGCGATCACCGAACTGCGGGTGTCATCGGGGCAGGTGGCCCTGATGTCGTACAACGTGCCGACGCCGTAGGGCGGATCCGGTCACCCGGTGGTGCCGGGCGTCGTGCCGGGCGAGGGCGGGGGCGAGGGCGGCAGCGGGATGCCGGCCAGGACCGGGAGCAGCGACTCCTCCTCGCGGTCGAGATGGGCATGCAACTCCCGTGTCATCCGGTCCAGTTCGGCACGGAACCGCTGCGGATCGGCCGTAGCGATCCCGCCGAGCAGGGTGAGCAGTTCGGCCTGGACGCGCGCGAGCGTACGGTGCTCCTCGCCGAGCCGGTCGAAGACATCGCGCAGATGCGGGTAGTGACGTGCGAGTCCGGGGAACATGTGCGCGTCCTCGCTGCTGTGATGGAACTCCAGGGACTGGCAGAAGGCCAGACAGTGCTGCCGGAGCTGGAGACCCAGACCGATTTGAGGACCGGTTCCGGCACCTGGGCCGGTCCCGGTTCCGGCATCGGCGAAGTGGGCATCGGCCTCTGCCCGTACCTGCCGCAACTGCGCGCGCAGCCAGGTGTGGATCTCCCGGAGCTTGCCGGCCAGATCGACGACCCGTTCCGGACCCTCCCCGGGCTCGGGACCGGACCGTTCCAGCGCGACGACCGGCAGGATCCGGGTGGTACGGGCCTGGTAGTCACCGTATCCGGGCGCCGTGCGGACGATCTGCTCGAACAGCAGATCGCGCCGTGCGCCCTCGGCGGGGACCGCGATCGCCTCGAACGTCTCGGTGCCGATCTCCACCCGCACCATGGGACGGGCGAGCAGGTTGTGATACCAGGCGGGATGACGGTCTGCTCCACCGGCGGAACCGACGACGAGCAGCAGGCCGTCGGCGCGGACGAAGCCGAGCGGAACGGTGTGCTCCGTCGCGGACCGGGCGCCGGTGGTGGTCAGCAGGAGGAGATCGCCGCCCTCGAAGGGGCCACCGACCTTTCCCGCGTTGGCCCGGAACTCGTCGATGATCGATTGGTTGAAGGACAGATGAGGGGAGGACATGGGCATAGGGCGTCGGCTCTCCGGACGTGTGTGGGGCCGCGGTGACGGCGGCGAGGATGGTGAAGGCGGCTGACCGCGCACCACATACGGACCTCGCCCGGAGGAAGGAACTCAGGACGTCACACGGCGGTGCGGGGCACCACGAAGGACGGAGAGGGGCAAGGAACGCGCGGCGGCGTCCAGCGCGCGGCGGCGGCTCACATCAGACGAGGCTGGTGGAGTGTGCGCTCATGGCGACGTCCCTTGCTGACAGGTGTCCGCCCAACCGCCGGTCCGCCCACTGCTCTTCGACCGGTGTCACGCGACACGCGTCCCATTACAGCCAGCCCTGTCGCGCTCTGTCAACGTCGCTCTCCGTCGACGCGGTCGGCCGGCGCGGCCGGCGCGGTCAGTGCGCGAGACGGAGGAAGAGCAGTGAGGTGTCCAGCGCGGCTTCCAGATGCGTGCTGCCGCCGGTGGACATCAGGATGGTGACACCGCCCTGGATGGCCGCGACGATCGCGGCGGCGGTGCGTCCGGCGTCGAGGTCCGCCGAGATATGGCCGCTCCGCTGCATCCCGGTGATGCCCACGTGCAGTTCGTACTGCCACTGCTCGATGAGCCGCACGGTCACCGCCTGCGCGGCGGGCGTGCTGCGGCCCAGCTCGGTGATCAGCACGCCCAGGGGGCAGTTCATCCCCTGCCGCTGATAGCGGCGTACGACCGCGTCCCGCCAGGCCTGCCACGCGTCCCAGGTGGTCAGTTGGCCGAGATGCGGCTGCTGGTCCTCCAGCACACGCTCGGCCTCCTGCTCGGCGACGGCGAGCAGAAGCTGCTCCCTGCCGTCCGGGAAGTAGTGGAAGAGCTGGCCCTTGCTGGTGGCGGTCCTGCGGCAGACGTCGTCGAGCGTGGTGGTCAGCACACCGCGGTCACGGATCTCGGCCGCCGCGCCGTCGATGATCCGCTGCCGGGTCGCGGCCCCCTTGGCGGTCAGCGTCTTGGCCATGTCGGCCGTCCTTCCGGCTTCCGGGAACCATGATTCTGGACTTGCCGGTCTATTTTAAGCGCGCGATGGTGGGACTGTCGACCGAAGCGCCGACCCGGAGAGCCGACCGAAGAGCCGACCGAAGGCCGACAAGAAGACCTGACCGAAGAGAGGGGCGCGGGCGATGCGCGCGATTGTCGTCGAGGAACTGGGCGGTCCCGAGGTGCTGAGGCCGGCGGAGCGGACGTCCCCGGTACCGGGCGCCGGAGAGATACGGGTGGACATCACCGTCGCGGGTGTGAACTTCATGGACACCGGCAGCCGCCGTTTCGGCCCGCCGGGCGTCGGGGTGCCGTTCGTGCCCGGTGTCGAGGGAGCGGGGCGGGTCAGCGCGCTCGGCGCGGGTGTGACGGACTTCGCCATCGGTGACCGGGTGGCCTGGGTGTACGCCTACGGCTCCTACGCCGAACAGCTCGTGCTGCCGGCGGCGAGCGCCGTACCGGTCCCCGAGTCCCTGACGGACGAGACGGCGGCGGGTGTCATGATGCAGGGCCTCACCGCCCATCACTTCGTGACCGAGGCCGCCCCGGTGGGGCCCGGTGACATCACCCTGGTGCATGCCGCGGCCGGCGGTCTCGGGCAGCAGCTCACGCGGCTGATCAAGCTCCGGGGCGGTGTGGTCATCGGTCTGGTCTCGCGCGAGGCCAAGGCGGATGTGGCACGGGCGGCGGGCGCCGATCATGTGCTGGTGTCCACGGACGACCGGTTCGTGAAGGACGTCATGGAACTGACGGACGGCGAGGGCGTGCACCAGGTCTACGACGGCGGTGGCGAGACCACCTTCCGCGCCTCTCTGAGCGTGGCGCGCCGGCACGGCACCGTGCTGTACTACGGCCCGCTGATCGGCGAGTCCCCGGTCGTGACCATGCGCGAGCTGCCGAACAGCGTCAAGGTCTGCTATCCGGTCTTCCACGATCACATCCCGACGCGGGAGGCCCTGCTCGCCCGGACGGCCGAGATCTTCGAACTGGTCGGGACGGGACAGCTCAAGGTCCCCATCGGGGGGAGATATCCACTGGCCGAGGCCGCGCGGGCCCACCGCGACATCGAATCCCGCGCGACCACGGGCAAGCTGCTGCTCCTGCCGTAGCCGCACGGCGGCGCGGTACACCGCGCCGCCGGGTCTCCGGGGCTCCGCACCACCGGGTCTTCGGGTCTCGCGGCCCTTCCCCGACCCTTCCCCGGCCCGTCCTGCCCTCAGCCGTGCTGGACCGTCAGCGGGTCGAAACCGACGCGGGTCGTCGAGCCGTCGTCCGCCCAGGTCACCTCGATCGTGCTCCCGTCGACGCCCGGCGTACGGACCTCGCTCACCGCCTCGGACAGCGGGGCGGGGCCGGGCTCGGCGGTGAGGACGGCGAGGGCGGCGAAGAGGGCCGTCCCCTCTGCCTCGGCGGTCAGCCGGGGCACACGTGCCCAGCGTGTGAACGCCGTACCCTGCGGTGCCCGTGGCTCGTCCGGCGACTCCCAGCCGGACAACCCGAACAGAGCGGACCGTACGTGGTCGCCAGCTTCGGCCCGGTCGCCGCTTGCGGCTCCGGCGCCCATGCTGTCACCGGAGCCGGAGCCGGAGCCGGAGCCGGAGCCGGAGCCGGAGCCGGAGCCGGAGCCGGTCGCCCAGCCCGTCTGCCGTACGCGCGTTCCGGGCGGCGCGCCGACGACACGGTGCACACGTAGTTCGTACCGCCCCCTGACCACGGTGACGCTCTCGACCCGCAGTCCCGGTGCCGCGGGCGGCCCCGGCACGAAGACCGGCAGATGCCAGGAGGCGGCCCAGCCCCAGCCGTCGCCGTGTCCGGCGCCCAGCGGGCGGATACGGCGGCGCACACTGCCCACTCCCGCGATCTCGACGCCGAAATGGTTGTCCGCGATGTTCTCCGGCGAGGTGGGCCCCGTCCTGGTGGAGTAGGCCTGCCGGCCGTAGTGCGGGTCGTCCTCGGCCGCCGACTCGCCCTCGTGGGGCCGGATGTTGTCGCTGCCGTGGTTGTGCAGCCGTACGATCCCGTCCGCCGCCGTGGACTGGATCAGCAGCCCCGGCGCGGGCAGGGAGAGCACCCGGTCGGCGCCTTCACTGGGCGCCGGTTCCTCGGTGGCCGTCCACAGCGGATGGTCCTGGGGCGCGAGCAGCGCGACAAAGGCCTTGGACGCCCAGTAGGGCGAGGCCGGCCCCGAGTAGCGCTGGAGCGTGGGGACATGGGGCCCGTGCCAGCCCAGGCCGAGCAGACCGTCCGCGCCGACGGCGCCGCGGTCGAGGAAGTAGCGCAGCGATCCGTTCAGCAGCCGCCGCGAGACACCGGGAGCGAGCGGGGTGTGCCCGGTGACGGCGCCCAGGGCGACCGCCGTGCCGGCCGCGAAGCGGTAGGTGAGCGAGCGGCCGAAGTGGATGGGGGCGCCGTCGGCGCCGAACAGCAGCGAGAAGCTCTCCAGATGCTCACTCAGCCGCGCGCCGAGACGAGTCCGGGTGCCCGGCTCCGTGGTGCCGTCCGTGAGACGTGCGTCAAGGGGACGGGCCTCACGGGCATGGGCGTCGCGCGGACGGGCGTCGAGCCGCGCGAGATGGGCGTCCAGCACCGGATAGAAGTGCAGCGCCCAGCCGTTGTAGTGGTCGAAGGCGCGCCCGTCGCCGTCGGCGTACCAGCCCTGTCCTCGGTACCACCCCTCCAGCAGACCGAGCGCACGCTCCCGCGCGCGTGCCGTCTCGGCGTCGCCGCGTCCCACCGACTCCAGGAATCCGGCGACGGTGTACGGGAAGAGATACCAGTTGTTGGGGGCCGGGGTGTGCCGCAGCGTGCCCCGCAGCCACTCCTCGGCGCGGTCCCGCACCCCCGGATCCAGCCGGTCCCAGAGCCAGTTCCTGGTCAGCCGCAGCCCGATGGCGACGGACGCGGACTCGACCATCGGCTGCCCGTGCACATCGTGGCCGAGGATGTGCGGCCAGGACTCGGTGTCGTGCCGGCCGGGGGTACGGGTCCCCGCCGCGAGCCCGTCCGCGTACCGGTCGAGCCAGCCGTGCGGATCCTCGCCGCCCGCGCCCGCGACCCGGAAGGCGGCGGCGAGGAACGTACGGGCGTACCCCTCCAGACCGTCCGACCGCACACCGGAGACGGAGGGCCGGCCGGGCAGGTCGAGCAGGGCGCGGCCGGGGGTGGCCCACCGCCAGGCGGCGTGCAGCAGACCGTCGGCGGTGGCCTCCCAGTGCGCCCGGGTGTAGCCGGTGAAGGGACTCAGCGCACGGTCCTCGGCGGGCGGCGGGAACCCGGGGCCTTCACGGTTCTCGCGGCTCCCCAAGCTCCCGCGGCTCCCCGGGCTCTCACGCGACGGGCGTCCGGGCCCGGGGAGCGGGGACGGCCCGGGGACTTCGCGAGGTGAGGTCATGCGAGAAAGGCCAGCCTTTCGCGTCGTACGGGATGGGCGAAGCCGTCGCCCGCGGCCCAGCGGGCGGCTTCACCGACGGCGAGATCGGCCAGCCGCCGCAGCTCATTGCCCTCCGAGCCGGCGAGATGCGGGGTGATGACCGCGTTCTCGCACTCCCACAGCGGATGGTCCGGCGGCAGCTCGTCGGGATCCGTGACATCGAGGACGGCCCGGATCCGCTCCGCCCGGAGCACGTCGACGAGGGCGTCCTGATCGATGACGGCGCCGCGCGCGGTGTTGATGAGAACACCGTCCCGCCGCATCGACAGCAGGAGTTCACGGCTGACGAGACCACGGGTCGCGGGCAGCAGCGGGGTGTGCACGCTCACGGTGTCGCTCAGCGCGAACAGTTCATCCAGATCCACCCGCCGGACGCCGAGCGCGGCGGCCTCCTCGTCATCGACGTACGGATCGTGCAGCAGCACGCGCAGATCGTAGGGCCGCAGCAGTTCGATGACGCGCCGGCCGATCAGCGAGGCGGACAGAATGCCCACCGTACGGCCGTAGTTGCCCACCTCGGCGGAGGTACGGGGTGCCTCCGGGCGGCGGCGCGCGGCGCGGTGGTCGCGGGCGCGCTCCAGGGCGCGTTTGCCGGACAGCAGGATCATCGCGACGGTGTACTCCGCCACCGGAAGGGCGTTGGCCGCGGCGGCCGAGGACACCTCGATCCCGCGCTCCCAGCAGGCCTCGGTGATATGGCCGCGGACCGACCCCGCGGTGTGGACGACGGCGCGCAGCCGCGGTGCCGTCTCCAGGACGGCCGCGTCCAGGGGCGGGCAGCCCCAGCCGGTGACGAGGAGTTCGACGTCCGCGAGCGTGGCGCGGGCCCGGTCGGTGGTGAAGTCGTCGAGGACGGGCGGTGGCGCCAGATCGCACACGGCGCGCAGGGCGGTCAGCGCGTCGGGGCCGAGGACGGAGTCCGCGACATCCGGTGCCATGGCGAGCGCGGCGCGCGGCCGTGCCCCGGCCGGTACCGGGGCCCGTACCGGGGCTGGAGCCGGCGCGGGGGGTTCCACATGGGGCTGTACGGGGCGTGGGGTCGGTGCGGCGGTCAACGAACTCGATCTCCTGATACGGGAGTGCCGGGCACGGGCGCCTCCCGTGGCTCCGGTCCTGGACCAAGTATGTCGGCCCGCGCACCGGGACCGGGTGCCGGGCGGCGTCTCGTACGGATACGAACGCCGAACGCCGCTCCGGCACGACCGGGACGTATCACTTCACACGGCCGGGACGTATCACCTCATTCGTCGGCGGCGGACGGTTCGAAGGGCACGGTGAGACAGGCGAGCCGTGCCCCCGCCGTCCCCGCCGCACCGGGGGCCGTCGAGGTGTGGTGCTCATGGATGACCACGGAACGCGCCCCGCCCGGCCGGAAGCGCCAGTCGTGCCGGGACACGGCGGCGCCATGGCCCCCGGCGTCGGTGGTGAAGTCCAGCCAGACCTCGTTCTCGGCGTTCGCGTAGGCGGGGTCGGTGGAGGGCTGGACCGGGTCCTCGACGTTCTGGTAGTGCGGCCCCGCGGCCTCCGGGGCCCGGCCGCACGGCCCGGTGTGCACATGCGCGCCGTACATACGGTCCGGGAGCAGACCGCTCACCCTGAGCCGGACCGTGGTGACCGCCCCGCCGGCCTGGTCCCCGGCCTGATCCCCGGTGTGCTCACGGCCCTGCCCGCCGCCCTTCTCGCTGCCCTGCTGGACGACGGAGATACGGGAGCCCACGGGCACCTTCGTCACGTCGTACGTCAGCGGGTTCGAGAGCTGGAGGGCGGAGACCGGTGCGAACCACCCCCCTGCCTCGACCAGGTCGGAGCCGTCCCGCGCGAATGCCGTGGTGGTCATGGCCGGCATCACGAGCGCGGCGGTGACGGCGAGGGCCGCGGACGCCTTGCGATGAGCCGACGCCTTGCGATGAGTCCTCACGAGCGGTCTCCTTCGACGGTGATGTTGAGGAGTCCAGGGTGGTGGACGGCGGCGGTCCCGCCGTGTCGCATGGCGAGTCCGCGCCATGCGTTTAAGGCGTTCGGTGCAGTGAAGCGCCGGGTGCGCCGAGGCGTTGGCCACGACTGGGCGTTCCGCGCCGGCGACTCGGACAGCGCCAGATTAGCTCCGGGGCACATCGGCGGCATTCGAGAGTGATCATCTCCCGGGATCCGGGGAGGGTCTGCCGGGGACGGCTCGACGGGCCCGCCTCGTTCAGCACGTCCGCTCCCGCCCGACGACCGGTCCGGCCGGCCGGATCCTCCGGGCGGGTGACGCGACAGCGTTCGACGGGCCGATGGGCCGGCGGGAGAGCCGAGCCCGCGCATGACCCGGCAGCGGTCATGTACTAGAGTTATCTCGACATCGAGATATCTGCCCGAGGCGTACCGCGGCCGCCACTCGGTAAGGGTTACCTAACCAAGCCTTACCTTAGCGGATCGGCGAGGGCCGTGGCGGCACCACGCGGCGGTAGCCGCACATAGAGGTACAGGCGCGGTAGTACGCGCACATTGATGAAGGAGACTGTCGTGTCGGCGAACAGCTTCGACGCCCGCAGCACGCTGCGCGTGGGCGACGAGTCGTACGAGATCTTCAAGCTGGACAAGGTCGAGGGCTCCGCGCGCCTCCCTTACAGCCTGAAGGTGCTGCTGGAGAACCTGCTCCGCACCGAGGACGGCGCGAACATCACCGCCGACCACATCCGCGCGCTCGGCGGCTGGGACTCCCAGGCGCAGCCGAGCCAGGAGATCCAGTTCACCCCGGCACGCGTGATCATGCAGGACTTCACCGGCGTGCCCTGTGTCGTGGACCTCGCCACCATGCGCGAGGCCGTGAAGGAACTGGGCGGCGACCCGGCGAAGATCAACCCGCTGGCGCCCGCCGAGCTGGTCATCGACCACTCCGTCATCGCCGACAAGTTCGGTACGGCGGAGGCCTTCGCACAGAACGTGGAGCTGGAGTACGGCCGCAACAGGGAGCGTTACCAGTTCCTGCGCTGGGGCCAGACCGCGTTCGACGAGTTCAAGGTCGTCCCGCCCGGCACCGGCATCGTCCACCAGGTCAATATCGAGCACCTGGCCCGTACGGTCATGGTCCGGGGCGGCCAGGCGTACCCCGACACCCTCGTCGGCACCGACTCGCACACCACCATGGTCAACGGCCTCGGTGTGCTCGGCTGGGGCGTGGGCGGTATCGAGGCCGAGGCCGCGATGCTCGGCCAGCCCGTCTCGATGCTCATCCCGCGCGTCGTCGGCTTCAAGCTGACCGGTGAGCTGCCCGCCGGCACCACCGCCACCGACCTCGTCCTCACGATCACCGAGATGCTGCGCAAGCACGGCGTCGTCGGCAAGTTCGTCGAGTTCTACGGTGAGGGTGTCGCCGCCACCTCCCTCGCCAACCGCGCCACCATCGGCAATATGTCGCCGGAGTTCGGCTCCACCGCCGCGATCTTCCCGATCGACGACGAGACGCTGAAGTATCTGCGGCTGACCGGCCGCAGCGACCAGCAGGTCGCGCTCGTCGAGGCGTACGCCAAGGAGCAGGGCCTCTGGCTCGACCCGGCCGCCGAGCCCGACTTCTCCGAGAAGCTGGAGCTGGACCTCGCCACGGTCGTCCCGTCCATCGCGGGCCCGAAGCGTCCCCAGGACCGTATCGTCCTGGCCGAGGCCAAGGAGAAGTTCACCGAGGACGTACGCAACTACGTGTCCGAGGACGAGGAGGCGGGCAAGGAGTCCTTCCCGGCCTCCGACGCCCCGGCCTCCGCCGATGGCGTACCGACGCGGCCGACGCTGGTCACGGCCCCCGACGGCTCGACGTACGAGATCGACCACGGCGCCGTGGTCGTCGCCGCGATCACCTCCTGCACCAACACCTCGAACCCGTATGTCATGGTCGCCGCCGCGCTGGTGGCCAAGAAGGCGGTCGAGAAGGGCCTGACCCGCAAGCCCTGGGTCAAGACCACCCTCGCCCCCGGTTCGAAGGTCGTCACCGACTACTTCGACAAGGCGGGTCTGACCCCGTACCTCGACAAGGTCGGCTTCAACCTCGTCGGCTACGGCTGCACCACCTGCATCGGCAACTCGGGCCCGCTGCCCGAGGAGGTCTCCAAGGCGGTCAACGAGCACGACCTCGCGGTCACTTCGGTGCTCTCCGGCAACCGCAACTTCGAGGGCCGGATCAACCCCGACGTCAAGATGAACTACCTGGCGTCCCCGCCGCTGGTCGTCGCGTACGCCCTCGCCGGCTCGATGAAGGTGGACATCACCAAGGACGCCCTGGGCATCGACCAGGACGGCAAGCCCGTGTACCTCAAGGACATCTGGCCCACCGAGGCCGAGGTCAACGATGTCGTGGCCAACGCCATCGGCGAGGACATGTTCAACAAGTCGTACCAGGACGTCTTCGCGGGCGACGCGCAGTGGCAGGCGCTGCCGATCCCGACCGGCAACACCTTCGAGTGGGACCCGCGGTCCACCTATGTCCGCAAGCCCCCGTACTTCGAGGGCATGACGATGGAGACCAGCCCGGTCGAGGACATCGCCGGCGGGCGGGTGCTCGCCAAGCTGGGCGACTCGGTCACCACGGACCACATCTCCCCGGCCGGTGCGATCAAGGCCGACACCCCGGCCGGCACGTACCTCACGGAGCACGGTGTCGAGCGGCGCGACTTCAACTCGTACGGCTCCCGCCGTGGCAACCACGAGGTGATGATCCGCGGCACCTTCGCCAACATCCGGCTGCGCAACCAGATCGCGCCGGGCACGGAGGGCGGCTTCACCCGCGACTTCACCGTCGAGGGCGCCCCGGTCTCCTTCATCTACGACGCCTCCCAGAACTACCAGGCCGCCGGCACCCCGCTGGTCGTCCTGGCGGGCAAGGAGTACGGCTCGGGCTCGTCCCGAGACTGGGCCGCGAAGGGCACGGCGCTGCTGGGCGTGAAGGCCGTCATCGCCGAGTCGTACGAGCGCATCCACCGCTCGAACCTGATCGGCATGGGCGTCCTCCCGCTCCAGTACCCCGAGGGCGCCTCGGCGGAGGCCCTGGGCCTGACGGGCGAGGAGACCTTCTCCTTCACCGGCGTCACGGAACTGAACAACGGCACCACCCCCCGCACGGTCAAGGTCACCACGGACACCGGCGTGGAGTTCGACGCGGTGGTCCGCATCGACACCCCGGGCGAGGCGGACTACTACCGCAACGGCGGCATCATGCAGTACGTGCTGCGGAGCCTGATCCGCAAGTAGCCCACGCGTCGTCACCAGAGGCACCGACAGAGGGCCGTGTCCCGTACGCACCCGTACGGAACACGGCCCTCACCACGTCCCGATGGCGTGAACCCGCCCTTCGCCGAACATTGCTCTGAGTAATCGAGTGCATATACAATGTGATCCAGTTGCGCACTCAATCACCCCTGAGTGGAGGCAAGGCATGGCACGTGCCTGGGAGGCCGATCCGTCGGCGTTATTCGAGCGACGACTGGGAAAGTCGCCGAAGGAATTGGGAAATTCCAACGGCAAGGATGAATGCCCGGACATCTGGCAGCTCGACAACGGCGATATCGCTGTGATCGGCCGGGATCTCACCTCGCATTATGTTGCGCGGTTGCCGGAAGGTGTCGCGCTTGCCGCGGATGAACGGCTGGTGATAATCCCCGGGAACACGCTCAGCGCGGCGAAGGCGGATATCGCCGATGCTTGATCTACTCGCTCCGAAGCTGCCGCCCGAGCAGGGCGAGAGGCTCGTACGTGACGTCTACAAAAGGGACTTCCGGCAGCGGGACGCGGCGCTCCGCAACCGACACTCCTGGAAGCTGGAGCGACGCCAGCACTTCCAGGAGCAGGGAAACGCCAGCCGGGACGCGCTTGCGCGGGGCGACTGGGACGAGGCGCTGCGCCTCATGCGGGAACAGCGCGGCAACCTGCTCGAAGCCGCCGGTGACGACCGCCGCCGCGGCTCGGTCTTTCACCGACTGAGGGTTGTCGAGGAACCGCTGACGCCCTATCTGCAATGGGAGCTGCATTCGCTGCGGCAGCGTGCGCAATGCGGCGAAAAAGTCCGTACGGTCAATGCCGAACTGCTGGCCGCCTCGGAGCGGGAATCCCTCCTGCCCGAAGTGGTGATCCTCGGCGGACATACGCTCTACCACGTGCTCTATACCGAGTCCGGCGTCCCACAGGGGGCCCTCCGCTACACCGACCCGGAGCTCATCGCACGCTGGGAGAGCTACATCAGGGAACTCTACGAGGCAGGTGAGGACGTGGAGAGCTACTTCACCCGCGAGGTGGCACACCTTCCCCCGCCGACGATGGACGCGGAGTAGACGATCAACGAGCACAGCAGAGACGAGCGTCTCGGCAGGTCGAACAATGACCTGTCGGGAACGTCGCGCGATGTCGTACAGGCCGGAAGCGTGAGCGGAGGCATCCACTTTCACGGACTCGGACTCGGACGCGGCACAGAGGACGAGGACAGTTCCTTGAACACCACACCCCGCCAGCTCCCCGCCGACATACGCGGATTCGTCAACCGTACGCATGAACTCGACGAGCTGAACGCGGTTCTGGCCGATGACGAGGGCCATCCGCTTGTCATCTCGGTCTATGTGATCGCCGGTACGGCCGGCGCGGGAAAGACCTCGCTCGCGCTGCGCTGGGCCCATCAGGTCCAGGGCCGTTTTCCCGATGGCCAGCTCTATGTCAATCTGCGGGGTTACGACCCGGGGGAGCCGGTCACGGCTCAGGAGGCTCTGCACCGTTTCCTCGGCGCACTTGGCGTACGACCGCCGTCGGTCCCGCAGGACCCCGACAGCGCCGCCGCGCTGTACCGCTCCCTGCTGGCCGACCGTCGGATGCTGATCGTCCTCGACAACGCCGCCACGGTCGGCCAGGTCCGCCCGTTGCTGCCGGGCAGCGCGGGGTGTCTGGTGGTCGTCACCAGCCGGAGCCGGCTCTCCGGGCTCGCCGTCCGGGACGGGGCGCGTCGGCTGACGCTCGGGACGCTGCCGCAGCCCGAAGCGGTCGCCCTGCTGCGGGCCGTCACCGCCGGATACCGGCCGGAGGACGATCTCGAAAAGCTCACCGAACTGGCGGGGCTCTGCGCCCGGCTGCCGCTGGCCCTGCGGATCGCCGCCGAACGCGCCGCGAGCCAGCCGCATCTACGGCTCGACGACCTGATCGCCGATCTGAGGGACGAAAGCGCGCTGTGGGACGCGCTCAGCACCGGGGACGACGAGGAGGCGGAAGCGGTCCGTACCGTCTTCGCCTGGTCCTACCGCGCTCTTCCCGACAGGGCGGCCCGGCTGTTCCGGCTGCTCGGTCTGCACCCCGGCCCCGAGTTCGGCCTCCACGCCGCCGCGGCCCTCGCCGGACTGACCGCCGCCCGTACCCGGCAGCTGCTGGACTCCCTGGTCGGCGCCCATCTGCTGGAGCAGACCGCACCGGACCGCTATCAGTTCCATGACCTGCTGCGCGCCTATGCCACGGACCAGGCGCAGCACGAGGAGCCACCGGAGGAACGGAAAGCCGCGCTGCGTCGCGTACTGGACTGGTATCTGCATACGGCGGACGCGGCGCAGAGCTGGATCAACCCCGCCGAACTCCATCTGGAGCTGGCGCCGTCCGCGGAAGGCGTGGAGCCGTTGTCCTTCGCCGACTACGACGCCGCCGTCGACTGGTCGGAGCGTGAGCACACGAATCTGCTCCAGTCCGTGCGGGACGCCGCGGCCGCGGGAGACGACCGGCTCGCCTGGCAACTGTCCGCCGTTCTGGCGAACGCCTACTCCCCCTCCGCTCCCGTCGCGGACTGGACGGCTGCCGGCCGTATCGGCCTGCAGTCGGCACGCCGGCTGGGCGACCGTCGCGGAGAGGCTCAGCTCCTCACCGAACTGGGCATGAGCCACACCCGGAACAACCGCCTGGCCGAGAGCTACGAGAACCACAGCGAGGCACTTCGGATCCGGCGCGAGCTGGGTGACCGTACAGGAGAGGCCGATTCGCTCAACCTGGTGGGGTTGGTCCATCTCCACGCGAGGCGACTCGGCGCCGCCGCAGAGCACTTCGAGCAAGCCACAGCCATCTTCCAGCAGCTGAACTCGGCCCACTGGGAGGCCACGACTCTCTCGAACCTCGCCAGTACCCACTACCGCGCCGGCCGTCTTCCGGAGGCCACCGCCGTCGCCCGTCAGGCGCTGGCGGCGCACCGCGCCCTGGACAATCCGCGGGGCGAGGGCAACATCCTGCGGCTTCTCGGCCATCTGGAGCTGGAGCAGGGGCAGGAGGAGAAGGGACTCGGCTCGGCCCGCGACGCCGTGGACATCGCGCTCACACTGCGCGATCACCGGCTGGAGGGCTACTGGCTTCTCACCCTGGGCGACGCCCAGCAGGCGAACGATCAGCCGGCGGAGGCGCTCATCTCCTACCAGCGGTCCGCGACCCTTCACCGTCGCCTCGGGAACCGGAGCCGTGAGGCCATGGCCTGGCACGGCGCGGCCCAGACGTACCGTCGGCTCGACCGGCACAAGGAGGCGGCCCAGTTCCACCGCCGGGCCGCCGACGTCCACCATGAGCTCGGTGACACCTGGGACGAGGCCATGGCCCTGGACGGGCTGGCCGAGGCCGTGATCGTCGACGACCCGGAAGCCGCCCGTACGCACTGGACGGACGCGCTGCGGCTCCTCGCCGGCTATGACGACCCCCGCGCGGTCGCGGCGCGCGAGCGGGCCGAGGGCCGTCGCGCCGGGATCGGATGAGCGGGAGCACGGACTGGTAGGGCGCCGGAGAGGACTCAGTACTGTCCGCGCCCCGCGGTCGCGGCGATCCCTGAGCGGAACGGCGGGAACGGGCCGCCGGCTCGTACCGGTGGCCCGTTCCCGCCGTTCCCATGGTGCGTTCCCGTGATCCGTTCGCAGGCCCGTTCCCGTTCCCGTGGTCCGTACTGACGGATCAACTCACCGCGTCACCGCAGCAGTTCCACCTCCGCCAGGGTCGGCGGGGTGTCGTTCGGGCCGGTGGTCACCAGGCGGTACTTCTCGTACGCGCCCGGTTCGGCGATCGTGAAGGCCCGGGTCTGTTTGTCCCAGGTGAAGGACTGCGCCGACCTGGTGTCCAGGGTCTGCCAGGCCGTGCCGTCCGCCGAGCCCTGGAGTGTCCAGCCGGTCGGGGCCTTCGAGGCCGCCGAGGACGTCAGGGTGTACTGGACGGCTCGGGTCGCCGACCCGACCGGGAGGTCCACCGACCCGGCCGTCCCCTCCGTACGCGAGGAGTTGTCGAAGAGCGGGCCGGCCGAGGCCGGCAGGGCGTCCGTCCGGGGGGACGGGGCCTGGTCGTCCTGGGTGATCGAGACCGGCGCCGCGTCCTTGCCCGTACCCCACGCCGAGGGCTTCGGGCCCATCGTGAAGTCCAGCGTGCCGCCGTTCGCGATCACCTCGTGCGGGAGCGCCGTGGAGTTCCACGCCTTGCCGTTGACCGTGAGGCCCTGGACATAGATGTTCTTGTCACTGTTCTCCGGGGCCTTGATCACCAGCGTGCGGCCGTTGTCCAGATGGACCTTCACCTTGGTGAAGAGCGGCGAGCCGATCGTGTACTCCCCGCTGCCCATCACCAGCGGATAGAACCCGAGCGCCGAGAAGAGATACCAGCCCGACTGCTCGCCGTTGTCCTCGTCGCCGTGGTAGCCCTGCCCTATCTCGCTGCCGACGTAGAGCCGGCCCAGGACCTCGCGGACCTTCTCCTGGGTCTTCCAGGGCTGGGAGGCCGCGTTGTACATGTACGTGACATGGTGGGCGACCTGGTTGGAGTGGCCGTACATGCCCATCCGTACGTCGCGCGCCTCCGTCATCTCATGGATGACACCGCCGTACGAGCCGACGAACTCGGGACCGGCCGTCTCGGGCGTGGCGAAGTAGGTGTCCAGCTTCTCGCCGAGGCCCGCGCGCCCGCCGTACAGATTCGCCAGACCGCGCGAGTCCTGCGGGGCGGTGAAGGCGTAGCCCCAGCCGTTCGTCTCGGTGTAGTCGTAACCCCACACCCTCGGGTCGTACTTCTCCGAGTCCACCCGCCAGTCGCCCTTGAGGTCACGGCCCTGGAAGAAGCCGGCCTTCGTGTCGAAGAGGGTGACGTACTTCTGCGCCCGGTTCCGGAAGTACTCCGACTCCTCCTTGTAGCGGGCCTCGCCGGTCTTCTTGTAGAGCGCCTCGCCCATCTTCGACAGGCCGTAGTCGTTGAGATAGCCCTCCAGCGACCAGGACAGGCCCTCGTGCGTCTCCGTGGAGGCGTAGCCGAGGAAGGGTGAGGTCTCCATGCCCTTGCGGCCCACACCCGAACTGGGCGGCACCACCGTGGCGTTCTTCAGCGCCGCCTCGTACGCCGCCTCCGCGTCGAAGTCGACGCCCTTCACATACGCGTCGGCGAACGCCACGTCCGAACTCGTGCCGGTCATCAGGTCCGCGTAGCCCGGCGAGGACCAGCGGGAGATCCAGCCGCCGTCCTTGTACTGCTGGACAAAGCCGTCCACCAGCTCGCCCGCCCGGTCCGGGGTGAGGAAGGAGTACGCGGGCCAGGTCGTCCGGTAGGTGTCCCAGAAGCCGTTGTTGACGTACACCTCGCCGTCGACGATCTTCGCGCCCGTCCGGGTCGGGGTGTCCTGGCCCGTCTTCGCCGAGAACGGGCTCGCGTACTGCTGCTTCGGGCTGGACCCCGTACCGGTGTTCTCGAAGCCGGAGTTGGGATACAGATACAGCCGGTAGAGGCTGGAGTAGAGCGTGGTGAGCTGATCGTGGTTCGCGCCCTCCACCTCCACCCTGCCCAGGATGTCGTCCCAGGCGTCCTGCGCCCGGTCCTGGACCTTCTTGAAGCGGGTGCCCTCGGGGATCTCGTCGGCGAGGTTCTTCTTCGCCTGGTCCACGCTGATCAGCGAGGTCGCGATCCGCAGGGTGACGGTACGGTCCTCGCCGGCGGCGAAGCGCAGATAGCCGGTGACGTCCGCGCCCCCGCCGCCGGGCAGCTTGCCGCTCGCGGTGACGGGCGCGTCGAAGACGCCGTATACGAAAAGACGCGTCGCGCCGGTCGACAGACCGCTCTTGACGTCCGAGAAACCGGTGAAGGAACTCGTCCCCGGGTCGAGGGTCAGCCCGCCCGCGTTGGACACGTTGTCGAAGATCATGCTCGCGTCCGCGCCCGGGTAGGTGACCCGGACCATCGCCGCGTGATCGGTCGGGGTCATCTCCGTCCTGAGACCGTTCTCGAACGTCACCCCGTAGTAGTGCGGCCTCGCGGTCTCGTTCTCGTGCCGGAACGGCAGCGCCCGCGCCGTACGGGACGCGTCGGGCGTGCCCGGGGCCACCGACGGCATCATCTGGAACGTCTGCCGGTCGCCCATCCAGGGGCTCGGTTCATGGCTGGCGCTGAAGGCCTGCACGGTCGGCAGATTGTCGGCGTTGTTGGCGCGGCTGTACTCGTAGAGCCAGCTGTTGGACCCCGCGTTGGTCACCGGCGTCCAGAAGTTGAAGCCGTTGGGCACGGCGGTCGCGGGGAAGGTGTTGCCACGCGAGAAGGACCCGCTGGAGTTGGTGCCGCGCGTGGTGGACGCGTAGTCCGACAGATGCTTGAGCCGCGGCTCGGGCGCCTTCGGGGCCAGGGTGATGTCGTCGATCCAGCCCTGGAACGTCGCGGGGCCCTTGGGGGAGTCGTATGCCACCAGGATCCGGTCGACGGTCTTTCCGGCCGCGACCGGGCCGATCCGCGCGTCGACCTGGTTCCACTGGTTGACATAGAGACGCTTGGCGGCGCCCTGGCCCTGCGGGGTCAGCGCTCCGCCGTGGGCGTCGACGGCCTGGAGATCACTCAGATAGGTGCCGTCGGTGAAGGCGAGGTCGACGGAGACATTGGTGGCCGGATAGTTGAGATCCGTCTCCGGGAGGGAGGGGTAGATCCGGTACGAGAGCGCGGTGTCGCTCTGTACGGCCGTGTCGACATCGAAGATCTTGTTGTACGAGTACGCCCGGCCGTCCGGCTGGTGCGTGCCCGCGTACTTCAGCGCCCGTGTCCCGGTGAATCCGACGGCGGCCTTGGCGGTGGGGGAGCCCGACGGGCCGCGGTCGACCTGGGTGCGCATGTCCTGGGGCGGCGGTGTGCTCGTATCGCCGTCGGAGAACTGGACATCGGCGAGCTGAGTGGCGTCGGAGCCGCCGTTGTTGGCGGTGATGTCCAGTCGGTAGTGCTGGTACGCGGTGGTGTTGGCGATGTCGTACGACTTGGTCTGGAAGCGCTCGCCGAAGGTCTCGCCCTTCCGCGTGTCCAGGTCCCGCCACTCCTTGCCGTCCGCGGACCCCTGGAGCGTCCAGTCCCTGGGGTCACGCTCGGCGTGGTCGTTCGCCGAGGTCAGGGCATAGGTGAGGACCTTGACCGGTTCGTCGAGGTCGAACTCCACCCAGGCGGTCCTGGTGAACGCCAGCCACTTGGTGGCGGACTGGACATCGACCAGATTCTCCTTGGTCTCACCGGAGCCGGTGTTCTCACCGCTGGCGCGCAGTTCCACCACCCGGTCGGTGACATTGCCCGGGATTCCGCTGGTGAAGCCCCCGTCGACACCGGATGCCCGCTTCTCGCCGCCAGGGCCCACTTCGACGGTATTGCGCCAGTCCGGCTGTTTTTCGTCCGCCTCGAAGGACGAGCTGAATTCCTTTTCCGCCGGCGCGGGTTGCGCGGGTTGTGCCACGGCGGCGGACTGTGCCGTTACGACGAGCAGCGCGGCGGCCGCCACCAGGGCGGCTGTGTGCCATTGTCTGCGCCGGGGTCCGGTTCTCTGCTCCATACCGAGTCTTTCCTCCTGCGTACCAAGTCGGACAACGTTGTCAAACGAGAGCGCAGGGTCCAGTAGGAGCCAAGTGCAGAGTGGTGTCAAGGGTGTTGCGGGGGTGGAACATTTGGATTCGGCCATTCCGATGGGGGCGGAGGTGGTCGAATGAGTACACAACCGTCTCGGATATCCGCGAGGTCTCAACTAGGGAAAGACTGCCGTCCAAACCTGCTTTCGATCTTGCTCCGTCGGCGGGAAGTGGACTATACCTGTCGGCGTCCGCCCTGGAGCTTTCCGCAGTGGCGGACAACACGTAGGAGGGCAGGGGGCGGTGGGGAGGGCTCTGTCCGCTCGCGGCCGGTCGGCCGAGGCCCCTGCTCCCGCGACCGGCACACACGACGAAGAGCGACATTCCCGTACGACCCGGCTTTATCTGCACGACCCAGCTTCATTTGACCGCGGTGGCGGGGCCCTTCTCCTCAGGTGAGAAGCACGGGCGACCGGTACACCGCCTGAGTCCTGGAGAAGGCGAGGACTTGAGCATGGGATCCACCTCCGCTCAGTACAACGGGGGCCTCGGCCGTCGTGATGTGATCAAGCGGTCCGCCGCGATCGGTCTGATCACCGTCCCGACGATGAGCTTCCTGGCGTCCTGCGCGAGCAGCGACAGCGGGACCGACAACAAGGTCGAGAAGGGCACGGCGTCCGAGAAGAACCCGCTCGGGGTGAACGAGACCGCGCAGCTCGACTTCGTCCTGTTCAACGGCGGATTCGGTACGGAGTACGCCACGGACGCCGTGGAGCAGTACAAGAAGGCCTTCCCGAAGGCGGAGGTGAAGTTCACCCCGACGCAGAAGATCCAGTCCGAGCTCCAGCCGCGCTTCAACGGCGGCACCCCGCCCGACCTGATCGACAACTCGGGCGCCGAGCAGATGGACATGGGCGTTCTCGTCGGCAAGAAGCAACTCGCCGATCTCACGCCCCTGCTGGACGCGCCGTCCTACGACGACCCGGCCAAGAAGGTCCGCGACACGCTGCGGCCCGGCGTCGTGGAGATGGGTCAGTTCGACGGCGACCCGGTCTGGATCATGTACTACGCCTACACGGTCTACGGTGTCTGGTACTCGCAGACCGCGCTCGACCGGCTCGACGCGGAGTACCCCGAGGACTGGGACGCGATGCTGGCCCTCTGCGCGAAGGCCAAGAAGCAGGACATCGCGGGGTGGACGTACGCCGGCAAGTACCCGTACTACCTGCCCTTCTCGCTCTACCCGTTCATTGGCAAGATCGGCGGCCGCGAGGTCCTCGACGCGATCGACAACCTGGAGCCCAACGCCTGGAAGCACCCGGCCGTGAAGTCCGCCTTCGAGGCGTACTACGAGCTGTTCAGGAAGGGCTACATCCTCCAGGGCACCCCCGGTCTCGACCACATCCAGTCGCAGACCGCGTGGACCGAGGGCAAGGCGCTGTTCATCCCGAACGGCTCCTGGGTGGAGAACGAGGCGGCCAAGACCACGCCGAAGGACTTCCAGATGAAGGTGTCCGCGCCGTCCGGTCTGGACAGCTCGGACAAGCTGCCGTTCGGCACCATCTGGGCCTCCGGCGGTGAGCCGTTCATCGTCCCGGCGAAGGCCAAGAACCCCGACGGCGGCATGGAGCAGCTCCGCATCATGCTGAGCGAGGCGTCGTCGAAGAACTTCACCTCCAAGGTGAAGTCGCTGACCTCCTTCAACGGCGGCACCGACGGTCTCACCCTGTCCACCGCGCTCCAGTCCGGTGTCGACGCCCTCGCCAAGGCGGGCGACAACGTGCTGAACCCGCGGATGCAGGACTGGTACGTCGCCCTCCAGAAGGAGAAGCTCGGGGTGGGCGTGCTCGGCGAGATGATGGCCGGGCGCATGACTCCCGCCGAGGCCATGAACAAGGCCCAGGAGTTCGCCGACGCGGCGGCCAAGGACGACTCCATCAAGCACTACAAGCACCAGTAGGAGCGGAAGCGGCCGGAAGCCCCGCCGGGGCTTCCGGCTCCGGCCCGTCGGACCCGTCGGACGGGCTCCCCAAGGCAGCACGGCGGCACCCGCCGGGATTCGGGGTCGGGAGACATGCAACACGGCAAGTACCGGTTCATCGTGGGGTTTCTCATTGTCCCCCTGGCGCTGTACGGACTCTTCGTCGTATGGCCGTTCGTCCAGTCCATCTACTATTCGTTCACGGACTGGACCGGGCTCAGCCCGGACTTCGCGATGGTCGGCTTCGACAACTACACCCGGATGCTCGACGACGAGACTTTCTGGAGTTCTCTCCGGCACAGTCTGACCTTCGCGCTGCTACTGCCCCTGGTGGTGCTGGGACTGGCGCTGTTCTTCGCCTTCATGCTGAATGTCGGCGGGCGCCACCGTAAGGGATCCGCGATTTCGGGTGTGCGCGGATCGGCCTTCTACAAGATCGTGTATTTCTTCCCGCAGGTGCTCTCGATCGCGATTGTCGCGCTGCTCTTCCAGTTCGCGTACAACCCGAACAGCGGTGCCATCAACTCGGCGCTCGACGCCGTCGGTCTGGGCGGCGTGCAGCCGGAGTGGCTGGGCGATCCGAATCTCGCGCTGTGGTGTGTGATGGCCGTCCTGGTCTGGTCCACCACCGGCTTCTTCGTGGTCCTGTTCTCCGCGGGCATGGCCTCGATCCCCAAGGACTTCTACGAGGCGGCGCTGCTGGACGGCGCGAACCGCTTCACCACCTTCTTCCGCATCACACTGCCGCTGCTGTGGGACACGGTGCAGTCGGGGTGGGTCTACATGGGCATCCTCGCCCTCGGCGCGGAGTCCTTCGCCGTCGTACAGATCATGACCGTGGGACCCGGCGGACCCGCCGATTCCACCAACGTACTGACCCTGCTCGTCTACCAGAAGGCGTTCCGTGACGGTCAGGCGGCCTATGCGACCACGATCGGTGTCGCCCTTCTCGTCGTCACGCTGGCCTTCTCCGCCATCGTGATGCGGCTGGGCCGACGTGAGCGGCTGGAGTTCTGATGAAGACCACCGACACCCCTCCTCCGGCCGACACCCCGCCCCCGGCCGGCCCCCAGGACCCCGCCGGCACCCAGGACCCGGCCGCGGCCGGGACGGTCACGGCGCCGCCGGCCGTGAGCAAAACGGCCCCGCCGTCCGCCGGGGGGTCGAAGAGCGGCGGCGTCCTCAATGTGTTCTCGCACGGGGTGCTCGTCATCTGGGCCGTCCTGGTCGTGATGCCGCTGCTGTGGGCGGTCATGACGTCCTTCAAGGACGACAGGTCCATCTTCACCGAGCCGTGGTCGCTGCCCGACTCGCTGCACTTCGAGAACTGGTCGCGCGCCTGGACCCAGGCGCATATGAGCGACTACTTCCTCAACACCGTGCTGGTGGTGGCCGGTTCACTCGTCGGCACCCTGCTGCTCGGCTCGATGGCCGCGTATGTGCTGGCGCGCTTCGAGTTCCCGGGCAACCGCTTCATCTACTACCTGTTCATCGGCGGGATGAGCTTCCCGATCATTCTCGCCCTGGTCCCGCTGTTCTACGTCATGAACAATCTGGGCCTGCTGAACACCATCCACGGTCTGATCCTGGTCTATATCGCGTACTCGCTGCCGTTCACCGTCTTCTTCCTCGTCTCGTTCTTCAGAACGCTGCCGACCTCGGTGGCGGAAGCGGCGATCATCGACGGCGCCTCGCACACCCGGACGTTCTTCCAGGTGATGCTGCCCATGGCCAAGCCCGGTCTGATCAGCGTCGGGATCTTCAACTTCCTGGGGCAGTGGAACCAGTACCTGCTGCCCACGGTGCTCAACACCGACCCGGAGAACAAGGTGCTCTCACAGGGGCTGGTGCAGCTCGCGGTCAGCCAGGGATACAAGGGCGACTGGTCGGGTCTCTTCGCCGGCCTGGTGATGGCGATGCTGCCGGTGCTCGCCGCGTACATCATCTTCCAGCGCCAGGTGGTGGCCGGCCTGACGGCCGGCGCCCTGAAGTAGACCGCCGGGCGTCCCGGGGTCCGGGACGGCCCAATCCACCCGAACCGCCCGTCGACACAGGTCGGCGGGCGGTTTGTCGTGTTCCGCATTGCTCAAGGTCTTGACGGGGAGCAGCCCGAAAGGCTGAGCTTAGGGTTCACAAGTTGGAGATACGTCGGGGTCTCATTGGCGCGGCCCCGACCGGCGGCGGCGGTCGTGCCGTCCGCCAAGGGCAGGAGTGGATCAGTCGTGGAGACTCCAGGGTCGCAGTCGTCTCTGCACCGGGCCAACCTCGAACGGGTCGTACGAGCGGTTCGTATGGCCGGTTCGCTCACCCAGGCGGAGATCGCCCGGAGCACGGGACTGTCGGCGGCCACGGTCTCCAATATCGTCCGCGAGCTGAAGGACGGCGGCACGGTCCAGGTCACGCCCACCTCGGCGGGTGGCAGACGGGCCCGGAGCGTCTCGCTCAGCGGGGACGCGGGCACCGTCATCGGGGTCGACTTCGGCCATACCCATCTGCGGGTGGCCGTAGGCAATCTCGCCCACCAGGTGCTCGCCGAGGAGTCGGAGCCCCTCGATGTGGACGCCTCGTCCGCCCAGGGATTCGGCCGCGCCGAGGAGCTGGTCGAGCGGCTGATCGTGAGCACCGGCGTCAGCCGCGGCAAGGTGATAGGCGTCGGGCTCGGCGTCCCCGGGCCGATCGACGTGGAGTCGGGCACGCTCGGCTCCACCTCGATACTGCCGGGCTGGAGCGGTATCAACCCCAGCGACGAACTGGCCGCCCGCCTCGGCGTACCGGTGTACGTGGACAACGACGCCAACCTCGGCGCGCTCGGCGAGCTGGTCTGGGGGAGCGGGCGCGGGGTCAGGGACCTGGCGTACATCAAGGTCGCCAGCGGTGTGGGCGCCGGTCTGGTGATAGACGGGCAGATCTACCGGGGCCCCGGCGGTACGGCCGGTGAGATCGGCCACATCACGCTCGACGAGTCGGGTCCGGTCTGCCGCTGCGGCAACCGCGGCTGTCTGGAGACCTTCACCGCGGCCCGGTATGTCCTGCCGCTCCTCCAGTCCAGCCATGGCGCCGATCTGACCATGGAGCGCGTCGTCCAGCTCGCGCGGGAGGGCGACCCGGGCTGCCGCCGTGTGGTCGCCGACGTGGGCCGTCATATCGGCAGCGGCGTGGCGAATCTGTGCAATCTCCTGAACCCCAGCCGGGTGGTGCTGGGCGGGGATTTGGCGGAGGCTGGGGAGCTGGTGCTCGGACCGATACGCGAGTCGGTCTCCCGGTACGCGATCCCCAGCGCGGCACGGCAGCTCTCGGTGCTTCCCGGAGCGCTCGGCGGCCGGGCCGAGGTGCTGGGCGCGCTCGCCCTCGTGCTCAGCGAAATGGGCGATTCGACCCTTTTGGAGAGCGTCATTCCGGCCACGGCGGCTGCCTTCACTTAGATAACGAATGGCACCGTTGTCATCTCGTTAAGGATTTACTCCTTGACGCCGACCCCGGAGCCGAGTTGACTTCCAGCCACCTCGGCCGCAACGACGCGGCCTCGTCAGGGAGGTTTGTTAAGTGAACGCAATGATGCGTCGTGCTGCCGTGGCCGCCGCCACCACCGCGATGGCTGTCTCGCTCGCCGCCTGTGGCAGTGCGGCGGAGTCCGGCGACAAGGCGGAAGCGTCGAAGTCGGACACCAAGGGCCCGATCACGATCGGCCTGCTCCTGCCGGAGAACGAGACCGCTCGGTACGAGAAGTTCGACAAGCCGCTGTTCGAGAAGAAGGTCAGCGAGCTGACCGACGGCACGGGCAAGGTCGTCTACGCGAACGCCAAGCAGGACGCCACGCTGCAGAACCAGCAGGTCGACACGATGATCACCAACAAGGTCAACGTGCTCGTCGTGGACGCCGTCGACTCCAAGGCCATCGCCAGCTCGGTGCAGAAGGCCAAGGACGCCGGAATACCGGTCGTGGCGTACGACCGTCTGGCCGAGGGGCCGATCGACGCCTACACCTCCTTCGACAACGAAGAGGTCGGCCGGGTCCAGGGCAAGGCGCTCGTCGAGGCGCTCGGTGACAAGGCCAAGTCCGGCGACATCGTGATGATCAACGGCGCCGTGACCGACCCGAACGCCGCTCTGTTCAAGAAGGGCGCGCACTCCGAGCTCGATGGCAAGGTGAACATCGGCAAGGAGTACGACACCAAGGAATGGAAGCCGGTCAACGCCAACACCAACATGGAAGGCGCCATCGCCGCCCTGGGCAAGGACAAGATCATCGGCGTCTACTCCGCCAATGACGGTATGGCCGGCGGTATCATCACCGCCCTCAAGGGCGCCGGCTTCACCAAGCTCCCGCCGGTCACCGGCCAGGACGCCGAACTCGCCGGTGTGCAGCGCATCGTCGCGGGCGAGCAGTTCATGAGCGTCTACAAGTCCTACCCCGAAGAGGCCTCCGTGGCCGGTGAGATGGCCGTCGCGCTCGCCAAGGGCGAGAAGCTCGACTCGATCGCCAAGTCGACCGTCGACAGCGCCACCACCAAGGGTGTTCCCTCCGTGCTCGTCCCGGTCGTGTCGCTGACCAAGGACAACATCAACGACACGGTCATCAAGGACGGCATCTACACGGTCGCCGAGATCTGCACGGGCGCCTACAAGGCCGACTGTGACGCGATCGGTCTGAAGTAGGTCACCCGGGGGCCGTGAGGTCCCCGCCGGGTCCGCCCGGTGACCTGCCTCCGGTGAAGCCTGTCCGGCACCCCGCCCACTCAACAGCCCCGCAGCTCGGGCGGGGTGCCGGATGGAACCACCTCGGCCGCCGTGCCGCACGCCGCGCGCGAGCGCCGTGCGGCCGCCCCTTCCGTTCTCTTCTGCTCGACCTCCGCGCCTCCCCCCGGCGCGGCATCCCCGCCGGTCAGGCGGCGAAGGAGATGGTTCACGTGACCGCTACGCCCGTGCTGGCGTTGCGAGGGGTCTCCAAGCGATTCGGTGCCGTCCAGGCGCTCACCGAAGTAGAGCTTGAGGTCCACTCCGGTGAGGTGGTCGCCCTGGTCGGCGACAACGGTGCCGGGAAATCCACGCTGGTGAAGACCATCGCCGGCGTGCACCCCGTCGATGACGGAGTCATCGAGTGGGAAGGCCGGCCCGTCTCGATCGACAGGCCGCACGACGCCCAGACCCTGGGCATCGCCACGGTCTACCAGGACCTGGCGCTGTGCGACAACATCGATGTCGTCGGCAACCTCTATCTCGGCCGTGAACTGCGGCGCTGGGGAGTGCTCAACGAGGTGGAGATGGAGCGCCGCTCGCGCGAGCTGCTCACCACCCTGTCGATCCGGATCCCCAGCGTCCGTATTCCGATCGCCTCGCTCTCCGGCGGCCAGCGGCAGACCGTGGCCATCGCCAGGTCCATGCTCGGCGAGCCCAAGCTCGTCATTCTCGACGAGCCGACCGCGGCCCTCGGTGTCGAGCAGACCGCCCAGGTGCTCGACCTCGTCGAGCGGCTGCGCGAGCGCGGTCTCGCCGTACTGCTCATCAGCCACAACATGGCGGACGTCAAGGCCGTCGCCGACAAGGTGGCCGTGCTCAGGCTCGGCGGCAACAACGGCGTCTTCGATGTCGCGTCCACCTCGCAGGAAGAGATCATCGCGGCCATCACCGGCGCCACGGACAACGCCGTGACCCGTCGCGCGTCGCGCACCGTGGAGGTTCAGAAGTGACCACCGAGAACACCTCCCCCTCGCTCGACAAGGCGGCGCCGGCCAATCCGGCCCCGGTCGACGCCCCCGCCGCGGCGGACGGCGCGGTCACCGCGGTCGACCCGCGGCTGCTCGTACGCGAGCAGGGGTTCGGCGGCTATATCACCGAGTTCAAGCGCAAGATCCGCGCCGGTGATCTGGGCGCGATACCCGTCGTGCTCGGCCTGATCATCATCTGGGCGATCTTCGGAAGCCTGAACTCCAACTTCCTGACCGCGGAGAACCTCAGCAACATCTCCGTGGCCATGGTCGGCACCGGCATGATCGCCGTCGGTATCGTCTTCGTCCTGCTGCTCGGTGAGATCGATCTCTCCGTCGGTTCGGTCAGCGGTGTCGCGGGCGCGGCCTTCGCGGTCCTCAGCGTCACGCACGGCATGGCGGACTGGCTGGCGTTCATCCTCGCCATCCTGACCGGTACGGTCGCCGGGGCCATCCACGGCTTCTTCTTCGCCCGGATCGGCGTCCCCGCCTTCGCCGTCACCCTGGCCGGTCTGCTCTTCTGGAGCGGCTTCATGCTCCAGCTCCTCGGCGACAGCGGCACGGTCAACCTGAGCGCCGACAGCGTGGTCGCCAAGCTCACCACGTACTACTTCACCGATGTCGCGGCCGCCTACGGCCTCGCCGTGGTCGCGGTGGCGGTCTTCTTCCTGACCTCGTTCTTCGAGAACCGACGCCGAGAGGCGGTCGGAGTCCCGTCCAGGCCGCTCAGCGAGACCATCCTGCGCTCCGCGCTGCTGGCCGTGGTGGCCTTCGCCGCGGCGGCCCTCTACAACCAGTACAAGGGCCTGCCCCTGGCGGTCGTGATCTTCCTCGTGGTGCTTGTGATCACGGACTTCGTACTGCGCCGCACCAGTTACGGCCGTAAGGTCTTCGCGCTCGGCGGCAGTGTCGAGGCATCCCGCCGCGCGGGTATCAATGTTGCGCTGGTCCGTATCTCGATCTTCTCGCTCGCCGGTACGTTCGCCGCGCTCGGCGGTCTCTTCATCGCCTCCAAGATCGCCGCGGCCAACCAGGGAGCGGGCAGCGGTGACCTGCTGATGAACGCCATCGCGGCGGCCGTCATCGGTGGCACCAGCCTCTTCGGCGGGCGCGGCCGGACCTGGAACGCGCTGCTCGGTGTGCTGGTCATCGTCTCGATCCAGTACGGCCTCGCCCTCCAGGGCATCGCCTCGCCGATCCAGAACATGATCACCGGCGCGGTGCTCCTGGCGACCGTCGTCATCGACGCCGTGACCCGCAAGACCCAGAAGGCGGCGGGCCGCGCCTGAGCGGACGCCGTACGATTCGCGGGCCTGTGCCCGGCATCCGTCCCCGGGTGCCGGGCACAGGCCCGTTGCGGGCACCGGCGATATGACGTACATACATCCGATCGAGTGATGTGCAACGGACCGCCCGCTGATGACCCACGCGAGCGGAACATTAGACTCGCCAGATCGGCAGAGCTCGACCAGCCCAAAACGCAAGGAGGCACAGTGAAGCAGGTGCCGCGCGAAGCGCGCCGAGCAGGGTCGGGGGTGGGCGGATGGGAGCTGATGACTCGTATCAGGGGGCCCCGCGATCTGGACCGGCTCGGCCCGGAGCAGCTTGAGGAGCTGGCCGGAGAGATCCGGTCGTTCCTCGTGGACGCGGTCTCCAAGACCGGCGGCCACCTCGGCCCAAACCTCGGTGTCGTCGAGCTGACCATCGCCCTGCACCGTGTCTTCCACTCGCCGAAGGACAAGATCCTCTTCGACACGGGCCACCAGTCCTACGTCCACAAGCTGCTCACCGGCCGTCAGGACTTCTCGCGGCTGAAGAGCAAGGGCGGTCTGTCGGGCTATCCCTCCCGTGCCGAGTCCGAGCACGACATCATCGAGAACTCGCACGCCTCCACCGTGCTCGGCTGGGCCGACGGTCTCGCCAAGGCCAACCAGGTCCTGGACAGGGACGACCGCGTGGTCGCGGTGATCGGTGACGGCGCGCTGACCGGCGGTATGGCCTGGGAGGCGCTGAACAACATCGCCGACGCCAAGGACCGCCCGCTCGTCATCGTCGTCAACGACAACGAGCGCTCGTACGCACCGACCATCGGCGGCCTCGCGAACCATCTCGCCACCCTGCGCACCACCGACGGCTACGAGCGCTTCCTGGCCCGCGGCAAGGACCTCCTGGAGCGCACCCCGGTCGTCGGCAGGCCCCTCTACGACACCCTGCACGGCGCGAAGAAGGGCCTCAAGGACTTCATCGCCCCGCAGGGCATGTTCGAGGACCTCGGACTGAAGTACGTCGGTCCCATCGACGGCCATGACATCGAGGCCCTGGAGTCCGCGCTGCTGCGGGCCAAGCGCTTCGGCGGTCCGGTCATCGTGCACTGTCTGACCGAGAAGGGCCGGGGCTATCAGCCCGCGCTCGCGGACGAGGCGGATCGTTTCCACGCGGTCGGCAGGATCCACCCGGACACCGGTCTGCCGATCGCCTCCTCGGGTGTCGACTGGACGGCCGTGTTCGGCGAGGAGATGGTCAAGCTCGGCAGGGAGCGCGAGGACATCGTCGCGATCACGGCCGCCATGCTCCAGCCGGTCGGTCTCGACAAGTTCGCGAAGCTCTTCCCCGACCGGGTGTACGACGTCGGCATCGCGGAACAGCACGGCGCGGTCTCCGCGGCGGGTCTGGCCACCGGCGGGGTCCACCCGGTCTTCGCCGTCTACGCGACCTTCCTCAACCGGGCCTTCGACCAGGTCCTGATGGATGTCGCCCTGCACCGCTGCGGTGTGACCTTCGTCCTGGACCGCGCCGGGATCACCGGCACCGACGGCGCCTCGCACAACGGCATGTGGGACATGTCGATCCTCCAGGTCGTGCCCGGTCTGCGGATCGCCGCCCCGCGCGACGCCGACCAGGTACGGGCCCAGCTCCGCGAGGCGGTGGCCGTCGACGACGCCCCGACCGTGGTGCGCTTCTCCAAGGGCGCGGTCGGCCCCGCCGTCCCGGCCGTCGGCCGGATCGGCGGTATGGACGTCCTGCGCAGGCCCGACGAGGGCACGGCGGACGTCCTGCTGGTCTCCGTCGGCGCGCTCGCCCCGATGTGCCTGGAGATCGCCGGGCTCCTCGACAAGCAGGGCATCACGACCACCGTCGTCGATCCGCGCTGGGTCAAGCCGGTGGACGAGGCGCTCGCCCCGCTCGCGGAGCAGCACCGTGTCGTCGTCACCGTCGAGGACAACAGCCGGGTCGGCGGCGTCGGTTCCGCCGTCGCCCAGACCCTGCGCGACGCCGGGGTCGACGTGCCGCTGCGGGACTTCGGCATCCCGCCGCGCTTCCTCGACCACGCCTCCCGCAAGGAGGTCATGGCCGAGATCGGCCTGACCGCGCCGGACATCGCGCGCCAGGTCACCGGCCTGGTCGCGAAGCTGGACGGCCGGCTGGAGGGCTCGCCGGCCGAGGCCGCCCGCGACTGAGCGCGCGTTCCCCCGAACGGCTGATGGGCCGGTCGGTCCGCCCTGTACGGGGTGGTCCGACCGGCCCATCCGTGTGAAATAAGACATCGCGGGACCCCGGGGGTGCACGACCTCTCGATCATTGCCGGAACGACGCGCGCACGGAGGTATGCCGGTGAGTACGCTGCACGCCCCGGAACCAGCGAAAAACGGGATGTTCCGCACCAAAGGTGTCGAGCAGTCCATCCGTGACACCGAGGACCCCGAGTTCGCGCTCAGGAAGTCCCTCTCCGCGCTCGATCTCACGGTCTTCGGCGTCGGTGTGATCATCGGTACGGGAATCTTCGTACTGACCGGGGTGGTGGCCCGGCAGCACGCGGGACCCGCCACCGCCCTCGCGTTCGTCGTCTCGGGCGTCGTCTGCGCGCTGGCCGCCCTCTGCTACGCCGAGTTCGCCTCGACCGTACCGGTGGCCGGATCCGCGTACACCTTCGCGTACGCCTCGCTCGGCGAACTGCCCGCCTGGATCATCGGCTGGGACCTCGTCCTGGAGCTCGCGCTGGGCTGCGCGGTCGTGGCCGTCGGCTGGTCCGGCTATGTGCGCTCGCTGCTGGGGAACGCCGGCGCGAGTCTGCCGGACTTCCTGTCCGGCACCCGCGACGGGGCGTTCGGCTTCGATCTGCTCGCCTTCCTCCTCGTGCTCGTCCTGGCCGGCATCCTCGTCGTCGGCGTGAAGCTCTCCTCACGGGTCACCACCGTCATCGTCGCCGTCAAGGTCACCGTCGTCCTGCTCGTGATCGTCGTCGGCGCGTTCTTCATCACCGGATCCAACTACCGGCCGTTCATCCCGCCCGCCGAACCCAGCCCCGGCGGCGGCGGACTGGCCGCCCCGCTCATCCAGCTGATGTCCGGCTATGTCCCCACCGACTTCGGCGTCATGGGCATCTTCACCGCCGCGGCCGTCGTCTTCTTCGCCTTCATCGGCTTCGACATCGTCGCCACCGCCGCCGAGGAGACCGTCGACCCGCAGCGCGACGTCCCGCGCGGCATCCTCGGCTCGCTGTTCCTCTGCACCGTGCTGTACGTCGCCGTCTCCCTCGTCGTCACCGGGATGCAGCACTACTCACGGCTCTCGGTGGACGCCCCGCTCGCCGACGCCTTCAAATCCGTCGGCCATCCCTTCTGGGCCGGGGTCATCAGCTTCGGCGCCGCCGTCGGACTCACCTCCGTCTCCATGATCCTGCTGCTCGGCCAGACCCGGGTGTTCTTCGCGATGAGCCGCGACGGACTGCTCCCCAGGACCTTCTCCCAGGTCCATCCCCGGTTCGCCACGCCCTACCGCTCGACCGTCCTCCTCGGTGTGATCGTGGCGATCATCGCGGGCTGCACCTCCATCGAGGAACTCGCCGAACTGGTCAACATCGGCACCCTCTTCGCCTTTGTCGTCGTCGCGCTCGGCGTCATCATCCTGCGCCGGCGGCGCCCCGATCTGCCCCGCGCCTTCCGCACCCCCCTGGTGCCGTATCTGCCGATCGCCTCCGTGCTGGCCTCCTTGTGGCTGATGCTCAATCTGCCCGCCGAGACCTGGCTGCGCTTCGGTATCTGGATGGTCATCGGCTGTGTCGTCTACGCCTTCTACGGACGGGTCCACAGCCGCCTCGGAACCGCCCGCTGACGGCGGACGACGGCTCGCACCGGCCCCCGCCATGCTCGCCGAGCCGCCACCGCCCGCCCTCCGGTACGGACCCTCCGGGCACCGTGCCGCACCGGCCACGGCCGGCGGGAGCGCCCCCTACTGGCGGCGGCTGCTCCCGGTCGTCGCGCTGCTGGTCCTGATCACCCGGATCCCCTCCTTCCGCCACCCCCTGTGGAGCCCCGACGAGGGCTATCTCGCCGTCCAGGCGCGGATGCTGGCCGACGGGGGAGCGCTCTACGAGACCGTCGTCGACCGCAAGCCGCCCCTGCTGCCCTGGCTGTACGAGGCCGTCCTCGCCCTCTTCGGCGACGGCTCCCCGTACGCGATGAAGGTCCTCGCCGCCGTCGCCCATCTCCTCACCGCCGCCCTGCTCGCCGCCGTCGCGCGCGAGCGCTGGGGCGACCGGGCGGGCCGGACCGCCGGAGTCCTCCACCCGCTGCTCTCCGTCGGCCTCAACCCCGAGGACACCCAGGCCGCCACCTTCGAGGTCTTCATACTGCCGTTCACGGCCGCGGCGATCTGGTGCGCGGGCCGGGGACGCCCCGGCGCCGCCGGACTCGCCGTCGCCGGGGCACTGCTGACGAAACAGACCGGCGGCGCGGTCCTCGTCCCCGTCCTGTGGCTCCTCTGGCACTCCGCACCGGGCAGAGCCGGACTGCCGCGGCTCGCCGCCGGGCTCGCCCTGCCGGTCCTCGCGGCGGCCCTGCTCACCGACCCGTCCGGTTTCCTCTTCTGGACGGTGACGGGATCGGCCGCGTACGCCGCCTTCACCGGCTCCGGACTCCATATGGCCTCCCGGGGCCTGGCCAACTCCGCCCTGCTCGCTCTCGCCTGCTCCCCCCTGCTGGCCCCGCTCGTCCGCGCCCGGCGCACCGCCCCAGGGGGCACCGCCCGAGGCGGCACCGCGGATCTGTGGGTGTGGCTCGCCGCCTCGGCCGTCGCCGTCGTGGCGGGCTTCCACTTCTTCGGCCACTACTTCCTGCAACTCGTGCCGCCGCTCGTACTGCTGGCGACGGCCGCCCTGCGCCCGCTGCCCCGCGAACAGGCCGCGTCCGCGCTGCTGACCTCGGTCTGCGTCTGCGCGCTCTTCGTCACCTGGGGCATCCTCGCGCCCCGCCCCGAGCTGGCCCACGCGCAGCGGATCGCCGACGCCGTACGGGCCCGTACGGCGCCCACCGACCGGGTCCTGGTCTGGGGGATACACCCGGAGACGTACTGGCTCGCCGACCGGACCCCCGCCAGCCGCTATCTGACGGCCGGTCTGCTCACCAACTACAGCGGCGGCCGTGACGGGCCCCGCGTGGGGGAGAAGTACGCCATGGCGGGCGCCTGGCCCGTACTCGTCGCCGAACTGAGGTCCCGTCCGCCGGCCCTGGTCGTGGACGACTCCCGCGGCGGGCCCTACGCCCCCGGCCGGCTGCCCACCCTGCGCGCGCTGCTGGCCCGGCAGTACCGGCCGCTGCCCGCGACGGTCGACGGCGCGGTGCTCTACGTACGCTCCCCCGGAGGCTGACGTACGGTCCTGGGACCCACGCACTGCGCGCCGTACACCGCCACCCGGCGGCACAGCTCACGGTCGGCCGAGACGACGACACAGCCGAGCCCGTCCGCCGCCGCCCGTGCCGCCAGCTCCACGATCCGGTCGTCGCCGCTGCCGGGCGCGGGCTCGACCCGTACCCCCGGCACCGGCGCCACCTCCCTGGCCGCGCCCTCCACGACCAGCACCACCTCGACGGGTCCTGGATGACCGGCGATCCCGCGCCCGGTGTACGGCACCAGGGAGTCGCGCAGCCGCTCGGTGGCGCCACGCCGGTCGCGCCACCATCCGTCGGGGACGGAACCGACCACGTTCGCCGCGTCCACGATGATCTGGGTCCGCATCACACCAGCGTGTCACAGAGGCCGTGCCGGAAGGCTCCCGGATGCGCCGGAGTACCCGCGCGTATCATCGTGTCCCGGGTTTCCAGCGCTCGGGAAGGTGGCGGCGGGCCATGACACCGAGGTCCGGACGGACGTCGAGACGATCGGGAGACGGCGCGGGCAAGGCCATGACGGGCGAGCCGCGCCGCACGCTCCCGACGCCTCCTGCGGACAACTCCCTCCCGGCGACCACCGGCTGGCTGCTGCGCGGCAAGGACGGCAGGCTCACGGCCTACGCGCCGGCCGCCGACGGCGTGCTGCGCTGGACGGAGGCCAGGGCCGGCGGTCCGGACTGGTCGGGACCCGAACCGCTCGCCTTCCCCGGTCTGCTGCCGTATCTCTCCATCGCCCGGAGCACCGAGGGCTTCGTCCATCTGCTGGCGGTGCGGAAACGTCCCGCTGCCGACGGGCCCGACGAGATCGATCTCCTGCACGCCATCCAGTTCCAGACGGGCCGTCCCCTGCGGGACTGGCAGTCGCTGGGCAATCCGCACGGCAAGGACCGGGTGAAGGGCGGCCGGATCGGCATGCCCTCGATCGTCCTGGACGCGGTCGGCTCCGTGCATCTCTTCGTACGGAACGCGAACGGCAACATCTCGGCCAAGAACCAGTCCCGGACCGGCCGTTGGCAGGCCTGGGGCGGCGCGAACGCCAAGGGGACCGTGCTGACCGGCGAGCCGGTCGCGACCATGACCGACCACGGTCCGATCGAAGTCCTCGTCCCGGCCCGGGACACCATCGTCCGCTGGCTCCGCGACAAGCCCGAAGCGGCCCTGGAACGCGCCGAGGAGGAGCCGGTCGCCCCCGTCGCGTCCGGCACGCTCATCGCGGAGCGCACGGGTCCGGGGCGGCTCACCCACTTCTGGCGCGACGCCGAGGACAGTACGGTCCACGCCTGGCGCCCGGGAACGGAAGCGGCCCGCCTGGGCGGCCCCGGCACCGGCCCGCTGGCCGTGCTCCGTACCCCGGTCGACGGCCACGACTGCACGATCCTCGCCCAGCGCGGCCCCGACGGCCGCCCCAGCATCGCCGCGTACCCCACCGAGAACGAGGCCGCGGGCCTCAACTGGACCCCGTCGGGCGAACCCTGCGTGGGTGCCCCGGCCCTGGCGCTGGACGGTGACGGAAGGGTGGTCCTGGCCGCACTGGGCGAGGACGGCACCCTGCGTCTGGCCCGTCAGAAGGCGGAACCGGGCCTGGCCCTCGCGGCCTGGACCCGGGTGAGCCCCTGACGGCCGGCGCTCCCGGCTCCGGCATCACAGGCGCGTCAGAGGGCCTGAGGGCCCGTCAGCCGGACCGCCGGCCCACTGCGCGACCGTCAAGGCCCGCTACCCGCCGCGGGCAGCGGACAGGCCGTACGGAGGGTTTCCGCACGGCCTGTCCGGTTCGCCTGTCGCGCCGCGCGCTACGCCGGCACGCTCGCCACGCCCGGCGCCAGGAACGGCTTGCCGTTCACCCGCTCCGAGACGCCTTCCCGGTCCAGATACGGCGTGATGCCGCCCAGATGGAAGGGCCAGCCCGCGCCCGTGATCAGACACAGGTCGATGTCCTGGGCCTCGGCGACGACGCCCTCGGCCAGCATCAGACCGATCTCCTGCGCCACCGCGTCCAGAACACGCTCGCGCGTCTGCTCCTCCGTCAGAACCGTGTCGCCCTGCTTCAGGAGCGCCGCGACCTCCGGGTCCAGCTCCGGCGCACCCGAGTCATAGACGTAGAAGCCGCGCTTGCCCGCCTTCACGACCGCCGCGAGATTCTCCGAGACCGTGAAACGGCCGGGGAACGCGCGGTGCAGCGTCTCGGAGACATGCAGCCCGATCGCGGGGCCGACCAGCTCCAGCAGCACCAGCGGCGACATCGGCAGCCCCAGCGGCTCCACCGCGCGCTCCGCCACCTCGACCGGAGTGCCCTCGTCGATGACGTTCTGGATCTCGCCCATGAAGCGGGTGAGGATACGGTTGACGACGAACGCCGGGGCGTCCTTCACCAGCACCGCGCTCTTCTTGAGCTTCTTCGCCACCCCGAACGCCGTCGCCAGCGCCGCGTCGTCGGTCCGCTCGCCGCGCACGATCTCCAGCAGCGGCAGAATCGCGACCGGGTTGAAGAAGTGGAAGCCGACGACCCGCTCGGGGTGCTTCAGCTTCGACGCCATCTCGGAGACCGACAGCGACGAGGTGTTGGTGGCGAGGATCGCGTGCGCCGGGGCGACCGCCTCGACCTCCGCGAACACCTGCTGCTTGACGCTCATCTCCTCGAAGACGGCCTCGATGACGAAGTCCGCGTCCGCGAAGCCCTCGGCCTTGTCCAGCACACCCGTGACCAGCGCCTTGAGCCGGTTCGCCTTGTCCTGACCGATACGGGACTTCAGCAGCAGCTTGTCGATCTCGCCATGGACATAGCCGACGCCCTTGTCGACGCGCTCCTGGTCGATGTCCGTGAGGACGACCGGGACCTCCAGCCGGCGCAGGAAGAGCAGCGCGAGCTGCGAGGCCATCAGCCCCGCCCCGACGACACCCACCTTGGTGACCGGACGGGCCAGCGACTTGTCCGGCGCCCCCGCCGGGCGCTTGGCACGCCGCTGCACCAGATTGAAGGCGTAGATCCCGGCGCGCAGCTCGCCGCCCATGATCAGGTCCGCCAGCGCCCGGTCCTCGGCGTCGAAGCCCGCCTGGAGGTCGCCGTCCTTGGCCGCGGCGATGATGTCGAGCGCGCGGTAGGCGGCCGGGGCCGCGCCGTGCACCTTGGAGTCGGCGAAGGCCCTGCCGTGCGCGACGGCCTGGTCCCAGGCCTCGCCGCGGTCCACCGCGGGCCGTACGATCTCCAGCTCGCCCTTGAGCACCGACGCCGTCCAGAGCAGCGACTGCTCCAGGAAGTCCGCACCCTCGAAGATCGCGTCGGCGATCCCCAGCTCATGGACCTGGGCGCCCTTGAGCTGCCTGTTCTGATTGAGCGAGTTCTCGATGACGACCGAGACCGCGCGCTCCGCGCCGATCAGATTCGGCAGGAGCGTACAGCCGCCCCAGCCCGGCACCAGACCGAGGAAGACCTCGGGCAGCGAGAACGCGGGCAGCGCGGCCGACACCGTGCGGTACCGGCAGTGCAGACCGATCTCCACGCCGCCGCCCATCGCCGCGCCGTTGTAGTACGCGAACGTCGGCACGGCCAGACCGGCGAGCCGCTTGAAGACATCATGGCCGCCCCGGCCGATCGCGAGGGCGTCCTCATGGCGCTTCAGCAGTTCCACGCCCTTGAGGTCGGCGCCGACGGCGAAGATGAACGGCTTGCCGGTCACCCCCACCCCCACGATGGCGCCCTCGGACGCCTCCGCCTCGACCTGGTCGATCGCCGCGTCCAGATTCGCCAGCGACTGCGGACCGAACGTCGTCGGCTTCGTGTGGTCGAGGCCGTTGTCCAGCGTGATCAGCGCGAAGCGTCCGGCCCCGGGCAGATCGAGATGGCGTACCTGCGCCTGGGTGACGACCTCGTCGGGGAACAGCTCGGCCGCGCCCTTCAGGAGTTCAGCGGTGCTCACTTGGTGCCTCCGTCGAAGTGCGGGTTCTCCCAGATGACCGACGCGCCCATGCCGAAGCCGACGCACATCGTGGTCAGGCCGTAGCGGACCTGCGGCTGCGCCTCGAACTGCCGGGCGAGCTGTGTCATCAGCCGTACACCGGAGGAGGCCAGCGGGTGGCCGAACGCGATGGCGCCGCCGTACTGGTTGACGCGCTCGTCGTCGTCCGCGATGCCGTAGTGGTCGAGGAAGGCCAGCACCTGCACGGCGAAGGCCTCATTGATCTCGAACAGCCCGATGTCGGAGATCGAGAGCCCCGCCTTGGCGAGGGCCTTCTCCGTCGACGGGATCGGGCCGTACCCCATGACCTCGGGCTCGACGCCGGCGAAGGCGTACGAGACGAGCCGCATCCTGACCGGCAGCCCCTGCTCGCGCGCGAAGTCCTCGGCGGCGATCAGCGAGGCGGTGGCGCCGTCGTTGAGCCCGGCGGCGTTGCCCGCGGTCACCCGGCCGTGCGGCCGGAACGGGGTCTTCAGCCCGGCCAGCGTCTCCAGCGTCGTCCCCGGCCGCATCGGCTCGTCGGCGGTGGCGAGCCCCCAGCCGGTCTCGCCCGCCGCCGGGTCGGTCCGGCGGATCGAGATCGGCACCAGATCCTGCTGGATCGCGCCGTTCGCATACGCCTTGGCGGCCTTCTCCTGCGAACGCACCGCGTACTCGTCGGCACGCAGCTTGGTCAGATGCGGGAAACGGTCGTGCAGGTTCTCGGCCGTCATCCCCATGAAGAGGGCGGAGTCGTCGACGAGCCTCTCGCTCACGAACCGGGGATTGGGATCCACACCCTCACCCATCGGATGCCGCCCCATGTGCTCGACACCGCCGGCCACGACGACGTCGTACGCGCCGAACGCGATGGAACCCGCCGTAGTGGTCACCGCGGTGAGCGCGCCCGCGCACATCCGGTCCACGGAGTAGCCGGGCACGGACTGCGGCAGCCCGGCGAGGATCCCCGCGGTACGGCCGAGGGTGAGGCCCTGGTCACCGATCTGCGTGGTCGCGGCGATGGCGACCTCGTCGATCCGCGCCGGGTCGAGATCCGGGTTGCGGCGCAGCAGCTCCCGGATCGCCTTCACGACAAGATCGTCGGCCCGGGTCTCGTGGTACATGCCCTTCGGGCCCGCCTTGCCGAACGGGGTACGGACGCCGTCGACGAAGACGACGTCCCTGACGGTACGAGGCACGATGGCTCTCCTCCAGGGTGCGGGATGGCACTGCGGGGCACGCCGAAGCGTGCCCTCCCCATGCTACTCGCCGGTAACCATCCCGCCCAGCCGGGGAGGATTTTTTTTGAGGACCCGCGCGGGACCGCAACGTCCCCGCGGCCCGGTTCCGTCCGTCCAGCGGGTTCGTCCTCAATCGCCGGACGGGCTTGATGTGGGCCCGGACCGGCCGGCAGCCGCACCACCACACACCGCACCCCGCGCCCACGGCCCCTAGCCCGCAGACGCACCGCCGGCAGGCGCGTCGCCCGGTGTCAGGGAACGGGTCAGCAGCGGTGCCACCTGTTCGATCTGCCACCTCCGCGCCCCGTACTCCGCCAGCGCCAGCGCCACCGCCTCCACCGTCCGCTCCCGCGGCGGCTCCCAGCAGACCCGCCGCACCGTGTCCGGCGTGATCAGGTTCTCCTGCGGCATGTTCAGCCGTTCCGCCAGCGCCGAGACCGCCGCCCGCGCCGCCGACAGCCGCGCCGCCGCCTCGGGGTCCTTGTCCGCCCAGGAGCGCGGCGGCGGCGGACCCGCGACCTGCTGGCCCGGCTGCGGCAGCTCCGCGTCCGGCAGTGACCGCGCCCGGTCCACCGCCGCCTGCCACTGTTCGAGCTGGCGCCGCCCCATCCGGTGGCCGAAACCGGGCAGCGCGGTGAGCGCGTGCACATTCACGGGCAGGGCCAGCGACGCCTCGATGATCGCCGTGTCGCTCAGCACCTTGCCGGGCGAGACATCGCGCCGCTGCGCCACCTGGTCACGGGTGGTCCACAGCTCCCGTACCACCGCCATCTGACGCCGGCGGCGCACCTTGTGCATCCCCGACGTACGGCGCCACGGGTCCTTGCGCGGGGCGGGCGGCGGGGCCGAGGCGATCGACTCGAACTCCTGGTGCGCCCATTCCAGCTTGCCCTGCCGGTCCAGTTCCTTCTCCAGCGCGTCGCGCAGATCGACCAGCAGCTCGACATCGAGCGCGGCGTACCGCAGCCAGGGCTCGGGAAGGGGCCGCGTCGACCAGTCGACGGCGGAGTGGCCCTTCTCCAGCGCGTACCCGAGGACGTTCTCGACCATCGCGCCGAGCCCGACCCGGGGGAAGCCCGCCAGCCGGCCTGCCAGTTCCGTGTCGAACAGCCGGGTGGGCGTCATGCCTATTTCGCGCAGACACGGAAGATCCTGGGTCGCCGCGTGCAGAATCCACTCGGTCTCCGCGAGCACCTCGCCGAGCCCGGAGAGATCGGGGCAGCCGACCGGATCGATCAGCGCCGTGCCCGCGCCCTCACGGCGTAGCTGGACGAGATACGCGCGCTGTCCGTAGCGGTAGCCGGACGCGCGCTCCGCGTCGACGGCCACGGGGCCCGTGCCCGCGGCGAAGGCGGCGACCACCGTGGCCAGGTCTGCTTCGGTGGCGACCACCGGCGGAATGCCCTCGCGGGGCTCCAACAAGGGGATCGGCGCCGATTCGACGTCGCCCGGGGGCTGCGACATCAGCGGCTGCCGCCGCGGGCCCCCGGTGGTTCGCAGTGCTGGCTCTGCTGCGGTCTCTTGGGCGTCGGTCACCTGTCAAGGGTATCTGTGAACGGACGGCGCCCGTCGACGGAACGTTCCGTCGACGGGCGGTGGGCGGGAAGAGACGGTCAGTGGATGATGCCGGTACGGAGGGCCACGGCGACCATCCCCGCCCGGTCACCCGTGCCGAGCTTGCGCGCGATACGGGCGAGATGGCTCTTGACGGTGAGGGCGGACAGGCCCATCGAGACACCGATGGCCTTGTTGGACTGGCCTTCGGCCACCAGCCTGAGCACCTCGACCTCACGGCCGGAGAGCTCGCGGTAGCCGCCCGGGTGGCTCGGCGCGCCGGGCGGGCGGCGGTGCATCCGCTGACCCGCGCCGATGGGGGCGGCGCCGGGGCGGGTGGGGTGGCCGATGTTGGTGCGCGTACCGGTCACGACATAGCCCTTGACGCCGCCCGCGAGGGCGTTGCGCACCGCGCCGATGTCATCGGCGGCGGAGAGGGCGAGGCCGTTGGGCCAGCCGGCGGCTCGGGTCTCGGACAGCAGGGTCAGCCCGGAACCGTCGGGCAGGTGGACGTCGGCAACGCAGATGTCGCGTGGGTTGCCGACGCGGGGGCGTGCCTCCGCGATGGACGATGCCTCGATGACGTCTCGTACTCCAAGGGCCCACAGATGGCGGGTGACGGTGGAGCGGACGCGCGGGTCGGCCACGACGACCATGGCCGTCGGCTTGTTCGGGCGGTAGGCGACCAGGCTTGCGGGCTGCTCGAGGAGAACGGACACCAGGCCTCCTGGGAGGGTGCGGGACGGGGCCGGCTCTGGGGGATGAAGCCGGGGGGAACCGTGTTTGAAGGGTCATTGACCTCTTCGGCAGCAATCCCGCCCGGCTTTAGGGAATGATCACGATTTGGTGAGTAACAATTCGGGCAATTCGGACGGGTGATCGATCATCCTATTGACCGGTCCCGCCGCGCCCATGTGCGCCGAGCATGCCGGACGTGGGTGGAGGGTGTGAAGAGCCCGGCGGACCGCAGTAGTGGCGTCATCACGCCATGGCGATGGCGTGAAGGCCCGTCAGGACACCTGTGGACCGCGCCGCTGGGGCAGGGACACCACACCCGCGCCGGAGCCCGCCTCGGCGGGCCCCTGGAGCGGACCCGGCGCGGCCGGCGGCAGCCCCGCGATCTGGCAGAGCAGATCGCACCAGGCCGCGAGATGCGCCGCGGTGTCGGGCACCCCGGCCCGGCCCTCGCGCGGCGTCCAGGACGCGCGGATCTCGATCTGGGTGGCCGGCCTGCGCTCGGCGAGACCGCCGAAGTAGTACGAGCCGGCCCGGGTGACCGTGCCGCTGGCCTCTCCGTACGACAGTCCGCGCGCCTCCAGCGCGCCCGTCAGCCACGACCAGCACACCTCGGGCAGCAGCGGATCGGCGGCCATCTCCGGCTCCAGCTCCGCGCGCACCAGCGTCACCAGCCGGAACACTCCCTGCCAGGCCTCGTGCCCGGCCGGGTCGTGCAGCAGGATCAGCCGGCCGTCCGCGAGATCGTCCTCCCCGTCGACGACCGCGGCCTCCAGGGCGTACGCGTACGGTGCGAGCCGCTTCGGCGGCGGGGTCGGCTCGATCTCGATCTCGGGACGCAGCCGCGCCGACCGCAGTGCTTCGACCGCCGTACGGAACGCGGACGGGACGGAGCCCCCCTCCGCGCTGTCTGTTCCCTCGGTGCCGTTGGAATGATCGGAAAACTGTCCCTGAGCCGCAGCCATGCGGGGAAGAGTAGGCGGAACCCGCGTCTCGCGCAGGGAGGGACACCCGGGCCGGGGCAGCGGCTTCCCCGTACATGCGAAGATTCTGGGCGTGAGCGCGATTGACCGCCCCTCGGGCCAGCAGACGAAGACGTACGAATCGGCCTTCCTGAAGGCGTGCAGGCGTGAACCGGTACCGCACACCCCGGTCTGGTTCATGCGGCAGGCGGGGCGCTCGCTGCCGGAATACCTCAAGGTCCGCGAGGGGATTCCGATGCTGGAGTCCTGTATGCGGCCCGAGCTGGTCACCGAGATCACCCTCCAGCCCGTACGGCGTCACAAGGTCGACGCCGCGATCTACTTCAGCGACATCGTCGTCCCGCTCAAGGCCATCGGCCTCGACCTCGACATCAAGCCGGGCGTCGGTCCCGTCGTCGCCGAGCCGATCCGCGGCCGGGCCGATCTCGCGCGGCTGCGCGATCTCACCCCCGACGATGTCTCCTATGTCACCGAGGCGATCGGGATGCTGACCGGAGAGCTGGGCTCCACGCCGCTCATCGGGTTCGCCGGCGCTCCCTTCACCCTCGCCAGCTATCTCGTGGAGGGCGGTCCGTCCCGCAACCACGAGCACACCAAGGCGATGATGTACGGCGATCCGGCGCTCTGGGCCGATCTGCTGGACCGGCTCGCGGACATCACCGCCGCCTTCCTCAAGGTGCAGATCGAGGCGGGGGCGAGCGCCGTGCAGCTCTTCGACTCCTGGGTGGGCGCCCTGGCCCCGGCCGACTACCGCCGCTCCGTACTGCCCGCCTCGGCCAAGGTCTTCGACGCCGTCGCGCCCTACGCTGTGCCGCGTATCCACTTCGGTGTCGGTACGGGCGAACTGCTCGGTGCGATGGGCGAGGCCGGCGCGGATGTCGTCGGCGTCGACTGGCGCGTACCGCTCGACGAGGCGGCCCGCCGGGTCGGCCCAGGCAAGGCGCTCCAGGGCAACCTTGACCCGGCCGTCCTCTTCGCCCCGACCGCCGTGGTGGAGGAGAAGGCCGACGAGGTGCTCGACGCGGCGGCGGGCCTGGAGGGCCATGTCTTCAATCTGGGCCACGGCGTACTGCCCAGCATGGACCCGGACGCCCTGACGCGGCTGGTGGAGCACGTCCACACCCGGACGGTCCGCTGAAGTGCGGGGGCGCGGGAGCGCGGGAGCGCGGCCGGGGCGGTGTTCCGCGCCGCTCCCGGCCGTAGTTGCTCTGTGGCCCGTCCCGGCTACATCCCCGCCGCCCGTACCGCTGCCGTCGCCTTGCGCGCGGCGACCAGCACCGGGTCCCAGACCGGGGAGAACGGCGGGGCGTAGCCGAGGTCCAGGGTCGTCATCCGCTCCACCGTCATTCCGGCCGTCAGCGCCACCGCCGCGATGTCCACGCGCTTGCCCGAGCCCTCACGGCCCACGATCTGAACCCCCAGCAGCCAGCCCGTACGGTGCTCCGCCAGCATCTTCACCGTCATCAGGGCCGCGCCCGGGTAGTAACCGGCGGTGTTGGTCGACTCGATGGTCGCGGTGACGAACTGGAGGCCCGCCCGGCGGGCGTCCTTCTCGCGCAGCCCCGTACGGGCGATCTCCAGATCGCAGACCTTGCTGACGGCCGTACCGACCACTCCGGGGAAGACGGCGTAACCGCCGCCCGCGTTGGCGCCGATGATCTGGCCGTGCTTGTTCGCGTGGGTGCCCAGGGCGAGATGGCGGGTCGTCCCTGAGACCAGATCGAGGACCTCCACACAGTCGCCGCCCGCCCAGATGTTCTCGTGGCCGCGCACCCGCATCGACTGATCGGTGAGCAGTCCGCCGTGCGGTCCGAGCGGCAGCCCGGCGGCGCGGGCGAGTGAGGTCTCCGGCAGGACACCGATCCCGAGCACGACGACATCGGCCGGATACTCGGCGTCCCCGGTGACCACGGCCCGCACCCGGCCGTCCTTCCCGGTGAGGACCTCGGTGACCGGGGCGCCGCCCACGGTGGTGATGCCCATCCCGTCCATCGCCTCATGGACCAGCCGGCCCATGTCCGGGTCGAGTGTGGCCATCGGCTGCTCGTCCTGGTGGACGACCGTGACCTCGTAACCGCGCTTCAGCAGCGCCTCGGCCATCTCCACACCGATATAGCCCGCGCCCACGACGACCGCCCGCCGGCCCCGTGTGCCGGTCAGGGTGTCCAGCAGGGCCTGGCCGTCGTCGAGGGTCTGTACGCCGTGCACGCCCGGCGCGTCGATACCGGGGAGCGCCGGGCGCACGGGGCGCGCGCCCGTCGCGACGACCAGCTTGTCGTAGCCGGTCCAGCTCTCCGTACCGTCGGTGAGATCCCGTGCCAGGACCCGCTGTCCCGCCACATCGATCTCCACGATCTCCGTGCGCATACGGAGGTCGATCGCGCGCTCGCGGTGCTCCCGGGGGGTACGGGCGATCAGATCGTCCCGGTCCGCCACATCGCCGCCCACCCAGTACGGGATGCCGCACGCGGAGAACGAGGTGAAGTGGCCGCGCTCGAAGGCGACGATCTCCAGCTCCTCCGGGCCCTTCATCCTGCGGGCCTGCGACGCGGCGGACATCCCCGCCGCGTCGCCGCCGATGACCACCATGCGCTCCGCCGCCATTGCGCGTCCCTTCGTTGCGTATGCGTGGGGAACGCTACGCGGGCGGAGCCCCGATCAGTCCTCCGGTGTCGCCCGCGGACCCGGCCCGCCGGGAGTGCCGGGAGTGCCTTCGGGGCCGCTCGGGCCCGCCGGGCCGTTCCCCTCAGGGGCGGGCGGCGCCGGACGCCCGGTCCTGGGCCGGGCCGGGACCGCGGCGGGACGTCCCTGGTGCGCCCCGGTCGCGGACAGCAGCCGGCGCGCCAGCCGCCACAGCGCGTAGAGCACGGCGAACGCCGCGGCGAACGGCGCCACCGCGCCGATCACGACCGCTATCCAGCGCACCGTCGCGGTGAACGCGTCCCAGCCGCCGCCCAGGGCGTCCAGGAAGCCCGGACCGTCATCCTCCTTCGTCTTCTGCGGCCTGGCGAGCGGTGCCTCGGAGAGCTCCAGGGTGATCGTGGCCAGCGTGGTGCGGTCCTTGAGCGAGGCCTGCTGGGCGAGCAGGGACTCCAGCGCCGCCTGACGGCTGCTCAGCTCCCCCTCCAGCGCGACCACGTCGCCGAGCTTGGTGGCCCGGTCCATCAGCTCCCGTATCCGCGCCACGCTCACCCGCTGCGAGGCGATCCTGCTGTCCACGTCGACCACCTGGTCGGTGACGTCCTCGGCGTTCGCCTTACGGGCCAGCAGCGTTCCGGTGCCCTCCAGTTCGGCCAGGACCGAGTCGTACTCGTCCTGCGGGACCCGCAGCACGATGCGCGACATCACATAGGAGTCCCCGTCCAACTCGGTGGACTCGTTCTCGACCAGGCCCCCGGCGTTCACGGCCGCGGCGCGCGCCGTGGACAGCGCCTTCTGCGTGTCCTTGACGCGCACGGTGAGTTCGGCGGTACGGATCACATGGGTGCCCGCCCGTGAGGGCGCTGTGGTCGCCTTCGCCCCCTCGCTGCCCGGAGCCTGGGCCGCCTGGTCGGCCGCCCCCGCGCCTTTCTGCCCGCCCCCCTGCGCGGGAGCGGCGTCCGCGGCTCGGTCCGAGGACGAATTCTGGCTCTCGGTGTCGTTCGCACCGCATCCGGCGAGTGCGAGCGAGATGGTGAGTAGTGCCGCCGCGAACGCGGGTGTCCTGCGCATACCGGCCCCCCTGGGCAAAATCGGATGACGCCGGTTCGACGTGTGAGGCCTGTGGACGGGTTGCCCGTTATCGGTTCCGAAGCGGTCACGGTCGGGACTCGTTACGGGTTTGAGAGAGTGGGGTCATGGAGCCGAGCGCGCAGCACGTGGACACACACACAGGTCATGTCGTCGTCATCGGGGGCGGAATCGCCGGTCTGGCGGCGGCGCACCGGCTGCTCGGCGCCGGGATCGAGGTGACCCTGCTGGAGGCCACCGACCGGCTCGGCGGAAAGCTGTACGCGGGCGAGATCGAGGGCGCGCCCGTCGACCTCGGAGCCGAGTCGATGCTCGCGCGCCGCCCCGAGGCCGTCGATCTGGCCCAGGCCGTAGGGCTCGGCGGACTGCTCCAGCCGCCCGCCACCGCCACCGCGTCGGTCTGGACCCGCGGCGAGCTGCGGCCCATGCCCAAGGGCCATGTGATGGGCGTGCCGGGCGATCCCGCGGCCCTCGCGGGTCTGCTCTCCGACGAGGGCCTGGCCCGGATCGCCCGCGAACCCGAACTGGCGCCCACGGAGGTCGGCGACGACGTGTCGGTCGGCGCGTATGTCGCCGAGCGGCTCGGCAGGGAGGTCGTCGACCGGCTGGTGGAGCCGCTGCTCGGCGGGGTCTACGCGGGCGACGCGTACCGCATCTCCATGAAGGCGGCCGTCCCGCAGCTCTTCGCCGCGCTCCGGACCCATGACTCCCTGCTGGAGAGCGTCCGCGACCTCCAGGCGAAGGCCGCCGAAGCGAGTGCCGCCGGCGGCGCGGACACCGCGCACGGCGACGGCTCCGGGAAGTGGCGGACGGGCGCCGTCTTCGCGGGCATCGAGGGCGGCGTGGGCCGGCTGCCGGGCGCCGTGGCCGACGCCGTACGGGCCGGGGGCGGCCGGATCCGTACGGAGACCCCCGTCCTCGGTCTCACCCGTACCGCCGACGAGTGGCGGATCCGTACCGGCGGCGAGGTACTGACCGCCGACGGCGTGGTCCTGGCGACCCCCGCCTGGTCCGCCTCCGCCCTGCTCGCCGACGAGTCCCCGGCCGCCTCCGCGGAACTCGCCGAGGTCGAGTACGCCTCGATGGCGCTGGTGACGATGGCCTTCCGGCGCGCCGACGCCGCCGCGCTGCCCGCCGGCAGCGGCTTTCTCGTACCGCCCGTCGACGGGCACACGATCAAGGCGTCGACCTTCTCCACCCGCAAGTGGGGCTGGGTCGCGGACGCCGCCCCTGGTCTCTTCCTCCTGCGTACCTCGATCGGGCGGTACGGCGAGGAGGAGCGGGTGCACCAGGACGACGCCGATCTGGTCGAGGTCTCCCTGCGCGACCTCGGCGAGGCGACCGGGCTCGCCGCGCGTCCCGTGGCCACCGAGGTGACCCGCTGGATCGGCGGTCTGCCGCAGTATCCCGTGGGGCACCAGACCCGGGTGGCGCGGATCCGCGAGGCGGTCGCCAAGCTGCCGGGACTGCGGGTCTGCGGAGCCCCGTACGACGGGGTCGGTATCCCGGCCTGTATCGCGAGCGCCCGCCGCGCGGCCGACGAGATCATCGCCACGTCGACCCTGGCGTGGGGCACCGGACGGGGCGCGGGAGAATAGGCGTATGACTGCTGCTCCAGAGAAGACCCCGAACGCGGGCAAGAAGGCCAAGGACCTCAACGAGGTCATCCGCTACACGCTGTGGTCCGTCTTCAAGCTGCGTGACGTGCTGCCCGAGGACAGGAACGGCTACGCGGAGGAGGTCCAGGAGCTGTTCGACCAGCTCGGTGCCAAGGACATCACCGTACGGGGGACGTACGACGTGTCCGGGCTGCGCGCCGACGCCGATGTCATGATCTGGTGGCACGCCGAGACCTCGGACGAGCTTCAGGAGGCGTACAACCGCTTCCGCCGCACACGGCTGGGGCGGGCGCTGGAGCCGGTCTGGTCGAACATGGCGCTGCACCGGCCCGCCGAGTTCAACAAGTCGCACGTACCGGCCTTCCTGGCCGACGAGACACCCCGCGACTATGTGAGCGTCTACCCCTTCGTGCGCTCGTACGACTGGTATCTGCTGCCCGACGAGGACCGCCGCAGGATGCTCGCGGACCACGGCAAGATGGCGCGTGGCTACCCGGACGTACGCGCCAACACCGTGGCGTCGTTCTCGCTCGGCGACTACGAGTGGGTGCTCGCCTTCGAGGCCGACGAGCTGTACCGGATCGTCGATCTGATGCGTCATCTGCGCGGCTCGGAGGCCCGGATGCATGTCCGCGAGGAGGTCCCGTTCTACACGGGCCGCCGTAAGTCGGTCGCGGAACTGGTCGCCGGGCTGGCCTGAGTCCGGGGTGATGCCCCAGGGCGTGTCCACGGCTTTCCGGACACGCGCGGGGCGCACGGGTTTCCGTCGCCCGCGCTCGGTGACCGGTCCCCGGCTGTACGGACCGGTCACCCCGCCCGGAAGATCAGACGATCGGCGGCAGCTTGCGGCCGCCCGACCGTTCGTCCAGCGACACCGGGTTCGGCTCCGCGTGCGGCGCGCACTCCGCGCGCCGCACCGGTGTCTCTCCGCGGAGCAGATAGTCCTCCAGGTATTTGTTGACACAGGCGTTGCCGCCGCCGGCGATCCCGTGCGTACCCGCGTCGCGCTCGGTCACCAGGGCGGAACCGGCCAGCCTGCGCTGTAGTTCGAGCGCCCCCTCGTAGGGCGTCGCCGCGTCCCGTTCGGCCGCGAGGATCAGCGTCGGCGGAAGCTCACCGGGCCAGGTGCGGATGTCGAGCGGCCGCTGCCGGGGCGCCGGCCAGTAGGCGCACGGCAGATTCATCCAGGCGTTGTCCCAGGTCTCGAAGGGCGCGCGGCGGGCGAGTTCGGTGTTGTCGCGGTCCCACACCCGCCAGTCCGTCGGCCAGGGCGCGTCGTTGCACTCGACGGCGGTGTACACGGCGTTGCCGTTCTCGCTGTCGGCGGCGGCCACCGGCCGGGGCGAGGCCTGTGCGATCAGCGGAGCCGGGTTGCCCTTGACGTACTCGGAGAGCGCGGTGGCGCGCATCGCCCAGTAGTCGTCGTAGTAACCGGCCCCGAGCATCGCCGCCTGCAACTGGCCGGGGCCGACCTTTCCGCCGGCGGGCTCGTGCGCCACCTCGGCGCGTACCTTCTCGTAACTGCTCTGGACCTCCTCCGGAGTGGTGCCCAGCCGGTAGGTCTTGTGGTGCTTGGCGACCCAGGCGCGGAAGTCGGCCCAGCGGCGTTCGAACGCGACCGACTGGGCGAGGTTGTTGCCGTACCAGATCTGCCGGGGGTCCGGGTTGACCGCCGAGTCGAAGACCATCCTGCGCACATGGGAGGGGAAGAGCGTCGCGTAGAGCGCGCCGAAGTAGGTGCCGTACGAGGCGCCCATGAAGGTCAGTCTCTCCTCGCCGAGCGCCGCGCGCAGCACATCCAGATCGCGGGCGTTGTTCAGGGAGGTGAAGTGGGCCAGGGCGGGCCCGGCGTTCTCGGCGCAGCCCTGGGCGTACGCCTTGGCCTCGGCGATCCGCTCCCGTTTGTACGACTCGGAGGGATGCGCCGGGGACGGGGTCGGGGCCTTGGTGAAGTCCGCCGGGTCCGCGCAGGAGAGCGGGGCGGACCGGCCCACTCCCCGGGGGGCGTAGCCGACGATGTCGTACGCCTGGGCGATCCGCTTCCACTCGGACATCTCGGCGGCCATCGGGAAGTACATGCTGGAGGCGCCGGGGCCACCGGGGTTGAAGACCAGCGCGCCCTGCCGCTGGTCCGGCTCGCCGCCCGCGCGGACCCGGCTGACGGTGAGAGAGATCTTCCGGCCGTCGGGCTCCGCGTAGTCGAGCGGGACCTCGACCGTGCCGCAGGTGATGGGAGCGGGCAGCATCTCGGACTCGGGGCAGGGACCGAACCGGATACCGGTGGCGGCGGCGTGCCGGGCGGCACGGGCGACGCCCCGGCTCTCGGCCGCGACGGCGGCCTTGGTACGGGAGATGACCGCGCCGGCGATACCGGAGCCCGTGCCGTCGGCGCCGTCGGCGGGGGTGACGACGAGCGCCGACAGGACCAGGGAGCCGAGGGTGGTCAGAGCCCCGTACTTCGCTACAGCTCGCATCGCGTTCCCTTCAGGCCTGCGATTGAGGGTCAACCGCAGACAGAGGGTCAGCAGAGGGAAGGGGCTTCGCAAGGACTGGTGAGCGGTGTCGGGAGCGATGACCCCGATGCGCCCCAGGGCCACTCAGGAGGGTCTTCCGGGGTGCGGAGTGGTCGGGGATGTGCGGGGGGAGGGAGCGGGGCGCGGGGGCCGCGCCGCCGCCCTCACCGTCGGATCCGCGAAGGGGACGCGCTGCCCGTGGGCTCCGGTCTCAGGAACCGCCTCCGCCGCCACCTCCGCAACTACTGCCTCCGCCGCCGCCTCCGCCGCAACTGCTGCCGCCTCCGCCGCCGCCTCCGCCGCAACTGCTGCCGCCTCCGCCACCTCCTCCGCCGCAGCTGCTGCCGCCCCCGCCTCCGCCGCAGCTGCCGCCCCCGGAGGAACCCCCGCCGCCACCGCAGGAGTTCGCGCCGCAGCCGGACCCCGACCCGCCGCATCCCGAACCCGAACCGGGATCTCCGCCCGAGCACCATGCCACCACCGCGGCGGCGGTGGACCCGGCGGTGGAGAAGTCCCGTCCCGGCCGCAGCCGGGTGGCGGCCAGCAAGTGCTGTTGCAGCAGGGGATCGGGCAGCGCCGTGATGCCGTGCGCCGCGACGAGACGGTCCGCCGGTGCGCCGCCGCCGTACGGATGAGCCGCGACGAACTCCCGCAGCGCCCGCTGCCCCGCCGCCGTGATCCGCCGTCCGGTGAGGGACGAGCAGACCATTCCGACGACGGCCCCCGCGAACAGGGTCGGCAACAGGGAGAAACCCGCCGGACTGCCGTCGCCCGGGACGGAGCCCGCAACGAACACCATGATGGCCAGCACGAAGCACACGGGCAGTCCGAGAAAGCACAGGAGCGCCTGTATCCCTCCCCAGCGCCTCGGCCCGCGCGCCTCCGCCGGGGGCACCAGCAGGCCCCGGGCCGCGAGGCCGTCGCCCACCCGCTGTACGGCGGGACCGCGCATCACCGCGAGCCGGAGCGTGTGCAGGGCGCCGCTGGGCGCCGTGGCGTGTTCCTGGAGTACGGCCTGTTCCACCTCGTTCCTGGCGACCGGGTGCGGTACGGAGACGATGCCGGGGCCGCCGACGATCAGCCGGCCGTCCGCGTGCATCCCGGCGATCGCGGCGTCCGCGACCCGGCCGGGACCGCCGCCGAGGAAGGCCGCCTCCATCACGTCATGGACGTGACCGCCCGGACCCCGGCGGCGCAGCCGGACCACGGCGGAGATCAGCAGTGCGGAGGAGACGGCCACGGCGAGATGGACCACCGTCACGAGGATCACGGTCATCGTCCGTCACCTCCCCGCGAGCGCGGCGCGCGCCCTGCGGACCAGCCGGGTCGCCCGGCGCGGCGGACGCGATCCGGCGCGCTCCTGCCACCAGGAGGTCAGCTCGCGCCGGGCGACGGGGTCCTCCGGCCGCCCCTCGATCAGCAGATGCTCGGCGAAGTCGAGGGCGTCGCGGCGGTAACCGGCGCGCATGGGCCGGTTCGCGGCGTACGAGAGAAAGGCCGGCCGGTAGCCGCCGCCGAGGATCCCGGGCAGCTCGGGAGCGACCTTGGCGATCACATCGGCACGCTTGGCGGCGAGCGCACGGCTCTGCACCCGCACCCGCCGGGTGTCGAACCCTTCGGGGACGGGCGTACCGGCGACCAGCGCGGAGAGCAGGGCGGCCTCACGCAGCGCGAGCCGCTCGCGCGCCGCGTCGGTGGAACTGTCCGACGTGTCGTCGGCCGAGGGGAGTTGGCGCGGTACGGAAGGGACAGACGGTACGGAAGGCGCCACGAGCAGGGTGCCGGGGCGGGCGTCGCGCCGGGCGCCGGCGGCCGGGTGCGACAGGGTGGCAGGCTCACCCGTAGCCGTAGCCGTAGCCGTAGCCGTAGCCGTAGCCGTAGCCGTAGCCGTAGCCGTAGCCGTAGCCGTAGCCGTAGCCGTAGCCGTAGCCGTAGGGCCAGCCATTGCCGTAGCGGTACCGGCGTGCGCTGTGATCGTGAGGGTCTCGCGGATCACCGTCAGTTCGCCCGCCAGCTCCGACGCCGGCGGGAAGTCGTCGTCCCGCTCCAGCAGCACACCCGGCGGGGCGATCCGCGAGCGCAGCTCCGCCAGCACATCGAGGACCGGCCGCGTGACCGGGTGCGCGTGGGTGTCGTGCCAGACCCCGTCCCGCTCGACACCGCCCGCGACATGGACGTACGCGATGGCCTCGACCGGCAGTTCGTCCAGAGCCTTCGCGGGGTCCTCGCCCCGGTTCACCCGGTTGGTGTGCAGATTGGCGACATCGATCAGCAGCCGTACCCCGGTGCGCTCGACCAGCTCCGCGAGGAACTGGCCCTCGCTCATCTCCTCGCCGGGCCAGGAGATCAGCGCCGCGATGTTCTCCACCGCGAGCGGCACGGGCAGCGCGTCCTGGGCGATGCGTACGTTCTCGCAGAGCACGCGCAGGGCGTCCCTGGTCCGTGGCACCGGCAGCAGATGCCCCGCTTCGAGCACGGGGGACGCGGTGAGCGGCCCCCCGGCCCGTACGAACGCGATGTGCTCGGTGACCAGCGGGGAGCCCAGCGCCTCGGCGCGCTCCGCGAGATCCGCGAGCCGCCGCGCGTCGGGCCGCTCCGCGCCGCCCAGACCGAGTGAGACCCCGTGCGGCACGACGGTGACGCCGCGCTCACGGAGCCGTACGAGCGAGTCGGGCAGATGGCCGGCGCAGAGGTTCTCCGCGACGGCCTCGACCCAGTCGACCCCGGACAGCCCTTCCACCGCGTCGGCGATCTCCGGACGCCAGCCGATACCGATGCCCAGCTCTGGTATGTCCCTCATGGCTCCCCCTCCTCGGTGCGCGACAGCGCAACGGTGCAGGGGTGATGACCCCGCCGGGCGCCGCTGAATCCGCTGAGGAGGACGTTCAGAGGTCGATTTGAGGTTCCACGGCCTTCCGACGGCTCCGGGCCCGTCGGCGGGACTGCCGACGGGCCCACCGGCGGGCCCGCCGACCGGCGCTGTTACGGAAGGGGAGTGGGGGGAGCGGGCGTCTGCTGTTCCGTTCCCGGCTCCGGCCGGTTGGTGTTGATCGCCGTCGGCGCGCCCGGCTGGGTGGAGGGCCGGGAGGTGAAGGACTGGTCGCCGGTGGCCTCGGCGGGCGACGGCGCCGGCGGAAGGTTCCCGTCCGGGGGCGGCGGCCCGGTCGGACTGGCGGTGGCGGTGCCCGCGGCCTCGTTGGCGATGCCGTCGAAGTCGACGAAGCCGGTGGCCTCCAGCATCGTGATGTGGTCCAGGACGGTCTGGTTGGCGTCGCTGGCGAGCTGCCGTATCAGGGTGTTCCTGGTGGTGTGCCGTACCTGCGCGATCAGCGCGAACACCTTGCCGTGGGCGTTGCGCAGCAGATTGGCGAACTTCCGCTCGTACTCCTGGCCCGTGGCCGCGGACAGCTCTCTGAGCCACCCCTGCTGCTGCTCGGTCGGCTGGTTCGGCAGCTCGATCCCGAGCTTGGCCGCCACATCGCGGGCGCGCTTGTCGAGATCGGTGTGGCCGACGACGAGATGGTCACCGCAGTCCTTGATGGCCTGGCTGGGCGCGCGCTGGATGGCCTGCTGCCCGGCCGGCAGCTCCCAGAGCCCGGCCAGCCGCACCTTGACCAGCAGATCACGGTCGGTCGCGGAGAGCGGCCCCCACTGCGTCGCGACGGACGAGGCGTTGAGATTGGCCTGCCCGGTGCCGGAACGGTCGGCGTACGACCAGACGGGGAAGGCCAGCGCCCCGACTGTGGCCACGAGTGCCGCGATGATGAGCGCCGTACCGTTGATGCGTCGCAACAATGTGCTGCCTCCCGAACCGTTGAGGACACCGCTGAACCAACCGCCGCCCGACGGGGCCGTTGAACCTGCGCGGCGGTACCGGGAGATACGTACACGGCCTCCGGAATGTTCAGCTCCGCAGGGCCGGGTGGTCGGCCACCACCGTGGCGCTGCCCGGGGCGATCTCCGTGAAGCCCGCGTCGCGGACCAGGGGGAGGCCGCTTGTGGTGAGTGTGTGCCAGTGGGCGGGGGTGGCGGTGCGTACGGCGAGGCGGAAGTCCGCGGCGTGCCAGGCCTTGCGGTCCGTCTCCGACAGTTCCCACCAGGCGAGTTGGGCGCCGTGGCCGGCCTGGGCCATGGCCTTGCCCGCGGACATGTCCAGTTCGGGGTTGAGCCAGAGGACCGGGTGCGCCGGGTCGGGGGCGGGCGGGGGCTCGGGGTCGGTGAGGTCGGTGCCCGAGACCTGGAGCTTGGCCAGATCCTTGGGCCAGCCGTCGAGCGGGACCGGCGGGAAGACCCGTACCTCGGCGGGCGGTACGGCCTGCGCCGAGGGCCCCGTACCGATGACCGTCAGACCCGGGAGCGCCGAGGCCCGGCGCCACTCCGCGCCGCGGGCCCGCCGTACGACCTTGCGGATCCGGGCGTCCTGCCAGTCCCGTATCGCCTGTGCCCACTCGCCCTCGTCCAGCGACCGCTCGTCGGAGAGCATGACCAGCACCGCGCGGGCCGCCGTCTCCAGGGCGTCGGTACGGGCCGGAGGCGTGGCCTTCTCGATATGGACCACCAGCGGCAGCACGAACTGCGGGGCCTCGTCGCGGCCCGTCCGCTCGTGCTGGAACGGGCTGTCGGTGTCGGTGCCGGTGTCCGTGCCCGTGGCGGTGCCGCTGTTGGTGCTGGTGACGTCGTCGCTGTCGCTGCTCACCGCTCCAGTCTGCCAGCCGCTCCGCCGCCGCCTCGCGCCGGATGATTGGCGGAATGGAAGCCTCCGGGCGAGGATGCACGGCATGAAGAGCGACCTTTTCACCGCGGAGCATCTGGCACAGCCGGCGACCGCCCCCGGGATGACCCTCCAGAACGCCAAATCGATCAAGTACGCCGTCAACGGCGAGATGCACGCGCGGCAGGGCTCCATGATCGCCTACCGGGGCAGTCTCCAGTTCGAGCGCAAGGGCCAGGGCCTCGGCGGCATGCTCAAGCGGGCCGTCACGGGCGAGGGTCTGCCGCTGATGGCCGTCCGCGGGCAGGGCGAGGCCTGGTTCGCCCACGAGGCCGCCAACTGCTTCATCGTCGACGTGGAACACGGTGACTCGCTCACCGTCAGCGGCCGCAACGTCCTCTGCTTCGACCCGACCCTCGCCTACGAGATAAAGACGGTGAAGGGCGCCGGTATGACCGGCGGCGGACTCTTCAACAGCGTCTTCACCGGTTACGGCAAGCTCGGTCTGATCTGCGAGGGCACCCCGATCGTGATCCCCGTCACCGCGCAGGCGCCGGTGTACGTCGACACGGACGCGGTCGTCGGCTGGAGCACACAGCTGGGCACCTCGCTGCACCGTTCGCAGTCGGTCGGCTCGATGATCCGCGGCGGCTCGGGCGAGGCCGTCCAGCTCATGCTCCAGGGCGAGGGCTTCGTGATCGTCCGGCCGAGCGAGGCCACCCCGGCGAAGCCCGCCGCGCACTGACGATGGAACTCCGGGGGGTGGGCCGCCGTTACGGCCTCGGCGGGCCTTGGGTGCTGCGCGGGATCGATCTCGACCTGCCTCCGCGCGCCCTGATCCGGGTCGAGGGCACCAACGGCACCGGGAAGTCGACCCTGCTGCGGCTTCTCGCGGGTATCGACACACCCACCGAGGGGCGTCTGACCGGCCGGCCCCGTACGGCGTACGTCCCCGAACGCTTCCCGGTCTCCCTGCCGTTCACGGCCCTCGGCTATCTGGTGCATCTGGGCAGGATCCACGGGATGGGACGCGTGGTGGCCGAGACCCGCGCCGTCGAGTGGCTGGAGCGGTTCGGGGCCGCCGGCCATGCCCGTACACCCATGTCCGAGCTGTCCAAGGGGACCAGCCAGAAGGTCGCGGTCGCCCAGGCGCTGCTCGCCGGGCCCGAACTGCTGGTGCTCGACGAGGCCTGGACCGGGCTCGACTCCGCCGCCCGTACGGAACTGGACCGCGCGGTCGCGGAACGGATCGCGGAGGGCGGCACCGTCGTGTTCGTCGACCACGATCCGCTGCGGCTGGCGGGCGCCGCGGACGAGGTGTACGCGCTGGTGGACCGCGGACTGGTACGCCGTACGGCCGAGGCTCACGGGGACGGCGGCGGGCACGGGCCACGGGTACGGATCGTGGCCGTGGGACCGCCGGGGGCGCCGCCGCCAGGCGGACTGCCCGGTTCGCCGGCGTACGAGCCCGGCCCGGACGGAGCCGTGGCGCTGACGGCGCCGGCCGTGCACTCCGACGCCCTGCTGCGGGCCCTGCTGACGGCACGTCCGCCCTGGCACATCAGAGAGGTACGGGACACGGATTCAGGGGACGACCGCTCACCGGCCGACCGCCCACCCTCCGAGCTCCCAGCGGCCGAGCCCTCACCGGACGTCCGCTCGCGGTCGGCCGCCGTGCCGCTCTCCCCGTCCGCTCCCTCCGTCACCACCACGAGGCACCCCTCCGTATGACCGCTCTGCTCCGCTATCAGACCGCACTGCTGCTGCGCTCGCAGCGCTGGCTCCCGCCCGTCCTGCTGTACGGGATCTTCCTTGTGGTCGGGGTGCGCGCGGGGGAGCCGATTCTGGACTCGCTCGGCTACTCGGCGGCGGCGCTGCTGCCCGTCACCGCCTGGCTGGTCCGTATCTGTGTCACCCAGGAACCGGCCGCCGCCCGTGCGGTCACCGCCGCCGCGCGGGGAACGGCCCGGGTCCATCTCGCCGCGCTGCTGGCCGCCGCCGTCGTCGCGGCCGTGCTCGGGACGGTCGCCACGCTCGTCGTCACCGTGATCAGCGAGCCGAAGAGCGCGGACCACACCGTCGACGTGTCCCCGCTCTCCGCCGGGGCGGCCGGACTGCTCGCCGCCATGGTCTGTTTGCTGCTCGGCGCGGCGGTCGGGGCCCTGTGCGGCAGACCGCTCCTGCGCGGCCGTGGCTGGTCGGTCACGATGACGGCGCTTCTCGCCCTGCTGGCCCTGGTGACCAGCGGATCGCCGGCGAAATACGCGGTCACCGGGCTGGTGACCGGTTCGCGGACGGGGACCGTCGAACTGCCGGGAGCGGCGCTCGCGGGCGCCGTGCTGGTGGCGGCCGTGGCGGCGGCGGTGGCCTGCGGCCTCGCGACGCGCCGGGGCTGAGTACGCTCGACGGTATGACTGAGGCCGGTATGACCGAGAAGACCGCCGTGGACCGGTCCACGGCGGAGGAGATCGCCTACGCGGACTGTGTGCACTGCGGAAAGCCGACCGAGTACCCGGAATCGGTCAAGGGCGCGACGCTCTGCCCAGTCTGCGAGTGGCAGGAGGCCCAGCGGATGGCCTGCTCGGGCTGAATCCACCGGGGCTCCGCGTACTGCCGGCTGCTGGTGTTGCCGTCGCCGGTGTCGCCGTCGACCGGTCCGGTCCGGACCCTCGTGCTCAGTGCCGCATCAGTTCGGAGACCTTGACGAAGCGGTAGCCGCGCTTCCGCAGCTCGGGCACGATCTTCCCGACCGCCTCCTCCGTCACCGGCGCCGCGCTGCGCGTGCAGTGCATCACCACCAGCGAGCCCGGCTTCACATCCTTGAGGACCTGTTCGGCGACGGCGTCCGCGTCCGTGGCGAAGGCGTCCCCGCTGACGACGTCCCACTGCACGGCGGTCACCTTGGCCGGGGCGAGGGCCCGGAGCGCGGTGTCGTCGTAGCAGCCGCCCGGGAAGCGGAAGTACGGCACCACGTTCCGGGCCCCCGCGTCGCGGAAGGCGGCGAACGCGCGCCGTACGTCCTCGGCCATCTTCTTCTCGCCGACGGTCGGCAGCCCGTAGCAGTCGGCGGTGTAGGCGTAGTGGCTGTAGGAGTGGTTGGCGATCTCGAAGCGCGGGTCGCCGCCGATCGCCTTCGCCTGGCTCGGATACTCCTCGGCCCACCGCCCGGTCATGAAGACCGTCGACGGTACGTCGAGCCGGCGCAGCAGCGAGATCAGGTCGGGATTGTCGAACTGCTCGCCCCGCGCCGCCCGGGGCCCCTGATCGGCCGTCATATCGGCGTCGAAGGTGAGTGCCACGGTCTTCCCGGCGGCCGGGGTCCCGCGCTTGAACACCGGTGTCAGCCCACCGGGACCCGGGGCCATGGTCGGTGGCGCGCCGACCCCCGTACCCCCGGGCGCTCCGGCGGCGCGGGAGGCGGAGAGCGAGGCGGGCGAGTCCGTGCCGCCGGCGCATCCGGCGAGCGCGGCACCCAGGACGGCGACGATGGCGAGCATGCGTACATATGTGGTCACTCACGGAAAATATAGGATGATCTGCCCGGAACGGTTGTACGGCACTCGCGTATACGGCACTCGCGTACACGGCGCGCTTGTATGGCACTAGCGCACCCCCGAGGCCGCCGGGCTCCGTCGTACGGCGGTCGCGCGGTCAGGGCATCCTCAGCAGCTTGTCCCGGGCCCCCTCGACATCGAACCCGGCCTTCGGATAGGCCGGGTCCAGGGCTTCGAGATGTTCCAGGAGCAGGGTGCTGATCACCCAGTTGCGGTACCACTTGCGGTCAGCCGGGACCACATACCAGGGGGCCGCGTCCGTGGAGCAGCGTTCGAGGGCCAGTTCGTACGCCTCCCGGTACGCGGGCCACAGGGCGCGGTCGGCGATGTCGGCGGGGCTGAACTTCCAGTGCTTGTCGGGGTTGTCGAGACGGGCCAGCAGCCGGGCGCGCTGCTCCTCGTAGCCGATGTGCAGGAAGACCTTCACGACGGTCGTGCCCGTGTCGGCGAGCGACTGCTCGAAGAGATTGATCTGGCCGTAGCGGCGGCCCAGATCACGGCGGGGGACCAGCTCGCGTACCCGGGTGATCAGGACGTCCTCGTAGTGCGAGCGGTCGAAGATACCGATCTCGCCCGGCTCGGGGAGAGCGCGTCTGACCCGCCAGAGGAACGGATGGCTCCGCTCCTCCGCGGTCGGGGTCTTGAACGCCCTGACCCGGCAGCCCGCGGGATTGAAGTGCCCGATCACATGCTTGACCGTGCCGCCCTTGCCACTGGTGTCCATGCCCTGGAGGACGAGCAGCAGCCGGCGGGTGCCGCCCGCCGTGCTCGCCGCGTACAGCCGGTCCTGGAGGCCGGCGAGACGTTCCGCCAGCCGGGCGGTGGCGGCGAGCCCCGCCGCCTTGTCCTCCGGGCCGCTCGGAACGGCCCTGGTGTCGTACGAGGAGAGGTCGACGGGCCCGTCCCCGGGGATGCGCAGCAGCTCGCGGAGAGCGGGCGGCGGCTGGTCCCGCCGCTTCTTCTTCTCCTGCTTCGCCGCCTTCGTGGCCACCGCGCACCCCTTCCGGTCGGATCGGTCGGTCACCCCAGGGTGTGTCGGACGGGCGCGCTCCGCGACCGCTGAGCCGTCGGACACCGCGCGCTCCCCGACCGCCGGGCCCCGGGCCGGGCCCGCCGGTGCGGGCCGGGGCGCCGGGCCGCACCGGGGCGCCGGACTACCGCCAGGGGCCGGTCACCGCGAAGGTCGTACCCGGCGCATAGCAGTTGACGTACATCGTGGCGCCGTCCGGAGCGAAGGTGACTCCGGCGAACTCGCCCCACTCGGGATCCTCCGGGGAGCCGAGGGACTGCGCGTTCCGCGCCAGCGCGTACACCTCGCCCTTCCGCGTCACGCCGTACACATGCTGCGCGCCCCCGCCGTCCTCGCACACCATCAGACCACCGCCGGGCGCGAGACAGATGTTGTCGGGGGACTCACCCGGGAGCTGGATGTCCGTGCCGGGGCCGAAGACGATCACCAGGGTCAGCCGGCGCCGGTGCGGCTCGTACTTCCACACCTGTCCGAAGTGGTCCGCCGCCGAGCCCGCCGCGCGCTGCGCGAAGCTGGAGACGAAGTAGACCGAACGCCCGCCCCAGTAGCAGCCCTCCAGCTTCTGCGCGTGGGTGATGCCGCCGGGCCCGAAGTCCTGGAAGCGGACGGGTGTCCCGACGGCGAGCGGGTCCGGTACGGGGACCCACTCCACGCGGTCGAAGCTGGTGCCCGTCTCCTGGACGGCCGAGAGATCCGGCACCCCTGGCACCCGCATGGCCTCCAGGGCGCCGCCCGCGCGCAGCGATCCGGTGCCGCCGCGTGGTTTCTCCGGGAGGAAGCGGTAGAAGAGCCCGAACGGTTTGTCGAACGCGTCCTCCGTCTCGTACACGATGCCGCTGCCGGGGTCGATCGCGACCGCCTCGTGCTGGAAGCGGCCCATGGCGGTCAGCGGTACGGCTCCGGTACGGCGCGGATCCGCGCCGTCGACCTCGAAGATGAAGCCGTGGTCCTTGGTGTAACCGTTCGTACCGGCCTTGTCCTCGGTCTCCTCGCAGGTGAGCCAGGTACCCCAGGGGGTGGGCCCGCCCGCGCAGTTGACGGCCGTACCCGCGAGGGCGACGCGTTCGTCGAGGACATGACCGCGGCCGTCCACTTCGAGCGTCGTACAGCCGCCCTTGCCCATCGGGTCGTAGGTGAGGCCGGGGACGGCCGGGACGGGGAGCGGTGCGGTATTGCGGTTCTCGTGGTTGCGCACGAGACGGACCCGGCCGCGGCGGCCCGCGAAGGCGGCCATACCGTCGTGGTTGCCGGGGACCGTGCCCTCGCCCGAGCGGAGCGGATCGCCCTCCCTGGAGAGGACCTTGTAGCGGAATCCCTTCGGCAGATCGAGCAGACCGTCCGGATCCGGGACCAGCGGACCGTAGCCGTGGTGGCCCAGTCCCGGTGCGGCGGCGCTCGCGGTGCCGGTGAACAGCTCCGGTACGGCCCCGCTGAAGGCGATGGCCGTGGCGCTCGCTCCGGTGCGGGCGAGGATCTGACGTCGTGTTGCGGACATGAGGCAACTCCCTGTTGGCGGACAGGAGACGTGACCCGCTTGTGTGTACCACGTGTGCCGGGACACGTGAACCACGCGGGTCACGGCGTGCCCCGGGTGCCGGACGGGACATCGGGTCCGCGCGTGGCGTGCGTGGCGCGTGTGGCGAGCCTGGGGAATGTGCCGCTTGTGCCGAAGGCGCCGTCTGTGCCGAAAGTGCCGGCGGTGCCGTAGGTGCCGGGTACGACGACGGCCGTGCCGCCCGGTCCGGTGGACGGGGCGGCACGGCCGGTGAGCCGCATTCCCGGATTCGGATCCGGGACCGCGTCAGGAGGCGAGCGACGCGCTCAGCGTGATGGGCGTGCCCGAGAGCGCCTGGCTGACCGGGCAGTTCGCCTTCGCGTCCTCGGCGGCCTTGACGAACTCCGCCTCGTCGAGGCCGGGAACGGTGCCCTCGACCGTGAGGTGGATACCGGTGATGCCGGTACCGGGCTGGAAGGTGACATCGGCCTGCGTGGTCAGCTTGGTCGGCGGGGTGCCGGCCTGGGAGAGACCGTGCGAGAGCGCCATCGAGAAGCAGCTCGAATGGGCGGCCGCGATCAGCTCCTCCGGACTGGTCTTGCCGTTCGCCTTCTCCGCGCGGGAGGGCCAGGAGACCTCCTGGGCCGCGATGCCCGAGGAGTCGAAGGAGACGGTGCCCGTGCCCTGGAGGAGGTTGCCCTCCCAGACCGTGTGCGCCTGGCGCGTGGTGGCCATGGTGGAACCCTTCTGCTTGGTTCTGGGTAGTACGGACGCGACGCGATGACGCGGGTCACCGCGTCTGCTGACCTGCCGACCCGTTGAACTTACCGACCTGCTGAACTTACCGACCTGCTGAACCTATCGACCCGCTGAACCTACCGGGGCACGAGCCCCTGGGCGTCCCGGGCCAGTGCCGTCAACCGCGAGATCGCCCGGAAGTATTTCTTCCGGTAGCCGCCGTTCAGCATTTCCTCGCTGAACAGCCGGTCGAAGGGGAGACCGGAGGCCAGCACCGGGATCTCCCGGTCGTACAGCCGGTCGGCGAGGACGACGAGCCGCAGCGCCGTCGACTGGTCGGGCACGGGAGTGACATCGGTGAGACAGACGGCCCGTACCCCGTCCGTGAGCGCGCCGTACCGGCTCGGATGGACCTTGGCGAGATGGTCGAGCAGCCCGGGGAAGTCGTCCAGACTCGCACCCTCGGTGGCATAGGCGGCCCTGGTCACCTGGTCGTCGGAGTACGGAGCGGGCGCCTCGGGCAGTCCGCGGTGCCGGTAGTCCTCGCCGTCGATACGCAGCGGGCGGAATCGCGCCGCCAGGCCCTGGATCTCCCGCAGGAAGTCCGCCGCGGCGAACCGGCCCTCGCCGAGCTTGCCGGGCAGGGTGTTGGAGGTCGCGGCCAGTGCCACACCCGAGTCGACCAGCCGGCGGAGCAGGCTGGAGATGAGGACGGTGTCGCCCGGGTCGTCCAGTTCGAATTCGTCGATACAGAGCAGCCGGTGGCCGCCCAGGGTCTCCACGGTCTGCTGGAAGCCCAGAGCGCCGACCAGGTTCGTCAGCTCGACAAAGGTGCCGAAAGCTTTCTCTTCCGCCGGGGCGGGGGTCGCGTGCCAGAGGGACGCCAGCAGATGTGTCTTGCCGACGCCGTAACCGCCGTCCAGATAGACCCCGCGCGGACCGGTGGGCGCGGCCGGCTTCCTCGCGAACCAGCGCCGCATTCCGGACCCCGACCCCGCTCCCGGTCCGGAGCCGCCTCCGCCGGGGCCGTGCGCCCCGCCGAGACCCGCGGCGAACGTGCTCAGCGCCGCGACGGCCTGGGACTGACTGGGCTGACCGGGGTCCGGTACGTACGTGTCGAAACGTACGGAGTCGAAGCGCGGCGGCGGCACCATGTCCGCGACCAGACGGTCGGCGGGGACACGCGGCTCACGTGCGCGGAGGGCGACCGGGGTCGCTTCGGTGACCGACCGTTGGCCGGAGGCGGCGGTGGAGTACGACACAACTCTTCACTCTATGCGCCGTGCCAGACTGCTTCGCATGCGACGCCTGTTCCCTGTGACCGATCAGACAGTCCCGGCCGAGGACCGTGCCGAGGACCGGGAGTGGACGCTCGACGAACTGGCCGACGCCTACGCGTACCCCTCGGTGACGGCCGTGGGGGCGAGCGGCGGGGGCAGGCCCTGGCTCCGGGCCAACATGGTGTCCACCCTCGACGGCGCCGCCCAGCACGACGGCCGCTCGGGGACCATCTCCTCCGCCGCCGACATGCGGATCTTCGGGACCCTGCGCGGGCTCGCCGACGCGGTGGTGGTCGGCGCGGAAACGGTTCGTCTGGAGGAGTACCGGCCGGCCCGCGCCCGGGAGGCGTTCGCCGCGCGCCGCGCGGCGGCCGGTCAGGGCCCCGCGCCGGCCATCGCGGTGGTCAGCGCCGGTCTTCACCTCGACTTCTCGCTGCCGCTGTTCAGCGAACCGAGTGTCCCGACCCTGCTGCTGACCGGCGCCGAGGCCCCCGCGGTCCGGATCCGCGACGCCGAGAAGGCGGGCGTGGAGGTGGTGATCGCCGGGGAGGGACCGGGCGTGGACCCCGCCCGCGCCGTACACGCCCTCGCGGAGCGGGGCCTCGTACGGCTGCTCACCGAGGGCGGGCCCCGGCTGCTGGGGCAGTTCGTGGCGGCGGGCGTCCTGGACGAGATGTGCCTCACGGTGTCCCCGACGCTCACCGCGGGGTATGCGCAACGCATCGCGGGGGGCCAGGGTCCCGCGGTACCCGAACGGTTCGCTCTCGTATCGCTCCTGGAGCAGGACGGGTTCCTCTTCAGCCGGTACCGACGCGTCTGACAATCAGCGGAATTCGCCGTTCCGGTTAGCTTCCGGTGGGCAGACTTACTCTCGCAGACCCCGTGCGGGCACGGGGAAGGATGGTTTCAGCAGTGGGGCCGGACGGTCCATGAAGACGAAGGGCGCCTGTCGTGTTCACAAGCGTACTGATGATCGAGAAGCCCCTGACGCCCGAGGACGTGGAATTCGTCACCACCCTCCATGGCGATGAGCCGGTCTCCTTCGTCGTGCTCATGCAGCCCCGCGGAGATCAGGCGGATGTGCTGCTGCGCGCCATCGACGATGTCGCGCTCGGCGAGCTGAGGGATGCCGCCCGGGAGGGCGACACGCCGGAGGGCGCGCAGGCCAGAGGGCCCGCGGAACTGGCCCTCCAGGCATCCCTGGCCGCTCTGCGCGCCCAGGGGTCCGAGGCCACCGGCCAGGTCGTGGAGGAACATCCGCTCGACCATCTCAAGGGGGTCGTGGAGGAGTGCGGCGCCGACGAGGTGATCGTGCTGACCGAGCCGCACTACGTGGAGGAGTTCTTCCACCGGGACTGGGCGTCCAGAGCCCGCCACAAGGTCGGTGTACCGGTGCTCAAACTCTTCGCCCACAGCGAATAGGCTGGGACGACACATAAAACTTGACGCTCCGCCCACGCGCGCACCTGGGAGAACCACCTATGGCACCGGCCCCCGCTGTCCCCGCCGACATGGAACGACCGCACTTCATCGGCATCGGCGGCGCCGGAATGTCGGGTATCGCGAAGATCCTCGCCCAGCGCGGGGCCAAGGTCGCGGGCAGTGACGCGAAGGAGTCGGAGACCGCGGAGGCGCTGCGGGCCCTGGGCGCCACCGTGCACATCGGCCACGCCGCGGCGCATCTCGCGGACGACGCGTCGTGCGTGGTCGTCTCCAGCGCCATCCGCGCCGACAACCCCGAGCTGGCGCGGGCGGCGGAGCTGTCCGTACCGGTGGTGCACCGCTCGGACGCGCTGGCCTCCCTGATGGCGGGCCTGCGGCCGATCGCCGTCGCGGGCACCCACGGCAAGACGACCACGACGTCCATGCTGGCCGTCGCCCTCACCGAGCTGGGCCTCGACCCGTCGTACGCGATCGGCGGCGATCTCTCGGGGCCCGGAACGAACGCGCGGCACGGCGAGGGCGAGATCTTCGTCGCCGAGGCGGACGAGAGCGACCGGAGCTTCCAGAAGTACGACCCCGAGGTCGCGATCGTCCTCAACGTCGAGCTGGACCACCACGCGAATTACGCGTCGATGGACGAGATCTACGAGTCCTTCGAGGCGTTCGCCGCCAAGATCGTCCCGGACGGCACCCTGGTGATCTCCGCCGACCAGGCGGGCGCGGTCGAACTGACCTCGCGGGTCCGCGCGCGGCCGGCGGTCAAGGTCGTCACCTACGGTGAGGCCGAGGCGGCGGACGTACGGGTCCACAAGATCACCGCACGCGGGCTGACCAGCGAGGTCACCGTGCTGCTCGACGGCCGGCCGCTGACCTTCACGGTCTCGGTCCCGGGCCGGCACTACGCACTCAACGCGGTCGCCGCCCTCGCGGCCGGGGTCGCGCTGGGCCTTCCCGCGCACAATCTGGCCTCGGCCCTCGGCAAGTACACCGGTGTCAAGCGCCGCCTCCAGCTCAAGGGCGAGGCCGCCGGCGTCCAGGTGATCGACTCGTACGCGCACCACCCCACCGAGATGACGGCCGACCTGGAGGCGATGCGCGCCGCTGCTGCCCCCGGCTCCCGGCTGCTGGTCGTCTTCCAGCCGCATCTCTTCTCCCGGACGCAGGAGCTGGCCACCGAGATGGGCCAGGCCCTCGCCCTGGCCGACGCCTCGCTGGTCCTGGAGATCTATCCGGCCCGCGAGGACCCCATTCCCGGTGTCACCAGCGCCCTGATCACCGACGCGGCCGTGGCGGCGGGCGCCAGTGTGACGGCCGTACCCGACAAGAACGCGGTCGCCGACGCCGTGGCGGGAATGGCGGGACCCGGTGATCTCGTTCTCACCATGGGCGCCGGAGATGTCACGGACCTCGGTCCGCGCATCCTGGCCCGTCTGACCGACTGAGGAGAGCGCATGTCGTACGACATCGACAAGCCGGACGAGCAGTGGCGCGCGGAGCTGTCCCCCGCGGAGTACCAGGTACTCCGCAAGGCCGGCACCGAGCCCGCCTTCACCGGTGAGTACACGGACACGAAGACGGCCGGTGTCTACTCCTGCCGCGCGTGCGGCGCCGAGCTGTTCCGCTCGGACACGAAATTCGAGTCGCACTGCGGCTGGCCGTCCTTCTACGACCCGAAGGACACGGACGCGGTCGAACTGATCGAGGACCGCTCCCACGGCATGGTCCGTGTCGAGGTCCGCTGCTCCCGCTGCGGCTCGCATCTGGGCCATGTCTTCGAGGGCGAGGGCTACCCGACCCCGACGGACCAGCGGTACTGCATCAACTCGATCTCACTGCGGCTGAGCCCCGACGAGAGCTGAGCCGCGACGAGAGCTGAGCCCCGGCGTGACCGGCACCCGTCGAGGGGTGCCGGTCATCTGCCAGGCCCGCCAGGAGCGCCGGTCAGGTCATGGGCGGTCGTCGCGCGGTTCGTCCGTGGCGGGGGTGCGGGAGCGCCCGCCGAAGCGGAAACCGAGCCGGCCCAGGGCGCCCGGCTTGTTCCACGTTCTGAACTCCTCCACCTTGCGGCCGTCCGTACGTTCCAGACAGCGCTCGACGGCGGCGACGTCGCCCGCGGACAGTGCCCGTACGGCCGGACGCAGCACCTTGTCGAGCAGGGCCGTACGGGTCTGGTCCCAGGTCTTGTTGGCGCCGGGGAGCGCGGTCCAGGTGGTGAAGCAGTGGGCCGCGAACGCGGGTACGGCACGGAGCCGTTCGCGTACGAGATCGTCCTGGGCCGCCCTGCGGTACGCGTCGGTGAGATCCGCGTCGCCGCAGTGGACCAGGGCGTAGAGCTCCCCCTCGGGCCGCTTCTCGGAGATCAGCTGACGGCAGAGCGCCCCGAACGCCTGATCGAGCACGCCCGGTTCGACCGACTCCGCCATGGCGCGCAGCGTGAGCGCCCGGTCGGTCCAGCCCGGACCCGCCCGCCCCGCCGTGAGATCCCCGGCGTATTCGAGAAGCTGGAGAGCGCTCCGTACGCGCGGTTCCAGCTCCTCGCGGAAGCCGCGCAGCAGATCGTGGGCGAGAGCGGGCGAGTCGGGGCTGTCCCCCGGACCTTCGAGCGCGGCCCTGACGAGGGTCTGCCAGGTTCCGGCGGTCCGGTGGGCGTCCGAGCCGGTCTCCGCCAGCAGCAGCCGGGCCTCACCCGGGGTCGGCGCGCCGTCGGCCCACACCAGCCGGGCGGCGGTGCGCAGGACGAGCGGATCGGCGAACGGGGAGACACCGCAGGCCCGCAGCACGGAGCGCAGAACGGTGACACGGCTGCCGTCTACCGGCGCCGCGACGGCCGAGCCCGCCACCTCCGCGCACATCCGCAGATGCGGTATGGCCTGGACCTCCGTGAGAGGGAGGTCGATACGGCCGAACAGGCGGGCGGCGGCGGGCGGGTCGTCCGCGGCGAGGCCGTCGAGTTCGCTGAGCAGCGCGGTGCGCAGATCGAAGTACTCCTCCAGCGCCGTCCGTACGGCCGGGGTGTACACGGACACCGGATCGGCGGTCAGCGCGCGGGAGAGCCGGTGGGCCAGGGCGGGCAGCAGATCCGCGCAGTCCACACCGAGCAGTTCGGCGACGCGCAGCAGCTCCGCCGCCCTTGAGGTGCCGGCCGAGCCGGTCGGGTCCGCGCTGTCGCCTTCCGCGATGCCCGCGCGGAGTTCAGGGGCCAGCTGGTCGGCGAGGCTCCGCTTGAGGTCCTCGGGGAGCGACACGATGTGCAGGGCGGGCAGTTCGAGCCCGGCGGCCGGGTTACGGACGGCCTCGGCCAGGACGAGCGCCGCGAGGGGCGCGGTCGTACGGGCCGGTGCCCGGTCGCCGAGCACCGTGAACAGGCGTGCCAGCGCGGCCGTCTCGGCCGCACCGCGGTCCACGGCGGGCGCGGTCAGGGCCTCGGCGAGCTGATCGAGCCGCTGCCCGTCCAGCGCGTTCGCGTGCTCGTAGGCCCAGACGGCCGCCGCCGTACGGCCGTTCGTGCCCGGGGCTATCCCCGCGCAGAGCGCGGCCACGGCGAGCGGGCCGGGAGCGAAACGGCCGCCCGGCAGTGTCGCCGCCTCCGCGAACAGCTCGGGGGCCCTGCCCAGCCAGATATGCGCGGCGATCTCGGCCCAGACGTCCACGACGGGTGTGTCCTGCCCGGCCGCGTTCGTCGGCCGGGGCGCCGTGCAGTCGATCACGCGGTAGCGGTGGTCGAGACCGGCGAGTTCCCGTGCGTCGTCGGGCAGCACACCGATGATCTGCTGCCCGGCCCGCTCGGGACGCCGGGTGTAGGTGGTGAAGGTCAGCCGGTGGGCACTCGCGCCCGGCAGTACGGCGCCGGCCAGCGCGATCCACCGGGCCACATCGGCGCTGTTCCGCTCCACGAGCACGAGCCGTGGCGCGGTCTCCTCCTCGGCCAGCCCGCGCACGGCGGCGAAGAACCGGGCGAGCCAGGTCGCGCGGGAGGCGGCGAACGACACCAGCTCACGCCGGTCGAAGCCCCGCGACGACGGCGGCCGGTCCAGCGGCGGGAGCGCCCCGCCGTCCGGCGTACCGGCCACCCACTGCGGTGAGTCCCAGGCGCTGATGGGCGGCGCTCCCGTGAAGTGCGCGGCATCGGGCGGCAGATGGACGGCGTGGGCGTGGAAGGTGCCCCAGACGCCGGTGAAGTCGGCTCCCGCGTAGACCGTCCTGGCCAGCAGCCGGCTGCCGTCGGAGAGCACGCTGTAACTCAACGACTGGGGAAACGAGGTGAGTTCGGCGGCGGTCGCACGCAGCGGCGCGCCGGACGGCGGCTCGTACGCGAGGAGCTGCTCGGCCTCCTTGAGGAGCGACTCGGGGACGCCGGGCGTGACCGCCGTGAAGCGGAAGCCCGGCCCGCCGGGGGCGGGTGATCCGTCGGCGTCCGGCACGGCGGAGGTGCAGTGAAGCTGTGCCAGGCTCATGCGCCGGCCCCTTTCGGACCGCGCCGCCGCGCCACCGGGGCACGGCTGGAGGAGCGGGGGCGGATGACGGTCGTCATGTCAGCGAACCACCAGGTGAACGGGGAGGGTTGTGCGAGACGCCGGCCGTCGGCCGCCGACCGCCCGGTCTCGCGGATGACCGTACCGGCGCGACGCGGCCCGGCACCACTCGGCCCGGCACTGCCGCACCGTCGGCGAGGCGGGGCCGGGTGGGACGGCGGGGTGCGCCGGGGCGGGGTGTTCACTCCACGATCGTTCATCTCGGCAGATCCCAGCAGATCTTCTGCCGCGGCGGCGGAGTTTTCGGAATTCCGGTCCGGCCGGTGGCCGCCGCTTCAGCCCGGCTGCCGGACGGAGCAGGTCTGGGCGGCCGGCTGGAGCAGGTCCCAGAGGTTGCCGTAGAGGTCCTCGAAGACCGCGACCGTGCCGTACGGCTCCTGGCGTGGCTCCCGCACGAAGCGGACTCCCGCGGCGCGCATGCGCGCGTGGTCGCGGGCGAAGTCCTCGGTGTAGAGGAAGAAACCGACCCGGCCGCCCGTCTGAACGCCGATGCTCGCCCGCTGGGCACTGTCCTTGGCGCGCCCCAGCAGCAGACCGGTGCCGTCGGAACCGGGCGGACGGACCACGACCCAGCGGGAGCCGTCGCCCCGGTCGGTGTCCTCGACCAGTTCGAAGCCGAGGGCGCCGGTGTAGAAGGCGATGGCCTTGTCATAGTCGTCCACGACGAGGGTGATGAGGGCGATGAAGGACATAAGCAGAAGTTATACGTATGACTGATGGCCGGGCAAGATGAAACAATGCCGGCCATGGATGCGCAGCAGATCGCCGAGCTGACCGCCCGCGCCCGCCGGCTCGCCGACCCGGGCCCGGGGCGTGGTGGCGTCCCCGTCCTCCCGGGCGACCCCCTCGCTGCCCTCGGCACCCCGGGCGCCGATCCCGCCGACCCTGCCGGTCCCACCGCCCCCGTCGACCCCGCTGATCCCGCAGCCCCCGCCGACCCCGCCGGTCGGCCCGCCCTCCCCGGCTCCTCCTCCACCGGCCCCGGCGGTCCGTGTCCTCCTGGACCCCGGCGCATCCTCGGAATCGCCGGGCCGCCCGGCGCGGGGAAGTCCACCCTCGCCGCCGCGCTCGTCGACCGGCTCGGCGGGCTCGCCGTACTCGTCCCCATGGACGGATTCCATCTCGCCCAGGCCGAGCTGAACCGTCTCGGACGGGCCGGCCGCAAGGGGGCGCCCGACACCTTCGACGCCACCGGCTATGCCGCGCTGCTCGCGCGGCTGCGCGCCCCCGAGCCGGGCACCGTCGTCTACGCGCCCGCCTTCGACCGCTCCCTGGAGGAACCGGTGGCGGGCAGCATCGCCGTCGGGCCCGAGATCCCGCTCGTCATCACCGAAGGCAACTACCTGCTGCACGACGCCGGTCCCTGGGCCCCGGTCCGTGCGCTCCTCGACGAGGTGTGGTTCCTGGAGCTCGACCCCGCGATACGGGTCGCCCGTCTCGTGGACCGGCATGTGAGCTACGGGAAGGACCGGCCGTACGCGGAGCGCTGGGTCAGGGAGTCCGACGAGGCCAATGCCCGTCTCGTGGAGCGTGGCCGGGACCGCGCCGATCTCGTTGTCCCCCTCTCGGACTAGCATCGGAGATACGACGATCACCGGGCATGAGCGGAGGCGATGGAGTGGGGCTGTTCCGGCGGGGACCGAAGCGTGACAGTCGCGACACGACACCGAGGGACGCGGCCTTCCCCTTCTTCTCGGCCGACGAGGCCGCGCGCTTCCGCGGCCAGGTCCGGGAGGCCTTCGCCGAGCGAGGGCTGGAGGTCACGCTCTACGCGGACATGGTGAAGGACAGCGCCGGCCGCCAGTTCGGTCTGGGCAATCTCGCGGCCGTCTGCCACAACGACGACCGCGGCCCGCGCGTCTGGGGCACGCTGGTCCGGCGGCATGTCGGCATGGTGCTGCGCACCATGGACGCCCCCTCGGCCCTGGACACCCTGGCCCCGGAGCAGATCCGCGCCCAGCTCTATCCCCGGGTGATCAGCCAGGACGGCCTCGACCCGCAGACCTTCGGCTATGCGCGCTCCGTCGCCCCCGGGCTGTACGAGGTCCTCGCCCTCGACCTTCCCGAGAGCGTCATGATGCTCACCGACGACGCGCTGGAGCCGCTCGGTGAGACCAGGCAGCTGCGGGAGCGGGCCCTGCACAACCTCCGTGAGCTGCCGGTCGAGGGCCGCGAGACCGTCAAGGACTCCGACGGGACGCGGTTCGAGGTGGTGCTCGGCGACTCCTTCTACACAGCGAGCCGGGTGCTGGCCCTGGAGACGGTCGTGAAGCAGCTCACGGGCCGGCCGATCCCCCCGGAGGGCGCGCTGGTCGCGATGCCCTTCCGCCATCAGCTCGCCTTCCATGTCATCCGCGACAGCACCATGATCCCGTCGCTGAACGCCATGGCCTCCTTCGCCGCCTCCGGGTACGAGGACACACCGGGGGCGATCAGCCCGTACGTCTACTGGTGGCGGGGCGGCAAGCTCACCCAGCTCAGCGACGAGGACGAGGACGGCGAGGGACTGCGGATCGTGGTGGGCGAGGACTTCCAGGAACTGCTGGAACGCCTGGTGGAACAGGACCCACCGGACAGGGGCCAGTGATCATCAAAAATCCCGTCCGCCACAGGGCACTTGGCGCGCGGAGGTCCGGCGCGCGGCGCCCGTAAGGCCGGCATCCGGAAGCCCGGCGCCCGGCAGGTGAGCGTCCGGTACGCGCCCGCCGCCCCGCGCGTCGGCTCCGGCCGTCACCCTCCCGCCAGGATCACTCCCGACTCCGGCGGCAGACGCAGCACCCCGTTCCCGTCCGGCGGTCCGACCGGTTCCCAGGCGGCGAGCACCCGGCCGCCGCCGTGCTGGATCCTGGTGCCGCCCAGCGGGATCCGCACCGGTTCGGCGGAGAGATTCACCGCGATCCGCAGATCGCCCCTGCGGTACGCCAGCCAGCGCGCCTCCTCGTCGTACGCCACCTTCGTGGCGGCCAGATCCGGATCGGAGAGATCCGGCTGACCGTGGCGCAGGGCGATCAGCTCGCGGTACCAGGCCAGCAGCCGCGCGTGCGGCTCCTTCCCGGTCTCGGAGCGGTCCAGACAGGAGCGCTCCCGGGTCGCCGGGTCCTGGGGGTCGGGGATCTCCTCCGCCGCCCAGCCGTGCGACGCGAACTCCCGCCGCCGGCCCGTCCGTACGGCCTCGGCGAGCACCGGATCGGGGTGGTCGGTGAAGAACTGCCAGGGTGTGGAGGCACCCCACTCCTCGCCCATGAAGAGCATCGGCGTGCTCGGCGCGGTCAGGACGATCAGCGCGGCGCAGGCCAGCAGTCCGGGGGAGAGGGTGGCGGAGAGCCGGTCGCCGAGCGCCCGGTTGCCGATCTGGTCATGGGTCTGGGCATAACCGAGGAAGCGGTGCGCGGGCGTTCTCGTACGCTCGACCGGACGGCCATGGGTCCGGCCCCGGAAGCTCGAATACGTGCCGTCGTGGAAGAAGACCCGGGTGAGGGTCTTGGCGAGCGCGGCGAGCGGCTCACGGGCGAAGTCGGCGTAGTAGCCCTGGGACTCACCGGTGAGCGTGGTGTGCAGGGCGTGGTGGAAGTCGTCGTTCCACTGGGCGTGCACACCGAGGCCGCCCTCCGCGCGCGGAGTGGTGGTACGGGGATCGCCGAGATCGGACTCGGCGATCAGGAAGAGCGGCCGGCCCAGATCGGCGGAGAGCGCGTCCACGGCCGTCGACAGCTCTTCGAGGAAGGTCAGCGCCCGATGGTCGGCGAGGGCGTGCACGGCGTCGAGCCGCAGCCCGTCGAGCCGGAAGTCCCGCAGCCAGGCAAGCGCGCTGCCCAGGAGATACGCCCGTACCTCGTCGGAACCGGGGGCGTCGAGATTGACCGCGGCGCCCCAGGGCGTGTGATGGGTGTCGGTGAAGTACGGGCCGAAGCGCGGCAGATGGTTGCCGGACGGACCGAGATGGTTGTGCACCACGTCCAGTACGACACCGAGGTCCAGTCCGTGCGCCCTGTCGACAAAGCGCTTGAGCGCCTCGGGACCGCCGTACGGCTCGTGGACCGCCCAGAGCGACACCCCCTCGTACCCCCAGCCGTGGGTCCCGGGGAACGGGCACACCGGCATCAGCTCGACATGGGTGATCCCCAGCTCGGCCAGTGGCGCCAGCTGGTCCGCCGCCGCGTCGAGGGTGCCCTCGCGGGTGAACGTGCCGATGTGCAGCTCGTACAGGACCGCGCCCGGCAGCTCGCGGCCCCGCCACGGGGTGCGCCACTCGTACGCGGCCTGGTCGACGACGGCGCTGGTGCCGTCGGGTCCGTCCGGCTGGCGGCGGGAGCGGGGATCGGGGAGTACGGGGCCGCCGTCGAGCGCGAAGCCGTACCGCGTGCCGTCGGCGGCGGGCGCCTCGGCGGTCCACCAGCCGTCCCGCTCCGGGTCCCGGCCCATGGGCAGCTCGGTGTCCTCCAGCCGGAGTACGGCCCGCTCCCTCGCCAGTGGTGCCCACACCTCGAACTGCACGAGCGCTTCCCCCTCGTCGTCGGGCCCGCCGGCCCGGCCCTTCGGCGGGCCTTGTCCCCGCCCTGTTCCAGGCCCCTTCGGCTTGTCCCTCTCATGGTCGCAAGAGAGACGGCCCCGGGCCCGGTGATCGGGGCGAATCGGGTGGAGGAGCGGTGGAGCCCCGGTGGAGACGGCAGGGCTGAGGCCGGAGAGGCCCGGCCCGCCGCTCCGGGTGAGGTGGGGAGCGGCGGGCCGGGCCGGTGCGGGTGCCGACGGGGGGCGAGCCCTCGTCAGGGGCGTATGGGCCCCGCTCACGGGATCACGGAACGGATCACGGGCCGGGGACCGGGGATCAGTGGACCGAACAGGGCGCCGTGGCGGCGGTGTCCGGCGGTCCTCCGGAGGCGACATAGCTGAAGGTCGTGGTGGCGCCCGCCGCCAGCGAGCCGTTCCAGTCGGTGTTGTGGACCATGACCTCCTGTCCTCCGTAGGTGGCGGTGCCGTTCCAGAGGCTGTCGACGCGCTGGCCGGTGGGCAGGGCGAACTCGACCATCCAGCCGAGGATCGGGTTGGCGCCGGTGTTCTTCACCGTGATCTCGGCCTGGTAGCCGCCGGACCAGGAGTTGGTGGTCCTGCGGGTCGCGGTGCAGACGGCCGTGGGGTCGGTGGGCGGGTCGGTCGGGGGTGTGGTGCCGGGTTCGCCGACGCCGGTCACCTCGCCGTTGCCACCGTCGAAGACCACGTCGGAGCAGCTGTAGAAGGTCTCGTTGCTGTCGGAGCGCTGCCAGACCATATAGATGACATGACGGCCGGTCTTGCCGCCGGGCAGGGTGCCGCTCCACTTGTACGCGCCGTTCACGGTGCCGACGGTGCCGGTGACCGCCGGGTGGTCGACGGTCAGGAACGGCTGCGACTCCAGATCGTCCCAGGTGAAGGTCCTGGCGGGGTCGAAGCCGTCCTTGGTGACATAGACGTAGAACCAACCGGGGTGCGCCGCCCAGGCGTTGTACGAGAAGTCGAGCCGCGCGCCGGAGGTGAGATGGGTGAGCGGCCAGTCGTTCCTGGCCTGGTTGAAGCCGGAGAACGTGGTGTTGCCGCCGCTGCAGAGCTGACCGTCGGGGATGAATCCCTTCGTCCGGCCGGCGCCGTCGGAGCGCAGTACGGAGAACCAGTTGTAGAGCGGGGTCGTACCGCTCTCCGCCACGGCGGCCTTGCAGGCGGGGTTGACGGGCTTGATCTCACCGGTGCTGGTGAGCCCGTCCCGCCAGCACATGAAGGTGCGGCTGGCGGGCTGCATGGGGGTGCCGTGGGCGGTCGAGGTCCCGCTGCCGCCGACGATCAGCAGAAGGGCGGGAAGGACGGCGAGCAGGGCGAGCAGTACAACTCTGCGCGGGGGTGACAACCACAGTGGGGGGCGAGTCATCGCACAAGTCCCTTCGGCGTGATCATGACAAGCGAATGAGTGACTGGGAGCGCTCCCAATTCGGAACGTAGCGCCGGTGGGCCACTCTGTAAACGCCTTGCGACGGGAATTTCCGGGCGTCGGGGCGGGAGCGCCGCCCGTAACGGGCGTAACGACGCGCGTAACGGTGGGCCGCGGTGCGCCCGTTCCGTCTGGACACCTCAGGGCCGTCCGGCGGACAATCACACGTGTGACGTCCTCCTTCGAGTTCCACACGTATCCCGCGCGGCTCTCCGACGCCGAGCGCGACCGTGTTCTCGCGGTGCTCAGGGAAGGCGCGGCGCAGGGCATGCTGTCGCACGACACCTTTCTGCGCCGGATGGATCTCGCGCTGGCCGCGCGGCGGTCGGACGAGCTGAAGGTGCTCACCGCGGATCTGGAGACCGAAAGCCCTTGGTCACGGCGGCTGTTCGGCGCGGTGAGCCGGGTGTCCGCGTTCTCCGTACGGCTGCGCAGGGCCTGGCAGGCGGAGCGGCTGCCGAAGTTGCTGCTGCCGCAGCCGGGTCCGTATCCGCTCCGTATCGGCCGCGATCCGATGAACGGACTGAGGCTCAGCCATGACACGGTCTCGCGGATGCACGCCGAACTGAGCATGCAGGGCGGGGCGTGGGTGCTGCGCGATCTGGGCTCGACGAACGGCACGACCGTCAACGGACGGCGCGTGACCGTGACGGCGGTCGTCCACGACGGGGACCTGGTGAGCTTCGGGCAGATGAGCTTCCGGCTGGCCACGGACTGAGCCCGGTTCGGTACGGGGCTCGGTTCCGTACGGAGCGCGGTTCGGTACGGAGCCCGGTTCAGCACGGGGCTCGGTCCCGTACGGGGCTCGGCCCCGCCGGGGCGCCCGTCCCGGCCCATGAGGAGCCGGCTTCCGGCGATCACTCGACGCTCACCGGGCGCGGGCCGGTCAACCGGGCACCGCCGCACGCCACTTCGCGAGCCGTCAGACCTGTCGGCTCAGCAGTGCGACCGGGCGGTCCGCGAACAGCACCGCCAGATCGACCGGGCCGCCGCCCTCGAACTCCCGTCCGGGCGAGGCGAGCAGATCCGTCCAGCGGCCCTCCGGCAGCGTCAGTTCCGTACCGGCCCAGCCCCCCGCCTCCGTCAGCCCGAGCGGCAGCCGGGTGACGGCCGTGACCACCTGGCCCGACCGGCAGAAGGCCAGACAGTGGGCCGCCCCCGGGCCGGTCGCGAGCAGCGGGGCATAGGTGCCCGACTCACCGAAGACCGCGGGCCGCTCGCGCCGCAGCCGGAGCGCGGCCGTCGTGACCACCGTCTTCTCGTCGGGCGGCCCGGTCCTGAACGGCGCCCGGTTGTCCGGATCCACCAGCGCCACATACTCACGCTCCGTGCCCTGGTAGAGATCGGGCACCCCCGGCATGGTGAGATGCACCAGCGCCGCGCCCAGAGCACCGGCCCGTACATACGGATCGAGCGCCCGCCGGAACTCCGCGACCGTCTTGCGCGCGGGACCGGCGGGACCCGCCTCGGCAAAGGCCGCCACCGCCTGCTCATAGAGCGGATCGGGCTCCGTCCAACTCGTGTGCAGTCCCGCCTCCCGTACGGACTTCAGCAGCGCGGGCACCATCCGCGAGCCCGAGGGCACCATCCGCGAGTCGTCGGGAAGGCTCGCGCCGCCTTCCAGGGGCGGGGTGAAGCCGACCGCCGTCTGCCACGCCTGCCAGGCCAGCTGCGGATCGGGCGCCGCCACCCCCGTCTCGCCCGTGACCCGCTCCAGCAGCGCCGACCAGCGCCGTGGGCACTGGGACAGGACGGCGATCCCGGCCCGTACGTCCGCGCTGCGCTTGGTGTCGTGCGTGGTCAGCACGGTGCCGGTGGTGGGCCAGTCACGCGCGAGACGCGCGCAGTACGCGTGGAACCGCTCCGGGCTCACCGCCGGGTGTCCCGGATCGCCGCCGACCTCGTTCGCCGAGATCAGCGGCACATAGCGGTAGAACGCCGTGTCCTCGACGGACTTGGCGCGCAGCGCGGACGAGGTCTGGGCGAAGCGCGCGCAGAACGCCGTGTGGTCCGGGCCCGTACCGAGCCTGCCGAGCGCCAGCTCCCGCACCACGTCCACGGCGGCCGCCTCCCGCTCCACAGCGAACGCGGCCTTCGCCCGGCGGACCGCCTCCTCGGGGACCGCCGCCTCGGCCGCTTCCGGACAGGGGCCGCCCGCCGTCGTGTAGGGGCGGTAGACGGGGACCCGTACGAGCAGTTCCTGAACGGCCGTACGCAGCGCCCAGGGGGCATGGTCGCGCAGCGCGGGATCGGCGGCGCAGATCCGCAGCGCCGTACGGACCAGGAAGGAGGTCTCGGCGGCCAGTTCATGGATGACCACCTTGTAGGCGGCCCGCCGGACCGTTCCCTCCCAGTAGCCGCCCCGGTCGCCGACCGGGCCCGCGACATCGCGGTAGTGCCGCTCCAGCGCGGCGGCGCCCGCCGGGTCCGTGAAGAGCCCGTCGACATGGCGCAGCGCGTCATAGCCGGTGGTGCCGGCGACCGGCCAGCCGGCGGGCAGCACCTCGTCGTCGGCGAGGATCTTCTCCACCACGGTCCAGCAGCTCCGGCCGGTCGCGCCCGTTGCCTCGCCCAGCCGGCGCAGATACTCCTCCGGGTCGGCGAGCCCGTCCGGGTGATCGATCCGCAGCCCCTCGACGACCCCGTCCCGTACCAGCTCAAGGATCTTGGCATGGGTGGCGGCGAACACCTCGGGGTCCTCGACCCGTACGCCGATCAGCTCGGAGATGGTGAAGAAGCGCCGGTAGTTGAGTTCGGTACGGGCCAGCCGCCACCAGGCGAGCCGGTAGTGCTGCGCGTCCAGCAGCTCGGGCAGCGGGAGATGCCCGGTGCCGGGCGCGAGCGGGTAGCGCGCGTCGCCGTGGCGCAGCTCGCCGTCCTCGACGCGCAGCGCGCCCAGCTCGTCCCCGACGGGGGACGGCAGGACCGGCAGCAGCAGCTTGCCGTCGCCCGCGTCCCAGTCGATGTCGAACCAGCGGGCGTACGGCGAGTCCCGGCCCTCGCGCAGCACCTCCCACAGGGCCCGGTTGTGGCCGGGCGCGGCGGCCATGTGGTTGGGCACGATGTCGAGGACCAGCCCGAGTCCGTGCTCCCGGGCGGTACGGGCCAGCCGGCGCAGCCCCTCCTCACCGCCCAGCTCGGCCCGTACGGCGGAGTGGTCGACGACGTCGTAGCCGTGGGCCGAGCCCGGCACGGCCTCCAGCACCGGCGACAGATGAATGTGCGACACCCCGAGCGCGGCGAGATAGGGCACCGCCCTCTCCGCCGCCGAGAAGGGGAAGTCCGGCTGGAGCTGGAGCCGGTAGGTCGCGGTGGGTGTCATACGATCGTACGTACCCAGCTCGGCCGCTTCTGTGTCATCGATGTCCCCGGTCCCCGCGTACTCCTGGACCGCGCCGCACGGTGCCGGCGCCGCGCCCGGCCCCGCGCGGCCAAGGCCCCCGAGGGCCGGAGCCCGCGCCCGGCCCCGCGAAGGCCCCCGAGGGCCGGAGCCCGCGCGGGCCCGGATCTACGCGGGGCGCATCAGTACCGTCATGCTGCGGCCGATCATGGTGATCCGGTCGCCCCCGTCCACCTTCTCCCCCTGCCCCGGGACCACCCCCTCCGGGCGGGCCGTGTCCACCATGAGCTGCCAGTGTCTGCCATGGTTCAGCGGCACCACGAACTCCAGCTTGTCGGCGCTCGCGTTGAACATCAGCAGGAACGAGTCGTCCGAGATCCGCTCGCCGCGCGGCCCCGGCTCGGAGATGGCGTTCCCGTTCAGAAAGACCGTCATGGCCTGCGCGTGCGCCGCCGTCCAGTCCTGCTGCTTCATCTCCTCGCCCTCCGGGGTGAACCACGAGATGTCCGACAGATCGTCGTGGGTGCCCTCCACCGGCCGCCCGTGGAAGAAGCGCCGGCGCCGGAAGACCGGATGGTCACGGCGCAGCCACACCATCGCCTGGGTGAACTCCAGCATGCTGGTGTCGGTCTCCACGCCCGGCTCGGGCCAGCGGACCCAGGAGACCTCGTTGTCCTGGCAGTAAGCGTTGTTGTTGCCACCCTGCGTACGGGCGAACTCGTCGCCGTGACTGAGCATCGGAACGCCCTGGGAGAGCATCAGCGTGGCGATGAAGTTGCGCATCTGACGGTCGCGCAGCTCGATGATCCCCGGATCGTCGGTCTCGCCCTCCACCCCGCAGTTCCAGGACCGGTTGTGGCTCTCGCCGTCCCGGTTGGACTCGCCGTTGTCCTCGTTGTGCTTCTCGTTGTACGAGACGAGATCGCGCAGCGTGAAGCCGTCGTGGCAGGTGGTGAAGTTGATGGAGGCCAGCGGCCGGCGCCCGTCGTCCTGGTAGAGATCGGACGAGCCGGTCAGCCGGGAGGCGAACTCCGCCAGGGTCCTGGGCTCGCCCCGCCACAGGTCCCGCACGGTGTCACGGTACTTGCCGTTCCACTCCGTCCACAGCGGCGGGAAGTTCCCCACCTGGTAGCCGCCCTCGCCCACGTCCCAGGGCTCGGCGATCAGCTTCACCTGGCTGACCACCGGGTCCTGCTGCACCAGATCGAAGAACGACGACAGCCGGTCGACCTCGTGGAACTGGCGGGCCAGTGTCGCCGCCAGATCGAAGCGGAAGCCGTCGACATGCATCTCCGTCACCCAGTACCGCAGCGAGTCCATGATCAGCTGGAGGACATGGGGACTGCGCATCAGCAGCGAGTTCCCGGTGCCCGTGGTGTCCGTGTAGTACCGGGGATTCTCGGCGAGCCGGTAGTACTGGGCGTTGTCCAGCCCCCGGAAGGAGAGCGTCGGACCGAGGTGGTTGCCCTCCGCCGTATGGTTGTAGACGACATCGAGGATGACCTCGATCCCGGCGCGGTGCAGTGCCCGTACGGCCTGTTTGAACTCCAGGACCTGCTCGCCCCGGTCGCCCCACGAGGCGTAGGCGTTGTGCGGGGCGAAGAAACCGATCGTGTTGTAACCCCAGTAATTGCCGAGGCCCGAGTCCACCAGCCGGTGGTCGTTGACGAACTGGTGCACCGGCATCAGCTCCAGCGCGGTGACGCCCAGCTCCGTGAGGTGCTCGATCACCGCCGGATGGGCCAGTCCCGCGTAGGTGCCGCGCAACTCGTCGGGCAGCTCCGGATGGAGCATGGTCAGACCCTTCACATGGGCCTCGTAGAGCACCGTGCGGTGGTAGTCCGTACGCGGCAGCCGGTCGTCGCCCCAGTCGAAGTACGGATTGACCACGACCGAGGTCATCGTGTGCGGCGCCGAGTCCATGTCATTGCGCGAGTCCGGCTTGCCGAAGTGGTAGCCGTACACCGACTCGCCCCACTCGATACTCCCGCTGATCGCACGCGCGTACGGATCGAGCAGTAGTTTGGCGGAGTTGCAGCGGTGCCCGCGCTCCGGTTCGTACGGCCCGTGGACCCGGAAGCCATAGCGCTGACCGGGCATGATGCCGGGCAGATAGGCATGCCGTACGAAGGCGTCCGTCTCGCGCAGTTCCACCGCCGTTTCCGAACCGTCGTCGTGCAGCAGGCACAACTCGATTCTGTGGGCGGCCTCTGAGTAGACCGCGAAGTTGGTCCCGGCGCCGTCGTACGTGGCGCCGAGGGGATACGTCTGTCCCGGCCAGACCTGCATAGACAAGACTCTTCCACTTCTGATCCGGGTGCTGCGGGCCCAGGGCGTGTGCGGAAGTCCCGCCGGCCCTGCTTCCGTGGCACGCCCTAGAGCCAGATCTTCCCCGAAAGACGCCGCTCGACCTAGGAACTCGATGGGTTCTTGCCGCTGGGTCAGGCCGGGGTCAACTTCACGTTTCCCGCCGTCGCTCCGACCTGGCCGTCGTCCCGGACGCCCCTCAGGAGGCATGACGTCCCATCGGGTCCGGTCACGGAATGGCTCCAACCACTATGAATCCGCTCACTCCGGCCGAAGTCGGCCCCGGGAACGCTTGTCACGAATAAGGGAGTTGAGAAAGGAGCCTGTGCATCGGGCTGCACCGCCTCCGGTCGGCGGAGTACCCTTCCTTGATCGTTGAAGGGGGAGAAAAGGCGGTGCGCGGGTGAGCTCGGGAGGGTTGGAGCTGCCCCCCGGTGACGCAGGTCACGCGGGGGACTCCGGCGACATTCCGCCCGGAGCGGTCTCCCTCGCGCGGCCGATGGAGATCGGGGCGGAGCTGGACTGGGGGCCGGACGCCTGGAGCGAGGTCCGTACGCGCGCCCAGCGAGCGGGACGTGCGTATATCTGGCTGAATCTGGTGGAACAGCGGCTGCGCGCGGTCGTCGCGGCGGTGCTGCGGCCCATCTACGAGCCGGTGCACGGCGAGGAGTGGGTGGTCGCCGCCGCCGGTCCCGCCGGGCAGGAGTGGGTGCAGCGCGCCGTCGCCGTACGGGAGGTCTCGCGGCGCAAGGGCTATCTGCTCGACCCGGCCGACGACAATGTCCTGAGCTTTCTCACGCTTCCGCAGCTCCGGGAGCTGATGGTCCAGCACTGGCCCGGATTCGAACCGTATTTCGACGACCGCCGCGATGTGGAGCTCGCCCTCGACGAACTGGAGGTCGCGCGGAATGTCGTGTCCCGCAACCGCGCGCTCTCCGAGACGGTCCTCGCCCAGGCGGAGCGGGCCTCCGCCCGGCTGCTGGAGATCCTGGGCGGCGGCAGCGGGGTGCCGTCGGCGGCCCGGCTGCGGGTCGACGCCATGGAGGATCTGGTCGGCGACCGGTACGCGGACGTGGTCTCCGTCCACCCCGACCGGGTCAGACTGCAACGGCAGATCCCGGCGGAGGATCTCTTCGGCGGCGCCCGGCGTGTCGACGCCATCGGGATCGGACTGAACCTCCTCGTCCAGAACTTCTCGGGGCGGCGGCTGATCCGGCTCGCCGAGTCGGGCTGCCGGATACGGCTGGTCTTCCTCAACCCGGCGAGCAGCGCGGTCAAGCGCCGGGAGCGCGAGCTGGGGCTCAGGAAGGGCGAACTGAGCCGTTCGGTGGAGATGAACATCCTTCATATGCGCCGGGTGCGCTCCAAGCTGCGCGACCCGGGCGCCTTCGAGATCCATGTCTTCGACGAGACCCCGCGCTTCACCGCGTATCTGGTCGACGGCGACGGCTCCGACGGACTCGCCGTCGTCCAGTCCTATCTGCGCCGGGCACGCGGTATGGAGGCGCCGGTCCTGGTGCTGCGGGGCGGCGGGCGTGACGTCGTCCGTTCGGGACAGGAGACGGAACACGGTCTCTTCCAGACCTATCGCGAGGAGTTCGAGTCGGTCTGGACGGACTCCCGTCCGGTCTCCTGAAGCCCGTGGCACGGCCGGCCGCCGGTGGGCGGTCCAGGCGTTGTCAGTGGCGCGTGGCAGGGTGAATGTCCTGCGGGGGAGCACCAACGGGGGAAGCTCCGGCGCACCATGAGGGAGGGCCACGATGACTTGGCATGGGGTACGGCCGGCGGGTTCCGGCCCGGGGACGAGGGGCACGGGGCCCACGGCGGTCCACGGCGGGGCGGGGGCCGGGCGATGAGCTGGCTCAGCGGGCCGCTGGTGGCCTTCGATCTGGAGACCACGGGCACGGACGTGGAGACCGACCGCATCGTCACGGCGGCGCTCGTACGGCTCGAACCGGACGGGAGCGTCTCACGGGAGCGGACCTGGCTCATCGACCCCGGTGTGGTCGTGCCCGAGCAGGCGTCGGCGATCCACGGCATCTCGACGGACCACGCGCGCCGGCACGGGGTGCCGGCCCCCGCCGCGATCGAGGAGATCACCGAGGCCGTCGCCGAGGTGCTGCGTCCGGGGACGCCCCTGGTGGTGATGAACGCGCGGTACGACCTGTCGCTCCTGGACCGCGAGTGCCGGCGGTACGGGGTGGAGTCGGTCGGCGAGCGGCTGGGCGAGGTGCCGTCACCGGTCATCGATCCCCTGGTGATAGACAAGCACGTCGACAAGTACCGCAAGGGCAAGCGAGCCCTTCAGGCGCTGTGCGCGTACTACGGGGTGCCGCTGGACGACGCGCACGACGCGCGGGCGGACGCGGTGGCCGCGGCCCGGGTGGTGCGGCGCATGGGCGAGAAGCACCAGCCCGTCGGGCTGCTGCCACCGGCGGAGCTGCATGCCCTTCAAGTCGGCGCGGCGGCCGAGCAGTCGGCCTCCTTGCAGGCCTATCTGCGGCGCACCGCCAATCCGGCGGCGGTCGTAGAGCAGGCCTGGCCGGTCATCCCCCGGAGCCGCTGAGGCTGCCATCGGCGGTCCGAGCGGCCTGGGCGGTCCGAGCGGCCCGGGTCCCGGCGGTCCGTCAGAACGGGTACCAGCGGACCTCGGGGTCGTCCTCGCGCAGGGAGGCGACCCTGCGGCGGAACTCCGCCAGGGCCTTGGGGTTGGTCGGGGCGTGCTGGGCCACCCAGGCGCAGCTCGCCGTCTCGCGGGCGCCGCGCAGGACCGGACAGCCCGGCCAGTCACGGACGTCCCAGCCGTAGGCCTCGGTGAAGGCCCCGTACGCCTCGGCGGACAGGCCGTACCGGTCGCGGGAGAGGGCCATCACCACCAGATCGTGTTCACGGAAGTCCGTGGAGAAGGTCTCCAGATCGACCAGGACCGGCCCTTCGGGACCCACATGGACATTGCGCGGCAGCGCGTCGCCGTGGATCGGGCCCGGTGGCAGCTCCGGGGTGAGCGTGGCCGAGGCCTCGGCGAAGCCGTCCCGGCGCTCGCGCAGATAGCCGGCGTCGGCGGGGTCGATCGCGTCGCCCGCGATCCGCAGCCAGCGTTCGACACCGTCGAGCAGATCCCGGCGGGGGAGCGCGAAGGAGGGCGCGGGCAGTGCGTGGACGAGTCTGAGCAGGGAGGCCAGATCGCCGGGGCCGGCGGTCCGCACGGCGGCGGGCAGCCGGTGCCAGAGGGTCACCGGATGACCGTCCACCGACCGGGGGCGCGGCTCGACGGCGCGTACGGCCGGGATGCCGCACTCCACGAGCCAGGAGGCGATGGCGACTTCACGCCGTGCGCGCTCCAGCAGCTCGGGGTGGTCCTCGGCGCTCCGTCCGACCTTGACGATCAGCTCCCCGGTCCCGAACACCGCGTTCTCCCCCAGGGAGAGCAGCTCAGCGGTGTCCGGCAGTCCCGTCGCGGCCAGGATCTCCCGCGCGCGTGCCTCGTCCATCGTTCGCCCACTCACTCGTACTTCCGGCCGATCGGTCCGCGTAAGTCTCGCATCCGTGCCGGCCGTCTTGACGGGTGGAGACACCCGTCAGCACGATGACAAGGGCCGCCGGGGCGGCTGTACCCCCACAGGCCGCCCGAAGGAGTTGAATCCGTGACATCGGCGACCGCGGTGGAGCGGTCCGGAGAGGACCGGGCCCCCGGGGGACGGTCCGGCAAGGAGCGGTCCCCGGGCGGACGGGCGGGCGGACCGCTGGACCACGGTGCCTGGTTCCTGGTGCTGCCCGCGCTGATCCCGATCCTGGTGCTGAGCGTCGGACCGCTGCTGTACGGCATCGCGCTCGCCTTCACCGACGCGCAGTCCGGCCGTACCGAGCCCACCGAGTGGATCGGCACGCTGAACTTCCAGGACCTGCTCCACGACACCCTGTTCTGGGACTCGTTCGGGATCGGTCTGCTGTGGGCGGTCGGGGTGACCGTGCCGCAGTTCGCGCTCGCGCTCGGTCTCGCCCTGCTGCTCAACCAGAATCTCCGCTTCCGCTGGCTGGCCCGCGCCCTGGCGGTCATTCCCTGGGCGATGCCCGAGGTGGTCGTCGGCATCATGTGGCGGCTCCTCTACAACGCCGACGCCGGAATCCTCAACGAGACCTTCCGGGATCTCGGCCTCGGTGAGGGGCGGGACTGGCTGACCGGGCTCGCCACCGCCCTGCCCGCGGTGATCGTCGTCGGTATCTGGGCCGGTATGCCGCAGACGACGGTCGCCCTGCTGGCCGGCCTCCAGAACACCCCGCGCGAACTGCACGAGGCCGCCGCGCTGGACGGCGCGGGGGCCTGGCGCCGGTTCCGTACCGTCACCTGGCCCGCGCTCCGGCCGGTCGCGCTGGCCATCACGGCGCTCAATCTCATCTGGAACTTCAACTCCTTCGCGCTGGTCTATGTGCTGACCAACGGCGGACCAGGCGGGCGCACCCGGCTGCCCATGCTCTTCGCCTACGAAGAGGCCTTCCGCTACGGCCAGTTCGGCTACGCCGCCGCCATGGGGTGCGTGATGGTGGCCGTGATCGCGGTGATCCTGGCACTCCAGCTCGCGGGACGGCTCCGACAGGGGGAGGACGAGCGATGAGTCCGCGTACCAGCGGGTCCGTGCGCGCCGGACAGTATCTCGCGCTTCTCTGCTATCTCGTCTTTCTCGCCCTGCCGTTCCTCTGGCTGCTCTCCACGGCCTTCAAACCCGCCAGGGAGCTGGGCAGTCTCCACCCCACCTGGATCCCGCGCGATCCGACGCTCGGCAACTTCCGGCAGGCCTTCGAGGAGCAGCCGCTGCTGCGGGCGGCGGGCAACAGTCTGACCGCCGCGCTGGCCGCGGCCCTGATCGCCGTGGTCATCGCGACTCCCCTGGCCTATGTGATGGCCCGCCGGCGCGGCAGACTCGCGGCGGCGGCGACCGGCTGGGTGGTGATCAGCCAGGCGTTCCCCTTCGTCCTGGTGATCATTCCGCTCTTCCTGGTGCTCAAGAACCTCCGTCTGATCAACTCCCTGACCGGGCTGGTCATGGTGTACGCCGTATGGGCCCTGCCGTTCGCGCTCTGGATGCTGAGCGGCTATGTCCGGGCCCTGCCCGTCGAACTGGAGGAGGCGGCGGCCGTGGACGGCGCGGGCAGGCTCCGTACGCTGGTCTCGGTCACGGGACCGCTGCTGGCACCGGGCATCGTCGCCACGGCGCTCTTCGCCTTCATCACCGCGTGGAACGAGTTCTTCTTCGCGCTCGTCCTGCTCAAGTCCCCGGAGAAACAGACCCTGCCGGTGGTCCTCACCCACTTCCTGGGGGCGGAGGGCGTGGCCGATCTGGGGCCGCTGGCCGCCGCCGCGTTTCTCGCGACCCTGCCCTCGCTCGTCCTCTTCGCGGTCATCCAGCGGCGGATCACGGGCGGGATGCTCGCCGGGGCGGTGAAGAGCTGATGAGCCGTTCGCGCGGATGGCCGCGCATACGGAAGGCTCCGGTCGTGGCGGCCGTGCTCGCCCTGCTGCTCGGCGGCTGCTCCGGTGGCGGGGAGGGCGGCCAGGACGGTGGCCGGATCACCCTGCGCTTCCAGTCCCTGGCCTGGCAGGACGAGTCGGTCCAGGTCAACAAGGAGCTGGTGAACGAGTGGAACGCGGCCCATCCGGAGATCCGGGTCGAGTACGTCCAGGGGAGCTGGGACAGCGTCCATGACCAACTGCTCACCTCCTTCGAGGGCGGTGAGGCGCCGGACATCATCCATGACGCCTCCGACGATCTGGCCGACTTCGCGTACGGCGGCCGTCTCGCGGATCTCGGCCCCCTGCTGCCCGGCCGTCTCCGGCGGGACATCCCGGAGCGCGGCTGGGAGACGGCCACCTTCGGTGAGGGTGTGTACGGTGTGCCGTTCCTCCAGGAGCCGCGCGTCCTGATCGCGAACAGGAAGATCCTCGAAGCCTCCGGGGTGCGGATCCCGACGGCAGAAGAGCCGTGGAGCTGGCCGGAGTTCCGGCGGATCGCCGGCGAACTGACCGGGCGGATGGGGCCGGGGAAGTACGCGGTCGCCTGGCCGCTGAAGGATCCCGTCTCCGCCACGCTCAATCTGGGGCTCTCCGCGGGCGGACGGCTCTTCCACCGGGGCGCGGACGGCAAGGTGACGATCCGGTTCACCGACGGGGACGGAGTGGTCCCGGACACCATCCACGATCAGGTCAACAAGGACGGAAGCGCTTCCGCGGCCACTCTGGGGATGGGCGGATCGGACACCCTGCCCGGACTGTTCGGCGGCAAGTACGCGATGGTCCCGCTGGGCTTCTCGTACCGCCAGCAGATCATCCAGCAGGCGCCGGAGGGGTTCGAGTGGACCGTACTGCCCGCGCCCGCCGGTGACGGCGGGAGGCCGGTCCAGGGGGTGAGCCCGCAGACCCTCTCCGTGGCCGAGGACAGTCCGTACAAGAAGGAGGCGGTGCGGTTCATCGACTTCCTTCTGCGGCCGGAGAACATGGTGCGGCTCGCGAAGGGCGACTGGATGCTGCCGACCGGTACGCGGGCTCTCCAGGACCCGTCCCTGCGGGTCGCCGAGAACGGCTGGGCGACGGGGGCGGCGCTCGCGCGGGAACTGCGTCCGGCCCCCGCCCAGTCGGTGCGCGGCTATCCCGAGTGGAAGGACAAGGTGGCGACACCGGCGCTCCAGGAGTACTACAGCGGAGCGATCGACCGCGCCGAACTGGAGAAGCGGCTGGTCGAGGACGGCAACAGGGTGCTGGCCCGCTATCAGCGCTGACCGGCCGCCAGGGCCGACCGGCGGGTCCGTGACGCGGATATCGGATTGCACGAGACGTCTCGTCTCGTTTACGGTGAGGTCATGACCGCATCGCAGTCCGCCCATATCGCCATGTTCTCCATCGCCGCTCATGGCCATGTGAACCCGAGTCTCGACATCATCCGGGAACTGGTCGCCCGGGGGCACCGGGTCAGTTACGCGATCCCCGCGCTCTTCGCCGGGAAGGTCGCGGCGACCGGCGCGGAGCCGGTGATCTATACCTCCGTCCTGCCCACGCCCGACGACGATCCGTCGGCCTGGGGCACGGAACTGGTCGACAATCTCGAACCGTTCCTCGACGACGCGATCCAGGCGCTGCCGCAGCTCGCCGCCGCGTTCGAGGACGACCGGCCCGATCTGGTCCTCGGCGACATCACGTCCTACCCGGCGCCGCTCCTCGCGCACCGCTGGGGTGTCCCGTACATCCAGCTCTCGCCGAACATGGTCGCCTGGGAGGGGTACGAGGAGGAGGCCGCCGGGCCGATGCTCGAACAGCTGAAGGCCTCCGAACGCGGCCGTGCGTACCGGGCGCGCTTCGCGGAGTGGCTCACGGAGAACGGCATGGGCCATACCGACCAGGACCGGCTGGTCGCCAGGCCCGGCCGCTCCCTGGTGCTGATCCCCAAGGTGTTGCAGCCCCACGCCGACCGCGTGGACGAGTCCGTGTACACCTTTGTCGGCGCCTGTCAGGGCGATCGCGCGGATCAGGGCGAGTGGCGGCGGCCGGCCGGGGCGGAGAAGGTCCTGCTGGTCTCGCTCGGCTCGGCCTTCACCAAGCGGCCCGCGTTCTACCGGGCGTGTGCCGAGGCCTTCGGCGGTCTGCCCGGCTGGCATGTGGTGCTCCAGACCGGGCCCCATGTGGACGCGTCCGAACTGGGCGAGGTGGCCGCCAATGTGGAGGTGCGTCAGTGGGTGCCGCAGCTCGCCGTTCTCCGGCAGGCCGACGCCTTCGTCACCCACGCCGGCGCGGGAGGCAGCCAGGAGGGTCTCGCGACGGGCACCCCGATGGTCGCCGTACCGCAGGCGGTCGACCAGTTCGGCAACGCCGACACGCTGGTCTCGCTGGGGGTGGCCCGTCGCCTCGACACGGAAGAGGCGACACCGGAGGCGCTGCGGGAGGCGGTTCTGGCGGTGGCCTCCGACCCGGAGGCGGCCAGGAGGCTCGCCGGGATCAGGCGCGGGATGGCGGCGGAGGGCGGCACACCGAGGGCGGCCGATCTGATCGAATCGGCGCTTCCGGCCGTGGCGTCCTGACGCGGCCGGCTATCCGGACAGACCGGAGACGCCGGAGGGACCGGGAGCGTCGGACGGACCGGGAGTGCCGGAGGGACTGGGAGCGCCGGACGGACCGGGAGCGCCGGACGGACCGGGAGTGGTGGCCCGGGGTGCCGTCCTCCTCAAAAGGTGGGGTTGGGATCAGGCCATTCCGTCCGCGTTGTTGATATGCGGGCAGTGCGGCCCGTTCCTCCCCATGGCCGGTCACATCTCCGACGAGAAGAATCGAAGCTCTGTGCCGTCAACGGGGGTTAACGGGCGAGCCCGACGCTTTCCGGACTGGCCGATTCCTTGTGGGGGATCGAGGTTTACGAGATCGGCGCCGCCCGGAGGCCTTGATCTGCACGCGTCAATCGGTCAGGGTTCGAGCCAGTTCGGCGGAGAACTGCCGTCCGCCGGGCGTCCCCCCACAGAAGATGACGAGGAGCTTCCCTCTTCATGGCAACTCAACAGCGTGCGACCAGGATCAAGCTCACCGCCGCCCTCACGGCCGTCGCCGCGGCGGCCGGAATCACCGCGCTCACCTCCCCCACGGCGGGCGCGGCTCCGGCACAGGGCGTGGTGCACGGCGCCGACGCCAAGGGCGCGGTGGCCGGCAGCTACATCGTGATGCTGCACCGGCCGGCCGGTCAGGACACCGGCCGCGGGACCGGCGAGAAGGCGGCCGGGCAGAGCTACGACAGGACCGAGAAGCGGGAACTGGCCGAGGAGTACGGCGGCCGGCTCGCGCGGAACTACAGCACGGCCGTCAACGGCTTCTCCGCCAGTGGACTCACCGAGGCGGAGGCCAAGCGTCTCGCCGCAGACCCGGCCGTCGCCAAGGTCGTCCAGAACAAGACCTTCAGCGTCAGCGCCACCCAGAGCAACCCGCCCTCCTGGGGCCTCGACCGCGTCGACCAGACCACGACCGCCGGGGACAGCTCGTACACCTACCCGGACAGCGCCGGTGAGGGGGTGACGGCGTATGTCATCGACACCGGGGTCCGGATCACGCATCAGGACTTCGAGGGCCGCGCCAGCTACGGCTACGACGCCATCGACGGTGACAACTCCGCCGACGACGGCTACGGCCACGGCACGCATGTCGCCGGAACCATCGCCGGCGCCGCGCACGGAGTCGCCAAGAAGGCGAAGATCGTCTCCGTACGGGTGCTCGACAACAGCGGCTTCGGCACCACCGAGCAGGTCATCGCCGGGATCGACTGGGTCGCCGCGAACCACCAGGGCCCGTCCGTCGCCAATATGAGCCTCGGCGGCGGCGCCGACCCGGCCCTCGACGAAGCCGTACGCAACGCCATCGCCAGTGGTGTCACCTTCGGTGTCGCCGCCGGCAACAACGCCGCCGACGCGAGCATCATCTCTCCGGCCCGGGTCGAGGAGGCCATCACCGTCGCCTCGTCCACCGTGGACGACGCGCAGTCGTCCTTCTCCAACTTCGGCCCGATCGTGGACATCTACGCTCCGGGCTCCGGCATCACCTCCGACTGGAACAACAGCGACACCGCCATCAGCACCATCTCGGGCACCTCGATGGCCACACCCCATGTGGTCGGCGCGGCGGCTCTCTATCTCGCGGGTCACCCGGACGCGACCCCGGACCAGGTCGCCACCGCCCTGACCGACGGCGCCACGCCCGACGCGATCGTCAACGCGTCGGAGGGCACCCCGAACAAGCTGCTCAAGATCGTCGAGTAGCGATCGTCGACCAGCCGCACCGCACGCGGACCGGCGGCCGTCGCGCCCTCCCCCACGGGGCGCGGCGGCCGCCCCGCTCGTGCCTGGCGCCCCGGGCGCGGCCCCGCGGCCTATCGTGTGCTGATGACCACGACATACGCGGCGCTCCTGCGCGGAATCAATGTCAGCGGCCACCGACGCGTTCCGATGGCCGATCTGCGCGAGCTGCTCTCGGAACTGGGCCATCGCGATGTCCGTACGTATCTCCAGAGCGGCAACGCGGTCTTCACCAGCGACTCCGCCGACGAGAGCGCCCTCGCGGCCGGTCTGGAGCGCGCCGTCGAGCGGCGCTTCGGGTTCACCGTCGGCTGTCTGGTGCGCGGCGCCGCCTATCTGCGGGCCGTCGCCGACGAGTGCCCCTTCCCCGCGGCCACCCTTGAGGGCAAGCAGCTCCACGCCACCTACTTCTCCGGGCCGGTGGAGGCCGAGCGGCTCGCCACCGTCGACCGGGCCGCCCATCTCCCCGAGGACTTCCGGCTGGGCGACCGGGTGCTGTATCTCTACACGCCGAACGGTCTCGGCCGCTCCAAGCTCGCCGAAGCGCTGGCCAGGCCGGGCCTGTTGCGGGGCGTCACGGCCACCAGCCGCAACTGGAACACCGTTGTCAAACTGGTGGAGCTGACCCGTGACTGACCGCACCTCCGTGATCTCGGCCGCCATCGAGGCGGAACTGCGTCTGCTCGACCCGGCGGTCCGCTCCTCCGCCGACCTGCTCGCGGAACTGCTCCATCCGGACTTCAGGGAGTTCGGTGTCTCGGGCCGGGAGTGGGACCGCGGTTCGATCGTCGAGGCGCTCGGCGCGAAGGGCGCGCCCGCGCCCCGGCCGATCACCACCTCCAAGATGCGAGGCGTCCAGCTCGCCCCCGGCGTGGTGCTGCTGACCTTCGACACGGAGTTCAACGGCCGCCGGGCCCACCGCAGTTCGCTCTGGCGGCTGACCGAGCGCGGCTGGCTGCTCTACTTCCATCAGGGCACCCCGTTCGACTGATCCCGCGCCGTCCGCCCGGCGCGGGCCACTCGGGTCACCGGGTCGCGCGGGTCACCGGGTCAGGCGGGGCGGGCCAGCCGTATGAGACCGTCCGGGGCCGCCGCCCGCTCGTCGTAGCGGCGCAGCAGCAGCCGTGCCAGCTCCGGGGCCGCGCCCAGGACACCGGCCAGTACATCGGCGCCGCCCTCGCGGGCGCCGGCCGCGATACGGTCCGGAAGGAAGCCGGGGGCGATGACATACGGGGCCACGGCGACCTTCCGTACACCCTCGGCCCGCAGCGCGCGCACCGCGTCCTCGGTGCGCGGAAGGGAAGCGGAGGCGAACGCGGGGCGCACAGCGCACCAGCCGGTGCGCAGCCACTCCCGCGCGATGCCCGCGATCACCGCGATCGCCTCGGGATCCGAGGAGCCCGCCGAGGCCAGTACGACCCCGGTCGAGGCCCGGTCGGCGGGCCTGAGCCCCGCCTCGTACAGCCGCCGCTCCAGCGCGTCGGTCAGCAGCGGCGACGGGCCGAGGACCTCGGCCTGACGGATCCGCAGACGCGGATGGCGCGCCGCCGCCTCGTGCAGCACCGCCGGGATGTCGGCCTTGGCGTGGAACGCGCGCGTCAGGAGCAGCGGCAGGACCACCACGTCCCGTACGCCCTCCCGCGCCAGCCGGTCCAGCAGCCGTGGCACGGCCGGGGCGTTGAAGTCCAGGAAGCCGGTCTCCACCCGCAGTCCGGGCCGCAGCGCGCGCAGCCGCCCGGTCAGGGCGTGCACGGTCGCGGCGTGCCGAGGATCACGGCTGCCGTGGGCGACGACGAGCAGCACCGGCCGGGGGAGGGGGCGTGGTCCGGACCGGGGTCCGGACGGCTGAGCGGAGTGGTGGCGCATGGGGAATCAGCTTTTCACGAGAAGACCGCGGCCGCGCAGCACCCGCCGCTCCAGCGGACTGAAGATCAGCAGGTCGATGGCGATACCGACGACCAGGATGAGGAAGATGGCGAGGAACACCATGGGCATACTGCCGACCGTACGGCCGTTCTCCAGCAACTGGCCCAGCCCCACACCGAGATCGGGCGAGGACGCGATGATCTCCGCGGCCATCAGCGAGCGCCAGGAGAACGCCCAGCCCTGCTTCAGCCCGGCCAGATAGCCGGGCAGCGCCGCCGGCATCACGATGTGCCAGGTGCCCCGCAGTCCGGTCGCGCCGAGTGTCCGCCCGGCCCGCAGGAACAGCGGCGGCACCTGGTCGACGCCGGAGACCAGACCGTTGGCGATCGAGGGAACCGCGCCGAGCAGGATCACGGCGTACATCATCGAGTCGTTCAGCCCCAGCCAGATCACCGCGGGCGGCACCCAGGCCACCGAGGGCAGCGACTGGAGTCCGGACAGGATCGGACCGATGGCCGCGCGGACGAACCGCACCCGGGCCACCAGCAGTCCGAGCGGTGTACCGATCGCCAAGGACAGCAGGAAGCCCAGCAGACCGCGCGAGACACTGGTCCAGATGTAGCCGAGCAGGGTGCCCTGGGCCCAGGCGTCCGCCACCTCGTCCCACACCGCCGACGGCGAGGGCAGCTTGTAGTCGTCGGTGATCTTCGCCCAGACGAGGATCTGCCACACCACCAGCACCAGCGCGACGGCGATGACGGGCGGCAGGACCTTCTGGACGAGCGTCTGGCGCAGCGGCGCCCGTCCGGTCTGTACGGTGTCCAGCGCGTCGAGCCCGGCTTCCAGGTCCGCCAGATCGTGCTGGAGCGCCGGGCCCCCGGACTCCGTCCCGCCCGCCGCCGGGCCCTCCGGTGTCGTGTCCTTCGGCGCTGTGGTCTCAGTGCTGCCCATGGCGGCGGATCTCCCCACGCAGTTCTTCGGTGATCTCGACGGACAGCTCCGCGACGGCGGGGTCCTCGATACGGCGCGGCTGCGGGATCTCCACACGCCACTCATGGGCCACCCGGCCGGGCCGCGACGACAGCAGGACGACACGCTCGGCGAGCCGCACCGCCTCCCGTACGTTGTGCGTGACGAACAGCACCGAGAGATTCGTCTCGCGCCAGATCCGGGTCAGCTCGTCGTGCAGCACATCCCGGGTGATGGCGTCCAGCGCCGCGAACGGCTCGTCCATCAGCAGCAGTTGGCTGTCCTGGGCGAGCGCGCGGGCCAGCGCGACCCGCTGCCGCATACCGCCGGACAGCTCGTGCACCCGTTTGCCGAACGAGCCGTCCAGCCGTACGAGGGAGAGCAGCCGCTCCGCCTCGCCGCGCCGCTCCTGCTTGGGCACCCCGCGCAGCCGCAGCGCCAGCTCGATGTTCTTGCCCGCGGTCAGCCACGGGAACAGCGCGTGCTCCTGGAACATCAGAGCGGGCCGGCCGCCGGGCGTCTCGATGGACCCGGCGGACGGACGGTCCAGCCCCGCGACCAGATTGAGCAGGGTGGACTTGCCGCACCCCGACGCTCCCAGGAGGGTGACGAACTCGCCGGGAGCGACATCGAGCGTGATGTCGTCCAGGACGAGCTGCTGCCCGGCGGGCGTCACGAAGGACTTCGAGACATGCGCGATACGGGCGGCGTGGTCCACCGCCGGGGTGCTGTCGGCGGCCTTGGCGAGAGCTGTCGCCATGGTCGTCACCTCCTGGGAACGGTGTGGGAACGGTCGGGAATCACGCGGACACGGCGGATACGCCGGATGCGCTGGATACGGCGTACATCGCGGTTACCCGACGCCGAGACCGGCGTCGGCGACCTCGGGCTGACCGGCGGCCGTGAGCACCTTGTTCAGGGGCCGCAGGTCGTAGATACCGGCCAGATCGGGCTTCTCCAGCAGACCGGCCTTCACCGCGTGGTCGGCCTCCGCCTGGAGCGTGGCGGCCAGCGGGTCGTTGATGATCTCGATCGACTCCCACGCCGGGTCGAGCACCTCCGGCGGCAGCGCCTTGCCGGAGAGGACCTTCAGCGCCTCGTTGGCGGACGCCTTCGCCTGGGCGTCGTTGGCGTTGATCCACTCGTTCGTCTTCACCGAGGCGCGCAGCACGGCCTCGACCACGTCCGGGTGCTCGCCGAGGAACTTCTGCGACACGATGATGTTCGTGATCACGAACTTCTTGTCCGGCCACAGGTCGGACTCGTTCAGCAGTTCCTTGGCGCCTTCGGCGACAAGCTTGGACGCGGTCGGCTCCGGCACCCAGGCGCCGTCGATGGAACCGGCCTTGTAGGCGTCCGGGGTGATCTTGTTGTCCGTACGGACGACGGAGACATCACCCTTGCCGGACTGGGCGTCGACCTTCCAGCCCTTCTCGGAGACCCAGTTGAGGAAGGCCACGTCCTGGGTGTTGCCGAGCTGCGGCGTGGCGATCTTCTTGCCCTTGATGTCGTCCAGGGTCTTGATCTTGTCGGGGTTGACCACGAGCTTCACACCCCCGGAGGCCGAGCCGCCGATGATACGCAGGCTCTTGCCGCCCGTCTGGGTGTAGCCGTTGATGGCGGGGGAGGGGCCGATGAAGCCGATGTCGATGCTGCCCGCGTTGAGGGCCTCGATCTCGGAGGGGCCCGCGTTGAAGGTGGAGGGCGCCACCTTCGTACCGCCCAGCTCCTTCTGGAAGAGCCCCTCCTGGATGCCCACGAGAGCCGTGGCATGGGTCAGATTGGGGAAGTAGCCGATCTTCACCGTGTCGGCCGAGAGCGCCTTGCCGGTGGCGGCGGGGGCGGCCTTGTCGTCCTTGGTGTCGGAGTCCGAGCCGTAGCCGCAGGAGGTGAGCGCGACGGTGAGCAGCGGCAGTGCGGTGGCGACGGCGGCGAGACGGCGGCGCGCGATGGAGCGGGAGGCTGGCACGGGAGGTTTTCCCCTCGTTGGCCCGGTGCTCACGCCCTTCCGGAGTACGGGGGCGGGGCCGGGAAGTCGGTAGGTCTTCGGCGGTGCGGGGGGTTCGGGTGGTGCGGGAGTCGCGGGAGACGGGAAGACGGGTACGGCGGGTGGGGGGTGCGGGCGCGCGAGCGGTGCGCGTACGTCATCACGCACATCGCGCCACCCCGCCCGTTCCCGCGCCGAGGGCGCCGCTGCCGACCCGGCCGCCCTCCTTCGCGAAGGTCGCGAACACGTCCATCACCATCAGAAATCCCAGCCCTCGTCGTCGGCGGTCACGGCCGCGGTGGCCCCGGCGGTCGCCTCGGTGAACGCGTCGCCCGCCATGCCGGCGGTCAGCGTCGTACCGTCCGCGGGGTCGATCAGCAGAAAGGAGCCGGTGCCCCGGGAGTCCGCGTAGGCGTCGAGCGCGAGCGGCTCCGCCGTACGGACCCTGACCCGGCCGATGTCATTGGCCACGAGCTGCCCGGGGTCCGGGTGCTGGGAGAGATCGTCCAGCGTCAGCCGTGACGGGATGTCCTTCACGATCGCCTTGACCGTACGGGTGGTGTGCCTCAGCAGTACCCGCTGGCCGACGACGAGCGGCGCGTCGGCGACATGGCAGACGGTCGCCTCCACATCCTGGGTCGTCGCGGGCGCGCCGGCGCTGGGCGCGATCAGATCGCCGCGCGAGATGTCGATGTCGTCGGCGAGCCGGACGGTCACCGACTGCGGCGCCCAGGCGATGTCCACGCTCTCGCCGAGCGCGTCGATGCCCTCGATGGTGCTCGTACGGCCCGACGGCAGCACGGTCACCGGGTCGCCCACCCGCAGCACCCCGGAGGCGATCTGGCCCGCGTAGCCGCGGTAGTCGGGGTGCTCGGCGGTCCGCGGACGGATCACGTACTGCACCGGGAAGCGCGCCGGGCTGCTCGCCAGATCACTGCTGACGGGCACGGTCTCCAGATGCTCCAGCACGGTCGGGCCGCCGTACCAGTCCATGTGCGCCGACGGCTCCACGACATTGTCACCGGCCAGCGCCGAGATCGGGATCGCGGTGATCTCCGGGATGCCGAGGGAAGCGGCGTACGCCGTGAACTGCTCGGCGATGGCGGCGAACACGGGTTCGGCGTAGTCGACCAGATCCATCTTGTTGACGGCGAGGACGACATGGGGGACACGGAGCAGCGCGGCCACCGCGGCATGACGGCGGGTCTGCTCGACCACGCCGTTGCGGGCGTCCACCAGGACGACGGCCAGCTCCGCGGTGGAGGCGCCCGTCACCATGTTCCTGGTGTACTGCACATGCCCGGGGGTGTCCGCGAGGATGAACCGCCGCCGGGGCGTGGCGAAGTAGCGGTAGGCGACATCGATCGTGATGCCCTGCTCGCGCTCGGCCCGCAGCCCGTCGGTGAGCAGCGCCAGATCGGGAGCGTCCTGGCCCCGGCTGCGGGAGGCGTGCTCGACGGCCTCCAGCTGATCGGTGAGCACCGACTTGGAGTCGTGCAGCAGCCGGCCCACCAGAGTGGACTTGCCGTCGTCGACGGAGCCCGCGGTGGCGAAGCGCAGCAGCGTGGTCGCCGAGAGCCGCTCGGTGAACTCCGCGAACCCGGCGGCCGGCTGGGTGGGCCCGGTGGTGCTCGTCATGGTTAGAAGTACCCCTCGCGCTTGCGGTCTTCCATGGCGGCCTCGGACAGCTTGTCGTCGGCGCGGGTCGCGCCGCGCTCGGTCAGCCGGGACGCGGCGATCTCGGCGATCACCGCGTCCAGCGTGCCGGCGTCCGAGTCGACCGCGCCCGTGCAGGACATGTCCCCGACCGTGCGGTAGCGCACCTGGCGCCGCTCGACGGTCTCGGACCCGGCGGGGCCGCCCCACTCACCGGCGGTCAGCCACATTCCGGAGCGCCGGAAGACCTCGCGCTCGTGCGCGAAGTAGATCCGGGGGAGTTCGATCTCCTCGCGGGCGATGTACTGCCAGACGTCCAGCTCGGTCCAGTTGGAGAGCGGGAAGACCCGGACATGCTCACCGGGCGCGTGCCGGCCGTTGTAGAGCTGCCACAGTTCGGGCCGCTGCCGGCGCGGGTCCCACTGGGAGAACTCGTCGCGCAGCGAGAAGACCCGCTCCTTGGCGCGCGCCTTCTCCTCGTCGCGCCGGCCGCCGCCGAAGACCGCGTCGAATCGCTCGGCCTGGATCTTCTCGGTCAGCGGCACGGTCTGGAGCGGATTACGGGTGCCGTCGGGCCGCTCCCGGAGCTTCCCGGCGTCGATGTACTCCTGTACGGAGGCGACATGGAGGCGCAGTCCGTGCGCGGCCACCGTGCGGTCCCGGTACTCCAGCACCTCGGGGAAGTTGTGCCCGGTGTCCACATGCAGCAGCGAGAACGGCACCGGCGCGGGCGCGAACGCCTTCAGCGCCAGACGCAGCATGACGATCGAGTCCTTGCCGCCGGAGAACAGGATCACCGGCCGCTCGAACTCCCCCGCCACCTCACGGAAGATATGGACCGCCTCGGACTCCAGGGCGTCGAGATGGCTCAGCGCGTACGGGGCGTCCGTGCCCCCGGTGACGGCTGCGACGGTGGTCACGCGAGACCCCTCTCGGTGAGCAGCGCGTGGAGCGCGGCGGCGGACTCCTCGACGGACTGGGTGTGCGACTCGATCCGCAGATCCGGCGCCCCGGGGGCCTCGTAGGGGTCGTCGACCCCGGTGAGACCGGAGATCTCGCCCGCCGCCTGCTTGGCGTACAGCCCCTTCACATCGCGTACGGAGCACACCTCGACCGGTGTGGCCACATGCACCTCCAGATACCCGGTGCCCTCCGTGTGATGGCGCTTGCGCACCGCCTCCCGGCTGTCCGCGTACGGCGCGATCACCGGTACCAGCGCCTTGACGCCCTGGGACGCGAGCAGTTCGGCGACAAAGCCGATGCGCTGGACATTGGTGTGCCGGTCCTCGCGGCTGAAGCCGAGACCGGCGGAGAGGAACTCCCGGATCTCGTCGCCGTCGAGCACCTCGACCCGGTGGCCCTCGGCACGGAGCCGGCCGGCCAGCTCGTACGCGATGGTCGTCTTGCCCGCGCTCGGCAGTCCGGTGAGCCAGACCGTCGCGCCCCGCTCCGTCGCGCTCGCGCGCCCCTCGTGACGCACGCGCCCCTCCTGATGGTCCGTCATCCGTGCAGCCCGCATTCGGTCTTGCCCCGGCCGGCCCAGCGGCCCGCGCGCGCGTCCTCGCCCTCCAGCACCCGGCGGGTGCAGGGGGCGCAGCCCACGGAGGCGTAACCGTCCATCAGCAGGGGATTGGTGAGGACACCGTGCTCGGTGACATAGGCGTCCACGTCGTCCTGCGTCCAGCGCGCGATGGGGGAGACCTTGACCTTGCCGCGCTTCTCGTCCCAGCCGACGACGGGTGTGCCCGCCCGGGTCGGGGACTCGTCGCGGCGCAGCCCGGTGGCCCAGGCGTCATAGCCGGTCAGGCCCTCTTCGAGGGGCTTGACCTTGCGCAGGGCGCAGCAGAGGTCGGGATCGCGGTCGTGCAGCTTGGGACCGTACTCGGCGTCCTGCTCGGCGACGGTGCTGCGGGGGGTGAGCGTGATGACATTGACGTCCATCACGGCGTCCACCGCGTCGCGTGTGCCGATCGTCTCGGGGAAGTGGTAGCCGGTGTCGAGGAAGACCACATCGACGCCGGGCCGCACCCGGGAGGCGAGATGGGCGACCACCGCGTCCTCCATCGAGGAGGTGACGCAGAAACGTTTCCCGAAGGTGTCCGTGGCCCAGCGCAGAATCTCCGTGGCCGAGGCGTCCTCCAGCTCGCGGCCCGCCCGCTCGGCGAGCGCCCTGGGATCGCCGGTCTCTGTCAGAGCCGTCATATCTCTTCCCCGCCGTCACCGTGCCGGAGCCCGCGGGCGAGCAGCCCGAGGAACTTCAGCTGGAAGGCCCGATTGCAGGCCGCGCACTCCCAGGCGCCATGGCCCTGCTCGCTGGGACGCAGATCCTCGTCGCCGCAGTAGGGGCAGTAGAAGGGGGCCGCGCGCTCGCTCATGACAGCGACTCCTCGCTGGCGCGGGCCGCCCAGGTGGCGAAGCGCTCGCCCTCCTCGCGCTCCTTCTGGAAGCGGCCGAGCACCCGCTCGATGTAGTCGGGCAGCTCGTCGGACGTGACCTTGAGCCCGCGCACCTTGCGGCCGAAGCCCGCCTCCAGGCCCAGCGCGCCGCCCAGATGCACCTGGAAGCCCTCGACCTGGTCGCCGTTCCCGTCCAGCACGAGCTGGCCCTTGAGACCGATGTCGGCGACCTGGATACGGGCGCAGGCGTTCGGGCAGCCGTTGACGTTGATGGTGATCGGCTGGTCGAAGTCCGGGATACGGCGCTCCAGTTCGTCGATCAGCGTGGCACCGCGCCGCTTGGTCTCGACGATCGCCAGCTTGCAGAACTCGATGCCCGTGCACGCCATCGTGCCGCGCCGGAACGGCGACGGCTTGACCCGCAGATCGAGCGCTTCGAGACCGGCCACCAGCGAGTCGATCCGGTCCTCGGTCACATCGAGGACGATCATCTTCTGCTCGACGGTGGTACGGAGCCGGCCCGAGCCGTGCGCCTCGGCCAGCTCGGCGATCTTCGTCAGTGTGGCGCCGTCCACCCGCCCGACCCGGGGTGCGAAGCCGACGTAGAAGCGGCCGTCGCGCTGACGGTGCACCCCTACATGGTCACGCCACTGCTGTACGGGCTGCTCGGGCGCCGGGCCGTCGATCAGCTCGCGCTTGAGGTACTCGTCCTCCAGGATCCGGCGGAACTTCTCCGTACCCCAGTCGGCGAGCAGGAACTTCAGCCGGGCGCGGGTGCGCAGCCGGCGGTAGCCGTAGTCGCGGAAGATCGAGATCACGCCGGTGTAGACATCGGGGACCTCGTCCAGCGGCACCCAGGCGCCGAGACGCTGGCCGATCTTGGGGTTGGTCGAGAGCCCGCCGCCCACCCAGAGATCGAAACCGGGGCCGTGCTCGGGGTGGTTCACCCCGACGAACGAGATGTCGTTGATCTCGTGCGCCACGTCGAGCAGCGGCGATCCGGAGATCGCGGACTTGAACTTGCGCGGCAGATTGGAGAAGTCGGGGTTCCCGACGATCCGGCGGTGGATCTCGTCGACCGCCGGGGTGCCGTCGATGATCTCGTCCTCGGCGATCCCGGCGACCGGTGAACCGAGGATCACCCGGGGTGTGTCACCGCAGGCCTCGGTCGTGGAGAGACCGACCGCTTCGAGCCGCCGCCAGATCTCCGGCACGTCCTCGATCCGGATCCAGTGGTACTGCACGTTCTGCCGGTCGGTGATGTCGGCCGTGCCGCGCGCGAACTCCTGCGAGATCTGGCCGATCACCCGCAGCTGCTCGGTGGTCAGCCGCCCGCCGTCGATGCGCACCCGCATCATGAAGTACTCGTCGTCCAGCTCCTCCGGCTCCAGGATCGCGGTCTTGCCGCCGTCGATCCCGGGCCTGCGCTGGGTGTACAGCCCCCACCAGCGCATCCGTCCGCGCAGATCGTTCGGGTCGATCGAGTCGAAGCCCGCCTTGGAGTAGATCGTCTCGATACGTGTCCGTACGTTGAGACCGTCGTCGTCCTTCTTGAACTGCTCATTGCCGTTGAGCGGAGTGAAGTGACCCACGGCCCACTGGCCCTCGCCGCGGTGACGGCTCACCTTGCGGCGGGGCGTGGCGGTGGACGGCTTTTCCGGGGTGGCGGCCATGGCGGGTACGTCCTTCGAGACATGCAGGAGGGCGGCTCTGAGCCGCACACTCACGCGGGGGGCGTCGGTGCGCGGCGGGATGACAGAGAGGGGGGATCGCGGCGGTGCTGGGACTCTCAGCCCGCTGGACAGATGGCGCTGGACAGGCGGCCGAGATCGACGTGCCGCCGACTCACCAAGGCTATTCCAGCTCTAGACATGACGGAAGCGTGTCACGCGTATCTCCGGGCAGTCCACCACTATCCATTATCTGGACGAGACTGTCCCACTCTACGAGACGATGTGTCGCCCGTCACGGGCTGTGCGGGTTTGACCGCGACCGGTGGCCCGGCCGGCCGGAACCCGTGATCCCGAAGCGGTCATACGGACCTGGTGGCTTCCGTTTCCTGGGGCGCGTGGGGCGCGTGGGTCTCCTGGGGCGGCTGAGCGCCGGGCCAGGGGCCGGGGGCCGCCACTTCGGGCTCCTCGGTGATTTTGGTGTCGAAGAGGGTGAAGCCTCGGCGCAGATAGTTGTCCATGGCGTACGGGCCGTCCTTGGAACAGGTGTGCAGCCAGACCCGCTTGGTCGGCTCGGCGCCGGGCCACCGCTCGGCGAGGTCCCAGGCCCGTGCCACTCCGTACGAGAGCAGATGGCCGCCGATGCGCCGGCCGCGGAAGGCGGGGATCAGCCCGAAGTACACGATCTCGACCACGCCCTCCGGTCCCGCCTCCAGTTCCAGATAGCCGGCCGGTGTGCCCTTCTCGTAGGCGACCCAGGTCTCGACGCCCGGCCGCGAGAGGAACTCCTGCCACTGGGTGTACGAGAGCGTCAGCCGGTCGGTCCAGCGGACGTCCCCGCCGACGGCCGTGTAGAGGAAGCGGCTGAACTCGGGCGAGGGGATCTCGGCCCGTACGATCCGCACCTCGCCCGCGGGCTCGGCGGCGGGCCGCAGATCGGCGGGCGAGGTCTGCTCCAGGGACCAGGTGGTCACAGTGATGCTCATACGAGCCAGCGAATCACGCGCCGGGAACGCGCTGGAAGCCGCCCCCGCGCCGCCTTCGCGCCGCCCCCGCCCCAGGGCCCCCGGGACCGGCCGGTCGCGTCCCGGGCGGCGGCCTCACGCGCCGCCCGGCGGGTGTCTGGCGTTCAGTACCGCCGGCGCCTGTGAACGCGGCAGCAGATCCAGCGGGTCCTCCGGCCCCACCACCGCCACCTCGATCCCCTCGCTGAAACGGTACGGCCGGTGCGCCAGCACGCCCGACAGATGGCGCCGGACCCGGGAGACCTCCGCCCGTACCGTCACCGTCCGGGTGGGGTCGCCGAAGACGTCGGAGGCCAGTTCCGCCGCGCTCCGGCCGTCCCGGTGCACGGCCAGCAGATAGAGCAGCTCGGCGTGGCGCGGGGTCAGCTCCTGGGTCCAGCTCCCCGCCGATCCGGAGACCGTGACCGTCGGGTGCCGGGGCCGGCTCAGATCCAGTACGACCCGGCCCGGTGTCTCCGCCCGCGGCCGTGTCTCGTCCACCCGTACCAGCCAGCCGCCGGGCAGCGGCTCGACGGTGCACATGCCCAGCGAGGGCAGCAGGACCCGGCCCGCGCGGAGGGACTTGGGCAGCGGCAGCCGGTCCACCGGCGCCATGCCCGTGACGGCCGCGGTCCAGCCGTGCGCGTCGACCGCCACCGCACGGCCCCCGCCCAGCCGGCACATGATCGGCGCGGCCACCGAACGGAGCCGCTCGACGGCCCGGCCGTGCCGCTCGCGCAGCTCCCCCTCCGCGAGCCGGGCGACCGAGGTGACCAGCGCCAGCGTCATCGGATGGAAGCCCGTCGCCGGACCGCTGACATCCACCACGCCCAGCAGCCGGCCGTCCCTCGGATCGTGCACGGGCGAGGCCGCGCAGGTCCAGGTGTGCAGCGTCTGGGCGAAGTGCTCGGCCGAGTGGACCCGTACCGGCCGGCGTGCCGCCAGCGCCGTACCGATGGCATTGGTCCCCGTGGAGTGCTCGGACCAGGCGGCGCCCTCTTCGAGCTGGATGCCGTTCGACTTCCGCAGCCCGCCGAGGCCGCCCCTGCGCCACAGCACCCGTCCCTCGTCGTCGGTGACCACCATGATCTGGAGCGAGGAATCGATGATCTCGCTGAGGGAACCGACGAGCGTACGCACCACCTCGCCCAGCGCGGAGGTGCGCCGGCGGTGCTCCAGCTCGTCCCGCTCCAGCAGCGCGCCGGAGTCGTGCCGTTCCGGGTCGGCCCCGATCCGGAACATCCGCCTCCAGGACGCGTCGATCACCGGCCGCGGAGCCACCGGGGGCCGTTCACCCGCGAGGACGGCGTCCCGGATCTCATGGAGCAGCCGGGCGCCCTGCGCGCTGTCCGCGGCGGTGAGCCTCGCCAGGTCGAGCGGTCCGTTCCTGAGCGGTCCGTTCCTGAGCGGTCCGTTCCTGAGCGGTGTCCCGCCGAGCGGCGCGTTCCCGAGCGGGGTGTTTCTGAGCGGTGTCTTTCTGAGCGGTGCGTCACCGAGCGGAATGTTCTTCATCGGCCTCCCCCAGCCACCGGTGCTGCTAAATCGGTTCTTCTGCAACGGGCTGCAACCCTGGCGAGCGGTGGACGCGTACAAGAAGGTGAGTACGGGTCAGAGGTGGTGCCGTGTCGGCGCGGCATCACCTCTGGCTCACCTCGCGCCTGTCCACCCGCTCGCACCCGTCCGTTCAGCCGACGGGCCGCGCCCGGTCCACCACCGACGCCAGACCGAGGGTGTGGGGCAGCGTCCCGAAGGCCGAGCCCCAGTCCCCGCCCAGCCGCGAGGCACAGAACGCGTCCGCGACCTCCGGGGGTGCCCAGCGCACCAGCAGCGAGCCCTGGAGCACCAGCGCCAGCCGCTCCACCAGCCGGCGGGCACGGGCCTCGATCCCGGTCAGATCGGCCAGTTCGGTCAGCAGATCCTTGATCGCCGCGTCGAGCCGGTGGTCGGCGCCGCGCGCCCGGCCCACCTCCTGGAGGAAGGCGTTCAGCGCCTCCGGCTCACGCTGGAGGGCCCGCAGCACATCCAGTGCCTGTACGTTCCCGGACCCCTCCCAGATCGAGTTGAGCGGCGACTCGCGCAGCAGCCGCGGCATACCGGACTCCTCCACATAGCCGTTGCCGCCCAGGCACTCCAGAGCCTCGCCCGCCACCGGCGTACACCGCTTGGTCACCCAGTACTTGGCGGTGGGCACCGCGAGCCGCAGAAAGGCCCGCTCATGGTCCGCGCCGCCGTCGCCGCCGTTCCCGCCGCCTCCGCCGGCGGCGTTCTGGATCACGTCGTACGCCGACGCCAGCCGCAGCGCCAGCACCGTCGCCGCCTCCGACTCCAGCGCCAGATCGGCCAGTACGTTCCGCATCAGCGGCTTGTCGATCAGCTCACCGCCGAACGCGCCGCGGTAGGTGGCGTGATGCACCGCCTGTGCCACGGACTGCCGCATCAGCGCGGCCGATCCCAGCACACAGTCGAGCCGGGTCGCCGCCACCATCTCGATGATGGTGCGCACCCCGCGGCCCTCCTCGCCGACCCGCCTGGCCCATGTACCGTCGAACTCCACCTCGCCCGAGGCGTTGGACCGGTTGCCCAGCTTGTCCTTGAGGCGCTGGATCAGGAACACGTTGCGCGTTCCGTCGGCCAGGACCCGGGGGACCAGGAAACAGGTCAGTCCGCCGGGCGCCTGGGCCAGTACGAGGAAGCCGTCGCACATCGGTGCCGAGCAGAACCACTTGTGCCCGGTGAGCAGGTACTCGCCCTCCGTGTCCAGCGGCAGCGCGCTCGTCGTATTGGCTCGTACGTCGCTGCCGCCCTGCTTCTCCGTCATGCCCATCCCGAAGAGCGCGCCGGCCTTCTCCGCGGCCGGCCGCAGCCCCGGCTCGTACCGGTGGGAGGTCAGCCTCGGCTCCCACTCGGCCGCGAGATCAGGTTCGGCGCGCAGCGCGGGCACCGCGGCATGGGTCATCGACACCGGACAGCCGTTACCGGCCTCCACCTGCGTCCAGACGAAGAAGCCGGCCGCCCGGCGCAGATGCCCGCCCGGTCTGCCCCAGGCGTCGGTCAGTCCGGCCGAGACCGCCTGCCCCAGCACCTGATGCCAGGCCGGATGGAAGTCGACCTCGTCGATCCGGTTGCCGTAGCGGTCATGGGTGCGGAGCTCCGGCGGACACTCGTTGGCCCGCGCTCCCCACTCCTGGGCCGCCGCGGATCCGGCGGTGCGGCCGAGCGCCATCAGCTCCGCGCGGGTCTCGTCGAGAAGAGCGGGTGCGCTGTGCCGCTCCACGCCCTCCACGAGGACCCGGTCGGCGCTGAAGACGTCGTACCCCACCAGGGGCGGAACCTGATTGGTCACTGTGTGGGTGGTGGCTGCCATGCCGATACGGTAAGGAGGTGCAGGCAGCAAAAGAAACACCCGAGCGGCCGGCGGGTCGACTCCACCGGGCCCGAGTCCTCTACCGCAACGTATCCAAGCGGCGGATGACCTGGTTGCTGCTGAAGGACACGGTCAACTCGTGCATCGAGTACCGCGTGCTGGGGCTCGCGGCCGAGGCGGCGTTCTTCACGCTGCTCTCGCTGCCGCCCCTGCTGCTCGGTCTCATCGGGCTGCTCGGCTATGTGGACGACTGGACCAGCACCGCCACCGTCGCCTCGATCGAGAAGAACATCCTCTCGGCGGTCGGCACCGTGCTCTCGGACCGCGGGGTCAACCAGATCGCCAAGCCGCTGCTGAAGGACATCACCCATGGCGGACGCCCCGATGTGATCTCGCTCGGTTTCGCGATCGCGCTCTGGTCGGGCTCCCGGGCGGTCAATGTCTTCGTCGACACCATCACGGTGATGTACGGGCTCGACGGGCGGCGCGGCATCGTCGCGACCCGGCTGCTCGCCTTTCTGCTCTTCCTTGTGGCGCTGCTGATCGGCGCGGTGGTGCTGCCACTGGCGGTGGTCGGCCCCGACCGGGTGGTCGAACTCGTCCCGTGGGGCACGGCGGTGGTGAGCGTCCTGTACTGGCCGGTGGTCATATTGCTCTCCATCGCCTTTCTGACCACGCTCTACCACGTATCGGTGCCGGCTAGGTCCCGCCGCTGGCTGGAGGATGTGCCGGGCGCGCTGGTGGCGCTGGCGATGTGGGTGCTGGGGAGTTTTCTGCTCCGGATCTATCTGACCAGCACGGTCGAGGGCCTGACCATCTACGGCTCGCTGGCCGCGCCCATCGCCGTACTGCTCTGGATCGGCGTCTCCGCGTTCGCGGTCCTGGTGGGCGCGGCGGTCAACGCGGCGACCGACCGGGTCTGGCCGTCGGTCGCCACGGCGGCGGCGCGCGCCTCCAACGAACGTCTGCGCGCGGCCCACGCGGCGGAACTGGTGGCCCGCGCCGCGGCCGCCGCGGAGGCCAGGAACGCGATCGAGGACGACGACGGAACCGATCCGGGCATGCCCTCGGAGTACCCGGAGAGATGGTCGAGGTTCCTGCCGCCGGACGATGTGAAGGCACGTGTGAAGGCCCGGCTGCACGCGGGCTGGGACGGCTACCGCGAGAGCCGGGAGAAGGGCCGTGGCGGCCAGGGGAACGGGGACAAGGTCGACGGGGACAAGGGGTAGGGCGGCCAGGGGAGTTGGCGTCCCGGGGAGCCGGCCGTAGGCGACCGACGACGACGCGGCGAGGCGCGGTGCCAGGGCACGCGAGCCCAGCAGGTCCAAGCGAGAGGCCCTAACCTCGTCGGCATGTACGAGGAACGGGCGTCGCGGCTCGAAGGCGCGGTCGTCTGGACGCGGACGGTGACGGCGGGCGGGCGATCCACGCCCTACCCCGTGCTGCCCGACGGCTGTATGGATCTGCTGTGGATCGGGGACAGACTGCTGGTCGCCGGACCCGATACCCACGCCTACGCGCCCGAGGGGATCGACGGGCTGTACTGCGCCGGGGTGCGCTTCGCGCCCGGGGCCGCGCCCGCGTTCCTCGGCGTACCGGCGCACGAGCTGCGCGATCTGCGGGTGGAGCTGGCCGATCTCTGGTCACCGGCCGAGGTGCGCGGGCTCACTGGGCGGCTCGCGTCCGCCGATGACCCGGCGGAGGCGCTGGAGGCGGTGGCGCTGGGGCGGGCCGCGGCCGTCGGACCGCCCGATCCGCTGCTGCGGGCGGTCGTCGACGCGCTGAACGCGGGACATACGGTCGCGGCGACCGCCGACGCCGTCGGGCTCGGCGTCCGCCAGCTCCACCGCCGCTCCCTGGACGCCTTCGGTTACGGGCCCAAGACGCTGGCCCGGGTGCTGCGGCTCCAGCGCGCGCTGGCGCTCGTACGGGCGGGGGAGCCGTACGCCGCGGCGGCGCTCGCCGCGGGCTGTGCCGACCAGGCGCATCTCGCCCGGGAGACACGCGATCTGGCCGGGCTCACCCTCGGTGCCTACGTGGCACTGGCGAACAGCGAGACCTCGCAGCCGTCCGGGTCCAGGACCACCGCGTAACGCTGTCCCCACACGGCGTCCCAGGGCTTCAGATGCCCCCGGTGCCCGGCCGCGACCAGGGAGTCGTAAGCGGTGTCCACCTCGGCGGGGCTCCCGCAGAGGAAGGCGAGCCCGATCCGTCCCCCGCGCTCCGGCCGCGTCCAGCCGGGATCGTAGGTACGGACGGTCTCCTCGGTGTCCCAGAGGATGCGAGAACCCCCGGGCAGGGTGGCCTCGGCATGGGGCGCGGTATCGGCGTCGGCGGGTACGGGCACGCCGAGCGCGCGGTAGAAGGCGAGCGAGGCGGCCATGTCGGAGACGACCAGGCCGATCGCGTCGAGTCGTGGGGCCGGAACGGAAGCGGTAGTCATGTCTCCACGGTAGGAGCGTGCGCGGGGGCCGGTCTTGAACGAATCGGACGGGGAACGCGACGGGCCGCGCACCAGGTGCGCGGCCCGTCGGTGTTCCGAGGAACGATCAAGCGGATGAAGCGTGTTGTCCGTGCCGTGGTGCGTGTGGTGCGAGTCGTGCGCGGAGACTAGAAGATGCTGACGCCGTAGGCGTTCAGGGCCTCCACGACCGGCTGGAAGAACGTGGTGCCACCGGAGGAGCAGTTACCGCTGCCGCCCGAGGTCAGGCCCAGCGCCGTGGTGCCGGCGAAGAGCGAGCCGCCGCTGTCGCCGGGCTCGGCGCAGACGTTGGTCTGGATGAGACCGCCGACGATCTGGCCGCTGCCGTAGTTGACGGTCGCGTTGAGACCGGTGACCGTACCGCTGTGGACACCCGTGGTCGAGCCGCTGCGGCGGACGCTCTGGCCGACCGACGGGTTGGCGGCGCCGGTGATCTCCTGGTACGAGCCGTTGTACAGGTACACCCGGCCGTCGGCCGCACCCGCGTTGGAGTGGCGGATGATGCCGTAGTCGTTGGTCGGGAAGCTCGAACCGGCACGGGTGCCGATGTTCCAGGTGGCGCCGGCGTTGGTGCAGTGTCCGGCGGTCAGCGCGTAGTACGTCGAGCCGCTGCGGACGTTGAAGCCCAGGGAGCAGCGGCTGCCACCGGTGGTGATGGCCTCGCCGCCGGCGATGAGCGTGTTGAACTTGCCGGGGGTGTGCTTGATCGTCAGGCCCGCGGTGGCACCCACGGAGTTCTTGAGCTCGGCTATCTCCGAGTCCGAGACCGTGCTGTCGACGGTGACGACGACCTTGCCGGAGGCCGCGTCCGTGTACCAGGCCGTACCGGCGATGTCGGCGCCGCGGACGGCGGAGCTGGCGTCGGCGAGCTGGGCCGCGGTGGCCTTGGGGGCCGGGGCGGGCGCCGCGATGGCAGTCGGGGCCGCAAGCGCGACAGCGGTCATCAGACCTGAGGCGACGGCGAGAAGCCGTACGCGTCCTGATACCGCGCCGAGGGGGGAAAAGCGCTTGAAGGTCACAACATCCTCCATAGGTGGGGGAACTCGCGATCCGTTGGGTAATCGGGCCGCTGCGGTGCGACCGTTCACCGCCATTCGGTTTTGGCCGTGAACCTGTCAATCGCACGACTGAATCGTTGACTCCGTTTGGTCTTTGGGCAAGGCCCACTTCTGGACCGGCGGGCGGAGAACGGCTGCCGTGACCGGACACGCTCCTGGGACGGGTCCGAAGTCCTGCCGTGGGAGGGCCTGTTGGCGGGGCCGGACTTCCGGCCCTCGCACCCCTCAGTGAATTGCTGCAAAGCCGGTGCCGACGGGAGCGTGACCGGTGAATGGCCGTCAGAACACACGGTCAGCACGAGAATCGACCGGGAGCGCCATTCGGCCATGTGGCCGGGGCGTCACAATCACACATGCTTCACCGTGGGTGATGGATGTATGACACAGGGGGTCCGGGGGGTCCGGTATGTGATGGCCGGAAGGCGGCGGCGCGGCGGAAGTTCTACCCGCGTCCCGGAGGGCGGCTCGCCCGTTTGCGCGGCGTACCCCCCAATTGTGCCCGAGTTGATCATGGCTGGAAATGAGCGGAGGCGGGGCGTCCGGAGGCGGAACGGCGTGGGGCGGCGGTCGGATTCGACCGGCGGGGCGCTCTTGCGGGGCATCAGTGACGTGTGCTCCGGATGGGTCGGCGGATGAGGCCTCCGGCCGGTGCCACGGCAACATACCGACTGGTCGGGCTGGTGGGTAGAGGACCCCGGTGGGGCGGGCGTACGGCGGAGGCCCCGGGGTGGCGGGCCCGCACCCGGGGTACCCGGGTAGCAGCGGCCGGCCCCACGGCCCCGAGCGAGGAGCCCCGGCATGAGCAGCGAACTGAAGATCCTCATCGCCGTGGCGGCCGTCCTGGTCGCGCTGACCCTGGGCGTCGCGATCGCTCTGGTCGTCCGGCTGGTACGGGCCCGCCGTGCCCTGCGCCGGGCGGGGCTGCCGGCCGAGAGGCGCTGGGTGTTCTGGGCGGCGATCGGTTATCTGGTGCTCCCGGTCGATCTGCTGCCCGATCCGGTGTTCGTCGACGACATCGGGGTGCTGATGCTGGCGCTGCGCTCGCTGAGGCCGCGGACGCCGGAACTCCGCTCACGGACGCCGGAACTCCGGTCGAAGACCACTCGGTAACGATCACACCCACCGGTACGGGCACCGCGTCCACCACCGTCGGTGACGGCCGGGACAGGGCGTCCACCAGCGCCGCGACCGCCCCGCGTGTCCCGGCCGGGCGGCCGGAGCCGTATGCCCTGCGGGAAGTCTCACACCGCGGGCTGACCCATTTGATGCGCTCAAGGGATGATCGCACCGGCACCATGGCAGTCGGCCCAGTGGCCCCGACATCCCGGCACGAGAGGTATCAGTGACTCAGCACGCGTTCCCGGACGGCAACGGAAACGGCGACGGTGACGGCAACGGCGTCTTCACCGATGGCGGCACCCACGGCGGTACCGGCATCGGTTCCGGCGACGGCACCCGTACCGGCGGGGGTGATCGCGACTGGTGGCGGGAGTCCGTCGTCTACCAGGTCTACGTTCCGAGCTTCGCCGACGCCGACGGGGACGGAATGGGCGACCTCCAGGGGATCGCCGACCGGCTCGGCCATGTGGCGGACCTCGGCGCGGACGCGGTCTGGCTCACTCCGTTCTACCGCTCCCCGCTGGCCGACGGCGGCTACGACGTCGCCGACTACCGCCAGGTCGATCCGCGCCACGGAACCCTCGACGACTTCCGCGCGCTGCTCGGCCGGGCCAGGACGCTCGGTCTCCGTACCATCGTCGACATCGTGCCCAACCACTGCTCCGACCAGCACCCGTGGTTCGTCGAGGCACTCGCCTCCCCGCCCGGCTCCGCCGCGCGCGACCGCTTCGTCTTCCGGGACGGAACCGGCCCCGGCGGCGCGGAGCCGCCCGCCGACTGGCAGTCCAAGTTCGGCGGCGCGGCCTGGACACGGGTCCCGGACGGCCAGTGGTACATGCATATCTTCGCTGCCGCCCAGCCCGATCTGAACTGGGAGAACCCCGAGGTCGCCGCCGAGTTCGAGGCCATCCTGCGGTTCTGGCTCGACCTGGGCGTCGACGGCTTCCGTATCGATGTGGCCCACGGGCTGCGCAAGGACCTCGCCGCGCCCCTGCGTAACACCCACGGCGGCGACTCGGCGTCCCTCAACGCCCCGCCCAGCGGCGAGGACCATCCGTTCTGGGACCGCGACGAGGTCCATGAGATCTACCGTCAGTGGCGGAAGATCACGGACTCCTACGCGCCGCCCCGGATCATGGTCGCGGAGGCGGGCGTCAGCGCCGACCGGCTGCCGCTCTACACCCGGCCCGACGAACTCCACCAGGCCTTCAACTTCTTCCATCTGCGCTGCCCGTGGAACGCGGGCGCCTTCCGCGACGTGATCGACACCTCACTCACCGGAGCGGCGGCCAACGGGGCACTGCCGACCTGGGTGCTGTCCAACCATGACGTGGTGCGCCACCGCACCCGCTACGGGGTGCCCGAGGGCACCGATCTGCGCGGCTGGCTGCTGACGGACGGCCGGGAACCCGCCGTCGACGAGGAGCGGGGCCGCCGGCGGGCCAGGGCCGCCGCGCTGCTGACCCTCGCGCTGCCCGGTACGACCTATCTCTACCAGGGTGAGGAACTGGGCCTGCCCGAGGTGGCCGACCTGCCCGCGGACGCGCTGCGCGACCCCATGTGGGAGCGGACGGGGCACGCCGTGAAGGGCCGCGACGGCTGCCGGGTGCCGCTGCCGTGGACCAGGACGGGATCCTCGTACGGCTTCGGGCCCGGCGGCAGCTGGCTGCCCCAGCCCAAGGGATGGGGCGAGCGCTCGGTCGAGGCCCAGACCGGTTCTCCCGGGTCCTTCCTGGAGCTGTACCGTACGGCGCTGCGTCTGCGCCGTGGCTGTCTGGGGGACGAGGACTTCGCGTGGCTGCCGTCGGCGCCGGGCGAACTGGCCTTCCGCAAGGGCGGGAGCAGGGGTGCGGACGGGAACGGGAACGCGGGTCTGGAATGCCGCGTCAATATCTCCGACGAGCCGCTGCCGCTGCCGGCCGGCGCCGAACCGCTGCTGGCCAGCGCCGAGTTGGCGGGTGACGCGACGACCGGCCGTCTGCTGCCCCCCGACACGGCGGTCTGGCTGAGCACCGGGGCGAGCTGATCCGACGGGCTGAGCCGACGGGCTGTTCCGACGGTGGGGGCCGCCCGTACCTCGTACGAGCGGCCCCTTCCGTGGCGGGTGCCGACCGGCGACAGTGCCTGCCGGTGACGGTGCCTGCCGGTTACGGTGTCAGCCGGTGATGATCGCAGGGTCGCTCACACCGGGCGCGCCGTTCTCCACATGTCCGGCCAGCCGGCGCAGGAAGCCCTTGTCCTTGTCGGACACCACCGTCAGGTCGTACCAGCGCTTGTCGCCGCGCAGTTCCACCGGGTGGACCACGTGTCCGCCCGCCGGCACCTTGACGGTCACGCTCTTCCCGCCGTACGCGTCGGTGATCGTCAGACGGCGGTCGGTCCTGGTCGCGTTCGTCAGGGTCAGCACCACCCGCGCGGTGCCGGAGTCCTTGCCCGGACCCCGGCGGGACCCGTGGGCCTCATGGCGAGCGGTCACTTCGGGGCCCGCCGCGGTGCCGGAACCCTGGAACGTACGGAGGAACCCGTTGGGCCCGAACACCGACAGGTCGTACACGCCCTCCGAATAGGCCGTGTTCCAGGTGTCGGAGAGCCGCTGCCCGGCTCCGGTGGAGTAGGTCCAGGGACCGTCGGCGCGGTTCGCGGAGGTCACGGTGAAGGACGCGCCCGCCGACGCGCCACCGCTGAAGGTGAGGGTGAAACGCCCGGTCGAGGGGGTCGAGGACCCGTCCGCGAACGGCGCGTACGGCAGCGGGCGCGCGGGCCGGGACCCCTTCTCCTGCTTGGGCAGGGCCGCGCGGTCGGGCGGGGTCGGCCGGTAGCTGGGGTGCCGCTCGTGGTCCGCCGGCTCGTACGCGTCGGTGTCCGGCAGCGAGGCGGGCCTGGTGTCCTTGAGGCCGAAGTCGAAGGCGGAGGTCAGATCGCCGCAGACGGCCCGCCGCCAGGGCGAGATATTGGGCTCGCGCACCCCGAACCGGCGCTCCATGAACCGGATGATCGAGGTGTGGTCGAAGACCTCCGAGCAGACATAGCCGCCGGTGCTCCAGGGGGAGACGACCAGCATGGGGACCCGCTGGCCCAGACCGTAGGGTCCTGCCGCGTGGCGGCTGTCGCCCGGGAAGTGGTCGAGCGAGGTGTCGACGGTGGAGGCGCCCTGCGCGGCGGAGGCCGGGGGATAGGGCGGTACGACGTGGTCGAAGTAGCCGTCGTTCTCGTCGTAGGTGATGAAGAGAGCCGTCCTGCTCCACACCTCGGGGTTGGAGGTGAGCGCGTCCAGCACCTGCGAGATGTACCAGGCGCCGTAGTTCGCGGGCCAGTTGGGGTGCTCGGAGAAGGCCTCGGGCGCGGCTATCCAGGAGATCTTCGGCAGCTTCCCGGCCTTCACATCGGCCTTGAGGATGTCGAAGAATCCGTCGCCGTTCTTCGCGTCCGTGCCCGTACGCGCCTTCTCGTACAGCGCGTCACCGGGCTTGGCGTTGCGGTAGTTGTCGAAGTAGAGGAGCGAGTTGTCGCCGTAGTTGCCGCGGTAGGCGTCGTCGATCCAGCCCCAGCCGCCGGCCGCGTCGAGCCCGTCGCCCGTGTCCTGGTAGATCTTCCAGGAGACACCCGCCTCTTCGAGCCGCTCCGGGTAGGTCGTCCAGCCGTACCCCAGCTCGTCGTTGCCGAGGACGGGGCCGCCGCCCTTGCCGTCGTTCCCGGTGTGGCCGGTCCACATGTAGTAGCGGTTGGGGTCGGTGGCCCCGATGAACGAGCAGTGGTAGGCGTCGCACACGGTGAAGGCGTCGGCGAGCGCGTAGTGGAACGGGATGTCCTCACGCTTCAGATACGCCATCGTCCCCGGGGACTTGGCCGGGATCCACTGGTCGTAGCGGCCCTGGTTCCACGCCTGGTGACCGCCCGCCCAGTCGTGGTCGAGCCCGGCGATGAACTGCATACCGAGATCCTCGGCGTCCGGGTGGTACGGCAGGACGTCCTTGGTGCCGTCCGACTGATGCCAGACCGACCGGCCGTCGACCGGGGTCACCGGGCGCGGGTCGCCGAATCCGCGGACGCCCTTGAGTGAACCGAAGTAGTGGTCGAAGGAGCGGTTCTCCTGCATCAGCACGACGATGTGGTCGACGTCCTGGATGGTGCCGGACCGCCGCCCGGCCGGGATGGAGCCGGCGCGGGCGATGCTCTCGGAGAGCGCGGAGAAGCCCGCGGTCGCGCCGGCGATCTGGAGGAACCGTCGCCGATTGAGTTCGGGCATGAGCGTGGGGACCTGTCTCTTCGGGGGTGTGGGGAGCGAAGCGGAAGGAGGCATTTCAAGGTCACCCACCGAGGGGGAATGACCGGTATCGCCCACTCGACGCCGATCGGTACACGACACGAACAGCGGACCCCGGGAGATCAGCCGCCGGCCGGGCCGGGCAGGGGGTACTCGAACCAGACCGTCTTGCCGTCACCGGCGGGGGTGGCACCCCAGCGCCGGGCGAGGGCGTCCACGATGTGCAGCCCGCTGCGGAAGGGAGCGGGGGGATGGGAAAGGCCGAGCCGGGGCATGGTCCGGGAGCCGTCCACGACCTCGCAGCGCAGTACGTTCGTACGGATCAGCCGCAGCTCGACAGGACCGTCCGTGTGTACGACGGCATTGGCCACGATCTCGTGCACCATCAGCACGACCGGGTCGGTCAGTTCGTCCAGTCGCCAGTGGGTCAGCCTCTGCCGGGTCAGTTCTCTGGCCCTTCGCAGGGACTGAGGCTCCCGCGTCACGGGCCAGGAGACCACATGGCGCGGCCCGGTGCCCTCGAAGCGGGCGGCGAGCAGCGCTATGTCGTCGAACCGTACGCCCGGTCCCGCCAGCTCCAGGACCTCGTCGCACAGCGGCTCCAGCGGCGGTCCGAGCCACGATCCTTCCCGCAGACCGATCTCGGAGAGCCGTGCGCGCAGTTCGTCGGTCCCCGCCCCGGCGTCACGCTCACGGGTGGCGACCAGCCCGTCGGTGTAGAGCAGGAGCGTGGTGCCGGACGGGGCCTCGAACTCCGCCGTCTCGAACTCCACCCCGCCGACGCCGACCGGTGCGCCCGTCGGTATGTCGAGCAGGTCGGACCGGCCGCCCGGATGCAGGAGCAGAGGAGGAAGATGGCCCGCGTTGGCGACCGCGATCCGGTGCGAGGCGGGGTCGTACACCACATACAGACAGGTGGCCATCCTGCCGTCCCCGATCCGCTGGACCTGCTCGTCGAGCCGGCTCAGTACCTCGTCCGGCGGCAGACCCAGCCCGGCGAAGGTCCGCACCATCGCGAGCAACTGACCTGTGATCGCCGCTGATGCGAGGTGACGGCCCATCACATCGCCGACGGTCAGCGCGATCCTGCCTCCGGGCAGCGGGAACGCGTCGTACCAGTCGCCCCCGAACCACTTGGTGTCGGTGGCCGGGAGATAGCGGCTCGCGAGCTGGACACCGGGGTGCCGGGGCAGTCGCTCCGGCAGCATCGCGCGCTGAAGGTCCTCGGCGATCCGCGCCTCGCGTTCGCGTCGGTACAGCAGCGACTTGTCGATCCCCAGCGCGGTGTGGGTCGCCAACTGGGCGGCGAGCAGAAGATCGTTGGGCTCGAACGCGGGACGGTCCGGGCCGCGCAGGAAGACCGCCGAGCCGATCACCCGCCGTCTGCCGCGCAGGGGCGCGAGGATCGCGCGACGGCCGTGCGGTACGGACCGCTCGTCGCCGAGCAGATCGAGCAGCGCGGCACGGGACTGTGCCGAGTCGCCGAAGACGGGCCGTACCCCGCGCAGCACCTCCGCGAGCGCGTCGCCCGGCAGGACCGTCTCCACCGCAGGCACGGCGGACGGCCCCCCTCCGCCGGGACTTCCGCTCCGGTCCCGCCGCGCGTGCGCCTCGGGGGCCGGGAACCGCACCCGGAACCGCGAGGGCTTGACGGGCTTGCTGTCGCCGACCGGCAGGGGGTCGCGGATATGGACCAGGATCGTGTCGCAGAACGCCGGCACGCTCGATCTGCGCAGACCGTTCACGATCTCGTCGATGTCGATACCACGGGCGATCCGGCGGGTCGCCGAGCCGATGAACGCGGTCGCGCTCGTCCCCGACGACTCCTCGGGGACGAGCCCCAGCGCGCTCAGCACATCGAGTGTGGCCCGCCCGAAGGGACGCAGTTCGGACGGGAGCAGATCGATCGCGTTGGGATCGTGGGCGACGGACGGGAACGCCGGCCGGGAATCCGTGTGCGCGGTCACATGATCGCTCAGGACCCCGTACACCCGCCATGCCTCGTGCTCCGGCAGCAGTGTCTTGAGCTCCTCCTGCACGCCGTCGTGGAAGCCGAGCGTGAACTCCCCGTTCTCCTCGGCCCGCAGCCACACCAGATCGCTGGTGACCAGCTCCGCGACATCGGAGACCGAGGCCTCCGGGACGAGCTTGTGCCGCAGGAGCTGGAGCAGGGGCAGACCGATACGGCCGATGGGGGCGCAGAGTACGGCGAGCCGTTCCGCCTCGGGAGAGGCCGTACGGACAAAGGCCCTGGCCAGCCTGTGCCCCGGCACACCGTCCCGGGACACATCGCCCCGGGACACACTGTCCCCGGGCACACCGTCCGGGGGCACATCGCCCCGGGGCACACCGTCCCAGGGGACAGCGGCTTCTTCCTCCCCCGCGGCACCGTCCCGCGAGCGGCCCCCGGCACCATGCTCCAGCCGTCCGGACGCGGGGATCAGCACCGCGTCGCAGCCGTCCGGGTCACCGCGCATCTGCGCCCGCGCCCAACGGCCCAGTGAGTACGGGCTGAACGTCAGGACCGGGACGGGCAGCCACGAGGTGTCACCGCCGGTCACCTCGTCCAGCAGGAGTGAACGGGCGTAGCGGAGCGTGGTGCTGTCGCCGCCCGGGACGGTCTGACCGGCCGTCACCCCGGGCAGATCCAGCCCCGTACGGCGCCGGCGCCCGGGAGGCAGCGGATCGAGCAGCGCGACCGCTGTCGACTGCGCCCAGCCGCGCAGAAGCCGCCAGACCTCCGGCCGGTGCCAGCCGGGCGCCGAACAGTCGGAGAGGACCAGCACCAGCCGTCTGCCCTGCGGCGACAGCGCGTGGTCCGGTCCCGCCACCGCACCCTGGTGATCGTGGAGCACGGGGCCCGCCGCGTCGAAGGTCAGCCCCCAGGTGCGCAGCAGACGGAACGCGCCGAGATGGCCGAGCACGCGCTCGAACTCCATGACCGTCTCCCGCCACACCTGCATGGACAGGGACCGGTCCACGATCAGCAGCAGATCGAACCACCGCTCGGGGGCGGCGCCGAACGCCGGGATCAGCTCGCCGCTGCGCGCGTAGCCGTCGATGGTCTCCTCGATGTCCAGCTCCGTACGGAGCCCGGCCGTCCACGGTCGCTTGAAGGCACGGAGCGCCCGGGAGAGTTCCAGCCTCCGGGGCAGCGCACGCCCCCGCTCCACCGGCACGGGACTGCCGGGCAGATCGGCGCCGCCGCCGGGCAGCCGTTCGTGCAGGGGCAGCGCGCCGCCCGTCTCGCTCGCGCCCTGGTCGGCCGCCCGGTCGGCCGCGTCGGCGGGCCGCTCCGCCGCGGGCGGCCGGTCCTGGCCGGCTTCCGGGGGCGTGCTGTGCGGCGAAGGGGCGGGCCGCGGCAGGGTGGCCGCGAGCCAGAGGGCCTCGGCCAGCGCGGTGGCGTCCAGCTCGGCCGCCGTCGAGCGGAGTCCGGAGAACACGCGGGAGAGGCCGTCGGACGGGCCGTCGGACGGCTCGTACGGCGCGTCGTACGAGCCGTACGGTGCGTGGGTCGAGCCGTACGGTGCGTCGGTCGAGCCGTACGGTGCGTCGGTTGTCGAGCCGTACGGCGTGTCGTACGCCGCTTCGTCCGGTCCCCGGTCGTCCGGCGGGCGCCGGTCGTCAGGCACGCGACAGCTCGCGCAGCAGCAGCTCCACCAACTGCCGGCGATGGCCCTCGTCCGGTGCCGAGCCGCCCGACATCACATGGACCGCGTTGAGCAACTGGTCGACGGCCAGGGTCTCCCCGCCCTCGACACGCGCCACGAAGTCCGTGATCAGATCGCTCAGCGGGCTCCCGTCCTCGATGTCCAGCCGAAGATGCGCCATCACCATCCGGCGCAGCAGCGGAATCGTCGGCTGCGGCATGGTGTACCGGATGCAGCGGCGCAGAAAGGCCGCCGGGAAGTCGCGCTCGCCGTTGCTCGTCATCACGATGAAGGGGAACTGCGTACAGCGCACCCGTCCCCGCTCGACCGCGTGCCGCTCGTCGCCGCCCCACTGCCGTACGTCCACGACGTCGTCCTTGTACCGGGCGAGTTCGGGGATCTCGTACTCACCGCGCTCCAGTACGTCGAGCAGATCGCTCGGCAGATCCAGATCGCTCTTGTCGACCTCGTCGATCAGCAGGGCCCGTGGCCGGCCGGACGGCAGCAGCGCGGTGCCCAGCGGCCCCAGTTGCAGGAACGGCGCGATGTCGTCGACCCCGTCGGAGCCGCCCAGCCGCTGGGCATGGATACGCCCCAGCGCGTCGTACCGGTAGAGCGCGTCGGTCAGTGTGCTGCGCGAGGTGATGTGCCAGCGCAGCGCGTCGCCCAGCTTCAACTCGTTCGCCACCTGCTCGACCACGGTCGACTTGCCCGATCCGGCGGGGCCGGTCAGCAGCAGCGGGCGGCGCAGATGCAGGGCCGCGTTCACGGCCTCCACGAGACCGGGCGGCGGCTGGAACTCCTTGCCCATCGCGCGCCGGGGGAAGGTGCGCCAGGGCGGCGGATCGGCGATTTCGACATCACGAGGAATCCCGTCCCCGGTGTAGTACGGACTCCAGGTCATGAGAAGCTCCCGTGGGTCGGGTCGGGGCCGCCTTCGAGCCAGGCGCAGAAGTCGAGCCATTCCAGGTCGTGCCAGACGGTTCTCAGATCGGCGAGCCGGCCGCTCTCCGGATCGGCCGGTACGGAGCCGAGACCGCCGCCGGAACCGGCGCCGGAACCGGCATCGAGGTCGTCGCCGGGGCCGTCCTCGGGGCCGCGCGGGCCAGGGCCGTCACGCCAGCGGCGCCGGTAGGCCTCGGCCAGCTCCGCCGGCAGCCTGTCCCAGAACGTGTCCACCACGGTCCGTTCCGCCGCGGTGAACTCGCCGTCGCCGTCCGGCCACACGACGATCGGCGCGTACGCGAGCAACAGCTCCATGACCTGTTCGAGCTGGGCGGGGCGGTGGCCCAGGGCGAGCGCGCGGGTGTACGCGCCCGAGCGCAGCCGGTCGCCCAGCTCCTGCGGCCGGCCCGTCTCCCGCTCGCTCAGCCAGTCGACGGGCGCGGTCTTCGCCGCGCGCGAGGCCATCCGTTCGAGGCCGGAGCGGGCGTGGTCGTTGATCCACCACAGATGCGCGGGCGGGTTCAGCCGGTGGCTCCACCGCAGCACCACATCGTGGTGGACCCCCAGCCGTACCCCGAAGTCCGTCTCCTCGGGCTTCCAGCGCGTCAACAGCCCGGCCGGTACGGCGATGTCCACCTGGCGCAGGGGCGAACCCCGCAGCCGCGCGTGGCGTCGCGCCCAGCCGATGGCCTCCCCGAGTCCGGCCTCCACCGCGTTCTGGGCGGGGACACAGGGGAGTTCCGTACGCTCGCACACCTGCCCGCCGTCCAGCAGCCACAGCCCGAGGGACTCGGGCCAGCCGTCGGCCACGGTCGCGTGCAGACCGATGACCAGCCGCATCCGCCGGGCCGCCACGCCCCTGCCCAGTTCCTCGCGGGCGTCGTTCAGCTCGATGCGGGCACCGGTCGACTCCGCCCAGGCGACGGCCTCGGGGGCGGTGAGATCGAGCGAGGCGTCGAGCGCGAGCGCGGCGACGAAGCGGGCGAGCGGCGCGGTACGGCTGCCGCCCACGCGAGGCACGCGCAGGATCAGCGACTCCAGCAGATCACGCAGCAGTTCGGTGCCCGAGGACTCGGGGAGCCGCCGGCGGGTGTCGGCGGGCAGCGGGGGCAGCGCCCTTCGGAGCCGCTCCGTGGTCAGCGCGCCGCCCATCCACGAGGTGAGGAAGGAGTGGGTGACGAGACAGATCCGCAGACCGTCCACCACCTGAAGGGCCCGGACGAGCGGTGGCCGGGGTCCGGCCCCGGCCGCCCCTTGCCCGCCCCGCTCCTCCTGGTCCTTCCTGATCCGGTCCCGGACGCGGTCCCGGAGTTCGCCGACGGCCGGCAGGGTCCACTCGGCGGGCCACGCGCCGTCCAGTCCGGCCGCGTCCAGCGCCCCGCGCAGCTCCTCGGCGCCGACCGGGCCCGGACCCTCCGTATCGCGGTGGCAGGCGTTGCGCGCCAGCCAGAGCGGTTCGGCCGCGAAGTGATCGCCGTCGTGCTCCAGGGAGACGACGTCCTGACCGGTGACGGTCCGCCGCAGGGCCTCCCTGGCCGCGGAGATCCCGACGAAGGCGCCCTCGCCCGGCAGTCCCCGTCTGAGCAACTCGTCGAGACGGCGGCTGAACGCGAGGTCGTACGCCTCCTGGCCGGTTTGGGACGACATCAGCAGGGAGAGCCGGGTGCGCCCGCCCCGCACCCCCGACCCCAGCGCCTTCAGATCGGGCACCGCCCCGGCGGCATGGCAGGTGTCGACGATCCCGATGACCCCGTCGACACCCGGCTCCTCGACGGCCTGGACCAGCAGTTCGCTCACATTCACGGCGGTGCTCAGGGTGTCCGGCCGCGAGTCCCCGGCCATCAGATAGAGCGTCGGCTGCGAGCCCGGGGTGATCCCGTGTCCGAGGAACGCCAGCACCAGCGTGGCACCCGTCTCACCGGCCCGGCCGATGGCCGCGCGGACGGCGGCCTCGATACGGGCCTGGGTCAGCCCGGGACCGTAGAGCAGCGGCAGCGGGGTGCCGGGGGACGCCTCGCAACCGCCGAGTCCGCCCGCCATGAGCGTGGCGGACAGCTCCCGCGCGGCGTTCTCCAGCTCGGTGAGCGTTCCCATGGCGCTGTTCTGCGGGGCCACGACCAGGAGCAGTCTGGGACCCGTCATACGTCCACGGACCTCCCGCCCACTCCACCCGAACACACCTCGCGCGGCACGGCGAGACCGAACGCCCGCGCCGGGGAGCCGAGTTGCCCCGGTGCGCCGCGAGTCCGTCGAGACTAACAAGCCGTTCGGACAGCCCGGTCCATATCGCCGGCTCCGAGGTCTCGGGTTCTTCCTTGCTCGCGGTGTTCCGGTGCGGGTCCGGGCCGTGTCGCCGTGAGGCGTGGACCCGCACCGGAAGGGAGTGGGGTCAGACGCCCCAGCGCAGGGCGATGGTGTCGCCCACGTCGATCACCTTGTTACGGGCGGCGCCCGCGAAGGCGGTGCCGTCGACGCTGACCTTCCAGGTCGAAGTCCCGCTGTTGGCCTTGCCGTTGACCGCGGTGACGGTGCCGGTGCCGGATGAGGGGGTGACACTTGTCACGCAGCCCGCCGGGGTAGCCGCGGTCGTGGCGGCCGTCAGGACGTCGCCGAGGGTGGTCGTCGTGCCCGTGGGGGTGAAGGCCACGGAGCAGACCTTGAGGCCGCCCGCGCCGTCGTCGACCGTCACGGCCAGTGTGGTCGCCGTACCCGCGGTGAAGGTGCTCTGGGCGGCCCACCGCGGGGCACCGGCGGTGACGGGGACCGGCGGGGCGGTGGTGAAGCCGCCGCCCGCCACCGCGCGCAGTCCGTCGATGGACGCGTAGGCGGAGGGCGAGGTGTCGCCGGGGAGGTATCTGAAGCCGCCGCCGGGGTTGAACTGCTGGGCGATCAGGAAGTCGACCGGGGTCTTGCCCATGGAGGTGAGGAAGTCGCCGGTCTGTGGGTTGACGCCGCAGGCGTTGAGCCCGGAGACGGCCCAGCCGTTGGAGTCGGTGTTGGCGCCGAACATGGCGTTGAAGGCGCCGGAGTTGCTGACGAGTTTGCTCTTGAGGAAGGCCTTGGCCTGGCTGATGTCCGTATCGGTGTTCGGCACGCCGGAGGCGCAGAGGGCGGCCATGGAGGCGCCGGTCATGTCGATGTCGCTCGCGGCGGCGAGCTGGGCCGGGTTGCCCTCGGCCTTGCTGTAGTTCCAGCCGCCGTCGTTGTGCTGGTTGGCGCGGATCCGCGTGATCATCGCGTCCAGCAGAGCCTGCGGCACCCGCTGTCCGCCCGCCTGGGTTCTGGCGCCGCCGAGGGCGAGCGCGGCGAAGACCGTGCCGTTGTAGTTGGCGGACGGCCCGAAGTAACCGGTCTCCGCGGTCTGCCAGTAGGAGTAGATGTCCGCGATGAGATTGCGGGAGGCGGACACGCGCGCGGGATCGACGCCTGCCGCGTACGCGTTGAGCGTGCCGCGTTCGTAGTCGGTGACCACGGGCGAGGCGGACGGCCACCCGGCGGTGGCCAGGAGGTTCCGGTAGACGGTGCGGGCGTTCTTGGTGGCGTCGCCGCCCGGCGTGACGTCCACGGCGGCCGTGCCGGCCGCGGCGAAGGCGCTGAACACCCACTCGTTGGACAGACCGGCGCCCGCGTACGAACCGTCCGCGGCCTGGAGGGATTCGAGGTAGGCGACACCGTTGGTCTTCGAGGTGGCGATCTGCGCCGGGGTGGAGGTCGCGGCCGCGGGCGGCACCGTCAGGGCGAGAGCCCCCAGCGCCGCGGGGACGGCGAGCGCGACGCGGCGGGACGTGAGAGAACGGGACATGGCCTGCTCCTGGGATGAGGGACGCCGGCCTGGCACACCGTTCTCGCGGCGCAACGCCGGAGACGGGCGGGGCCGCCGTCCGGACGCGTGGTACGGCTTCCTGTGTCTCGCCGCCATATGGGCATTCGGGCTCGGGACAGCCCCCGCCGTCCCATACCGCTGCGCGTCAGCCCCGGATTCCCACCGGGTTCCCCCACATGGCAGCCCCGGACGCTACCCGAGGGATCACCGGCCCGCCAGACGCCCCGGCCGCCGCCCGCCGCAGGGGGAACGGACGCGGTCCAGGCCGCCTTGACGCTGTCTTCACAGGCGTGTTCCAATCCGGCTGATAAGCGAGCAGCTCCAGGGGAAGCCGGTCGGAATCCGGCGCTGACCCGCAACCGTAGGCCCGACGCAGCACGGGCGAGCCGGACTGCCTGGAGCGCTGGATCAGCGAGAAACGCCGTCGCGGACTACGGCGTGGTTCGATCGGCCTCCCCATGACATGAGCCGTGTGACGGGGGTCTTTTCACCACGCGCGAGCCGCCCGGACAACACGAGGGGCCGTGGTGGGGACCGCACAGGGAGCAGACCGGCGCGACGCCGGGCGGAGACGACCGGTGTCGCTGATATCGGCGGCCCTTCTCGCCTTCGGTGCCGCCATGGCGTTCGTCACGGGAACGCCCCTCGCGGCGGCCGACCCCGTCGGGGACTGCACGGCCACCAGGGGCGCGGTGGTCGCCGTCGACTTCGGGCCCTTCGGCGGCACGGTCGAGCGGGGCTGCGACACCACCCCCACCACCGGCTACGAGCTTCTGCACGAGGGCGGGTTCACCACGGAGGGCACCGAGCACGACGGCCCCGCCTTCATCTGCCGTATCGGTTCCGGATCCTTCAACTCCGGTACGCGGTACCCGACTCCCGACAAGGACGACTGTGTACTGACGCCGCAGGCCACCGCCTACTGGTCGTACTGGATCGCCTCGCCCGGACAGGACGAGTGGTCCTACAGCCCGCTCGGCGCCATGGACCGCGAGCCCGAGGCGGGCGATGTCGACGCGTGGGTGTTCGGCGGCACGGATGTCGGCGGCACCACCGGCAGACCCAGCTTCACGCCGGATGAGGTACGCGCCGGTGGCGGCGGCCCGTCCGAGCCCAGCGGCCCCCCGACCCTTCCCGCGGGTGAGGTGGACATTCCCGCCGCCGCCCGGTGGCTGACGGGCCGGCTCACGGACGGCGAGCGGGTCGTCGACGAGGGCGCCGACAGTCCGAACCACCTCCTGACGACCGAGGCCGCCTACGCCCTCGCGGCGTCCGGCGGCGGGAGCGGCCGTCTCGACAAGGTCACGGCGTTCCTCACGGCCAGTACCGACGCCTACGCCTATCCCGGCGGCGAGGACGCCCCGCCCGACGCGACCGCCGCCGCCCGGCTGGCCCTGCTCGCCGAGATCACCGGAGGCGACCCGCGTGCCTTCGCGGGCCATGACCTGCTCGGCGATCTGGTGGAGAACGTCTGCGCGGCCGGTCCCGAGTCCGGCGGTCCGGCGCCCGGCTGCACGGCGAAGGGCGACTTCCCCGGTGCCTCGTACGCCGACGGGCAGGCGCTCGCCGTGCTGGCCGTGGTGCGCGGCGGTCTTCGTCCCCCGGCCGGGACCGTGGAGCGGCTGACCCAGCTCCAGTGCCAGGACGGCGGTATCACCAGCATCCTGATCCGTCCGGGTGAGTACTGCGACGGCGATCCCGCGACCACCGGGCTCGTCGCCCTTGTCCTGGACAAGGCGGGCGGCCGGGCCGACGCCGTCGGCAGGGCCCGCGCGTATCTCAGGAAGGCCCAGCGCCAGGACGGCGGCTTCCCCGGCTACACCGGCTCCGCCACCGGCAGTGTGACCGCCACCGCCTACGCGGCCCAGGCGCTGCGCGCCCTCGGTGACACGGACCGGGCGGACGCCGCCGTCTCCTGGCTGTCCGCACGGCAACTCCCGGACGGCGGCTTCGGATTCGAGGAAGGGGCCTCGGACGCGGCCCTCTATCCGACCGCCCCCGCCGTACTCGCCGGCGTGGACACCAGCCTGGTGACCCTGACCACGGAGCGGCCCGAACCCACCCGGCCGCCGACCACCCCGCCGACGGCTCCCCCCACCACCCCGCCCGGCGCGGGCCCGGACCTGAAGAAGGGCGTCGCGTACCTGACCGGCCCGGACCGTCTCAAGCAGGGGCGGTACTACACGGCAGGCGGCGGCCGGGCGGACTTCGGTCTCACCATCGACGGCGCCTTCGCGCTGGCCGCGACCGGCCACGACAACAACGCCCTGCGCGGCATCGTCGACTTCCTCGACAAGCGCGGCGAGGACCCCGAGGGCCGTACGGTCCACGACTGGACGGGCGTCGGCACCGAGTACGCCGCGGGCGGATCGATCGGCAAGACCGCACTCCTCGCCGAGAGCGTCGGCCGGGACCCCCGGGACTTCGGCGGCCGGGACCTGATCGCCGCTCTCGGCACGGCGGTGTGCCGGACACCGTCCCGTAGCTGCCCGGCCGAGGGCGCCTACACCTACGCCCCGTCCGTCTTCGCCCAGTCCCTGGGCGTGCTGGCCCAGTTGCGGGCCGGGGAGAAGGAGGCGGCGCGGGCGCCCGTCGCGTATCTGGAGAGCCTTCAGCACCCCTCCGGCGCCTGGCCCAGCCTGATCCCGGCGACGGGTGACTCGGATGTCGACTCCACCGCCATGGCCGCGATGACCCTGGATCTGGTGGAGGACGAGAGGGCCCGGACCGCGGTGGACAAGGCTCTCGCCTGGATCGCGGCCGAGCAACTGCCGGACGGCGGCTTCCCGGGCGCGGCCGGCGACTCGGTGAACTCCGCGGCTCTGGCGGTCCAGGGACTCTCCCTGGACACATCCAAGTACAGCGCGCGGATCGCCAGGGCCCGTGCGTTCCTCGCCTCCCAGCAGAACGGCGACGGCGGCTTCAATGTCGCGAAGGAAGGCCAGCGCGGCTCCGACGTACGGGCCTCCACGCAGGCCGTCGGGGGTGCCACCGGAATCTCCTTCGGGGTGCTCGCCCGCAGCCTGACCGGCACCGTCCCGCAGCCCACCCCCGCCCCGTCCTCCTCCGCTCCGGTGATCGTCACCCCGGGCGACACCATCGGGGGAGCCGGCGGTACGGGCGGTACGGGCGGCTCCGGCGGCGGTTACCTGGCGTCGACCGGTGTCCAGGCCGGGGCGCTCGCGGCGGCCGCCGCCGCGCTGACCCTGGCAGGCTGGGGCACGGTCGCCCTCGCCCGCAGGCGCCGCGCGGCGATGGGGGGAGCACGGTGAGAATCCGTCTCCCGCGCGCCTGCGCCCGCGTCGTCACGGCCCTCGTACTGACGGCGGGCACGACGGCGGGCGCGCTCGCCGCGGCCACCGGCACGGCCGCCGCCGCGCCGCAGCCGATCGGCAGGTGCACCACGACGTCCGGCGTCGTCCTCGCCGTCGACTTCGGCCACTGGGGCGGCCCGGTCCACCGCTCCTGCGGCACCACACCCACGACCGGTTACGAGCTGCTCAACCAGGGCGGCTGGCGCACCACGGGAACGGGGCACGACGGCCCGGCGTTCATCTGCCGGATCGGCTACAGCGGCCACCAGGGCGGCAAGCAGTACCCCACCTCGGGGCAGGAGGACTGCGTCCTCACCCCGCCCGCTTCCGCGTACTGGTCGTACTGGCACGCCGACCCGGGTGCCGACACCTGGGAGTACAGCCGGCTCGGCGCCATGAGCTACAAGCCGAAGCCGGGCAGTGTCGATCTGTGGATCTTCGGCGGTACGGACATAGAGGGCACCGAGGGCCGCCCGACGCTCACCCCCGACCAGCTCCGCGCCCGCAACACCGAGCCGGTCGGGTCCGGTTCGCAGGACAAGCCCGCCCCCCGGCCCAGCGGCACCGTGGGAGGGGAGGCGGGGAAACCACCCGCGCCCGCGCCCACGCCCGCGCCTTCGGCGAAGGTGCCCGCCCCCGGCACGCCCGCCCCGTCCGCCGTCGTGCCGTCCCCGTCCACCAGCGCGCCCGTGTCCGCCGCGCCGTCCCCGTCGTCCACCACCGCCCCGCCGGCCCCGCCGCCCCCGTCGTCAGCGCCGACCGTACCTTCCGGGGACGGGCGCGGGGACGGGGACGGGGACGGGAGAAGAGTGGTCGACGCCGCCCCGGCGGCCGAGGCCGCCCACGATTCCGGATCGGCGCTGCCCGCCACCGTCACGGCCGGTCTGCTCCTGGTCATCGCGGGCGCGGCCGTCTTCGCGGCCAACCGCCGACGCCGCGCGGAGTAGTACATGTCAGGCACCCCCGCGTCCGAGCGGCTCGCCCCCGCGTCCGGCCGGCCCGCGCCGGACCCGGGCGGGCGCCGGCTTCCCCGTACCCTGCACCCCGTCGCCTGGTGGATCTGGGCCCTCGCCCTCGCCACCGCCGTCAGCCGCACCAACAACCCGCTGCTGCTCCTCCTCGTCCTGGCGGTCCTCGGCTACGTCATCACCGCCCGGCGCACCGAAGCGCCCTGGGCACGCGGCTTCAAGTACTACCTCTATCTGGCGCTGACCGTCGTCGCCATCCGGGTGATCTTCCGCGCGGTCTTCGCCACCGGCATCACCCCGCACGACCACTTCCTCTTCTCCCTTCCCCGCGTCCCCACCCCCGACTGGTACGCGGGCATCCAGATCGGCGGGCCCGTCTCCCTCGAAGCGGTCCTCTCGGCCGCCACCGACGGCCTGCGCCTCGCCTGCATGCTCTGCTGCGTCGGCGCCGCCAACACCCTCGCCAACCCCAAACGCGCCCTGCGTGTCCTGCCCGGCGCCCTGTACGAACTCGGCGTCGCCGTCACCGTGTCGCTCAGCGTCGCGCCCCAACTCGTCCAGAGCGTCCAGCGTGTGAGCCGTGCCCGCCGGCTGCGGGCCGGCCACCACAAGGGTCCGCGCGCCCTGCGCGGTATCGCCGTCCCCGTACTCGAAGACGCGCTCGAACGCTCCCTCCGCCTCGCCGCCGCCATGGACTCCCGCGGCTACGGCCGCGCGGGCTCGGCCACCCCCCGCTCCCGTCGGCTCACCGGCGCGCTCATGCTGCTCGGCATGTGCGGACTGTGCGCCGGGGCGTACGGCCTCCTCGACGCCACCGCCCCGAAGCCGCTCGGTCTGCCCGCGCTGGCGGCCGGCTCGCTCCTGTGCGTCGTGGGACTCCGCCTCGGCGGGCGCCGGATCACCCGGACCACCTACCGGCCCGACCCCTGGCGGTTCGCCGAATGGGCCGTGGCCGGCTGCGGTGTGCTCTCCGCCGTACTGCTCTTCAGCAACGCCGGCTACGACCCGGCGGAGCTCAACCCCTCCATCTATCCGCTTACGTGGCCGGCGCTGCCACTGGTCCCGGCCGCCGCGATCCTCCTCGCCGGAGCCGCCGGAATCCTCGCGCCACCGCCCGCCCCGCCCACGTACCCCGTCCCCGCGCAGCGCACCGAGGAACCCGAGTGATCACCTTCGACCATGTCAGCGTGGAGTACGACGACGGAGCCGGACCGGTCCTGCGTGATGTCAGCCTCACCGTCGACGAGGGCGAGCTGTGCCTGGTCGTCGGCCACACCGGAGCCGGTAAATCGACCCTTCTGGGCGCGGTCAACGGGCTGGTCCCGCACTTCACCGGCGGCACCCTCCACGGGCGCGTCACCGTCGACGGCCGGAACACCGCCGAACACCCGCCCCGGGAACTCGCCGACGTCGTCGGCCTGGTCGGTCAGGATCCGCTCGACGGCTTCGTCACCGACACTGTCGAAGAGGAGCTCGCCTACGCGATGGAGCAACTGGCCGTTCCGCCCGCGGTCATGCGCAAGCGCGTCGAGGAGACCCTCGACCTGCTGGGCCTGGCGGACCTGCGCCATCGCGCCCTGTACGAACTCTCCGGCGGCCAGCAGCAGCGGGTGGCCATCGGCTCCGTCCTCACCGCGCACCCGCGCGTCCTGGTCCTGGACGAGCCGACATCCGCGCTCGACCCGACCGCGGCCGAGGAGGTGCTGGCCGCCGTCACCCGCCTCGTCCACGACCTCGGCGTCACCGTGCTCCTCGCCGAACACCGGCTGGAGCGGGTCGTCCAGTACGCCGACCGGGTCCTTCTGCTGCCGGGCGACGGCCGCGTCGTCCCCGGCCCGCCGGCGGAGATCTTCCGTACGTCGCCCATCGCCCCGCCCATCGTGGAACTGGGCCGCGCCGCCGGCTGGTCACCCCTGCCCCTCTCCATCCGGGACGCCCGTCGCGCCGCCGCCCCGCTGCGTACCCGGCTGGCCGACACGCAGCCGCCCCCCGTCCGTCCGGTGCCCGGAGCCGGCCGGCCGGACCTGCTCAAGGCCCGTGGCATCACCGTGGCCTACCACGGCGTACCGGCCGTACGGGAAGTCGATCTCGACCTGCGCGGCGGGGAGATCACGGCCCTCATGGGACGCAACGGCTCCGGCAAGTCCTCCCTGCTGTGGGCCCTTCAGGGCTCAGGACCGCGAAAGGCCGGCACCGTGGACGTACGGTCCGACGACGAGGCGCGCGGGCGCGACCCGAGGACGCTGTCCGCGGCCGGGGCCCGGCGGCTGGTCGGCCTGGTGCCCCAGACACCCACCGACCTGCTCTATCTGGAGAGCGTCAGGCAGGAACTCGAACAGGCCGACACCGAGTCCGGCACCGTCGGGGCTCTTGGCGGCGGAGCGTCCGCCCGCGCGATCCTCGACCGGCTCGCTCCCGGCATCGACGACGCGACCCATCCACGCGACCTCTCCGAGGGACAGAAACTCGCCCTCGTCCTCGCCATCCAGCTCACCGCGGCCCCGCGGGTCGTCCTGCTCGACGAACCGACCCGCGGCCTCGACTACCGGGCCAAGAGCCGGCTCATCCAGATCGTGGACGCTCTCGCCGCCGAGGGCCGGGCTGTCGTGATCTCCACCCATGACGTCGAGTTCGCCGCCCGCGCCGCCGACCGGGTGGTCGTCATGGCCGAGGGCGACATCGTCGCCGACGCCCCGACCCCGGAAGTCATCGTCGCCTCACCGGTCTTCGCACCGCAGGTCGCGAAGATCCTGGCACCCCTGCCCTACCTCACGGTCGGCCAGGTGGCCGCCGTACTCCGTGACGACGAGGCGGACTCATGAGCCCGCGTGCCGCGGCCATCGGCATCACACCGCGCGCCGGAATCGTCATCGCCATGGCGGCCCTCCTCGGTGCCGTCGCCTTCTTCTGGCCCTTCCTCGTCGCCCCGGGCACCTTCGGATCGAACTACGCGCCGCCCCTCATCTTCGGTGTGCTCCTCGTACTCGTCCTGTGTGTCGTGATCTCCGAGATCGCCGAGGGCGGCATCAACTCGAAGGCGCTCGCCATGCTCGGGGTGCTGTCGGCGGTCAACGCGGCGCTGCGTCCGCTCGGCGCGGGCACGGCGGGCATCGAGACCGTCTTCTTCGTCCTCGTCCTGGCCGGCCGTGTCTACGGCCCCGGGTTCGGCTTCACCCTCGGCTGCACCTCACTCTTCGCCTCCGCGCTCATCACGGGCGGGGTCGGCCCCTGGATGCCCTACCAGATGTTCGGCTGCGCCTTCGTCGGCATGCTCGCCGGCCTGCTCCCGCGAGCCACCGGCCGGCGCGAGGTACTGATGCTGGCGCTCTACGGAGCGCTCTCCGGCTATCTCTTCGGCTTCCTGCTCAACCTCTCCTTCTGGCCCTTCTCCCTGGATCCCGGCAGCTCCATCGCCTATCTGCCGGGACTGCCCTTCACCGAGCAGTGGCAGCGCTATCTCGCCTTCGACCTGGCCACCTCCCTCGGCTGGGACACCGGCCGCGCCGTCACCAACTTCCTCTGCGTCGCACTCGCCGGCCCCGCCGTCCTCACCACCTTCCGCCGCGCCGCCCGCAAGGCCCGCTTCCAGGCCCCTGTCCGCTTCGCCACCCCCGCACCGGAAGACGCCGGGGATCCTTGACCACTCGCACCACGGGTCCCTCTCCGCCGCCACCGGGCGGGCAGACGGACGAACGCCCGGTGGCGGCGGAGAGGGACCTTCGTAGGCTTGGGGGCGTAGGCCAACGGGCCTCCTGTTTCCGGGGGTCCGCTCTCTTGTGCTCTCAGAAGGAGATACGTCATGGCGGCTTCCTCCGCTCCTGGAGCTTCCCGGCGTCCAGAGTCCGATGCCGCCGGATTCGCCGCCTCGCCGGGGCTTTCCCGGGCGTTGCAGCAGATCGTGGTGGATCTCGTCGAACTGCACCTCCAGGGGAAGCAGGCCCACTGGAACGTCGTCGGCCACAACTTCCGTGACCTGCATCTGCAACTGGACCAGGTCGTCGACGACGCCCGGGAGTCGGCCGACACCATCGCCGAACGCATGCGTGCTCTGGCGACCTGGCCGGACGGCCGCTCCGACACCGTGGCGGCGACCACCACTCTCCCCGCGTTCCCGGAGGGGGAGCTGAGTGTGAGTGCCGTCGTCGATCTTGTCACCGCGCGCCTGCGTGCCACCGTCGATACGCTGCGCACGCACCATGACCAGGTCGACAGCGAGGATCCCTCCACGGCCGACCTGCTGCACGCGATCATCGACTCCCTGGAGAAGCACGCCTGGATGGTCAGCGCGGAGAACCGTTCCGTCTGAGACCGTTCCTCCGTGGCCCTCCGTGGCCTGGGGTACCGGCAGCCGTACTCGCCAAGAACCGGATCGGGCCGGATCGGATCGGATCGGCGAGCCTAACCGGCGGCCTTTGCCGCGTCGGTGACCGCGGGAGCGGTCGGCTCCACGGCGGCGGATGGCGTGCGGTAGGCGCGGAGGGGGCCGTTGACCGCGGCCACGGCGGCGACCGCCAGGGTGGCGAAGAGGCCTCCGGCGACCAGGGAGAAGGAGGCGGAGGTGACCGACGCCACCAGACCCCCGCGGAAGTTGCCGAGTTCGGGGCCCGCGACACCGATGACGTGTTCCACGGAGGAAACCCGCCCCCGGTAGGCGTCGGGGGTCTCCAACTGGACCAGGGCACTGCGGGTGACCACCGACACGGTGTCGGCGGCGCCGGCCACGGCCAGACAGCCGAGCGCAAGCCACAGCGGCCCGGCCAGACCGAAACCCGCCAGCGCCAGGCCCCAGACGCCGGCCGCGGTCAGCTGGACCAGGCCGGCACGGCGCCGGCGCGTCACCGTGCCGGAGAGCAGACCGGCGGTGATCCCTCCGACCGCGACGGCCGAGAGGAACAGCCCGAGGGTCCGCGGATCGCCGTCGAAGCGGATCTCGTTGACCAGCGGGAAGAGCGCGACCGGCATGGCCAGCAGCGTTGCGGACAGGTCGGCGGCCAACGAGCCCCACAGCGTCGGGCGGCGCAGAACGATCCGCCAGCCGCCGCGCTCCGGCCGGCGCCTGCCGCCCGTGGTGTCGGCGCCCCCGGGTTTCATGGCCGGAAGCCGGATCACCGCGAGCATCGAGACCACGACGGCCACGGCCTGCGCGGCGTAGGCGGCGGGGAAGCCCCAGCGGGCGATGACCAGCCCGGCCAGCGCGGGCCCGGCCAGCATCGCCGCCTGGAAGGAGACGTTGGTCAGCGCGAGCCCGGCCGCGACCTGGTCGGCCGGCAGCAGCCGGACGGGAAAGGTGCGCCGGGCAGGGGCGCCGAGCGCACCGCAGGCGCTCCCCAGGGCGACCAGGGCGAGCAGCAGCAGTACGTTCCGGTTGTCCGCCAGAGCCTGGGTACACAGCCCCGCGGCGGCCAGCAGTTGGCCGGCGGTGGTGGCCCGTACCACCGCACGGCGGTCGACGGTGTCGGCCAACGTGCCGCCGAGCAGCCCGAACAGCACCATCGGCAGGCCGGTCGCGAGTCCGATGGCGCCGGTGCCCACCGGGCTGCCGGTCAGATCCCAGACCTGCGCCAGCACCGCCACCGTGGCTATCTGCGCGCCGAGTTGGGAGGCCGAGGTGCCGATCCACAGGTCGCGGAAGGGCCGGCTGCCACGCAGCGGGCGGGTGTCGAGGAACCGGACACGCCCCCTCATCGCGGTGGCTCGACGAGATGGCCGAGGACCCGCTGCCGCATCGACCGGTGCTCCAGCGCCCGCCGCAGCTCCTCGACGACGGTGGTCAGCGCGTACGGGATCTCGCCGTCCAGCTCGGCGACCGTCGCGTGGGTGGCGCGCCACTCGGCCTCCAGGAACGGCACCAGCGACCGGCCGCGCTCGGTCAGGTCGATCCGCCGGGTGCGGGCGTCGGGCCCCGGCTCGGAGGTGACCAGATCCTCCTTGCGCATCGCGGCGATGGTCTGGCTGATCGCGGAGTGCGAGCGGTCCAGGGACTCCGCGAGCTCGCGGATGGTCAGGGGCCCGGTGTGGGCGAGCCGGATCAGCGGATAGGCGAACCGGGGCCGCACCCCCTTGATGCCACGCTCGATGTAGACCTGCTCGATCTCGGCGTCCATGGCGGCCAGCAGCTTGTGCAGCGACTGCCAGGGATCGGGCAGCGCTGTGGGATCGGAAGATGTCACAGCGCTAATATAACAGCGCAGCGATAATCGGAGACCGTGCCCGTAATCGCGCCTGACCGGCGTCGTGCCGGTCGTCACCGCGCGGGCTCGCCTCGTGCACGGCCGGGGCGGAGTGCCGGGGCGTCCGCCGGGAGCCGGACGCCGGGAGCCGGGAGCCGGTGGCGTCTGTCAGTTGAGGCCGGCGAAGGCGCGGAAGAAACGCTCGGTGAAGGCGGGATCGTGCTGATTGTCGATCAGGTGCCGGATGTACGCGGCGGGATCCAGGCGCGCTGTGACCAGGGCGCTTTCGTAGGCCGGGGTGAACTCCTCACGCAGTTGCTGGGCGTACTTCGCCAAGGCGGCATCCACCTGCTGGGTGTCGTCGAGCGGGATGTCCAGGCGCTCGGCGAGCATTTCGGCCTGGATGAAGGCGTCGGTGATCCCCCGCCCGGGTGTGGGGTCCTTGTTGTGTGCGGCGTCACCGACCAGCGCCCACCCAGGACCGTGCGGTTGGCGGAAGAAGTTGGGCAGGTCCGAGCAGCAGTAGAGGCGGTCCTCCTGTTTCCCTTCGGAGAGTCGCCGGTCCAGCTCCGCCGACGAGCGCCTGGCCATCTCCCGGTAGGTCCGCTGCCGGTCGTCGTCGGCGGGGAGGGCGCGGGAGACCTGGACGGATACGAGGGTCAGCCCGTCCTGGGTGGGGATACAGCCGGCTCCCATGCCTTGTCCGGTGTACATCTGCAGACCGTGGTCGGGGATGCCGCTCCAGTAGGAGTAGTAGGCGCGGGTGCCGCGGGGGTCCTGGCGCGCGACGGGTGCGTCGGCCAGGCGGGCCACGGTGGAGTTCCGGCCGTCGGCGCCGACGACCAGATGGGCGCGGGCCAGGGTCGTGGAGCCTCGCTGGGTGCCGTGGCGCACGCCGGTCACCTTCCCGTCCTCCCAGTGCAGATCCACGACCGTGGTACGGGGACGGAACTCGGCTCCCGTGCGGACGGCCGCCTCCACCAAGAGGTGGTCCAGGGCGTAACGGCGCGGGGCGCAGCCCCCGTTGATCGCTCCGAGGGCGGGGGCGGGCCCGGTGAGACGGGCGCCGGGGAAGTTGAGGGACAGACGGGTCAGCAGGGGCGCGCCTGTGGCGAGTACCTCGCCCAGGAGGCCCCACCGGTCCAGCCGGGCCAGCCCGCGCTGGTGGATGTAGAGGGTGGACAGGGTGTCGCTGGGGAAGCGGGCGCGGTCCAGCAGCAGGACCCTGCGGCCGGCGCGGGCCAGCAGCAGAGCGCTGGCGGCTCCGGCGCAGCGCGCGCCTACCACGATCACGTCGTACATGTCGGGCCTATCTGGAAGGGGTGTCGTCAGGGGCCGGCCGGTCCGGGACGTATCCCGGGACCTGCTCCCGCGGCGTGTGCGGTGCCGACGGGGCCGCGCCCGTCGGATGTCCGCGGCGGGACAACGCCTCCCGGGCGGCCGGAACCTCGGGCACCACGCCGCTCAACCACCCTCGCCCCGCGCCCCGTTGGTCCACCAGGCCCGCCAACCGCCCCGCGCGTACCGCGCGCCCCCGGACTCCACGTACCGCACGTTCTCCGTCGACCGCGGCTTCATGACGCCCCGCGGTCAGCACGCGCGCGTTCCTTCTGAGCCAATCTCCGCTCCTTACTCTCTCCGCCGCCCCGGTACCGGGGCGGCGGGAGGCCGCCCGCGAGAGCCGTCACCCTGCGGGCGGCACCCCAACTCCACCTGAATATCGATACCTAGAGTACGGGCGCGTAAACTCTCCGTAGTCGGGTGATTCGGATCTGCTCGGACCGCGCGGGCGATGTCGCCCAGCGGGCGGAGGCACCCGGAGCCGAGCCGCGGTCACTCCGGGGCCGTCTGCCGCTCGATGAGTTCGGGCAGCCGCCTCATGTCGTCGAAGACGACGGTGCCGGGTCCGGCCAGCCGCTCGGCGGGTGTGAGGCCGGCGCGGTAGGCGAAGACGCGCATACCCGCCGCGCGGGCCGCGGCCGCCCCGTACGCGCTGTCCTCCACCACCGCGCACCGGTCCGGGGGGACTCCCATGCTCCGGGCCGCGTGCAGGAAGAGGTCCGGGGCCGGTTTCCCCCGCTCCACCGCGGTGGCGCTGAAGACGTGCTCGCCGAACCACGGGTCGAGACCGGTCCGGCGCAGACTCATACGGACGCTCTCCGCGCGGGTGTTCGACGCGACACAGAGCGGCACCGTGAGGGCGGCCAGCGCTTCGCCGACACCGTCGACCGGGGTCAGCCCGCCGGCCGCGTACGCCTCCTGGTACAGGTGCTCGTAGGGCTCCTGCCAGTCGGGGGCGAGGGCACGGCCGAGCCGTTCCTCCACGGCCCTGCGGTAGACCTCCTTCGAGGACCCCACGAAGAGGTCGACGATCTCGGCCCGGGTGAAGTCGCAGCCGAGAGCCGCCAGGATCCTGGCGTGGACTCCGACGGCGATGCGCTCGCTGTCGACGAGAACCCCGTCGCAGTCGAAGATGACCAGCCCGACCGGCGGGCGGGCCGTTCGGGTCCCGGCCGGGTCCGGCGCCGTCATGCGGGTCGCGGGTGGTCGGGCGTACCGGCCCATACCAGGTCGGGTCCCATCCGTACGGTGGACAGATCCTTCAGCCGCAGTGCGTCGGAGAGACGCCGGACACCGAGATCACCCACGGCTTCGAGCCCCTTGCCCATGATGATGGGAGCGAGGGACACCACCACCCGGTCGACGAAGCGGGAGCGGAGCAGAGCGGTGAGGACCGCGGTGCCGCCCTCCACCATGAGGCTTTCCAGCCCGTGCGCGCGCAGGGCCCGGAGACCGGTTTCGAGGTCCGTCCGCCCGTCGCGGTCGCAGGCCACCCGGACGACCTGCGCGCCCGCCTCACGCAGGGCATGGCCCCGGCGCACCGAGGCGTTCTCCGTGCTCAGGATGACGGTGGGGGCCGCCGTGTCGAGGACGCGGGCCGTGACGGGGGTGCGGAGGGCGGAGTCGAGGATCGCCCGCACCGGTGAACGGCCCGGCACTTCCCGCACGGTGAGATGGGGGTCGTCGGCGAGTACGGTGCCGATGCCCACCAGGATGCCGTCGCAATGGGCCCGGACGGCGTGCGTGAAGCGTCTCTCCTCGGGCGAGCTGATCCACTGCGAGTCACCGGAGACGGTGGCGATACGACCGTCCAGCGTCTGCGCGTACTTGGCCACGGTCCAGGGGAGTCCGGGCCTCGGCGCCGGACGGCCGAGGAGTCCGGTCACTTCGTCGGCCAGGCTGGTGCGAGAGGGCGAAGCCACTGTGTGTACGACCCTTCCTCGGGCAGGGGGGATTCCTGCGACCGTCGCTGCCACGAGCGGGCCCCGCTCCCGGCACTGCTGAGCACTGTGGCAAGCGGTGGCTCCCAGGTGGGAGCGGCGCATCTCTCAGGAACCTGCATGGCAGGTTCCTGAGAGATGCGCCGTCTGGCCCGACGGCTCCGTAACTCCTGAGACTTGGGGGGACCGCGGGAATCCGAGATTCTGGAGGGGCAGCCACTGTGCACACCGTCGTCGCCCACGACGTCCCTGATGTGATCGCCGAGTTCCTGAGCGTCCTCGACCTGGCGGACGAGGACGTGCGGATCCTTCTGACGGGACGGTCCTGCGAGGTCGTCGAACTTCCCCGGGCGAGTGCGGCCGTCCGCCTCAAGTACGTGCTGTCGAACCACCCGGGCCACGCCGAGGGCCCCGGCTCCGGCCCCGGATCCGGCAGCGGTAGCGCGGCGCTCCTGCGGGAAGCCGCCGCGGGCGTCCCGGCCGCGCACGACATCTGGTGGGCGCACAACCCCGGTGACTGGCGCCGGGAACAGGCCGCGTCGGGACTGGCGGCGGCACGCGCCGCCGACGGCCGGAGGGTACGCCACGCCCTCGGCAGCGCGGGTCACTCCCAGTTCGTCGTGGACGAGGCCCACCCGCTCTCCGCCGAACTGCTCGGGGCCAAACTCGCCGCTCTCAACGAGATCGGCCACGAACTGATGGGCAACGACGCGGGATCCCGGCAGATCACCACCGGGACGGTGCCCTCCGTCGAGCAGTTCCTCACCCTGACCCCGCCCCGGGCCGAGCACCTGTACTACCTGCTGTACAGCCCGTTGACGGGGTTCGCGGTCCCCGTGGACCCGTGGGAGTTCGAGTCAAGCACTTTTGGGTGGCGATCGAGGAACTCCACCCCGGCCAGCAGGGCCTGCGGATCGCTCCCGACCTCTACAACCGCTGGCGCGAGACCATCCGCCTCAAGGACGACGGCACCCACCGCAGGGGCCAGGACGACATCGTCATCTCGGTCCGCAGCTTCTACTATGACCTGCACACCTGGGCCGCTGACGAGCCCGAACGCTGGGCGGCTTGGGTTGCCCCCTGCCCCGTCCCCCCTGGCGAGTTCCACGGCCTGGGCCGTCGGCGACGCAAGGAAAACGAACGGACCGCTGACCGCACCCGCCAGCGCCAACCACTCCTGCCGATCCTCGTCGAGCACGTCGAATTCCGCTACGACCAGACCCGGCTGCTGCTCGAACGAGCAGACCAGGCCGCCGACGGATGAAGAGTTCACCCACTGCGGCACCGCCTACCGCCGGGTGATCAGCGAATCGGACCACAAGCTCCTCCGACACGGTGCCCCAGTTCCCACCCGCGTGGTGAACCTGGACACCGGCGTGCTGATGCACATCGGCGCAGAAGAGGAAGCCGCCTTCTGGGACTGGGCAGCAGTCGAGACGCTGCGGCACTCCGGCGTCCGCATCGAGGAGCTGTGCGAGCTGACCCACCTCGGCATCCGCCAATACCAGCGCTCAAACGGCGAGGTCATCGCCCTCCTGGTCATCGCGCCGTCCAAGACTGACCGCGAGCGGGTCATCCCCATGTCCGCCGAGCTGTTCCACGTCGTCGCCTCGATCATCCGCCGCCACAGCCGACGCGGAAAACCGATTCCCCTGGTCAGCCGCCACGACCATCACGAGAAGGTCTGGAGCGCGCCGATGCCCTTCCTCTTCCAGCGCCAGAACGGAGCGATCGGCTCGAAGGTCTTCAACCCCGGCACGATCCAGAAGATGATCAGCCGGCGCTGCGAGGACCTAGCACGGACCCGTCCCGGGTTCCGCGGGCTGAAATTCACCCCGCACGACTTCCGAAGGATCTTCGCCACCGAGCTGGTCAACAGCGGCCTGCCCATCCACATCGGGGCCGCGCTGCTGGGGCACCTCAGCATCCAGACCACCCGCGGCTACGTCGCCGTCTTCGATGAGGACGTGGTCCGCCACTACCAGGCCCACCTCCACCAGGGGCGCCAGGTCCGGCCCTCGGAGGAGTACCGAGATACCACCGAGCAGGAGTGGACCGAGTTCGAGGAGCACTTCGACCGCCGCAAGGTCGAGCTCGGCTCCTGCGGACGCCCCTACGGCACCCCCTGCCAGCACGAACACGCCTGCATTCGCTGCCCGATGCTCCACGTCAACCCCAAGATGCTCGCCCGGCTTTTCGAGCTCGAAGCCGACCTCCTACAACGCAGGACGCAGGCCGAGGCCGAAGGCTGGATCGGTGAGATCGAGGGCATCGACCTCACCCTCACCTTCCTCCGCGCCAAGCGCGACGAGACCCAACGCCGAGCCGAGCGACCAGCTGTCCACCTCGGCATCCCCGCACGCCGCCGTCCGAACGAAGCGCAATGACATTCCGCTGGATATTCGGAGGCCCTGAGCTGCCAGTGTGTCTGCAACCAAGTCCTGCTCAGGAAGGCATCTCCAAGCTGGCAAGGAGCTGGGCGACATCGAGCCCGGCGGTGAGGTATTCCTCGAAGATCCGGTTGCTGAGGGCCCAAGGAGACCTCCGCTGCCGGATGAGCGTAATTGCTGTGGCTGGCTCGTATCCGAGATCGACAAGAGTCTGCCCCACGAGGAGACCAGAGCGGTTGAGGCCGGCGTTGCACCGGATCAAGGTGCGCTGTCCGTCACCGACGGCTCGTGCTGCCTGCTGGGCGAGCTGCTGCACGATGCCGAGCTGCGCGGCAGTCAGGGGCTCGTCGGGGATCTCGGCCACACGGTGGCTGACCTCCGGAGCAGGCCCGTGCCCTGGAGAGGTGAACAAGCTGATCACCAGCTCGAACTCACTGCCCACGATGGCTTGCTGGATGTCACCCGAACCGAGCGCCCAGTAGTGGCCGCCCATCCACAGTCCCGGCACGATCTCGTTGCAGGGCTCCTGCGGCTCAGGATTGCCGCGGCTCTTGCTGCGTGTCTTCACCCGGCGCCCCCGTCGCTCGTTGCTCGCCTTGCGCTCCCCCATGGGAGCACTGACCCTACCGGCGCCCCACAACCTGCTGGGCGGTCGCCAACCTGCCCACCGCTGTCCCCCAGCACGCCCCTATCCGGTCCGGAGGCGCATTGACGAATCACATAACGCCCTTCACCTATGAGAGTGAAGTGCAGAGAAGGGCCGTGAGGTTGAAACGTAACGTCGTACGCAGGTCCACGGGATCTCCAGGACGTAGCAGGACGGGAGGCGGGTCGGGACAAGCGGCAACTGGACGGAGTTCGGCCTTCCTGGACGGTCGGGGACAAAGGCGACTATAGGTATAGACCAGCCAGTCGCCTAGGTCGTGTTCGGCCATGATCCGCCCGTCAGGACGCGGACCTGACCATGCCGTTCGGTTCGTGGCCGCGGTCCTTGTGGCGGGGGCGGGAAAATGGCTCGCGGTGGTCGGCGGGGTTTGGCTAGGGTGGGTCCCGGTCGCGGCGGTGTTGTGACCCGCTGGTGCTGACGTGTTGTCGGATCGTCGAGGAAGCAGGAGGTGAGGACGTTGATGACTGTCATTGCGCTGGGCGCTGCCCAGGTTCAGAGGCTCATCGTTCCCATTCCTGTGGTCTCCGGCTGACCTTCGTCTTCTTCCGTGCCTGATCGGCGCGTGTGCCGGGGCCGCCCTTGTGAAGGGTTTCCCTTGTCTTTCTCTTTCTTCGAGGTTTCCTCCGTTTCGCATCCGCTCGCCCCGTACGGCTGGGACGAGGGCTGGGAGGCGGAGTTCGCGCCGTACGTCCGGCGGGGGCTGTTGCCCGGCCGGGTGGTGCGGGTCGACCGTGGGCAGTGTGATGTCGTCACCGCCGACGGTGTGGTGCGCGCGGACACCGCATTCGTCGTCCCGCCGGATCCGATGCGGGTGATCTGCACGGGGGACTGGGCGGCGGTCGATCCGGTGGGCGGGGATCCGCGTTTCGTACGGGAGTATCTGCCACGGCGTACCGCCTTCGTACGGTCCACCTCCTCCCTGCGGTCCGAGGGGCAGATCCTGGCCGCCAATGTCGATCACGCGATCATCGCCGTGTCGCTCGCCGTCGAACTCGACCTCGGCAGGATCGAACGCTTTCTGGCCCTGGCCTGGGAGAGCGGAGCCCTGCCGTTGATCGTGCTGACCAAGGCCGATCTGGTGGGTGATCCGACCGTGCTGGGCCATCTCGTCGACGATGTCAGGACCACCGCGCCCGGTGTGCAGGTGCTCGCCGTCAGCGCGGCGACGGGGGACGGGGTCGAGGTGCTCTCGGCCGTGCTGTCGGCCGGTACGAGCGTGCTGCTGGGGGTCTCCGGCGCGGGCAAGTCGACGCTCGCGAACGCGCTGCTCGGGGACGAGGTGATGGAGGTGCGGGCCATTCGTGAGGTCGACGGAAAGGGGCGGCACACCACCACGACACGCAATCTCCTCGCGATGCCGGGCGGCGGGGTGCTCATCGACACACCTGGGCTGCGCGGTGTGGGGCTGTGGGACGCGGAGACCGGCGTCGGGCAGGTCTTCTCGGAGATCGAGGAACTGGCGCGGGGGTGCCGTTTCCATGACTGCGCCCATGTGTCCGAGCCGGGTTGCGCCGTGCTCGGCGCGGTGGAGGACGGTGCGCTGTCCGTGCGCAGGCTGGAGAGCTACCGCAAGTTGCTGCGGGAGAACCAGCGCATCGTCGCCAAGACCGATGCCCGGCTGCGCGGTGAGATCCGGCGCGAGTGGAAGCGCAAGGGCGCGGAGGGCCGCGCGGCCATGGAGGCCAAGCGGGGCGGCCGGAGCGACCGTACGCGGTAGCGAGCCGTATGCGGTGGCCGGCCGGGGGAGCGGGCCGGTGCGGAGTGCGGGGGGCGGGCGCTGGGATCGGGGCGGGTGTCCCGGCCTCCGCGGCCCGTTCCCGGGCCGCGCCCGTCCCGCGCCCGTCCCGCTTCCGGCTCCGCACTGGGCCGGGCGCGGGACCTGTCGTCCCCGTCCGGCCCGGTCACCTCGTACGGCGCCGGCGCCCGGCGCCCCGCCGTTTCAGTCGAGGCCCCAGCTGTGGATCTTGTGGGGATGAATACGGATCAGCTCCTGGCTGAAGTGCGCACCGAGGTCGTGCGGGCCGGTCAGCAACTCCGCCTCACCCCGGATGTCCACACCGCGCACCGTCCACGGATCCACACTCACGACGTCGTCGACGACCAGCGCCACCTTCGGATTCGTGCGGAGATTCCGCCACTTCTTGGTGGTGGCGAGGGCGAGCCCGCCGATCAGGATCGTTCCGTCGTCCTGCGGGAAGAAGCCGACCGGATTGGCCTGCGGCTGCCCCTTCGGATCGACGGTCGCCATCCGCCCCAGTCGCTGGGTCCTCAGATACGCGCGCTCGGACTCGCTGAATCGGGTCATGATCCCAGCGTCACACGGGCACCCGCCCCCGCGCATCCGCCATGGGTCCTACGCCCCCGACCCCAGCTCCCACCGGCAACTCCGGGAACACCGGCACCACGGAACGGGCGGCTCACTCCCGCAGACCCCGCGTCACCCAGCCCTTCTCGTACGCGTGCCAGCCGAGCTGGAGCCTGGTCGTCACCCCGCTCAGCTCCATCAGCCCCTTCACCCGGCGCTGTACGGTCCGCAGTCCCAGGTCGAGCTGTTTGGCGACGCTCGCGTCGGTCATCCCGGCGAGCAGCAGCGACAGGATCTCCAGATCGGTGGAGTCGGGTCCCGGCACCCCGCCTTCGGTCACCGCGCCATCCCTGCCGAGCCGCAGTGGCAGTGCCTCCCGCCACACCGACTCGAAGAGCCCCACCAGCGACTCCAGCAGCCCGCTGGCATGGACGACCAGAACCGCCGGTTCCGCCCCGGGGCCCGTCAGCGGCACCATCGCCAGAGTGCGGTCCGCGACCACCAGCTTCGTCGGCACCCGCTCGACGACCCGGACCTGCTCGTCGCGCCCGAGCGCCGCGGAGAGTTCGCTGATCCCGGCGGGCAGCGAGAGCACCTCGCGCTCGATCACCACGCGGTACGCGACCCCTCGGGCCGCCGCGCGCTCCTCCGCCTCGTTGTCGATGCCGGTCACGGCCACGGGCCTGCCGGTGACCAGGGCGCAGACCTCCTCGGCCGCGCCGAGCTGGAGCTGGAGGAAACGGTGGGCCACCGCGCTCGCGCCCGTGACGACCTCGACCAGATCGTGCACGGCCGGTTCCGTGGCCTCCGCGCGGTACTCCTCGGCGAGCAGCACCGCGGCCAGTTCGGCCTGCTCCAGCTCATGGCGGTGCTGGGTGAGCAGCGCGCCCAGCGCGACGGCGGGCGGCGCCGCGACCCACCGTCCGGTACGGGACGAGGACTGCGCGGCCAGGCCCTGCCGCTCCAGCCGGCGCAGGGCCTGTTCGGTGTCCGGCTCGGGAAGGGCCAGCCGATGGGCCAGATCCGCGACCTCCGCGGCGCCGATCGCCACCAGCGCGCGGTAGGTGGACTCCTGTCTCTCGTCGAGACCTATCGCTCCGAGCACCCCTGCTCCCCTCCCCGGACCCCTGCGTTCCACCGCGGACCGTGGCGGATACCGGCCACGGCGTAAACCCGCCGTGCCACATCATCGCTGTTCCGTGCGGCACTCTGCCAAGGTGGCGCCATCACAGCAGCAACAGACCCCGGTCATATGCCCCTTGGGGGTGATTTGGCCCGGATTGCTCGGGAGAGCGATATGCGCGGCCCTGGTGGCGGCGCATCGGCCCGCGCTGGACCTGTGACGTTCGCCGGGCGTCCTTCCCGTGGGGGGTGGGGCCGCCCGGCGGACTTGAATATTTCCCGGTGCCCCGTTTTCGTACCCCTGGCGCGGTCGAAGATAGGGGCATGAGTCAGCAGGGGCAGAGGCCAGCCGCCGACGACTGGTGGAACCGGTTGTACGAAGAGTCCGCACCGGACACCGGTCCCGCCGCCGCTTCGGGGGACACGCTCGACGACCGCTTCGACTCGGCCGCGGACGCGGTGGGTACGGACACGGTGGCCGCGGACACGGCCGGTACGGACGGCCGGGGTGCGCCTGGTACGGACGGCCGGGGTGCGCCCGACATGCCGAAGGAAGCCCCGGGGCCCGGTCCCGACGGGATAGAGGCGCGACAGCCCAGGGCCTGGTGGGAGCAGCCGCAGCAGCCGCCGGCGCGGCAGACGCCACCGCAGCAGCCGCCGGCGCGGCAGGCGCGGCCGTCGGCCGAGCCGCCACCCCCGCCGTACACCCCCAGTGACGCGAGACCTCTGCCGGGGAGCGCCGATTCCCCCGGTCCTGAACGTCCGTCGGTCCCGGATCCGCGTCGGCCGGAACCGGGCAACAGGTCCTCCGGCGGACCCGCCGACGGACCCGCCGACAACGACACCGTATGGCTGCCCCGGCAGCAGGGCCCCCTCGGGAGCCCCGCGGCGGGAAGCGCCTGGGGTACGCCGCAGCCGCAGCCGCGCCCGGAGTCCGAGCCGCCCCCGCCTCCGATGCCGGCCCCGGCTCCTGCTCCGACCCCAACCCCAACCCCCGTTCCACCTCCGCCTTCGGCACCCGCCCCCGCCCCGACCAGGGCCCCGGCCCAGGCTCCCGCCGCGCCGTCAGGGGCCCTGCCGCCGTCCGGTCCTCCGCCGTCCTCGCCCCGGCGGACATCGGCGGCGCCCCCGGCACCGCCCGCGCCCCCACCGCCGTCCACCCCCCGGCCCGCTGTCACCCATCTCGGGGACAGGCCCCCGACCTACGCCCCCCAGCCCGCCACGCTGCCCGCCGCCGACGCCGAGCGGCTGCACGAACTCGTTCCCGACACCGTTCTCGACGGCGCGTCCTACGGTTCGTACTCCCTGCGGACCGTGTCCGTACGAGGCGACTCCGCCCGCTACCGTGGCGAGCCCCGCCGCGACGCGCTGCTCACCGCCCGCTTCGGCACCGGTGTCCACGCGCTCGTCCTCGTGGCCGTCGCCAGTGGTTCCCGCGCGGCCGAGGGCACCCATCGAGCGGCGGCGGATGTGTGCCACTGGATCGGCGGCGCCGTCGGGCGCAGCCACAGCCGGCTCTCCGAGGACATAAGGGCGGGACGCAGGGGCGAGCTCAAGTCCGGGCTGCACCGGCTCACCGACCGCGGTTTCGGCAAGCTCCGCGCCCGCGCCGCCGAACTGGGCGTGGCACCCGAGGAGTACACCGCGGGCCTGCGCTGTCTGCTGCTCTCCGCCGACCCGGAGTGCCGGACCCGGGTGTTCTTCGGGGTCGGCGACGGCGGCCTCTTCCGGCTGCGGGACGGTGTCTGGCAGGACCTGGAACCGGCGGTCCCCGAGCCGGGTGCCGTCACCGGTGCCCCGGTCGTCGGCTTCGGCTCCCGGCCCGCCGGGGCCCTGGAGGCCGATCAGCTCACCATGGATCTGGCGATCACCAAGCCCCCGTCCCCCTATATAGAGGGTCCGCTTCCACCGCAGCCCGAGCCGTTCCGGTTCCGCGCCTCGGTCGCCCGGCCCGGGGACACGCTCCTGCTGTGCAGCGGCGGCCTCGCGGAACCGCTGCGCGGCGAGCCCGCCTTCGCCGGGGAACTGGCCGCCCGCTGGGCACCGGCCGGCGCTCCGGGGCTGGCCGAATACCTCGCGGACATCCAGCTCAGGATCGAGGGATACGCCGACGACCGCACCGCCGCCGGTGTCTGGGAGGAGTAGCCGCCGGGGTGTCGGAGGAGTAGCCGCCGTGGCGTAACCGCGCAGGCGCGACCGCGTCCGCCATGGGTTGATGGACTCGTGCGTCTACGGGCCCACGAGTACCCGACACCGGCGGAGAAGGGCGCGCTTCCATGGCCAGACAGAACGTGGCGGAGCAGTTTGTCGACATCCTCGTCCGGGCGGGCGTCAAGCGGCTGTACGGAGTCGTCGGCGACAGTCTCAACCCGGTCGTGGACGCCATCCGCCGTAACCGCGCCATCGACTGGGTCCAGGTCAGACACGAGGAGACCGCCGCCTTCGCGGCCGGCGCCGAGGCCCAGATCACCGGCAGACTCGCCGCCTGCGCGGGCTCCTGCGGCCCCGGCAATCTCCATCTCATCAACGGCCTCTACGACGCGCACCGTTCCATGGCCCCCGTGCTCGCCCTCGCCTCCCACATCCCGTCCGGCGAGATCGGGCTCGGCTACTTCCAGGAGACCCACCCCGAGCAGCTCTTCCGGGAGTGCAGCCACTACTGCGAGATGATCTCCAGTCCCAAGCAGATGCCTCGGCTGCTCCAGACGGCGATCCAGCACGCGGTCGGGCGCAGCGGTGTCAGTGTGGTCACCCTGCCCGGTGACATCGCCTCCGCGCCGGCGCCCGAGCGGGCGGTGGAACACGCGCTGGTCACCACCCGGCCCTCCGTACGGCCCGGCGACGCGGAGATCGAGAAGCTCGCCCGGATGATCGACGAGGCGGAACGGATCACACTCTTCTGCGGCAGCGGCACGGCAGGCGCGCACGCCGAGGTGATGGAGTTCGCGGAGCGGATCAAGTCCCCCATCGGGCACGCCCTGCGGGGCAAGGAGTGGATCCAGTACGACAACAAGTACGACGTCGGTATGAGCGGACTGCTCGGCTACGGCGCCGCCTACGAGGCCACACACGAGTGCGATCTGCTGATCCTGCTCGGCACGGACTTCCCGTACAACGCGTTCCTGCCCGACGACGTCAAGATCGTCCAGGTCGATGTCCGGCCCGAGAACCTCGGCCGGCGCTCCAAGCTGGATCTCGCGGTCTGGGGTGATGTCCGGGAGACCCTGCTCTGTCTCACACCGCGCGTACGGGCCAAGACGGACCGCCGCTTTCTCGACAAGATGCTGAGGAAGCACGCCGACGCGCTGGAGGGCGTGGTCAAGGCGTACACCCGCAGGGTGGACAAGCATGTCCCGATCCACCCCGAGTATGTCGCCGCCGCGCTGGACGAACTCGCCGACGACGACGCCGTGTTCACCGTAGACACCGGTATGTGCAATGTCTGGGCGGCGCGCTATCTCTCGCCGAACGGACGCCGTCGTGTCATCGGCTCCTTCAGCCATGGGTCGATGGCCAACGCACTGCCGCAGGCCATCGGCGCGCAGTTCGTCGACCGGAACCGCCAGGTCGTCTCCATGTCGGGCGACGGCGGATTCTCCATGCTGATGGGCGACTTCCTCACCCTCGTCCAGCACGATCTGCCGGTGAAGGTCGTCCTCTTCAACAACTCCGCGCTGGGGATGGTGGAGCTGGAGATGATGGTGGCCGGGCTGCCGTCGTACGGCACGACCAACCACAACCCGGACTTCTCGGCCATCGCCCGCGCGGCGGGGGTCCACGGCGTACGGGTGGAGAAGCCCAGGCAGCTCGCGGGCGCGCTCAAGGACGCGTTCCGGCACAAGGGCCCGGCCCTGGTCGATGTGGTCACCGACCCGAACGCGCTCTCCATCCCACCGAAGATCAAGGCGGACATGGTGGCCGGCTTCGCGCTGTCGGCGAGCAAGATTGTGCTCGACGGCGGGGTGGGCCGCATGGTCCACATGGCCCGCTCGAACCTGCGGAACATGCCACGCCCCTGATTTCCGCGACGCGGCGAGCCCGGCCGGGGTGCGCCGTCGCAACACACCCCGCGCCACGGTCCCTAGCCGGGAGGCGTACCGCCAGGAGGCGGAGGTGTGAGGCGGAGTGTCAGGATCTGGAACGGCCTCAGCCTCAGCCGCAGCCCCTCCTCGCCCGTCTCCGCCTCGTACAGCGGACGCTCCAGCAGATCGGTCACCCGCGCGCCCACCACCGGGAAGCCGATCCGCAGTGTGGTGTCGGCCCGGCCGCCCGCCGACTCGTAGAGCCGTACCACCACATCGCCGCTCCGGTCCTCCGCCAGCTTGACCGCCTCCACCGTCACCGCCGGATCGCCGGCGTCGACCAGCGGCGGCGACTCGGGCGCGGTGGCCACGCGCAGGGGGAGATTGAGTGCCAGTCCCTCCCGTACGGTCTCCTCCTGCGAGGTGCCCGGCAGCAGGGCGTAGGTGAGGCGGTGTGTGCCGAGGTCGGTTTCCGGGTCCGGGCTGTGCGGGGCGCGCAGCAGTGTCAGCCGTACGGTCGTACCGAGCCCCTCCGGATGCGGCACGCGCGTCACATCGTGCCCGTACGTCGAGTCGTTGAGCACCGCGACCCCGTAGCCGGGCTCGGCGACCCGCAGCCAGCGGTGGGCGCAGATCTCGAACCGGGCCGCGTCCCAGCCGGTGTTCTCGTGTGTGGCCCGGTGCACATGGCCGAACTGGATCTCGGCGGTGGACCGCTCCGCGTGCACATCGAGCGGGAAGGCGGCCTTGAGGACCTTCTCGGACTCCCGCCAGTCGATGTCGGTGACCACATCGATCCGGCGGCTGTCGGCGGTGAGCCGGATCTCCTGGACGATCCGCGACGCCCCGAACGTACGCACCACCCGCACCGACGCCCGCAGCGGACCCTCCTCGATCAGCTCGACCGAGTCGACGGCGGTGAGATCGGTGTGCTTGTGACGGTAGTGCCGGTCGATGTCCCAGGCGTCCCACTGATTCGGGTGATCGGGGTGGAGCTGGAGCAGATTGCCCCGGCTGCCGGGGGCCAGCACCTCGCGGTGCGCGACGAGATCACGTACGGACGACAGCAGCCCGTCCGCGTCGACGACGACCGCCAGATACCGGTTCCGCAGGGTGACGGTCCCCCGCTCGCGGTCCTGGAGGGCCGAGACGGGGGAGGGGGCGAGCGAGGTGAAGGTGCCCGGCGCCAGCGCCCGTACCAGGGCGGGAGCGAGCACCCGGCCGTCGGCAAGCGGCTGGGTCCCGACACTCTCCGGTACGTCCGTGGCGTCGGCCGCGATCACATCGCGCCGCCCGTACGGCGCCGCGTTCCACACCCCCACGGAGCCTTCGCCCAGCACCGCCAGCGCGTCCGCGACGATGCCTTCCAGTTCTGCCAGGACCGCCGCATAGGTCTCGCGGGCCTCCCGGTGCACCCACGCGATCGAGGAACCCGGCAGGATGTCATGGAACTGGTGGAGCAGCACCGTCTTCCAGATCCGGTCCAGCGCGTCGTACGGATAGCGGTACGCGGGCGACCGCAGCGCCGCCGCCGTCGCCCACAACTCGGCCTCCCGCAGGAGATGTTCACTGCGCCGGTTGCCCTGCTTGGTCTTGGCTTGGGTCGTGTACGTCGCCCGGTGCAGCTCCAGATACAGCTCGCCCGACCAGACCGGGGCCCGCGCTCCGTACTCCTCCTCGGCCGCCGCGAAGAAGGCCGAGGGCGGCTCGATCTCGACCCGGGGCGAGCCCTCCAGGGACTTCAGCCGCCGTGCCTTCTCCAGCATCTCCCGGGTGGGGCCGCCACCGCCGTCGCCCCAGCCGAACGGCACCAGCGACCGTGAGGCCCGGCCCTTCTCGGCGAAATTCCGCTCGGCGTGGGCGAGTTCGGCCGCGTGGAAGTGGGCGTTGTACGTGTCGACCGGCGGGAAGTGTGTGAAGACACGGGTGCCGTCGATGCCCTCCCACCAGAAGGTGTGGTGCGGCATCTTGTTGGACTGGTTCCAGGAGAGCTTCTGGGTGAGGAACCACTTCACCCCGGCGAGCTTCGCCAGCTGCGGGAACGCCGCCGTGTAGCCGAAGGAGTCCGGCAGCCAGATCTCCTCCGTCTCCACGCCCAGCTCCTCCTGGAAGAAGCGCTTGCCGTGCACGATCTGCCGTGCCAGTGCCTCACCGCCGGGCATATTGGCGTCCGACTCCACCCACATGGAGCCCACCGGCGCCCAATTGCCGTCCGCCACGGCCCGCTTGATCCGCTCCCAGATGGCCGGCTGGTGATCCCGCACCCACGCGTACTGCTGGGCCTGCGAGCAGGCGAAGACCAGCTCCGGATAGTCGGGGGCGAGCGCCGTGACATTGGCGAAGGTCCGTGACGCCTTCCGTACCGTCTCGCGCAGCGGCCACAGCCAGGCCGAGTCGATATGGGCGTGGCCCGCGGCCGAGATCCGGTGCGCGCTCGGGGAGGCGGGCCGCGAGAGCGCGCCGGCCAGCTCGCCGCGGGCGGCGGTGGCCGTGCCCGCGACATCGTGCGGATCGAGCGCGTCCAGCATGGACTCCAGGGCGCGCAGGATCTCATGGCGCCTCGACCGGTCCGCGGGCAGCTCACGCATCAGCTCGGAGAGCACCTCGATGTCGAGGACGAGATGCCAGACCTCCTCGTCCAGGACGGCCAGCTCGGCGGCGGCGAAGCGGTAGAGCGGGCGGTCCCCGGCGGTCAGTACGTCCCCGAGGAGCGTCGGCTCGAAGCCGTGCAGGACGGCCGGGTTGGCGGCGGCCTCCAGCAGCAGCCGTACGGACTCGCCGCCGGCCGCGGGCGCGGCGACGGGGATATGGCGGTTGCGCGGATGGATGCCCTTCAGCGGGACGCCCTCCGCGTCGTACACCAGCCCCTCCGCCTGGAAGCCGGGACCCTCGCCGGTGAACCCGGGGTCGACGACCGCCTCGACCCGGCGGCCCGCCCACGCCTCGGGGACGGTGCCCTCCAGCCGGAACCAGCTCGTTGACCAGGGCGAGCCCCATTCCGTACCGGCCGCGAACGGTTCGTACACCCCCTTCAGCGCCCGGCCGACCGCCACCGGCTCACCCGGCACCTGCCAGACGGAGAGCGCGAGCGGCTCCCGGGCGGCGTACTGCGCCGGGCGGACGAACTGGCGCAGCGCGCGCTCCAGCCGCCCTTCCACCTGCGTGCGGTCGTCGTGCATCGGGGCTCCTCGCTCCTGGGCCGCGGCGGTCGGTCCTCGTATCACTCCTTCCTCACTTCCCCACACCGTCCCCACGCATCCGCCGCACCGTGGCGAGTAGGTGACGAACGACATGGCCGACGACACGAGTGCCGTGATCGGGGCGGGGGCATGCTCCCGATGAGCGTCCGAGAGCGGGATCCGTCACCGGTACGAACGGGGGGACAGAACCATGACAGGGCTACGGCGCAGAGTGGGAGGAGCCGATCTCGCGGCCGTCCCGGAAGTGCGGCACGCCTTGCGGGAGATGCTGCTGCACTGGCGGGAGCGGGATTCGGCGGAGGTGGCGGAGCTGCTCATGAGCGAGCTGGTCACCAACGCGCTGGTGCACACCGAGCAGGGCGCGGTGGTCACGGCGACCGTCGCGGACTCACGGCTGCGGGTGGAGGTCAGGGACTTCGTCGCCGCCCTGCCCCAGCCGCTGACCAGGCCCGAGACACAGCCGCCGGCGGCGGACGACGCGACACACGGCAGGGGTCTGGCGCTGGTGAGGACCCTGGCGGACGACTGGGGCATACGGGCCCGGCCGCTGGGCAAGGTGGTCTGGTTCGAGATGAACGCGGAAGCGGCGTAGCCACGAGCGGCGCCGCCGGGCCGCCGGCGGGTGTGGTCCGGGCCGCCGGTGGTGCGGCAGGGGCGTCGGGACAGCACACGCGACGACCGCCGGGACAGCACACGTGACAACACGCCGGACAACACAACAGCGCGCCGGATACGTGGGGGCGCACGGGAGACACAACAGCGGACCGGCGCGACGGGAGTCCGTCACACCGGTCCGGTTGCTGTGTGTCCGATGGATCCTGGTCAGCCGAACTGCCGCTCCAGGTCCGTGAGCTTGCGCTCCAGGGAGTCGAGCCGGGGGAGGGCCTGGGTGTCGTCCTCCGCGGTCAGGTCCACGGTCCGGGCCTCACCGCCTTTGACGGCCTGAAGGGAGAGCGGGGACCGATGAGGCAGCTGACCCTTTTCCGCTATGGCAGGCTCCGCGGCGGCCTCGACGGCGGCCGGTGACGATCCACCGCCCCCCGCGGTCAGGGGCACCTGACGGCCACCGCGGGCGCGCCCCCAGGCCCGGTGCTGACGGTTGAGCGCCTTGATCTGCGCCCGGTCCAGCTTCTGCTGCTCACGCCTGCGGTGCCGGTTCTGCTCCTTCTGGCGGCGGTCCTCGCGGACCTCTTCGACCGCCTCGTCCAGCGTGCGTACGTTTTCGAGCAGCATCAGCGACCAGGCGCCGAAGGTCTCACGGGGAGCGCGCAGCCACCGTACGATCCGGATCTGCGGCAGCGGACGGGGCACCAGGCCCTGCTCGCGCAGCGCCGCCCGGCGGGTCTGCTTCAGCGCGCGGTCGAAGAGGACCGCGGCCGAGAGCGACATGCCGGCGAAGAAGTGCGGGGCGCCGTCGTGGCCCAGACCCCGGGGCGCGTGCACCCAGTTGAACCAGGCGGCCGCACCGGCGAACGTCCACACCAGCAGTCGCGAGCCGAGGGCCGCGTCACCGTGGCTGGCCTCGCGCACGGCGAGCACCGAGCAGAACATCGCCGCGCCGTCGAGACCGAAGGGGACGAGGTACTCCCAGCCGCCGCTCAGGCTGAGGTTCTCCTGGCCGAATCCGACCAGGCCTTTGAACGAGAGGGCGGCGGCGACCGCCGCACAGCAGAAGAGAAGTGCGTAGGAGGCGGCGCCGTAGATGGTCTCCTTCCTTCTGCGGCGTTCTTCACTGCGTTCCCATGAATCCTCGGCCGCGGCCTTGTCACCGGCGCGCTTACCGCGCGCGAGCACTGCCACCGCCACCAGGATTCCGACGATCAGCACGCCGACGGGAAGCAGCCAGTTCAGCGATATGTCGGTCAGTCGCATGCGGTGTTCCTTGCATCGCAGTAGGGCTTTTCGGGCGCCATATTGGCGGAAGAGCGGTGCCGCTCAGGGGGTTTTGGAGCAAGAAGACGCCAACGAGGTGGTGGGGCACACTGATAGGCGCGATCAACCAGAACTGCCGCACGGGAGGCGGCTGTCATGTTCGATTAATATCACCCTAGCGGGTGGCGTGGCTCCTTGAGTGACGAGGGGTCAGACGCCGGCACTCAACTTCTGGACACGATCGGCGTCGCATGTACGGGGACATGTGCCACATGCGTCCTCCGGGCGGAGTGTGTAGAAAAGGCAGCAGCTCGCCCGGTCACGGGTCGGCAGCGGCTCCCCGCCGGGGCCCGTCAGCTCGCGGAAACCCGCGGTGCCGACATACGGTCCGGTCGTGCCCGGCAGCAGCAGCTCCAGCTCCGACATCGCGCGCCGCTCCTCGCCCAGGAGTTCGGCGATGTACCAGAGGCCCTCGACGATCTCGTCCGTGGCCATCCCCCACAGCGCCCTGCGGCCCCGCCGCATACGGGGACCGAAGCCGTCCAGAACCGGTCCGAGATGCTCGGCGGCGGCGGCCCGTACCTCGGCGCGCAGGGCCTCCTCGTCCGGTACGACCCGGGCGCCGGGCAGCGCCGCGGCGGGGTCGTCCGGCAGACAGGCGAAGTCCTGGACCCGGACGCTCATCCGGCCCAGAGCGCGCTGGAGGAAGACGTTCCCGACCGGGACCCGGGGCACCCTGCGGTGCAGGAACCAGGGCACGGTGATCAGCAGACAAGCCGGCCAGGCATAGCGGTGCAGCGCGAAACTGGCGATCACATCGGGGCGTGCCCGCTGTCCGTAGTCCTGGATGACCTGCTCTTCGTCCCAGGCGAGAAATGTGTCGAGTGCCACGCCCCCGGCGGCGAGATCCGCCGCGCCGACCCAGCCGCCGTCGAGCGGGGGCCGCTCGCCGTCGGTGAGGTGGTCGATGCTCAGCGAGGGAAACACCTCGGTGAGACGGGCGTACGCGTCCGTCACGGGAGAGGCGGGAAGGCCGGGCAGCAGAGTGGGCACGGTCATGCAGGGACCACCGAATCGGGATCGTTTGCAGGTAAGCCTTACCTTACCCGATGTGATCGGGTTTGAAGTCCGGCAAGGGCGGCCTATCGTGCACAGATGACTCCGGCGCCGGGCCGGGCTGACGGCGACGGTGGGCGGGCGGAGGTGGGCGGGGTGGAGCAGCGCGGCAGGGCGCGGCAGAGCGCCGCGCCGACCCCGCGCCGGACCGGCCGGGACGGCGTTCAGGGCACCGTCTCCGGCACCGGTGCGCGCCCAGGACCGGGCGCCGGTTCGGGCACTGGTCCGGGCGCCGGTTCGGGGATCGCCGCCGGGGCCTCGCGCGCGGCCGATTCCGCGGCGGCCACCGCTGACGGGACCGGTTCCGGGGCATCGGGGCGTGTGCCCGAGCAGACGCGTACGGAAGCCGGGGGAGACACCCGGCGCGCGGTCCGGGGCGAGCACACCCACAGCGAGCCGCCCGCGCCCCGGGTCGTACGCCGGCACTCCGTACGGGGACAGATCCTGGACGCCCTGCGCTCCGCGCTCGTCGTCGGCGAGCTGGTCCCCGGTGAGGTCTATTCGGCCCCCGTGCTCGGCGAGCGCTTCGGTGTCTCCGCCACGCCCGTACGCGAGGCCATGCAGCAGCTCGCGCTCGAAGGCGCGGTCGAGGTCGTCCCGAACCGCGGCTTCCGGGTCGTCGAGCGCGGTGCGCGGGAGCTGGCGGAGCTGGCCGAGGTGCGTGCGCTGATCGAGGTACCGGTGATGCTGCGGCTGGCCCGTACCGTACCCGCCGAACGCTGGGCGGAACTACGTCCGTTGGCGGAGGCGACCGCCACGGCCGCCGCCGTCGGGGACCGTGCGGCGTACGCGGAGAGCGACCGTGCCTTCCACCGCGCGCTGCTCTCGCTCTGCGGCAATGAGCAGCTGGTCATGGTCGCGGACGATCTGCACCGCCGCTCCCAGTGGCCGCTGGTCAGCGCCCCGGCCGTGCGCCGCGCCGATCTGGTCGCCGACGCGGCGGAGCACTCGGCTCTGCTGGACGCCCTGGAGACAAGGGATCTGACGGTGATTCAGTCCCTGGTGCGGGAGCACTTCGCCGGGGCGCCGGACTGATATGCCATATGCCGGACTTATGTGCCGGACTTGTATGCCCGACCGATGTGCCATGCCGATGTGCCATGCCGATGTGCCGTGCCGACGCACCGGAAACGACCCACCGGAATGGCGCACACCGGAAATGACGGACTGGAATGAAGACGCGCTGGAATGACGTGTCAGGCCGAAGGCGGCCCCGGGCGGTCGGCCACGAGGGCGTCTATCGCCGCCGTGCGGCTTCCGAGGCCGCCACGGCCGCCGTCAGCAGTTCCGCGTCGAAGAAGGTCGCGTCGGCGAGGCGATTGGCCCCCGCGTAGGCGTTCAGCATGGCCTTGGTGGTCCGCAGTGCCGTGGGTGACCTGCGGAGCAGCGGCTTGGTCCACCGCGTCACGGTCTGGTCGAGCTCCTCCACCGGGACGACCTTGTGGAGTATGGAGAGCTCGGCCGCTCTGGCCGCGTCGAAGTTCTCCGCCGTCAGCATCAGTTCACGGATCCTGGCGGTGCCCGCCTCGCTGAGCAGCCGTGACATCACACCCCCCCAGGCGGGGGGCACCCCGAGACCCAGCTCCGGCATTCTGAAGCGGCAGTTGTCCGCCCCCACGCGCAGGTCGCAGAAGACCGCGAGCCCCAGCCCCGCCCCGACCACGCCTCCGTGCAGCCGGGCGATGGTCACCGCGTGGACGCTCGCGAGGGCGTCGCACATCCGCCGGGCCTTGTTGCCGAGGGCGTGCAGACCCGCGCCACCGGGATGCTCGGCGAGCAGACCGGGAAACTCGCCGCGGTCACCGCCCAGACAGAAGTCGTCCCCCGCGCCGGAGAGGATCAGTACGCGGACGGCGGGGTCGCCGTGAACGGTGTCGAGTACGGCGAGGAGTTCGTCGAGGAGCGGCCCGGAGACCGCGTTCCCGGTCTCCGGACTGTTCAGCCGCACCGTCAGGACAGGCCCTTCGCGCAGAACCTGAAGAGCCTTGAAGTCTTCCATCATGCTGTTCCTCGTATAGGTCGTGCCACGCTGCCGATTGGATGCCGTACCGTCAGGAAGCCGTCACGCGGAACGACTTCAGGCGGCGGAAGGCCACCCGGGGGGCGTAGGACGGCCCGTCGGCGAGACGCAGTCCGGGCATCCGCCCGAGCAGCGTGGTCAGCAGGGATGTCGCCTCCAGCTTGGCCAGCGGCGCCCCGAGGCAGTAGTGGATCCCACCGCCGAAGCTGAGGTGCGAGGCCTTGCGGCGGATGTCGAAGATGTCGGGATCGCTGTGCTGGTCCGGGTCGTGATGCGCGGCACCGACCATGAGCTGCACCATCTCACCGCGCTGGATGGGCATACCGGCCAGCGTGGTGTCCTCCGCGGCGATCCGGCTGATCATATGGATCGGGGGGTCGTAGCGCAGGGTCTCCTCGATCGCACCCGGCATGTGCTCGGGGTGTGTGCGCACCCAGTCGAGCTGGCGGGGGTGCTCCAGCAGCAGCCACACCAGGGTGGCCAGCAGATGCGAGGTGGTCTCCAGAGCGGCCAGGACCACGAAGAGCGCCAGCGAGTGGACGGCGGCGTCGGCGGCGTCCTGGTCGGGCTCCAGCTCGTCCCAGGTCCGTATCCAGGCCGAGACCTTGTCGTCCCCGGGCGCCCTGCGGCGCTCCCGGATCAGCTCGGTGAAGTACTCCCGCAGTTGCCCCGTCGCGGCGTCGGACAGCGCGAGCTGGCTCGGCGACGGGAACAATTCCTGGGTGAATACCTGGTCGTGGGTGAGTGAACGCAGCAGCGGATAATCCGCGGCCGACAGTCCGAGCCATTCACCGATCGTTATTACGGGCAATTCTTCGCAGACCAGCTCCACGAAATCCGGTTCACCGTCGTGCAACTCCTCCCGGACCTGGTCGAGGAGCCGCTCGGTTATTCGGTCGATCGAATTCCTCATGGCGTCGAGGGATTTACGGTCGAACATGTTGCCCACCGACCGCCGCATCCGGGTGTGATGCGGCGGGTTGAGCATGGGCAGGGTGCTCCCCATCTGGAGCGAGGCAGGTGCACTCCAGCGTGCGGCGTCCTTCTGCCGGGTGCGCCACTCGTTGCCCGGCACCTGCCAGGCCCTGTCCCTCAGTACCTGGTCACACAGCTTGTAGGAGGTCACCAGGTGCCCGCCCCAGGGGGCGGGCATGATATTTCCCATTGCCCTGAGTTCTTTGTAGAAAGGCAATGGATTTGACTGGCCGCCCGAAGTTCGCAGGCGGGAGAATAGCGAAACCACAGAGCGTCGATCGACGGATGAGGTGGCCAGGGAAGGCTCCACAGCGACTCCTTCTTTTAAGAGATCACATAAGATTCGCCAACCCTGTCTACCCCTATGGTTGAACATTCATGCGAGGGTAAATCGTCCCCTATTGTTGGGCATGTCACACCTTCCACCAGGACAGGAATCCGCTCCACCAGGTACCCTTCTGCGCCGCGTGCTGCGGCGGAACCGGGGCATTTCCGACAGTGCGTGAGGTGCTCGGCTGGGGCGCGGACGTCCTCTTCTCCCTGCGCACCGGGGTGAACCGGGCGGGCAGGGCGTTGAGCGCCCGGTGGATCGGGCCCGGCCGCCAGGACAGATTGTCCGCGTGGACGCCCAGCTCGATGTCCGGCAGGCTGTTGAGGAGCTTCTCGATCGCCATCACGGAGATCAGCAGGGCGGGATCCTTGGCCGGGCAGGCGTGCGGCCCGGCGCCCCATGCGAGATGGGCCCGCTTGCTGAGCGTCTGCCGGCTCACGGACAGGCTCGGATCGGTGTTGGCCGCGGCGAAGCTGATGACGACGGGATCGCCGGCGTCCAGCTTGCTCCCGGACAGGTCGACGTCGTACATGGGGTAGTGCACGGCGTAGTTGGCGATCGGCGGGCTGTTCCACAGCACGTCGTTGATGGCGTCCTCGACCAGCAGACCGGCCGCGTGCTGTCCCCCGGCGTACTTGTCGTCCGACAGCAGGAGCCGCAGCGCGCTCGCGATGATGTTCTGCGTGGGCTCGGTGCCCGCGCCGATCAGCGTGACGAGCTGATGGATCATCTCCTCGTCGGACAGCCGCGCCTGATGCTGCATCAGCCAGGAGGTGACATCGTCGCCCGGCTTCGCGCGCTTCAGCGCGACCAGCTCCATCAGGGCCTCGGTCAGAACCTCGTTCGCCTTCTCCGCGTCCACCCCGTCGAAGAGACTGGAGATACCGAAGACCAGCCGGTCGCCGATCTCGGCGGGGCAGCCGAAGATGTCGTTGAAGACCAGCAGAGGCACCAGCTGCGCGTAGTCGCTGACCAGATCGGCCTTGCCGCGGCTGCTGAACTGGTCGATGAGATACGCGGCCACACGGTCGGTGTGCCGGCTCAGCCGGTGGGTGTCGATCTTGGCCAGCGACTCCGTCACGGCCTGACGGAGCCTCAGATGGTCGGCACCGTCGGAGAACAGACAGTTCGGCCGGTAGGCCATCATCGGCAGGATGGGACTGTCCACCGGTATCCGGCCCTCGTTGAGAGCACGCCAGCGGCGCGAGTCACGCGCGAAGGTGTCGGGGTTCTGGAGCACATGCAGCGCCGCGGCGTAGTCCGTGACGAGAGAGGCCTCCACACCCGGAGCCAGTTCGACGGGTGCCGCGGGACCGTGCTGCCGCAGATACTCGTAGAACGCCTGGGGATCGGCGGCGAATTCGGGTCCGTGCAGGGGCACGCTCTTGCCGCTGTTGTGAGCGGGGCAGCCCGGTGGTGGCGCCTGGTGTTCCGAGTGGGATTGCATGGCGAACTCCTAGCTGAGGCGCGACTGGAGATAACGGACAAGGACCATGAGCGAATTCGCTGACGAACGCTGGTCGCGTGCGTCACAATTGACGAGAGGCGTCTCGGGGAGCAGGTCGAGTGCTTCCCGTATCTCCTCGTCCGTGTGGCTCGGTGTGCCGTCGAAGCGGTTGACGGCGATGGCGTACGGGATTCCGTAGTGCTCGACCAGGTCCATCACCGCGAAGGACTCTTCGAGACGCTGGGGGTCCACCAACACCAATGCCCCGAGTGCTCCCCGGGACATGTCTTCCCACACCTGGACGAAGCGCTGCTGTCCGGGGGTGCCGAAGAGATAGAGGACAAGTCTCTCGCTGAGGGTGAGCCGGCCGAAGTCCATGGCCACGGTCGTCGTGGTCTTGCCCGGGGTGCCCCTGAGGTCGTCCACCCCCTCGCCCGCCTGCGTCATCACCTCTTCGGTGCGCAGCGGCGGAATCTCGGACATGGTCCCGATGAACGTCGTCTTGCCGACGGCGAAGTGGCCGACGACAAGGATCTTCGCCGCCGTCTGCACTGAATTGCGCAGATAAACGCCGTCATCCAAAACGGGCTTGAAGGCCATTCAGCACCTCCTCGAGTATGTGCCGCTCGACAAGCTTCGCGGGAGGTATAGGGGCACGCGTGGTGAGATACCCCTGCTCCGTGAGATCGGACAGCAGAATTTTGACGACGCCGACGGGCAGATTGGTGTGCCCGGCTATTTCGGCGACCGAGAGATAACCGCCGGCGCACAGATCCAGCAGACGGTGCTTCTCAGGATCGAGATGTCCCGTTCTGGGGCCGTCGGGGGACACCGTGACCAGAGTGATGAGTGAGAACTCGCCATCATCCAGCAGATTGCGGCCGTTGGTGATGACGTACGGTCGCACTAAGGGCGCTGCATGTTCCAGCTCGGGCTCGTCCGGAGTCGTCATGCCTTGGTGTCAGCAATCTCGCGAGGGGGACTGGTCAGGGACTTACCGAGCTGGCCGACGAGCTGCATCATACGGAAGGTGATCTCCGCCATGTCGACCTCGGGCGATGCCGAGACGGCGAGATAGGCGCCTTCGCCGGCGGAGATGAGGAAGACCCAGCCGTGGTCGAACTCCACCAGCGTCTGGCGCCACTGCGGCCGCTCGTTCGCGGGGCCGCCGCAGAAGTCGGCCACCGTGCGGCTCAGCGACTGCATTCCGCTCATCGCGGCGGCGACGGTGTCGGCGTGGTCCTTGCCGACATCGTTCGAACGGGCCATGAGCAGACCGTCCGCGGAGACCAGGATCGCGTGGCGCGCCTCGGGCACTTCCAGAGCACTGTCAAGCATCCATGACAGATCGTAATTCACTGAGACTCATGCCCTTCGCTGCTTGCGTTGGTGGAACGACGGCCCGACTGCGTTCCCCGCTGGAACGCGCCCATGACGGAGGCGGCCTGCTCGCTGGAACGGGCAGGGGTCTCCGTGCTCTCGGCCGCCGGAACGATGGATATCGCGCCGCGCCGACGGCGCTTCGGCAGTCCGCCGAAGGTGGTACCGCGCGTCGCCGGGGTCTCTTCCGGAGGCATCGGGGAGGACGCGGCCATGGCGGGTTTCTCCTCGGGCTCGAGCGCGGGCGCGGGCATGGACGTGAGGAGCTCCTCGGGAAGAAGCACGACCGCGCGCACGCCACCGTACGGAGAGGTCGAGTCCACCGAGACCGTGAAGCCGTAGCGGGCCGCGAGCACACCGATCACGGTGAATCCGAACTGCGGCGGGTTGCCGAGACCGGAGACACCGGGGGAGCGTTCGCTGGACAGCAGCTTGGCGGCCCTGCTCTTCTCTTCCTCGTTCATGCCGACACCGGCGTCGTCGACGATGATGCAGACGCCCTTGGGTACGGGCCGGATATTGATCTCGATCATCGTCTCGGGCGCCGAGTAACTGGTCGCGTTGTCCAGCAGTTCGGCGAGCGTGAGCGCGACCGGTTCGACGGCGCGGCTGACGATGGCGAAATTGCTCTGGGCCCGGATCTCGACGCGCGTGAAGTGGCGGATACGGCCCTTCGCGCTGCGGACCACGTCATAGAGGGAGGCCGAGGCGCGCTGGCGGCCGAGCCATCCGTCGCAGAGAACGGCGATGGACTGCGCACGCCGTGCGAACTGCGAATTCATGTGGTCGATGTCGAGGAGGTCCTGGAGAATCTGCAATTCTCCGTACTTGTCCTGGAGTTTGGTGATGGCGAGCTGCTGCTCGCTGGCGAGACCCTGGAGTGTCCGCATCGCGGATTTCAGAGCGGTTTTGGTGGCCTCTTCCGCCCTGTCCTTGGCCTCTTCGACGGCCTCGGTGTAGTGATCTTCCAGATTGGCGTAATGTGCCCTGAGTTCCTGTTTTTCCTTCTTGAGTTCGGCGATCGACTTTCTACCGCGAATGATCGCGGTCGCGGCGACAGGAGTACCAGCTGCTATGAGACCCCAAAGCGCTGGATCCTGGAAGTATTGCGTCATAAGGCTCTCTTCGGGCGACTGGGGCACCGGACACTGAATGTCTGGACGCTGCGTTCGAGTGCGCTCACAGTCTCAGACATACGGGATCGGCCGCGCATACTCGCCCGCCGGACTGCCTTGAAAGGCCCGGCTGATGGCATAGCTCTCCCCGGGGTGGCGGATTTCTGGGCCGATGCGCTGACTTTCCCTTTATGCCATAGCGGGTTTACCACCGCTTGGCAAGCTCGGCGATCTTATCATCACACCAAGGCTCGACGTCCATGTCCTTCTGTTCCGTTTCCGGCATCTGACGGAAATTCAGCAAGGCTCCGTCTTTGGGGTCGTTGGTGTCTGGAACCCCTGGTCGGAGCGGCTGTCTGACGGTACGTCGGGGCGGGAGCGCGGGACCGTGCGGGGTGCCTCCGGATCGTTAGGGTGCGGACATGGCTGACTCGTACAAGGATCCGGGGACTCCGGATCGTCGTAGTGCCGGAGGGTACCTGTGGTGGCTCGTGACGAGTCAGCGGGGTCGGGTTGTCGCCGGCGCGACGTTCGGCAGCGTGTGGATGACCGGGCTGGCGCTGCCGCCGTATCTGCTGTCGCGCGCGATCGACGACGGACTCGTACCCGGCGACCGTGGAGCGCTTCTCGGCTGGGCCGGGGCGCTGTTGGGGATCGGCGCGCTGAACGCCTGGGTGGGCATCATGCGCCACCGCACCATGACCCGGGTCCGGATGGACGCCACCTTCCGTACGATCCAGGTCGTCGGTCCGTCCGGCGCCGGGAAGTCCACCCTGGGCCGGCCGCTCGCGGGTGTCGACCGGCTCGACACCGCGCGCGACGCCGACCGGGTGGCGGTGATGGACGACGGTCGGCTGACGGAACTGGGCACGCACGACGCCCTGGTGGCCGCGGGCGGGCCGTACGCCGAGCTGTGGCGTTCCTGGCACGGAGAGCCGTCGAGGCCGCCGGAGCCGCCGGAGTCCTCGGAGCCGTCGCGCCCGGTGGCCGGGTGACGCCGTCGGCCGGTCGGTGCCCGCGTGGTCACCGGTCAGGTGTGCGGGGCACCGGTCGGCGCGTACGGGTCAGACGTCGGCGGCCCGCGGTCCGACGACCGGAGCCCGGGGTGCGAGCTGGTCCGCCAGCCAGGTCGGTACGCCGCCCAGCAGACGGAAGAGACGGCCCGCCTCCTCGCGCAGACGGGTGGCCTCCGGCTCGGGTTCGGCCTCGGCCAGGGCCGCCAGGGCCGGGGCCGTACCGACCAGATAGCCCAGCTCCACACGGATACGGAGGGACTCGCCGAAGCCGTGTCTCGCCTCGGCCAGTTCGCCCTCCCGCAGCGCGAGTCCGGCGAGATGGCGCCAGGTGAAGGAGAGCAGCAGCGTCTCACCGTGCGCCGTGGCGGCGGCGTGGGCGCGGCGGTACGCGGCGCGGGCGGACTGCGGGGAGTCCGAGAGATGCTCCGCGATCAGCCCGCGCCGGAAGTCGAGCAGGGCGCGGCCCGGGTCCGTCGGATCGAGCAGGGCGGCCGCCCTGCCGAGCGCCGCGCGCGCCTCGTCCGCGCGGTCGCGTACGCCGAGGACGGTCGAGGCGTAGGCGAGATGGCCGCGCTCGCAGGCCGCGGCGCCCCGTTCGTGGTCCTCGCGGGCCGTGGCCTCCGCCGAGCGGAGCGCGTCCTCGGCCTCCGGCCAGCCGCCCCCCGTGAACAGACAGCGCTCGACGAGCAGCGAGGCCCGCTGGAGCGCCGGCGCGGGGGCGGCGGTGTGCGGTGCGAGCAGGGCCGCTGCGTCGGTCCAACAGCCGCGTGAGCGCAGCCGCCATACCGCGGTCTGGAGTGGGTCGTCACCGGCAGTGGTTCCGGAACCAGACATGGCGGTATGCGCCACATTGCCCTCCCCGAGCGCGCCATTGTGCTGTTGAGTGTGGACGCATCTCAGCACGGATGGGCACGCCGGGCCAATAGGTCAGGTGAAAAATTTCACAATCCCGCGGTCGCCGACGCCGCTCCGCACGGGCGGTTGACGGTGGTCCCCGGGGGTGCCGCCGCCGGGGCGTAAGGGCCTCGGAAGGGCTGTCACCTGCGGCGACGGTGACGGTACGGTCGGTGGCCGTGCCGTCGAAGGCCCGTCCTCGCGGCGGAGTTGGATCTTTCCATGCCCGTATCGGGTGATGGCGTCAACCAGGGTGGACAGGGCATGGCATGCCACCCGGTGGCGGCCGGACCGTACCGCCCCGCGCGTCAGCTCATGCGCAGCGCCAGGAAGAAGTCCAGCTTGTCCTCCAGCCGCGACAGATCGCGACCGGTGAGCTGCTCGATCCTGCCCACCCGGTACCGCAGCGTGTTCACATGCAGATGCAGCCGGGCCGCGCACCGGGTCCAGGAGCCGTCGCAGTCGAGGAAGGCCTCCAAAGTGGGGATCAGCTCCGCGCGGTGACGGCGGTCGTAGCCGCGCAGGGGGTCCAGCAGACGCGCGGTGAAGGCGCGGCGGACATCGTCCGGGACGAAGGGGAGGAGCAGTACGTGTGAGGCCAGTTCATGGTGGCCCGCCGCGCAGACACGGCCGGGCCGGGCCGCCGCCACCCGGCGGGCGTGGCGGGCCTCCTCCAGCGCGCCGCGGAGCCCCTCCGCCGAGTGGACCGCCGCGCTGACGCCCAGCGTCAGCCGTCCGTCGTCCGCCAGACCCGCCGTCAGGGGGCCCCGTACGGCGGCCAGAAGCGCGTCCGCGTGCAGTCCCGGGCCGCCGCCGAGGTCCGGCGCCTGGCCGGGTGCCTGTTCCGGCGCCTGACCCGGCGTCTGTCCCGTCGCGGGGTGGGCCGCCGGGTCCGCCGCGCCCGCCGCCCGGCCGGGCCCGTGTCCCGGTCCGTCCGCCGGCTCGGATGTCCGGGGCATCTGGGATGTCCTGGGCGAGACCGCGGGCAGCGGCACCAGCGCGATCGCCTCGTCCTCCGTCCGGGCCACCGCGATCCGGTCGGCGGAGTCCGCCCCTATGCCCGCCGCTCCTGCCACCGCCGCCCCGGCCCCCGTGCCGCCCGCCGCGGGATCGATCAGGATCTCCTCCAGCAGCGCCTGCGCCACCGGACCGCCCGCCAGAGCCGCCTTCAGAGCCGTCTTCGTACCCTCCGGGTCCGGACCGTACGTACCGTCCGGACGGTACGGGCCGTCCGGACCGTTCGTGCCGTCCCGGCCGTCCTGGCCCCACTCCACCCTGGCCACCACCACCTGCCACTGCGGCGCGATGCCCAGCCCCGGCAGCAGCACCGGGGCGGCCACCCGCAGCCGCGCCGCGATCTCGGCGGGGGCCGCGCCCGTCTGGACCAGTTCCAGCACCTCCTGGGCGAGCCGGCGCCGTACCGCACGGGCCGCGTCCCGCCGGTCACGTTCCACCGCGATCAACTGGGTGACGCCCTGGAGCAGATCGAGCCGGGCCGCAGGCCAGTCGCCCGCGTCTGCCTCCACCACCAGCAGCCAGTCGGAGAGCACGGTCTCGCGCACGTCTCGTACACCGGGCACGTCTCGTACACCGGGCACATCTCGTACACCGGGCACATCTCGTGCACCGCGCACGTCTCGTGCACCGCGCACGTCTCGTACACCGCGCACATCGCGGGCACCGGCGGGCGTCGCCCCGCCGGCGGGGACCGGCTCGAAGTCCTGGGCGCGCACGGGGAACAGGGAGTACGCCGTCCCCTCGACAGTCGTGCGGTACGGGCTGCGGCGCCCCGCGCGGATCGAGGCGAGATGCTCACCGGCGAGCGCGGCGGCCCGCGCCGGGGACAGCGGCTCACCGGCGCCCGCGATCCGCCGGCCGGTGGGGGAGAGCACCCAGGCCCGCAGATCGAGATCGGAGCCCAGCAGATCGAGGACCACATCCGGGCCGCCGCCCGCCGGGCCCGCGGTCATCAGCCGGCGGTGGCGGTCCACGACCGCGGCCAGATCGTCGGCCCGCTCCCCGGACACCTGGCGGACCACGTACTCGGTGATCGTCGCGAAGGCCACGTCCTCGCTCACCGCGAAGAGCGGCAGCCGGTGGCGGGCGCACGCCGTGATCAGATCGTCCGGGACATCGCCCAGCTCCGCCTCGCCCGCGGCCAGCGCCGCGACCCCGGCGGCGACCAGGAGACGGACGAACGGCTCCGACTCCTCGGGGTGCCGTCGCCAGGCGAGACCGGTGAGCACCAGCTCACCGCCGGAGAGATAGCGCCTCGGATCGCGCAGATCGGTGGTCATCACCCCGCGGACGGTCCGGTCCAGCTCGTCCTCGCCGCCCAGCAGCCGCAGGCCCAGCGCATCGGTTCCCAGCAGTGCGCGCAGCCGCATCTCGTTCGTCGCCGCCGATCTCTCTCGTGATCGCCCACCCGTCGGTGCCGAGTGGCTCGGGTCGTGAAGCGCAGGGCTCCCGAATCTCAGGGGGGTCCTGAAGCCCAGGGGTGAAGCTCACCGCTCTGAAGACGATGGTGTGCGCGCACAGACCGCGTACGCGTGTTTCAGGAGGAAAGCCTCACGGTTACCGAGTCCCGTCTTTCGTTCGAATCTACAAGACCCGGAAGTCGACCAGCCAACTCCTTCATGGTTTCAGTGACTGCACCAGGCGGAGCACTACTTGTGTACTTGTGCCACACAGCGTTAACAGCTCATGAATAGCCCGATCAAGACCGGTCAGGATCGTCATCGTTCCCGAATCGCCACCGATCACGCCACCGATCAAGAAGAGAGCCATCATGGACTTCCTTCGCCCAGCGAGCTGGGAGGAGGCGCTCGCCGCCAAGGCGGAGCACCCCACGGCTGTGCCCATCGCGGGCGGTACGGACGTCATGGTCGAGATCAACTTCGACCATCGGCGGCCGGAGTACCTGCTCGATCTGAACCGCATCGGCGAGCTGAGCACATGGGCCGTCGGCGAGGAGACCGTCGAGCTGGGCGCCTCCGTCCCGTACACCCGCATCATGGAGCACCTCAGGGCCGAGCTGCCGGGCCTCGCGCTGGCCTCCCACACCGTCGCCTCGCCGCAGATCCGCAACCGCGGCGGCGTCGGCGGCAACCTCGGCACCGCCTCCCCGGCCGGTGACGCGCATCCCGCCCTGCTCGCCGCCGGCGCCGAGGTCCAGGCCGAGTCGGTACGGGGCAGCCGCCGTATCCCGATCGACGCCTTCTACACCGGGGTGAAGCGGAACACGCTCGCCCCCGACGAACTCATCAGGTCGGTGCACATCAGGAAGGCGGACGGCCCGCAGCAGTTCTCGAAGGTCGGCACGCGCAACGCGATGGTCATCGCCGTCTGCGCCTTCGGACTCGCCCTGCACCCCGCGACCAGGACCGTACGGACCGGAATCGGCTCCGCCGCGCCCACCCCCGTACGGGCCCGCGCGGCGGAGGAGTTCCTGAACGCGGCGCTCGACGAGGGCGGCTTCTGGGAGAGCGGCCGGATCATCACCCCGTCGATCGCCCGGCAGTTCGCCATGCTCGCCGCGGGTGCCTGCAACCCCATCGACGATGTGCGCGGCACCGCGCGCTACCGCCGCCACGCGGTCGCCGTCATGGCCCGCCGCCAGCTCGGCTGGACCTGGGAGCGGTACCGCGGCACCGGCCGCACTCTGGAAGGAGCCGCATAGCCATGCGCGTGCATTTCACGGTCAACGGACACGAGCAGCGGGCCGACGACGTCTGGGAGGGCGAGAGCCTGCTCTACGTCCTGCGCGAGCGGCTGGGCCTGCCGGGCTCCAAGAACGCCTGTGAACAGGGCGAGTGCGGCTCCTGCACGGTACGGCTGGACGGGGTCCCGGTCTGCTCCTGCCTGGTGGCGGCCGGTCAGGCCGAGGGGCGTGAGGTCATCACCGTCGAGGGCCTCGCGGAGTACGCCGGCCACCGCGCCGCCGCCCACCCCGGCAAGGCCTGCGGCGCGGGCACCTGCGAGGCCCGGGGCTCCGATTCGCACACCGGTGAGGGCGGCGAGCTGTCCCCGGTCCAGCAGGCGTTCATCGACGCGGGCGCCGTGCAGTGCGGCTTCTGCACCCCCGGGCTGGTGGTCGCGGCCGACGAACTGCTGGAGCGCACCCCCTCCCCGAGCGACGCGGACATCCGGGAGGCGCTCTCGGGCAATCTCTGCCGCTGCACCGGCTACGAGAAGATCCTCGACGCGGTCCGCCTCGCGGCCGCCCGGCAGGAAGGGACGGTCTGAGGGGCATGCCCACCACCGGAACCCCCACCAGCCTCAGCCAGGGCTCCCGGACCAGCGGCGGCATCGGCGAGTCGACACTCCGTCCCGACGGCACCCTCAAGGTCACCGGTGAGTTCGCCTACTCCTCCGACATGTGGCACGAGGACATGCTGTGGGGCCACACCTTGCGTTCCACCGTGGCCCACGCCGAGATCCGGTCGATCGACATCGCCGAGGCCCTCGCCACCCCCGGTGTTTACGCCGTACTGACCTACGACGATCTCCCGGCCCCGGTGAAGAACTACGGGCTGGAGATCCAGGACACCCCCGTACTCGCCCATGGCAAGGTCCGCCACCACGGCGAGCCGGTCGCCGTCATCGCCGCCGACCACCCCGAGACCGCGCGCCGCGCCGCCGCCAAGATCCGGGTCGACTACGCAGAACTGCCCGTCGTCACCGACGAGACCTCCGCCACCGCACCCGGCGCACCGCTGATCCACGAGGGCCGTACGGACCACCACAGCGGCCATGTCCCGCACCCGAACATCGTGCACCGCCAGCCGATCGTCCGCGGCGACGCCGACGCCGCCGCCGCGCGCGCCGATGTGGTCGTCTCGGGCGACTATGTCTTCGGTATGCAGGACCAGGCCTTCCTCGGCCCGGAGTCCGGTCTCGCGGTGCCCGCCGAGGACGGCGGGGTGGATCTCTATGTCGCCACCCAGTGGCTCCACTCCGACCTCCGCCAGATCGCCCCGGTCCTCGGGCTGCCCGAGGAGAAGGTCCGGATGATCCTCTCCGGGGTCGGCGGCGCCTTCGGCGGCCGGGAGGATCTGTCGATGCAGATCCACGGCTGTCTGCTGGCACTGCGCACCGGCAAACCGGTCAAGATGGTCTACAACCGGTTCGAGTCGTTCTTCGGTCATGTCCACCGCCACCCCGCGAAGCTCTGGTACGAGCACGGCGCGACCCGCGACGGCCGGATCACCCATATGAGATGCCGGATCGTGCTGGACGGCGGCGCGTACGCCTCCTCCTCCCCGGCCGTCGTCGGCAACGCCGCCTCCCTCTCCGCCGGCCCGTACGCCATCGACGACGTCGACATCGAGGCGATCGCGCTCTACACCAACAACCCGCCCTGCGGCGCCATGCGCGGCTTCGGCGCCGTCCAGGCGTGCTTCGCGTACGAGGCGCAGATGGACCGGCTGGCGGCGGCGCTCGATCTGGACCCGGTGGAGTTCCGGCAGCTCAACGCCATGGAACAGGGCACGCTGATGCCGACGGGCCAGCCCGTCGACTCCCCGGCGCCCGTCGCCGAACTGCTGCGCCGTGTCAAGGCACGGCCGCTGCCGCCCGAGCGGCAGTGGCTCGTGGCCGGTGAGGAGGCGGACGTACGCGCCCTGCCCGGCGGACTCTCCAACACCACCCACGGCGAAGGGGTCGTCCGGGGCGTCGGCTACGCCGTCGGCATCAAGAACGTCGGTTTCTCCGAGGGCTTCGACGACTACTCCACCGCGCGGGTACGGCTCGAAGTGATCGCCGGGGAGCCGGTCGCCGTCGTCCACACCGCGATGGCGGAGGTCGGCCAGGGGGGCGTCACCGTCCACGCGCAGATCGCCCGGACCGAACTCGGCGTCGCCCAGGTCACCATCCAGCCCGCGGACACCCGGGTCGGCTCCGCGGGATCCACCTCCGCCTCCCGTCAGACCTATGTCACGGGCGGCGCCGTCAGACACGCCTGCCAGGCCGTCCGGGAGAAGGTCCTGGAGCGGGGCAGGCGCCTGTTCGGTACGTACCACCCCGCGTGGGCCACCGCCGAGCTGCTGCTCGAAGGCGGCAAGGTCGTCACCGACGCCGGTGAGGTCCTCGCCGATCTCGTGGACGTCCTGGCGGACGAGCCGGTGGAGCTGGAGCTGGAGTGGCGCCACCGCCCGACCGAGGCCTTCGATCTCCTCACGGGACAGGGCAACGGCCATGTCCAGTACTCGTTCGCCGCGCACCGCGCGGTCGTCGAGGTGGACACGGAGCTGGGGCTGGTCAAGGTGATCGAACTGGCCGTCGCCCAGGATGTCGGCAAGGCGCTCAACCCGCTCTCCGTCGAGGGCCAGATCCAGGGCGGCACCACCCAGGGCCTGGGCATCGCGGTCATGGAGGAGATCCTCGTCGACCCCACGACCGCGAAGGTGCGCAACCCGTCCTTCACGGACTATCTGATCCCCACCATCCTCGACACACCGACCATCCCCGTCGATGTGCTCGAACTGGCCGACGACCACGCGCCGTACGGACTGCGCGGTGTCGGCGAGGCCCCGACCCTCTCGTCGACTCCCGCGGTGCTCGCGGCGATCAGGAACGCGACGGGTCTGGAGCTGAACAGGACACCGGTACGCCCGGAACATCTCACCGGGACCTGACGGCCCGCCCGCCACCGCACATGACGTCCCGTCGGCCGGGACCGCCCGTGGGGCGGGCCCCGGAGAGCGGGGTCCGCCCCCATCAGAGCCTTGAGGAGACCGTCATGCTGGACATCGCCGAAGAGCTGAACCGGTGGGTCGGGCAGGGACGCCGCTTCGCCGTCGCCACGGTGGTGGCGGTCGGCGGCAGCGCGCCCCGGCCGCCGGGCGCCGCGCTCGCCGTCGACAGCGAGGGCACGGCGATCGGCTCGGTCTCCGGGGGCTGTGTGGAGGGGGCCGTGTACGAACTGTGCCGGCAGGCGCTGGAGGACGGCGCCACCGTGCTCCAGAGCTTCGGCTACAGCGACGACGACGCCTTCGCCGTGGGGCTGACCTGCGGTGGAGTCATCGACATCCTGGTGACGCCGGTAGGGGCGGACGCCACCGGACATCCCGTCGGCGCGGTGTTCGCGACGGCGCTGGCCGCCGCGGCGCGCGGGGAGCCGGCGGCGCTCGCGCGGATCACCGGGGGACCGGAGGAACTGCGGGGCCGCGCCCTGCTGGTACGGCCCGGCGGCTCGTACGAGGGCACCCTCGGCGGGCATCCGGAGCTGGACCGCACGGCGGCGGCGGAGGTCCGTGCCCTGCTGGACGCGGGCCGCACGGGCACGGTCGTCATCGGTGAGCGGGGATCGCGCTGCGGACAGCCCCTGACGCTGTTCGTCGAGTCGAGTGTGCCGCCCCCGCGCATGATCGTCTTCGGGGCCATCGACTTCGCCTCGGCGCTCGTCACCACCGGCAAGTTCCTCGGCTACCACGTGACGGTGTGCGACGCGCGGCCCGTCTTCGCCACCCGGACCCGCTTCCCCGACGCCGACGAGATCGTCGTGGACTGGCCGCACCGCTATCTGGCGTCGACCGCGACCGACGGGCGTACGGTGCTCTGCGTACTGACCCACGACGCCAAGTTCGATGTGCCGCTGCTGGAGACGGCCCTGCGGCTTCCGGTCGCCTTCGTCGGCGCGATGGGCTCCCGGCGGACCCATGAGGACCGCGAAAGGCGGCTGCGCGAGATCGGTGTCACCGAACTCGAACTGGCCCGGCTGCACTCACCGATCGGACTGGACCTCGGCGCGCGTACGCCCCAGGAGACGGCGCTCTCGATCGCCGCGGAGATCGTCGCGGCGCGGCGGGGCGGCAGCGGTGTCCCGCTGAAGGGCGCGCACACCCCGATCCACCACGACGGGCCGCGCGCGGGCGAGCGGCAGCGGAAACGGACACCGGCGGAACGGATCGGTTCCGCGGCCTGAGCCGGCGCGTCACCCCGACGCCCGGCGCACCAGTTCCGTCCGCAGCACCACATGCTGCCAGGCCGACGAGGCATCGCTGATCGACTCCAGCAGCACCCGCGCCATGGTCCGTCCCATCTCCTCCACGGGCTGGCGCACCGAGGTGAGCCGGGGATCCGTATGGCGCGCGATGGGGGAGTCGTCGAAGCCCACCACGGCCACATCCTCGGGAATCCGGCGGCCCGCCGCCCGCAGTGTGTGCAGGGCACCCACCGCCATCACATCGGAGGCGGCGAACACCGCGTCGAGCCCGGGATGGAGTGCCAGCAGCTCGGCCATCGCACGGCGTCCGCTCTCCTCCGTGAAGTCACCGTGGGCGATCCAGGAGGGGCGCGGGCCGCCGGGCGCGCCCCGTACGGCCTCCTCGTACCCGCGCAGCCGGCACTGCGCCACATACATGTCCAGCGGTCCTGTGATGGTGGCGATACCGCTCCGTCCCGACGCCGACAGATGGCGTACGGCGGCACGTGCGCCGCCCACATTGTCGGAGTCGACGTAGGACACGGACTCGTCGCCGGATCTGCGGCCGCTGAGCACGGTGGGCATCTCCATCCCGGCGAGCAGATCGGGCAGCGGGTCGTTGTCGTGGAGGGAGACGAGCAGCACGCCGTCGATCCTGCGGGCGCGCGCGTACTGGAGGAAGCGCTGCCGCTCCTTCTCCGTACGGACCAGGGTGAGCAGGAGCTGGAGATCGGTGTCGGCGAGACCGTCGCCCACACCATGGACGATGTCGGAGAAGTACGGCTCGGCGAAGAACCGCTTCTCGGTCTCCGGTATCACCAGGGCCACGGCGTCGGTACGGCTCCCCGCCAGGGCGCGGGCCGCCCGGTTGGGTATGTAGCCGAGCTGGGCGATCGCCTGCTCGACAAGGTGTCTGGTGGTGTCCTTCACCCGCGGTGAGTTGTTGATGACGCGGGACACCGTGCCCCGGCCGACGCCCGCGAGCGCGGCGACCTCCTCCAGGGTCGGCTGGCCCGTACGTCCCCTCGTCGCCATCGTGCGGCCTCCCGTCGAGAGTGTGCCTGAGCCTGATCCAGGAGCGGGGAACGGGCTGGTCGCCATCCAATCACTGGGAGCGCTCCCATGCACGAGAACGGCGAAGTGCGCGAGAACGGCGAAGTGACAGGGAAGGGGACAGGCCGGGACAGGACCGGCCCGGACCGGCCTGGAGAGGACCGGCCCGCACAGGACCGGCCGTCTACAGCGGCAGGCCGGCCGTCTACAGCGGCAGCGCGCAGACCGCGACCGGCGAGGTGAACGGTTCGCCCGCCGGGCGCAGTCCACCGCCGTCCTGGTCGACATGGAAGACCGTCACCGAGTTCGACCGCTGATTGGCCGCGAACAGCAGATTCCCGTCGGGGGAGAGGGCGAGCTGCCGTGGGAAGTCGCCCCCGACCGGCACGGTGTCCAGCAGCCGGAGCGTCGCGCCGCCCGCTCCGACGGCGTACCGGGTCAGTGTGTTGGGACCGCGGTTGGCGAGATAGGCGAAGGCGCCGTTGCCGGTGACCACGAGCTGGGCGGGGAAACCGCCGTCCGCGCCGCCCGTGCCGGTGGACTGCGGCTCGCCGGGTGTCAGCAGACCGCTTCCCGGGTCGTACGCGCAGACGACGACGGTGTTGTCCAGCTCGTTGGCGAGATAGGCGTACGCGCCCGACGGATGGAAGGTGAGATGGCGGGGGCCCGCGCCGGGGCGCAGCCGCGCGTACGAGACCTGCGCGAGCGTCCCCGCCGATGTGTCCAGACGGTAGGTGTAGACCGTGTCGTTGCCGAGATCGACGGCGAGGACATGGCCGCCGTCCGGGGAGCTGATGATCTGGTGGGCGTGCGGGCCGTCCTGGCCGGGGCCGGGCGGCGGAGCGGAGTGTGTGACCAGATCCGTGCGCTCGCCCAGCGCGCCGGACGGGTCGACGGGATGCACGGCCACACTGCCGGAGGTGTAGTTCGCGCTGAGCAGCCACCGCCCCCGCGGATGCACCGAGAGATGGGTGGGTCCGGCCCCGCCGGTGCTCCGGGTGCCGAGGATCCGGTGGTCTCCGTCCTCGGCCAGGGCGATCGCCGTGACACCGCCGTTCTGCTGCTCGTCGACGGTGTAGAGCGTGCCGCCGTCGGGATGCACGGCGAGGTACGACGGGTTCTCGACGCCCGTGAGCGTTCCGGTGCCCGAGACCGCGCCCGTCGCGGGATCGTAGGTGGCGAGTCCCACACCGGTCCCGCCGCCCGCGGCGGAGGTGTACGTACCGAGGAAGAGCGGCCGGGTGGCGGCGGCGCGCGGCCGGGAGGGGGCGGCCGGGGCGTCGGCCGTGCCCGTGGCGGGTCCGGGCGGGGACGGCCGCGCGTCGGCGGCGGGCGCCGCGAGGACCGAGGTGGCGGCCAGCACTCCCATGCCGATGAACCGCCTTCTGTTCACTCCACCCATGCCGCAACCTCCTCTGTATGAAACCCTCTTGAGCCTTTGTGACGTTCCGTCGGCTTGCGTTTGGTTCCCTCGTACCATTCTCATATCATCCGGCGATGATCATAAGTAGACGGTCGGCAGCCGCCGTGTGCGGTCTGGTGGCCACTTTGGCCGTAGGGCTCTTCCCTCCCGCTGCCGCCGCCGATGAACCTACCGGGAAACCGGCACCGAAGGTCGATCTCGTACTCGATGTGAGCGGCTCCATGCGGGCCCGTGACATCGACGGCCAGTCCCGGATGGCCGCGGCGAAGCAGGCGTTCAACGAGGTGCTGGACGCGGTGCCGCAGGAGGTGGAGCTGGGCATCCGCACCCTCGGGGCCGACTATCCGGGCAAGGACACCAAGGTCGGCTGCAAGGACACCCGGCAGCTCTACCCCGTGGGACCACTGGACCGTACGGAGGCGAAGACTGCGGTCGCCACCCTCGTGCCCACCGGCTGGACACCGATCGGACCCGCCCTCCTCGGCGCGGCCGAGGACCTCGACGGCGGTGACGCCACCCGGCGTATCGTCCTCATCACCGACGGCGAGGACACCTGCGCCCCGCTCGACCCCTGCGAGGTCGCGCGGGAGATCGCGGCCAGGGGCATCCATCTCACCATCGACACCCTGGGGCTCGTGCCCGACGCCAAGACCCGGCGCCAGCTCACCTGTATCGCCGAGGCCACCGGTGGCACCTACACCTCCGTGCGGCACACCGACGAGCTCTCCGGCCGGGTCAAACAGCTCGTCGACCGGGCCGCCGACCCCGTCGTCACACCGGTCGCGACCGAGGGTGCCGCACGCTGCGCGGACGCTCCGCGGATCAAGCCCGGTCTCTACAGCGACCGCGAGGAGTTCTCCGAGCACCGCTGGTACCGCGTGGACGTCCTCCCCGGCCAGGAGCTGCGTGCCTCGGTGAGTGTCGCCGCGGACCGCGCCGTCGACCGGGACTACGCGGTGCTGCTGCGCGCCGTGACCGTGCACGGCAGGGAGATCGTCCGGGGCGCGGAGGCGGGCGACGGACGCACCGATGTGATCTCGGCGGGGCTGCGCTATCCGAAACCGCCGGCCGAAGGCGGTGACGACGAAGATCTGAAGCCGGCGGCGGAGACGGTCTGCCTCCAGGTCAGCAACGCCTTCTCCGCGCCGGACTCCGTGAAGACCACTCCAGGTCTGCCCGTCGAGCTGACCGTCGACCTGGTGGACTCGCCCGACGAGGCGTCCGACATCGCCGCGTTCGGTCTCGGCCGCGGCTGGTGGCTGCTCGCCACCCTGGTCCTCACCGGCCTCGTCGCCGGACTGCTGTGGGGCTGGATCTCCCGCCTGCGTGTCGTCCGGAGGACCAACTGATGCGTATCACCGCCATGCTCACGGGCCCCCTGCTGACCGCGGCGCTGCTGCTCGGTACGGCGGGCGGCGCCGTCGCCGACGAGACACCCACGCCCACCGCCGACGGGTCGGAGAGCGCCGCGGGGCCCACCGAGGCGGGCACGTCCTTCCGTACGGCCACCGCCTTCAAGCCGGGGCAGCGCGCCACGGCCGAGGCCTCCACGGGCGACTATCTCTACTGGGTCTTCCCGGCCGACACGGGACAGCGTCCGACCGTGACCGCCACGGTCACCCTGCCCGGGTCCGCCGCCGCCCGGAAGGGCGCGGCCACCTGGCGGGTGGATGTCTACGACGGGCTGCGCCGCCGCCAGCCCTGTGTGAACGGTGCCCAGACCGGAGCGGTCGCCGCGGACGCGGACACGGTGGCGCTGCGCTGCACGCTCCGTACCGTACGGGCGTGGGCCGAGCCCTGGGCCAACGATCCGCTGCCCGGCAGCTACTACGTGCGTCTCACCGTCGTGAGCGCGCAGGAGGAGGATCTCGGGCTGCCCGTGCGCACGGAGATCGAGGCGTCCACTGCGGACCGGGGCGGGGCGTACGCGGTCGGCGGGAAGCTGGCCGCGCCGCTGGTACCGGGCGTCGCCGACGCGTCCACCGGGACCGGCACCGGGAACGAGAGCGGGAGCGGAACGGACGACGGCGAGGACGGGACGGTGCTCGCGTCCGAGCCGGAGGACGGCTGGTCCTCGGGCCGGTGGACGGACCGCTGGATCTGGACCGTGGCCGGGGGTGTGCTCGGCGCGCTCGCGGGCATCGCCGGCTACACCCTGGCGCGCCCGTCCCGCCGCCCGTCGGCGCCCTCGTACGGCGCCTGACCGTCCTCGTAGGGCGTCTGGCCGCCTTCGTACGGCCTCCGACCGAGCGGCCGGGCAGGCCGGGCAGGCGCCCGACGGACAGCGCGGGCCCCGGGAACGCTCCTGGGGCCCGCGCCTCGTCCCACCGGGTCCGGCGCGCGGTCATCCCGCCTTCGCGGACTCCTCGAACAGCTTGTCCAGGAACCGGTCCAGATTCGCGCGGGTTCTGGCTATCTGCTCGGCGAGGGTGAGCGACTCCTCCAGCCGGCGGCCGAGCAGGGTCTTCCGCTTGCCCCGGACATACAGGGGGCACGCGAGATCCGCGCACATATAGATCCCCACGGCATTGCCCTGACGGCCCGCGGGCCCCGCCTTGGGCGCGCTCATGAGATCGACACCGGACGCGGTGTGGGGCGTGACACAGATCGAGCAGATGCTGGACTTGAAGACGCTCTTCTGTCCGGAGGACGGTGCGCGCAGCGTGATGCCGGTCCAGGCGCCCTCGCGCTCCGTGACGAGATAGCCGCGGTCGGGGGCGCCGGGATCGCGCCAGCCCAGAAAGTCCAGATCGGCCCAGGGAAGGCCGTCCAGATCGCGGGGGAGGCTGATTCTGCGGGCCTCGCCCTTGGAGCAGTTGACGAACGAGCCACGGATCTCGTTCTCGCTGAGCGGCTTCATGACGGGGAAGCTAACAAGCGCCCGAACGGTGTGTCGCGGTATTTTCCGCCGGCGCTCTCCGGTCTCCGCCGACGGTCCCCCGTCCCTCGTCTCCCGTCGCCGGTCCCTCGTCTCCCGTCTCCGGTCTCCCGCTCCCGCCCGGCTCAGAGGCCCACGTCCCGGGCGTGCAGATCCTCGAAGCTCTCCCGGCGCACCAGCAGCCGCGATCCGCCCCCGGAGACCGCCACCACCGGCGGGCGGCCCGTCATGTTGTAGCCCGACGCCATCGACACGTGGTACGCCCCGGCGGCCGGGACCGCCAGTACGTCGCCGGGTCTGATGTCCTCCGGCAGTTCCACGGGACCGGCGAGCACATCGCCCGCCTCGCAGTGCCGGCCGACGACCGTCGCCGTCCGCATCGGGGCCGCCGACGTACGGCCCACCCGGCGGACCGTGTAGCGCGCCCCGTACAGTGCGGGCCGCGGGTTGTCGCTCATCCCGCCGTCGACGGCCACGAACACACCGCCGGCGCCGCGCTTGACCGACAGCACCCGGTAGAGCGCGATCCCGGCCGGTGCCATGATCGAGCGGCCCGGTTCCACGGTCAGCGCGGGGACGGGAAGACCGTGCTCGGCGCAGGCGCTCGCCAGGGTCCGGGTGATCAGCTCCCCGTAGACCGAGGGGGCGGGCGCCGGATCTCCGGGCAGATACGCCACCGCGAAGCCGCCGCCGAGGTCCAGCTCGGGCAGGGTCACACCGTGGCGGTCCCTGATCGCCGCCAGGAACGCCACCAGCCGGCGTACGGCCTCCGCGTACGGTTCCGCCTCGGCGATCTGCGAGCCGAGATGGCAGTGCAGACCGACGAGTTCGAGCCGGGACTGGCCGAGGATCCGGTCGACGGCGTCCGCCGCCGAGCCGTCCGCGATCGAGAGGCCGAACTTCTGGCCCTCCGTACCCGTACGGATCTTGGGGTGCGCGCCCGCCTCGATGCCGGGCAGTACGCGGACCATCACCCGCTGGGGCTCGGGCCCTTGCACCTGAGCGGCGATCCTGGCCGTCTCGCAGGCCGAGTCGATGACGATCCGGCCGACGCCGAGGCGCAGCGCCGTGCCCAGGTCCTGGGGGGACTTGGCGTTGCCGTGCAGCACGATCCGCTCGGGCGGGAAGCCACGGGTGGCGGCCAGCCGGAGTTCACCCGCGGAGCAGACGTCGAGTCCGAGGCCTTCCTGCTCCATCCAGTCGACGACGGCCCGGCAGAGGAACGCCTTGGCGGCGTAGACGACATCGGCGCCGGGCAGCGCCCGCCGCCACGCCCGCGCGCGGGCCCGCACCTCGTCCTCGTCCAGGACGTAGACCGGGGTGCCGTAGCGGTCGGCCAGTTCGGCGAGCCCGACCCCGGCCACGGCGATGTCGCCACCGGGCGCGAGGACCGCGGACGCGGGCCAGACGCTCGGCGCGTTCAGCTCACTGATCAGCAGGGACGGTTCGGTGGTCATACCGACATCGCCTCCGGCAGCTCCGGAGCGTGGCGCGCACAGGTTCTGACCGGGGCGGGCCTGGGAGCGGGGGCGGGTGCCGGGACCGGGGCGGGGGCGGTGAGCTGGGGGTCCACGGTGACGATCGCGGCGCCGAGCGGGGCGGCCAGCCCGCGCAGCACGGGCTCCGCGAGCCTGATCCACGCCTGCTGCTCGCCGAGGACGGCGGTCAGCCTCCGGGCGCTGGTGAAGGCGATCGCGGTCCGCGCGCCGAGCGGGGTGCGGGCGAAGCGCAACTGCTGTCCACCGCACGAACCGAGCCGTACGGGTACGTACAGCGGCCGTGCCGCGGCACGGCCCTCGTCCACGGCGGGATCCGGACCGGGGTCGGGGTCCGGGTCGGGATCGGGGTCCGAGGCCGGGCCGGCGCCGCGGGCGGAGCCCCGGTCCGAACCGGGCTCCGTGCCCGCGTCCTCGGTGATGAGGCGCTCCATGGTGTCCTCCCAGGGGAGTCGTTCACTGACTGACACCAGGAAGCTATGCCCGGGGGACGGCGGATCGCCGGGCTCATGACGGACCGTTGACCGGGAAGGCCCGCATTTTGACGCACTCCTGGCGCGGATCCCACGACGCCCGGGTGGCGCGGATCCCATGACGCCGGGGCCCGGCACCGTCCCGTCCCGTCCTACGGCAGCAGGCCGGCTCGCCTTGCCGCCACCACCGCTTCCAGGCGCGTATGCGTGCCCAGCTTGCGCATCGCCGAGCGCAGATAGCCCTTCACCGTCTCCGGGCGGAGCCCGAGCAGTTCCGCCGTCGTCACATTGGTCGAGCCCGCCGCGACACAGCCCAGTACATCCACCTCGCGCGGTGCCAGTGTGACCGGCAGCGGACGCGGGGGAGTGTCCGCCGGGCGCGCGGCGCCCGCGAGCCGGCCGCAGACGGAGAGCAGTTCCTCGCGCAGTTCCGCGTCCACGATCCGGGGTGCCAGCGCGCGCAGCTCGCCGTGGGCCGCCCGGACCTCCTCCCAGGCTCCGGCGCCCGCCGTCGCCTCACGGGTCACCGAGAGCAGCCTTCGTACCTCGTCCCGTACGACGAGCGCCTGTTCCACATCGCGCGCGGCGGCGACCGCCGCGTCGAAAGCGCGCTCACCGATCGGCAGCGCGCTGCGCAGGGCCCCGTACAGCACCCCGCGCACCGTGCGCCGTACGACCACGGGTACGGCGAGCACGGAGCGCAGCCCCTCCGCCGCCACGACCGCGTCGTACTCATGGCTGATGTGGCGCGCCTCCCGGTAGTCCGTGACCGCGCAGGGCCTGGCCATGGCGATCGACTTGCCGCCCAGACCGCTGCCCGAGGAGATCGCGAGCCCGCGCAGGGCGCTTGTCGCGGTGCCGTTCAGCTCGGCGATCCGCAGCTCTCCCACGTCGTGCGTCAGCCCGCCGAAAGCCACGGTCAGCCCGGTCGTCCTGCGCAGCCGCGCCAGCGCCGACCGCATCTCCACCGCCTCGGCCATGCCACTTCCTCCCGCCCGCGCCGCGACCCTCCGCCCACCACCCCCGTCCGGGGGTGGTGAGACCTGCGTCACCAATTAAACGATGCTAGTCCCTGTCGGTCCTCAGCCCGTCCGCCCGTGCGGCGGCCCATCGGCGGGACTGGCGGGACGCACGCCGGGGAGACGCGGGCCGGACACCCGGCGAGGTCAGGCAAGAGGAGGGCAGATGACGGCAAGGACGCCGAGCGGTCCGACCGAGGAGTTCAGAGCGGCCCGGGACTTCCTGCTGGCACACCGGGAGGACTACGCGACGGCGTACAAGGGCTTCTCCTGGCCGCGGCCGATGCGCTTCAACTGGGCGCTGGACTGGTTCGACCGGATCGCCGAGGGCAATGACCGGGTCGCCCTGCATCTCGACGAGGAGGACGGGCGGCAGACCCGCCTCTCCTTCGCCGAGATGTCCGCCCGCTCCAACCAGGTCGCGAACTGGCTGCGTGAGCAGGGAGTCCGGGCCGAGGACCGGATCGTCGTCATGCTCGGCGACCAGTCCGAGCGGTGGGAGACCGCGCTCGCCGCGATGAAGCTGCGGGCCGTCGTCATCCCCGCGCCCCCTCCGCTCGGCCCCGCCGGGCTGCGGGACCGTATCGAACGCGGCCGGGCCCGCCATGTGATCATCCGTGCCGAGGACACCGGGAAACTCGCCGGTGTCGCGGGCGGCTTCACCAGGATCGTGGTGGGCGGTCCCGCCGCCCCGGACGGCACCGGGGACTGGCGCTCGTACGAGGACGCGTACACCCGGCCGGAGACCTTCACACCGAACGGTGTCACCCATGCGGATGACCCGCTGATGCTGTACTTCACCCCGGGCACGACCGCGCGCCCCAAGCTGGTCGAGCACACCCATGTCTCGTACCCCGTCGGTCATCTCGCGACGATGTACTGGATCGGGCTCAAGCCCGGCGATGTCCATCTCGACATCGCCCCGCCCGGCCGGGCCAGGCACGCCTGGTCGAATCTCTTCGCCCCCTGGAACGCCGAGGCGACCGTCTTCGTGCACCACCGCACCCGCTTCGACCCGGCCCGGCTGACGGCCGCGATGGACGCCGCCGGAGTCACCAGCCTCTGCGCACCGCCCACCGTGTGGCGGACGCTCGTCCAGGCCGGTCTCCCCCTGCTGCGTACACCGCCGCGCGAGGCCGTCGCCGCGGGCGAACCGCTCGACACCGAGGTGATCGAGGCGGTCCGCCGTGTGTGGGGTGTGACGATCAGGGACGGCTTCGGCCAGACCGAGACCGCAGTCCAGGTCGCCAACTCGCCGGGGCAGCTGCTGAAGGCGGGGTCCATCGGGCGGCCGACCCCCGGCTTCACGGTCACCCTGGTCGACCCGGTCACCGGAGTGCCCGGTGTGGACAAGGGCGAGATCTGTCTCGATCTCTCCACCTATCCGGTGGGGCTGATGACCGGCTATCACGGTGACCCCGACCGGACCACGGCGGCGATGGCCGGCGGCTACTACCGGACCGGTGACCTCGGGGCCCGTGACGCCGACGGCTACCTCACCTACCTCGGTCGCACCTGCCCCGGTCGCTCCGGCGATGTCTTCAAGGCGTCAGGATCAGGGGAGTTCCTTTCCGAACGCGGTTGAGCGACTGAGGAACGAACGGCTGAGGAACGAACGACTGGGAAACGAGCGACCGAGAAACGCCGGTTCCGGGCGAGGGAGAGAGCGATGCGGGTACCGATGACTGTCACGGACTTCCTCGACCGGGCGGAGCGGGGGTTTCACACCAGCCCTGGAGTGGTCGACGAATGGGATCAACCCGGGCCGCCCGTACCCGTGTCGACGTACGGGCGGCTCGGCGAGCGGGTGCGGGCCTGGCAGGCGGGGCTCGACGCGCTCGGCGTGGGCGAGGGGGAGCGGGTGGCGGTGGTGAGCCACAACTCCGCCCGTCTGCTTGAACTGCTGTTCGCGGTACCGATGAGCGGGCGGATCTGCGTGCCGGTCAACTTCCGTCTGAAGCCGGAGGAGATCGAGTATGTGGTGCGGCAGAGCGGAGCCTCGGTCCTGTTCGTCGACTCCGAGCTGGACGCGGGACTCGCCGGGGTCGGGGCGCGCCACCGCTTCGTACTGGGCGAGCGGACCGAGACCGGACTCATGCGCTTCGGCGTCGAGCCGCGACCGTGGTCGAGGCCGGACGAGGACGCCACCGCGACGATCAACTACACGTCGGGAACCACCGCCCGTCCCAAGGGCGTTCAGCTGACCCATCGCAACATCTGGGTCAACGGTCTGACCTTCGGTCTGCATACCCGGGTGTGGGAGCGGGACGTCTATCTGCACACACTGCCGATGTTCCACTGCAACGGCTGGGGAATGCCGTTCGTGATGGCCGGACTGGGCGTCAAGCAGGTGGTGCTGCGCAAGGTGGACGGTACGGAGATCCTCCGCCGGATCGACGAGCACGGAGTCACGCTGATGTGCGGCGCGCCCGCGGTGTGGAACGCGGTGCTGGACGCGGCGGCGTCCTGGGAGGGAGAGATCCCGGGCCGGGACAGGGTGCGGATCGTCTGCGCGGGGGCCCCGCCGCCGAGCAGGATGATCCAGCGGGTCGAGGAGGAGCTGGGCTGGGAGTTCACCCAGATCTACGGTCTGACCGAGACATCACCGCTGCTCACCTTCAACCGGACCCGGCCCGGCGACGAGGACCTGCCCGCGGAGGAGCGGGCGCGCAAGCTCTCCCGCGCGGGACTCCCCGCGCTCGGGACCGGACTGAAGATCTCCGGGTCCGGAGAGGTCCTGGCCCGGTCGAATGCCGTGCTTGAGGGGTACTGGGACAAGCCGGAGGAGACCTCGGCGGTTCTTGAGGACGGCTGGTTCCGCACCGGGGACGGCGGCGCGCTGGACGAGGCCGACGGGCATCTGACGATCTCCGACCGGAGGAAGGACGTGATCATCACGGGCGGTGAGAACGTGTCGTCGATCGAGGTGGAGGACACGATCTTCAGCCACCCCGCGGTCGCCGAGGTGGCCGTCATCGGCGTGCCGCACGAGAAGTGGGGCGAGACCGTCAAGGCCCTGGTGGTCCTGGCGGACGGGGCGACGGCGTACGAAGCCGACATCATCGCCCACTGCAAGCAGCGGATGGCCGGCTACAAGGCACCGACGACCGTCGAATTCCGTGCGGCCATCCCGCGCACGGCCACCGGCAAGGTCCAGAAGTTCAAGCTCCGCGAGCCCTACTGGTCCGGCCTGGACCGAGAGGTCAACTGACCGCGGGAAGTCGGCTGACAGCGGGAAGTCAACTGACCGCGGGGAGTCGGCTGACCGCGGGGAGTCAACCGGCCGTGGCCTGTGACGCCCGGACGAACCGGTCGCGGGACTCCTCGATGTGTTCCAGATACCGGCGGGTCCACGCGCACATGCCGTAGACGGTGTGCCGCAGCGCCTGACCCGCGTCCGTGAGCGTGTATTCCACGCGCGGCGGCACGGTCGGGTAGACGGTGCGCTCGACGAGCCCGTCGCGTTCGAGTCCGCGCAGCGTCTGCGTGAGCATCTTGTGGCTGATGCCCTCCACCTCACCGCGAAGCTCCGTGAACCGCAGGGTGCGCTCGCCGAGGACAGTGACCACCAGCAGCGTCCACTTGTTCGCGATGCCGGAGAAGATCTCACGCGCGAGGGAGTGGGCGCGCGTCACATCCGCGTCCTCCGGAACGCCCCTGACCTCTTCGGTAACCACCGGGTGCCCCTCTCTCCCAAAAGTGCGTTCTTCCGTCTGACCTCATCACTCTCCTACGGTTCCCAGGTATCCACAAGTTACCGCGAGGAGACGTCATGACCATTCTCAAGACATACGCACGCCTGTGGGCCGACGAGTTGGACACGTCGCTGGCGCTGCTGCGTGAACTGACCGGCGCGGAGACCGATCTCCGCTTCGCCTTCGGCTCCGTCGAACTCGCGGCGATCGGTGACTTCCTCGTCATCGCGGGGCCGCCCGCGGAGCGCGCCCGCTACTCCCACGCCAGTGCCACCGTGATCGTCGACGATCTCGATGCCCTGACCAGGACACTCGCGGACGCCGGCGCCGAGATCACCACCCCGGAAAGCACCAGCGCCACCGGCCGGTTCCTGTACGCGCGCCATCGTGGCGGCGCGGAGATCGAGTACGTGGAATGGGTCCCGGAGTTGGTGGCGCGCGTCGTGCGCGCCTAGGCCGACGGCCGGTGGCGCCGCTGTGCCGCTTCCGGAGAGGCGGAATCACGTAACCCGGCCAAGGATGGTGAGGAGCGGGGCGAACGAACAGCTGGAGAGCGGAACGCGAAACGGAGAGGACAAGCGATGAACGAGGCAGACAAGGAACGCCGTATGGCGGCGGAGATGCCGAAGGACGATGTCGTGGCGATCCTGCTGCGCCAGCACGCGCGCATCCGGGATCTGTTCACGGAGGTGAGGAAGGCGCAAGGGCAGGCCAAGCGGCAGGCGTTCGAGGAACTGCGCGCCCTGCTGGCGGTGCATGAGACGGCCGAGGAGATGATCGTGCGCCCCGTCGCGAAGGAGACGGCGGGCAAGAAGGAGGCCGACGCGCGGAACCAGGAGGAGAAGGAAGCGAACAAAGTGCTCGCCCACCTGGAGAAGATGGACGTCGCCGACCCTCGGTTCGACGTCCAACTAGCCGACTTCGAGCGGTCCGTCATCGAGCACGCCACCCACGAGGAGCGGGAGGAGTTCCCCGCGGTGCGCGGCGGGCGGAGCGAGGATCAGCTCAGGGACATGGGCAGGCGGCTCCGGGCGGCCGAGAAGATCGCCCCCACGCGCCCGCATCCGATGGTCGCGGGCTCGCCGCTGGCGCAGTGGACCGTGGGCCCCTTCGCGTCGCTGGTCGACCGTACGCGGGACGCGATCACCCGCAGCGGGACACCGAGCCGCTGACCTGGCACGCTCACCCGGTGACACCTCACCCGGAGGCACCGGTGCGGCACGCCACGGGGTCCGGGCGCCACGGATTCCGGACGCCATGGGTTCCAGAACGCTCAGTCGTCCGGCCTTCACCGTGTGTACTCCGGCCCCCGGCGGATCGGCGCGGGGCGGTCATGGCACCGCCACCGCGCCCGGTCCGGTGTCGGCGTCGCCGCATGGCGCCGTTCCCGCCGTCCCGGCCCGCGTTCGTCGCCGTCCCGCACTGCGGGTGTTTTATCGCGGGTGTTTCATAGGAAAGTAGGGCAAAACCCCATGAAACCCTCGATATGAGTGTGAGTGGAAGCGACATGGTCGGCAGTGAGCGGCGGGATGCGAACGGTGCGCGGTCCTCCCGGACATCCGGGAGCCGGCATCGGGACGGCGCCGCCCGGGAGGAGCGGCCCCGGAGTTCCATGGAGATGGGGCAGGCACTGCGGGAGGCCACGGAGCAACTCGCGGCGCTTCTCGGCAAACAGCCCGAGTCGGTGTCCGCCGTCAAGCGCACGGAGGACGGCTGGCAGGCCGACGTCGAAGTGCTGGAGATCCCACGGGTGCCGGACACGACCAGCGTGATGGCGAGTTACCGGGTGCGACTGGACGAAGCCGGCCGCCTCACCGAGTACGAGCGCCGCGAGCGGTATGCCCGGGGCCGGATCGAGCGGTGACCGCCAGGAGCACGCGCGGCGGCCGCTGAAGGGAGTCATCGTGACTGTAGCGCCGCAGGGAGGCCAGGTCGCCGTCGGTGGCGGCGGAAACCTCTACGACGTCCTGGAGTTGATCCTGGATCGCGGGCTCGTCATCGACGCGTTCGTACGGGTGTCCCTGGTGGGTATCGAGATCCTCAAGATCGACGCACGGGTCGTCGTGGCGAGCGTCGACACGTACCTCCGCTTCGCCGAGGCGGTCAACCGGCTCGACCTGGAGGAGGGACGCAAGGCACCCGAGACGCTCACCGGCCTGGTCGGCGAGGTGACCGAGAGCGGGGCACGCGGCAAGAGCAAGGGCGCCCTGACCGGAGCCGTCGAAGCCATTACCGATTCCCTCCAGGGCGACCGGACACGGGAACGGGAGGAGCCGGAGCCGGAGCCGGAACCGAGGCGCCGGAGCACCGCACGGCGCCCCGCCAAGCACCGGGAGGAGTGACGCATGTCCGTCTACGTCTACGCCATCACCTCTTCCGACTGCCATCCACGCCTCGACGACCTGCGCGGTGTGGGCGAAGAGGCGCCCGGCCTGCGTACCGTCACCGAGGGTTCCCTTCAGGCGATCGTCAGCGACGCGCCACAGAACCTGCGCGCCAAGAGAAGAGATCTCAGCGCCCACCACGACGTACAGCAGCGACTGCTGTCCGAGCACGCGGTACTGCCCATGCGATTCGGTCTGATCGCCGCCGACGACGAGGCGGTGCGCGCGGCACTCGGCGAGAACGCCGAGCCGTACGCCGAAAGGCTCGCGGCGCTCGCGGACCGGGCGGAGTTCAATCTCAAGGCGGCGGAGGACGAGGACGTCCTGCTGCGCCAGGTGATCGAGCGTTCGGACCGGGTGCGGCGGCTGAGCGAGACGACACGGGGCGGCGGCGGAACGTACGAGGAACGCCTGGCGCTCGGTGAGTTGATCTCCGCCGAGGTGCGGGTACGGCAGGACGAGGTGACCGCGGACGTGATCGAGGCGCTGCGGCCGTACACCGTCGACGAGTCGCGGGGCGGCGCCACGTCGGAACACTTCCTCAATGTGTCCTTCCTTGTGGACCGGGACCGGTCGAAGGAGTTCACCGCCGCCGTGGAGAAGCTCGGCGAGCAGTACGCGCCCGACATCGAGCTGCGCCTGAGGGGGCCGTTGTCGCCGTACAGCTTCGTATGACCCGTAAAGCTACGACCCGTAAAGCCTCGTAGGACATGAGGAGTCGCACGATGGGCCTGCTGACTCAGATCCTGACCGCGCCGCTGGCACCGGTGCGCGGCTTCGGCTGGGTGGTGAACCAGGTCATCGAGGTCGCAGAGCAGGAGGCCTACGACACCACCCCCGTCGAACGCCAACTCGCCGAGCTGGAGAGGGAGCTGCTGGAGGGCCGCATCGACGAGGCGGAGTTCGACCGCCGGGAGGACGAGCTTCTCGACCGGATCGAGGCCATCGAGCGCGCACGCTCCGGCGCCCCCCAGGGGCAGTGGGCCGAGGAGCAGGAGCAGGGACAGGAGCAGGAGCAGGAAGAGCGGGAGGAGCGGGAGGAGCAGGAGCAGCAGGCACAACGGGGACACCACGAGCCCGAGCGCTGAGCGACCAGGATCGAGGCCTGACGCATCGTGACAGATCCGACTTCCGCCCGACAGCCCGTTCCGCGGACCATGCAGGCCGTGTCCCCGTACGGGCAGGGGTCGTCGGCGAATCTGGCCGACATCCTCGAACGGGTCCTCGACAAGGGGATCGTCATCGCCGGGGACATCCAGATCAACCTGCTGGACATCGAACTGCTCACGATCAAGCTCCGGTTGCTCGTCGCCTCCGTCGACAAGGCCAAGGAGATGGGCATCGACTGGTGGGAGCACGATCCGTCACTGTCCTCCCGGGCCCGGGAGGAGACCCCGCGGCCGTCGCTGGCCGAGGAGAACAGCCGGTTGCGCGCCGAGGTCGAGAATCTGCGCAGACGCTCCCTGGCCCCCGCCGACGAGCGCCCCGCCGACGAGCGTTCTTCTGACATCGAGTACGACGACATCCAGTACGAGGACGAGCGCGACGACAGCGCGTACAGGGCCGAAGGGGACAGGGCCGACGGGGACAGAACCGAAGGGGACAGGGCCACGAGGGACAGGGAACGGAGAGCGCGCCGGGAGAGGAGGCGGTGACGGATGAGCGCGGACATGCGATACAGCTACGCGGTCACGCGCGCCGACGCCGCTTCGGACGCCCTGGAGGAGGAACTGCGCCGGATACGCGGAGTGGCGGACACTCCGGTACGGCTCGTACGCGCGCATGGCCTGGCGGCGGTGGTGAGTCCCGTACCGGAGCGCGACTTCGACGAGAGAGCCCTCAAGGCCCGGCTGGAGGACCTGGACTGGCTGGAGTCGGTGGCCCGCGCCCATCACGCCGTCGTGGAAACTGTCTTCGCCCGTACCGCCCTCCTCCCGCTGCGTCTGGCCACGCTCCACCGTGACGACGACCGCGTACGGGACATGCTGAGCCGGCGCGCGGAGGAGTTCGGCGCACTGCTCGACCGGCTCACCGGCCAGGTGGAGTGGGGTGTCAAGGTGTACGCGCTGCCTCCGCCGCCCGGTTCACCGGTCCCGGCCACCGCGACGGCCTCGGCGGGCGGCAGTCCCGGCCGTGATTATCTGCGGGGCCGCCAGCGGCAGCGCAGATCGGGTGAGGACGCGTGGCGCGCGGCCCGCGAGGCGGTGCTCCGCGTGGACGCCGAAGTACGCCCCCTCGCCGTCGACCGTGTGCAGCACCGCCTCCAGGAGGGGGAGCTGGCCGTCGGGCCCGGTCGCAACGTCTCCAACGACGCCTATCTGGTCCCGCGCGGGAGCGGGGACGACTTCCGGGCGCGGGCGGAGGGCGTCGCCAGGAGCTTCGACGGCATCCGCGTGGAGGTGACCGGGCCATGGGCGCCGTACTCGTTCGCCGCCCCCGAGCGGACCGACGAGGAGGTGGGCGCCCCGTGACCGATGGCGCCCGGCCCGCCACGGGCCCCGACGACCGGACGGACGCCCTCGCCGGCCGGCAGATCGCACTGATCGACCTTCTCGACCGGCTGCTGACCGGGGGAGTGGTGCTGACCGGTGATCTGACCCTCTCGATCGCGGACGTCGATCTCGTACGGATCTCGCTCAGGGCCCTGATCGTGGCCGTCCGCGCGGAACAGCGTCCACAGGGGACTCCCGCCGAGCGCGCGGCCCTCGAACGCGCCCTCGGCCCGCCGCCGGGGAACGGCCCGTGAGCCGCGGCCGAGGCGCCGACCGGCGCGACCGGGCCGACGAGGCAGAACGGGCCGACGAGGCAGAACGGGCTGACCGGGGCGAACGGGCTGACCGGGGCGAACGGGCTGACCGGGGCGAACGCGTCGAACGCGCCGGCCGGAGACGCGAACCAGGACACCGGGGACGCCCCTCAGCCATCCGCGATCTGGACGAGGTCACCCAGGCCGCGTCGGACGTCTTCCGTCTGCTTCCGGCGGGCCCGGACGACATCCCGCCCGAGGAGGACCGTGGCCGGCGGATCGCCCAGCGCCTGCACACCGATCAGGACACCGTGGAACGGGACCTGGTCAAGCTGGTGCTGACCATCGTCGAACTCCTCCGCCAGTTGATGGAGCGTCAGGCCCTGCACCGTGTCGAACAAGGGGACCTGACGGAGGACCAGGAAGAACGCATCGGCGTGACCCTCATGCTTCTCCACGACCGTATGACGGAGCTGTGCGAGCGCTACGAGCTCACGATGGAGGACCTCAACCTCGATCTGGGCCCGCTGGGGACCCTGCTCCCGCCGGCGTGACCGCGACGGCGTCCCGCCGGGCGCCGCGTGTGCGGCGCCCGGCGGGACGGTCAGGTCAGGCGAAGGTCAGGCGAAGGTCAGGCGATCACTTCGGCGAGCCGTCGCCACTCGGCGCGGGGCAGGGGCCCCGGCGCGCCCGCGGTGCTGTCGGGCGTCACGATCTGGAGGGCGACATGGTCCGCGCCGGCCGCGTGGAAGGCGTCGATCCGGGCCTTGATCCGGGCGTCGTCGCCCCAGGCGTAGACGGCGTCGATGAGCCGGTCGCTGCCGCCGTTCGCGATGTCGTCCTCGGTGAAGCCCAGCCGCAGGAAGCTGTTGGTGTAGTTCGGCAGGGTGAGATACATGGCGAGATAGTCACGGGCCGTGGCACGCGCGGTCTCCGGGTCGGTGTCCAGGACGACCTTCAGCTCGGGGGCGAGGAGCGGTCCGGAGCCGAGGATCTCGCGGGCCTGCGCGGTGTGCTCGGGGGTGACCAGATACGGATGCGCACCGCCCGCGCGGTCACGGGAGAGTTCGAGCATCTTCGGGCCGAGCGCGGCCAGCACGATCCGTCCGGCCGGGACCTTGCCCTCGTCCAGACCGTCGAGATACCCGGCCAGCGAGGAGTAGGGGCGTTGGTACTGCGCGGCGAACTTGGCGTGGCTGGCGCCGATACCGAGCACGAAGCGCCCCGGATGCTCGGATTCCAGCCGCAGGAAGCGGGCGGCGGTGTCGGCGGCCTCGTGCTGCCAGATGCTGAGGATGCCGGTGGCGACGGTGAGCCGCGATGTGGCCTCGATGAGCGGTACCGCCTGCTCGACATCGCTCATGCCCAGCCATACGGCGCCGAAGCCGAGCTCCTCCAGCTCGGCGGCGGCCTCCGGTGCCTCACCGGCCGCGGGGCCCTCGGGGCGGAGCCCGGAGCTCCAGATCCCGTACCGGCCCACGGACTCCTGCAGAGTAACCATCGTTTCGTCTCCCACATGCCTTCGAAGTACTGCGATCACCGTGCCAACCCGGGCCCGGCATCCGGCTATTCCTGTATCAGACCAAGGTCGCCCGTTCGGCCCCGTTCCGGGCTCCGTGCCGAGGGCGCGGTGTCACGGCATCGGTCCCTCGCTGCTGCCGTACGGCGCGAACAGATCGAGCAGCCGGGTCCTCGCCTCGTGCAGCCGGTGGGCGAGCACCCCGCCGATCCAGAGCGCCACGGCCTGGCCGAACACCGGATCGCCGTGGCACATCCGCCGTACGTCGTCCGCGTCGAACTCGTATGTGCGCACCAGCGTCATCGCCTCCGCCCCGAGCTGCCAGACGAACGGAGGGAAGAGCCAGGACCAGCCGACGAGACTGCCCGCGCCCAGCGACGCTATCTCCGCCGGGCGGCGGCCCGGCACCCTCACGTCGAGGATCACGCAGCCGCTGCGCACGATCCAGAAGCGGTCGGCGGACTGGCCCTCGTCGAAGATGCGCGTGGCCTCGGGGAAGTTCACCTGGCGCGCGCCACGCATCAGCCGCTCACGGTGGACCGGGGAGAGGGCGTGCAAGGTGGTGTCGGTCGTGGTGGTCATGGCTGCCGCCTCCTCGGAGAATGTCGCGGCGGCCGGCCCACGAAGCCCCCGGCGGCCCGCGGGTTCCTCATCTCCAGACTCCACCCGGAGCTGCCCTGGCGCTACGGGGCGTCCGCGTCCTTCCGCGCCCGGCTGTTCGCGTCCGCTTCCGCGGCTTCCCCGCCGGGGGAGATCCCCCCGGTCCTGCCGGTCGCGGCGTTTTCGGGTTGGATGGAAAGAGTTCCCGATACGGGCCGCAGGGCCCCGGGAGAGGAGGCGGACCATGCGCTTCGTCGACCGAACGGCCGCCGGGAGACGGCTGGCCGAGGAGCTGGAACGGATGGATCTCGAAGATCCCGTGGTGCTGGGGCTGCCGCGCGGCGGGATTCCGGTGGCGTACGAGGTGGCCCGCGCGCTGGACGCGCCGCTGGATGTGATCGCCGTCCGCAAGCTGGGGGTGCCGTACCAGCCCGAGCTGGGATTCGGCGCGATCGGTGAGGACGGCGTACGGATCATGAATGACGATGTGCTCCGCGCCGCCCGGGTCGGCCCGCGCGAGCGCGCGGCGGTGGAGCGGGACGCGCGTCAGGCGCTGGAGCTGCGCCTGCGGCGCTACCGGGGGGACCGGCCGCCGGTCGGGCTGCTGGGCCGGACAGCGGTGATCGTGGACGACGGCATGGCCACGGGCTCCACCGCGTTCGCCGCCTGCCGCGTGGCGCGGGTGCGCGGTGCGGCGCGAGTGGTGCTGGCCGTACCGCTGGCGCCCGCCGACGCCCTGGCCTGGCTGGGGCAGGAGGCCGATGCCGTGGTGTGTCTGTCCTCGCCGGAGTACTTCGGCTCGGTCGGGCAGTGGTACGTGGACTTCGCGCAGACCAGTGATGACGAGGTCGCCGCGCTGCTCACCCGGGGCGCGATGCCCGGGGAGCGCGAGAGGCGAGGCAAGCGCGGGAAGGGTCCCGTGCCCGCCGACACCGGTCCGGGCATGGACATGGACATGGACATGGGCACCGGTCCGGGCATGGACACGGGCATGGGCATAGGTACGAGCATGGGCGCGGGTACGGATACGGGTACGGGCTCAGCGCCGGGGCCGGGGGCGGCCGGGCGTGCCGCCGGGGATCCGGAGGTCGTGATCGGCGCCGGACGGACCGCGCTGCCCGGGAGCCTGGTGGTGCCGGACGGCGCGCCGGGCATCGTGGCCTTCGCGCACGGCAGCGGAAGCAGCCGGCACAGCCCCCGCAACCAGGCGGTGGCGTCGGCCCTGAACCGGGCGGGCTTCGGCACCCTGCTGTTCGATCTGCTCACGTCGGACGAGGAGCAGGACCGTACGAACGTCTTCGACATCGGGCTGCTGGCCGAGCGGCTCACCCTGGCCGTCCTGTGGCTGCGCCGTGAACGCGCCCTGCCGGTCGGCTGCTTCGGTGCCAGCACCGGGGCCGCGGCGGCTCTGATGTCGGCGGCCGAGCCGCATACGGACATCGCCGCGGTGGTCTCCCGTGGCGGCCGTCCCGATCTGGCGGCGGGCCGGCTCGCGGAGGTACGGGCACCCACACTGCTGATCGTCGGCGGCGCGGACATCGAGGTACTGCGTCTCAACCGGCAGGCGGCCGGGCGGCTGCGCGGTGAGCACCAGGTCGCCATCGTGCCGGGAGCCACCCATCTCTTCGAGGAGCCGGGCGCCCTCGAAGCGGTGGCCCATCTGGCCACGGGGTGGTTCACCCAGCACATGACGCCGCACGGAGCGGCGGCGATGTCCGGCCCAGGCCGGCCGCACTGAGGCCCAGGCCGCGCCGAAGCCCGGCCGCGGCACCGCCGGCCGGGAGCACCAGGCGACGCGGGAGCACCATGCGACGGGGGACATTACGTGCCGGGGGGCATTACGCGCCGGTCGAGACCAGTGCGTCCGCCGGGCCGTTGACCGGCCGTGGAGTGCCCGTGAGATCCATGACGAAGAGCGGGATACCCAGATCCTCGGCGCGGGCGAGGGCGTCGTCCGCGTACCCGGCGAGGGAGAAGAAGACACCCGGCGCCGAGGCCTGGAGCCCGTTGAGCCAGAGGCACTCGACGGAGCGCGGATTGACGGGCCGGGTGGTCGGTTCCACCTGGGCGACGACGTCCGGGCCGCGCAGATCGATCACGTACGGCGCGCCCTCCGTTCCCTCCCCGGCCCGGTCGACGCTCTGGAAGCCCAGCCAGCGCAGATAGAGCGCCGCGGCCGTGACCGCGTCGTGCGCGGTACGGATCGTCAGCGGGCGGAACGACGGACGCGGTGACGCGGCGGTCCGCGGCAGCGGGAGACGCGGGGGCGATCCCGCTGGAGGCGCCCCGGGCGGCGGCCCGAGAGGCGGCGGTCCGAGCGGCGGTCCGAGCAGCGGTCCGGCCTCAGGGACAGCCGGGACCGCCGGGGTCGCGGGGGCCGCCGGAGTCCCAGGATCCCCGGGGACAGCCGTGGCCCACGGGGCCACAGGGGTCACCCGAGCCGTCGGCGTCCCCTGTGGTGGCGTCGGGACCGCCGGGCCCGTGGCGCCGGTCTCCCGTATCGGAATCCGCAGCACCGTTCCGCACGGACAGCCCAGCTCCGGCCGTGGCCACTGGTCCTCACGTCCGCACGCCCCGCAGCGGACGGCCACCCACTCCTCCGCCCAGCCGCGGTACGTGACCGGCTCCACCGGTACGCCGCCGGCCAGCGCGGGCGCCACCGGAGCCCCGCACGCGCAGGGATAGACCGACACCGCGAAAACGTGCCGGCCGCCGCAGGACGGACAGCTCACCCACACGCTCTCTGTCACCACGTGCCCCCTTCGGCCGCGATCCGTCGCGCTCGGTGTCCCATCGTCCACCAAGAGCGAGGCCGCGGGGAGGGTCTTCGGGCATCCCTTGACGCGGTACGGAGTCCACCCTAGATTGATTCCATATTGCAGAACTAAACTTCCGCATTACGGAATCGACTCTCAGGTGGCGCGACAGAGCCCGAATCCGCCGGCCGAAGCAGGAGTACTCCATGCCTCGAATGACCGCTGCCCGAGCGGCAGTTGAGATCCTCAAGCTTGAGGGCGTGACCAACGCCTTCGGTGTGCCCGGCGCCGCGATCAACCCCTTCTACGCGGCCCTGAAGGCGTCCGGCGGGGTCCACCACACGCTCGCCCGCCATGTCGAGGGCGCCTCGCACATGGCCGAGGGCTACACCCGTACCCACCCCGGCAACATCGGTGTCTGCGTCGGCACGTCGGGCCCCGCGGGGACGGACATGATCACCGGCCTCTACTCGGCGACCGGTGACTCGATCCCGATCCTGTGCATCACCGGCCAGGCCCCGACCGCGGTGATCCACAAGGAGGACTTCCAGGCCGTCGACATCGCCTCGATCGCCCGGCCCGTCACCAAGGCCGCGACGACGGTCCTGGAGGCCGCGCAGGTCCCCGGCGTCCTCCAGCAGGCCTTCCATCTCATGCGCTCGGGGCGGCCGGGTCCGGTCCTCGTCGATCTGCCGCTCGATGTGCAGCTCACCGAGATCGAGTTCGACCCGGAGACCTATGAGCCGCTGCCGGTCCACCGGCCGGCCGCGAGCCGCGCGCAGATCGAGAAGGCCCTCCGGATGCTCAACGCGTCGGAGCGCCCGCTGATCGTCGCGGGCGGCGGTGTCATCAACGCGGACGCCTCCGAACTGCTCGTCGAGTTCGCCGAGCTGACCGGCACTCCGGTCATCCCCACCCTGATGGGCTGGGGCGCCATCGCGGACGACCATGAGCTGAACGCCGGCATGGTGGGCCTCCAGACCTCGCACCGCTACGGCAACGCGACCTTCCTGGAGTCGGACTTCGTCCTCGGTATCGGCAATCGCTGGGCCAACCGCCACACCGGGAAGCTCGATGTCTACCGGCGGGGGCGGACCTTCGTCCATGTCGACATCGAACCCACCCAGCTCGGCAAGATCTTCCCGCCGGAGTACGGGATCGCCTCCGACGCCAAGGCCGCCCTGGAGCTCTTCGTCGAGGTGGCGAAGGAGCTGAAGGACGCGGGCGGACTGCCCGACCGCGCCGAGTGGGCCGCCTCCGCGCGGGAGCGCAAGGCCACGCTCCACCGCCGTACCCACTTCGACAATGTGCCGCTCAAGCCGCAGCGGGTGTACGAGGAGATGAACCGCGCCTTCGGTCCCGAGACCCGCTATGTCACCACCATCGGACTCTCCCAGATCGCCGGCGCGCAGATGCTGCACGTCTACCGGCCGCGCCACTGGATCAACTGCGGCCAGGCGGGACCGCTCGGCTGGACCGTGCCCGCCGCGCTGGGGGTCGCCGTCGCCGACCCCGAGGCCTCGGTGGTCGCGCTCTCCGGTGACTACGACTTCCAGTTCATGCTGGAGGAACTGGCGGTCGGCGCCCAGCACCGTATCCCCTATGTGCATGTGCTGGTGAACAACTCGTATCTGGGGCTGATCCGCCAGGCGCAGCGCAACTTCGACATCGACTTCCAGGTCAATCTGGAGTTCGAGAACATCAACTCGCCCGAGCTGGGCGTGTACGGGGTCGACCATGTCAAGGTCGTCGAGGGACTGGGCTGCAAGGCGATCCGGGTCACCGAGCCCGATCAGCTTCTGCCCGCCTTCGAGGAGGCGAAGAAGCTCGCCGCCGAGTACCGGGTCCCGGTCGTGGTCGAGGCGATTCTCGAACGTGTCACGAACATCTCGATGAGCGGCAGCGACATCGCGAGCGTGAACGAGTTCGAGGACATCGCGACGGAGCCGTGGCACGCGCCCACGGAGATCCTTCCGCTGACCGGGTCCGACGCGGCCTGAGCCGGCTGGAGCGAGCCGACCTCCGTCGCCGTCCCCGACCGAGCGGCGGCGGAGGGACGCGGCCCCCGCACCGGAGGGAATCCGGTGCGGGGGCCGTCGGCTTCTCACGGTCGTGGCGGGCACAGCTGCTGTCCGGCGCTCCCGGGCGCTCCCAAGTGCCGGGACGTTCTGCGGAAGTCCCGCCCGGCGCACGGCGCGACACGCCCTCGGCCGACCGCACGGCACGGCACCGCACCGCACGGCAGAGCGCGGAGCACGGGGGATCCCGTGCTCCGCGCTCCGGTGTGGTTCCGGGCGGCGGCAGCGCCTGGGCGCGACAGGACAGGTGTCAGCGCTGGCGCCGCCCGGGTTCGGAGGTCCGGCGGCGGTCCCGGTCCCGGGGTCCTGCGAGGCCTGGAGCCCTTGGAACCCTGGGAGCCCTGGGAGCCCGGAGTCAGACCTGCTCGCCGGAGAGGCGCTCGACGGAGCGCAGCAGTGCGGAGTGGTCCAGGCCGCCGTCGCCCTGCGCGCGCAGGGAGGCGACCAGCTGGGCGACCACGGCACCCACCGGAAGCGCGGCACCCACCGCACGGGCGGCGTCCGTGACGATGCCCATGTCCTTGTGGTGCAGATCGATCCGGAAGCCGGGCTTGAAGTCGCGGTTCAGGAAGTTGTCCTTCTTACGGGTCAGTACGGTCGACCCGGCCAGACCGCCGTTGAGGACGTCGAGGGCAGCCGTGAGGTCCACCCCGGACTTCTCCAGGAAGACCACGGCCTCGGCGCACGCCTGGATATTGACCGCGACGATGAGCTGGTTGGCGGCCTTCACCGTCTGGCCCGAACCGTGCGGCCCGCACAGCACGATGGTCCTGCCGAGGGCGTCGAACAGCGGCCTGGCCTCGTCGAAGTCGGCCCGCTCACCGCCGACCATGATGGAGAGCACCGCCTCGACGGCGCCGGCCTCGCCACCGGAGACGGGGGCGTCCAGCACCCGGATGCCCTTCTCGGCCGCGTTCCTGGCCAGATCCACCGAGGTCCGCGGGGTGATGGACGACATGTCGATCAGCAGCGCGCCCCGCCGGGCGTTCTCCAGAATGCCGTCCTCGCCATAGGCGATCGCCTCGACCTGGGGAGAGGCGGGCACCATCGTGACGATCACATCGGCGTCCCGTACCGCTTCGGCGACCGAGCCCGCGACCGAGCCGCCGGCCGCGGCCAGCCGGTCCAGCTTGGGCTGCTCCAGGGTGAAGCCGGTCACCGGGTAACCGGCCTTGATCAGGTTCTCGGACATGGGCGAGCCCATGATGCCGAGGCCGATCCACGCGATCTTGGGAGGATTGCTCATGAGGGTGCCCTCTTTCAGCACACGCGCGTGCGTCACGGCACGCGCGTGACGGTGGTCAGTTGGCGAGCCAGCCGAAGGCCTCGGCGCTCGGACGGTCCCCGGGCTTGTACTCCAGGCCGATCCAGCCGGCGTAACCGGCCTTCCGCAGCCGCCCGATGAGATCGTCCAGCGGCAGCGACCCGGTGCCCGGAGCGCCCCGGCCCGGGTTGTCCGCGATCTGTACATGGCCGGTCTTGTCGGCGTAGCGGTAGATGACCTCGTTGAGGTCCTCGCCGTTCATCGACAGGTGGTAGAGATCGAGCAGGAACGCGGCGTTGTCGAGCCCCGTGGCCTCGTTGACCCGGTCGACGACCGCGATGGCGGACTCCGCGCTCACCAGCGGATAGAGAGGGGACTCCGGCTTGTTGAGCGCCTCGATCAGCAGGATCGCCCCGGCGTCGCTCGCCGCGCGGGCGGCCAGCACCAGATTGTCCAGGGCGAGGGTGTCCTGGAGGTGCGCGTCGACGCCCTCGACGCGGTTGCCGTACAGCGCGTTGAGCGCCGGGCAGTCGACGGAGGCGGCGAAGCCGGCCGCGACCGAGACATTGGCGCGGAACCGCTCGGCCTCCTCACCGGGCACGGAGACCGCGCCGCGGTCGGGTCCCGGGAGCCGGCCGGCGTAGAAGTTCAGCCCCACGAGCTGGGTCCCGGCGTCGTCGAGCGCCCTCTTGAGCGCGTCCAGCTCGCTCTGCGGCGGGGTGGGGGTGTCGATCCAGGGCCACCACAGCTCCACGGCGGTGAAGCCCGCCGCCGCCGCGGCGGCGGGGCGCTCCAGCAGGGGAAGCTCGGTGAAGAGGATGGACAGGTTCACATCGAAGCGCTGCTCTGCGCCGCGCCCGTTCGTGGTGAGAGGGGCCATGAGGAGTCAGACGCTCCTTCCGTATTGCGGAAGTTATCTTCTGCTTTATGGAAATCCTGCCTCTGGGGCTCCTGGGCTGTCAAGAGGCGACAGGTGAACACGGCGGAAATCGGCGGCCGGACAGCGGCCGGACGGCCGGACATGGTCCTGACGCGGCGCGAGCTCGCCGGACCATAATCCGTACGAGGACACCGAGAAGGCGGAGGCTCCCCATGGCGTATCAGCAGCCGGTGCTCGACGAGCTCGACCGGCGGATTCTCGCGGCACTCATCGCCAACGCCAGGAGCAGCTTCACCGAGATCGGCCAGGCGGTCGGACTGTCGGCCCCCGCGGTCAAGCGCAGGGTCGACCGGATGCGCGACGACGACGTGATCACCGGATTCACCACCATCGTGCGGCCCGCCGCGCTCGGCTGGCGCACCGAGGCGTATGTCGAGGTCTTCTGTGACGGCGCGGCGCCGCCACGGCGGCTCGCCGAAGTCACCCGGAACCATCCCGAGGTGGTGGCGGCGGTGACCGTGACCGGTGGCGCCGACGCCCTGCTGCACATCAGGGCCGCGGACATCGGCCATTTCGAGGAGGTGCTGGAGCGGATCCGGGCCGAGCCGTTCGTCACCCGTACCAACAGCTTTGTCGTACTGACCCATCTGCTGCCCAACAGTCCCGAGGCCGGAAGTCCCGCCGCGGCTCCCGGCGCACACCCCGACGCACCCGCCGTCACCCCGTCCGACACCCCCGCTGCCGCACCGCCCGACGTGCCGCCACACCGCCCGACGTGACCGGCGCAACGAACAGCCGCTGAACGGCCCCACGACGCAGCGTTCCGGCGCCCGCGCGCAAGTCCCGTTCCTTGAGGGCCTTCTCCTCTCCTTCCTATCGTTGAGACATCCCCCCGTCGGCGAGAGGAAACTCCGTGCCGCCCCTTCGCGTGCCCCGGCCCCGGCGCTATCTGACCTGCGAACCCCGTCACTTCGACGTCAGCTATGCCATCAACCCCTGGATGAGTGAAGGGGCGCCCGTCGACACCGCCCTCGCGCGCGCCCAGTGGGAGTCGCTCGTGCGCGTCTACCGCGATCTCGGCCATACGGTGGAGACGGTCGAACCCGTCGCCGGACTGCCCGACATGGTGTTCACCGCCAACGCGGCGCTGGTGCTCGGGGGCAAAGTCCTCGGGTCCCGGTTCCACGCGCCGCAGCGGCGCCCCGAGGCCGGGGCGTACGCGCGGTGGTTCACGGCGGCGGGGTTCGAGGTGCGCACCCCGGTGAGTGTGTGCGAGGGCGAGGGCGACTTCGTGCCGGTCGGCGGTCTCGTCCTGGCCGGGACCGGTTTCCGTACGACGGTCGCGGCGCACCAGGAGGCGCGGGAGTACTTCGGGGTGCCCACGGTCGGCCTCCGTCTCGTGGACCCGTACTTCTACCACCTGGACACCGCGCTGTTCGCCCTGGACGACGAGAATGTCGCGTACTACCCAGGGGCCTTCTCGCCGGAGAGCCGCCAGGTGCTGGAGCGGCTCTTCCCCGACGCGCTGATCGCCACCCTGGACGACGCCAGGGCCTTCGGGCTGAACTCCGTCTCGGACGGCTGCCACGTGATCACCAGTCCACGTGCCACGGGTCTCGCCGAAGGTCTCACCCGGCGCGGTTATGTCCCGGTGCCCGTCGAGCTGTCCGAGTTCCACAAGGCGGGCGGCGGGGCCAAATGCTGCACCCAGGAGATCCGCGGCTCGTCGGACCGTCGGTTAAGGTCGTCCTCGTCCCGGGGCGGTGCGATGGAGGCACGATGCGACTGAGAGTCGAGTTCACGACCGAACCCTTCGACCTCGACGAGGCGCCCGCGCACGCGGTGGTGGCCCGCGAGATCGTCCAGCGCGCCGCACTGGACTCCGTCGACGTGGGGCCCTTCGGCAATACGGCGGAGGGCGGCGCCGATGTGGTGCTGAGCACGGTGGACGCGCTGCTGCGCCGGTCGCTGGCCGTCGGCGCCACCCGGATCTCGCTCCAGGTGAACGTGATAGGTGATGCCGTTGTCGCGGTTGCCGACACCGAAACCGACACCGACACCGGCACCGACGGTGATGGCGAGCGCCGGGCGAGAGCGGAGGAAGTCCGGTGACCGGGCCGCTGGACCATCCCTTCATCACGGCGGTCAAGCCGCTGGTGGACGCCATGGGCGGCGAACTGGTCGCGCCCCAGGAGGCCCTGCCCGACGATGTCGTGCTCGCCTGGGAGGGCGCGGACATCCTCGCCGTACGGCTGCCTCAGCTCTCGGAGTCGCTGGACCACATCCTGGCGGCCCTGGAGCGGCAGCACGGTGTGCCGCTCGCCGATCTCGACCGCAGGACCAAGCAGTCGGTCGTACGGATACTGGAGGCGCGCGGCGCCTTCTCCGTACGTCATGGCGTGGAGACGGTGGCGAGCGCCCTCGGGGTCAGCCGCTTCACCGTCTACAACTACCTCAACCGCGAGAACGCGGCGAAGGGTGATCGTGTGTGACGAGCCGCCGCCCGGTGCCGTGGCGCCGTAACGCCATGGGGAGGCGGCCATAGGGGATTTCAACAAAGTGTTGACGTTGTCGAGCCGAGGGCGTTAGCTAGGCCCTGTCCGGCGGATCTTCGTGGATCAGGCCGGGGCGTCTGGTGCGGTGCATCGCAAGGCGGAGGATCGTCCTCGTACTGGACGTACTTGGACGACTCCGACAACGCGGCGAGGTGCCGTGCCAGGCGTTCCGGGCCCACGAAGATCCGCCGGACAGGACCTAGGCGAAGCCCGCCCAGCACAGCCACGGAGGCTCCCGTGACGTCGACACCGCCATCGGGCCTGGCCCGGTTCAACACCTCTTCCGACCGCGCGGTCCTGGCCGCGCTGCACGAGGTGTGCGCCAGTCCGGCGTGGGGGAGGAAACTGCTCGCCCGGCGCCCGTACGCCACTGCCGACGCCCTGCTGGCCGCCGGCGACACCGCGACGGGTGAGCTGACCGACGCGGAGCTGACCGAGGCGATGGCTGGGCATCCGCCGATCGGCCGGCCCAGGCCCGGAGATCCCGCCTCCTCCCGTGAACAGCGGGGGATGGCCGGTGCCTCCGAGGAGCTCAGGGCCGAGATGCTCGAACTGAATCTGGCCTACCAGGACCGGTTCGGACATGTCTTTCTGATCTGTGCCACCGGCGCGACCGGTGAGCGGATGCGTGACGCGCTGAAGGAGCGGCTGGCGCACACACCCGAGCGGGAACGCGCGATCGCGCGCGCCGAACTGGGGAAGATCAACCGTATCCGGCTCACCCGTCTGGTGACGGAGGACCCCGTGGCAGAGGACAAGGACTCATGAGCACCGCGCCCGCCGATCCGCCCGCCGATTCGCCCACCGCCTCGGTGTCCACGCACATCCTGGACACCGGCGTCGGACGCCCCGCCGGGGATGTCGCCGTCTCGCTCGCGGCCCGGAGCGGTCCCGGCGCCGCGTGGGTGGCGCTCGGCGGCTCGCGCACCGACGCGGACGGGCGCTGCAAGGACCTGCCGGCGCTGCCGGCGGGCACGGCCCAGGTACGTCTCGACTTCGGGACCGAGGCGTATTTCGTCAGCGGGGACCGAGCCCGAGCCGTGGCCGGGGACCGGCCCGGAGACCGGCCCGGAGACCGGGCCGAGGCGCGGCAGGAGGCCCTCCGCGCACCGGGCGGCGGCACACCGTTCTTCCCGGAGGTGACGATCACCTTCACCGTCAGCCCCGGCGAGCACTATCACGTACCACTGCTGCTCAGCCCGTTCGGCTACTCCGTATACCGAGGGAGCTAGCGAGTCATGTCCACGATTCTCGGCCAGAACCAGTATGGCAAAGCGGAGAACCGCGTCGTCAGGATCACGCGGGACGGCCGTACCCATCACATCAAGGACCTGAACGTCTCCGTCTCCCTCTCCGGAGACATGGCGGACGTCCACCACTCCGGTTCCAACACCCATGTCCTGCCGACCGACACCACCAAGAACACGGTGTACGCGTTCGCCAAGGAGTACGGCATCGAGTCGGCCGAGCAGTTCGGCATCCATCTCGCCCGGCACTTCGTGACCAGCCAGGAGCCGATACACCGGGCGCGTATCCGGATCGAGGAGTACACCTGGGAGCGTATCGACACCTCCGGCGGCGACACGTCCGGCGGCGACACCTCCGATGCCGGGACCGGTGCCGGGACCGGTGCCGGGGCCGGTGCCGGCCCGGCGGAGGAGCCCAGGCACTCCTTCGTCCGTACGGGCCAGGAGACCCGTCTCACCCAGGTCACCTTCGACGGCGAGAGCTGGGAGGTCGTCTCCGGGCTGACGGATCTGACCGTGCTGAACTCGACGAACTCCGAATTCTGGGGCTACGCCAAGGACAAGTACACAACGCTCCGGGAGGCGTACGACCGTATTCTCGCAACCGACGTCTCCGCGCGATGGCGCTATCGCTGGTCGGGCGGCGACGAACCGGCGCCGGACTGGGACGAGTCCTACACGCGGACGAGGGCGCACATCCTCCGGACCTTCGCGGAGACGTACTCGCTCTCGCTCCAGCAGACCCTCTTCCAGATGGGTACGAGCGTGATCGAGAACCGCGCCGAGATCGACGAGATCCGGTTCTCCCTGCCGAACAAGCACCACTTCCTGGTCGATCTGGAGCCCTTCGGGCTGGAGAACGACAACGAGGTCTACTTCGCGGCCGACCGTCCCTACGGACTGATCGAGGCCACCGTCCTGCGTGACGGGGCCGAGGCGCGCATCCCGGTCGACCTCGCCCGTCTTTGAACAGTCCGATGAGCCCGATGAGCCCGATGAGGCCGACGAATCCGGTGGATCCGATGGATCAGGGCCGACGCCCGAGGACAGGAAGAGGAACCGCCATGGCGGCTTCGCGCATTGTCATCGAGAACTGCGCCATCGCGACGGTGGACGCGCACGACACCGAGTACGCCTCGGGACATGTCGTCGTCGCGGACAACCGGATCGAGTCGGTCGGCGCGGGCCGGGCCCCCGCCGCTCTGGAGCGGGTGGTCCGCCGTATCGACGGCACCGGCCATCTCGTCACCCCCGGCCTGGTCAATACGCACCACCACTTCTACCAGTGGATCACCCGCGGGCTCGCCACCGACCACAACCTCTTCGACTGGCTGGTGGCGCTCTATCCGGTCTGGGCGCGGATCGACGAGCCGATGGTACGGGCGGCGGCGCGCGGCTCACTCGCGATGATGGCCCGCGGCGGGGTCACCACCGCCATGGACCACCACTACGTCTATCCGCGCGGCACGGGCGATCTGTCCGGCGCGATCATCGGGGCCGCCGCGGAGACGGGCGTACGGTTCACCCTCGCCCGTGGCTCCATGGACCGGGGGGCCTCGGACGGCGGGCTGCCCCCGGACTTCGCCGTCGAGTCCCTCGACAGCGCGCTCGCCGCCACCGAGGAGACCGTCGACCGCCACCACGACCCCGCGTTCGACGCGATGACCCAGATCGCGGTCGCACCCTGCTCACCGTTCTCCGTCTCCACCGAACTGCTCAGTCAGGGCGCGGAGTTGGCCCGCCGCAAGGGCGTGAGGCTGCATACCCACGGCAGCGAGACCGTGGAGGAGGAGCAGTTCTGCAAGGAGCTGTTCGGGATGGGGCCCACCGACTACTTCGAGTCGACCGGCTGGCTCGGCTCCGATGTGTGGATGGCCCACTGCGTCCATATGAACGACTCCGACATCGCCGCGTTCGCGCGTACGGGTACGGGAGTGGCGCACTGCCCGTCCTCCAACGCCCGGCTCGGCGCCGGAATCGCCAGAGTCCCCGAGATGCTCGCGGCGGGTGTCCCGGTCGGTCTCGGTGTCGACGGGACCGCCTCCAACGAGTCGGGCGAACTCCACACCGAGCTGCGCAACGCGCTGCTCATCAACCGCCTCGGCGCGCGGCGCGAGAGCGCCCTGAACGCGCGTCAGGCGCTCCGGCTCGGTACGTACGGTGGCGCTCAAGTCCTCGGCCGCGCCGCCCAGATCGGGTCGATCGAGCCGGGCAAGCTCGCGGATCTCGTGCTCTGGAAGCTGGACACGCTCGCCCACGCCTCGATCGCGGACCCGGTCGTCGCGCTGGTCTTCGGCGCCGCCGCGCCCGTCACCCTCTCCCTGGTCAACGGCGAGACCGTGGTCGAGGACAGCCGTCTGACCACGGTGGACGAGGACGCCGTCGCCCGTGAGACACGGAGCGAGGCACGGCGCCTGGCGCGGATCGCCGCGGAGGGCTGACGGTGCCGACCGTCCGGTCGAGGAGCGGGTACGGCACCGGTGGAGCCAGGGGTGCCGTACCCGCCGTACTACCGCCTGCGCCCTGTCACCGGCTCGTTCAGCCGATGTGGAAGCTGTCGCCGTAGACCTTCCAGTCCAGCGGCGGGTCCAGGTTCAGATTGCCCTTGTCGAGGAACACCCGCTGCGCGGTGTCCACCCGGCTGGTGTCCTCGTGCGCCTCCTCCTGCTTCATCGCCCAGACCCGGGCGTCGAGGAAGGCGTGCAGATACTGCTTCTCGTCGCCGCCCTGGGCCGGCGTCTTCGCCTTGGCCAGGGCGCGCTTGCGGATGCTGCCGAAGCTGGTGCTGTCGCCGCCGTCGCCGTGCATCACGATGGCGTCGTAGTACGCGAACTGCCCGAGCGTGCCGAGCTTGTCCTGCTTGGCGCGGTTCACGGCCGGGTTGAAGTAGACCCGGTCGCGCTCGTCGTTCTGCGCGGTCTTGAACGCGGAGTCCTTGGCCGCCTGCTTCCAGGCCGAGGTGAAGCCCGGGTCGAGGCCCTGGTGCGAGTCGGTGCCGTCGACCTGGCGCAGGGCGGGCAGATACGCGGCGAGCGGGTTGCCCGGCTTGCGGGCCGTGTACAGCTCGACGAGGTCCAGCATGTCGCCCGTACCGGAACAGAATCCGATGATGCCCGCGGTGTAGCCGCGGCCGTCGCCGATGTCCTCGATGTAGCCGTACTGGGCCTTCCAGTCCAGCGAGGAGTTCTCCGCGCTGGAGACGAGCTGCATGGCGATCTCCTTCTTCGCCGGGTCGTCGAGTCCCGCCGCCGCGGCGGGCGCGATGGCGGCGCGGTCGGTGCCGGCGGGCTCCGGTGCCGCGTTCGCCGTGGTGGTGGCGGTGAGGGGAACGGCGATCAGTGTCAGTGCGAGCAGGACAGTGCGTACGTGGGGGGTGGGCACCCTGACCTCCATGGGGAGAGTTCCTGGTTGCGCTTATCTGTTAGGAAGCTTTCCTACCAAAGGCGGGGGGTGGCGTATACCCGTGCGGATGTGAAGAGGGAGTGAGAGGTGGACAGTTGACGGTATTTCGACCGCCGCCGCGCACCGGGAGCCAGGCGTCAGGTGCCTGGTGCCGGGCGCCGGGTGCCAGGCGCTACTTCGCGGCGATGCGGTAGCGGTCGCCGTAGACCGTCCAGTCGAGCGGGGGGTCCAGACTCAGATTGCCCCGGTCGAGGAAGACCCGTTGGGCCGTCTCGACGCGGCTGGTGTCCGTGTGGGACGGTTCGGCGCGCATCGCGGCGACACGCGCGTCCAGGAACGCGTCGAGATACGCGGTCTCGTCGCCTCCGCGCGCGGGCGACCGGGCCTTCCGCAGGGCCTGTTCGCGGATCGTACGGAAGCCGGCCGAGCTCTTGCCGTCGCCGTAACCGTGCATCACATAGGCGTCGAAGTAGATGAACTGCCCCAGCGCGCCGAGCCCGTCGGCCTTCGCCCGGGTGACGGCCGGGCCGAAGTACGCCCGGTCGCGCTCCGTGTCCTGGGCCTCGCGCAGGGCGGGGTCCTCGGCCGCCTTCTTCCAGGCGACGGTGAAGGCGCGGCCGAGCCCTTCGTGGGACGCGCTGCCCCGGACCGCGCGCAGCGCCGGGAGGAAGCGCTCCAGGGGGTTGCCGGGGCGCGCGTCCGTGTACCGCAGGACGACCAGAAGGAGATCGCCGCAGCCGGTGCAGAATCCGATGACGCCGGCGGTGTAGCCGCGGCCGTCGCCGATGTCCTCGATGTAGCCGTACTGGGCGCTCCAGTCCAGCGAGGAGTTCTCCGCGCTGGAGACGAGCCGCAACGCGATCTCCTTCTTCGCCGGATCGTCCAGCCCCGCCGACGCGGCGGGGAGGGCGGAGGAGGCGGGGCCCCCGGCGGGGGCGGCCGTGCACGCGGCGCAGAGCGCGAGTACCGGCGCCAGGAGGACGAGCAGCAGCCGGCGGAGCGGATGGATCACGTACCGGCCCCCTCCTCGCGGTGTGCACCGGATTGCGCGTGTGCACCGGCCGTATCGTCAGATTACGGGAGTGCGCGGCTTGTTCCCGCGCGGCTTCTTCCCGCCTGACTTCTCGCCGCCTGACTTCTTCCCGCCCGGCTTCTCCTCGCGCGGCTTCCCCGTACGGGACTCCCGCGCTCGTCGGGGGTCCTCCGTACGGAGGAGAGCCGCCGCCACCGCGAGCGCCACCACGACCACACCCGCCGCCGTACGGAACGCGAGCCGGTAGCCGTCGCTCAGCGCCGAGACCGCGTCGTCACCCGCCCCGAGCAGCTCACTCGTGCGGCCGGAGGCGAGCGTCGTGGTGACGGCGAGACCGAGCGCACCGCCGACCACCTGGCCGGTGCTGAACAGGCCCGACGCGAGACCGCCGTCCCGCGGCCGTACGCCCGCCATCGCCAGGCCGGTGAGCGCGGGCATGGCGAGACCGAAGCCGACACCGAGCAGCAGCATCACGGGCAGCACGTCGACGGCGTACGTACCGTCCGCGGGCGCCCGCCCGAACAGCGTCAGCCCGGCGACGATCAGCACGAGTCCGGTGAGCAGCACACGCCGGGGCCCGAACCGTACGGTCACCCGGGCCGAGAGGCCCAGCATCAGCACACCGATGACGACCGGCGCGGGCAGGAACGCGATGCCCGTCAGCAACGCGTCGTAGCCCAGCACCCGTTGGATGTAGAGCGCGCCGAGATACTGGAAGGTGAACATCCCGGCGACCATCAGAAGCTGGACGAGATTCGCGCCCACCAGGGTCCGGGAGCGCAGCAGCCGTGGCCGCAGCAGGGGATCGGCCGCGTACGACTGCCGTACGGCGAAGGCCGCGAGCAGCAGTACGGAGACTCCGCCGAACCCGAGGGTGCGGGGGGCGGCCCAGCCGTGGTCGGCGGCCTTGACGATGGTGTGGACACCGAGCATCAGCGCCGCCGTGACCAGCACCGCGCCCGGGTAGTCGGCGCCCTTGCCGAGACCCTGTCCGCGGTCGTTCTCCAGCACGCGCGTGGCGGCGATCAGCGCGGCCACCCCGATCGGCAGATTGATCAGGAAGATCGAGTGCCAGCCGAGCGCCGAGGTGAGGGCGCCGCCGAGAAAGGTGCCGAGCGCGCCGCCCGCGGCCCCCACCGCGCTGAACACGGCGATGGCCCTGGCCCGGTCACGGCCCTCCTCGAAGAGGGCGACCAGCATCCCCAGGACGACCGCCGAGGTCATCGCCCCTCCGACGCCCTGGAGAAAGCGCGCGGCGATCAGGGCGCCCGAGCCGGTGGAGATCCCGCAGAGCACCGAGGCGGCGGTGAAGACGGCCAGTCCCGAGATGAACATCCGCCGTCTGCCGATGAGATCACCGAGCCGCCCCGCCAGCAGCAGGAGTCCGGCGAAGGCGATGAGATAGGCGTTGACGACCCAGGCGAGACCGGCCGGGGAGAAGCCCAGACCGGACTGGATCGCGGGCATCGCCACGGTGACGACAGTGCCGTCGAGGACGGTCATCAGAGTCCCCGCGCACAGCACGGTCAGCGCTGTCCAGCGGGAGTGGCGAGAGGGTGGTACGACCCTGTCCATGGGCTTCGGACCTCCAAAGGTGCACGATATGTAACAGGGGTTATCGTGGGCGGCCGCCGAGCCGCCGGTAAGGAGGCACTTCGATGTCCCAAGGGAACACGCGGGTAACAACCCAGCTCGTGCACGCGCAGGCGTGTCCGGTGCGGGAAGTTCTTGACAGGGTCGCCGGGAAGTGGAGCGTCCTGATCATCATCGCCACCGCCCATGGACCGATCCGTTTCACCGAACTGGAGCGCTCCATCGAGGGCATCAGCCGGCGGATGCTGACCCTGACCCTGCGCAATCTGGAGCGCGACGGGCTGCTGATCCGTACGGTGCACCCGACGGCCCCGCCCAAGGTCGAGTACGAACTGACCGCGGTCGCCCGCGAACTGCACGCCTCGCTGCTGGGACTGACGGACTGGGCCGAGCGCCACCGGGTGACGATCGCCGAGTCGCGGGCGGAGTACGACGAGGCGCACGGCCGCGGTCTGAACGCGGTCCGTTGTCAGACCCCCATGACACGATTCCGGTCATGGATCTCGTACAGGTATTCGCCGATCTGGACGCTCAGCCGTGGGCCGAGCTCGAACACGCCTACGGCGGCGCGGAGGATGTGCCCGAGCTGCTGCGGGGGTTGGCGGGTGAGGACGAGGAAGAGGCGTCGGAGGCTCTGAGCGAGCTGTACGGCAGCATCTTCCACCAGGGCTCGGTGTACGAGGCCACCGCGCGTGCCGTGCCCTATCTGGCGGGGCTGGCCGCCGCCGGGGTGCGGAGTTCCGAACTGCTGCTTCTGCTCGGCGGGATAGCCGAGAGCGAGGACGAGGGGGACGGCTCGGAGGCGGGTGACTGCCGGGCGGCCGTCATCGCCCAACTGCCCCTGATCCTGCCGTTCGTCGAGGCGGACGACGCACGGCTGCGACAGGCCGCGGTCTGGGCGGCGGCCAGGACGGGAGCTGTGGAGCCGGTCCTTCCGGTGCTGCGGCGGCGCGGGGAGCGCGAGAAGGACACGCTCGTACGGGCCGAACTGCTGGGCGCGACGGTGCTTCTCGACCCCGCGGGCGCGGCGCACGCGGTGTCGGCGGCGCTCGACGCCGGGGAGCCGGGGGAGCTGCGGATCGCTGCGGTCCTCGGCTGTCTGGACGCCGGGCTGCCCTGGACATCCGCGCACCATGAGGCCGTGCTGTCCCTGCTCCCGCTCGACGGACTGGTCGCCGACCGCTTCGACCTGGACCGGATGGAGCCCCTCCGGCACATCGTGGACACCCTGCTGGACCGGGAGACCGCCGCCGATCTGGAGGCGGTGCTCTCCCTGCTCGACACCGCGCTGCGTGCCCCGGACAGCGAGACACGGGCCGAGGCCCTCTGGGCGGCGGAAGCGGCCTGCGAGTTCTCGCGTGGCGCCCCGGCCCGGCTCGCGGCTCCGCTGACCGGGCTGCTGGACGACCCGTCCTCGGTCCGCTCGGTCCGCTCGGTGCTCACCGCGCTCGACAAGCTCGGCGCGCACGCGGCTCCGGCCGGTCCGGCGCTGGCCGCCCTCGCCTCCGGCGGCGGCGAGCTCGCGGACCGCGCGCTCGCCTCGCTGGCCCGGATCGACCCGGAGCGGGCGGCCCCGCTGCTCGCACGCGATCTGCCCGAGCGTCCGGCGGCTCTCGGGGCGGCCGTCGGCTTCCCGGAGCGGGGGAGCGCCGCGCCGTTCCCGTACGACCCGGAGCTGCTGACCGCCGTCCGGGCCCGGCTGGCCGATCCGGATCTCACGGGGAACGAGCCGATCCATCTCACCCGGCTGCTGACCAGCTGGGGCGAGCGCGCCGCGCCCGCGTTCCCCGAACTCCTCGCGGCGCGGGGGCGCTTCCCCGTCTTCGTACCGCGTGCGTTGGCGGCGGCCGATCCCGTGAAGGCCGTCGGACCGCTGCGCGAGGCCGCGGCGACGGGGCCCGAGGAGGGGCGCCTCGCGGCGGCGCGCGCACTGCACGGGCTCACCGGGGACAGCGGCCCGCTGCTGACCGTTCTCGCCGCCGAGCTGGCCACCGGCGACTGCCACCGGCAGAAGGAGGCCGCCGGCGCCATCGACGGCCTGGGCGGGGACGCCGCCGTACTGCTGCCCTCTCTCCGGGCGGCTCCCGGCACGGACGGAGGAGACAGGACGGTCCCCCGCATGGAGGCCGATCTGGAACTCGCCCTCGCCCTGTGGCGGCTGACCGGCGAGGCGGACGACGTGGTGCCCTTGATCGCGGGCGTACTGGAGGAGGCGGACAGCGACTGGGCGCGCTGGACGCTCGTACGGGCGGCGCGCGCCGCCGCCCTCCTCGGCCCCGCCGGCGCTCCGCTGCGCCCGGCCCTGGAAGAGGGCCTGGACGACCCCGAACTGGCGCCGTCGGCGGTTCTGGCCCTGCTCGCCGTGGACCCGTCGGGCCTGGACCGTACGGATCTCGCGGACGCGGCCCTGGACTCCGCCGAGAGCCACTCCGACGCGATGGGGGCCCTGGACGCGCTCGCCGCCCTCGGCCCCGAGACCCTGTCGGGGCCGCACCTCGACCGTCTCGCCGACCTGGCGGAGCGGGACCGCCGTGTCTGGTGGCCGGGCAGCGCCCTGGGTGTGGTCAGGGCCGACGCCCTCTTCCAGGAAGCCGCCCGCGCACTGCTCCGCGGGGCCGGAGCCATATCCGCCGGTCCGGCGGCGGTCCCGTCCACGGCCTCCTGACCGCCCCCATGGCCTCCTGACCCCGCGGCCCGCGCACAAGGACGCCATGGCCCGTCGACCGGCGCTGGTCAGGCGCCGGCCGACGGGACAGCACGCCCGGGTGCCGGAAGGTCATACGCCCGGGTGCCGGAAGCTCACACGCCTGGGTGCCGGAAGGGGCATGGGTGCCGGAAGGTCATGGGGCCTCGGGGGGAGAGCCCCGGAGAGCGGGTCCGGACCGGTCGACCGCCAGGCCCCCCGGCCTCCGGGCGGCGGTCCGGACCCGCCCGTCTCACGCCCCCGGCCGCCAGTCCGGGCGCCGGCCGCTCAGACCGATCACCCGGTCCAGCAGCGGGGCGTCCCCGGGCAGCTCGACGGGCGGGCCGAACAGCCCGTCAGGTCCAGGACCGCTCTGCGCCGACGCCGCCGCGTCGGCCAGCATCGTGTACGAGACCCGCAGGCCCGCCTCGTCCGGCGCGTACTCCTGACCCGTGCTCCGCGCGAGGTCCCAGCCGTGGACCAGGACCTCGTTGAGCCCCACGACCGCCGTCACCTCCCCCGGCAGCTCGACCCCGCCGACCCGGGTGCCGCCCTGCCACGCCCCGGGCGACCGCCAGGCCTCCGCCATCTCGTCGAGCTGCCGGGGCAGCGACTCGCGCCAGTCGTCGGGCGGCACGGGCAGAGCGTCGTCCGGCGGGGTGTCCGTCGTCGGTCCCAGCTCCTTCCGTGCCGCGTCCCGGAACGCCACGGTCAGCCCGGCGAGATGCCCGAGCAGTTCCCGCACGGTGTACGCGGGACAGGGCGTGGGCCCGGTGAGCTGTTCCTCGCTGATACCACCCACCAGTCCGGCCACGGTCCGGCAGACGGGACCGAGATCGAATGGGGCGGTCTTGAAGTTCGTATCCATACAGAGGTCGACCGGTCCCGTCGCCGGAACTCATCGGACACGAACGGATTTGGGACGGTTGTCTCGAAGGGTGGTCGAATATGGCTGGAAATAATCCCTCGCATGTACGATCCACTCGTTCCAGACCCGACAGCGACAACGCGCGCCGGATCGAACCTTTTACGCAGACCGGAGCGAGTTACGCATGTCCGTACAAACCCGCGCTTCCGCGGCGGCCATAGCCGCCGCCCAGGCTGGTTTTGACGCCTGGCGTGCCTCACGGCAGACCGCCGTGACCGGGCCCCTCGGCAATCTGGCGCTGGTCGAGACCCGTTGGCTGGCTCCCGGCGCCGACGCGGCCGAGGAGTCGGCGCGCGCCACGGTGTCCGACGGTGTGACGGTCACCACAGTGGGGCGGACCAATCTCCACACCGGCGAGCCGGAGCACGCCCTGCGCTTCTGGGACGCCGACGCCCCGGCGGTGCGGCACTTCTCACATATCGACGCCTATCCGTTCCACCCCGACTGGGTGGTCGAGGCCGCCTTCACCCCCGTCGCCTCCGACCGGCGTGTGCCGTTCGAGCACATCAGGGACAGCGGAGGCAGCCGGGAACTGGTCGTCCCCGGCGACATCCACGTCACACTGGACGGCGTGGACCACACACTGTCGGCCTTCGACGACGACGGGACGCTCCTCCTGGTCTTCGGTGACCCGACCAACGGCGATGACACCTATGGCGCGGGCCGCTTCCTGTTCGTCCCGCACGAGGGGGAGAGCGAGACCGTGATACTCGACTTCAACCGCGCCTTCGTGCCGCCGTGCGGCTTCTCCGCTCAGTACAACTGTCCGTTGCCGCCCCGGCAGAACCGGCTGAACCTGCCCGTCGAGGCGGGCGAGAAGATCCCGGTCTTCCGCGGCGGCTACACCGTCCACTGAGCTCACCCACGGCACCACAGCCGGACCCGTCGCCCCTCGCGGGACCTCCGTCCGGCCGTTGATCTGGAGTAGAAGAGATGAGAAAGTCCGTACCGCTGCTCGGCGGCACCCTGGCGGTCACCCTGTCCCTGGCCCTCACCGCCTGCGGCTCGGGAACCGACAGCAAGAACACCACACCCGCCGGCTCGTTCGACAAGAACGCGACGATCGGCGTCGGATCGCTCTACGAACCGCAGAATCTGGACAACACCGGAGGCGGCGGCCAGGGCGTGACCGAGGCGCTCAACGGCAATGTCTACGAAGGGCTGTTCAAGCTCACCGACGGCGGCAAGGTCGAGAACCAGCTCGCCAAGGACTACACCGTCAGCCCGGACGGCCTCACGTACACCTTCAAGCTGCGCGACGGTGTCACCTTCCACTCGGGCAAGAAGCTCACCTCCGCGGATGTGAAGTACAGCATCGAGAAGGTGACCGCCGAGAACTCCCAGTCGGCGCGCAAGAGCAGCTTCGACATGATCAAGTCGATCGCGACCCCCGACCCGGCCACGGTCGAGGTGACGCTGTCGTCCAAGTCGATCTCGTTCGTCTACAACCTCAGCTATGTGTGGATCATCAACTCCGAGGCCAAGGACCTCAAGACCTCGGAGGACGGCAGCGGTCCCTACAAGCTGGACAAGTGGACCCGGGGCTCCGCGCTCAGCCTGGACCGCTTCGCGGGCTACTGGGGCACGCCCGCGACCAACGCGAAGGTCGTCTTCCACTACTACAAGGACGCCACCGCCCTCAACAACGCGCTGCTCACCAACGCCGTGGACGTGGTGACCAGCGAGCAGAGCCCGGATGCCCTCGACCAGTTCAAGAGCAACCCGGCCTACAAGGTCAACGACGGCAAGTCGACCACCAAGCTGCTGCTGGCCTTCAACGACAAGGTCAAGCCGTTCGACAACGTCAAGGTCCGCAAGGCCGTCAGCTCGGCGATCGACAACAAGAAGCTGCTCGAATCCGTGTGGGGCGAGCACGGCACACTGATCGGCTCGATGGTCCCGCCGACGGACCCCTGGTACGAGGACCTCACCAAGGTCAACCCGTACGACGAGGCGCTCGCCAAGCGGCAGCTCGCCGAGGCCGGCTACGCCAAGGGCTTCGACTTCACGCTCGACACCCCGAACTACGACCCGCACCCGACGGCCGCCACCTTCATCAAGTCGGAGCTGGCCAAGGTCGGTATCAATGTCAAGATCAACATCATCACGCCGGACGAGTGGTACACCAAGGTCTACAAGAACCACGACTTCAGCGCGACGCTCCAGGAGCATGTCAACGACCGCGACATCGTCTGGTACGGGGACCCGGACTTCTACTGGGGCTATGACAACAAGCAGGTCACCGAGTGGGTGAAGCAGGCCGAGCAGTCGGACACCACCGACGAGCAGACGGCGCTGCTGAAGAAGGTCAACACGCAGATCGCGCAGGACGCGGCCAGCGACTGGCTGTATCTCTACCCGCAGATCGTGGTGGCCTCCACCAAGCTGTCGGGCTACCCGCTCAACGGTCTCAACTCGCAGTTCTACGCCTACGGCATCAAGAAGAGCTGATGCCCTCCGCCGCCGTGCGGGTCCGGTCGCCCCACCGGACCCGCACGGCGGAACCCCCGCTGTGGTCGATATCCCCGTTCCCGTCGATCGGTCCTCCTCCCTGATGATCTCGTACCTGCTGCGGCGGCTGGCCTTCCTGGTCGGCTCCCTGTTCCTGGCCGGCGTGGTGATCTTCCTGCTGCTACGGCTGCTGCCCGGCGATCCCGCGAACTCCCTGCTCTCCGTCGGCGCCACCCCGGAGCAGATCGCCGCGGCCCGGCATGAGATCGGCTCGGACCGGCCGCTGCCCGAGCAGTTCGTCACCTGGCTCGGCCAGCTGGCCACCTTCGACCTGGGGAACTCGTTCATCAGCTCGCTGCCGGTCGCCCCCGAGATCACCTCCCGGCTCGATGTCACCGTGCCGCTGACACTGCTCTCGTTCCTGCTCGCCGTGGTGATCGCGGTCCCCGTCGGTTTTGTCGCCGCCCACCGCTCGGCCACCTGGTACGGCACGCTGATCAGCGGAATCTCCCAACTGGGCATCGCCGTACCGGTCTTCTGGATCGGGATGATCCTCATCACCGTGTTCGCGCTGCGCCTCGGAGTGCTGCCTGCCGGCGGCTTTCCGCAGGACGGCTGGGCGCGGCCGGGGGAGGCGCTCACCTCACTGACCCTGCCGGTGATCACCGTCGCGCTGGTGATGTCGGCCTCGCTCATCCGGTACGTACGGTCCGCCGCCCTGGATGTCCTCGGCAGCGACTATCTGCGTACGGCCAGGGCGCTGGGCTCGTCCTTCCACCGTGCGATGTGGCGCCACGGAATGCGCAACGGCGCCGTACCGGTCGTCTCGGTCCTCGGTATCGAACTCGCCACGACCCTGCTGGGCGCGGTGGTCGTCGAGACGGTGTTCGCACTGCCCGGTCTGGGCAGTCTGCTCGCGCAGGCGGTCGCCCAGCACGACTACCCCACGGTCCAGGGGGTGCTCTTCGTGAGTACCTTCGCCGTGCTGGTCATCGGATTCCTCAGTGATGTCGCGCAGCGGCTCATCGATCCCCGGTTGCGGGGCCGGCTGTCGGGAGGTGCCCGATGAGCGAGCGGACCGAGGCGGTCGCCAAGATCTCGGGGCAGCCCTCGGGGGAGACCTCGGGCCAGGCCTCCGGTCCGGTCCCGGGGCCGGGCTCCGGTCCGGGCTCCGGGCCCGTACGGAGGCGTCGTTCGCCGGCGCTGGCGGCCGGATGCGTCCTGGTGGGGCTGATCGTCGCGATCGCGCTGGTCTCACTGTTCTGGGTGCCGTACGCCCCCGACGACACCACGGGCGGCCGGCTCATGTCACCCGGGCTGCCGCATCTCCTGGGCACGGACAAACTCGGCCGCGATCTGCTCACCCAGCTCATGACCGGCGCGCGTATCGCCCTGGAGGCCGGTCTCGGCGCGATCGCGATCGGCGCGGCTCTGGGCGTCTGCGCCGGACTGGCCGCGGGCTTCGCCACCCGCTGGCTGGACGACACCCTCTCCACGCTGCTGGATGTGCTGATCGCCTTCCCCACCCTGCTGCTGGCCATGCTGATGGTGGCGGCCCGGTCGGCCTCGCTCAGCTCGGCCGTCCTCGCCATCGGACTCGCCATGACCGCGGTGGTGGCCCGGCTGACCCGGATCCTGGTCAAGCGGGTGCTGGCCCAGGACTACATCACGGCGGCCCGCACCTCGGGAACGTCATGGCCACGGGTCATCACCGGCCATGTGCTGCCGAACATCTGGCCCACCCTGGTGGTGAATCTCGCCCAGCAGTTCGGTCTCGCGGTCATGGCCGAGGCGAGTCTGTCGTTCCTGGGGCTCGGCGCCCCGCCGCCGAACGCCTCCTGGGGACGGATGCTCCACGAGGCACAGGCGACCGTATTCACCGCTCCCACTGGGGTCATCGCCCCCGGAGTGCTGCTGGTCATGCTGGTCGTCGGGGTCAATCTGATCGCCGACGGGCTGCGCGACACGCTGGACCCGACCCGGCGGAGGACCCGATGAACACACCCGACCCGCAGGCGCCCGGCGCGCGGGAGTCCGACCCCCGGACGCCCGAGGCGAAGGTGCTCGAAGCCAGGGGGCTGACGATCCGTACCGACCAGGGCCGGGCCCTGGTCTCGGATCTGTCGTTCTCGATCGGCGCCGGCTCCCGGCTCGGACTGGTCGGCGAGTCGGGCTCCGGCAAGTCCCTCACCGCGCTCGCCGTGCTGGGCCTGCTGCCGCCCGGGATGACCGCCTCCGGCAGTGTCGTCCTGCGCCCGGCCGCGGACGGACCCGGCACCGAGGTCATCGGCGCGACCGAGCAGCGGCTGACCGGTCTGCGCGGCCGGGCCGCCACGGTCGTCTTCCAGGAGCCGCTCACCGCGCTCGACCCGCTGATGCGGATCGGCGGCCAGATCGCCGAGCCGCTGCGCCGGTGGCGCGGGCTGCGCGGAGCCGCGCTGCGCCGCGCGGTGGAGGAGGCACTCGACCAGGTACGGCTTCCCGAGCCGGAGCGGATCATCCGCGCCTATCCGCACGAGATCTCCGGCGGGCAGCGTCAGCGGGTGGCGCTCGCCATGGCCCTGGCCTGTGAACCGGCCCTGCTGATCGCGGACGAGCCCACCACCGCCCTGGACGTCACCGTCCAGTCGGAGGTGCTGGCGCTGCTGGACGGACTGGTCGCCCAGCGGGACATGGCGCTGCTGTTCGTCAGCCATGATCTGGCGGTCGTCTCCGCCGTGACCGACCATGTCCTGGTGCTCAAGGACGGATCGGCCGTCGAGTCCGGGAGCGTGGACGACATCGTGCGCCGCCCCCGGCACCCCTACACCCGGGACCTGGTGGACAGCGCCCGGCATCTCGAAAGCGCACTGGAACGGATCGTCCGATGACCGCCCCGCTCCCCGCCGCCCCGGCGGTCCTGTCCGCGCGTGACGCGGGTTTCGCCTATCGCGGCTCGCCCCCCGTGCTGCACGGTGTCTCGCTCGACATCACCGCCGGCCGCAGCGTCGGACTGGTCGGTGAGTCGGGTGCCGGCAAGACCACGGTGCTCCGGCTGCTGCTCGGCCTCACCCGGCCCACGAGCGGACGGATCCTGTTCGACGGGGACGAACTCCGACTTCGCGACCGTGAATTGATGCGCCGCTTCCGCCGGGGCGTACAGAGCGTGTTCCAGGACCCGTACTCGTCGCTCGACCCCCGTCAGCGGGTCAGCGGGATCGTCTCGGAGCCCCTGCGCTCGCTCGGGCTGAGCGGATCCAGGGGCGACGATCCCCGGGTCGCCGCGGCGCTGGAGGCCGTCGGTCTGCCCGCGGACGCGGCGGGCCGGTATCCGCACGAGTTCTCCGGCGGCCAGCGGCAGCGCATCGCGATCGCCAGAGCCACCGTGTGCGAGCCACGGGTACTGCTGGCCGACGAGCCGGTGAGCGCTCTCGATGTCACCACCCGGGTCAGGATCGTGGATCTGCTGATCGAGCTGAAGGAGACGAGAGGGCTGACCATCGCGATGGTCTCGCACGATCTGTCGGTGGTGGCGGCGCTCTGCGAGTGGACGGCGGTGCTGGAGCACGGCCGGATCGTGGAGCAGGGGGAGACGGCCTCGGTCCTGGGCTCGCCCTCCCATCCCTACTCGCGGCGGCTGATCGCCAGCGTGCCGAGGCTTCCCGCGCCGGAAGAAGCCTGACCGTCTGACTGACTGACTGACCGCCCGACCGCCCGGAGCCCGGAGCTCGGAGCTCAAGGCTGGAGCCCAGAGCGCCGGGCGCGCCCGGGTCCGACGGTTCAGCCGCGGAGCTGCTCGTACGCGGGGAGCGTGAGGAAGTCCGTGTAGTGGGCGTCCAGGGCCACCGTCAGCAGCAGATCATGGGCCTGCCGCCACTTCCCGGCCGCGAAGGCCTCGTCACCGATCTCGGCGCGGATCGCGGTCAGTTCCTCGTCGGCGAGCGCGCGGGCGAGTTCCGGAGTGGCCCGCAGGGTCCGCCCGTCGTGCTCGAACTCCACACCCGCGTTGATCCACTGCCAGATCTGGGAGCGGGAGATCTCCGCCGTGGCCGCGTCCTCCATCAGATTGAAGATCGCGACCGCGCCCATGCCGCGCAGCCAGGCCTCGATGTACCGGATTCCGACCTGGACGGCGTTGCGCAGGCCCTCGTACGTGGGCTTCGCGTCCAGCGAGTCGACGGCGATCAGATCGCCGGCCGCGACGGAGACGTCCTCGCGCAGCCGGTCCTTCTGGTGGGGCCGGTCGCCGAGGACCGCGTCGAAGGAGGCCATCGCGATCGGCACCAGATCCGGATGGGCGACCCAGGAGCCGTCGAAGCCGTCGGCGGCCTCGCGGTCCTTGTCCGCCTTGACCTTCTCGAAGGCGACCTTGTTGACCTCGGCGTCGTGCCGGGACGGGATGAAGGCCGCCATGCCGCCGATGGCGTGCGCCCCGCGCTTGTGGCACGTACGGACGAGCAGTTCGGTGTACGCGCGCATGAACGGGGCCGTCATCGTCACCGCGTTGCGGTCGGGCAGGACGAACTTGGCACCGCCGTCACGGAAGTTCTTCACGATCGAGAAGAGATAGTCCCAGCGGCCCGCGTTGAGCCCGGAGGCGTGGTCGCGCAGCTCGTAGAGGATCTCGTCCATCTCGTACGCGGCGGTGATCGTCTCGATCAGCACGGTCGCGCGCACCGTGGACCGCGGAATGCCCGCATAGTCCTGGGCGAAGACGAAGACGTCGTTCCAGAGGCGGGCCTCCAGATGCGACTCCGTCTTCGGGAGGTAGAAGTACGGGCCCTTGCCCAGCTCGATCAGGGTCTTCGCGTTGTGGAAGAAGTACAGACCGAAGTCGACCAGCGCGCCGGGCACCGGCACCCCGTCCACCTGGAGATGGCGCTCCGCCAGATGCCAGCCGCGCGGCCGCATCACGACCGTCGCCAGTCGGTCCGCGTCCTTGAGGGCGTACGACTTGCCGGAGCGCGGGTCGGTGAAGTCGATACGGCGCGCGTAGGCGTCCATCAGATTGAGCTGGCCCAGGACCACGTTCTCCCAGGTGGGGGCCGAGGCGTCCTCGAAGTCCGCGAGCCAGATCCGCGCGCCCGAGTTGAGCGCGTTGATGGTCATCTTGCGGTCCGTCGGGCCGGTGATCTCCACCCGCCGGTCGTCGAGCGCGGCGGGCGAGGGGGCGACCCGCCAGCTCTCGTCCTCGCGGATCGCCGCCGTCTCCGGCAGAAAGTCCAGACCGGCGGTACGGGCGATCTCGGCGCGGCGCTCGCCACGGCGGGCGAGCAGTTCATCGCGCCGGGGAGTGAACCGCCGGTGCAGCTCCGCCACGAATGTGAGGGCTGCGTCGGTGAGCACCTCGTCCTGCCGGGGCAGGGGTTCGGCGTCGACGACGGCCGCCGGGGACGGCGCTGGTGCGGACATGAGCTGTCACTCTCCTTCGCGGGGGGCCTTCGCGGGGGGTGCGCCCGGCGGCCGGCGGTTCACCTTGGACGGCACGGGGTGCCATGGCGCCGGGATACGGTCGCGGGCGTCGGCCGAGGGGTCGGACGCTCTGACCTGTGGATAGTAGTTTCCTCATGGTGGAAGTTCAATGGTCTGTTGATGTCGAGAGTCTCCGGGTCGACAGATCATGACGCCGAGTGCCAGGGGAGACCGAAGCACTCCCGAGGCCCACCGCGCGGTCCGTCGGGCCCAGGTCCTGTCCGCCCGGACAGGACCTACTGATCCAGCTGCGACAGATCCTCCTCCGTGTCGATGTCGTACGCCTGCGCGACATCCCCGCACTCGACCAGAACGATGTCGCTCTCATGCGCCCTCAGATAACCGCGTGCCCCGCGGTCGCCGTCCGCATCCGCCGCGATCTCCGCCCACCGGCGGGCGCCGAACAGTACGGGATGGCCGCGCTGTCCGTCGTACGCGGCCGACACGAGCGCGTCGGGACCGGTGTACGCGGCCAGCACCCGGGCCACCGCCGCCGGGCCGACCCCCGGCTGGTCCACCAGGAGGACGAGCGCCGCCCCCGTGTCCGTACCGAGCAGCGAGGTCAGCCCCGCGCGAAGCGAGGACCCCATGCCGTCGGTCCATCGGGGGTTGTCGACCAGCACGCATCCCGCCAGCTCGGCCCGGTCCCGTACCCGGTCCGCCGCGGCCCCCAGCACCACATGCACCGGGGCGCAGCCCCCCTCGCGCAGGGTGCGCGCGGCGTGCTCGACCAGCGGGCGGCCCCGGTGGGTCAGCAGTGCCTTCGGCCGGCCGCCCAGTCTGCGTCCGCCGCCCGCGGCGAGCAGCAGTCCGGCGACGGCCCGGTCCATGGCATCGCGAGCGCCCGTGCTGTCGTTGTCCGTCCCTGCCATGGCCCCTGCATACCTCATACGCGCGGGGTGTGCCGAGATCTGTTCGCCGTGATCATCGGGTGTTCTGTCCCCATTCCACTCGGATTCCCGCTGTATTCCGTCCCTGGAGTGGCGCGTACCGCGCGGAATGGCGTTAACTTGCCCGCGAACCTTGGCGCTTGACCACCGTCCGGGAACCGGAATGTCAGCGCGAAGGTGTGCCGACACAAGAATGTGCGGGCACGAGGGGCAAGGGGGGGAAGCTTTGTTGCAGAGCGTGGGGCAGACGCCGGTGACAGAGAAGCCGGTGACAGAGAAGGGCGAGGACCCGAGAGTGGCGGGTCTGGACGGAGCCGTTTCCCGGCTCCGGCGTGAACTGGCCGGTTATCCGGTCGAGTTCAGGGACCGGGCCATCGCGGAGGACGAACTGGCGGCGCTGGCCGTGATGGTGGCGGACGGTGCTCCGGACGTCTCCCGTATGCGCCGTTCGCTGCTGCTGATCGTGGGTTCGATCGGCTCGGTCAGCGCGCTGGGACCGGCGCTGATGGGCGTACGGAACGCGGTCGACCTCTTCGGAGAGGCGCCCCGGCCGCGCCGGTAGCGCGTTCCCGATCGCCGGGGCGACCTGGAGAGCTGGTGCTGTGGATCGGCCGGGCGGGCCGCGCGGTGGCCCGCCCGGCCATCTGCGCGGAACGGTGTCCCGGACCGCGAGGCGGGGACGGGGTCCCGGACGGACAGGTCGGCCGCCGCACACACCCGGTCCTCGGCCGGCTCAGCCCTGTGCCGTCGTGCTCGCCAGCACCTCCGAGAGATCCCGTGCCACCTCCTGGAGCACCGGCACGATCTTCCCCATGGCCTCCTCCGTGACCCGGCCCGCCGGTCCCGAGATCGAAATGGCCGCCGCCGTCGGGGAGTTGGGCACCGGCACCGCCAGACAGCGGACCCCGATCTCCTGCTCGTTGTCGTCGACCGCGTATCCGGACCTGCGCACCAGTTCCAGGGCCTCCAGAAAGCCCTCGGGTGTCGTGATCGTCTTCTCGGTGGCGGCCGGCATACCCGTACGGGCGAGCAGGGCGCGGACCTCCTCCGTCGGCGCGTGCGCGAGCAGCGCCTTGCCCACACCCGTGGAGTGGGGCAGCACCCGGCGGCCGACCTCGGTGAACATCCGCATCGAGTGCTTGGACGGGACCTGCGCGACATAGACGATCTCGTCGCCGTCGAGCAGCGCCATGTTCGCCGTCTCGCCGGTCTCCTCGACCAGCCGGGCCAGATACGGCCGGGCCCAGGTGCCGAGCAGCCGGGACGCCGACTCGCCGAGCCGGATCAGCCGCGGGCCGAGCGCGTACCGCCGGTTCGACTGCTGGCGCACATAGCCGCAGGCGACCAGGGTGCGCATCAGCCGGTGGATCGTCGGCAGCGGCAGTCCGCTGCTGGCGGAGAGCTCGCTGAGGCCGACCTCGCCGCCCGCGTCCGCCATCCGTTCGAGCAGGTCGAAGGCGCGCTCAAGGGACTGGACGCCGCCGCTGGCGGAGGCGGATTTGCCGGCGTCGGCGGTACTGGCGCTGGAGGACGGCACGTCAACGGTCCTTTCGGAGCAGGTGGGGCCGAACAGGCAGCCTACCGGGCCGTGCGGCCAGGCAGGGGCCGACCGAAGGGCGTCTCCGCCGGTCAGCTGGTCCCTCCGGGGCCGGGTGACGCCTGCGCGGGGCCGAGTGACGCCTGCGCGCGTTCCGGCCGGGCTCTGTCCGTGTTCTGGCGGTAGTTCTGTTGGTATTCTGCTTGGTGAAATCTCATTTCCGCTTCATGGAAGTGACCCAGTCTAGCGCGGCGGGGTCCGTCCTGGGCGGGTGCCCTGGAAATGTGGTCTTGACGGGCCGGGATCCGGAGTGAAGACTCCTTCAACAGTTCGTTGAATTCATGCTTCGAACGCGTGCTTCGCCGGAGACAGCGGCGACAGCGGCGGCAGTGAAGTGGGCGACAGCGAAGTGAGGGCACAGGTGTCCGAGGTGAACCTGGTACTGCGGTCGACACGCGTCATCACCCCCGAGGGGACACGGGCCGCCTCCGTCGCCGTCGCCGGCGGACGGATCGAGGCCGTCCTGCCGTACGGTGCCCAGCCGCCGGCGGGCGCCCGGCTGGAGGACGTCGGGGACGATGTCGTCCTGCCCGGACTGGTCGACACCCATGTCCATGTGAACGATCCGGGGCGTACCGAGTGGGAGGGCTTCTGGACCGCCACCCGCGCCGCCGCGGCCGGCGGGATCACCACGCTGCTGGACATGCCCCTCAACTCCCTGCCGCCCACTACCACCGTCGGCCATCTCCGCGTCAAACAGCGCGTGGCGCGTACGAAGGCCCATGTCGACGTGGGTTTCTGGGGCGGCGCGATCCCCGGCAATCGCAAGGATCTCCGGCCGCTGCACGACGCCGGGGTCTTCGGCTTCAAATGCTTTCTGTCGCCCTCGGGGGTGGAGGAGTTCCCCGAGCTGGACCAGGAGCGGCTCGGGAGTTCACTGGCCGAGATCTCCGGTTTCGGCGGACTGCTGATCGTCCACGCCGAGGATCCCCATGAGCTGGCCTCCGCGCCCCGGCGCGGCGGTCCCGCGTACGCCGACTTCCTGGCGTCCCGGCCGCGCGGCGCCGAGAACGCGGCGATCGAGGGAATCGTCGCGCTGGCCGGGCGGCTCGACGCCCGGGTGCATGTGCTCCACCTCTCCTCCTCGGACGCGCTGCCGCTGATCGCCGCGGCCAAGCGCGCGGGGGTGCGGATCACCGTCGAGACCTGTCCGCACTTCCTCACCCTCACGGCAGAGGAGGTGCCGGACGGGGCGACGGAGTTCAAGTGCTGTCCGCCGATCCGCGAGGCCGCGAACCAGGACGCGCTCTGGCAGGGACTCGCCGACGGCACCATCGACTGTGTCGTCTCCGACCACTCGCCCTGCACCGCCGATCTGAAGACGCCCGATTTCGCCGCCGCCTGGGGCGGTATCTCCTCGCTCCAGCTCGGTCTTCCCGCGATCTGGACCGAGGCGCGCGCACGGGGCCGCACGCTGGAGGACGTCGTCCGCTGGATGTCGGCGGGCCCCGCCGCGCTCGCGGGACTGACCCGTAAGGGCGCCGTCGAGGCGGGCCGCGACGCCGACTTCGTGGTGCTCGCGCCCGACGCGGCCTTCACCGTGGACCCGGCCGCCCTGCACCACCGCAACCAGGTCACCGCGTACGCGGGCAAGCGCCTGTACGGAGTCGTCGGATCGACCTGGCTGCGCGGCACCCGGATCCTCCACGACGGCGCCTTCGCCGAACCCTCCGGCCGACTGCTCGAAAGGAACGACTGACCTTGTCCGAAGCCGAAGCCGAAGCCGAGGCCGAAGCCCGGGGCGCCGTGTCGTCCGGTCCCTCCCCGCCCGCCTCCCACGCCCGCACCCCGCCCGCCTTCGTCGCGCCCTCCTTCACCGGTGACGCCCGGCCGTACGGCGGCGGCGACCCGTACGCCGACTACCGCACCGCGGACTTCCCCTTCGCGCACCTCACCGATCTCGCGGACCGGCGGCTCGGCGCCGGAGTCGTCGCCGCGAACGACGAGTTCTTCGCGGAGCGCGAGAATCTGCTGAAGCCGGAGCGCGCGGAGTTCGACCCCGAGCGCTTCGGGCACAAGGGCAAGATCATGGACGGCTGGGAGACCCGGCGCAGACGCGGTACGGGCGCGGAGCGGCCGCATCCCGCCGACGAGGACCACGACTGGGCGCTGATCAGGCTCGGGGCCCCCGGCGTCATCCGCGGGATCGTCGTCGACACCGCGCACTTCAGGGGCAACTATCCGCGGGCGGTCTCGGTGGAGGGCGTCTCGCTGCCCGGCTCCCCGTCGCCCGGGGAACTGCTCGCGGACGGGGTGAAGTGGACGGTACTGGTGCCCCGTACGCCCATCGGCGGCCACGCCGCCAACGGTTTCACGGTCGACGCGGAGCGGCGCTTCACCCATCTCCGGGTCGGTCAGCACCCCGACGGCGGGATCGCCCGGCTGCGGGTGTACGGCGAGGTCGCGCCCGATCCCGGCTGGCTCGGCGTCCTCGGTACGTTCGATGTCCTCGCGCTGGAGAACGGCGGCCGGGTCGAGGACGCCTCCGACCGCTTCTACTCGCCCGCCGCCAACACCATCCGGCCCGGCCGCTCGCGCAAGATGGACGACGGCTGGGAGACCCGGCGGCGCAGGGACAAGGGCCACGACTGGATCCGCTACCGGCTGGCGGAGCAGGCCGAGATCCGCGCGGTCGAGATCGACACCGCGTATCTGAAGGGCAACGCGGCGGGCTGGGCGGCGCTGTCCGTACGCGACGCGGGGCCGTCCGACAGCGGGGCGCCCGGCGACGGGACCGGCGAATGGACCGAGATCCTGCCCAGGACCCGGCTCCAGCCCGACACGAACCACCGCTTCGTCCTGCCCGAACCCGTGGTGGCGACCCAGGTACGGATCGACATCTACCCCGACGGGGGTATCTCCCGGCTGCGGCTCTTCGGCTCCCTCACCGAGGAAGGCGCGCGGCGCCTCACGGCCCGCCACCGGGAACTGGACGGGTAGCGCTGTGACCGGCCTCCCGGCCGGTCCACGGGGCGTACGTCACCGCGGGTACGCCCCGGGCGGCGGGAGCGTTCCGAAAGTCGTGACCTGCGCGACTTTGGTCTCGTCCGGCCGCCACGGGGCTCCGCCGCCACCGCCACATCCGTACATTCGTCGATATGACACGGACGGACCTCCCCTGGCTGCTTCCCTCGGCGATGACCGACCCGCGAGGGCCTGAGCTGCCCGGTGACCGGGGCGCGCCCAGGCCGCGCCGTACCGTGCGCGACTGGGCCGTGGACCTGTCGATGTTCCTTCTCGCGGCCGGTATCGGTCTGCTCGCCCTGGAGTCGAGCGAGCGGGCGGGCAACACCGAGACCGTCGTCCTCCTCGACCTGCTGACGGGTGTGATCGCCTGCTGCGCCCTGTGGGCACGGCGGCGCTGGCCGGTGGGACTGGCCGTCGCGCTGGCCGTGCTCAGCATGCCGGCCCCGGTCATGAGCGGGGCCTCGCTGCTCGCCCTGTTCGGCGTGGCCGTGCACCGGCCGCTGCGGCCCGTCCTGATGGTCGCCGGGCTGATGTTCCTGAGCGGAAGCGTGCAGGCGCTGATACGCCCCGAGCCCGGCGCCTCCGTGGTGGTCTCCGTGATCGCGACCGCCGTCCTCGTTCTGCTGGTGACCGGCTGGGGCATGCTCGTACGGTCCCGGCGCCAGCTCTTCGTCGCCCTGCGTGAGCGGGCGCTACGCGCGGAGGCCGAGGCCGGACTCCGGGCCGAGCAGGCCCAGCGGCTCGCCCGGGAGGCCATCGCCCGGGAGATGCACGATGTGCTCGCCCACCGGCTGACGCTGCTCAGCGTCCACGCGGGCGCCCTCGAATTCCGGCCCGACGCACCGCCGCCCGAGGTCGCCAGGGCCGCCGGTGTGATCAGGGACAGCGCGCACGAGGCCCTCCAGGACCTCCGCATGATCATCGGAGTGCTGCGGGCGCCCGCCGACGAGGGCAACCGGCCGCAGCCCACCCTGGCCACCCTCGACACCCTGGTCGCCGAGTCGCGGGAGGCCGGGATGAAGGTCACCCTCGACAGCCGGGTCGAGGACCCGTCGGCCGTGCCCGCGGCCATCGGCCGCACCGCCTTCCGTATCGCCCAGGAGGGTCTGACCAACGCCAGGAAGCACGCGCCGGGCACCGAGGCCGTCGTCGAGGTGAGCGGCGGAGCGGGCAAGGGACTCACCGTCCAGATACGCAACTCCGCGCCCCGGGGCACGGTCCCCAGGGTGCCCGGATCCGGACAGGGGCTGATCGGGCTGACCGAGCGCGCCGCGCTGGCGGGCGGCCGGTTCGAGCACGGAGCCACCGGCGACGGCGGATTCAGCCTCCGGGCATGGCTACCGTGGACCGCATGACCATACGGCTGATCATCGTCGACGACGACCCGCTGGTCCGCGCCGGACTGACCTTCATGCTCGGCGGCGCCGACGACATCGAGATCGTGGGGGAGGCCTCCGACGGCACCGAGGTCCCGGCCCTGGTCGAACGGACCGCGCCCGATGTGGTGCTGATGGACATCAGGATGCCCGTCCTGGACGGTCTGGCCGCGACCGAGGCGCTGCGCCGCCGCCCGCACGCGCCGGAGGTCCTCGTCCTGACCACCTTCCACGCCGATGAGCAGGTCGTACGGGCGCTGCGCGCGGGAGCCGCCGGCTTTGTCCTCAAGGACACCCCGCCCGCCGACATCGTCACCGCCGTACGGCGGGTGGCGGCCGGGGATCCGGTGCTCTCACCGGCTGTTACACGCCAGTTGATGATCCAGGTGGCGGGGACGGGGGCGGTTCCCGGCGGCCGCAGGGCCCACGCGGCGGACCGGCTCGCCGCCCTCGCGGAGCGGGAGAGGGAGGTCGCGCTCGCCGTCGGCCGGGGCCGGTCCAACGCGGAGATCGCCGCCGAGCTCTATATGAGCGTCCCCACCGTCAAGGCCCATGTCTCCCGCGTCCTGGCCAAACTCGGTCTCAACAACCGTGTCCAGATCGCCCTGTTGGTGCATGACGCGGATCCGGCCATCGGTGATCCCGGCCCGGGGAGCGGCCACGTAGGCTGATCCGATGGCGGTCATCGAACTGGCGGACTACGGCCCGGACTTCAATGTCAACCCCTATCCGTACTACGCGAAGCTGCGCGAGGCGGGGCCCGTGCACGAGGTGGTGGGCCCGGACGGCAACCGCTTCTGGCTGGTCGTCGGGTACGAGGAGGGCCGCTCGGCCCTCGCCGACTCCCGGCTGTCCAAGGCGCCCGCGACCATGGGGTACGAGCCGGGCGACGAGGCGATCATGGGCCCGCACGTACTGACCCTCGACCCGCCGGACCACACCCGGCTGCGGAAGCTGGTCGCCCCCGAGTTCACCCCGCGCCGGGTGGAGGCGCTGCGCCCGCGCGTCCAGCGGATCACCGACGAACTGCTCGACGCGATGGTCCCGGCCGGCCACGCCGACCTCGTGGACGCGCTGGCATTCCCGCTGCCCATCACCGTCATCAGCGAACTGCTCGGGGTGCCGCACGCGGACCGTGACACCTTCCGCGCCTGGACCAACGAGATCGTCGCGCCGACCACCCCCACCGGCCCGCGCGACAACACCATCGCCCTGTGCGCGTATCTCGACGAACTCATCGAGGACAAGCGCTGCTCCGCCCCGGCCGACGATCTGCTCTCCACGCTGCTGCGCACCCGCGCGGAGGACGGCGACCGGCTGTCCGCGGCCGAACTGCGCGCCTGGGCCTATGTGCTGCTCATCGCCGGACACGAGACGACCGTCAATCTGATCTCCAACGCGGTCCGCTCGCTGCTCTCCCATCCCGGTCAACTGGCGGCGCTGCGCGCCGACTTCTCCCTGCTCGACGGGGCGATCGAGGAGACGCTGCGCTACGAGGGACCGGTGGAGACCAGCACCATACGGTTCACCAGGGAGCCCGTCTCGTACGGCGGCACGGAGATCCCGGCCCGGCAGACGGTTCTGGTCGCGCTCGCCTCGGCGGACCGCGACCCCACCCGCTTCCCCGATCCGGACAGCTTCGACATACGCCGCTCGGCGACGCCGGGACGCGGCCCCGCGCATCTCGCCTTCGGGCACGGCATCCACTTCTGCATCGGCGCCCCGCTCGCCCGGCTGGAGGGCCGGATCGCGGTGCGCGCGCTGCTGGAGCGCTGTCCCGGGCTGGCGTTCGACCCGGAGGCGGGCCCGTACGAGTGGCTGCCCGGCATGCTCATCCGCGGAGTGCGCGAGTTGCCGGTGCGCTGGTAGACGCGTCGTAGGCCCGCCCTGTCCGGTCGGCCGGCGCCATGACGGACCGGCCGGACGGGATGCCCGTTCCACCGCACCCCGGACGGGATGCCCGTTCCACCGCACCGGGGGTCCGTCGTGGCCCCGGCGCGGTGGGTCCGTCGTTCGGCCGACGGGATTCCCCTCGGTCTCGGCCGGCGGGGACTCCCCTCGGTCCGCGGGCCGGTCCGCGGAAACCCCTCAGTCCGCGGGGATCTCCGCCAGTGCGACCGGCCGGTGCTCGCGCCGGGACAGCTCGCACGCCTCCGCGATCCGCAGCGCGTGCAGTGCCTCCCTGCCGTCGCACGGATTGTCCAGCTCGCCGTTGACCACCTGGAGGAAGGCGTTCAGCTCCGCCTCGTACGCCGGGGCGAACCGCTCCAGAAAGCCCGGCCATGGGTTGTCGCAGGGCGGCGGGCCCTTCGGCTCGGTCGAGGTGATCGGCGTGCGGTCGTCGAGACCGACCGCGAACTGGTCGCGCTCACCGGCCAGTTCCATCCGTACGTCATAGCCCGCGCCATTGCGCCGGGTGGCCGTGGCGGTCGCGAGCGTCCCGTCGTCGAGGGTGAGCACCGCCGCCGCGGTGTCGATGTCCCCCGCGTCCCGGAACATCCCGGGCCCGCCGTCCGAGCCGGTCGCGTAGACCTCCACCACCTCGCGTCCGGTGACCCAGCGCAGGATGTCGAAGTCATGCACCAGACAGTCGCGGTACAGCCCGCCGGAGAGCGGCAGATACGCGGCGGGCGGCGGCGCGGGGTCGGAGGTGATCGCCCGTACGGTGTGCAGCCGGCCGAGCCGGCCCGACCGTACGAGTTCGCGCGCGGCGCCGTACCCCGCGTCGAAGCGGCGCATGAATCCGATCTGGAGCACCGTGCCCGCCGACTCCACCTCGCGCAGCGCGCCGAGCGTCCCGGCCAGATCGAGGGCGATCGGCTTCTCGCAGAAGGCGGGCAGCCCGGCGCGGGCCGCGCGGCTGATCAGATCGGCGTGGGACGAGGTGGCGGAGGCGATCACCACGGCGTCCACGCCCCAGGTGAACACTTCGTCGACGGAGGGGGCGGCGGTCGACCCCGTACGGTCGGCGACCTCCGCCACCCGTGCGGAATCCGTGTCCGCGACAACCAGGGAGCCGACCTCGCGATGGCGGCTGAGCACGTCCGCGTGAAAGGTGCCGATACGGCCCGTGCCGATGAGTCCGATGCGCATGGCCCCAAAGGTGGCCGTACACCCTCACCATGTCAAGCATTTGTCCTGACAATCTGACCTCACGACTTCCCGTCAACAATCAGTGCGACTACGCTCGGCCCGTGCCTCATCAGCCGAGACCAGCCCAAGCCGGACAGGAGACGCCCGGACCGGAGGCGGAGCACGCCCCGCCGCTCCAGCTCGGCGTCGACCGCACCAGTCCCGTGCCGCTCTACTACCAGCTCTCGCAGCAGTTGGAGGCGGCGATCGAGCGCGGCAGACTGGCCCCCGGCAGCCTGCTGGGCAACGAGATCGAACTCGCCGGGCGGCTCGGGCTCTCCCGTCCCACCGTGCGGCAGGCCATCCAGTCCCTGGTCGACAAGGGACTGCTGGTGCGCCGCCGGGGCGTCGGTACCCAGGTCGTGCACAGCCAGGTCAAGCGCCCGCTGGAGCTGAGCAGCCTCTACGACGATCTGGAGGCGGCGGGTCAGCGCCCGGCCACGCGCGTACTGCGCAACACGGTCGAGCCGGCCACCGCCGAGGTCGCCGCCGCGCTGGGCGTGGCCGAGGGCACGGACGTACAGCTCATCGAGCGGCTGCGGTACGCGCACGACGAGCCGATGGCCCGGCTGCGCAACCATCTGCCGTCCCATCTCATCGACTGCGACACGGAGCGACTGGAGGCCACCGGGCTCTACCGGATGATGCGCTCCGCCGGGATCACCCTGCACAGCGCCCGGCAGACGGTCGGGGCGCGGGCGGCCACCGAGGAGGAGGGCGGACTGCTGGCGGAGCCCGCGGGCGCGCCGCTGCTCACGATGGAACGGACCACGTTCGACGACACCGGGCGGGCCGTGGAGTTCGGTTCGCACATCTACCGGGCGTCGCGGTACGCCTTCGAGTTCCAGCTCCTCGTACGGTCGTAGCGCGGTCGTAGCGCGCCTGTGAGACGTCCGGTGGGACACCCGATGACCACCCGGCGAACGGACATGACCGATACTTGGGCGGCCGGGCCGGATCTGTACGCACCCCGGCCGTACCGAGGACTTCAGCAGAAGGGCACGGCGTCGTGGCAACGGTTCGGACAGGGGTACGCGCGCTGAGCGCGGTGGTGGCGGCGGTGCTCGGGGCCTCGGCCCTCGCCGGATGCAGCAGCACGGGCGGCAAGCGCGCGGAGGAGCGCGCCCAGCGGGCCGCCGCCCAGGGGCGGGCCGCGGTGGACACCCCGAAGTGGACCGTCGCCATGGTCACCCACTCCGGCGACGGCGACACCTTCTGGGACATCGTCCAGCGCGGCGCCGAGCAGGCGGCCGTCAAGGACAACATCGACTTCCTCTACGCGCACAGCGACGAGGGCCAGCAGCAGGCCCAGCTCGTCCAGTCCTACATCGACAAGAAGGTCGACGGGCTCGTCGTCACCCTCGCCAAGCCCGACGCGATGAAGGACGTCGTCGCCAAGGCGGTCAAGGCCGGTATCCCGGTGATCACGGTGAACTCCGGAGCCGAGCAGTCCAAGGCGTTCGGCGCGCTCAGCCACATAGGCCAGGACGAGTCCATAGCGGGCGAGGCCGTCGGCGAGGAACTGGACAGGCGCGGCAGGAAGAAGGCGCTCTGTGTCATCCACGAACAGGGCAACGTCGGCCACGAGCAGCGGTGCGCGGGAGCCAAGAAGGCCTTCGGCGGTCAGCTCCAGAACCTCTATGTCGAGGGTACGAACATGCCGGACGTCCAGGCGTCCATCGAGGCGAAGCTCCAGGCGGACCGGAGCATCGACGCCGTGGTCACCCTCGGCGCGCCCTTCGCGGACGCCGCCGTCAAGGCGAAGGAGACCGCGAACAGCGAGGCGGAGATCGACACCTTCGATCTGAACGCCAAGGTCGCCTCCGCGCTCACGGCCGGGACGCTCGGCTTCGCCGTCGACCAGCAGCCGTATCTCCAGGGGTACGAGGCCGTGGACCTGCTCTGGCTCTACCGCTACAACGCCGATGTGCTCGGCGGCGGGCGACCGGTCCTCACCGGACCGCAGATCGTCACGGAGAAGGACGCCGGGGCGCTGGCGAAGTACACGGAGCGGGGCACCCGATGACCGCGACCGCGCCACCGGTGAACGGCCGGCCGGAGGGGCCGCACAGGACCGGGGGCGGCGACGAGCGTCTGCTCCGCGTCTCCCCGCTGCGTACGCTGCTGGGCCGGCCCGAACTGGGCGCGGCCGTCGGCGCGATCGCCGTCTTCCTCTTCTTCTCGGTCTTCGCGGACTCGTTCCTGAGGGCGTCGAGCCTCGGCACCGTCCTGTACGCGGCCTCCACGATCGGGATCATGGCCGTCCCGGTGGCGCTGCTGATGATCGGCGGAGAGTTCGACCTCTCCGCCGGTGTGATGGTCACCAGCTCCGCGCTGGTCTCCTCGATGTTCAGCTATCAGATGACGGCGAACGTCTGGGTCGGCGTCGGGGTGTCCCTGCTGGTCACCCTGGCCCTCGGGGCCTTCAACGGGGTGATGCTGACCCGTACGAAACTGCCCAGCTTCATCATCACGCTGGGCACCTTCCTGATGCTCACCGGGCTCAATCTCGGACTGACGAAGCTGATCAGCGACACGGTCTCCACCAAGACCATCGCGAACATGGAGGGCTTCCCCTCCGCCAGGAAGCTCTTCGCCTCCCAGCTCACCGTCGGCGATGTCGAGCTGAAGGTGACCATCCTGTGGTGGGCGGCGCTGGTGGCGCTGGCGACCTGGATCCTGCTGCGGACCCGCTTCGGCAACTGGATCTTCGCGGTCGGCGGCAACGCCGAGGCCGCCCGCGCGGTCGGCGTGCCGGTCGCCAGGACCAGGATCGGGCTGTACATGGGCGTGGCCTTCTGCGCCTGGGTCTCCGGGCAGCATCTGCTGTTCTCGTTCGATGTCGTCCAGTCCGGCGAGGGCGTCGGCAACGAGCTGATCTACATCATCGCGGCCGTCATCGGCGGCTGTCTGATCACCGGCGGCTACGGTTCGGCGGTCGGCGCCGCGGTCGGCGCGTTCATCTTCGGCATGACCAGCAAGGGCATCGTCTACGCGGAGTGGAACCCGGACTGGTTCAAGTTCTTCCTCGGAGCGATGCTCCTTCTCGCCACCCTGCTCAACGCGTGGGTGCGCAAGCGTGCGGAGGCGACACGATGACGGCGGACGGCGTGACGGCGGCGGGCGGTGCGCTGGTCGAACTGGTCGACGTCAGTAAGTACTACGGCAATATCCGGGCCCTGGAAGGCGTCTCGCTGGAGGTGCGCGCGGGCGGGATCAGCTGCGTACTGGGCGACAACGGCGCGGGCAAGTCCACCCTGATCAAGATCATCGCCGGGCTGCACCGGCATGACGCGGGGGACTTCCTGATCGACGGCGAGAAGACCGTGCTCGCCTCGCCGCGCGAGGCGCTGGACCGGGGTATCGCCACGGTCTACCAGGACCTCGCCGTCGTGCCGCTGATGCCGGTCTGGCGCAACTTCTTCCTCGGGTCCGAGCCGACGAGGGGAAGCGGTCCCTTCAAGCGGCTCGACGTCGGGCTGATGCGGGAGACGACCCGTGCCGCGCTGCTGCGGATGGGCATCGATCTGCGCGATGTCGACCAGCCGATCGGCACGCTGTCCGGCGGCGAGCGCCAGTGTGTGGCCATCGCCCGCGCCGTCCACTTCGGGGCGAAGGTCCTGGTCCTGGACGAGCCGACCGCGGCCCTCGGCGTGAAGCAGTCGGGTGTGGTGCTCAAATATGTGGCCGCCGCACGTGACGCGGGACTCGGTGTGGTGCTCATCACGCACAACCCGCACCACGCCTTTCTGGTCGGCGACCGGTTCATCATGCTCAAGCGCGGAATCATGTCGGGGAGCCATACCAAGGGCTCGGTCACTCTCGACGAGCTGACGCGTGAGATGGCGGGCGGCTCGGAGCTGGAGGAGCTGAGCCATGAACTGGAGCGCGCCACGGACGGCACCCCTTGACGCCGACACGTCAGCCGACACATCACCCGTCCGCCGATCCGTCCGCGGGGCGGTCCGCGCCGGGCCGCCCAGGTCCGTAGCGACGCCGTACGGCCTTCGTACGGACCCCGTACGGACCCCGTACGAGCGCGCGGCGCCGTGCCGGACCTGACGGCGCCGCCGGGCCGCACCTGACGGGCCGCGCGGCCACCTCACCCGTCCTCACCCGCCCCGGGTGGCACAATCTGCCGGGGCGGACACCGTCCGCCGCCGCTGCCCACCCGGGCCGGCCGGCCCCCGATCCCAGGGACGACACGACCCGTGCGAGCACCCGAACCGCGGCCCGGCCGACACCGGCTCACCCGGCACGCCAGGCCTGAGCCGACGCGTACGAGGGAGTCCGGCCGATGAGCACCTACCGCGACTTCGCCGCCCACCGCGGCTCCGCCCGCGCCACGGTCCTGCGGACCGCGGGCACCCGTGAGCGCCGCTCGCTGCTCACCGCGCCCCGGGTCCCGACCGTCGGTATCGACATCGGCGGTACGAAGGTGATGGCCGGGGTCGTCGACCCCGACGGCAACATCCTGGAGAAGCTCCGCACCGAGACACCGGACAAGTCCAAGAGCCCCCGGGTCGTCGAGGACACCATCGTGGAGCTGGTCCTCGATCTCTCCGACCGCCACGATGTGCACGCCGTCGGCATCGGCGCGGCCGGCTGGGTCGACGCGGACCGCTCCAAGGTGCTCTTCGCGCCGCATCTCGCCTGGCGCGACGAACCCCTCAGGGACGCGCTCTCCGCGCGGCTCGCCGTCCCCGTGATGGTCGACAACGACGCCAACACCGCCGCCTGGGCGGAGTGGCGCTTCGGCGCCGGACGCGGCGAGGACCATCTCGTCATGATCACGCTCGGCACCGGCATCGGCGGCGCCATCCTGGAGGACGGCCGGGTCAAGCGCGGCAAGTACGGGGTCGCCGGCGAGTTCGGCCATATGCAGGTGGTGCCCGGCGGCCACCGCTGCCCCTGCGGCAACCGCGGCTGCTGGGAGCAGTACAGCTCGGGCAACGCGCTCGTACGGGAGGCCAGGGAGCTGGCCGTCGCCGACTCACCGGTCGCGTACAGCATCATCGACCGCGTCAAGGGCAACGTGCAGGACATCACGGGCCCGCTGATCACCGAACTCGCCCGTGAGGGCGACGCCATGTGCGTCGAACTGTTCCAGGACATCGGCCAGTGGCTCGGCGTCGGCATCGCCAATCTCGCCGCCGCCCTCGACCCGTCCTGCTTTGTCATCGGCGGGGGTGTCAGCGCCGCGGACGATCTGCTCATCGGCCCGGCCCGCGATGCCTTCCGCCGTCATCTCACCGGCCGCGGCTACCGCCCCGAGGCCAGGATCGTCAAGGCGGAGCTCGGCCCCGAGGCGGGCATGGTCGGCGCCGCCGATCTCTCCCGGCTGGTGGCCAGACGTTTCCGCCGCGCCAAGCGCCGCCGCGTCGAGCGCCATGAACGGTACGAGCGCTATGCCCAGGCCATCCGCACCGGCCGTACGAGCACGAGCCAGGAACCGCCGTCATGACGCTGTCCCGATCGTTGCCGGCCACGGACGAGACCGGAAAACCGCCGGAGGACCGGCGCCACCGCAACCGCCGCCGCTGGCTGACGGCCGTCGTCATCGTGCTGCTCATCGGTATCCCGGCCGGCTATCTGGTGATCTCCGCAGGACAGAGCCGGGAGAGCGGCCGGGACAAGGAGGCCGAGTCCTCCGCCACCGGACTCCAGCATCTGCGCCCCTCCAAGATGAAGCGCCGGATCTTCGAGGTGCCGATCCCCACCGGAGCCACCCGGGTGCGGTACTTCGAGACGAGCAACTGGAAGACCAGCCGGTTCTACGTGCAGTTCGACGTCACCTCCACCCAACTCGACGCGTTCCTCACCGACATGGGGACCAGCAGGTCCGCGCTCAAGGACGGCGCCATCACGATCGGTCCGCGCGATCTGGAGACCGTCGGCTGGAACTTCGACATCCCCGGCCACGACTGGGCGGGCACCAGCCACCGGCAGAAGGCACCCAGACCCAGCCAGGACGTGGTCGTCGACCTGAGCGAACCGGGCTTCCCACGCGTATTCGTCGTCTCCACCACCACCCCGTGACCGGTCGGTGTTCCGACCCTCTCCAGTGGGAAAATGTGAGATGTGGGAGCGTGAGCGGGTGAGTGAGACGACGACCAAAACCCTGCAATACCGCATGGACGGGCCGGAAGACGCGCCCGTGCTGATCTTGGGGCCCTCTCTCGGTACCACCTGGCACATGTGGGACCGGCAGGTGCCCGAGCTGGCTCGGCAGTGGCGGGTGATCCGCTTCGACCTGCCGGGCCATGGCGGAGCGCCCGCGCACCCCGCGAGCAGCGTCCCCGAACTGGCGGAACGGCTGCTGGCCACGCTCGACGGGCTCGGGGTGCAACGCTTCGGATACGTGGGCTGCTCCATCGCCGGGGCCGTGGGCGCGGAGCTGGCGCTGCGCCGCCCCGACCGGATCGCCTCGCTCGCCGTGGTGGCCGCCTCGCCCCGGTTCGGCACGGCCGACGAGTTCCGCCAGCGCGGGGTGATCGTACGGGCCAACGGTCTGGACCCGATGGCCCGCACCGCGCCCGAGCGCTGGTTCACCGCGCACTTCGCCGCCGCGCAGCCCGCCATCGTGGAATGGGCCGTCCAGATGGTCCGCACCACCGATCCCGGCTGTTACATAGCCGCCTGTGAGGCGCTCGCCGCCTTCGACATCCGCGCGGAGCTGGGCCGTATCACCGTACCGACGCTGGTCCTGGTCGGAGCCGAGGACAAGGTCACCGGGCCGGCCGAGGCCCGCACCCTGGTGGCCGGGATACCGGACGCCCGGCTCGCGCTGGTGCCGGGCGCCTCCCATCTCGCGCCGGTCGAGCAGCCCGCCGCCGTCACGGATCTGCTCGTGCACCACTTCTCCACGGCCTGGTACAACCCGTCCGACACCTCCACCGGTCTGACCGTGCTGCCCGACCGCCCGCTCCAGCCCGTCATCTCCGCGCCGGCGGGACCCGTCGCCGAGATCGCCCCCGCCGCCGAGCAGCCGGAGGCCGTGTCCGACGGGCGCCCCGACCCGTACGAGGCGGGGATGCGGGTGCGCAGACAGGTTCTCGGGGACGCCCATGTGGACCGCGCCATGGCCACCGCCGACGACTTCGCGGCCGACTTCCAGGAGCTGATCACCCGCTATGCCTGGGGCGAGGTGTGGACCAGGCAGGGCCTGGACCGCCGTACCCGCAGCGCGGTGACGCTGACCGCGCTGGTCGCGGGCGGGCACACCGAGGAGCTGGCCTTCCACACCCGGGCCGCGCTGCGCAACGGTCTGACCCCCGCCGAGATCAAGGAGGTGCTGCTCCACTCGGCCGTGTACTGCGGTGTTCCGGCGGCGAACACGGCGTTCCGGGTGGCGCGGACCGTGATCCAGGAGGAGACGACGCCCGAGGCGTAGCAGGATGGAGGAAGGGATCCGCGACGGGGATCCGGCGGCACGAGAACGGACTACGCGAGAGAAGAGGCGGTCACCGGTGAGGCTCACCAAGAAGACACACGCCTGCGTCCGGCTGGAGAAGGACGGACGGACACTTGTCATCGATCCCGGTGGCTACAGCGAGGAGGACGCCGCCGTCGGCGCGGACGTCATCCTCGTCACGCACGAGCACCCCGACCACTTCCACGAGGGCCGGCTGCGGGCGGGTCTGGAGGCCAATCCGGCGGCCGAGCTGTGGACGCTGCGCAGCGTCGCCGAGCAGGTCTCCGCGGCCTTTCCCGGCCGGGTCCACACCGTCGGCCACGGTGACACCTTCTCCGCGGCCGGGTTCGATGTGCGGGTGCACGGCGAGCTGCACGCCGTGATCCATCCGGAGATCCCGCGGATCACCAATGTCGGCTTCCTGGTGGACGGCTCGGTCTTCCACCCCGGCGACGCGCTGACCGTCCCCGACGAGCCGGTCGAGACGCTGATGCTGCCCGTGATGGCGCCCTGGAACAAGGTCTCCGAGGTGATCGATTACGTACGGGAGGTCAAGCCGGGGCGCACGCTCGATGTCCACGACGCCCTGCTGACCGAGCTGGCACGGCCCCTGTACGACACCCTTCTCGGCAATCTGGGCGGCGCCGACCATACGAGGCTCACCCCGGGCGACTCCTTCGAGGTCTGACGCCGGGGCCGGACACGGCCTAGGGGGTCCGGCCCAGGGGTCCGGCGCCGCGACCCGACGCCGACCCCGTCGGGCCGCCGGCCGCCGCCCCCCGGGCCCCCACCTCGCCGGACGCCGACTGTCGGACCCCGCCGATAGGCTGTCCGCATGCGCATCGCGACCTGGAATGTCAATTCGATCACCGCTCGGCTGCCCCGGCTGCTGGCCTGGCTGGAGAGCAGCGGCACGGATGTGCTGTGCGTGCAGGAGACCAAGTGCACCGCCGAGCAGTTCCCCGCCGAGCAGCTCCGTGAGCTGGGTTACGAGTCGGCGGTCAACGCGAACGGGAGATGGAACGGAGTCGCGCTGATCTCCCGGGTCGGTCTGGCGGACATCGTCAAGGGCCTGCCCGACGGTCCCGAGTACGACGGCGTGGAGGAGCCGCGCGCGATCTCCGCGACCTGCGGCCCGGTCCGTCTGTGGTCGGTGTACGTACCCAACGGCCGCGAGGTCGGCCATGACCACTACGCGTACAAGCTGCGCTGGTTCGAGGCGCTGCGGAAGGCCGTGGCGGACGATGCGGCGGGCCCGCGCCCGTTCGCCGTCCTCGGTGACTTCAATGTCGCGCCGGCCGACGAGGACGTCTGGGACATCGCGCTCTTCGAGGGCGCCACGCATGTCACCCCGGCCGAGCGCGCCGCGCTCGCCGCGCTGCGCGAGGAGGGGCTCGCGGATGTGGTGCCCCGTCCGCTCAAGTACGACCGTCCGTTCACCTATTGGGACTACCGTGAGCTGGGATTCCCGAAGAACAGAGGGATGCGCATCGACCTGGTGTACGGCAACGCGCCGTTCGCGGCGGCGGTCAAGGACAGCTATGTCGACCGCGAGGAGCGCAAGGGCAAGGGCGCCTCGGACCACGCCCCGGTCGTCGTGGAGCTGGACATCGTGTAGCTGGACATCCAGCACCGGCGTTCCGCGTGGCCCCATGGTGGTCCGCGCGGGGGAATGGCACTCTGAGCGGTATGAACATTCCTTTTCTGGACAACTGGCGCAAGCGGCATGGTGGTGATCGCGGCACATCGCTCGCCGCCGCCGTCCGCGGTGAGCCGGAGGGCGTGGCCGAGCTGCTCTCCGAGTGCGAGCTGCTCCGTGTCCGGGCGGGCCGGGAGGGTCTTCAACTGGACGACTCCCCGGCCTCGTTGGAAGCGCTCGACCAGCTTCCGCCGCGCTGGCGCGACGATCCGGAAGAGCTGCCCTGGCTGGGCAACGACGCGGGTCTGTATCTCGGCACGGTGATCGTCCGTACCGTCCCCGGCGCGGTCTGGCACATCTGGCCGGGCGGGCACCCCGTGGTGCGTCTGGCGTCGGGACGGGAGATCCCGGTGGTCGAGGCGGGGATCGACTGGGCGGCCACCGGGGCGCCCGAGCTGTCCCAGATGTACGGGGAGGCGGCCGAGGCCTGACCTTGCCCCCCTGATCTCCCGGTGCCCCCTTGATCTCCGGGCTGATTCCCCGGCTGATTCCCCGGTTGATTCCTCGGCTGATCCCCCGGCGCCGCTGTTGGCAGGCGCCTCTTGCGTTAAATATCGCTTATGTCCTATCTGTGCGTGTCGGGTACGAAGTCCCTTGTCCGGCTGGATAGTTTGCGCTGACCTCGACACAGCCGGGAGTGGGGTGGGGCAGCGTATGGCCGTCGGTACGAGAAGGACCCTCACCGCCCTCGTGCTCGCCCCGCTCGTCCTCCTCGCCGCCGGTTCCGGCGCCGGGTGCGGCAGACCGGGCAGTCCGCCCGTCAAGGGCCCGGAGCCAGGCACCCTGCCCCGTTACCGGGTCGACCACACCTTCCGGCTCACCGGCTCCGCCACCTGGACGGCGGCGCGCGAGCGCGGCCATCTCGTCGTCGGCGCCAAGGAGGACCAGCCGTACATGGGCGAGAAGGACCCCGCCGACGGTGTCTACTCCGGCTTCGACATCGAGATCGCCAAGATGATGGCGGCGTCCCTCGGCTTCGGCCCGGCGGCGGTCCGCTTCCGTACGATCGCCTCCGCGAACCGCGAAACCGCCCTCCAGAACGGGCAGATCGACTACTACGTCGGCACCTACACCATCAACGACAAGCGCAAGAGGCTCGTCGGCTTCGCCGGTCCGTACTACATGGCCGGCCAGTCCCTGCTCGTACGGACCGACGAGCACGGCATCGACGGACCGCGCGACCTCGACGGCAGACGCGTCTGCTCGGCCGCGGGCTCCACCCCGTACCAGCGGATCAAGGACGACCACCCGCGTGCCGAACTCGTCGCGTACGACACCTACTCGGTCTGTGTGGACAATCTGCTGACCTTCCAGGTCGACGCCGTCACCAGCGACGACACCATTCTGATGGGCTACGCGGCCAAGGTGCCCGACGCGCTGAAGGTGGTCGGTCGGCCCTTCTCCAGGGAGCCCTACGGCATCGGCGTCCCGCGCGACGACAACGCCCTGCGGTTCGCGCTCGACGATGCCGTCGTGGCGCACGAGAAGAACGGCGACTGGCGGAAGGCGTACGACGCGACCCTCGGGCTCTCCGGCCGTGAGCCCGCCCCCGCCCCCGCCGTCGACCGCTACCCGGCGAACTGAGGGAGCCGGCATGGACGTACTCACCGAGAACTTCTCCCTCTACGGCGAGGGCTTCCTCGGCACGGTCGAGCTGACGGTCTACGCCTCACTGCTCGCCCTGGCCCTGGGGTTCGTGACGGCCTCCTGCCGGGTGGCGCCCGTACGGTCCCTGCGGGCCCTGGGCGCCGTCTGGGTCACCGTGCTCCGCAACACCCCGCTGACCCTCCTCTTCTTCGCGGTCCTGCTGGGTCTGCCGCGGTTCGGGCTCGTGCTGCCGTTCCAGCTCTTCGCCGTCCTCGCCCTCGGCTGCTACACCTCCGCGTTCATCTGCGAGGTGCTGCGCTCGGGCATCAACACCGTGCCCAAGGGGCAGGGCGAGGCGGCCCGCGGCCTCGGGATGACCTTCGGACAGACGCTCGGCGCCGTGATCCTGCCCCAGGCGTTCCGCTCCGTCATCCCGCCCATCGGCTCCACACTGATCGCCCTCGCCAAGAACTCGGCGATCGCGGGCGCGTTCAGCGTCACCGAACTGCTCGGCACCTACAGAACCCTCAACGAGACAGGTTTCAGCATCATCTGGACCTTTGTGTGGATCGGGGCCGGCTATCTGATCATCACGCTCTCCATCAGCGCCCTCTTCCATGTGCTGGAGAAGCGCTGGGGAATCGCCCGGTGAGGCCGGTGAGGTCAGTGAGGCCCACGAGGCCGGTGAACACACCGGGACCGTCGGCCGCACCGGGTCCGGAGCGTGAGGAAAGCGGTACCCGGTCCAGGGCGTCGATGGCCGACTCGACGGCCCTCTACGACATCCCCGGCCCGAGGACCCGCAGGCGCCACCGGCTGTACGGTGTCGTCTCGACGGCCGCCATCGTCGCGCTGCTCGGCTGGGTGCTCCATCTGCTCTTCGCCACCGGCCAGTTCAGCGCCACGAAATGGCGGCCCTTCGAGTACCGGGGCATCCAGGAGCTGTTGCTGCGCGGTCTCGGCAACACCCTTGTGGCATTCGGCTGCGCCGCGGTGCTCTCGCTCGTGCTCGGCGGTGTGCTCGCCTGCGGCCGGCTCTCCGCGCACCGGCCGGTACGGTGGCTCGCCACCGCGCTGGTCGAGTTCTTCCGCGCCATGCCCGTACTGGTGATGATCTTCTTCATCTTCGTGGCGCTCCAGGTGCGGGCCCTGCCCGCGCTGGTGGCCGGTCTGACGCTCTACAACGGCTCCGTGCTCGCCGAGGTGCTCCGTACCGGAGTGAACTCGGTGGAGCGCGGTCAGCGGGAGGCGGCGTACGCGCTCGGCATGCGCAAGACGCAGGTCATGACGTACGTGCTGGTGCCACAGGCGGTCCGCGCCATGCTGCCCACGATCATCAGCCAGTTGGTGGTCGCTCTCAAGGACACATCACTCGGTTATCTCATCACCTATGAGGAGTTCCTCCATGCCGGAAAGCTCATCGCGTCGAATCTCGACTACGATTTGCCGTTCATCCCCGTGGTGATGGTGATTTCACCGATCTACATCGGGATGTGCATGGTGCTCTCGTGGTTCGCCCACCGGCTCGCCGGCCGCCAGCGGCGCGGACCGGGGGCGCGGGCCATGGGCGCGGTCCCGGCCGCACCGGGGACGCTGCCGCCGGACGGGCGGTAGCTCAGGGGCAGTGGCCCGCCCGGCAGCAGCCGGAGATCACTTCTCGGACGGGAAGAAGGTCAGCTGCGTGCCGGTCGGGTGGCGCCCCGCGACGCTCGGCCAGGGGTGCTCCGCCGGAGGTGCTCAGCCTGGGATGCCCGGTCGGCGTGCCCGGTCCACGGTGCTCGCCGTGGTGCTCGCCCGTTGCTCACCCCGCGGGGTCCCGCCGTGCGGCGTTCAGTCCTTGGCGCGGTGCGAGGTGTGGACGACGGGTACGGGCTCCCGGGCCGCCCGGGTCACATCGGCGACCAGCTCCACCACATCGGGGCCGTACGCATGTGAGTTGACCACCTTCAGCAGCAGACAGAACGCGTTGCCGCCGTACTTGCGGGCCAGCTTCTCGTGGTGGCGGGCCAGATACCGCGAGGCGGCCTGGTTGGTGATGGCGCGCTGGCCGCAGAAGAGGAAGACCGGCCGCTCCCCCTCCCCGGCGGTCAGCCGCGCCAGCAGGACATACTCCGCGACACCCGGCTCCGCGCGATAGCGCTCCGAGCCGATCTGGAACGCGCCGCGGTCGGCCTTGGGCTCGGGCTCGGTGTTCACCTTGACGCCCGGCAGCAGCGAGGCGAGGTGCGCGGCCATCCGGCGATTCGACGCGGGGCCGCCCACACAGAACTCCGTACGCTCACCGAACCCCTGGCGCGCGGTGTCGTGCTGGACGATCTCGGCGTGCGCGCCGCAGTCCTTGATCAGGGCGGACAGTTCCAGCAGCGCGAAGACGTCATGGCGGTGGACCGCGCCGTCACCGCCCGCCTCGCGATTGACGACGAGCAGGCACTCCGAATTTCCGGGCAGTCCGAAGAAGGCCTGCTTGCGGCGGAGCCTGCGGCGCCAGAGATAGGTACGGGCGAGCCAGCCCAGGGAGGCGCTGACGCCCGCGGCGACCACACCGAGCACGATGTTGCGTATGTCGTCAGTCATGGGCGCGCATCGTATAGGCATGGCGCGAACATTGTTCGGGACGGTCCTGACGGCACGGGTGCGCTGAAGTTACGCTGCCCGGACTGTTCTTGACTGGAGGTACGGATGCGTCGCTCCGCCGCGCGGAATGTTTCGGTTGTGGCCGCTGCCGTCGCCCTGCTCTCGGCCTGTGCCCAGGCACTGCCGTCATCAGTGGCGACCACACCCCGTCCACCGGAGAAAACGCCGGTGGCGGCGGGATACGGGGGAGCGGTCGCGAGTGTGGACACGGACGCCTCGGCCGTCGGGATCGAGGTGCTCAGACAGGGCGGCAACGCGGTGGACGCGGCCGTGGCCACCGCCGCGGCCCTCGGGGTCACCGAGCCGTACTCCGCGGGCATCGGCGGTGGCGGCTACTTCGTCTACTACGACGCCAAGTCCCGTACGGTGCAGACCATCGACGGACGGGAGACCGCGCCGAGGTCCGCCGACAGCTCGCTCTTCCTGGAGGGCGGCAAGCCGATCCCGTTCGCCGACGCGGTCACCAGCGGCCGGGGCGTCGGCACGCCGGGGACCCCGGCCACCTGGGACACCGCGCTTGACGCGTGGGGGAGCAAGTCGCTCAAGCGCCTGCTCGAACCCGCGGAGCGGCTGGCGAGGAACGGGTTCACCGTCGACGCCACCTTCCGCTCCCAGACCGAGGCCAACCAGGCGCGGTTCGCGGACTTCCCCGCCTCCGCCGAGCTGTTCCTGCCTGGCGGACAGCTCCCGGTGGTCGGATCGGTCTTCAAGAACCCCGATCTCGCCCGCACGTACGCGGAGTTGGGACGCAAGGGCACGGACACGCTCTACCGGGGCGACCTCGCCGACGACATCGTCCGTACGGTGCGCAAGCCCCCCGTCGACCCGGCCGCGACCCGGGTCGTACGGTCGGGCGATCTGACCGCGCGGGACCTGGCCGCGTACCGGACGAAGCGCCAGGCGCCGACGAAGGTCTCCTACCGCGGTCTCGACGTGTACGGCATCGCGCCGTCGTCCTCGGGCGGTACGAGCGTCGGCGAGGCGCTCAACATCCTGGAGCGGACGGATCTTTCACGCGCGACCCAGGCGGGGTATCTGCACCGCTTCATCGAGGCGAGCCGGATCGCGTTCGCGGACCGGGGCCGCTGGCTCGGTGACCCCGCCTTCGAGGACGTACCGACGAAGGGACTGCTGTCCCAGCGCTTCGCGGACTCGCGGGCCTGCCTGATCAAGGACGACGCGGTTCTCAAGAGCCCGCTCGCGCCCGGCGATCCGAGCGATCCCACACCGTGCGCGACCGGCGGGACCGCCGCGCCGACGACATACGAGGGCGAGAACACCACACATCTCACGGCGGCGGACAAGTGGGGCAATGTCGTCGCGTACACCCTGACGATCGAGTCGACGGGCGGCAGCGCGATCACCGTGCCGGACCGTGGCTTCCTGCTCAACAACGAGCTGACCGACTTCTCCTTCGCCCCGGCGAACCCGGCGGTCCACGACCCGAACCTGCCCGGTCCCGGCAAGCGGCCCCGGTCGTCGATCTCCCCGACCATCGTGCTGGACGGACACGCCCGTCCGGTGCTCGCACTCGGCTCGCCGGGCGGCGCGACCATCATCACCACCGTGCTCCAGACCCTGACGGGCCATCTCGACCGTGGTCTGCCGCTGGTCGAGGCGATCGCCGCACCCCGCGCCAGCCAGCGCAACGGGGCGGCGACGGAGCTGGAGCCGGGACTGTGGAACAGCCCGGTGCGCGCGCAACTGGAGGCGATCGGGCACGTGTTCACGCAGAACCCGGAGATCGGCGCGGCGACCGGCGTCCAGCGGCTGCCCGACGGGCGCTGGCTGGCCGCGGCGGAGAAGGTCCGCAGGGGCGGCGGCTCCGCGATGGTGGTGCGTCCGGCGGGAAAGCCGGGTAAGTAGCGGCCGGACCGGTCCGGTTCACTCCCGGTCGCCGTACGGGTGGAAGAACGTACGGCGACCGGGGCGGCCGGTGTCGCGGGGCGGGGCCGCCGGAGGTGTCGCCGGGCGGCTCGCGGGGAATGCCGCCGGGCGGGAGTGCGGGGCAGGGGCGCCGGGGTGCTCAGAGCGCCGTGAGGATCCGCGGGCCGTCATCGGTGATCGCGACCGTGTGCTCCGCGTGGGCGGCCCTGCTGGAGTCCAGGGTGCGGACCGTCCAGCCGTCATGGGCCGTGAAGTGACGGTCCGTACCACTGCCGATGAGCATCGGCTCGATCGCCAGGACCATTCCGTGGCGCAGCGGCAGACCACGCCCCGCGCGCCCCTCGTTGGGCACCCCCGGATCCTCGTGCATCGTGCGGCCCACGCCATGGCCGCCGAAGCCGCCCGGGATGCCGTAGCCGGCCGAGCGGCAGACACGGCCGATCGCATGGGCGATGTCGCCGATGCGGTTGCCCACGACGGCCGCCGCGATCCCCGCCTCCAGCGCCTCGTTCGCCTTGTCGATCAGCCGGAGGTCGTCGGGGCGCGCGCGGCCCACCGTGAAGCTGACCGCCGCGTCGCCCACCCAGCCGTCGAGCACCGCGCCGCAGTCGATACTCACGAGATCGCCGTCGTGCAGCCGGTAGGAGCCGGGGATACCGTGCACGATCGCGTCGTTGACGGACGCGCAGATGACGGCGGGGAAGGGGGTGGGCGCCCAGGCGGGGTGGTAGTCGAGGAAGGGCGAGCCGGCCCCGGCCTCGCGCAGCACGGCGCGCGCGGTCTCGTCGAGGGCGCCCAGTGTGACTCCCACGGCCGCGGCCTCACGTACCGCCGTCAGCGCTTGTGCGACGACCCGGCCCGCGGCGCGCATCGCGTCCAGGGACGCAGCGGTTTTGATCTCCACCATTCCAATAACTATACCGGTCGCCATGGGGCGGGGCATGCTGGTGCGGCGGTATTAGAATGACGAGATGGTACGGAGTCCTCTCACCCCCCAGGAACGCGAGCGCGGCGAGCGGCTCGGCCGTCTGCTCCGCGAGGCGCGCGGCGCGCGCAGCATGGTGGAGGTCGCGGCGGTCGCCGGGCTCTCCGCCGAGACCCTGCGCAAGATCGAGACCGGCCGCGCCCCCACCCCGGCGTTCTTCACCGTGGCCGCGCTGGCGGCCGCGCTGGGCCTCTCGATGGACGAGATCGCCGCGAGCTGCGTCCTCGTACCTGTCTGACCCCGGCCCGCCGCTGACCCCGGCCGGGAGCTGACCCCGACCTGCTGCTGACCCCGGCCGGGAGCTGACCCCGACCTGCTGCTGACCCCGGCCGGGCGCGGGGCCCGGAGCGGCCTTCGCGCGTCGGCCCGGCGGCGGGCGCGCGAACAGCGGTGGAGGAGTGGTTGAAGGGACTACCGGGACAATCCCGTGACGCGTAGTCTCCCGTCCGTGACGATCCTGGACGAGCTAGCCCCCTGCCGCTATGTCAGCCTCACCACCTACCGCAAGGACGGAACGGGTGTCGCCACGCCCGTCTGGCACGCGGTGGAGGGTGGCGAGATGTTCATCTGGACCAGGACGGATTCCTGGAAGGTGAAGCGGATCCGTAACAACGGCCGTGTCGTCGTCGCGGAGTGCGACCTGCGCGGGCGGATCGCCGAGGGCTCGCCGACCGTCGAGGGCACCGCGCGGCTGCTCGACGCGACGGCCACCGACCGGATCAGGAAGATGCTCTCGCGCAAGTACACCTGGCGGTTCTGGGTGGTCGACTGGCCGGCCAGGCTCGTACGGGGCAGCAAGCGTCCCCAGATCGGCATAGTCGTCACCGTCTGAGCGCCGCCGGGGAGGTCTCCGGGGCCGCCGCGAAGAGCTCCGGGGAAGCGCCCCGGACAAGGGTCCGCACCGCGCCGGAAAACAGCCCGTAGCCGTCCTGTAACACGACTGAGGTCGAATGCCTGCGGACTGAAGGGTTCCCTTCGGCAGGGCAGGGACGGGGCAGCGATGGCGGTGCGACAACTCCCGGCGGAGATCGGGGCGTTCGCGAGGTACTTAAGGGATCTCACGTCGCTCCTCGACCCGGGTGGCGGCTGGTACGGAGTCTTCCGCCAGCGCGACCCGGAGGGCCTGCGCGCCTGCTTCGACGGTACCGAGATCCCGCCCTGGGACGTGGTGGACTCACTGCTCCAGGACTTCGCGGCGGGGCGGGACCCTGAGGAGACGGCACGCGAGGGCGTACGGGCGCGGCGCCTGCACGCGGCCTCGGCCGCCACGTACGACCGGCTGCCCGGGGGCGGCGAGGCCCTCTCCGAGCGGCTTCAGCTCATGCTGCGCGAGCAGGCGTACCTGGCGAACCGGGCCGAGGAGCTGACACGGCTGCTCCGTACGGCGCCGCCGGACACACCCCAGACCCAGGAGCTCACCCATGAGCTGGCCTGGACCCGTGACGATCACGCGCGCGCGACGGCGCGCTGCGCCGAACTGCGCGCCCGTCTCGCCGCCCTGACCACGCCGGGCCGCGCCACCACGACGGGGCGCCCGCTGGCTCCGGAGGGCTGGTTCCGCGCCGAGGAGCCCTCGGTCTTCGACCGCCCGGCCGCGACGGCCCGGGGGAGCGCGGACGGCGGACCTGCCGTAGCCGATGCCTCCATGGCTGACGGACCGTCAAACGCCCCTCGTGCCAAGGACGTTCCGCAGTGGGTCGAGGGCGGCGCACAGGCCGAGGGCGGCGCACGGGACGCGGCCACGGCGGAGACCGCGCCGCCCGCCACCGCGAAGGAGAGCGCGAAGGAGGCCGCGAAGGAGGCCGCGAAGGAGAAGAAGCGCGCCTCCGCGGCCCGGCGCAAGCCGCGCGGCGCGCGCTTCGCCGGGCTCGATGTCGAGGAGGACACCGAGGCCCAGCCCGCGCCCGTCGTGTCCGCGCCGCCGCCCGCCGCCCCCGCCACCCCACGTGGCGCCCGCTTCGGCGGTGTGCCCGCCGCGCCCGCCCCGGCCGCGCCCGTACCCGCGCACTCGGCGGAGGACCGGCGCGCCGCCGCCGAGCTCGTCGCCACGCTGACCGGACTGCGCGCCGACGGCCGCAGCGGGGAGGCGCATGTCGTGCTCTGCGAAGCCGCGGGCCGGCCCCCCGAGCAGCTGCCCCTGCTCGCCGCCGAACTGCACCGCGCCGGGCTCGGCGCCGACTGGGCCGAGTTGCTCTGGGAAGCGGCCTTCCTGCCCCCCGCCCAGCTCGCCGCCGCCGCCGGGGCGCTCTCCTCGGCGGGCCGGGACGACGACTGCCGCCAGCTGCTCCTCCAGGGCGCCTCCCGCCCTGCCGGGGAGATCACCGACGCCGTGCTCGCCCTCGGCGGGGCGGGCCGTCCGCACGAGGCGAGAGCGCTGCTCAGCGCCTTCGTACAGGTCCGTGCCCCTGAGGACGCCGTGCTCGTTGCCGCGCCCGACCCGCACCGGCTCGTCCCGCAGCTCATCGACGCCGCCCGCGCGGTCTCCGCGTCCCGTGAGCGCGATGTCGTCCACGCCCTCAGAGTGGCGGGGATCGCGGACGCCTGACCGGCCCGTCAAGAGCCTGGTCAGACCCGAATCGCCCGATGTCGACCGCTCGGGTGTGAAACTTGATCGACTCTGCGGGTTAACGACGATGGTCTTGCCCCAGTGTGGGACGGGGCTTACGTTCTCCTCCTACGCATCCCATCTACGGGCGTAGAGCTATCGCCGCCCCCGCCGAAGGAGCAGCTCGTGGCCAGAGTCGTACGCGCCGCACTCGTCCAGGCGACCTGGACCGGCGACACCGAATCGATGATCGCCAAACATGAGGAGCACGCCCGCGAGGCGGCCCGGCAGGGTGCGCAGATCATCGGGTTCCAGGAAGTGTTCAACGCGCCCTACTTCTGCCAGGTGCAGGAGCCCGAGCACTACCGCTGGGCCGAGCCCGTCCCCGACGGTCCGACCGTCAGCAGGATGAGGGAGCTGGCCCGCGAGACCGGAATGGTCATCGTCGTCCCGGTCTTCGAGCTGGAGCAGTCCGGCTTCTACTACAACACCGCCGCCGTGATCGACGCCGACGGCTCGTATCTCGGCAAGTACCGCAAGCACCACATCCCGCAGGTCAAGGGCTTCTGGGAGAAGTACTACTTCAAGCCGGGCAATGCCGGCTGGCCCGTCTTCGAGACCGCCGTCGGCCGGGTCGGTGTCTATATCTGCTACGACCGCCACTTCCCCGAGGGCTGGCGCCAGCTCGGGCTGAACGGCGCGCAGCTCGTCTACAACCCCTCCGCCACCTCCCGCGGACTCTCCGCCTATCTCTGGCAGTTGGAGCAGCCGGCCGCGGCCGTCGCCAACGAGTACTTCATCGCGGCGATCAACCGGGTCGGCCAGGAGGAGTACGGCGACAACGACTTCTACGGTACGAGCTACTTCGTCGACCCGCGCGGCCAGTTCGTCGGTGACACCGCGGGCGACAAGACGGAGGAACTCCTCGTACGGGACCTGGACTTCGGTGTGATCGACGAGGTACGCCAGCAGTGGGCGTTCTACCGTGACCGCCGCCCCGACGCGTACGAAGGACTGGTGCAGCCATGACACAGCCGTTCGTGAACGATCTGTACGACCGCCACCGCGCCGTACTCCCCGACTGGCTGGCGCTCTACTACGACCGCCCCATCGAGATCACCCATGGTGAGGGCCGCCATGTCTGGGACTCCGAGGGCAATCGCTATCTCGACTTCTTCGGCGGCATTCTCACCACCATGACCGCCCACGCGCTCCCCGAGGTCACCAAGGCGGTGAGCGAGCAGGCGGGACGGATCATCCACTCCTCCACGCTCTATCTCAACCGCCCGATGGTCGAACTGGCCGAGCGGATCGCCGCCCTGTCCGGCATCCCGGACGCCCGTGTCTTCTTCACCACCTCGGGCACCGAGGCCAATGACACGGCGCTGCTGCTGGCGACCGCGTACCGTTCCTCGAACCAGATCCTGGCGATGCGCAACAGCTACCACGGCCGGTCCTTCTCCACGGTCTCCGTCACCGGCAACCGCGGCTGGTCGCCGACGAGTCTGTCCCCGCTCCAGACGCTGTACGTACACGGCGGCGTCCGCAGCCGCGGTCCCTACGCGGGCCTCACCGACGAGCGCTTCATCGAGGCGTGCGTCGCCGATCTGGAGGATCTGCTCGGGCACACCCGTGCGCCCGCCGCGCTGATCGCCGAGCCGATCCAGGGTGTCGGCGGCTTCACCGCCCCGCCGGACGGGCTGTACGCCGCGTTCCGCCAGGTCCTCGCCCGGCACGGCATCCTGTGGATCAGCGACGAGGTGCAGACCGGCTGGGGCAGGACCGGTGAGCACTTCTGGGGCTGGCAGGCGCATGCCGAGAACGGCCCGCCGGACATGCTCACCTTCGCCAAGGGCATCGGCAACGGAATGTCCATCGGCGGTGTCGTCGCCCGCGCCGAGATCATGAACTGCCTGGACAGCAACTCCATTTCGACCTTCGGCGGCAGCCCCGTCACCATGGCGGCCGGTCTGGCCAATCTCTCGTACGTGCTGGAACACGATCTCCAGGGCAATGCCCGCCGGGTCGGCGGACTGCTGATCGAGCGGCTGCGGGCGATCGGCGCCGGGGTCGACTCCGTACGGGAGGTGCGGGGCCGGGGGCTGATGATCGGCATCGAACTGGTCAGGCCCAGCACGGGAGAAGCGGCCCCCGAGGCGGCCTCGGCCGTGATCGAGGCGGCGCGCGAGGGCGGGCTGCTGATCGGCAAGGGCGGCGGACACAGCACCAGCGTGCTACGGATCGCGCCCCCGCTCACCCTGACCGTCGCGGAGGCGGAAGAAGGCGCCGCGATCCTGGAACAGGCCCTGCGCGACGCCTAGCGGGCGGGCGGACCGTCCGAACGGCAGGGCCCGGACCCGTCCGTACGGCAGGGCCCGGACCGGGTCTGTACCGGGGGTACGGCACCGGGGGTACGGCCGGACCGCTCGTACCCCTGGTACGGGTGGACCGCCCCGCGCCGACGTACCGCCGTGCCGACATACCGCCCGTCCCCCCCCGTCCCCCGTACCGCCGCTCGCCGCGGCCGTCGCACCACCGGAGCCGTCGCACCGCCGCACGCCGTATCACCGCACCGCGCCGCCGGACCGCTCGCACCGAGCGGTCCGGCCCGAGGTCGGCCGATCGTTCTGAAAGGGAGCGCCACCACCATGAGCAGTACCCGCACCCTGATCCGTGGCGGACTCGTCATCACCGCCGCCGACGAGACCCATGCCGATGTCCTCATAGAGGACAGCCGGATCGTCGCCCTCGCCGCGCACGGCACGGACGTGGCGGCGGGCTGGACCGCCGACCGTACGATCGACGCCACCGGCAAATACGTCATCCCGGGCGGAGTCGACGCCCACACCCATATGGAGCTTCCGTTCGGCGGCACCTTCGCCTCCGACACCTTCGAGACCGGCACCCGCGCCGCGGCCTGGGGCGGCACCACCACCATCGTGGACTTCGCCGTCCAGTCACCGGGCCAGGCTCTGCGCGAGGGCCTGGACGCCTGGTACGCCAAGGCCGACGGCCAGTGTGCGATCGACTACGCCTTCCATATGATCATGGCCGACGTCAACGAGAGCTCGCTCAAGGAGATGGACCTGCTGGTCCAGGAGGGCATCACGTCCTTCAAGCTCTTCATGGCCTACCCCGGTGTCTTCTACAGCGACGACGGCCAGATCCTGCGCGCCATGCAGCGCGGCGCGCACAACGGCGGGCTGATCATGATGCACGCGGAGAACGGCATCGCCATCGACGTCCTCGTCGAGCAGGCCCTGGCCGCGGGCCGTACCGATCCGCGCTACCACGGCGAGGTGCGGAAAGCCCTGCTGGAGGCCGAGGCCACGCACCGGGCGATCAAGCTCGCGCAGGTCGCCGACGCCCCGCTGTACGTCGTCCATGTCTCGGCGGAGGAGGCCGTCGCCGAACTGGCCGCCGCCCGGGACAAGGGACTGCCCGTCTTCGGCGAGACCTGCCCGCAGTATCTCTTCCTCTCCACCGACAATCTCGCGGAACCGGACTTCGGGGGCGCCAAGTACGTCTGCTCCACGCCGCTGCGGCCCAGGGAACACCAGGACGCGCTCTGGCGCGCGCTGCGCACCGACGACCTCCAGGTGGTCTCCACGGACCACTGCCCGTTCTGCTTCACCGGGCAGAAGGAGCTGGGGCGCGGCGACTTCTCGAAGATCCCCAACGGACTGCCGGGTGTGGAGAACCGGATGGATCTGCTCCATCAGGCCGTGGTCGAGGGGAAGCTGAGCCGCCGCCGCTGGATCGAGATCGCCTGTGCCTCCCCGGCCAGGATGTTCGGTCTCTATCCGCGCAAGGGCACCATCGCGCCAGGCGCCGACGCCGATGTCGTCATCTACGACCCGCACACCGAACAGACCGTCTCCGCCGAGACACACCATATGAACGTCGACTACTCCGCCTACGAGGGCAAGCGGCTCACCGGACAGGTGGAGACGGTGCTCTCGCGCGGTGAACTCGTCATCGACCGGCGGGAGTTCACCGGCCGGACGGGACACGGGCAGTACACCCCGCGCGCCACCTGCCAGTACCTCGCCTGACAGACACCGGTCTGACAGACACCGGTCTCATCAGACACCGCACTCATCCGATACAGATCTCATCCGATACCGAGGAGTGACCAGGCCATGGACTTCGGACTTGTCCTCCAGACCGACCCGCCGTCCTCGGCGGTCGTCGGACTCATGCGGCGCGCGGAGCGCAACGGCTTCCGCTACGGCTGGACCTTCGACTCCGCCGTGCTCTGGCAGGAACCTTTTGTCATCTACAGCCGCATTCTGGAGCACACCACCACACTGACCGTGGGACCCATGGTCACCAACCCGGGCACCAGAACCTGGGAGGTGACCGCCTCCACCTTCGCCACGCTCAACGAGATGTACGGCAACCGGACCGTCTGCGGTATCGGGCGCGGTGACTCGGCGATGCGGGTGGCCGGCCGTAAACCCAACACACTGGCCCGGCTGGGCGACGCGATCGAGGTCATCCGCGATCTGGCGGAGGGCCGCGAGGCCACCGTCGACGGGCAGACGCTGCGGCTGCCCTGGGTACGCGACGGGAAACTGCCGGTGTGGATGGCGGCGTACGGGCCCAAGGCGCTGGCCCTGGCGGGACAGAAGGCCGACGGTTTCATCCTCCAGCTCGCGGATCCGTTCCTGACCGAGTGGATGGTCAAGGCGGTCCGTACGGCGGCCTCCGACGCGGGGCGCGACCCCGACTCCATCACGATCTGTGTCGCGGCGCCCGCCTATGTCGGCGACGATCTCGCGCACGCGCGTGAGCAGTGCCGCTGGTTCGGCGGGATGGTCGGCAACCATGTGGCGGATCTGGTGGCGCGGTACGGAGAGGACTCGGGCCTGGTGCCGGACGCGCTGACCACGTACATCAAGCAGCGCGAGGGATATGACTACAGCCACCACGGCAGGGCCGGGAATCCCTCGACGGACTTCGTACCCGACGAGATCGTGGACCGGTTCTGTCTGCTGGGTCCCGTCGAGGCGCATATCGAGAAGCTCCAGGTGCTGCGCGACCTGGGCGTCGACCAGTTCGCCGTCTACGACATGCATGACGCCAAGGAAGCGACGATCGACGCGTACGGCGCCGAGATCATCCCCGCGTTCCGGTCCTGAAGCCGCCTGCGGCCCAGGGCTGAACGGGCCCTGGCCCTGGGCCGGGACCGAACCGGCCCCGACCCGGGACCTGGCCCTGGCCCCGGCCCCGGAGCCCGGACCTGGCACCGGCTTCGGCTCCCGGGGTCCCGGCCGCGACCCCTCGGCGCCAGGGCCGAGCAGGCCCCTCCAACTCCCCGCACGGACTCGTTCGACATATCCCCGACGCCCGCTCTCGAACGAAGGGTCCCGCCGCCATGACCGCGACCGTACCTCCCCCGCCCCCGTCCCCCCGAGAACCGATAGCCGGGGGACGGACCGATGCCCAGGGCCGTGTCGAGCTGCCGCCCGGTGTGCTCCCCGACGACGGCCGCTTCGTCAACGACGATCTGCTGCCCGTCCCGGTCGCCCGGCGCCGCTGGACCACCTACAACTTCGCCGCGCTGTGGGTCGGTATGGCGCACAACATCCCGTCGTGGCTGCTGGCCTCCGGTCTTGTCACCCTGGGCATGGACTGGAAGCAGGCGGTCCTCACGATCGCGCTGGCCAATCTGATCGTGCTCTTCCCGATGCTGCTGACCGGGCACGCGGGACCCAAGTACGGCATTCCCTTTCCCGTACTCGCCCGCGCCTCGTTCGGGCTGCGCGGCGCCAATCTGCCCGCGCTGATCAGGGCGGCGGTCGCCTGCGCCTGGTTCGGCATCCAGACCTGGATCGGCGGCCAGGGCATCTTCGTACTGCTCGGCAAGATCTTCGGCGGCTGGGCGGACGCGTCGAGGATCGGCGGCCAGCCCTGGACGCTCTGGCTCTGCTTCGTTCTCTTCTGGGCGCTCGAACTCGCCATCATCTACCGGGGGATGGACACCCTGCGGCGCTTCGAGAACTGGGCGGCGCCGTTCGTGATCGTCGGCGCGCTGGTGCTGCTCGTCTGGATCACCGTCAAGGCGGGCGGCCTCGGCCCGCTGCTCGACCAGCCGTCCGAGCTGGGCTGGGGCGCGGACTTCTGGCCGGTCTTCTTCCCGTCCCTGATGGGAATGATCGCCTTCTGGTCCACCCTCTCGCTGAACATCCCCGACTTCACCCGCTTCGGCGCGGGCCAACGGGCCCAGATCTGGGGGCAGTCGCTCGGTCTGCCGACGACCATGACCCTCTTCGCGCTGCTCTCCGTCTTTGTCACCTCGGGCTCTCAGGCGGTGTACGGGGCGGCCGTCTGGGACCCGGTCGAGCTGGCCGCCAAGACCGACAACGTCTTCGGACTGCTCTTCGCGCTGGTGACCGTGCTGATCGCGACGATCTCCGTGAACATCGCGGCCAATGTCGTCTCGCCCGCCTACGACCTCGCCAATCTCGTACCGAAGCTGATCAACTTCCGTACGGGGGCGCTGATCACGGGTGTGGTCGGGGTCCTCGTCATGCCGTGGAAGCTGACGGCCACACCCGAGCTGTACATCTTCACCTGGCTGGGGCTGGTGGGCGGGCTGCTCGGTACGGTCGCGGGCATCCTGATCGCCGACTACTGGATCGTCCGGCGCACGGTTCTCGACCTCGCCGATCTCTACCGCCCCGGTGGCCGGTACTGGTACGTGAACGGGTGGAACCCCAAGGCGGTGGTGGCCTTCGCCGTCGGCGGTGTGCTGGCCGTGGGCGGCTCCCACTCGGCGCCGGGGAAGGGACCCTTCCCCGAGGACGGTCTGATCCCCTTCCTGAAGCCGCTCGCGGACTACGGCTGGGCGGTGGGGCTCGCGGCCTCGCTGGTGCTGTACGTGGCTCTGATGGCCCCGGCCCGAAGGACCGCGACAGCCTGAGGGCTCGAAGGGCTCGGCCGGAGGAGGCTTACCCGGACGGAGCTTGCCCAGCCCGGGTCTGCCCGGCCGGGGTCTGCCCGGCTGAGGTCTGCCCGGACGGGGCTTCGAGGAGTGGCGCCAGCGCGCGGGCCAGGCGCTCGCGCCACTCCTCGGTGTCGCCGGCGCCGTCGGGCTCGTTGTCGAGGGCCCTCCAGTCGGCCGGGTCCACCCGCCAGCTCCGTACGGTGTCCAACCCGAGGCGATCCGTCCGCTCCCGGCCCAGGACCTTGCGCAGCAGCCGGGGCGTCAGCCGCGTACGCGGGGACTCGGCCAGCAGCACCGCGTCGAAGAGATCCTTGGCGCCCACGGACTCACCCTCCTCCCCGTCGGTGCACAGCCACAGCAGCTTCCAGGCGAGGGAGAGCGCGGGACTCGCCGTACGCACCGGCGTGGGCGGACCGCCGTCGCCACGTGGCACGGCCGTCCAGACGGGGGCCTCCGGCAGCGTCTCGTCGGAGGCGAAGTCGAGCTGGACCGTGCCTGGTTCGAGGCCCTCGGCGTGCCACGGAACGATGATCCGGACACCCGGGTTCTCGTACTCCCGGTATGTCCAGTCGCCGTCCTCCCGGCAGCCCTCCGCGTCCAGCACGACACCGCCGTACGCGGTCGGGTGCTCCCGTATCGCCGCCATCAGATCGTCGTACGGACCGCTCGGGTGCTCGTACTCCCCGGCGTCCACCCAGCGCAGTCCCTCGGGCGGCAGCACCGGCCGTGCGCCATGGGTGCCGGACTCCTCGTCCGCCCAGAAACCGGGTGTCCCGACGCCGTGCGCCGCCTCCGGCCACTGCTGGACGGCCGAGAGGTCATCGACGTACGGATACGGGCCGAGCGGATCGGGGAAGGACGCGGGCGACGGCTCCAGCATCACCCAGTCCAGATCTCCCGGCTCGCGCGCCAGACCGCCGAGCCAGGCCCGGAGCGGCACGCTGCCGCGCAGCACCAGGCCCGCGCTCCACGGGGCCTGCGCGATCAGCCCGAGCACATGGTCCATGGCCGCGCGCCGGGCGGCGCGACGCCGGGCGTCCTGCTGGTCCTCGCGATGCACGGGGTGAACGTAACAAAGGTACTGGCGCGGAGCCGTTGTTCCGTGCTGCGCTATTCCGCCCGCCGGCCCAGAACGACGCGGCAGCCGCCACAGCGTCCGGCCGGCACAAAAATGTCGATCATGAAAGGGGCACGACCACCTAAACTGCGGCGCCATGACGACATCACCGGATGACAGCATCCAACCGTTCCGAGTCTCGATTCCGGACAGCGACTTGGACGATCTGAGGAACCGTCTGGACCGCACCCGGTGGCCGGACGAACTGCCCGACGTCGGCTGGGACTACGGTGTTCCGCGCGACTACCTGCGGGAACTCGCGCACTACTGGCGGCACGAGTACGACTGGCGGGCGGCGGAGACCCGGCTGAACCAGTGGCCGCAGTTCACGACCACGATCGACGGCGCGAACATCCACTTCGCGCACATCCGCTCCCCGGAACCGGATGCCACACCGCTGATCATCACGCACGGATGGCCCGGATCCATCGTCGAGTTCGAGCGGATCACGGGCCCGCTCACCGACCCCCGGGCGCACGGCGCCGATCCCGCGGACGCCTTCCATCTGGTCCTGCCGAGCATTCCCGGCTTCGGGTTCTCCGGCCCCACCCGCGACAAGGGCTGGGAGTACCAGCGCGTCGCGGCCGCCTTCGCCGAGCTGATGCACCGCCTGGGCTACCACCGTTACGGGACACAGGGCGGCGACTGGGGATCGGCGATCTCCCGCGAACTGGGCCGCATCCGCCCCGACCACGTCATCGGCGTCCATCTGAACCTGATCCCAGGCGCCGGAGCGACCGCCGAGCCGACCGAGGCGGAACTCGCCGCCCTCAGCCCCGCGGAACGCGAACTCACCCGGGCCTCCTGGGAGCGGATGCGGGCGTGGAGCCGCGAAAAGCAGGGCTACGCGGACATCCAGTCCACACGTCCGCAGACCCTCGCCTACGCGCTCACCGACTCACCGGTCGGCCAACTCGCCTGGATCGCCGAGAAGTTCAAGGAGTGGACGGACAGCGCCGACCGGCCCGAGGACGCCGTCGACCGTGACCACCTGCTGACCAACGTGATGCTGTACTGGCTGACCGGGACCGCCGGCTCCTCCGGCCGCATCTACTACGAGCGCGCCCACGCCGCCTACCAGGGAAAGCCGCCGGAGCCCTCGACCGTCCCCACCGCGCTCGCCGCCTTCCCGCAGGAGAACTTCATTGCCCTGCGGCACATCGCTGAACGCACGAACAACATCGTCCGCTGGACGGAGTTCGACCGGGGCGGCCATTTCGCCGCCATGGAACAGCCGGACCTGCTCGTCGGTGACATCCGCGCCTTCTTCCGCGGCCTGCGCGACGCAAACGCATCCTGACTCCGGCTGTTGGCGGGTGGCGGACCGGACAAGACCGCATCGGACAAGACCGGACCGGGCAAGGCCGGACCGGACCGTATGGCGGTGTGCCGCTATGACGTATGGCCTACGGCCTACGGCACCCGGGCCGTCCACTCCGGGGTGCTGAACTTCGTCTCCGCCAGCTGCCGCGCCCGAGCCATCTCCTCGTCCGTGACCTTGCCGTCCGTGAGCCCGTAGCGCCCACGGAAGGAGTCGATCATCCGCTCGATGACCGCCTCGCGCGGCAGCCCCGTCTGGCGCCGCAGGGGGTCGACCCGCTTGTTGGCGCTGCGCGTGCCCTTGTCCGAGAGCTTCTCGCGGCCGATGCGGAGGACCTCGACCATCTTGTCGGCGTCGATGTCGTACGCCATCGTCACATGGTGCAGTACCGCGCCCGTGCCGCTCACCACGCGCTTCTGGGCGGCGCCCGCGACCTTGCCGCTCTCGGTCGCGATGTCGTTGAGGGGCTGGTACCACGCCTTGATGCCCATGTCGCCGAGCGCGCCCAGGACCCAGTCGTCCAGATACGCGTAACTGTCGGCGAAGGTGAGCCCCTTGACCAGCGAGTCCGGGACGGAGAGGGAGTAGGTGATGGTGTTGCCGGGCTCGATGAACATCGCGCCGCCGCCCGAGATACGGCGGACGACCGTGACGCCATGGCGTTCGGCGCCCTCGGCGTCGACCTCGTTCCGCAGGGACTGGAAGCTGCCGATCACCACCGCGGGCGCCGCCCACTCCCAGACCCGGAGCGTTGGCGGCCGTCGGCCGGCCGCGACCTCGGTGGTGATGACCTCGTCGAGCGCCATATGGAGGGCGGGGGACTGGGGCGTGTCGTGGATGAGCTGCCAGTCGTAGTCGGTCCAGTCGGTGGCGTGCGCCAGCGCACGGCGTACGGCGACGGCGATGCCCTCGGCGGTCAGCCCGTACATCACCGTTCCGGCGGGCAGCGCGGCCTCGATCCGGGCGGCGAGGCCGGCGGCGTCGGTGTCGGCGGGAGCGCCCTCCAGGGCGCGGTCGATCGCCTCGATCGCCTCGTCGGGCTCCAGGAAGAAGTCCCCGGCGACCCGGACATGGCGCAGCAGTCCGTCCTCCGTGTCGAGATCGACCACGACGAGCTTGCCGCCGGGGACCTTGTACTCACCGTGCACCGGAACCTCCACCACTGGGCGTGAACAGTGCAAATCGTACTGCTGGGCGAAGACACTCCCGGACACTCCCGGACGCTCCCGGACCCGACCCTCCCCGAGCACTCCCGGAGCACTCCCAGAGCGCTCCCGCGTGAGCCTCCCGCCCGCCCGGCGGACGACCGCTGAATGGCGGGATTGTTCGGGGGTAGGCGGCTGCTCGGAGGTTGATAGCTATGGTTCCCCTGCTTCTCGTTCTTCTTCTCGCGCTGATTCTTTTCGGTGCGGGATTCGCACTCAAGGCGCTGTGGCTGATCGCGGTCATCGTGCTTGTCGTATGGCTTCTGGGCTTTGTGATCCGCCCCGGCGCGGTGGGCGGCCGACGTGGTCGCTGGTACCGCTGGTAGCCACCGGCACGGACCCTGTGACCAGGAACGATGCCGCTACGGGTGGGCCCGGAAACTGTCCGGGCCCACCCGCGCGGCTTTATGGCCCATTGGCCCGTCGGAGGCCGTCCGAAGCGGGGCGGAGGTCCTTCGGAGGCCCGTCGGAGGCGTGTCGGACGGGGATACCCTGAGACATATGGAGAACCGGAACCGCCCAGGTGAATTCCGCAGGTCGCGCCGGGCCGGGATTTCACCGGAAGACGTCGCGCGTTGTGCGCGCCGGGGGTGGGGGCGGTTCGGCCTCCCCGTCCGGGGCGCTCTCTCCTACCGTGGTGCGTGACGGCATGTGGTGGGAAGGACCCGCACCACGGATGGGAGACCCCTGTGACCGCGCGTGAGGTCGCGACCCCCGAGGGCATGGCGCCCCGACCCCGTATGACCCGGGCTCTGACCCTGCTGTTCGCGATCTCCGCCGGTGCCGCCGTGGGCAGCCTCTACTACGCGCAGCCGTTGCTGGATGTCATCGCGGGAGATCTGCGGGTCAGCGAGGGGGCCGTAGGCCTCCTGATCACGGCCACGCAGATCGGCTACGCGCTCGGCATCCTGTTCATCGTCCCGCTCGGCGACTTCCGTGACCGTCGCCGGCTGATCCCCTTGATGATGGTTCTCTCGGCCGGTGCCCTGGTGGCCTGCGCGGTCGCGCCCGGGATCGTCACACTGGCCCTCGCGATGGTCGCGGTCGGGGTGACGACGGTGTCGGGGCAGATCCTCACCCCGCTCGCGGGAGATCTCGCCGACGAGGCGTCCCGGGGAAGAATCGTGGGCATCGTCGTCAGCGGTCTGCTCTCCGGAATCCTGGTCGCCCGGATCTTCAGCGGACTGATCGCCGATGCCACCAGCTGGCGCGTGGTGTTCCTGATCGCCGCGGGCGTCGTTCTCGTCCTCGCGTTCCTGCTGTCCCGCGCGATCCCCCGGCTGAAGCCCAAATCGGCGGTCATCTCCTACGGCGCGGTACTGCGCTCGGTCTTCTCGCTGATCGCCCACGAGCGGAAACTGCAAGTGACGATGGTGCTCGGGGCGACCGGGTTCGGTGTGTTCACGATGTTCTGGACCGCGCTCACCTTCCTGCTGAGCGCTCCCCCCTACCGCTATCCCATCTGGGCGATCGGTCTCTTCGGTATCGCGGGCCTGGTCGGCGCGGTCGCGGCCCAGGGCGCGGGGCGGGTCCACGACCGCGGCCGGTCGGTCATCGGCACGGGACTGGCATGGCTGCTCGTGACCGTCGCCTGGATCATCGCCGGATTCGGCGGTCACATGCTCCTCTTCGTGGTCGTCGGCATCGTGGTGCTCGACATCGGCGTCCAGGGCCAGAACATCCTGAACCAGTCGAGGATCTTCCAGATCTCCGCCGCCGCCCGCAGCCGCCTCAACACGGCCTATATCGCGGGCAACTTCGTCGGAGGCTCCATCGGCTCCTTCGCCGCCGCACTGCTCTGGTCGTCGGGCGGTTGGCCCGCCGTCTGCGTCACCGGAACCGCCCTGTCCGTGGTCGCCCTGCTGATCTGGCTCACAAACCGCCACGGCGCCCTGCGAACCATCCCGCCTTCCACTCAGCACTGATCCCGGCACACTTGACCGTTTCCGGGGCATGGCATCGACCGAACCTCGCACTTTATTCGTTCACCTGTCATTCGTTTATTGTGAAGTGAGCGTTCTCCTTGCCTCCTGAGCTGGTCGAAGCGCAAATCGCGTCTTCTCTCTGGTTAAAGGCATAAATCTCCACACTGTGATCCGGATCACCATTGATTTCCTGTGTGTTTCCTTGGTTGGATCCGGGGCATATTCGTGAAGCTTGTGCGCTACATGGGGTGGGGCTGTGAATTCAAGCGTGTGGGGTCGGGTTGCCCGTGTGTAACCCGTGGACGCGTCGTGTTGTCGCGAGATTTCTGGCGTGGGCGTTGCTTGTCGGTGGAATAGTCGTTGTGAATTCCCCAGCGGTTCATGCCGATACGCCCGCACCCCGAACGCCCTCGGAGCGGGCCGCCGCCTCGGGTGAGCCGGTCGAGGTGACGGCGGAGCGGACCGAATATACGCAGACCTTTGCGAATCCGGATGGTTCGTACACCCTGAAGCAGGCGACGTCGCCGCAGCGGGCGAAGGATGCCTCCGGCGCGTGGCACGACTTGGACACGACGCTCGTGCGCAGGGCCGACGGCACGGTCGGGCCGCGGTATGCCGCGGTGGATGTGTCGTTCTCGGCCGGTGGTGCCAAGGACATGGTCCGTCTGGACCATGAGCAGGGGGGCGCTGTCGGTGCGGTGGCCGGGTGATCTTCCCCAGCCGTCGCTGGACGGCGCGACGGCCACCTATTCCGAGGTGCTGCCCGGGGTGGATCTGCAGCTGACCGCGATGCCGGACGGGTATCGGGAGATTCTTCTGGTCAAGTCGGAGGAGGCCGCGCAGAACGAAGCACTGGAGGAGCTGCGGTTCGCCGTCGCGGGCGAGGGCGTGTCCGTGGTCGCGGGGGCCGGCGGCGGTCTGCGCGCGGTCGACGCGGATGGCAACGCGGTGTTCACGGGGCCGGCGGGGCAGATGTGGGACTCGGCCGGGGACGGTACCGGCGCTGGCGTCCAGCCTCAGACACGCCGGGCCGCCGCTGCCGAGGCGGCCGGCGATCCGAAGGCGGCCGGCGATTCGGCCGCGGCCGGTGAGGCGGGCACGGACGACCCGGGTTCCGTCCAGCCACGTGATGGTGACGCGACCGCCATCCTGCCCGTGCGGGTCGATGCCGACAGCATCGCTGTCGCCCCCGACCTGGGCCTGCTGCGTGGGGACGACACGGTTTACCCGGTGCGCATCGATCCGTCGGTGGGTCTCTCGCGGCCGGAGCGGACGGTGCTGTCCTCCGACGGCGACAAGTTCTACCAGTTCTCCGGTGAGTACGGAGTGGGGCGCTGTTCGAGTGCGGACGGCTACTACTGCGGCGACAACTACGCGAACCGGATGTATTTCGAGTTCAGTCCTGCCGGCCTGGCCGGAAAGCATGTTCTGAATGCCACGTTCCGGGCGCATGAGACATGGTCGTTCAACTGCAATCCCTATACGATCAATCTGGAGCGGACCGGAAATATCTCCGAGGGGACGCGGTGGCCGGGACCGGCCATCGGGAATCTCATGGATTCCCAGAAGGTGTCAGCCGGCCGGGGTGACGAATGCAGCCCGTCCCAGCCCGATTCCTGGGTCGAGTTCAACGGCGGTCTTACGCAGAACGTACGGGACTTCGCCAACGGAAAGTTCTCGCGTCTCACGCTGATGCTGCGTGCTTTCGACGAGAACGAACCGCGCGCCTGGAAGCGTTTCGACGACAACGCCGAACTCACCGTGGACTATGTGCCGGATCCCGGTGTTCCGATCAATGTCGGCGTCATTCCCGGTGTGGCCGGGGTGAAGTCGCGCGGGTTCTGCGAGCCGGCGAGCGCTCCGCTGGCTGTCACGGTGGATCAGCCCACGGTCCGTGGCCGGGTGGAGACGGAGGTCTCGCCGGGACCCAATGACAGCAAGGGCCAGCTGAAGATCAACTACCGCATCGCGCGCAAGCTGGACACCGGCGCGTGGGAGGAGATCTGGGCGGAGGACAGCCCTGATGCGGAGAAGGACAAGCCCGATAGTGGCTATGTTCCGGACGGCACGCTGCTGGACAAGCAGACGAGCAAGCGCACGGACGGTACCCAGTATCGCTACCGTGCCCGCACGCAGTCCCATTGGTCGTACAAGGGTGACAGCGGCGAGTTGTACTCCTCGTTCTCGCCGTGGTGCTACTTCACCATTGATTCCTCCGCGCCGAAGGCTCCGACGATCGAGCCCAAGGACCCGGTCAATGGTTCGCCTTACGTGGAGTGCGCGACAGACGCGTGCTCTCCCAAGGGCGGTCCGGGGATTGCCGGCACCTTTGTGTTCAAGCCGAACAGCGCCGATACGGATATCACCAAGTACCAGTGGACGCTGAACGGTCCGAGTGGGCAGGTCGAAGGTACGCGCACCGTTACGGCGAAGGCTGATCACACTGCTGAAGTCACCGACGTCATCCCGACCGTGGGCGGCGCGCACTACCTGAAGGTGTGGGCCATCGATGTCCGGGCGCGGACGGGTACACCTGAGACTTTCGATTTCCAGGTGAGTCTGCCGCCGGGCCCGGTCGGCCGCTGGCGCTTCGACGACGGCGCTCCCGATTCTGGGGAGACCATGGCCAGGGACAGCTCGGACGAGGACCCGCAGCATGACCCTTCCGCGGCCGAGCACGACTTGACGCTCAGGGGTGGTGCCGGCTTCTCCAGCCTGGCGCGGCGGGGCGACGACGACACCTCGCTGTGGATGGACAGCAGCGACCCCGCTCGCCAGCAGGCGTATGCCGAAGCGCCCGTGCCGGGGGATACCGGACAGTCACCCACCGGCGACGCGTCCACACCAGTGGTCAATACCGCGCACTCCTTCACCGTCTCGGCCTGGGTGAACCTCACGGATGCCTCGTCCAGCCGGATGATCCTGACCGCGCCCGGCGCTCAGGCTCAGGCGTTCGCTCTGTACTACTCGTCGTCGTCGAGGTCGTACGCGTTCCACTACACGGCCACGGACTCGGCCACCCCGGTCATCGTCAGGTCGGACGCGTCGGCCGTCGACCCGCCGCTGCGGGTGTGGACGCATCTGGCCGGCGTCTATACCGCGGCCACCGACGCGAACGGCACTCGGACCCCGCAGGACGACACCATCCAGCTCTTCGTCAACGGCCGTGCCCAGGGCGAGCCGGTCAACCTGCACTCCGCGGCGCCCAGTTACGCGCCCTGGGAGGCCACCAGTAAGGGATTGCAGGTGGGGCGGTCGATCGTGCGGGGCGCGGCGGGGCAGTACTTCCGGGGGCGTATCGACGAGGTCGCGGTCTGGCAGAGCGCGCTGTCCGCGGACGAGATCGTCAGGGAGGCTCAGACGAGGCAGAGCGATGCCAACGCACCGGCTGTCGAACTGGTCGCCGACTGGAACGCCGAGATCTCCTCCGGGACAACGGTGGGTGAGTTCTCGCCCTACGCGATCGGTGCCATGGCGCTGTCCGGCGGGGCGAGCCTGGACGAGGAGTCCAGCACCCTGGTTCTGGACGGGAGCAACGGCTATGCGTCGGTGACCGGTCCGGCGATCGACGAGACGGGATCTTTCACGGTCTCCGCCGAGGCTCAGATCAATCCCGTCGTACTCAACACCAAGCCCGACGGCTATCAGGCACAGATCGCGGGCCAGGCGGGCAGCGGGGGCGCCTCGTGGGCCCTCGCGGTGCAGAAGTTGGGGCCGGACACATTTGTGTGGAGGTTTCTGCGTACCACGCCTTCCGGGACCACTGTGGCAACGGCTGACGTGACGTATCTGTTGCAACTGGCCGTCACCGAATCCTCAGTGACGCTGACGGGGGTGTATGACGCGCAGGAACAGGGGGGCCGGATGCACCTGTACGTGGGTACCGAGTTGGTGGAAGACGGCGCCAACAATGCGGTCCCCGCGCCCCAGCAGGGCACCGGCACCCTGTTTATGGGCGGCACCTCGGACAGCAGTCGCTTCGCGGGACAGTTGAGCCGACTGCGGATCTGGGCCGGAGCGATGACCCGCGACCAGGTCCGCTCACCCAACATCGTCGGTGACTGATCCGGTCCCGGTGGGCGAGGAGATCTCTCTCTTCGCCCACCGCGATCCGCCCTGTACTTCGTACGACCAGCAGCCCACCGGGCCGACTGTGTCCCCTCATCTCGCCCGCCGTGCATGAGCACGGCCTCCCACCTTCCCTCCCCTCGTGCCCCTCGGGCCCTTGATGGAACTTGGACGTGAGACTCATGCCGCCGTTCCGCCGTCGCACCGCCACCAGGGTGAGAACCCGCTTGCGTGGTCGGGTAGCCGCGACCACCGCGTTCGTTCTCCTGCCCGGCCTGCTCAGCCCACTGACCGCGGTGGCCCAGGACGTACAACCGCTGGGCCGTCCCGACGCACCGAAGCCGGTGTCGGTGAAGATGGTGCCGCTGAAACCGATACAGACGGCGACATCTCGCCTGATCGCCCGTCAGGAGGCCGCCAACAGGAAGGCGGCGGAGCGGGCAGTACGTGACCAGGCCGCGACGGTGGTCTGGCCGACGGCCGCGACCGCCACCCTCACCACTCCCGCCACCGGAACGGCGAAGGCCACCGCGGGATCCCTGCCTGTCTTCTTGTCCGCCCCCACCACGTCCACCCTCACCACCAAGGCGGCCGGGGCGAAGAAGCCGGCGCAGTCCGTCAAGGTGTCCGTGCTGAGCCGGAAGCAGACAACGGCGCTCGGTATCAAGGGCGTTGCTCTGACCGTCACGGCCCCGAGCGGCGGCGGGACGGCTGATCTCGCCATCGACTACTCCGCGTTCGCCGGAGCGTACGGCGGTGACTGGGCCGGCCGCCTGCAGGTCGTGCGCCTGCCCGATTGCGCCCTTGACCAGCCCGGCAAGGCTTCATGCCGAAGCACGACGCCGGTGACGTACACCAATGAGCGCGGCGGACAGCAGCTCCGCACCCGTCTCGACTTCGGTACCGCCGGAACCGCCGCCGGCACTGTCAGTGGGAAGACCATGGTTCTCGCGCTCGCGGCCGGAACCAAGTCCGGTGGCGGTGACTACAAGGCCACCCCGCTCTCGGCCTCTTCCACCTGGGAAGCGGGTGGCTCCTCGGGCAGCTTCACCTGGAACTACCCGCTCAAGGTACCGCCGGCCGCTGCCGGTCCCACCCCGGACCTGTCCATCTCCTACGACTCGGGCAGTGTGGACGGGCGCACCGCGAACACGAACAACCAGGGCAGCCAGATCGGTGAGGGCTTCGACCTGACCTCGTCGTACGTCGAGCGCAAGTACGGCTCCTGCGACGACGACGGTCAGACGGACAAGTTCGACCTGTGCTGGAAGTACGACAATGCCTCCCTCGTCCTCAACGGCAAGGCCACCGAACTGGTCAAGGACGACACCAGCGGTCAGTGGCGGCTGAAGAACGACGACGCCTCGGTCGTCACCCACTCCACCGGTGCCGACAACGGCGATGACGGCGACGACGTCTCCGGTGGCAAGGGGGACGGCAAGGGGGAGTACTGGACGGTCGTCACCGGCGGCGGCACCAAGTACGTCTTCGGCCTCAACAAGCTCGACGGCGCGGGCAGCGAACGCACCAACAGTGTCTGGACCGTGCCGGTCTTCGGTGACGACGCCGGGGAGCCCGGATACAGCAGCGGCACCTCTCTCGGCGGGCGCGCCAAGACCCAGGCATGGCGCTGGAACCTCGACTATGTCGAGAACACCCACAACAACGCCATGAGCTACTGGTACACCGCCGAGACCAACAACTACGACACGCTCGGCGACGACACCACCGGCACGCGGTACACCCGTGGCGGATACCTCACCAGGATCCTCTACGGTCAGCGGGCCGGAGCCCTGTTCACGGGCACGCCCGCGGCCTCCGACAAGGTCACCTTCACCTACGAGGAGCGGTGCATCCGGGACACCGGCTGCGACTCCCTGACCGAGAGCACCAGCCCCCAGTGGCCCGACGTGCCCTTCGACGCCATCTGCGAGAACGACGACAAGTGCACCGGCAACGTCGGCCCCGCCTTCTTCACACGTAAGCGCTTGACCGGCATCACCACACACGCGTGGAACGCGGCCCTCACCCCGAGCGCCGACTTCCAGCCCGTCGACTCCTGGAAGCTGACGCAGAAGTACCAGGACAACGGTGAGATCGGCGATTCCTCCGACCAGTCCCTGTGGCTGCAGTCCATCCAGCACACCGGCGAGCACGGCACGCCGCTGTCGACGGAACCGGTCACCCTCACCAACGAATTCCTCACCAACCGCGTCGACGCCAGCGACGACAACATCCTGCCGCTGGCCAAGCCTCGTTTGACCGGCATCACGAACGAGACCGGCGCCAAGACCGCCGTCACCTACGCGGCCGCCGATTGCGTCGCCGGCGAGACCATGCCACGCCCCGACCAGAACACCCGCACGTGCTACCCCGTCCGCTGGAAGCCGAACGGGAGCGGGGACGCCATTCTGGACTGGTTCCAGAAGTACCCGGTCACCGCCGTCTCGACCAGCGATCAGACGGGCGCCTCCGGCACCATCACCGACACCTACGAGTACTCCGATGGCGGTGCCTGGCACTACAACGACGACCCCATGACGCCTGAGAAGGACCGCACCTGGTCCATCTGGCGCGGCTTCGCCAAGGTCACCCACCAGACAGGCCCCGCGGGCGGCACCAGGAGCAAGAGCGTCAGCGTCTATATGCGCGGTATGGACGGCGACCGCCTGCTGAAGGCGGACGGCAAGACACTTGACCCGGATGCCCGCAGAAGCGCCCAGAGCACGGGTATCAAGGCTGCCGCGATCACGGACGCCGACCAGTACGCGGGCTTCACCCGGGAGGCGGTCACCTACAACGGTGCCGGCGAAGTGGCCGGCACCGTCAACGACCCCTGGTCCCGCAGGACCGCCACCCAGCACAAGTCCTACGCCGACACCGAGGCCTACTTCGTCCGCACCGGCGCCACCCACAACCGCACCAACATCACCGTCACCAGCCCCGTCGACCGGGTCCGCTCGACCGTCACCACCTACGACGACTACGGCATGCCGCAGACCGTGGAGGACAAGGGCGACGACGCCGTCACCGGTGACGAGACCTGCGCCCGCACCTGGTACGCCCGCAACCCGTCCGCGGGCCTGACCTCACTGGTCTCCCGTACCCGCGTCACGGCCAAGCCCTGCGCCACGGCCGAGAGCACACTCGACCTCCCGGCCGACTCCACCCGACCGGGCGACGTCATCTCCGACAGCGCCGTGACCTACGACACGGCCGCCGCCTGGACCGCCGACCAGACCCCCACCCGGGGCGAGCCCCGGTGGACCGGTCGTGCGAGTGGTTACGACAGCAGTGACCAGCCGAGCTGGCAAAAGGTCAGCACGACGACGTTCGACACGCTGGGCAGGCTCCTGCTCGTCAAGGACACCAACGACCAGCAGACCAGCAAAAACACCTACACCCCCACTGCCGCCGGGCCCCTCACCGCCTCGACGGTCGCCGACGGCAAGGACTACACCACCAGCAGCGTCATCGACTTCGCCACGGGCGCGGCCACCAAGGTGACGGACCCCAACTCCAAGATCACCGAGTCCACTTACGACAGCCTCGGACGCGTCACCCAGGTCTGGCTGCCGACCCGGCTGCGCATCCTGAACGCCACGCCGAACTACAAGTACGCCTACCACCTGTCGCAGGACTCGGCTTCCTGGGTCTCCACGGACACCATCACCCCGACCGCCTCGGGCTACAACACCAGCTACACCATCTACGACTCCCTGCTGCGCGCCAGGCAGACCCAGTCGCCCTCCCCGGCCGGCGGGCGCGTCGTCAACCTGACCCAGTACGACACCCGCGGCCTGGTCAGCTCCACCCTGTCGGACATCTGGGACGGGAGCACCCCACCCTCCGGCGACGACCCGGCCACGGTCGAGGGCGGCCAGGCCCCTCTGCAGGTGGACACCACCTATGACGGCGCGGCCCGTCCCGTCGCCAGCGAGACCAAGGTGCAGGGAGTCCACCGCTGGACCACCACCACCACGTACCAGGGTGACCGCGTCATCAAGACAGCCCCCGGCGGCGGTCAGGCCACGGCGACGCTCACCAACGCCCTGGGACAGACCACCGAGACCCGCGAATTCGCCAACCACGAGAACACGGGTCCCTACAACCACACCCGCTACACCTACACCCCCGCCGGGCAGCAGAAGACCGTCACCGCCCACGACAACAGCGTCTGGTCCTACGCCTACGACCTCTTCGGCCGCCAGACCAGCACCACGGACCCCGACAAGGGCACCACGGACACGCACTACACCAGTCTCGACCAGGTCGACTGGACCCAGGACGCGGAAGACCGCAAGCTCCTCTACCAGTACGACCTGCTCGGCCGTAAGACCGACCTGTGGCAGACGGACAAGACCGTCGCGGCCAACAAGCTCGCCCACTGGGACTACGACCAGGTGGCCAAGGGCCTGCAGGACACCGCCACACGCTATGTCGGTGGCACCGCCGGGCAGGCCTACATCCAGAAGGTCACGAAGTTCGACGGCGTCTACCACGCCACGGGCAACCAGTTGACCCTCCCGGCCAACGACCCCCTCGTAACCGCCGGCGTCCCGCAGACTCTGACCTTCGCTGCCACCTACAACGCGGCCAACCAGCTCGCCACCATCACCGACCCCGCAGTCGCCGGCCTCGCCCTGGAAGGCATCACCAACGCCTACGACAACCTCGGCAACCCAAAAACCGTCAACGGCACCACCGGATATCTCCTCGGCGCCGGCTACTCCGAACTCGGCGACCTCACCACCCTCACCCTGGGCACCGACTCCACCAGCTCCGCGAGGAAGGCATCTCTCAACTACCGTTATGAGAACGGCACCCGCCGCCTGAACCGGTCCTTTGTCACCGACACCAACGGCAACACGCCGCAGGACCTCACCTTCGCCCAGGACGACGCGGGCAATGTCACCTCCATCAGCGATGCCAGCACCCTCGGCGGCACAGGCCAGGCCGACAACCAATGCTTCCTCTACGACGGCTACCGCCGCCTGACCGAAGCCTGGACCCCCAAGACCGCCGACTGCTCCGACACCGGACGCACCACCGGCAACCTCGGCGGCGCGGCCCCCTACTGGACGTCGTACGGCTACACCACCGCCGGCCAGCGCTCCACCGAGACACAGCACCTGGCCACCGGCGACCAGACCACCACCTATGCCTACGGAACCCCCACCGGCCAGCCCCACCCCCTGGACCACACCACCGGCGCCAAGAGCGCCACATACGTCTACGACGACACCGGTAACACCACTCGCCGCCCCGGCACCACCGCCACCGCGACCCAGATCCTCGCCTGGAACAGCGAGGACCAGCTCGCCGGCCTCACCGAAGGCACCAAACAGACCGGCTACCTCTACGACGCCGACGGCAGCCTCCTCATCCGACGCGCCACCGGCGACGGAGACACGATCCTCTACCTCGGCGACATGGAAGTCCGCCTGACCGTCAAGGGCACCACCAAAACCCTGTCTGGCACCCGCTACTACACCGCGGCCGGCCAGACCATCGCCGTCCGCACCGCCACCGCCGGAGTCACCGGCACCAAGCTCAACTTCCTGGCGGGCGACCACCACGGCACCTCCAGCCTCGCCATCGACGCCACCACCTGGGCCGTCACCAAGCGCTACACCACCCCCTTCGGCGCACCCCGAGGCGCCAAACCCACCACCTGGCCCGACGACAAACGCTTCCTGGGCAAACCGGCCGACGACACCACCGGCCTCACCCACATAGGCGCCCGCGAATACGACCCGGCCATCGGGCAATTCATCAGCGTCGACCCGCTCCTGGAGCTGGACAAGGCCCAGACCCTCAACGGCTACACCTACGGCGCCCAGAACCCCCTCACCAACGCCGACCCCACCGGAATGGGACTCGCCTGCGGCGGCGCGGGTGGTTCAAGCGAAGGTTGCCCCACCACCGCTGAAGGCCACCCCGGCAACGGCCGACCCAATGAAGCTGTCAGCGGCAGTCCCGTGAAGCAGCATCACTGCACAGGTGGTTACTGCGCCGGGGATGACAACGAGTCCCACCCTGCAACTCGCCCACTCGATGACTCAATTCCTTCGTGCCAGAGGTGGCACGGCGAAATATCTGGTTGTGCGCCACTTGATCGTTACTACGGGAATATCCAGTACCCAGCAGGGTATCCGACTGATTCTCGCTTTCTCAATTCTGTAGACGAGTTGACACCCTTCGACTTTGCAGACATGTGGATGAGCGGAATTGGGGAGTTCTTTCCTTTGCTTATTTTTGGCCCCACTTCGAAGGCTGTGCGGATGCTGGCCATGACGCCGCATAATCAAAGAGTGGAGAAGGAAATTGCAGAGCGGGCCAGGTTGGGGGATTTCATGAATGTGGGTGTTGATTCCGAATGGCATCCCGCGTCACGCGATGCGGAAGTGGTGAAGGATTTGCTCGGGCTCGCCACGGGCGGTCGTATGGGCAGTGGGGAATTCGAGACCGTGATTGGGTCTTGGAGTGAGGACTACCAGGTCCTTCGTATAAACAAGACAGCCCAGACGGTGACCGTGAATTTTAAGGCGCACAATGATACGGATTGGCGCTCTTTTTGCCATGATCACGCTTGTTCCGGAAAAAATATCTCAAGTGGCGTTGGTGTGGGAATTCGGCAAGAGTTCTACTGGACAAAGGTTCTCTCGCTGCACCATTTGGAGAGGATGTCGTAGCCGTGGTACTCTGCATCGCTCTGGGGTGAGTCGAAGGGTCGAGCGTTCTCCCGTTATCGCCTTTGATGGTGACGATGTGACCTCTTAAATGGGATGCAGAGTGCCATGCGTGAGTCGACGGAATATTTACTCGCTAGCCGCTGATATTTGGCAGGGAGGATCTGTATGCTTGGCTTCTGCGAGAATGTGCACGGTACTTGCAAGGCTGCCTCGCGGTAATTGCATTCAACCAGGTGTGCTTTCTGAGAGGAGGGGGCATGGAAACGTATGGAGTCTTCTTCGTTGTGCTGCTCTGGGCGGGAATTGCCGTAGCGCTGTTGGTTACTGTGGTCGCCTTAGTTCTTGCCGCTCGTTGGAGGCGAAGGATGATCGAATCGTTGAGAGATGCCGAGCTAGACATGCCGGAATGGAAGTCGGAATGAATTCCTTGCAATTTTTAGTCTTACACATCCGATCGTGTGGTAAGCGGGTGGATTGCCCTCTTTCCTTATAATCTAGAGACCCTGCTGAATCGTGATCTGTGGGAATTTTATTCCGCCTCACGGTCAAATCGTTTCAGTGATGGCACGGCAACGGTGGCATGTCTGCTTTGATGTGCCACTCGCACGCATGGAGTATGCTCGCTCATGCGGCGTACCTTCGTGCACGCACCACCCGTCCCTGGACATGGCTCCGCGCGAATGAAGACCGTCAGTAGCTCCGCGAGCGCTGGGCCGACTATTTCACCCGTCGCGACATTCTGATTGCCCCGGCCGCACCCACGTTGGCGGTGTGTTGCGGTGCCCCCTTTAGACGCCATTTCACTTGGTGAGTCTGCAGCGGTGAGGGCGAGGAAGTGTTCCGACTTGCGCTCGTAGCTGCGGTGGAGGTGTTATCAGCCGGATAGCCAGGAAACGGTCCGCTCCACGACCCAGCGGTGACGGCCCAGCCGCTGCGAGGACTCGACGCCCTTACAAGCGAGACGGTGTCGGATGCCACAGGAAGCGAGCCATCGCCGAAGGTAGCGGTAGTTGTTGCCCTTGTCGCCATGCGGTTTGCCGGGTCGCCGGTGTCGGGGGCCGCGACGGGAATGGATGGGCGAAATGCCGCGGACGAGCGTGATGAGGGCCTGGCTGTCATGGAGTGTGGTGGCGGAGATGCCGACTGACAGGGGCATGCCCTGGCGGTCCACGGTGAGGTGGATTTTCGAACCCTTCTGGCCACGGTCGGTCGGATTCGGTCCCGTCATCTGCCCTCGTTGAGGGCCCGGACGCTGACGGAGTCAATTGCGCACCGCGAGCAGTCAAGCTCGCCCCGGGCCCCGAGTTCGTCCGGAACCAGACGGTGGAGCGTGGCTCACACCCTGGCCTCGGTCCACTCGGTGAACCACCGGAAGGCGGTGACCCCCGACAGCCTGGAGCCCGGAGGGAGTTGGTTCCAGGTGTAGCCCGAGGTGGCCACGAAGACGATCGCGGCCAGCACCTCGCGGTCTCCTCGCCGCCGGTGTCCTCCACCTTGCGGACGAACCGGTGTCGGCGGCACCATCCGCTGGAACAACGTGCACAGTTCTTCCGGCGCCATCCGCTCGACAAGCGCGGCAGTCATCACCCCGGACTGGCGCAAGATCACACCGAGTGAAATAACTTCTAAGCAACACCGGGATGGTGGAGGAGTCGCCCCGGAAGGCCAGTATGTGTGCTCAACTCCAGAGTTTGGAGGTGAGCGAACTCCGACTGCTTGCTGTGCTACCAGCACGTGTGGATTATCTGCGGCATGTGGTATACGACCGGGTGGAGTCGGTGACGGTACCTGTTGTGGTCAGAACGGGCACAGGCATCCTTACCACTCGGTTCGGACGATGTCGATCCATGCGTATGGGGTCGTTCAGGTCGAACGCCAGGTGTGGGTGCTCAGCTGCCGTACGTACTTCACGTGGGGGATACGCTGCTTGGTGGTGGTCTGATGAACGGGGGCCTGGTGTGGACTTTCCGGGTTCTGGCCGTGAGGTTTGTGGGCGCTGGTCGGTGTGGTTGATTCGGTTCAACAGTGAGGTGACCTAGGGATGTTCACGACCCGGCCCACCCTTCAGGGGACCTTCGGCATGGTGTCCTCCACTCACTGGCTCGCCTCGCAGTCCGCGATGGCTGTGCTGGAGGACGGTGGGAACGCCTTCGATGCCGCCGTGGCCGCCGGTTTCGTTCTGCATGTCGTCGAGCCGCATCTCAACGGGCCCGGGGGAGAGGTGCCGATCATTCTCGCGCCCGCCGGTGGCGAGGTGCGGGTGCTCTGTGGGCAGGGTCCGGCGCCCGCCGGTGCGACCATGGGGCACTATCGCTCCCTGGGGCTCGAACTGGTTCCCGGCACCGGGCCGTTGGCCGCCGCTGTGCCCGGTGCCTTCGATGCGTGGATGGTGCTGCTGCGTGACCATGGCACCAAGTCGTTGGCTCAAGTGCTGCGTTATGCCATCGGATACGCCGAGGACGGCCACGCGCCCGTCGAACGGGTCGGTGAGACCGTCGAGTCCGTCCGTGAACTCTTCGAGACCGAGTGGACGTCCTCCGCCGACGTCTATCTCCCCGGCGGCAAGGCACCGGCGCCGGGGGAGTTGTTCCGTAATCCCGTTCTCGCGGCGACCTGGCGCCGGCTGATCTCCGAGGCGGAGTCGGCCGGCGAGGACCGGGAGGCGCAGATCGAGGCCGCCCGTACGATCTGGCGTGAGGGCTTCATCGCGGACGCGCTGCTGCGCCAGTCCGCCACCCCCACCATGGACACCAGCGGTTCGCACCACACCGGCACCCTGACCGGGGCCGATCTGGCCGGCTGGTCGGCGGCGTACGAGGCGCCTGCCACCTACGAGTGGGACGGCTGGACCCTCTGCAAGGCGGGGGCCTGGAGCCAGGGGCCCGTCTTCCTCCAGCAGTTGGCGCTGCTGCCGTCCCGCGCGGCCGATCTGCCCGCGTACGGTTCGGCGGAGTACGTTCATCAGCTCATCGAGGGCTGCAAGCTCGCCATGGCCGACCGGGAGGCCTGGTACGGCGACGCCGCCGACGCACCGCTCGCCGCCCTGCTCTCCGAGCCGTACAACACCGCCCGCCGCGCGCTGATCGGTGACCGTGCCTCGTACGAACTGCGCCCCGGCAGTCCGGAGGGGCGCGCGCCGGTCCTCAGCGCCCATGCCACCGCCGTCGCCGCGGGTGAGCCCGGTTTCGACCCGCTGGGTCTCCCGGCGGTGGCGGGCGTGGGGGAGCCGACCGTCGCCTTCGCGGAGCCGACCGTCGCCGCCGGCGAACCGGCCCTCGCGGTCGCGGAGCCGATCGTCGCCAAGGACGGTGCCACCCGTGGCGACACCTGCCATGTCGACATCGTCGACCGCTGGGGCAATATGGTCGCCGCCACGCCCAGCGGCGGCTGGCTCCAGTCCAACCCCGTCGTCCCCGAACTGGGCTTCCCGCTCGGCACCCGGCTCCAGATGGCCTGGCTGGACCCCGGTCTCCCGAACTCACTGACTCCCGGCCGACGGCCCCGTACCACCCTCACCCCGTCACTCGCGCTGCGCGAAGGAGTACCGGTGCTGGCCTTCGGTACACCCGGCGGTGACCAGCAGGACCAGTGGCAGTTCCACTTCTTCCTGGCCCTCGCCCTGCGCGCGCCGGTCCGTGGCGGGCTCGATCTCCAGGGCGCCATCGACGCGCCCAACTGGCACAACGACAGCTTTCCCGGTTCCTTCTACCCGCGCGGGATGCGGCCGGGGAGCGTGACCGTGGAGGCGGGCATGGCCCCGGACGTCATCGACGAGCTGCGCCGCCGCGGCCATGCGGTGACCATCGGTGAGTCCTGGTCCGAGGGGCGGCTGTGCGCGGTCGCCCGGGACCCGGAGACCGGCGTCCTGTCGGCCGCGGCGAATGCCCGTGGCATGCAGGGGTATGCCGTGGGGCGCTGAGAGTCCGCAGGAGTATGCCGTAGGGCGCTGAGAGTCCCCAGCACGCTGAGAGTCCCGTGGCACGCGCGAGTCCTGTAGCGCGCCGGGAGTCCCCGGGCACGGCGAGAGTCGTAGGACGCCGCAGATCCCCGAGCTGTTACGCGTGCTGTCGCACAGGCTGCCCTCCGCAGTGTCACAGGGGCGTGGTTGGCTGGTGGACATGATCGATGACGCTGTGTACGGAACGGTTCCCCTGCGGGAGACCGCGGACGGGGCGACGGGACAGGGGATGCCCCATGGGCTCCATGTGTCCGCCGTCGAGGAGGCGGTACGCGCGGCGGCCGCCGCCGAGATCATGCCGCGCTTCCGGCAGCTCGCCGCGCACGAGATCGTCGAGAAGAGCGGTCCGCACGATCTGGTGACGATCGCCGACCGGCGCGCGGAGGAACACCTCACCGCCGCCCTCACCGCGCTGCTCCCCGGCTCGGTGGTGGTCGGTGAGGAGGCGGTCCACGCGGACCCGGCGGTGTACGACGCGCTGCGCGGGGAGGCGCCCGTATGGATCGTCGACCCGGTCGACGGCACCCGCCAGTTCGTCCGGGGCGAGCCGGGTTTCTGCACGCTCGTCGCCCTCGCGCAGGGCGGCGAGGTGCTGGCGTCCTGGACCTACGCGGCGGCGCTGGACGAGATGGCCATCGCCGTACGGGGCCGGGGCGCCTGGCTCGACGGTGTCCCGCTGCGCTCCGGCGCACCCGCGCCCGGCGCGGTGCTGGCGGTCGCGATGTCCCATCCGGACTACACCACGGACGCCGAGAAGCGCGCCCTTCTGGGGCTGCGCACCGAGGACGTCGAAGCCCGCGCGTGCGGCTCGGCGGGGCTCGAATATCTGGCCGTCGCGCGGGGCGAGCTCGACGCGGTGGCCTTCAACTGGGAGCTGGCGTGGGACCACGCGGCGGGATTGCTGCTGGTGATGGAGGCGGGTGGCGCGCAGTCGACGCTCACGGGCGAGCCGTTCCGTATCACGGGCGGCAACACACTGCCCTTCACCGCCGCCCGCGACGAGACCACGGCGCGGCGGATACGGGAGCGGCTGCTGACGGGGGCGGGAGCGTGAGTAAGGAGCGCGGGAAGCGCGGGAAGGGGTGAGCGGGGGCGCGGGAAGGGGCATGAGCGGGGCGCGGGAGCGGGCTTCGGGCCAACGGCCACGCGGCCCGCGCGGCCGGGCGCCGGAGGCGAGGCCACCGGGGACGGAGCTGCGATGGCCGTCGCGGACCGTACCCGCCCTCGGGCTGTCGGTGCCCCGGAATATCCTGGGGCCTCTTGCCATCGGCTACGAAGGAGTCCGAAGGTGACGTCGATGCTCGATGCCGTTGTCGTGGGGGCGGGACCCAACGGGCTCACCGCCGCCGTCGAGCTGGCCAGGCGGGGCTTCTCGGTGGCTGTGTTCGAGGCCGCGGACACGGTGGGCGGGGGCGCCAGGACGGAAGAGCTGACGCTGCCGGGCTTCCGCCACGACCCCTGCTCGGCGGTGCATCCGCTGGGTATCGGATCGCCCGTCTTCGGGACGATGCCCCTCGGCCGGTACGGACTGGACTGGCTGCACCCCGAGCTGCCGATGGCGCATCCCTTCGACGACGGCACGGCGGCGGTGCTCTCCCGCTCGGTCGCCGAGACGGCCGCGTCCTTCGGGCCCCGTGACGCCGGCGCGTACCGCCGTCTGGTCGCGCCCTTCCTCGGCAAATGGGACACGCTCGCCCGGGACTTCATGTCCCTGCCGCTGACGGCGCTGCCGCGCGACCCCGTCACCCTCGCCCGGTTCGGACTGGCCGGGCTGCCGCCGTCGACCTGGCTCACGCGCCGCTTCCACGACGAGAAGGCCCGTGCCCTCTTCGCCGGGCTGGTCGGCCATGTCATAGCCCCGCTGAGCGGGATCGCCACCGGCGCCGTCGGACTGATCTTCGCGCTCGCCGCGCACGAGGGCGGCTGGCCGCTGCCGCGCGGCGGCTCGCAGTCGATCTCCGACGCGCTCGCCGCGTATCTCCAGGATCTGGGCGGCTCGGTCCACACCGGATACGAGGTCAAGCGCCTGGACGAGCTGCCGCCCGCCCGCGCCTATGTCTTCGACACCTCGCCCACCGCCCTGGCCCGTATCGCGGGTCTCGGCCGCGTGTACGACGGCTATCGCTACGGAGCGGGCGTATTCAAGATCGATTACGCGCTGGACGGCCCCGTGCCCTGGACGGCCGAGGAGCCCCGCCGGGCCGGGACCGTCCAGATCGGCCCCACCAGCGGGGAGATCGGCACGGCGCTTCGGCGGGTCGCGGCCGGCCGGCCGCCCGAGACCCCGTTCCTGATCACCGCCCAGCCCAGCCTGGTGGACCCGTCCCGCGCGCCCGAGGGCAAACATGTCTTCTGGGCGTACGGCCATGTCCCCAACGGCTGGCGGGGCGATCTCACCGACGCCGTCGAGCGGCAGCTGGAGCGCTTCGCACCCGGATTCCGCGACCGCGTCCTGGCCCGCGCCACGGCGGGACCGCCCGAGCTGGCCGTCCGTAATCCCAACTATGTCGGCGGGGACATCGCCTGCGGCGCGGCCTCGGGACTCCAGCTGCTGCTGCGCCCCAAGATCTCCCTCTCCCCGTACACCACCCCGCACCCCGCCGTATTCATCTGCTCCTCCGCGACCCCGCCGGGTCCCGGTGTGCACGGCATGTCCGGGCACAACGCGGCCAAGGCGGTCTGGCGGCGGCTGCGCGAGATCTGAGGAGGCGCTCCATATGACGGTCCTGACGCTGATCCGGGGAAGCATCACCGACCAGCGGGTGGACGCCATCGTCAACGCCGCGAACTCCTCGCTGCTCGGAGGGGGCGGTGTCGACGGTGCCATCCATCGCGCCGGCGGCCCGGAGATCCTGGCCGAGTGCCGCGCCCTGCGCGCCGCGCGGTACGGCCGTGGCCTCCGCACCGGCCAGGCGGTGGCGACCACGGCCGGCCGCCTCGACGCCCGGTGGGTGATCCATACGGTGGGCCCGGTGTGGAGCGCCACCGAGGACCGCTCCGGCCTGCTCGCCTCCTGCTACCGCGAGTCCCTGCGCGTCGCGGCCGAACTGGGCGCGACGTCCGTGGCCTTCCCCGCGATCTCCACCGGGATCTACCGCTGGCCGATGGACGACGGCGCCCGGATCGCCGTCCGTACGGCGAGAGAGTCCGTGACGGCACCGGTCGAGGACGTGCGGTTCGTGCTCTTCGACGAGCACGCGTACGGCCTCTTCGAGGCGGCGCTGGCCGCCGAGGACTGAGAGAGCCCCGACCGGGCAGGGCGGTGGCGCTTTCCCCGTTTACGGCGCCGCCTCACCTCACATCGGCGGGCGCTGTTTCGTCATAGGGGTATGAGCGCGAAAATCCGGTACGCCACCCTCGGCCTCCTGGCCGTGAGCGGGCTGTACACAGGCCTCTGGGCCTACTTCTCCCCGAAGGCGTGGTACGAGAACTTCCCCGGTTTCGGGCGGAGCCGGCTGCCTCAGCTGGGGCCCTACAACGAGCATCTCGCCAAGGACGACGGAGCCATGTTCCTGGCGCTGGCGGTGCTGGCGGTCATCACCCTGCGCCATGTACGGGACAACCGGTTCGTGCTGACGTCCGGACGGCTGGACGGCGGACGGCAGGGCGGCGGACGGCAGGGCGGCGGACGGCAGCGCGCCGGACGGGAGGGCACACGATGACGTACGGGAAGCAGATCGGCGAGGAGGGGCCCGGCATGCGGGTGGCGGTGGCGGGCGGAACCGGGCTCGTCGGACGGCATGTGGTCGAGGAACTGTCCGCGGCGGGCCACGAACCGGTGGTGCTGTCCAGAGCCCGGGGCGTGGACCTGGTCTCGGGCGCGGGACTCGACGCGGCCATGGCGGGCGTTGAGGCGGTCGTCGATGTGAGCAATGTGACGACCATGAACGCCCGGAAGGCGATCTCGTTCTTCGAAGCCGTCGGCGGCAACCTTCTGGACGCCGGTGCGCGGGCCGGGGTACGGCACCACGTAGCGCTGTCGATCGTCGGTATCGACCGGGTCGGCCATGGCTACTACCAGGGGAAACTCCGCCAGGAGGAGCGGGTGAAGAGCGGGCGGGTGCCATGGACGGTGCTGCGCGCCACACAGTTCCACGAGTTCGCCCAGCAGACCGTCGACCAGTTCCCGAGGCCCCTCGCGGTGGTGCCCCGGATGAATACGCAGCCGATCGCGGCGCGTGAAGTGGCCCAGCACCTCGTGGGACTCGTCCTCGGCCCGCCGCAGGGCATGGCACCGGAACTCGCCGGCCCGCGTGTCGAACAGCTTGTCGACATGGTGCGCAGGCTGCTGCGGGCCCAGCGACGGCGACGGCTGCTGCTGCCGGTGAAGTTCCCCGGCGCGGCGGGCGCCGCCATGGCGGGGGACGGGCAGCTACCGACGGGACCGGGCCCCCGGGGCGCTCAGACCTTCGACGATTGGCTCGCCCGGTCCGTCGCGCAGGGAGGGTGAACAACCGCCATGCCCACGCCACCCGGACCCGCGCCGGACCCCGGACCCGCGCCGGACCCCGGACCGGGACAGGTTCCCGTACCAGGACCGGAGCCTGGACGCCCGCAGGACCTCGTACCCGGGCAGGACCTCGTACCCGCGCAGGACCTCGTACCCGGGCCGGACCCCACCCTCGGTTCCCTCATGACCGAGCGCCGCAGGCTGCTCAACCTCGGCTACCGGATGCTCGGTTCGGTGCAGGACGCCGAGGACGTCGTCCAGGAGACGTACGCCCGCTGGTACGCCCTGTCCGAGGCGGAGCAGGAGGCGATCAACGCACCGCTGGCCTGGCTGACCCGGGTCGCCTCACGCATCTGTCTCGACCATCTCGCCTCGGCGCGGGTCCGCCGTGAGCGCTACACAGGTGAATGGCTGCCCGAGCCCGTCCGGTCCGGTGCGACATGGACCAGCGCGGACGGCGAAGGCGGGGACGATCCGGCCGACCGGATCACCCTCGACGAATCGGTCAGCATGGGGATGCTCGTGGTGCTGGACTCGATAACTCCCGCGGAGCGCGTCGCCTTCGTCCTCCACGATGTCTTCGGCATGCCGTTCACCGAGATCGCCGAGACGGTGGGCCGCACCCCCGCAGCCTGCCGCCAGCTCGCCGCCTCCGCCCGCAGACGTATCGCCCACCGGCGGCCCCCCAGGGCCGAGGCACCGGAGCACCGGCGGGTCGTGTCCGCCTTCCGTGAGGCGTGCGAGACCGGCGACCTCGCCGCCCTCGTCTCCCTCCTCGACCCCGGCGTCGAATCGCGCAGTGACGGCGGCGGCAAGGTGCGGTCTGCCCTGCGTCCGATCGTCGGCCGGGACAAGGTGGCCCGGTTCTTCCTCGGTCTCATGCGCAAGGAACCCGGGATGGAAGTCGTGGAGGACGGTGTCAACGGCGCCCCTGCCCTGACGGTCCGTATCACGGGTACCACCATGGCCGCCCTCACCATGGACGTCCGTGACGGTCTGATCACCGATCTGTGGCTGGTGGTCAACCCGGACAAGCTCCACGCGTGGACCGAAGAGGCACCCACCGAGTCGCCGACCGAGGCACCCATCGGGGCTGACAGCACGGCGGACGGCACGGCGGACGGCCCCTGACGGGTGGCGGTGACTCAGGTCCGTGACTCCAGCCTTCCCCGGTTCTGGAGGATGTAGAGGGCCGCCAGCGACGGGGCGACGAGCAGCCCGGCGGCGCAGGCGACACCGGTGAGTACCCAGAGCGTGGGCGTCGGCGCCGCCCCCTCGGCGATGCTGAGATGAGTGCCCAGCAGATACGGGTACTGGGCCACGCCCCAGCCGCAGACGACCGTCGCCACGGCCAGGGCGGCCAGCATGCGCAGGGCGAGGGGCTTCTCCCGGCTGAGCAGGAAGAGGCTGGTCAGCCCGCAGAGCGCCGAGATGATGAGCAGCGGCAGCCCGCGATGGCTCAACTGGTGGAACAGACGAGGGGAGTCGGCCCGGAGCAGGAAGATCCCGGCCAGGCAGACCAGACCGGTGACGGCCCCCGCGAGCAGCGCACGGCGGCGGAACCACCTTTCGAGCGGCCGGCTCCGGCTCTGCCGTGCCGAGGCGGTCAGATACACCGCGGCGAGATAGGCGCACACCGACACGGCCAGGATTCCGCCGAGGACGGAGGTCGGGTTGTTCCAGCTCCCCAGTGGATCGCCCTGGCCCGCGGTGGGCACCCGGCCGGACGCGATGGCGCCGGCCACACTGCCGAAGCAGTACGGGGTGAGCACCGACGACAGTGCGAACGCCGCGCCGTAGATGCGCTGTTCGGGTGTGCGCATCGAGGCCTTGCGGAAGGCGAAGCCCGCGCCCCGCAGGACGATTCCCAGCGCGGCGAGGCCCAACGGGATGTACAGCGTCGTGGTGATGGCCACGAACGCGGTGGGGAAAGCGCTCCACAGCATGACGAGGCAGTAGATCAGCCAGATGTGATTGGCCTCCCAGACGGGGCCGATCGATGTGTCGATGAGACGGCGTGGCCTGCTGCCGCGCGCCGCTCCGCCGGCGGTCAGGTCCCAGAAGCCGGCGCCGAAGTCCGCGCCGCCGAAGAGCGCGTAGGCGATGACGCCGATGAACAGCAGGACCGAGACGGTGTCACTCATGCCTGCCGGCCTTCTTCCGTGTGCGCGTCGGTCAGCGGCCGGTTGGGACCGTAGGGGACGTCCAGCCCCTCGTCGTCCCCCTCACCCCCGCCGGCTCGCCATCGTCGTGTCAGGGACCGCAGGATCAGTACGGCGCTGGTGCCCACCGCGACATAGATGACCAGCACCGCGGAGAAGAACGGCCAGAGATTGCCCTGGGTCGCCACGGCGTCCCTGGTGAGCAGCAGACCGACCACCGTCCACGGCTGCCGCCCCACCTCGGTGACCACCCAGCCGCTCTCCAGACACACCACGGAGACGACTCCGCTGACGGCGGCGCAGCGCAGGAACCACCGGTTGGTGGGCATCTGCCGTCGGCGCCACCACAGCCAGGCGAACCAGACGACCAGGGCGAGCAGAGCGCTGGCCGTTCCCACCATGATGTCGAACGCGAGATGGACGACGCTCACCGTGGCGTCGTCGGGACGTACCGCCGGGGCGATCGCGTCCAGTCCGCGGATCTTCGTGGACGGACGGAACCCGGCGAGCAGCGAAGCCACGTCCGGAATCCTGAGGCCGTAGCGCACCTCGCCGTCGATCAGTACGCCGCCCAGCGTCTCGGGGACATGGGTGCCGGTGTCCGGCAGCAGTTCGAGCGCGGCGAACTTCGCGGGCTCGCTGTGGAAGACCTGGCGGGCGACGACATCACCGACGTAGATCTGTACGGGCAGGACGACGGCGGCCACGACGAATCCGATGAGGAAGCCGACCCGGTGGTAGTGGTCCCGGCGTCCTCTGAGCATGCCGACCGCGTAGACCGCCGCCACGGAGAAACCGGCGACGATATAGGCGGCGAGCAGCATATGCACGGTCTCGAACCAGAAGGCCCCGTTGAAGAACACCTCGGCCGGACGGACCTCCACGACCCGGCCGTCGCGCATGGTGATACCGCCCGGCTGGTTCATCCAGCTGTTCGCCGCCACGACGGAGGCGGTGCCGCCCATGCTCGCCAGCACCACCGGTACGCCCGTCCAGAAATGCACCCAGGGCGGGAGCCGCTTCCAGCCGTAGATATAGATCGAGACGAAGATCGCTTCCAGGAAGAAGAAGATGCCTTCGATCGCGAACGGGAAACCGAAGGCGGCGCCGTATTTGCCCATCAGCCCCGGCCACAGGATGCCGAGTTCGAAGCTCAGCACCGTACCGGTGATCGCTCCCACGGCGACCAGTACGGCTGCGACCTTCGACCAGCGCTGGGCCAGCAGCAGCGCCTGCTCGTCGCCGTGCCGCAGACCGCGGTAGTTGGCGATGAGCATCAGGGCGGTGAGCGCCACCCCGAACGGCACCAGGATGATGTGGAAGCCGAGGGTGAAGGCCATCTGCTCCCGGGCGGGCAGCAGCTGCGGCGGGTCACCGGCCGAAGCCGCGGCCCGGAGCAGAATCCCGGCAGCGTAAGTGGAGGATGGCATTCCTGCATCGTCCACGCGCAGGTCGGCGCGGTGGTCCGGCGACACGGACCGACGGCGAGCGACACCCGTTCAGGTGACCGGGGGCCGAACCGGGCCGGGGCGCAGGCGTCCCCTCCGTGGGTGTCAGTCGGAGAGTCCGGCCATCGCGCGGGGGTTGATGATCCGGTCGTACTCCTCCGCGCTGAGATAGCCGGTGGCCAGCGCGGTGTCGCGCAGGGTGCTGTTCTCCTCGGCGGCCCGGTGGGCGATCTCGCTGGCCCGGTCGTAGCCGATCTCGGGGGAGAGGGCGGTGACGAGCATGAGCGAGCGGGAGACGTCCTCGTCGATACGGTCGCGGTGCAGCTCGGTGCCCTCCACGCAGTAGACCCGCAGCTTCTCGCTCGCGTCGGCGAGGATCCGCGCGCAGTGGAGCACATCGCTGATGATGACCGGACGCATGGCGTTGAGCTCGAAATTGCCCTGACTGGCGGCGAGCGCGACGGCACTGTCCTCGCCGAGGACCTGGATACAGACCATGACCATGGCCTCGCACTGGGTCGGGTTGATCTTGCCGGGCATGATCGAGCTGCCGGGCTCATTGGCGGGCAGGGCGAGTTCGCCCAGTCCGCAGCGCGGGCCGGAGGCCAGCCAGCGCAGATCGTTGGCGATCTTCATCAGCGGTACGGCGACCGCGCGCAGTCCCGCCGAGGCTGCGGCCATCGCGTCCAGTCCGCCCTGAGCCGCGAAATGGTTGGCGGCCACCGTGTAGGGATGGCCGGTCTGGCGGGCCAGCTCGGCGGCCACCGCCGTACCGAAGTTCTCGGGCGCGTTGAGTCCGGTACCGACCGCCGTCCCGCCGATCGCCAGCTGGTGGAGCGCGGGCAGGGTGGCGCGGACACGTTCATGGGCGTCAGCGAGCTGTGCGGCGTAGCCGGACCACTCCTGGCCGACGGTGAGGGGGACCGCGTCCTGGAGATGGGTGCGGCCGACCTTGACGACATCGCGCCAGGAGACGGCCTTGTCCTCGATGGCCTGGGCGAGCGCGGCCAGGGAGGGCAGTAGGTCGTCGTGCAGGGCCCGTACGGTGGCGAGATGCATCGCGGTGGGAAAGGTGTCGTTGGAGGACTGCCCCATGTTGACATGATCATTGGGGTGGATGGGGGTACGTGAACCGAGGGTGCCGCCCACCAGCTGAATCGCCCGGTTGCTGATCACCTCGTTGACATTCATATTGCTCTGGGTGCCGGAGCCGGTCTGCCAGACGTAGAGCGGGAAGTGCTCGTCGAGAGCGCCGGAGATCACCTCGTCGGCGACCTTGGCGATCAGCTCGCACTGCCAGCGGAGCAGCCGGCCGTCACGGCCGTTGACCAGGGCGGCGGCCTTCTTCACCTGGCCGTAGGCGTGGTAGACGGCCTTGGGCATCCGGTCGTCGCCGATCGAGAAGTGGATCAGCGAGCGCTGGGTCTGCGCGCCCCAGTACCGGTTGGCGGGCACCTCGACCGTGCCCAGTGAGTCACGCTCGGTACGGGTGCCCTCCGCGTCGATCCCGATCGGCAGATCCCGTACCACCGGCGGGGTCCCGCTCATCGCGCGCTCCCCTCGCCGGGAGGGCCGGGAGGGCCGGGAGGGCCGGGAGGGCCGGAAGATCCGGAAAGGCCGGGAAGGGGTCCGTACCGCGGCTGCCACATCGCGTCCTGGACGGCCTGCACCAGATTTTCCGGAGCGTTCTCGGCGACACCCTCCGCGATCGCGGCGCGCGCGACGGCGACGGCGACGGTGGCGGAGGACGCGCGCAGATCCGACACCGGCGGCAGCAGGGACGCGCCGGGGGCGCCGACCCGTGCCTGGCCCGCGACCGCCTCGGCCGCGGCCAGCAGCATGCCGGGGGTCACCCGACGGGCCCGGGAGACGACGGTGCCCAGCCCCAGCCCCGGATAGAGCAGGGCGTTGTTCGCCTGGCCGATGACATGCCGGATCCCGTTCAGTTCGACAGGGTCGACCGGGATGCCCGCGCTGGTCAGCGCCTTGCCGTCACTCCAGGCGAGGATGTCGGCCGGCATGGCCTCGATCCGCTCGGTGGGATTGGAGAGCGGGAAGATGATCGGCCGCTCGGTATGCCGGGCCATCGTGGTCACCACCTCCTGGGTGAAGGTTCCCGGGGCGGTGGAGGTGCCGATCAGAATGGTGGGCCGTGCGTGGCGCACCGTGGTCAGCAGATCGATACCGGTCCGGCCGGACCAGTCGCGTACCTCGGCGGCGGGGCGGGCGTAGTCGCGCTGGTAGTCCCGCAGATCGTCCATGTCGTCGGTGAGCAGCCCCTGCTTGTCCACCAGCCACACCCGCCGCGCCGCCTCGGCCGGGTCCAGACCGTCCCGGACCATCGCCGCCACGAGCTGGTCGGCGATCCCCACCCCCGCGGTGCCCGCCCCGAAGACCACCACGCGCTGGTCGCGGAAGGCCGTTCCGGTCACTTCGAGGGCGGAGACGACAGCGGCGAGGGTGATCGCGCCGGTGCCCTGGAGATCGTCGTTGAAGATCCGGTAGCGGTCGGCGTTCTGCTCCAGGATGCGGCGGGCGTTGCCGGGCCCGAAGTCCTCGAAGTGCAGCAGGGCGTGCGGGAACAGGTCGGCGGCCGTCGCCAGATAGGCGCCGATGAAGTCGTCGTACGGCTTTCCCCGGGTGCGGCCGCGCCGTACGCCGAGATAGAGCGGGTCGTTGAGAAGCGTCTCGTTGTCGGTGCCCACGTCCAGTACGACGGGGATACAGCGGTCGGGGTGCAGACCGGCCGCCGCGGTGTAGACGGCGAGCTTGCCCACCGTGATCTGCACACCGTTGACGCCCCAGTCACCGATACCGAGGATCTCCTGCGCGTCGGTGACCACCAGCATGTCCACATCGTCGGGGCCCAGCCCCTGGTGTTCGAGCGCGGCCCGGATGTCCCGCGGGTGGTCGATGGACAGATACACCCCGCGCGGACGCCGGTACTCATGGCTGTACCGCTTGATCGCGTCCCCCACCGTGGGGTCGTAGACGATCGGCAGCAACTCGGCGAGATGGTCGGCCAGTACCCGGTAGTACAGAACCTCGTTACGGTCGTGCAACTGCTCCAGATACACATTCTTGGCCAGCGCGTCGGGCTGGCGCTGAAGCTGCTCGTACGCGCGCCGGAGCTGCTCGTCCAGGGACAGCACGGCATCGGGCAGCCGCCCCACCAGATCGAGTCTCTCGCGTTCCTCCTCGGTGAACGCGGTGCCGCGGTTGGTCAGCGGATCGGACAGAACGGGGGGCAGGGCCTGGGACACGGGAACACTCCTCTCGAAGGTCCGGCACATGTCCATCGTCACTCCCCTCGCTGCGCCCCGCTCGCCCAGACGGGTCATGGGCCCGGTGTACGTACGGTGGCGGACGGTGACACCCCTCTCATGGTCCGGCGCTTCATGTTCAGCGCGTCGAGCGCTTCATGGTTCAGCGCCTCAGGGAGTGTTCGAGAGCCGGTTCAGCCACTCGGTCATCAGGGCCGCCTCGGTGGTGCTGAGCACCGAACTCGGTGACCGGTGCAGCAGGGCACCCAACCGGGCCGCCGCCGAGGCCACTTGTGTCCGGTCCGCACTGTCCGCACCGTCGGATTCGTCCGGGGAGTCGTCGGCGGAGGCGGTGCCGGGGCCGGTGCCCTCCGGGGCCAGGACCGCCGCGTGCACGGCGTCACGTACGCGGCGCGATGTACTCGGGTCGGTGAAGGTCGAGGGGCGGGAGACGAGCATGAGGGCCACACCGACATTGGCCGACATGACGACCTGCGCGGCCAGTTCGGGGGTGAGACGCAGTCCGCCCCGGGCCGCCGCCCGTCCCAGGTCCCGTTCGAGGATCCGGTGGGACTCCAGAGCCGCGCCCGGCGGGGTACGCATCGCGGGGGAGTTCATCAGCCGGTACCGGTTGGGGTTCCGCAGGGCGAAGTCCACATGGCTGTCCCAGCCGTCGCGCAGATCCTCCACGGGGTCCGCGCGGGGACTGTGGTGCTTCTTCGTCGCGAGGTAGGTGTCGAAGCCCTGGTCCACGACGGCCGACAGCAGCCCCTCCTTGTCCCCGAAGTTCCGGTAGAGCGCCGGCGCTCCCACCCCGGCGGCCTCACACACGGCCCGTACGGAGACATCACCGTTCGCCGACCGCGCCACCAGATCGGCGGCCACCTCCAGGATCCGCTCCCGCGTACTCACGGGAGCGACCAGCCGGCGGTGTGGGGGGTGAGGAGGTCCTCCAGGCCTATGCGGGTGAGGAATTCGGCGCGGATACGGTCGGCGACCTCGCTCACTTCCTCGGAGCCGTCGTTCGCGGGGTCCACATGGACCCGGAAGGGCCGGCTGCCGTGCGGGGTGTCGACGACCTCGACGATGGCGTCCGCCACCTGGGACACATCGGCGCCGGGCGGGGCGAGTGCGGCCAGACGCCGGGAGACCTGGTCCATCAGACCCGCGTAGCGCGCCTCGTACGCGGGCATCACGGTCTGCTCGGAGGGATGTCCGCCGGTGGTGAAGTGGTTGGTGCCCGAGGTGAAGGAGCCCGGCACGATGATGGAGGTCTCGATGTTGAAGCGGGCCAGCTCCGCGGCGTAGGAGACGGCCAGCGAGTCCATCGCGGCCTTGGCGGCGAAGTACGGGGCGAGATAGGGCGGGGTGCCGCCGCGGGTGGACGTGGAGCCGATCCACAGGACCAGTCCGTGCCGCTGGGCGCGGAGATGGGGCAGTGCGGACCGGTTGACGCGCTGGGTGCCCAGCACGTTCGTGTCGTAGACGGCGGCCAGTTCCTCCGGGGTGAAGGCCTCGGTGGGGCCGGTCACCATATGGCCGGCGTTGTGGATCACCACATCGAGCGAACCGGCCTCGGCCAGAACGGTGTTGACGGCCGCGTCGGCGGACTCCTGGGAGAGCACGTCGAGTTCCACCGTACGCAGGTCCACCTGGTGCTCGGACGCGTAGGACTTGGCCTCGGCGACACGGCCGGCGTTGCGTCCGGTGGTGGCGCGCATCGCGGCGTAGACGGTATGCCCCGCCTCGGCCAGGGCGCGCGCGGCCAGCGCTCCGAAACCGGAACCGGCACCCGTGATCACGATGGTCTTGCCCATGACAGAACTCCTCGGTCGGTGAGGGAAGGGGTGGTGGAGGGGGGTGAGGGGTGGCGAGAGGCGTGGGAAAAGCGGCGGTGAGAGGGGTGGCGAGAGGGGTGGCGAGAGGAACGGCGGCGGGCCGGCGGCGGCCGGGCTTGTCAGACGATGCCGCCGTTGGCACGCAGGACCTGTCCGTTGACCCAGCGAGCCGGACCGGCGAGAAAGGCGACGACCTCGGCCATGTCCTGCGGGGTGCCCAGGCGCTCCAGGGGCGCCTGACCGGCCATCCTCGCGATGGTCTGCTCGTCCTTGCCGTCCAGGAACAGGGCGGTGGCGGTCGGTCCCGGGGCGACGGCGTTGACGGTGATGTCCCGTCCTCGCAGCTCACGGGCGAGGATCAGGGTCATGGCCTCGACCGCGCCCTTGGTGGCGGCGTAGGCGCTGTAGCCGGGGAGGGCCAGCGACACCACGGAGCTGGAGAAGTTGATGATCGCCCCGCCGGCGCGCAGCCTGCGGGCCGCCTGCTGGTCGACGACGAACGTCCCCCGGATGTTGGTGCGGTGCATACGGTCCAGGGCGTCCAGGTCCGTCTCGACCAGCGGTGCCAGTGTCATGACTCCCGCCGCGTGCACGACCACGTCGACCCCGCCGTACGTGGCCTCCGCGGCGTCGAAGAGGGCCGAGACGGCCTTCTCGTCGGCCACGTCGGCGCGGAAGGCCATCGCCTGTCCGCCGGCCGCCGTGATGGCCGCGACCGCCGCTTCGGCCTCTGTGCTGTTGCCCGCGTAGTTGATGACGACGGCGAGTCCGTCGGCGGCCAGCCGCTCGGCGCTCTCCCGGCCGATCCCGCGGGACCCTCCGGTGATGATCGCCACCCGCGCCGCGCGGTCCGAGGAAATGGTCTGCTCAGTCATGATGCTGCTCCCTGTCTCGATCTCTCGACTTGTGTCGACTTGTGTCGACTTGTCTCGACCGGGTAGCGATGTTCGCGACCCGACGAGAGCAACGTTAACACCTTGATGTTAGGAGTGCTACCCCTGTGTGTTAGCGACGTTACGGTCGTTGTGGTCGGGGAAGGCTGATGTCGTATTCCTGCCAGCTCCGGGGTCTTCCGTGGCGGATGCTTGAAGCCATGTACACCGATAGCGAGCGCTGTGTGCGGGCCGTGAGGTCCAAGGACGCGCGCTTCGACGGCTGGTTCTTCACGGCAGTGCTGACCACCCGGATCTACTGCCGGCCGAGCTGTCCGGCCGTGCCGCCCAAGGCCGAGAACATGACGTTCTATCCGAGCGCCGCCGCCTGTCAGCAGGCCGGCTTCCGGGCCTGCAAGCGGTGCAGGCCCGACACCAGCCCCGGCTCGCCGGAGTGGAACGCCCGCGCCGACACCGTCGCCCGCGCCATGCGGCTCATCCAGGACGGAGTCGTCGACCGGGAGGGCGTGCCCGGTCTGGCCGGGCGGCTGGGCTACTCCGCCCGCCAGATCGAGCGGCAGCTCCTCGCGGAGCTGGGCGCGGGACCCCTCGCGCTGGCCCGCGCGCAGCGGGCGCAGACCGCGCGTGTGCTCATCGAGACGACCGCGTTGCCGATGGCCGAGGTCGCCTTCGCGGCGGGTTTCGCCTCCATCCGGGCCTTCAACGACACCGTTCGCGAGGTCTTCGCGCTCGCGCCGAGTGAACTGCGTACGCGCGCTTCACGCACCTCCCGCACCTCGCCTGCTCCACGCACCTCAGGTGTCACGGGCGGCACACGGGCGCGGGACACGCGCGCGCCGGAACACTCCGCCGTCCCCGGGGCGATCTCGCTGCGGCTGCCGTTCCGTACACCCCTCAACCCCGACAATCTCTTCGGGCACCTCGTCGCGACCGCTGTTCCCGGCGTCGAGGAGTGGCGCGACGGCGCCTACCGGCGCACGCTCTCCCTGCCGTACGGGCACGGCATCGTCGCCCTCTCGCCGCGCCCCGACCACATCGCCTGCCGGCTCTCCCTCACCGACCCGCGCGATCTCACCCTCGCCATCAGCAGCTGCCGCCGGATGCTGGACCTGGACGCCGATCCGGTCGCCGTCGACGAGCAGCTACGCACCGATCCGCTGCTGGCCCCGCTGGTCGACAAGGCGCCGGGGCGGCGGGTGCCCCGTACCGTCGACGCGGCGGAGTTCGCCGTACGGGCCGTGCTCGGCCAGCAGGTCTCCACCGCCGCCGCGCGGACACACGCGGCCCGGCTGGTCAGCGCGCACGGGGTGCCGGTCGACGATCCCGAGGGCGGGCTGACCCATCTCTTCCCCGCCCCCGAGGCGCTGGCCGGGCTCGACCCGGAGGCGCTGGCCCTGCCGCGCACCCGGCGCACCACCCTCATCACCTTGATCGCGGCGCTCGCCGACGGCTCGCTCCGGCTCGGCACCGACAGCGACTGGGAACAGGCACGGGAGCGGCTCATCGCCCTGCCCGGTTTCGGGCCATGGACCGTCGAGGCGATCGCGATGCGCGCGCTCGGTGATCCCGACGCGTTCCTGCCGACCGATCTCGGCGTACGCAGGGCCGCCGAGAGGCTCGGCCTGCCGTCCACCCCCGGCGCGCTCACGAAGCGCGCCGCGGCCTGGCGACCGTGGCGCGCGTACGCCGTGCAGTACCTCTGGGCGACCGACGACCACGCCATCAACCGCCTTCCCGTATAAGTCTGTTCAGCGTCCAGCGTTCAGCGTTCAGAGCCCCAGCAAGCGTTCAGAGCCCCAGCAAGGAAGTTCCCTCATGGCCGGACAGCGCCACACCGTGCACACCGTGATCGACAGCCCCTACGGACCACTCACACTCGTCGCGGCCGACGACGTCCTGAAGGGTCTCTATATGGTCGGGCAGCGCCATCGCCCGCCGGAGGAGAGATTCGGCGCCCCGGACCCCCGGCCCTTCACCGAGGTGGTGCGCCAGCTCGACGCGTACTTCGCGGGAGAGCTGACGGACTTTGATCTGCCGCTGCGGCTCGACGGCACCCCGTTCCAGCGCAGTGTCTGGGAGCAGCTCCAGAGGATTCCGTACGGCGAGACGCGTTCGTACGGCGAACTGGCCGAGAACCTCGGCAAGCCGGGCGCCTCACGTGCGGTGGGACTGGCCAACGGCAAGAACCCGATCGGCATCATCGTGCCCTGCCACCGGGTGATCGGTTCCACCGGCGGACTCACTGGCTACGGCGGCGGGCTCGACCGTAAGCAGCGGCTGCTGGTCTTCGAGGGCGCGGCGGCCGACGCCCCGGCCACCGCCACGCTCTTCTGACCTCGGACGAGACCGGCGTATCAGTCCTTGCGGTATCTCGTCAGCAACGCGGGCAGCGCCGTACCGATCGGCTCGCGGATGATCTCGTCCGCGCGGTCGTCGTACGGCGTCGGCTCCGCGTTCACCACGATGAGCCGTGCCCCGTGGTCGGCGGCGATCCCCGCCAGCGAGGCGGCCGGCTGTACCTGGAGGGTCGTACCGACCGCGATGAACACCTCGCACGCCTTGGAGATCGCCATCGCCTGGGCCAGCACCTCCGGGTCGAGCCGCTCGCCGAACATCACCGTCGCCGACTTGAGGATCCCGCCGCACGCCGGACAGCGCGGGTCCTCCTCGCCCGCCGCGACCCGGCCCAGCGCCTCCGTCATCGAGGACCGGAGGTGACACCCGGTGCAGATGATCTCCCGTGCGGTGCCGTGCAGTTCGAGCACCTTGCGGGCGGGCATCCCGGCGAGCTGGTGCAGTCCGTCGACATTCTGGGTGATCACCCGGACCGCCGTCCCCGACCGGTCCAGCTCGGCCACCGCGCGATGGGCGGCATTGGGTTCGGCACGCAGCGTGGGACTGTCACCGCGCATCCGCCAGGACCGGCGCCTGATCTCCGGGTCCGTCATGTACAGGTCGTATGTGACCAGCTTCTCGGCCCCGGGATCGCGTCGCCACAGGCCGTTCGGACCGCGGTAGTCGGGGATGCCGGAGTCCGTGGAGATACCGGCGCCGCTGAGGAGCGCGACGAGAGTCATGGTGCGAGCGTACGCAGCGGGGGCGACGGACGGCCAACCGTTTGCGGCCCCGAGATCTCTGATGTGCCCGGCGCCGGGGGCGAGCCCGCCGACAGGGGCGCTCCGGCCGGTGAGAAGGGCGTCGGGGTACGGCCCGTCCAGCGGTGCAGTACGGCGCGGCCGGTCTGCCGTGTGACACCGTCCACCTCGACCGTGCCGCTCTCGGCGAGATAGAAGCGGCCGTCGTCGAGCGAGACCAGTCCGTACTGTCCCGTCGACTCCCAGCCGTACACACCGGACGGCGCGTCGTGCAGCCCGCGGGGGAGGAGCGACAGCAGCAGGCCCTGCTCGGGGCGGTCCTGGCCGCGGACGGTGCCCAAGACGGGGGCCTTCGAGCCGTCGAGTACGAAGAGGGAGTAGTCGGGGAACCCCGGCTTCGTGCCCTTGTACACGGCCAGCAGCCAATTGCCGCTGTGCTCGTCGTACTCCAGGTTCTGTACGCCGTAGGTGGTGTTGCCGGTGTACGCGAAGTACTTGCCGTCGGGCGCGGCCGGGCCGCTGGTGTGCGGAGCGTCCTCGGTGAGCGGCCGCTCGTACTCCTTCCACCCCTGGACGTCGTACTGGAGCAGCACCTGGTGATCGTTGTCCTGGCGGCCGGTGTTGGCGTAGACCCCGTACGCGACCGTCAGCCTGACACCGCCCCCGCCGTCGAAGGCGGGGCCGAACGCGACACCGTCGATACCACTGCATCCGTACCGGTGGTCGGGGGTGGTGGCGGTGTCGCCGTCGAAGACGCCGTCGCCGTTCAGATCGGCCGTGTAGTCCTTCACGACCTCCTGGAGATGGACGGTGGAGACCACACCGCTGGACTGGGCGTCCATGTTCATACGGGTGATGCGGTCGCCGTCGAACACGGCGATGTAGAACGCCTTGGCCGCCTTGTATTCGAGGGAGCCGTAGATCCGGCCGTCCCGCGCGTCGAAGTCCAGATCACCGAGATGACCGGTGAGTCCGGTGACGGAGCCGAGGGGTCTGCCGTTCAGATCCGTCTTCACCAGCAGGCTGGTGAAGGAGAAGTACATATGGCCTTTGGCGCGGTCGATGGCCATGCCCTGGAGATGACCCGACTGCCAGGCGCCGCCGTCGACGGCCGTGGGCAGCGGGGAGAGCCGGTCCACGGGCAGACCGGCCGCGCCCACGGAACGATTCCGCGTCCCCTGGCCCCCGCCCTGCGCCTGGCTCTGTTCCTGTGCGACGACACCGCCCGTGCCGACGACGACGGTCGACACGACGAATACGGATGTGACCAGGGCCGCCAGTCGGTCGTGGGTCCGGCTTCGCATCAGTCCTCCGGGTGCGTGGGACACAGGAAGGATTCCGCTCGGGAGTACACGGCGGACGAACGAGGGATGAACGCGGGGCATGGTCGCCGATGCTACGTCAGTTGTATTGGGGACGGGCGCGGTTGGGGTTCAGCACCGTGAACGCCACCAAGGTCCGTGGGTGATTCTCAGCCGTTGCCGGTCAGGGCGATCGGCATCACCAAGGTCGTGAAGCTGCCCTGGTCGGCGGAGCGCACCAGCACCGGCCGGGTCGCGGTGGAGATCTCCAGCAGGACGTCGGGGCCGACGCCCGCCTCCAGGGCCGGGGCCAGTACGGCGGGGTCGAAGCCGATACGCAGGGGTACGGTGCCCAGGACCGTGGCCCGGAGAACGGTGGTACGGGAACCGTCGGGCAGCGAGATCGCGGCCTCGTCCCGCTCGCCGAGCCGCAGGGCGACACCCGGCGCGTCCTCGAACCCGTGGAGAGCCGCGAGAAGGGCCGACCGGTCCACGATCACCCGGTGCCGGGCCGGGGGCAGATCCGACAGCATCTCGCGGTACGCGGGGAACCGGCCGTCGAACAGGGCGAGTTCACGGGCCCCGGCCCCGGCCCCGGCCCCGGACCAGGCCCCGGATCCGGACCCCGCCCCGGACAAGGCCCCGGACCCCGCCCAAGACCCAGGCCCGGCCTCAGACCAGGCCCCGGATCCGGTGGCGGACCCGTCCGTACCGTGCACCCGGGCGCCGAAGGGTCCGGCTTCGACGGTCACCTCCGGGTGGCGGGTGGCCCATGCTCCGACCGCGATCAGCTCGGCCGCCTCCACCAGCAGCCGGCGCGACGGCCCCGCCATCGCCGCCGGACCCAGGACGCGCAGGGACAGCCGGTAGCGGTCGGTGGCCACGAGCCGGACCTCCGTGTCCTCCATCTCCATGAGGACACAGCCGAGGACCGGGTGTTCCTCGTCCCGGCCCACGGCCGGGACGACCTGCCGTACGGCACTGGCCAGCTCCGCGCCGTCGAGCCGTACCTCCGTGACGCGGAACCTGTCCTCGGCGGAGTCGGCGGACTTGGCCGGCTCGACGGGCCCGGTCGACCCAATCGCCCCTGCCGACGCGGTCGACACGGTCGACGCGGTCGATCCGGCGAAGGAGAGGGACCGCAGGATCTCCGCGATCGTGGCGTCGGCGGTCCGGGTCCGGTCCCGTACGGTCTCCCGGTGCCGCTCCAGTACGGTACGGGCCTCGTCGGCGGGACCGTCCAGTACGACGCCGGCGTCGGCCAGTGGCAGACCGGCCATCCGCAGACTCCGCAGCAGCCGGGCCCGCGCCTCCTGGTCGGTGCTGTAGTAGCGGTAGCCGGTCGCGCCGTCCACCCGCGTGGGCCGGAGCACACGGCAGTCGTCGTAGAAGCGCAGCGCGCTCGGCGCGAGTCCGACGCGCCGTGCGAACGCGCTGATGCTCAGCAGTTCCGCCGGCGCCGGGGAGTCCGGAAGCGCCGGGGACCCGGGAAACTCCGGTGTGTGGTCCGTGGTCTCGTCCATGGCGGCGATTGTCGACGTTCAGCCAACGTGAAGGTCAACTCCGGGCGAGGAGAGCGCTCCAGCGTTCCCCGACCGGCGGCGGACACATCGCTACGGCCGGCGGCCGTTCTCCAGCTCCACCGTGCCCGCGCCGGATTCCACCACGTCGAGTGCCGCCCGTACCCGCAGCCCGAGCGAACCCAGCAGATACGACGGGATCTCCTCGCGGTCGAGCAGCCGCCACGACACCAGCTCCTCCTCCTGGAGGCGGATGGACGCGAGCTGCCGCTCGTCCAGCACCCCGCCGTCGTAGAGATAGACCGCGATCGGCGGGCGGGCCTTGCCCGGCACCCAGTCGACCGCCAGCAGCCGTCCGGGCTCGATGTCCAGCCCGATCTCTTCGAGCGTCTCCCGCCGGGCGCCCGAGCGCGGGGTCTCGCCGTCGTCGGACTCGACCGTTCCGCCGGGGAGCGCCCAGCCCTCCCGGTAGTTGGGCTCGACGATCAGTACGCGGCCCCCGCCGTCCCTGAACAGCATGGCGGCGCCGGCGAGGACTCGGGGGAGACCTGCGATGTACGCGGCGTATTCGGCATCGGTATCCGTCACACGGGAAGCCTAGGGCTTGTCGTCAAGGTGGCACCGTCCGTCCGTGGGAAGGAGCCGGTGACAGCGGGCATGGGCAGACGGACGGCGGGCGGATAGGGTCGAAGCGGCGCGACTGCCTGTTCGAGAGCAGAGGATGCAAAGTGACGGACGGAGCGGTAACCGAGGTCGCCCGCGTACTGATCGCGGCGGACAAGTTCAAGGGCTCGCTCACGGCGGTGCAGGTCGCGGAGCGGGTGACGGCCGGGCTGCACCGGGTCGCTCCCGAGGTGACGGTCGAGACCCTGCCCGTCGCGGACGGCGGCGACGGCACGGTCGCGGCAGCCGTCGCGGCCGGTTTCGAACGGCGCGAGGTACGGGTCACAGGGCCGCTCGGCGACGAGCTGACCGCCGCCTACGCCCTGCGGGACGGCATGGCCGTCGTCGAGATGGCGGAGGCCTCCGGCCTCCAGCGTCTTCCGGCGGGGGTGTTCGCGCCCCTGACGGCGACGACCCACGGATCCGGCGAACTGCTGCGCGCCGCGCTCGACGCGGGCGCCCGGAGCATCGTCTTCGGAGTCGGCGGCAGTGCCACCACCGACGGCGGCGCGGGGATGCTCGCCGCGCTCGGCGCGCGCTTCCTGGACGCGGCCGGCCGGCCGATCGGGCCGGGCGGCGGCGGCCTGCGGGACCTCGCCACCGCCGATCTCTCCGGTCTGGACGGCCGTCTCGGCGCGACGGAGATCGTCCTCGCCAGCGATGTGGACAATCCACTGACCGGGCCCAAGGGCGCCCCCGCCGTCTACGGCCCCCAGAAGGGCGCGAGCCCCGAGGACGTGGTCACGCTCGACGCGGCACTCGCCCACTACGCCACGGTCCTGGAGACGGCCATCGGCTCCCGAGCCGCCGATCTCGCGCTCTCGCCGGGCGCGGGCGCGGCGGGCGGAATCGGCTACGGCGCGCTGGTCGGCCTCGGCGCGGGCTTCCGCCCCGGCATCGAGGTGATGCTCGACGTACTGGGCTTCGCCTCCGCCCTGTCCCGGGCGACCCTGGTCATCACCGGTGAGGGCTCGCTGGACGAGCAGACACTCCACGGCAAGGCCCCCGCGGGTGTCGCGGCGGCGGCCCGCGCGCGGAACATCGAGGTCATAGCGGTCTGCGGCCGACTGGCCCTCCCGCCGGAGGCCTTGGGCCGCGCGGGGATCCGGCGCGCGTACGCCCTCACCGAGCTGGAGCCGGACCCCGCGGTCTGTATGGCGGAGGCGGGACCGCTGCTGGAACGCCTGGCGGCGGACATCGCCCGGGATTTCCTGGTCTGACCCGGGCACCCCGATCGGCGTCCACCAAGGGCCGGGGAAAGGGGCGGGGGAAACGGGCAGGGGGACAGGGCTGTCCCCCTTGTCCCGCCCGCCTCCCACGTGCGTCCTCTCCCGCCCTCAGGTGTGTCCTCTCCGGCCGTCGCGCGTGTCCGGACCCGCCCCCGCCCGTACGGCACGTATGACTAGAGGACTGCTGACCACAGGCCTGCGCGCCGAGCGAAGGAGCACTCTCCCATGGCTTACCGCCTGAAGACGATCAAACGTAAGGAACATCTGGCCTTCGTCGGAGCCAGACCCTCGATCAGTCCCATGCAGGTTCCCTCGTGGGGGGACGTGAAGCCGGACTGGCGGGCGGAGAGCCTCGGGTGGTTCGACGAGCGGGGGGACATCATCGGCGCGGGGCTCGTCCTCTACCGGCCCGTACCGAAGATCAAGCGGTATCTCGCCTATCTGCCCGAGGGCCCCGCCATCGACTGGTTCGCCCCCGACCTGGCCCGGTGGCTCCAGCCGATGCTGGCCCACCTCAAGTCCCGGGGCGCGTTCTCGGTGAAGATGGGGCCGCCCGTCGTCGCCCGTCGCTGGACGGCGGACGTGGTCAAGGCGGCCGTCGTGGACCCGGAGGTCCGTCGGCTGCGGGACGTCGAGCCCACCATGACCGACCCGCGCGCGCTCGCGGTCAGCGACCGGCTCCACCGTATGGGCTGGCGGCGCAACGACGACGGCGCCGACGACGGCTTCAGCGCCGGACAGCCCCGGTACGTCTTCCAGGTGCCCTTCGCGGGAAGGTCGTTGGACGAGATCCAGCGCGGCTTCAACCAGCAGTGGCGGCGCAACGTCAAGAAGGCCGAGAAGGCCGGGGTGAAGGTCGAGCGGGGCGGCTACGAGGATCTGCCAGCCTTCTACGAGCTGTACCGGGAGACCGCGGAGCGCGACCAGTTCCTGCCGCGCCCGCTGACCTACTTCCAGGGCATGTGGACCGCGCTGACCAGCGAGAACCCCGACCGGATGCGGCTCTATCTCGCCCATCACGACGGTGAGGTCCTGTCCGCGGCCACGATGCTCACCGTCGGCGACCACGTCTGGTACTCGTACGGTGCCTCCACCGCCCGCAGACGTGAGGTGCAGCCGAACAACGCCGTCCAGTGGCGGATGATGTGCGACGCCCATGAACTCGGCGCCAGTGTGTACGACCTGCGAGGCATCACCGACACCCTGGACGAGAGCAACCATCTCCTCGGTCTGCTCCGTTTCAAGGCGGGCACCGGCGGTGAGGCCGCCGAGTATCTGGGCGAGTGGGACTATCCGCTCAACAAACTGCTGCACAAGGCACTCGACCTCTATATGGCCAGGCGCTGAACCGGACACCGAGCCGGACGGCGAGCCGGACACCGAATCAGGCGCTGGACCAGGCGCTGAACCAGAAGCTGGACGGCAGTGTGACGAAGGACCCTGGAGTCGGGGCCGTGCGGATACGGGACGCGCGCCCCGACGAGGCGCGGGCACTGAGCGGCCTTGTGCTGCGCTCGAAGGCCCACTGGGGTTACGACGAAGCCTTTATGGCCGCCTGCCGCAAGGAACTCACGATCTCGGCGGCGGACATGGCGGCCCGTCGGATGATGGTCGCGGAGGACGAGAAGTCCGGCGCCGCCCTCGGTGTCGCCTCGCTGGAGGGGAAGGCCCCCGACGGCACGCTCGGACTGCTCTTCGTCGAACCGCGCGCCTTCGGCCGGGGCATCGGCCGCACCCTGTACGCCCATGTCCTGGACGCCGCCCGGGACGAGGGCATCGAGCGGCTGACGATCGACTCCGATCCGCACGCGGTCGGTTTCTACCGGGCGCTGGGCGCGCGGCCCGTCCCCGGCGGCGCGGAGCCGCTGTCCCGGCTCCGGGTGGACGTACCCCCGCGCGCGAGCTGGGCGCGGGCATGGACGGGCGGTCGGCGCACCGTACAGCTCGGCAATGTCGCCGAGTTCCAGGCGCAGTTCATGTCCTCCTCCGGATCGCCGGAGGCCGTCCGCCGGCCTGAGGTCTCCCGCCGGCCCGAGGTCTCCCGCCGGGCGAGCGCCCACTACTCCTGTCTGGCCGCGCTGGGCAGCCCGTACCCCGCCGCGGTGGTCCTGCCCGGCACCGTCCCCGAGGGCTGGCTGGAGCTGCTGTCCCGCCAACTCGCCTGGGAATCGGTGGAGTTGTACGACGGTCTCGGCACCGGCCCGGCGGGACTCACTCCCGAGATCCTGGACCGCCCGGCCCTCGTACGCCATCTGCGCGGCCTCGGGCTGCCCTTCGTCCCGTGGGGCCGCACCGGTGCGACGGGCGAGCTGTCCGGGGAGCCGCTCCCGCCCGGGGCGCTGCGATACGAGTCCAAGCGCGCGGCCAGTGTCCTCTTCCACCAGCTCGCCGCCGCGCATCCCGGGATCGTCGTGCCGGACCAGTGGCCGGTGGCCACGCGCCGTGCGGCGGCCCGGCTGATCCTGGCACGGGCCCGTTCCGGCGAGCGCAGTGTGGTCAAGACCGAGCACGGGGTGGGCGGTTCCGGGACCCATGTGGTCACCTCCGTATGGCGTCTGCTGCCCGTACTGCGCGCACTGCCCCAGGGGCCGCTGCTCGTCGAGGAGTTCCTGAGCGCCGGCCCGGACTGCCCGGACGCCACCCCGCGCGATCTCACCTACGACGGTCTCGTGGACACGGCGGGCGAGGTGCACGATGTCGGCGCCGCGCGGATGGATGTGGCGGGTACGGCGTACCAGGGAGCGACCGTCGGTCCCGGCGCCGTCACGGACGGGGCGGCGGCCGTCGCTCTGCGCTTCGGGCACGATGTCGGTCTGCGGCTCGCCGCGAGCGGCTACCGGGGCTGGTACGACGTCGACTTCGTGACCGCCCCGGCCGACCGGCCGGCACCGTCCCGGTCCGCCCCGGCGGACAGGCTCGCGCCGCCCAGGCCCGCAGCGCCCCGGCTCGCACCGACCGAGATCAATCTGCGGCTGACCGGTCCCTCGGTCGCCTTCGTCGTGAAGGCACGGCTGGACGAGACCCGGGGCGGCGACCATCTCGTACGCTCGCTGGACCGGATCCCGCTCGGCGCCCGGCTCCCGGACGGCGAACTCATCACATGGCTCACCGGACTGACGGCCGACTGCGCGAGGACCGGGGCGGTGCTGGTGCCCTCGATCCCCACGGCGGCCTTCGACCCCGCACCCTTTCTCGGGGTCCTGCTCGCCGCCCGTACGGCGGAACGTCTCGACGCGGCCGAGGCACTGGTCCGAACGGCGGGCGCGGACCTCGGCCGGCTGTTCACTCCTGGCCACCGGCCTCCGGCTACTCGCTCCGCCGGGCCGGCGGTGAGCCGATGACCGCCCAGACCACCACGATCCCCGCCGCGATCATCAGCGGCACATTGAACGTGTAGACGAGCGCGGCCTGTCGCGGCCAGTCCTGTTTGGCGGCCAGCCGGTAGAGATTGTCCTGCGGCCACCAGGCCACCAGCAGCCAGACGATCGCGAGATGGGCCGCGGTGGTCAGACCGCGCGGGCCGCCCCGCCGCAGCATCGGTTTCCGTCCGGCCACCAGGAATCCGGCACCGGCCGCGAAGGAGACCACCTCGAAGGCGTAGAGGACGCCGAACAGTCCGTTCCACGGACTCGGCACGCCGGTCAGATCGGTGGAGCCGGGCCAGAAGGTGTTGGTGAGGGCGACGGCCAGGATGCCCGCGACGACCGGCACCGCACAGCCGCCGACGGCCGCCGCCCTCTCCTCCCCGGTCATCCCGCCCTTGCCCGCGTGGCGCACGGCTCCGGGTACCGGTGGCAGCGGCAGCGCCGCGCGGTCCACCTTCCCGGCCGCGTTCCTCGGGAGCGAGGCGACCCGTACGACCGTTCCGGGGATATCGGCGGCCGGCACCAGACCGGTCAGCCGCGCCCGCAGGGACGCGGCGTCCGGCGCGGCGCCAGGCGAGGCATTCGATGTGGCGAGTGTCGTGCCTGACGGGGTGTCGGGGCCCGGTGCCACATAGGCGATCAGTCGGCCGCCGGTACGCCCGCGGTCCCCGGTGAGGACGACCTCCCGGAGGTCCGGGTGCCCGGCCAGCGCCGACTCCACCCGGTAGGTGTCGACCGTCCTCCCGCCGATCTCGACCCGGTCGGCGGTCCGGCCGCGGAACTCCAGCGGCCCTCCGCCGTGCTGCCGCCCCGCGTCGCCGGTGGGGACCGCGTCGCCGCCGTCCGGAGGAGTGAGCCAGATCCGCCCCTTGCGCAACTCCACCGCGCAGCCGGGGAACGGACGGCCGAGATACGCGGCGCGCTCCGGGTGTTCGACGGGCCCCGGCAACTGCTCGGGCTCGAACCAGGTACCGCATCCGACGACCTCCGCCGGACCGTACACACTCAGCACCCGGGCCCCCGGAGCCGGCAGCAGCCCCTGGAGCCGTAGCTGTTCGTCGAGCCGCAGCGGTTCGCCGCCCACCGCCAGCAGCCGCAGGGCGGGCAGTGCCCGCTCCGCCAGCCGGGCCGCGGCCGTCGGGTCCACCTCCGCGACGGTGACACTCTCCGACTCGGCCGCCCGTTCCGACAGCACCAGCGTTCCGCCCGAGCACAGGGCGCGTATCCAGCCGCCGGTGAACTCGGTGGTCTCGGAGCCCGCCGTCACCAGCAGCCGGTCGTGCGCCGTCAGCGCGTAGACCTCGGCCCAGGCGGCGTACGCGGCGAGCCATCGGCCGTGCCCGGAGACAACAGCCCTCCGCTCACCCGTGGTGCCCGCCGTGAAGAGGACGGTGGCCCGATCGCTCCCTGCCCCGCCCTCCGCGGGCGCCGCGTCGGAGTGGGCGGCGATCGCCTCCCCGTCGCCGTCCAGACAGATCTCCGTACGGCGGCGGCCGTCATCGATCCGCGCCAGCAGCCTCCGATGGGTGATGACGACCTCCGCCCGGGTGAGCCCGAGCAGCCGGCGCGTCTCCTCGCGCGCGGTCCCCGGCGCGACAACGGCGTACGCGTACCCCGACTTGAGCGCGGCCAGCATCGCCACCAGGGCGTCGAGCGGGCGCTCCGTACAGATCGCCACGGTGGCACCGGACTCCGGCACCCCGGCCCGCGCGATGAGATACGCCGCCAGCCGGTTGGCCGAGCCGTCCAGCTCCTGATAGGTCGGCCGCGCGCTCTCGGTGATCACGGCGGTCCGGTCGGGTGCCTGCCGGACCTGATCTTCGAACAACTGATGTATGAATCCCCCGGTCATGGCCGACGATCATTCCAGAGCCGGGCGACCGCCGACAGGCCATCGGAGCGAGCCGGGACAGGACCGTGACAACGCACGAGAGCCCGGGTGCGCCATGCACCCGGGCCCTCACGGTCACGCCGTACTCAAGCCGTACTCAGGACATACATCGGAACGGGACGCACTACGGAAGCTGCGCCGCCCGTGCCTCGCGACGGTTGTCGCGGAAGGTGTTCACCCGCCGGGCCGTGGCGAAGAGCGGAATGACCGCGCCCGTCACGACCTGGAGCGCACAGCCCGTCTGGAGCAGCAACTGACCACCGGGCGCGTCGAACGCCCAGGCCGCCAGCAGCCCCATCGCCGCCACGATCCAGCTCAGCATCGCCACCGCGAGAATTCCCCGTGGCTTCGGATACTCCACCCGGCTGACCATCAGCCACGCGACCCCGACGATCGCGAGCAGCGTCGGTACGAAGGGAAGCTCCAGCAGCACGATCGAGATGACCGTCAGCGCGCCGAAGGGGCTCGGCATGCCCTGGAACATGCCGTCCTTCAGGGTCACACAGGAGAATCTGGCCAGCCGCAGGACGACGGCCAGCAGCACCACCACGGCCGCCAGCGCCGAGACCCGCTGATGGGCGTCGTCCGCGACCATCCCGTACACCAGGACGAAGTACGCCGGGGCGAGGCCGAAGCTGATCAGGTCGGAGAGGTTGTCCAGTTCGGCGCCCATCGGTGAGCTGCGCAGCTTGCGTGCCACGAGCCCGTCGAACAGATCGAAGATCGCCGCGCACAGCATCAGGATCACGGCCGTCGCCGCGGAGTGCCGCGCCATACCGCTCTCGTCGCTGCCCGTGAGATGGGGGATGAGAATGCCGGTCGTGGTGAAGTAGACGGCCATGAAGCCGCAGGTGGCATTGCCGAGTGTGAGGGTGTCCGCTATCGACAGCCTCAGTGACAGCGGCATGTCCTCCGCGTCGTCCTCCGCTTCGGCCTCGGCCTCGGTGGCCCAGCCGGCTTGCGTATCAGGATCAATCACGGTCAATTCGAGTCACCCCTGCGGTCGTGGTCTGACCGACCTCGACAGCGACATCGACACCTTCCGGAAGGTAGATGTCGACACGCGAGCCGAAACGGATCAGGCCGATGCGCTCGCCCTGTTCCACCTTGGTTCCCTGGGGCAGATACGGGACGATGCGGCGGGCCACCGCACCCGCGATCTGCACCATCTCGATATCGCCCAGCTCGGTGTCGAAGTGCCAGACAACGCGCTCGTTGTTCTCGCTCTCCTTGTTGAACGCCGGAACGAATCCGCCGGGGATGTGCTCGACGGAGGTCACGGTCCCCGCGAGGGGAGCGCGGTTGACGTGGACGTTCAGCGGGCTCATGAAGATGGCGACCCGGGTGCGCCCGTCCTTCCACGGCATGATGCTCTGCACCACACCGTCGGCCGGGGAGATGACCCGGCCCTGCGTGATCTCGCGCTCGGGGTCGCGGAAGAACCACAGCATGCCCGCCGCGAGCGCGGTGGCGGGCACAGCGAGGACAGCGGCACGCCGGGAACGGCGCGCACGGACCAGCCCGATCGCCGCGGTGGCGACGGTGGGCAGGAGCCACGGCGATGCTCCGCGCGCGAGGCGGACCCGGCCGCGTGGTGCAGAGGTTTGGCTGTGGGGCATGGATGACCTTCGTAGCGGATGATGCCGCGCGGGTAACGGGGGACGGCGGCTTTCCAGCGATGGTATCGGTTGCGAGCAGCAACTGAGCAAGCCAGCAGCCGAGTCGAGCGGCTGGAAGCCGGTGGCACCTGTTGGCGGAGTGTGATCTACTTCGCGGCTAAACAAGATCAAAAGCGACAATCAGCCCTGCGAACGGTACTCCTCCAGCAGTCGGCGGCCAATGATCATTTTCTGGATCTCGGCGGTACCCTCGCCGATCAGCAGCATCGGTGCCTCGCGGTAGAGGCGCTCGATCTCGTACTCCTTGGAGAAGCCGTAACCGCCGTGGATCCGGAAGGCGTCCTCGACGACTTCCTTGCAGTACTCGGAGGCGAGGTACTTCGCCATCCCTGCCTCCAGGTCGTTTCGCTCCCCGGAGTCCTTTTTGCGTGCCGCGTTCACCATCATCGCATGGGCGGCTTCCACCTTGGTTGCCATTTCAGCCAGCTTGAACTGGATCGCCTGATGCTGCGCGATGGGCTTGCCGAAGGTGTGACGTTGCTGGGCATATGCCACACCCAGCTCGAAAGCACGCTGTGCGACACCACAGCCACGTGCGGCGACATTGACCCGCCCCACCTCGACCCCGTCCATCATTTGGTAAAACCCTCGGCCGGTGGTACCGCCGAGGACCCGATTGGCCGGAATGCGTAGTCCGTCCATGATCAGCTCGGTGGTGTCGACGCCCTTGTACCCCATCTTGTCGATTTTCCCGGGGATGGTGAGTCCGGGCCGCACCTCACCGAAGCCTGGTTCCTTCTCGACCAGGAACGTGCTCATCGACCGGTGCCGGGCCGTGCCCTCGGGATGGCCTTCGTCGGTACGGCACAACACCGCCACAAGGGTGGACGTACCGCCGTTGGTGAGCCACATCTTCTGGCCGTCCAGTACATACGTGTCGCCGTCCCGCACCCCCTTGGAGGTGATGGCGGAGACATCCGAGCCGAGAGCGGGCTCGGACATCGAGAAGGCGCCACGCACCTCGCCGGCCGCCATCCTGGGCAGGAAGGTGTCCTTCTGCTCCTCGGTGCCGTGCTGTCGGAGCATGTACGCCACGATGAAGTGGGTGTTGATGATGCCCGAGACGGACATCCACCCCCGGGCGATCTCCTCCACACAGAGCGCGTAGGTCAGCAGCGACTCGCCCAGACCGCCGTACTCCTCGGGGATCATCAGTCCGAACAGCCCGAGTTCCTTCAGGCCCTCGACGATCCGCGTCGGATACTCGTCACGGTGCTCCAGCTCCGTGGCGACCGGGAGGATCTCCTTGTCGACGAAGTCCCTGACGGTCGCCAGGATCTCCCGCTGGATGTCGGTCAGCCCGGCTGTCTGGGCGAGTCGGCTCATGGCTCTGTCACTTCTCCCGGGGCTCGGGGCGGCCGGGCTGCTCGCCGCCGCGCTCCTTGACGTACTTCTCGGTGGGGACCATCACCTTGCGGCGGAACACACAGACGACCGTGGAGTCCTGCTTGTACCCCTTGGTCTCGACATACACGATTCCGCGGTCGTTCCTGGACTTCGACGGAGTCTTGTCCAGCACGGTCGTCTCGCCGTAGATCGTGTCGCCGTGGAAGGTCGGGGCGATGTGCCGGAGCGACTCGACCTCCAGATTGGCGATGGCCTTCCCGGAGACGTCCGGCACCGACATGCCCAGCAGGAGCGAGTAGACGTAGTTGCCCACGACGACGTTCCTGCCGAAGTCGGTCGTCTTCTCGGCGTAGTTGCTGTCCAGGTGCAGCGGGTGGTGGTTCATGGTGAGCAGACAGAACAGATGGTCGTCGTACTCCGTGACCGTCTTGCCGGGCCAGTGCTTGTAGACCGCCCCGACCTCGAACTCCTCGAAGGTCCTCCCGAACCGCATGCCTCACGCCTCCGGGGCTTCGAAGGCGGTGGTGCGCCGCATCCCGGCGGCCCGGCCCTTGCCGGAGACGACCAGCGCCATCTTGCGGCTCGCCTCGTCGATCATCTCGTCGCCGAGCATCGCGGACCCCTTCTTGCCGCCCGCCTCGGACGTGTAGTACTCGTACGCGTCGAGAATCAGCTCGGCGTGGTCGTAGTCCTCCTGGGAGGGCGAGAAGATCTCGTTCGACGCCTCGATCTGGCCCGGGTGCAGCACCCATTTGCCGTCGTAGCCGAGCGCCGCCGCGCGGCCCGCCACCTCGCGGTAGCCGTCCACATCGCGGATCTGGAGATACGGGCCGTCGATCGCCTGGAGACCGTGTGTACGGGCCGCCATCAGAATGCGCATCAGGATGTAGTGGTAGGCGTCCGCGCCATAGCCGGGCGGCTGCTGCCCGACCACCAGCGTCCTCATGTTGATCGAGGCCATGAAGTCGGCGGGACCGAAGACGATGGTCTCCAGACGCGGGGACGCGCCGGCGATCTCGTCCACGTTCACCAGGCCCTTGGCGTTCTCGATCTGCGCCTCGATCCCGATCCCGCCGACCTCGAAACCCATCGTCTTCTCGATCTGGGTGAGCAGCAGATCGAGGGCGATGATCTGCTGGGCGTCCTGGACCTTCGGCAGCATCACACAGTCGAGGTTGTGGCCCGCGCCCTCCACGACCGTGATCACATCGCGGTACGTCCAGTGCGTCGTCCAGTCGTTGACCCGGACGACCCGGGTCTTGCCGCTCCAGTCACCCTTGTTCAGCGCGTCGACGATGGTGTGCCGGGCGCCCTCCTTGGCGAGCGGGGCGCAGGCGTCCTCCAGATCGAGGAAGACCTGGTCGGCCGGGAGCCCCTGGGCCTTCTCCAGAAAACGCGGGTTCGAGCCCGGTACGGCGAGACACGAGCGGCGCGGACGCAGCCGGTTCGCGGCGGCTCCCGCCGTCTCCGGCACCGTGGGCGGGACGGGCGTGGCAGGCGCGGTCATGCGGAGACCTCCAAGGGATCGAGCTTGTTCGCTTTCCTGATCTCGTCGACGATACGGCCGACGATCCCGGTGATTCCGAAGTCCTTCGGGGTGAAGACGGCGGCCACTCCGGCCGCCCGCAGCTCCTCGGCGTCGCCGTCCGGGATGATCCCGCCGACGATCACCGGGATGTCGCCCGCGCCCGCCTCACGCAGCCGCGCCAGTACGTCGGGCACCAGCGCGGCATGCGATCCGGAGAGGATCGACAGACCCACACAGTGCACGTCCTCGGCGAGCGCGGCACCGACGATCTGCTCCGGGGTCAGTCTGATGCCCTGGTAGACCACCTCGAAGCCGGCGTCGCGCGCGCGGACGGCGATCTGCTCGGCGCCGTTGGAGTGCCCGTCCAGACCGGGCTTGCCGACCAGCAGCCGCAGCCGCCCCGACCGCAGTTCAGCCGCGGTCCGGGACACCTTCTCCCGTACGGTCGCGAGCGCGGTGCCCGCCTCCGGGCCCATCGCGACCGGTGCGCCGCTCACCCCGGTCGGCGCGCGGAACTCGCCGAAGACGTCGCGCAGCGCCCAGGACCACTCTCCGGTCGTCACCCCGGCCCGCGCGCACTCCAGGGTGGCGGGCATCAGATCGGCGGTGCCCGCCCCGGCCTTCTTCAGCGCGGCCAGCGCCTCGGTGGCACGGGCCTCGTCGCGGGTGTCCCGCCAGGTGCGCAGGGCCGCCACCACCCGTGCCTCGTTCGCCGGATCGACCGTCATGATCGCGGTGCCGAGGTCGGCGGTGAGCGGACTGGGCTCGGTGGACTCGTAGCAGTTGACGCCGACGATCCTCTCCTCGCCCGACTCGATCCGCGCCCGGCGCTCGGCGTGCGAGGAGACCAGCCGCGACTTGAGATAGCCGGACTCGACGGCCGCCATCGCCCCGCCCATGGCCTGGATACGGTCGATCTCCTCCAGACTCTCCGTGACCAGGGCCGTCACCTTCTCCTCGACGACCCGCGAGCCCTCGAAGATGTCCTCGTACTCCAGCAGATCGCTCTCGTGCGCGAGCACCTGCTGTATCCGCAGCGACCACTGCTGGTCCCACGGCCGGGGCAGCCCCAGCGCCTCGTTCCAGGCCGGGAGCTGTACGGCACGGGCGCGGGCGTCCTTGGAGAGGGTCACCGCCAGCATTTCGAGGACGATCCGCTGGACGTTGTTCTCCGGCTGGGCCTCGGTCAGCCCGAGGGAGTTGACCTGGACGCCGTAGCGGAAGCGGCGCTGCCCGGCGTCCTCGATGCCGTACCGCTCACGGGTGAGCGTGTCCCAGATACGGGAGAACGCCCGCACCTTGCACATCTCCTCGATGAACCGCACTCCGGCGTTGACGAAGAACGAGATCCGGGCGACCACGTCCCCCTTGCGCTCCTCGGGGATCCGCCCGGAAGCGAACACCGCGTCGAGCACGGCGATCGCGGTGGACATCGCGTACGCGATCTCCTGCACCGGGGTCGCCCCCGCCTCCTGGAGGTGGTAGCTGCAGATGTTGATCGGGTTCCACCGGGGCATGTGGTTCACCGTGTAGGCGATCATGTCGGTGGTCAGCCGCAGGCTCGGGACCGGCGGGAAGACATAGGTCCCGCGCGAGAGGTACTCCTTGACGATGTCGTTCTGAGTCGTCCCCCGCAGGGCGGAGATGTCCGCGCCCTGCTCCTCCGCGACCACCTGGTAGAGCGCCAGCAGCCACATCGCGGTGGCGTTGATGGTCATCGAGGTGTTCGTACGCTCCAGCGGGATGTCCTGGAACAGCCGCCGCATGTCCCCGAGATGCGAGACCGGGACCCCGACCCGGCCGACCTCGCCGCGGGCGAGCAGATGATCGGGGTCGTAGCCGGTCTGCGTCGGGAGGTCGAACGCGACGGAGAGCCCGGTCTGTCCCTTGGCGAGATTGCGCCGGTACAGCTCGTTGGACGCCTCGGCGGTCGAATGACCGGCGTAGGTCCGCATGAGCCAGGGCCTGTCCTTCTGACGGTCGGTCATGGCGCCGCCCTCAGGCTTCTGTTGCCACGGCGGCGGGCGGGCGGCCGTGGGTGCGCGGGCGTCCGTGCCGCTCCGCGGGCGTGTCGCGGAACAGGTTGATGGCGTCGATGTGCCGCGCGCGCAGCTCCTCGTCGCGTACGCCCAGGCCCTCGCGGGGCGCCAGCGCCAGCACGCCGACCTTGCCCTGGTGGCGGTTGTCGTGCACGTCGTACGCGGCCTGGCCGGTGTCCTCCAGGGCGTACACCTTCGACAGCGTGGGGTGGATCCTGCCCTTGGCCACCAGCCGGTTGGCCTCCCACGCCTCACGGTAGTTGGCGAAGTGCGAGCCCACGATCCGCTTCAGGGACATCCACAGATAGCGGTTGTCGTACTCGTGGGTGTAGCCGGAGGTCGACGCGCAGGTCACGATCGTGCCGCCCTTGCGGGTGACATACACACTCGCGCCGAAGGTCTCGCGCCCCGGGTGCTCGAAGACGATGTCCACGTCCTCGCCGCCGGTCAGTTCGCGGATGCGCTTGCCGAAGCGCTTCCACTCACGCGGGTCCTGGTGGTGTTCGTCCTTCCAGAACCGGTAGCCCTCGGCGGTACGGTCGATGATCGCCTCGGCGCCCATCCGCCGGCAGAGCTCGGCCTTCCGGTCGCTGGAGACCACACAGACCGGGTTCGCGCCGCCGGAGAGCGCGAACTGCGTGGCGTACGAGCCGAGTCCGCCGCTCGCGCCCCAGATCAGCACATTGTCGCCCTGCTTCATCCCGGCGCCGTTGCGGGAGACGAGCTGGCGGTACGCGGTCGAGTTGACCAGGCCGGGTGCCGCCGCCTCCTCCCAGGTCAGATGCTGGGCCTTGGGCATGAGCTGATTGGACTTCACCAGGGCCAGCTCCGCCAGGCCGCCGAAATTGGTCTCGAAGCCCCAGATCCGCTGCTCGGGGTCGAGCATCGTGTCGTTGTGGCCGTCGGACGACTCCAGCTCGACGGAGAGACAGTGCGCGACGACCTCGTCGCCCGGCCGCCAGGCGTTGACACCGGGGCCGGTACGCAGCACGACACCGGAGAGGTCGGATCCGATGACGTGGTACGGCAGGTCGTGCCGCTTGGCGAGTTCGCTGATCTTGCCGTACCGCTCCAGGAAACCGAAGGTCGGCAGCGGTTCGAAGATCGAGGTCCAGACCGAGTTGTAATTCACCGAGCTGGCCATGACGGCCACCAGGGCCTCACCGGGGCCGAGCGCGGGCACCGGCACCTCGTCGAGATGGAGCGACTTGCGGGGGTCCTTCTCATGGGTGGGGAGACCGGCGAACATCTCCGTCTCGTCCTTGTGCACGGTCACCGCGCGGTACGAGGCGGGGACGGGCAGTGCGGCGAAGTCGGCGGACGTGGTGTCCGGCGATTGGATCGCGTCCAGGATTTCCTTCACGGTGGAGCCTCCGGCGAAGCTGGGGGAGCGAGATGCGAGGGGGCTGCTCGCTGCTGTGCGGGGGAGGGGTGCCGTCGGTTCGGCGGGTGCGGCTGATCAACGGGCGGAGCTGATCGTGCTGATCGGCGGCGCCGGGTGGGCGCGGAGGTTGCCTGTGACGCAGGCGTCCGGACCACAAACGGGATGGCTTGCGGGAACAGCCGGACAACCTCACGGTATGGCACGCCGTGACGCATGACAAGGCACTGAGTGCCAGGAGTCTCTCTCATTTGTCATCGGTGCGACACGCATGAGCAATGTCTACCGCTCCCTCGGCAGGGAGTATCACCTCATGTGACCATATGGGCGCAGGGCGTGCCGATGCGCGATCGCGGGGCCGAACGGGCGACGCGACGGGACCCGGGCTCGGAGACGGGACCCGGGGCGGGGCGGGGAGCGTGCGGTGTTCGGGAGGGGCGTGAGGTGTTCGGGAGGGGAGGGGGTGGCTACGCGTCCCTGAGTGCCTGCTTGATGGTGCGCATGACCTCGTCCAGCGGGGCGTCCGTACGCGCCACCGTCACCAGGACATCCCCGCTGGTGCGGGCGGAGGCCGCGGCGTGTTGCGGCTTGGCGCCGATGGTCCGGCCCGAGCCGATACCGGAACCGAAGGTGTCACGCACGATCGCGAAGGCGTGGTCGAGCTGTGCCTCCACATCACCCTTGCCGCCGGCCCGCAGCCAGCGGCGCAGCACATGGTTGTGCGCGGTGACGACCGCGGACGCGGCCACCTCCGCCAGCAGCGGGTCGTCATTGCCGTCGGTGTGGTCGCGCTCGTCGAAGTGCCCCAGCAGATAGCGGGTGAACAGCCGCTCGTAGCGGGCCACAGAAGCGATCTCGCGCTCGCGGAGCGTGGGCACCTCACGGGTGAGGCGGTAGCGCTCCACGGAGACCGCGGGGGAGGCCGCGTACATCCGCATGACTTCCTTGATGCCCCGGCAGACCGTGTCCAGCGGATGCTCGTGCGCCGGCGCGGCGTTGAGCACCGCCTCCGCCCGTACGAGCGTGTCGTCGTGGTCGGGGAAGATCGCCTCTTCCTTGGAGCGGAAGTGCCGGAAGAAGGTGCGGCGGGCGACCCCGGCCGCGGCGGCGATCTCGTCGACGGTCGTCGCCTCGTACCCCTTGGTCGCGAACAGTTCCATCGCCGCGGCCGCCAGCTCCCGGCGCATCTTCAGCCGCTGGGCGGCCGCGCGGGTGCCTGCGGCACTCTCCGGAACGTCGGACCTGGTGCTGGTACGGGAGGACTTGGCGGGCTGGGACATGAGGTGAACGTACTGCATCGGCGCGGGAGAGCGCGCCCGTGGGGGCGGAGCGCCGGGCGCACCACCCGGCGCACCACCTGGTGCAACGCCCGGCGAACCGGTCCATGGCTCCGGTCCATGGGCCGGAGCGCGGATCGGGGAGCCCGGTCAGCGCCGGGCGTATTCGCGGAAGCCGCGCCCTGTCTTACGGCCGAGGCAGCCCGCGGCCACAAGATGTTCGAGCAGCGGGGCCGGGGCCAGGCCCGGGTCGCGGAACTCGCGGTGCAGCACCCTCTCGATGGCCAGCGAGACATCGAGGCCGACCACGTCGAGCAGCTCGAAGGGGCCCATCGGATAGCCGCCGCCCAGCTTCATGGCGGCGTCGATGTCGTCGAGCGACGCGTAGTGCTCCTGGACCATCTTGATCGCGTTGTTCAGATACGGGAAGAGCAGCGCGTTCACGATGAAACCGGCCCGGTCGCCGCAGTCCACCGGATGCTTGCGGACGGCCGTCGCCACCGCTCGGGCGGTGGCGTGGACATCGTCGGCGGTCAGGACCGTACGGACCACCTCGACCAGCTTCATCGCCGGGGCCGGGTTGAAGAAGTGCATCCCGATCACGTCCTGCGGGCGCGAGGTCGCCCGCGCGCAGGCGACCACCGGCAGCGAGGAGGTCGTGGTGGCCAGGACCGCGCCCGGCCGGCAGACCTTGTCGAGCGTGGCGAAGAGCTGCCGCTTGATCTCCAGATCCTCGGCCACGGCCTCGACGGCGAGATCCACCTCGGCGAGGGCGTCCAGGGAGCCGGCCGGGGTGATCCTCGCCAGGGCCTGGTCACGCGCCTCGGCGGTCAGCCTTCCCTTGTCCACGGAGCGGGCGAGGGACTTCGCGATCCGGGCCGTGGCGCCCTCGGCCTTCTCGGGGGTACGGGCGGCGAGCACCACATCGAAACCGGCTTTGGCGAAGACCTCCGCGATCCCGCTCGCCATGGTGCCGGAGCCCGCCACACCGACCGAGCGGACGGGCCGGGCCTCGCTTCCGGACCGCTCGCGTGTGTCGGAGCCGCGTCCGGTGCTGTCCGGCTGGGCGGGCGCGTCCGCGGGTGTGCGGACGGGCGCAGGGGCGGGCGCGTCCGCCGGGGTGAGCGCTGCTGCCGGGGCCAGCGCGTCCGCAGGGGTCAGCGCGTCCGGCACCGTCGTGCCGCTGCCGGGACCCTCGTACGTATAGAAGCCGCGCCCTGACTTGCGGCCGGTCAGCCCTGCCTCGCTGAGCTGTCTGAGGACCGGCGCGGGGGCGTGCAGCCGGTCGCGCGAGGCGGCGTACATCGCGTCCAGCACCGTACGGGCGGTGTCGACGCCGATCAGATCCAGCAGCGCGAGCGGCCCCATCGGCAGCCCGCAGCCGAGCCTCATCGCCGCGTCGATGTCCTCGCGGGAGGCGTACTTGGCCTCGTACATCGCGGCGGCCTGGTTGAGATAGCCGAAGAGCAGACCGTCCGCGACGAAGCCGGGGCGGTCGCCCACCGCGACCGGCTCCTTGCCCAGCTCCCGGGCGAGCGCGGTGACGGCCGCCACGGCCCGTGGCGCGGTGAGGACCGAGGAGACCACCTCGACCAGCCTCATCGCCGGGGCCGGGTTGAAGAAGTGCAGACCGAGCACCCGCTCGGGGTGCGCCGAGCCGGCGGCCAGCCGGGTCACCGACAGCGCGTTGGTGCCGGTGGCGAGGATCGTCGAGGGACCGACGATGCCGTCCAGCGCGCGGAAGACCCGCTGCTTCGTCTCGTACGACTCCGGGACCACCTCGATCACCAGATCGGCGCCGGCGGCGGCGTGCGGATCGGAGAAGGTACGGAACCGCGCGAGGACCGTGCGCCGCTCCTCCTCGGTGAGCCGCCCGCGCTCCACGGCCCGCGCGGTGGACGCTTCGAGCGAGGCGACGGCCCGTGCGGCGGCCATGTCACTGATGTCGATGCCGACGACCTCACGGCCGGCGCGGGCGAGGACCTCGGCGATACCGGTCCCCATGGTGCCGAGACCGACGACGGCGATGGTGGAGAGAGGGATGTCCATCACGGGACTCCAGAGGATGAGTGACGACTGAGAGAAGGCGCCGGATGAGGAGAGGCGCGAAAGAGGGGGCGCGCGGAGGACGGCGCCGGAGCGCGGCGGGCGCGCTTCTGCTGAAGCGGATCGCGGCGGTGGGCGGCGGGCTCTGTTCCGGAGCCGCGCCGTACGGACGGTCCGGACGGGCCGGACCGCGAGGGTGCTGAACCGACAGCGCTCTCGACGGCTGCGTCACCAGGCCGTCGGGAGCCGCGGGGGTTTCCCGCTCATTTGAGATTAACCGACGGGTAACGAGCGCGCCATAGCTGGGCCGCTGTGCGCTGCGTCACGAAGCGCGGCGGCGGAGGCGGTCTCGCCGACGAGGCGGGGGACTCCCGTGCGCGCCGATACGCTGACCGTATGGATGAGGACTTCCGCTCGCTCGTGGACCGGGTGCGGGACGAGTCCGGCGGGTCCGAGGCATACGAGCGGCTCATCGCCACCGAGGACCCGGAAGAGTTGGCCGCCGTCCTCGTCGAGCGTGGACGGCCCCTGTGGGCACGGGAGATCGCCGCGTTCCGGCTGGGCCGCGCCGGTGACCGGCGGGCGTTCGAGACGCTGGTGCTGCTGCTCAACCACCGCGACCCCGAGCGCTGTGTCTCCGCCTCCCACGCCCTCGCCGGGCTCGGTGATCCGCGTACCCCCAGGGCCGCCGCCGCGCTCGCCGTCAACCGTCTCCGTACGGCCTACGCGCTGCATCCCGTACGGCTGCTGACCGCGTTACGCGCCCCCGAGTCCGTACCCGCGCTGATCACCACGCTGGAGCGGCTGCTGGCTCCCGACGAGCCGCACTGGCGGGTGGCGCTCGCCTGTGTCGAGGGCCTGGGGCGGCTCGGCGACTCCCGGGCCCGTGCCGTGCTGGAAGCCGCCCGGGATCATCCTCGGCTGGGCACCGCCGCCGAGGACGCGCTCAGCGCTCTCGCGTAGCGCACCTCGGACACCGTGGCTCCGCCCACCTCGAACGCCTCCGCCGCGCCGTCGGGCTCGAAGCCCGCCTTCGCGTAGAAGCGGCGCGCGCGTTCATTGGCCGCGAGGACCCACAGGACCAGAGCCGAAGCGCCTTCCGACACGGCCCTGGCGATCAGCGCGTCCATCAGCGCCCTGCCGACGCCGGTCGAGACCTGTTCGGGCAGCACATAGAGCGCGTACACCTCCGCCGACCCGGCCGGCGCGTCCTCGTCGCGGCTCGGGCCGCGGCAGCCCCAGCCGACCACCTGGCCCGCACGCTCCGCCACGAGATCGACCACCCGGCCGTCACCCCTGGTCAGATACTCGCGGCGCTTGGCCGTCTCCTCCTCGACGCTCATCGCGTCCAGATACGCCCGCGGTATCAGTCCCGCGTACGCGTACTGCCAGCCGCGCACCCGGACCCTCGCGACGGCTTCGCAGTCGTCGGCGGTCATCTCACGGATCCGGACCGGGCCGGCCGTCGTCGTGCCGAGGGGCATGGCTTCAGCCCCGGCCGGCGCCGGAGCCGCCGTCCTGCCCGGGACCGGTCTCCCGTACCGCCGGCGGATGCGCCGCATCGGTGACGAAGTACGTCAGCTCGACGACATCGGCGAAGGAGACTCCGGCCGCGCGGAGACAGCGGCGCAGATGGGTCAGTTCACTCATGCGCCCATACTCGCCCATGCCACTGACAGCCGGCCAAGAGGTTTTCCCCCGGTCGGTCACAGCCGCGTGAGCTCACAGCAGCGTGAGCTGGGTGGCGTCCGGCCGGACGGGCAGATCGGGCCGGTCGGGCCGGTCGGACTGGTCGGGTCGGCGGGACTGGTCGGGCCGGTCCGGGTCCCTGGTGGGAGTGATACGCCGGGCCTCGCCCCGGCTCGCCGGTCCGATCCCGAACTCGTCGGCCAGTTCGTGCACCTGCCGTGTGATCCGGCGCTGGTACCACTTGGGCGCGTACGCGCCGTCCGCGTACAGCCGCTCGTACCGCGCCACCAGATACGGATGGTGCTGCTCCAGCCAGGCCATGAACCACTCGCGCGCGCCCGGCCGCAGATGCAGCACGAGCGGGGTCACGGAGGTGGCCCCGGCGCCGGCTATCGCCCGTACCGTCGCCCGTAGCTGGTCGGGCCTGTCCCCCAGGAAGGGGATGACCGGCGCCATGAGCACTCCGCAGCCGATGCCGTTCTCGGCCATCGCGCGCACCACGTCGAGCCGCCGCTCGGGCGAGGGTGTGCCGGGCTCGACCGTGCGCCACAGCTCCTGGTCGACGAAGCCGACCGAGACCGAGATCCCCACCTCGGTGACGGAGGCCGCGTCCCGCAGCAGTTCCAGATCGCGGAGGATCAGCGTGCCCTTGGTGAGGATGGAGAACGGGTTGGCGCGGTCGCGCAGCGCCGTGATGATGCCGGGCATCAGCCGGTAGCGCCCTTCCGCGCGCTGGTAGCAGTCGACATTCGTCCCCATCGCGATATGCGCCCCCTGCCAGCGGCGCGAGGCGAGCTGGCGGCGGACCAGCTCCGGCGCGTTGATCTTGACGACGATCTGGGAGTCGAAGTCCAGACCGGTGTCGAGATCCAGATAGCTGTGGGTCTTGCGGGCGAAGCAGTAGACGCAGGCGTGTGTACAGCCCCGGTACGGATTCACCGTCCATTCGAACGGCATCCGGGACGCGCCCGGCACCTTGTTCACGATCGAACGGGCACGGACCTCGTGAAAGGTGATTCCGCGGAATTCGGGGGTGTCGAAGGTCCGGGTGGTCACCGCGTCCGTTCCGAAGAGCGCGATGTCCCCGTTCGCCCCCGGCCTTGAGGTGTTCTCGACCAGATTGTCCCAGCGCATGGGTACCTCCTCGGTAGCACTGGCCTCAGAATAGAACACATGTTCCCTTGATCGCATGTGACCCGGATTTGGGCGGGCGTACCGGAGGGTGGTTGGGTGGCCGCACCCCACCGAAAATCGAGTGCTGGAGGAAGAGCCATGGCGCAGGTCGAGGCCACGACGGAGCGAATCATCGCGGCGGACCCGGAGACAGTGTTCGATGCGCTGGCCGACTACGAGAACACCCGCGCGAAGCTGCTGCCCCAGCAGTTCAGCGAGTACGAGGTGCGGGAGGGCGGCGACGGCGAGGGCAGCCTGGTCCACTGGAAGCTCCAGGCCACGAGCAAGCGTGTACGTGACTGTCTGCTGGAGGTGACGGAGCCGAGCGACGGGCGGCTCGTGGAGAAGGACCGCAATTCCTCGATGGTCACCACCTGGACCGTCACCCCGGCCGGAGAGGGCCGTTCGAAGGCTGTCGTCACCACCGTCTGGGACGGCGCCGGCGGCATCGGCGGCTTCTTCGAGCGGACCTTCGCCCCCAAGGGCCTGGGGCGCATCTACGGCGTGATCCTCGAACGGCTCGCCGCCGAGACCGAGACCGCGTCGCAGTCCGGGAACGGGTCGGACACCGGGAAGTAGCGCACGGCTTTCCGTCCGCCCACCCGTCCTGCCCGTCCTCTTCACCCGTTCTCGCGGATCCCGGCGACGGAATCCCGATGTCAGCACGACTCGTCTCGGCGGGTCTCGGCGTGTTGCCGCCGAGGTCACCGTTTCGAGTGGTTTTCCCCGCGGCGCCGTTGCGCGCCCCCCGCGTGACACGTCGCGGGAAAGCCCCTGATGAGCGCCATGGCGCATGCTCTGCCGCTCAACCCGCCCCCGTCACAACCCCGTTCGGCGGGAAAGTCTTCCGCTTGCTCCTGCTTGGCGTGCAATGTGAAGAATGACGCCGCGCAGGTGCGACGAGGGGAGCAGTACGTGGGCGGGACCACTCTGGTCAAGGACGGCGAGCAGGGCATCGAACACGGCGCCGCGCCGGCCATGGCGCCGGCCGTGGCCGCCACCGCCGGCCCACCGCCACCACCGCCCGTCGGCGGCACGGCGCCCGGGGAGCCCCTCAGCCCCCGCCGGGTGCGACTGGTCTTCGTCGGGCTGATGCTCGCCCTGCTGCTGGCCGCGCTGGAACAGATGATCGTGGCCACGGCGCTGCCGAAGATCGTCGGCGAACTCCAGGGCCTGGACCGGATGTCCTGGGCGATCACCGCGTATCTGCTCACCGCCACCATCGGGCTGCCGATCTACGGCAAGCTCGGGGATCTCTTCGGCCGCAAGGGCGTCTTCCAGTTCGCGATCGTCGTCTTCGTCATCGGCTCCGCGCTGGCCGGCTGGTCCCGCACCATGGACCAGCTCATCGCCTTCCGCGCCATCCAGGGCATCGGCGCCGGCGGACTCATGATCGGCGTCCAGGCCATCATCGCCGACATCGTGCCCGCCCGTGAGCGCGCCCGCTTCATGGGGCTCATCGGCGCCGCGTTCGGGCTCGCCTCCGTGGCGGGACCGCTGCTCGGCGGCTTCTTCACGGACCATGTCTCCTGGCGCTGGTGCTTCTACTTCAATGTGCCCTTCGGTCTGGTCACCCTCGCCGTCGTCGCCGTGGTGCTCAGACTTCCCAAACCCACCGCGCCCGCGCGGCTCGATCTCCTCGGCGCGCTGACGCTCACCGCCGCGTCCACCTGTCTGGTCCTGCTGACCAGTTGGGGCGGGACCGAGTACGCCTGGGACTCCCGGGTCATCCTCGGTCTCGCGGCGGGCACCGTCGGAACGACCCTGCTGTTCCTGGTCGTCGAGCACTTCGCGGCCGAACCGATCATTCCGCTGCGGCTGTTCCGCGACTCCGTCTTCAACATCACCAGTCTGGTCGGCGCGGTCGTCGGTGTGGCGCTGTTCGGCGCGGCCAGCTATCTGCCGACCTTCCTCCAGATGGTCGAGGGAGCCAGCGCCACCGAGTCCGGGCTGCTGATGCTGCCCATGATGGGCGGCATCGTCGTCGCCTCCCTCGTCTCCGGACAGCTCATCAGCCGTACCGGCCGCTACCGGATCTATCCGGTGCTCGGCAGCGCGCTCTCGGTGGCGGGCATGTGGCTGCTGTCGCGGCTGGAGACCGACACGTCCATGGCCGAGTGCGGCCTCGCGCAGGCGGTGCTGGGCCTGGGCATGGGCCTGGTGATGCCGGTGCTCATCCTCGCCGTGCAGAACGCCGTACCGCCCGCCGACCTCGGCACCGCCACCAGCGCCAACAACTACTTCCGGCAGATCGGCGGCAGCGTGGGCGCCGCCGTCTTCGGCACCCTCTTCGCCAACCGGCTCGCCGACGCGCTCGGCGACCGTATCCCCGCCGGGACGGGCCTGCCCGACGCCGAGTCCATCACCCCGCAGGCGGTCCACGCCCTGCCGCCCGCCGTCCGCGACGGCTATGTCCAGGCGTACGCGGACGCCATGCCGCGGATCTTCCTCTATCTCGTGCCGGTGCTCGTCCTCGGCCTGTTGATCGCCTTCTTCCTCAAGGAGAAACCACTGGTGTCCCAGAACGCCTCGGCCGCCGAGTCCGTCACCGTCCCCGGCGCGCGCACCGCGCCGGGCGGCCCGGCCGCCCCGCTCCCGCCGGCTCCCGCCCCGTATGTCTCGGGGGTGGCCGTCTGCGGCACGGTGCAGCACCACGACGGCTCCACCGTGCCCCGCGCCGCCCTCACCCTCATCGATGTCCATGGACAGCAGATCGGACGCGGAGCGAGCGGGAGCGACGGGCGGTACGCGCTGAGTGTGCCGGGCGCGGGCTCCTATGTGATGATCGCGGCGGCCTCCGGACATCAGCCGCAGGCGGTCACGGTGACCGTCGGCGAACGGCCCGTCGAACTGGACGTGGTCCTCGGCGGCGCGGGCCGGCTGGCCGGGGCCGTGCTCACCGCCGACGGCACCCCGGTGCGCGACGCCGCCGTCACCCTCACGGATGTACGGGGAGAGGTGGTGGCGTCCACCCGCAGCGGACGCGAGGGCGCCTATGTCATCTCGGAGCTGGTCGCCGGGGAGTACACCCTCGCCGCGAGCGCCCCGGCCTTCCGGCCCGCGGCGCTTCCGGTCAGTGTGCAGGCCTCGCGCGAGACCCGGCAGGACATCGAGCTGGCCGGCGGCGCGGTGCTGCGCGGTACGGTACGCGCGGGCGGCGGGCGTCCGGTCGAGGACGCGCGGGTCACCCTGCTCGACGCCGCGGGCAATGTGGTGGACACCCTGACCACGGGAGCCGACGGCACCTTCCGGTTCGTGGACCTCTCCTCCGGTGAGTACACGGTGATCGCGGCGGGATATCCGCCGGTCGCCACCGTCCTCCAGGTGGCGGGCGGTGGACGCACCGAACGCGATCTCCAACTGGGCCACGAAGATTGACTGAATTTCAGTCAATAGATGGTTGTGCGCGGGCGCGCTACCTATTAGTTCATTGCCCGGCGCAACCCCTGTGAGGGGCCGTACCGTGGAGGGCGGAGCCGCGGATTTTGGCGGCAGGGAAGGAGCCTTCCACCCATGGACAGTGGTGTTCCGCCGGGACTGCCGCAGCAGTTCGCCGCGGCCGGCCGGATTCCGCTCGCCGTGGTCGTCGTGGACGGTGACGGCCTCGTATCGCACTGGTCGTCGGGCGCACGGCGGCTTTTCGGCCATCCGAAGGAGGAGGCCCTCGGGCAGCCCGCCGGTGATCTGATGCCGGTCGCCGGAGCGCTCGCCGAGGAAGAGGGCGGGGTGGCGCACGGTACGTACGACGACTACGACGACCTGGGCCCCGGACTGCACGCCCGTGGCTCGTATCCGACGGCGGGCCGCGCGAAGGTCTCCCATCCCGAGCGCGGCCGGCTCGATGTCCTCTGGTGGGCCTATCCGCTGATCGGTCCGGGACCGGGGCGCCATCTCGTACTCGCCGCGGACGCGGGCGAGTTGCGGCCCGAGCCCGGGGAGACCGACACGGACTTCCTCAGGATCGCGCCGGGTTTCGCGCATCACACGGAGTTCGCCGACTCGGACGCGCTGGCCCGGCGGCTGCCGGACATCCTGCCGAGCATGGGCCCGGCCGAGTCCAACCGGATCATCGCGCAGGTCCTCGAACTGGGCTACCCGGTGCTGGAGTTCAGCCGCCACGACCGGGTGCCGGTCACCCCCGACTGGGGTGTGCCCAGACGGGCTCCCGGACGGTTCGGCGGCCCCGGGCCCGGTCTGGGATCGACTCGGCCGGAACGCGAGGCGGAGTGGCCGGAACAAGAGGCGGCACGGCCCGGAGGGGGTGCGCCGCCCCGGCCCGAACTCGACCTCGAATACGCGGCGGTGCGCGAGCGGCTGGAGTTTCTCAACGAGATGAGCGGCCGTATCGGTTCGTCGCTCGATCTGGCCCGTACGATCCGCGAGGTCACCAGCGCCGCCGTACCCCGCTTCACCGACTTCGCGGGGACGCATCTGCGGGCGGCGGTCCTGGCCGGTGAGGGATTCCCGGACGGCCCGCCCGATGTGACCACCATCTGGCACCGGGTGTGGGTCGAGCACAACGACGAGCCGGGGCGCTGGGACGACACCGTGCCGGTCGGCGAGGCCATCGCGTTCCCGGAACACACCCCGTTCTTCCAGTGCATGGTCACCGGAGAGCCCGTGCTCATCCCACGGCTGAGCGAGGAGGCGGGAAACCGTATCTCCGCCGAGTTCGAGAAGCGGGATCTGCGTCCGCTCATCAACAACCGCTCCATGCTGCTCGTACCGCTGAAGGCACGGGACGTGGTGCTCGGTTTCATGGTGCTGATGCGGCGGCCGGACCGTGAGCCGTTCGACGACATGGACCGGACGACCGGCGCCGAACTCGCCGCGCGGGCCGGGCTCGTACTCGACAACGCGCGGATGTACACGTACCAGGAGAATGTCGCGGAGACGCTTCAGGACAGCATGCTGCCGCAGGTCGCGCCGCGGATGGCCGGCTGTGACATCGCCACCCGGTATCTGCCCGGCACCCGGCTCGGCCGGATCGGCGGTGACTGGTTCGACGCCGTCAAGCTGCCCGGATCGCGTACCGCGCTGGTCGTCGGCGATGTGATGGGCCATGGGCTCAACTCCGCCGCGATGATGGGCCAGTTGCGCACCGCCGTCCAGACGATGGCGACCATGGAGATGCCGCCCGCCCAACTGCTCCGCAATCTGGACGACCTGGCGCAGCGGCTCGGCGAGCAGTATCTGGCCACCTGTCTGTACGCGGTGTACGACCCGATCAGATCCGAGGTCCAGATCGCCAACGCCGGTCATATCCCGCCCGTGCTCGTGCGCGCCGAGGACGGCAGCGGCGAAGTGCTCGGCATTCCGACCGGTGCGCCCATAGGGGTGGGCGGGGTGGCCTTCGAGACGGTGACCGTACGGGTCGAGCCGGGCGACCGGCTGGTGCTGTGCACCGACGGCCTGGTCGAGGTGCGCGGCGAGGACATCGGGGACGGCCTGGCCGCGCTCTGCGCGTCCGCCGCACACCCCGCCGCCTCGATGGACGACGCCTGCGACACCATCATCCGCGCGCTGAACACCCGTGGTGGCCGCAAGGACGATGTGGCGCTGCTGATGGCCAGACTGAACGGTATCCCGGACGGTGATGTGGCCGAGTACGAACTCGCCGTGGATCCGCGGGAGGTGGGCAGAGCGAGACGGATGGTGCGCGAGCGGCTGCTCGGCTGGTCGCTTCCGCACGCGGTGGAGACGGCCGAGCTGATGGTCAGTGAGCTGGTCACCAACGCCATGCACCACGCGCGCGCCCATCGGGTCGGGCTGCGTCTGGTCCGTACGGACGCCCTGCTGTGCGAGGTCACCGATGACGAGCCGGCCCCCGCGACCCTGCTGAACGCGGGCCGTGACGACGAGTCCGGACGTGGTCTGCGTGTGGTGAGCAGTCTGGCGCGTGAGTGGGGGACGAGCAGTACGGCACACGGCAAGACGGTCTGGTTCGAACAGTCCCTGACGCGGAAGGCGCCCGCCCGCCACCACGGCTGAGGAAAGAAATCCCCCTTCCCCTTGCCCCCGGAACCGCGGGGACGGTAGGCCGGACCGTACAACTCGCCTCCGGCGGGCCGGATCCGGGGAGGGCCGTATGGATGTGTCACAGCGTTACCGCGAGGCGTGGGAAGGGTACTGGCGGGAGACCTCGGACGCTCCCGGCGAGGCGATCTGGGACGCCGACCCGTCGCTGACCGCGATACCCCACAGCGAGCTGCTCCTGCCGTACGCGGACGTCTCGCTTCCCGTGGTCGATCTGGGGTGCGGCAACGGCACCCAGACCCGCTATCTGGCCACCCGGTTCGCCCGTGCGATCGGGGTCGACCTGTCCCACGCGGCGATCGAGCACGCGCGCCACGCGGACACCGCGAAGACCGCCGAGTTCGAACAGCTCGATCTGGTCGACCAGGACGCGGTGCGCGCGCTGCGGGACCGGATCGGTGACACCAATGTGTATATGCGGGCGGTCATCCACCAGAGCGAGCCGCAGGACCGCCCGGTGGTCGCGGGGGCCGTCGCGGAGCTGCTCGGTGAGCGCGGCCGGGCCTTCGTGGTGGAGCTGACGCCCGCGTCGAAGGCGGTGTTGCAGCAGGCCGCGTCGGGACCCGGCGGACCGCCCGCGAAGCTGCGGCGGGTCTTCGACCATGGCCTCAGGCCGGCCGGTGCCACGGACGAGGAGGTGCCGGCGCTGCTGCGGGCGGCGGGTCTGACGGTCCTGGCGACGGGGGACACCGCGCTCGCCCAGACGGAGAAGATGCCGGACGGGTCCCGTATCGATCTGCCTGCCAGATGGTTCGTGCTGGAGAGGGAGTGAGCGGCCCGGCGGAGGGCGAGGGGCCTGGCGGGGAGTGAGCGCCCCGGCGGGAGGCGAGGGGGCCGGCGAGGCGGGCCAGCGAGGCAGGGCGCGGTCTGACGGGGGAGCGGTCGGCCCGGTCACGCGCGCGGTCCTTCCCGGGCTCCGTCCCGGAATGTGGACGGGTGGGGCCCGGGAGTGGGATTCCCGGTGTCACGGGTGAGACTTCCGTCATGACACCTCAACCGACGCTCGTGATCGGCGGCACCGGCAAGACGGGCCGCCGGGTCGTGGCCCGGCTGCGCGAGCGGGGCGTGCCCACGCGCGCCGCCTCGCGCTCCGGGGACACGCTGTTCGACTGGGAGGACCGTGCCACCTGGAAGGCCGCGCTGGACGGCGTGGCGGCGGTGTACATCGTCCCGGTGGACACCGCCCCGTCCCGGACGCCCGCCCTGGTGGAGCAGGCCGTGGCGGGCGGGGTCACACGGCTGGTCCTCCTCTCGGCCCGGGGGGCCGACGTCCCCGGTTACTTCGGCCCGGCCTTCGACGGCGGACCCCATGTCGAGGGCGAGCGGGCGGTACGTGCCTCGGGTGTGGCCTGGACGATCCTGCGCCCCGGCTGGTTCGCGCAGAACTTCAGCGAGGGCGCCTTCCGTGACGAGGTGATCGCCGGCGAACTCGCGCTGTTCGCCGGGGACGGGGCGGCGTCCTTCGTGGACGCCGAGGACATCGCCGAGATCGCGGTCGCCGCGCTCACCGAACCGGGGCACGACGGCCGGAGCTACGAGCTGTCCGGGCCGCGCGCCCTGACCGTCGACGACTGTCTGGCCGAGATCGGGAGGGCCACGGGCCGCCGGGCACGCTATGTCCCGCTCGACGAGGCCGCGTACCGCGCGCGTCTGATCTCCCGGGGAGTGTCCGAGGATGAAGCGGCGACCTGGGCCGACGCGCTGAAGCCGATCAGGACGAGTCAGGAGGCGCCCGTGCTCGACGGTGTCGTACGCGCCCTCGGCCGGCCGCCGCGCGATTTCGCGGACTTCGCGCGTGCGGAGGCCGCGGCGGGCACCTGGCACGTGTGACACGGGCACCTGGCACATGTGACAAGAGTGGTCCGGACCGTCGGTGGTTATCCACAGGGCTGGCAGGGCGGGGCGAGGACGCGTACGGTTTCCAGCCATGAAGATCTTGATCAGCGCCGACATGGAGGGCGCCACCGGTGTGACCTGGCCGGCGGACGTTCTGCCGGGCACACCGCAGTGGGAGCGGTGCCGTTCCCTGTTCACATCCGATGTCAACGCGGCGGTGCTCGGCTTTCTCGACGGCGGCGCCGATCAGGTGCTCATCAACGAGGCGCACTGGAGCATGCGCAATCTGCTGCTGGAGCGGCTGGACGAGCGCGCGCAGATGATCACCGGGCGGCACAAGTCGCTCTCCATGGTCGAGGGCGTGCAGCACGGTGATGTGGACGGGATCGCCTTTGTCGGCTATCACACCGGTGCCGGTACGGAGGGCGTGCTGGCGCACACCTATCTCGCCAACTCGCTCACCGGTGTCTGGCTGAACGGCGCACGGGCGAGCGAGGGACTGCTGAACGCCCATGTGGTCGCGGAGTACGGCGTTCCGGTGGTGCTGGTCACCGGTGACGATCTGACCTGCGCGGACGCCGACGGGTATGCGCCGGACGCGCGCAAGGTCGCGGTGAAGGACCATGTCTCGCGGTACGCGGCGGTGTGCAGGACCCCGGCGCGCACGGCCGGTGACATCCGGGCCGCCGCCAAGGAGGCCACGGCGCTCGCCGGGCGGTACGAACCGGTCACGGGCGGCCCCTTCACCCTGGAGCTGGAGTTCGACGCGGCCCATCTCTCCGAGGCCGCCACGGTCGTGCCGGGTGTGGCCCCGAGCGGAGAGCGGCGGGTGACGTACACCAGCGGGACGATGTATGAGGCCATTCGTACCTTCAAAGCGGTCACCACGATCGTTTCGGCCGCGGTGGAGGAGCAGTATGGCTGACATGACGCCCATCGACACGAGTGCGGCTCCTGATACGGCGGCGTTCGACGAGGTGGTCACCTTCACCTCGGAACTGATCCGTATCGACACCACCAACAGGGGCGGTGGGGACTGCCGGGAGCGGCCCGCCGCCGAGTATGTCGCCGAGCGTCTCGCCGACGCGGGAATCGAGCCGACGCTGCTGGAGCGGACCCCCGGCCGTACCAATGTGGTGGCCAGGATCGAGGGCACGGACCCGTCCGCCGACGCGCTCCTCGTCCACGGCCATCTCGACGTCGTGCCCGCGGAGCCCGCCGACTGGACCCTGCACCCCTTCTCCGGGGAGGTCAGGGACGGTGTGGTCTGGGGCCGCGGCGCGATCGACATGAAGAACATGGACGCGATGGTCCTGTCGGTCGTGCGGGCCTGGGCCCGGTCGGGAGTCCGGCCGCGCAGGGACATCGTGATCGCCTACACCGCCGACGAGGAGGCCAGCGCCGCCGACGGCTCGGGCTTTCTCGCCGAGCGGCACCCCGAGCTCTTCGAGGGGTGCACGGAGGGCATCAGCGAATCCGGGGCCTTCACCTTCCACGCGGGTCCCGGAATGGCGCTCTATCCGATCGCGGCGGGGGAGCGCGGCACCGGCTGGCTGAAGCTCACCGCCCATGGCAAGGCCGGCCACGGCTCCAAGGTGAACCGCGCCAACGCGGTCAGCAGGCTCGCCGCCGCCGTCGCCAGGATCAGCGAACACCCCTGGCCGGTCAGGCTCACCCCGACGGTCAGGGCGGCCCTCGCCGAACTCGCCGCGCTCAACGGCATACACACCGATGTCAACGCCGAGGACTTCGACCCGGACGGGCTGCTCGGCAAGCTCGGCCCGGCCGCCGCACTGGTCGAGCCGACGATAAGGAACAGCACCAATCCGACCGTCCTGGAGGCCGGTTACAAGGTCAATGTGATTCCGGGCCAGGCCATCGCCTATGTCGACGGGCGGATGGTGCCCGGCGGCGAGGAGGAGTTCCGCACCACCCTGGACCAGCTCACGGGGCCGGATGTGGAGTGGGAGTTCCACCACCGTGAGGTCGCGCTCCAGGCACCGGTCGACTCACCGACCTTCGCCAAGCTGCGCGCCGCCGTCGAGCGCTTCGACCCCGCCGGGCATGTCGTGCCGTACTGCATGTCCGGCGGCACCGACGCCAAGCAGTTCTCCCGGCTCGGGATCACCGGCTACGGCTTCTCGCCGCTCAAGCTGCCCCCCGGCTTCGACTACCAGGCGCTCTTCCACGGGGTGGACGAGCGGGTGCCCGTCTCGGCGCTCCACTTCGGTGTCCGTGTCCTCGACCACTATCTGAAATCCGCTTAGGAGCCCTGACGATGCCGATCACGCGGTCCGTGGACCCCTACGGGACGTGGCCGTCACCGATCGACGCCACGCTGGCCGCCTCGCACGACGGGCGCCCCGAGTATGTGGGGGTGGTCGGTGACGAGGTGTGGTGGACGGAGCCGCGTCCGGCGGAGGAGGGCCGGCGCGCGCTCGTGCGGCGGCGCGCGGACGGCCGTGAGGAGTCGGTGCTGCCGGCTCCCTGGAATGTCCGCAGCCGTGTGATCGAGTACGGCGGTGTGCCCTGGGCCGGTGTCACCCGGCCCGGCGCCGGCCCGCTGATCGTCTTCGTCCACTTCCCCGACCAGCGGCTGTACGCGTACGAGCCGGACGGCGATGGCGGGCCATGGCCGCTCACCCCGGTGTCGGCGACCGGCGGCGGACTGCGCTGGGCCGATCCCCGGCCGTATCCGGACCGTGGTGAGGTCTGGTGCGTGCTGGAGGAGTTCACCGGCGAGGGACCCACCGATGTACGGCGGGTGATCGCGGCCGTCCCGCTGGACGGCTCGGCCGCCGAGGACCGTTCGGCGGTACGGGAGCTGTCCGACGACCGGCACCGCTTTCTCACCGGACCCCGGCTCTCGCCCGACGGACGGAAGGCCGCCTGGCTCGCCTGGGACCATCCGCAGATGCCCTGGGACGGCACGGTGGTGATGCTGGGCGAGGTGACCGGGACCGGTCCGTTCGCGGAGGTCGGGCCGCTCGTGGGGGACATCGACGAGTCGGTCGCGCAGGTCGACTGGGCGCCGGACGGCTCGCTGCTCTTCGTCTCCGACATCGGCGGCTGGTGGGAGCTCCAGCGCATCCGCCCCGAGGCGCTCGGCCCGGACCGGACACCGGGCGTCATTCCGAGCACCAGCCTCTGTCCCGGCCGGAGGGAGGAGTTCGGCGGACCGCTCTGGAAGATCGGCCTCCAGTGGTTCCACCCCATGGAGAACGGGCTGATCGCCGTGCTCCACGGCAGGGGCAGTACCGCGCTCGGCGTTCTCGACCCGGCGACCGGCGAGCTGGCGGACGCCGTCGGACCCTGGACGACATGGGCACCCACCCTGGCCGTGCGGGGCGACCGTGTGATCGGGGTCGCGGCGGGTCCGCGCGGCGCGTACGAGATCGTGGAGCTGGACACCGCCACCGGACATACCCGGGTGATCGGCGCGGAGCACCGGGACGCGGTGGACCCCGCGTACTACCCCGAGCCCCTGGCCCGTACGTTCACCGGGCCCGGGGGCCGTGAGATCCACGCGCATATCTATCCGCCGCACCACCCGGGCCACCGCGCGCCCGACGGCGAACTGCCGCCCTATGTGGTCTGGGCCCACGGCGGACCCACCAGCCACGTGCCGCTCGTCCTCGATCTGGAGATCGCCTACTTCACCTCGCGGGGCATCGGTGTCGCCGAGGTCAACTACGGCGGCTCCACCGGCTACGGCCGGGCCTACCGCGAGCGGCTGCGCGAGCAGTGGGGCGTGGTCGATGTCGAGGACTGCGCGGCCGTCGCCGAGGCGCTCGCCGCGGAGGGCACCGCGGACCCGGCCCGACTGGCCGTACGGGGCGGCAGCGCGGGCGGCTGGACGGCGGCGGCTTCGCTCACCACCACGGATGTCTACGCCTGCGGCACGATCATCTATCCGATCCTCGATCTGCTCGGCTGGGCGACCGACGAGACCCATGACTTCGAGTCGCGGTATCTGGAGTCGCTGATCGGCCCGCTCGCCGAGGTCCCCGACCGCTACCGCGAGCGTTCGCCGCTGCACAACGTCGACCGGATCACCGCGCCCTTCCTGCTGCTCCAGGGGCTCGACGATGTGATCTGCCCGCCCGCGCAGTGCGAGCGGTTCCTGGAGCGGATGGCCGGACGCGGCATCCCGCACGCGTACCTGGCCTTCGAGGGGGAGGGCCACGGCTTCCGCAGGGCCGACACCATGAGCCGCGCCCTGGAGGCCGAACTGTCGCTGTACGCGCAGACCTTCGGCATCGACCGGACCGACCTCCCGCGGCTGGAGCTGATGAAGTGACCGACGCACCTCGGAGGTCACCGGCCTCACCCACGCCGCCCACAGGTCTGCCGCCGCTGACCAGGCCCGCGCGGCTACGTCCCGGGGCCAGGGTCGCGGTGGTGGCCCCCAGCGGGCCCGTACCGCCGGACCGGCTCGAAGCGGGCCTCGACATCCTGCGCGGCTGGGACCTCGACCCCGTCGTCGCCCCGCATGTCCTGGACCTCCATCCCCGGCTCGGTTATCTCGCGGGCACGGACGAGGACCGTGCCCGCGATCTCCAGGAGGCGTGGTGCGACCCGTCCGTCTCCGCGGTGCTCTGCGCGCGCGGCGGCTACGGGGTCCAGCGCATGGCCGATCTGCTCGACTGGACGGCGATGCGGGCGGCGGGGCCCAAGGTCTTCGTCGGCTACAGCGACATCACCGCGCTGCACGAGGCGTTCGCCCGGCGGATGGGTCTCGCCACCCTGCACGGCCCGATGGTCGCGACCGTGGCCTTCCTGAAGGACGCCATCACCCAGGAGTCGCTGCGCGCCACGCTCTTCGACCCCGAGTCGGTGCGGACCCTCGGCCGGGACACGGCCCGCGCGCTCGTCCCCGGCCGGGCCCGGGGCGTCACGCTCGGCGGCTGCGTCAGCCTGCTCGCCGCCGATCTCGGCACCCCCTACGCACGCCCCTCGGCGGCCGGGGGGCTGCTGCTGATCGAGGACGTGGGCGAGGAGCCGTACCGCCTCGACCGTATCCTCACCCAACTCGTGCGCTCCGGCTGGCTGGACGGCGTCGCGGGTGTCGCGCTCGGATCCTGGACGGAGTGCGGTCCGTACGACGCCGTGAGGACGCTGTTCCTCGACCGGCTCGGCGGGCTGGGTGTACCGGTCGTGGAGGAGCTGGGCTTTGGGCACGGCGAGTCGGCACTGACGATGCCGCTGGGTGTGCCGGCGGTCCTGGACGCGGAGAGCGGTACCCTCACCCTGGAGATGCCCGCGCTGGTCTGACCTCGCGCCTGCCTGACCCTGCTGAGCCGGCCAGGTGCTGAGCCGGCCAGGTGCTGAACCGGGCCCGTGGCCGCCCGGTCCCGCGCGCCCCCCTGGCCCCCCGGTCCCGCCGGCCGCCCGGTCTAAGCTGACGCGATGCCCGACACGCACATCCCGCTCGCCGAGGGTCCCCGCGTCCTCGTGCGTTCCTTCCGCCACGACGACGCCGACGAGTTCACCGCGCTCGTCCGCGAGAGCAAGGCCCTGCACCACCCCTGGCTCTTCCCGCCGGGGACCGCGGAGGCGTACGCCGAGTACGCGCGCCGGCTCATCGAGGACCCCACCCGGGCGGGCCATCTCGTCTGCGCCCGCGACGACGGCCGGATCGCGGGCTTCATCAACATCAACAACATCGTCCGGGGCGCCTTTCTCTGCGGAGCCCTCGGATACGGAGCGTTCGCGCACGCCGCCGGGCGCGGACTGATGGGCGAGGGGCTCGGGCTGGTGGTGCGCCATGCCTTCGGCCCGCTCGGACTGCACCGGCTGGAGGCCAACATCCAGCCCGGCAACACCGCCTCCATCGCGCTCGTACGGCGTGCGGGCTTCCGGCTGGAGGGTTACTCGCCGGACTTCCTGCTGATCGACGGTGCCTGGCGCGACCACGAACGCTGGGCGATCACCAAGGGGATGCCGGGCGCGGCCTTCGAGTGAACGTCCGCCGAGTGAGCGCCCGCCGGATCAGCGTCCGCAGAGTGAAGCGTCCGCCGAGTGATCGTCGGCGGACGGGTGAGCGGGTGACCGGCCCCGGGGTCAGCGGCCCTTGCGGTTGATCTTCATGGTGTCCATGTCGGTCACGGTGGACCGCAGCTCGCCATGGCCGTACCCCAGCGTCTTCAGCGCCGTCCCGGCCCGGTCCTCGGCGAGCGCCCCCGCCATCTCCTCGCCGTCCGCCGCGTCCGAGACGACCACATACCGGTAGCTGAAGTGCTTCAGCGTCCGGTCGTAGGTGAGCGAGCCCTCGGGGGTGAACCGCATCTCCGTCAGACCGTGCTGGTCCGCCTCCCCGAGCAGCCGGGCCCTGGTCCCGTCCGTCAGCCCCTCGAACGTCCCCCGCACGATCACCCGGTAGGTATGCCGTGTGGTCATCCCGTCGCCCGCCTTCCGTTCTTGCTTCCGCTCTCGCCGAAACCGCTTGGAGATGGAGAATACGACGGTGAGGATGGCCCGCATGCGGAATATCGTGGTGATCGACGCCCCCTCCAACCTGGGGCTGCGTCCCCCGGCGCCCGGTGCGGTACCGGGCTGTTACAAGCTCGCGGGCGCCCTGCGTGAGCAGCGGATCGTCCAGCGGCTCGGCGCCTTCGAGGGCGGGGTCGTCGTCCCGCCGCGTTATGACCGGGGTGACTGGAAGGAAGGCGACGGCGTCTTCAACGCGGCTGCCATCGCCCGCTACACACCCCGGCTCGCCGACCGGATCGAGCACCATGTCAGGGCGGGGGACTTCCCGGTCGTGCTGGGCGGCGACTGTTCCATCCAACTCGGCGCGTCGCTCGCGCTGCGCCGGATCGGACGGTACGGCCTGGCCGCCATCGACGGTTCCGCGGACTTCCGGCACCCCGGCAACTCCGGGCACGTCGGCGCGGCGGGCGGCGAGGAACTGGCGATCAGCACCGGACGCGGCCAGCGCGATCTGACCGATCTGGAGGGGCTGCGGCCGTATCTGCGCGACGAGGACATACGGCTCTTCGGGATCAGGGACTACGACACGGACCGCGAGGAACTCGCGCGGCTGAGGATCCCCACCATGTCCGTCGGAGAGCTGCGCGAATGGGGCGTCGCGGAGATGGCGGGCGCCGTGCTCCAGACACTGGAGGTTCCGGTCACCGAGGGATTCTGGGTCCATCTGGACGCGGATGTGCTCGACCCGGAGGTCATGCCGGCTGTCGACAGCCCGGACCCCGGTGGTCTGCTGCCCGCCGAACTCGCCGTACTGCTGCGGACCTTGGTGCGCTCGGAGCGCTGTGCGGGCCTCAATGTGACGATCTACGACCCGGACCTCGACCCGGAGGGCACGGCGGGCGCGCTGCTCGCGGATCTGATCGTGGGCGCCCTCGGCGACGGCCACCCCGGCCGTGAGAGCGGCGCCGGTTCCGACGGCTCGCCCTGAGGGCCGGGCGGCCAGGCCGCCGCGTCTGAGCGTGCGCACCAGGCGTCGCGTGCCGGGCGGGATCTGTCAGACAGGACCTGGTCCGCCTGGTACGCCGAGTCCCCCTGGTCAGCGGGGCGTCCACCGTGTTCCATGGTCATCGGGCCGCCGGCCAAAGGAGCTGTCGGCCGCCCGCGTGAACGAAGCGAGGTTGCCGTGGCCACGACCGTGCGACGTGCCGTACTGACCCTGCCCGCCGCCCCCCTGGGGCCGGAGAATCCACTGCCGGCCCTGCGGACCCTCGACGAGGCGCACACGGTCGACGAACGCGCCAGAAGGAAACTGCCGAGCGACATGGCACGGCAGATCGGCTATGAACCGCTGCGCACACCGCTGCCCGTCCGGATTCTGGACGGATACGGACGGGAGCGCCGCGAGACCGATATCGACGCGATCGTGATCGAGAACGACCGGCTGCGAGCCACCGTGCTGCCCGGCCTCGGCGGCCGGGTCCACTCGCTCCACCACAAGCCGACCGGACGTGAACTGGTCTACCGCAACCCCGTGTCGCAGCCCGCCTGCTTCGCGCTCAACGGGGCGTGGTTCTCCGGCGGTATCGAGTGGAACATCGGCGCCACCGGCCACACCACCCTCTCCTGCGCGCCGGTGCACGCCGCGCTCGTACCCGCGCCCGACGGCGGCGAGATGCTCAGGCTCTGGGAGTGGGAGCGGCTGCGCGATCTGCCGTTCCAGGTGGATCTGTGGCTGCCCGACGGCTCAGACTTCCTCTATGCCGGCGCGCGGATCCGCAATCCCCACGAACGGACCGCGCCCGTCTACTGGTGGTCCAACATCGCGGTCGAGGAGGGCGAGGGGACCCGGGTGCTCGCCCCGGCGGAGTCGGCCTGGCACTTCGGGTACGAACGCAGGCTGCGCGAGGTGCCGGTGCCGGTGGCGGAGCCCGGCGGTACGGACCACACGTACCCCACGCGCGCCGAGTTCCCGGCCGACTACTTCTACGAGGTGCCCGGCGGGGCGCGGAAGTGGATCGCCTCGCTCGACGCGCGCGGCACGGGCCTCGTACACACATCGACCGACACACTGCGCGGGCGCAAGCTGTTCCTGTGGGGCACGGGCCGCGGCGGGCGCAACTGGCAGCGGTGGCTGACCGAGCCGGGCACACCGGGGTACGCGGAGATCCAGGCCGGGCTCGCCCGTACCCAGCTCGAACACATCCCCCTCGAAGCCGAGGGCGAGTTGAGCTGGCTGGAGGCGTACGGACCGCTCACGGCGGATCCGGAGGCGGTCCACGCGGACGACTGGGACAGGGCCCGTACCGAGGTCACGGAGCGGCTCGAAGCGGTGCTCCCGCGCGCGGACGTCGACGCCGCGTACCGGGCTTGGCTGCCGTACGCCGACGCCGAACCGGGAGAGCGGCTCGCGGCCGGCTCCGGCTGGGGCGCGCTCGAAGTGCTCCGCGCCGGGTACAAGCTTCCGGGCACGCCCTTCGAGGAGTCCACGCTCGACGAGGAGCAGGAGCCCTGGGTGGAGCTGCTGACCACCGGCATGCTGCCGGTGCCGGACACCGCCGTACCGCCGGGGCCCACGCTGGTGGCCCCGCACTGGCGGGACATGCTGGAGACCGCCCTGGACGAACCGCTCACCGAGTACCACCTCGGTGTCGCGCAGTGGCACGCCGGGGATCTGGCCCAGGCCGTACGGAGCTGGGAGCGCGGGCTGCGCCGGGCGACCTCGCGGTGGCCGCTGCTGCGCTGCCTCGCCGTCGCCGACCAGCAGGGCGGACACCCGGGTCTCGCAGCCGACCACTACGCGGCGGCCTTCGACAGCCTGTACGAGGAGAGCGGCGCGCGCGGTCTTCGGGAGGAGGGGACCGGGGGCGCGGACGGCGGCGACGCGGACAGCGTCGCGGACGGCGGCGACCGTGCGGCATGGACCGCCGCGACCGCCGCGCTCGGGCGCGAGGCGATCCCGGCACTGCTCGCGGTGGACCGTACCGCCGAGGCGCGCGGGGTCTGGGACCGGCTGCCCCCGGAGGTACGGCGGCGCGGCGCCTTCCGGTTCGCCGAGGCCCAACTGCTGCTCGCCGAGGGGGAGAAGGCCGCGGCCCGCGCGGTCTTCGACGCCGGTTTCGAGGTGCCGGACCTGCGGGAGGGCGCCGAGACACTCGGTGAGGTGTGGGCGGCGCTGACGGACGATCCGCTGCCGGACGCGTACGAGTTCCGGATGCGGCCGAAGGGCTGAGCCGCCCGCCCTGCCCCGGCTCGTCGGCTCCGCCCCGGCTCGTCGGCTCTGCCCCGTCGGCCCTGCCCGGTTCATCGGTCCGGGCGGGGCCGGCCGGCGGGCCGTCAGTTCTGGATGGCTCTGCGGTCGACGTACTCGAAGATCGAACCGTCGGGGTGTACGGCGATCAGATTGCGGCCCACCGGGGTCGGCACCGGCCCCACGAGGACCTGGGCGCCGACCCCGGTGAGGGTCGTGACCGCCTCGTCCACATCCTTGACGGCGATGGTCGCCGTGACCTTGCGCAGGACATCGATCTCGGACGCGGGGCCGCTCATCAGAAGGAAGCAGCCGACAGCGGCGACCGAGACTCCGCCGCGCTCGTAGCGGAGCGCGGAACTTCCGGTGAGTCGTTCGTAGAACACCACCGAACGGTCCAGGTCGTCGACGCAGATGCGCAACGTGGTTCCCAGGATTTCCATACGGATCAGGTTAGTTGGCGACGCCGGGACAGGTCAGGTTAGTTGGCGACGCCGGGGCAGGAGATCGATTCGGGCGGCGGAAGGCGGACTCACACGCGGCAGAGGATCTCGCCGTGCGGGACCATGAACCAGCCGTCCTCGTCGGCGCCCCACTCCCGCCAGGCCCCGGCGATCTCCGCCAGCCGGGCACGTGTGGCGTGTCCGCCGCCGACCGCCAGTTCGCCATAGCGCGAGGCCGTCGTACGGTCCGCCCACAGCCCGCTCCACCAGGCCCGCTCCTCGGGGCTGGTGAAGCACCAGTTCGTCGCGGTCGCGGTGATGCCGGAGTCGGCGAAACCGGCGCGCCGCGCCCAGGAGAGCAGCCGCCGCCCGGCGTCCGGCTCACCGCCGTTGGCGCGCGCCACCTCGCGGTACAACTCCTGCCAGCCGTCCAGCCCCGGTACGGCCGGGAACCAGGTGAAGGCGCCGTAGTCCGCGTCGCGCGCCGCGACGACACCGCCCGGTCTGCACACCCGGCGCATCTCGCTCAGGGCCCGTACGGGATCGCCGACATGCTGGAGGACCTGATGGGCGTGGACGATGTCGAAGGAGTCGTCTGGGAAGTCCAGCGCGTGGACATCGGCGACCGCGAAGCGGACCTGTGCCACGCCGGCCGCCGCCGCCGTCTCCCGCGCCTGGTCGAGGACGGACTCGGAGGCGTCGACCGCCGTCACCGTCCCCGTGGGGGCGACGAGCGCGGCCAGATCGGCGGTGATGGTGCCAGGGCCGCAGCCCACATCCAGCACGTCCTGCCCCGGCCGCAGCTCGGGAAGGAGATACGCGGCGGAGTTGGCGGCGGTACGCCAGCGGTGCGAGCGCAGCACGGACTCGTGGTGTCCGTGGGTGTAGACGGCGGTCTCCTTCGGCATGGCCGGACTCCCTCTCGCGAAGTGGTCAGGCCACGGTACGCCGCGATGTCGGATGATGAGACCCGTGTCTTACGATGTGGGCGGAAGGCTCCGGGCTCCGGGTGCCGGTCGCGGGCCGGGCCGAGCGGGGCGGGCCCAGCGGGCGCGGGCCGGGACCGTTCCCGGTCCGGCCGGGTGAGGACGCCCTCCGCCCCGCGATCCACGGCACCGGCCACCGCTCCCGGCCGGCCCTGGTCCGGCCCTGGTCCGGCCCTGGTCCGGACGGAGGACCTCAGAGCAGCGCCTGCGGGCGGTAGACCGTCAGCGACTCCGCCGCCTTGTCCAGGACCAACTCCGACGGTGCCTCGGCCACTTCGCCGTCGAACGCCAGCGGTGTGCCCGGAGCGATGCCCTTGATGTGCAGCCGGCTTCTGCGCTCCGCCGCGTGGACGGGAGAGCGGCTCAGCGGGCCGGCCAGTGCGGCGGCGAGCAGCCGCAGGCCCGGGGCACGGCCGCCGTGCACCACCCGTACATCCAGCAGACCGTCGGCGAGATGGCGCCGGTGACCGGGGGTGGGGCCCATCCGCTCGTACAGGGAGTTCCCCGCGAACAGCAGCCACAGCGAGCGCCGTCGGCCCTCGAACTCGGCCTCCAGAGGATGTCCCTCGCGGAGCACCTTCAGCGCGGCGAGGATCCCGGCGGGCCAGCCGCCGATCCGGGGCGCCCAGTGTTCACGCACCCGTACCAGCTCCGGATAGACGCCCAGACTGAAGGTGTTCAGGAAGTGGCCCGTGGCAGCGCCGTCGGGACCGGGGGTGAAGCGTCCCAGATCGACCCGGATCGCGTCGCCCGCCGTCAGCGCCCGGCAGGTGTCCTGGACGGTCTCGTTCCCCAGGTCGTACGCGAAGTGGTTGAGCGTGCCGCCCGGGAAGACGGCCAGCGGCAGACCGTACCGGAGGGCGGTCCTGGCGGCCCGGTTGACCGTTCCGTCACCGCCGAGCACACCGAGGGCCCGGCAGCGGCCCGCCGCCTTCTCCAGCTCGGTGCCGATCTCCTCCGGCGCGCACTCCACGATCTCCGCGTGCGGCAGCGCGTCACGCACCTGCGCGGCGGTGCCCGACGAGCCGGAGGCCAGATTGACCACGACGATCAGCTCCCGGCCGCCGGGCAGCGCGGGTGCCTCGGTGTACGGGCGGCCGGGCGCGGGGAGCTGCGAACGGGTCGGTACGAGCCCGCGTACGGCGTAGGCGGCCCCGACCCCGAGCGCCGCCCCCGCCAGCACATCGCTCGGATAGTGCACCCCGGTGTAGACCCGGGAGAGAGCCACGGCGGCGGCCAGTGGCGCCACCACCGCGCCCCAGCCCTTGGACTCCAGCGCCACGCCCGTCGCGAAGGCCGCCGCCGAGGCGGCGTGTCCGGACGGGAAGGACGTGGTGAACGGCTGGCGGTTCAGCCGCCGTATCACCGGTACGCCGTCGATCAGGGGTCGCGGACGGCGCACCGCGCGCTTGCCCACCGTATTGATGGTGGCCGACGCGAGCCCGAGCGACACCACACCCCGCAGGGCGGCCCGGCGCGAGCGCGCGCCGCGGCCCAGTACGGCGATGCCCGCGGCGGCGCCGAACCAGAGCAGTCCATGGTTGGCGCCGCGGCTGAGCCGGGGCAGCACAGGGCCCGCGCCCGGCCAGTGCCGGGTGGCGACGGAACCGAAGGCCCGCTCGTCCCAGGAGCTGAGCAGCGCCGCGATCCGGGCACGGGTCCCCGGGGGCACCTGGCCGTGGAGTGTGGAGCCGGCGAACGTCGCAGAGGTGGGGAACATGGAACGCGGGTACCCCGAAGGCGGCGTCGTCAAGCAGGCCGGCGGGACGGTGTCCCGGGAAGCACCCGGGAAGCACCCGGGAAGCACGGAGCCGCGAACCTCCGTATAAAGGGCTGGAAAGGGATGGAAAAGGCCCGGATCGCAAGGGGCCGGATCGTGAGGTCCGGGCCGCGGGGAATTCAGGCCGCAAGAGTCCAGGGCCCAGGGTCCGGACGGCGGACGGCGGACGGTGGACAGCGGACGGCAGACGGCTGCGGGAGGTGGCGGTATGCGGCGGCGGAGTGCTCCCGAGGGCCGCGTACCCGTCCGGTTCGCCCCGCCCGTCCCCGAGGCGGGGCTGCCCGCCCTGCCCGGACTGGCAGGCGCGTGCGCCGGAGCCGCCCTGCGGACCGAGCCGGAGCCGCCCGGCGGCGGCGCGGTCCTGCGGCGGGCGGCGTGCGGCTACTGGTCGCGGCGCGGACTGCACGGCGGCCCCGACGACATGGTGGCGGCGCCCGGCGGGCAGCCGCTGCTGTTCGCGCTGCTCGCCGCGTACGGCGGGGACGTGCTGATGCCACGGCCCTGCCCCGCCTGGTGGGCCCCGCAGGCGCGGCTGCTGGGACGGCCCGCCTACCAGGTGCCGACCCCGGCGGAGACGGGCGGAGTACCCGATCCTTACGCCCTGCTGGAGACGGTCCGCAGAGTACGGGCCGAGGGCGGCACCCCCCGGGTGCTGCTGCTCTGCCCCGCCGACGACCCCACCGCGACCGTCGCCCCGCCCGAACTGGTCCATGAGGCCTGCGAGGCGGCGGTCGGCGAAGGGCTGCACGTCATCAGCGACGAGACCTGGCGCGACACCCTCTTCAGGCCGCACGAGACCGTGCTGTTCAGCCCGGCGGAGATGTGGCCCGACGAGGTCGTCGTCGTCCATGACGCGGCGGGCTCACTTCTTCCGGCCGCCTGGCCGATGGCCGTCGCCCGCTGTCCCGCCACCGCGGAGGGCGCCGCCCTGCGGGCCAGGACGCTCGACATCCTCACCGCGCTCGGCGCGCTGGTCGCGGGACCCGTGGCCGGGGCCGCCGCCCTCGCGCTCGACGAGCCGGAGACGGTGACCCGGCGGACGCGGGCCACGGCCGAGCTGTACGGGAGGGTCGCCGTGGCCGCCCACCGCGCGGTGCTCGCCTCCGGCGCCTTCGCCAGACCCCCGCAGGCGGGCCGTCATCTCTACGCCGACCTCGGGCCGCTCAGGGCGCGGCTGGCGGAGCGGGGGGTCACCGACTCCATGGAGCTGGAGAACCATCTCGGCGGGCGTCTCGGGACCCCCGCCCCCGGCGGCCACCGGTTCGGGGACGAACTGGGCGCCCTGCGCGTACGTCTGTCGACCGCGGCGCTGCTCGGGGCCACCCCGGAGCGCCGTCTGGAGTCCCTCATGGCGGCGGAGCCCCTGGAACTGCCGTATGTCGCGCGGGCGCTCACCGACTTCGCGTCCGCCTTCGCCGAACTGCGCTGAGGTGCTGACGGTGCTGACCGTCTCGGCTCAGGTCTCCTGTCCCTCCGGGCTCCGCGGCCCCTCGGCGCGCTTCCGTCCCGCCGCGTCCCGCCGTCCCTTCCGGCCGGGGCCGCTCCCGTCAGGACCGTCCGTACCGTCCGACCGGTCCGCTCCGCCTGTCCGGTCCGGACGCCGCACTCTGTGCCAGAGCGCGGGGGCGCCGCTCAGTACGACCGTCAGCACCACCGCGGCGAGCACGCCCTCCCAGGGTTCGGCGAAGAGCGAACCGCCGAGCACCCCGATGAGCTGGTACGTCACCGCCCAGGCCAGACAGGCCGGTACATCACCCCGGGCGAACCGGCGCAGCGGCCAGTCCGCGAGCAGACAGGCCAGCATCACCGGAATCCGCCCGGCGGGCACCAGCCGGGAGAGCACCAGCACCGTCACCCCGTGCTCGCGCAGCTTGAGCTGGGCCTGCTCCAGCCGGTCGGGCGGGGCATGCCGGCGCAGCGCGGCCAGCCAGCGCGAGCCGTTCTTCGAGCCGACCCCGCGCTTCCCCAGCCAGTACAGCGCCACATCGCCGAGGAAGGCCGAGAAGGCCGCGACCAGGAACACATAGACCATGGAGAGCGGTGACGTCTGATGGAACGCCACCACCGCCGCCGAACTCACCACCGCGCCCGTCGGCACCACCGGCACCAGCGCGCCCAGCGTCACCAGCAGAAAGACCGACGGATAGCCGACGGCCTGCTGGGTCGACTCGGGCGGCAGCTCGGCGAGGCGGGATATGAGTCCGTCGATCACACCCCCACCCCCGGGCGCACGCTCTCGCCGTGCCGCAGCAGATGCACGGCCACCCCGGGAGCGAGCCGGGCCGCCTGCCGGACGAACTCGTCGCCCGGCGCGTAGAACTCATGGGGCCGTACACCGTCCAGACCGATCGGCCAGTACGTACCGAAATGCACCGGTACGGCCGCGCGCGGCGCCAGTTGGGTCAGTGCCTGGGCCGCACGCCCGGCGTCGAGATGGTCCGGCCCGAGATGGGGTCCCCAGCCGCCGACCGGCAGCAGTGCCACATCGACCGGACCCACGGCGTCCGCCATCCCGTCGAAGAGTCCGGTGTCACCGGCGAAGTAGGTCCGCGACTCACCGCTGATCACATAGCCGAGCGCCGGGGAACGGTGGGGTCCGACCGGCAGCCGCCGGCCGTCGTGGCGCGCGGGCACGGCCCGTACCCGCAGCTTCCCGATCTCCATCTCGTCGCCCGCGTCGACCTCGGTGATCCGCAGTCCCGCCGGGTTTCTGCGGGCGTCGAGCCGTCTGAGCGCCGGAACCGACCGGTCCGCTCCACGCGGCACGATCAGCCGGGTACCGGGCCTGAGGCGGCTCAGCGAGCGTGGATGGAGATGGTCGGAGTGGAGATGGGAGACCAGGACGGCGTCGGCGACCGTCGCCTCCGGCGGTGGCACCGGTCCGAGCCGGCGGCGCAGATGGGCCAGCCTGCGCACGAAGAGCGGGTCGGTCAGCACCCGGACCCCCGAGTCCTCGACCGTGCAGGTGGCATGGCCCCACCAGGTGATGACAGTTCCCAACCCGACCTCAGCTCCGACCTCGGCAACGTCCGGCCGGCTCCGGCCACCGGCTTCCTCCGCCCGCCCCGCGGACGCGATCTCCGCACTCAGCGTACGGCGGTGGCGGGACGGGCGGGGCGGCATGGCGGCGGCCATGCGCGCGGGCCGGATGCGCCTGGTCGCGCGCCCCTTGCCCGCCGCGTACGCGCCTGCCCGGCGGGGGCGCCCTCGGAGTAGGGTCTGCGCACGGGGCCGAGCGCGGGGAGCGGTGGGGGACAGCCATGGACGATGTACGGGTGGCCGCGATCGCCAGCCTGACCCCGCTGGAGGAACTCGACAGCGATCCCTTTCTCGTGGACACCCGTGGCCAGCACGCGATGTGCGCGCGCTGGGCCGAGGACAAGGGCTATGTCGTCACGAGACAGCTGCTCCTCTACGGACTGCGGCCCGACCACCGCGGACTGTGGGTCGATGTCGACGCGGGGGTGGTGGACCTGTTCGTCGCCGCCAACGAGCGGGTGCTCGACCGGGCGTTCACATCGGTGCGGGCCTTCGCCGAGGAGTGCGAGCGCAGAGGCGTACGGCTGGAGACCGTCGGGCTGGACGAACCGCGCTATGACGCCGCGATGAAGGCGGGTGTCCACCGCAGGCTGTCGATGCCGACGGCCGGCTACGACGGCCGCTGACACCCGGCCGCTGACACCCGGCCGCTGACACCCGGCCGCTGGCACCATGCCGTCGGCAGCCAGCCGCTGACACCAAGCCGTCGGTACCAGGCCGTCGGCGCCCGGCCGCCAGTGCCCCGTTCCGTCCCGGGGGCAGAGTGTTCGAATCCCGCTCCGCCCGGAGCCCGGCCGCGGCTGTGCGAGGCTGGGCCGGAGCCCGTGGAGGTGCACGGGCCCGGACATGAGGTGGCAGGGGAAGTGCTCCAGGGGCGGTGGCGTACGACAGGCAGGGCCCTGCTGCGGGTGATCGTCGTGTGGGCGGTGTCCTCACTGACGATGCTGGTGCTCGCCGGGATCCTGCCGGACTTCCGGCTCCAGTCGGGCGACGGCGAGAGCATCACCAAGGTCGCGCTTACCGCGGCCTGGGGCGCGGGCGCCTTCGGTCTGCTCAGCGCGCTGGTCTGGCCCCTGCTGGTACGGGCGCTGCTGCTGGTGCCCGCGCTGGTCCTCGGTCTGCTGGTGTTCTTCCTCAACGGCTCGCTGCTGCTGTTCGCGCTCTGGATCATTCCCGTCGGCCAGGGCGCGGCCAACGCGGAGACGGCGGTGATGGTCGCGGCCGTGATGTCCGCCGTCGCCTCCGCGACCTCCACCGGACTCGCGGTCGGTGACGACGACGCCTACCGGCGCAGGCTCTCGCGGCTCGCCGACCGGCGGCGGCGCAGAAGCGGCGAGGACGGCCGGCACGCCGGACAGCCCGGCACGGTCTTCCTTCAGCTCGACGGGGTCGGCCACCGGGTACTGGAGGACGCCGTCGCCGGGGGCGTGATGCCCCATGTCGCCGCGTGGCTCGGGGAGAACCCGACCCACCGGCTGACCCCGTGGCGCACCGACTGGTCCAGCCAGACCGGCGCCAGCCAGCTCGGCATCCTGCACGGCACCAACCACGACGTCCCGGCCTTCCGCTGGTACGAGAAGGACAGCGGCCGGATCATGGTCAGCAACCGGCCCGCGAGCGCGGCCGTGCTCCAGCGCCGGGCCATCGAACGCACCGGTGACGGCGGGCTGCTCACCCTCGACGGCGCCAGCCGGGGCAATCTCTTCAGCGGCGGTGCCGACCAGCTCGCGCTGGTGCTCTCGATCGCCGCGCGGCGCGGCAGGGCCAACCGCTCCCGCGCCGGCTACTTCGCCTACTTCTCCGACCCGGCCAACGCCGTTCGTACGGTGGTCTCCTTCGTCGCCGACGTCGGCCGCGAGATCGGGCAGTCCACCCGGGCGCGGCTGCGCGGCGACCGGCCCCGGGTGGGGCGAGGCGGGCTCTATCCGCTCATCCGGGCCTTCGCGACCGTCGTCGAACGCGATGTGGTGGTCGCGGCGGTGCTGGGGGACATGCTGGCGGGACGGACCGCCGTCTACGCCGACCTCGTCGCGTACGACGAGGTCGCCCATCACTCGGGACCGCACAGCAAGGACGCCCTCCAGATCCTCCGGCGGCTCGACCGCTCGGTCGGGCTGATCGCCAGGGCGGCCGAGCACGCGCCGCGCACCTACCGGATCGTGCTGCTCTCCGACCACGGCCAGAGCCCGGGGGCGACCTTCGAACGCGTCTACGGACTCACGATCAGGGATCTGGTCAGAGCGGGCTGCGGACTGCCCGTACCGCGCAGGGCCCAGCGGACCAAAAGCGGGGCCGAGGCGCGCGACGCCGCACGCCACGCCGTACGCTCCGCACTCCACCGGCCGGAGCGGGTGGGGCGGGAGGAGACGGCGGAGCCGGGCTCGGACCCGGTCGTGCTCGCCTCCGGCAATCTCGCGCTGATCTCCTTTCCCGACGTACCGGAGCGGATGAGCCGCGAGCAGATCGACCGGCGCCATCCGGCGCTGCTGCGCACCCTGGCCAGCCATCCGGGCATCGGCTTCCTGCTGGTACGGAGCGAGGAGCACGGCTCGGTGGTGCTGGGGCCCGGCGGGGCGGAGGTACCGGTCGGCGAACTGGACGACACGGGGCCGCTCGCCCATATGGGTCCCGGCGCGGCCGACGCCGTACGCCGTACCGACTCCTTCCCGCATGTCGCCGACATCATGGTCAACTCGATGTACGACCCCGCGACCGGGCAGGTGCACGCCTTCGAGGAGCAGATCGGCTCGCACGGCGGGCTCGGCGGCGAACAGTCACGGGCCTTTCTGCTCTCGCCGCTGGTGCTCTCCGCACCGGTTCCCGCGCCGAGCGAGGACGGCGGTGGTGAGGACGGTCAGGGCGGCGACGGCGAGGGCGGCCGTAACGGTGGCGGTGACGGTGGTGAACTCGTCGGCGCCGAGTGCGTGCACCGGGTGTTCAGACGCTGGCTCCGCGAGGGCGGCGGACCTCAGGTGCCCCTCGGAACGCTGAGCGGCGGCATCGCGAACGCGTGGTCCACCGAGGCACAAACTGCCGAGGGCGAACTGGACTCGGCATAGGCATCATCCCCCATGCGAGCGATTTCCGCCGGTAGCAGGACGCGCCACGGCGGTACCTGGGCAGAGGACGCATGTCCAGGAGGTCGTGCCCATGTACCATGCCGCGCCCGCTGTTACCCATGCCGCAGCCGCCCGTGCTGCCGCCGTGCGGCGGGCCGGGCTGGTGACGCTGCTGGTACTGATGGCCTTCCTGGGCATGTCGCTCGGACCGGGCGTCCCGGCGGTGCGGGGCACGGAGCCCCCGCCCCCCGCCTCGGCCACCCGTGAGCCCGCGGGTGAGGGACAGCAGGACCCGGCCGAGACCGAGCTGAAGACCGCTCCCGGCAGGACGGAGCGGATCGGCGGGCCCCGGGTACACCCGCTGCCCCACGGCGGACCGTACGGGACGGAGCCGACTCCGTACACCGGCCGGTGCGCCCCGGCAGGACCGCCGCGCGAACCGGCGTTCCCCCGCTGTGTGGTGCTGCGCTGCTGACAGGTTCCGGCACCGCGTGCGTTCCGCGCGCCAAGTGCCCTTCGAACGTCAGCAGTTGATTCAGCCCCATCTCACAGTGAGGACACAGCCATGCCTATTGACCCCTTCGCCGCACTGAACGCCATGCTGCGCGCCGAGGCCGCCCGCGCCGACGCGTCCCGTCGCCGCGCCGCGGCTTCGGGCTCGGGCTCGGGAAGCTCCGTGGGCTCGGGAGGTGCCGAAAGTTCGGCAAGCTCGGGAAGTTCGGGAAGTCCGGCCCGGTCGGCGGCCTCCGCGCGCCCGGCGGGCACCGGGCGGGACGCCGAGCCCGTACCCGCCGTGGACCGCGCGGCCACGGACAGGAAGAGGATGAGGATCGGTAGGCGCGCGTAGCGGTCCGGCTCGCCACGCGGCCGGTCGTGTCCGCCCCTTGAGGACGCGACCGGCCGTACGGCACGCCGGGGACGGCTGACGAATCAGCGGACCGCTCTCGGCCGGACGCTCACGGCGGCCGGACGCCCGGGGTCGGACGCCCGGGGTCGGGCGTTCCGGGGCCGGACGATCCGGGTCAGACCACGGTCACTTCGTGGTGTACGACGGCGTTGAAGAGATAGCCCTGCGTGTTGTGGACCGCGACCTCGGGCTGCCGACGCCCCGCGTGGTCCGTCGCACGCGCCAGCAGTACGGCCGTGCCCCGCTCGCGTGGGACCCAGTCGGTGGCCCAGCGGACCCAGTTCCCGGGCCGGGGCGCGTCGCGCAGCCGTGCGTGATGCCAGTGCGCGCCGCCGTCGGTGCTGATCTCCACCGACCGTACCGGCGCCCCGCCCGACCAGGAGCGTCCCGTCAGTATCCGCCGCCGGCCGGCGGTGACGGTGGCTCCCCGCTCCAGCTCGAAGGCGCTCTTGAGGCTCTGCCGGGTCAGCGGCGCACTGCCTTCGGCGGGGTACGCGTCGCCGAACAGCCGGTAGAGCGTGGTGTTCCAGGGGCTGTACAGCGGCTCGTCGCTCACCTCGATGTCACCGAGCCACTTGATGTTCGAGACGCCCACCCAGGACGGGACGATCAGCCGGACCGGGAAACCGTGGTCGGCGGGCAGCGGCTCGCCGTTCATCTCGTACGCGAGGATCACATCGTCCAGCGCCTTCGCCGGCGGCAGTGGTCTGCGCACCCGGCCCAGGTTGACGCCGTCGGTGACGACCTCGGAGTCGAGTCCGCGCGGCAGGATGTCCACGGCGTCACGGGTGAGACCCGCGCGGCGCAGTACGTCGCCGAGGCGCGCCCCGCGCCAGCGTCCGACGCCGATGGCGCCCAGGGTCCAGGCCGTGCCGGTCACCTGCTGGTTCTGCTGGGTGGTGTAGTAACTGCGGCCGTTTCCCGCGCACTCGACGAAGGCGGTACGGGTGACGGACGGCAGCGCGCGCAGATCGTCGTAGCCGAAGTCCACCGCCGGGCCGCGCAGTCCGCTGCCCCAGACCGTCAACTTCCAGTCCTCGGCGGCGATCCGCGGTGTGACGGTGTGGTTGCGGACGAAGAAGTGGCTGGCGGGGGTGAGCCGGCCGGTGGAGCGCAGGGCCGCGAAGTTGGTCTCGGCGTTGGTACCCCGGACGGTGAAGACGTCGGACGGCAGTGGCTTCACGATGCCGGGCGCGGCCGAAGGAGCCGTGGCCGCCTGCGCCGTAGCCGTAGCCGTGGCCGCCTGTGCCGCAGCGGTCGGTGCCGTGGCCCGCGCGGTCGTCGCACCGACCGCCGTGAGGGAGCCCGCGGCCGAGGCCGCCGTGAGCAGCTTCATCAGGACACGGCGTTCGACACCGGCGGATCGCGCGTGGCCGAGGTACCACTGACGCAGTCTCATCCGGTCGTACGCGGACTCGGTCGGCGGAACGGGCGGCATCGGGCGCTCCATGGGTAGGGAGAGATCCGTAGGGCGTCGGCAGCGTCGCAGCGGCTCCGTCGCACGTCAACCACCCTTCTGGGACGCCGAGTTGCCCGGCCCGGCGGGCTCGCGGACCTGTCACGCCGCCCCGTACACCCGCTCCGACCTGCGCCGGAGCGACCGGATCCGACGCGTGCGCGCCGTTGTCCCGGCGGGGCCGGGCGCACGGGTGATTTCATCGGGCCGCAATACAGCCCGGCGCCGGACGCGCGCGGTACGGGCAGGGCGCGGTACGGGGGAGGGGGCCGTGAGCGGCTCCCTCCCCCGTGAACGTGCTCGGCACACCCGTGGGCCAGCTGGGTCAGCTGGGTCAGCCGGGTCGGCCGGGTCAGCGCACCGGAGCGCCGGGGCCGAGGGGGATGCCCACGGCCCACCAGACGAGGAACAGCGCCGTCCACGCGAGCGTCATGGCGACCGCCAGCGGAAGCGTGTACGAGGCCAGCGTGCCGATACCCGCGTTCTTGCGGTAACGCTGGAGGAAGCCCAGCGCCATGATGAAGTACGGGCTCATCGGGGTGATCGCCGTCGACCCGGAGTCCGCGACCCGGAACAGCGCCTGGGTCGTCTCGGCGGGCACGCTGACGAGCATCAGCATCGGCACCAGGACGGGCGCGGCCAGTGCCCACATCGCGGATCCGCTGGTGACCATCACATTGACCAGCGTGAGCAGTACGAGGATCAGCAGGAACACCAGGACGATCGGCATCCCGCTCTGTTCCAGCGCCTCGGCGGCCCTGACCGCCAGCACATCCCCGATGTGCGTCCAGTCGAAGTACGCGAGGAACTGGGCGATCGCGAAGAACAGCACCAGCACCGGCGCCATCTGCTTGACGCCCTCGCCCATCAGCCTCGGTACGTCGCCCGGCGAGCTGATCGAGCCCGAGCGGTAGCCGTACACGGTGCCGACCAGACCGAAGACCACCGCGACGACCGCCGCGATCCCGTCCAGGAACGGCGAGTCCACGATGCTGCCGCCCTCGCCGCGCAGCGGTGACGCCTGCGGCAGCATGACCGCGACCACCACCACGAGCGTCGCCAGCAGGGTGAGCACGGCGCCGCGCAGCGCCGAGCGCTCCCGGGCGCTGAGGGAGAGCGCTCCGAGGTCCTCCAGATCGGCGTCGGGGTCGGCGTCGAGATCGGGCCGTCGGCTCAGTACGAACTTGGTGACCAGGGTGATGACGGCCGCGAGCAGCACCGACGAGGCGATGTTGAAGAACCAGTTGCTCAGCGGGGAGACATAGGCCGCGTCCCCGCCGACGATCTGCGCCGCCGCGGTGGTGATGCCCGCGAAGATGGCGTCGTTGGGCGTGGGGATCGGGCTCGCGTCGTACCCGGAGGCGATCGCCGTGTAGGCGACGACGATACCGAGGATGGGGGAGCGGCCCACCGCGCGGAAGGCCAGACCGCCCAGCGGTACGAGGATGATGTACGCGGCGGCCGAGGCGACATGGGCCACCGTGCCCGCGAAGGCGACGGCGAACACCACCCAGGAGGCCGGTACCCGCGAGACGCTGACCCGCATCAGCGCCGCGAGGAAACCGGTGCGCTCGGCCACGGCGACGCCCATGATGACCACGACGATGGTGGCCATCGGCGGGAAGGTGGCGAAGTTCTCGATCATCGTCGAGACGGCCATGGCCAGACCGTCGCCGCTGAGCAGATTCTGTACCGCGACGGTCTTGTGGTCGCTGGGCGAGACGACCGAGACATCGGCCGCGGCCAGAATGGCGCTGACGACCGCGAGCACGGCGGAGAGGATCCAGAACAGCCAGAACGGATGCGGCAGCGCGTTGCCGGCCCGCTCGATGACGGCCATCGCGCGGACGACGCGGGGCAGTCGGTTCTCGTCGCCCGGCGGGGCGGGTCTGCCGGGTGGCGCGGGGGTCGAAGTGGTCATGGGAGCGGCTCCTTGCTCGGTTCCTGGGCCGTCGGGGCTCAGTGACGGGAGGACGGGGACGGGGGAGTGCGGAACTGGCGCAGGAACTTCCACAGGACCTCGTGCGCCTCGATGGTCTGGGTGGTGTAGCCGCCGCCGCTGTAGATCTCGGCGCCGGGCCAGGTGTGACCGCCGTCGGTGACCGCGACATGGCGGACCTCGGCGCCCCGGTCACAGCCGCGCCAGCGCGAGACGGTGATGTCGGGTCCGGTCACCCGGTCACGGGCGCGCGTGTCACAGCCGTTGCGGTCGGCCCAGCCGGCCACCCAGTCCTGGATCGCGGGGAGTCCGCGGTCGGCGTCCCCGGCGTACGGGATGGTCGCGTCACCCGTGCCGTGGAACTCGATGACCGGCACGGGACGTGACGGCTCGCACTCCTCGCCGGTCGGGTAGAGGGCGGCGGCCACGGGGGCGATGGCGGCGATCCGGTCGGCCGCGCGGCAGGCGAGCAGCGTGCCGACGAAGCCCGCCCCGTTGGACTTGCCCGTGGCGTACACCCGCCGTTCGTCGACGCAGAGTGTCGCTTCGAGCCGGTCGAGGAGGTCCTCGGTGAACTTGACGTCGTCCACACCGGCCGCCGCGTACGGAGCGCCCTGCCACGCCTGCCGGTCACCGTCCCCGGTGCCGATGACACCGTCGGGGTACACCACCACGGCGGGGAGGGTCGAGAGCTTGGAGAACTCCTCGGTCCCCGCACCGGTGTTGCCACGGCCGTGGAAGGCGAGGACCACCGGCCAGTCGCGCTTCTTCGCGTAGTCGTCGGGGAGATGGAGCTGGTACGTACGGTCACGGCCACCGCTGCTGATGGTCTGCGACACGCTGGTGCCGGGCTGCTGAGGGGCGGGCAGCCGGCAGGCGGACTTCGAGCCGCCCTTCGAGGATGCGGCGGTCGCGGGGGCGGCGGCGGTCGCGGTCCCGGTGGCCGCGACACACAGGACGAGGCTCACGGCGGCTGTCGCCATCCGTTGGAGGGAGTTCATGGCAGGCTCCTTCTGCCGGACGCCGGAGGCGGACGGCTGGACTGGGTTCCGGGCAGGGGTGCCCCACGCTGCGGGGCGGGATCGCGTGCTGGACGCGCGACGGCCGATGCGCGACGGGCGTCGTGTGTTCGCGATGTGAGGTGCGTACGGAGCGGTCCGACGCGGTGCGGTGCGGTGCGTGTCACGTGCTGTGCGCGCTCTGTACGGTCGCGCTCTGTGCGGTGCGGTGCGGTGCGGTGCGGTGCGTGGTGTGGTGCCGGGTGTGCTGTGGTGTGTGCTGTGCGGGATGTGTTGTCGTACGGGAAGGGGCTGCCTACGGCATCACGCGCGCCCTCGCGGCCTTGCGGAAGGACGGACGGGACGGGTGCGCGATGCCGTACACGGGTGGAGCGGCGGCCGGTGTGGTGTCAGACGTCCAGCCACTCCTTGACGAAGGCGACCAGCCGGACCACGACGGCGTCGACGACCGCCTGTCCGTCCTCGGCGGTCGCCCGGCGCGGGTCACCGAGGATGCCGTTGTCACTGATCCGGTCGTAGCGGACGGCGAGCGCGGGGTGGCTGCCGTGGCGCGAGAGCCGGGGGAGCGGATCGAGCTGCGAGGTGGACGTCGTACCGGCCACAAGCCGGTCGGTGTGCACCAGTTTGGGGGCGAGATGGAGCATCTGCGCGGTCTCGGCCTCACCGCTGTGGCCGTGCACCTCGCTGACCCCCATCCCCGACACGACATCCGCGGCGAGCGCGGTGACGGGTGACCAGGCGAACTGGAGATCGGGGTGGGTGGTGAGCAGATCCTGCGCCACCGTGCCCAGCGTGGCGTTGTTGCCGCCATGGCCGGTCACCACGAGTATCTTCCGCCAGCCATGCCGGTGGAGGCTCTCCACATACTCACGGACCACCGCGGCCAGGGTCGTGGTGGTGAGGGTGACCGTGCCCGCGAAGGCGAGATGGTGCGGGGAGACACCGACCGGCAGAGGGGGACCGATCACCGCGCGCCCGGCCAGTGCGGCGGCCACCCGGTCGGCCACCCCCTCGGCCCGGATGGTGTCCGTGGCCAGTGGCATACCGGGACCGTGCTGCTCGAACGCGCCCGCCGGGATGATCACCACAGGGCTCGCGGTGACCGCCTCGGCGGCCTCCAGGGTCGTCATCTCGGCCAGCCGCAGCGGCGGTCGGGCGTTCATCGGGACACCTCCGTCTCCGCGCCGGTGTCTTCGGAGGGCCTGGCATCGCCCTCCGCGCCGGCCGCCGGGAAGTCTGCGGCGAGGACCGCCTCGCGGATGGACCCGAGGTGTTCCCGGGTCAGCCGCTCGGCCGCCTCGGCGTCCCCGTCCCGTACCGCCGCGAAGATCTCCACATGCTCCGCGTGGTCCCGCGCGCGGTCGTTGTAGCGGTGCCGGATCTCGACCTGCTCCCGGGCCCTGACCTGGAGCAGCGCCTCGACGGCCTCGCGCAGCAGCGCGTTGCCGCTGGCGGCGGCCAGCGCCACATGGAAGTGGACCGACTGCCGCAGCGACTCCTGGGGCGGATGCAGCGCGTTGGTGGACGCCGCCTCCAGCCGTGCCACGGCCTCCGGCACCCGGGTACGGGCGGCGGCCGCGGCCACGGCGGGTTCCAGGACCAGCCGAGCCTCGACGAGTTCGAGCACCGACTCACGACTGCCGCGCGGGAGATGCGGATTGGCGAGCAGCCGCCGCTCACTGCCGGGACCCACATACGTACCCGAGCCGTGCCGGAACTCCACCACGCCCGTGGCCTCAAGTCTGCGCAGGGCCTCGCGGACCGTGGGCGTGGTGACGTCGAACCGGCGGGCGAGATCCCGGGAGGACGCCAAGGCGTCCCCGGGAACCAGCCGTTCGGTGCGGATGATCTCGACGATGCTGTCCGCGAGATGCTCGGACAGCGACAGTTCACTGCGACTCATAAAGTGAATAGATCACTTGATCTCTTGGGGTGTCAATGGTCGTGACAGGAATGATTTTCGGCCAAGCGGAACGTGTCAGACCGCGCCCGGCACCGGGCCTGTGCTCTCCCGCTCGATCAGCGTCGGCAACGGCACCTGTACGGTGCGGGGCTCGCCGCCGTCGAGCAGCGCGGCCAGCTCCCGCGCCGCGATCCGGCCGAACCCGATGGTGTCGCGGGAGAGCGCCGTCAGCCACGGCCGTACCAGCCGGCACAGGGCCGAGTCCTCCCACGAGACGACCGAGACATCGCCGGGTACGGAGAGTCCCAGCTCCGCCGTGACCGCCGCGCCGGCCGCGGCCATCACATCGTTGTCGTAGATCAGGGCCGTCGGCGCCCCGTCCTGTGCCAGCACCCGACGGGTCACCGCCGCGCCCTGGGTGTCGGAGTAGTCCGTCGTCAGCGAGCGCACCTCGGCCAGCCCGCGCCGGTCGGCCTCGATCCGCAGCGAGCGGATGCGCCGCTCGGTGTGCGCGAGCGAGGGGAGTCCGGCGATATGGACGATCCGCCGGTGGCCCAGCGCGGACAGCCGCTCGACGACGGACGCCATCGCGCCCGCGTCGTCGGCCCGTACCTGTGACAGAGCCGGATGCGGACCCGTGTCGCTGCCGGGCAGCGCGCCGATGACGACCCCGGGCAGACCCAGCCCGTCCAGCAGTCCCGGCCGGGGGTCGTCGGTCCTGGGGTCCACGACCAGGACGGCGTCCACCCGGTGCTCGGCCCACCAGCGCCGGTAGACCGCGCACTCGGCGTCCATGTCCTCCACCACCTGGAAGAGCAGACCGAGTTGGCGTTCCGACAGGATCTCCTGGATGCCGGAGATGAGCTGGAGGAAGAACGAGTCCACGCCGAGGGTCGCCGCGGGCCTGGCCAGCACCAGCCCGACCGTGGCCGAGCCCTCGCCGGAGAGCGCCCGCGCCGCGGTGCTGGGCCGCCAGCCGAGCTGTTCCGCGACCCGGCGGACCCGGTCCCGGGTCACCTCGGAGACACCGGGCCGGCCGTTGAGCGCGAACGAGACGGCGCTCTCGGAGACCCCGGCGCGCTGGGCGATGTCCTTCATCGTCGGACGGCGCGCCGGAGTGCGTCTGCCCGCTGGACCGTCACTGGCCGACGGCCGGTTCGCTGCCACCCGTGTGCCCCTTTTTCCCGTACCTTCCGGCCGTACCGGACGAGCTGTGTGGACCTGGACTAATGCGCTTGAGTCCGAGCATCCTAAAGCGCATTAGTCTTTCGTACAAGGAAACCGGCAGAGCCGCTCTGAGCTGCACCGACGCTGTTCCCTTCGGTGTAACTCCCGGTTCCGGCAGGCGAATCTGTTGACTTTGCCCCGGACAGCTTGCAAGGTCTGCGGGGAATGAGCGGCCGGCGGCCCGTGGCTCCGGCCCGCCGCAGGCCCGCCAGAATCCGAGCAAAGGAGCCGTTCACCGTGCGCATCTCCCGCAGAGCAGTCGCCGTCGCCGCTGTTCTCGCCACCGTCCTGCCGCTCAGCGCCTGTGGCGGAGGAACCGACACGGACGAGTCCTCCGACGCCTCGGGTGCCGTCAAGGGCCGGATCACCTTCCAGACCTGGAACCTCCAGGCCAACTTCAAGGACTACTTCAACGGGGTCATCGAGGACTTCGAGAAGAAGTACCCCGACACCGAGGTGAGATGGGTCGACCGGCCGGCCGAGGGCTACGCCGACAAGCTCAGCGCGGACGCCGCCGGCGGCACCCTGCCCGATGTCGTGAACGTCTCCCCCGACCAGGTGGCCCCGCTGGCCAAGGCCGGACTCGCGCTCGATCTCGACCAGGACAGCACGGCGGCCGCGTTCCGCGACGAGTATCTGCCGGACGCCTGGAAGAGCCATCAGATACCGGGCATGGAGGGGACGTACGGCTTCCCCTGGTACCTCAACACCGGCCCGATGTTCTACAACAAGAGGCTCTTCAAGGAGGCCGGGCTCGACCCCGAGAAGCCGCCGACCACCTATGACCAGGTCTTCGAGAGCGGACTGAAGCTGGCCGAGCGGAGCGACGGCGAGATCGCCACCCTCGCCCAGGTGCCCACCATCGAGGACTTCGGCCGCTACGGCGTCCAGCTCATGAACAAGGAAGGCACCGCCTTCGCGTTCAACGACGCCAAGGGGGTGGACATGCTCACCCGTTACAAGGAGCTGTTCGACGCCAAGGCGCTCGATCCGCAGGCGCTCACGGCGACCCCCGAGACCTCCGGCAGCAAGTTCCTCACCGAGTCCGTGGCCATGAACCCGGGCAGCGCGCTGGATCTGGAGAACTTCAAGAAGCAGGCCCCGACGCTCTACAAGAACATCGGCATCACCGACCAGGTCACCAGCACCGGCAAGGTCAACATGTATGTCATGGGCGTGATGGTCAACTCCAGGACCAAGGAGAAGCCCGCCGCCGTGGCCTTCGCCCACTTCGTGACCGACGCGACCCGTCAGATGTCGTTCGCCAAGCAGGTCGCCATCTTCCCGAGCACCAAGGGATCGCTGGACGACCCGTACTTCACCGAGGAGGACGGCACCGACGAGACCCGCGTCCGGATCGCCGCCGCCAAGTCCCTGAAGAACGCGGTCAATTACACACCGGTCCTGTTCAGCGAGCAGATGAAGACCGAGCTGCGCAACGAGGTGGCGAAGGCGCTGCAAGGGAAGCAGAGCCCACAGGAGTCGCTCGACCGCGCTGTCGCGGCCTGCGACAAACTGCTCAAGCAGAGCTGAGCCGGGCGTTCATGAAGAGCACCACCGCACTCGGGGCGTCCGCCCCGGACTCCGCCGCGGCGGGGCCCGTGTCCCGGAGCTCCGGCTCCGGCCCCGGGTTCCGCCGTGGACCCGGCGCCGGGTCCGGCCGCCCGTCCGGCCGTGGGATCCGCCGTCAGCTCCCCCTCAGCCCATGGCTGTTCGCCGCGCCGGGGCTGCTGATCGCCGGCGCGTTCAGCCTCTATCCGTTCCTCAGCACCCTGGCGAACTCCTTCACCGACCGACGGGCCCTGATCCCCGGCCGGTATGTGGGGCTCGCCAACTTCCGTGAGCTGATCCATGACGAGATGTTCTGGATCGGACTGCGCAACAGCACGCTGTATGTCGTCGGCGTCGTCCCGGCGCTGGTCGTCCTGCCGCTGCTGCTGGCGATGCTCGTCCAGCGGCACATCCCCGGCATCACCTTCTTCCGCGCCGCCTTCTACACCCCCGTCGTCGCCTCGATCGTCGTGGTCGGGCTGATCTGGGTCTGGATGCTGGACGACCGGGGGCTGATCAACTCCGTACTGGAGACCGTGGGGATCGGCAGGATCGGCTTTCTCAGCGACCAGTGGCTGCTGCTGTTCAGCGCGATGGGCGTCACGGTCTGGAAGGGCCTCGGCTACTACATGATCATCTATCTGGCCGCCCTGGCCAATGTGCCGCGCGAGCTGCACGAGGCCGCCGCCGTGGACGGGGCGGGCGCCGTACGCCGCTTCGTCACCGTCACCGTTCCCGCCGTCCGCTCCACCATGGTCCTCGTCGGGGCGCTCTCCTCGGTCGCCGCCTTCAAGGTGTTCTCCGAGGTCTATCTGATGGCGGGACCCAGCGGCGGCCCCGCGGGCGAGGACACCACCCTGGTGATGCTCGTCCAGCGTGTGGGCACCGGACTGACCGGCCGGGTCGGCTATGCCTCCGCCCTCTCCGTGGTCGTCTTCTGCGTCACGGTGGCCCTGATGCTGCTGGTGCTCCGCGCCGACCGCAAGGAGGACGCGTGAGCTTCCCGACGGCCACCAACACGGCCACCAACACGGCCACCGACATGGCCACGGAGACGGCCACACGTGCGAACGGGACCCCGGGCACGCGTAGGAACAGGGCCCCGGGCGCCTTCACCGACGCCGGCGGACGGCGTGTCGCGCCCTGGCGGCTCGCGGTGCGCTACGCCCTGCTGCTCGCCGTACTGGCCCTGATGACCGGCCCGTTCCTGTGGCAGTTGTCCACCTCGCTCAAGGGGCCGCACGAGAACATCTTCAGCTCCCCGCCGGCGTTCCTCCCGGGCGATCCGACACTGGGGAACTACGAGCGGGTCGCCGACACCATCCCGGTCTGGGACTACGCGTTCAACTCGCTCAAGGTCGCCTCGGCCAATGTGATCACCAACTGCGTCGGTGCCGCGCTGGCCGGATACGCGCTGGCCAGGATGCGCTACCGCGGACGCCGGGCGGCGACCCTGGCGTTCGTCCTCGCCATGCTCGTGCCCGTCGAGGGCATCTTCATCGCCCAGTTCACCACCATGCGGGACCTCGGTCTGAACAACACCCTGATCGGGGTGCTGCTGCCCGGATCCATCAGCGCGCTGAACGTCCTGCTGATGCGCAACGCCTTCCTCAATCTCCCGCACGAGGTGGAGGAGGCGGCCTATGTCGACGGGGCCACCGTCTGGCAGCGGTTCCTGCGGATCGCCCTGCCCTCGGTCAAGGGCACCCTCGCCGTGGTCGCGATCTTCGCCTTCATGGGCGCCTGGGACGATTTCCTCTGGCCGCTGATCGTGCTCAGCGACCCGGAGAACTTCACCCTGACCATCGGACTGAACTATCTGCACGGCACGTTCGCCAATGACGAGCGGCTGGTCGCGGCGGGCACGATCATCGCCGTACTCCCGCTCCTCGCGCTCTTCGCCTGTCTCCAGCGCTACTTCTTCCGGGGCGTCGGCGAAGGCGCCGTCAAGGGCTGACACCGGCATCCCCGGCGGACCGGCGCGCACCGCACCACAGTGGCGCGCACCGCACCACAGAACCAGGACAACGTTGCCAGTATGAACACTTCCGCCCCGCGCTTCGGCGTCAACTACACCCCCAGCCAGGGCTGGTTCCACCACTGGCTGGACTTCGATCCCGACGCCGTGCGCGCGGACCTGGACTCCATCGCGGAACTCGGTCTCGATCACATCCGGGTCTTCCCGCTCTGGCCGCTCTTCCAGCCCAACCGCACCCTGATCAGGCCCCGTGCCGTGGAACAGCTCGTCCAGCTCGCCGACGCGGCGGCCGAACGCGGTCTGGACGTCAATGTCGACGGACTCCAGGGCCATCTGTCGAGCTTCGACTTCCTGCCCGCCTGGACACGGACCTGGCACCGCGGGAACATCTTCACCGACAACGATGTCGTCTCCGGACAGACCGAGTATCTGCGGACGCTCGCCGCCGCGCTCGCCGACCGCCCCAACTTCATCGGGATGACCGTGGGCAACGAGATCAACCAGTTCTCCGGGCCGCCGCACCCCGATCCCGACCCCATCACCCCGCGTCAGGCGGCCGACTGGCTCCGCCGCATGCTGGACGCGTGCGAGGAGGGGGCGCCCGGCAAGCTCCATCTGCACGCCGAGTACGACGCCGCCTGGTACCAGGACGGGCATGCCTTCACCCCGGCGCACGCGGCGAGGATCGGCGCCGTCACCGCCGTGCACTCCTGGGTGTTCAACGGGACCGCCCAGCGGTACGGCCGTACCGGCACGGCCACCGAGCACCACGCCGCGTATCTGATCGAGCTGTCCAAGGCCTGGGCGCTGGAGCCGCACCGGCCGGTCTGGCTCCAGGAGGTCGGCGCCCCCGCGCCGGTGATCCCGGCCGAGCACGCGGCCGGGTTCACCGAGGCGACCGTGGCCAACGCGCTGGACTGCGCCGATGTCTGGGGCATCACCTGGTGGTGCTCGCACGATGTGTCGCGCTCGCTCGCCGACTTCCCGGAGCTGGAGTACAGCCTCGGTCTGCTGACCAACGACCGGCGGGTCAAGCCCGCGGGGCGGACCCTCGCGCGGATCGTCGAGGAGCGGCGCGGTGTGCCGTACGCGCCCGCGGTGCGCACCACCGCGCTCGTCGTCGGCACCGGGGACGGTACGGGTGACGGCACCGGAGACGACGACGCGGCGCCCGCCCGTGCCGCCTGCGGTCCCGGCGGAGCCTTCTTCGAGGCCTTCGCCCGGCTCACCGCGGCCGGGATCCGTCCCACCGCGGTCCTTGCGGGCCGCGCCGAGGACAAGGAACATCTGGCGGTGCGCGGTATCACCGAGATCGTCCACCCGGACCAGGTCGGCTGACCCCGGGGCACCATTCCGTAGCCCGTAGCCCGTAGCCCGTAGCCCGTAGCCCGTAGCCCGTAGCCCACGACCTCGAATACCGTCTTGGCCGGCCGCCGGCCACCCGCACCCACCGCCGCACTCTTACGCACCTCAGGAGCGTCCCCTCATGCACGACGACCGCAGCCTGGTCGAAGGCCGCCTCAAGCGGGTCCTCGACGAGCGCATCCGGCCCGCCGTATACCCCGAATCCGTACCGCTCGACATCGCCGTCTGGACCGCGCCGGGAGAGCCCGTACCGGTCGAGGAGGGCCTCGCGGGCCCGGCCGAACCGATCGCGGCAGGCGACCGGTGGGGCGCCCCCTGGGGCACGAGCTGGTTCCGGGTCTCCGGAACCGTCCCCGAGCGCTGGGCGGGCCGCACCGTGGAGGCCCTGCTCGACCTCGGATTCGACGAGAACATGCCGGGATTCCAGTGCGAGGGCCTGGTCTACCGGCCCGACGGCACCCCGGTGAAGGGTCTCAACCCGCGCAACCAGTGGGTGCGGATCGGCGCGCCCGTCGCGGGCGGCGAGGAGGTGCTGCTGCACATCGAGGCCGCGTCCAACCCCGTGATCCTCGACTACCACCCCTTCCTGCCGACCGCGCTCGGCGACAAGGCGACCGCGGGCACCGAACCGCAGTACACCCTCGCCCGGATGGATCTCGCCGTCTTCGACGAGACCGTCTGGCAGCTCGTCCAGGACCTGGAGGTCCTCGGGGAGCTGATGGCCGAGCTGCCCCTCGACGGCGCCCGCCGCTGGGAGATCCTGCGCGCCATCAGCCGCGCGCTCGACGCGGTCGACCTCCAGGACGTCAACGGCACCGCGGCCGCCGCCAGGGAGCGGCTCGCCGGGGTGCTGGCCACCCCCGCGCCGTCGACCGCGCACCGGATCAGCGCGGTCGGCCACGCGCACATCGACTCGGCCTGGCTGTGGCCGCTGCGCGAGACGGTCCGCAAGGTCGCCCGTACGACGGCCAATATGACCGCCCTGCTGGAGGACGAGCCCGAGTTCGTCTTCGCGATGTCGCAGGCGCAGCAGTTCGCCTGGATCAAGGAGCACCGGCCCGAGGTCTACGCCAAGGTCAAGAAGGCCGTGGCGGAGGGCCGGTTCGTACCGGCCGGCGGCATGTGGGTCGAGTCCGACACCAATATGCCCGGCTCCGAGGCGATGGCCAGGCAGTTCGTCCATGGGAAGCGCTTCTTCCTGGACGAGTTCGGCATCGAGAACGACGAGGCGTGGCTGCCCGACACCTTCGGCTTCGCCGCGGGGCTGCCGCAGATCATCAAGGCCGCCGGCTCCAAGTGGCTGCTCACCCAGAAGATCTCGTGGAGCAAGATCAATAAGTTCCCGCACCACACCTTCCGCTGGGAGGGTATCGACGGGACGCGGATCTTCACCCACTTCCCGCCCGTCGACACCTACAACTGCGCGATGACGGGTGCCCAGATCGCCCACGCCGCACGGAACTTCAAGGAGAAGGGCGCCGCCAGGCACTCGCTCGCGCCCACCGGCTGGGGCGACGGAGGCGGCGGCACCACCCGTGAGATGGTCGCCAAGGCCGCCCGGCTGCGCGGCCTCGAAGGCTCCGCGACGGTCGAGTGGGAGACCCCGGGCGCCTTCTTCGCCAAGGCCGAGGCGGAGTACCCGAATCCGCCGGTCTGGGTGGGCGAGCTCTATCTGGAACTGCACCGTGCCACCCTCACCAGCCAGGCGAAGACCAAGCAGGGCAACCGGCGCAGCGAGCATCTGCTGCGCGAGGCGGAGCTGTGGGCCGCCACCGCCGCCGTACGGACCGGCGCCCCGTATCCGTACGAGCGGCTCGACCGGATCTGGAAGACGGTGCTCCTGCACCAGTTCCACGACATCCTGCCCGGCTCGTCGATCGCCTGGGTGCACCGCGAGGCGGCCCGGACCTACGCGGGTGTCGCCGAGGAACTGAACGAGATCATCGACGGGGCGCAGCGCGCCCTCGCCGGTGACCCGGCCGGCTCCACGACCCTGCTCTTCAACTCCGCCCCGCACGCGCGCGGTGGTGTCGCGGCGGGCGGCGCGGGACCGGCCACCGGTGGCGGCGGCGCCGAGCTGCTGCCGCGCGAGGACGGCGGCTACGTACTCAGCAACGGTCTGCTGGAGGTCGAGATCGACGGCCGGGGACTGGTGGTGTCGGTCTACGACATCAGCGCGGAGCGCGAGACCGTCGCCCCCGGCGAGGCGGCCAACCTCCTCCAGATCCACCCCGACTTCCCGAACCAGTGGGACGCCTGGGACGTGGACGAGTTCTACCGGAACACCGTCACCGATCTCACCCAGCTCGACGAACTCACGCCGGTCGAGGGCACGGACGCGGCCTCCGTCCGTCTTGTGCGCACCTTCGGCGCGTCGAAGGTCACCCAGGTGCTGACGCTCGCACCGGGGGTCAAGCGGCTCGACATCGACACCGAGGTCGACTGGCACGAGACCGAGAAGTTCCTGAAGGCCGCCTTCCCGCTGGACGTGCACGCCGAACGCTATGCCTCGGAGACCCAGTTCGGCCATGTCTACCGGGCCACCCACACCAACACGAGCTGGGAGGCGGCCAAGTTCGAGGCCTGCAACCACCGCTTCGTGCATCTGGAGGAGCCGGGCTGGGGCGTCGCCCTGGTGAACGACTCCACGTACGGGCACGATGTGACCCGTACGGTACGGACGTCGGACGCCGGTACGACCACCACGGTGCGGGTCTCGCTGCTGCGCGCGCCGCGCTTCCCCGACCCGGAGACCGACCAGGGTGTGCACCGCTTCCGGCACGCCCTGGCCCCCGGCGCCTCCATCGGTGACGCGGTCCGCGAGGGCTACCGGATCAATCTGCCGGAGCGCGGGGTCACCGGGGACACCGAAGTGGCCCCGCTGGTCACCGTCGACAACGACGCCGTCGTCGTCAGCGCGCTGAAGCTGGCCGACGACGGGAGCGGCGATCTGGTCGTACGGCTCTACGAGTCGACCGGCGGCCGGGCCAAGGTCCGGGTCGGCCTGGGCTTCGAGGCCACCGGACTGGAGGCGACCGATCTGCTGGAACGGCCGCTGCGGGACGCCGGACCGGCGGAGGGCGAGGAGCGGCCGGAGACCCGGGAGCGGCCGGAGCTGACGGACGGCGCGGTACGCCTGTCGCTCCGCCCGTTCGAACTGATCACCCTGCGGCTGACGCGCGGCTGACGCGGCTGACGCGCGACTGACCCGTCGTCCGACGGGGCCGGACGGACCTTGGCGGCGGGCGCCCCGGGAACAGGGCGCCCGCCCCATGGCCTCTCCGGACCCCGCTCCTCCCCGCCCCCGACACCCCCCGCCCCCGACACCCCGGGACGCGGGGCCCGTTCACCGGTCCTCCGCCTCCGCGCCGCCCGGTGCCGGGCCCAGGGCCTGGGTGGCGACGAGACGCAGGAAGTCCCGCTCGTTGCCCGCCAGACCGGCCGCGGTCAGGGCCGCGTCAGCCTCGGCGAGGGGAGCGGCCAGCAGCGGGGCGGCGAGCGAGGCCTGGAGGGGATCGTCCAGCACCGCCCGGACGGCCGCCATGAGCCGCAGATAGGCCTGGGCCGCGGTGGACCCGCTCGACGTGCCGGACATGCCGGACGTACTCGACGTGGTGGTGCTCATACCGGGCTTCCTCCCTGTGGATCTGCCGGACCATCAAGTGTTGTCCATGGGTCTGACAGTGAGGACGCGCAGCGCCGGGCACGCGGGCCCGGAGCGCCGAAGGTCAGGGTGACCGCACGGTCAGATACTTGACCGTCGCCGGATCCGCCGGGAGGAAGGTCTCGATGGCCAGTTCGGCGACCGTCACATCCATCGGTGTGTTGAAGGTGGAGATGGACGAGAGGAAGGAGAGCACCCGCCCGTCGTGCTCGATCCGCAGCGGCAGCGCGAACCTCGGCCCGGCGCCGGGCCACGGCTCCTCGGCGGCCTCCCCGGCCTCCCCCGCCGATCCGACCGGTCCGGCCGACGGGGGGAGCGGATAGCCGGCCACCTCGTCGTACAGCTCGCGCAGCGCCGGAGAGCGGTCCAGCGCCAGCCTGCGCCCCATCTGGTCCAGCAGATGCCCGCGCCACTCACGCAGATTGCGGATACGCGGGGCCAGGCCCTCCGGATGGAGCGTGAGCCGCATGGCGTTCAGGGGCGGCGCGAGCAGCTTCTCGGGCACCCCCTCCAGCAGCATGGCGATGCCCCGGTTGGCGGCCACCACGGTGTACGTCCCGTCGACGACGAGCGCCGGATACGGCTCGTACCCCTGGAGCAGCCGGCTCAGTCCCTTCCGCAGGGCGTCCATGGCCGGATCGTCCAGCGCGGTCTCGGTGAAGCGGGGCGCGTAACCGGCCGCCAGCAGCAGGGAGTTGCGCTCCCGCACCGGGATGTCGAGCCGCTCGGCCAGCCTCAGCACCATCTCCTCGCTGGGACGCGCCCGGCCCGTCTCGATGAAGCTGATGTGCCGCGCGGACGAATCGGCCTGGAGGGCCAGCTCCAGCTGGCTCACCCGGCGCTGTCTGCGCCAGTCGCGCAGCAGAGGCCCGATCGCCAGGCCGGGAGCGGAAGCCGGGGCGGAAGCGGGAGCGGAAGCGGAAGCGGGAGCGGAAGCGGGAGCTGCCATGCGGAAACCGTAGTGCAACGTCCCGGCGGGGTCCCACCCGATGCCCGGCCCAGGACGTATCGTCGGCCGCGTCGCCGCCCCGCCGTTCCCGCAAGGAGCCCCGCCATGGCCACAGAACCGCTGTCCCCGCAGGAGATCGAGACACGGCTGCGTGACCTTCCCGCCTGGTCCCTGACGGACAGTCGCCTCACCCGTACCTACCGTCTCGGCAGCCATTTCGCCGCGACCGCCATGGTGGTCCATGTCGCCCGGATCCAGGACGAGTTGAACCATCACTCCGATCTGACACTGGGTTACAGCTCCGTCACCGTCGCCGTGCACACCCATGACGCGGGCGGCGCCGTCACCGTGAAGGACTTCGCCCTCGCGGGGCGGGTCGAGGAGATTGCCCCGGCACACGGCGCGAACTGATCGGTGCGGCGACGAGTACCCCCACCGGTGCATTTACGCTGGTGACCATGGACGTACTCGCCGGACTCCTGGACGGACCTCGGGCCCGGGGGGCTTTTCTGCTGCGCATGGTGATGGAGCCGCCGTGGTCGGTGCGCATCGAGGACCACGCCCCGCTCTGTCTGATGTGTGTCACCCGCGGCGAGGCGTGGATCGTCCCCGACGGCGGCGGGGAGCCGGTGCTGCTGCGCCCGGGGGACGTGGCGATCGCCCGGGGCCCCGAGGCGTACATCACCGCGGACAGCCCCCTGACCACGCCGCGCGCGCTGATCGGCCCCGGCGGTGTCTGCCACACGCTGGAGGGCGAGCCGCTCGCCCAGTCCATGCGTCTGGGCGTACGGACCTGGGGGAACGCTCCGGACGGCGGTACGACCGTGCTGATCGGCACGTACCAGATGGACGGTGAGGTCAGCAGACGGCTGCTGGACGCCCTGCCCTCGCTGCTCCAGCTCTCGTCCGGCGCCTGGAACGGCCCGCTGATGCCGGTCCTCGACGAGGAGATCTCGCGGGACGAACCCGGCCAGGGCGTGGTCCTGGACCGGGTGCTGGACCTGATCCTGATAGCCGTGCTCAGGGCATGGTTCTCGCGCCCGGACGCGGAGGCCCCCGGCTGGTACCGCGCCATGGCCGACCCCGCGGTCGGCAACGCCCTGAGGCTGCTCCAGAACGAGCCCGCCCGTTCCTGGACGGTCGCCTCCCTCGCCGCCGCGTGCGGAGTCTCCCGGGCCGGACTCGCGCGCCGGTTCACCGAACTCGTCGGGGAGCCCCCGATGGCGTATCTGACGGGCTGGCGGCTCGCGCTCGCCGCCGATCTGCTGCGCGGGACGGACGCGACGGTCGAGTCGGTGGCCAGGAAGGTCGGCTACAGCGGCTCGTTCGCGCTGAGCGCGGCCTTCAAACGGGTACGGGGGGTCAGCCCCCAGGAGTACCGCGCGGGCGCCACGACGGGTTCCTAGGCCCTGTCCGGCCCTGGCCTTCGCGGCGCCGCGGCACCCCGAACGCGCGTCTCCGCACGCGCGGTACGGGCGCGGAACGCGCGGTACGGGCTCGGAACGGAACCGCCCGGCGGCCGGGGACGGACCCGCCGCCGGGTCGGTCGTCGAACCTCTCAGACGTTGAACGTCGCCGGGTCCGGGCCGAGGCGCCTGCCCTCGTCCAGCGCGGCGAACGCCGCCAGGTCGTCCGCGTCCAGCTCGAAGCCGAACACGTCGATGTTCTCCTGGATCCGGGACGGGGTCACGGACTTGGGGATCACCACATGCCCGAGCTGGAGGTGCCAGCGCAGCACCACCTGCGCCGGGGTCCTGCCGTGCTTGCGCGCGACCGCCACCACCGTCGGGACCTCCAGCAGCCCCTTGCCCTGGCCCAGCGGCGACCAGGCCTCGGTGGTGATGGAGTGCTCCGCGTGGAAGGCGCGGGACTCGGCCTGCGGCAGCTGCGGGTGCAGCTCGATCTGATTGACGGCGGGGACCACGGAGGTCTCGCCGATCAGCCGCTCCAGATGGACGGGAAGGAAGTTCGAGACACCGATGGACCTGGCGCGGCCGTCCGCGTGGATCTTCTCGAACGCCCTGTACGTGTCGGTGTAGGTGCCGGCCTCGGGCCTCGGCCAGTGGATGAGATAGAGGTCGACATAGTCCAGACCGAGCTTCTCCAGCGAGGTGTCGAAGGCGCGCAGGGCCGAGTCGTACCCCTGGTCGCTGTTCCACAGCTTGGTGGTGACGAACAGCTCCTCCCGGGCGATCCCGGAGGCCGCGAGGGCCTGGCCCGTGCCCTCCTCGTTGCCGTAGATGGCGGCGGTGTCGATGCTCCGGTAGCCGGACTCCAGGGCGGCGGCGACCGCCTTCACCGCCTCGGCGTCCGGTACCTGCCAGACCCCGAAGCCGAGCTGGGGCATCTCGATGCCGTTGTTGAGGGTGAGGGTGGGGACCTTGCTCACGAGCGGTCGATCCTAACGTCGTCGGTTGTTTCTCCCCGCTCCAACGAGCACAGGGACGGGCGGATTCCCGGCCTCAACGGTAGAGCGCGTCGACCTCCACGGCGTACGCGGCCTCGATCGCCTTGCGCTTGAGCTTCAGCGAGGGGGTGAGCAGCCCGTGCTCCTCGCTGAACGGATGCGCCAGGATCCGGAACGTACGGATCGACTCGGCCTGGGACACCGCCGTGTTCGCGGCCACCACCGCGCGTCTGATCTCCGTCTCCAGATCCGGGTCCCGGACCAGCTCGGCCGGGGTCAGCGGCGGTTTTCCCTGGACGGAGAGCCAGTGGTCCACGGCCTCCCGGTCCACGGTGACCAGCGCGGCGACATACGGACGGTCGTTGCCGACCACGATGCACTGGGCCACCAGCGCATGGGCCCGTACCCGCTCCTCCAGGGGGCCGGGCGACACGCTCTTGCCGCCGGAGGTCACCAGGATCTCCTTCTTCCGGCCGGTGATGGTGAGATAGCCGTCCTCGTCGAGCGCGCCCAGATCACCGGTGGCGAGCCAGCCGTCGCGCAGCACGGCCTCGGTCGCCTTCCGGTCGCCCAGATAGCCGGAGAAGACCTGGCCGCCGCGCAGCAGCACCTCGCCGTCGCCCGCGATACGCACCGAGGTGCCCGGGACCGGCTGCCCCACCGTGCCGTAACGGGTGCGCTCGGGCGGATTGGCCGTGGCCGCCGCGCTCGACTCCGTGAGCCCGTACCCCTCGTAGACGGTGATGCCCGCGCCCGCGAAGAAGAGCCCGAGACGCCGGTCCATCGCGGAACCGCCGGACATGGCGTGCCGTACCCGGCCGCCCATCGCCTCACGGACCTTGGCGTAGACGGCCTTGTCGAAGAACTGGTGCTGTACGCGCAGCGCCGCGGAGGGTCCCGGGCCGAAGCCGAAGGCCCGCTGTTCCCGCGCCTGCGCGTAACGCACCGCCACGTCGACGGCCTTGTCGAAGGGGGCCGTTCTGCCCTCGCTCTCCGCCTTGCGGCGCGCCGCCGCGTAGACCTTCTCGAAGATGTACGGCACGGCCAGGATGAAGGACGGCCGGAACGCCGCCAGATCGGGCAGCAGGGCGCTCGCCTGGAGCGCGGGCTGATGGCCCAGCTTCACCCGGCCGCGGATCGCCGCGATCTCGATCATCCGCCCGAAGACATGGGAGAGCGGGAGGAAGAGCAGTGTCGAGGCCTCGTCGCCCGACTTGGTGTGGAAGACCGGCTCCCAGCGGCCCAGCACCGTGTCCGCCTCGAACATGAGGTTGGCGTGGGTGATCACACATCCCTTGGGGCGGCCGGTGGTACCCGAGGTGTAGATCACCGTGGCCACGGAGTCCGGGGTGACCGCCCTGCGGTGCCGGTGCACCATCTCGTCGTCGAGACCGTCGCCCGCCGCGAACAGCTCCGCCACCGCGTCGGCGTCGAGCTGCCAGAGCCGTTTGAGCCGGGGCAGCCGGTCGATCACCGAACCGACGGTCATGGCGTGGTCCTCGTGCTCCACCAGACAGGCCGAGACCTCGGCGTCGTGGAGCATCCAGTGGACCTGCTCGGCGGAGGAGGTGGGATAGACGGGTACGGGCTGGGCGCCGACGGACCAGAGCGCGAAGTCGAAGAGCGTCCACTCGTAGCGGGTACGGGACATGATCGCGACGCGGTCCCCGAACCGTACGCCGTGCGCGAGCAGCCCCTTGGCCAGCCTGAGCACGTCGTCACGGAAGGCGGCGGAGGTCATGTCCCGCCATCGGCCCTCCTCGTCCTTGCGGCCGAGGACGACATGGCCGGGAGTGGCGAGCGCGTGCTCGAAGACGGCGTCCGCGAGCCCGCCGACATGGGGGGCGGCCGGCAGCGGGGGGACGGTGAACTCGCGCAATGACCTGCTCCTTGTGGCGCTCCGCGCAGCGCCGGTGAAGGTACCCCAGCGCGAGGCCCGTGGGGAGAGCACGCGCGGCACCTGAACGGAGCCGTATCCCTCCAGGTCAGCGCCCCGGTCACGGTGGGACCGACGGGGCGGGGGCCGATATCTGACCACGGAGGGAGCGGCGATGGGTGGAATCTGCACCGAATCCGTACGGCACTGATACGCCACTGACACGGGTGCTCCACCACCGGGGACCTTGGTCCGTACCTGCCGTATGCGGTGGCGGGGGACATGGTGTGGCGGCTCCGTCAGGCGTCGGTGGCCGCCGAGGACAGGCGGTGCAGCCGGTCGCCGGCCGCCAGAATCGCCGCGGCCAGGGCGTCCGCCGCCTCCTGGGCCGCCGCGTGCCCGCGGCCCCTGCCGTGCAGCAGGACGAAGTCCACCTCGCCCAGCTCGGGCAGCCCCGCCCTGGCCGGTACGGGGACCAGGCCCGGCGGGATCAGCCCGCGCGTATGGGCCATGACGCCGAGCCCCGCGCGGGCCGCCGCGATCAGTCCGCTCAGGCTCGCGCTCGTACACGCGGCGCGCCAGCTCCTGCCCCGCGTCTCCAGCACCTCCAGCGCGCGGGCGCGGGTGATGGCGGGCGGCGGGAAGAGGATCAGCGGGAGCGGGCGGTCCGGGTCGAGCCGCAGCCGTGGCGCCCTGATCCAGTCGAGGGCGGACCGCCAGACCAGTTCGCCATGGGTGTCGGCAGGGCGCCGTTTGGCCAGTACGAGATCGAGCCGGCCCGCCGCGAGCTGGGTGTGGAGGGTGCCGGACAGCTCGACCGTCAGCTCCAGATCCACCTCGGGATGGTCGCGCCGGAAGGACTCCAGGATCTCCGGCAGCCGGGTCAGGACGAAGTCCTCCGAGGCCCCGAAGCGGAGCCGGCCGCGCAGCCGGGTACCGGTGAAGAAGGCCGTCGCGCGCTCATGGGCCGCCAGGATCGTCCGGGCGAAACCGAGCATGGCCTCGCCGTCCTCCGTCAGCTCCACCCGGTGGGTGTCCCGGGTGAACAGCGGTCGCCCCGTGGCGTCCTCCAGCCGGCGGATGTGCTGGCTCACCGTGGACTGGCGCAGCCCCAGTCTGCGGGCCGCCTGCGTGAAGCTGAGCGTCTGGGCCACGGCGAGAAAGGTGCGGAGCTGTCCTGGGTCGTACATACGGCCAGGTTATGGCCCGATCATGGGGTTATCGCGCGGCACGATAACAGTCAGAGCGGTATACGGGATTCCCGATCAAGCGTGAGCGGCGGATGATGGGGAGGCACGACGCGTACCGACAGCCAGTAGTGGAGCACATGAACCGCCGCCGTACCCCACGCCCGCGCATACCGTCCTGGCTCCCCGTCGATCCGTTCGTCCTGGCCCTTCTCGGAACCGTCGCGCTCGCGGCCGTACTGCCGGCCTCCGGTCCGGCCGCCGAGGTCGCGGACGGCGCGTCGACCGGCGCGGTGGCGGTGCTGTTCTTTCTCTACGGGGCCCGGCTCTCCACCCGTGAGGTGGTCGGGGGACTGCGGCACTGGCGGCTCCATCTGACCGTCCTCGCCTGCACCTTCATGGTCTTCCCGCTGCTGGGACTGGCGGCGGGGGGACTCGTGCCGTCCGTGCTGACACCCCAGCTCTACAGCGGGCTGCTCTTCCTCTGTCTGGTGCCGTCGACGATCCAGTCGTCCATCGCCTTCACCTCCATGGCGCGCGGCAATGTGCCCGCGGCGATCTGCGCGGGATCGTTCTCCAGCCTCGCGGGCATCGTGGTCACACCGGTGCTCGCGGCGCTGCTGATCGGCGGCGACACGGCCGGATTCTCGGCGGACTCGCTGGCCGGGATCGTGGTGCGGCTTCTGCTGCCCTTCCTGGCGGGACAGGCGCTGCGCCGCTGGGTCGGCGGTTTTCTCACCCGGCACCGGAAGCTGCTGGGCTTCGTCGACCGGGGTTCGATCCTGCTGGTCGTCTACACCGCGTTCGGCGAGGGCATGGTCGCGGGCGTCTGGCACCGGGTGACCCCGGCCGCCCTCGCCGCGCTGCTGGCCGTCGAGGCGGTGCTGCTCGCGACGATGCTGACGCTGAGCTGGTACGGCGCCAAGCGGCTCGGCTTCGCGCGGGCGGACCGTATCGCGATCCAGTTCGCGGGCTCGAAGAAGAGTCTGGCGGCCGGACTCCCCATGGCGAGCGTGCTGTTCGGGCCGGGGGCGAGCCTCGCCGTACTGCCGCTGATGCTTTTCCACCAGATGCAGCTCATGGTGTGCGCGGTCATCGCGAAGCGCCGCGCGGCGGAGTCCGGCGGGCCACCGGCGACCGCGGGGCCCGTGGCCGGCCCTCTCCCGCGCGAAAGCGCCGCACCGCCGGCGAGGGTAGGGACCGCGCTCTGACCGGGGGCGCGCTTGGCCGCGAGTGCTGAACGCCGATGCAAGGCCACCGGGTCCGTGCGGGGCCGTTCCGTCCTCAATCGCCGGACGGGCTGGGTTTTGCCGGCCGGTACCGGTACCGGGGCGTGGGGTGCGCCTGGTGGCGCGGGGCCGGTGCCGTGGTGGGTGCGGATGCCGGGGCCTCCGGAGGTGCGTGTCCGGACTGCTATCCTCACCGCGCTTCGCGCGAGTTGCGACGCTTTACGTCCGGACACGCACCTCCTGCGACCCCGACCCCCTCCCGCCCGGACGCCGGGTTTCCGCCCGGTGCCGGCCGCGTATCCAGCCCGTCCGGCGTTTGAGGACGGAACGGCCAACCCTGGTGCGGCTTCGTGCGCGGAGGAGGCCCAGCTCCTCGCCGTACTCCGGCCGCAGGCCGAAACGCGAGCCGTCCGGCGATTGAGGACGCAGAGACGAGGCCGGTCGGATGCGGCTGTGGCTCGGGGGTGGTGGCCTGCCGGCGGGGTGCGGGTGCTGGTGGAGCTAGACGGTGCCCGTGCGTACGGCGTTGACGAACTGCTGCCATACGGCCGGTTCGAAGGCGTGGGCTCCCAGGAGGCGGTTCTTGCTGTCGCCGACGGCGACGAGGCCGTCCGCGGTCATCTGTCGTTCGAAGCATTGCCCCCCGTTGTCAGGGCTGTAGGAGGACTTCTGCCACTTGTCCTCGGGGAGGCCGTGCCGGATCATTTTTCGTCTACCTGCCTCTAGCTGGTCAGCGCTCTGGCCAATCGTGCGATCAGGCCCATGGACTGTCGCGACGGTAGAGCGCTCGCCCGGAGCTGGTCAAAAGCGAGCTTGTACCGGTCGACAGGTCCATCCTCCTCCAGATAGAGCATCCCGTCGAGGTATCCCAGGCTGACAACGTCCAGATCCATGGGATCCGGGTACGAGAAGATAGTGAACGCACCATCCAGACCCGCGTGCCAGCCCTGCCCGAAGGGGACCACTTGGATGGACAGTTGGGGCGGGTTGTTCAACTCGATGAGCCGTTGGAGCTGAGCGGCCATTACCTTCGGTCCGCCGACCATGCGATGGAGTACCGCTTCGTCCAGCAGACAGACGAACTGTGGCGGGTTCTCCCTCCGCAGGATCTCTTGCCGGTCCATCCGTACGGTGATGAATGACTCGATCCGGTCCTCGGGGGCGCCCTTCTCAACGCCTCGGATGGACTCCTCCGCGTACTCCCGCGTCTGAAGAAGGCCCGGGACCAGCAGCGGTTGGAATGCGAGTATCCGGACCGCGTCGGACTCGATGCTGATCTGCTCCTCGAAGTGTTCACCGACCAGGTCGCTGTACTGTGCCCACCAGCCCTTTCGTCGGCCCTCGCGCGCCATGGTCGTCAGGGCCGTCTTCAGCCGCTGGTCCTCGACCCGGTAGAGCTCCAGCAGCGCCTCGGCCTCCAGTTTGGTGATTCCCTGACGCCCGTTCTCCTGGCGGGAGATCTTGGACTTGTCGCCGCCGATGCGCTCGGCGGCCTCCTCCATCTTGATGCCCGCCGCTTCGCGCAGGCGCTTGAACTCGCCGCCTACCTTGCGGCGTCGGACCGTTGGGCGTGGATGGCTGGGCAACTCGGCCCCCTTCCGGATGAGTTCGGCAGCGTTGTGCCATATCGAACCACAGCATCTCCAACTGCCGCCACGCGCCAACTTGGTTGGCGAGTTCTTGCCAATCTACAATTTTGTAGCTCAGCTAGTTGCGGTACGGGCACGGGCGAGTCCACTCTGTTGTCATCACAGATGGCGTCCAAGAGGTCACGGGGCGTCAAAGTCACTTGCGATGCGCCTGGTTCAGGGCGCCGAAGGAGCCATGGGCGTCATGGCAGACACAGACATCACGCAGTACCGGCAGGAGCTGACAATTCGACCGGGTGCCCTCGCGGGTATCCGGCAGATGGTCAGCGTGTACGTACGGCTCTGGGGCTTTGCCGCCTTGGCGGAGACCACCGCGCTGTGCACGCATGAGCTGCTGTCCAATGTGGGCAAGCACACCGACTCCGCGCAGTGCGTGCTGACTCTCCGGCGTCGGCTTGACGGCGTCCGCGTAGTGGTCAGCGACACCAGCGGCGAACTGCCGGTCGTCCGCGAACCGGACTGGGCCGCCGAGAGCGGACGCGGCCTGGTCGTCCTGGAGAGCATGGCCGATACCTGGGGGGTTGAGGGGCACTCCTTGGGCAAGGACGTCTGGTTCGAGATCCGCAGGCCCTCCCGGGAGGTCGTGGCGTGACCGGCGGGTTGAGGGTCCCGTTCATTACGCGGTGGAGTGACGAGCGGGATGTGTCGAGGGCGGACCTGTGCCTTGGCACGAAGGGGCTCTTCTATCGTCACGATGACGCGGCCGACCGTGACAAATTCGGTGCGCTGTGGGCGCGGACCGTGGGCAGGGCCGGGGTCGGTGAGCCGCGGTTTCGTGATGTGAGCTTCTCCCGGCAGCGCCAGGCGATGCGGGACCTGCTGTGCCAGGTGTGCGCGGGTCCCGCCAGTACGACCCGGCTGGGCACGCTCTTCTTACTTCAGGGCAAGGTCCGCAGTGCCTCGGAGCTGGAGGACGAGCCCACCGGTCACCCACCGCTGTGCCTGCCGTGCGCCCGGCTCTCCCGGGACCAGTGCCCGCGCCTTGCGCGGCGCTGCACAGCTGTACGGGCCAGGAAACCGACCGTGTGGGGGGTGCTCGGAGTACCGTACCTTCCGCCGACACCGTTACTTCCGGCCATGGGCGGCCTCGTACCGGAAGGCAGAACCCTGTACGTGGGGTACGGCAGGGCCGACCTCCGCTTTGTTCTCGCCCATCAACTCCTGCGCCAGCTGCGACGCGTCACGGTCATCGATCTGGATGCAGAACTTTCAGCAGGTCCGTTGTGACGTCCGCCAGCCGGGCCGCCGGGCCGGGTGGGAACAAGGCTTCCCCCGAGGGGAGTTCGGTGGAGAGATTGAACGCGCTGAGGGGCGCTCCGGGCGGGTCGTCGAGGAGCCGGAGGATGGGCGGTGCGACCTCGGCGGCGGGTTTCGCCGTGAGCTTCTGCTGGGCGATGAAGGCCGCCGTCGGGGCGTCGAACTCGCCGGCGAAGCTCGTGGCGGTCGTTCCCGGGTGGAACAGGACGTATCTGACCGGGCCCTCGCCGTGGCGTTCGGCGAAGGTGACTCCGAGCAGATCGTTCAACCTGCCGGTCACGAACATGGGATGCCGGTAAGAACGCTGTCACCGATCCTGCTGGCTTATTCCGTGCCCGGCGGGGCTGGCGGCTCGTTGGTCAGGACAGCAGCGGCCGTCTTGGCGTTCCCGGTCGCGGGTGGGGTGTGGAATGTCGATGCGGCCGAGGCCGTGGCCGAAGGTGCCTGAGCTGACCGCGCAGGTGGCGCGGGCGGTGGCGGCACGGGGCCCATATCCGTTGGCGATGCGGGTCCGTGACGAGCTGGGCGAGTTGTTCGCGGACGCCGAGTTCGCCGAAGCGTTCGGATCCAGAGGGCGGCCGGGCTGGTCACCGGGCCAGCTGGCGCTGGTGACGGTGTTGCAGTTCGCCGAGAACCTCACCGACCGGGCGGCAGCGCATCGGGTGCGGTACGGCATGGACCTGAAGTACGCGCTCGGCCTGGAGCTGGATGATCCCGGGTTCGACGCCTCGGTGCTGTCCGAGTTCCGCACGCGGTTGGTCGAGCACGGGATGGAGGAGAAGGTGCTCGACCTGCTGCTGACCGCCCTCAAGGACCGGGGCCTGGTGAAGGCCGGAGGCAGGCAGCGCACTGACTCCACCCGCGTGCTGGCGGCAGTACGCGACCTGAACAGGCTGGAGCTGGCCGGGGAAACACTGCGGGCCGCGCTGGAGGCGCTGGCCTGTGCGGCCCCGGACTGGTTGACCCAGGCGGTGCCCCGTTCGGGAATGGGCCGAACGCTACGGCCCGCGGATTCACTCCTGGCATCCGCCAGCTTCCACGAGCAAGCGCGAGGAGACGGCCCTGGTCTACGGCCGGGACGGGTTCGCGCTGCTGGAGGCGGTGCATGCCCCTGACGCGCTGGCCTGGCTGCGTGAGCTCCCGGCGGTGCAGGTCCTGCGCACGATATGGGTGCAGAACTACCACCGCACTGTGACCGAGGCCGGGGCGGAGGTGAAGCGGCGGGAGAGCGGAGACCTCCCGCCCGGCAGACTGCGGCTGGTCTCTCCGTATGACGCTGACGCGCGCTACGGCCTCAAACAGGGCTCCGGGTGGACCGGCTATAAGGTCCACATCAGTGAGTCCTGCGACGATACCGATGACCAGGACTCGGCTGCCAGCGGCCAGGCGCTGATCCCTGGAGCCGACGGACCGCAGCTGCGCTTGATCACCGGCATCGCGACCACCGACGCCACAGTGACCGATGCGGAAATGACCGAACCGGTCCATCACATGCTCGCCATCCGTGATCTCCTGCCCGCCGAGCACTTTCTCGATTCCGGTTATGCCTCCGCCGAGTTGATCGTGGGGATGAAGAAGAACTTCGGGGTCACCCTGGTCACCCCGGTCCTGATGAACAGCTCACCCCAGGCACGTGCCGGCGCCGGGTTCGACCGCACCGCGTTCACCATCGACTGGGACAAGCGACAGGCCACCTGCCCACGCGGGGACACCAGCACCTGGTGGAGCCCCGCCACCCTGCGCGGCACCAAGGCCATCGTCATCAAGTTCGACAAGGAGACATGTCGCCCCTGCCCGGTGCGCGACCAGTGCACCCGCTCGAAGACCGGTGGCCGGACCCTCTCCCTGCAACCCCGCGAGCTGCAAGAAGTCCTCGATCATGCCCGCCTCCAGCAGGGCGACGAGCTCTGGCGAGCCAAGTACGGAACCCGCGCGGGCATCGAGGGAACCATCCACCAGGCCGTCGCGGTCACCGGGATGAGACGTGCCCGATACCTCGGTCTCCAGAAGACCCACCTGGAGCACGTCTTCTCCGCCGTTGCGCTCAACCTCATTCGCCTCGATGCCTGGTGGAACGGTCACCCGCTCGACCGCACCCGCGTCAGCCACCTTGCCCGCCTCGGCCTCTCCCTCGCCGGGTGACCGAATAAGCGAGCAGGATCGCCACCAGCCGCAAACCGGGTGATCTACTCCGCCCAGTCCCAGGCGGTGGCGCGAGGCTGGGCGCCGATCTCGGACATGAACGAGTCGGTGCCGTCCGGCGGAACTGGGTTCTGCTTGGAGGCCAGCTCGGGCGCGCACACCTGCCAGTACAGGGTCCGGGTCCCGTATGGGGCGATGCCCGCGTCCTGCGTGAGCATCTTGACCGGGCCGTCCACTTCGTCGGGGTACTCGCTGTCGGCGTGCTTGGGCGTGTACAAGGTCTGGAACTTCTGGGTGATGGAGATTACCGCGGTGTCGGAGCGGTTCTCGTAGACGGTCATGACGTTCACGCACTTGTTCGTCGCGTCGCCGTCGTGCCATTCGGTCAGGACGACCGATCCCTGCGGAGTGCGGGCCGGGGCTGGCGCGGGCGCCGAGGAAGCGGCCGGTGTGGGGGTGGCCGAAGTGCGGCTGGCTACAGGCGTTGGTGTCGGTGTGGGGGTGGGCGTGATGGTCTGGGTGACCGTGACCGTGGGGGCTGCTGCAGCGGGCTGCGGGGCTCGGCCGCTACAGCTGGCGGCGAGGAGCGCGGCCGCGCAGGCGGCTATGACAGGACGGAACCGGCGGGTCATGTCTGCCTTTCACGTTCAGCGAGATGACTGCGGCAGGCGCTGCTCGGCCGGTTTCTGTGGGGGACGAAAGCGGGGATCGCCACCTGACATTCGGTACGAAGCGGATCATAGCGGCGGGTACGGGGCGGTGATCAGCCCTCGGGCTTTGGAGACAGCTGGGGCACGTAGTTGTAGATGGTGTTGCCCCCGTCCGAGAGAAGTGACAGCGGGCTCATCGGGCGGCCTTCTTTTGCAGGATCCATACGTAGTACCACTTGCCGTGTGTGCGTTTGGGTTTGATATCAGCAAATGCCTGGATGGTCGGCCACAGGCCGGTTGCGCCAGCCGCGATCGTCGCGCTGGTGGCGAGCGCACCTTGGAGGGCATCGGGGCGGACCGCGGCAAGGACGGCGCTCGTCGAACCCAGCACAGCACCGGACCGGATCAGGGCCCGGGACCGGGCCGCCTTGTCTATCTCAGCAGTAGCGGCGCTCAACTCGTCACGGATGGCGAGCGCGATCCGTTCCAGGGCGAGCTGGGAGTCGACCGCTTCCAGCGCGTCGTCGAGTTCGAGGAGCCGAGAGCGCATGAAGTCACGGTACTGGGTGTAGGAGTCGAACTCCTCGCTGGTGACCTGCGCGAAGTCGCTGAGGCTGAGCCCGTTGATGAAGGGCAGATCGATCTCCAGGATCGGCCGGACCACCCGGCTGGCAAGGGGCTTGGCCCTCGCCAGATCCACGGCCCGGCCATGCTCCACTACGAAGTCGATCGACCGGTCACTGAACGAAGGGAGTGGATCGGGCTCCGCAGGCTCCCGGTCAAGGTCCGAATCGCGGACAGAGGTCCCGACTATTTTGACCGGGCAATACCAGACCAGCCCACTGCGTAGCAGAGGCTCAGCGTTCAGAAGCCACTGGCCTAACTCGCCAATGTCCTTGGTCACCATCCCGTAGCGGCTGATCAGACCCGTTGTGTAGGGAACTCCTGTTCCTGATGGGTCGACCGTACGGGTTTGGGTTGGGTGGAACCCGAGCTGGTGCACGGCTCCGGTGCCGTGCTCGGACAACAGCATGGTGTCCGCGACCAGGACAACCCGCTTGGTGACATGCGTGAAGCTCCCCATCTCTGAGGACAGCCCGACGTAGTACGGGGCGGCCGAGGCGTTCTTCGCGCGCAGTAGACGCAGGTAGTCGACTTCTCGGCCATACTTGATGGCGACGTCCTGGACAGACGTCCTCTCCTGCTCCGACAGCGAGTCGTAGAACGCGTTCATCCGGCCCGCCACGCCCCGGTTCTGTGCCCGTCGATCCTGCCACGCTCGCCATCCACGTCGGGACATCTGCACAGCATGATTGGCAGTCGAGCCCCCTGTCCAGAGGTGCTGTGGCCGCTCGGGGTGCTGCACGATGGGTACGAGGTCGCCGCTCGCCGCGTACGGCGCTAAAGCGAGCGCCCTCGCGCATGACTCAGCCCCGGCGACATGGTCGGCCTGCCAAGCCCAAGACCTGATCACCGCCGTTTGCGGCTGGTGACGATCCTGCTGGCTACGAATAAGCCAGCAGGATCGTCACCAGCCGCAAACGGCGGTGTCTTGCGCGGCTGATGCCAGCTCAGCCGCACCACCCGCAACAGCACGGTCGCACCGATGAGACCGGATTACGCCTTATCCGCTGATGGGCATGCGCGCCACCCTTGTGACGACCGAAGGTGAAGTCTCGCGAAAGGCGACAAGCCTGGCGGGACCAAGGCAGTTCGACGCCATGTCGACTGCACAGGGAGGGGCGAGCAGTGAGGACAGTGCGTCGTACTCTGGCCAGTGTCGCGATCGGGTTCGGATTGCTGATGGGGACCATGGCTGCGCCTGCCGCAGCCACGTCACCCGCGCAGGCCGCATGCTACCCGGCGTATATGGACAACCAGTTCGTAGCGAACACGCCGTGGCACGTCGAGCCCTACGGCAGTAGCCGGGTCGCCGCCCGCGGCGGCGGATCGATCTACATCATCCAATACTGCCAGAACTCGTACCTCAACTGGTGGTACCAGAGAAGTGACGGCCTGTGGGCGTACGAGGCGTACATCGGCGTCTGACCCGGCCTGATAGCGAGAGCCGTCCACGTCAGTGGTTGTGGGCCCGGAAGGCACCCTGCCTTCCGGGCCCTTCCCTCTCACCGCCGTTTGCGGCTGGTGACAGCGTTCTTACCGGCACCCCAACATCGCGCGGACGCCGTCGTAGCGCTCGGCGCTCTGGAGGTCGTCCCAGTCGATCGGTGTGTCATGGCCCGGCCCGGCCACATTGACGACGGCCGGCCTCTCCGCCTTCTCCAGGGCGTCGAGCAGTCCGTAGCTGAACAGCACACGGCTCAGATAGAAGAGCGCGAAGTTGTCCTCGAACCCCTCGGCGGTCACCCGCCGGTGTGTACGGAAGTAGCGCGCGCACAGGACCAGACCGTCGATCGCCGGATGCGCCTCCACCACCTCGCCGATGACGCGCCGGGTGCTCGACACCAGACTGAGGTCCGCCCGGACGAAGTCCAGGCCCCCCGGCGCCGCGGCCGCCTCCCGTGCGAGCCGGTCGCCCTTCTCCGGATCCGTTCCGATCACCACGACATGGTCGCCCCGCGAAAAGAGCGCGCGGGCGACGGCGGCACCGATCCCGTCGGTGCCGCCGGTAATCACAAACGTCTTCGTCGAGCGCATGGCCGCGACTTTACCAGCGCGCAAGGTTAGTTGAACCGGTGGGTTCAATCCCGGCCGCCTCGGGACGCGCTGACGTTCCGGCACGGTTGACCGTCGGGGGCGCCCGCGGCCGGAGGCCGCTGATGGACACAGCAAGCGCCCGGAGGCGAACCGAGCCCTCAAAAATTACGGAACAGACCCGGCCGGCGCAGGGGGCGCTCCCCGCCGGCCAGGTCCTTGTCCCGTGCAGCGGGGAGAGTCACACCCCGGTGTGCAAGGCGATTCGCTCATCGCCCGCGTACACGTTCATGGACGAGCCGCGCAGAAAGCCGACCAGGGTCAGCCCGGTCTCGGCCGCGAGATCGACGGCGAGCGACGACGGCGCGGATACCGCCGCCAGCACCGGAATTCCCGCCATCACGGCTTTCTGCGCCAGCTCGAAGGAGGCACGGCCCGACACCAGCAGGATCGCCCGGGAGAGCGGCAGGAGATCCTGCCGCAGTGCCCGGCCGACCAGCTTGTCGACCGCGTTGTGCCGGCCCACGTCTTCCCGGATGTCCAGCATTTCGCCGCTCTCCGAGAACAGGGCCGCCGCGTGCAGACCCCCGGTCCTGTCGAAGACCTGCTGTGCCGCCCGCAGCCGGTCCGGGAGTCCGGCGAGCAGCTCCGGCTCCACCCGGAGCCGGGGATCGTCACCGATCGGGAAGCGGGCGGTGGTCCGTACCGCGTCCAGGCTGGCCTTGCCGCACAGGCCGCACGACGAGGTCGTGTAGACGTTGCGCTCCAGTGTGATGTCCGGGATCGGCACACCGGGGGCGAGCTGGACATCGACCACGTTGTAGGTGTTGGTGCCGTCGGCCTTGGCCCCGGCGCAGTACACGATGGAGCGCACATCGGCGGCGCTCGCGAGCACGCCCTCGCTCACCAGGAAGCCCGCCGCGAGTGCGAAGTCGTCACCCGGGGTGCGCATAGTGATGGCGAGCGGCTTGCCGTTCAGCCGGATTTCCAGCGGCTCCTCGGCCACCAGGGTGTCGGGGCGGGCCGAGACGGCTCCGTCCCTGATACGGATGGTGCGACGGCGTTCGGTGACCCGTCCCATGGTGATCAGTCCTACTCGTCAGGCGTTCAGCGCTGCTGTACGTGCTGGTAGCCGAAGCGGCCCTTGATACAGAGGTTGCCGTGTGTCACGGGGTTGTCGTGCGGAGAGGTGACCTTGACGATCTCATTCTCCTGTACGTGCAGTGTCAGATTGCATCCGACGCCGCAGTACGCGCAGATGGTGGTGGTCTCCGTCTGCGCCGACTCGTTCCATGTCCCGGCCTCCCGCATGTCGAACTCCGACTTGAAGCTGAGCGCTCCGGTCGGACACACCTCGATGCAGTTGCCGCAGTAGACACACGCGGAGTCGGTGAGCGGAGTGTCGTGCTCGGTGGAGATACGGGCGTCGAAGCCCCGGCCCGCCACTGAGATCGCGAAAGAGTTCTGCCACTGTTCGCCGCATGCGTCCACACACTTATAGCACTGGATGCACTTGTCGTAGTCACGGACGTACAGATCGTTGTCGATCTTGGGCTCCTCGTCGAGCCGGGCCGCGTCCGGGCCGAAGCGGGCCGGCTTCGCCTTGTACTCCTTGATCCATTCGGCGGCCCTCGGGGTGGTCGAGAGGTCCGTCGACGAGGCGAGGAGTTCGAGGACGATCTTGCGGCTGTGCCGGGCGCGCGGGCTGTCGGTGCTGACCGTCATCCCCGCCTCGGCCTTGCGTGAGCAGGCCGGGGCGAGCACGCGCGCGCCCTCGACCTCGACGACACACACCCGGCAGGCGTTCTTCGGCGTCAGTGTGTCGCCCTCGCAGAGCGTCGGGATGTCCTTGCCCGCCGCCCGGCAGGCGTCCAGGATCGTGGAGCCTTCCGGCACTCGTGTCTCCTGGCCGTCGAGGGTGAACTCGATCAGACGGCGCGGAAGCTGGAGAGGTATCGCGGTCACTTGTAGGCCCCCAGACGGTCGATGGCGGACTCGACGGCACTCCACGCGGTCTGTCCCAGACCGCAGATGGAGGCGTCCTTCATGGCCTGTCCGACCTCGCGCAGCAGCGTGATGTCGTCGGCCGCCGCGGCACCGGTACGGTCCACGATCCGGTGCAGCGCTTCCTCCTGGCGGACCGTGCCGACCCGGCAGGGGACACACTGCCCGCAGGACTCGTCACGGAAGAACTCGGCGATACGGAGCAGGATCCTGGGCAGTTCGACCGTGTCGTCCAGCACCAGCACCACCCCGGAACCCAGCGTGGTGCCCGCGGCCCGGGTGCCCTCGAAGGTGAGCGGGATGTCCAGCTCGTCGGGGCGTACGAAACCGCCCGCGGCGCCGCCGAGCAGGATCGCCCGCATGGTGGGCGACGGGCCGGCCAGCGCGAGCAGCTCGCCGAGCGTGGCGCCGAACGGCAGCTCGTAGATGCCGGGCCGCTCCACATTGCCCGACACGCAGAAGAGCTTGGGGCCGGTGGACTGGCCGGTCCCGATCGCCGCGTACGCCTGCGCGCCCCCGGTCAGGATGGGCAGCACATTGATCAGCGTCTCGACGTTGTTCTCGGCGGTGGGCTTGCCGAACAGGCCCTTCTCCACCGGGAACGGGGGCTTGGAGCGGGGCTCGCCGCGGTAGCCCTCGATCGAGTTGAACAGCGCGGTCTCCTCACCGCAGATGTACGCGCCGGCGCCGCGCCGGATCTCGATGTCGAAGGAGTAGCCCTGGCCGAGGACGTCGTCCCCGAGCAGTCCGCGGGCGCGCGCCTGGTCGATCGCGTGCTGGAGGAGCCGCAGGGCACGCGGGTACTCGCCGCGCAGATAGAGGAAGCCGCGCCGCGCGCCGACCGCGTACCCGGCGATGGTCATCGCCTCGACCAGGGAGTACGGATCGCCCTCCATGACCACCCGGTCCTTGAAGGTGCCGGGCTCGGACTCGTCGGCGTTGCAGACCAGATAGTGCGGATGGGCGGGCTGGGAGGCGGTGGCCTGCCACTTGCGCCCGGTGGGGAAGGCGGCGCCGCCCCGGCCCACCAGACCGGCGTCCGTGACCTCCCGGATGACCCCGGCGGGCCCGAGCTCGAAGGCCCGCCGCAGCGCCGTGTAGCCGCCGTGCGCGCGGTAGTCGTCGAGGCTGTACGGATCGACGACCCCGACCCGTCCGAGCAGTGTCAGCCCCGGCTGCCCGGCCTGCGGTACGGCCATGGCGGCGGACGGTTCCGCGGGCGCCGCCTCCGGCTCGGCCGCCGCGAGGACGAGCGCCTCGGCGGTCGCGGGCGCGATGACGGCCGTGGCGTAGCGCCGGGCGGACAGCTCCCGCGGCGCCGCGCCCGCGGCCGTGCCGTCGGGGCCGGTCCCGTTCAGCTGCCGGGTGGCGGCGCCGTACGCCGGTCCGGCCGGGTCCGCCCCGGCCGGCCAGACGGGGCGGGCACCCGCCAAGGGGGGTGCCGGCTCCGCGCCGTCCCGCGCGGAGCCGGCGTTCGGGTTGGCCGTAGTGGTCCCGGACGGGGCACCGGCCTGGATGACCAGCGCCGCCGGGGCCCGTTCACAGAGACCGAGACAGGGACTCGGCTGCCAGACGACCCCGCCCGCGGCGGAGCCGGCCGCGCCGAGACGCTCCTCCAGCGCCGCGCAGAGCGCCGTGGAGCCATGGGCCGCGCAGGCCACGTCCGTACAGACGTGCAGCACCTTCGCGGGGCGCGGCTTGACCGCGAACATCGCGTAGAAGGTGGCGACGCCGTACGCCTCCGCCGGCGGCACGGTGAGCCGTCGGCAGAGATAGTCCAGCGCGCCTTCGCTGATCCAGCCGATGCGGTCGTTGACCGCGTGCAGCCCCGGCAGCAGCAGGTCCCGCCGTTCGCGCGCCTCACGGCCGCCCCGTGCCCAGCGCAGATCCGTGTCCGTACGGTCGTCCGCGCCTTCCCAGGCCGAGGCCGGAGGGCCGAGCAGCGCGTCGACCGCCGCCCGTTCCTCATCGGTCGGTTTGCTGTCACCGAAGTGCAGATCCACTGATGCTCAGCTCCTCACGCGGGCAGGGACGCGGTCGTCACGGACAGCTTCTCGATCCGGATCGCCGAGGCCTTGAACTCGGCGGTGCCCGCGATCGGGCAGTTGGCCTCGATGGTGAGCTGGTTGGTGTCCACCTCGTCCGGGAAGTGCATGGTCATGAAGGCCAGTCCCGGCCGCAGCCCCGGATCGATCCAGACCGGTGCCTGCACCACGCCGCGCCGCGAGCTGATCCGTACCTCCTCGCCGACCGACACCCCGTACCGCTCGGCGTCCTCCGGGCACAGCTCCACATACTCGCCGCGCCGCAGCGGGGAGGCGAAACTCCCGCTCTGCACCCCGGTGTTGTACGAGTCGAGCCGGCGGCCCGTGGTGAGCCTGATCGGGAACTGATCATCCGTCAGATCGACCGGGGGGTCATGCTTGACGATGCCGAACGGTGCGAGCCTGCCGCGGTCGGCGGGGTCCGCCTCCCACAGCCGGCCGTGCAGATAGGTGGGTTCGAGCCGCTCCGTGTCGGGGCAGGGCCACTGGATTCCCTGGTGCTCCTCCAGCCGCTCGTAGGTCATCCCGTAGTGGTCGGGGGAGACCGAACGCAGCTCGTTCCAGACCGACTCCGCGTCCGCGTACTTCCAGGGGTGGCCGAGCCGCCCCGCCAGATCGCAGATGATGTCGATGTCCTCACGCGCCTCGCCCGGCGGCTCGACCGCCTTGCGTACGCGCTGCACACGGCGCTCGCTGTTGGTGCTGGTGCCGTCCGTCTCGGCCCAGGCGGCGGTGGCGGGCAGCACCACATCGGCGAGTTCGGCGGTCTTGGTGAGGAAGATGTCCTGCACCACCAGACAGTCGAGCCGCCGCATCCGCTCGACCGCCTGCTCGCTGTCCGCCTCGGACTGCGCGGGGTTCTCGCCGATGCAGTAGACGGCCTTGAGGTCACCCGTCTCCATCGCCTCGAACATCTCCGTCAGCGTCATCCCGTACCGGGGCTGGATGACGGTGTCCCACGCGGTCTCGAACTTCCGCCGCACCTGCGGCTCCAAAATGTCCTGGAAGCCCGGCAGCCGGTTGGGGATGGCCCCCATGTCGCCGCCGCCCTGCACGTTGTTCTGGCCGCGCAGCGGCTGCACACCGGAGCCGTACCGCCCGACATGCCCGGTGAGCAGCGCGAGATTGATCAGCGCCCGGACGTTGTCGGTGCCGTTGTGATGTTCGGTGATGCCCAGCGTCCAGCAGAGCTGTGCCCGTTCGGCGCGGGCATAGGCATGGGCCAGATCGCGGATGGCCTCGGCCGGTACCCCCGTCACCTTCTCGGCCGCGGTGAGGGTCCAGGGCTCGACCTCGGCGGCGTACTCCTCGAAACCGGTGGTCGCGCGCTCGATGAAGGACGCGTTGTGCAGCCCCGCGTGAATGATCTCGCGGCCGACCGCGTGCGCCAGCGGAATGTCCGTACCGACATTGAGTCCGAGCCAGCTCTCGGCCCATTCCGCAGTGGAGGTACGGCGGGGGTCGACGGCATACATACGTGCGCCGTTCCTGATACCCCGCAGCACATGCTGGAAGAAGATGGGATGCGCGAAACGCGCGTTGGAGCCCCACATCACGATCAGATCGGTGTGGTCGACCTCGCCGTACGAGGAGGTGCCGCCACCGGATCCGAAGACCGCGGAGAGACCGGCCACGCTGGGCGCGTGGCACGTCCGGTTGCAGGAGTCGACGTTGTTGGTCCCCATGACCACACGCGCGAACTTCTGCGCCACATAGTTCATTTCGTTGGTCGCGCGTGCGCAGGAGAACATCCCGAACGCTCCGCGCGCGGCGCCCAGGCCCGCCGCGGCCCGGTGCAGGGCCTCGTCCCAGCTCGCTCTGCGGAGAGGGCCGCCCTTTTCGTCCCGGACCATGGGATGGGTGATACGGGCATAGGTCTTCGGTGTTCGCTCTCGCTTCTTCACGCCGCGCTCTCCTCATGAGTGAGGGCCAACTGGCCGCGCCCATTGCATACAGTATTCAGTAGGCGGGTACGCGTGGGAACCCTCTGTAAGGGAATTGACGCGTACCCGCCTATCGCGAGTGGGGATCAGGTAGTGCGGGATGGAGCGGGGAGGATCACGCGGCCGCGCCGCGGGCCAGCAGATCCGAGATCGCTTCCACCGTGCGGAGCGTCGGCACCGGCACGCCGGTGATGTCCGCGAGCTCCACCACGGCGGAGAGCAGGACGTCCAGCTCCAGCGGTTTGCCCTTCTCCAGGTCCTGGAGCGTGGACGTCCGGTGGTCACCGACCCGTTCGGCGCCTGCCAGCCGCTTCTCGATGGAGATGTCGGGACGGCAGCCGAGCGCCTCCGCGACCGACAGGGTCTCGGACATCATGAGCTCGATCACCTGACGGGTACTGCCGTGCAGACACATCTCCCGCATCGTCGCCCGGGTGAGGGCGCTGATCGGGTTGAAGGAGATATTGCCGAGGAGCTTGATCCAGATGTCATCGCGCAACTCGGGCTCGACCGGGCATTTGAGACCGCCCGTCCACATGGCTTCGCTGAATTCCAGACACCTTCCGGACACCGTGCGGTCCGGCTCGCCGATGGAGAAACGGGTTCCTTCGAGATGCCGGACGATGCCCGGTCCCTCCAGTTCCGTCGCGGCGTAGACCACACACCCGATGGCGCGTTCGGGCGGCAGCACGGAGCTGACCGAACCGAGCGGATCCACGCTTTCGACGCGCCGGCCGTCGTACGGGCCGCCATGTCCGTGGAAATACCACCAGGGGATGCCGTTCTGGGCGGCGATCACCGCGGTGTTCTCCTTGAACAGCGGTGTCACCAGCGGCCCGCACGCCGCGTAGGAATTCGCCTTGAGGCCGAGGAACACATAGTCGACCGGGCCGATGTCCTCGGGCCGGTCGGTGGCGTGCACCCGTGCGGTGAAATCACCGCGCGGGCTGAGCACCCGTACTCCGTGCTCTCTCATGGCCGCGAGATGCGGCCCGCGGGCGATGAGATGAACGTCGGCACCCGCCCGGTCGAGGGCGGCTCCGACATAGGCGCCGATCGCTCCGGCGCCGACGACTGCGACTTTCATGTGGGGCTCTCCGTTCGGTTTGAGGGAGACCGAGGGAAGGGTCACACTCTGTTGCTCGCACCCCGAGGGGCGATATATTGTCTACAGTATGGAGTTCTGGCCGACAAGGCTTCCGTTCGGTATGCAGTCGGCAAACTCGGGCGTGGATCTTGTCCGGACCTTCCCAACCTGGGCGGTCGGTTTCTAGAGTTCGCGGATGACCCCACCAATCGCACCTGTCGGCTGGAGCCGCTGGCTGGTGCCCCCCGCCGCTCTGTCGGTGCATCTGTCGATCGGCCAGGCCTACGCCTGGAGCGTTTTCAAACCCTCACTTGAATCCGCGCTCGGTCTCTCCGGCACCGAGAGTGCTCTTCCTTTCCAGCTCGGCATCGTGATGCTCGGCCTCTCGGCCGCCTTCGGCGGCACACTCGTCGAGCGCAACGGACCGCGCTGGGCGATGACGGTCGCCCTCTGCTGCTTCTCCTCCGGCTTTCTGCTCGCCGCGCTCGGCGCGGCCACCGAGCAGTACTGGCTGATCGTCTTCGGCTACGGCTTCGTCGGCGGCATCGGGCTCGGCATCGGCTACATATCCCCGGTCTCCACGCTCATCAAGTGGTTCCCCGACCGGCCCGGTATGGCCACGGGCATCGCCATCATGGGCTTCGGCGGCGGCGCGCTCATCGCCTCGCCGTGGTCCGCGCAGATGCTGGAGTCCTTCGGTCCGGATTCCCACGGCATCGCGCTCGCCTTCCTGGTGCACGGCCTCGTGTACGCGGTGTTCATGTCGCTCGGCGTGCTGCTGGTCCGGGTGCCCCGCCCGGACGACCGGCCCCGCAAGACCCCCGACGCGGCGCGGCCCGCCGGCGCGCTGATCTCCACCGCCCAGGTGTCGGCGCGCTCCGCCGTGCGCACCCCGCAGTTCTGGTGTCTGTGGGTCGTGCTGTGCATGAACGTCACCGCGGGTATCGGGATCCTGGAGAAGGCCGCCCCGATGATCACCGACTTCTTCGCGCGGACGGACACGCCGGTCTCGGTCTCCGCCGCGGCCGGATTCGTCGCCCTGCTCTCCGCCGCGAACATGGCGGGGCGCATAGGCTGGTCGTCGACCTCGGACCTGATCGGCCGCAAGAACGTCTACCGCGTCTATCTCGGCGTCGGCGCCGTGATGTATCTGCTGATCGCCCGGTTCGGCGACTCCTCCAAGCCGCTGTTCGTGATCTGCGCGCTGGTCATCCTCTCCTTCTACGGAGGGGGCTTCGCCACCATCCCCGCCTATCTCAAGGACCTCTTCGGCACCTATCAGGTCGGCGCCATCCACGGCCGGCTGCTCACCGCCTGGTCCACCGCGGGCGTGCTCGGCCCGCTCATCGTCAACCGGGTCGCGGACAGCCAGGAGGCGGCGGGCAAGAGCGGTTCGAGCCTCTACGGACTCTCGTTCACCATCATGATCGGCCTGCTGGTCGTCGGCTTCGTCGCCAATGAACTCGTCAGGCCCGTCCATCCCCGCCACCATGTCCCCGCCCCGAAGGAGGCAGCAGATGACCGGCTCACCGTCGAACAGCAGCGCAGCGCCTGAGAGCGGACCGTCCGTGCCGCCGGGCCGTACCGGTCTGATCGTCTTCGCCTGGCTTTGGGTGGGCCTCCCTCTCGCGTACGGTGTGTACGAGCTGGTCCTCAAGGCCAAGCAGCTCTTCACCGGATGATCGGGAGTCTCCAAGCGGCGGCGGCGAATCCTGTTGGATCACCCGTCCCCTTACCGGTGAGTCGCTGAGGAGACTGGTGCTCTCCTGACGTCGACTGCAGAGGGGGTCCCGGGCATGACCGGCACTCGTATCGCCGCGCTCGGGCACTACCAGCCCGCCAAGGTGCTCACCAACCACGATCTGGCGGCACTGGTCGACACCAGTGATGAATGGATCAGCAGCCGGGTCGGTATCCGGACCCGCCATGTGGCGGGTCCGGACGAGCCGGTGGACGAGCTGGCCGCGCACGCGGGCGCCAAGGCGCTCGCCGCGGCCGGTCTCACCCCGGCGGACGTCGATCTCGTACTGGTCGCCACCTCCACCGCGACCGACCGCTCGCCGAACACCGCGGCCCGGGTCGCCGCCCGGCTCTCCATGGGCTCGCCCGCGGTGATGGACCTCAATGTCGTGTGCGCGGGTTTCACCCACGCCCTCGCCACGGCCGACCACGCCGTACGGGCGGGCTCCGCGGCCCGGGTGCTGGTGATCGGCGCCGACAAGATGACCGCCGTCACGGACTGGACGGATCGTTCCACCTGTGTGCTGGTGGGGGACGGCGCGGGCGCGGCCGTGGTCGTGGCGACCGGTCAGGCCGAGGAGCCGGGGATCGGTCCGGTGCTCTGGGGCTCGGTGCCGGAGATGGGGCACGCCGTACGGATCGAGGGCACCCCGCCGCGGTTCGCCCAGGAGGGCCAGTCGGTCTACCGCTGGGCCACCACCCGGCTGCCGCCCATCGCGCGCGAGGTCTGCGCGCGGGCGGGGGTCACCCCCGAGGAACTGGCCGCGGTCGTACTCCATCAGGCCAATCTTCGGATCATCGAGCCGGTCGCCCAGAAGATCGGCGCGATCAACGCCGTGATCGCCCGTGATGTCGTGGAATCGGGCAATACGTCCGCCGCCTCGATCCCCATGGCCCTGTCCAAACTCGTGGACCGCGGAGAGGTCGAATCCGGTGCTCCGGTGCTGCTCTTCGGCTTCGGGGGCAATCTCTCCTATGCGGGCCAGGTCATCCGGTGCCCATAACCCCGGCCGTTCTCGGTAGACTGTAGACGATAGCCAATGTCTTGAAGTGAGTTGCTGCCGTCATTGACACCGCCGGCCATGAGGGGGACCCGCGATGTTGTCCGCGAAATTGGCACAGGGAGCCGTACCCAAGCTCGAACGGCCCGGTCCGCTGCGTGAGCGCGTGTACGAGGCCCTGCTCGAACTGATCACGACGAGGGCGCTCCGGCCCGGCCAGCATCTCGTCGAGAGTGAGCTCGCGGGCCATCTCGGAGTCTCCAGGCAGCCGGTGCGCGAGGCGCTCCAGCGGCTCAACACGGAGGGCTGGGTGGATCTGCGCCCGGCTCAGGGCGCCTTCGTCCATGAGCCGACGGAGGAGGAGGCGGACCAGCTGCTCTCGGTCCGTACGCTCCTGGAGGCGGAGGCCGCCCGGCTGGCCGCGGCCAACTCCGGCTCGGCCGGGATCGCCGCCCTGGAGGCACTCTGCGCCCGGGGCGAGCAGTCCGTGGCGGACGACGACGTCGATCTGACGGTCGCCACCAACGCGGCCTTCCATGCGAAGGTCATGGAGCTGGCGGGCAATGTCGTGCTGGCCGAACTGGCCGCGCAGGTGGACCGCCGGGTCCGGTGGTACTACACCCCGGTCGCCAGACAGCGCGGCAAGCAGTCCTGGATCGAGCACCGGGAGCTGATCGAGGCGATCTCGGCGCGTGACGAGCGGCGCGCGGTCGAGGTCATGAAGGGCCACACGGAGCACACCCGTAACACCTATCACCACCGTACGCAGGGCTGATCTGCCGATAACGGTCTGATCCGGACGAATCACACATAAGGCCCCACGGGGTCTCAAAAGTCATGCCGGAAAACAGCTTTGTCCTCGGTGTGGAGAAAGTTGGAACGGATTCCCGCGCAACTTCTTCCCACTGAGGGCAAGCGCTGCTACGTTCCCTCGAAAGCCCGACAAACATGGCCGAGAAGGCGGGGAGGGGCGCGTGAGACGCATGACGGCACGACCCGCGAACGCCCATCAGGCGCGACTGCTCAGACTGCTGCGCGACGGTGGGCCCAACTCCCGTGCGCAGCTCGGTGACCAGGTCGACCTGTCGCGCTCCAAGCTCGCTGTCGAGGTGGACAGGCTGCTGGAGACGGGCCTGGTCGTCGCCGACGGACTCGCCGCCTCACGCGGCGGCCGGCGCTCCCACAACATCCGGCTGGCGCCCGCCCTGCGCTTCCTCGGCGTCGACATAGGCGCCACCTCCATCGATGTGGCCGTGACCAACGCGGAGCTGGAGGTGCTGGGGCATCTCAACCACCCCATGGATGTCCGCGAGGGGCCCGTCGCCGTCTTCGAGCAGGTGCTCGCGATGGCCGCCAAGCTCAAGGTCACCGGACTCGCGGAGGAGTTCGACGGGGCGGGGATCGGGGTCCCTGGCCCTGTCCGCTTCCCCGAGGGTGTCCCGGTCGCGCCGCCGATCATGCCCGGCTGGGACGGCTTCCCCGTGCGGGAGGCCCTCAGCCAGGAGCTCGGCTGCCCGGTCATGGTCGACAACGATGTGAATCTGATGGCGATGGGGGAGCAGCACGCGGGCGTCGCCCGCTCCGCCGGAGACTTCCTCTGTATCAAGATCGGCACCGGTATCGGCTGCGGGATCGTCGTCGGCGGCGAGGTCTACCGCGGTACGACCGGCAGCGCCGGTGACATCGGCCATATCCAGGTCGTGGCGGACGGCCGCGCCTGCGCCTGCGGCAACAAGGGCTGTCTGGAGGCCTACTTCAGCGGCGCCGCGCTCGCCCGTGACGCGGAGGACGCGGCGCGCACCGGACGCTCGCCCGAACTGGCGGCGCGGCTGGAGGCGTCGGGCCGGCTCACCGCGGTGGATGTCGCGGCGGCCGCCGCCGCGGGTGATCCCACCGCGCTGGATCTGATACGCGAGGGCGGTAACCGCGTCGGCCAGGTCATCGCCGGCCTTGTCAGCTTCTTCAACCCCGCCCTGGTGGTGATCGGCGGCGGTGTGACCGGCCTCGGTCACACACTGCTGGCCAGCGTCCGCACCCAGGTCTACCGGCAGTCACTGCCACTGGCCACCGGCAATCTCCCCATCGTCCTGGGGGAGTTGGGCCCGACCGCCGGAGTCACCGGCGCGGCCCGGCTCATCAGCGACCACCTGTTCTCGCCGGCCTGAGGCCGGCGGCACGCACCACCGGACACCACGCACCACCCGTACGAGCCGCACCACCAGCACCGCGAGCACACCGAGCGCCACCCCGTAAGAGCCGCACCACCCGCGCCATCGAGCACCACCGGTACCACCCGCGCCACCGTAAGAGCCGTACCACCCGCACCACTTGACCCATCCGCACCACCGGCACCACTGGCACGAGCCGTACCCGATGTCGCCGCGTTCCCGTGTTCCACGGGCCCTCGGCACCCGCACGAGCCGCACACCACTGTCACAGCGTCAGCACGAGCCGCAGCACACGCACCGTACGACCGGCGTCGCCGTACCCGTACGACCCCACACAGCTCCGCCGTACCTGGTTCCGCCCTGCCCTTGTTCTGCTCTGCCTCTGTTCAGCCCTGCCCGCGGGGCGGGCCGCATCCGCCGAGGGGATTACGCCATGGCACCAGCACCACCCGAGAGCCCTCTGCTCACCATGTCCGGCATCACCAAGATCTTTCCTGGCGTCCGCGCGCTCGACGGTGTGGACCTGGAGGTCCAGGCGGGCGAGGTCCACTGTCTGCTGGGCCAGAACGGCGCCGGCAAGTCCACCCTCATCAAGGTGCTCGCCGGGGCTCATCAGCCCGACGGCGGAGTGATCACCTGGCAGGGTGAGGAGGTCACGCTCAAGTCGCCCGTCGCCGCCATGCGGCTCGGGATCGCCACCATCTACCAGGAACTCGACCTGGTCGAGGGGCTGTCGGTCGCCGAGAACATCTTCCTGGGCCATGAGCCGACCACCGCCGGCTTCGTGGTCAAGGGCCGGGAGGCGAGGAGCGCGGCGACGGCGCTGCTCAAGCGGCTCGGCCACCCCGAGATCCAGGCGCACCGGCCGGTCGGCTCGCTCTCCGCCGCCCAGCAGCAGATCGTCTCCATGGCACGGGCCCTCTCCCACGAGGTACGGCTCATCGTGATGGACGAGCCGTCGGCCGCCCTCGACCCCGACGAGGTCGACAATCTCTTCCGGGTCGTCTCCACACTGACCGCCGACGGTGTCGCCGTCATCTACATCTCCCACCGCCTGGAGGAGATCCGGCGTATCGGCGACCGGGTCACGGTCATCAAGGACGGCCGTACCGTGGCGGTCGCCCTGCCGGCGAAGGAGACCCCGACCCGCGAGGTCGTCGCCCTGATGACCGGTCGCAATGTCGAGTACGTCTTCCCCGAGCGCCCCGCGCCGTCCGCGGCCGGCGCCGTGTCGGCCGAACCCGTACTGCGTGTCGAAGGACTCGCGAGGGAAGGGGAGTTCGAGCCGGTCGACCTCGAACTGCGGCCCGGCGAGATCGTCGGACTCGCGGGGCTCGTCGGCTCGGGACGCTCCGAGATCCTGGAGACTATCTACGGGGCACGCAAGCCCAGCGCGGGCCGTGTCCTGGTCAACGGCACCGCGCTGCGGCCCGGCAGCGTACCCTCCGCCGTCCGCGCGGGACTTGGCCTGGCGCCCGAGGAACGCAAGGCCCAGGGCCTGCTGATGCTCGAATCGGTCACCCGCAATGTGTCGGTGTCCTCGCTCTCCCGGTTCGCGCGGATCGGCTGGCTCGACCGCTCGGCGGAACGGACCGAGGCCAGGGCGGCCACCAGGGAACTCTCCCTGCGCCCCGACAACCCGGACACACCGATCCGTACCCTCTCCGGCGGCAATCAGCAGAAGGCGGTCCTCGCACGCTGGCTGCTGCGCGGCTGCCGGGTCCTGCTGCTCGACGAACCCACGCGTGGTGTCGATGTCGGCGCCCGCGCCGAGTTGTACGCCGTGATCCGCCGGCTGGCCGACGAAGGCCTCGCCGTGCTGCTCGTCTCCAGCGAGGTACCCGAAGTACTGGGCCTCGCCGACCGGGTGCTGGTGCTCCGTGAGGGGCGGATCGTCCATCGGGCGCCCGCCCAGGAGCTCGACGAGCACCGTGTACTCGACCTTGTGATGGAAGGGAGCCCGACGCCATGAAACAGCCTGCCTCCGAGGCACGGCAGGGCGGGCCCGACGCCGTGGCCACGCCCGAGCCGACCACGCCCGCCTCAGCCACGTCACCGGCCAAGCCGACGGGAGGGAAGGGCGGCGGGCGTCCCCTCGGGTTCCGCCTCGACGTCCGTAACCTCTCTCTGCTCGGGGTGCTCGCCGCACTGATCATCGTCGGCGGTATCACCAAGCCCGATCAGTTCCTGGACACCAACAACCTCCAGCTCATCCTCACCCAGGCCTCGGTCATCGGTGTGGTCACGGTCGGTATGACCTTTGTGATCACCAGCGGTGGTATCGATCTGTCGGTGGGCGCGATCGTGGCGCTGGCCTCCGTATGGGCGACCACACTCGCCACCCAGGAGTACGGTTTCGCCGGCATCCTCTTCACCGCCATGGTCGTCGGTCTCGGCTGCGGACTGGTCAACGGGCTGCTGATCGCGTACGGCGGGATGGTGCCGTTCATCGCGACCCTCGCGATGCTCGCCTCCGCCCGCGGTCTCGCCCTCCAGATCACCGACGGCAAGACCCAGATCGTCACCGTGGACTCGGTGCTCGACCTCGGCATCCCCGACTCGTACATCCTGGGGATACCGCCGCTCGTGCTGGTCTTCGCGGCCGTCACGATCATCGGCTGGCTGGTGCTGAACCGTACGACCTTCGGCCGGCGCACCGTCGCCGTCGGCGGCAACGCGGAGGCCGCCAGGCTCGCCGGTATCGATGTCCGGCGCCAGCGGCTCTATCTCTATCTGCTCTCCGGGCTCTGCTGCGGTATCGCGGCCTTCCTGCTGATCATCCTGGCGGGCTCGGGACAGAACACCAACGGAAACCTGTACGAGCTGGACGCCATCGCCGCGGCGATCATCGGCGGCACCCTGCTCAGCGGCGGCCGGGGCACCATCGTCGGCTCCGTCCTCGGTGTTCTGGTCTTCACCACGATCACCAATATCTTCGCGCTCAACAATCTCCAGAGCGATGTCCAGCAGATCGCGAAGGGCGCGATCATCGTCGCCGCCGTACTGGTCCAGCGCCGCACCGTGCGCAACGGCGAGGCCTGACCTCCGACCTCGCACCCGCCACCCCTGTACCGCCCTACCTTGAAGGGTTGAACCGCCATGCCAGAAACCAGCCGCAGAGGACTGCTCTTCGGCACCGCCGCCATCTCCGCGGGTGCCTTCCTCACCGCCTGTACCAGCAACGAGCCCGAGAAGAAGGAGCCGGCGGCCAACACCCAGCCCGCCGCCGACGACAAGCCCGGCACGCCCGTCACCATCGGCTTCGCCGGACCCCAGGCCGACCACGGCTGGCTCAACGCGATCAACGAGAACGCCAAGGCGCAGGCCGAGAAGTACTCGGAGGTGACGCTGGACATCACCGAGGGCTCCAACGACACCGCCGCCCAGATCGGCCAGGTCGAGACGCTGATCAACAAGAAGGTCGACGTCCTGGTGATCCTGCCGGCCGACGGCAAGGCGCTCACCCAGGTCGGGCTGAAGGCCATGCGCGCCGGTATCCCGGTCATCAACCTGGACCGTATCTTCGCGTCCCCGCAGGCCTACCGCTGCTGGGTCGGCGGCGACAACTACGGTATGGGCCTCAACGCCGGCAACTACATCGGCGAGAAGCTCAAGGACAAGCCGAACGCCACGGTCATCGAGCTGTCGGGACCCGACAGCCTGGAGCTGACCCAGCAGCGCACCCAGGGCTTCGACGACGCGCTGAAGAACTACCCGAACATCAAGAAGGTGGCCCGCCAGGCCGCCGACTTCACCGTCGAGTCGGGCCAGGCCAAGATGGCCCAGCTCCTCCAGGCGCAGTCCAGCTTCGACGCCCTCTGGAACCACGACGACGACCAGGGCGTGGGCGCGCTGCGCGCCATCGAGCAGGCGGGCCGCGACGGCTTCCTGATGGTCGGTGGCGCCGGTGCCAAGGCTGCCATGGACGCGATCAAGGCCGACGACAGCGTCCTCAAGGCGACGGTTCTCTATCCCCCCATCATGGCCGCGTCCGCCATCGACCTGGCCCGCGCGCTGGGTCAGAACAAGGGCGTCAGCGGGTTGTCCGGGCTGGAGATCCCCGCCCAGGTGACCCTGTTCTCGGCGGTCGTCGACAAGACGAACATCGACGACTACCTGCCTCAGGGCTTCAGCTGACCGGCCTGTTACCGGCCGCCCCCACCAGCGACAGACGAGGAGTACTCCGTATGACCCCCAGGGAAGCGTCGGAGAAAGAGGCCGGTGCGCCACCGACACTCGGTATCGGCATGGTCGGATACGCGTTCATGGGCGCCGCCCACTCACAGGGGTGGCGTACCGCGGGACATGTCTTCGATTTGCCGGTGCGCCCCGTGCTCGCCGCGATCTGCGGCCGTGACGAGGGCGCGGTACGGGCCGCCGCGGCGAAACACGGCTGGGCCGCCGCCGAGACCGACTGGCGCCGGCTCATCGAGCGCGACGATGTGCAGGTGGTCGACGTCTGCACACCCGGGGACAGCCATGCGGAGATCGCCATCGCCGCGCTGGAGGCGGGCAAGCACGTGCTGTGCGAGAAGCCCCTCGCCAACTCGGTGGCCGAGGCCGAGGCCATGGTCAGGGCCGCGGAGGCGGCGAGGGCACGCGGTCAGCTCGCCATGGTGGGCTTCAACTACCGCCGGGTGCCCGCCGTCGCGTACGCCAGGAAGCTGATCGAGGAGGGCCGGCTCGGCACCCTGCGCCATGTCCGGGTCACCTATCTCCAGGACTGGCTCGTCGATCCGGCGTTCCCGCTGACCTGGCGGCTCAACCGTGAGCAGGCGGGGTCCGGCGCGCTCGGCGATCTGGGAGCGCACATCATCGACCTCGCGCAGTTCCTGACGGGGGAACCGCTGGTCGGGGTGTCCGCGCTCGCGGAGACCTTTGTCAAGGAACGGCCGCTGGTCAGCGGGGTGTCGGCGGGGCTCTCCGCGACCGGCGGCGGCGAGGTCGGCCCGGTGACCGTGGACGACGCCGCGGTCTTCACGGGCCGGCTCGCCTCGGGCGCGCTGGCCTCCTTCGAGGCCAGCCGGATGGCGGCGGGACGCAAGAACGCGCTGCACCTGGAGATCAACGGCGAGCGCGGCTCGCTCGCCTTCGATCTGGAGCGGCTCAACGAACTGTCGTTCCACGACCACACCGAGCCCGCGCCCTCCTCCGGCTTCCGCCGGATCCTGGTCACGGAGCCGGAGCATCCCTATCTGGACGCGTGGTGGCCGCCGGGTCACGCGCTCGGCTACGAGCACACCTTTGTCCACCAGGCCCGCGATCTGGTCGAGGCGGTCGCCGCCGGAACCGATCCGGTGCCGTCCTTCGCGGACGGACTCCAGGTGCAGCGGGTGCTCGCGGCGGTCGAGGACAGCGCGGCGAAGAACGCGGTGTACACGCCGGTTCCGCAGCCGTAGGAACCGGCCGGGGCGACCGCACGGCAGACAGTGAAGACGTAGCAAGTACCAAGCGAAGGCACAGCACCTAGAGAAGGAGGTCCGAATGCCACGCCCGTTCACGCTGTTCACCGGCCAGTGGGCCGATCTGCCCCTGGAGGAGGTGTGCAGGCACGCCCGTGACTTCGGTTACGACGGTCTGGAACTCGCCTGCTGGGGAGACCACTTCGAGGTCGACAAGGCGCTCTCCGACCCCGGGTATCTGGACAGCCGCCACCAGCTCCTCGACAAGTACGGGCTGAAGTGCTGGGCGATCTCCAACCATCTCGTCGGCCAGGCCGTCTGCGACAACCCCATCGACGAGCGTCACCAGGGCATCCTGCCGTCCCGTATCTGGGGCGACGGCGAGCCCGAGGGGGTCAGGCAGCGCGCCGCCGCCGAGATCAAGGACACCGCCAGGGCCGCGGCGGCGTTCGGGGTCGACACGGTCATCGGCTTCACCGGCTCCTCGATCTGGCACCTCGTCGCGATGTTCCCGCCCGTACCGCCCGGCATGATCGAGCGGGGGTACGAGGACTTCGCGGAGCGGTGGAACCCGATCCTCGACGTCTTCGACGCCGAGGGCGTGCGGTTCGCCCATGAGGTCCATCCGAGCGAGATCGCGTACGACTACTGGACCACCAAGCGCGCGCTGGAAGCGGTCGGCAACCGGCCGGCGTTCGGGCTCAACTTCGACCCGAGCCACTTCGTCTGGCAGGACCTGGACCCGGTCAATTTCCTCTACGACTTCCGGGACCGGATCTACCACGTCGACTGCAAGGAGGCGCGCAAGCGCCTCGACGGCCGCAACGGCCGGCTCGGCTCGCATCTGCCCTGGGGCGACCCGCGGCGCGGCTGGGACTTCGTCTCGGCCGGCCACGGTGATGTCCCCTGGGAGGACGTCTTCCGGATGCTGCGGTCGATCGGCTACGAGGGTCCCATCTCGGTCGAGTGGGAGGACGCCGGCATGGACCGGCTGGCCGGCGCGCCCGAGGCCCTGAGGGATCTGAAGCGCTTCGACTTCGACGCGCCGACGGCCTCCTTCGACGCGGCCTTCGGAGGCGGCGAGTAGATCGGTGACCGAACTGGTCCACCGGGTCCGCCCGGCGGCCGGTTCGCCCTCGCCCGCCGGACGGGCCCACCTCGGCCCGTCCGGCGGTCGAACCGAAGAACGAGCCGCCCCCACCCCGGCCACCCCGGCCGCCCGGGTGCGGATTCGTTCCGGCCCCGCACGCCCGCCGGCGAGTGAGCCGAAGGGCGCGCCGCTGTCGAAAGGGAGAGCGCGCGCAGGGTCCCGAGGTACGAGGGACCCGAGCACGGTCGACCGTCGACAGTGGCATAGAGCGCCCGGAGGCGAACCGAGCCCCCCCAAAAAAGGTGCGGGCTCGGGCACTTCGGGCTGCCCTGAAGTCTTTGTCCTGAGGGAGGAAAAAGTACAACTTCTCCTCTGCGCAAGGTCTTTCGGTCCCGGACGAACACAGCTACGGTCCACTGAGATGTACAGGACATAGGTGGTCTCCGATGTGACGGCGCACGTCGGTGACACAGCCACCTCCCCCGGGGATCCGGTGCGGGACGAGCACCGCCCCCCAGAGGCGAGCGCGATCACATATGCGCGCTCCATTGGCAACCCGCACGTACGAACAGCCCATTGTGGAGGACTTTCGTGCACAGAAAACGCCCCAGAGCCAGAACCCTCCTCGCACTCCTGACGGGCGCCCTGCTCGCAGGTTCGAGCATCAGCGCCGTACCCGCCGCCGCGCACCCGGATCACCCGGTCGCGGAGGAAAGCTTTCAGCAGGTGACCCTCGCCAAGGGCGCCGACGAGGTGGGCGAGCCGATGTCGCTCGCCGTCCTGCCGGACCGGCAGGTGCTGCACACCTCGCGCGACGGCACACTGAGGATCACCGACGCCGGCGGAGACACCACCATCGCCGGCACGCTGGATGTCTACAACCATGACGAGGAAGGCCTCCAGGGCGTCGGGGTCGACCCCGACTTCGCCGAGAACCGCGCGATCTATCTCTTCTACGCGCCCAAGCTCAACACCCCCGCCGGTGACGCGCCCGAGAACGGCACGGCCGCCGACTTCGCCCCCTTCGACGGGTACAACCGCCTCTCGCGCTTCACGCTGAACGAGGACGGCACCCTCGACAAGGCGAGCGAGAAGAAGGTCCTCGACGTCGCCACCTCCCGCGGCACCTGCTGCCATGTCGGCGGAGACATCGCCTTCGACGCGGACGGCAATCTCTATCTGTCGACCGGTGACGACACCAACCCCTTCGCCTCCGACGGCTACACGCCGATCGACGAGCGCCCGGACCGCAACCCGGCGTTCGACGCGCAGCGCAGCTCGGGCAACACCAACGACCTGCGCGGCAAGGTCCTCCGTATCAAGGTCGCCGAGGACGGCTCGTACACCATCCCGGAGGGCAACCTCTTCGCCCCCGGCACCGAGAAGACCCGGCCCGAGATCTACGCGATGGGGTTCCGCAACCCCTTCCGTATCTCCGTGGACCAGAAGACCGGCATCGTCTACGTGGGTGACTACGGCCCCGACGCCGGCGCCGCGTCCGCGACCCGCGGCCCCGCCGGACAGGTGGAGTTCGCCCGGGTGACCGAGGCGGGCAACTTCGGCTGGCCGTACTGCACGGGCGACAACGACGCGTACATCGACTACAACTTCGCGACCCAGGCCTCCGGCGCCGCCTTCGACTGCGCGGCACCGAAGAACACCTCGCCGCACAACACCGGACTGACGGACCTTCCGCCGGCCCAGGCCGCGTGGATCCCGTACGACGGCGGCAGTGTGCCCGAGCTCGGCTCCGGCTCCGAGTCCCCGACGGGCGGTCCCGTCTACCGGTACGACGCCGATCTGGACTCGCCGGTGAAGTTCCCCGAGTCCTACGACGGCGACTTCTTCGCCGGTGAGTTCGGCCGCCAGTGGATCAAGCGGATCGAGCAGGGCGAGGACGGCACCGTCGAGTCGATCAACCCGTTCCCGTGGACCGGTACCCAGGTCATGGACATGGAGTTCGGCCCCGACGGCGCGCTCTACGTCCTCGACTACGGACTCTCCTGGTTCGGCGGTGACGAGCACTCGGCCGTCTACCGGATCGAGAACGCCACCGGCGGGCTGTCGCCCATCGCCGAGGCCACCGTCGACAAGACGTCCGGCAAGTCCCCGCTGACGGCGGTCTTCTCCTCCGCCGGCACCTCGGACCCCGACGGTGACGCCCTCACCTACGCGTGGGACTTCGGCGACGGAGGCACCTCCACCGAGGCCAACCCCACGTACACGTACAAGAAGAACGGCACCTACAGCGCACGGCTCACCGTCACCGACCCGACGGAGCGCACCGCGACCGCCTCCGTGCGGATCGTCGTCGGCAACACCGCGCCCGAGGTGGAGCTCGATCTGCCCGACGAGGGACACCTCTTCAACTTCGGTGACTCCATCCCGTTCAAGGTGAAGGTCAAGGACCGGGAGGACCGGGACAACGGACCGATCGACTGCTCCAAGGTCGTCGTCCGCTACATCCTGGGCCATGACAGCCACGGCCACCCGATCACCTCGGTCAACGGCTGCGAGGGTGTCATCACCGCGCCCGCCGACACCGAGCACGACCCCAACGCCAATATCTTCGGTGTCATCGACGCCGAGTACACCGACGGCGGAGGCGGCGGCCAGGCCCCGATCACCAGCCACGACCAGTCGCAGCTCCAGCCGCGCCACCGGCAGGCCGAGCACTTCAGCGCCTCCTCCGGCATCAGGACCTACGACAAGGCACCGGCCAACGGCGGCAAGACCGTCGGTGACATCGACGACGGCGACTGGATCTCCTTCACGCCGTACAACCTGAAGGGGTCCAAGACCCTGACCGCGCGGATCTCCTCCGGCGGCGCCGGCGGGTTCCTCGAAGTACGCACGGGTTCCGCCACCGGTGAGCTGCTGGGCTCCTCGCCCGTCCCGATCACCGGCGGCTGGGAGACCTTCCAGGACATCGACGTACCGCTGCGCTCCGTACCGAAGAAGACCACCGAGCTGTTCCTGGTCTTCAAGGGTGGTGTCGGCGGGGGTGCCCTCTTCGACCTGGACGACTTCGAGATCTCCACGGCCGAGGCGGGCAGGACCGAGAAGCGCGTTCTGGTCTTCTCCAGGACCGCAGGGTTCCGTCATGACTCGATCCCCGAGGGTGTCGCCGCGCTGAAGGAGCTGGGCGCGACCACCGGGATCAAGGTCGACGCCACCGAGACGGGCGCGCAGTTCACCACCAACAACCTGGCCCGCTACGACGCGGTGGTGTTCCTCTCCACCACCGGTGATGTCCTCAACGCCGACCAGCAGAAGGCGTTCGAGAACTATGTCGCCACCGGCGGCGGCTACATGGGCGTCCACGCGGCGGCCGACACCGAGTACGACTGGGCCTTCTACGGCGGTCTGGTGGGGGCGTACTTCACGTCCCACCCGCAGATCCAGCCGGCCACCGTACGCGTCGAGGACCACGACCACCCGTCGACCGCGCATCTGGACGACGAGTGGCAGCGCACCGACGAGTGGTACAACTACCGCACCAACCCGCGTGAGCAGGCACGGGTCCTCGCCACCCTGGACGAGACCACCTACCAGGGCGGCACGATGAAGGGCGATCACCCGATCGCCTGGTGCCAGACCTACGAGGGCGGCCGTGCCTTCTACACCGGTGGCGGCCACACCAAGGAGTCCTACGCGGACGCCGCCTTCCGCCAGCATCTCCTCGGCGGACTGCGGTACGCGGCCGGCCAGGTGAAGGCGGACTGCGAGCCGCAGACCGGCTACCGGGACCTCTTCAACGGAAAGACCCCGGAGGGCTGGAAGCAGGCCGGACCGGGCAAGTTCAACGTCGTGAACGGTGAACTGCGCTCCGAGGGCGGCATGGGTCTGCTCTGGTACCAGGCCAAGGAGCTGAAGTCCTACTCCCTGAAGCTGGACTGGAAGCTGGACGGGGACGACAACTCCGGTGTCTTCGTGGGCTTCCCGGCCTCCGACGACCCCTGGTCCGCGGTGGACAAGGGGTACGAGGTCCAGATCGACGCCACCGACACCCCTGACCGCACCACCGGCTCGGTCTACGGCTTCAAGTCGGCCGACCTCAAGGGCAGGGACCGGGTCCTGCGCCCGGCGGGGCAGTGGAACAGCTACGAGATCAGGGTCCAGGGTGAGCGTCTCCAGGTCTTCCTCAACGGAGCGAAGGTCAACGACTTCACCAACAAGGACCCGGAGCGCAGCCTCAAGGACGGCTACATCGGTCTGCAGAACCACGGCACTGACGACCAGGCGTCCTTCCGCAACATCCAGCTCAAGGAACTGCCGGCCTCCTAGGGACTCCTAGGACGGGCGGCCCGTCAGCCGGCGGCGGGCGGGGAGGCGCCGTACCCCCCGCCCGCCGTCCACCAACCACCACCACACCATCGGCAGGGAGGCAGCCCGTGATGACGAGCGGTACGGAATCGACTGCAGTACGCACCGGAGTCTGGTTCGTCGGAGCGCGCGGCTCCGTCGCCACGACGGCTGTCGCGGGATGCGCGGCGGTCACGGCGGGGCTCCATCCCGCGACCGGCATGGTCACCGAGACCGCGCCCTTCGCGGGGACGGGCCTTCCCGCCCTCTCCTCGCTCGTGTTCGGCGGTCATGACACGGCGAGCTGCCCGCTGCCCAAGCGGGCGGAGGAGCTGACCGTCGCGGGGGTGCTGCCGCACGGTCTGCCCGCCGCGATACACGCCGAACTGAGCGCCGCCGACCAGGAGATAAGGACCGGCGGCCCCCAGCCAGGGGACACCAGGAGCGACGAGGAACTCATCGCCGCCTTCGCCGACGACATCGCGGGCTTCGCCCGGCGTACGGGTGTCGCGCGGACGGTCGTCGTCAATGTGTCCTCCACCGAACCCACCCCGGCGCCGGGCGATCCGCGGCTGCCCGCCAGCTCGCTGTACGCGGCGGCGGCGGTGCGGGCCGGCTGCTCGTACGTCAACTTCACGCCGTCCACCGGGCTGCGTACCGAGGCCCTGACAGCGGCCGCCGAGGCCGGCGGACTTCCCCACGCCGGCCGCGACGGCAAGACAGGCCAGACGCTGCTCCGTTCCGTGCTCGCCCCGATGTTCGTGCAGCGCGCCCTGACCGTACGGGCCTGGTCGGGCACGAACCTGCTGGGCGGCGGGGACGGAGCGGCGCTGGCCGACCCGGGCGCGGCCGCGGCCAAGAACGCGGGCAAGGAGCGCGTACTCGCCGACACCCTGGGCACGGCGCCCGAGGGCGAGGTGCATATCGACGACGTGCCGGCGCTCGGCGACTGGAAGACGGCCTGGGACCATATCGCCTTCGACGGCTTCCTCGGCTCGCGGATGATCCTCCAGACGATCTGGCAGGGGTGCGACTCCGCGCTCGCGGCGCCCCTGGTGCTCGATCTGGCGCGGCTGGTGTCGCGCGCGCACGAGGCGGGACTGAGCGGTCCCCTGCCCGAGCTGGGCTTCTACTTCAAGGATCCGGACGGCGGACCGGCGGCGCTGGCCGAGCAGTTCGAGGCGCTGCTGGGGTTCGCCGACCGGCTGAGGGAGAGCCGGTGAGCCTGCGCGCCTGGGCGGAACTGCTGCGGGTGTCGGCCCTGTTCACGGTCCCGGGCGACGCCCTGGCCGGCGCGGCTGCCCTCGGCGTACGCCCCAACCGGGGTACGGCGCTGGCCGTGGGCGCGTCGCTCTGTCTCTACGAGGCGGGCATGGCGCTCAACGACTGGGCGGACCGCGACGAGGACGCCGTGGACCGCCCGCACCGCCCCATCCCGTCGGGCCGGATCACCCCGGCGGCGGCCCTGACGGCCGCCGCCGCCCTGACCGCCACAGGACTGACCCTCGCCGCCCGCGCGGGCCGCCCGTCCCTCGCGATCGGCACCGCCCTGGCCGCCGCCGTCTGGTCGTACGACCTCCATCTCAAACACACCCCGGCCGGCCCGCTGGCCATGGGCGCGGCGAGATCCCTGGATCTGCTCCTGGGCGCGACGGCGACCGCGCCCAGGACCCGCGCCCCACGGGCCACGCCCGCGCGCCCGACACCGCCGCCGGTCCACGGCCGCGGCCGGCCGGGCGGCGCGGGCGCCGTCCGTAAGGCGCTGCCCGCCGCGGCCGTGCTCGGGGCGCATACCGTCGGGGTCACCGTCGTGTCGCGCCAGGAGGCACAGGGCGGGTCCACCCTCGCGCCTCTCGCCGCGCTCATGGGGACCGCCGGGCTCGGGGTCCTGACCGGGCGGTGGCGCCGGGGCACCCCCGCCTCCGCCGGTTCCCTCGCCGCCGGGGGGCTCGCCGCCGTCTACGTCGGTACCGCCGGCCGTCCGCTGGCGCACGCCGCGCTCAACCCCTCCCCGCCTCTCACCCAGCGCGCCGTCGGAGGCGGGATCCGCGCGATGATCCCGCTCCAGGCGGCGCTCGCCGCACGCGGCGGGGCCGCCGGGACCGCGCTCGGAATCATGGGGCTCGTACCACTGGCACGGACGTTCGCACGGAAAGTGAGCCTCACATGAGTCTGCGTTTCGGATACGGCACCAACGGACTCACCGATCTCCGGCTCGACGACGCGCTCGGGCTCCTCGCCGATCTCGGCTACGACGGTGTGGGACTCACCCTCGACCATATGCATCTCGACCCCATGGCCCCCGATCTCGCCGCCCGCACCCAGCGTGTCGCCCGCCGGCTGGGGGAGCTGGGGCTCGGGGTCACCGTCGAGACCGGCGGGCGCTATGTGCTCGATCCGCGCCGCAAGCACGGCCCCACCCTGCTCGACCCGGACCCCGAGGGCCGCGCCGCCCGAACGGGGCTGCTGCTGACGGCCGTTCAGGTCGCCGCCGATCTCGGTGCGCACGCCGTGCACTGCTTCAGCGGGGTCACCCCGCCGGGCACCGACACCGACACCGCGTGGAAGCGGCTCGAAGAGGCGCTGACCCCCGTCGTCAACGCCGCCGAGCACGCCGACATCCCCCTCGCCGTCGAGCCCGAGCCCGGTCATCTCGTCCCGGACATCGCCGGTTTCCACCAGCTCAGACACCGGCTCGGCGACCCCGACCCGCTCGGCCTCACCCTCGACATAGGCCACTGCCAGTGTCTGGAGCCCGCCCCGCCCGTCGACTGCGTCCGCGAGGCCGCGCCCTGGCTGCGCCATGTGCAGATCGAGGACATGCGGCGCGGTGTCCATGAGCATCTGCCCTTCGGGGACGGCGAGATCGACTTCCCGCCGGTGCTCGCCGCGCTGGCCGCCACCGGCTACGAGGGCCTGACCGTCGTCGAACTGCCCCGCCACTCCCACGCGGGCCCCGAACTCGCCCGTACCTCCCTGGACTTCCTCCGTACGAAGGGAGCAGCAGCATGACCTCGGACCCGCCGCCCACCCGCGAGGACCCGCCACTCCGGCTCGACGGAGCCGCCGGGGCCTGGCTCGACGCGGCCCTCGCCGAAGCGGCGGAGGCCGCCGCGGACTCCGGACCCACGGAGGAGACGGAGGAGAGCGACAACGTTGCCGCCGCCCCCTGGGAGCTGCGCTTCGCCGCCGCCGGACGCCACTGCGGCCAGGAACACGCCGACTCCGTACGCGTCCTGCTCCTCCAGGAGGCCCGCGCCGGCCTCGCCACCCTCACCCGGCTCTACCACCAGGGCACCGCCGCCGAACGCCGCGCCGTACTGCTCGTCCTGCCCCACCGTGTCACAGGACCCGGCGCGCTGCCGCTGATCGAGGACGCCCTGCGGACCAATGACACCCGGCTGGTCGCCGCCGCCGTCGGTCCGTACGCCGCCGCCCACCTCGACCCCCACGCGTGGCGGCACGCCATCCTCAAGTGCCTCTTCACCGAAGTGCCCGTCGCCGCCGTCGACGGCCTGGCGAGACGCGCCCACGGAGACGCCGAACTGGCCCGTATGCTCGCCGACTTCGCGGCCGAGCGCACCGCGGCAGGCCGTCCCGTACCCGCCGACCTGCACCACGCGCTGAATCTGACCGGCGAGGAGTCCTGATGCGCATCTTCGACCCCCACATCCATATGACCTCCCGCACCACGGACGACTACCAGGCGATGTACGCCTCCGGCGTCCGCGCCCTGGTCGAGCCGTCCTTCTGGCTGGGCCAGCCCCGTACCTCACCCGCGAGCTTCTTCGACTACTTCGACGCGCTCCTCGGCTGGGAGCCGTTCCGCGCCGCCCAGTACGGCATCGCCCACCACTGCACGCTCGCCCTCAATCCCAAAGAGGCGAACGACCCTCGCTGCGCGCCCGTGCTGGACGCCCTGCCCCGCTATCTCGCCAAGGACGGTGTCGTCGCCGTCGGCGAGATCGGCTACGACTCCATGACCCCGGCCGAGGACACCGCGCTCGCCGCGCAGCTCCAGCTCGCCGCCGACCACGGGCTGCCCGCGCTGGTCCACACCCCGCACCGGGACAAGCTGTCGGGCCTGCGCCGCACCATCGACGTCGTACGGGAATCGGCCCTCGACCCGGAGTGGGTCCTGCTCGACCATCTCAACGAGACGACGGTCAAGGACGCGGCGGAGAGCGGGAGCTGGCTGGGCTTCTCCATCTACCCCGACACCAAGATGGACGAGGACCGTATGGTCACCGTCCTCAAGGCCCACGGCACCGAGAAGGTGCTCGTCAACTCGGCCGCGGACTGGGGCAAGAGCGACCCGCTCAAGACCCGCAAGGTCGCGGACGCGATGCTCGCCGCCGGTTTCGGCGAGGACGACGTCGATCAGGTCCTGTGGCGCAACCCCGTCGCCTTCTACGGGCTCAGCGGGAGACTCCAGCTCGACGTCCCCGCACCGGAGGCCCTCCACGAGGGCAACTCCATCCTCCGCGGCGGGGAGTGACCCCATGCGCTTCCGCCACCCCGACGGCACCACCGTCCATCTCTCCTACTGCACCAATGTCCACCCCGCCGAGAACCTCGAAGGCGTACTCGCCCAGCTGCGCGACCACTGCGAGCCGGTACGCAAACGGCTCGGCCGCGACCGTCTCGGTATCGGCCTCTGGCTCGCCAAGGGCGCGGCCCAGGCCCTGATCAACGACCCCGCCGCGCTGCGCGGACTCCGCGCCGAGCTGGACCGGCGCGGCCTCGAAGTCGTCACGCTCAACGGTTTCCCCTACGAGGGATTCGGCGCCGAAGAGGTCAAGTACCGCGTCTACAAGCCGGACTGGGCCGATCCGGAGCGGCTCGCCCACACCAGCGATCTGGCCAGGCTGCTGGCCTCGCTGCTGCCGGACGATGTCACCGAGGGCTCCGTCTCCACCCTCCCGCTCGCCTGGCGCACCGCCTTCGACGCCCCGGCGGCCCGCGCCTCCCGCACCGCGCTGACCACGCTCGCCGGACGGCTCGACGCGCTGGAGGACCTGACGGGCAAGTCCATCAGGATCGCCCTGGAGCCGGAGCCCGGCTGCACCGTCGAGACCACCGCCGACGCGATCGGCCCGCTCACGGAGATCGGCAGCGGCAGGATCGGCATCTGCATCGACACCTGCCATCTCGCCACCTCCTTCGAGGACCCGGCCACCGCCCTGGGCGCGCTGGAGGCCGCGGGCGTCGTCATCCCCAAGGCGCAGCTCTCCGCCGCCCTGCACGCCGAGAACCCGCATCTGCCGGAGGTACGGGAGGCACTCGGCGCGTTCGCCGAGCCCCGCTTCCTCCACCAGACCCGTACCCGCACCGCCGCCGGGCTGCGCGGCACCGACGATCTGGACGAGGCACTCGGCGGCGAGACACTGCCCGACGGAGCCCCCTGGCGCGCGCACTTCCATGTCCCGCTGCACGCGCCGCCCGCCCCGCCGCTCACCTCCACGCTTCCGGTGCTCCAGGACACCCTCACCCGGCTGATCGGCGGCGCCGTGCCGAAGACCCGCCATCTGGAGGTCGAGACCTATACCTGGCAGGCGCTCCCGGCCGAGCTGCGTCCCCGCTCGCGCGGACAGCTCGCCGAGGGGATCGCCGCCGAACTCACCCTGGCCCGCGACCTGCTGGTCGACCTCGGCCTGAAGGAGCTGCCATGACCGAGACCCCGGCCGCGTCGCCGGCCGAGATCCCCGCCGAAGCCCCGGCCCCCGCCCCGGCCCCCACCCCGGCTACGGACCCCGCCCCGGCCCCGGCCCCCGCGGCGGAGCCGGCCGTGTCGCCGACTCCCCTTCTGGTCCTGGATGTCGTCGGGCTCACGCCCCAGCTGCTCGCGCATATGCCGAACCTGCGCAAGCTGGCCGGTTCCGGCTCCCAGGCCCCGCTGAGTACGGTGCTGCCCGCCGTCACCTGCAGCGCGCAGTCCACCTTCCTCACCGGAACCCTCCCCGCCGAGCACGGCATCGTCGGCAACGGCTGGTACTTCCGCGAGCTGGGCGACGTACTGCTCTGGCGCCAGCACAACGGTCTGGTCTCCGGCGACAAGCTCTGGGACGCCGCCCGCCGGGTCCACCCCGGCTATACGGTCGCCAACATCTGCTGGTGGTACGCGATGGGCGCGGACACCGACTACACCGTCACCCCGCGCCCCGTCTACTACGCCGACGGCCGCAAGGAACCCGACTGCTACACCCGTCCGCCGGCGCTGCACGACGAACTCACCGAGAAGTTCGGCACGTTCCCCCTCTTCCACTTCTGGGGCCCCGGCGCCGACATCGTCTCCTCCCAGTGGATCATCGACGCCACGCGTCACATCATCCGCACCCGCACCCCCGATCTGGCGCTCTGCTATCTGCCGCATCTCGACTACGACCTCCAGCGTTTCGGTCCCGACGACCCCCGCTCCCACCGGGCGGCGGCCGAGCTGGACACCGCCATGGCCCCGCTCCTCGACGACGCCAGGGACGAGGGCCGTACCGTCGTCGCGCTCTCCGAGTACGGCATCACCCGGGTCTCCCGGGCCGTCGACATCAACCGGGCACTGCGCAGGGCCGGGCTGCTGGAGGTCCACACCCAGGACGGCATGGAGTATCTCGACCCGATGGCCTCCCGGGCCTTCGCCGTCTCGGACCACCAGCTCGCCCATGTCTATGTACGCCGCCCGGAGGATCTCGACGCCACCCGTGAGGCGCTCCAGGACCTGCCCGGGATCGACGAGATCCTGGACGACGAGGGCAAGAAGGCGCACGGTCTCGACCACCCGCGCTCGGGCGAGCTGGTCGCCATCGCCGAACCCGACGCGTGGTTCACGTACTACTACTGGCTCGACGACGACCGGGCGCCCGACTTCGCCCAGCTCGTCGAGATCCACCGCAAGCCGGGGTACGACCCCGTCGAGCTGTTCATGGACCCGCTCGACCCGTATGTACGTCTCAAGGCGGCCAAGGCGATCGCCCGCAAGAAGCTGGGTATGCGCTACCGCCTCGCGGTCGTGCCCCTCGATCCCTCACCGATCCGCGGCAGCCATGGCCGCCTCCCCCGGAGCGACGACGAAGGTCCGCTCATCCTCTGCTCCACCCCCCGTGCCGTCGATGGCCGTGTCGCGGCCACCGATGTGAAGTCGCTCCTCCTCCACCTTGCCGGACTGCACTGACACCCCACTGACAGAAGGAGTTCCGCAATGAGCCGCAAGAAGTCAGCCGACCCCGAGCTCGCGCAGAAGCTCAGCAGACGCTCCATGCTCGGGGTCGCGGCCGGCGCCACCGCCGCCGCCGTCCTCGGCGCCGCGGCCACCCCGGCCGCCGCGCACGGCAAGGGACACGGACACGGTCACGGTCATGGGCACGGACCCGGCAAGGGACAGCCCGTCCTGCCCACCGGCCGACTCGGCGTCCAGCTCTACTCACTGCGCGACAAGGTCTCCACCATCGGCTTCGCCAAGGTCTTCGACGAGCTGGAACGCTTCGGCTACGACGAGATCGAATTCGCCGGCTACACCCAGGGCTCCGCCGGGGAGATCACACTGGCCCAGCTCAAGCGGCTGGCCAGGGACCACGGGCTCAAGCCCATCGGCAGCCATGTCAACTACTACGACGACAACAACCCCGGCGCCTACAGCTTCGCCCAGAACCTCGAACAGGTCCTGGACGACGCCCAGGCCCTCGGTCTCGAACATGTGGGGACGGCCTCGGGACCGTTCCGCTACGGCTCCACCGTGGACGCCTGGAAGCGGGCCGCCGAGGACTTCAACACCTACGGCGCGGCGGCCAGGCGACGGGGGCTGAAGTTCTACCAGCACAACCACGCGGAGGAGTTCTCCTTCGCCACCGACCAGCCGAACGTCCGCCTCTACGACGTCCTGCTGGCCGAGACCGACCCCGATCTGGTCTTTCTGGAGATGGACATCTACTGGGCCTTCGCGGGCCAGTTCCGCTTCAGCAAGACCCCGGAGGGCAAGCCCGCCCCCTTCGACCCGCTGCGCTATGTGCTCAAGCAGCCCGACCGCTACCCGCTCTTCCATGTCAAGGACGGCATCGAGGACATCGCCGCCCGCGACGGGTACCGGATGGTGGACGTCGGTGACGGCGACATCGACTACCAGCGCTTCATATCGGCGGTGAACAAGACCCGCGGTGGCCGCCGTGACCACCACTGGCAGGTCGAGCACGACCAGCCGGTGGACTCGATCGCCTTCGCCCGCAAGTCCGCCGCGCATCTGCACTCGCTGCGCGAACGGCGGTAATCCGTACCCCCCGCGGGACGGGCAAGAGCGACGGCCCCCCGCGCGGCTTCGAAGGAAGCCGCGCGGGGGGCCGTCTGTGTGATGACGCCCGCCCCCGCCGGGTCAGGCGGGCGCCTCACCCGGCGCGCGCGTACGCGCCCACGGCAGTACGACCGTCCTTCGCCCGCGTTCCGGACCGCCGGGCTGCCGCAGTACCAGTGAGAGTCCCGCGGCGATCAGCGAGACCACACCGGACGCCACGTACGCGCCGACGAAGCCCCACGAGGCCACCACGACCGCCCCGAGACCACCGCCGAACAGACCGCTGACCAGCTTGGCGCTGTAGACCATGCCGTAGTTCGAGGCGTTGTTGTTCTCCCCGAAGTAGTCGGGAACCAGCGCCGCGAACAGCGGATAGAACGCACCGCCGCCGAAGCCGGACAGGAAGGCGAAGACCAGGAACAGTGTCTGGTTGCGGATCTCGCCCGCCCACAGCACACCGAACTGGGCCACGGCCAGGGTCAGACACACATAGGTCAGCGTGGCCTGCCGGCCCAGCTTGTCCGACAGCCAGCCCACCACACCGCGCCCGGTGCCGTTGATCACCGACATCACACCCATGGACGACGCCGCGATGAGCGGGCCGAAGCCCATCTCCTTCGCGAACGGCACCTGGAACGAGATACCGAAGATCGACACCCCGGCGCAGCAGAGCATGCAGAGCCACATCAGTGGCACCACACCCGTCCTCAGCGCCTCCTTCGGCGTGAACTGCCGTACCGCGGGAGGGTTCTTGGCGAGAGCCCTCCCGGTCTTCGAATCACCGGCGATATTGAGCGGATCCACCTCCTCCGGCCACCAGTTCTTCGGCGGATCCTTGAAGAACAGGCCCGAGACCAGCGTCAGCACCAGGACGTAGATCCCCACCAGGTCGAGCACCGTGTGGTAGTTCGAGGTGTCGAAACCGTAGGTGAAGAGGAAGATGAACGGCACGGCGCCATAGGCGAACGCCCCGTTCACCAGCCCGGTTTTGCCGCCCCTGCGCTCCGGATACCACTTGCCGACCATATTCACGCAGGTCGAGTAGATCAGTCCGGAGCCGAGCCCGCCCAGCAGGCCGAAACCCACCAGCGCGAGCCAGATGTTCGGCGCGTGACTGAGGCTGACGAACCCCACCAGCGAGAAGAACGAGCCGATGAGCATGGCCGCCCTGCTCTTGAGGATGCCCTTCTCCCGCAGCCGGCCGGCCGGGAAGGAGACAGCGGCCTGGAAGAAGATCCAGACGCTGAGCACCCAGAAGGTGTTCGTCGAACTCCAGTGATGAGCCTTGGACAGGGTCTCCTCCGCAGCCCCGAAGGCGTACTCGAAGACGCTGATGGCGAGCATGGCGAGCCAGGGCAGCGCCACCATCGTCCAGCGGGGGAGGCCGAGGATCTGCCGGTCGGATTCACCGATCCGGTAGACACGGCCACGTGCGTCGGTGATTTCGCGGTAGTCCGCGCCGGCCGGAGCCGGCGCGGACGTACCGGAGAGAGGTTGTGCTGTCATGTCAGGCGATCTCCCGACCGATCGGGTTGGGGTTGGGCTGGATCTTCTTGTGACTCGGCCTTCCTGGCGCCTTGAGGAACAGGGCCAGTACCGCTGATGCGAGGCCGATGCTGCCGGCGATGACGAACGCGCCCTCGTAGTCCCAGGCGGCCACCACCACGGCTCCCATACCGGAGCCGACCAGGCCGGATATCAGCTTGGAGCTGTAGACCATGCCGTAGTTGGAAGCGTTGTTGTTCTCTCCGAAGTAGTCCGCCGTCATCGCCGCGAAGAGCGGGAAGATCGCGCCGCCGCCGAAGCCGGAGACCATCGAGCAGAAGAGGAAGAACGGCATGCTTCCCATGGAGCCGGAGACGAGCACACCGAACTGCGCGCTGCCCAGGACCAGACAGACGAAGATCAGTGTGTTACGGCGTCCGTACCGGTCGGAGATCCAGCCGATGACACCGCGTCCCGTACCGTTCACGATCGCCTTGAGCGACATCGCGGTTGCCACGATCCCGCCCGCGAAGCCCATGTCCTTGCCGAAGGGGACCTGGAAGGCGATACCGAAGATGTTGATGCCGGCCGTGCACAGCAGGCAGAACCACATCATCCACAGCACGGGCGTCCGTGCCGCTTCCTTCGGTGTGTACTGCTTCAGCGCCGGCGGGTTCTTCTCCAGCGCACGCCGGATACGGGGGTCCTCCGACGTCTTCAGCGGGTCCGCTCCCGTGGGCCACCAGTACTTCGGCGGGTCCTTGAAGAACCAGCCGGCGACGGCGACGACCAGGCAGCAGATGACACCGACAGCCACCAGAACGGTCTGGTAGTTGCTCAGGTCCATGTACGAGGTGAAGAGGAAGACGAAGGGCACGGAGCCGTAGGCGAAACCGCCGTTGACGAGGCCGGTCTTGCCTCCCTTCCGCTCCGGATACCACTTGCCGACCATGTTCACACAGGTGGCATAGACCAGACCGGCGCCTATACCGCTGAACATTCCGAAGCCTATGTACGCCACGATCACATGCGGCGCGTAGGCCAGGGAGAGATAGCCCAGGACCGTACCCAGTGCGCCGAGCATCATGGCGTACCGGGCGGGCAGCTTGCCGCTCTCACGGAGCTGCCCCGCGGGGAAGGCCACGGCCGCCTGGAAGAAGATCCAGACGCCCATGAGCCAGAAGATGTGCCCGCTGCTCCACAGGTGTGCTTCGTGCAGAGTGTCCTCCGCCGAGGTGAACGCGTACTCGGACGAGCTGATGCCCATCATCCCCATCCAGGGGAAGAGCACCATCGTCCATCGGGGACGGCCCATGATGTCCCGGTCGGTCTCACCGATCCGGTACACACGGCCATTCCCGTCCGTCACCTCCTTGAAGGGGACGGATGTCGAGATTTCGGTAGTTGTCATGTGGTGTTGCACCCCTTGCATCGAAAGAGCTGGCCAGCGCCCCCTGTCCAAAACCTTTCGTGCTGCCCCGGGCGGGCTAGGTCATCGGTAACCTCCCAACCACCTGACCGGTGTGCTGTTCCGACGGTGCGCCAGGAGTGCGGAGCTGACGGTGTCTCGAAAAAACCCCGCGGTCCCGGCCCACTGGTTGTGTTGTCCCGGGTGCAACCCCCGGACCTCCGGCGGTCCCGGGCACGAACCCCGGTCCACCGGACGACTGTGTGTGCTGACGGTGTGTCATATCAGCGAATGCGGTGTGCGTGCGGGGCATCACGGGCGCCCCGGCCGTTTTGGTGTGTCGGCGGCGTGTCACAGCAACCCCGCAGCCCTGGCCCACCGGCCGTGTTGTCCCGGGTGCGACCCCCGGACCCCCGGCCGTTTCGGTGTGTCGGCGGCGTGTCACAGCAACCCCGCAGCCCTGGCCCACCGGTACTTCGCACCGAGCGCGGCGACCGGTTTCTCCGTGGTGTACGGGTAGGCCACCACCCCGCGCTCGAAGAGGTACTGGCACGCCTCCTCGACCTCCACATCGCCCGCCAGTGACGCCACCACGGGCTTCTGGACGCCCTGTGCCCGGAACTCCGCCACGACCCGCGCCGTGAGTTCCGCGAAGACCATCGGCGGGGTGACGATCGTGTGCCAGTACCCCAGCACCAGCGCGTGGATCCGCGGATCCGCCAGCCCCAGCCTGATCGTCGCCTCGTAGGTGGAGGGAGGCTCACCACCGGTGATGTCCACCGGGTTGCCGGCCGACCCGAAGGGCGGGATGAAGGCGCGGAACGCCGCGTCCAGATCCGGCGGGATCTCCATCAGCGACAGACCGTTGTCGACGATGGCGTCCGAGAGGAGCACACCGGAGCCGCCCGCACCCGTGATGACCACGACATTGCCGCCCCGCGGGGTGGGCAGCACGGGCAGCGCCCGCGCGTACTCCAGCATCTCGTTCAGCCCCGGCGCCCGGATGACACCGGCCTGCCGCAGGATGTCGTCGTACACCGTGTCGTCACCGGCGAGCGCGCCGGTGTGCGATCCCGCCGCCCTCGCCCCCGCCGCCGTACGCCCCGCCTTGAGGACCACCACCGGCTTCTTCGGTACGGTCGCGCGCGCCGCTTCCACGAAGGCGCGCCCGTCCTTGAGGTCCTCCAGATGCATCGCGACGCATTCCGTGTCGGGGTCCTCGCCGAACCAGGTCAGCAGATCGTCCTCGTCGAGGTCCGACTTGTTGCCGAGGCCGACGATGGCCGAGACGCCCGTCCTGGTGGTCCTGGCGAAACCCAGGATCGCCATGCCGATACCGCCGGACTGCGAGGTCAGCGCCACGCCGCCCTTGACGTCGTACGGTGTGCAGAAGGTGGCGCAGAGATCGTGCCAGGTGGAGTAGTAGCCGTAGATGTTCGGCCCCAGCAGCCGTACGCCGTACTCCTCGCCGATGGACACGATCCGGTCCTGGAGTTCGTGCTCGCCGCTCTCGGCGAAGCCGGACGGGATCAGCACGGCGTTCGGTATGCCCTTGCGGCCCACTTCCTCCAGCGCCGCGGGGACGAGCTTCGCGGGGATCGCGAAGACCGCCACATCGGGCTCACCAGGCACATCCATCACGCTCTTGTACGCCTTACGGCCGAGTATGTCATCGGCTTTGGGGTTCACCGGATGGATCTCGCCCGGGAAACCGCCGTCGATCAGATTGCGCATGACCGAGTTGCCGATCTTGCCCGGCTCGCCGGAGGCACCGATCACCGCGACCGAGGCGGGCTTCATCAGCCGCCCCATGGAGGTGAGGATCTCCTCCCGGGTGTACGTACGCCGTACGGCCGGGACCTCGCCGGTCAGCAGGATCCGTACGTCGGCGGCCATCACCCCGCTCTCGGACGCGAACACCGGGTTGAGGTCGACCTCCGCGATCTCGGGGAAGTCGGCAGCCAGTTGTGACACCTTGACCACCAGCCCGGCCAGCGCCTCCCGGTCCACGGCCGCGCCGCCGCGCACCCCGCGCAGGATCTCCGCGGCGCGGATCCCGTCCAGCATCGACAGCGCGTCGTCCCCGGTCGCCGGCGCGAGCCGAAAAGTGACATCCTTGAGGACCTCCACCAGGACCCCGCCGAGACCGAAGGCCACGATCTTGCCGAAGGTCGGGTCGGTGACGGTACCGATCAGTACCTCCGTACCGGCCGGCACCATCTGCTGGACCTGGACGCCGAGGATCCGCGCCTTCGGGTCGTAGGCCCGGACATTGGTGACGATCGACAGAAAGGCCCCGCGTACCTCCGCGTGCGAATTCAGGCCGATCCTCACCCCGCCCGCTTCCGTCTTGTGCGGGACCTCGGGAGAGACGATCTTCAGTGCGACCGGGAAACCGATCCGGTCCGCGAGTGCCACGGCGTCGTCGACGGTCTCGGCGAGAGCCTCGGCCGGGGTGGGAATGCCGTACGCGTCGGTGACGGCCTTCCCCTCGGGAGCGGTCAGGGCCGTACGGCCTTCGGCGAGCGCGGCGTCCAGGACCGCCCGTACGGCCTGCTGATTCGGTTCCGTGCTGTCCACTGCTAGATGACTCCGTTCGACTTGAGCAGGCGCAGTTCCTCGTCGTCGAGACCGAGTTCGCCGATGTACACCTCTTCGTTGTGCTCGCCCAGCAGGGGGGAGGTGACCACGTCGACGGGGGAGTCGGAGAGCTTCAGCGGGTTGCCCACGGTGGTGAACGACCCGCGCTTGGGGTGGGGGACCTCGATGACCATGTCGTTCGCGGCCAGCGAGGCGTCCTCGATGATCTCCTTGGTGGAGAGGATCGGCCCGCACGGGATGTTGTGGGCGTTGAGCTTCTCCAGCACCTCCCACTTGGGCAGGGTGCTCGTCCACTCCTCGATGAGCTGGAACATCTTGCCCAGCTTGGGCAGCCGGGCCTCGGGGGTCGCCCACTCCGGGTCGTCCGCCAGCTCGGGACGGCCCATCAGCTCGGTGACCGGCCGCCAGCCGACGGGCTGGACGATCACATACACATAGTCGTTGGGGCCGCCGGGGGCGCATCTGACCGCCCAGCCGGGCTGGCCGCCGCCGCTCGCGTTGCCGCTGCGCGGCACCTCGTCCCCGAAGTCCTCGTTCGGGTACTCCGCGAGCGGACCGTGGGCCAGCCGCTGCTGATCACGGAGTTTCACCCGGCAGAGATTGAGCACCGCGTGCTGCATCGCGACATTGACCCGCTGGCCGCGACCGGTGTGCTCACGCTGGAAGAGCGCGGCGAGAATGGCGGCGACGGCGTGGATGCCGGTGCCGGAGTCGCCGATCTGCGCGCCGGTCGCGAGCGGGGGCCCGTCCTCGAAACCGGTGGTGGCCATCGAGCCGCCCATGGCCTGCGCCACGACCTCGTACGCCTTGAAGTTGGTGTACGGGCCGTCGCCGAAGCCCTTGATGGAGGCGTAGACGATCCGCGGGTTGATCTCCCGGATGCGCTCCCAGGTGAAACCCATCCGATCCACGGCTCCCGGACCGAAGTTCTCCACCATCACATCGGAGCGGCGGATGAGCTCCGTGAGGATCTCCTTGCCGCGCTCCGTCTTGGTGTTGAGGGTGATGGAGCGCTTGTTGCAGTTGAGCATCGTGAAGTACAGCGAGTCGACATCGGGGATGTCGCGGAGCTGCTTACGGGTGATGTCGCCGGAGGGTGCCTCCAGCTTCACCACGTCGGCACCGAGCCAGCCGAGCAACTGCGTTGCCGAGGGGCCGGACTGAACGTGCGTCATGTCCAGCACCCGTATGCCTGTGAGCGCCTTCGTTCCCACTGCGGTCTCAAGAGCCTGCGTCATGAGGGGGCTCCTCTACTTGTACCTGGTCTGGTTCACGGTCGCGGGGATGTACGCGTCGGGGTCGACCCGGACGTTGATCAGCGAGGGCAGCCCGGACTCGCGGGCCCGCCGGAGAGCGGGCGCGATGTCGGCCGGGTCGCGTACCTCTTCGCCGTAACCACCCAGCATCTGGGCGAATGTGTCGTAGCCGATGTCTCCGAAAGGGTTGCCGCCGGCCCGTTCCCGCTCCCGGCCGTATGCGGCGGCCTCCGCGTGACGAGCCGGATTCATCCGGTGGTTGTTGCCGATGATGCCGACGAACGGCAGGTTGTGACGGACGAGGGTCTCGAAGTCCGGGCCGGTCAGCGAGAAGGCGCCGTCGCCGAAGAGCGCCACGACCTCCTTGCCGGGCCGGGCCCGCTTGGCGGCGAGGACGAACGGGATACCGACACCGGGGGTGCCGAGCGGGCCCGGATCCATCCAGTGACCGGGGGACTTGGGCTGGACGACCTGGCCGGCGAGGGTGACGATGTCGCCGCCGTCGCCGATGTAGACCGAGTCCTCGGTGAGGAACCGGTCGATCTCGTGGACCAGCCGGTACGGGTGGATGGGTGTGGCGTCCGAGGTGAGCTGCGGGAGCCGCCTCTCGACCGCCGTCCGCTCGGCGGTACGCAGCTCCTCCAGCCAGGCCTCGCGCCGGAGGGAGCCAGGACCGGTCCGTGCGCTCGCGGCCTCGGTGGCCGACGAGAGTACGAGTCCGGCGTCGCCCACGATGCCGAGGTCGATGTCGCGGTTCTTGTCGACGGTGCGGTGGTCGAGGTCGATCTGGACGACGGTCGCCGTCGGCGAGAGCCGAGTGCCGTACTCCGTGCGGATGTCGAGGGGGGTGCCCACGACGACGATGAGATCGGCGTTGGCGAACGCGTACGGACGGGAGAGCTCGAAGTGGTGCGGGTCGCCGGGCGCCAGGGTGCCACGGCCCGCCCCGTTCATATAGGCGGGTACGTTCAGTGTCCGCACCAGCGCCACGGCGGCGTCCGTTCCCCGGGTCGTCCAGACCTGGCCGCCGAGCAGCACGGCCGGCTTCTCGGCCCGGACGAGCAGATCGGCGAGCTTCTCGACGGCCTCGGGGTCACCGGCCGCGGGGGCCGGGGTCCGGTGGTGACCGGCCTCGGGTATCCGGGCCTTCTCCAGTGGCACCTTGGCATCCAGTACATCGCTCGGGATCTCCAGGAAGGACGGGCCGGGGGCGCCGAGGCAGCACTCGCGGAACGCCATCGACACCAGACCGGCCGCGTGCGCCGGTTCCGGCACGGTGGCCGCGAAGTTGGTGATCGGGTCCATCAGGTCCACGTACGGCAGTTCCTGGAGTGACCCCATCGTGTGCCGGCCGTGCGCTCCTCGGACGCCGATGAGCAGCATCGGGGACTCGGCGCGGAAAGCGCCGGCGACGCCGGTGAGGGCGTCGGTGATGCCGGGACCTGACGTGACCACCGCGCAGCCGGGCCGGCCGGTGATCCTCGCGTGGCCGTCGGCGGCAAGTGCGGCCACCCGCTCCTGCCGTACGCCGACGATGTCGATGCCTGCGTCGGCGCAGCCGTCATGGAGGTCGGTGGTGTGGCCGCCGGCGAGGGTGTAGACGACCTCTACACCATGCGCTTTGAGTACCTTGGCGACCAGATGACCACCGGAGATGAGCTCCTGGCTGTCGTCGGGCATGAGGGCGGTCCTGTCCCTTCGTAGGGGAGGGCGGGGGCCCTCCCGGTACATTGCATACAGTCGACGAATACTGTATGAAGCTTGTTATCCCGCATCCGGTGGATGGTGTCCAGGGGGCGTGCGGCACTTTCGTCAAATGGGAGCCGGCATGGATCTGTACGAGCACCAGGCAAGAGAACTCTTCGCGGACTACGGCATCCCGGTGCCCGAGGCCGAAGTGGTGGAACTGGCCAGGGAGGCCCGGTTCGCCGCCGAACGTCTCGGCGGCCGTGTGGTCGTCAAGGCGCAGGTGAAGACGGGGGGCCGCGGGAAGGCGGGCGGGGTCAAGGTGGCGGCCGACCCGGCCGCCGCCGAACTGACCGCGCGTCAGATCCTCGGTATGGATATCAAGGGCCACACCGTCAGGAAGGTGATGCTCGCTCAACCAGTGGAAATCGAAGCCGAGTTCTATGTTTCGTATGTCCTCGACCGTGCGGCGGGGACCTTCGTCGCCATCGCCTCGGCCGAGGGCGGAATGGAGATCGAGGAGGTCGCCGCCACCCGACCGGAGGCCGTCGCCCGTATCCCGGTCGATCCCGCGGAGGGGGTCACCGAGGCCAAGGCGGCACAGATCGCGGCCGCCGCGAAGCTGCCTCCGGACACGGTTCCGGTACTCCAGGCGCTCTGGCAGGTCGTGGTCCGTGAGGACGCCCTGCTGGTCGAGGTGAATCCTTTGGTGCGTACATCGAACGGGCCGATCATCGCCCTCGACGGCAAGGTCACCCTTGACGACAACGCGCGCTTCCGGCAGGTGCGTTGGGGCGACACCGAGGAGGATCCGTACGCCGACCCGCTCGAAGCGGCCGCGGCGGCCAAGGGGCTCAACTACGTCAAGCTCGACGGCGAGGTCGGTGTCATCGGCAACGGCGCGGGCCTGGTCATGTCCACCCTCGATGTGGTCGCCGGCTGCGGGGCCCGCCCCGCCAACTTCCTCGACATCGGGGGAGGGGCGTCCGCGCAGGTGATGGCGGACGGACTGTCCGTCATCCTCTCCGACCCGGACGTCAAGTCCGTTTTCGTCAATGTCTTCGGCGGCATCACGGCCTGTGACGCCGTCGCCGAGGGGATCGTCCAGGCACTGGAGTCGGTGCGGCTGACCAAGCCGCTCGTGGTGCGTCTCGACGGCAACAGCGCCGCCCGCGGCCGTGCGATCCTCGCGGACCGCGCGCATCCGCTCGTGGACCAGGTCAACACGATGGACGGGGCGGCCCGCCAGGCCGCCGTACTGGCATCCGCCGGATAGGACGCCCGGCCATCGAGAGAGGCCGGCCACCAACAGGCCCGACCACCCGGATCCGGCCACCCGGCTCAAGGAGAGCGGACACCATGGCGATCTTTCTGACCAAGGAGAGCAAGGTCCTCGTCCAGGGCATGACCGGCGGCGAGGGCATGAAGCACACCCGGCGGATGCTCGCCGCCGGCACCGATGTCGTCGGCGGTGTCAACCCGCGCAAGGCGGGCCGTACCGTCGACTTCGACGACCGCGCCGTGCCCGTCTTCGGCTCCGTGCGTGAAGGCATGGAGGCGACGGGCGCGGATGTCACGGTCGTCTTCGTACCGCCGCCGTTCGCGAAGGCCGCCGTCATCGAGGCCGCGGACGCGGGCATCGAACTGGCGGTCGTGATCACCGAGGGCATCCCGGTCCATGACGCGGTCGTCTTCCAGGCGTACGCCAGGGAGCGGGGCACCCGTGTCGTCGGCCCCAACTGTCCCGGGCTGATCAGCCCCGGACAGTCCAACGCGGGCATCATCCCGGCGGACATCGCCGCCAAGCCCGGCCGGATCGGGCTCGTCTCCAAATCCGGCACGCTCACCTACCAGCTCATGTACGAACTGCGGGAGACGGGCTTCTCCTCGGCGGTCGGAATCGGCGGCGACCCCGTCGTGGGCACCACCCATATCGACTGCCTCGCCGCGTTCGAGGACGACCCGGACACCGAGATCATCGTGCTCATCGGTGAGATCGGCGGCGACGCGGAGGAGCGGGCGGCGGCCTATATCGCCGGCCATGTCAGCAAGCCGGTGATCGGCTACATCGCCGGGTTCACCGCGCCCGAGGGCAAGACCATGGGGCACGCGGGGGCGATCGTCTCCGGTTCCTCAGGGACGGCCGAGGCCAAGAAACGGGCTTTGGAGGCGGTCGGCGTACGGGTCGGCTCGACTCCCTCGGAGACGGCCAGGCTGGTCCTCGACCGCCTCGCGGCGACACGTGACGTCACTCATAATTGACGGAGTGCGTGCCGCCGCCCCGGACCGGCCCACCACCGTCGGGCGGACCACCGCTCTACCGTCGAGTAACAAGAGGTCGCGACCCATGACGACCTGATTCCCCTCACCACCATCACTCCTTGTCTGCCGGCTTCCACGGCAGGCAGGACAAGCCATGTCATTTCCCGCCCCTGAAAGCGGAGACCCTCAATGGCACCCACCCTCACCCCTCAATTGACTTTGTCGCTGAAGCCCGGCACGGCCTGGGCCGACGCCTGGGAGCGCTGCCTCGCGGTGGCGCCCGAGGCCTTCCAGGACGACCGTGTACTGAATCTCTGGGCCGGCTCGTGGCAGTCCGACGGCCGCGCCCTGCCCGCCACCAGCCCGGTCGACGGAAGCCCCATAGCGGGGCCGCCGCGGCTGGACGCGGCCACCGCCCAGCAGGCTGTGCGCGCCTGTCTGGACGAGCACCGCGTCTGGCGGCACGTTCCGCTCGCGGAGCGCAAGGCGCGTGTGGGCGCCACGCTCGACGCGCTCACCGAACACCGTGAACTGCTCGCCCTGCTCCTCGTGTGGGAGATCGGCAAGCCGTGGCGGCTCGCCCAGGCCGACGTCGACCGTGCGATCGACGGCGTGCGCTGGTATGTCGACAACGTGGACCGGATGCTGGAGGGCCGGACCCCGCTGGCGGGCCCGGTCTCCAACATCGCGAGCTGGAACTATCCGATGTCCGTCCTGGTCCACGCCATGCTGGTGCAGGCACTGGCCGGCAACGCCGTGATCGCCAAGGCCCCCACCGACGGGGGAGTGGCCTGTCTGACCCTGGCCTCCGCGCTCGCCGTGCGCGAGGGAATCCCGGTCACCCTGGTCAGCGGCAGCGGCGGCGAGCTCTCCGAGGCGCTCGTGCGCTCGCCGGAGATCGGCTGTGTCTCCTTCGTCGGAGGCCGGGACACCGGCGCCAGGATCGCCACCGCGGTCGCGGACCTCGGCAAGCGCCATGTGCTCGAACAGGAGGGACTCAACACCTGGGGCATCTGGAACTACAGCGACTGGAACGCCCTGACGGCCGTCATCCCCAAGCTGTTCGACTACGGCAAGCAGCGCTGCACGGCGTATCCGCGCTTCGTCGTCCAGCGCTCGCTCTTCGCGGACTTCCTCGCGGCGTACCTCCCCGCCGTACGCTCCATCCGGCTGGGCCACCCCCTGGCGGTCGAGCAGCCGGGGGACCCGCTGCCGGAGCTCGACTTCGGTCCGCTCATCAACGCGGCCAAGGCCAAGGAACTGGCGGACCATGTCGCCGAGGCGATCAGCCGCGGCGCGGTCCCGCTGCACGAGGGATCGCTGTCCGACGGTCTGTTCCTGCCCGGCCAGGACACCAGCGCCTACCTCCCGCCGGTGACCCTCCTCAACCCGCCCCCGTCCTCCCCGCTGCACCACGCGGAACCCTTCGGCCCGGTCGACACCATCGTCCTGGTCGACACGGAGGCGGAACTGCTGGCCGCGATGAACGCCTCGAACGGCGCCCTCGTCGCGACCCTCTCCACCGACGACCCGGCCACCTACGCCCGGCTCTCCCCGCAGATCCGCGCGTTCAAGGTCGGCCACGGCAAGCCCCGCTCGCGCGGTGACCGCGACGAGCTCTTCGGCGGCTTCGGCCACTCCTGGCGAGGCGCCTTCGTCGGCGGGGAACTCCTCGTACGAGCGGTCACGGACGGCCCCCCGGGCGAACGCCCTCCGGGCAACTTCCCGGACTACCACCTGATGCCGTGACCCACACCCACTGACCCCGACCCGTCGGGCGCCCCTCCCCACCCCGGAGGAGCGCCCGACACCATGGCACGGCACACGCGGGGGCCACACCAACCGCAGCCCCACAGGACCGCTGACCACCGGATATACGGGTGAGGAGCACCGCGATCCCCTGGTATCGTTGTCCTCGTCGCCGCGACCGAACGCCGCGGTTCGACCACTCGTCCGGGTGGCGGAATGGCAGACGCGCTAGCTTGAGGTGCTAGTGCCCTTTATCGGGCGTGGGGGTTCAAGTCCCCCCTCGGACACCGACCGGTAGCCCATGGGTTGCCGAAGAGTGCTGGTTGAGATCCATCTCAGCCAGCACTTTCTGTTTTCCGGAGTCGTAGGTGAAGGTGAGTCCGAGCCTTCGGTCGAGATCTTTCGGTGATCCGTCAACCGTTTGCTCGGACGGGAAGTTCGGTGATGCTGAGGGCGAAGTCCACGTTCCCCACCCCGTGGTTGGCGAGGCCCACCGTGACCACGCCCGCTCCTTCCAGCCAGTGCGCCAGTTTCAGGCCGCCGACGTCCAGCGGGCGCAGCCCGAGGCTCTCGATGAACGTTTCCACACTTGCCTTGGCCTGCGCATTGTCGCCGGCGATGAAGACGTCGGGCCGGCCCTTCTCCAGGACATGGCGGAAGACGGTGTTGAACGCCTTCACCACGCTGGCGCCCGCCGGGGCCGCCTTGGCGACTTTCTGCGCGATCGAGGTCTCCTCGCGGTGGGCCAGCCCGTCGAACGTGGAATTGAAGGGATTGCTGATGTCGACGATGACCTTGCCCGCGAGAGCGTCTCCGTACTGGGCGACGGCCGGCACGACACCGTCGTACAGCAGGGCCACGATGACGATGTCCCCGGCCGGGGCGGTGCCCCATTCTCCCGTCGTGGCGCCGCCGCCGAGAGCCTTGGCCAGGTCGGCGGCCTTGGACTGATCGCGGCCCATGACCTCGACGGTGTTGCCGCCCGCTATCGCCCGTGCTCCGATGGTGCGGGCCATGTTCCCGGTGCCGATGATGCTGATGCTGCTCATGAGATGTCCTGCCCTGGTTGTGCGTTGTCCGGTTCAGATGGCGGTGGTGCCGCCGTCGGCGACGAGTTCCATGCCGTTGACGTAGCTGGAGTCGTCGGAGGCGAGGAAGAGGGCGGCGGTGGCGATTTCGTCGGGGCGGCCCATCTGGCCGCGGGGGATGAGGGACTCGAACTGGCGCTTGGTGGCCTCGTCGAAGAGTTCTTCCTGCTTGGCGGTGGCGACCTGGCCGGGGGTCAGGACGTTGACGCGGATGCGGCGGTCCTTGAGCTCGTTGAGCCAGACGCGGGCCCATGCCTGCTGGACGGCCTTGCTGCCGGCGTAGACGCTCCAGCCGGGGAAGGCGCCGAGGGAGGCGTTGGAGCCGGTCATGAGGATGGAGCCGCCGTCGTTGAAGAGCGGAAGGGCCTTCTGGACGGTGAACAGGGTGCCGCGGGCGTTGAGGTAGAACGCGGCGTCGAAGTGGGCCTCGGTGATCTCGCCGAGCGGGGCGGGCTCGCCCCCGCCTGCGCTGGCCCACAGCACGTCGAGGCTTCCCTTCTCCCGCTTGACGGTGTCGTACAGGCGGTCCAGGTCGTCCAGGTCGGCGGCGTCGCCCTGGACGCCGGTGACGTTGCGGCCGATCTGCTTCACGGCCTCGTCCAGGGCGTCCTGGCGGCGGCCGGTGATGAAGACGTGCGCTCCCTCCTCGACGAACAGCTTCGCGCCTGCCAGCGCCATGCCGGTGGTGCCGCCGGTGATGACCGCGACCTTGCCGTCAAGCTTTCCCATAGTCATTCCCTTGGGTCGGTGGTGCCGTGCGCACCTGGGATGACGGTGTTATGTACACCGCCCTGTGTGCTTACGGTACGGGGCGGGCGGCTGGGACGCAAACTATGTACACCGGTCGTTACCTAGCTGCGGTACGATGGACCCATGACGGAGTTGGAGAAGGGCCCCACGGGCCGCCGCCGCGGCCGGGGCGCCCGCGAACGCATCCTCAGCGCGTCCCGGCAGCTGTTCCGCGAGCAGGGCATCAACCGCACGGGCATGGACCAGCTTTGCGCGGCGGCCGAGGTGTCCAAGCGCACGGCCTACCAGCACTTCACCGGCAAGGACGAACTCGTCGCCGAGTACCTGCGCCGGTTCGACCCCTCCGTTCTGTCCGGCGTGTTCGACCGCACCGACCTCACGCCCCGCGAACGGCTCCTCGCCGCCTTCGACATCCCCCCCACCACCCCCCTGTGCCCCTACATCGCCGCCGCCGTCGAACTCCACGACCCCCAGCACCCCGCATCCCAGTACGCACGCGACTACAAGAAAGCCGTCGCCGCGCGGTTCACCGACACCGCTCGCGAAGCCGGCGCCACCGACCCTGAACAGCTCGGTGAGCAGCTCGCGCTGCTCCTCGACGGTGCCGCGGCCCGCACCCGGGTCCTCAACACTGACGCCTTCCCCACCGCCGCCGCCATCGCCGCCGTCCTCATCGACAACGCCATCCCCGCCACAGCCGGCGATGACCGGCGACGGGAGGAAGTGTCGAGTTGACGTGGGACTCCGTTGCCGGGCTGGGCGCTTTGCCGCTCGCTCTGCTGAGCCCGCTGGTACGCGACACCAGCCGCCCGGCACCTGGCCCGGACCTGCCGGCTCTTACGGAACTGGCCACGCGCCTGCTGAAGGCCGCAGCAGAAACCGCCGGGGAGACCGGTGACCCCCGAGGACTTCAGGAGTTCGAGGCCGTCATCCCGGCCCAGGACGCTGACGCGCCGCCGGTTCGAACAGGCGGCTGATCACAGTCCGTACGCGGTGGCGCATGAAGAACTCGTACGCAGCTGGGAGGTCCTGAGGATGCGGGTGGCCCGCCGGCGACGCTGGCGGGCAGCCAACATGTCCGGCTGAAACCCGCCGTCGGGTTCTGGATCCCACGGACCGACTCCCCGACACCACGAACGGCGGACCGCCGGCGATCAGCCGACTTGAGCCGCATCCGCGGCACGTACTTCCAGTCGGTCTCAGGTGCTTCGGGGCCCCTCAGAAAACTGCCGGCCGAAGAACGGAACCGGCTCAGAGGTCAGCTGCAACAGCCCAGTCCGTCAGGCCATTTCGCTCTCCAGCGCATGATGAACGGGGGGCAGTCGAACTACTCAAGCGTGCCTTGAGACGACATCGCCTCCACGCTGCCACATCTCGTAGTTCCCGCATTCTGCCGTGATCTCGGCCGTCGACCGAGCCGCAGTGACGAAGTCATCTACTACCGGCGAGGTGTGCGATGCCGCCACCGCGAGGCACACCTGGTCGGGCGCCAGATCCGGGATGGGTACGAAGACGACGTCCGGATGCGAGTAGAACACGGACGCCGAACGGGCCAGGAACGAGATGCCCCGTCCGGCCGCGACATGCTCGAGAGTCTCGTCCACCCCGCGCACCGGGTACCCGGCATTGGAGAGCGGGCGCTTGGTGGGCTGCGTGCTCGAGTCACCGTGCCAGACCAGCGGTTCGCCGGCCAGGTCGGCCTCGGTGACCTCCGCCTTGCCGGCCAACCGGTGTCCGGCGGGCAGTACCGCTACCCGCGGCTCGGTGTACAGCGGGGTGACGCGCAGGCCGGCCTCGTCGATGGGCAGCCGCACATAGCCGACGTCGATGCGGCCGTCGAGCAGCATCGCAGCCTGGTCGTCCCCTTCGATCCGCTGCACGTCCACGACCACGTCCGGGTGCCGGTCCTCGAACGCACGGGCCGCCGGAGTGACTGCAATGCCGGCCCGGAAACCGACCATCAGCCGCCGCTTGCCGCCGGCGGCCGCGGACACCCGGCGGCGGATCGCGTGGGTTGAGGCGAGCAGCGGACCGGCGTCGGCCAGTAGTTGCCGGCCCGCATCTGTCAGCTCTACGCCGTGGCGATCCCTGGTGAACAGCGAGACGCCGAGATCCTGCTCGAGCGCGCGGATCTGCCGGCTGAGCACCGGCTGGGCGATGTGAAGCTCATCGGCGGCGCGGCCGAAATGCAGCCGGTCGGCCACGGTGACGAAGTAACGCAGTTTGCGCAGATCCAGATCCATGGAACCCCCAGCCCGGTGATGCCTCCAGGGTATCACCACGGTTTGAATAGGTCTTGGACGCCACTCAAATCCGATGGCAGCATTAAAAACAGACGCTTAAGGGCGTCGAAGTGAATTCGGCACAAGAATTCGACACTGGAATTTGACAGCAGGGCCAAAGTCCGGAAAGAAGGAACGCCGATGAGCAGCATCAGCATTATCGGACTGGGAAACATGGCCCGTGCTTTGGCCGGCCGGGCGCTCGCCGGCGGTAACGCCGTCGAGATCATCGGCCGCGACCAGGCCAAGGCCAAGGAATTGGCCGCCACACTCGGCGGCGCCACGGTCGGGACGGCCGGGGCCGGCCCGACCGGGGACATCGTGATCCTCGCCGCGCCGTACACCGGCGCGGCGGCGGTGGTGAGGGAGTACGGGGACGCACTGTGCGGCAAGATCATCGTCGACATCACCAACCCCGTAGCCCCCGACCTGCAGGGCTTCGTCGTCCCCGACGACAGTTCCGGCGCACAGGAGATCGCCAAGGCGGCTCCCGGCGACGCGCATGTCGTCAAGGCGTTCAACACTGTGTTCTCCCACGTTCTGGCGGCCGGCCCGGCCGAGGACCGCCCTCTGGACGTGTTCATCGCCGGCGACGACGCGCAGGCGAAGGCACGCGTGTCGGCGTTCGTCGAGAGCCTGGGGCTGCGCCCCTGGGACACCGGGGAACTGTCCATGGCGCGAGCACTGGAGAACGTCGGCATGCTGGAGCTGGGCCTCATGAACCACTCCGTCAAGCACACCAATTTCTCCCTCGGCATCACCCTTCTCGGCTGAGCACACCCCTACCACTACCTCTCGTGCCGCATTACGACAGTTCACTTACGGCACGAAAAGATCCTGCACCTACCCTCACAAGGACAATCAGATGCGCGTATTCGTTGCCGGGGGGACCGGCCATTCCGGTTCGTACATCATCCCCGAGCTCATCGCCGCCGGGCACGAGGTCACCGGCCTGGCCCGGTCGGACGCTTCCGCGGCGGCCCTGTCAGCGCTCGGCGCGAAGGTGCGTCGCGGCGACCTTCAGGATCTCGACGGGCTCAAGGAGGCAGCCTCGGGCTCCGATGGCGTCATCCACGTCGCCCACAGGCAGGATCTGCTGCCCTCCGGCGGGCTCGACGCCGTGGCCGCCGCGGAGCTCCCGATCATGCTCGCGTACGGCGAGGCACTCGCGGGAACCGGAAAGCCGCTGGTCACGGCGGGAAGCATCGGCTCACCCGGGCAGCACCTGGGCCGGCCGGCCACCGAGGAGGACCCGGCCCTCCCCGCCGGCGAGGAGCACAAAGGCACCCTGCGGATCCGCAACGTCGTGGAAAGGGCCGTGGTCGACCTCGCCGAGCAGGGGGTGCGGTCTTCGGTCGTGCGGATCGCCAACATCGCGCACAGCACGACCGATCGTGCCGGCTTCCTCCCCACGCTGATCGCGCTCGCGAAGGAAAAGGGCTTCGTCGGCTACCACGGCGACGGCGCGAACCTGTGGAACGCCGTGCACATCCGCGATACCGCCACCTTGTTCCGCCTGGCGCTGGAGAAGGGGCCGGCCGGCAAATACTGGCACGCGGTCGAGGACGGGGGCATCACGTTCCGCGACATCGCCGAGGCCATCGCCAGCCGCCTGGGCCTGCCCGCGGTGAGCGTTCCCGACGATGCCCTGATGACGCCGGGGTACTTCGGGTTCCTCACGAATATCGTCACGCAGAGCTACCCGGCGTCCAACCTCATCACCCGCCGGACCCTCGGCTGGGAACCCGCCAGGCCCGGCCTCCTCGCCGATCTGGACAACGGCCATTATTTCCCCGCCGGCTGACGGCGGGAACCCGGATCGTAACGAGCCCGGCAACCGGCAAGTTCGGCTCTTCTGATTCGTCGCAGCCCTGTTGCTACCGATGGGGCTATGGCTGTGCGCTCGCACTCTGCGCGCGGCTCGCAGCCGCAGCCGCAGCCGCAGCAGCGAAACCCAGCCCTCGCCCCGGGCAACGACCATGCCGGCCCTGGCTGTTGGTGTCGTCGGCGGGATCTACGGGATCGGGGGCGGCTCCCTGCTCGGACCGATCCTGGTCGGTCGTGGCGTACCAGTCGCTACGGTTGCACCCGCAGCCCTGGCTTCCACTTCTGTGACCTCGATCGTCGGCGCGGTCACCTACGCACTGCTCTCACTGACCGCTACGGGCGACATCGCCCCAGACTGGCTGCTCGGCCTGGCCTGCGGCGCAGGTGGCCTGGTCGGCGGATATCTCGGCGCCCGCTTCCAGCCCTACCTGCCCGAAACCACGCTCCGCCTCCTTCTGGGTGCCCTCGCCGCAAGCGTTGGCGCGCTCTACGCCGTCCAGGTGCTGCACTGAACTGTTCCCGGGCGCCTCGGCGAAAGCATGGGGAAGGCCCGGTGCTGTCGAAAATCAGGCTCTGGCCCGCTCGGTAGGCAACTGTCCGCGTGTCTCACCGTCAAGGTGACGCGGTGTTGTGCCGATGGCGATCACGGCGGCCAGTCCGGATACGAGGGCGAGCAGTCCGAAGAGATGCGGGTAGCCGCCCAGCGGGGTGGCCAGGGCGGCTCCGGCGAAGGGCGCGAGCGCGGACGCCGTGGTGGCCGGGGCCGCGAGGAGACCCGACCCCAGCCGACCGTACTGGCTCGTGCCCCATCGGTCGCTGATCGCCGTGGCTTGCAGCAGGGTGAGGTTGCCACGGACCATCCCGGCCGCGACCGACAGCGCGACGACCAGCGCGTACGGGCCGGGGACGAGCGCGAGCGCGGCCGTGGTGACGCCGCCGAGCCCGATCAACACCGCTGTACGGACAGTCGTGCCGGTACGGCGCGTGAAGGCGGCGTACAGCGTACGGCCGACGGTTTGCCCGGCGCCGCCGAGGCCGAGGGCGCAGGCGGCCTGGCCGGTGGCGAATCCGCGCTCGATCAGGAGGGGGACCAGGGCGACGACGACGGCGTAGACGGCGAACGCAGAGAGGGTCAGCGCGGCGGCCAGCATCCAGAACGGCCGACTGCGTACCACTGCGCTCGCTCCTTGGACGGCGTTGGCGCGCCCCTGGGGCGCCTTCGACCACGGTGCGTTCAGGGCCGGCGCGTGAGCCGGGATCGTGACGGCGGCGAGGATCAAGGCGAGTACGGTGCAGGTCGCGCGCCAGGACAGATGGTTGGCGAGCAGGGCGGTCACGGGCGCGAAAACGGTGGAGGCCAGCCCGCCCGCCAGCGTGACAACGGTCAAGGCGCGGACATGGTCGGGCGCCCACCAGCGGGTCAGAACCGCGAAGGCAGGCTGGTAGAAAGTGGACGCCATGGCCAGCCCGGCCAGCGCCCAACCCGTGAAGAAGACCGGCAGGTTCGGGGCGGCGGCCACGATGAGGACGCTGAGCACGCCGAGGGCGGAACCGGCCGTCATCACGATCCGCGGGCCGTGGTGGTCGATGATCCGGCCGACCCGGATCCCTGCGAGGGCGGATACGAGCAGGGCGGTGGAGAACGCGGCCGTTGTCGCCCCGGTCGCCCAGCCGGTCGCGGCCGTGATCTGCGGGTTCAGTACGGGGAAGGCGTAGTAGACGATTCCCCAGCTTGTGATCTGAGTGGCACACAGCGCCAGGAGCACAGCGCGGGGTTTCGACCGGTCCCCGGTTCCGGTCGAAACCCCGTGCTCGCGAGCGTCGAGACCGGTCACGAGCCGCAGCAGCCGCCAGCGGGAGCTTCCTTCGTCGCAGCCGGGGCCGGTGCACCGATCTGTACGAGTTCCGGTGCAGGCGTGGCGCAGCAGCCTCCGCCGTCGGCCTGCTCGGTGGCCGGTTCGTCGAACAGCCCTGCGCCGCCGCACACCCCGCTCTCCGGGAGGGTCAGCTCGACGCGGTCGGCGGACTCGGTGTCGCCGGCGATCGCGGCGGCGATGGAGCGGACCTGTTCGTAGCCGGTCATGGCAAGGAAGGTGGGGGCGCGGCCGTAGGACTTCATGCCCACGAGGTAGACGCCCTGCTCCGGGTGGGACAGCTCGCGGTGGCCGTGCGGATAGACAGTGCCGCAAGAGTGGACGTTGGGGTCGATCAGGGGCGCGAGGTCGACGGGGGCCTGGAGCCGCTCGTCCAGACCGAGGCGCAACTCGGCGAGGAAGGACAGGTCGGGACGCAAGCCGGTCAGGACAATGACCTCGTCGACCGGGTCGAGACGGCGGCCGTCCTCGGCCACCAATACCAGCCGACCGTCACTGTCCCGCTCGACCGCCACGGCACGGAAGCCGGTGACGGCATCGGCGTATCCGTTGTCCACGGCCGCCTTGGCCGCCAGGCCCAGCGCGCCACGGGCGGGCAACTGGTCGGCCTCGCCGCCGCCGAAGGTCGAGCCGCTGATACCGCGCCGAAGGATCCACACGGCATGCGTACCGGGAACGCCCTCGGCGAGGTCGGCCAGGTAGGCGAGTGCGGTAAAGGCGGAGGCGCCGGAGCCGATGACGGCCGTGCGCCTACCCGCGTAACGGGCCCGTACGGTTTGGTCCTTGAGGTCCGGAACGCGGTAGGAGATCCGCTCCGCGGCCGTACGCTCGCCCAGCGCGGGGAGTCCATCGGCGCCGATGGGGCTGGGGATGGTCCAGGTGCCGGAGGCGTCGATGACCGTACGAGCAGTGATCCGTTCCTCGGTGCCGTCCGAGTACACGACGTGGACGGTGAAGGGCTGCTTCTCCCGCTCGGCGTCCACAACCCGGTCGCGTCCGAGACGGGAGACACCGGTGACGCGGACGCCGAACCGGACCTTGTCCCCGAAGACGTCGGCCAGCGGCTGGAGATAGCGGTCGGCCCAGTCGCCGCCGGTGGGGTAGGAGGCGCCGTCGGGCGCGGTCCAGCCGGTGGGCGCGAGGAGCTTCTCAGCGGCCGGGTCGACCAGCTCGGCCCAGGTGGAGAAGAGCCGTACATGACTCCATTCACGTACGGCGCTGCCCGCTCGGTCGCCTGCCTCCAGGACCAGGGGCTCGATGCCGCGCTCGACCAGGTGGGCGGCGGCGGCCAGACCGATCGGGCCTGCGCCGATCACCACGGTGGGCAGGTCGCTGGTGGGCACCTCGGTCGTCGGCACAGTCACGGCGACTCCCTCTTGTTTCGACGTCTATCGATACCTTGCGCTGTCAGGGTTCCACCTGATTCGATGACTGTCAACATAGACATTCATCGAAACAAGGAATCCGCCGTGGAGCACGTCGACGTCGCGGTCACCGACGGCGGGCAGTCCGGGCTCGCCGCCGCGCATGGACGAATGGCCACGTGTCCCGCCCGGCGGTAGCGGTGGGAGGTGGCCCCTGGGGCGTTGGTTCGACGTGTGTCAACATAGACGTATGTCGAATACGAAGGTGCTGCCGCTGCTGGAGCCGGACGTGGTGCGGTGCTGCCCGCCGCTGTCCGAGCGGGCGCTCACCGCCGAGGAAGCGGTCCGTACGGCCGCGATGTTCAAGGCCCTCGGCGATCCCGTACGGCTGAGGCTGTTCTCGCTGGTCGCCTCGCACGAGGGCGGCGAGGCGTGCGTCTGCGACATCTCGGACGTCGGCGTCTCCCAGCCCACCGTCTCCCACCATCTGAAGAAGCTCCGCGAGGCCGGTCTGCTCACCTCCGAACGGCGCGGGACCTGGGTGTACTACCGCGTCGCCCCCTCCGTCCTCGCCGCCATGGGCCAACTCCTCACCCAGCCCGCCGCGTGAGTTCGCCGGACGGACCAGGCTCGGTTCGTCCGGTACCGCGCGATGCTGGACGTATGGAGATCGAGATTCTCGTCGTACCGGATTGCCCGAGCGAGAAACTTGCGGCCGAGCGGCTGCGAAGCGCGCTCAACGATGTCGGGCTGCATGGCACGACGTTCACGACCCGCACCATCAGTGACGCCGAGGAGGCTGAGCGAATCGGCTTCACCGGCTCCCCAACCATTCTCATCGACGGCCAAGACCCGTTCGCCGAGCCAGGCCGCACCGCCGGACTGAGCTGCCGGATCTACCGGACTCCGGACGGCCTTGCCGGTGTCCCGGGACACGACCAGCTCCGCCAGGCCCTCACCACCGTCACGGAACCGCCCACTCCTCCCTCACTCTGAACTGCCGCGACCTTCACGTCGGGTCGAAGGTTTGCCGCCGAGGACGTGACCGGCTTTCAAATCTCCCAGCATGCGGAATGCCCCGAAGTCCCTGCCACTACCGTTCGCCTCTGCGAGACCGCCGGACTGCTGCCAGCCGGCCGTACCGCGTCCCGCTGGCTGCCGGACCCCGGAACGAATTGTTGCCCACCGTCAATCCATCGGGCCGGTGGGAGGCGGTGCGTTCCGGTGGGCCGTGCCGCCTCCCCGATGGGCTGCGCTGGTTCAGGCCGGCAGAGGGCGCGGGACAGGTGCGGCCAGGCGGCCGGTGCGGGCCAGGGAGGGCCTGGCCGCTGGTGACGCCGAAGGTGGCGATGGCGACTGCGATGGCCAGTTCGAAGTTGTTGCCCGCCGCGGTGAAGGCGAGGGTGGCCGTACGGTCGTACGCGAGTCCGAGGGCCTTGCCGAGCACGAAGGTGCTGAACCACATCGCCGCGAAGTACACCAGCAGGGGCAGGGCGATGCGGGCGACGTCGAGCGGTTGTGAGGTGATCGTCTTTCCCTATGGAGATGTCGAGGCTCTCGCCGTCGCCGAGACCGAGCCGGTTCGGCAGGAGGTCGAGGTAGAGCCAGGCGAGCAGGCCGAACGCGGCAACCTGGAATGCGGAGTTGAGTGCGACGAGGACGGCGGCGGCCTCGCGGTCGCCGCAGGCCAGATCGTTCCAGATGATGACCATGGCGATGCAGCGGGCGAGACCGACGATGATCAGGCCGGTGCGGTATTCGGGCAGGTCCGGCAGGAAGGTCCAGGCGAGCGCGAACATCACGGCCGGGCCGACAACCCAGTTGATGACCAGCGAGGACACCATCAGCTTCCGGTCGCCGGTGACCGCGTCGAGCTTGTCGTAACGCACCTTGGCCAGCACCGGATACATCATGATCAGCAGGCCGACCGCGATCGGTAGGGAGATGCCGCCGATCTCGGCTTTCGCCAGGGTGTCGTCGAGCCCGGGGATCAGCCGGCCGAGGCCCAGGCCGAAGCTCATGGCGATCAGGATCCAGACGGCCAGGAAGCGGTCGAGGGTCGAGAGTTTCGCGACGACCGGGTCCGCGCCCGGCGGGGTGGGTGTGCTGGTGGTTGCCTGTCCGCTGCTGGTCACGGACAGGCCCTCTTCGTGTCGGCCGCTCGGGTGGCACGGGCGGCCGTGGCCAGAGCGGTGAAGGAACCCGCCACGGACTCGATGACGTCCGGTCGCAGCTTGTAGTAGGTGAAGCGCCCGCACGGCTCCGTCTCGACCACCCCCGCTTCGCGCAGGACGCGCAGGTGGTTGGAGAGGTTGGTCTGCTTGGCGCTGGTCCTGGTCGCGGGCGCCGAGATGCACCTCAAACGCGGCAGTATCGAGCAGGCGTGCGCCACCTGGCACCGGGCCATCGACCACATGGACGACGTCCCCTCCGTCCGTACCCGCAAGGCCGTCTCCCGTATGCGCGGCGACCTCGCACGCTTCCGGGCCCGCAGGCTGCGACGCGTGGCCGGGCTGGAGCAGCGCGCGGCCGAGATCGTGGCCAGGACACTTACCCTCCCCAATGCCCGAGGGCGTGGACGCGCCGAGCGCCCTGCTGATCCCGGCGGGCTGAGGCGCCGCCGGGGTGCGGCTCGCATCCAGTTCCTGGCTACCGCTCCCGGACGGCGTAGGTCAGGTGCGTCACCCTCGGGGAGGGGTCCGTGCGGAGCGGCTCCAGGGCCACGCGGGCCGCGTCCACGCCCTCGAACAGGCGGATCCCGGAGCCGAACAGCACGGGCGACAGCGCTATCGAGAACTCGTCGATCAGGCCGGCGTTCACGTACTCCAGGATCGTCGCGCCGCCGCCCGCGACGCGGACATCCCGGTCGCCGGCGGCCTCACGGGCCCGGTCGAGCGCGGTCTCGACACCGTCGTTGACGAAGTGGAAGGTCGTGCCGCCCGGTCGCTCCCAGGGGTCACGCTTCTCGTGCGTCACGACGAAGACCGACGTGTGGAACGGCGGCTCCTCCGGCCATGCCTGCTCACCGGCGTCGAACATGCGCTTGCCCATCACGCTCGCGCCGGTGCGCTCGAACGTCTCCCGCGCGATGTCGTTGTCGCGCCCTTCCTCGCCGCCCTCGCCGAGCTTCAGATTCTCCCGGAAGAACCGCAGCGGGAAGATCCACTGCTGCAGTTCCATCCACTGCCGGCCCATCAGCTCCTCGGGGGGCTCGGGCGCGATGAAACCGTCCAGCGACATCGACACGCTGAAGAACACCTTCCCGGCCATCAGGCTTCGGCTCCCTTCCGGACGATCTCGGTGACGTAGGCAGCCAGGTTGCCCAGGGTCTGCCGGCCGCCCTCGATCGCGTGGTACTTCTCGACCGCCTCGTCGCGCAGTTCCTTGGTGGGGAACACCGTGCGCATCTCGATCCGGGTCGCCGCCCCGTCGGGCTCGAACGTCAGGACCGACTCGAAGGCGTTGGGGTCATCGCGGGACTCGCCGTGGAGAAACTCGATCCGCTCCGGCGGGGCGATCTCGGTCCAGGAGATCCACTCCTGGTAGTCCGTCCCGTCCGGTCCGTGCATCACGAAGTCCCAGTCCCCGCCGGCACGGAACTCGAACGCCCGGGTGGTGGTGGTGAACCCCTCCGGCCCCCACCACCGCGACAAGTGACGCACCTCGGTGAACGCCTCGAACACCAGCTCCCGCGGAGCGTCGACGACCCGGGAGATCACGATCTCGCGGCCGGCTGTCGCCGACAGCGCCGGCGTTCGTCGTTCTGTCGCGCTCATCAACTACTCCTCTTGACTTGCCTGTTTCAGTTCCTGCACATATGTGTCGAGCCGGTCGAAGCTCCCGCTCCAGAATCGCTCGAATCCGCCGGTCCACTCGTGGACCGGTCGCAGCCCGCGGGCGTCCAAGCCGTACAGACGCTGCTTGCCTGCCTTGCGGTCCCTCACCAGCCCGACCTCCCGGAGCACCCGCAGGTGTTTGGACGCCCCCGGCTGGGTCATCCCCAGCTCTTGGGCCAACTCGGTCACCGGCCGCTCACCGGCCCGCAGCAGCAGCAGGATCTCCCGACGCTGCGGCTCGGCGATCGCGTTGAAGACGTCCGACGTCGTTGCCGCTCGTGCCATGACATCATCATATACCTATATCGGCATGCGTAAAGTCGAGCCGGGGTCTCGGAGTCCGGCACCGCCAGCCGCTTTGCCTAAGAGGAGTTAACAGAAAGCTTTCGTGGGTCCATGTCCCGTTCCCGGTGGCCTCGTTGGACAGCCCATGGGTAGGGGAAGAGTCCGCCGTGGCTGGTGACGGACGACTTGTGGGTGCGGGTTGGGCCGCTGCTTCCGGTGCGGTCCCGGCGGGTGCGCAATGCTGGTCGGCTGCCGCTGGATGACCGTAAGTGCCTGCAGGGGATCTTGTTCGTGCTGCATACCGGTATCCAGTGGGAGTGGCTGCCGCAGGAGCTCGGCTTCGGCTCCGGTATGACGTGCTGGCGTCGGCCGCGGGACTGGAACGAGGCCAGCCTGTGGGACCGCCTGCACCAGGTGCTGCTGACCGGGCTGCACCGGGCCGGGCGGCTGGACTGGTCCCGGGCGGTGATCGACGGCTCGCACCGGCAGGCACGTCGGGGCGGCCCAAAACCGGGCCGGGCCCGGTCGACCGTGCCAGACCGGGCTCGAAACACCACGTGATCACCGACGCGCACGGCACCCCACTGGCCATCACACTCACAGGCGGCAACCGGCACGACGTCAAACTGGCCTGCTGCGTGATCACCTACCGCCGCGTCAAAGCTTTCTGTTAGCTCCTCTTACCCAGGCCGCCTACCGCTTCGCCGGCGTCACCATTCCCCGTATCGCCCAGGCACAGTACGACCACGGCCCCCGCCTCCTACGGAGCACCCCACTGACCCCGGGAGACCTGCTGTTCTTCGGCACCAGCCCCGGCACCATCACGCACGTCTCGATCTACACCGGCCACGACCGGGCCATTGATGCGCCACGCCCCGGAGCAGTTGTCCGTGAAGGTCCCGCGAACTCCAACGCCCCCTCCTTCCAGGGCGCGACAAGACCAGCGATACGACAAGGTGGTGTCCGGTGAAGCAGATCGCCGCCCGCGAGGCCGTCGGCCTGCTCAGGTCCATGACCTGGGTACTGTGCGCGGTCGGCGTGCTGGCCCTGGTCTTCACCACCGTCAACGTCACCCGCTTCGCCACCACCCGAGGCGTACCGCCGTCCATCGCCGTACTCCTTGACCCGATGATCGGCACGGCACTCGCCGGCGTCCTGTACGTGGACGAACGCCTGGCTTCCTGGGGCATCCGCCCGTCAGCCTGGTCAACCGCGGGGCGCCGGCTGCACCGCCGCACTGATGAACTCCTGGGAAAGCCTGTGGCCCGACCGGCAGATCGGCTGGCCCCGACACGCCGATCCGGCCGCCGTATTGCTCCACCTGACCCCGGCCCTGCTCCTGATCGCCCTGACAGAAACGATCGCCGCCTACCGAAGAACCGTCACCGACCTTCTCGACCGGACCGACCCCGCCGAACACCCCGCATCGGCCCCTACCGTCACAACCCGATCGCCCAAAGACCACGCCGACCCAAATACCACCGAGCCGGATCCGCTCAACGCCCCGCCCTTGGTGGACAGATGCGATTCTGAACCTCACTCAGCCTGCCACAGTCCCACCACTACCGAAATCGGCTACAACAGCCCCCGCACCGTCAACGACATGCCCGATCGCCGACCCCTGGCACCCGACCACCGACCGGCCGGGGACAGGGCGGCAAACGCCGATGTATGGGCCCGCGCTGTCGCGCTGGACGCCGCCGTCCGCGCCGCCATGGGGACAGTCGTGAGTATCTGGCGGCTGCGCACCGATCTGCGCATCGGGGCCACGGCGCGCCCGCCAGATCCGCGACCAGCTCCTGGCCCGACACCCCGCCCCACGATCCTGACACCCCTCTGAGCTGGACCGATCCCGAACCGATCGAGCCGCTTGACGTCCCGCCCCGAGTGGAGCATCCATGGTCGTGGCCGACAGAACAAGCGGGTCACGGGCAACCGCCAACCCGCTCTCGTCACAGCCATGCCCGTCCGGGAACAACGCGATGCGCACGCGCCCGACGGATCCCCGCAAGCCCGTGCACACGGGCTCGCACCCCGGCCGGGGACCTCAACCACTGCCATCCTCACGGAAACGAGGTTCCCCCATGTCCAACACCACAACCGACCGCACACGCACCCTGCACGCCGTCCCCAACCCCGAACCGCTCGCCGGACTCACCGGCACACCCGCCACCATCTACACCGAACTGGTCGGCCTCACCGAACCCGCCACCGCCGCCGAACTTGCCCTCGCCACAGGCCTGGGACGCTCCACCGCCGGAAAAGCCCTCACCACACTGGAACAACACGGCCTCGCCGCACGAACCCCCGGCAGCCACGACGGCCCCCGCCGCACTCCCGACCGCCGGCGCGCCACACCCACCAACGAGACCAACAACACCGACGCGCCCCGCACTCACGAACCCGCCAGCACCGCAGTGGAAGCCACCACCACCGACAGCACGGAGCCGGCGCCGCGCCGCTGCCTCGTACGGGTCCTTTCGCCAGAGTGCGCGGCCCGCTGCACCAGCCGCTGGTGAGCGCGGGCGTCCTACTGTATGAGGGGCACCGTCCTGCACCCGATCAGCAAGGAGCACCGGGCTGTGAACGTCGAGATTCCCCCGCACGTACGCGATACCGCCTCCCAGTTAGGGGCCGGTGTCCCTTACGCCCTGAAGGTTCTGGCTGGCCAGCTGGCCGACGACGCGGACATGGGGCGGCCTTCGGGGTTGTCCGGTGTTCTCACCTTGACGGTCGACGGCGAGCTGTTCGAGGACTGCCCGGCCCTGGTCATCGACTACGTCCGCGAGCCGGACCGGATCGAGGTCCGGTACGTGAATCCGGCTGCCTCCGCCGAGCCTGTCGCGGATGCCCAGGACCAGGACCGGGAGCAGCTTGCCGACGCTGCCGCGGACGCGGTCACCGGACGGGAGATCGCCGACGTCTGGCAGCGCATCGTCCGTTGGCTCCAGCACAACGCCCCCGACTCCCACGCTGCGCTCCGCGCCGGCGCCAGCCCCGCCGCCATCACCGCGCTGGAACACGACCTCGGCATCCAGATAACCCCCGACCTGCGCACCCTGTGGTTCCTCACCGCAGGCGACGACGGGGTCAACGGCCGGGGATGCCTGCCCGGCAACAAGGCCCTGATGACCCTGGACGAGGCAGCCGGCTTCTACCAGCGTTCGATGCACGCCCAAGCCCACGAGGACACTCTCAACGCCCTTTACCCCGAAAACGACCGGACTACCGTGTGGAAGGCAGCCTGGATTCCGGTTGTCGCCTTCGGCCCGGCTGACCGCACGTCGGGCCTGTACCTGGATACCGCGACCGGCTACCTGGGCCGCTGGTCCCGCTACAACGAAGGCCCCGGCGACGAGCTCGACACCCTGGTCACCTACCTGGAAGAGGTCGCCGACATGCTCGAAGCCCCCGCCCTGGCCACGCGGGACAAGCCCGGCCTGATCGGTGGGGCGCTGGTGTGGCTCAGCAGGATCGACCCCGCGCAGGAACCCCGGTGGCAGCCCCTGACCGGCTGACCACACACGAGAAGGGGGCCGGCCCTGCGGGCCGGCCCCCTTCTTGCTTCACCTGTCGACGCTCACGCTACGTCAGCCGATTTTGCGCCACGTGCAGGTCGTCGCGGTTGACGTGCAGTGCTCGAACCCCGGAAGGGTCAGGAAGAACCCATCACCGTCCAGCATCCGCCACGACGGAGCCGGGAATTTGTCGAACACATGCTCATTCTGATAGAAGGGGATCGCCGCACGCCCGCACCGCTCCGTGCCGCTCGGCCCGTTCGTCGCCGTGCGGGTGTCCGCGAGGACGCCGAAGTTCGCCGAACCGTCGCCCATCTTGTCGGCGAACAACTGGGCACACTGGCTGCCCGACGTCACCAGGTTCACGCTCTTCGGGTAACCGCCGGACTCGTGCGTCGAGACCATCGCGAACTCGTCACAGTCGGCCACCCCCACCGACGCATCAGACGGGTGCACACTCCAGGTGCCGTCACCACATACCTTTTGGCGGCTGTTGTCCGACGTCCACTTACCGCCGGTGCTGTTCTTCACCGGGGTGTCCGGGCCCAGATAGTGCATCAGGCTGTCCCACCGCTTCGAGCCGGCGTGATCGGGCATCACCTGCTGCATGTACCAGTAGTACGCCCCAGCGGCCGGGTACAGGTTGGTGTCGGCGGTGTAGGTCGGCTTGAAGAATGGCAGGACGGGATCTTGAGGCCGCGAGCAGCCCATGGCAGGCTCATGCCGCATGATCGATGAATTCGCGAAGGACAACCTGCACGGGAGACTGCGGCGGGACCGCAAGGCGCTGCTCTGGAAACTCGACGGCTTGTCCGAATACGACGCCCGCCGACCTTTGACAGCGACCGGGACCAACCTCCTCGGCCTGGTCAAACATGTGGCCAGCGTCGAGGCCAGGTACTTCGGCGAGGTCTTCGACCGCCCTTCCCCGGACCCGGAACCGCTGCCCCGGTGGCAGGACCACGACGGCAGCGATCTGTGGGCAACCGAGGACGAGACGCGCGATCAGATCATCGAGTCCTACCGGCGCACGTGGGAACACTCGGACGCGACGATCGACGAGCTTGCCCTCGACGCCCCCGGCCACGTGCCGTGGTGGCCGGAGCCTTATCCCAACACGAACCTGTTCGCCGTCATGGTCCATGTCCTCGGCGAGACCAACCGGCATACCGGGCACGCCGATATCCTGCGCGAGGGCCTCGACGGCCGGACCGGGATGCGCGCCGAACACGAGAAGCAGATCGACGAGGAAGCCCGTGCAGCCTACTGCGCGAAGATCGAGCAGGCCGCCAGGTCGGCCGCACCAATCAAGGCTTACTAGGTCCTGCCCGTCGGGCTGTTCGGCGGTAGCGGTGAACGTCGTAGTCGTTCCCGGGTTGTACGTGGTAGACGGGATCTGTGACCCGCTTGTCCTTGTCGAATTCCGCGAAGCCCTTGATCCGGTGCTTGGTGCGGTCGACGGAGATCTCCCGCTTCCTTCGGTCAATCGCGCTGAAGGACGCCCCCATCTCGAGGCGACGGGGGCGGCCTTGTCATACGTGCGTTGGGCGTGAAAGATCACCGCGCGGTGAGAAGCTCTCCATTCGCCTGACCGGCGCCCCGGTTCACACCTACGCCGCAGAAGCCGTGGTTCAGCCTGCCTGAGCCGACGTCTGCCCCGGCTTGTCAGTGATGGTACGGCTCAGGACCGCGATGTCGTCGATGACCTCGCCCTTCTCGCCCCACACCGTGCCCTCGACCATGACACTGCGCTGGCCGAGGAAGTGCAGGCTGTCCTTGTTGAAGATCCATTCCGTGCGCTTTCCCATGTAGACGCGGGCGACCGCCACGCCGTCCCGGCCCGCCGCGTCGGTCGTCCGGTCGACGACCGTGACACCGGGGATCTTCGCCGCGGCCCGGTACAGGGCGGCACTGACCTTCGGCGGGGCGAGCTGCTCGCCCAGCAGGTCGCCGATGGTCGTGAACGCCTGCTCGTGGGGGTCGGATCCCATCCCCTCGGTCTCGTCGTAGATCTTCGTGAGCAGTCCGCCGGGGTCGGTCGGCAGGGACTCCAGGTAACGGTAGGTGGGGTCGTTCAGGGACGGTGCCGAGTCGCCTCCGTCGACGAACTGTCTGGTGCCGTACTCCCAGAGGAGTGCGGGGCGGGATCCGTCGACGGAGAGCCAGATCTGCCGCGTGTGGGGCTTGTCGCCGAGCCCGCCGTTCGGACCGCTCACCCTGGTCGGGGCGACCTCGCTGACAATGTGGACGTACTGGTCGTCGCGGATCGTGGGCGCCGGCCGGGAGGCGGCGGCGACCGCGATCCGGTCCAGCAGTACTGCGGCGGAGGGGCCGGAGGCCACAGTCGGGTCCGGGCTTCCCGCACCGACGGGACCGTTGTCGGACAGGCTCCCGGTGGCCAGTACGACGGCGGCCACGGCGCCCGCGGCCAGCGGTACGGCCGCCAGTGCCAGGCGGCGGCGCAGGGGACGGGAAGCGGTTCGGTCGGTGGTGGTGCGCTGCCGGACTTCACGCATGAGGTGGTCCTTCAGAAGCTGGTGGCGGCGTCCGGGCAGATCCCGATCGGCCGGGACCGGCAGCAGCCGGGCCATCTCCTCACGCTCCGCCGGGGTGGGCCGGGGCGGTTCGGCGTTCATCGGGTCTCCTCCTGGGGTGGCCGGACCGCGGAGCCGCGGTCACCAACTGTCTGTCCGTGGCTCCGCCGCGAGTTCCCGGTGTCCGCCCCGGGGTCCGTGGCGGCGAACTTGTGGAGTTTCCTACGAGCGCGAGACAGCCGTGAACGCACCGTCCCGACGGGGACGCCCAGTGTCCGGGCCGCCGTGGCGTAGTCAAGACCCGACCAGACACACAACGCGACCACCTCCCGCTCCGGGCGGCGCAGCCGGGACAGTGCCTTCCGAATGCGGGTGATCCGGTCGGCGTCGTCGATCCGGCCGACCAGTTCCTCGGCGAAGTCCGGGAAAGCCTCTTCGCGCGGCAGCCGCCCGACGGCGGCCTCGTGACGTCGGGCGGCACGACGGATGTTCCTCGCGGTGTTGGTCGCGACCCCGAGCAGCCACGGGCGCAAGGACCCACCGTCCAGATCGACCGACTCCCGCAGCCGCCACGCCTCAAGGAAAGTCAGGGACAGTACGTCCTCGGCCACCGACCAGTCCCCGGTCAGCCGGAAGGCGTGGTTGTACACCCCCCGGGCGTAATCGTCGAAGAGAGCCCCGAACGCCTCCGGGTCTCCCGCCCGTATCCGGGCACGCACACTCAGGTCCATACCCTCGAACTGTCCGCTCGGCCCGGGGGAGTTCCCGGGAAGCTGCGCGCGGGCCGCAGGCTGTGGCGCGCCCCGCAGCCCGATGTGATGTCAGGGGGACCAGGTCAGGTAGAGCAGGGCGAGGAGTTCGCCGTTCTCGTTCAGGGCTTTGAGGGTGGACACGCTGTTGTCGGCCACAGGGAACACCATCACGTTGGCTCCGGAGCCCGGATCGGTCACCTCGTCGATCCAGGGCCCTCGGCGGGAAAGGACCCCGGTGGACAGCGTCGACTCCTTGAACCTCACGAAAGATTCGACGGGCATGTTCCGTTCGGCCCTGTCGCTCCACAGGCACGCGTATCCATCGATACGCAGAGCGGAGGATTCGTCGAAATCCCAGGTCGAATCGGCGAGTTCGTCGGCGGCGGCGAGGGCGACGAACAACGTGGTCACATAGTGCCGGGACTGGCCTGGGTCTTCTCCCAGACCGACACTCCCCGCGTAGACCGGGTAAACGCCGGGCCTCACTTCGAAACTGTCGATCCCGGAATCGGCGCATTCCGGAGTGGACCAGTTCAGATCGCCGTCGACCACCACCAGATCGCCCGCCCGGTCGATCCATCTGGGCCCCGGACCGCAGAGCGATTCCATCTCCAGTTCGGTCCAGCTCTTCCTGATGAACTCCGGAACGAAAACATCCATGTCCATGCGGCAAACCTGTCAGATCGTCAGAAACAGCTCCGGTCCGGCCCGCGACGGGCCGGACCGGAGCTGCTCTACTCGGAGTGTGTGGTCGAGAAGTACGTACGCGCCGTCGGCAGGAACATCAGCACGACAGCACCGGCGATCAGGACGACCGGACTGACACCGACGACAAGATCGTAGACGCCGTCGGCGGTGGCCTCCGGCTGATATTCGTCGGAGCTGACGCTGTTGACCAGAACGAACAGCAGAAGGGCGCCGACGGCGGTGATCATGTTCCGCGCCCATGTCCGCCCCCGGCGCATGGCCAGGGCGAAAAGCAGCAACAGGGCGGTGGTGACCACCGTGAATCCGGCGGACAGGACGGTCTGCCGAATCGCTCCGTCCTCCCCCGTCTCGCCACGCATTTCATCGAATCCCGAGGGAGAGACGACGAATGTGTCCAGTACCCACGAGACCGGGCTCAGGGCAATCGCCACGAGGAAGAGCAGAAAGGCTGCCTCCACCTCCCTGGGGCGTATCTCGCTTCGGTTCATCTCTGCCTTCGTCGTCATGGTGTCCTATGGTCTCGGCGGTCCCGGCCCGTGGTGGTCACGAGTACGTCCGGACCCGCTCCGCGATGCCCTTCTTGATGATCACCTCGACGCGCAGGTTGCCGGCCTTCGCAGCGTCGTCGAGCTCCTCCGGGGTGCACTTCTCGGCCTCCGGGGTCTCGGGGTCCCCGCAGATTTCCCCGCCGATGATCTCGGTGTCGACGGCGACCCAGAAGGCTCGTTCCCCGACCCGTAGCTTGCCGGGCGCCCAGAAGGTCAGCTCGCCGTGGAACGTACCGTCGGCGCCGGGGGCGTCGGGGTTGTCGACGGGACCGTTCTCCGTACCGCTGCCGGGGGCGTCATCGGCGTCGTCGTCCGAACCGGAACCCGGATCCCCTTCGGAGTCCGTACCCGAACCGGAATCCGTACCCGCGCTGGAGTCCCTACCCGCGCTCGGGCTCTCGCTCCCGCCACCCGAACCCGCGTCGGAGCTGCCCTCCTCGTCGGCACCGGCACTCGCGGTGGGGCTGGAACCGCTCCCGGAACCGTCGGCGACGGAGTCGGGACCGCATCCCGTGAGGAATAGGCCCGTGGCGGTCAGGAAGGCCAGAGCGGCGAGCGTGCGGGTGCGCGTACGGGTGGATCGCATGGAAGTGCCCTTTCGGCGTTGTTCGTTGGTGAGTGGCAACGCCGCGCCCCTGTCCGGGCCGCGGCGTTGCCGTAAGGAAGTTCTGGTGGTCGCGATGGGGTCGGTCAGCCGACCGGAGCGATCCGCCGCGACACGTCGGCGTCGTCCTGGCCCGGCTGAGGCGCCACCTGGAGGTGCGGGCCCGTCCGGCGATCGCGCCGCGTGGCGAGCAGCATGCCGGCGAGGGCGACCTGTACCCCCAGGACGCATGCCTGGGTCAGCGGGGACTCGACGGTCAGCATGGCCATGGTCGCGTTGAAACCGAGATGGACCGCGACGGCCGCCGCGACTCCGGCACGCTCGTACGCGTAACCGGTCAGCAGTGCCACGGGGAAAACGCTGAGCGAGAACATCAGGCCGCTCCAGCTCATCAGCCCGAGCTCCGCCTGAACGGTTCCCCCGATGAAGAACAGCGGCAGATGCCAGACCGCCCAGACGGCACCCAGCAGAAGTCCGGCCCGAAGCCGGCTCATGGACGCACGCAGACGGGGATACGCAGTGCCGCGCCAGCCGGGCTCCTCGGCCACCGGACCGCCGATCAGCATGCTGACGAAGAACGGCACGATTCCGCCGACGCTCGAAATCAGTTCCTTGCCCTCGCTCAGGCTCACCGTGGCGTCACCGAGGAAGCCAGCGAGGAGCGCGCCCGCCACCACGCTCCCCGATGTCAGCACCAGCAGGGGCAGCACCCACAACAGGCGTACGCCCTGCCGGAATTTCACCGTACGAACGGGTACGGGCTCCCCGCGGCGGGCGCGGCGTACCCGGACCGCGATCGCGCCGAACACCGGGCCGAAGCCACCGAGCAGAAAGGGAATGGCGGTGGGGGAACTCGTCGGCGACCCGCCGAGTGTGATCACGATCAGCCAGAAGGTCCAGGTCATCGCGAAGGTGACAGCGAAAAAGAGGCCGAGGCCGTTTCGCCGGCCCTGAATGCCGTCGGCTTCGACCTGCCGCGGCGCTTCGCCACTCCCGGTGAGTCCGCCTCCGCTTTTCTGCTGGAACATCTGAACTGCCCTTCCACTGAGGCGCTCTCTGCGCCAAGTCCACGACGCTACGCACGGCGAAGGCCCGGCACACTGGGCGTAGGGCCAGGCGGTCGACCGGGGTGCCGGCCGCCACCACGGAAGATCCCTTCGGTGCGGTGGGAGTGCCGCAGGATCACAGGCGACCCGTGGGTCGATTCTGAGGTGGGGCTGCATTCGCCAGGAACGGTGTGCGCCTTTGTTGCCTTCCGGTACAGGCCAGTGTGCCCTCGTGTCCTGCGGCGACGCGGTGGCGGGCGACCGGGCGGGCGTCGCCCTGTCGTACCTCGCAAACCTCGGCGTGCCACAGGACCCCACGCGGAATCGCGGCGTGCGAGTTGTACGGGCGCCGGGAAGTCGCCGAGCATCGGTGAGGGGCTCGACTCGTTTTCACGGTCTTCCCGGGTTCGTGCCGTGGATCGGGGGCAGTTCGCCGCAGTGGTCGAGCCGGGGTCGCGGGCGGTCAGGCGGTGGTGTGTCCGGTCACGGGCGTGGACTTCGGCCTCGGCCGTGGACGTGACAGAACAGCAGGTCCGGTGCGGTGGCGCGTCGGGGGAACCAGTTGCTCATAGACAACGAGATCAACAGGTCAGGTGAACCGGCGAGGCTGAACAAAAGCCTCAAGGAAGAGGGTGACGACGTCGGCGGCGTGCCAGTTGCAGACGACGGGCTTGTGGACCTGGACGGACTCGGAGAGCACGAGGTGGCCGGCGCCGTCGTCGGAGACAGAGAGCGTGTCGAACAGCTTGCCCTCGTCGGTGTTGCTGCTCTGAGGGTTGACGCCGATGTGGGCGGCGGTGGAGCCGTTGAGCTGGTGCTGTGGCCGGCAAACGTTCCCGGCCACAGCACTAGCTGGGCCCTGTCCGGCGGATCACGGTCGGAGTCATAAGCGGATGGCTGCGGTGCTGACGGTGCCGTGGAAGACGTAGGCCTGTTTACCGTAGCGGGTGGCGACGGTCCGGAAGTTCTTGAGCCGGTTGATCGTCCGCTCGACTTCGTTGCGGCGCCGGTAGCTCTTGCGATCGAAGCCGGTGGGCGACAGGCCGTGCGTCGGGCGGCGGGGCACTGGGGCGTGGAGAGTGTGTTTGGTGGCTTCCAGCCGGAGTGCCTTGTCGTGCTCTTCGAGGCACAGTGCGACCGGCAAGTGGCGCGGCGACCAGTGCTGGGTCGGCGCATCGGGCGGTGCGGCGGCCGCGCCCGCCGGACTGCGGGCGTGCCGCGATGACGCTGTACCACCGCGTGCGCCCAGCGCCCTGTACTGCCGTGAACGGTGCGGCCGTACGCCGGCGCACGAACGAAGGCGGGCGTCCTGCGCGCCGAGCGGTGGCGGGAATGGCATGCGCCGAAAGTGTTGCCGCTCCTACCACAGGCTGCGGGGGGAGGCCGGGGGAGCTGCGGCGCTGTCCACGCGCCCGTCGCTCGCCGGCGGGCGGGCGCGTGGCCAGTGCAACCGCAGGGGCCCAGGGTGCGACACCGGGGGCCCGCGTCGGCCAGCGCGTGGTGGCCTGAAATCAGCGGTACGGCGTGCGGACCACGGCGGACCGCGGTCGGCGCGTGGCGGGTTCGGCAATGATGCGCCGCATGGCAGCGAACACGGATCCTGCGAAGGCGTCCACCACCGGCACATCCTTTACCTACTGTCTCGACGCGGGCCCGCTCGGCAGCAAGGACGAGACCCGCGCCTCGACCCTCTGGCGGCTGAACGGCACGGCCTGGGAGTACCTCGCCGGGAAGGCGTGGACCCCCGTGAGGATCGACCTGGTCCCGGAGTCGGTCCGCACACTGAGCACGAGGATCACCGCCGGGCAGGCGGACACGGTCGTCGGCGGGCTGCTCGACCTGAGCTACTGGGGCGTGTACGAGACCGACGCGCCCGAGGGGGCGGACCCGTACACGGTGATCCGCCGCGACGAGCGGACCGGTGCCCGCGACCAGGCGCTCGGCCGTGACGGCCGCTGGTCCAACACTCTGACGCTGTACAAGGTGTTCACCGCGCCGGGCGCCGACCTGCCCCGGGTGCGTAGGTTCGACACCGGCATTGAGGTGGTCCGCGCGCTGGCCCTGTTCACACCGCCGCCCGCAACCCCGCCCGCCACGGGCGGCGGTTCCCCGGAGCCCGCCGCGCTGACGCCGGAGGAGGAGAGCAGGCTGGTCGCCTACCACAAGACGGCAATGGACCGGAAGAACGAAGTCGGCGCGCTGATCGACCGCATCGCCAAGGCGACCGAAGGCACGCTCGTCGGGACCGAATACGCGCTCAAGAGCCTCGGCTCGCTGCGGGAGAAGGTCCTCAGGATACGCGAGGAGCACGCGGGCAAGCCGGGCCCGGCCGCCCAGCCGCTGACTCTCGAAGTGGCGCTGGCGGCGGTCGCCGACCTGCACCGCTACACGATCCTCTACGCCCCCGCGCAGTATGCCGCAAAGGCCAGGGACGCCTGCGCGGCGTTACGCGCGACCTACCTGGACCGGGTGTTGCGGGACTACTGGTCGACCGACTATTACAAGGGTTTCAACACCTCCTGGCAGGCCAAGGACCAGTCGTACATGATCGAGGTCCAGTTCCACACGCCCAACAGCTACGCCACGAAGTCCGCGACGCACGTCTACTACGAGATCAACCGCGCGCTGGCCTCCGGGGAGTGGGACCGGCGTGCCTGCCGGGCCCTGCAGGTGCTGGCCAACGCGGAGTTGGAGATCCCGCCGGACCTGTATCTGCTGCCGGTGAAGGTGCCGGCGACGGAGCCCGACTACCGGACTGCCCCGGAGTTCCAGGCGGCTCTGGTCCGGGTGAAGGCGCAGGCGCTCGGACTTGGCCGGAAGGCCGCGGGGTTGAAAGCCTGAGCGGCCGGGCGACCGGACGGCGTGGAAGGCGTCGGAAACGGCCGCGAGTTGCTGCTCAGCCGTTGCCCCGGGGTGCTTGTTCATGGTGGTTGCCGGGGCGGGGGATCGAGCGGTGGGTGACCCAGACCCTCCCCGCCGGCCGGATCGTTGTCCACGAGGCTGACTGCTGGGTCGCCTCCGGCCGGCTCACGGCGGCGAGTGCCGAGCAGGTTACCGACATGATCACGGGCGGGCGGGCCGAGGCCTGCGACGTCTGCAAGCCGACGCCTGAGGACATACGACCAGCGCGTTCAAGGTCTCCCCAAGGAATCCGCAAGACCGACCGGAGACGCTGATCGGACCGCCGCATCAACGGGGCGTCGGAAGCCCAGCCACCAGGGGGAACCCATGCGTCTTCGCCATGCCATGGCCAGCACCGCATTCAGCACCGCGCTCCTCGCCGGCGCAGCCGCCGCGCCAGCCCACGCGGCCTCATCCGGCGCGGCAGCGTGCCAGACGGCTTCCTGGAAAAGCGTGGACGGCACGGAAACGAGACTCACCCAGAGTGCGACACTCCACCAGCGGGGCCCGTACTCGGACTGCACACCTGGATACAGCCTGACCCCAGGGACAAGGGTCGTATACGACTGCTTCACCTCCAACAGCTACGAAAACACGTGGACACACGTGACCGCGTACTACAGCAACCTGGTCCTCAAGGGCTGGATCTGGGACGCAAAGCTGCCGGGTGGAGGCAGCTACGTGGAATGCCCCTGGTGAATCCAGAGACACGCCCGCCAGCCCCACGCCCTGGCCACCGCGAGCGGCCAATGTGACGGTCACGACGCGGGTACGAGTCCCGCCGCCGGCCCCGGTCGGCGTGGTCGAGCAGGCGACACGAAGGCCCTCACCCCGAGCGATCCGGGCGCGGGCCTTCGGCGTCCGGGCTACGGTCGCCACGCCACCGCTGCCGGGCGGTAGATGCTCGTGAGAAGGGCGCTGTAGTTCCTGTCTCGAACGGTGTCCGGGCTGGTGCTGAGCCCACGCTCAGTGAGGTGGGCCAGGCGCGCGATGAGAGTGAGCCCCGAAGGGGAACCCTCGTGGCCGCCGCAGACCAGGCCCGCGTTGAGCAGCCGCATCGATGTCGCATGATCCACAGCCTGGTCGCCGTTGAGCAGGATTTCGCCCTCGCTGTCGCGTCCCCACACCAGGCGCCTGACGCTCCGCGCCAGAAGATCGACCGCGTGGAACTCGTCAGCGGTCAACGACAAGAGGCTGGCAGGACTGATGGTAACCGTGCGAATCGTCCCGGGTGAGGATCACGCTGGGTACACAGGTGTCGACCGTGAGAGCGAAGCCCTGATGGTGCTGCGGTCGCGGATCGTGCCAGGGGAGCGCGGACGGGCATGCGATCGCGGAGGTGGCCCGGCGGCTGGGTGTCACCACGGACACGGTCCGGCTCTGGCGCCGGCGTTTCCTGGAACGGCGGCTCGACGGGCTGTGCGACGAGCCGCGGCCGGGTGTCGCACGGAAGACCACCGACGCCGACGTCGAGCGGGTCATCGTGAAGACGCTGGAGGAGACGCCGAAGGACGCCACCCACTGGTCGACCGGGTCGATGGCCGCGGCGACCGGGACGTCGCAGTCCGCGGTCTCACGGATCTGCCGGGCCTTCGCTCTCCAGCCGCACCGGGCCGAGACGTTCAAGCTTTCGAGGGACCCGCTGTTCATCGACAAGGTCCGTGACGTGGCCGGTCTGTATCTCGACCCGCCGGAGCGGGCCCTGGTGCTCTGCGTGGAGAAACGGACGCGTTCCGTGCCGGACGCGGTCGCTTCGCCGGGGTGAGGCCCCGGCTCGCCGCCCGGGTCGAGAGTGTCAGGAGTATTCGGTCCGGTGTCGGCCACTGCGCGAGTCTCACGGCCCCTCTGGGCAGCGCGGGCGTGATCAGGAGGCGACCACCACAACGAGTGAGCCGATGTGGCGCCCCCCTTTGCAGGTCTTCGCGCAGGCGCGCCCCGGTTCTGGCCGCCAGTGTCATCGCCGCAGGACTCGCTCCGCGGGAGGGAGCCATGCCGGTCAGGCGCTGTGCGCGCTCGTTCAAGGGGATCATCAACTGGATCCGTGCGATGTCGGTTGCGCTGAAGGTCGAGGCCGGTGATGCGTCCGCTCCTGGCGAGGTGCCGGTGGTCGGCCGCGTAGTGCGGCCGACCACCAGCAGCGCCATGGCTGTGGCGCATGCCGGACGCAGGGTCAGAACGTGCCGGCGGAGTTGCACTTGGCCTTCTGGGTGATGCAGTCCTTCACGCGGTGCCCCTGAGCGGCGTTGTCCCACGCGTTGAAGAAGTCTCCGTGGATGGACGATGCCATGCCCGAGGCCAGCCGGAAGCCGGCCGTACTGCCGTTGGTCGGGTAGCTGACTACGAAGGAGAGGTTGGGGATGGCTACGGGATAGGCGCCGCTGCACTTGCCGTCGTAGGTGTACGCGACGTGCGACTTGTGGTCGGGGCTGTCCAGGTTCTTGCCGTCCCAGCAGTCGGGGAAGACAAGCTGGTGGGTGAGGTGTGCGGTCGGAGCACAGACCGGCCAGTTGCCGTCGGCGCTGCGGCCGATCTCGCCGCCCGTGCCGGCGCACCAGTACTGGCCCGGCGATCCCGCGGGTGTGGATGTCTGCGCCCTGGCGTCGCCCGCGATCATGCGGAAGCCCTCGGGGAAGGGCAGTGTCGCCGAGGGGTCGGGCAGCCGGGAACCGTAGTAGACGATCATGTTCTCGGGCTCGACAGCCCTGTTGCCCTCGTACAGGGACGGGATCCAGTACGCCGAGAGGTCCTCGGCGGGTGCGCAGGTGGTGGCCTTGTTGTCCAGCAGCGACTGGGTGGTGGAGAACGCGTCGGTGCTCTTGTTGCCGAAGAAGCTGTGCATGTGGGACGCGCCGGCGAGTCCGGGCAGGACGATGGGGTCGTCCGGCTTGGAGTGGCTGTAGTCGCAGGTGGCGTTGAACTCAGGAACCCGGACCACGTCGGCGGGTACGGGGGCCGGGGTCATCGCGCGGAATTGCGCCACTTGGGCGTTCCACTTGGCCTGGTCGACGGGGACCCAGCCTGCCGCCTGGCCGTCTCCGTCGCCGACGAAGGAGAACCAGTTGATGTTGACGAAGTCACCGGGTGCGGTGCTGCGCAGTACGGCGAACACGGTCTGCGCACCGGTGGGGTGGGTGGTGACGTCGGTGGTGCGGGTGGCCCAGTTCTGCCAGCCGCCGGTCGGCGCGACCTGTACGACGGCGAGCAGTGGCCCGGTCGCGCTGGTGGTACGCAGTTCGATGGTGCCCGAGCCGACGGCGGAGGCGATCCGGGCGGAGACGGTCAGCCGGCCGGCGGCGCCGAGATCGACGTTGTCGAAGCGCATCCAGTCGCCGTCGGCGAGGAACGCCGCGTTTTCTCCTCCTCCGGAGTCCGCAGTCGCCTCCAGGCCGACGCCGGACTGGGCGGCGTAGGACTCCGCCTGGACGGTGACTGTGGCGGCCTGCGCCTCCTGGGTCGACACGGTCAGGCTCACGGCGGCGGCCAGCGCGACCACCAGTGCTCCTACTAACAGCGTGTACAGATGGGCGGGATATCTGCGCATCTCACTTCCTCAGGAATGTCGGGATGGAACGCCGGATCCTTCGACCGCGGCGGCAAGCGAGGATCAGCGGGCCGAGAGCGAGGTGCGCCTGCTGCGTGATCCGGAGACTCCGGGCCGCGCCCAGGAGCGGGCGGGCGCGGCCAGGAGCGGGCGGGCGCGGCCAGGAGCGGGCGGGCGCGGCCCGGGGGATTGGAGGTGTTCGCGCGTGCTTACTGGAAGACCCGCACGTAATCGACGAGCATCCTGGACGGGAACGGGGTGCTGGAGTCGGTCGGGCCGGGCCAGTCACCTCCGACCGCCAGGTTGAGGATCATGTAATGGGGGTGGTCGAAGATCCACGGTCCACGGGTCTGCTCCACCTGGTCCTTGTCCAGAGAGAAGACGACCCGGCCGTCGAGGCTGTAGGTGATGCCCTTGCTGTTCCAGTCGGCGGTCCAGGTGTGGAAGTCGTCGGAGAAGTCAGCGTTCCCGGGCAGCGTGTAGGGGGCGCCGATGCCGCCTCCGCCGTTGTAGGCGGGCGCGTGGACGGTGGAATACGCGGTCTTCACGTCCTTGCCCAGGACTTCCACGATGTCGATCTCGCCGTTGTACGGCCACGGCCGCCCGGTCAGGAAGTCGGCGCCCATCATCCAGAACGCGGGCCACAGTCCGTTGCCCTTGGGCACCTTGATCCGTGCTTCGACCCGGCCGTACGTGAACTGGAACGTCGCGCCGGTGTTCATCCGCGCCGAGGTGTACTGGCACGTGGTGCTGCCGCTCAGGGGGTCACGCGGGCACGACGATCCGGCCGTGGCCTCCTTACGCGCCTCCATCACCAGGTGTCCGGCCCCGTCCAGCGCGGCGTTGCGGTGATCGGTGTAGTACTCCAGTTCGTTGTTCGGCCCCGTCCCCGGATCGGCCCTCCACTTCGAGGCGTCGGGCCTGCTGCCCGCAGCACCGTCGAACTCGTCGCCCCACACCAGCCGCGGCGGGTTCGCGGGGTCGCTCGGCAAGGGCGGAGCCGGTATCGGAGCGCCACCGCTGCCGTACACCTGGAACTCCCACAGTGAGTAGCCGTACGGGGTGGCACGCTCCGTGCCGTACATGCGCACATAGCGGCCGGTGCCGGAGACGGTGAGCGTCTGTTTGAAGCCTGTGCCGGCCGTCGTCGAGTAGATGGGGGTCCAGTCCTGTCCGTTCGGTGAGACCTGGATCTGGAACGACTTGGCATAGGCCGGATCCCACTGCAGGACGACTTTGTCGATCTGGGCCGTCGCGCCGAGATCGACGGAGATCCAGCCCGGATCGGTCCATCCCGTGGTGGAGCTGGTCGCCCAGCGGGACGCCGCGTCGCGGTCGAATGCCCTGGCCGGTGTGCACTCCCAGCAGTTCTGGTCGCTCTGGGAAGAGGAGGCCGTGCCGGTCCTGCCGTAGGAGAGCAGCGTGCCGGCATCGCTCGGCCCTCCGGAACCGGTGGTGCCGTACACCTGGAATTCCCACAGCGAGTAGCCGTACGGAGTGCCGCGCTGTGTGCCGTACATCCGTACGTAGCGGCCGGTGCCGGCGACGGCCAGGCTCTGGGCGCCCCCTGTGGCCGTGGTGGTCTCGTGGACGGGGGTCCAGTCCTGTGCGTTGTTCGACACCTCGATCCGGAACGCTTTGCCGTACGCGGCCTCCCAGTTGAGGGCGACGCGGCTGATGCGGGTTTCGGCTCCAAGGTCGATCTGTATCCACTGCGGATCGGTGAACGCGCTGGACCACCGGGTGCCCAAGTCGCCGTCGACGGCGGCGGGTGCGTTGAAGGCTCCCTCGGTGCTTGAGGCGGTGGCGGGCTTGCCCTGCGAGAGCAGAACCTCCGCCGCCTGGGCGGATGGTGCGGGTAATGCGACGAAGGCTAGTAACGACGCAGCTATCACCCAAAACAGAACGAATCTTTTGCTGAGAGTTTGCATATGCAACTCCTCAAGTGGGGTTTGAGGTGGGGGAGCGCTCCCTCAGGGGAGGATGGAGGGGGCGGAGGGGCCTGTCAAGACTCCTATCCACTAAGAAAAATCGACGACAGAAGGGTTGTCAGACAGCGAGGGAACGATCCCCGGGGTATCTCCGCGGAAGGCAAACGCTTGCGAGAAACTGCAAAGGTGGATGACGGCTTGGGCGAGTTCATGCCGCCCCGCCTGCGGATACGCTGCTGTCCTTGCCACGACGCAGAGCCGGAGGTCGCCTCGATGAGAAAACCCTCCTCGCGCACGTACCCGGGCGGCGGCACGGGGGACGGCCAGACATGAAACGCCCCACTCTCGAAGTGGTCGCCGCACGGGCGGGCGTGTCCAAATCGAGCGTCTCCCGCGTCATCAACGGCGAGACGACCGTTGCTCCGCAGATCCGGGACGTCGTCATGCGGGCCGTCCGCGAACTCGGCTACGTGCCCAACGGAGCGGCACGCAATCTCGTCACGCGGCGCACGGACACACTCGCCCTGGTCATCTCCGACCCACCTCAAGGAGTCGTCTCCGACGACCCCCTGTTCTCCGCCGTTGTGCGCGCGGTCAGCCGCGAACTGGAGGCCGCGGGTAAACGACTTGTGCTCATGCTCGCGGAATCGGACCAGAGCCGGACCAGAGTGGAGCGGTACGTCGCCGGCGGGCACGTGGACGGCGTACTACTCGTTGCCCTGCACGGCACGGATCCACTGCCGGCGGCGCTGGCCCGTCAGGGCCTGCCCCTCGTCTCCTTCAACCGCACCTCCGCACAGGACGTCCCGTACGTCGCCCTGGACAACACCGGCGGGGCGGCGCTGGCCGTACGTCACCTGCTGGAACGGGGCCGGCGCCGGATCGCCACCATCACCGGACCACTCGAACTCCACGAGGCCCGGGAACGCCTTGACGGCTACCGCCGAACACTGCGCGACACAGGCCGCCGTTCCATCGTGGCCCTGGGCGACTTCACCAGGGTCTCCGGCGCCGAAGCCATGCGTCAGCTCCTGGAGGACGACCCCGACCTCGACGCCGTCTTCGCGGCCAACGACCTGATGGCGATCGGAGCCCTGCGTACCCTCCGCCAAGCGGGCCGGCGCGTCCCGGAAGACGTGGCCGTGGTCGGCTTCGACGACATAGAAGCCGCGTCCTACACCACCCCCGCGCTCACCTCGGTGCGCAGCCCGATGGCCAACCAGGCAACCGCCGCAGTCCACTTGCTCCTCGGCCTCATCAACGGTGGCCCCACAGACCCGGTGATCATGCCGAACGAACTTGTGGTCCGCGAATCGACCTGATGTAGACAACTCGCTCTTCAGTTGCTCAAAAGGGCGCGAAGTGCGGTCGTGGAGGGCCTTGAGTCGCCGTGACGGTGGCTATGTCTGTCTCGGGGACGCTTCGAAGGAGCAGTGGTTGCCCCGGCCCCACCGCACCGGTCGACCAAGGCGATTGCAAGATCTTGGTGATCTTCTGGGCGCGTAGGGAAAGGATGTGCGGTAGGCGGATCGGCTCAGGTGAGGTGATTCGAGCTCAGTGCGAGCACGCAGCCGAGCCATGTGGTGTTCTTCGCGTGCTCGACGGGGTCGGGCGGGGGCAGTGCGCTGATCGCGGCGAACAGGGCGGCGTGCGCGGTGATGGAGAACGAGTCGGCGGAGACGCCGGTCACGTTGCTGAGCCGGTGTGGGTCGAGGAGGAGGGCGCAGAGGAGGGCCTGCTCGACGTGGAACACCGGCTGCGGCGACACCATCGTGCCGAGGTCGTCTTCGTCGGGTTCGGGTGCATGAGGCATCAGGCGGCGAGAGTGAAGTCGCCGGGGTCGAGGGCGACGCCGAGGTGTGGGTCGAGGAGGTGGCCGGTGAGCAACGGCGGGACGGCGTTGCCGATCTGGCCGAAGACCTGGCCTTTGTTCCCGGCCCAGGGGCAGTGGGCGGGGAAGGTCTGCAGGATGCCGGCCTCGTATGTCCTTCGCGTCGGCGGTCTCGTCAGTGACCGTCATGCGAACCGGCGGGGAGCCGTCCGGGGCGATCAGGTTGTCCAGCGTGCGGCTGGGCCACTGCTCGCCGCCGGTCAGCGCTGCCACGAGCGCGGGCGGGGCGCCGGCGGGAGACGAAGAGTCTGCCGCCCTCGGCCTCGGCCAGCGAACGGGCCAGCGCGAGACCGATGCCATGGCCGTCCTCCGTCGCGTGGCCGCGCCGTACGAACGGATCCGTGCCCTCGGGGATCCCGTCGCCCTCGTCCTCGACATCCACGGCCAGCACTCCGGCGCTCTCCCGGACGCGTACGGTCACCGTTCCTCTGCCGTGCGCGCGGGCATTGGCGATCAGCACGTCGAGGACCTGCCGGGCGGCCCGGGGTGAGCCGACGGCGAGGATCACCGCCAGGAACAGCGCGCTGGTCCCCACGGTGCCGAGCCCCAGTCCACCGTCCGCACGTGCCTGGGACAGATAGTCGCCGAAGGACGCGCCGAGTGGGCGGGTGAGGACATAGGCGATCCAGAACGACCAGACGGCGTTCAGATCGAGGGCGCGGTGGGCGACCGCCACCGCGGCGATCAGGACGGCGAAGATGACGGCGGAGAGCCAGTATCCGAGATTCAGCCGCTCGGCGGTGAGGTCGCCCGCGGCGGTACCGAGGGCGAAGGTGAAGAGGATCGCCAGCCAGTAGAAGCCCTCGCGCCGGCCGGTGCGGATGGAGTGGATGGAGAGCGTGCGCTCGCTCGCGTACCAGCCGATGAAGGTGAGGGCCAGGGCGACCGCGAAGACCGCCGTCGTGATCTCCAGGGGAACGCCGAGGTTGTCGGTGAGATTGTCGCTGACCAGTGTGCCGACCACGCTGATCAGCACGACGGCGAGCCAGTACAGGCCCGGCACGTAGGCGCGGGCCCGGAACTGGAAGAACAGTGTGATCACGAGCAGGGCGCCCATGATCAAGGACGTGTTGGTCAGCCCGAGGCCGAGATTGGCGTTGAGGAGATCGGCCGCGGTTTCCCCCACCGTGGTGCAGAGGACTTTGATGACCCAGAAGTAGAGGGTGACCTCGGGGACCTTGTTCATCAGCTCGCGGCGCCGTGAGGAAGCGCCCGGCAGATATGTGTCTGCTGTCATGACGCGGCACGCTGGCAGGGTTCACCTGAACGTTTCCTGACCGGAGGACACGGTCACCCGGTCCGAGCGGGGGGCAGCCGTGCCGTGAAGACCGTGTGGCCGGATCGGCTGGTCATACCCACCGATCCGACCCGCCATGGGCGGCGATCACCGCGACCCCGACGCCGGCAGGTGCGGCTCCAGCCGGATCCAGAGCGGACGAGAGCCGCGCCGGCTACGAGCGCGCGAAGTTCCGTCACCGGGTCGATGCGGACCGCGACGGCTGCCACAGCCGGGCCGAAGTCCTCAAAGCCGAAGCCATCGAGGCCCGCAGCAGGGGCCGGGCTGCGTGCTGAGCGGGGGCCGTTGGTACTCGCCGTACGACGACGTCTACATCACCGACGCGCGCGCCCTCGACATTGATCACCTCGTCCCGCTGGCGGAGGCATGGGACAGCGGCGCCTCCGCCTGGACATCCGCGGAGCGGCAGTCGTACGCGAACGATCTCGGGGACGAGCTGGCGCTGATCGCGGTCACCGCGAAAACCAACCGCAGCGAGTCGGACCAGGGTCCCGGCACATGGCAGCCTCGCGCCGTCGGCTACCGCTGCGAGTACGCCAACCTCCTGGATCGCGGTGAAGGCCCGCTGTGGCCTGGCGTTAGACCCCGGCGAGCAGGCCGCGCCGGCACAGGCCCTCGCCGGGTGCCCGAACGCGCCGGTCGCGGTCACGCTCGCCCGGTGGCGGAGATGCCGGGGGCGGCGGTCCGACCAGCTGGATGGCATGGCCGGCCGCCGCGCCGGATTGGTGTCAGCCTCGCCTGCGGCGCTTCGTACGGGCGTACCGTACGAGGCAGGAGGGAGGCTCATGGACGCCACCCTCAAGGCCGTCATCGGCGAGCAGCTCGTGAGGCTGTCCGGCACCGTCGCGGTGATCCGCGCGGCCCTGGATGCCGACCGAGCGGCCGAGTTCGACCGTGCTGATGCCGCGTCGGTTGTCGCGGTTGTCAGTGGCGGGTGTTGGTGGCCCAGCGGGCGATGTACCCGTTTTGGTAGATGACTACATTGCCGTCCGCCTGTACGGCGAGGAAGTAGTCCGAGTGGCAGCAGGTGTTCGAAACCCACTCCGACTGGCCGTTGGCGTTGTAGACGACCAGGTTGCCGTCGGCGTTGAAGCGGGCCCAATCGCCTCGGCCTTGGGTGTTGGTAGCCCACCTGGCGCGGTTGTTCTCGTCGTAGAGGACGAAATTACCGTCGGTCTGCATCCGGAGGCTCGACTTGCCCACGTTGCAGGACTGGCCCGGGAAGAATGCGGTATTTCTTGATATAAACCATAAATCGCCCGTCGGGTGCGTGATCAGTGACGGCCCGATCGGGGGATCGGTGACCACATTGCAGGACGGCGGATACAGCGCGGCTGCCGCGCGCGGGGCCGCGGTCGCCTGCCCCGCGACTAATACGGTCATCGCCAAGCTCATGATCACCGCTAACAGTCGGCGCCTTGGGATTCGCTTCATTTCAGCCTCCTTGAAAATCACTAAGAGATGTCCATTCCCTGGTGTCCGCCGGTGAGATGCGGTGACGAGCGGACGAAATCGGAGTGTTTCCGGTTCTCGGAAATGGGTGCGGAACATTTCTCGCCCCCACGTCCATCGTGGAGGGAGCGGCTTGCGGACAACAGGTGCCTTTTCCGCCACCTTGACACCTCGGTGGCTGCGCGGCGGCGGACAGTGTCGGGGAGGGGCTAGGTGTATTGATCACGAGCGTTGTTGACACTGGCCGGGCTTGATCATGGCGAAGACCTCCGGTGTGGTGGAGCTGTCTAGGACTGCACCACACGGAGGTCTTCGTGTCCCACCGTAATGCCCGGCTGACCGTTCATGGCATCCGGGCTCCGGCGGAGTGCTGGTGGGCTCGGCAGACGGTGGAGTCCACCGAGATGGTCCAGCCGATGTCGGCATCAGCGTCGGCCGCTGCCAGAACTGCGGCGAGGATGCGTTTCCAGGTGCCGTCCACGGCCCACCTGATCAGGCGTTTGTGAGCGGTCTGGAACGAGCCGAGCTCGTCTGGCAGGTCCCGCCACGGCGAGCAAGTGCGGTACTTCCACGCGATGGCCTCCAAGGTTCGGCGGTGATCGGCCCACCGCCGACCGCGGACCGGATCGGCCGGCATCAGCGGCTCGATCCGGTCCCACATCGCATCAGTGATCACTAATCGGACGGACACATCCGATCAACTGACCAACCGATCAAAGAGACACGCTCTAGCCGCGCCGAGGCCGCGGAACTGTTCGAGCTGGGTGTGCAGATAAGCGCCGCGCTGCGATCCGAAGGAGTCGCCATCCCGGCCGTCCTGCCGCGCACTGCCGGTCCGGCCCCTGCGCCTTGACGGTTCAGGGTGAGGCGGGCGTACGGGCGTTGGGGCTGTTGGGGGACGCCTACCGGGTGCGGTGCGTAGTTCTGCTTCTGCGCGTGCGCGGTGGGTGGCGAGTTTCGCGTCGCATTCGGCGATCGCCGTGCGGGCTCGCCGGGTGGATGTGTTGTCGGAGTCGTGGCCGACGTCGGTTGTGGCTGATATGAGGTCGATGGTGTTGTCGAGGGTGGTGGGGCAGAAACACCCGGGCGAGCCAGTTGTCCAGCGGGGTGAGGATCCAGCTTTCGCGGAGGTAGATGTTGCGGGGGTGGTGGACGCGGTTGGCGAGCGCGTACTCGTTGAGGTAGCGGCAGCGGTAGAGGCGTGGTCGTGTGATCAGTGTCCCTGCATCTTGCGCCGGCATGTGGCACAGATGAGCGCCCCTCGTAGGACGTAGTGTTACGGGTTCGTCTGACGCAGTGTGCCGATCCAGTGCGGGTACGGGCTCTGGTCTCGCTGCCGGTGGCCAGGGTGCGGCCGTCCGGACTGAACGCCACAGAGAGGACTGCGCCGGTGGGCCCGGAGAACGTGGCCAGGGTGATGCCGGTGGCCGTGTCCCACGGCCGTACCGTGTGGTCGGGTCCGCGGGTGGCGAGGATGCGTCCGTCTGTGCCGAATGCCAGTGGGCCGATGCCGTCGGTGGGCTCGGCAGCTTCCTGTGGACGCCGCCGGTGTCCGCGTTCCACAACTCCACTCTGCGCTCACACCGGCCCGGCGTCTGTACGTGGCGCCCGCGGTGCCGTTGCTTGGCGCGGTTCCACTTCGACCAGGTTCAGCACGTATGGCGGTAGGGGATGTCGGGGATGTGTGTCCGCCATTCCGCTTGGGACGGGCCTGCTGCAAGGCGGTGACACACCTGGGCGGCTGTTCGTTCCGGGGAGAGTGTGTATTTCTGTAGTTGAGTGTGTTTCCCTGCTGCGTACAGTGTTTTGCCGTCGGGGCTGAAGGTGATGGTGAGCAGGGTGTCGTCTGCTGTGGGGAGGGGAGTTCCGAGTGGCCGGCCGGCTTGGGTGTCCCAGAGTCTGAGCGTGCCGTCCTTGCCCGCCGCTGCCAGGGTGCGTCCGTCCGGGGAGAACGCCACATCCGATACAGGTCTGGAGTCCGTCCCCCGGGCCGGGGTGGCGGGAAGGACTCCGAGGGGCCTGCGGGCATCGCCGTCCCATATGGTGACCTGGCCGGATTCATCGCCTGCCGCGAGGTAGCTGCCGTCCGGGCTGAAGGTGAGCGCTGTCGTGATACCTGGTGTGAGTGCCCGCTGGGTGATGCGGCCGGACCGCAGGTCGATGAACTGGCCGAGGTCGGTGGCCATGACCCGTCCGCCAGGCTTCACTGCCAGGTTCCTGCCGCCGGCACCGGGAAGCTCTCGCGTCATGGTACGGCGGCGGAGGTCCCAGAATTCGATGCGTTCGGCCTGCGGTATTCGAGAGGTCATCAGGGATGTTCCGTCCGGATGGAAGGCGATTCCGTCGACGGCGTTTCCGGGCATTCCGTAGCTCTTGGGATGGTTCCACGTTACCGGCAGTGATCCGGTGAGTTGACGGGTCCGGGTGTTCCAGAGGTAGATCTTTTCTCCTGGAAGGGAAGTCGTCGGATCGCTGACCCCATAGGCGAGGACACGTCCGTCAGCGCGGAATGCCATGTGTATGGGACAAGGCGCGAACTCTTTCATGTCTTCTGGGGGAGTGGGGCAAGGAGCGGGTGGCAGTTCGGTCATGTGGCTACCGCTGCGGCCGTGGCGTAGCCGGATCTGTGCCTGGCCAGTGGCCGTGTCCTGGTAGGCGATGGCGAGTGCGCTGCCGTCCGGGCTGAAGGCCGCGGCGGTTGCGGGCTCTTGGTGCCATCGGGAGTCGATGATTCCGTCCAGAGACAGGGAGCGCACGATGGTCTGGGACCGGCCGGCGAAGTAGCGGATCTGTTGCTCCGCTGTGTCCAGATGCAGTTCGCTTACGACCTCGTCGGAGAGCGGATACCGAAAGACGGGGACTGCGGGTGTGCCGGTCCGCCACAGCAGGACTTCGTCGGAGTCCGTTGCGGCCATGAACGTGCCGTCCGCACTGAAGTCGAGGTTTCTGAGGCCCTGATGCTGGATCCTCGGCAGTTCCCTCCCGGAGGCGATGTCCCACCTGCGGATGCCCGCGGGGCCTCGCAGGACGAGGTAGCGGCTGTCGGGGGTGAACTGGATATCTTCCCTTGTACAGTTCCCTGCGGCCGCAGTGAGTTTCGGTACGGTGGGCAGCGCACGCTGACGGGGGATGTCCCACAGCTGGACGCGGGCGCCGGGCAGGCAGAGCGCCATGAGCTGGTCGTCCGCGCTGATCTGGGCATCGGGAAACGGATACCCCACCATGGCACGCTGCCGGTAGAGGCGCTGCATGCGCCAGCCAGGGATATCGTACGGTCCGCCAGCTCCGGTCGCCGGCAGAAGGCTGGTCATACGGTGCTCCAGCAGCAGGTGCCCGGTTTGCATGTTCCGTAGCTGGACCACTGGCTGTGGCCCGGTCGTGCGGTACAGAACAAGGGTCCGGCCGCTGGGGCTGATCTCGGCTCCGCCGTCAGCGGGCACCGCCTCCCGATCGACGCGTCCCGCCCGTATGTTCCAGACGCTGACGCTGCCGTCACTATTCAGCAGGGTGAGTTCCCGGCTGTCGGGGCTCATCACTCCGGCGTGTGCGAGGTTGGCGCCCAGTCCGGGGAACGAGGCGGTCCGCCGACGGGTGCGCACATCCCACTGCACGGTCCGGCGCGCCCCGACACTCAAGACAGTGCGTCCGTCTGCGCTGAGGTATCGCATGGTGCCAGGGCTGCCGTCGGGGTCGGTGAAGGCATTCTGCTCTGGCTGCACCGCCGCACTCATCAGCGCGGAGCGGGTCTCGGGAAGATCGGCGAGGGTCCACGAGGCCAGGCTCAGGCGCATCGCGGTCTGCGGGTCGGTCGCGCGCAGGCTGTCGGCCAGTGCTGCGATCCGGCGGGCCTCGGCCCGGACCCGCTCCCGTTCCTGGGACTGGTTCTGCTGCCACATGATCAGGCTGGCGAGCGTAATGAGCACGGTCGCGACAGCCATAGCGGTCCACAGCCGCCGCAGTCGCCTCGCGGCACGGGCGGCCGCGCACCGCTCCCGGTCGCGGGCGGTGATGCCCGCGGCGAGGAAGGATCGTTCCACCGTGTTCAGGTCGAGTGCCGCGAGCTGCTCCTCGGCCGCGGCCAGGCGGTTGCCGCGGTACAGGGCGCTCGGATCGCGGCCCGTCTCGGTCCAGGCTGTGGCGTCGTCGGTGAGGCGGCGGTGAAGGCGCAGGCGGTCGCGGGCGTCCTCGATCCATCCGTGGAACCGGGGCCAGCCGGTGAGCAGGGCCTCGTGGGCGAGGTCGACAGTGTCGTCGTCGAGGGTGAGCAGCCGGGCCCGGGCCAGGTCCTCGATGACCGCCCCGGCCTGCTGGGGATCGTGTGCGGTGTCGACTTCGCTGCGTGGGACCAGGCGCCGGGTGTCCGGGGTGCCGTCGCCCGGGGTTACCAGCCTGAGCAGGATGCTGCGGGCCGTCTCCGCCTGCTGGGGGGTGAACCGGGTGTAGACGTCCTCGGCGGTCTGGGCGACGGCTCCGTTCAGTCCGCCGGCCGCCTGGTAGCCCTCCAGTGTGAGCTTGCCGCCCCTGCGCCGGCGCCAGGTCTCCAGCAGGACGTGCGACATCAGGGGCAGCCCGCCCGGCTGGCCGACGACCTCGTCGACCAGCCGCGCGGTCAGTGCCCGCTCCACCGTCAGTCCGCGGGCCGCGGCCGGCTTCACCACGGCTTCGCGCAGTTCATCCGGAGTCATCGGGCCGACCAGCACACTGGTGTCGCGCAGGGCGTCCGCCAGATCGCGGTGTTCGGCGCACCGGCCGTAGAAGTCGGCACGAACCGCGATGAGTACACGTAATCGGCTGCCGGTCCGGCGTGCTGCCAGCAGGAGATCGATGAAGGCAGCGCGTTCCGCGGGATCCTTGCAGAGGGTGAAGACTTCCTCGAACTGGTCAACGACCACGAGCGTATCCGCGGAGGAGTCCTTCGGAGTCACGAGGTGCGCCTGGGTACGGAAGGGGCGGTCGCCGGGAGTCAGAACCCGGATCGCGGCCAGCCGCGCACTCCCGTCTTCGGCATGCTGGAGCGCGGGAATCACTCCCGCGCGCAGCACAGACGACTTTCCGCTGCCTGACGGGCCGAACACCGCCGCGAACCTTTCACGATGCAGCAAGTCCACGAGATCGCTTGTGAGCTGCTCGCGGCCGAAGAACCGTCCGCTGTCGCCTGTTTCGTACCGGGCCAGTCCTCGGTACGGCGGATCCGGGTTCCCCGTGCCGTCCTCGGCCGCCAGCGCGGCCGCTTCCGTGGATGCCTCGCGCCATCGGGCTTCCCACTCCCCGCTGTTGCCTCCGCACGCCGCCGCATAGGCCAAGACGACCGGCAGCGTCGGCAATTGCTCGCCCGCTGCCGCCTGCGACAGCGTGGTGACCGAATAGCCCGACCGCTGAGCCATGGCCCGGTAGGTGAGGCCGCCTGCCTCCGTGCGCAGCTTCCGCAATTCGAACGCGAACCGCTGTACCGGGCCGGCTCCTGGATCCACTGGCACTTCACGACGACCCGCCACAGCTGCCATCCCTCCTACCGCCCCGGTACTAAGCCAACGGCCACGCTACGCAGCTCCTACCGCCCTCTGCGAGATCACACCCGGCCATCGTTTGGTCGGCAAAACGGGGCTGCCGAACAAACGACTTGACCGAGAAATTAGTCGGGAAGCGCCGGGGAGGACATCAGCGCCCCTGCACGGTGGACAGGAAACGACCCGAACGAACTGGGTTTGCGGAACGTCCCCACCGAAACCGAGGACGAGTAAAAGAGGAACGAAAGGAAAAGCATGAGTGCACGCCATATGCTGACGATCGGTGCTGCCAGCGCTGCATTTCTCGGCGGCTTGGCCGCAGTGCCGGCCTCCGCCGATTCAAACGCGTCGGCTTCAAGCGCCACCATCCTGGCGAGTCATGACGCCTACGCGGATCTCTACGAAGGCAGCGAGTGGGTCGCCAGTTTGTCCCAAGTGGGTATCCCGGTGGACTTCAATCACAATTTCGGCGAGGGCCGAAAGGTGGAGCTGCGGGTTTGCGTCGAGGACGCCTGGTTCGACCCGTGCAGTGACTGGGAGACCGGCTACGCGTAAGAGATTCGGCAGTAACTCGGAGGCGCTACGGCTCTCGCGGCCTTTCGCGACCGAGACCCGGGTTGGCGGTATTTTGTTCACCCGCTGGCGCCCACCCCACTGACCTGCCACAGATGGGCGACGTCCTGTGAGTTCCCCTGAGCTCTGCTGAGTCCCTGGGCCCGTGCCCGGGAGATTCTTCCTCCTTCGTGTGCCTGGTGGCCTCTGACGTAACTTCGGGATTCCTGAAGCGTTCTCATCTCGTCCGACCGATTCGTAGTCGGGCCGAAGGCGAGGAGGCTCGGGTTGGCGGCGCTGGCAGTCGTGCGAGACCTGCGTGAGCACCGGGCGTCCGCGTCGGCGGAGGAACTGGAGCGGTTCGAGACCGACGTGCTGTCAGGGTTCGTCCTCGCGCGGGCCTCGGCAGGGCTGGCGGACGGCACCATTCGTGGAGTTGCGGCACAAGGTCGAGATCCATCGGATGACCGGCCGGGTGGTCGAGTGCCCGATCGACGAGATGAACCGGCCGCGCGGGCCAAGGATGCACAGTTGCGGATCCCGGCGAGTGAGCCGGAGGTCGGTGCGCTGTTCACCGGCTGGGGTGGCGAGCTGGCGACCTGCAGGAAGTTCGCCCCGACCGCCCGGAACTACACTGCCTCGAAGCTGATGTCCCAGGTCGGCCTGCGGGTGAGCGAGGTATGCGGCCTCGACTTGGACGACATCAAGTGGGACCTGGGCCGCTTCGGCAAGGGCGCCCGCGGCTCGGGGTCGCGTGAGCGGATGGTGCCGCTGATCAACGGTGCTGAGGGGCCTCGCGTTTTCCGGACAGGATTCTGACCGTTTATTTCACGCGGCGATTCGCAACTTCTCGTACTCGGCGTGGACTTCGCACGGAGGGCGGTAACCCACCGCCGAGTGGAGGCGTTTGCGATTGTACCAGAATTCGATGTAGCGAGTGATGTCCTGCCGAGCGGCCTCGCGGGTCAGGTAAGTCACCCTTGATACGAGCTCGTTCTTCAGGGCGCCGAAGAATGATTCGGCCATGGCGTTATCGAAACAGATCCCGGTGCGGCCGGAAGATCTGCGGAGCCCGAACCGGTCGAGCGTCTTCCCGAACTCGGCTGACATGTAGTTGCTTCCGCGGTCGGAGTGAAATATCGCGTCGACCGAAAGGTTCCTGTTGCGTGCCGCGTTGCGAATTGCCCTGGATATCAGTGGGGTTTGGTAGTGGTCGTCCATCGCGTAACCGATGACTTCCTTCGTGCAGCAGTCGATGACCGTTGCAAGGTACAGCCAGCCTTCCCCGGTCGCGATATAGGTAATGTCGCCGACGAGCTTTTTGCCGGGCGCATCCGCAGTGAAGTCGCGGCCGACGAGGTCCGGCACCTGGCCGGCCGCGGCCTGAGTGAGGTTGAACCTCTTCGGCCGTGGCAGGCAGGGCACCAGGCCCAGTTCGCGCATGAGGCGACGGACCAGCTCCACGCCTGCGGCGACGCCCCAGCGGTGCAGCTGGGCCTGGATGCGCCGGTGCCCGTAGGTGCTGTCGGACATGTCGAAGGCTTTCTCGATGAGCAATTTCAGTTCTTCGCGCCGCTGAGCTGTCGCGGATTCCGGGCGGGATCTCCAGTCGTAGTAGCCGGATCTGGAGACGCCGAGTCGGCCGCACATGAACTCGACGCTGTATGCGTACTCCTCGGTGTCGAGCCGCATCTCGTCGATGAACTCGTACTTGCTTGCTACCGGGGATCCTTCGCGAAGTACGCTGCGGCTTTTTTCAGGAAGGTAACTTCCATCTCCAGCTCGCGGTTGCGTCGTTCGAGTTCCTTCAGGCGCGCCCGCTCGTTCACCGTCAGTTCCGCATCGGGAGCCGGTTCCTGCTGCTTCTGGTACTTCTTCACCCAGCCGCGTAGCGTCTCCGGGTTCAGCTCAAGCTCCCGGGCGACTTCGGAGATCGTCTTGCTTGACCTCAACGCGATCTGGACGGCTTCCTCGCGGAACTCCGGCGAGTACTTACTCGGTGGCGCCACTTCTTCCTCGTTTCCTTGTTCAGGACAACCCTATTGGGTGGCTGTTCGGAAACTTCGTGGCCCCTCAGTGCCGACCGCTTCGAGGGCTGGCTCGCCGAGCGTCTGGAGGGCCTCGCACCCGGCATCCGCTCGGAGGCCGAGCGCTGACCCGCGTCCTGCGTGACGGTGGCTCCCGCAGCCTCCCGCGACGGGAAGGCACGGTCTGGCTCTACCTCAACCGTGTCCGGCCGGCCCTGCTGGAATGGTCGGACCGCTATGAACATCTGCGGGAAGTGACCCGCGACGACGTCCTGACCTACATCAAGACACTGCACGGCCACCAGCGGCGTGACCAACTCGTGGCCCTGCGCTCGCTATTCACCTAAGCCAAGGGGAATGGGCTGCTTTTCCGCAACCCGACCAGCCGGATCAAGGTCGGCCAGTACGAGTACAGCGTGCTGCAGCCGCTGGTCCTCGCCCAGGTCGGCCGGTCCGTCGCGGCGGCCACCACCCCGGCAACACGACTCATCCTTGCTCTCGCCGCGGTGCACGCCGCCCGGGTCGCCCAGATCGGCATGCTCATGCTCGACGACGTCGACCTCGGCAACCGACGGCTGACCATCGCCGGACGCGTCCGCCCGCTCGACGACCTCACCCTGAAACTGCTGCTGGACTGGCTGGAGCATCGGCGAAACCGGTGGCCGAGCACCGCGAACCTCCATCTGCTGATCAACAACCAGACCGCCACCAAGACAAGCCGCGCCAGCAACCACTGGATCAGCACCTCGATGCGCGGCCAGGACGCGACGCTGGAGCGGCTCCGCGTCGACCGGCAACTCGAAGAGGCCCTGACCCACGGGCCCGATCCGCTTCACCTCGCCGAGGTGTTCGGGCTCGACGAGAAGACCGCGATGCGCCACGCAGATTCCGCCCGCCAGCTTCTGGAAGCGGCCGCCGAACAGAAATTCCGTGAGGACCGACAGTGACCTTCTGTCATTCTGCTTGCCATGTCCGCACGAAATCGAAGACTGCCCCGGCACCGTGCCTGGCCACTGACCACCACCGACATCAACGAGTGTCTCGGCCCCTACATGACCCGAGTCACGGACCTGCGGTTCCTCACCGGACATGACAGCGAGACCATTGTTCTGGGAGTAGAATGGATCGCTCCGATACCCCGCAACTATGGCCGCAGCATGCATCCGGACATGGTCGGCTTCCGCATAGACGTCCACCCAGTCGATGCCGCTGAACGTGCTGCCACCCGCGCTGTTCTACAGGCGTATGCCCTCCCGCAACTCCACGAGTGGATCACGCAGGCGATCGCTGCCGACGAGACCTGGCAACTGACTCCCCATCGGCGCTACTGGCGGCTCACCAACGGCCACCTCACCCACCGCGACGAAGCATGAACCCAGTCCGGACGACACGCACACCCCCCACCACATCAGCGAGGTCACACGCGCAGGTTCCCAACGAACCCAAGGAGCAACACCCGGGAAACAGGACACCAGACCCTCGGGTTCCCACCGAGAACCCTTCAGTTTGCATGAACTCGCGGGACTCACCGGGTGTGAGCAGTTGCGGTACAGAAAGTGCCGCTGAGATTGATCATGGTCTCGGGGAGGGCAGTCGCGGCGTGTGAGCCGTGTGTCAGCCGTCCTGAGGAGCGGGGTAGACGTCGAGCGTCACGTAGGAGTTGGTCACCCACTCCCTGCCGTCCCACGTGCCCGTGTCCACCCCGGCCGCAGTGACGACGTACCGGTCGTCGGCGACGTCCATGGGGTGTTCCTCGTCGGAAACGTTCACCCGCAGCGGGGTGTTGATGGCGACTTTTGAATCTCCCCACCCCGTGCTCGGGGTGGGGACAGACCTGCTCGCCTCGATTCCCCACCCACAGGTCGCTGACCTGCGGCGGGATGCCACAAGGGAGGGGCCGCCCGATAGTCAGCCAGGTTCAGGGGCGGGACGGACTGTGCATGGCGGGAAGCGCGCGAGCGCCGAGCTCTGGAGACATGACAATCCATCTACCAGGAGCTTCATCTCTTCTCGCGCCCGGCCACACACCAACTCACGTCGCCGTCAGCCAGGTTCGCAAGGTCAGTGCAGAGGCTGACAACAAATGAGCAAGGTCGGTGCCGTAGGAGCCCGGCCTCCCGGGGCCCTACGGCACCTGGACCAAGGACGGCGGCCAGGACGCCGCGGAGCTCGCGCTGAGCAGCTGAACCGAGTGTGCCTTCGCACTCGCTGCAGGTGCCGAGCGGGCCATAGGCGCCCTGGCGCACGGGCGCGACGGGTGATTACCCAGGCGACGTCTCCCCGCGGGCCCAGTGACCCCATCGCTGTTCGGTGGCCTGGCGGGCGATACCTCCGACCCCGTCAGCCGTCCTCGGACGTCCTGGTCATCTCGTCGCAGTTGGAAGGTGTCGTGTCGTTGGCCCCGTCGACGAGGCATATCTTCAGGCCCACACTCTGACGTGCCGTGACGTTGCCGAACGGGTCCCAGACCACGTACTGCAGGTTGCCGTTCCCGTTGTACTTCGAGCCGAGGTAGGTGCCGTCGAGCCATGCGTAGGCCCTCACGCCGTGGCCGTCCCCGCAGGTGTCCCAGACCTCGACGTAGTCGTCGTTGGACCCGCCGCCCGGGGCTCCCTCTCCGTAATCGATGAAGTCGGCCGAGCCGCACAGGTCGGTGGTCCAGACCATGAAGCTGTCGTCCGCTGCCACGGCTGAGGGGGCGGCAACTGTCTGGGCTTGGGCCGCCGGCGCCCCCCACAGCGCGACCGCCGTAGCAGCGACTCCCAGCCCTGCAATGATCTTCTGGCGCATATCGCTCTCCGATTCTGGTGATCCATCCGGAACTGAGGGAAAGACCGAACCCCATGACCGTCCGGCAGTCCGTCGGCCGGATGGGCCCCTTGGGGCTCGCATCACCGAGTTCAGCGGTCGGCGCATTGTTTGGCAGGGCTGTTCCAGCGGCCAAACAATGGCCCGTCGCGAACTGCCGATCGCGCTGGACACCACGAACCAGGCTCAGATCGAGGCCGCGACCGTCTGGGAGTCATCCTCCAGGCAGCGGCCAGGCGGCCCGATCAGGTCGCGGACACCGGAGGGCGTCCGGCAGGAACTGTGGGCCTACCTCGCCGTCCACCACGCGATCCGCCAGTTCGCGCACACAGCGGCGCTCGCCCGGCCGGCGGTGGACACCGACCGTGTTTCCTAGCTGCAGTGGGTCCGCATCATTCGCCGCACCATCCCGTCCCAGCTGGGAGCGACCGCCCCCAAGCTCACCCGCTCCTACACCGAGGCTCGGCAGGAAGCACGCAGCCGCCTCCTACCGACCCGTCGCAGTCGGGACTGCCCACGAGCGATCAAGAAGCCGAACCGCTGGCCTGTGCTGAGAACCCGCGCAAGACGCAACACGGTGCAGCCCGGCCGCTGGGCCCACAACTCGACCTCGAAGCCGAAGAGCACCCGCCGGGCAGGACGGCCCGCGCAGAAGAATGCGCAAGCTCTGTCATCGCCCGCTGGTCCCTAATCGGGTTGTGCCAGCGCTCCGTCCCAGACGTTGCCGCCGTCTGCCCAGGTCCACAGCCACTGGCGCAGCGATGGCGCCGCATACCGCAGGCCGTCATGAGGGTCCTGGCCCCAGTCCGGTTCCCAGCCGTCGGCATCCCAGAGCAGCACCGGGTGATCAACCGCTATCAGGGAGACGTACCACTTCATCGTGCAGCCGCCGCCCGTCAAGAAGAACCACGACGCCGGTCCCCACCCCGCCCGCTGGGCGTGGATGGTCGTCGCGCAATGCCAGTCCGGCAGATGCCAATGCGGAACACGGCGCGGCGTCAGCGACGCAAGGCCGCCCTCCGGCCCGAACCCCCCGTCGCCAACCTCTGTGTAGATGCGGCGGAGCAATCCAGGCAGGGGATACCCGAGGCTGTGTTCAGCAAGGTCCACTTCTGTGTTCGTAAGAGGCGGGAACGGCTGATCCGGGAGGCACCCACGAGAGGCGGGCACACTCTCCGAGCCCCACGCGATTGCGTGCAGCCTCTCCAGAAGCACGTCGTCGTCCGCAGCAGTGCGGTGCGCAGCATCGGTCACGAGCCGGGACTGTAGTACGCGCCACTCCTTCGTCAGCCCGCCAGGCCAGGTGAGATGCCCGTCAGCATGTCCGGGCAACCACCGAAGGTCGGAGCCAGCCTGTATTCCGGGCCGTCTCCCGCCACACAGCCCTAAGGCAACTGCATTGGCCTTCGCCGGCCCCCGAGCCCGCGCTTCCGTGGCACCGACCGGCGCGGCAGGGAGGCGAGGGGTGCGGCGCGGTACGCGCCGGACCGCACCACGGCCCGTGCACGGTCGTGAGTCGTAGGTCTCGGCGGCAGGGGCCACCTGTGTGGGGAGGGCGACATCAGGGTGGACCTCGGCATACACCGTTTCGGACAGGCGAGGCGGTGTCCTGTCCGCTGGGCGAGCCAGTCTTGAAACGTGCGCCAAATCTCCCAGTCGCGTGCGTAGCCGGTCCGGGTCTTGTGTGTCCGGGCACGGTGCAGTTCCTTCTCGGCACCGTATTCCAGCGCCGCGAGGACGGCGGCCGCCGGGCTGCGTACGGCGACCTCGCCAGTTCCGGGGGCGTCGTTGTTCTCGACCAACTCGGGGTCGAACACCTTCACCGGCTCCAGCACGGTCCCATACTCCTCGGCGGTCGTCACTCGGCGACCTCCACCTCGTCGGCGAGCTTGCCAACCCGGGCGGCGGTGTGGGTGATCAGCTCCATCTCGACCCGCAGCGAGCTCTCCGCCTCCGAACCCCGCGACACGTACCCGGCTGCGACCCTGCCCACAAGGTGGGCCAGCTCCTCAAGGACCTCGGCGACGTCCTTGAGGCCGGGGCGCAGTTCGCCGCGCTCCAGGTAGTAGGAGGCGCGGGCGAGTTCGCCGTACGCGAGCAAGTCCTTGCGTGTGGCAACGGCGGCCTGCTCCTCCGTGTCGGCCAGAGAAGGTACGTACACCTGGGTGAGCAGCAGCCTGGGCTGCTTACTCTCGGCCCGGGTGGCGAGCCCCGAGACCATCGCCACCAGGCCGGTGCTCAAGCCCCTCATCAGCGGTCCGTCGATGCCTCCGGGCCCGGTGACACCACCCCCCCCGGATCATCAGTAACAGGGGGGAAGTCATGCCGGACCCGAAGGCCGGTAGCCCCTTTGCGGAGCGATGAAGAAGGTAACGGGGGGCGTCGCGGGAGTGGCGCGGTGGGCAGGGCTGGCTGTGGGGCCGAGTCGGCCTCGCGCGTGCGGCCGCACCTGCGGCGGGGCCAGCTCGTCCGGTTGTGCGCCGGCGGCGCATCCTCGCGGCGCGCGGGCCCGTTATCAGTGCGACAAGGACGGGATCACCCTTTTTGTCCTTGCTGCCGAGTCGCGGTGGTGCGGGCCTGGCCAGGCGATTCCCCCGGCCAGGTGGTACATCTCTTCGTCGGCGAAGTATCGCGCCGGGAAGTTGCCGGGGACGAGCGCGATCCACGCTTTCTCGAAGCCCGGCTCGCCTGAGGTGCCGTCGATGCGGGTTGGGTCGGGACCCGCGTTGGGTTGGTAGGTGTTCACACCGTCGAAATCGAGGGTGCGGTGCTGGTGGGTGGCCAGAGCGCATGCGGGGCACGGCACGGTGAGTCGGCGGCCCCATGAAGGGATTTCGTCTGCTGCGCTGGAGCGCGGTGGGGATGATGAACCCGAGGGCCTGTCAGGCGGGGGCTGATCGCTCATTCCTCGCCTTCTCTCAGTTACGGCGGAGCCGCTCTGACTGTCAGGGCGCACTGAAAGGCTGTGCCGGTGCTGGGCCGCCCGCGCCATGGTTCGTGAGCTGCGGCCGCAGACGGACATGTAGGGTCTCGCCGCTCGTGTCATATCTATCTTGCGTGACCTGGGGGTTCTTGGCTGTCTCACGGCCTTGTCACCCATGATCAGTCTCAAATCCGTGGCGTTTCCTCGCGAGGGCGAGGGCGAGGGCGAGGTCGAGGTCGAGATCAGGCGGCTTGCCCGTGTCGGCCGAGTACACCACGCTGAGCCTCAAGCGCGAGGACTACCAGCGAGCCCAGATCGCGCACCGATGAGTTTTTCGTGCCGCGTTGGTCTATACGCCGGACACCCACGGACGGAAGGCTGGCGCCATGAGGAAACTGATCTACGGCATGAACCTGACCCTGGACGGCTACATCGCCGCGCCCGGCGACGACATCGGCTGGAGCGTGCCGAGCGACGAGCTGTTCCAGTTCTGGTCCGACCAGTTGCAGGCGACCGATCTGACGCTGTACGGGCGCAAGCTGTGGCAGACGATGAGCTCCCACTGGCCGACCGGCGACCAGCGGCCCAACGCCACCCCGGCGGAGATCGAGTTCGCGCGCCGCTGGCGCGACATGTCGAAGGTGGTGTTCTCCTCGACGGTCGACAAGGTCGACTGGAACACCCGCCTGGTCACCGGCGACGCGGTCGCCGAGATCACCCGGCTCAAGGCCGAGGACGGCGGCCCGATGGACATCGGCGGCGCGACGCTCGCCGGGGCGGCCATGCGCGCCGGGCTGATCGACGAGTACGTGATCGCCGCCCATCCGGTCCTGGTGGGCGGCGGCACGCCGTTCTTCACCGCGCTGGACAGCTGGGTGAACCTGAACCTGGTGGAGACGCGGACACTTCCCGGCGGCGTGATCCTGACCAGGTACGAGACGAGGCGCTGAGCGCCCGTCCTGGGTGGGGTGTGACCGAGATACGCGCCAAAGGGGCAACGGGATGATCTTGAAGCCCTGATCCGCTCGGATTTACGTGCGGCGACGTGCGGCGGGGTCGCGTTCGGCGACGTGTCGGGTGACCGAGTCGACGCCGGGGCGGGCGTATCGCTCCAGGGAGCGGACGGAGGCGTGGCGGGAGCGGGCCAGTAGCATCGGGGTAGAGGTGCCGTCCTCGGCGTCGTGGGTCAGGGCGCTGTGGCGGAGCCGGTGCAGGGTCCAGCCGTCCAGGTCCTCGATGTCCTCGGGTGAGGCGAGCGGGTTGGCCAGCAGCCGGGTGTTCTCCTCGAAGATCTCCCCAGCCCGCCGGTAGGAGAGCCGGGCCCGGCCGGTCTCCGGGCACACGTCGAGCGTCGGCGTTCCGGCCGGGGCCTTGCGGTCGGTGAGGAACAGCGGGCCGCGGGTCCGGCGGGCGATCAGGCAGGGCAGCAACTGGGCGGTGCCGGACTGCCAGTGAATCCACTCCGTCGCCCCGCCCTTGGCGGTGATCCTGCCGCGCTTGTCCTGCGGGTAGAGGTCTTCCACGTTGAGGCGCAGCACCTTGTCGGCCCGTGCGGCGGACTCGTAGAGCATCTTCCGCTGCGTCTTCTCCCGCAGGGCGACGTCGAGGCGCCACAGGGCGGCGATCTGGTTCTGCGTCAGGGCCTTGGTGCGGTCCGGCGGTGCCGGCCGCCGCTCGATGCCGATCGTCGGGTCGCCTTCGATCCAGCCCTGGCGCTGCCACCAGCCGATCGCCTTGCGGGCGATGGATAGCTCCCGGTTGACGGTGTCGGCGTCCATCTCGTTCGCCCGCGCCGCCGCCAGTTCGGCCAGCACCCCCGGCAGCGCCGAGTCGTCGATTGCGGTGACGGGGAAGAGGGGCGGCTTCGCGCTCCGGCGGGCGGGTCCGGTCGGCGCGGGTTCGCCGGCGAGCATCCACCCCCATGCCGTGAGCGAGATCCGGCAGATCCGTGCGGAGGACTTCGCGATGCCCGCGCCGGTGAGGTACCGCTCGACCGCCGCGGTGTACGACGCGGGTGGGGCGGGCAGAGGCACGACCCGAGCGCGCGACAACCGAAGCGCGCGCCGGCTCCCGAGCTCGGTCACCGGTTCGATCGTCATACCTGTCCCGCCCCTCCGGCTCTGCCGCAGTAAATGCGTACACCTCGCCCCGGCGGCCGGATGCCCCGCCGCAGGTCGCGGTGATCACCGTAAGGACTCCGCCGCAGTAAATCCGGCCTTCACCGCGGCAGTTGCGAACGCGTCTCCGCAATCAAGCATCTGCCTGAATGCGGTTCTGCTGTGCGGACTTGGGGGAGGGGGGACTGTCAGTGCCCGACGCCGACTAGGCCCGGCGCCAGCATGCTTACCTGGGTCATGCCCCCAGGTCCTCCGTCGCGGGCAGGCACTCGGTGAGCAGGTCGATGACGTCGCGCCAGGCTCGCCGCGCGTGCTGTGGGTGGTAGCCGACGCCGGGGACCACGGGGTGGTCGACCGGCGGGTGGTGGAAGGCGTGCAAGGCGCCGCCGTAGACCGCGAGGCGCCAGTCGACGCCCGCGGCCTGCATCTCGGCGGTGAACGCGTTCCGTTGGGCGGGCGGCATGATCGGGTCTTCCGACCCGACCCCGGCCCACACCGGGCAGCGGATGCGCGCCGTCTCGCCCGGTCGGCCCGTGGTCAGTGCGTTGACTGTGCCGATCGCGCGTAGGCTGACGCCGTCGCGCCCGAGTTCCAGCCCGACGGCGCCCCCGGTGCCGTAGCCGACGGCGGCGATCCGATCGGGGTCGGTCCGCGGTTCGGTGCGCAACACGTCGAGCGCCGCATGGCCGATGCCCCGCATCCGATCGGGATCAGCGAGCAGCGGCAGGCAACGGGCCAGCATCTCCTCGGGGTCGCCCAAATAGCGCCCGCCGTGAAGGTCGAAGGCCAGTGCTACGTATCCCAGTTCGGCGAGAGCATCGGCCCGGCGGCGCTCGACGTCGCTGAGCCCCGGGCCCTCTGGTCCGAGCAGCACTGCGGGCCGGCGGTCGGCGCCGGCCGGGAGCGCGAGGTGCCCGATCATCGTCAGACCGTCGGCCGGGTACTCGACCGTGCGCGTTGTAATCGTCGTCATGCGACTGGACCGTAGTGATCGTCGAGCCCGGTCCGGCTGGTGTTCTGCCGCTGGCAGAACAGCGCGGGTATCCCTCTGAAATACGGCGAGGGCTCACGAGAACCGTCACAAACCCCGTCCCCACGGCAGCGCTGTCGGATCACCTGCCCAGGCCACGGTGTTGGAGGCTGACCCTTGAAGCAGGATTTTGGGGTCGAGGCTGGCGGGGGTCAGGTCCTGCTCGCGCAGCGGGGTGAAGTCGACGTCGAGTTTCGGGTCGTACGCCTCGGGCTGGATGCCGAGTTCGTGGGTGCTGTACTCGCCGAACCGGTTGATGTGTTCGGTCAGGTACGGCGAGATGTGCGCCAGGTCCTCCGGGTCGATCTCCCATCCCTCCTCCAGCAGCTGGCGGAGGGTCTCCGCTATGTCCAGGGCGTTGTGGAAGATCACGGCGTTCGTGAGCAGCGCGTTGAACTTCATCGCCTTCTCCTGCTCGATGGGGTCGTTGTCGGCGATGACGCCGCGGTTGCCGAAGCCGATCCACTGGGAGAACCGGTTGAACGACTCCACCTTGTTGGTCGCCGCAGTCACCCGTCGGCGCAGCGGCGCGTCGGAGAGGTAGCGCAGCAGCTGCACGGTGCGGATCACGCGGCCAACCTCGCGGAAGGCAGCGTAGGTGGCGTTCTTCCGTGACCCGGAGCGCAGCCGCTTGAGCAGTGTTGAGGAGGAGATGGTGTCCTCGCGTACGGAGACGGCCACGCGCATCAGGTCGCGGAACTGGGACTCGATCAGGTCGAAGTCGATGACGTGCTTGCCGGCTCGCCGAACAGGGCATCAGGTCGAAGCCCAGGAGGTGGGCGAGCGCAAACACAGGGAAGCTCTGGCCTTGGGTATCCGCGTGCACGGTGGTCGGCCGCACCTCGCTGGTGTTCTTCAGCAGGCCCTCGATGATGTAGACGGCCTCCCACACGCCGCACGGGATGAAGTGCGTGAACAGCGGGATGTAGGTGTCCGAGACGCGGTGGTAGGCGATGCCGCCCGGCTTGCCATACCTCCCGCTGGTCTCGGAGAGCAGGTTGTCGAGGTAGGTGTCCATGTGGGTGCCGTCCGCCGCGACGGCGGTCCCGTCGCCCCACGCCTGCGAGATGTCCAGGCGGGCGTGCGCGTTCACCAGGTCGGCGACCGCCTCGTTCAGCAGCACGATCGAGAAGTGCTTGTTGGCGACGTACGACAGCTCGTGCCCGCTCACGCCGGGGATGTGCCGGGCGGCCTCGTACGGGCCCATGTTGGTGCCCTTGACGAACGTGACGATCACGTAGCGGCCCAAGGGGTCGGTGAGCTTGGGCTCGTTGCCCGACGGCGGGCCGAAACGGCGCCACCACTCCACCCAGTACGCGGTCCGGGCCACGATCCCCCATCAGGGAACGCTCCGGCATCCTCGCCTTGATCTCCTGCTCCAGCCGCTTCGCCGAGGGCCGCTGGCCGTCAGCCCGGAACGCCTTCAGCGACGGGACGCCCGTCTCCGGATCGATGACCAGGCCATCGTTCTTCGGTACCCGGCGTCCGCCGCCGCGGCGGCGTTTCGCAGCTTGTTCTCCAGCTGCCAGCTGAAGGTCTTCGCGTCGATCTCGGCGCTCTCGCCCCGCGCTTGACGGGGACGAAGTCCCGCAGCTCCGAGGCATCCGCCGCGTCCGCCTCTCCGGTAAAATCGGTGACCTTCCCCGCGGCGACTCCGTCCATCCACACATCGGTGTCGCCCAGCTCGTCCAGCCATTCCAGACGCTTGGTCAGGTTCTTGAAGTGCGACCAGGTCGGGGCCCTTGGCGGGCTTCTTCAGCCGGTTGAACAGCGTCGTCCCGTCGCCGTCGCGCTCATCCAGCAGCCGCGTGAGCCCCGCCCGCTGAGCGCCGCTCATACGGTCGTGGACGCCCGTACGGATCGAGGCGTTCACCTCGGTGCGGATTTTCGAGGCCATCTTGTCGAAGGTCGAGAACCCCGGCAGCTCCAGTCCGGCCTCCACGACCTTCTCCAGCGCGATGTTGATGAGGTCCGCCGGGCGGTTCTTCGCCGCGGCTTCCTTGCGGATCGACTGCTCGACGAACTGCCGGGCCTTGGCCTGGTCGTACGTCACGTCGGCCTGCTTGCGGACCAAGCCCCGGTGATGCTTGGCGGTCCGCTCCGCCCGGTACACCGGCAGCGTGCGCTCCGGCAGCTCCACCGCACGCCGGACGAAGTCCACCACCATCTCCGCGGATAAGCGGTCCGTTCAATCGATGTCACAACCCACCCCAGGCCCCAGAAGACGCTCGACATCACCACCAACGACACTGAGCCGAATGGGTGACGGGCGACGGGCACTCAGGGCTTCAAGATCATCTCGTTGCCCCTTTGGCGCGTATCTCGGTCACACCCCGAGAGTGCCCCCGCCCGTTCTCACACCCGTCTGGTGCCCTGCCCGGGACTCGAAACTGTGCTTACGCGAGCCGTAGGGTGCCCCGCAACACCGGCGTGTACGTATGGTGCGTGTCGCCCCTCGGACACCGACCGGTAGCCCATGGGTTGCCGAAGAGTGCTGTTGAGATCCATCTCAGCCAGCACTTTCTGTTTCCCGGGGTCGTAGGCGAGGGTGAGTCCGAGCTTTCGGTGGATCTCCGCGGAAAATGCGCGACGCGAAGCGGTCGCGTCCGGCAGCCTGATGTGTGATCGTCCCAACATGGGGGGAGCGCCAAGTGCCGCCTCCTGTATGGAAGTTGCCTGGTTCTCCGTCGGCATTGCGAGACTTCGAACGCATCGGGTTCCGGGTCGCGCGGTCTGGTGGAAAGCAGTTGGCGGGCGGAGACTTCGGGGATGGACGAATTAGGGGCGGGCGCGGGAGACGGGTCGGATCGCCGGGCTGTCGCGGGGACGGCCGGGCGGGCGCGGGGCGGGCGGGGCAGCATCGACTGGGGCCGCTGGTTCCCTGAGCGGCCGGGCCATCACGAGTGGGCCCGTCAGTGGGTTCAGGAGATGCTTGACGAGGGCCGGATCGAGGAGCTGCGGTCGGCCGCCCGCACCGGTACGGTCCTGGCCCGCGTACGGCTGGCGGAGCTCTACGCCGAGCAGGGCGATATCGGGGAGGTGCGGGCACTTGCCGGCACCGAGAACAAGAGCCTGGAACTCCTGCTGACCGACACACTGGCCGACACCATGGCCGGGCGGGACGGCCTTGAAACGGCGGTCGCCGTGATGAAGATACGCCTGGAGAGCCGTCAGAAGGACGCCTTTGACGAGTTGATCGAACTGCTCCGCGCGCAGGACCGGATCGAGGAAGCCATCACCTTCCTCCAGGCGCGTTCGGAGGGGAGCGATCACACCGAACAGAGTCTGCTGGTCCATTTGCTTCTCCTCCAGGGCCGTGTCGAGGACGTACGGACGATGGCCGGCGACAGCAGAAGTCGCTATGCCCGCACGCTGGTGACGGGCATCCTCGCCGAGCAGGGCCGGATCGAGGAGTTGCGGGCACTCGACGCCGACGGCTTCGTGGTGTCCCACGCGCTGGTCGGGCTGGGGCGTGTCGACGAGGCGATCGCCGTGATGCAGGAGTGCGTCGACGCCAACGAGCAGCATGCCTACGACTTTTTGATCAAACTGCTGGTGGAGCAGGGGCGTGCCGATCAGGCCCTGACCGTCCTGGAGTCCAGGTCGCACAACCCGTATGACGTGGTCTCCACGGCCTCTGTCGACGTGGCACGGCTCCTGGACGAGCAGGGCCGCCCCGAGGACGCGATCAGAGTCCTGCAGGCTCGCGGGCCCGCGGATGAGCAGCTTGCCGCGCTGCTGGCCGCGCAGGGCCGTATCGACGAGGCCGTCCGGGTCTTGGACCGCGCCATGACCGACCACGATCGCCGCTTCGCCATCGACAAGTTGGCCGGGGCCCAGGCAGACCTGCTCATCGAGCACGGCCGGATCGACGAGCTGCGCACCCGCGCCGACACGGGCCACCCGGCATACGGCACACGGCTGGCGGCGTATCTGGCGGAGGCCGACCGGACCGGTTGAGTGTGTGGCCAGTGCCAAGGCGCTCAAGTGGAGCACATGTCGTCAGCGTCACTCGTACGCTCAGGTGCATGCGCTCCACACACACTCCGTGACCCTCGCCCTGGCGGACGAACTCGACTACTCCCCGCCAACGTTGGCCCGGCGTGGCGCTTCGGGCAGGTGCGCTGTCCGATGTCGTCGCCGTCCGACCGCGGTCGTAACGCCTCACCGAATCCTCGACTGCGCGCTTGGCGCATTGTGGGGCGGGCGTGCGACAGGTTGGCCGACAGAGGGGAAGCCGTGCGGAACGCCACCGTGCCGGACAGTTATGGAGCGGCGCGTGGCCCGTCAGACTTCGGTAATGCCGTCTTGCCTTCTCAGAGCGCTGGGAGGGCACTGGGATGGAGTCATGAACGCTCCAGCCTGGCTTCCCCGTTTCCGGGGACCGTTGCACGACGCCCGAACCGCCACGGTGGTGGGCCGGCTCCTGGGTATCGCCGTCTTTCTCTGCTTTCTCACGGGGGTTGTCTCCCATTTCCTGCAGGAACCGCCGGCATTCCTTTCGGGACATCTGCCGACGCGTCCCGTATCCGGATACCGCATTACCCAAGCTCTGCACATCATCAGCGGAGTCGCGGCCGTTCCCCTGCTGCTCGTCAAGTTGTGGACGGTCTACCCCAGCCTCTTCCAGTGGCCGCCGGTGCGTTCGGTGACTCACGCTCTGGAACGGATCTCGATCGCTGTGCTGGTCGCGGCCACACTGCTGGAGTTGTTCAGCGGACTGCTCAACATCGTGCAGTGGTATCCGTGGCCGTTCGGCTTCCGCCAGGTGCACTGGGCCCTGGCCTGGGTGATCACCGGTTCGCTGCTGGTCCATCTCGGTGTCAAGGCGCCCACGATCGCCGAGCACTGGCGACGCGCTCCCCGGACGTCCGCCATCGGCGCCGGCCGTCCGGCGCCTGACAGCGCTGACGCGGACCGGCGGGCGCTGCTGTGGGGGCTGGCCGCCGCGGTGGGTGCGGTGACCGTTGTGACCGCCGGTCAGAGCGTCACACCGCTGAAGGATCTGGCGCTGCTCTCGCCTCGCGATCCTGACGTGGGGCCCCAGGGTCTGCCCGTCAACCGGACCGCCCGCGCTGCCGGGATCACCGCCGCCGCGGTGCGGGACTGGCGACTTCATGTGGATGGTCCACGACCTTACGGACTGACACTCGACGAGTTGCGTTCGATGCCCCAGCACTCCGTGGAGCTGCCCATCGCGTGTGTGGAGGGCTGGTCGAAATCGGCCCGCTGGGAGGGAGTGCGCGTCTGTGACCTGCTGGCCCGCGCCGGTGCCGAGGACGGGGCACGGCTGCGCGTCGTGTCGTTGCAGACCCGGGGAGGATACGGCGTCACGGAAATGGACAGCGCCTACACCCGTGACACCCTGACCCTCCTCGCCCTGCGTCTCAACGGTGAGGTACTCGCTCCCGATCACGGATATCCGGCACGCGTCATCGCCCCCAACAGGCCGGGTGTGCTCCAGACCAAGTGGGTCACACGTCTGGAGGTGCTGGTATGAAGAGGCTCCTGCTACGCGCCGCGCTGTTCTCCTCGGGACTGGCCGCGATCGCCTTCGGAGGGTACGAGTTCTACGATCGGACCCGACCTGATACGGGCGACGTCCTCGGTGTGGGCCTGTGGCTCGCGGGCGGTGTGATCCTCCACGACGCCCTCCTCGTGCCCGCCGTTATGGCAGTGGGACTGCTCATTCACCGTTCGCCAATACAGTCGGCACTGCCGGCACTGCCGGCGCTACGAGGCGGTCTGCTGACCGTCGGTTCGCTGACTCTCATCGCCCTGCCCGCGCTGCTGCGGCCCGGAACGCCGTCCAACCCCACGGTTCTTCCCTCCGACTACCTGCTCAACTGGTCTGTCGCGGTTGCCGTCGTCGGCCTCGGCACGGCCTGTGCCGTTCTCCTGGCTCGGCGCCAGCGCCGGCGTCGGCCCGGGTGCCGGCGCGGGCAGCGGTCCGGCTGATACCACCCCTTCTTCACACGTCAGTTTCCGCTCGGGGCCCTGGCCGGTTCCGGCCCACCGCCGGCGTACGACCCATCCGGCCAGGACCGCGACCGCGGCCAGTGTGTAGGCCACCGTACCCGTCTCGCCGCCCAGCGCCCGGCCGGTGACATAGGCGGCGGCGCCCGCGACGGCGACACCGAGCCACTCCCAGCGGCCGTCGAGGGCGACCAGCGCGACCAGGAGCAGTGCGTACCAGGAGTAGCCGGGGGTCATGACCAGAAACGCTGTCCCGGTCACCGACAGGGCCCCGCTCCAAGGGCGTTCCGGGTCACCTCTGCGCAGCACGTATCCGACCACCGCGAGCATGACGGCCCCGACCACCGGCAGTGCCCAGGAGTCGGGGACCAGCAGACGCAGCAGGGCGTAACGGCTGCGGGCCGAGGCGTCCTCGTATCCCTCCTCCTCGGCATAGCCGCCCAGATAGCCGAGGACGGACGCGTGAGAGCCGAGGACGTAGGGCAGATAGACCAGGCCCACGGCCACGGCGGCGGGCAGCGTCACGGTCACCGCATCGCGACCGCGGCGTACACCGGACAGGGCTCCCGGCAGGAGGATGGCCGGCAGCAGCTTGGCCGTGATCGCGAGGCCCAGCAGCGCGCCCCCCGTCGTCCGGTGCCGTACGACCACGCCGAGCGCGGCGACGGACAGCAGGACGGCGAGTACATCGACATGGGCGTTGTTCACGGCCTCGACGGGTACCGCCGGACACCAGGCCCAGAAGGCGGCGTTCCGCGGATCACCGCGGCGCCGCAGGATCATCAGGAGAGCGCCGGAAGTCATCACGGACAGCAGGGCCGCGCCGGTCTGCAGGCCCTTGTGGCGGACGCCGGGCGGTGAGAGTTCGTGGACCAGCAGGAAGTAGCCCTCGGCCACGGGCGGGTAGATGGTGGGCACCTGGGGGCGGTTGATCCGGGTACACCTCCTCTCTGTCACCGGTGTCCGGTCCGGGCCGGTGCAGGCGGCGCCGCGCGGGAAGAGCCACTCGTCGCGCAGGCGGGTGAGCGCGGGGTCTGCCGGGGCGTGGTCGTACGGGGAGATCCCGGCGGCCTGCACTCTGCCGTCCCAGGCGTAGCGGAAGGAGTCGGTGCTCGTACGGGGAGCCGCCACCAGTCCGGTGGCGGCGATCACGACCGCGCCGGTCAGCACCAGTGTCACGGCCTGCCGCGCGGGCACCTTGCGCAGGCTCCAGACGGCCGCGGCGAACAGGGTCCAGGAGGCCGCGTACCACCAGGACAGCCCGACCGGATCCGTGTGATAACTGTCCTTCCGCACGGTCAGTACGAGTGTGACGGCCAGGGCTGCCACCAGGAGGGCGGAGACGGTGGTACGGAGGCTGCGCATGGCCACAGCGTGGCAGCGGGAGCGTGGGAAACCGATCTCACGGGGCACGACGTCCGTGTTTCGTAAGGTCCTGGACGCGCCTGCCGGAGTCCGGTCTCCGGCCGGAGGGCGGGCTCGGGGTGAGCCGAGCCCGCCACTCAGCGCCGCGGTGGGAGCAGCCCGGGGCGCCGTGTGAGTTCCATGAAGGCGCGTCCCGCCTCCGTCCACTCACGGTGGCGGACCCAGCCGGCCTCCTGGGCATGGCCGTTCAGGGCGCGGGCGCCGACTCGTGCCCAGGAGAAGGAGGTACTGAGTCCGCCCCGGCCGTTGTCGAGCCGCACCTCACAGCGCTCGTCCACGTCCAGGGCGAGGGATTCGACGATCACGGTCCCCTTCCGGTCGGTGATCTCCCCCAGACGCCTCAGCAGGGCCACGGGATCGCCGCCGATGCCGATGTTGCCGTCGATGAGCAGCGTGGTGTCCCAGCGGCCCTCGCCGGGCAGTGGTTCGAACACCGATCGGCACAGCGCGAGTCCGCCCGACAGCTTGGCGCGCGCCACCGCCGCCGGGCTGACATCGATGCCCAATGCCGGGTGCCCCCGTGCCGCGAGGGCGGCGACCAGCCGACCGGGGCCGCATCCGACGTCCAGGACCGAACCTTCGCACCGGGCGAGCACACCCAGGTCCGCGGTATCGGGGGCGGCGCACCAGCGTTCCACGTCCAGGGACAGCAACCGGCCGTCGTCCCGCCGCAGATAGAGCGGGCCCCGGCCGCTGCGCAGCGCGTCGGAGTATGGATCCTGCGCGTCGGAGTAAGGATCCTGATACCAGGCGGCCGGGGGCGCAAGGGCGCGGCCGGGAGCCACCACCGCCGTCAGCGGTCCTCGTACCCTCATGCGCGTGCCGGTCGGCTGCCGGGAGCGGGAGCGGGAGCGGGCGCGGGCGGAGCCAGCCGCGTGTGCAGGGTGTGAAAGCTGCCGCCGCCCGCCTCGGCGGCCACCAGCCGCGCGTCCTCGGCGGTGTCGACATCCCGCAGCGTCGCCATGCGCCCGACCCGTAGGCCGGCGGCGACGAGCCGCGCGTACTGCGCGGCTCCCGTCTCCGGCACCGACATCGGTATCCCGCGCAGCAGCGCGGGGTCCGGTGCCGCGAGTCCCAGCGCCCAGAAGCCTCCGTCGACGGCGGGCCCGAACCAGGCGTCATGCTCGCGCCAGGCGTCCGGGGCGAGCGCGGGGGCCAGCAGACGCGTGGTGACCTGCGGGGTGTCCATCCCGATGAGCAGGGCCGGGCCCGAACACAGGGCGAAGGCGGCGGCGAGCCGCTCGTCCAGTCCGCCGGCACTCTGGGGCACCACTTCGAAACCCGGCACCAGCCAGGGTCCGGGCCGCCCTTCCAGCACCAGCACCCGCCGGGTGGCCGGAGTCCGGGCGAGTGTGGCCAGAGTGTCGGCGAGCGCGGCCTCGGCCAGCGCGGCGGCCTCCTCCGGGCTGAAGGGCGGGGTGAGCCGGGTCTTGACCCGGCCAGGCACGGGTTCCTTGGCGATGACGAGGACCGTGGTCACCGGCCGGCGCCCGTCATGGCCGCGCCCGGCCCGGTGGTGGCCGGCCCGGTGGCGCCCGGCCCGGTGGTGGCTGGTTCGGTGGTGGCCGGTTCGGTGGTGGCCGGTTCGGCAAGTACCCGGCGCATGTCGTGCACGGCCTGCCAGGTGCCCCGCCAGGTGCCGGTGACCTTGGACTCCCCGGTCCGGGGCAGGTACGGCACGTCAGCCTCTTGCACCCGCCACCCGGCGTCGGCGGCGCGGACCACCATCTGGAGCGGATAGCCGCTGCGCCGGTCGGTCAGATCCAGGCCGAGCAGTGCCTCGCGGCGCGCGGCCCGCATGGGACCCAGGTCGCGCAGCCGCAGACCGGTGCGCCGGCGCAGCATCCAGGCCAGCGCGAGATTCCCCGCGCGGGCATGCGCCGGCCAGGCACCCCGCCCCTGGGGACGGCGCCGCCCCAGCACGAGATCGGCGCCACCGTCCGCGACCATTCGTACGAAGTCGGTCAGCAGCCCGGGATCGAGTGAGGCGTCGCAGTCGCAGAAACACACGATGTCGGCCTCGGCGGCCAGCAGCCCGGCGTGGCAGGCCGCGCCGAAACCGCGGCGGGACTCGTGCACCACGGTGGCGCCGAGTTCAGCCGCGAGTTCGGCGGATCCGTCGGTGGATCCGTTGTCGACCACGACGGCCCGCCAGCCGGCGGGAACACGGGCGAGCACCCAGGGCAGGGCCTCGGCCTCGTTCAGACAGGGAAGTACGAGATCTACGGTCACGGTCCTCACCGTAGGAATTCCGCACGGACATAGCGGACATCGACTCCTTACGAAACACGGACATCGCTCTCCGCGCCCCGTTCCGCCGGGAACGGGCGGGCCGGCTGATGCGACGCTTGGGGCCATGAGCATGGAGATCCCACCGGGCCGCGTCCTGGTCGTAGACGATGACCCGACAGTCGCCGAGGTTGTCAGCGGATACCTGGAACGGGCCGGCTTCGCGGTGGAACACGCCGCCGACGGCTGGGCCGCGCTCGACAGTGTTGCTCGGCGCCGGCCGGACCTGGTCGTCCTGGATCTGATGCTGCCGGGGCCGGACGGGCTGGAGGTATGCCGCAGACTCCGCGCCACGGGCCCGGTGCCGGTGGTCATGCTCACCGCACGAGGTGACGAGGAGGACCGGATCGCCGGACTGGAACTCGGCGCCGACGACTACGTGACCAAGCCGTTCAGCCCGCGTGAGCTCGTACTGCGTGTCGAGTCCGTACTGCGCCGCAGCCGGGGTCCGGGCCGGGGACCGGATGCCCAGGCGGCCACCGGTTCGGGGGCCGCGCTGCGCGGTGCCGGGCTGACCCTGGACCCCGCCACCCACCGTGCCTCCAAGGACGGACGGGAACTCGCCCTCACACTGAGGGAGTTCGATCTCCTCGCACACTTCTTGCGCCACCCCGACCGGGCACACGGCAGGGAGGATCTGATGCGGGACGTATGGGGCTGGGACTTCGGAGACCTGTCGACGGTCACGGTCCATGTGCGGCGGCTGCGCGCCAAGATCGAGGACGATCCCGGCCGGCCGCGGCTCATCCAGACGGTCTGGGGCGTCGGCTACCGCTTCGCCCTTCGACCCGGTGCCGGCTCTCCGCACGGAGAGGATTCCCGGTCCGGGCAGGATCCCCGGTCCGGGTCCGACGACCGGCCAGGGGCGGGAGAGGCACTGTGAAGGACCTGCTGCTGATCGCCGCCTTCGCCCTGGCGGGGGCCGCCTGCGCGGGAGTCCTCGGCGCCGTCGCCCTGCGCCTGGTGCGCCATCGGTCGGTCACCGTGTCCCTCACCGTGGTGGCCGCCGTCACGGTCGCCGCCATGCTGACCGGAACACTCACCGTCGCCCAGGCGATGTTCCTGTCCGGGCACGACCTCACCGTCGTTACGCTCGTGGTGACCATGGCTGCCGTCGTCTCGCTGGCAACCGCCTTGCTGCTGGGCCGCTGGGTGGTGGCCCGCAGTCATGAACTCGCGCTCGCGGCACGTGACTTCGGTGATGAGGGAAGCTTCGCCGCCCCGGCGGGACCGGCCACCGCCGAACTTGCCGCGCTTTCCCGGCAGCTTGCCGCCACCAGTGCCAAGCTGGCCGCCTCCCGCGAGAGGGAACGGGCGCTGGAGACCTCACGCCGCGAGCTGGTCGCCTGGATCTCCCACGATCTGCGGACACCGCTGGCCGGGCTGCGGGCCATGTCGGAGGCGCTGGCGGACGGCGTGGCCGACAACCCGGCCCGCTACCACCGGCAGATCGGTGCCGAGGTCGACCGGCTCAACTCCATGGTCAACGACCTGTTCGAACTGTCCCGGATCCACGCCGGAACCCTGACCCTCACCCCGAGCCGGCTCTCGGTCTACGACCTCGTGGGCGATGCCCTCTCCGGAGTCCATCCGCTGGCTCACGAACGCGGGGTGCGGCTGGTCGGTGACGGAGTCGAACCCGTGCCGGTGGAGGTGGACGGCAAGGAGATGACGCGGGTCCTCGCCAACCTCCTCGTCAACGCCATCCACCACACCCCCGCCGACGGCACGGTCGCCGTCGCCGCCGAACGCCAGGCCGACGCCGTCATCCTGTCGGTGACGGACAGCTGCGGCGGCATACCGGACGAGGATCTGGCGCGGGTTTTCGACACCGGCTGGCGGGGCAGCGCCGCCCGGACCCCTCCGGCCGGCGCCGGACTGGGCCTCGCGATCGTGCGTGGCATCGTCGAGGCCCACGCCGGCCGCGCGGAGGTACGCAACGTGCGCGGCGGCTGCCGCTTCGAGGTCACCCTGCCCCTGCGGACGCCCGCACTCTGAAGGCGCGGCGCATACTGCGCGGCGCCGCTCGGCGAACCGGGCCGGGCCGGGCCGGACCGTACCGTACCGGGCCGGACCGGACGAGTCTTCAGGCCGTCGACCGTCGGCCGCCTGCACCGCCGAGGTACGGGAAAGGGGCCACGCTGTTTCACATTCCGGGTATCAAGCCCCTCGGGGCGCCGCGGAAGAACGCTGGCGCGCCCGCGCGAACTCGGCCATCCCTTCGTCGAAGCCGACCTGTGGCCGCCAGCCCGACTCCACACGCAATCGCGTGGAGTCGGCCGTGATGTGCCGTACGTCGCCGAGCCGGAACTCTCCCGTCACGACCGGAGGCGGTCCGCCGTGGGCCCTGGCCAGAGCCCGCGCCATTTCCAGAATGGTGTGGGGTTCGCCGCTGCCCGTGTTGTAAACGGTCATCGAGCCGGCGGGCCGTTCCGCGACCGCCTCAAGTGTCACGAGATTGGCCGCGGCCACATCCCGTACATGCACGAAGTCGCGCCGCTGGGCGCCGTCCTCGAAGACCCGTGGCGCCTCCCCACGTGCCAGCGCCGACCGGAAGAACGACGCGACCCCCGCGTACGGGGTATCCCGGGGCATTCCCGGCCCGTATACGTTGTGATAGCGCAATGACACCGCCCGGCCCCCCACACTCCGCGCCCACGCGGCTGCCAGGTGCTCCTGCGTCAGCTTCGTCGTCGCGTACACACTGCGCGGATCCACGGGCGCGTCCTCACCGACCAGTCCGGGGACGAGCCCGGCGCCGCAACGAGGGCAGCGCACTTCGAACCGCCCCGCTTTGAGATCAGCGGTCTCACGCGGACGGGGCCGTACGGTCCCGTGGCGCGGACACACATACCGGCCCTCCCCGTACACGACCATCGACCCGGCCAGCACGAGCCTCGCGACCCCGGCCTCCGCCATCCCCGCGAGCAGCACCGCGGTACCCAGGTCGTTGCAAGCGGCGTACGCGGGCGCGTCCGCGAAGTCCTGCCCCAGCCCCACCATCGCCGCCTGATGGCATACGGCGTCGACCCCGCGCAGGACCGCACGTACGGCCTCCGGGTCCCGGACGTCCCCTCGCACCACCGAGGTATCCGTCAGAACCGGGATCTCCGGATGAGAGGTGGGCAGGAACGCGTCCAGAACGACGGACTCATGCCCGTGCTCCCTCAGCGCCATGACAATGTGGGCGCCGATGAAACCCGCGCCTCCCGTGACAAGTACTCGCATGTCGGGAACGCTACGGAACTCCGCGCGTACAACGTGGTTTCCGCACCGGCACGTAAGAGTTCCGTCACCTGTCATCGCGCGAGCGGAAGCCGTACCTCCGCCGTAGTTGGTGGATGGAGGTAGCGCCGGTCTGCCCGGTCACTCGGACGGGTCGCCGGGCGCCGCGGGCTTTGAACCGTTGTGCGGACCGGGCCGGTCGCGGAGCGCGAGGGACACTACGTACCAGACGGCCGAGCCCGCGAAGAGGGCCGCGGTGACGAGCAGCCAGTGGCCCAGGAAGACATCGGGACTCAGCCCTGTCGCAGCCGCGTATCCCGGAACCCGGCGCAGTACCAGCGGGTACCAGACGAGCAGCAGGAGCAGCGAGACGAGGCCCGGGACCCGGACGTGGTTGATCAGGGCCGCCCGGTCGGCAGCCCGATCCGCGGAGGTGGTGGCGCCCGCCGGCAGCAGTCGCCGCACCGCGCGGTCGAGGAGGGTGTAAAGGGGCAGCAGTACCAGGTCGTGCACCAGGGCGGCGCCCACGAACCAGACGGCGACGGCCAGGGCGTTCGCTCCCAGCAACCGGACGCCGGCGTACGCCGTCAGGGCGAAGGAGCAGAGGATCAGCAGCAGATGGAGCGGGGAGCCGCCGTAACGGGCACGGAAATACCTCACGAGACGGCTCCCGACTCCGTGGCCGAGGCCGTTCCGAAGGTGAGGTTCGTGACCCACTTGGTGTTGTGGACGCCCGGGTTGGCGGGGACGATGATCCGCGCCGGATAGCCGTGGTCGAGCGACAGGTCGGCGCCGTTGACGCGCAGCGCGAGCAGGGAGCGGGGATCGCGGACCTGGTTGTCCCGCAGGACCGTGGAGCCGAAACCGCCGCGTTGCAGGGAGTCGACCCGGACCGAGGGCAGGTCCTCACGCAACCCCACCAGAGCCGCGAGGTCGGACAGCCGCACTCCGCTCCAGTGCTGGTCCTCGGTGGACCACCCCTCCACACAGGCGATGGGCAGCCAGGCCGAGTGCTGCGGCAGGCGGAGCGTCTCGGCGCGGGTGAGCACGACCTCGCGGGTGCCGCCGCGCACCACGAGCCGCCAGCCGGCGCCCGTGTCCTCGGCCTGGATGCCGACGTCCGCGGCCGTTTTGTTGATCGGGAAGCCGCTGGGACCCTGCCCGGGGTTCCGGCCGTGCGGAGCGAGCAGGGCCGTCCGCCGCAGGCTGCCGCCGATGCTCTGACCGGCCGTCACGACCAGCAGCGCCAGGGAGGCGAGGCCCACCGTGCCGAGGGCGCCGCGTCGGGACATGGTCGGCGGAGCGGGCAGCGGGGAGACCAGGCCGGTCCGGTCGGGCGGTTCGGGGCGGGTGCCGCTGAGAGGGGTGCGCAGCTCGGTCCGCAGCCGCCGGCTCCGCAGCGCGCGTGCCACCACGCGGAGACGGAGGGCGACATGTACGACGAACGCGCCGATGAACACCCAGGCACCGTAGAAATGGAGGGTGTAGAAGGAGCCCGGAAAGATGTAGTGAAGCTGGATGTTCAGCAGGCCGGTGGCGAACTCGAACAGGGCGCCCCCGACGAGCAGCAGCAGGGAGAGCCGCTCCAACGCCTGGCCGGGCGAGCGCAGGGGCGGCCAGGTGAACAGCTTCGGGATGACGGACCACAGCTTGGCCAGCAGTACGGGGACGAGGACGACGCCGAGTGTGACATGGACGCCCTGGGTGACCCGGTAGAGCCAGGACGGACCGGTCGGCCAGGCGAAGAGGTAGAAGCCGAGCACACCTTTGTCCGGTGTCTCGTCGTTGATCGGGGACAGGTTCGGGTTGTAGGCCGCGTAGGAGAGCAGGCCGGTCACGAAGAGCACCGTGATGCCGACGAGCAGGACCAGTCCGAGGACCGAGGTCAGCCATGGCCCCCGCAGCGGGCTGCGCCAGAATCCCGGTCGGGACGGCCCTGGCGGCGGCCCGCCCGTCAGCCGGGCCCGCAGCCGGGTGCGGGGAGACTCCGGTGCCCGCGTGGAGCCTTCCGCGACGGGGCCGCCGGTCCGCCGGCCGGCCTGCTCCCCTCCCGGACCGGGCGGGTCGGGCGGCGACTGCGGGCGTTCGGCGGCCGATGGGCTGTCAGCCGTCATCGTTGCCTCTTTTCTTGGTTGCGTTCGACAGGTCGTGCTTCCTGAGGCACGCGCGTCAGGGTTTCCGCCGCTGGTGACGGACCCCGGCCCGGCCAGTGGCGGTGGGCGGCCGCGCCGCAGACCACAAGGGCGGCGGCGCCGTACGCCAACGCCTGCAACGGCATCTGAGGGAAGGCGGCGTTTCCGACATAGAGCACCGCGCCGGCGGCGGGGACGGTGAGCCACTCCGCTCGGCCGTCGAGCGCGACCAGGCCCACGACCAGCAGGGCGTACCAGGAGTAGCCGGGCGAGACCAACGTCAGCGTGGTGCCGGTCACCAGGAGGGCCCCCTGCCACGGCTGCTCGGGGTCTTCGCGCCGCCAGACGTACACCGCGGTCAGTGCGATGAGCGTGGCGGCGACGGGTGCCGCCGCCACATCGGGCAGCAGCAGCCGCAACAGGGCGAAACGGCGCACGTCGCCGGGCTCGTAGCCCTCCTCCTTCAGATAGCCGGGCAGGTAACCCAGGACCTGGCCCCCGGAGACCGCCGCGTACGGCAGATAGACGAGCACGAAGGCGGCGACCGCGGGAGCCACGGTCCGCAGCATGGACCGCCGCCCCGCCACGGAGCCGAGCAGCGCGAGGACCGGCAGCAGCTTCACCGCGGTCGCGGCGCCCAGCAGAACACCGCGTCGGCCGCCCGGCCCCACGGCGCCCAGCGCCAGAACGGTGAGCAGTACCCCCAGGGTGTCGACGTGGGCGTTGTTGACCGCCTCGACCGGCACCGCCGGGCACCAGCCCCAGAGCGCCGCCGTACGGGGGTCCCGGCCACGGCGGCGCAGCACGGCCAGCAGCGCGGCCGTGGTGGCGAACGCGAGTACGGCGCCCGCGGCCTGGAAAGGCTTGTGCCGCCCGTCGGCGGGCGACAACTCGTGGACGGCGAAGAACCACCACTCCGCTACCGGGGGATAGATCGTGTGCGCCTGTGGACGGTTGATGCGAGTGCATTCCGTCGGCTGGGCGCCAGGTCCGTCCTGTGCCGCCGGAAACGTGTGCAGCTCCAGACGCAGGGCGGTGGCGGGGTCCTGACAGGCGGAGTCCGGAGGGAAGAGCCATGGGTCGCGCAGCCGGGTGAGTTCCGGAGCGGCCGGCGGATAGGCGTATGGGGAGATGCCCGCCGCCTGCACGGTGCCGTCCCAGGCGTAGCGGAACATGTCGCTGCTGGTACTGGGCGGTCCGGCCAGGCCGGTCAGAGCCAAGGCCGCGCTTCCCGCGAGGATGACGGCCGTCGCCCGCCGCACCGGGACCGCCCGCACCGCCCAGCAGGCGGCGGCGAACATGGCCCAGGCCACCGCGTACCAGAGCAGGATGCGTTCCGGGCGGGCGAGGACTCCACCGGTGCGGACCGAAACGGTGGTCGCCGTGACGACGCCGGCCAGCAGTACGAGTGTGCCGGCCGTCCGGACGCCGGAACGGCCGGCGCGAGCCCGCCCGGCGAACGGGGCGAGCGTGCTCATGCCGGCCCGCCGGGAGGGGGATTCGGGCAACGGGCGAGAGATACCGGGCGGAGACCGGGGCGGCAGGGCCTCGGCATCCGGGCGTTGCGCGTGGTCATCCGGTGATGGCCCGTCATGAGCCGAAGACCGACCCACGAGGCCCTGGCCGTTCCGTACCGGCGCCACAGCTCAGGGCAACGTCGGCCGCGCCTCCGATACCTGGGCGGGAGAGGCACGGGGTCACCAATCTCTGTTTCCTTCACGGACGACGGTCACGGGCAGCCAGGGGAGGGAACCGGGCACAGGAGCACGCGGGGAAAGGCGGTTGCCGACGGGACGCCCGCCGGGAGGCGAGACGCCAGCCGAGAGGCGAGAGCGGCGGGCGGAACCGGGTGATCAGGGACGGAGATCCAGGAAGCGGCGGCCACCCTCGGACCATTCACCTGCCACTGTCCAGCCCGCTCCGACGGCGACACCACGGAGCGCCGCCGAACCCACCCTGGCCCAGAGGAAGACGGGACCACAGCGGCCGGAGCCGTCCCGTACCCGGACAACCAGGCGCTCGTCCACCTCGTGGGCATCCGCCTCGACGAGCAGCCGGCCTTCGGGGGCAAGCAGACCGCGCGCCCGGGTCAGCAGCGTTTCCGGGGCACCGCCGATCCCGATGTTGCCGTCCGCCAGCAGCACCGTGCCCCACCGCCCCTCGGCGGGCAGCCGGTCGAAGACCGACCTGTGGACCACCGGCCGGCCCTCCCGATGGGCGCGGGCGACGGCAGCGGGGCTGATGTCCACTCCGAGGACTGGCCGGCCCCGCCGAGCCAGGGCTATGACCAGCCGTCCGGGCCCGCAGCCCAGATCGAGGACAGGCCCGTGGCAGCGGTGCAACAACTCCTGGTCCGCGGAATCGGCGGGGGCGCACCAGCGCTCCACGTCCAAAGGCAGCAGCCAGCCGTCGGAGCGCTGAAGGAAGAGGGGACCGCGGCCGGCGTCCAGTGCGTGCACATACGGGTCGGCGGCCCAAGCGGCGTCGGCGGCGCGTCCACGCAGTACCGTCTCGTGCACTACGCGACTCCTTCCGCCCGGACGTCGGCGCGGGCCAGTGCCGCGGCGAAGCGCGTTCCAGGCGCGTCGGCGGCAACCGCGACGGCGTCGGCGGCGGTGTCCACGTCACGCAGCGAGGGCAGGTCACATACCGTCAGACCGGCAGTCGCGAGGCGATGCCGCTGCACCCGTCCGGTCTCGGGGGTCGACATGGGCACACCCCGCACCAGAGAGGGGGCCAGCGACGGGTCGGCGAAGCCCAAGGCCCAGAAGCCGCCGTCGGCGGCCGGACCGAACCACGCGTCGCCCCCGCACCAGTCCACGGCATCCAGCAGTCCGGCCGTCAGCTGCGGGGTGTCCATGCCGATGAGCAGCGCCGGACCGTCGGAGACGGCGGCGAAGGCCGCCGCGATCCGCTCGTCGAGTTCACCGTCGGCCTGCGGGACGACTTCGACTCCCGCGGGCAGCCACGGCCCCGGCTCACCGTCCAACACCAGCACACGGCGGCGCACGGCCGCGCGCAGCACGGCGTCCAGGGTGTCGGCCAGGGCGGCCTCGGCGAGGATGGCCGCCTGGGCGGGGCTGTACGGCGGAGTGAGCCGCGTCTTGACCCTGCCGGGCACCGGCTCCTTGGCGAGAACGAGCACGGTGGGCGCGGTGTGCCGCCGCGGGGCGGGTGTCATCTCCGAGCCTTCCCGGCGTCGGCCGGAGTGACGGCGGGCGCCTCGGCGAGGACCGCCCCCATGTCGCGTACCGCCTGCCAGGTGCCGCGCCAGGTCCCGGTCACCTTGGACCGACCGACCCGTGGTGAGTAGGGCACGTCCGTCTCACGCACCCGCCATCCCGCCTCCGCCGCACGGACGAGCATCTGCAGGGGGTAGCCGGAACGGCGGTCGGTCAGACCCAGACCGAGCAGGGCCGTACGACGGGCGGCCCGCATCGGGCCGATGTCGTGCAGCTCCACCAGACCTGTGCGGCGGCGCACCCGCCGTGCCAGTTCCCGGTTGGCGAGCCGGGCGTGCAGCGGCCAGGCGTCTCTGGTCACCGGTCTTCGACGGCCGAGCACCAGGTCGGCCGACCCGTTCAGCAGAGGGGCCGTCAGAAGCGGAAGCTGGGCCGGGTCGAGGGAGGCATCGCAGTCGCAGAAGCAGACGACCTCAGCGGTGGCGGCACACAGGCCGGCGTGGCAGGCGGCACCGAACCCACGCTGCGGCTCGTGGACGACCAGGGCTCCCAGCTCGGCGGCGAGAGCCGCGGAGCCGTCGCGAGAGCCGTTGTCGACGACGACGGCCCGCCAGCCGGGCGGGATCCGGCCAAGTACCCACGGAAGGGCGGCGGCCTCGTCCAGACACGGCAGGACCACATCGACCGGGGCTGTCACGACCACAGGGGAATCGGTGTCGGTCACGGTCACCCTATTCGACAGAAAAGGACATATGGGACATGGCGACCTTATGGGATGTGGAGGTGCGGCGCACCAGCTCGGTACGCTCCCTCCCTCCCTCCGTCCCCTCCCTGCCTGCCGCGGTCGAAGGCGATGACGGAGGTTCAGAGGCACATGTCTTCGCCCTGCCGACGACTCGGATCGTCGCCCATACCCCCGGCCGCCACAGGGACGTAGCGATGACAGCCTGGTTGTTCCGGAAGGCATCCAGAAAGGAAATGGGGTGTCAGAAAGTCAGGACGATACGGCCGCGCGTTCCGCCGGCCTCCATCATCCGGTGGGCTTCGGGTGCCTGTTCGGCGGGGAGGGTCTTCGCCACCCGGAGCGTCAGCGCACCGCTTTCCGCGGCGTGGCGCAGTGCCGCCATCCGCCTCTGATCACCCAGGGAGTTCGGCACGTTCACCATGTGCGGGGTGATCCGGCGCCGGCTCATCTCGACGACACGGGCCCGGTCGGGGACCTCGCCCCGAACAGCCACGATACCCCCGCCGTCACGGACGGCGCGGACCAGCCGGGAGGTGCCGATCACGGCCCCGTCGAGCAGGCCGTCGACACCGCCTGGTACGGCCTCCAGGAAGCGGTCTGCCACGTTGTCGCCTCTGACCACAAGGAGATCGGCGCCAAGCGAGCGCAGAAGGTCCGCGTCCTGGGGCGCGCAGTCGGCGACCACCTCCAGGCCGTCGGCCTTGGCGAGCTGTACGACGTTCCCGCCGACGGCACCCGCCCCTCCGGTGACGGCGAGGATCTGCCCCGGCGCCAAGTCCAGCAGGTCGAGGGCCTGGCGTGCGGTGAGACCGTTCATGGGCAGCGTCGCCGCCTGTGCGTGGCTCGCGCCGGCCGGCGCGGCGGCCACCCAGTCGGCCGGCAGGACCACGTACTCGGCGTAGGCGCCCCCCTCGCGCCGGTTGGGCATGACCATCGCCATCACGTGCTCCCCGGTCCGCAGGCGGGTGGCGGTGCCGGGGCCGATCTCGTCGAGCACACCTGCGGCTTCCATGCCCGGGATGTACGGGGGTGCCGGGGCGGCCAGGGCGACCGCGCCGATCCGCATGTCGCGGTCGCCGGGGTTGACGGTCGCGGCGTGCACCCGGATCCGTACCTCCCCGGGTCCGGCGTGCGGTTCGGGCGCGTCGAAGACCTCCAGGACCTCGGGCCCGCCGAACCGCCGCACTCCTACGACTTTCACGCGCTTCTCCCTTTCGAGGGTCGAAATAATACTGATCGTTCGTTCCATATTCGCCTCGGACCACGGCCTCACGCCGGTCCGCCAGTGGGGATCTGGCCTATCGGCTTCGCTCGGCGGCGACCATCTCTCGTACGGCGGGCGCGACCTCTGCGGCGAACCGGCTGATGGAATCGGCGGTATCGACGCGGTAGAGCATGTACGTGCTCATTCCCTCGGTCAGTGTGAGTTCGGCGAGTTGTTCGGCCCAGACCTTCGGGGGCCCGTGGAGGAAGCCACTGGCAGTGGCGGCGAACTCGCCCTCGATGTTGTAGGCGCGGCGTACCGAGTTCGGGGTCCGTCCCGCTTCGATCGCCGCCTCATCGAGGGTGCGGTTGGCCGCGGGAAGTTGTCCGGGGGGAAGAAAGGGCGAACTGGGAACCCACGCGTCCGCTACCCTGCCGGTCAGCCGTAGCATGCGGCGCTGGTAAGCGCCGAGCCATATGCCGATGTCGTGAACGGGAACAGGGCCGGGTGTGGCGCCGTCGATGCGGTAGTGCTTGCCCTCGAAGCGCACGGCGGCGCCAGGAGTCCAGAACTTCCTGATGATCTGGACAGCCTCGTCCAGCGCCTCGATGGACTGCGCCGCATTGCGCCGGGGGCCGCCTTCGGCAACGATCAGGTCCCACATGTGCTGAGTGCCGCTCCCCACACCGAGTTCGAACCTGCCACCGCTGAGAAGGTCCAGCGTCACCGCCGTGCGGGCCAGAGTCGCGGGCGGGCGAAGCGGCAGATTGGCGAGGTTCGACAGAATCCTCACCCGTGTTGTCTTGGCGGCTATCGCGGCAAGTAGTGCGAGGGAGTCCAGTCGCTCGGGCCAGTACGGGTGGTCGGACAAGCTGACCAGGTCCAGCCCCGCCTGCTCGCTCGCCTGCGCCAACTCCACGACGCCCTGCGGGTTGCCGGCGGGCGGCTCAAGGAGCGTACCGAATATCAAATCGTGGCCGTAGTCGGTCATCATTACTCCTGCGGAGAGAGTCGTGCGGTTGCGACCCCGGTCCGGTGCGGGGCGCTGTGATCGTGGACGTCGGCCGGCGAACCCATCGGGAATACCTCTCCCGGACTGAACAGCGTTGCCGTACGGACCGGGTTGCCGTACGGACCGGATCCCCGCTGCTCGGCTCATCAGTCAAGGGTGGTCAGCGCCACATCCGCGATGGGCATGAGAGAAGACCTGTCGGGGTTTATCGCACCCATCACCCGAATGCCCTGCATCGCCGTTATCAGGAACCGGGCGATGGAGCGGGCGGGCTGTTCACTGGTCACGTCGCCGTTCCGCTGGCCTGTGGCGATGACCTCGGTGAGGGCGTCCTCGATCGATTCGATGGTCTCCTGGATCTCCCGTGCCAGCTGAAGGTCGTGCGGCACACGCTCCGTGGACGCGGAGACGATCAGGCAAGCCTGCCGGGTTTCGTCCTTGACGATGTCATCCACCAGGCTGACCAATATCCCCCGCAGGAGCTCCCGGGGCGGTGCGTCGCACCGCAGGGCCTCGGTGATGGGCATGGCGTAATGCTTGCGGTAGTGATGCATCGCGGCGTGATACAGCTCGTTCTTGCTGCCGAACGCCGCGTAAAGCGAGCCGCGGCCCACTCCCGTCGCGTCCACGAGATCCTGCACGGAGGTGCCCTCGTAGCCCTTGCGGCGGAAGGCGGCCAGAGCCGCTTCCAGCGCTGCGTGTGTGTCGAACTCCCTGACGCGTGCCATAAGGTCACACTACCGCTCACTGGAACGTTCAGTCAAAAATTCGACACGGACCCCTCCACCTCCCGCCTGCTCCGCGGGGGGCGTGACGAGCGACTCATTTGATGTGGAATGAACGTTCGGTATAGTTAGCTTGCCATCGAGCCCTCGCCCCCCTGTGACCTGGAGGGCGGACGAGGGTCTTCTATCTGTAACGAGTAGTAAAGAAAGTGGGAGTCGTGTCTTCAGGGCTGCAGTCGAAGGTGATCGTTGTAACCGGCGGTACCGCGGGGATGGGTGAGGCGTTCTCGCGTCGCGCCGCCTCGGACGGCGCCACCGTGGTAATCGGTGCCCGTGACAAGACCCGAGGCGAGCAGCTCGCCGCGGACATCAGGAAAGACGGCGGACTGGCGGTGTTCGTCCCTACCGACGTCACTGTCGAGGAGCAGGTGGCCAACCTGGTCCGGACCGCGGTGTCGGAGTTCGGACGTCTCGACGGAGCATTCAACAACGCGGGCGGTGGCAACGCTCTGGGGAAGGTCCGCGAAATCGACGAGTCCTTCTGGCGGGCGACCCTCGACCTTAACCTGACCAGCATATTTTTCAGCCTCAAGCACGAGATACCGGCAATCGTCGCCTCCGGCGGCGGCTCGATCGTCAACAACGCCTCCACGGCGGGCGTGATCGGTGACGCGGCCATCGCCGCCTACACGGCCGCCAAGCATGGCGTCGTGGGCCTCACCCGGGCCGCCGCACTCGATGCGGCCAGAGAGGGCGTACGGATCAACGCCCTGGTCACCGGCCTGGTGGATACCCCACTGTGGCGCCAGGTCGCCGCCGCCAACCCCGAGGTCGAGGACTACTTCTTGGGGCTCCAGCCCAGCGGCCGGATCGGCAGGCAGGAGGACATCGCGGCCTTCGCCGCCTTCCTGCTCAGCGACGCCTCCACGTACATCACCGGGGCCGCGCTGCCAATCGACGGTGGACTGACCGCCAAGTGACGGGACTGACCGCCAAGTGACGACCGTGTCCCGCCGTGCGGCGGGGCACACCCCACCACCCCACCACCCCACCCCCACCCCTGCCCCCGCCCCCGCCCGTGAAGAGGTAGAGCCTTGTCCCCGAATCCCGCACAGCCGGACCCCAAACGCTGGCTCGCGCTGCTGTTCATCTCCATCGCACAGCTGATGGTTTTCCTCGACGGCGCGATCATGAACATCGCGCTGCCCTCGGCCCAGGAGTCGCTGCACTTCAGCGACGGCAACCGGCAGTGGGTCATCACCGTCTACGGGTTGGCCTTCGGTGGGCTGCTGGTCCTCGGGGGGCGCCTGGCCGACCTCTGGGGCCGCAGGCGGATATTCATCATCGGTCTGATCGGCTTCGCCCTGGCCTCGGGCATCGGCGGGGTGGCGGCCAATCTGCCGATGCTGCTGACGGCGCGGACGCTCCAGGGCGTTTTCGGGGCGCTCCTGGCACCCGCCGCTCTCGCTTTGATCTCCGTGGCCTTCACCGACACCCGGGAGCGCGCCAAGGCTTTCGGCATCTACGGAGCGCTCGCTACGGCGGGTGGTGCGATCGGGCTGCTGCTCGGGGGCGTGCTCACCGAGTATGCGACCTGGCGCTGGGGGCTGCTCATCAACCTGCCGATCGCGGCGATCGGCATTGCCGGGGTCCTCGCGGTCGTCCGCGACAAGGGGCGGGAGGCGAAACGCGCCCGGCTTGACGTACCGGGGGCGATCCTGGCCACTGCGGGCGCCGTTGCCCTGGTGTTCGGCTTCGCCAGGGCGGAGAACGACGGCTGGGCCTCGGCCGTCCCGATCGGAATGTTCCTCGCCTCCGCGGTACTGCTCGCGGCGTTCGTCCTGCTGGAATCACGGGTGAAGTCGCCGCTGCTCCCCCTGCGGGTGCTCAAGGACCGCAATCGGGCAGGTGCCTACCTGTCCATGGGCTTGTCCGTGATGAGCATGTTCGGCATGTTCCTCTTCCTGAGCTACTACTTCCAGCTGGTCAAGGGCTACTCCCCGGTGCAGAGCGGGGCGGCCTTCATACCGATGGCGATCGCCCAGGCCGTCGGCTCCACCCAGATCGCCGCGCGGCTGTCGCGCTTCGTTCGCCCCGGCCGGCTGATGGGTGCCGGGTTCGCGGTCTCCGGCGTCGGCGTCCTCATGCTGGCGGCCCTCGATCCGGGCTCCTCCTTCGTGTATGTGTCGGCCGCCGAGATCGTGATGGGCCTGGGGATCGGCACAGCCTTCATGCCGGCGTTCGGGCTGGCGAGCCACGGGGTCGACGCCTCCGACGTGGGCGTCGCCTCAGCGATGATCAACACCTCCCAGCAGGTCGGCGGCTCCGTCGGAACGGGTCTGCTCAACACCGTCGCGGCGAGTGCGACCGTCTCATTCACGGCGTCCCGCACCGGGAGCGCCGGGCTGGTGAACCGCGCACTGGTCCACGGCTTCTCGGTCGCGTACGTGTGGGCAACCGGGATTCCTGATCGCGGCCGCGGTTGTCGCCTTCGTGGCTATCACGGCAGGACGACCAGAAACGGCGGCGGCCGACCCGGCGGGCACTTTGGATGAGCACGTCAAGGACGGCGATCAGGACGACCGCCTGCCGAGCATGATTCCCAACCGAGCATGAGTCCCAGTGGGGCGATAAAACAGTCGACCTCGTGAGGGGCCGGAGCGACGATGCCTACTCCGCCCTGAGGCACGACTCCGATTCGGACAACAGCGCGCGCTCGCTGCGCATGAGGCAGGGCACGAGTACGCCGTAGTTCCAGCCGGTGGCCCCGACTTTCTCCCCAGCGTCATAGCTTGGCGGATTCGTAACGTATCCAGGTGCCTCCGACGGCCACCGTCACCTGTCCGACCGACATTCGAACCAGGTGTGCGGCGGTGTCTTTCACCGGGACCCGCAAGACCTGGCGCCGGAATTCGTCGGGTGTGTCCCAGCAGTGGTCGGTGGTGGCCGGTCGGGGAGGTCCATTTCCGCCCAGATGATCTTGCCGCCGGACGTCCATCGGCTGCCCCACCGGTTGCACAGGTGGGTAAGCAGGAAAAGGCCGCGGCCGTTCTCGTCGGTGGAGCAGGCTTGCCTCTGGCGAGGCTGACTGCCGCTGGCATCGGAGACCTCGCAGATGAGCACCCGGTCGCGGATGAGTCGCAGTTGAATCGGGCCCGAGCCGTGCAGGATAGCGTTGGTGACCATCTCGCTCACCACCACCTCCGCCTCGATCTCAAGATCGCCCAGCTGCCACTCCGCCAGATGACGGCGCGTCAGGGAACGTGCGTCGGCCACGAGAGCGGGATCCGTTGCGGGCAGCTCCCAAGTGGCCGTCCAACTGGGGCTGATCACCTTGGTGGCGGCCAGCAGCAGGGCCACATCATCCGACTGTCTCTTGGTCGGCAGCATGCCTACCGCTTCCGAGCAGAGCTCCTCCAATGAACGGTTCGGCCGTCCGAGTACGCGCGCCAGACTGTCCATGCCCACGTCGATGTCCGCGTCGCGGCTTTCGACGAGGCCGTCGGTGTAGAGGGCGATAAGGCTGCCCTCGGAGAGAGTCATCTCGAAAGCCGCGTAGGGCACGTTGTGGATGGGCCCCAGCCCGAGGGGAGGTCCCGCGGGGACGTCCGGGTAGCTGACGCCGCCGTCGGCGTCGACGATGGCCGGGGGCAGATGACCCGCGCGCGCCATGGTGCAGTGGCGCGCGACCGGGTCGTAGACGACATAGAGGCAGGTGGCGCCGGCCGGGCTCTGCGGGGCCTCTCCCGTCATGCCGTCGGCTGCGACGAGGCGGAGGATCAGGTGGTCGAGGTGCGTGAGCAGTTCGTCCGGCGGTAGGTCCAAGTCGGCGAGGCTCTGCACGGCGGTACGTAGTCGGCCCATGGTCGCCGCGGCCTGGATGCCGTGTCCCACGACATCTCCCACCACCAGCGCCACCCGCGCACCGGACAGCGGGATGACGTCGAACCAATCCCCGCCCACCCCCGATTCACTGTCCGCCGGGAGGTACTCGGAGGCCAGATCGACGGCGGAGCCGCCGGAGAGCGTCGCAGGCAGCAGACTGCGCTGGAGGGCGAGTGCCACCGCGCGCTCGCGTGTGTAGCGGCGCGCGTTGTCCAGGGAGAGGGCGGCTCGGGACACGATGTTCTCGGCCAGCATCAGGTCGGATACATCGAACGGCGACGGATTCTTGGTCCGCACGAAGATCGCGATACCGAGTACCACACCGCGCGCGTGGATGGGCACCATCATCAACGAGTGCATGCCGTTCTCGCGCATCTTCTCGGCTCGGCCGGGATCGAGGATCTCCCATTCCGCCACATCCAGCTCCGGCTCCAGATAGGACTCCCTGGAGAAGTAAGCACGGGTGAAAGGTGAATTGGGTGGAACGAAGACCGGCTCCTCCTTCTGCCAGATGCTTTCAGGTATGTCCTGCTGAATCGACGCGGCGCCGGCCCGGTGGAATATTGTCTCGTCGTCCCGGTTGGTTCCCAGCCTCAACTGCGGTTCTTCACCGAGCGGGATCGTCTTCGCCAGATCGACCGCACCGTAGTCGGCGATGAGGGGTACTGTGAAGTCCGCCAATTCCTGCGCGGTACGCAGAACGTCGAGCGTGGTCCCGATACGCGTGCTCGCCTCACTGAGCCGGACTAGATGGCTGGTGCTTCGCCCGCTCTCTCCTCTGTGGGCAGACTCGGAAGAGCGGAGGCGTTCGATCGACTTGCGATGAATGAACTTCATCTTCTCACCTATTTGCTGGCGCTTCGGGGTACCTCGAATACGGGAAGGCCGGACCGGCCGCCCTGGCCCGCCGCACTGTCGCCCTGGAATCGTTGATCACTGTCCACTGAGTCTCCCTTCACTTCTGGACTTGATCTCGGGACTCGGCAGACTCTGACGTATTCACCACATGTCAGTACGCGAGGCGACAAGCGCTGACATTCGACAAGCCTACATCTCGAATGACCGTTCGTTCCAATATTCCGCCGTGCCACTTGCGTGATCACGCGGGGCCATATCTCTCGCAGCAGAGCCGACGATCTTGCCGTCGTCCGCGCCCACGTCCAATGCTCCGCCCCGGGACCCAGGGGCCGCGCCAGCAGGAGAGCGCGATCGTCCTCGCCGGGTGAAGCGGCTGGCGTTGTCAAGACTCGGTCCGGCGCGACTGGCGATGCCTCCGGCAAGCAGCAGATCGCGTCGGGTGAACGGCCTCGTGTTCTCTGACCCGGTCTTCGATAGGTGTGACCGTGTGGAATCCGGACCTCCAACACGACATACGCCGGACCGTTACCACCGCGCTGACCGCTGATCGACTGTCACGCCATTCGGACTGCGATCTTTCCCGCGGCCGAAGCGGCGTTGTGGTAGGCGAGTTCGGCGGTATCACCCCGCGCCAGGAGAAAGGCGATGGCGCCACGCTGGTCCGTAGTGCTGACAATGGTTCCTCCCGGAAAGCACACAGGGTACATTTCAAGCTCTCCGGGGTGGCGGTCCAGGAGATCCATGCCCTCCAGCCCGGCGAAAACTCCGGCCCTGGGTGCGTAGATACACACCATCGCGGTTCCCTGCTTGACGTCGACCGGTTCATCCATCAAAGCGGGACGTCGGCCCAGGGCGAGATCGATGAAGGCCCCGTGCACGTCCACACCGAGCGAGTTCCGGATGGACTCCCCGATGAGCGCGCCACCCATGCGGGAATTGATCTCCACGATCTCGAAAAGCGGCCATGGTCCACCGAACCCGCCTTTTCACGGACAGGGCCTAAACGCAGGCGGGGAGGCATCCGCCGGTCGCACATGGGCATCCGGGCCGCCCGAAGACAGGGCAACTGCCCGATGCCGTAGATCGTCCTGGGGGCGCAGGCTTGGCCGTAGTTCGCACCGGGTGCCATGAGACTCCCGGTGAGAGCGCCGCCACATCGACAGGCGACGGCCAGGGCTGCGGATGGCCGCGAGTCGGTCGTCGGACTGACGGGGTGGCCGAAGGGTCACCGAGAGTGAACGCGGCAGTTTTTTGACTGAACGTTCGTTATTTTATGCTAGCCTCGCTGGGAGACCGGTGGAGATGACCACGCCTCCTTTGAGGAGTTGCGGGGTTCGGGGCGGCCCGGCATTTGCTTCGTTCAAAATCTGGAGCGGGGCCGACGTCATACTGCTCCCCTCTTCCTGGTATTCCGGCGACTGAACTCAGACCTGGAGGTCACCATGACATCGACCAACGGCCCGTACGCGGATACGCGCGATATGTACATGGCACACACCATGTTTCGACGAGAGTTCTCTCTCATGCCCGGACTGGTTCGCGACGTCGCCGTCGGGGATGCGGAGCGTGTGCAGATCGTCTCGGATCACATCGAATTCGTGGAGACCATTCTGCATCACCACCATGACGCGGAAGACAAGCACCTGTGGCCGAAATTGCAGGCACGCGAACCTGTGTCGGCCGCCGGGATCGTTCGTGTGATGGAGGAGCAGCACGCGGAAATCGATCGGATAGGCACGGAAATCGCCGATGCGATGGCCGCCTGGCGCAGGAACGCCGACGCCGACTCCCGGGGAACGCTAGCTGATGCCCTTGACCGCATGAACTTGCTGGTCGTCGAGCACACAGCCCTGGAAGAGGAGAGGATCCTCCCCCTCGTGGAGAAGTGCGTCACCGCGGCGGAGTGGGATCTGATGATCAGGGAGGGGGGCGAGGACACGCCTCCGGAGATCCTCCCGCTGATACTCGGAATGATGATGTATGAAGGCGACCCCGAACTTATCAAGGACATCGTCTCCGGTCTGCCGCCGAAGCAAGGTCCGGCGATCGAGGATATCGCCTCCCAGGCGTTCGCTTCCCATTCCAAGCGTATTCACGGAACTTCCACTCCGCCGCGCAGTACGGGCTTTTAGGGACTGCTCAGGCTTGGACTGCACAGGCTTGGACTTCCAGGGCGCCGCCCATCATGCCGACGCCCCCGATCTCGATGAGAACACTGCAAGGGGAGATGTTATGAGCACGGTAAGAACAGAGGATTTCACCCGAAGCGACGGCCCGTCCCGAGAGGAGCTGGTGGCCCGGGCGGTAGCGCTGCAGCCGCTGCTGCGGGAGCAGGCCGCGAAGAATGAGGCACGCCGGCGGTTGACCGACGAGGTGAGCACCGCACTGATCGAAGCAGGGCTGTTCCGACTGCTGACGCCCAAGCGGCTCGGCGGCTACGAAACCGGCCTGCGCACAGTCCTCGAGGTCACCGAGGCCCTCGGCGAGGCGGACGGCTCCACGTCCTGGCTGATATCGGTGGGTTCGGTGGCCAGCTGGGTCAGCGGACTGGCGTCCGCCCAGGCGCAGGACGACGTATTCGGCACGGACCCCGATGCCAGGATCGCCGGCGGCAGCGCGCCGGCCGCGGCCCGCCGGGTCGAAGGCGGCCTGCGGGTAAGCGGCCGCTGGGCGTACTCCTCCGGCGCACACAACGCGACATGGGCGTCGATGGGCGCACTGATCATGGACGAGGAAGGCGGCGTGGTCGACGCCGTGCTTTGTTTCGCACCGGCATCGGAGGTGACACTGGAGGACACCTGGCACACCGTTGGCATGCGCGGCACCGGCAGCAACACCTGGGTCGCCGAGGACGTCTTCGTACCCGAACACCGGATCATCTCCATGGGGGCGATGGCGGAAGGTGCCTGGCCCGTCCCGACCGACGAGGCCATGTACCGGCTGCCGTTCGTCCCGCTCGCGACGGTGCCGCTCGTCGGCCCGCTGCTCGGTATTGGCCGCGCCGCCCTGGCCCTGGTCATCGAGACCGCGCCGACCAGGGGCATGCACCACACGTTCTTCACCAAGCAGAGCGACTCCGTCGGTGTCCAGATCCAGATCGCTGAAGCGGCCCTGAAGCTCAAGACGGCGCGTCTGCACGCGTACGGCATCGCCGACGACCTGGACGCCGCAGCAGCCCGAGGTGAGGACAGCGACTACTCGGCCCGCGCTGAGATTCGCGCCCAACTCGGCTATGCCGCCCAGCAGGTGCTCGAGGCCATCACCATTCTCGTGAACGTGCATGGCGCCGGCAGCTTCGCCGAGGCCAGCCGCATGCAGCAGTACTGGCGCGACGCCAACACGGCAGCCCGCCACGCCGGACTCAACGCTGTCATCGGCTACGAGGTTCTCGGCAAGGCGCTCCTCGGGATTGAGGAGCGGATCAGCCCGGCGATTTGACCGACACGGGCTCCGTCCGGCTCCGTCCGGGGCCGGACGGAGCTGACCGGCTGGACAGTGACCTCGTCGCTCGATTGCGACGGCCGCGGGTCGACAGCGCGGTCAAACAACTCTTCTTACGGGCCGGTCAAGGTCGAAGTCTGTCCAAGATGGCCGAGCACCTCGCGCCAGGCTGGCGGAAGGAGAATCCGCCATGATCACCGAAACAGATGTACTGCGCATTCGAGGTACCTGTGCCGACTCTCGACGCAACCGAGACCTGATTCTGGTGGCGGCCCGCGAGATATTCGTGGAGTTCGGTGCAAGGGTCTCGCTGGACGACATCGCCCGTCGAGCGGGCGTCGGCAATGCCACGCTCTACGGGCACTGCGCCGACCGGGACACCCTGATCCACGATGTCATGCTCTCCGTCGCGGTCCGCGGTGCCGACCACGCCGAGATGCTCGTAGCCGAGGAGTCCGATGCCTTCGCTGCGGTGAGCCGCTTCGCGCATGCGGCCGCGGACCGAAGAGTCGGGATCCTGTGTGGGATGTTCGCGATGGGAACGGAAAAGTACGCGCCGGATAGCCTTGCACAGCGGGAACTTATGTTGAGCGCCCCAACTGCCCTGATGGAGCGGGCGCAGCCGACCGGGACTTTGCGAAACGATGTCACAATTAAGTACCTGTGGGGTGAGTGCCCACATTGACCGGCAGTGATCACGATGGACACGGGCTTCCGGCCCTGCTCGACCGCGAGGTGGACCTCGGTGGTCGGGCCGCCGTGCGAGCGTCCAGGTCCATGGTCGGCCGGCTCGGTGTCGATGCCTCCGGGCGATTCCTTTTGGAGATCCCCCTTTTTTTGCCGTTCCGGCGGCCCTCTCCCCGTCTGCTGGTGGGCACGGCAGACAGTGGAGTCGACGCTCACATCTCAGGTGATCAGGCCTTTGCGTCCGACTGGGCCTGCGGTTCGGTGAAGACGCGCTTCCGGGTGCCGTCCCGCTGCAACCGCCTGAACAGGTCGTGGACCCGGCCCCACGGACCGTACTATTCGGGCATATCGTGCCACGGCGTCCCGGCCCGAGTCCGCCACCGTATCCTGTTGACCAGCTGCCGCCGCGTCCATATCGGCGGTCGCCCAGGCTTCTTCCCTCTGGGCGAGAGCAGCTCCAGCCGGGCCCACTGTTCGTCCGTCAGATCTCCGCGTGCCACAGTCCTTGATCTTTTCGCAGTCGAGATCCACTTACGCGATGGGCTCGATGTACATCACAAATCGATGGCCGAGCGTGTGAGGGAGCGTCAGAATCGCTGCCCATGGAACCTGTCTCGCTGACGACACAGCGTCTGCTTCTACGCCCGCATGATCCCAGCGACGAGGACGTGGTCTTCGCCGCTTGCCAGGACGCCGACATTCAGCGGTGGACGGACTTTCCCGAGCCATACGAACGTCAGCACGCCGCCTTCTACTTACGCGAACTGGTGCCGCGTGGCTGGAACGACGACACGATGTACCACTTCGCGGTGGAGGACCGGGACCGGGAAAGCGGAGTACTGGTGGCATCCGTCAATGTGCACCGCCACGCCGACACATGGGGAATCGGGTACTGGACCGTGGCAGAGCACCGAGGCCGAGGCTATGCGACGGAGGCGGTACTCGCCCTGGCCACGTGGTCCTTCACCGAACGAGGAGTCCAGCGACTGGAGTGGAGAGCGGAGGCGGGGAACAGGGCCTCCTGGGCCGTGGCGGAGAAGGCCGGCTTCATTAGGGAAGGCACCCTGCGTGCGGCGCAGACCAACGGAAACAGCCTGAGGGACACCTGGGTCGGCGCTCTCCTGCCCGCCGACCTCGGTCTGCCCTTCGCTCTCCCCTACTGCCCCGCACAGAGCGATCCCGGGTGACACGCACAGACACGCCCGCAAACGAGAGCCGCCAGGGCCCCGGGGGCCGGGCCACGTGGTCCTGGACGGGATGGTGGAGGCCGGTCAGATGGACAGGTCATCCCGGGCCGGGAAAGAAGAAGCTGAGAGCCGTGTGATGGTCATGGTCCATATCCCCTCAACCGATCCACAGAGCAAACGCGTCAACGACGGCTACGGCTCCGGTTACCCGCAGGACTCCAACGGTCGGTGTGTCCCATGCGCGCCAGGCGGCCCCGCCCTCGCACCGGTTGAACGCCACGGCCGCTTTCCGGGTAGCGGCGGGTGCGCAGAGCGGGGGGCAACCGTCAGAGTGGTGACCCCTAGGCCGTTTTTTCGGATCATCTGATCGTTGGTTGATGTGTGTCGTTGAGTGATGCCCAGTGGGCGAGGTCCGAGCCGCTGTTGCCGGATCGGACCCCGAAACGGGGTGGGCGGTGGCGTGATCACCGGCAGGTGATCGACGCGATCGCGTTAAAATACCGCACTGGCACGCCGTGGATGGACCTCCCCGAGCGCTTCGGGTCGTGGAAGGGCGCCCACAACCGCCTGCGGAAGTGGGCCGCCGACGGCGCCTGGGAGAAGGTCTTCATCGCACTGCTCGCCCAGGCCGAGGTGACCTCGGCTGGGTCATCGCGGTCGACTCCACCATCGTCCGCGCCCACCAGCACGCCGCCGGGGCCCGTCAGAAGGGGCCCCGGCCGGCGAGCCGGACGACCATGCCCTAGGACGCTCCCGCGGCGGACTGACCACCAAGGTCCACCTCGCCGCCGACAGCCGGTGCCGTCCGCTCGCCTTCGTCATCACGCCCGACCAGGCGGGTGACGCACCCGCATTCCCCGAGGTCATGTCCCGCCTGCGGGTCCCCCGGCCGATCGGCCGGCCCAGGACCACACCGGAGATGGTCCCGGCCGACAAGGCCTGCTCGTCCCGCGCGATCCGCGCCCATCTCCGCCGACGCGGGATCCGGGCAGTGATCCCACAGTCGGCCGACCAGGCCGCCCAGGCCGCCCACCGCAAACGGCGCGGCCGGCGCGGCGGCCGTCCACCGGCCTTCGACCGCGACGCCTACAAACAGCGCAACACCGTCGAGCGGTGCATAGACAAGATCAAGCAGTGGCGCGGTCTGGTTACCCGATATGACAAGACCGCCACGATTTACCTCGCCGGACTCCACCTCGCCGCCATCTTCACCTGGTCAGCCAGGTGACTCCGGCGGGGCTGCCTAGTACTCCAGCGGTAGTTCGCTATCGTCGCTGGTCAGGGGCCGTTTCTCGACTGTAGCTGACTGACGGCTCATCAGGTGACGGCAGTTCGTGACCAGTCGTGCGGCGGGTGTAGTGGCAGCGTTTCGCGGTGGCTTGGTGGCGTCGTCTGTAGCGGGACCAGATCAGTGTGCGGGCGGGATGCCCGTGGCGTGCTGGGCTGGGATGGAGAGCTTCCAGGAGTCTCCGGATTTCTGCCAGGGTGAGGGGCGCGAGGGCGGGTTCATCGTTTCTTCGGCCCCCCTTTCGGTCTCGGCGGCCGCCATGGCGGCGAGGAAGGCGTGCGCGAGCATGACCAGGGTGATGTGCCGGTACCAGCCGACGTAGCGGCGGACTTCGTACTGGTCCAGGCCGCATTCGTTCTTCGCGGCCTGGAAGCACTCCTCGATCGCCCACCGTGATCCGGCGATGCGGACCAGGTCCTCGACGGTGGTGCCGTACGGGGCGTAGGCCAGGTAGTAGGCGATCTCGTCCGGCCGGGCCGGGCTGCGGCGGGCCAGCACCCACCGCCGGTGGGTCGGTGTGTCGCCGGCGAAGATGTCGATGACCGGCAGCTCGGCCGCGGCCCAGTCGTAGACGCGTGGGCCCTTCGCGCCGTCGCCGCAGGACAGGTGCTGCCACGCGTCGTCGGGTGCCTCGGCAATGAGAGCGTCGATGCGCCATGTCCCGGGCGGCGACTTGACCTGCTGTGATTTCGGGACGGCGAGCACATAGCCGACGCCGGCTTCCTCAAGCATCCGCCGGAACCCCCACTCCTGGCCGTAGGCGGAATCGGCGGTGACCCAAGCGACGGGCAAGGCGGAGGCCAGAGCCCGCCGCACCAGCTTCCGGGCCAGTTCGCCCTTGGTCGCGAAGGTCCGCTCTTCGGGGATTTTCGCAGCCCGGCAGCGGTCCGGATCATCTGTCCAGGACTTGGGAAGATACAGTTCCCGGTCCACCAGCGCCCGCCCCTTGTCCGAGGAGTAGGCGGCGAACACGCCGATCTGGCAATTTTCCGTCCGGCCCGCGGTGCCCGAGTACTGGCGCTGGACACCAGCGGAGGTGATGCCCTTCTTGATGAACCCGGTGTCGTCGATGATCAGGGTGCCGTCCCCGTCGCCGAGCTTCTCGGCGACGTACTTCTGCAGGTCGTCGCGGAGTTCCTCCGCGTCCCAGCGTGCACGGTTCAGCAGGTTCTGAAGCCCGTCCGGTGTGCTGTGGCCTGCGAATTCCGCGAGTTGCCAGCCGTGTTTGCGGCCCACCGAACCCAGCAGACCACGCACATAGGCCCGCATCCGCCGACGAAGGTCCGCCCGGCTGAACCGCTGCCCCACCCGCAACAGCAGGTCTTCCAGCTCGGCCGCCCACCCCGCTGCCAGTTCTGCCTCTTCCACAACCATGACAACGGACACGCCGCACGACTGGTCACGAACTGCCGTCACCTGATGAGCCGTCAGCCAGCTACAATCGAGAAGCGGCCCCTGACCAGCGACGATAGCGAACTACGGCTGGAGTACTAGACCCATCCCTCGTCGAGGTAAACCGTCCAGATGTCTCCCACCGCCTTGTGCAGTTCAACCAGGGCCGCAACATCCGCGATGACTGCCGGAGCGTTGGACAGCCGCAACGGGGAGTCCGGGACGCTGCTGCGGGTGTAGACCGGGAGCTCGCCGTCGCAGTCGAACGCGTGAAGTGACGGGGGAGCACCGCCGAACCATGCGGGGCAGTTTTCCTCGGCCCACGCAGCCGCGGCGTCGACACGATCCACATGCGCCAGTAGACGCTCAGGAGCAGGCCCGCAGCTGAACTGCACGAGGAAGCCCTGAGCGTCCACTGCCCACCAGTCCCACATGAATCCAGGTCGGGGGTGCCGCAGGATCGTCGTCATGCCGTCACCGTATCCAGGCCGGGCAACACCGCTGACGGTGATCCGAAGGAAACGGCCTAGCGGTGCGGTGAGTGCCCGTAGCGCGGGCTCGGCGAGTCTGATCCAGGGCTGCTCCACGCCGAGCGTGGCGGTCAGCCGTAGTTCGGTGGCGAAACCGACAGCAGTACGGTCGCCGAGAGGCGTGCGGAACAGACGAGCCGCATCTCCTGCGGGCCCCGACCGGACAGGAAGATAGAGCGGTCCGGTCGGGAGAGGATCGGAAGGATCCGAATCCTCACCGCACACAGCTTCTGCCATGGGAATCCTCCTGGAGGATCCTCGACAAGGACATGAGGCCGCGGCTCGGCCGATCCGGCCGGGGCGCGGCGTTCACGTTATGCCCGCGAGGCGCACCCTGCCGATACCTCATGACGTGACGCTGACGGTGATCGGGCAAGCGCTGACGCAACACTGACGCGGTATGCGGCCATTCCGGCTATCCGGTTCGGAGTACCGCGGCCCGTCCGTTTGCCGGCCGGTGCTCGTACGAACGTCATGCCCCCGTCAGGGTTCTCGTCCGCGGCATCGGGGAGACGCCAAAGAGTCCTGAGGCGAGCCGAGAACGCTACGGAACTGACGAACCGCCTGCGCTGGATGCAGCCTCCGAGATCCCTGCCCTCATCCAGGGCACGGTCAACGCATCGTCCCCAGCATGGCAGCGACTCGGCACGCTCATTCGCGCACAACTGGACGCGTGACTCGACGTGTACGGGCGCACGGCCCCGGCCGTGTTCGGAAACCAGCGGGTTCGTGGATTCTGAAGGTCGGCCGGAAGCGAACCCGCTGGTGGTGGCGAGCATTCGGACGGCTGGGCACTCGGGTTGAGCGCTGCTTGAATGTTCCGGTGATCGAACTAGTGGTTGCCCTGGCAGTGGCAGGGCTGACGGCGTGGCTGTTCCGCCGCAAAGCGAAGCAACGTGCAGCCAGCGCCGCTCAGGGAGATGTGATCAAGGTTTTCTGCCTGCTCCGGCATCCTTCGCTTGAAGGGCGGTGGCTCCGTGGGCGGCTGTTGATCGGCCCCTCCGGGATGGCCTGGGAGCCCCGGACCAAGGCCGGTGCGGCGGTATCACTTCCGGATGGGTTGCGGCAGGTCAGTGTGCGTGCACCGTCGCTGCGCGAAGCAGTGAAGATCAACGGTGGGTCCAGGATCGTTGAGTGCACCTCGTCCGAGGGCGCTCTTCTTGTTGCTGTGATGCCGAATGAGTTGGATCACGTGCTCACGGGCTTGAACAGCAACGGAGCACAATAAACGGCGTCCCCTCATACCTGGGTGGGGTCGATGGTGAAGCGTCCGGGGTAGGCGGTGCGGATGTAGCGGATCGCGGTGTGAGAGGTGATGCCGAACAACCGCATCAGCCGGACCGGATCCGCGGTCTCTCGTGCCTCGTTAAGGGGCCACACGGAACCCGCGTGAACTCCACTTGAAAGCAGTCGGCGCGCGCCGTGAACCAAAGGCCGTGCGTTGCCTGCTGCGGTATTGGGGCGTGTCTTCAATTGATCTTGAGTAGTGGATCACGGTCGTGTGATACGTCGCCTTGAACTGTCGGATGCGGAGCGGGAGTTCCTCCGTCCGTTGCTGCCTCAGTCCTTGCGCGGCCGTCACTCTCGCGTCGCTCCTGATGCGGGCGTGACATGTGAAGACAACTCTTCAGCGGCCTGGCCGAGGTTCGCTGCGGTATGGCCGTGCCCGGTAGGGGCGCCGGGACCGGCGGCGCGCTTCGCCGTGCCCGCTTGGCGCAGTAACCCGAAAAGCAGTGGCCGCGCGGGGTCGGGGCCGCATACGTTCGCCTCCATGGTTGACGCATCTGTTGACGCGGCTTTCGGGCATCCGCGCCTCGCCGCCATCTACGACCCGCTCGATCCGGACCGCGGCGATCTCGACGCGTATCTCGCGATGGCGGAGGAGTTCGGGGCGCGGTCCGTGCTGGACATCGGGTGCGGTACGGGCGTGTTCGCGCTGCTGCTCGCCGAGCGCGGGATCACGGTCACCGGGATCGATCCCGCGCGGGCGTCCGTCGACGTCGCGCGTGGCAAGCCGGGCGCGGAGCGGGTGCGCTGGCTCGACGGCGACGCGGGGGACCTGCCGCCCATGCGGACCGACCTGGTGACGATGACCGGGAATGTCGCCCAGGCGATCGCCGATCCGCAGGCGTGGCGTACGACGCTGCGCGGCGCGTACGAGGCGCTGCGGCCCGGCGGGCGGTTTGTCTTCGAGACACGCGATCCGGCGCGGCGCGTGTGGGAGGAGTGGGCGGAGTGGACGCGCGAGACCACGTACCGCATGACGGACATCCCGGGCTTCGGCCGCGTCGAGACCTGGGTCGAGCTGACGGACGTGAGCCTGCCGCTGGTGAGCTTCCGGGGTACGCACGTGTTCGCTGCGGACGGGGACGTACTGACCTCGGAATCGACACTTCGATTCCGTGAACGTGCGGAGATCGAGCGGGACTTGCGCGAGCACGGCTTCGTCGTCGAGGACGTACGCGACGCACCCGACCGGCCGGGCAGGGAGTTCGTGTTCGTGGCGCGGCGCGGTACCGCGGAGCCCGTCCCTCCCGGAATGCCCGAGGGAGCGCACACACCACACAGCGCCGGGCGGACGGGACTCTGAAGACACTCCCAAGCCCGTATGCCGGTTCCTGCGCCTGCGCGGCCTGCTGGTGGAGGACCCCGCCCTGCACCGCGACGCGGATCGAGTGTGGATCGAGGGGGGCCGAGCCCGGTCACGCTCGGTAAGGGCCCTGGCAGGTGGGTATGGGCGTCGGCATCGGGCCGTGTTCATTGCGGCGTGGGGCGACTCGCGGTGTGGCGGCGGAGGGCTTCGGTGAGAACAGGGGTGATCTCGATGAGCTGTTCCTGCTGTTCGGGGCTGAGGTCGTCGAAGGCCCTGCTGATGTCTGTCCGGTACTCGTCCCAGGCCAGTTTCTGGAGAGCGGTTCCGCCTCGGGTGAGGGAGACCACGGTACTGCGGCCGTCGGCGGGGTTGGGCCGGCGCTCGACCAGGCCGTCCTCGTCAAGGGCGTCGACGAGCGCGGTGATACGCCGCTGCGTGACGCCGAGCGCTTGGGCGAGCTGGGTCATGGTCTGCGCCCCGTCGGTGTGCAGTGCGTTCAGGAGCCGCATGCGGACGTAGCTGACCGAACCAGCCGGGGTGCAGGCGTTGATCCAAGCTCCCCAAGCTGGGCCGAGTTCGGTGAAGAGCGCGACGAGTTCCTCAGATCTCGGTCGGCTGGTCTTTCGGGGCATGTCGGGACCCTATCCTGCGAGCCCGCGGAGTGACGGCGCTGCCTGGCCGCCGACGCGGCCAGGCAGCAGGGCGGTTCAGGATCCGCCCGTGACCTTGATGTTCGTCCCCGTGATCCACTGGGCGCGGGGGGAGAGCAGGAAGGCGACGGCCTCGGCGATGTCGCCGGGTTCGCCGGCACGCCCGAGAGGGACACCGGCGACCAGGGCTTCGCGGGTGGCGCCGATTCCCTCGGCGATGGTCCGGAGGATGGCGGAGCCTCCGGGAGTGTCGACCGGGCCAGGGGTGACCAGATTGACGCGGATTCCCTCCTTGGCGAGGTCTTGGGCGATGCCCTTGGTGTAGGTGTCCAAGGCGGCTTTCGCCGCGACGTAGTGCAGCAGCGGGCCGGACGGCGTCTCGGTGCCGTTGGTGGAGATGTTCACGATCGCCGGGTTCTCAGCCTTGCGCAGCGCCGGAAGAGCCGCGTTGATCAGGCGGACCGCGGACAGGAAGTGGATGTCCAGGGAGTCCTGCCACTCCTCGTCCGGAATCGACTCGGAGCCTTCGAGGTGCACGCGGGCAGCCCCCGCGTTGTGCACCAGCAGATCGAGGCCGCCGAGTGTGTGTGCTGCTTCGGTGACCAGGGCCGTGATCGCGTCGGCCGAACGCAGGTCTGCCGGGATGAAGGTCGAGCCTTCCGGCGTCGTCGCCGCGCGGGAACGAGCGGTGGTCACCACTTGGGCGCCTTCATCGAGCAGCTGCTGAGCGATGGCAGCGCCGATGCCGCGGGATCCCCCTGTGACCAGCGCGCGGCGGCCGGCGAACTCGCCCGGGATGGGCTTGCTAGGTGTGTACATGCATCCAGTGTTACCACCAGATGCTGTACAGCGCCAATAAAAACTTACCCCCGCTTGTAGTTTCACGGGCCCGCGCGCCTCGTCTACCCGCATGTGGCATACCTGACATATCTGCACGTAGCTGCCACGCCTTGCAGGTGTGATCGCTCTCCGCTTGCATCTCCTCCAGTGAGATGTACTGTGGCTCAGGTAGTTGCTGAACCCCGCCATTAGTTGGTGTGGGAGTGGTGGCCGACAGTCCGCACGGGGCGCGTCCGGGCCGAGCGGCCCCGAGATCGTTCGGTCGGACAAGGTACGGCCGAAGCCCCCTTCCGCCACGCCCGAGCGGGATTCGACCGCTTTCCGCGCTTTCCGGCGGCACCTTTCGCGCCGCCGTCTGCCCGGCACCAGGCCGGCCCTGGAGGCGCAGGCGAAGCGGCACCACCCGTCCCCCTCTTCAGAAAGACGTGAAATGAGCAAGATCCTTGTGACAGGCGCCAGCGGTGTGCTCGGGAAGAAGACCCTCCAGCACTTGCTGGACCGGCGACCCGCGAGCGATCTGGTCGGACTCGTGCGCGATCCGGCCAAGGCTCAGGACCTGGCCGAGCTGGGCATCGAGCTGCGTACGGGCGACTACCTGGATCCGGAGTCGCTGCGAAAGGCGTTCGTGGGCATCGGCAAGCTGATGCTGGTCCCCACGCACGCCTTCACCGACCGCAGGACCGCCCACGCGAACGTGATCGATGCCGCGGTTGGCGCCGGCGTCCGGCACGTGGTCTATGCCCCCATCATCCGCGATGAGGGCTCGACGTTCTCGATGAAGGAGATCACCGCCGAGGACGAGTTCACACAGGCGAAGCTGGCCGCGTCGGGGCTGGCCTGCACCCTGGCCGAGCACCCGCCGTTCCTCGATGTCATCACCCCCTACATGGGAGCCGACCCGTACGAGAACGGAGTACGGGTCCCTGCCGGGGACGGGCGATTCGCCGCCGCTTCCCGCGACGACCTGGCGGCAGCGCAGGCCGCCATCCTCACCGGGGAGGGACACGAGGGGAAGACGTACCGCCTGACCGGCGGGCCGTCCGTTTCCTTCGCCGAGATCGCGGAGATCCTCTCCGCCATCCACGGCTTCGATGTCCCCTACGTTCCCGTCTCCGACGAGGAGTACCTCGACGCGATGCGCACGGTGGGGTTCCCCGACTTCGCCGTCGAGTTCGTGCTCACGTGGGTGCGAGGGATGAACGCCGGCGAGTGGGAGGCCAAGGGCAAGGATCTGGAGACCCTCATCGGCCACAGCCCCACGACCACGGCGGAGTTCCTGCGTGCCGAATACGCCACCCGCTGACCGCGCTCTCGGTCAAAAAACACTGAGAAAAAACACTGAGAAAGGTACATCCATGAGAATCGGATTTCTCGGAGCGGGCGTCGTCGCCCAGACCATCGCCCGGCACGTACTGCCCCTGGGACACCAGGTCCTCTTCAGCAACACCAAGGGACCGGACTCCCTTGCGCCGCTGGTAGAGGAACTCGGCTCTGGCGCCTCGGCCGGAACCCCTCAGCAGGCCGCCGAGCAGGACATCGTCGTCCTCGCGGTCAACTGGCCCAACGTGCAGAACGCCCTGTTCTCCGTTCCCGACTGGTCGGGTCGCCTCCTGGTCGACGCGACCAATCGGGTCGCCGGCTACGACCCGTTCACCCTCGGCGACCTCTCAGGACGCACCTCCAGCGAGATCGTCGCCGACCTCGCCCCCGGTGCCCGCGTCGTCAAAGCCTTCAACTCCGTTCCCATGTCCTGGATCTCCGACTTCTCCTCCGCCAAGCCGCACACTGTCCTGTTCGTCTCAGGCGACGACAGCGAAGCGAAGAAGCCAGTCACCGAACTGATCGAGCAAGCCGGCCTGGTGAGCGTCGACCTCGGTTCGCTGGCAACCGGCGGACGCTTGCAGCAGCTCGGTGGCCCCCTCGCCGGGATCAACCTCACCTTCGGCGGAAGGTTCACCACATGAAGGCCCTGGTGTACGAGACGGCGCACGACCTCGCCGACTTCGCCCTTGAACGGACCGAGGTACCCGAGCCGACGCTGCGCGACCAGGACGTCCTGGTCGAGGTCCGTGCCATCGGCGTCAACCCCGGCGAAGCCTTCATCCGCAGGATACGCAGTGCCGAGCCCGGCGGCCGGGTCCTCCTCGGCTGGGAGTTCGCCGGGGTGGTCATCGCGGTTGGGGAGCACGTACGGCGCTTTACGGTAGGCGAGCGCGTCTTCGGCACCGGCGACACCACACGTGACGGTAGCTGGGCGGAGCGGCTCGCCGTCGACCACCGGATCCTCGCCAAGATCCCGCAGCAGCTCTCCTTCGTTGACGCCGCGAGTCTGCCCATCGGCGCTCTGACCGCGTCCGAAGCGCTCTTCAGAGACCAGGACACTCTGCCGGCCGGAATCACCCGGGTCCTTGTGCTCGGGGGTGCCGGCGCCGTCGGCTCACTCGCCACCCAGCTCCTGAAAACCAGGACATCCGCGCTCGTCATCAGCACCGCGTCGCGAGAAGCCTCCCGGCAGTGGTGCTCGCAGATGGGCGCCGACCTGGTGCTCGACCACACGGGCGATGTCCCCGCACAACTGAACGCGGCCGGCATTCCGCACGTGGACATGGTGCTCTCCACCGCCGCGAGCGCCGACCACCTCAGCTGGATCCCAGACATCCTGCGCCCGTTCGGATACCTGTCCGTCGTGGACGGCGTCTCTTCGCTGGACGTAGGCGCTCTCGCGGCGAAGTCCTTGTCCCTGCACACGGAAATGGTCTTCAGCCGGATCGTCCACGGCGCCGATCCCGAAGCCCAGGGCCAGACCCTCGAAAGCGTCGCCGAGCACGTCGCCGCCGGACGCCTGCGCCCCATCACCACGCGCAGACTCGACGGGCTCACGGCCGAGACGATGCGCACCGCCCACGAACTCGTCGAAAGCGGACGAACCATCGGCAAGATCGTCATCGCTACCTGACCCGCTACGGGGCCCCGGCAGCACGTCGCAGCTCTACGTCGAGTGCAGGACGGCCGGCTTCAGGAGCGCTGCGACGACCCGCGGCGGCGGACCACATCATCCCCGCATAGCGCAGCTTGCTTGAGCGTAGGATAATCCACATTGGCGGTACCTCGGTACCTCGGTAGCGTGGGGCTTTGATTCGGCTTTTCATGAGATGGATGTTCCAAGCAGCCTTGCCGGTAATCAACCGCGCGATCGGTGAAGGGGAACTCATGGATATGCCAAGGCGTCTGAAGGTTGAAAAGGTCATCTGAATTCGGACGCAGCGAATCGCTCCAGGAGTACCTCGCCGCAGAGAGGGCGTTGTCGCCGGCCGACTTCATGGCACCACGCCTTAGCCCTATGAAGTGTGCACTGCACGGAAGAAAGGCTCGGACCATGTCCAAGACGCGTTCTTCGAAGAGCTTGGACGTCAACGTATTCAACTCGCCTCGCAGGTCTGCCGTCGGCGAGCGGCCGTTCGAGATGGGTCCGCCGTTCGGCTGGGATCCGACCACAGCCACGCTGATCTACGGTGAACGTGACGCCGTGCTGGTCGACGCACTCACCACCGCAGCGGAGGGCGAGGCCCTGGCGAGCTGGATCGCTCTGCACGACAAGAACCTCACGACGATCTACATCACTCACGGACATCCCGATCACTTTTTCGGACTGTCGGCTGTGCTCGAACACTTCCCGAACGCCAAAGCGATCGCCACGCCCGGCACGATGGAACTCATCGCCCAGATCCCACCGGAGCTGATCGAGTTCAGCCGGAAGATGTGGCCTGGCTTGCCCACGACCATGGCCCTGCCCGAGCTGTACGAGTCGGACACCTTCACGCTCGAAGGCGAGGAAATCCGCATCATCGAGCAAGGGCGCACCGACGGGCTGCACAGTACCTCGGTGCATGTGCCCTCCATCGACCTGGTTGTCGCCGGCGACGTGCTCTACAACCAGTGCCACATGTTCGTTGGCGAGACGACACCGGCGAGCCGGAAGAACTGGATCGCCGCGCTTGACCGGCTGGCGGCACTCAACCCGAGGATCGCGGTCGCCGGCCACAAGAAGACCGGTGCCCCCGACACCCCCGAGTGCATCGAAGGCTCCAAGCGCTACTTGCGTGACTTCGGCCGGCTCAAGGAGTCCACCACCTCTGAGCAGGAGCTGTTCGAGGAGATGGACAAGCTCTATCCGCACTGGGACAGCCACCAGTCCTGGCTGATGTTCGGGCTGCCCGTCAAGACGATCCCCGAAGGAGCAGGGTGATGCTCGCGGACCAGGTCGTCGGAACGTGGCAGCTGATGTCGTTCACGGCCGAATACACCGAACGCCCAGGAATCACCTATCCCCTCGGCCAAGATGCCACCGGCATCATCATGTACACCGCAGACGGCTACATGTCGGCTCAGATCATGCGGCCGGGCCGCCACGACTACCATCTGCTCGACAGCGACGGCGATGACCTCGAACAAGCGGCGGCCGCCGCAACCGGGTACCTGGCCTACAGCGGCAAGTACACCGTGGACGAGTCGGCCCGGACGCTCCACCACGATGTCGAGGTGTCCCTGCTGCCGGCCTGGCTGGGCACCATCCTGATCCGCGAGGCCACGTTCGACGGCAATCAACTGACGCTGGTAGCGGACGACACCTTCCCGCGCGGCATGGTGCACTCCGTCCTGGTCTGGAAGCGGGCGGCACCCCGCCCTCAGTGAACCGGCCGCCAGGAGCGGTATTTGGACGGTGTCGTACATGGTCAGTTCGAGGAGCGGTTTGTAGCAGCGGAGGTGGGCGGTCGCGATCGTGGGGAAGGCCGGCTCCGGGAGTTCGTCCCCGGCACCTGGGCGGGCGCTCGCCTTCTCGTGGACCGCTGTGGTCGCCACCGCGGTGCACTGGAACGAGTCCCGGTAGGCCACCCGTAACGCGCCGGCGGGAGTGGGGTCAGGGGCTGGGCGGGAGCAGGGTGCGGCGGGCGAGAGCGAGTGCGGTGCGGACCGCGATGGCGCCGATGAACGCCGTGATCGCTGCGAGCAGCAGATATGTATAGACAGTTTGTCCGGCGGGTCGCCCCGCCTCGTTCCAGTGGAGGGTCGCCGTGACCGCTGCGGCCCAGGAGAAGGTGAAGGCCCACGTACTGGGGGTGAACCGGAGGCGGAGGAAAACGGGAAGCAGTCTGATCTGTGCGAGGACCATCAGCAGCGCGTAGCCCGCCAGGGCCGCCGCGAAGAAGTCGATCCGGCCGCCGTTGACGGCGAAGTAGGCAACGCTCGCCACGGTCGGGGGCGCCACCTCGATGGCCAGCGTGGGCAGCAGCGGAGTGGGCAGCGTGGGACGGAAGAAAAGCCGGGCCATGATCATCGAGCCAAGGATGAACCAGCAGACGATGCCCAGGCCGAGCATCGCCTCGGCCAGCCGTTGTTGGCCGACCTCAGCGGCCGATGCCGCGGCGACCAGGCCGCCGGCGACGGTGGGCAGGAAGTAGCCGGGGTGCAGCCGGTCGAGTTCGAGGGGCCCGTAGATCCACTGGCCCGTGAGCCAGCCCCCGAGGAGCACGGTCAGCACCAGGAAGATGTCCACCAGCACTTTCCCCGCGCTCGGTGCGTGTGGGGCGAGGCCTTGGGACGCCAGCAGCATGGGCGTGATGACGGCGAGCGAGGAAAAGGGGCTCCCTACGGGGTCGAGCAGGTCTGCGCGGAAGGCGCCCCGCTTCGACAGGACGTAGCGCAGGTAGAAGACCACCGTGGCCAACCAGACCACGGCGCAGAGCGCCAGAAGCGCGTCTCCCACCACGTGGGTGACGTGCCCCCCTTTGGCGGCTGTGACCCAGCAGCCCGCGAGGCCTGCCAGACCGAAGGCCATACTGAAGAAGTTGAGCGGGATCCGTTGTGCCTGCGTAGCCAAGACGAACTCCTCGGAAAGGTGGCAGCGTGGCGCACTGGGCTCGGGGCGCAGCCGCTCGGGTCGTAGCCACTCGGGGCGTAGCCGTTCGCGGCGGCGGAGTGTGAGGCCGGGGCGCCAGAGCTGCGCCTCGCGATGTCCTGACAACGGCCTTCCCTGGGGCGGCGGCAAGGCGGTCGGCCCGTGGCCACTTCAACGGCTGACACCGTTGAGAAGGTCGGCGTGCGCGCGGGCATACTCACCGACGGTCATGGAACGGCGGCCGGTGAGCTCTTCGATGTTGTTGTCGGCTCCCGACATGGCGCCGTTCTGATAGTCGACCATCGCGCCGGTGATGTGTGCGACACCGTACGGGGGGACGCCCGCCTCCTCGAGGTGCGCGGCATATTCCTCCATGGGCGGGTTCTCGAAGACGATCCTCCTGCCCAGAGCTTCGGAGAGCTCGGCCGCCATTTGCTCGTGGCCCATCTCCACGGGCCCGGAGAGCGGGACGGTGGTGCCGATGTGCTTCTCGGGGTGGAGGAGCAGCGCGGCAATGGCACGTCCCTGGTCCTCGGCGGCGACAGGGGAACTGGTCCCCTTGCCGACCGAGCGCGAGGGACTCTTGTACGGTCGCTCGCCCGGTGTCACCGGTCGCTCCCGAGACCAGGACGGTCTTGCCGTCGGCTGTTGCGGACATGATGCCTCCACTTTGGATGACAGGCGCGTCCCTCTGGTCGTGCTGTGATGTGGATGAGAACGGGTGATCGCACCGTCCCGACCGTTTAAATGCTCCGATTAAATGCTCCGAACGGTCCCCTACACCTCGAACCCACGTGTGCCGAGCCGCTCCTCAAGGTCTCCGGGCTGCTGCAATCCTTGCTCGAAGGCTCGAGTGATCCATCCACTGACCTCGGGACCAGCCACTCGGGCGAAGAACGCGTCAGATTGCGGCCTGAACTCCTGGTCATCAGGAAGGGTCATCTCGTTGACCCAGCCCTTCATTTCCGCGACGGCACCACGATCGGTGCCGGCGACGCGATGGGCGAACGAATTGATGAACTCGTCGAACTCCGCATCCGGGACGGACCGGTTGACATAGCCGTACCGCTCTGCGAGGTCGCCGTCGAAATCTTCGGCACCGGCCAGGATCTCAAGCGCACGTCCGCGACCGACCAGTCGTGGAAGACGCGAAACGGCCCCGCCGCCGGGGGCGACGCCAGTGGTCATCTCGAACTGTCCGATAAGAGCACGCTCGCGGCTTGCGAAGCGGATGTCGGTGGCGAGAAGGAATTCGCTACCGGCCCCGCGTGCCCGGCCTCGGATGGCGCTGATGGAGATGACGGGCAACTTGCTGAGCCGGATGAGCACGTCCACGAAGGCCTGCTGCCCCGTGACGGGGGGCGGCTCGCTCGCCAGGGACGATGTGTCGTCGGTGAGATCCCAGTGAGCGCAGAAATAGTCGGGATTCGCGCTCTCGAACAGGATGACGGTGAGATCCGGGTCGGTTTCGGCGGCGTCGACAAGGGTCCGCAGCTCGATGATCGTTTGCGAGCTGAACACATTCACCGGAGGATTGTCGAAGGAAACCCGCCACAGTGAAGACGATGGCTTGGTGATGGTGAAGTGGTTCATGAATTCACGTTACATACCTGACTTGGGGAACGCAAGTCAAGTGGATTCTGTCGTTTCGTCCCGACCGTTCCTTCGGTGATGTGCTGAGCGTGGGGGAGCGGGGTGAACCGATTGCCGGAAATCCTGCGGAGAACCTTTCGGCGGGTCTTCGCTCCGCCCGACATTGCGACAGGAAGCGAAGGCGCCACCGCGTCGTCGGCGCGAGCACAGACGCCTGGATTGGTTTCTGCAATCCAGGTTAAAATTGACCCATGAAGGTCTTGGAGCTCCCTCCCAACAGGTACTGCCCGATCGCCCACAGCCTTGAGGTGCTGGGCCTCAAGTGGAATCTGCTGATCCTCCGGGAGGCGTCCTTCGGGCGTACGCGTTACGCGGAGTTCCTGAAGATCGGAGTGCCCACGGATGTCCTCATCATGCGCCTCGCCTCACTCGTCGAGGCGGGGCTCCTGGAGCGCAGGCCTTACCGCGAGCCCGGAAAGCGCACACGTGACGAGTACATCCTCACGGACGCGGGACGCGATGCGCTTCCGATTCTCGCGGCCTTCACATCCTGGGGCAACGTGCACGCGCCGACCAGTCGCGAACCCGCGGTGCTGTTCGTCGACGAGGCCACGGGGCAACCGGTCACCCTCGCCTTCACCGACGCGGACGGCACCGCCGTGAACCCCGAGCACGTCCGCATAATCTACGGCCCCGGAGCCGTACAGCCCGAGGACTGAGAACCTGTTGTCCGCGTCGCTCGGTCCGAGCGGAAGTCGCCTTCTGCGTACGGGGTTAACGGCTCTCGTCCGGGAGGCGGAGGAGGGAGTCCACGCGGAGCGTAGGCGACCGACGGCAACGCGGCGAGGCGAGGTGCCAGGGCAGGCGAGCCCAGCAAGACCCAAACGAGAGGCCCTGGCCCGAAAACGCCAGCGGGGCTCCCCGCCCACAAGAACGGGAAGCCCCACCTGCCCGCCTGCGCCGGTCAATTGGCCATGGCCGCCACGACCAGCGCAACAGCCGCACCGCACAGCAGCACCACAAGCGGCCATGCCGGCCGGCCGCGCCCGGTACGCCTGCGCCACAGCACCAGCCACAGCGCACACGCCGCCACGAACACGACCGTCACACCGCTCATCTCGCCCTCCCGCCACGCCACCCGCACGGCGCCACGGTCGGCACCCCATACAAGGAGCGCAACGAGGACGCCCACGGTCAGCGCACACACCGCTTCCAGCAGCCTGCTCATACGGGCCCTTCTTCTCCGGAGTGCCCGTCAAGGTCACTGCGCGGGCGGAACGGACGGCTTGACCTCGACGGTCTCCGTCTTGCGGCCTTCTGCGTCCGTGCTGACGGACCGCTTCTCCCCGGCCCGGGGACCAGCCACGGGCGCCTGGGGCGCACCGGACTGCGCGATCTTGACGCGTGTCCTGACCATGAGGTCTTGCCGTTTGCGTCCTTGACCACCTTGCCGTCCGCCCCGATCAGCGGCAGCTCTTCGGGCATCTTGGACTCGTCCACCGTGCCGTCAGGGTTGACCCACTCCGGGGTGGGCGGTGCCGGCGGCACTGCGGCCTTCTCGGCCTGCCCGCTGTCGGCGGGGCGGATGCCCTGGACGAGCTGGGTCATGATGTCCAGGATGCCCTGGCCGACCGGTGTGGGGGTGAGCAGCACCCCCAGGGCCAAGGAACCAGTGCTGCGGCGGTGCACACGCAACGCGTGCTCGACATTCTCGATCACCGCTCTCGTCCTCCTCGTTGACGGTGCCGAGACGGCCCGGAGTACGAGGTACTTACGGCCTGGGGCGGGTGTACGGGTGCGGTGAGGGTGCGCCCTGGTCCGCGACGGCGTGCTCAGCAGGTTGGGGAGCTGGAGATGCGCACCGCGTCCAACTGTCCTGTACTGAATCCGATCGTGGAACTCGGGGGAAGGCATGCTGTTGTGCCGGTGGTCCAACGAATGGAGACGGCGCTGTTGCGGGTGTTCACGACGGTGAGCGGGGCCGCGGGTTTCGACGGCAGGAACTGCCATCCTCCCGTCAGGTCCTGGAACTGCCCGATGATGTTGTTGTTCTTGATGACACACACGTAGGGGTAAAGGCAGGTGGCCCTGGATCCCTGTTCGGCGGCGCCGGCTGTGCCGGTGAGCAGGGCCCCGGTTACGGAGATGGCGAGTAGTCCTGTCGTCGCAGCCGTCGACAATCGCATGGATCTCCTTATCGAGGGTGAGTTGATACCGGGTATTACATGCCATGGCCGCAGTGCTCATGTATCCGTAAACCGGTCACCTGATGGCGGATTGTGGCCGCGGCCGTACGGCTGAGTCACCGCGGCCCCGATCCGGTCCCGTGCCACGCCTGGCCTGTGGACGGACCTGCCTCCTGCCGGGCGGGAGCCGGTCCACGGAACTGGCAGTGTGATGTGCCTGTGCTGCTGTCGATCTGCCGTCTCAGCTGAACTCGGCCGTTCGATCGGTGAGTTGGGGCACGCGTCGGTAGGGGGCTCGATCAGATCAGCGGCCTGAATTCGACAAGCGGGCTTGAAGCGAACCATTCACTGAGGTCCATGTCTTCGCCGTCCTCTCCGTAGCTTCGCGACTGCCGGGCGATTTCGGGCAGAACCTTCCGGCGGGTGGCCTCGGCGGTGATGATCTCGGCACGGGCGGGCACGTCGGCGCGGATGCCGTTCTTGAGATGCACGGTGAAATCCGGATGCGCTTCGCCCGTAAGACCGTCATCATCACCGGCGGCTCGAGCATCGGGCTCGCCACTGCCCGCAGGGTCGCCGCCGAAGGCGCCGGCGTCACCATCCTCGGCACTGAACAGGGCGCCCGGCTCCCTCGGCCTACAGACCCGCGTACCCAATCAGGATCGGGAACCGGGGTGACGCGGCGACACCGCGGTTGGCGGCCCCCCCACCGACCCTCCCGTAGGAATCGCCCTCCCGTAGGAATCGATGGACAGCTTGTCCCCGAAGCTGCTGCCGTCGCCGACCTCGATCAGGACCCCGGCTCCGGTCCTGACGCCGGCTCCCGTCATCGACGTCACCGCGCCGTCGATCGCCCGGACGTATGCCGTTCTCCACCACGCGGACCGCCGGGGTCGAGTTCCGTACCGGGCCGGACAGTGCCGTGGCTGCGACCACTGTCCGGCCCGGAGACTTCAGGGCCCTGTTGCGAGTGCGGGGTGCTCGTGTTCGCAGGTGTCGTCGATGCCGTAGGTGTCCCAGCGGGGGAACGGGTCGGTGGAAGGCCGTGCCTCGCCGTCCGCCATCAGACAGTCGGCCAGGGCCGCTCGCAGCGCGTCCGCGCGCAAGTGGGTTCCGATGAAGACCAGTTCCTGAGCGTCGGGACTGCGGGAGTCGCGCGCGGCGGAGGGTTCGAAGCGGGCCACGGCGCCGGCCTGTGACCACAGGCCCGTCACATGCGAGCGGCCGGCGAGAGTGAAGAAGCCCTTGGAGCGCAGGATCTGCCCGTAGGCGCCGCTGTCGAGTTCCTCGGTCACGAACGTCCACAGCCGCCCGGGGTGGAAAGGCGCCTCGGAGCGGAAGACGGTGGAAGAGATGCCGTACTCCTCCGTCTCGGGCACATGGTCGCCGTTGAGCTCCATCACCCAGCCCGGGGCCTGCTGCGCCCGCTCCAGGTCGAAGAGCCGGGTGCCGAGGACATCCCCGAGCCGGACGCGGCCGTGGATGGCGGGGACGATCCGGGCGGCCGGGTTGAGGCGGGTCAGGGTCGCCCGCAGCCGGTCGGCGGCTTCGGCGTCGACGAGGTCGAGTTTGTTGAGGACGATGACGTCGGCGAACTCGATCTGGTCCATCAGCAGGTCGCTCACGGTGCGTTCGTCGTCCTCGTACTGGTCCAGGCCGCGTTCCACGAGCTCGTCTCCGCTTGCCAGTTCGGTCAGGAAGTTCGCCGCGTCGACGACGGTGACCATGGTGTCCAGCCGGGCGAGATCGTCCAGTGTCGCCCCGTCGTCGCGGGCGAAGGCGAACGTGGCGGCGACCGGCATGGGTTCGGAGATGCCGGACGACTCGATCAGGAGGTAGTCGAAGCGGTCCTCGCGTGCCAGCCTGCCGACCTCCTCAAGCAGGTCGTCGCGCAGGGTGCAGCAGATACATCCGTTGGTCATCTCGACCAGACGTTCCTCGGTGTGCGAGAGGGCGGCCTCGCCGCCGCGCACCAGGGCGGCGTCGATGTTGACCTCGCTCATGTCGTTGACGATGACGGCGACGCGCAGGCCGTCGCGGTTGCCGAGGACATGGTTGAGCAGGGTGGTCTTGCCGGCACCCAGGAACCCGGACAGGACGGTGACGGGCAGGCGGCTGAACTGGCCGTTCGGCATGGGGTGTCAGCCTTCGGGGCGCAGCAGGCCGCGCTCGTACGCCTTCGCCAGCCGCTGGGGCACCAGATACGGGACTCCGTCCACGGTGATCGGCACGAGCTGGGGCGTCGTGGCCTTCCACTGCGCGCGGCGGTGGCGGGTGTTGCTGCGGGACATCTTGCGTTTGGGCACGGCCATGGGGACCTCCGGAGGGATGGGTGAGAGACAGACCGTATATGAAAACGGCTATCATTACCAACGAGGTGTGTGGCGCCGGAGTTGACCGAGAGCGCCGACGGCCGGCTCACCCATATCTCGTACCTCGCTGAATTCGGTCAACCGGTCGAGATCCACGGGAGTCCCACGCTGAGCGTCGGCCTGACACCGGACTGCCCATACGTCGACCTGCATGCGGTCGGATGACCCGCACCGTTCCTTGGGCGCCCGGCGGGCGATGCCGAACGCGACCCGTCCCTCAGGTCGCCGCGGTCTCCGGATCGGCTATGTCCGTTCTGTCCGTACGGTTCTGCATCCCGCCTGCGGTCCGCCTGTGGCCCACCTGTGGCCCGCCTGTGGTCCGCGGGCCGGGCGCTGACGGTTCCGGGTCTGTTTTTCGTTGCCCTTCGAGGGCGATCGTCTCGCTTTCGGACACACGAAAATCTATGTTGGCCGGAGTAGACATTGGGTGATGGTGCGGTTATGGTTTCTCTCGTAGCCAGAGAGACGAAGAGCCCGGCAGAGACGAACTGCCGGGCAGCGGTACACGCAGTCGCAGTTCGTGGGACGGGCGGTGGTGGAGTTCCGGAGCCAGGGTTGTCGCAGGATGGCGACGGGACTGACGACCGCCCCGCGGCCCGCGGTGATCAGGGGCCGCCGTGAGCAGTACCGGTAAGTGCAGTGCGCAGTACCCAGCAGTGAAGTAATCGAGCAGCACCTCGGTGAAGGCGTCGACTGCGGACGCGCGCACCGGGAAGTTCGGCAGTGGGGTTCCAAGCCAGAGCGGACGCAGGACGGGCGACGGGGCTGGCTGCCGAAAGTGGCGCTGTCACAGGCCACTGAGCGGTTTTCACCAGCAGTACGCAACACCCGATTGGTAAGTGATTGATCCAGAGGGAAGAACGGAGGAGCCAGGCGCCATCAGGATCGCCCGGGGCGGATATATCGGTCCCGGGTACCGCAGGACATCGATAGTGAGGTGGTCTCCGGTCAAGCAACCGCGATCCCCGCGCACGCTCTCATCCCCCGCGAGCTGGTGCGGAAAAAGAAGGCCGACGCTGTACCGAGGTCGGCAGATGGTGTAGCAGTTCCTTCGGGGCCCTGGTGCTGTACGGCACCAGGGCCCCTCCACGCGTTCCACGGAGAGGTGCAAATGACAGCAGACGACTCCTACGACCGTCTCGACGACGACGACTACCCCGCCTACACCATGGGCCGGGCCGCCGAAATGCTCGGCACCACCCAGGGCTTCCTCCGCGCCATCGGCGAAGCCCGGCTCATCACCCCGCTCAGATCCGAGGGCGGCCACCGCCGCTACTCCCGCTACCAACTGCGCATCGCCGCCCGCGCCCGGGAACTTGTCGACCACGGCACCCCCATCGAGGCGGCCTGTCGCATCGTCATCCTCGAAGACCAGCTCGAAGAAGCCCAGCGCATCAACGCCGAATACCGCCGCGCCGCCGAATCGGCGAAGCCGACGGCCGCGGAATGAGACGGCCGGGCCGCACCGCCCCCAAGGCTCGCGGCTGCCGCCCACGCATCCCGCCCGGAACGCCGGCCGCGTTCCGGGCTCGTTCTTCGTCCTCCCGACGGACCGGAATCTCCCCATGCCGGGCGACCGTACCGGCCGCGGCGGTGCGGGTGTCCGTCCGGTTCGGCCGGAGAGATTGAAGGCCGGGCCGCTCGGAAATAGACCACGCATGTCCGCGCAGACACCGCGCCCGGAGGAAATACCTCCCTCTGGCCCGACCGGACCGGCAGGCGGTTCGCGGTTCGCGTTGAGCGGCGGCTTGCGCGGGGAGCGGTTGTTTGCCCACGGTGGGCCTTCGAGGGTGTGGTCGGTGGTACGGGCCGGTCGGCAGATACCGCCTGAGCCGACCATCAGCGGGACCGGTCCAGCCGCGATGCCGCATCGAGTTCGGCGGGCAGGACCTCGGGCAGCCGCTGCCATACGCCGGCGTCGTTCCAGTTCCGCAGCAGCACCGAAGCTCCTGGCGGGCTCCATCTTCTCGCCAACGTGCCGATTTTTATTGGAAGATGAGCGGGAGAGCCTCCTGTTATGGTGCGCCTGTGTCATCGATCAAGCAGTTCCAAGTCACCTTTGACTGCGCGGAACCTGAGCGCGTCGCTCGTTTTTGGTGCGAGGTGTTGGGGTACGTCGTATCGCCGCCCCCTGCGGGGTTCGCCACGTGGGACGATTTCGACCGCTCCCGGTCTCCTGAGGATCAGGGTTCATGGTTCGCCTGTAGTGATCCCTCCGGTGTGGGCCCGCGCCTGTTCTTTCAGCGCGTCCCCGAAGGCAAGGTCGTCAAGAACCGGCTGCATCTCGACGTGAGGGTCGGTACCGGGCTCGTGGGTGAAGAGCGCCTCGCCGCGCTCGAAGCCGAGTGCGCGCGACTGGTCCCGCTCGGCGCGGTACGTGTGCGACTGCTGTATGACGGCAACGATTCGTGCATCGCGATGCAGGACATCGAGGGCAACGAGTTCTGTCTCGACTGAGCGTTCAGCGACGCCGAGTACGGGGCGCCGCCGCAGTGGGGCCCGTACCGGACCGGGCGGAGAGGCCCGTACCGGACCGGGCGGAGGGGACACCCTGCCGGTCTGTCGTGGCTCCGTGCTGACGGTACTTGCCGACGGTGATCAGTTCGGCCGTACCGTTCATCTGCATGGCCCCCTCATCCACGAGCGCCACCGCGGGACCGACGGTTCAGTGCGGGAGCGCTCTCGCGGAGGCGGGAGGCGGGAGGTGCAGGCACGGGGTCGCCCTCAGCCTCAGAGGTACGGGAGCGCCCTCGCCCCAGCGCCCCAGCGCCCCGCCGGATCGTCAGCGCGAGCCGTCGGGGTGAAGAACGTCCTTGGTCCAGCCGTTGTCGCGGGCATCGAAGTGCTCGTAGCCGTCGGACGCCTGATCCAGCGTCAGCTCGTGCATGCGCCACGTACCGCACACCGCACACCGTAAGCGATGTGATGACGCACACCGTGGTCACCGTCGTGGACGGCTGCCCTCCTCGCTCAGGCCGCGGACCTCTCCAGAATCACCTTGAGTGCTCCGCTCTCAGCGGTGGAGAACACGTCGTACGCCTCCTCCATCCGGTCCAGTTCGAAGCTGTGTGTGACCAGCGACGAGGTGGGCAGACGGCGGGCGGCCGCCATATCCATCAGCATCGGTGTGGAGAAGGTGTCCACCAGCCCTGTCGTGATGGTCACGTCCTTGATCCACAGGTCTTCCAGGTGCAGTACGGCCGGCTTGCCGTGCACTCCGACATTGGCGACGTGCCCGCCCGGCCGCACCATGCGGGTGCACAGTTCAAAGGTCTCCGGCAGCCCCACCGCCTCGATCGCCACATCGGCCCCGAGTCCGCCGGTCAGATCCTCGACCAGATGCGCGGGATTCTCCTTCGCGTCCGCCACCGCGTCGGCGCCGAGCTTGCGCGCCATCTCAAGACGGGACGGCGCCAGATCGACCGCGATGACACGGCCCGGTGAGAACAGCCGCGCCGTGGCGACGGCGGCCAGACCGATGGGCCCCGCGCCGACCACGACCACCGTGTCGCCCGGCCGGACTCGGCCGTTGAGCACCCCCACCTCGTAGGCGGTGGGAAAGATGTCGGCGAGCAGGACCGCGTCCTGGCTGTCCAGGGCACCGGGCAGCGGGTGGACCGACAGATCGGCGAAGGGCACTCGCACATACTCGGCCTGCGTCCCGTCGATGAGATGTCCCAGTACCCAGCCCCCGCCGCCCAGGCACTGGCCGTACCGCGCCTCGCGGCAGAAACGGCAGCGCCCGCACGCCGAGACACAGGACACCAGCACCCGGTCGCCGGGCCGTACGGTACGCACATCACCACCCGTCTCCACGACCTCGCCGACGGCCTCATGACCGAGAACGGTCCCGGGAACGACCTCCGGGAGGTCTCCCTTGAGGATGTGCAGATCGGTGCCGCAGATGGTGACCGAGTCGACGCGGACGATCACATCCGCCCCGTCCTTGATCGAGGGTTCGGGGACCTCGTCCCATGAGGACCGTCCGGGCCCGTGAAAGACCAATGCCTTCATGACGCGCGTCTCCTCGCTGGCGGGTCGGTGGTGGCCCGCCGATGGCGATCGGGGGTTGATTCGGGGATGTTCAGGGGTGTTCAGCGGTGTTCGGGGATGCTCTCCCTACGCCCCAGCCTGCGGCGGTGTACCCGGCGGGCGCATGGGCCGACCGGCCCCGTACAGGGACCCGTCGGCCCGTTGGGCATGGGGACCCGCCGACCCGTTCGGCCCGGCCGCCTACCTGCTCGCTCGTACGGCCTGCTCGCTCGTACAGCCCGTCGGCCCGTTCGGCCCGGGAGCTCAGTCGTGGGGGACGACGGCCACGGGGCACGGCGCGTGATGCAAGGACGCCGACAGGACATGTCCGACCCGGGGGGAGAGCGCGGGCCGGGTCCTCCGGCGGCCGATCACCAGCAGCCCGGCTCCGGCCGCGCTCCGGACAACCGTCCGCGCCGCACTTTCCACCCACACCGTGTCCTCCACGCACACCTTCGGGTACTTCTCCCGCCAGGGCCGCAGCGCCCCGGCCAGTTCCTCACGCGCCTCCCGCGCCGCCCTCCCGGCCACTGTCCCCGGGGTGTACGGGTCGGCGCCGCCGCCGTGAGTGAAAGCGGGCGGCGGGAGGTTCCTGCCGTGGACGGCCCGCAGGGTGACCCCGCGCCGCGCCGCGCTGTCGAAGGCGAACTCGACCAGAGCGTCGCAGGGACCGTGCAGACTCAGTCCCATCACCACATCACGTCCCTCGACCACGGACGCGGTGTCATCCCGGTCGTCCCCGGCGCGCACGAGAACCACGGGGCCGTCGGCTCCCGCCACCACATGCAGACCCGCTTGGCCGAGGAAGTAGCTGGCCATGGGGGCCATGTCCTGGGAACCGAGCACCAGCGCGTCCGACTCCCGCGCCGCCGCGAGCAGCGCGCTCACCGGGTCCTGGGCGACCAAGTCCTCGACGACGGACAGATCCGGGTGGCGCTCGGTGACGGTACGCAGAGCCTCCGCCATGATCCGTTCCGCCCAGTAGTTCTGATCGCTCTCCCGGACGGCCCCGCCGGGTTCGACGGACAGCAGTACCCACGCGTGCAGCAGACGCAGCGTCGCCTGCCGCAACTCCGCCTCCCGCGCCGCCCAGCGGACGGCGGACAGCGACTCGGGGGTGCCGTCCAGTCCGACGGTGACGACCGGTGTCACGACGACGCTCCGCGGCCAGGACCGGAGGCGCCGGTGTCCCACACCGGTTGCCTCAGATCCTCGGAGACCGACACGACACCGTCCACACTGCGGCACAGCCGTAGCAGTACGGGCACCAGGCGGCCGTCCTCCACCGTGCCGTGCAGGGCGACTTCGCCCTCCTTGACATCGGCCGTGACCGCCCCCGGCGCCAGGCCGAGCGTTCCGGCCAGGACATCGTGTGCGATCTCGTCCCGGATGGCGTGGTCCTGCCGCAGAAACACCCTGAGCAGGTCGGCGCGGCTGACGATGCCGCGCAGTGTGTCCGTCTCGTCCACCACGGGCAGACGCTTGACGTTCTGCACCGCCATGAGACGGGCGGCCTCCACAACGGTCCAGTCGGGGTGCGCGCAGACCACCGGGGCGGACATGATCTCCCCGGCGGTGCTGCCCTCGACACGAGCGCGTTCCCACGCCTCCAGGTCCGGCAGCGGTGTCCGGCCCGACAGATCGGACCGTCCCGCCGCCTTGCGCAGCAGATCCGCTTCCGACACCAGGCCGACCGGACGGCCCGCGGTGTCAACCACGGGTACGGCGCTGATGTCGTGGTCCGCCAATGTCCTGGCGATCTCCTTGAAAGGGGTGTCGGGTCGCACACTCACCACGTTGTGGGTCATCAGCTCACTGATGCTGCGGTGGTCCATGTCCTCACTGCTCCCTTTGTGGCCGTTTCTCAGGGGTGACCGTTTCTCATGGCCATGACCGCAAGGGCACGGCCATATCTCCTCTCCTCCACCGTCTCCGGCCCCACCGCCGGACGCCATGAGCCACTCGGCCCCTCATGGCGGGAACGGGGGGACCGGCCCCCACCCAGGGCCGATGGGCCCTGCCTTCAGGCCGACGGGCCCCGGGACAGGGCCGTACGGCCCCTGCCGCCGACTCGACCGCGGCGGCAGGCTGGCGGGAGGTCGGAGAGAAACGGGAGGTCGGAGAGAAACGGGTATCACCCCAGCGGGGGAGCAGTCACCCAATCGGGAGCAGTCGTGTGGTCACCCACGCTTGACGAAACGACGGTGAGCGGCCTGGTCGCCGAGGCCGCGGCCGCGCCTTCCATGCACAACGCTCAGCCCTGGCGTTTCCACTACACCCCGGAGAGCCGGACCCTCGCCCTCTCCGCGGACCTCGACCGTGCCTTGCCGGACTCCGATCCCACCCTGGCCGGTCTGCACATGGGCTGCGGTGCCGCACTGCTGAACCTCCGGGTCGCGGCCGTCCACCAGGAGCTCCGCCCGGTGACGACTGTGCTGCCCGACCCCCGTGATCCCGTACTGCTGGCGACCGTACGACTCGAATCCGCGGCGACCGTGACCGTGACCGCGACCGAGGCACCGGACGACGGACTTCGCGCGTTGTACCCGGCGATCCTGGAGAGGCACACCAGCCGTCAGCCCTTCTCGGACCAGGAGTTGCCGGAGGAGGTCCGGCGCGCGCTTGCCGGAGCCGCCGGGCAGGAAGGCGCCGAACTCGTCTTCCTCACCGGCCCGCACCTCCAGTTCGTCGTGGATCTGATCCGAGACGCCGAGGGATACAGCCGAATGTCCCCCGGAAGGGAGGCCGAGCTGCACCGTTGGACCTGGAACGCCGCGTCCGATTCACACGCCGACGGAGTCCCCGACTACGCCTTCGGACCGCGCGAGAGGGGCGGCAGGGCTCCGGTGCGCGACTTCGCGGGCAGCGGCGTGGTGCCCGGCAGACCGATGGTGGACTTCGAGGACCGGCCCCAGCTGTCCTTGCTGAGCACTCCGGGGAACGGGCCCGGCGACTGGCTGCGCGCGGGACAGGCGATGGAACGCGTACTCCTCCTCGCCACACTGCGCGGACTGTCCGGTACACCCGCCACTCAGGCACTTGAACGGCCGGAACTGCGCTGGCTGCTCCGCGATCCGGTGTCGGGCTCCGGACATGTACAGATGGTCCTGCGCCTGGGCTACGGCCCTCGCGGCCCCCGGACCCCACGCCGCCCGGTACGGGACGTACTGACGATCGGCGACTGACCGGCGACTGACTGGCGCTCCGAAGAACGACGCGAATGACGCGAACGACGCGACCAACGAGAACAACGAGGAGAGGCGGTGGCAGCCATGGAACTTCCCATGGTCGTGGGAGTGGACGGATCCGAAGCCAGCCTTGAGGCGGTCGACTGGGCGGCAGCCGAGGCGGCGCGTTCCGGCCTGCCGCTGCGACTGGTCCATGCCTCGTTGTGGGAACACTACGAAGCACCCCTCACGGGACTTGACACCGATCGCCCCTCCGAGCGGATATTCGCGGAGAACGTCGTCGCCACGGCCGAGGAGCGTGTGCACCGGCTCGCCCCCGATGTGAAGGTGTCCACCGACATCCAGGCGGAGGACCCGGTGACGGCGCTGCTGCGAGCAGTACCGGACGCCTCCGTTCTGATACTGGGATCCCGCGGACGCGGCCCGGTGAAGACCATGCTTCTCGGATCCGTGAGTCTGGCCGTCGCGGCCAGGGCCCGCTGTCCCGTGGTCGTGGTCCGCGGCCAGGAGACCAACCGGGGGTCCGCCTGCCGCCGTGTGGTCCTCGGCGTCGGGAATTCCACCGGAAGCACCGCAGCCGCGCGCTTCGCCCTTCGCGAGGCGCGGCTGAGGGGCTGTGAACTCCTCGCGGTACGTGCCTGGCGCTGTCCGGCCTACGAGATCACGCCGTGCCAGATGATCGGCGGAGACCAGGCGGAGGCGTACCGGCAGGAGGCCGACGAGTACCTGGACCAGGTCCTGGGGGCTGTGGACGACGAGTACTCCGACGTCGTCGTACAGCGCAAGCTCGTCCAGGGCACGGCACACCAGACACTCCTTGAGGAGGCGACAAGTGCCGACCTGCTGGTCGTCGGCGCGAAGCGGCGGCACGCCGCCGTCGGTCTCCAGCTCGGCCGTGTCAATCACGCGATGCTGCACCACGCCGCCTGCCCGGTCGCGGTGGTCCCGGCCACCGACCGCGCGGCGGACGGAGAAGCCGGAGAAGCCGGAGAAGCCGGAGAAGCCGGAGAAGCCGGAGAAGACCGAGGAACGGTGTCGGCCATGAAGAATCGAACCCGGAAGGATCCGTCCAGGTCCGAATCCCAGCCCGCGTCGGAGCCCCAGCCCGCGTCGGAGCCCGAGTTCGCGATGTTGAGCACCGCAGAGTGTCGTGCCCTCCTCTCGACGCACGGTGTCGGCCGGGTGGCCGTGAACACGCACAACGGTCCCGCTGTCGTTCCCGTCAACTATGTCGTGGCGGGAGACGGCTCGGTGGCGTACAGGACGGCCCCGGGCACCGCCGCGGCGGCTGCCGCCGAACACGAGGTCGTCTTCGAGGTCGACCATGTCGACGACGCGGTGTGCCAGGGCTGGAGTGTCAATGTCGTCGGTACCGCGCGTGCCGTGACGGGAGACGCCGCGGCGCGCGGACTGGACCAGCAGGCCTACACCACTCCCTGGGCGGGCGACAGCCGTCGGCTGTGGCTCGCGATCTTCCCCGCCCGGATGACGGGCCGTCGGATAGGCCCCGCCAGGGGCGGTCAGCCGGGTTCCATGTAGGGACGCCGGAAGATCCTCGTCCGCTCCGCGCCGTCCGGGCGTACCACCTCCACCGCCCGCTCCACCGCGGACTCCAGCCTTCCGCTCGTATCGACCCTGACCGCCTCGGTCCACGGATCCGCCGCCGCGGCCATCGCTTCGGCCACGCCGGGACCGGCGTCGGAAGGTCCTGGAGGGCGGTCGGCGAGCCGGCGGGCCGTCAGACCCGGCGGTACCTCACAGCGCAGTGGCACCAGATCCGCGCTGCGGTCCCGGGCCATCTCGGCGGCCATGTTCCGCCATGTACGGTCCGTCCATGTGGCGTCGAGCACCACGGACTCTCCCAGGGACAGCAGGGCCGAGGCCCGGTCGATCAGCTCTTCGTACGTACGCCGTGTCCACTCGGGGGTGTACGCGCCTTTCCCGTACTCGGCGGGTGCGGGTTGTTCCGGCGGGATACCGGCCAGTTCTTTCCGGAGCCGGTCGCTGCTCAGCAGGGTGAGACCCAGCCGGTCGGCGAGCGCGCCGGCCAGGGTGGACTTCCCGCTCGCGGGGAGACCACCGACCAGGACGAGCCGTACCGCCGAGGTCCGCAGGTGCCGCAGGGTGAGACGCGCGAGCCGTTCCGCGTCCGACCGGGCCACGGCACTCCCTTGCGCGGCCTGGAAGAGCGAGACCTTCGCCCGGACGAAAGCGCGGTAGGCGACGTAGTGGTGACGCAGGGACGGCGGAGCGGGATCGCCGGAGAACTCGCTGTAGCGCGCGAGGAAGTACGCGGCGGCGTCGGGCGCCCCCAGGTGTTCCAGATCCATGGTGAGGAACGCGGCGTCGTCGAGGCCGTCGACGTAACGCAGGGTGTCGTCGAATTCCAGGCAGTCCAGAACACGGGGGCCGTCGTCGAGGCAGAAGATGTCCTCGGCCCGCAGATCGCCGTGCCCGTCCACCACACGGCCTTCCCCGATACGGGCGTCGAAGATGTTCCGCCTGCCGTCGAGATAGCGCCGGACCAGGCGTTCGATCTCCGCCATGCCGCTCGGAGGAGGCTGGCCGCTGAGTCCGTGGACCTGCTCGAAGCTCGCCTCCCAACGGGCGCGCAACGCGTCACGGGTGCCCTCGTGGGAGATCACGGGGCTGCGTGGCGAGTCGGCGTGGCAAGTCGCGAGCAGGCGGGCGATCCCGCGCAGATCGTCGTCCACCGGAGCTCCGATGCCCACACGGTGTGCCAGCCGGCTGCCGGGAGGCATACGGCTCATCACCACGACCGGTTCCGGCCGGCCGCCCCACGGCAGGTGGACCTCGGCGACACCCTCGTACACGTCGGGCGCGAAACGGCGGTTGAGCCGGACCTCCCGCTCGCACGCCGCGAGACGGGCGGCCGGCGTACTGAAGTCGAGGAAGCCGAGGTCGACGGCCTTCTTGACCTTGTAGGCGTGCTCGTCGATGAACACCACGACCGCGGTATGCGTCTCGGACAATTCCGCGCGGGACCCACCGCCGGCGCGGAATACCTCGCGGTTCGATGACACCACTGCCTCCTCCGCGAGATGCCCCGAGACACCATCTGACGAATACCCGCACCGTGGTTGGACCTCCCCGTGACCGGATATGAATCACCTGATGGGCCCAGCCGCCATCGTCGCTGACCCCGCTTCCCGGCGTCGGCGCCGGAGGAAGCGCCTTCACGACGTGCACGCTGGTCCGGTCGCCCAGCCGGGCAGGTAGGTTGCGCGTTCCTGCCGGGTGAGGTCGCGGGCGACGGCCTCGCATATGGCCGTGGCCGTCTCCTCGGGGCCGGGGAAGAACACCTTCCACAGCCGGACCGTCCCGTCCTCGCTGCCGGTCACCGGTGTCCGGCCGTCGCGGGCGAACGCCATGACGGTCACCGCGCCGGTGTGAGCGGTGAGAGTGGCCCGTATCCGGCCCGTGGTCACGTCCCACACCCGTACCGTGCCGTCGTAGCTCCCGGCAGCGACGGAATGGCCGTCCGGGGTGAACACCACGGAGTGGACCGCCCCGATATTGTCGCCGAAGGCGGCGCCCGCGGCGCCGGTGGCCGCGTCCCACAGCCGGACCGTCCCGTCGGAACCACCGGTGGCCGGTGTGTCCCCGTCCGGGCTGAGTGCCAGCGCGTTGAGGAGCGGTCCGACGCCATCTCTCCGCGCGGCCGCATAGATCGTCAGGCCATCGGTGTCTGTCCGACCGCGCGGGCAACTTCTCTGTGTCAGTAGGGATATATCTGCCGAGCGATGCTAACTTAGGCTAGGCTAACCTAAGGAGTGTTGATGGCTCTTGCAGACGTCCGGGCGGCCGGACCCACCGACGCCGAGCGGATCCGTTCGGTTATGACGCGTTCCGACTCCTTGAGTCTCACGACCGACGGCAACGGCTACGACTTGATATCCATGCACACCGTTGACAGTGGCGGAACGCTGCGGCTGCGCGTTCCCTCGGAGAGCCTGCTCGCCGACGAGGCCGTGCTCGCCCCGCGTGGTGCCCTCACGAGTCTGATCGAGTTCACCGACCTCGCCCCTGTCCCGGTCCGCGACCGGGTCCGGTCTCGCGTCACCCTCGCGGGCCGTCTCACCCCGGCCGAGATCCAGGACGCGCCCAAGGTGCTTGTCCTCCGCCTGGACATGGCCCGTGCCGCCATCGAACGGGACGGCAGAACCGCGAGCGTCGGTCTCGACGAACTGACCATCGCGCGTCCCGACCCGTTGGCCATCGAAGAAGCGGCGCTGCTCACTCATCTCGACCGGGACCACGGCGATGTGGTTGCCCGGCTGAGCAGACTCGTCGACCGGAATGTCCTGCAGGGCGTTGTCCACCTCCGTCCACTCGCGCTGGACCGCTACGGGCTCGTCCTGCGCTGCGAGTACGCCCGGCAGCACCAGGACGTGCGGCTCACGTTCTCTTCGCCGGCCCGGAACGCGGACGATATCGGCGTCCGGGTCGCGCAGCTCCTTTCCCGGCTCCGGGACAACTCGCACCGGTGCCGCTTCGAACACTCGTGACGCGACTGTCGGCTGACCGCGAGAGCGAGAAGCCATTGACCCCGGCTGTGCCCGAATTTGATCACCGCCTCGGCCGGCCCGTGGTGCGGACCGCCACACCGGCGGACGCCCGGACCCTGCACCGGTTGTCAGCGACGTTCGTCCACAGTGGCGCGCTGCGAGAACGCCCGGAAGGTCACTACGCTCGCCATGCCGAGCACTTCCTCGTCGCCGCGACGGCGACGGGAACCATTGAGGGCTGTGTGGCGCTGCGCTACTACCCGGCGCGATCGCCCATGTATCGGAATCCTTCGGGGGTCGCGTGGTCGGACGTCGGTCGAACCGCTGCGGTCGTCTACAACTTTTGTGTTGCCCCCGGTAGTCAAAGGCGCGGCGTCGGCTCGGCCCTGCTGCGGGCGGTTCTCTCCGAAGCCGGACCTCGGTCCGTATTCACCGCGACGACCGGTAGCGGTGAGCTGTTCCTGCGACATGCTTTCCATATCTGCGACGCGAGCACCGCACCTGCCGCTTGGCTGGCCACACTCGACCCACGCCGAGGATCGACGGTCCTCTCCCGATGCGTCGAGACCTGCCGACGGGAGTGAGCCGGCCTGTCCGGGTGCGCGGCACCGAAGCGGGGGCGAGTGGTCGAGGACAAGGCCGGGCGACCTGGTCCAGGGGACTGCCGGTCCGTGGTCGGCGCCCGTCAGGCGAGGGGCGGTCAAGCGTTTGGGGCGGTCAAGTGTTGAGTGTGTTCCAGTGGAGTGTGCGGTCGCATCGGCGGCGCAGGACGGCGCGGTCGTGTCCGATGGTGAGGCCGGGTGCCGGGCGCGCCGGGTGCCGGGTGCCGGGCGCGCCGGGTGCCTGGGGCCGAGGCGCCCCAGCTTGCCTGGCCGTTGTGCGGACATGCCCGGCGTCCTCTTCCCGGTCGCGCCGGTGCCGGTACCGGCGGGACCGCCAACTTGCCTATGAGGAAAGTCAAAGGTAGCTTTCCTTGTAGGAAAGTAAAAGCGGGGACGGGAGGGCAAGAGACGTGAGCACGCCGGTGGATGCCGAACAGGCATGGAGAGATCTGCAGCGCATCCGAGTGCCGCAGGAGCGGGTGTACGACGAGGTCGAGCGGTTCGCCGCGGGCGGCTGGGGCACCACCTGGGCCACGGCCGCGCTCATGTGGCTCTTCCTGGCCGGTCTGGGTCTGGACCTGCCCGGGTGGGGCGTGGGGCTGGTCATGGCCTTGTACGCCGCGCTGCTGAGCATGGTGGCCGTGCTCCACAACCGCCGGAGCCGGGTGCGCCTGCACCGCACCCGGTGCACCCCGCGGATGTTCGGCACCTTCGTCGCGGGGGCGGTGGTGACCGGCGGGACGACCCTGCTGTCCGGCCGTCTGGTCGATTCGCTGGAGCCAATGCCCGGCAGTCTGATCCAGGCCACGGTCTCGGCGACGGTGTTCGTGCTGTTCGTCGGGCCGACGGGCCGCTGGGCGGCCGGGTCGGCACGGGACCGCGGCACACAGGCCGCCAACGCGGGCGCGGGGGCGGACCGATGAGCATTCCCGCCGGCTTCGACGAGCTGATCCACCCCGCCACCCGGCTGTCGGTGGTCGCGCTGCTCGCCGCCACCGAATGGGCGGACTTCGCGTTCGTCCGCGACAGCCTCTCGCTCAGCGACTCCGCGCTCTCCAAACAGCTGCACACCCTGGAGGAGGCCGGATATCTGGAGCTCCACAAGGACGGCGGCGGCCGCAAGCGGCGCACCAGGGTACGGCTGACGGACCACGGCCGCACCGCCTTCGAGGGGCACGTCGCGGCGCTCCGGGCGATCGTCGAGGGCGCCGGTCCCCTGGCGGAGGCGGAAACACCGCCCGAAACACCACCACGACAGCGACATCACTCGGGGGCAGGACGATGACGCCGAAGCACACACACGCCCAGCCCGTCGTCCACGCGCGCGACGTGACGATGACGTACGGCGACATCGACGTCCTGCACGGCGTCGACCTGGACATCCACCGCGGCGAGGTCTTCGCGTTGCTCGGACCCAACGGTGCCGGGAAGACCACCACCGTCGAAATCCTGGAGGGCTTCCGCCGGCGTACCGCCGGTGAGGTGAGCGTTCTCGGTACGGACCCGGAGCGGGGCGACGACGCGTGGCGCGGCCGGATCGGACTGGTCCTGCAGTCCTGGCGCGACCACCGCCGCTGGCGGGTCGCCGAGCTGCTCACGCACTTCGCCATGTACTACCCCGACCCGCGCGACCCGGCCGAACTGCTGGCCCTGGTCGGCCTCACCGACCAGGCCGGCCGGCAGGTGGGCCGGCTGTCCGGCGGCCAGCGCCGGCGGCTGGACGTCGCGCTCGGCATCGTAGGCCGCCCCGAACTGCTCTTCCTGGACGAGCCGACCACCGGCTTCGACCCGGAGGCGCGGCACGAGTTCCACGCCCTGGTCGAACGGCTGGCCCGCGACGAGGGCGTCACCGTCCTGCTCACCACCCACGACCTGGTGGAGGCCGAGCGGCTCGCCGACCGGATCGCCATGCTGGTCGGCGGCCGGATCCGGGCCTGCGGCACGCCCGTGGAACTGGCCCGGCGGGCCGCCGCCCGTGCCGAGGTCCGCTGGACGGCCGGCGACGGGACGTCCCGTCGCGAACGCACCGGGGACCCCTCGCGGCTCGTCTGGGAACTCCACCAGCACGCGGACGGTCCGATCGCCGGCCTGGAGGTCCGCCGCCCGACGCTGGAGGACACCTACCTGCACATGGTGCACCGGGAGGCCGAGGGCACGGACGACGGCACGGACGGCGACGCGGACGAGGAGGCACGGGCCGCATGAGGAAGACACCAGTGAAGACACCAGTGAAGACACCCAAGAAGACGCCCATGACGAACAGTTGGCGTGCCGGGCTCCAGCGTGGCGGCATCGAGCTGCGGCACCTCCTGCGCAACGGCAAGGAGATGTCCGGCCACGTGACCAACGTGGTCGTCGCGCTGCTCGTCGCCGCCTACGTCAGCGACGACGTGCCCGGCACCCGGACCCCGATGGCCCATCTGATGCTGGCGGGCTTCGCCGCCTACCTGCTGTTCCAGATCGGGCTGATCAGCCTCCCGCAGATGCTCGTGGCCGAGCGGGAGGAGGGCGCCCTGCTGCGGCTGCGCGCCACGCCCGGCGGGATACCGGCCTACCTCGTCGCCAAGTGCATGCTGGTGGTCGTCGTGGCGGTCTCCACCCTGGCCCTGCTTCTGGCGGCCGCGGCGCTGCTGGTGGACGGGCCACTGCCGCACGGGCCGGGCGACTGGCTGACACTGCTGTGGGTCACCACGCTCGGGCTGCTCGCCGTCGTACCGCTGGGCGCGGCCGTAGGAGCGGTACTGCCCAACCCCCGCGAGGCGCTGGCGTTGATCATGCTGCCGACGATGGGGCTCCTGTTCACCTCAGGAACGGTGTTCCCGATCACCTCGCTGCCCGTGCCGGTCCAGCAGGTGGCCGCGGTCTTCCCGCTCAAGTGGATGGCACAGGGCCTGCGTTCGGCGCTGCTCCCCGACACGGCACGGACCGCCGAGGCGGCCGGTTCCTGGGAACTGCCCATGGTCGCCCTGGTCCTGACCGCCTGGACGGTCCTCGGGTTCCTCCTCGCGGTGCCCCTCCTGCGCCGCGCCGCCCGCCGCGAGTCCGGCTCCCGCCTGTCCGCGCGGCACCGCAAGGCGGCACAGAACGGCGCGCTGCCCGCGTAGATCCATGCAGACGCAGACGCAGACGCAGACGCAGACGCAGACGCAGACGCAGCCTCGGATATCGGCTGGTCTGCTGACGCTCGGCGCCGCTTGCGCAGGCTCTGGTGCCTCGTCACCGGTCGTTCACGCATGATTCGTTGTGAAATATTCTGTCGTCGCTCGATGATTGCGGCATGAGTGAATCCGAGCGGCCCCACCACCATCACGGCATCCATGGCATTGTCGAGCGCTTGACCGAGCACCATGAGCAGGCTGCTCGGCGTCGCGAGGAGGAGGTGCTCGCCGAGGCCGCCGAGACCGCCGCCTTCGACCTCGGTGCCGATATCGCTCATCCCATGGCGGGGCACCAGCCCGTAGGCTACGACGTCGAGGCCGACCTCGGCATCGACGAGGAACCCTCAAGACCCCGCCGCTAGTGGCTTTTGTCCGGTGGATGCTTGTCCGGCGGATGCTGCCGGGCATGTGAGGGCTGCCGCCGCGGCCTGCTCGCCGGGGCAGGCCGGTCAGCCGGAACGGCGCGGCGGAATCCGTGAGGAGCCGGGCCCCGTCTCGTCGGAGTCCGGCTCCTCGCGTACACGTATCGGCGCCGCCCCGTCGGCGATACGCGACTGGGTCAGGAGCGGACGGCCGCTCGGGCGGCGTCGCGGATGACGTCGGTCACCGCGCCGGGCCGGGTGATCAGGGACAGGTGACCGGCGTTGACCTTGGTGATGTGAGCCTTCGCGCGGGTGGCCATGGCCAGCTGCTCGGCCGGCGGGATGACGTGGTCGGCGGTACCGACCACCGCCCAGGACGGGATGGTCTTCCACGCGGGCGTACCGGAGGGCTCGGATCCGGCGCTGACCGCGAAGGGGCGCTGGCCGGCCGCCAGGAGCCGGGCCTGGTCGCGGGGGACACCGTTCGCGAAGCAGTCCGCGAATCCCTGGTAGACGCCATTGGCCTCGACCTTGAGGTAGGCGTCGAAGTCACCCTGGGGAGAGCCCGGGTAGGGCACCAGGTTCAGGAACGCCGACGGGTCGGCGGTGACACACGAACCGGGCTTGGCGGCGTTGATCTCGAACACGGTCTCGCCCTGGGCGGGGATGTAGGCGTTGTCGTAGACCAGCGCCTTGACATTGGGGTTGCCCGCGGCGGCGTTGGTGATGACCATGCCGCCGTAGGAGTGGCCCACCAGGACGACCGGACCCTTGATGGTGGCCAGGTAGTTCTTCAGGGTCTGCGCGTCGTGGTCGACACCGCGCAGCGGGTTGGGCGGGGCGGCGACGGTGTAGCCGTCTTGCTGGAGGCGGCTGATCACCGGGTTCCAGCTCGACGCGTCCGCCCACGCACCGTGTACGAGCACGATCGTCGGCTTGGGACCGTGGTCCTTCACGGTGGTGGCCTGCGCGACCACCTGGGTGGCCGACACTCCCACCCCGGCGATGGCCAGGGCGCACGCGGCGGCCAGCGCGCGGGACTTTCTCGGTCGTATTCCTCGGAATCGCATGATGGAGGTCCTTTCGGCGGCCCTGTGACGGGCCGTTTGATCGAGGTCACCGAGCACCGATGTGTCATCGGCGCGGGTACGGGATGAGGCACGGCCAGGACGTGACACACCAGGACGGTGCGACGACGGAACGGTGTTTCCCGGGGAGGGCGCTGAGAGGCAGCGCGCTCCATGCCGTGGCTATTCGCCGTTACGCCGGTCCTGCCGGCGGGACGACCCGGATCACACGCGAAGTGCTCCGGCGCCGTCGCTTTCACGCTAAAGCCGCTGTGCGGGTGGCAGTCGCCCGTGTGTGTACGACCGCTGTACCAACAGCGCACGGAAGGCGGCGGCCGTACCCGGGTGACGGATCCCGGGTGACGGATCCCGAGTGACGGTGATGAGGAAAACGTTCGGTGTTGTGACGGCGTGGACGGCCGACAGGTGTCCCGGTCGCCGTCAGATGATGTGCCGCAGCAGCGCGGCGACCGCCGGGGGTGCGTCACCGGGAGGCCGTACCACCATGATCTTCCAGTTCGGCGCGTGCCGGTCGAAGCGGTACTGGGCCAGATCGGGGAAGCGGTCCGCGATCGACCTGGGCATGATGCAGACCCCCAGGTCGTTGCGGACCAGTTCGGCCGCCGCGACGATGTCGTTGACCTCGAACGTCGTGCCGTGGTCGATGCCCGCGGCACGGAAGGCCCGGTCGACCGCGTAGCGGATGGCCCAGCCGGGTGTGAAGTCGACCAGGGGCAGCTGGGCGACGTCGCCGAGTCGTACCTCGCCGTTCGGCGTCGTCCCGGCGAGCACCCGCCGGGACGACGTCAACAGCACCATGTCCTCACGGGACAGCAGCCTGGTCACCAGCCCCCGCTGCTGCTGACGGTCGAGCGCCACCACGGCCAGGTCCACCGTGCCCTCGCGCAATGCCTGCCGGATGTCGGCGACCGCCGCCTGCCGCAGATGGACGACCACGCCCGGATGCTCCGCCCGTAGCGCGGCGAGAGCGTGGTGGAGCCCCGCCCACACCCCTTGCATGGTGCCGACCGTCACCCGCCCGCGCAGCTGTCCCCGTACGGCGTCGACGGCCTCCCGCGCCAGTTCGGCGGCCCGGAGCACCGTGCGTGCGGCGGGTACGAACGCCTCTCCGGCCGGGGTCAGCGCGACGCGGTGCGTGGTGCGGTCGAACAGCGGGGTGCCCAACTCCCGTTCGAGGGCCCGGACCGTGCCCGACACGGCGGACTGGACCACATGCAGCCGTCTCGCCGCCGCCGTGAAACCGCCCGCGTCCGCAACCGAGACGACGACCTCCATCTGCCGCAGATCCATCATCCGCTCCCGGTCCAGTAGCGCTCCGTCCGGTACGAAGGCGACGGTCCTCGATCTTCGCCGCATCGTATGCGGAACGCGGGGCGTCGTCGTGCGCTGCCGGCTCATGCCCCCCTCGGACACCCGCTCGCGTACGCCCGGCACCCGCTCGCGGACGTCCGGGCGGCGCGGCGAGGCCATTCGTCAGGCGCGTACCAGTGGTGTGTCGACCAGATGCTCGGCCAGGAACCACGCCTGCCGTTCGCCGGTCCTGATCACCTGTGACACCAGCAGGTCGATGGTGCCGTCGTCACCCCACTCGGCTGTCCGGGCGGAGGCGTCGTGGGCGTCGATGAGGATGGCCTCGTGGGCTTCCAGCAACCGGGACAGCATGGCGGGCACCTCCTCGACACCGTCCGGGGGGCGCGGGATCGAGGTGATCTCCGCGACATGCCGTGGGTCTCCCACCGCGACGCCGCCCAGGGACTGGACGCGCTCGGCGATGGTGTCGATGATGTCGAGCTGCTCTCCCGCGTGCTTGTCCAGGACCAGGTGCAGTTGGTAGAAGGTCGCGCCGCGCATCAGCCAATGGTGCTTCTTGTAGAGGCCGTAGAGGATCTGCGAGTCCGCCAGGACCTTGTTCAGGCGCTGGCAGGAGTACATCCGGGCCTCATAGGTCAGACCGACCGGGAATTGCTTGACGGTCCCGAATTCCTGGATCACCTCGCCCTTCTGGTGCAGCCAGGGCTGGCTGCCGTTCACCGGCTTGGAATGGGTGGTCATGGTCCGCCTCTCGCAGTGCCGTGCTGTGCGTACCCGGGCGACGCTAGGCGCGGGAGCGCGGAGCGGGTTGTCCGGCAGCGCATGCGCTTGTGCCCGCCAGCGCACCGTGCCGGGTGCTCATGCCCGGCGTTCGCTCTCGGGCAAGCCTCCGTGCGCCGACGGACTCGGGCCGCCGTCCGGCCGCCCTAGCCTCGGTCGGGAGAGTCCATACCCGGAGAGCGGGTGGAACGAGGAGACCCATGAGCACGAACGAGCAGGCGGATGTGGTGGTCGTCGGGCTGGGGCCGGGCGGCGAGTACGCCGCCGGCACGCTGGCCGAGGCGGGACTGGACGTGGTGGGGGTCGAGGCGGAACTCGTCGGAGGCGAGTGCCCGTACTGGGGATGTGTGCCCAGCAAGATCATGATCCGGGCCGGGAACCTGCTCGCGGAGGCGGGCCGGATCCATGCCCTCGCCGGTGAGGCGGTCGTGACTCCGGACTGGACCAGAGTCGCCGGACGTATCCGCCACGAGGCGACCGACGACTGGAACGACCAGGTGGCAGCCGACCGGCTCGTGGCCAAGGGCGCCCGGCTCGTCCGGGGGAGAGGCCGCCTCGCCGGACCGCGCCGGGTGACGGTCGGGCACCGTACGTTCGAGGCCCGCCGCGGTGTTGTGCTGGCCACCGGTACCCGGCCCCGGATCCCCCCGGTGCCGGGCCTGGAGGGAACGCCGTACTGGACCAACCGGGACGCCATGGCGGCCAAGGAACTGCCGGTGTCGATGGTCGTCCTCGGCGGCGGCGCCATCGGCGTCGAACTCGCCCAGGTCTTCGCCCGCTTCAAGTGCGCGGTCACCGTGATCGAGGGGCAGGACCGGCTGCTGTCGCAGGAGGAACCGGAAGCGGGGGAGCTGGCCGCACGGGCGCTGCGCGCGGACGGTGTCAGCGTCCTCACGGGTGTACGGGCGCGGCAGGTCGGACACGACGGCGGCGAGTTCACCGTCGACCTGGAGGGAGACGGGGAGCCGATACGCGCCGAGCGGCTGCTGGTCGCCACCGGACGCCACGCCGACCTGACCCCGCTGGCGGTCGGCACGGTGGGGCTCGATCCGACGGCGGGAGCCGTGCCCACGGACGGGCAGATGCGGGCCGGGGAAGGACTGTGGGCGGTCGGCGACATCACCGGCCGGGGCGCCTTCACCCATGTGTCGATGTACCAGGGCGAGATCGCAGTCCGGGACATCCTCGGGCAGCCCGGACCCGACGCCGACTACCGGGCGCTGCCCCGCGTCACCTTCACCGACCCGGAGATCGGGGCAGTGGGGATGACGGAGCGTCAGGCCCGTGAGCGCGGACTGCGGGTGCGTACGAGTGTGGTGTCCCTGGCCTCCTCCACGCGCGGCTGGATCCACGGGCCGGGCGGCGAGGGGTTCGTCAAGCTCGTCGAGGACGCCGACCGAGGGGTGCTGATCGGCGCGACCTCCGCCGGACCGGCGGGAGGCGAGGTGCTCTACGGACTGAACGTGGCCGTCCACGCCGAGGTGCCCGTCGACCGGCTCCGGCACATGATCTACACCTATCCGACCTTCCACCGGACGGTCGAGGCGGCTCTGGGAGCCCTCCGCTGAACCGCGCCCCGACCACCCGGGCCGACCCCGCCGTCCCGCGGTGGCGCGCCATGGCGGGCCGTAATCCCGCCGAGCCGCACAGGTCCGCCACCTCGCTGGAGCTCTTCTTCGACCTGTGCTTCGTCATCGCGGTGGCGCAGGCGTCCGGGAGCCTGCACGAGGCGCTGACGCACGGGGACCATGCCACCGGCGGACTGCGCTTCGCGCTGGTCTTCTTCACCATCTGGTGGGCCTGGATGAACTTCACCTGGTTCGCCTCCGCCTACGATCCGGACGACGTCCCGTACCGGCTGGCGGTCCTGGCCCAGATCACCGGCTCGCTCGTCCTCGCCGCCGGTGTGCACCGCGCGTTCGAGGACGGGGATCTGCGTGTCATCACACTCGGATACGTCGTACTGCGTTCGGCGTTGGCCGCGCTGTGGCTGCGCGCCGCACTGTCCGACTCCGCCCGGCGGAGGACCGCGCTGCGCTTCGCAGCCGGTGTGACGGTGTGCCAACTCGGCTGGGTGGGGCTGCTCCTCGTCCCGGCGCCGGTGCGGCTGCCCGGCATCGTGGTCATGATCGTGGCCGAGGTGTCCGTTCCCGTGTGGGCGCAGTCCGCCGGAATGACGCCCTGGCATCCGCACCACATCGCCGAGCGCTACGAACTGTTCACCCTCATCGTCCTCGGCGAGTCCGTCGCGGCGGCCACCGTCGCCGTGCGCGGCGCCTTCGACCGGCACCACGGCACCGGTGCGCTGTACGCGCTGGCGGGCGGCGGCCTGCTCATGGCCTACGCCATGTGGTGGCTGTACTTCGCCCGGCCCGCACACACGCTGCTCGCCGCGACGCACCAGGCCCACCGCAGAAGATTCCCCTGGGCCTACGGGCACTACCTGATCTTCGCCTCGGCGACCGCCGAGGGCGCCGGCCTGGCCGCGTACGCCGATCACATCACGCGGCACACCGGGACCTCCCCGACCGCCGCCGGAGCGGCGGTCACCGTTCCGGCGGCCGTTTTCCTGATCACCGTCTGGGCGGTGCACCTGCGGCCACACCAGAGGAGCGTGGCCGAGCGGATTCCGTTCCCCATCGCCGCCGCCGTCGTGCTGTCGGCCGCGTGGTCCCCGGTACCCGCGCTTCTCGCCGGCGTGACACTGGCGGTCCTGGTCGTCGTGGTCACGGTGCCGCGCCGGTGACAAGGCCCGCGGCGGGATTCCCGCCCTGGGGCAAGACGGTTGGGCCCGGCCGGACCAACTCCCGTATTCCGAAGGGCCGGCCGGGCAGATGTCTTGTCCGCCGGCGCACCGGCACCGACCCCACAGCGCACACGGAGGAAGGCAGTGCACTGTCGGAACGCGGCCGGTGCACTGGCGGGACACACAGCGGCCTCGGCTCCGCATAGCTTTGCATCGCAGCAGTCGAGGGTCGCCGGGCCCGGTCCTGTGCGTCGCACGGAAAGCCCGCCCGGAAATCCGGATCAGTTCAGCTCGGGCGCGATGACGCGCGTCCCCGCTTCTCTTCCGCCCGCCCCCATCGACGCGCATGGAAGTCGATCCGAACGGAATCGACTCCGTCCATCCCGCAGGAGGTTGTCGAAGGTGTCCCCGATGCCGGTCGGTGGGCTGGTTCCCCGCGCCACCGACAATGCCGCGGACCTCGTGGTCCGCAACGCGAAGATCCACACAGGAGACCCGGGCCGCCCGCAGGCCGAGGCGATCGCCATCCGCGACGGTGTCATCACGGTTGTCGGTGACGACAACGACGTGGCCCCTCAGGTCGGCCCGGCCACGAAGGTGGTCGACGCCCTCGGCCGCCGGATGGTCCCCGGCCTCAACGACGCCCATCTGCATGTCATCCGGGGCGGACTCAACTACGTTCTGGAGCTGCGCTGGGACGGTGTCCCCACGCTGCGCCAGGGCCTGGCGATGCTGCGTGAGCAGGCGGCGCGCACCCCCAAGGGCCAGTGGGTGCGGGTGGTGGGCGGATGGTCGGCCGAGCAGTTCGCCGAACGGCGGCTGCCGACCGTGGCCGAGCTCAACGCCGCGGCGCCGGACACTCCGGTGTTCGTCCTGCACCTGTACCAGTCCGCGGTGCTCAACCGGGCGGCGCTCAAGGCCGCCGGATTCACCCGGGACACTCCCGACCCCAAGGGCGGCCAGATCGTACGGGGCCGGAACGGCGAGCCCACGGGCATGCTGCTGGCCGCTCCCAGCGCCCTGGTCCTCTATTCGACCCTGGCCAAAGCCCCGGTGCTGGAGGGTGAGGACAAGAGGACGTCGACCCGTCACTTCCTCCGGGAACTGAACAGGTTCGGCCTCACTTCGGCGATCGACGCGGCCGGAGGGTTCCAGAACTTCCCCGACAACTACAGCACGGTCGTCGAACTGGCCAAGGCCGGTCAACTGTCACTGCGCATCGCCTACCACCTGTTCCCGCAGACCGCCGGCCAGGAAATAGACGATCTCACCCGCTGGATCGAAACGGCCGACCCCGAGGACGGGGACGAGTGGCTGCGCCTCAACGGCGCCGGAGAGAATCTCACCTGGGCGGCGGCGGATTTCGAGAACTTCGCCGAGCCGCGACCGGAACTCGCCGACTACGAAGCGGAATTCGAGAAGGCCGTCCGTCTCCTCATGGAGAACGGCTGGGGATTCAGACTGCACGCCACCTATGACGAGACCATCCGCCGGGACCTCGCGGTATTCGAGAAGCTTGCCGCGGAAGGGCTCTTCCCGGCCGGGAACCGGTGGCTGTTCGACCACGCGGAGACCGTCTCCGCGGACAGCCTCGACCGTATCGCCGCGCTCGGCGGCGCCATGTCCGTGCAGAACCGGCTGTCCTTCCAGGGCGAGGCGTTCGTACGCCGCTACGGCCCCGGTGCCGCCGCGGACGCGCCTCCGGTCCGGGCCATGCTGGAACGCGGGCTGACCGTCGGCGCAGGGACCGACGCCACCCGGATCTCCACCTACAACCCGTGGATCGCGCTGCACTGGCTGATCACCGGCCGCACCGTCGGCGACCTCGTCGTCCGTCCTCCGCACAACCGGGTGGACCGGCGGACGGCGCTGACGATGTTCACCGAGGCCGGTGCCACGCTGACCGGCGAGGCGGGTGTCAAGGGGGTCCTTCGCCCAGGTTACCTCGGCGACCTCGCGGTCCTGTCCGAGGACTACTTCACCGTGCCCGAGCCGGACATCGCGCACATCGAGTCCCTGCTCACGGTCGTCGGCGGCCGGATCGTTTACGCCACCGCCGAGTACGAGGGCCTGGACGAGGAACTGCCGCCCGTGAGTCCCGGCTGGAGCCCGGTGGCGCACTTCGGCGGCTACCAGGCCGCACCCCGAACCGGTCTGACGGGCGCCCGCCAGGCTGAGTTGCTCGGCCAGGCAGTCGCCGAGTCCGAGCAGCACCGCCAGTGGCGCGCCCGCCGCGGCCTCACCCCCGAGTCCGCGAGCACGTTCTTCGACCCCTGCTTCTCCCTCTGATCTCCCGGGAGGGCCGGTCACGAACCGCCCCTCCCGGGACCCCGGCCCGATTCGCGCCGTCCACCGGACGGTCGCTCTCGGGAGCGGACACCCGTCCGCGATCACCACACACCTGGAAAGGCTCTCTCATGGTCAACATCTCCGAGGTCACCGCGGCTCCCAGCCCGGACCTGCTGACCCCCGACAACTGCGCGGTGCTGTTCGTGGACCACCAGCCGCAGATGTTCTTCGGTACCGGCAGCGGCGACCGCACCGCGATCATCAACTCGACCGTGGGCCTGGCGAAGGCCGCCAAGGTCTTCGGCGTGCCGGTCGTGCTGAGCACCGTGGCCGCCGAGTCCTTCTCCGGTCCGATCATGCCGCAGCTGGCCGAGGTCTTCCCCGGCCAGGAGATCATCGACCGCTCCACGATGAACGCCTGGGAGGACGCCGCCTTCGTCGAGGCCGTCAAGGCGACCGGGCGTAAGAAGCTCGTCATCGCCGGTCTGTGGACCGAGGTCTGTGTCGTCCTGCCCGCGCTCTCCGCCCTCGCGCAGGGCTACGAGGTCTACGTGGTCACCGACGCGTCCGGCGGCGTCAGCCCGCAGGCCCACGAGTACGCCGTCCAGCGGACGGTCCAGGCCGGCGCGATCCCGGTGACCTGGGTGCAGGTGCTGCTGGAGCTCCAGCGCGACTGGGCCCGCACCGAGACGTACGGCCCCGTGACGCAGGTGGTGAAGGAGCACGGCGGCGCCTACGGCCTGGGCCTGGTGTACGCGCAGACCTTCATCGGCGCCCACGCGGCCGGCTGACCCCTCCGAACGGTCATCGACGGACGCCAGGAACAGGCAGGAACGCGTATGGACACCGGACTGTTGGTCCTCCGGCTGGTAGCGGGCCTTCTCATCGCCGGACACGGAGTGCAGAAGGTCAGTCACCGGCTGGGAGGCAACGGCTTGGCCGGCGGAACCGAGGAGTTCCGGCACGACGGCTTCCGCGGCGGCCGGATCACCGCTCTCGCCGCGGGCGGCAGCCAGGTCGGCGCCGGCCTGTTCCTGGCGGCCGGACTGCTCACACCCGCCGCGGCGATGGCCGCCATGGGGGTGATGACGGTCGCGAGCACCGTCAAGTGGCGAAACGGGCTCTGGGTGCAGAACGACGGCTACGAGTACCCGCTGGTCCTTGTCGCCGTCTCCGCGGTGCTGGCCCTGACCGGCCCCGGCCGCTGGTCGGCCGATCACGCCCTTGGGCTGACCCCCTGGCCACGGTGGGTCTCCCTCGCAGTCATCGTGATCGGCCCGGCCAGCGGGCTGCTCACCCGGGTGGTACTGCACCGCTCGCCCGCTTCCCGCAGAAGGACTCGCCATGCACAAGCTGCTGACTGACGCGGCCCGTACACTCGTCCCGCCCAGGGGGGACCGGCACGGACCGCTGCCGCCTCTCATGCTGACGCTGACAGCGGTGACCGGTCTCGTGGACGCGGTGAGCTATCTGGCGCTGGGGCATGTCTTCGTCGCGAATATGACCGGCAACGTGGTCTTCCTCGCGTTCGCCCTGGCAGGGGCCAAGGGCCTGTCCGCGCTCGCCTCCGTCGTCGCGATGGCGGCGTTCCTCGTCGGCGCGCTGGCGGGAGGACGGCTCGGTACCCGGTTCGCCGCACACCGCGGGCGGCTGCTGACCACGGCCACGGCGTTGCAGGCCGTGCTCGTGGCGGCGGCCGTCGTCACGTCCGCGGTGAACCACGGCAGCGTGACCACCGCGGTCCAGTACACCTTGATCGTGGTCCTCGGCCTCGCCATGGGAACGCAGAACGCGGTCGCCCGGCGCCTCGGCGTCCCCGACCTGACCACGACCGTGCTGACCCTCACCCTGACGGGACTGGCCGCGGACTCCGCCTCGGCCGGCGGGACGGCGCCCCGGCCCGGCCGGCGGATCCTGTCCGTCCTGATCATGTTCCTCGGCGCCCTCGCCGGCGCCGCGCTGCTGAACGCCGGACTCACCCCGACCCTGGGCCTGGCGCTGGTGCTGCTCGTGGCGACCTCGGTGATCACCCGTCGTCTCTCGGCCGCAGACGCCTCCTGGATCAAACCGCAGTCGTGAACGCGGCGTGGGCCCCTCATCCGATCGCGGACGAGGGGCCCACACCCATTTCCGCGCGAGGCACGCGCGGGAGTCGCGGCCCGACGCACGCGCGGGAGCCGCGGCCGGACAGCCGGGAGACACGTCATCTCGGTGGCCGCCCGCCCCGGAAGACGGTGTCGGACATCCAGATGTACCGGCGCACAGAGGCTCCGTCGTACGCGCGGTCGCGGACCCGTGCCGAACAACCGTCTCCGTCCGGCGCGTTACCCGGTGAGCGCGTTCCTCACGTCGTACCCGCGGTTCACCGGTGGCCGGTCGTGTCCGACGCGCGGACTTGTGGGCTCAGCCGCAGGGTGTGGGACGCGGGGAAGGGGATCCGGTCGTCGAACCGGTCCGGCAGGGCGATCACCAGGGCGCTGTCCGGCAGGGCGCGGCGGACGCCCGTCAGCATCCTTACCGCCGTACGGTCGTCCAGGCCTGCCGTCGGTTCGTCGAGCAGGAGGACCATGGGCGCCCGCAGTACCGCTCTCGCGATCACCAAGCGGCGTCGCTGGCCCTGTGAGAGCGCACTGCCCAGCGGGCCCGTCCGGGTGTGCAGGGGCAGCCGCTCCAGGGCCGCCGCCGCGAGCGCGGCCCGGAGAGTGCCGTCGTCCGCGCCGGGCGCGGCCTGCCGGAGGTTCTCGGCGACGGTCGCGTCGGCGATCCAGTCCTCCGCCTCGACGAGGGTGAGCGTATCGGCGACCGTCCTGGCGGGCAGGGACTCGATGGGCGCACCGTCGAGCAGCACCGACCCCGGGGCGGTGGCGGCGACGCGTCCCGCCAGAGTCTCCAACAGGGTGCTTTTCCCGCTCCCGTTGGGCCCGGTGACCACGATGACACCGCGCGGCTCGATCACCGCGGACCACCGGGTGCGGTCGTCGCCGACGCCCACGGGCACTCGGTGGGCCACCAGTGCCCCTTTCGGCCCTGTGAGCGGTGGCGTCGCGGAGGACGAGGTCCCCGGCCCCTCGGAGCGCGCGCGGCCCGCCAGATCCGTCAGCCGCCGGGCGGCCTCGGCTGCCAGGCCATGGTCGCGGAGCACCTGGGGCAGTGTCTCCATCAGCTCGTACGCGGCGGCGACCAGCAGCACCTCACCGATGGCGGCGGCGGCAGGCTGCGTGAAGGCAGGACCGGACAGCGCCAGGATCAGCACCGCTGTCTGACCGGCCAAGGCCAGCAGCCGCAGCAGCAGCCGGGCCCGGCGCATCACCGACGCGGCCGTGATCTCGGCCCGCCGGGCCCGGCCGACCGCCTCCGCGACCTGACCGCGGACCAGATCGACGGCGTCCAGGCAGCGCAGTTCCGGAAGAGCGGAGCGGGCGCTGAGCAACGCGGTGCGTGCGGCGGCACGGGCCACCGCGGCCGTCTGCTGATGGCTGCTGCTCGATCTCTCGGCGGCCACGGCGATGACCGCCGAGAGCGCGAGGAGCAGCAGTTCGGCCGCGCCGGCCAGTGGGCTTGCCACCAGCAGCAGGGTGACGACGACGGTGACGGTCACACCGATCCCCGCCAGCGGCGGGACGACCTGGCCGACGATCCCGCCCACCGCGCCGACGTCGCTGGTGAGCCGGGTCATCAGGATGCCGTCACGCTGGTCGCGCAGTTCGCGCGCCGACACGGTGGTCGCGGCGCGAACCATCCGTGAGCGCAGGGAGACGGTCGCGTCGAGCAGGACGCCATGGCTGACCAGGCGCTCCCCGTACCGCAGACCGGTGCGGCCCAGGGCGAGAGCCCGGACCGTCCCCGAGGGGTACATCCACGACCAGGTGGTGTTGGCCTGTGCGGTGACCACGGCGCAGGAGGTCAGGAACCAGCCGGACACTCCCAGCAGACCGGCGGCGCAGAGTTCGGCGATCCCCGCGAGCACCGCCGCGAACAGCAGGTCCCGGCGTGCCCGGTGGTCTGCCGCCGTCCACAGCAGTCTGAACGCGGTCACCGTGTCCCCCTGATCCGGGACACCCGTCCCTGGTTCAACCGCACGACGTCGTCGGCGATTTCGAGCAGTGTCCGGCTGTGTGTCGTGAGCAGCACGGTACGGCTGCGCGCGAGCGTCCGGATGGCACCGATGACACGGGCCTCGGCGCCCGGGTCGAGATGGGCGGTGGGTTCGTCCAGGCACAGCAGCGGTGCGTCGCGGAGCAGCGCCCGCACCAGCACCAGTTGCTGCGTCTGCCCGGAGGACAGCCCCCCACCGCGTTCCCCGATCCGCGTATCCAGGCCCTGGGGAAGCGCGGCCAGCAACTCCCCGAAGCCCAGTGCCTCGAACGCCGCGGCCAGTTGCCCGTCGCCGGCTTCGCGTCGGGCGAGCAGCAGGTTGTCGCGCAGCGTGCCCGGGAGGAGGTAGGAGGGCTGGCCGGCCCATGCCGTCAGAGCGGGTGAGGCGGGCAGGATTCCGGAATTGGTGGTGTGCAGGCAGCGGCCGCGGTCCGGTTCGCGCAGACCGGCCACCACGGAGAGCAGGGTGGTCTTTCCGGCGCCGCTGGGCCCGCCGATGGCCACGATCGAACCCGGCCGCACGGTCAGGCTGACATCGTCCAGGGCCATGTCGTCGCGACCCGGATACCGGACCGCGACCTCTTCCAGGATCACACCGGCCGGGTCCGGCGGGCCCGGACGGCGCGCGGAGGGCACTCGGGCCGGGGGACCGCCGGCCGGTGCGGCCGGAGTCCGGTCGATGATCTCCGAGATCAGTTCGGCCGCCGCGGCCGCCTCGGCGCGGGCGTGGTAGCCGCGGGCGAGTTCCCTGGCGGGGGCGAAGTACGCCGGGGTCAGGACGAGTACGAACAGCGCGGTGCCCAGGCTCATGGTGGAGGGGACCACCGGCAGATCGAGGTAGCCGAGCAGGGCGAGCCCGCAGTACGTGGCGACAACGGCCATGGCCACGGTGATGAGAAGCTCGGTCCAGGCGGTCGAGAGGAAGGCCACCCGCAGCACGGTGCGGGTGCGCCGGGCCAGTTCCCTGTCGGCTGCCTCTGTTTCGCGCACCGCTTCCTCCCCGGCCCCCAGGCCGACGAGCGTGGGGAGTCCGCGCAACTGGTCCAGCAGGTGGGTGCTCAGCCTCCGGGTGGCGGTGAGCTGGGCGTGCACGGCGGCGTGGGTGCCCATACCGATCACCTTCAGGTTGACCGGCAGCAGCGGGGTGGCCAGCACCAGCAGCAGTGCGACGGCCCAACTGCCCACCAGCACCGCGGCCAGGATGATGCCGCTTCCCAGCAGCATCGCGCGCCGGGCGGGGACGTACGTCGTCAGCCACTGGGTCAGCCGGCCCACCTCGCTGTCGAGCGCCTCACCGAGAGCGGCGTCGGACACCTCCTCGGAGGGAGTGCCCGTCGTCGGGAGCGCGGCCTGGAGCAGACGGGTACGCAGGTGGTCCTGGACCGCGACCGCACCGTTGTCGGCGACCCGGTCGGCCGTCGCGAGCAGGACCGTACGCAGCAGCAGCCCGGCGGCGACCAGAGCCGCACCGGAGAGCACCGGAGCCAGGGCCACGCCCCCGTGCGGGGACCGCAGTGCGGCCTGGGCCGCCCGGCCCAGGCCCGCGGCCCACAGCACATGTCCCACCGCCGTCAGCCCGCGCAGAGTGCCGGCCCGCCGGAACGCGGGTTCGCCGGCCGCGGCCCACGCGCCGAGCAGTCCGGCTGCCCGCCGCCGGCCTTCGTCGTCCTTGCCGAGCCGGGCGAGTTGGCCGGCGATGTCGTTCACTTCTCGGCTGCCGGGAGGTCGAATTCGCCCGCGGCCTCGGAGCGGCGGTCGGACCGGATCCACACCGCGAGTGCCGTCACGGAACACACCGCGACCCCGACCGGGCCGATCCATGCCCGCACTCCGCCGAAGACGTCCTGTGAGAGGGCGGCCACTGCGACGGCCAGCAGCGTCAGGAGTACGCGTCGCCCGACGACGGCCGCCCACGGACCGTCGTCCTCGGCCCGCGCCTCCGCCGTGTGCAGCTCGGCGGCAGCCGCGCCGCTGGACGGTCCCGGCCCGCCGGTGGACGGGTCCGGCGCACCGCTTGACGGGTCCGGCCCGCCGTTGCGCGCCGGCGGCTGGGCGAACTTTCCGCGGAAGACCCACCACGCGTAGATGTTGTAGGCGAGGACGACCGGTATGCAGCTGCCCACCCCGATGAGCAGGAAGAGCTGTGACCCGCGCGGGCCGGCGGCCGCGTGCACGGTCAGGTCGGGTGGGACGACGACGGGCGCGGTGGCGGCGACGAGGGCGAGCAGGCCCGCGGCCTCCGCACCGGCCACGGCTGCGAACGGACGCCAGTCCGGCCGACGGCCGAAGCCGTACCACGCGATCGCTCCGCACGCCGCGGCCACCACCACCGCGATACCGAACAGGGCTGCCCGGAGCGGTTGGTCGAAGCGCAGATGCTGCGGGTCGGCGAGCCGCAGCCCGAACCCCAGGACGACGGAGACCGCCGCGACCGCCGGCAGCAGCGGTCGGCCCAGCCGGCCCGCCCGCTCATGGGCGGTACCGGTGGTCTTGTCCTGTAGCCACGCGGCACCCGCCAACAGGTAGACGGCCGTGAGCCCCAGAGCGGTCAGCACGCTGTAGGGCGTCAGCCAGTCCCAGGTGCCCCCGGTGAACATCCCGCCGCGGTGGGGCAGTCCGGACAGGACGGCTCCGCCCACGAGGCCCTGGCACAGAGCGGCCACCAGCGATGAGAGACCGAAGACGAGGCCCCAACCGCGCCGGTAGCCGGGCGCGGCGCTCTGCAACTCGATGGCCGTGCCGCGCAGCACGATGGCGAGCAGCATGACCACCAGCGGCAGGTAGACGCCCGGCAGCACGGTGGCGTAGACGGCGGGCAGGCCCGCCCACAGCAGGACGCCCGCCAGGATGATCCAGCTCTCATTGGCGTCCCAGGCCGTGGCGATCAGCTCGCTGTACTCCTTGCGCCGCTGGTCGCTGCGGTCGAACAGGCTCAGGACGCCGATGCCCAGGTCGTAGCCGTCGAGCAGCACATAGGCGCCGAGTGAGAGCAGGATCAAGGCGTATGACGTGTACTCAAGCATGGCTGATCTCCGTGGGGCGGACCGTGGCGCCGTCGTCGGTCACCAGCTCTTCCGGGCCGCCGCGCACCGTGCGGACGATGTAGCGGATCCATATCCCGAGCAGCAGCGCGTAGACGGTGACGAAGCCGGTGAGGCCGGCGATCGCCGCGCCGAGGGAGAGGTGGGAGACGGCGTCGCTGGTACGGATCAGGCCGTAGACGACCCAGGGCTGGCGACCGGTCTCGGCGGTGATCCAGCCGCCGCTGACGGCCAGGACACCGGCGGGGGCCATCCAGACCATCAGCCGGTGGAACCTCCGGGCCGTGTAGAGCCGGCCGCGCAGCCGCAACACCAGTCCGGCGAAGGCCATGCCGAACATCACCAGAGCGCTGAAATACATCAGCCGGAAGCCGTAGAAAGCGGACCACATATTGGGGCGCTCGTCCTCGGGTGTCTGGAGCAGTCCGGGGACGTTCGCCTTTCCGGACAGGTCCTTGCCGATGACGGCGCCCAGATGCGGTATCGAGACCTGGAAGTCGTTCCGGCCCTTGTCGGTGTCGGGCACCACAAGGAGGTTGTAACCGTTGTTGTCCGTCTTCCAATTGCCCTCGAAGGCCTGTAGTTTCGCCGGCTGGTGCTCACCCATGAACGCGGCGGTCGCGTCCCCCACGTAGAGCTGTACGGGCATCAGGATCGCCAGTACTCCGAGGGCGATGGACAGGGTGCGGCGTGCGAAGGGCAGCGCCCGCTGCTTGACCAGGTACCAGGCGGCGATCCCGCCGATGAACCAACTGGCGCTGATCAGCACCGCGAGCAGGATGTGCGGGTACCGGTAGGAGAACGCCGGATTGAACAGCACATGCCACCAGTCGCTCGCCCGGAACTGGCCGTCGACCTCGGTGAACCCCACGGGGTCCTGCATCCAGCTGTTGGCCGACAGGATCCATGTCGTGGACAGCAGGGTGCCGACGACGAGCATCCAGCAGGCGAACGCCATCGTCCGGGGACGTACCCGGCCTTCGCCGTACAGCATGATGCCGATGAATCCGGCCTCCAGGAAGAAGGCCGTGATGACCTCCATGCCGATCGTGACACCGAGGATCGGACCGACCGCATGGGCGTATCTGCCCCAGTTGAGGCCGAACTCGAATGTCATGACGGTCCCTGCGACCACGCCGAGTCCGAATCCGACCGCGAATATCTTCTTCCAGAAACGGAATATCTGGAGATACAGCGGGTTCCCGGTTCTCAGATGGACCGTGTACATCACGGCCAGGAAGACGGAGAGTCCGACGGTCAGTGCGGGAAAGCTCATGTGAAAGACCGCGGTGACGGCGAACTGCCATCGGGAGATCTCCACCACTGCGGGCGAGGCCACGGTGTTTCCTCTCGGTCGATATCGGTCGGTCCGGCGGCGCGGCGGAAGAGCCACGAATTCAGGGACGGTCCCGGAATGCCCCGACTCCTGAGATCACCGTAGGGCCGGCCGGCGGGCATCCTTTGTCTCTGGGCGCATCGCTCGTGTTCCAGCAGCGCAATGCGCGGGACGCGGCGCGGCCGGCCTCATGAGCGGGCCGTGGACGAACCAGGCACCGGCGTCAGGTTTCGATGAGCCCCGTGAGCGACGGGATGTAGGGCGCCATGTCCTGGGCCTCCCGCCATTCGCGGGGGGACATCCCGTAGGCCGCCCGGAACACCCGGCTGAAATGCGCGGCGCTCGTGAAGCCCCATCGGTGCGCCACCGCGGCGATGGTGGAGCTGTTCGCTGGGCGCACCAGATCGCGTCCGCACGCTTCCAGCCGGCGCCGCTGGACCCACCGGCCGACAGTGACGTCCTCGCTCTCGAAGAGCCTGTGCAGATGGCGAAGGGATATGCGGTGGGCGCGGGCTATGGCCTGCGGGGTCAGATCGGGGTCCGCGAGGTGACGGTCGATGAACGCCTGGATCCGCAGCAGCAGTGCCTGGTTCCCGCCGGGTGTGTCCGCGCTCGTCCGGCCGAGCCGCTCGTCGGCCAGTACGCCGAGCAGGTCGATGATGTTGCGGGCCATCAGTTCACCGGTGTGTGGCGGGTAGGTTCCCGCGCCGTCCACGAGCCCCGCCAGAAAGGGCGACAGCAGCCCGCCCAGGGGTGTGTCGGGCCTGAGCGGGGAGGCCGTGATACGCGTCACGTCGGGCTCGCCCAGACCCAGGACGTCTCTGGGCAGCACGAGGGACTTCGTCCGGAAGGACTGGGGAAAGTGCAGCCGGAAGGGGCGTGCTCTGTCGTAGACGAAAACGTCCCCCGGCCCGAGGAGCGCTTCACGGCCGTCCTGCTCCAGTCGGGCGACGCCTCTGGCCAGCAGTTTGACGACCACGTACTCGTCCTTGGCGCCTCGCGCGACGAGCCGGCGGGTCCGCAGGGCGGACAGGGGCCCGCCGTCCACGGTGACGGCCCGTAGCCGGCCGAGCGACACCGTGCGGATCGTGCCGCAGCACACCTCGTCGGGGACGGTGGTGTCGACGGCGCCGAACGTACGGGACAACGAATCGCACCAGTACGCCCGTCTGCGGTGGGTGGGCAGAGAGGCGGTGGTGTAGAGGGTGCCCGGAAGTTGGTCGAGCTCCGGGCGCGATGAGTCCGGCGACATGAGGTCCGCTCTTCAGCAGCAGTGCTTTGTCAACACCGTGCCAGCGGGCCCGCGCTCGCACATCGCGTGAATCCGCTAGATCAGGGCGCTAGATCAGGGGAGGGGCGCGGGGCCGGGATGCCTTGGATCAGAACGGACCGGGCGGAGGCGGGGGAGCGTCCCTCACTTGACGGCTCCGCTGTCGGCGACGGCGGCGACACGGCGCTGGGCGATGACGAGGAGCACGGCCGCCGGTACGGACGCCAGGACGGCGGTCGCCATGATGGCGTTCCACTGGGTCGTGTGGGCGCCGGCATATTGATAGATACCCAGGGTGATCGGCCGCACGGTCTCCGTGGTGGTCAGCGTGAGCGCGAAGAGGAAGTCGCTCCAGCTGAAGAGGAAGGTGAAGAGGCCGGCGGTGATCAACGCGTTGGCACTCACCGGAAGCACCACGGAGCGGAAGACCCGCAGCTTCCCGGCGCCGTCCACTCGCGCGGCGTCGATGATCTCTCCGGGGATGTTCCGCATGAACGACCGCATGATGATGATCGCGAAGGGGACCCCGGCGGTGGAGTCGGCCAGAATCAGTCCGAGGTAGGTGTTCAGGAGTCCCAGGTCGTTGTAGGCGCTGTAGAGCGCGTTGGCCACGACGATGCCCGGCACCATCTGTGTGATCAGGATGCCGAGGAGCACCAGGTTGGCTCCGCGGAGGGGGAACCGGGCCAGCGCGTACGCGGCCGGCGCGGCGAGCCCGAGGCTGAGCACGACACTGCCGAGGGCCACGACGAGGCTGGTGACGAGGTGGTGTCCCTGATCACGCAGTGCGGTGGCGTAACCGCCGAAGTCCGGATGGAAGGGGAACCAGCCTCCCCCCAGTGTGTTGCCCGCCGGCTGGAGGGAGGCGTTCACCATCCAGTAGACGGGAAAGAGCATCAGCGCGAGCAGGACGATCCCTACGATCGTGGACAGTCGGCCACGGTTGGGTGCGCGCTTCACGGGATCGCCTCTCAGACGTTCCGGGCGCCACGGCCGGCGCGCAGATAGACGAGGGCGAAGACGAGCGAGATGACGACGAGTACGTTGCTCATCGCCGCACCGCGTCCGAACTCGAACTGCTGGAAGGACAGTTCGTAGGACTGGGTGGCGAGGGTCTCCGTGGCGTTGGCCGGTCCTCCGCCCGTCACCACGAGGATGATGTCCAGGACCTTGAGCGTGTAGACCACGCCCAGCACCAGCACGACGCTCACCACGGGGCGCAGCAGTGGCCAGGTGACATGGCGGAACAACCTCACCGGCCCGGCACCGTCCAGCTTCGCGGCCTCGTACAGATACGTCGGAATGTTCTGCAGACCGCCGTACAGGATCGTGGTGTTGAAGGGGATTCCGACCCAGATGTTGATGAGGATCACCGACACGAGCGCCTGTGAGGTGCCGGTGAGCCAGGGGACGCCGGACGACGCGAGGTGAAGGTGGCGCAGCACGTCGTTGACAACTCCCGTATCGGGGTCGAGCATCCACCTCCACGTCGTTCCGGAGACGACCAGTGGCAGCAGCCACGGCAGCAGAAGGAACGACCGCAGAACGCGGCCGAGGGGGAAGCCGCGCTGGAAGAACAGGGCGAGGGCCAGACCGAGTACGAACTGCCCGACGAGCGAACCAGCGGTGAACAGGGCCGTGGTCAGCAGGGTCTTGGAGAACAGGCCTGACGAAAGGATCTCCGCGTAGTTCCGCAGTCCCGCGAACGGTGCGGCACCGGTGTAGAACGTGGCGGTCGTGTAGTGCTGAAAGCTCATCACGGCGTTCTTGACGACCGGGTAGCCGAAGAACAGCAGCAGATATGCCACCGCGGGTGCGATGAACATCCAGTGGGCGAGCCGCTCCCACGTCCGGGGGGCCGGGGACAGCTCAGTTGCCGGTCGCGATGCGCTGCGCATGCCTGAGCGCTTCCTCCGGTGTCTGCTCGCCCGTCACCGCGGACTGGATCGCGGTGTATATCCCGGTCGCCGCTTTGGGCCATCCGACGCCGAGTTCGCCGGTACGGGCCCGAGCCCCCTCGACGCTTCTGACGAAGGCAGCCATCGACGGGACCTGGCCGCCGTACCGGGAGGCGACCGCGGAGCGGGAGGGCACGGTGAAGTGCTGCTCGGCGAGGGTGAGCATGCTCGTGGAGTTGTTCAGGCAGGCGAGTACCTGGGCGGCCTTCTCCTGCCGGGCCTTGGAAGCGCTCTGCGGAACGGTCCACACCTCGCCGCCGAGCGGTGTGACAGGGGTCTGTCCCGTCCGGGGGACGGGGATGGGAGCGACCCCCCAACGCAGATTCTTCGCCTTGTCCAGGGCGGGGATCCGCCAGGGGCCGTTGATCATCATGGCCGTCCTGCCGGCGGCGAACTGATCGTGGACGTCGGCCTGCGTCCAGTTCAGTACCGACTTCGACATGGATCCGCTCTTCACCAGGTCGACCCAGAGCTGGAGCGCTTGTGCGGCCTGCGGGGTGTCCAGCCGCTTCTCGTCCCCGCCGTTGGACCACAGGAAGGGCAGGAACTGCCAGGTGCCCTCAGAAGAGGCGTTCGCGTCGACCGCCATCCCGTAGCGCCCCGGGCGGGTCAGCTTCGCCGCCGCCGCCTTCAGCTCGTCCCAGGTCCTCGGCACGGCGACACCGGCCTCGGAGAGCATGTCCTTGTTGTAGAAAAGGGCGACCGTGCTGACATTGGGCGCGAGCCCGTACACCTTTCCCTGGTAGGTACCCGCCGACAGGATGCCCCTGGCGAAACCGCTGGAGTCGATGCCGTACCGGTCCAGCGGGGTCAGCGCGCCACTCTGTGCGATCTGCTGCATGTCGGGGTTGTCCAGCATCAACAGGTCGGGAAGGGTCCGCGACGAGGCCTGCCGCAGGACTTGGGGGACGAGCGACGCCGCTGGAACGCTTGTCTGCTCGACCTTCACGCCGACGGTCCTGCCGCATCCGGTGAGCAGATCGCCCCACTGGGCGTGCTCGGACTCGTCGGTGTAGTAGTCGAGTGCGGTGATGGAGGTGACCTTGCCTGTGGCGGACCCGGCACTGGTTCCCCCGCCACACCCGGTGGCAGTGAGTATCAGGGCGATGGTTCCCAGGAGGGCTGCGATCTGCCGCGCAGGAGGACTGGCGGGTGAGATCATGAAGGTGCCTTTACCGAATGAGATGGGTGGCCGAAGTGCCGGGCGGAAGGTACGAGCGGAGTCCAGGGCCTCCCGCGGCGACTCGACGAGCCTAAACGTTCGGGCGGGACTCGGGCGTCAGATGATCGTCGAACGAGACGTCCATACCGGCGGCTTCCCGGATCATCGCCGCCACCGCGCCGGGCCGCGACAGCACGACGGCGTGCGAACCGTGCAGCGCGTATTCGGTGGCCGCCATGCGCTGTGCCATGAAGCGCTGAGCGATGGGGTTGAGCATGCGGTCGGCGGTGGCGACGGCGTACCAGGACGGTATGGAGACCCAGGCCGGCGGGCCCGATCTGCCGGTCACCGCGCTCAGGGCGATCGGGCGTTGTGCGACGGACATCACATTCTTGACGCGGGGCGGCAGGTCGGCGGCGTACACCTGCGGGAACCGTTCCTTGCGGATGTACAGCTCGCTTTCAGGGGCGCCGGGACACAGGGCGGGGAGGGCTGTGGTGAAGACCGCGTCGGCCGCCGGTGTGGGGGCGAAGCGGCTTGTGATGTCCAGGACGCACTCGCCGGCGTCGAGGCCGAACGCCGCGACGTAGCACAACGCCACGACGTTGTCGCCATCGGTAGCGGCGTGTGTGATGACCGCGCCACCGTAGCCGTGGCCGACGAGCACGACGGGGACGTCGATGTCACGCACCACGCTCCTGATGTAGGCAGCGTCCTGCGCCAGACCGCGCAACGGGTTCGCCGGGGCGCGCACCCTTGATCCGGCGGCACGGAGGATGCTGATGACCCCCGCCCAGGACGAGGCATCGGCGAACGCCCCGTGCACAAGCACGATGGTGGGCGGTACGGCGGTGGATTCGAGCATGTCCGTGGCCTCCGTGACCTCCGACCGGGTGTGGAGGTTGCCAGCCAAGCGCATGCGGGTACGGCCGGGCATCGCGTGAACGTACCAACAGGCCCGCTCAGCCCTCGGGCAACGCCCTGACCAGGTTGGCGAGCTGAACTCGGGAGTTGACCGACAGTTTGCGGAAGACGGAGGTCAGGTGGGTGTTGACCGTGTGCGGGGAGACGACGAGGAGGTCGGCGGCCGACCGGTTGGTGTGGCCCTCGGCGACAAGGCGCGCGACCCTCTTCTCCGAGGCGGTGAGGGCCTCCCACCCCTGGACGGGACGCCGGGCGGCCGCTGCCCGGTGGCCGCCGGCCCCGGCGCGTTCCAGATCCCGCTGTACGCGGGCCGCCGCGGCATCGGCTCCCGACTCCGCGAATGTGCTACCGGCGTGGGTCAGGGCGGCCACCGCCTGGGCTTTCCGGCCCGCCTCCAGGAGCGCCTGCCCGAGATCGGCGTAGGCGGCGGCCCGGACCAGCGGGCGAGGGCTTGCCTTGAGCAGTGTTACGGAGCGCTCCAGCATGGCGGGATCGTTCTTCACGAGACCCAGGGCCTGCGCCGCGATGCCCATGGCGCTGGGCACGGCGGGGTTACGTTCCGCGTGGGCTTTCGCCTGTGCGGCCAGGTCCTCGGCGAGCGCGTGGTCCGCGCCTCGCAGGGCCATGCGTATCGCGGAATCGATCCAGTCGCGCAACAGCCGCCAGCGCATGAAAGAACCCTGCCGCTGTACCTGCCGTATCTTGTCGACGGCGAGGTGGACATCCCCGTCGGCCTCTGCGTGGACGGCTTCCAGGAAGCGCACCGCGGCCGTGTTGCCCGGGTTCGGTTTGACCGCCAGCCTTTTCCGCGCCGCGGCCAGGTGCTGCCGCGCCGCTTCCCGGTCACCGCGCAGAAGGGCGATCCGGGAGCGGATCACGCGAGCGTTCACCTGCTGGACGGGTACCCGCACGTCGTCTTCCAGGCGCTCCATCGTCAGGAAGTCGGCCTCGGCGTCGTCGAGCCTGCCGAGCCCCAGGTCGTACTGGCCCTGTGCCCACAGCAACATCGCCTGCCGCGTCACCCCGGCGTTGTCCGCCGCCCGCAGGAGCAGCCGTTCGCCGGACTCGAAGTCGTCGACGTGCACGTGCGCGACGATCTCCTCGGGAAGGAAAGCGGGATCGACGGCGCTGAGCGCGGTGAAGCGCTCCAGCGCGACGGCGTTCTCCCCCGCGTTCTGCGCGATCTCGCCGAGTGCGGACAGGGCGAGGATGTGCGCCTCCCGGTCACCGGTCGCGGTGGCCGCACGCAGCGCGGTCTCGCCGGCCTCACGCGCCACGACGAGATCACGGTCCCGGGACAGAGCCAGCGCACGCAGGGCGGCCAGCTTCGCCTCGACCTCCGGGGTGGCGCCCCCGATCGCGAGGGCTGTCTCGGCCCGGCGGCGCAGCTCCTCCGCCAGATCCATGTTCCACAGCGCGCCGCCCAGGGCGGCCTGCAACCGGCTGAACTCCTCCAGCGGCGGGCGGTCGGCCAGCAGCCGGTCGCCGATCGCCAGCGCCTCTCGATTCCTCCCGGCCCGGGTCAGGCAGATGATCGCCTTCTCACCCACCGCGAACCTCAACGGCCGTGCGGATGGCAGCAGTTCCAGGGCGCGTGTCATCAGGTCGGCCGCGAGGCCCGGTGTGACCGGCAGTACGTCGTCAGCGGCTCGCCGCAGCAGCGCCACGGCTTCCTCGTCTCCTGGCAGGGCACCCTTGAGGATGTGCGGCACCGCGTCGAGCAGTTGGTGGCCCCCGGAGACCAGGCGATGGGCGGCGTCCCGGTGCAGGGCCCTCCGGGCCGACGGGGGGATGTCGACGTAGACCGCCTGGCGCAGGAGATCGTGCCGGAAGACCAGATGATCGCCGTCGTCGTCCAGGAGCCCGGCGCGTACCGCCTCTTCGAGCGCCGCGATCAAGGTGTCGGACGGTTGGCCGTGGAGCCCGGCGGCGTCATGGAAGCCGAACCTGCGCCCCAGCACCGCTCCCATCTGGAGGAAGCGCAGGGTGCCGGGTTGCAGGGACTTGAGTCTGCCGCGCACACCCACCACGAGCCCTGGGGGCACCAGTTCACCGGAGGCCTCGGCGGTCCGCAGGCCCGCGAGCATCTCGACCGCCAGGAAGGGGTTCCCGCCGGCTCCGTCGAGCAGGTCCCGTACCCGCCCGTCGACGGCCGCACCCATTTCGTCGTCGGCCAGTTGTCCGATCGCCTCGCTGGAGAGGGGCCCCAGTGGCACATCGACCGTCGGGAGGTTGCCGGTCGCGGCCGCGACGACCTCCCTCGCCGGCTCGGCGGGCTCCGGCCGTCCTGTCAGCATCCACAGAACGGGCGAGGTCCGCAGGAGTGCCGGAAGCTGCTTCAGGGCGAACCGGCTCAGTGGGTCGGCCCACTGCACGTCGTCCAGGGCGATCAGCACCGGCGCGTCGGCGGCTCTGGCCTCGATCGCCTCTGCCAGGCGCTCCACCAGCCAGATCCGCTGATCGTGATGGCGGGCGAGATCGACAAGGGCCTCGCCGGAGACGAGCGGCTGATCGCCGTGCAGGATGCAGGCCGCCAGCGACGAGAGGGGGACGATGTGATGCAGCTCATCGGCCTTGCCGAGGCCGGCCGAGAATCCCGCTGCCTCGGCCCTGGTGACGGCCTCGGCGAGCAGCGTGGTCTTGCCGAGGCCCGGTTCCCCCTGGATGAGGGCCAGGGCACCGCTTCCGGTGCGGGCCACCGAGTCGATCAGTGCCTGCAGCTTCTCGATCTCGGCCTCTCGGCCGCGCAGACCGCTACGGGTCAGCGATCCTGACCCATCCACTTACGCCCCTTCCTTTCCGCTCTCGCCGGCCGAGGCCGGGCTCACGTCCTTCAACCGCTGGAAACGCGCGAGGGCGGGCGTGAATTCCAGCGGGTCGCGGCTCTCGGCGGGTACGCCTCAGGCGGCTGCCTCGCGGTACGTCGATCGGGGTCAACGCTACTCGCCGATGATCATAATGGCGCCGCTCACCGAGGCGTACGCCCACGTCATGGCGTTGCCTGGGCACGCGGCGGCGGGGCCGCGTGCCCAAGGCCGTCGTTCGGGCCCGCCGGCCCAGCCGCTGGTGTCCACCGCCACCGTTACAGACGTGCCGCGCTCGGGTTCGCCGACGCCCGTTGCCGGCGTTCGGTGGCCCAGTAGAGCAGGGCGGTGAGGGGAAGGGCCGCACCGAGGGCGGTGACGGCGGTCCAGCCTCCCGCGTGGTAGAGGACGGAACCGAGCTGGGAGCCGATCGCGCCGCCGACGAAGAACACCGCGATGAAGACGCTGTTGAGACGGGCGCGGGCGGCGGGGTCGAGCTGGTAGACGGTGTGCTGGCCGAGGACGAGGGTGATCTGTACGGCCATGTCGATCAGGATCGCGGCCAGGGCGATCAGGAGAATGCTGTGTCCGCCGAACCCGGCGAGCGCGAAGGCCAGGGCGGCGACCACGAAGGCGATGCCCGTGATGGGGCGTACGAGCCCTCGATCCGCCCAGTGCCCGGCGAACGGGGCGACGGCCGCTCCGGCCGCGCCGACGAGGGCGAAGACGCCGACTCCGACCTGGGAGTAGTGGAAACCGGGGCCGGTCAGGACGAAGGAGACAGTGGTCCAGAAAGCGCTGAAGGCGCCGAACATCGCCGCCTGGTAGAGGCCGCGGCGCAGCAGTGCCGGGTGTGTGCGGACGAGTCGGACGGTCGAGCGCAGCACATGGTGGTAGGGGATGGTGGTGGTCGGCGCGTGCTGAGGCAGAGCCACCCGCAGGGCCACGGCGAGCAGGGCCATGAGTCCGGCCGAGCCGAGGAAGACGGCGCGCCAGCCCGCGAGGTCGGAGACCAGGCTGCTCAGGGTGCGGGAGAGCAGGATGCCGGTGAGCAGGCCGCTCATCACCTGGCCGACGATGCGGCCCCGGGCGTGGTCGGGGGCGAGGCCGGCGGCGAAGGGCACCAGTATCTGGGCGACGACCGACGTGGCGCCGCTGACCAGCGAGGCGATCAGCAGCATGGGGAAGCTGGTGGCGAGCCCGGCCGCCACGAGGGCGAGGGTCGTGATCGCCAGCAGGACGGTGATCAGGTTGCGCTTCTCCAGCCGGTCGCCGAGCGGGACCAGGAAGAGCATGCCGATCACATAGCCGACCTGGGTGAGTGTGATCAGCGCTCCGGCCGTGGCCGTGCTGGTGTGGAAGACACCGCTCAGCGAGGACAGCAGGGGCTGGGCGTAGTAGAGGTTGGCGACCGTCATTCCGGAGGCGACGGCGAGGAGCGCGACCAGCCAACCCGGCACGCCGTGAGGGGACTTGGCGGTCGCGGGCCGGCGCGTGCTGTGGACGTCGGGCGATGCGGACATATGCACCTTCTTGACGGGGAGAGCCGGGAAACCGGCCCGGACGGACGCGCTGTGCGGTGATCGGCGGCTTCTTCGATGCCGTCACGCAGGCGTAAGCGTCGGTCCGCCCCTCGATGCTTCCTCGCCGCTCGCGATGGTTCGGGATTTCAGTCATCTCGATCGGAGATGAACGTGACCGCGCGCCCTTCCGAAGGCGTTGGGAAGGGCGGCGGCGCGGGCCGTCACCGTGGCAGTACGGTCTTCAGCCACCGCAGGAGTTCGGGGGTCACGGGGTCGGTGATGTCGGCGAACTCGTCGTGCTTCTTGAGGAACTTCGCCACATACGGGCAGACCGGCACGATGCGCTTCCCGGAGGCGCGTACGTCGGTCAGGGCCCGCTGCACGAGGAGCGACGCCAGGCCTTGACCGGCGAAGGCGTCATCGATCTCGGTGTGGTAGAAAACGCGCTGGTCATCGCGGTCGCGGTACGCGGTGAGGCCGGCGGTTATGCCGTCGACCAGGATTTCGTACCGGTGCTTGGCGTCCACTCGCTCGACACGGGGAGCGGCGGCGGGCTGTGTCATCGTGTGCCTTTCAGCGGCGTCGGGTTCTTGCGCGGCGCGATGGTGCCATTCGGAAGGGCGGGCGCGGGAAGACGGTCGCCGTCGTAACCGCCGACACTGCCGAAGCGGTCGGACCATCAGCGGTCGGCGAACCGTCAGTATCGGTCCCCGAGGAGACAGCACGACCATGGCGACCAAGACGTTGGCCCGTGGCATGGGCACCTTCTTCAAGGACTGTATCCACCCCGAGTCCCGGTGGTCCGAGTGCCCCCACGAGTACAAGATCCGGTACCGCGACGCGGCTGGCGAGCAGACCGAGGAATCCGGCTGCGCAACCCAAGACTCGGCGATCGACCGCCTCACGGAGATCTACGCCGCCGAGCGGGCCGCACGTCGCCTCCAACTGCCTTACCCACGGCCGGAAATCCCGATCGGGTAGTCGCCGCTGGCGGCGGGCATGAGACAGGCGGTCGGCGGGGCGTCTGCCGGCCTCCGGCATCAGCCCGCTGCGCCGTATCTGAGTCCGTCGAGTGTGAGGTCGAGGAGACGTTCGGCCTGCTCACGCTGGTCGGGCTTTCCTGAGGCAAGGGCGACGCCGGTGAGCGCGGCGAACATGTCGGTCGCCTTGATGTCCGATCGGATCGTACCGGCATCAGTTGCGGCGTCCAGGAGCGAGGTGAGGGCGGTCATCATCAGCTCGTGGCTCCGGGCGTAGGGGTTGACACCGGAGCCGACGACGGCGCGGAGGGCCTCGGCCATCCCGAGTTTGGCGGTGGCGTAGTCGATGAAGCGCCCCATCCAGGCGCGGAGCGCCTCGCGTGGCGGCATGGCTGCCAGAAGGCCGGGGGCGGCGTCGCACAGTCGGCTCAGTTCGTTGCGGTAGGCGGCCTCGATCAGCACCTCACGGGTGGGGAAGTTCCGGTAGAGGGTGCCGGAGCCCACACCGGCTTCCTTGGCGATGCGCTCAAGGTGCGCGTTCAGCCCTTCTTCGGCGAAGACGCGCACGGACCTGTCCCGTGCGCGGCTCATCGTCCGGCGTCCCGGCGAACGGCACGTCATCTACCTGGACGAGCTCATCTGCCGCTGCGTCTCCGGGTGGCTCCGTGAATGTCACCGCCGTCGGCCGGTGACGACCGACCCGCATCTGCTGATCAACCGATGGACCGCGGTGGACACCACACACTCGTCCATCGGCACCACGTTCAGCGCTCTCTTCCGGCCCACCGGACTCACGATGACGATGCTGCGGCAGGACCGGATCCGCGACGAGGCGTTCGAGGCCGACGATTCGATGCACCTGATGCACCTGATGCACCTGTTCGGCATCGCCTCGCACACCGCGCTGCGGTACAACACCGCGGCCCGCCCCGAACCGCAGGGGCTCAGGTACCGTCCTCGAACTCCAGCTACCGATCGCGGGAGCGCCCCTACGAAATCGATGTCTGCCCGCGTGACGGCACAAGCGGCTGCTGCCGCGGCTGTTGAAGGCAGCACGCGCGGGCCGGCCCGCCCTGATGGCGGGGAGCGCGGCGAGGAGAAGCCGGGTCAGGCGTCATAACCGACTTTCGCCCGTCTCGTTTCCCCTGTGGATGCCGGCAAGTCCCCGGCACCGATCACCCAGTTGGATTGGAAGTTCACCCGTGAGGCCTCAGGCCACCGACACGCCTCATATCGCCGAGCAGCGCCGGACGGCAGACCGTAGCAGCACCAGCCACCGCGCCCTGACCGCGTCGGCCGCAGTGCACACCTCCACCGCCTGCCACTCCCGCCGGCACGGCCATCCTGCCCTGCGCGCCGCCCTCGCCACCGCCGCCGAGGACGCCATCATCTACGACCTGGACGGCATCGGTCGCCAGTACACCGCTCTGTGCGCCGAACTGCCCGGTGTCGCCATCCGGTTCGCGATGAAGGCATGCCCCGTGGGCGAGGTGCTCGACCACCTCGCCCGCCTCGGTTCCGGCTTCGACGCGGCCGGCCCGCAGGAGATCGCCCAGGCGCTGCGCACCGGGGCTGCCCCCGAATCGATCCACTACGGCAACACCGTCAAGTCCGACCGCGACATCGCGGAGGCCTACCGGCTGGGCATGCGCGATTTCGCCACCGACAGCGTGGAGGACGTCGCCGCGATCGCCGAACACGCCCCGGAATCGCGGGTGTTCTGCCGGATCGCGACGACCGGCGATGGCGCGTTGTGGGGCCTGAGCCATAAGTTCGGCTGTTCACCGGAGGATGCCCTGCGGGTGCTCGGTGCGGCACGGGCCGCCGGGCTGGTGCCCTCTGGTCTGTCTGTGCACGTCGGCTCCCAGCAGATGACAGCCGAGGCCTGGACCGAGGCGATCGAGACACTGGCCGCCCTGCTGGAGAGGCTCAACCGGCACGGCATCGTTCCGGACCGGGTCAACCTCGGTGGCGGGCTGCCCGCCCTCGGTGTCCTCGACCGGCGCGGCCGGCCACTGGAACCGCCGTTGGACAAGATGTTCACGGTGATCCGCGAAGGCATGGAACGGCTGCGCGCCGTCAACTCCGCTCCGCTGAACTTCCTGCTGGAGCCCGGCCGCCACCTGGTCGCCGACCACGGCGCGATCCGTGCCCACGTCGCCCGGCTCACCTCCCGCCATCGGCTCGACGGCACCCGCGAGGAATGGCTCTACCTCAGCTGCGGTAAGTTCAACGGCCTTTACGAGATGGACCAGTTGCAGTACCGGCTGGAGTTCCCGACCCGCCCCGACGGGCAGTTCGTCGACGCCGTGGTGGCCGGTCCGACCTGCGACAGTGACGACGCGTACGCACAGGACGCCACAGTGCGGGTCCCGCGCACGATCGCGTCCGGCGACCCGGTCTGGGTCCATTCCTGCGGTGCGTACGCCGCCGCCTACGCCACCCAGGGGTTCAACGGCTTCTCTCCGCTGCCGTACACCTGCATCGGCGGCCTGGCTCCGGAAGAGGACGGCACATGACCGACACCCGGATCCGGCTGCTCCAGGAGGACGACTGGGACGAGTTGGTGACGTTGGAGGAACGCGCCTACGCGGCAAGCGGCCTGTCCGAGGGAGAGGCGGCGCTGCGCTCCCGGCACCGTGCCTCGCCCTCGACCTGCTTCGTGTTGGAGCACGCGGGCGGCTTCGGCGGCTACCTGCTCGCACTGCCGTACCCGCTCTTCCTCTGCCCGGACCTGAGCCTGGCCGAGGAAGGCGCGGTGCAGGGGAGCAACCTGCACCTTCACGACCTGGTGATCGCCGAGCGTGCACGCGGTCGGGGCCTGGCTCACCGGATGCAGCAGCACCTGGAGGAGACCGGACGGGTGGCTTCCTACCAGACGCTCTCGCTGGTCGCCGTGAACGGCTCGCAAGTGCTGTGGACCACCCTGGGCTACCGCGCCGAGCCCGGGATCGGGCTGCCCGCGAGCTACGGCGCCGAGGCGGTCTACATGGCGAAGCCCCTTGAGAACGCTGTCACGAGCCGGCTCTCGGGCCATCCTGGTGAGCCGCTGGGCGCACCATGGGCGACCGGGTGCGCCGGGCCACCAGTCGGTCCGAAGCGGAACTGAGCCGCGGCAGGCCCGGCGGGAGCTGTTCGATCATCTGCCGAGCCGTCGGGCCCGGGGCCGTTGCGTGACTCGCGCGTCAGTACCGCCAGCGCGCCGCCTCGATGACGTCCGCGTCGGTATGCGTCGCGAACAGCTCTGCCTCCGCCCGCCGGACGGCGAGCACGGCTTCGTACAGTTCGGCGCCGAGCGCCTGTCGAAGCAGCGCGGACTTCTCGTACGCGTCGGTCGTCTCCGGCAGGCTCGCCGGGAGGCGTTCGACGCTGCCGAGGGCGGCGGGGTCGCCTCGGGTCTCGGGAGGCAAGGGCAGGCCGGCGTCGAGACCGGCGAGTCCGGCGGCCAGCACACCGCCGATCTCCAGATACGGGTTGGCGGTGGCGTCGAAGCACTTCAACTCGGCGTTGGCCTGCCCGGCGGTGGAGCCGGCGATCAGGCGCAGCGCCGCCTCACGGTTCTCCAGGCCCCAGCAGCGATAGGCCCCGGCAAAGCGGGAGGGGACCAAGCGCAGGTAGGAGGCGACGCTGGGCGCACCGAGGGCGAGCAGCGCGGGCAGCTCGGCCAGTACGCCGGCGAAGAAGTGCTCGGCGTCGGGGTGGAGCCCGTGGCGGCCGGGGCCGCCGTGTCCGAGGTTCTGGGCCTGCCGCCAAAGGCTGAGGTGCAGGTGGCCTCCGTTGCCGATCTCGCCCTCGGTGAAGACGGGGGCGTACGAGACACGCAGACCGTGCCGGGCGGATACGGCCCGGATGGTGTGGCGCACCAGCATCGTGGTGTCGGCCGCCTCGACCGGCCCCTCGGCGGCGACCGAGACCTCGAACTGTCCGGCGGCGTACTCGGGGTGGAGCTGCAGCACTTCCAGTCCTTGCCTGGTAAGGGCGCGCAGTACCTCCCGCAGATAATCGGAGTGCTCGATGAAGCGGGTCATCCCGTACCCGGGCCCGACCGTCGCGGGGTCTCCGGCGGCGTCGGCCACCACCCACTCGATCTCGATCCCGGCTCGCACCGAGAGCCCGCGCCGCTCGACGGCCTCGGTGGCCCGGCGGGCGAAGCCGCGCTGGCAGCCGGGGTGCGGGGCGCCGTCCTGGGTGTACCGGTCGGCCGGAGCCCAGGCCCAGCCGGGCTGTGCGGCGAGCGGGGTGAGCTGGTCGAGGTCGGGGACGAGCCGCAGGTCGCCCATCGGGCCGGCACTCGAAGGCGCGGTGGTGAAGGAGTCGTCCATCAGGGAGACGTCGAAGCAGGGTAGGGCGCCGACACCGTACTGGGCGGCGTGTTCGAGCTGGGCGAGCGGGACGGATTTCACCCGGGTGAGCCCGGCGTTGTCGACCCAGCCGAACACCACCCCGTCGATTCCGTCGGCAGTGAGCTGAGCTTCGGCTGCACGGGCCTGGGCGGCCCGTTCGGCTCGGGAGCGTGTGGTGATCATGCCGCCCATGTTGATGCTCGCGGCAGCGGGTGCGTCAGGAATTGCCAACAGTTCACTCATCTGTGAACGGACGGAGCGGAGACGCGGCACGGGACGGAAAACGACCGTGAAACACAGCGCCTTCCCTGTGCCCGGGTGTTCGCGTTCCGGAGGCTCGCGTCGGCCGGGATCGACGGGGTTCGAGGTTCGGCAAACCACCTGAGGGCATATCAGTTCTGTGGATGGTCAGGCGTGCCGGAGGCAGAGGGTTCCCCACTGGAAGCCCGCGCCGATCCCGGACAACACGTAGGTGTCTCCCGGAAGGAGGGAGCCCTTGGTGACGGTGGTGTGCAGTGCGGTGAACAGGCCTGCTGATCCGGTGTTGCCCAGCCGGTCGATGGTGATGGGCGCACGCTCACGGGGAACGCCCAGGGCGGCCATGGCCTCCGTGAGAATGTTCAAATTGGCCTGGTGCAGGAAGAAGTGCCGGATCTGGTCGATCGGCACGCCGGCACGGTCGGCGGCGCAGGTGATGCTCTCGGGCAGGCGTGTGGTCGCGGCGTTCCAGACGGCGCGGCCGTCCATGGACAAGTAGTGGTCTCCGGCGGCGACGGTGGCGCTGCTGGCGGGCAGCCGGGAGCCTCCGGCGGGGATCTGGACATCGTAGGAAAGCTGGGAGCCCAGGTTGTAGGAGAGCAGGCCCGCGCCAGGGGTGTCGGCACGGGTGAGGACGACGGCTGCCGCGGCGTCCCCGAAGAAGACACCTGTGGTGCGGTCGGTGGGATCGGTGATCCTCGAAGCGCAGTCGGCCGCGAGGAGCAGGACGGTGGTGATGGAAGGGTTTTGCAGGAGGTGGGCGGCGATCAGCATGGCCTGGACGCCGGAGGCGCAGGCGGCTTGGGTGACGTCCAGGGACAGAGCGCGGTGGGCACCGAGGGCGTCTTTGACGATCAGCGCGGTCGACAGGAGCGGCTGGTCCCAGGTGTAGGTGGCGACGATGACCGCGCCCAGTTGTGCGGGCTCGATGCCGGCGGCGTCCAGAGCCGGGCGGGCGGCGGCGACGCACATGTCGGAGGTCGCCAGACGCGGGTCCAGGCGGCGGCGTTCGCGGATACCGGTACGGCTGGTGATCCATTCGTCGCTGGTGTCCAGGGTGCGGGTGAGCTCCTGATTGGTGACGACCGTCGGTGGCAGGTGCATCCCTGTTCCGGCGACGGCGAACGGCACGGACAGGCCGGCACCGGTCTGGTGGAACAGGGTCCGGTCCAGGGCGACGGTCACTCCGCGGAGCTCCCCTCGGGCGCGTTCGGGGCACCTCGAAGAATTCCCATATTCCGTCCTCGATATCGGTTTGCGAATGTCCGGCGCTGCCAGGTCCGTCGAACCGCAACGCCGCCGCAGCATCTCACGGGACAAGGATCTGAAGTTCGCTCCTTAATCAATAAGAGTGCAGAAAGATTTAACTGCTTGACGTCGCATTACTGGAAAGCCTTCGCCGTGCTCTGAGTGGGCAGGGGCGGATATTGGCCGTGATCGATTTCGAATACCTGCGCGGAGGGCCGATGCGACGGGACCGGCGGGACGGACGAGTTGCGGATTCCCTGCTCGCGCTGTTGAGCCGGGACTGGATCGGGGTGCCGGTCGCGGTACTGGTGGCGGCGCCGGGCGGAGGGCTGGCCGGGGCGGGGGCGGGCTGGGCGGCGGCGCTCGGTGCCCTGGTGATGGCTTTTGGTGTGCTGCTGGCGGTGGGAGCCGTTCGTCACCTGGTGCTGGTGGCCCGCGAGCGGCGGGAGAACCCTCCGCCGGGGCGGCTGGTCGGTGTGGGCGGCCACAGGATGCACCTCCTCGGTGAGGGGGAGGCCGGGAGCGGGCCGACGGTGGTCTGGATGCCCGGCGGGCACGCCCCTGGGGAGGACTTCCGGGAACTGCACACGATGCTGTCGGCCGGAACCCGGTCGGTGCTGGTCGACAGGTTCGGTTCGGGCTGGAGCGATGTCGGGACCTTCCCCAGAACGACGGCGGGTGAGGCGGAGGAGCTTTGGGCAGCGCTGGAGGGAGCGAGGGAGCGGGCGCCCTTCGTGCTCGTCGGTCATTCCTTCGGAGGGTTGCTGGTCGCGAACGCGGCCAGGCGCCGGCCGGATCTGGTGGCCGGTCTCGTCCTGCTCGATCCGACGCCCCTGGAGGTTGTCGCCTTCGCGCCGCGCAGCCGGCAGCTCGCGCGGATACGTCGCGGCTTCCTGCTGACGGCGATCCGGGATCTGTTCGGTGCCCATCGCGGCACGGGGAGCCGGGCCGGGCAGGGCTGCGCCGCAGCGTCGATCTTCGCCGAGCTGTCGCCGTCCGGGCTGGCGGGAGTCGGCTGGGAGACCGTGGTGTACGACGGGGATCTCGGGGACCTGCCACTGGTGCTGGTGATACCCCGGGATCTCATCGGCGGTGAGGCGGTGCTGGTCGGCGCCCGGGACGCTGCCGAGGCCGAGCGGATCAGCGGCTTCTACCTCCGCAGCAGGATCCGGTATCTGTCGGCGTCGACGTCGTCACGACTGGTGCACACACCGGAGGGAACGGGCCACGACTTTCCGCACGAGGTTCCCTCGTTCGTGGTCGGCGTGGTCGGGGACCTGGTGCGGGAACTCCGCACCACCGCCCCCTGACCACCCGCGCGCGGTCGGGCCCGACCGGGCGTCGGCGGGAGGAGGAACCCAGGTTCATGAACGGCGCCGCTCCGACGGGCACCGCGTCCGGGCGCCCAACGGTCATGACGGCCTCTCCTCGCGGGGGGACGTGCGCAGGGACGGCACGGAGGCGAGCAGTGTTCGGGTGTAGGGGTGCCCCGGTGCGCGCAGGATCGTCTCGGTGGGGGCGGTCTCGACGATCCTGCCGTACCGCATGACCGCCACGACGTCGGAAACGTGGCAGACCGCCGGCAGGTTGTGGCCGATGAACAGCATGGACAGTCCGAGCCGTCGCTGCAGTTCGCGGATCGTGTTGAGGACGGAGGCCTGCACCGAGACGTCGAGCGCCGAGGTGATCTCGTCGGCGATCAGCAGACCGGGGTCGACGGCCAGGGCGCGGGCGAGGGAGATCCGCTGGCGCTGGCCGCCGGACAGCTGCCGCGGCAGGGAATCGGCGAGCCGTGGCTCCAGGCCGACGAGGCCGAGCAGTTCGGTGACGCGCTCAGCGCCGGCGGCCCGGTCGAGCCGGCGGAAGACCGTGGCGGCTTCGACGAGCGTCCGGCGAACCGTCATCCGAGGGTCGAGCGCGGTGTCCGGGTCCTGGAGGACGATCTGGACGAGGCGGCCGAGCCGACGCCGGTCGCGGACGGTGCGGGTGCGGACCTCCTGGCCGTCGATCAGGACCCGGCCGCCCCGCACGGGGACGAGGCCGACGATCGCGCCGGCCAGGCTGGATTTTCCGGAGCCGGATTCCCCCACCAGACCGAGCGTGGTGCCGGACGGAATCTCCAGCGAGACACCGTCCACGGCGGCTGGGGAGTCGCGGGGGCCGGGGTGGCGGACGGTCAGGTCGGTCACCTGAAGGGTGGTCATGACGCGGTCACCGTCTCCAGGACCCCTGCCACCGGTGCCGGATACCAGCAGGCGACCCGGTGGTCGGCGTCGAGGGCCTCCAGTGGTGGAGCCTGCTCGGCGCAGCGGTCCTGGCGTCGCGGGCAGCGGGGCTCGAACGGGCATCCTGGTGCGAGTGCGAGCGGGTCGGGCGGTGCGCCCTCGATCGTCGGCAGCGGCCGGCCGCGGTCGGCGGCGAGGTTCGGAACCGAGGCGACCAGGGCCTGGGTGTAGGGGTGCTGGGCGCCGTCGGCGAGGCGGTCGGCGGGCAGGGCCTCGACGATGGTGCCCGCGTACATCACCAGAACCCGTTCGCAGAACTCGCCCACGAGTGCGATGTCATGGCTGATGAACAGGATCGCGGCGGAGGTGTCCCGCCGGATGTCCGTGAGCAGCCGGGTGATCTGGCGCTGCACGGTGACGTCGAGCGCGGTGGTCGGTTCGTCGGCGATGATCAGCCCCGGTCGCACCATCAGCCCGGATGCGATCATCACGCGCTGGCGCTGGCCGCCGGAGAGCTGGTACGGACGTGAGCGCAGCAGCGCCGGCGGCAGGGCAACCCGGCGCAGGGCGTCGGCAGCCTCCGCAGCGGCCTGTGCCCGGCTCGCACCGCGGTGGGCCCGGACGGCCTCGGTGAGCTGGGTGCCGATCCGCAGGGCCGGGTTGAGCGCCGAGGCCGGGTTCTGGAAGATCACCGACAGGCCTGTCGCAAGGCGCCGGTCCCGCTCCCTCGGCGTCAGGGCCGCGAGGTCGGCTCCGAGCAGGCGCAGAGTGCGCCGGGACACCCGGGCACCGTACGGGAGCAGGTCGGCGATGGCGAGCGCGGTGAGCGACTTTCCCGACCCCGACTCGCCGACGAGTCCGACGATCTCCCCCGGCCGCAGCGAGAGGCACACACCGCGTACCGGCCGGATCGTGCCGTACGGGGTGGGGAGTTCGACGGAGAGGTCCTCGACCTGGAGGACCAGCCCGTCCTCGGCGGGGCCGCTCGGGATGGGCGTCGGCACGGGTGCGCGCGGCGCCGGGCCGCGGCGCGCGACGTTCCCGGCCAGGACCTCGCCGAGCAGCTGGAAGGTCAGGGCCGCGTAGAGAACGGCCAGGCCCGGGGCGAGCGCGGGCAGCGGCTCGGCGTAGATCCGGTCGAGCCCCTGGCTGAGCAGCTGCCCCCAGTCGTAGCCGGGCGGTTGGACGCCCAGACCGAGGAAACTCAGCCCGGAGAGCGCGACCAGGGCGGTGCCCGCCGCCGTGGTGGTGCTCAGGAGCAGCGGCTCGGCGATGTTGGGCAGGACGTGCCGCCACAGCAGCCGGTGGCGGCGCAGGCCGAGGACTCGGGCTGCGGCCAGGTGGTCGGTGCCCGCGACGCCTGCGGCGAGGGTCTGGGCGAGCCGGGCGAAGCCGGGGACGCCCGCCGCCGCGAGAGCCAGCACCGCCCCGGCGGCGCCCGCGCCGAACACGACCGCGAGGAACATCGCGACGAGGAGGGCCGGGAAGGCGAGCAGAAGGTTGATGAGCCCGGCGGTCAGCCGACGGCCGCGCCGGCCGAGGACGGCGGTACAAGCCCCGAGGAGGATTCCCGCAGTCGCACCGAGCAGCGCCGCCGCCAGCGCGAGCAGCAGGGAGGGCCGGGCGGCCGTCAGGACTCGGGCGAGCAGGTCCCGGCCGAGGTTGTCGGTGCCGATCGGATGTTCCGCGGAGGGGCCCTGGAGCACGGCCGAGGGGTCCGGGCGCTCTGCCGCCGCCCCCCAGACCAGCGGGCCGAACAGTGCGAGCGCGACGAGCGACACCAGCATGGCCGCGGTGGCCCAGGCCATGGGTGAGCACCGGAGGCCGGTTGGAACGCTCATGATCACATCTCCCGGATCGCCGAACGAGGGTCGAGTACGGCGAGCAGCACGTCGACCAGGAGGCCTGTGAGCAGCACGGTGGTGCCCAGCACCAGCACCATGGCCTGTACCACCGGGTAGTCCTGTGCGACCACGGACTGGGCCATGGCGGAGCCGATGCCGGGCCAGGCGAAGATCTTCTCGACCAGCACGGTGCCGGCGATCAGGGCAGGCAGCAGGCTCCCGGCGACGGTGAGTGCGGCGGAGGCCGTATTCGGTGCCGCGTGCCGGAGGTAACGGCGTGCGGACGACAGCCGTTTGCTCCGGGCGGTGCGCAGGTAGTCCTCGTTCAGCACCTTCAGCGCTTCCACCCGGACGATGCGGAGCAGGACCGCGGTGGGGGCGAGGGAGAGCGCGAGGACGGGCAGGACGAAGGACCCGACGCCCGCCGCACCGGCCACCGGGAGCAGGTTGAGGCCGACGGCCAGCAGCGCGGTGAGTCCGGCGGCCAGGACGAAGTCCGGCACTCCGGTCAGACCGGCGGTGACCGCGACGAACACCAGCTCGGTGCGCGGACGGCGGCCGTCGCGGGTGCGGACTGCCGCCAGCAGGCCGCCGGGCAGGGCGACGGCGAGTGTGACCAGGAAGGCGAGTCCGGCGATCTCCAGGGTGGCCGGCAATCGGGTGCGCACCAGCTCCGCGACCGGTGCCCCTGTGACCAGCGAGGTACCGAGGTCGCCGTGCAGGAGGCCGCTGAGGTAGTGCTGGTACTGGGACAGGAAGGGCGTGTCGAGCCCGAGGGCGTGCCTGCGGGCGGCCACCAGGTCGGGGGCGGCGTCGACACCGAGCGCGGCCCGGACCGGATCGCCGGGGATGAGGCGGATCATCGCGAACGACGCGGTGATCACGACCCCGAGGGAGAGGAACAACCGGAGGCCGCGGCGGCCGAGGCACACCGTCCAGGGGTGACGCAGCAGCTGGGGTACGAACATGGTGGGCCCCAGGTCACTGGTGGAGGCGGATGCTGGTGGGAACGAGCTGGCCGCCGAAAGTGGTGGCGAAGGTGGTGCGGTAGCCGTACACGCTGCTTCGGCCTTCGGCGATCGGCAGCGCGTCGGCCGAGCGGAAGAGCGCGGCGGCGGCCCGGTTCCAGGTGCCGCATCCGGTCGTGTCGGTCTCCCGGAGGGCCTGGGCGACCAGGGCGTCGTACGCGGGATTGGCCACCCCCGCGAAGTTGAGGCCCTGGGCGGGGGTGGAGCCGGAGAAGAAGGGGATGAAACCGGCCGGCAAGGCGAAACCCGGGGTACTGCCGACCACAACGTCGAAGTCAGCGCTCCGGTACATCGCGTTGACGAGGGCGGGCAGGCTCTCGGTGACCAGGTCGACCTCGGCGCCGAGCGCCGTCCACTGCTGGGCCATCAGCTCGGCGACGGAGGCCAGGGTCGGGCCGAGGTCGGGGCTGGTGATCAGGCGGAGCCGGAGCGACTGGCCGTCCTTGGTCAGCGGGCCGTCGGCGGAGCGGGTCCAGCCGGCGGAGCGCAGGGCCTCGACGGCGTTCCGCGCGGGCAGGTTGGCGTCAGCGAGGTCCGCGTGGCAGACGGCACCTTCGGCGCCGAAGTCGGTGGCGGGGCTGCCGGTGCCGCCGACGGCGACGTTGGCAAGGCCCCGGCGGTCGAGGGCGGAGACCAGGGCACGGCGGAGCGCCAGGTCGGCGAGTGCCCGGCCGGGGCGCTGGTTGAAGAAGGTCAGCCCGACCACGGTCGCCACGTCGGCGGTGGCAAGACCGCGGCCGGTGAGCCGGGCCCGGTCCGGCCCGCTCACGCGCGCGATGTCGATGCCCCCGGTGAGCAGCAGGTTCGCCGCCGTGGAGGTCTGGGGCACCACCGAGATGACGATGTGCTCGGGAAGACCGGGTTCCGTGGTTGTCGCCCCGGCGGGTCCCCAGGAGTAGTCGTCGCGGACGGTGAACTCGTACGGTCCGCCCGGGGTGTAGCGGGTCAGTACGTAGGGGCCGGTTCCCTGAGTGGTGCGGTCCAGGGAACCGGGCCGGTCGAGGCCGGCGGGGCAGACGATCGGCAGCAGGCCGAGGGTGCGGGTGAGGAACGGGAAGGGGGCGGCGGCGGTCGCCGACACCGTGCCGGTCCCGTCGTCGGGGCTCGCGGTGAACGGGACGTTCGGGAGGACGGTCCGGGCGCCGGCGAGCTGGTTGGCCGGGTCGCCCGCGTACGTGAGTGCGCGGGCCACCGCCGAGGCGGTGAGGGGCGTGCCGTCGGAGCAGGTGATGCCTGGGCGGAGTGTGAAGGTGGCCGTGGTGGCCGTGGCCTGCCAGGAGGAGGCCAGGCCGGTGACCAGGGTGCCGTCGGGAGCGAGGTTGACCAGGGAGTCGTAGGCGTAGCGGGCCTGGGAGGCGCCGAAGGTTGAGTACGGGTCGAAACTCGGTGTCTCACTGGACTCGGCGATCCGGACGGTGCCGTGGTCCGCCAGGGGGGTGGTCGTCGAGGAGACGGCGCCACCACCACAGCCGGTCAGCGCGACGGCCGAGGCGGTCAGGACGGCCGCGAGGACGACCGCAGGGGTGCGTCGAGGCATGGCGTCATGCTGCCACCGGGGATTGGCGGTGGTAAGTCACCAACGAGTGAGGCGCGGATGTTCGAATACCGAAGAGAATGCGACCCACCTAGGGGTGAGTAATCAGGTAATCGCACTGACCAATGTGCGAACATGCTGGAATTTGGTCGCACAGGACGGTCATGAATACTCGCATGAGTGAACTCGGAGGCGGCCATTTGGCGCAGGTGGGCGTGGTTCGACTACGGTGATCACGGGATCGGACGGCGTGTTCCGATGTCCGGGAATCCGCTTCGTCAGGTGAATCCCAGATTTCGCGATGGAACGCTTTCATCCACCCGGCTGTGCGCTACTCCGGTGGTCCCCGTACCTGGGTTCCTGTCATACGTATCGTGGAGAGGATGGAGCATCATGCTGCCGCCCCTAGTCCCGCCCTTCCTGGTCGGCCTCGTCGTCGCACCGCTCGCCAAACGCCTGCTCAAGCCACTGCTGGGTGGAGTCGTCAGAGCATCCGTCGGTATCGCGATGGAGGTGAAGAAGGCGGCGGAGGAGGCCGGGGAGAACATTCATGACCTCGCGGCCGAAGTGGCCGCCGATGTGGTGGCCGCCCAGATCGCTGCCGGGGAAACCGGAGGGGATTCCGGTGATGGCCAGCACGGCACCAAGGGGGAAGCGAGGATCCCGAAGATTCGCACGCCCACCGGTAGCGCCACCGGAAAGGCGCGCTGACGACCCGTAAGAATTCACGGCCGCCGCCAGGCGCGTATGCCGATCGATTTCGGCGGAATGCGCCCTGGGCGGCGGCCGTTCGCAGGCCGTTCGGCCGCAGAGATTTTCCGCTCCGTCGCCGTAATTCCGTCGTGTCCGTGGCGGTTTCCGCGACCTCCGCAAACAGGTGAACGTAACACATGCCATCGCTACTGGGTGCCGCAGCCGGATTCCGCTCCGTGGAATTGGGTGCGAGGCCGCGCTCGATCACACCGGGCCGCCAGCGCTGGGACGTCAAGCTGCTTCTCGGACGACCCCGGACGGCCGAGGTCCTCGCCGCTGCGCTGCGCCGCATTCCCGGAATCACCGAGGCCCAGGCCAACCCCGTCACCGGCGGGATGCTCATCCGGCATGACGCGCGGCTGCGCGCCACGGACATCGGCCGGATCGTCCGCGGGGCCGTCGCCCGGGTCGCGGAGGAACCGACCGGGGTGCGGCGTCCGGCACCGGCCCGCCCCGGCCCCGCGCCGGCCCCGCGGGCGGGCCGCGGCCTGGTCGTACGCCCGGTACTCGCCGTCGGCGGGGTCGCGGCCGGGGCCGCGCTGATCAAGGGGTCGGCGCTGAGCAGGCAGCTCGTGGCCGTGGTCGGGGTCGCCGCCGCGACCGCGGTCGTCCTCCGGAAGGCGTGGCGCGGAACGGCCGACGCGTCCCGGGCCGCGTCCCGGGACGGTGCCGAACGCCACGTCCTGCTGGAGATCGTCGGTCCGCACCGACGCCGCCTCTACCGCGCCGCCGCCCTGTCCGTCGCCTGCCAGGCCGCGGAGATGGCGCTCGGCACCTTCCTCGGATGGACCGGCCTGGTCCTCATCAAGGGCGAGGCGGCTCCGCTGGTCGGCCTCGGCCTGACCACGGCCTCCGCTCAACTGTGGGGCCTGGCCGGGCTGGTGGCCGCCGCCTGTGCCGCGGTGGCGGGCCTTTCGTACGCCTCGACCCTCCAGTGGCGCCGACTGGGCCAGGACATCGAGCACGACTGGCGGGGCCGCACGTACCGACACGTCCAGCACCTCGAACTGGGGCACCTGGAGGGTGAGCGGACCAGCCGGGTGGCCGGCGTACTCACCAACGACGTCGGCCAGCTGGGCGCCTTCTTCGCCGGACCGGCCAACGACGTGCTGCAACTCGCCACCAGTCTGGTCCTCCTGGTGCCGGCGTTCCTCCTGCTGGCACCGCAGATCGCCTGGATCGCGTTCCTGCCGATCCCGATCATCGCCTGGCTGTCGCTGCACCACCAGGAAAAGGCCGCGGCAGACTACGCCGTCACCGGCGAGTCCCGGGCCAGGCTGGGCAGCCAGGTGATCAACTCGCTGGAAGCCGTTGCGACCGTCAAGAGCTTCTGCACCGAGGACTACGAGGCCGAACGCATCGACGAGCTGAGCGAGGCGGTCCAGGAGAGCAGCCGGCAGACCGACCGGAGCACGAGCCGCCACGCCGAGACCGTCCGGTCCTGCACCACCGCGTCGATGGCGGGAACCCTGCTGATCGGCGGTCGTTCGGTGCTCAACGGCACCCTGCGCTTCGAGGTGTTCAGCCCGCTGATCGGGCTGCCTCAGATGCTGCTGATGCGGATGAGCCGACTCGGCGGCATCGCCGACCACTACCAGCGCACCCTCGCCTCCTACGACCGGGTCCAGCGGCTGCGCGCCCTGCCCGTCGAGGCCGACGGCGGCGACGGGACGCTCAACCTCGCCGAGGTGCGGGGCGAGATCGTCCTCGACCGGGTCACCTTCGCCTACCCCGGCCGATCGACGGCACTGAAGGATCTCTCGCTGACCGTCCCGGCCGGGCAGGTGACCGCCCTGGTGGGCGCCACCGGCTCCGGCAAGACGACGATCGCCAGACTGCTGATGCGCTTCCAGGACGCCCAGTCCGGAAGGGTGCTGATCGACGGACAGGACATCCGGGGCCTCCGGCGACACAGCTTGCGCCACGCCATCGGCTTCGTCGCCCAGGACCCGTTCCTCTTCGACGGCAGCATCGCCGACAACATCCGCTACGGCAGCTTCGAAGCCTCGGACGAGGCAGTACTCCAGGCCGCCGCCATGGCCGAGGCGCACACCTTCATCGCGACGCTGCCGGACGGCTACGACACTTTGATCGGTGAACGCGGTGCCGCGCTCTCCGGCGGTCAGCGGCAGCGGATCGCCCTGGCTCGTGCGATTCTCAAGGACTCGCCGGTCGTGATTCTCGACGAGGCCACCTCCGCCGTGGACAACGAGACCGAGGCCGCCATCCAGCGCACACTGCGCGGCTTCGCGGCCGACCGCACGATGGTCGTCATCGCCCACCGCCTCTCCACGGTCCGCCACGCCGACCGTATCTACGTCATGGACGAGGGCGGCATCGTCGCCGAACAGGGCACCCACGACGAACTCCTGGCCCAGCACGGACTCTACGCATCTCTCTGGCAGCTCCAGGCCGGCGAACTCGCCGCCTGACCGCAGAAAAGCCCTTCCGCCCGCCGATCGCGTGACACCACCGCGGTCGGCGCGGCCCGGCACGTCCTGCGCGCATGCCCGCCCATACTTCTGGAGGTACCCCCATGTCCCGTCGCGACGGAGACGTCCTTCCCCTGACCGCGGCCCAGCGGGAGATCTGGCTCGCCGAGCAGAGCTCCCGGACGCCTGTCCCGGGCTACCGCGTCGGCGAATGCCTGGAGATCCACGGGCCGGTCGACCCGGAGCTGTTCGAAGCCGCGCTGCGCCGGGTGGTCGACGAGGTCGACGCCCTGCACGTGACCTTCGTCGACGACGGTGAAGGCCCGCGCCAGATCCTCCGCGAGACCTGGGACTGGGCGCCCGTCCACCTCGACCTCGGCGCAGAGCCGGATCCCCGGGCGGCGGCCATGAACTGGATGGAGCGGGACCTCGCCCGTCCGTTGGACCTCGCCCGCGATCCGCTGTTCGGCCATGCGCTGATCCGGCTGTCGCCGACGGAGTTCCTCTGGTACCTGAACTACCACCACCTGGTGCTGGACGCGATCAGCAGCTCCATGGTCCGGCAGCGGGTCGGCGAGGTGTACTCGGCGCTGGCCGAGGACCGTGTTGTACCGCCCTGCCCGTTCGGCTCGCTGCGGGACCTGGTCGACAGCGACACCGCCTATCGCTCGTCCGCCGACTTCACCGCCGACCGCTCCTACTGGACCGAACGCTTCACCGATCTGCCCGCCCCGACACGGCTCACCGACACCTCCGCGACCGACCCGCACCGGGCCCTGCGCGTGGCCGGGGAACTGGAGCTGCGGAGCCCCGAGGCACTGCGGGCGGCGGCGGGCCGGGCCGGTGTCAGGTGGTCCCGGGTGGTGGTCGCGGCGACGGCGCTCTACGCCCACCGGCTGAGCGGCGCCCAGGACGTGGTGCTCGCCCTCCCCGTCACCGCCCGTCGGGGCTCCGGCCGCGACCTGATGTCGGTGCCCGGCACGATGTCCAACGTGGTGCCCCTGCGGCTGACCGTGCGACCGGACATGCCGTGGGGCGCTCTCCTCGCCCAGGTGGCGCGGGAGGTGGAGTCGGCCGTCGCGCACGAGCGTTACCGCAGCGAGGACCTGCTGCGCGACCTGGGCGCGCCCGGCGGCATCGGAACGGCGTTCCCGCTGATCGTCAACATCATGGCCTTCAACGCCAGGCCGAGCTTCGCCGGGCACCCCGCCTCGGTTCACCACTTCGTCTCGGGGTCGACCACCGACCTGGCCGTCTGGCTCTTCGACTACCGGGACGGCAATCCACCGCTTCTCCGGCTGCACGGCGCGCCCGAGGCGTACGGCGACGACGACCTCGCCGCGCACCAGCAGCGGCTGCTCGCCCTGCTCGACGCCGTCGCGGACTGCGACCCGGACGAGGCGGTCGGCCGGATCGACCTGCTCACGGACGAGGAGCACCGCGAAGTGGCGGCCCTCGGCACCGGACCGACAGCGGCGGCTTCGACCGGGAGCCTGCCGGAATTGTTCCGGGAGCACGTCCGGGCGACTCCGGACCTCGTCGCGTTGGTGTGCGGCGCCGAGTCTCTGACGTACGCGGAGTTGGACGTGCGGGCGAACCGGTTGGCGCACGCGCTGATCGCGCGGGGTGCGGGGCCGGAGCGGCTGGTGGCGGTGGCCCTGCCGAGGTCGGCCGAGCTGGTGGTGGCGATCCTCGCGGTGCTCAAGACCGGTGCGGCGTACGTTCCGGTCGACCCCGAGTACCCGGCCGCCCGGATCGCGTACCTGCTCGACGACGCCCGCCCGGCCCTGGTGGTGACCGACACCCGCGGCGGGAAGCGTCTGCCCGACGGCGGTACGGTCGACCGGCTGATGCTCGACGCCCCCGAGACGGCCTCCCTGGTGGCGGGCTGCCCGGTGTCGGACCCGATGGTGGCCGCGGATCCGAGCCACCCGGCCTACGTGATCCACACCTCCGGTTCCACCGGCAGGCCCAAGGGCGTGGTGGCAACGCACGGCGGTCTGCTCGACCTGCTCACCGACCACCGGCTGGCGCAGTTCGCACCGCTGCTGGAGAACCGGCGGCGGCTTCGGGTGGCGCTGACCACCTCGGTGTCGTTCGACGCCTCCTGGAACCAGCTGATGGCCCTCTTCGCGGGCCACGAGCTGCACGTCCTGGATCACGCGACCTGGACCGACCCGGAGGCCTTCGTCGACTACACGGCGCGCTGCGGGCTGGACTACGTCGAAGCCACCCCTTCCTACCTCCACGTCCTCGTCGCCCATGGTCTGCTGGACGATCCGCAGCGCCGTCCCCGGCTCGTCGCGGCGGGCGGCGAGGCCGTCCCCGAGCAGCTCTGGCAGCGGCTGCGGGCCGCGGACGGGGCCTCCTGTCTCAACCTCTACGGACCCTCGGAGTGCACCGTCAACTCGGTGACAGCGCCCACGGCATCGAGCCCGCGCCCGGTCATCGGCCGGCCTGTCACCAACGCCCGGCTGCACGTGCTCGACGGCGCCCTGCGGCCGCTGCCGGCCGGTGTGCCGGGTGAGCTGTACATCGCAGGCGCGGGGCTGGCGCGCGGTTATCTGAACCGGCCGGGTCTGACCGCGGGGCGGTTCGTCGCGGACCCGTTCGGGCCGGACGGCTCGCGGATGTACCGCACGGGTGACCTGGTGCGGTGGAACCCGGACGGAAACCTGGAGTTCCTCGGCCGTACCGACGACCAGGTGAAGATCCGCGGCTTCCGGATCGAACTCGGCGAGATCGAGGCGGTCCTCGCCGAGCACCCGCAGATCGCGCGGGCCACTGTCACGGTGCGCACCGACGAGGCACCCCGGCTGATCGCCTACGCCGTACCCGCCGCGGGGCAGGCCGTTCACACGGACACACTGCGGGCCTGGCTGCGGGAGCGCCTGCCCGAGTACATGGTGCCGTCGGCGCTCGTGACGCTGGACGCGCTGCCGCTGACCCCGAACGGCAAGCTCGACCGGCGCGCCCTCCCGGCGTCCGAGCCGCAGACCGTCGCACCAGGCCGCGCACCGCGCACCGCCGTCGAACACCTGCTCTCCAGGCTGTTCGCCGAGCTGCTGGGACTGCCGCAGGTCGGTGTCGACGACGACTTCTTCGACCTCGGCGGGCACTCCCTGCTCGCCACCCGGCTGATCGCCAGGGCGCGGTCCGTGCTGGGCGTGGAGCTGAGGCTGCGCGATCTGTTCGACGCGCCGACGGTGGCGGAGCTGGCGGCCGCGGTGGACGTCGCGGGGCGGGCACGCCCGGCTCTGGGGCGGCGCGAGCGGCCCGAGACGGTCCCACTGTCCTTCGCGCAGCGCCGACTGTGGTTCCTGCACCGCATGGAGGGCCCGGGTGCCACCTACAACATCCCGCTGACTCTGCGGTTGTCCGGAAGCCTGGACCAGCGCGCGCTGCGAGCCGCCCTGTCGGACGTGCTGGAGCGGCACGAGAGCCTGCGCACCGTCTTTCCGGTGGTCGACGGCGTGCCATGCCAGCGGGTGCTCGGCATCGACGCGGCACGGCCGCGGCTGCGGGTGACCGAACTCGGCGAGGGCGACCTGCCTCACCGGCTGGCGGAGGCAGCGCGGTACGGCTTCGAGCTCTCCGAGGAGCCGCCGCTGCGTGCCGAACTGTTCCGGCTCGGCACCGAGGAGCACGTACTGCTGCTGCTGATGCACCACATCGCCGGCGACGGCTGGTCGACGGGCCCGCTCTCGCGGGACTTGGCGACTGCCTACGCGGCCCGCAGCGAGGGGGCGGAGCCGGAGTGGTCACCGCTGCCGGTCCAGTACGCCGACTACACCCTCTGGCAGCAGGACCTGCTGGGTGACGGCACCGACCCCGACAGCCTGCTCAACGGCCAACTCGCTTACTGGCGGGAGCGACTGGCGGGCCTGCCCGAGCAGGTCGAGCTGCCCTTCGACCGGCCCCGGCCGGCGGCGATGTCCTACCGGGGTGCCCACCTGCCGGTGCGGATGGACGGCGAACTGCACCGGAACCTGCGCGAACTCGCCCGCGACGGCGGAGCCAGCCTCTTCATGGTGCTCCAGGCCGGCCTGGCCGCCCTGCTGGGCAAGCTGGGCGCCGGTACCGACGTGCCGATCGGCACTCCGATCGCGGGACGCACCGACGAGGCCCTGGACGACATGGTCGGCTTCTTCGTCAACACCCTGGTGCTGCGTACCGACCTCTCCGGTGACCCGTCGTTCACCGAACTGCTGGGCCGGGTGCGCTCGGACGCGCTGGCCGCGTACGCGCACCAGGAGGTGCCGTTCGAGCACCTCGTAGAGGCGCTGAACCCGACGCGGACGCTTGCGCACCACCCGCTGTTCCAGACCATGCTCACCCTGCAGAACGCTCCGTCCGGCTCCTTCGACCTGCCGCGCCTGCGGGTGGCGACCGACCTGGTCCCCACCGGGACGGCCAAGTGCGACCTGACCTTCGTCCTGGCCGAACAGCCCGGCGAGGACGGGTTGTCGGGCGTGGTGGAGTACAGCACCGACCTGTTCGACGCGGCCACCGTCACCGGGCTCGTCGAGCGGTGGCTGCGGCTGCTGCGCGCCGTCGTCGCCGACCCCGGCCGACGGATCGGCCAGGTGGACGTGCTGTCCGCCGACGAGCTCGGGGCACTGCTGCCGGCCGGCTCCGACCAGGGCGGGGAGCTGCCGGGGAGCAGCCTCCCCGCGCTGTTCGAGCGGCAGGTGCGGGCGAACCGGGACGCGACCGCCCTCACGGACGGCGAGGTCACTCTGACGTACGGCCAGGTGAACGCCCGCGCCAACCGGCTGGCGCACGCCCTGACCGACCGGGGGGTGGGGCCGGAGCAGCTGGTGGCGCTGGCCCTGCCACGCTCGGCGGAGCTGGTCGTGGCGGTGCTCGCGGTACTGAAGACCGGCGCCGCGTACGTACCGGTGGACCCGGAGTACCCGGCCGCCCGGATCGCCTATCTCCTCCAGGACTCCCGGCCCGCCCTGCTCGTGACGACGAGCCGGACCGGAGAAGTGCCGGGAGCGGAACACGTGGACCGGCTGCTGCTGGACACCGCAGACCTGGACGGGCTGCCGGACACGGACCTGGGAGTCGCCGTCGCCCCGGGCCACGCCGCCTACGTCATCCACACCTCCGGTTCCACCGGCAACCCCAAGGGCGTGGTGGTCCCGCACCGCAACGTGGTGCGCCTGTTCGACACGACACGGGAGCTGTTCGGCTTCTCCGCCGAGGACGTGTGGACCCTGTTCCACTCCTACGCCTTCGACTTCTCGGTGTGGGAACTGTGGGGCCCGCTGCTGCACGGCGGCCGCCTGGTGGTCGTGGACCACGACACCAGCCGCTCGCCCGGCCGGTTCCTGGAACTGCTCGCCCACGAGCGGGTGACGGTGCTCAACCAGACGCCGTCCGCCTTCTACCAGTTGATGCGGGCCGACGCGGAGGCCCCGGAGACCAGCCGCCGACTTGCCCTTCGCACGGTGGTGTTCGGCGGCGAGGCGCTGGAGCACGCCCGGCTGGCGAGCTGGTACCAGAGGCACGCGCAGGACGCGCCGCGGCTGGTCAACATGTACGGCATCACCGAGACCACGGTGCATGTCACGTACGCGGCCCTCGACCGGTCCGGGACCGCCGCCGGCCATGTCGGCGCGCCCCTCCCGGACCTGCGGGCGTATGTGCTCGACGACGGCCTGCGGCCGGTGGCCCCGGGCGTGCCCGGCGAGCTGTACGTTGCGGGCGCGGGCCTGGCGCGCGGCTACCTGAACCGGCCGGGCCTCACCGCCGGGCGGTTCGTGGCGGACCCGTTCGGACCACCGGGGTCGCGGATGTACCGCAGCGGCGACGTGGTGCGCCGCTCGGCGGACGGCGGTTTGCGCTACGTCGGCCGGGCCGACCAGCAGGTGAAGGTGCGCGGCTTCCGGATCGAGCTCGGCGAGATCGAGGCGGTGCTGGCCGCGTACCCCGGCATCGCCCAGGCCGCCGTCCTGGCACGGCAGGACCGGTCCGACGACACCCGGCTGGCCGCGTACCTGGTGCCGGCCGCGGGCGCCGCACCGAGCTCCGCCGACCTGCGGGGGCACCTGCGCGAGCGGTTGCCGGAGTACATGACGCCGTCGGCGTTCGTCATGCTGGACGCACTGCCGCTGACCGTCAACGGAAAGCTGGACCATCGGGCCCTGCCCGCTCCCGACCTCACCCCGGCGGCCACCTGCCGTGCGCCCCGCACCCCGCAGGAGCAGATCCTCTGCCAGCTGTTCGCGGAGGTCCTGGGGGTGGCGTCGGCCGGCGTCGAGGACGGATTCTTCGACCTGGGCGGGCACTCGCTGCTCGCCACCCGCCTGGCCGCCCGGATCCGCGCGACGCTCGGCGTGGAGATGCCGCTGCGCACCCTGTTCGAGGCGCCGACCCCGGCAGGTCTGGCCGCCGCCCTGGCAGCGGCCGGGCCGGCGCAGGCCGCCCTGGTCCGGCGTGAGCGCCCCGAGGTGATCCCGCTGTCTTTCGCGCAGCGGCGGTTGTGGTTCCTGCACCAGCTGGAGGGGGTCAGCGCGAACTACCACATCTCCCTGGCCTGGCGGCTGTCCGGGGATCTGGACCGGCGTGCCCTGGAGGCCGCCGTGGCGGACGTGACGGCCCGGCACGAGAGCCTGCGCACCATCCTCCCGGCGGTGGGCGGAGTACCGCACCAGCAGGTGCTGGACGCGGAGGCGGCCCGCCCACGGCTGCTCGTGAACCGGACCACCGAGGCCGAGCTGCCCGCTCTGATGGCGGCGGCCAAGGACCGCCGGTTCGATCTGGCTGCCGATGTGCCGCTGCGGGCCGGGCTGTTCGAGCTGGCGCCGGACGAGCACGTCTTCCAGCTGGTGCTCCACCACATCGCGGGCGACGGCTGGTCGCTGGGCCCGCTCGCGCAGGGTCTGACCGCCGCCTACGCGGCGCGCTGCCGCGGCCAGGAGCCGCAGTGGGCCCCACTGCCTGTCCAGTACGCCGACTACACCCTGTGGCAGCACGAACTGCTCGGCGACTCCACCGACAGGGACAGCCTGTTCGCCGGCCAGGCGGACTACTGGACCCGGCAGCTGGCCGGTCTGCCGGAGCGGATCCAGCTGCCCACCGACCGGCCCCGCCCGGCGGTCGCCTCGCACCGGGGCGCCTCTGTGCTCGCCGGTCTCGACGCCGAGCTGCACCGCGGCCTTCGCGCGCTCGCCCGTGCGCACGGGACCAGTCTGTTCATGGTGCTCCAGGCAGGGCTGGCGGCGTTGCTGAGCAAGCTCGGCGCGGGCGACGACATTCCGGTCGGCAGCCCGGTCGCCGGCCGGACCGATCAGGCGCAGGACGAACTGGTGGGCTTTTTCGCCAACACCCTGGTGTTCCGTACCGACACCTCTGGCGATCCGGCGTTCGCCGAGCTGCTGGACCGGGTCCGGGACACCGCGCTGGCCGGATACGCCCACCAGGACCTGCCGTTCGAATACCTGGTCGAGGTCCTGAATCCACCCCGGTCGCTGGCGCACCACCCGCTGTTCCAGGTGATGCTGGTGCTGCAGAACGCGCCCCGGGCCGATTTCGCGCCGCCCGGCCTGCGCGTCGACGACATGCCGTCGACATCCACCACGGCCAAACTCGACCTGATCTTCACCATGTCCGAGCGGCACGCGGAGGACGGCTCCCCGGAGGGGATCGACGGGGCCGTCGAGTACGCCCGCGACCTGTACGGCCCGGCCGCCGTCGAGACGATGATCGGGCGGTGGGAGCGGCTGCTCCGCGCCGCGGTCGCCGACCCGCGGCGGCCGCTCAGCCGGTTCGACCTGCTCACCGCCGAGGAGCGCGGAGAGCTGACGGCGCTGGGTACTGGCCCGGCGGCCCAGGCCCACACCGCGAGCCTCCCGGAGTTGTTCCGGGCCCAGGTGCGCGCGATTCCCGACTCCCTCGCGGTGGTGGGGCCGGAAGCGTCTCTGACGTACGCGGAGTTGGACGCGCGGGCGAACCGGTTGGCGCACGCGCTGATCGCGCGGGGCGCGGGGCCGGAGCGGCTGGTGGCGGTGGCCCTGCCGAGGTCGGCCGAGCTGGTGGTGGCGATCCTCGCGGTGCTGAAGACCGGCGCGGCGTACGTCCCGGTGGACCCCGAGTACCCGGCCGCCCGGATCGCTTACCTGCTCGACGACGCCCGCCCCGTTCTGACGGTCACCGACACCCGCACCCTGGGCCGGCTGCCCGACGGAAGTACGGTCGACCAGTTGGTGCTAGACGAGCCGGAGACGGCCGCCCTGGTGGCGGGCTGCCCGGCGGCCGACCCGATGGTGGCCGTCGATCCGAGCCACCCGGTCTACGTGATCTACACCTCTGGTTCCACCGGCAGGCCCAAGGGCGTGGTGGCGACCCACGGCGGCCTGGCCAACCTCTTCGCCAACCAGAACCCGCTGGTCTTCCGGACGGGGAAGCGGATGCGTGTGGGGCTGACCACATCCGTGTCGTTCGACGGCTCCTGCGACCAACTGTTCGCCTTGTTCGCAGGCCAGGAGCTGCACGTTGTCGACGAGGCGACCTGGTCCGACCCGGAGGCCTACTTCGAGTACGCCGTGCGGGCCGGGCTGGACACTGTCGGCGGCACCCCTTCCTATCTGCAGGTGCTGGTCGAACACGGTCTGCTGGACGACCCGCGATGGCGTCCTTCGGTGGTCGCGCTGGGCGGGGAAACCGTTCCGGACCAGCTGTGGAAACGGTTGCGGGCAGCCGACGGGGTGCTCTCGCTCAACTACTACGGGCCCTCCGAGTGCACGGTGGACTCTGTCGTCGCACACCTGGCGTCGAGTCCGTGCCAAGTGATCGGCCGACCGTTCGGCGGCGTACAACTGCGCGTGCTCGACGCCGCGTTGCGGCCCGTGCCCGCAGATGTGCCGGGTGAGCTGTACATCGCCGGTGCGGGCCTGGCGCGGGGCTATTTGAACCGGCCGGGTCTGACCGCGGGGCGGTTCGTCGCGGACCCGTTCGGGCCGGACGGCTCGCGGATGTACCGCACGGGTGACCTGGTGCGGTGGAACCCGGACGGAAACCTGGAGTTCCTCGGCCGCACCGACGACCAGGTGAAGATCCGCGGCTTCCGGGTGGAACTCGGCGAGATCGAGGCCGTCCTCGCCGAGCACCCGGGGATCGCGCGTACCGCCGTGATCGTCCGGCAGGACCGGGCGCAGGGCCCCCGTCTGGTCGCCTACCTGCAGACCGCCACCGCGGCGGAGCTCAGGGCGGAGGACCTGCGGGCGCACCTGCGCGAGCGGCTGCCGGAATACATGGTGCCGGCCGCCTTCGTCTCCCTCGACGCTCTGCCGCTGACCCCGAACGGCAAGCTGGACCGGCGCGCCCTGCCCGAGCCCGAGTCCGGCGCGACGCCGGCCGGCCGGGCACCGCACTCTCCTCACGAGCATGTGCTGGCCGGGCTGTTCGCCGAGGTACTGGGCCTGCCCCAGGTCGGTGTCGACGACGACTTCTTCGATCTCGGCGGGCACTCCCTGCTCGCCACCCGGCTGGTGGCCCGGGTCCGTGCGACGCTGGGCGTGGAGCTGGCTCTGTCCGCCCTGTTCCGTACCCCGACCGTGGCCGGGCTGGCCGCCGGGCTGGGCGGCGCGGACCGGGCCCGGCTCGCCCTGGGGCGGGCGGAGCGGCCCGAGCTGGTGCCGCTGTCGTCAGCTCAGCGGAGGCTCTGGTTCCTGCGCCAGTTGGAGGGCGCCGAGTCGGTTTACAACATGCCGCTCGCGTGGCGGCTCTCGGGACCGCTGGACCTGGCGGCCCTGGAGGCGGCGCTGGGCGACCTTGTCGACCGGCACGAAACCCTGCGCACGGTCTTCCCTGCCACGGACGGCGTGCCCTACCAGCGGGTACTGGCCGCGGGGGAGGCGCGCCCGGAGCTGTCGGTCACCCCGGCCGACGAGTCGACCCTGCCGGAACTGCTGACGGGAGCCGCTGCGCGCGGATTCGACCTTGCTGTCGAACCACCCCTGCGCGCCGAAGTGTTCGGGGTCGCGGCGGACGAGCACATCCTGCTCCTGGTGATGCACCACATCGCCGGTGACGGCTGGTCGCTGGGTCCGCTGGCCGCCGACCTGGCCACCGCGTACGCGGCACGCCGCAAGGGCGGGGCGCCGCGGTGGGCGTCACTGCCCGTGCAGTACGCCGACTACACCCTGTGGCAGCACCGGCTGCTCGGCGACGCGGCCGACCAGGACAGCCTGTTCGCCCGTCAGACCGACTACTGGACGCGGACACTCGCGGACCTGCCGGAGCAGATCCGGCTCCCCGCCGACCGCCACCGCCCCGCGACACCTTCCTGCTCCGGCGGCCATCTGGCGGTCGAACTGGACGCGGAACTCCACGCCGGCCTGGTCCGGCTGGGCCGGGATCACGGCGCGAGCGTGTACATGGTGCTGCAGGCCGCCCTGGCATCGCTGCTGGACAAACTCGGTGCGGGCACGGACATCCCGGTCGGCAGCCTGATCGCGGGCCGCACCGACCAGGCCCTGGACGACCTCATCGGGTTCTTCGTCAACACCCTGGTGCTCCGCACGGACACCAGCGGCGACCCGTCCTTCGCCGACCTGCTGGTCCGTGTCCGGGAGGGGGCACTCGGCGCGTACGCGCACCAGGACCTGCCGTTCGAGCATGTCGTCGAGGCCCTGAACCCGTCCCGGTCCCTCACCCGGCAGCCGCTGTTCCAGGTACTGCTCGCGCTGCAGAACGTGCCCCGCACCGAGTTCGAGCTGAGCGGTCTGACCGCCGAGGTCGTCCTGGTACGGACGCCGACGGCGATGTTCGACCTCGGCTTCCACCTGCTGGAGCGCGGCGGCACCGGCGGGCCGCCCGAGGGCATCATCGGGCGGGTCGAGTACAGCACCGACCTGTTCGACCCCGCCACGGTGGAGGCACTGGTCGCCCGGTGGCTTCGGCTGCTGGCGGCGGTGGTCGCCGCCCCGGAGCGTCCGCTGAGCCGGATCGATGTCCTCACCGCCGAGGAGCGGCGCGAGCTGCTGGTCGCCCGCAACGACACGGCCTGCCCAATTCCTGACGCCACCCTGCCCGCGCTGTTCGAGGCAAGGGTCCGGGCGACTCCGGAGGCCCCGGCCGTGGTGTTCGAGAGCACCGTGCTGACCTACCGCGAGCTGAACCGCCGGGCCAACCGCCTGGCCCACGCTCTGATCGCGCGAGGCGTGGGCCCGGAGCAGGTCGTCGCCCTGCGACTGCCGCGTTCGGCCGAGCTGGTGGTCGCCGTCCTCGCCGTGCTCAAGACGGGCGCGGCGTACCTGCCGATCGACCCTGACTACCCGGCCGCCCGCATCACGTACATGCTGGAGGACGCCCGCCCGGCGGTCGTGCTCGACGACCTCGCGGCCGTCACACCGGCCGACGAGCTGCCGGAGCACGATCCGGCCGTCCCCTCGGACTCCCGGCATCCCGCCTATGTCATCTACACCTCCGGTTCCACCGGCCGGCCCAAGGCCATCGAGATGCCCGCCGCGGCACTGTCGAACCTGCTGGAGTGGCACCACCGGACCGTCGGTGGCGAACCCGGCACGCGCACCGCGCAGTTCACCGCGATCAGCTTCGACGTCTCGGTGCAGGAGACGCTTTCCGCGCTGCTGTACGGCAAGACCCTGGTGGTGCCGACCGAGGAGCAGCGCCGCAGCGCGGAGCTGCTCGCCCACTGGCTGGACCGGCACCGGGTCGAGGAGCTGTTCGCGCCGAATCTGGTGGTCGAGGCGCTGGCCGAAGCCGCCGAGGAAGCCGGGCTGGACCTGCCGCACCTGCGGCTGGTCGCCCAGGCCGGAGAGGCCATGCGGCTGAGCGGTGCCATGTGCCGCTTCCAGGCCCGCAGGCCGGGCCGGGTGCTGCACAACCACTACGGACCCGCCGAAACACACGTGATCACCGCATACGCGCTTCCGCCCGACCCGGCCGACTGCCCGCTGCCGGTGCCGATCGGCCGCCCCATCGCCAACTGCCGGACTTATGTGCTGGATTCGGCGCTGCGACCGGTGGCCTCCGGTGTGCTGGGCGAGCTGTACCTGGCCGGAGCGGGGCTGGCTCGCGGCTATCTGAACCGGCCCGGACTGAGCGCCGGGCGCTTCGTCGCCGATCCGTACGGCCCGGCGGGCGCGCGGATGTACCGCACCGGCGACCTGGTGCGCTGGCGTGCCGACGGCGAGCTGGAATTCGTCGGCCGGGTCGACCACCAGGTCAAGGTGCGCGGGTTCCGGATCGAGCCGGGTGAGATCGAGGCCGAGCTGACCGCGCACCCGGGCGTGTCCCAGGTCGCGGTACTTGCCCGGGAGGACCGGATCGTCGCGTACGTCGTCCCCTCGGACGCGGCCGGGGCGACCGTGCCGGCGCTGGCGGCGTTCCTGCGCGACCGGGTGCCGGAGTACCTGGTTCCGTCCGCGTTCGTGCTGCTCGACTCGCTACCGCTGACATCGAACGGCAAGCTCGACCGGGCGGCGCTGCCCGCGCCGGAGCCGGGCCCGGCCGCCGGCGGCCGGGCACCGCGCACACCGCAGGAGCAGATCCTGTGCGAGCTGTTCGCCGAGGTGCTGGGCCTCGCCGCGGTCGGGGTCGACGAGGATTTCTTCGAGCTGGGCGGGCACTCCTTGCTCGCCACCCGGCTGGTCTCGCGAGTCCGGGCGACCCTCGGGGTCGAACTGGAGCTGCGCGCTCTGTTCCGGACCCCGACCGCTGCCGGGCTGGCGGCCGGGCTGGCGGCCGGACTGCACGACGCTGGAACCGCGCGGCGGGCTCTGGTGCCGAGGCCCCGCCGCGAACTGATGCCGCTGTCGTTCGCCCAGCGCCGGCTCTGGTTCCTCCAGCAGTTCGGGGCGCCGAGCGCCACCTATCACATGCCGCTGGCCCTGCGGCTGTCCGGAGACCTCGACCGGACCGCGCTGAGCGCCGCACTCGTGGACGTGGTGGCCAGGCACGAGACCCTGCGCACCGTCTTCCCGCACACCGGCGGAATTCCTTACCAGCGGGTGCTCGACACCGCCGAGATCGCCGTCCCCCTGGCCGTGCGCACGGCTGAGGAAAGCGAGCTGTCCGCGCTCCTGCGCGAGGCGGCGGTGCGCGGCTTCGACCTGACCTCGGAGGTGCCGCTGCGGGCGGAACTGCTCGCACTCGCGCCGGACGATCATGTACTGCTGCTGGTCATGCACCACATCGTCGGGGACGGCTGGTCCATGGGCCCGCTAGCCCGTGACCTGGCCGCCGCCTACAGCACCCGGCGGGGTGGCGGGGCTCCGGCATGGCCACCGCTGCCCGTGACATACGGCGACTACACCCTGTGGCAGCACGAGATCCTGGGCGACGAGGACGACGCCGACAGCCTGTTCGCCCGCCAGGTCGCCTACTGGACGCGGACGCTGGCCGGTGTGCCCGAGCAACTGCGACTGCCCGCCGACCGGCCGCGCCCGGCCGCCATGTCGTACAGCGGTGACGTGCTGGAACTCCGCATCGATGCCGAGCTGCACGCGGCACTTGTGGAGTTGGCACGACGATCGGGGGCGACCCTGTTCATGGTGCTGCAGGCGGCGTTGGCGGCGTTGTACACGCGGTTGGGTGCGGGTACGGACATTGCGATCGGGAGTCCTATCGCGGGGCGTACGGATGAGGCGTTGGACGATCTGGTCGGGTTCTTCGTCAATACGCTGGTGCTGCGTACCGATACGAGTGGTGATCCGAGTTTTGTCGAGTTGCTGGGCCGGGTGCGGGAGACTGCGCTGTCGGCGTACGCGCACCAGGATGTGCCGTTCGAGCATCTTGTGGAGGCGCTGAACCCGTCCCGCTCGCTGTCCCACCACCCGCTGTTCCAGACCGGTCTGGTCGTGCAGAACGCGCCGGGCGGCGCCTTCGAACTGCCGGGACTCCAGGTCTCAGGGGTGGCCGTGCTCACCGGGACCGCGCGGCTCGACCTGACCTTCGGGTTCGCGGAGGAGTACGGTCCCGACGGCGAGCCGGCCGGACTCAGCGGTGCGGTCGAGTACAGCACCGACCTGTTCGACCGTGCGACGGTCGAAATCCTGGCCGCCAGGTGGACCAGGCTGCTGGCCGCGGTCGCCGCCGCACCCGACCGGCTGATCGGCGGGATCGATCTGCTGTCCGCCGAGGAGCGCGGCGAGTTGCTGCCCGCGGTCGAAGAGGGAGCGGCCGAGGAGAGCCTGCCTGAGATGTTCGTGGCGCGGGTGGCGGCGGCGCCGGATGCGATCGCGCTGGTCTGTGGTGAGGTCGAGCTGACGTACCGGCAACTCGATGCGCGGGCGAATCGGTTCGCGCGTGCGCTGATCGCCGGGGGTGTCGGTCCGGAGCAGGTGGTGGCGGTTTCCCTGCCGCGTTCTGTGGAGTCGGTGGTGGCGGTCCTGGGTGTGCTGAAGGCGGGGGCCGCGTATCTGCCGGTGGACCCGGCCTATCCGCGGTCGCGGATCGCGTTCATGCTGGATGATGCCCGTCCCGCCGTGGTGGTCGACGACGCCGCCATGGTGGTCGAGGGTGACTGGCCGGACACCGATCCGGAGGTCGCGCTCGATGTCCGGCACCCGGCCTATGTGATCTACACCTCGGGCTCGACCGGCCGCCCCAAGGGCGTCGTGGTGAGCCACTCCGGTGTGTCGGGCCTGGTGGCGGCGCAGGTCGACCGGCTCGCCGTGGCGCCGGGCAGTCGGGTGCTCCAGTTCGCCTCGCCCAGCTTCGACGCGTCCTTCTGGGACCTGTGCAGTGCGCTGCTCACCGGCGCTTCCCTCGTACTGGCCCCTGCCGAGGCTCCGCTGGAGGCCCTGACAGACCGCCGGTTCGCGGTCACCCATGTGACGCTGCCGCCCTCCGCCCTGGCCGCACTGGACGGCGCCGAACTCACGGCGACCACCCTGGTGGTGGCGGGTGAGGCGTGCCCGCCGGAGCTGGTGGAGCGCTGGGCGCCCGGCCGCCGGATGATCAACGCGTACGGTCCGACCGAGACCACGGTGTGCGCGACCATGAGCGACCCGCTGTCCCCGGGGTCCGGCGTGCCACCGATCGGCCGATCGGTCGCGGGCTTCCGGACGTACGTACTGGACGAGCGCCTGCGTGTCGTACCGCCGGGCGTGCCCGGAGAGCTGTACGTCGCCGGGCCCGGTCTGGCGCGCGGCTACCTGGACCGGCCGGGCCTGACTGCGGGACGGTTCACGGCCTGCCCGTTCGGGCCGGCGGGCACCCGGATGTACCGCACCGGCGACCTGGTGCGCCGGCTGGGCGACGGCCAGCTGGAATACGCCGGTCGCGCCGACGACCAGGTGAAGGTCCGCGGCTTCCGCGTCGAACTCGGCGAGGTCGAGACCGCACTGGCCGAACACCCCGCCGTCGCCCAGGCCGCCGTCGCGGCCCAGGGCGACCGGCTCGTCGGCTACGTGGTGGCCCGGCACGGCCTGGCCGCCCGTCCCGCGGAGCTGGCGGCGCACCTGCGCGAGCGGCTGCCGGACTACCTTGTGCCGGCCGTCTTCATGGTGCTGGACGCGTTGCCGCTGACGCCCAACGGCAAGCTGGACCGGGCGGCGCTGCCCGTGCCCGAAGCCGCTCCGGCGGGGAGCGGGCGGCTGCCGCGCACGCCGCAGGAGCAGATCCTCGCCGAGCTGTTCGCGGAGGTGCTCGGCGTGCAGCGGGTCTCGGTCGACGACGGCTTCTTCGAGTTGGGCGGGCATTCCCTGCTCGCCACCCGGCTGGTCGCCCGGGTGCGCTCGGTGCTCGGCGTGGAACTCGGGCTGCGCGCACTCTTCCAGGCGCCCACCGTGGCGGGCCTGGCCGAGGCGCTGGCCGAGGCCGGCCGTGCCCGCCCGGCGCTGACCCCGTACGAGCGGCCCGAGGCAGTGCCGCTCTCCTTCGCCCAGCGCCGGCTCTGGTTCCTGCACCGTATGGACGCCGCCGGCGCGACGTACCACATCCCGCTGGCGCTGCGGCTGACCGGAACACTCGACCGCCCCGCACTGGATCAAGCGCTGGCCGACGTGGTGGCCCGGCACGAGAGCCTGCGGACGGTGTTCCCGGAGATCGGCGGCGTACCCTGCCAGCGCGTGCTGGACCCGGCCGCGGTCCGCCTCCGGGACCGGCCGGCCCAGGTGACACAGGGCGAACTGCCCGAGCAGCTCGCCGAGTCCGCCCGGCAGCCCTTCGAGCTCGCGACGGAGCCGCCGCTGCGGGCGGAGCTGTTCGCTCTCGCGCCGGACGAACACGTGCTGCTGCTGGTCATGCACCACATCGCCGCTGACGGCTGGTCCACCGGGCCACTGGCCCGCGACCTGGCCGAGGCCTACGCGGCCCGTTGCGAGGGCCGGACGGACAGCCGGCCGGCCTTGCCCGTGCAGTACGCCGACTACACACTGTGGCAGCGCGAACTGCTCGGCGACGCCGCCGACCCGCAGAGCCGGTTCGCCGAGCAGCTCGGCTACTGGAAGCGGCAGCTGTCCGACCTGCCGGAGCTGCTCGCGCTGCCCGCCGACCGCCCCCGCCCGGCTGTCGCAGGCCGGCACGGGGACCACATCGACCTGGAACTCGACCCCGAACTGCATGCCACGCTGACGGAGTTGGCGCGGAGTACCGGGACGAGTCTGTTCATGGTGCTGCAGGCGGCGTTGGCGGCGTTGTACACGCGGTTGGGTGCGGGTACGGACATTGCGATCGGGAGTCCGATCGCGGGGCGTACGGATGAGGCGTTGGACGATCTGGTCGGGTTCTTCGTCAATACGCTGGTGCTGCGTACCGACACGAGTGGTGATCCGAGTTTTGTCGAGTTGCTGGGCCGGGTGCGGGAGACTGCGCTGTCGGCGTACGCGCACCAGGATGTGCCGTTCGAGCATCTCGTGGAGGCGCTGAACCCGTCCCGCTCACTCTCCCACCACCCGCTGTTCCAGACCATCCTCGCCGTACAGAACGCGCCGATGGGCCGGTTCTCGCTGCCCGGCCTGGACGTCGCCACCTACGCGGTCGCGACCCGGACCGCCAAGTTCGACCTCGGCGTGAGCATGGTCGAAAAGTTCGGTCCCGACGGGAGCCCGGCCGGAATCGCCGGCGCGGTCGAGTACGCCACCGACCTGTTCGACCGCTCGACGGTGGCCGCCCTGGTCCGGCGCTGGACGCTCCTGCTGGAGGCCGTCACCGCTGACCCCGAGCTGCCGATCGGAGAAATCGACCTCCTCGGCGCCGAGGAACGGCACCGGCTGCTGGAACGCGACAACGCCACCGCCCGGGACGTGGGCGCCGTCCCGCTGCCGCAGGCCTTCGTGGCGCGGGTGGCGGCGGCGCCGGATGCGATCGCGCTGGTCTGTGGTGAGGTCGAGCTGACGTACCGGCAACTCGATGCGCGGGCGAATCGGTTCGCGCGTGCGCTGATCGCCGGGGGTGTCGGTCCGGAGCAGGTGGTGGCGGTTTCCCTGCCGCGTTCTGTGGAATGGGTGGTGGCGGTCCTGGGTGTGCTGAAGGCGGGGGCCGCGTATCTGCCGGTGGACCCGGCCTATCCGCGGTCGCGGATCGCGTTCATGCTGGACGACGCCTGTCCCGCCGTGGTGGTCGATGACGCCGCCATGGTGGTCGAGGGTGACTGGCCGGACACCGATCCGGAGGTCTCGCTCGATGTCCGGCACCCGGCCTATGTGATCTACACCTCGGGCTCGACCGGCCGCCCCAAGGGCGTCGTGGTCGGCCACGGGGGTGTCGCGAGTCTGGTCGCAGGACAGATCGAGCGCTTCGCGATCGAACCCGGCAGCCGGGTGCTCCAGTTCGCCTCCCCCAGCTTCGACGCCTCGGTGTCGGAGATCTTCACCGCCCTGCTGGGCGGCGCCACCCTGATGCTGCCCCCCGCCGCCGATCCGGTCGCCGCTCTGACCGATCCGGGCCTCGGCGCCACCCACGTGACGGTGCCCCCGTCCGTCCTCGCCGCTGTGCCGGACGGCACGGTGACCGTGTCGACGCTGGTGGTGGCGGGTGAGGCGTGCCCGCCGGAGCTGGTGGAGCGCTGGGCGCCGGGCCGCCGGATGATCAACGCGTACGGTCCGACCGAGACCACGGTGTGCGCGACCATGAGCGACCCGCTGTCCCCGGGGTCCGGCCTGCCGCCCATCGGCCGGCCGATCGCCAACGCCCGTGTGTACGTGCTGGACGACCGTCTGCGACCGGTGCCGCCGGGCGTGACGGGGGAGCTGTACGTCGCGGGCGCGGGCCTGGCGCGCGGATACCTTCACCGGCCGGGCCTGACGGCGGGGAGGTTCGTCGCCTGCCCGTTCGGACCCGGTGAGCGTATGTACCGCACCGGCGACCTGGTGCGCCGGCTGGGCGACGGCCAGCTGGAATACGCCGGTCGCGCCGACGACCAGGTGAAGGTCCGCGGCTTCCGCGTCGAACTCGGCGAGGTCGAGACCGCACTGGCCGAACACCCCGCCGTCGCCCAGGCCGCCGTCGCGGCCCAGGACGACCGGCTCGTCGGCTACGTCGTCCCGCGCCAGGACACGGCCCGGGACAGCGCCCTGGAAGCGGACCACGTGGGCGAGTGGCAGGACGTCTACGACGCCCTGCCCATCGCCCCCGGCGAAGCGGCCTTCGGCCACAACTTCATCGGCTGGAAGAGCAGTTACGACGCCGGCCCGATCCCTGCCGAGCAGATGCGGGAATGGCGGGACGCGACGGTGACCCGCATCCTGGCCCTGAACCCGCGCCGGGTGCTGGAAGTCGGCGTCGGCACCGGTCTGCTGCTCTCGCAGATCGCGCCCCGCTGCGAGACCTACTGGGCGACCGACTTCTCCGCCACCGCGATCGACGCCCTGACCGCCCAGGTCGCGGGGGAGGAGCGGCTGGCCGGGCGCGTGGTGCTGGAGACCCGTCCGGCGCACGACACCGACGGGCTGCCGGCCGGGGAGTTCGACACCATCGTGATCAACTCGGTGGTGCAGTACTTCCCGTCCGCCGACTACCTCGCGGACGTGATCGGGAAGCTGATGAGGCTGCTCGCCCCCGGCGGCGCGCTCTTCGTCGGCGACGTCCGCAATCTGCGGCTGCTGCGCCCGCTGGCCACCGCTGTCGAGTTGCACCGGGCCGGCGACGGCGCCGACCGCGCGGCCGTGCGCCGCGCGGTGGAGCGGGCTCTCAGGGTGGAGAAAGAACTGCTGGTCGACCCGGACTTCTTCACCGTCCTGCGCCAGAACGGCACGGACATCGGCGCGATGGCCGTGGAGGTCAAGCGCGGCCGCCACCACAACGAACTGACCCGGTACCGCTACGACGTGACGCTGCACAAGCCACCCGTCACCCCGGAGACCCCCACCGGGTCCGTCGAGCTGGCGTGGGGGCGGCAGATCACCGGACCGGCCGAGCTGCGTGAGTTGCTCGCCCAGCCGCCCGCCGGGGTGCTGCGGATCACCGGGGTGCCGAACCGCCGTGTGGTGGGGGAAGCCGCCCTTGTCCGGGCGCTGCAGGACGAGGACGGACCGCTCGCGGAACTGCTGGAGCGGTTGCACGCCCCGGAGGGAAGCGACGTCCCCGACCCGGAGGACTTCCATGCCCTCGGCAGGGAGTTCGACCGCACGGTCGCCGTCACCTGGTCGGCCACCGCTGCCGACGCCGTGGACGTCGTCCTCGCCGGTCCGCGGGCGCTCCACGGTCCGTCGGCCGAGCCGAGCCGCCCGGCCGGGGCCTCAGGCCGGGCGCTGTCCTCGCTGACCAACCGGCCGGCCGGCAGCCGTGGCACCGGCGCCCTCCTCGGCGAACTCCGGGACTGGCTGCGCGAGCGGCTGCCGGACTACCTGGTTCCGTCGGCGTTCGTCGCGATGGACGCGCTGCCGCTGACGGCCAGCGGCAAGCGCGACCGCCGCGCACTGCCCGCCCCCGACCTCGGTCCGGCCGCTGCCGGACGGGCGCCTCGCACTCCGCAGGAGCAGGTCCTCGCGGAGCTGTTCGCCGAAGTGCTCGGGCTGGCACAGGTCGGGGTCGACGACAGTTTCTTCGACCTCGGCGGACACTCGCTGCTGGCGACCCGCCTGGCCTCCAGGGTCCGGGCGGCCCTCGGCGCGGAGCTGGAGGTCCGGACCCTGTTCGAGAGCCCGACGGTGGCCGGGCTGGCGGCCCACCTGGACGGTTCCGGAGCGGCGCGGCCCGCGCTGACCGCCCGGCCCCGCCCGGACCGCCTGGAACTGTCCTTCGCCCAGAGCCGCTTGTGGTTCCTGCACCGGATGGACGGACCGAGCGCCACCTACAACATGCCGCTCGCGCTGAGCCTGACCGGCAGCCTCGAACGGTCGTCCTTGCACGCCGCGCTCGCGGACGTGATCGCCCGGCACGAGAGCCTGCGGACGGTCTTCCGCGAGACCGACGGCGTCCCGTACCAGGTCGTGCTGAGCACCGCGCAGGCACACCCGGCGCTGCCGGTGGTCGAACTCGACGAGAGCCGGCTGGCCGAGCGCCTGGCGAACACGGCCCGGCGCGGCTTCGACCTGGCCGCGGAGCCGCCGATCCGGGCCGAGCTCTACGCGCTCGCCCCCGACCGGCACGTGCTGCTGGTCGTGGTGCACCACATCGCCGCCGACGGCTGGTCGATGGGGCCGCTCTCCGGCGACCTCGCGACGGCCTACGCGGCGCGCTGCCGGGGCGAGGAGCCGCAGTGGTCCCCGTTGCCGGTGCAGTACGCCGATTACACCCGCTGGCAACGCGACCTGCTCGGCGACGCCGCCGATCCCGCCAGTCTGTTCGCCCGTCAACTGGCCTACTGGAAGGACGAGCTGACGGGAATTCCGCAGCAGGTGCGGCTGCCCGCCGACCGGCCCCGGCCGCCGGTGGCCTCCCAGCAGGGCGACCGGGTCGTGGTCCGGCTGGACCCCGAACTGCACCAGGCACTGCGCGACCTGGCCACCGCGCGCGGGGCCAGCATGTTCATGGTGCTCCAGGCCGGTCTCGCCGCTCTCCTCAACCGGCTCGGTGCCGGTACGGACATCCCGATCGGCAGCCCGATCGCCGGCCGTACCGACCAGGCACTGGACGAGCTCGTCGGGTTCTTCGTCAACACCCTGGTGCTGCGCACCGACACCAGCGGCGACCCCGGCTTCAGCGAACTGCTCGGCCGGGTGCGGCAGAAGGCGCTCACGGCGTACGACCACCAGGACGTGCCCTTCGAGTACTTGGTCGAGGTGGCCAACCCGGTGCGGTCGCTGGCCCACCACCCGCTGTTCCAGGTCATGCTGGCCCTGCAGAACGCGCCGCTCGGCGAGTTCGCCCTGCCAGGACTGGAGACGGGCCATCTGGAGGCGCCGACCGGCACGTCCCGGGTCGATCTGACGTTCAGCCTGGCCGAGCGGTTCCGCCCGGACGGCGGCGCCGACGGTCTGGTCGGCGCGGTGGAGTACGCCACCGACCTGTTCGACGCGTCCACGGTGGAGCTGCTGTTCGAGCGCTGGGCCCGCCTGCTGCGCGCGGCGGTCGCCGACCCCGACCGGCCGATCAGCCGGATCGACCTCATGTCCGACGCCGAACGCCACAGGCTGCTGTACGGCTTCAACGACACGGCCGTGGAGCTGCCGTCGGCCTCGGTGCCGAAGCTGTTCGCCCGTCAGGTGCGGGCCGACCCGGACGCGGTCGCGGTCGTGGCGGGCGGCACCGAGCTGACCTACGCGGAGCTCGACCTGCGGGCCGACCGCCTGGCAAGGGCGCTGATCCACCAGGGCGTACGGGCGGAGACGCCGGTCGCGGTCCTGATGGACCGCTCGGCAGAGCTGGTCGTGGCCATCCTGGCGATCGTCAAGGCGGGTGGCGCCTACGTACCGCTGGACTCCCGCTTCCCGTCCTCCCGGATCGACCTGATCATGCGGGAGAGCGGGGCCGCCCTGGTGCTCACCCCGGAGGTGTTCGCCGCACTCACGCGGTCTGCGGCCGCCGACGCGTCCGGCGTCGACGTCTCCTGCGAACCGGGGCAGGTGGCGTACATCATGTACACCTCCGGCTCGACCGGCCGGCCGAAGGGCGTGGCCGTCACCCACCGGGACGTGGTGGGCCTGGCGCTGACCCCCGAATGGCGCGGCGGCGGACATGAGCGGGTGCTGATGCACTCCCCGACGGCCTTCGACCTCTCGACCTACGAGTTGTGGGTTCCGCTGCTCAACGGGGGCCGGATCGTGATCGCACCGCCCGAGCAGCTCGACCTCGACCTGCTGCAGCACACGATCGCCACGCACGGGGTGACCGGACTGTGGCTGACCGCCGGACTGTTCCGTCTGGTCGCCGAGGAGCGACCGGGCCTGCTCGCCGGGGTGCGGGAAATGTGGACCGGCGGCGACGTGGTCTCCCCGGCCGCTGCCGCCCGGGTGCTCGCGGCCTGTCCGGGCATCGAGGTGGTCAACGGCTACGGGCCCACCGAGGCAACCACCCTGGCCACCTGTCACCCGGTGCACAGCCTCCCCGAGAACGCCGCGACCGTGCCGATCGGCGGACCGATGGCGAACATGCGTGCCTACGTGCTTGATGACCGGCTGCGGCCGGTGCCGACCGGCATGGTCGGTGAGCTGTACCTCGCGGGAACGGGTGTGGCCCGCGGCTACTTCGGCCGGCCCGGCCTGACGGCGGAGCGCTTCACCGCCGACCCGTACGGGCCGGCCGGGAGCCGTATGTACCGCACCGGTGACCTTTCCTGGTGGCTCCCCGACGGCACGCTGGAGTTCGCCGGACGCGTCGATCACCAGGTCAAGCTGCGCGGTCTGCGGATCGAGCCCGGAGAGGTCGAGGCCGTCCTGGCCGGCTGCCCGGGTGTCGCCCAGGCTGCCGTGGTCGCCCGTGAGGACCGGCCGGGAGAAAAGCGGCTGGTCGCCTACCTGGTGCCCGCGCCCGAGGGCGCACCCGGGACGACCGAGCTGTCCGGCCGGCTGCGCCGAGAACTGCCCGACTACATGGTGCCGGCGGCGTTCGTCACCGTGGACACGCTGCCGCTGACCGCCAACGGCAAACTGGACCGAGCCGCCCTGCCCGCCCCCGACTACGGGGCGTCGGACACCGGGCGCGGCCCTCGGACGCCGCAGGAGCAACTGCTGTGCGGCCTGTTCGCCGAGGTCCTCGGCCGGGACCAGGTGAGCATCGACGACGGCTTCTTCGACCTGGGCGGGCACTCGCTGCTGGCCGCCCGGCTGGCCTCCCGGGTCCGCGAGATCCTCGGCCTGGAGCTGGGACTGCGCATGCTGTTCGAGGCGCCGACCGTGGCCGGACTCACCGAACGCCTGGCCATGAACGATCCGGACGACGCGTTGGATGTGCTGCTGCCACTGCGTTCTACCGGGGTGGACACACCACTGTTCTGCGTCCATCCCGGCGGCGGCATCAGCTGGTCCTACAGCGGGCTGCTGAACCACCTCGGTCCGCGGCACCCGGTCTACGCGATCCAGGCACGCGGCCTCGGCCGGCCCGAGCCGCTGCCGACGTCCTACGAGGAGATGGCGGCGGACTACGCCGACCACGTCCAGAAGATCCAGCCGGAGGGCCCGTACCTGCTGCTCGGCTGGTCTGCGGGCGGGCTGATCGCCCACGCGCTGGCCTGCGAACTGCAGGCGCGCGGCGAGCGGACCGCGCTGCTGGCGATCCTCGACGCCTATCCGGTGAAGGACGTGCGGTTCGAGGAGGAGCCGGTGCCCACCGTGCGGGACGTGCTCGTCGGGGTGCTCGACGTCGACCCGGACGAGCTGGGTGACCAGGAGATCACCTACGCCGAGGTCGCCGAGGTGCTGAACCGGCGGGGCAGCGCGCTGGCCGGCCTGAACGAGCGGCAGGTCGAGGTGATCGTCCAGATCATGATCAACAACGCGAAGCTGGCGGTCGACTTCGTCCCCGGCAGGTACGAGGGGGACCTGTTGCTGTTCAACTCCACGATCGACCGGGGCCACGACGACGCCGGTCCAGAGGTCTGGCGCCCGTACATCACGGGCCGGATCGAATCCCACGAGATCACCACCCGGCACGACCAGATGACCCAAGCGGGATCACTGGCCCAGATCGGACCGATCCTGGCCGCCAGGATCGCCGAGGCCTCCGGCGACGCCGGTGGCACCACCCTTTCCCACCAGGAGGACTGACCCATGACCAACCCCTTCGACGACGAGGACGGCACCTTCCTCGTCCTCGTCAACGACGAGAACCAGCACTCGCTCTGGCCGCAGTTCGCGGACGTCCCGGCCGGCTGGACCGTCGTCCACGGCCCGGACTCCCACGCCGCCTGCCTGGAACACGTCGAGCAGTCCTGGACCGACATGCGGCCCAAGAGCCTCGCCGACGCCATGAACGCCCAGCGGTAGCGCGCCGACGTGACCTCCACCGAAACGCTGGACGGGGCCCGCGACACCGCGGGCCCCGCCCGGCCCGACGGCCTCGCCGCGGCCCTGCTCACCCCCGGGGCCCGGCGGGACCCGTACCCGTTCTACGCCCGCATGCGACGCGAGGACCCGGTCCACCGCAGTCCCCAGGGCATCTGGTACCTCACCCGGTACGCCGATGTCGAGGCGGCGCTGGGCGACCTGCGGCTGTCCAACGACCGGGACCGGATGACCCGCGCCTACAGCGCGCTCGGCGGCGACCTCAAAGCCCTCAGCCGGCTCACCGAGCGACTCGGCCGGGTGATGACCAACACCGACCCGCCGGACCACGCCCGGCTGCGCAAACTGGCCAACAGAGCCTTCACCGCCCGGCGGGTGGAGGCCCTGCGCGACGGCGTCCAGCGGATCGTCGACCAGCTCATCGACGAGGCGGTCGCCGCCGGAACGGCCATGGACCTGATCGAGGCGGTCGCCTCTCCGCTGCCGATGTCCGTCGTCTGCGAGCTCTTCGGCATTCCGGACGAGGACCGACCGCAGGTCAAGAGCTGGTTCCGCCGCTTCGGCCGGCTCAGCGAGGACATCGACAGGTCCGTGGCGGCGATCGACCAGTACGAGGAGTACCTCTCCGGGCTCATCCGGCAGCGCAGGCGTGAACCGGGCGACGACCTGATCAGCGCCCTGGTCGCCACCCAGGCACAGGACGACCGGCTCACCGACTCCGAACTGCTGTCCACCTGCTTCGTCCTGATCACCGCCGGCGACGAGACCACCACCCACCTGATCGGCAACGGCATGCTGGCCCTGCTGCGCCACCCGGACCAACTGGCCCGGCTGCGCGCGGACCCGGGCCTGATCCGCGGCGCCGTCGAGGAACTGGCCCGCTACGACACGGTGACCCAGGCGATCGTCCGGGTCGTCGCGCAGGACCTGGAGATCGGCGGACGGACGCTGCGGGAGGGCGAGCTGGTGTACCTGTTCCTCGGCGCGACCAACCGCGATCCCGAACGCTTCGAGGACCCCGACCGGCTCGTCCTGTCCCGCCCCGGCAACCGGCACCTGAGCTTCGGTCACGGACCGCACTTCTGCCTCGGCGGCCCGCTGGCCAGGCTCCAGGCGGAGGTGGCCGTCGCCACGCTGGTGCGCAGGCTCCCCGAGCTGCGGCTGGCCGACGGGGCAGCGCTGGACTGGCGGGACAACCCGCTGCAGCGGCGGCTGACCGCCCTCCCGCTCGCCTACTGACACCTGAACGACGACGAAGGAGAACCGACCATGGCCCGAGAGTTCGAGGTCTGCCGGGAGCAGGACCTGCCCGTCCCACCCGACCAGGTCTGGGACGCGGTCGCCACCGGCCCCGGCAACCTCGGCTGGCTCTATCCGATGGAGATCGAACCGCGCGTCGGCGGAAAGGTCACCCGGGGAGACGCCACCGTCGTGGCGTGGGAGCCGCCGTACCGTCTCGCCGTCCGGGCGACTCAGGAGGGCGGGTTCTCCAACACGCTCAGCTACCGCGTCGAGCCGGCCGGCGGCGACACGAGCCACCTGCGGATGGGAATCCACTGGGTGCACACGGGGATCGTCGACGACGCCTGGAACTGGGACGGCAAGACGGACGTGGCCGAGAAGTACGTCGACTTCCACCAGCACGCCCTCGCCGAGTACCTCCGGCACTTCGCCGGCCGCCCTGCCGTCTACGTCAGGTCCCAGCACCCCGAACCCACCGCCGACCCGGCAGACTTCGCCGCCCTGCGCCGACGCCTCGGTCTCGCCGACGACGCGGCCGTCGGCGACCGGTTCACGCTCCTCGCCCCCGGCCCGGACCCTGACCCTGACCCCGTGGAGGTGGTCGTCGACTGGCTCAGCGCCGACTTCGTCGGCCTGCGAGGCCCGGACGCCCTGTACCGGTTCTTCAACGGCAGCACCTGGAACGTGCCGATCTGGCTCGGCCACCACCTCTTCGCCGAGGACGCCGACGAGGCGCGGGCCACCAAGGCGTGGACCGCCTGGCTCGACGACACCCATGCCCAGGAGCTCTGATGGAAACCTCCACGCAGACCCTGCTCTTCGCCGCCGAACTCGTCGAGGAGAACGGCACCTACGCCCTCGTCGTCCACGACGTGAGGCGGGATACCGTCCAGTCCACCCCGGTCCCCAAAGCCATGGTCGACAAGCTCCCGGCCTTCCTCTCGGCGCTCACCGCCAAGCTCCACCCGGTACCGCCGCGCCGCCGCTGACAACCCGTCCGGGAAGCCGGTCCGGGCGCGGGAGCGCCGGGGCCGGCCCGCCGGCGACAGGGGCAGCACGGCCGCACCGGACGACAGTCTCACCTCGACGGCTCGAGCCGTCGGCGTCAGCCCGAAGCAATACCGCAAGGCAGAGGCCGAGGGAGCCGCTGCTCCCGCTCGTCGGAGCGCTTGTTGCCGGCGGCGGTCGGCATGCCGAAGGCCGGAGACCGTCGCTGCGGCCAGGCCGGGCGCAGCCGTCACGCCCGGTAGAACTCAGCCGTCGTGGTGCCCGTACATCGCCAGGATCTGCTCGTCGGATTCCCCACGCCACACGGCCGCCGGGACACCGCGGCCATGAGCTGACGACGCGTCACGAAAGTCGGCATCGGGTCAGCACGAGGTCCCCGGCACCGCTGCGCGGTGTGCCGGGATCCGCTTCGACGTCACTCATCGCTCGCCCTTTCCCATCCGAGAATGATTTCATATTCAATGATCGTGCTTGACAGTAAGGTCCCTGCCTCCCGCACACGCGCGGCAGAGAGCGACGGCCGGGAGCGGCCCCGAAGGAGTCCACGTTGGGTGACACCGCAGCAGATCCCGCGAGCCGCCGGGTCTTCATCGACAAGCAGAGCCCCAAGGCGTACCACGCACTGGTCGAGACGGCCGACGCGGTCCGTGCGGTCGCCGCCGAGGCGGGGCTGGACCGTATCCTGGTGGAGCTGATCAACCTCCGGGTGTCACAGATCAACGGCTGCGCCTACTGCCTCAACGTGCACACCAGGGCCGCCCTGCGCGCCGGCGAGACCTCCCAGCGGCTGGGCGTGCTCGCCGCCTGGCGTGACACCGAACTCTTCACGGCACGGGAGCGCGCGGCGCTCGCCCTGGCGGAGGCGACCACCGAACCCGCGAACGCGCTCGCGCAGGAGAACGCCTACGAAACGGCTCGCCAGGTCCTCGACGACGACGAGATCTCCGCCACGATCTGGGTGGCGATCACCATCAACGCGTTCAACCGGGTTTCCGTCCTGAGCAAGCACCGCGTCCCCTGACGCCCGGTTCCCCGGGCGGGGGCCGCCCACCTCGGTCCGCTCACCGGGCAGCGCGCGGACCGGGGCCAGGTCAGTGGACGGTGGCCCGGACAGCTTCCTCGATCAGCTCGACGACGCGCTCGGGATGGGCGAGCATCACCAGGTGCGAGGAGTCGATCTCGACGCTGGTCATGCCGGCCCGCTGGTAGCCGTAACGCTCCACATCGGGGTTGATGGTGTGATCGGCCGCGGCGACCAGACCCCAGGAGGGCTTGGTCTTCCACGCGGCCGCCGGTGCCTTCTCGGCGAAGGCCTGCGCGGCGAGCGGACGCTGGGAGACGGCGAGGACGGCGGTGAGGCCGGGGTCGACGTCGGCGGCGAAGACGGACGGGAACTTGTCGATCCGGACGGACACGTCGGTACCGGGAGCGGTGGAGCCCTCGATCGGGAAGGGGGTGTAGACCAGCGCGGCGGCGAGGTCGGAGTCGGGGAAGCCGCCCTGCAGCTCGCCCAGGCTCTCGCCCTCCTCCAAGGCGTAGCCGGCCAGGTAGACCAGCGCTCTGACGTTGTCCTCCACGCCGGCGACGGTGATGACGGCGCCGCCGTAGGAGTGTCCGACCAGAATGACCGGTCCGGGTATCCCACGGACGACCGAGGCGATGTAGGCGGAGTCGCCGACCAGGCTGCGGTTGGGCACCGCCGGTGCCACCACGTCCAGGCCGCGGGCGATCAGCTCGGGGATGACAAGGGCGAAGCTGGACGCGTCGGCGAAGGCGCCGTGGACCAGGACGACGGTAGGACTCTCGGAACGGGACAAGGCACAACTCCCTGTTGATGTCGATGTTGAAGTGGTGGTGATCGGACGGTGCGCGGCCGGTGGCCGGGAAGGCCCGCTGCCCGTGTCGGGAGCGAGCGGCGCCAGGAGACAGGGCGGCTGCCTCGATCGAGCACGCTCCGCCGGGCCGGACCGGCGCGGGCGGTGTCCGAGCCGGGCGATCGGCCGCAGGCCTGAACAGCACAGCCGCAGGCCTGAACAGCACATTAGGGGCGGCCCGCGAAGGCGTCTTGCCTGCCGGCGCACCGCATGTGGTCCGTCAGCGCCTCCGAGGGGTGAGGGGGTGGACGTCCCCGAAGGCCATCGCGTAGCGGCGGGCCGGGACACGTCCCTCTCCGGTCCCTCTCCGGTCCCTCTCTGGTCCCTCTCCGGTCCCTCTCTGGCACTTCCAGACAAGAAGCAATGCGTTCGAAGACAACAGGCGGCGAGAGGTCCGCCCTAGCGTGATGACATCCCGTGCCGCGAACGCCCAGGGCGTCGGAAGCCAGTGGGCCGATGCCGTCCCCGCAACGAACGCCCTGCCTCATCGAGACGGAGCATCGTCTCGCGCGCGCCAGTCACTCCGGACGAAGGAACGAGACCTTGCCGTACATCACCGTGGGCCAGGAGAACACCACCAGCATCGACCTCTACTACGAGGACCACGGCACCGGGCAGCCGGTCGTGCTCATCCACGGCTTCCCGCTCGACGGCCACTCCTGGGAGCGGCAGAGCGCCGCGCTGCTCGACGCCGGCTACCGCGTGGTCACCTACGACCGCCGCGGCTTCGGACAGTCCAGCCGGCCGACGACCGGCTACGACTACGACACCTTCGCGGCCGATCTGAGCACCGTGATGGAGGCCCTCGACCTGAAGGACGCCGTCCTGGTCGGCTTCTCGATGGGCACCGGTGAGATCGCCCGGTACGTATCCGCGTACGGCTCCTCCCGGGTCTCCAAGGTCGCCTTCCTGGCCTCGCTGGAACCCTGCCTGCTCAAGACCGACGACAATCCGGACGGGGTCGCCCCGAAGGAGTTCTTCGACGGTGTGGTCGCGGCCGTCAAGGCGGACCGCTACGCGTACTACACCGCCTTCTACAAGGACTTCTACAACCTGGACGAGAACCTGGGCACCCGGATCAGCGAGGAAGCGGTCCGTAACAGCTGGAACGTCGCCGCGAGCGGCGGCTTCTTCGCCGCCGCCGCCGCGCCGTCGACCTGGTCCACCGACTTCCGGGCCGATATCCCGGCCATCGACGTCCCGGCCCTGATTCTGCACGGCACGCACGACCGGATCCTTCCCGTCGAGGGAACCGCGCGGCACTTCCACAAGACGCTCCCGTCCGCCGACTACGCGGAGATCGAGGGCGCCCCGCACGGACTGCTGTGGACCCACGCGGAGGAGGTCAACACCGCGCTCCTCGCTTTCCTGCGGAAGTGAGCCCCCGCCGCGGCTCCGCCCCGCTGCCAACCGGCTGTCCTGCTCACGAGCTGAATGCGTAATGCGGCCTTGGCGCTTGGCGGCCCACAGTCCCTCGCACTCGCGATCTTTCAGCGGAAAATTCTATGTGAGATTGTTCCTCCAATTCCTTCTGGACTGTTCGGTCTTGAAACTGTGTCATTATCAGTACCGGCTCCGGTAGCCGGTCGACCACGAAGTCCGTGGAGGGAGACCGATGTCCATTGTCCTGTCCACCGAGCCGCTGTCCGCCTCCGACCGGGCGGAACGCTGGCACGAAGCCGTCCTTCGCACCTTTGTGCCACTGGATGTGACTCTCCTCGAAAAGGAGCCGTCACCTGGAACGATTGTCAGCAATCAGCTCGGTCCGCTGAGGATCTCCAGCGTCCGGGCGGGGCCGCAGATGGCGACGCGCAACGGGCGTATGATTTCCAGGGATGATCAGGAATCGCTTATCCTCAGCCTTCAGCACGAGGGCACCGCGATAAAGGAGCAGGACGGGCGGGAATCGCTGATAAAGCCGGGTGAATTCTCCATCAGCGACTCGTCCCGCCCGTTGAGGAAGAAGCTCGAAGGCGAATTCAGCTTCACCTCGTTCCAGTTCCATCGCCGAGAGCTTCATGTGCGGGACGAAGATCTCCGGGCACTGACCGCGACGGCCTTCACCAGTGATGAGGGCAGCGCCGCACTGGTGGCGACCTATCTGGCCCGCATGGCGCGCGAGGCGGCGAGTTTCGATGACGCCGTCGGCCGTCGGGTCGCTGCCACCGCGCTCGGTCTGGTGGAGCTGCTCATCGAAGAGCGGTGCGGTCGCTTCGCTTCCGCGGCTCCGCAGACCGGCGCGGCCATGCTCGTACGCGTGAAGGACCACATCATGCGGAACCTCTCCGACCCCGACTTGTCACCGTCCCGAATCGCCAAGGCGCACTTCGTGTCGGTTCGCTACGTGCACAAGTTGTTCCAGATGGAGGGCGTTACGTTGGGCGGATGGATTCGGACGCAGCGGCTGGAGCGCTGCCGCCGGGAGCTTCTCCGTCCCATGGCCAGGGAGTTGGGGGTGGCGGCCATTGCCCGGGACTGGGGTTTCGCGAGTCCCAGCCATTTCAGCCGTGCCTTCCGCGCGGCCTACGGGATGACGCCTCGCGACTGGCAGGTCGAGGGCCTGTCCGGTGAACGGCGCACCGCTGAGAACGGTTGAATGTCGCTGTTCTTCTTCGGAGCCGAACGTAAATCCGTCAGCGCCTGTCACTCGGAACGGGTCGGCGGCGGCGACGGGCGGCCGACGGTAAGGGCGTCAGGGCTTGCGCGGGCGCACTGAATTCGTGCCGACAACGCACCGCACTTCACGTGCGCTGCGAGACCAGGGCCGGTGCGCTGGTGGGCAATTCCGCTCCGCCTGGTGGGTTTAGCCTGGTCAGCGGCCTCCGTGCAGTTCTACTGAGTCTGCTTCGGAGTCCGTTTGCCGGATGGACCGGCATTTACAGGAAACGCCAGGAGTCTGTTATGCAGGATGTTGTGGAGCCGGTGCGGCCGGTGCTGGAGCCGGCGGCGGCCTCGTTCGCGGAGGCGACCGCGAATCCGCCCTACCTGTTCGATCTGCCGCCGGCCGAGGGCCGCAAGGCGGTGGACGAGGTGCAGTCCGGTGAGATCGACAAGCCGGCCGTGGACGAGGAGTGGATCACCGTTCCGGGTGGTCCGACGGGCAGCGTACGGGCCCGTATCGTCAGGCCCGCCGGCGCCGCCGGCACTCTTCCGGTGATCCTCTACATCCACGGTGCCGGCTGGGTGTTCGGCAACGCCCACACCCACGACCGTCTGGTGCGCGAGCTGGCCGTCGGGGTCGGCGCGGCGGTGGTCTTCCCCGAGTACGACCTCTCCCCGGAGGCCCGCTACCCGGTCGCCATCGAGCAGAACTACACGGTCGCGCAGTGGGTCGTCCAGCAGGGCGCGACCAAGGACCTGGACGCCACGCGCATCGCTGTGGCCGGTGACTCGGTCGGCGGCAACATGAGCGCCGCGCTGACCCTGATGGCCAAGGAACGCGGCGACGTCCCGCTCGTACAGCAGGTGCTCTTCTACCCGGTCACCGACGCGGCCTTCGACACCGGGTCCTATCACCAGTTCGCCACCGGCTACTTCCTGCGCCGTGACGGCATGCAGTGGTTCTGGGACCAGTACACCACCGACGAGGCCGAACGCGCCCAGATCACCGCCTCCCCGCTGCGGGCCACCACCGAGCAGCTCACCGGGCTGCCGCCGGCCCTGGTCATCACCGGCGAGGCCGACGTCCTGCGGGACGAGGGCGAGGCGTACGCCAACAAGCTGCGCCAGGCCGGGGTCCCGGTCACCGCCGTGCGCTTCCAGGGCATCATCCACGACTTCGTCATGCTCAACGCCCTCCGCGAAACCCACGCCGCCCAGGCCGCCATCACCCTGGCCATATCCACCCTGCGCACCGCGCTGAACGCCGGCTGATCCAGAGCCCACAGCCACCAGCACCAAGGAGAAGTCAACATGGCCACCAAACCCACCCCGACGGTTGTTCTGGTGCACGGCGCCTTCGCCGACGCCGGCAGTTGGACAGGGGTCGTCGCGGAGCTCCAGAACCACGGCATCCCGGTGGTGGCGCCGGCCAACCCGCTGCGCGGCCTGGCCTCCGACGCCGCGTACATCGCCTCGGTGGCGTCCCAGATCGACGGTCCCGTCGTTCTGGTGGGCCACTCCTACGGCGGTGCGCTCATCACGGTGGCGGGCACCACGGAGAACGTCGTCGGACTCGTCTACGTCGCGGCCTACGCGCTCGAAGAGGGCGAGAGCCTCGGCGAGCTCCAGGGCCGCTTCCCCCTCTCGGCGCTCGTGAGCAACCTCAAGCAGGCGACCTACCCTGTCGAGGGTGCGGAGCCCGCGGTCGAGGTCACGATCGAGGCCGAGGCGTTCCCGGCCATCTTCGCCGCCGATGTCCCGGCCTCCGTCACCAAGGTCCTCGCGGTGACACAGCGCGCGCTGGCCGCCGGGGCGTTCGAGGAAACGGCCTCGGCGGCCGCATGGAGGACCAAGCCCTCCTGGGCCCTGGTCGCCGGGGCGGACCAGGCGATCAACCCCGAGGTGGAACGCTTCGGCGCGACGCGGGCCGGGGCGACGATCGTCGAGATCGAAGGCGCCTCACACGCGATCGCCGTCTCTCAGCCCAAGGCCGTGGCCGAGCTGATCCTCGACGCGGTACGCGCGACGAGTTGACGAGTCGACCCGGCCACGCGGACCGACCCCGGACGGTCCGCGTGGCCGGGTCAGACGTCCCCTCGCCATGGGCGCGGGGACGATGCCGACAGCCACAGCCACAGCCACAGCCACAGCCACAGCGACAGCGACAGCGACAGCGACAGCGGCAGCGGCAGCGGCAGCGGCAGCGGCAGCGGCAGCGGCGATCCCGGGCTCAGCGGCGTGCGGCGAATGTCTTCATGCCGCGGCCATGACGGATCAAGAACGACGGGGACCCGCCCCGACCAGCCTTCCGGAGGAAGTCCGAGTGACAGAGCCAAGCGCTTCAGCATCGATACAGTTCGGGATCTTCAGCGTCGGTGACGTCACCACGGACCCGACCACGGGACGGACGCCGACCGAGCGCGAGCGGATCAAGGCCATGGTCGCCATCGCGCTCAAGGCCGAGGAGGTCGGCCTTGACGTCTTCGCGACCGGCGAGCACCACAACCCGCCGTTCGTACCGTCCTCGCCGACGACGATGCTCGGCTACATAGCGGCCAGGACGGAGAAGCTGATCCTGTCCACGTCCACCACACTCATCACCACCAACGACCCGGTGAAGATCGCCGAGGACTACGCGATGCTCCAGCAGCTCGCGGACGGCCGGGTGGACCTGATGATGGGGCGCGGCAACACCGGCCCGGTCTACCCCTGGTTCGGGCAGGACATCCGGCAGGGCATCAACCTCGCCATCGAGAACTACGCGCTGCTGCACCGGCTGTGGCGCGAGGACGTGGTGAACTGGGAGGGGCGCTTCCGCGGTCCGCTACAGGCTTTCACCTCCACCCCGCGTCCGCTGGACGGCGTACCGCCGTTCGTCTGGCACGGCTCCATCCGCTCCCTGGAGATCGCCGAGCAGGCCGCTTACTACGGCGACGGCTTCTTCCACAACAACATCTTCTGGCCGGCCGATCACGCCAAGCGCATGGTCGGGCTGTACCGGGAGCGCTACGCCCACTACGGCCACGGCACGGCCGAGCAGGCCGTCGTAGGCCTGGGCGGACAGGCGTTCATGCGTAAGAACTCGCAGGACGCGGTACGCGAGTTCCGGCCCTACTTCGACAACGCGCCGGTCTACGGGCACGGACCGTCCCTGGAAGACTTCACCGATCAGACCCCGCTGACCGTCGGCTCGCCGCAGCAGGTGATCGAGAAGACGCTGTCCTTCCGCGAGTACGCCGGTGACTACCAGCGCCAGCTGTTCCTGATGGACCACGCGGGCCTGCCGCTGAAGACCGTGCTGGAACAGCTCGACCTGCTGGGCGAGGAGGTCGTGCCCGTACTGCGCGAGGAGTTCGCGAAGGGCCGCCCGGCGGACACGCCCGCTGCCCCGACGCACCAGTCGCCGCGCGCCGCGAAGGACGCCCGGGGGAGCGCGGAGGAGGTTTCCCAGGAGGTGACCGGCGTATGAGACTCGTCGTCGTCGCGGCGGGACTGAGTGTCCCGTCCTCCACGAGGCTGCTCGCCGACCGGCTGGCCGCCGCCGTGGAGCGGCGCACCCCCGTGGACATCCGGGTCGTCGAACTGCGCGGCCTCGCCGTGGAGATCGCGCACAACTTCACCAGCGGCTTCCCCGGGCGCGCGCTCGGCGAGGCTCTGGACGCGGTGACGGAGGCCGACGGGCTGGTCGTCGTCACACCTGTGTTCTCGGCGTCGTACAGCGGACTGTTCAAGTCGTTCTTCGATGTGCTCGCCAAGGACACGCTCGCCGGAAAGCCGGTCCTGATCGCCGCGACCGGCGGCAGCGCCCGGCACTCGCTGGTCCTGGATCACGCTCTGCGTCCGCTCTTCTCCTACCTGCGGGCCGTGATCGTCCCGACCGGTGTGTACGCGGCCTCCGAGGACTGGGGCGCCGAAGGGCTGCAGGAGCGCGTTGAGCGGGCGGCCGGAGAGCTGGCCTCGCTGATGGCGGGGACACCCACGGCCCCTGAGCCGGCCAAGAAGGACGACACCGAGATAGTGCCCTTCGCCCAGCAGCTCGCCGCCCTGCGCTCCACGAAGTGAGCGGACACGGGCCGGGGTGGTGTCCGCGAGGCGGCGGGTGACGAGGCGGGAGCCGGAACACGGGCGTACGGAAGGCGCCGTGACCTGAAGTCGACCCGGCGGCGACCCGCCGCGGACCCGGACAGGACCTAGTGTGGGGCGGTGGTTCCGCGTGACCTTGTGATCCCGCAGCCCGCGCACAATCATGGGCTCATGTCACCTCGCGCTGGACAGTTCGACGTCGCGTCGGTTCTGCGGGAGGTGAAGATGGTCCGCCTGGAGGGGCTGGTCCGTATCCGCGACCTCCAGCTTCCCCTGCTGAGGCTCGCGGCCGTTTCGGTCCCCGGCGCCGTCACGGACGCCTGGCCCGTAGAGGTGGAGAACCTGCTGCGTACGGCCGTTTCCCGGCTCGGCGGGGGCGATCTTCAGCAGGCGGCCGAACTCACCCTCGGGCTGGCCCCGGGCATGCGCGACCGGGCGGCGGCGGACCGGCGCAGACTCGCGGCCGGGGTCTACAGCCTCAGCGTGGAGCGGTTCCGCAAGAGCCAGGAGGAGATGGTCCTCGGGCAGATCGCCGAACAGCTGTGCTGGCTCGCGGGCACCGGGATACGGGGCACACCACCGGCGGGGATCGCGCTGCTGGCACCCCATCTCCAGCACCGGGTGCTGGATTTATCGCGGACCCGACAGCCGCTGCGGGTCACGCTGCATGTCCATCCCGTCGAGCTGCTGCGCGGTGTGGACGTCGTCGTCTCCCCGAGCAACACCCATCTCGGCCTGCCGGAGATGTACAAGGCGTCCGTGTCGGCGTCGCTCCGCCGGGCCGCGGCGGTGCGCGACACCGCGGGCGATGTGATCGCCGACCCCGTCAACGAGGACCTGATGCGCTGGCGCGAGGAACACGGTGTACTGCACCGCCCGGCCCAGGCCGGCACGGTCGCGCCGACCGGGCCCGGTGCGCTGGCCCAGCGCGGCATCCGCCGTATCTACCACGCGGCGGTGGCCGTCCCCCGGCCCGGAACGAACGACTACGACGTCACCCCGCAGTACGTGGCCGGGGCGGCCGCCCAGGTACTGGGGCTGATGACACGGGAACGCGACGCGTACGCACCGCCGCTGCGGTCCGTCTGCTTCCCGCTTCTCGGCGCGGGCCGTGGCGGCCTGCCCCCCGAGACCAGTGTCAGTGCCCTCTGGACGGCGATGGCAGCGAACACCGCACCGGACCACGAGCTGCATCTGATCGTACGAAGGCCGCTCGTGGCCGACCTCGTGGTGGACGTCCTCGGCGCGCGACCGCTTCCGCCGGAGGCGGCCGGCTCGCACCCCGGTGAGGAGAAAGGGCAGATGTGCGGGTGAACCCCTTCATGATGCTGGCCGCCTTCGCGGCCGACTGGCCCCGGATATCGGCGTTGCTCGACACCGGAGCGCGCCGGACGCTGACCGTACGGCTGGCCGGTCTGCGGACGGCCCCTGCCGGCAGCGCCGAGGAACGGTCGGCCGCCGACGCGGCGGTACGGGCCGTGCTGGACGCGCTGCCCGCCGACGACGCGGTCCGGCTGTGGCGCGAGGGCGACACAAAACGCTTCGCGGGCACGTCACCGGCCGCTCTCCACCAGGGGTACGCCGCCGCCGATCTCTGCCTGCTCGTCATCGACGGCAACCCGATGGTCGGCCCGTTCCTCGGGCCGCTGCGCGAACGGCTGCTGGCGGTGACGACGTTGAGCCCGGACGACATCGGTACGGCCATGGACCCCCGCCTGATCGTGCTGTCGCACCACAACGGCGAACGCCGGCTGCCCGCCTTTCAGTTCGAGGCCGGGGCCATGCCCTGGAGGGTGGTCCTGGAGGTCAACGAGGAGCTGGGCGCGGACACGGACCCGTGGGGCGCGGCCGACTGGTGGCTGGGCGCCAACGCCTGGACGGGGACCGCGCCGGCCGGCCTCCTCGGCCGGGACCGCGACCAGGAGTTACTGGGCGCGGCACGTGCCCTGGCCGTCCCGGACGGGGAGGAGTAGCCGTGCCCAAGTACCCGCCCCCCGATGTCCTGCCCGGCAAGCCGAACCGCGCGACGCTGCCCGCGGGCACCCCCGTCTTCCGGGTGCACACCACCCATCGTGAGGCGACAGGCTTCAACTCCCGGGCCGCGCACCCCTTCTACTACGGCGGCCGGTTCGACAGCACCACGTACGAGAAGTACGGCTTCCTCTACCTGGGCTTCAGCGTCGGCGCCGCCGTGTGCGAGGTGCTGCTGCGCTCGATGCCCTTCGACAGCGACGGCTCACCGCGGCTGCTGCCCCGAGTCGCCTTCGAGCGGCGCAGCCTGTCGTTCCTGCGGCTGACCACCGACATCGAGGTCGTGTCCCTGATGTCCGGTACGGACCTGGCGGCGGTGGCGCAGGACACCTGGCTGGTGCACACCGAGGGCGCGGACTATCCGCAGACCCGTGACTGGGGCCACTGGATCCGGCGGCGCACGGGACCCTGGGCCCAGGGATTCGTCTGGCCCTCCAAGCGCGAGCCCGCCGACCGGGTCGCGGTCCTGTTCCAGGACCGGTGCGGGACCGCGCCTCTGGAATCCGCCGGACCCGACCCCGTCGACTTCGGTACCCGGCGGGGCGAGGAGTGGCTCAACGGCGTGCTCGCCCCGTATCGCGCGCACACCGCGCCGCGGCAGCGAGGACGGATGCTCTGACATGGCGGACAAGCCGTACGACCTCAGCACCCTGGTGTACGAAATCCAGCAGGCGTCGAACGAGGGCGTGACCGACGGGCGCGACATGGGCCGCATGGCCGACGTGGTGCTCGGCCATCTCGGCTGCGCCACGGCGGCCGAGGCGTACGAGAGGCTCTACAACGACTGGCGCGCCCTGCCCCGGGGCACCCTGGTGTCCGGCATGCGGGCGGGGCACGTGCTCAGCGTCGTGACCATGCTGATATTCCACGATCCGCTCCCCGGCCGGTACCGGGCGGAGCTCCTCCGTGAGGCGCGGGACCACGGGCCGGCGGACCCGCGGTGGCAGGCGCGGATCATAACCCTGGGCAATCTGTCCGCGGCCCAGGGTTCCACGAGTGACCCCGCGGAGTTGGAGGCCGCCCTGGCGCAACTCGAAGAAGCGCGGGCCATGCTGCCGCCCGGCAGTCCGGAAGCGGACAACATCACTGCGATACATGCCGGCATCCGGGCCAACCTCGCCCAACTCGGTGGCGGGGAGGACGACTTCGATTCCGCCGTCGCCGATCTCGAACGGCTGCGCGACTCACCCGCCTTCGACGAGGCCGATCGGCTGCACATGGCCGCCCAGCTCACCGGCTTCCGTATGCATCAGGCCACCCGGCGCGAGGACGAACACGCGCTCGCCGGGAACATCCGCGAACTGGAATCCATCCTGGCCCGGTTGTCGCCCGATCACATGGACCGCATCGCGCTGGAGGGGAACCTCGAAACCGCCAGGGGTCACCTGCGGATGCTGCGGGAGCGGAGCACCGGACGGTCCGGGCCGGACGCCATTCCGATCCTGCCCCCTTTGCGTGAGGTGCGCCGGCAGATCTCGGTGCTGCCGCGCGACGCGCGGGCCGACCGGCTTCGGGAGATGGGGCTCGGCAGGACTACCCATTACCTGGCGGCCCGCGACCACCAGGGCGTCATCGAGTCGATGGAGCTGCTTGAGGAGGCCCTGGACCTGCTCGAACCCGACGACGACGGCTGGATCCGCTGCACGTCGATCCTGGGCACCGTCCATCACGCTCTCGCCTCGCTGGCGGAGGTGCCCCGTACGGACCGCTCCCACCACCTCGACCAGGGCATCTCCTGGCTGAAGCACAGCCTGCGACTGGCCGGCGGCCCGGAACACCCGCTCCGGGGGTCCATCGGCATGTCCCTGGCCTTCGCCTACCGTGCCCGCGGCGATGCCCAGGTGCTGGACAGACGGGTCGCACGCCTCAATCACGCCGAGTCCCGCCGCGTGGGCCTCGACACGGTGGCGGCCGGCGCCTGGAGCGTGCTGCTCCAGTCCGGTACGGCGCACGCGGCGGAGACCGGCCGCGGCGCGGGAGAGCAGGCGCTCGACGTGGCCCGCTGGTGCATCGCCGACGGCGCCTACGACGAGGCCGTCCGCGCTCTGGACGCCGGGCGCGGGCTCGTCCTGCACGCGGCCACCGTGGCGGCGACGGTGCCCGAGATGCTGACCGCCCTCGGGCAGTCCGCCCTCGCGGACGAGTGGCGTGCGGCGGGAGCCGTCGTACCGGAAGTGGGGCAGGCGACGGCGCTGACCGGCGGGGTCACATTCTCGGGACCGTCGAGCCGGCTGCGACGGCGTGTGCTTCAGGCACTCACCGCGTCCCCGCACCGGCAGCGGCTGCTGGACGTGCCCTCGCCCGGCGAGATCGGCGAGGCCCTGCGCGCCATGGGCCGTACCGCCCTGGTGTATCTGGTGCCCGGCGGCGACGGTGTCCCGGGAACGGCGCTCGTCGTCACCGCCGACGGCGCCGTCACACCGGTCCGGCTCACCGGACTGACCCTCGAAGCATCCCCGTTGGCGGAGTACCGGGCCACCGGCGCCCCGGGCCGTACGCCCGGCCGCGCCCAGGGCGGTACGCCTGGCCGTACCGCGGGCCGTACCGCGGGCCGTACCGCGGGGGGACCGCCCACGGCGAGCCCGCCTCCCCCGCAGCAGTCGCCGCCGGACGGCGGCCGGGCCGCGCTGGAGCGGCTCTGCGACTGGGCGGGATCCGCGGTGATGGGCCCTCTGCTCAAGGAACTGCCCCGCGGCTGGGGCCGGGCGCCCTCCGTCGTCCTGGTCCCGATGGCCGAACTGGGGGTGGTGCCCTGGCATGCCGCGCGGCTCCCCGGCCGGCGCGGCGCGCGGCGCCACGCCTGTCAGGAGGCCGAGATCTCCTATCTCCCCTCCGCCCGCCTGCTGTGCGAGGTCGCCGCCAGGACCGAGGTCGGCGCACGGCAGGCTCTGGTCGTCGGCAACCCGACCCGGGACCTGCACCACGCGGGTGAGGAGGCCGCGGCCATCCACCGTACGTTCTACCCGGACGGCACCCTGCTCGGCCCCGGCGACGCCACCCCCGCCGCCCTGACCGACCGGCTGCGGCGGCAGCGCGGCGGGGTTCTGCACCTGGCCTGCCACGGGGTGGTGGAGCGGGGCGGGCGGCGCAGCGCGTACCTCCTGCTGTCCGGGGGGCGGCTGGCCGCCGAAGAGCTGACCGAGGGGGTGGCCAGATACCGGCATCTGGAGCTGGTGGTGCTCGCGGCGTGCAGCACCAGTGTGTCCGGCCACGGCCATGACGAGGCGTACAGCCTGTCCACCGCGTTCCTGGTCGCGGGGGCCCGCTCCGTGCTGGGTTCCCTGTGGCCGGTGCCCGACGAGGCGACCTCCCTGCTGATGTACATGACCCATCACTACATGCGCCGCGAGGGGCAGCCGCCCGGCCGGGCCCTGCGCAGCGCCCAGTTGTGGATGCTGAACGGCGGACGGCAGGCGCCACCGGGGATGCCGGCGGACATGGTGGCACGCGTCCCGCTCATCGACGCCGACGATCTGGCGGGCTGGGCCGGGTTCACCCACCTGGGCTGGTGAACCCGCCCGCCGGATCGGGGCACCCCGCTGGGTCGGGGCACCCCGCCGGATCGGGGCGCCTCGACGGATCAGGGCACCTCGGTGCGTACCAGTACCGAGGCGGTGCCCCACCGGCCCACCTCGTGCGCCGGACCGCCCGCGAGGCGCCCGCCGCGCGGCGGTACGAACCGCAGCAGCCCGCCCCCGCCCGCCGGTACGATGCCACCGCGCGCGGCGCCGGATGTGCCCGGGGACCAGGCGGGCAGCCGGAACGGGGCGATGTTCAGCTCGTTCTCGGTGACGATCGCCTTCAGCCAGTCCCGGGCGAACGCGTCCCGCACCACGGGACGGCCCGGCGGCAGCCGCAGCCACACCGGCTCGCCCCGCCGCGCCATGCCCGCGTTTCCCCCCGCGACGAACTCACCCTCGTACAGCTCCGGGGACGACTCGTAGTTGTCCGCCAGATCGAGCAGAACACACCACAGAGGGTTCACCCAGTCGTTGTGGATCCGCACCCGTACCTGCGGCTCCCGGCCGTCACGGGTGTACGAGCAGACGGCCTCGCCGGTCACGGTGTACCGGAAGTCGCCGACCAGCGGCTCGACCGTCACACGCACCAGCGACGACAGCCATGGATCGGGATTGGCGAGGTCCCGTAGCTGGTGCCAGCGGGCGATGTGCGTAAGACAGTCCGCGACCCGGTCGGCGTCGGCGGACGACCGCAGCGGCAGCGGGTCCAGACGGTGCCCGCCGCCCCCGGACACCCGGGCCCGGCCGCCGCCCGCCTCGACCAGCAGTGCCGGCGCGTCCCCGGTCCACTCCCCGGTCCACTCCCCGGTCCTGTCCCCGGCCAGGGACAGCATGGGCGCGCTCGCGACGGCGGCCGAGACCGCGCGTACGGCGTCGGGCTGTCCCACGACCGTCACGACGGCCGGCGGGAATGCCAGCGCGGACGGCGTCACGCCGTGCACCGTCTCCCGCTCGTCCGCGCCGGGCCGCCAGTCCGCCGGCTCCACCAGAGAGGACTCCGCGCGGACCTCGCGCACCACGACCCTGCGGGCCCCGCCCGCCCGCCGGACGTCCTCCTGGCCGATGGTTCCAACGGCGCCGATGACGGTGAACTCGGCTCCGGGTGCCCGCAGTCCATGCGTGTAGCCGCAGTTGACCTCCCAGCCCGCCGTTGTGTGGCGCAGCAGGAACGGTGAGCCGGCCGCGGCGTCGCCGTACAGGAAGAGGCGGTCCTCGGGCCCGCGCAGTTCGGGGTGCTGGGCGTGGTGCGCGCTGCGGACGCGTTCCTCGACGAGGGAGTGCAGCGCGCCATACGTGGCCGCGGGGCCGAGCCGGTCCAGAGCCAGCAGCAGCGCGTGGCTGAAGTATCCGCGGCTGAGACCGTCGATCAGCGCCTCGTGGGCCTTCTCCTGCGGGCGGCACGCGGCGAGCAGGACATGCTCGCGCGGTACCGGGCCCGGTGCGCCGGCGGACCGTGACACGCCGGGATCCGCCGTACGCCACCAGGGCCGCCACGCGACTCCCCGCGCGGTGGCCTCGCGGGTGGCGCCGCCCGAGTGGCAGCAGTCGAGGACCGCGATCACATGGGTGCCGTCCTGTGCGATCTCGTCGAGAAGCGCGCCCAGTTCGGTGTCCTGAAGGAGTGGCTGCCCGCCCTCGTCGAGGCTGTCGTGGCACACCAGCGCCTGGCAGGTGCCGGTGGCCGAACGAGGGTCGTCGGTCGTCTCCTCGCTGCCGTGACCGCTGAACCACAGCAGGGCCGTGTCGCCGGGGCCGCTCCGCCCGAGGTGGTGTCTGATGCCCTCGGTCACCGCCGCCTTCGTGGCCCGCTCGTCGCGCAGCCGCAGGATCTCCGGCACGAATCCGGTCTGCCGCCGCAACCAGTGCTCCGCCGCCTCCACATCGTTCACACAGCCGTTCAGCGGGTGCCTCGGATAGTCGTCGATGCCCACCAGAAGGGCGTACACGGTCCGCATGCGGTGATACTGCCAGGTCGTCCGGGGCGCGGGCGGGGCGTTCCCGGGTCGGTTGCCGGGCGGGTGCCGTCGTCGGCATGCCGGAGCGCGCCCAAGGCAGTTGAATGTTCCGTCTGGAGAGTTGGAACCGTTCAGGACCAGGAAGGAAACCAGCGTGACTTTCGGGGGACAGAACCCGTACGGGCCGTGGCGGCCGGACGGGACACCGGCGCCAGGTGTGCCGCCACAGGGCGGGACGAATCCCTATGCGGGGCCGAATCTCTATGCCGGACCGCATCCTTATGCCGGGTCGCCGCCGTACCGGCCGTATGTCCGGCCCCGTTCGCTGTGGCGGGAACTGCGCGAGGACGAGTGGCCGCCGCTGCGCGAACTGCTGCGCCGCCTGCCCGTCCACGGCTGTATATGGGCCGTTCTCTTCTGCTTCTCGCCCGCGTTCCTGCTGCTGCTGGCCTACCCGGTGGCGCGCTCGGCCCGTCGGCAGGCACGCCGGAAATTCTCGCCGTACAGCCACCGCCGTATCCAGGACCCGGAAATGATGCGCGTGCAGAAGGTCAGGGCCTGGCTCGCGCTGGCGGCGTCCTTCCTGATCCTCGTGGTCTACGGCAGCGGGGAGGACTGGGCGGAGATCCAGGCGCAGTTCATGCTCCGGCTGACGATCACGCCCTGGCTGCTGCTCCTCAGCGCGCCCGTGGTGATCGCTGTCCTCTTCCGGCTGGCGCCTCCGGCCGCGCGGCCGGAGATGCGCGCCCGGCTGCGCCCCGCCTTGCGGTCGGTGCTCTGGTACTTCGGTGCCTTCACGGCCGTACCGCTGATGTGCGCGGGCGTGATACTCCTCGGCCGGACGTATCAGAACGCCACGTTCGCTCCGTTCATCGTGATCGCGCTGATGTATCCGGTGCTGTGGGTCGTGTTCTTCGTCGTCTTCGCCTCGCCGACAGTGGTCCGTTCCGTGTTCGGTGTCTCCGAGGTGCACGCGGCGCTTCCGGCGCTGCTCACCGGGGTTCTGGTGTGGGAACTCGCGGCCATCAACCTGACGGCGGGGATGCCGCCGGGCCCGCTGTTCATCCAGATCGGCGCGGTCCTCGGCGGACCGGCGTCGGTAACGGCGGTGGCATGGTGGGAGGTCGAGCGGTTGCGGAGGCGGTTCGGGGTGAGGCTGCGGGGCTAGAGGGTGTCTCGTTGACGGGCTGGTCAGTTGATCAAATATGTCCGCCCGCCAACATCCGGGATGCTCCCGCAGACAGGACCTACCTGCTGGGCCTCGCTCCTGCCGTTTATGGGGGAGCGGGGGTGGCCACGCGCCGGCGGGAGGGCGGATGAGTGCCGGGCACTTACACCCAGCGCCACACCTGGTTCGCGCGGTTCCATTCCGTGCCCGAGGTGATGCAGTTCCACACCTGCAGAGGCGACTGCTCACCCGGCTGGCCGGAGGGGGAGTTGACTTCCATGCAGCGTCCGCTCAAGCGGTTCCTGATGATCATGTAAGTAATGGGGAAGCACATGCACGGCTCTTGCGGCGGACGGATCTCCTGTGTGTACCACTCGTTCGAACTGCCGCCGCGGTCGCAGTACGGGTCCTGAATGATCGGCAGACCATTCGCGGGGTTGCCACCGGGGACGGCCAGGCACAGGCCGGAGTGACGTGCCTTGAGGCGGAAGAATCCATTTCCGCTGTCGAGCCGTTCGAACTCCTGCGACCAGCTCGTATTGTTGGGCCAGAGGAAGACCCCAGTGCCCGGGTTGGGGGAGGCCCACATGACGTCCGCGTGGAGCCCGGTCCACTGATTCACGATCTCCACGTACGGGGGATCCGCGGCAGCCGCGGCTTCCCGGGCAGTGGCTGACGGGATGGCCACGAGGCCCGCCAGTGTGATCATCGCCGCTACCAGCGTCGTTTGCCTCAGTCTTCTTTTCCGTAAGAAATGCAACCCATTCCCTTTCCCTGGCGTTCACGGAATCCAGTGCACGAACAATCGCTCTGTTACGCAGGGTCGGGGAGAATGGGGCGCTGGCAAACGCCGCGCCGTCACCCGTCCCCGAATGTCAGACATTTCTCGCCCCCGCGTCCATCGTGAAGGGGGCGGCTTGCGGGCGACAGGTGCCTGTTCCGCCACCTTGACCCCTCGGGTGACCTGTGCATGACACGTCCTGCGGCCTATCCTCGCTACGGGGAGCCGACAGGGGGGGACCGCTGTGAACGAGGCAAGTCTGTTACGGCACGCGTTACGCGCTGCCCACCGCATCGTCAACAACGAGCCCTATGTGGAGGACTTGGCGGAAGGGCTGCTCCGCGCCGTTGGCGCAGACTGTGTATGTATCGACATATGCCCTTCCTGGCGGACGCGGACGCCATCGGTGACGATGGCCGGAGAACCCAACGCCCTGTCCGCAGACGAGATCGACCAGTGGATGGCACTGTCCGCTGACGACCCGTACATCGGGAACCTTCTCGGCACCAGCGATCCACGCCCGTACCGCATAAGTGACTTCATGACCTTCAACCGTTTCCGGCGGACTCTCGTCTACCAGGAAGTGTTCGCACGGTACGGCATGCGCCACCTTCTGGTGATGGCACCACGTATCACCGACGAGAACCTGGTCCTCATCGGCTTGACGCGCAGGCTCCACGACTTCTCCGACCGTGAGACCCAAGCTCTCCACCCCATTCGCGACCTGATCGCCACAGCGCTGGACTACCAAGCCCAGATCACTGCGATCCAAGCCAAGATCGATGCCGGCCCGCCCGGCCCCCCACCGCACCGGCGCACCCTCACCGAACGCGAAACACAGGTGCTCGCACTTATCGCCACCGGCCACACCAACGACCAAGCCGCCCGAAAACTCGGTATCAGCCCACGAACGATCCGCAAACACCTCGAAGGCGTCTTCACCAAAGCCGACGTCCCCAGCCGCGCCGCCGCCGTCGCCTGGTGGCTCCGCCAACCAGAAAATCACGCCCGGCGATGACCTGGCACTCGCGGGTAGAGGCCCTGTTGTCGAAGTGTCGCGTGGTCGTGGTCGCCGGGTCCGGTTGGTCCACGCTCAATCCGGGGTGTCGGGCGTGGTGATGTCGCAGTCCTTCCGCGTGAGGGGACGGGGGTCGCCCGCCGGTCTGCCGCACAGCTTCGTGGACACGACAGCGCCGTCGTCGCCCTTGCGTACACGGACCAGCGCGATGCCGTGGCCCTCGCGGTCGCCGTACACGGGGGCATTGGTGAAGTCGATCGTGCCGGTGGCCATGTTCTTGAGCCTGACCGTTCTGAGGTTCACCCACGTGGTGGCGCGGTTCTGCGGTTCCCGGCTCGGGCCGCGGCTCGCGCCCTCGGTCACGGGCCGCTGCGGCTTCTGGCTGCGGCTGCGGCTCGCGGCCTCGTACAGAGCCTGAGTGGCGTCGTGCGAGAGCGCGGTCTGGCCGTTGCGGAGGAAGGGGCTCGTGTGCGACGCGTCCTTGCCGCCGAGGCCGGGAAGGAATTTCTTGGCGTTCGCATAGAAGAGCGTACCGGCGGCGGGTGTTTCGAGGTCGGACAGAGAGGCGTGGTAAAGCGTCACCTTCTGGGCCACGGGTTCACCCCGTTCGAAATCCGCCTTGGACAAGTCGTCGCCCGTGATGACGGCGATCCTCCGGTCGCCGCACCTCGAAGTCAGCTCCGACATCAGCGGGCCGACGTCCTCGGTCCTGCCCGCGAAGTAGATGACGGAAGGGGGCTCGCCCTGTTCGCAGAGCTTCTCGACCTGGTTCTCCAGTGACGCCGTGCCGACGCTCACCTGGTAACGCAGCTCCTTCGTGAGGAAACCCTCCCTCTTCAGCATCCGCCCGCCGTAGTACGCCTGCTCGTCGGTGTAAAGATCGTCGCTGCCGCGGGTGTTCCGGGCGAGGACGGCGGCATACTGCGGCTTTCCCGGAGTACGAAGCTGGCGGACGAGAATTCCCAACTGGTCGGCCTGCCAGTCGTCGGGTGCGGCAAGGCTGAACCAGTTGGGCATCTGGCGCGGCAGATAGGCGGCCGAGTTGGTACCCGACACCACGGGCAGGCCCGCCTCCACCAGCCGCTCCGCGGTGGCCAGGCTGGTCTCCAGGTCGCGCCCCAGCCCGATCACACCCACCACGGTGGGATCCTTCTCCGCGTACGTGGCGATCCGGTCGGCCATCGTCTTCTGCCGGCTCATGTCGATCCCGCCGTTGGCGGGCAGGACACGGAGTTTGACCTTGTTCCTTCTGTTGATCACCACCTGGGCCAGATAGACCCCGGCCAGTTCCTCGGACCCCTTCACCGGGGGGCGCCCGCCGTCCTCCGGGGAACTGCTCAGCGGTCCGGCGTACACCACGGTGACATAGGAGTCCTGGTGGCCCCGCTCGATCCTCGCGTTCTCGGCGTGGATCCGGTCCTCCAACTGCCCGAGAGTCCATGGCACGGCGTTGCCGGCGGTTCCGGCGTCGGCGGTTCCGGTGTCGCCGGTCTTCCCCTCGTCGGCGAACCGTACGCCGCCGGTGGCGATTCCGATGCACTCGTCCGTGCCGCCCACGCCCTCGACCAGCTGGGTGTCGTGGTTCGCGGTCAGTACTCCGGCGGAGCAGTAGTGGCTCCGAAGATCCCACCACGAGTAGCCGAGCGAGCCCACGATCAGCAGTCCGGCGAGGGAGAAGACGGGCAGCGACCAGACGAGACGGGCGAGGGCCGGGCGCGACGGAGCACGGGTGCACCAGCGTCGCTGCTCCTCCAGCCGCCGCAGGCCCTCGGTGGGCAGCGCGATCCGCAGTTCCCACGGCACCTCTCCCGACCGGCTGGGTGACTGGCCGGCCCGCAGCCCGTGCTCCCACTCCTGGTGGGCCCGCCGGATGCCGTCCCGCAGCCCGTCGGAGAGCTGGGCGGCCTGCTGGACCGGGTGGGCGGAATGGTGCTGGTCGAGCAGGCGCACCTGGTCCTTGGCCACGGAGGCCACCAGCAGGAGCGGGTCGAGTTCGCTGCGGACACTGCGTACGTCACTGACCGCCTTGATCAGCGCGAAACCGCCGCCCTGTTCATCGGCGCCGGGCAGGAAAAGCATCGGGGGCCGGGTGCGTTTGAGACCGCGCAGGTCCCAGCTGCGGCGGCGGTGGTTGTCCCGCAGATCTTCGAGGAGCGCCAGGACATGGAGCTGGAGCTGTGCCTGCCCGCCCTCGCGCACACTGTCCGCCACATCGTTGGCGCGAGCGGCGATGGCCCTCCAGGAACGGAACGGATGCAGCAGCCGCACTTCGGCGGGCTGCTGACCGGAGACAGGCAGGAGAAAGGTCGTGGTCAGGAACCAGCGGCTCTCGCGGCGCAGCCACAGGAAGATCGGGGCGCGCCCCGGCAGCCAGTAGTTGAGGGCCGTGAGCAGCGTCAGGATGCCGAGTACCGCGGCCAGTGCCACCCACAGATCAACACTGGCCAGCAGCACCGCGAGGCCGGCGACCACACTGGCCGGGAGCACATGGGCGGTGTCGAAGAGGGAGGGGCCGGCCCGCCAGCGGGACCCCGCTCCGGGCCGCCAGCGCTGCTTTGCGAGCTGGTCGAGCAGCCGCTGCTCCCGCTCGCGTTCCGCGTCGGGGGTGGTGGGCGAGGGCGGCGGACCGTCGCGGTCCAGTTCCCGTACGGCCTCCTCTATGGCGCGCACCAGCCGCAGCCGGGGGAAGGCGTAGCGCCGGTACAGCGCGCCCGGGGAGTCCCAGCGCCCCGGCTCCCCCAGTTTCCGTACGAGATGGGCGGCCCGTACGGGCTCGGCCGCCTCCCGCGGCGCCTTGGGCGGAACGGCGAGACGGCTGCCGTGTGCCTCCTGCCCGGCGCGTAATTCCTCGACGAGCTTGCCGACCCGTTCGTCCTGGGCGGACTCCTCGGCGTGCAGGACGATCACGGGCATCAAAGGATCGCTGGTGCGGAATTCGTGGATCAGTGTCTCGATATGGGCCTGGACGTCGATCCCCGCTTGGGAAGACATCCGCAGGTGTTCCTGCCCGCACTCCGCAGGGCCACGCCGGCTCCGCTTTATCAAGGCAACCCCCCTTCACCAATGGTGAGTTGCGAGAATAACCGTTACCGGAAGGGCTGGAGAGGTACCGAGCGGCGACGATGCACAACCGGTAGACAGGGAAAATGCGGCACACCGCGGAGGGTGGGACTCCGCCTTTCGGACGTGCTCTTCACGCACGATCGGGCGCGCTTCGGCAATCGGCGGGCGGGTTTCCGGGACGCGCGAGATCTTGTCGTAGACCACGAGACGTCGGTCGGCTTCGACGTCCAGATCGAGGTGAGACAGGTTGAGGTACGACAGGTCGATGCGCCGGCGCCGACGCGATCGGCGTCGGCATGCCGCTCCGGCGCCCGGGGCACCCGGGCACCGGGGCGGGACGGCGGTCGGCCGGCCCGCCCCGTCCCGCTGGTGTCAGGGAGTGCAGTTCAGGGTGCCGGCGCGCAGGGCGTGGCCGCCGTCATTGGCGTCGTCGGACCACACGACCGGCTTCTTGCCGTTGGCGCAGGTGGACTGCGGGGCGATGGCGAAGCCCTCGTTGTTGTAGTTGGACATCCCCGAGGGGCGGTCGTGCACGGCGACGGGCGTGAACCGGCCCTGGGCGTCGATCTCCAGGGTGGAGGTACGGCCCTGGCAGGTGTCGTCGCAGGCCGCCCACAGCAGGCCGGTCGCGGGCTCGAACTCCAGGTCCATCACACCGGGGAAGCCGCTGGAAATGGTGGCGACGCGGGTGTATCCGGTACCGGACAGGTCGAGGGCGTAGGCGTAGATGGTGCCGTTGGCCTCCAGGCCGACGAAGTACAGGCCGGTGCCGTGGCCCGGGTACGAGGCCGGGTCGTAGGCGGCGCCGGTGTGCTCGTCGCGGAAGCCGTGCGCGGTCAGAAGGGAGTCGGGGACCCAGGAGATGCCCTCGGGACCGGAGTTGGCGTCGACGGCGGGCAGGTCGGAGGTGAGGTTCCAGCTGCCGGTCGCGTTGAGCGACGAGGCGCTGGAGGTGACGTCGAAGCGCAGGATCTCCGGCACGCTCTTGTCGTCGTTGTCGTTGTCCCGTTCGGAGACGGCGAACATCCCGTCGGGGGTGACGACCACACCTTCCGTATCCGGTTCGCCGCTACCGCCCGTGTAGTGCAGGGACTTGCCCGACGACCAGCCGGAGGCCGAGTCGCGCTTCCACGTCGTGCCGCTGGGCACCAGCCGGTAGAGCTTGCTCGGACCGTTGTCCACCGCCCACAGCACACCGGGACTTTCGAAGGACAGACCGCTGAGGTTCTCCCCGAACAGGTTCGAGGCGTCCGCGACGGTCACCGCGGATCCCCCCGGCCAGGGCCCCTGGACCGGAGTGCCGCCTCCGCCACCGCCGGTGCCGCACGCGTTGGCCGCGCCCTCGGTCGCCGCGGTCGTCGTGGTGAACGCACCCGTGCCATCAGGGCAGCGCCCATACGTGGTGTCGGCGTGGTCGGTCCAGGAGTAGGAGTCCACCAGCGCGCCTGTCGCGTCGTACAGCCGCGCGGAGTCCTTGTCGCCCAGCCCGAACGACGACTCGACGTCCAGCGCGAGGAACGCGCCCGCGGCGAGCGATGTGTTCTTGGCTATCTTGTAGGAGTGGTCGTCGTCGTTGTCCTTCACGACCCACTTGGACACGTCGACCGCGGCCGGGCCGGTGTTCACCAACTCGACCCAGTCGCCCGAGCCGCCGCTGGACTCGACCTCATTGATCCGCACCGTGCTCTGCGCCGCTTGGGCCTGCGTGTGCGCGGATGCCGGGGAGCCGGCCAGGCCGAGGGCGAAGACGGACAGTGCGGCTGCGGTGAGTCGGGCTCTTCTGCGCCAGTGCGTACGCAAGATGGCCAGTCCTCTTTTCATGGGGGGAGGAGGAGGGCAAGCAAGGAGCGCACCAACGCTCCCGGCGAAGCTTCCGCCACACCGGCGACGGCCAGCTGAACTCCCCGCGAACAGCCGGGAGTCGGCGCGGACACACCGCACCGCCCTCGCTCAGACTTCGGTGGGCTCTTCGGTGGGCTTGTCGGCGGTCATGGCTTTCTGATCCTGCGGCTCCGGGCCGGGCCGGCCCGGCAGCAGGAGGGAGAGCGGAACAGCCGCGGCCGTGAACGCGGCCGCCCACCAGAAGGCGTCACCGAATCCCGAGGCCAGGGCGGCGGGCGTGTGGGCACCGGCGGAGGTGCGCTGCACGATCATGGTGAGGACCGCGGTGCCCGCGGAGCCACCGACCTGCTGGGCGACGCGGCTGATACCGGAGCCCTGCGGGATCTCCTCGGGCTTCAGCCCGACATACGCGGCGCCCATGATCGTGATCATGGCCGCGCCCAGTCCGATGCCGCGCATGAACAGCACACCCATCAGTGCGATGTCGCTCGTGGAGGCGGTGACGAAACCGAACGGCACGGTGGCCGCGAAGGTGAGGGTGAAGGCGGCGACGGCGACCGGACGGGGTCCGAAGCGGTCCATGTACCGGCCGGCGAGCGAGCGGGAGACGAGGGTGCCGACGCCCTGCGGGATGAGCAGCAGCGCGGCGCCGAGGGCGTCCTGGCCGCGCACCTGCTGCCAGTACAGCGGCAGCAGCAGCATGGTCCCGTAGAGGGCGGCGCCGGACAGGAACACCAGCGCCGACGACGAGGCGAGGGCGCGGTGACGGAACAGCCTTACGTCGATCAGGGCGTCCGGCCCGCGCCGCAGCGCCCAGCCGGCGTACCCGGCCAGGAGGGCGAGCCCGGCGGTCAGGGGCGGTCCCACGGTGAGGCCGGCCGGCCCGTCGGATCCGCCGAGCCGGGTCAGGCCGTAGATGACGGCGGCGACGCCGGGCAGGAGCAGCAGCATGCCGACGACGTCGAGGCGGGGGCGGGGACCAGGCTGCCCCTCGGGCAGGTCGCGGGCGGCGAGGTAGCCACCGACGGCGCAGAAGGGCACGTTGAACAGGAAGATCCAGCGCCAGTCGCCCAGGTGCAGGATGATGCCGCCGATCACCGGACCGATGACCGGGCCGAGGGCGGTGGGCACGGTGATCAAAGACATGACCCTGCCGATGTCGCGACCCTTGGCCGCCTGCATGATCAGCGTGGTCATCAGCACCATCATGATGCCGCCGCCGAAGCCCTGGACCACCCGGAAGGCGATCAGGCTGGGGGCGTTCCACGCCGCGGCGCACAGCAGCGACCCGGTGAGGAACACGCCCAGCGCCATGATCCACAGGCGCTTGCCGCCCAGGGCCGCCTGGAGCCATCCGACCGCCGGCATCACGGTGGCCAGGGCCAGCAGATACGCGGTGCTCACCCACTGGATGGTGGCGAGCGGGGCGTGCAGCTGCCCGGCGAGGTTGTCGATGGCGACGCTCATGATCGTGCTGTCGAAGATGACGGCGAGCGCGCCGATGACCAAGGTGAAGGTCATGCGCCGCAGGGCCGGGTCGAGACGGCCGGAGTCCGCGACGGCGGATGGCGGAGAACCGTTGGTGTTCACACACACCCCTTAAGATAGAGAGTTCTTTCTTATCTCCGGGAGAGTAGTGCGCTAAAATAAGATAGGCAAATCTATCTAAGGGGTTGCGGGATGGCCGAGCGGCGCCGCGGGGCGGCACTGGAGAAGGCGCTCCTCGACGCGGCCTGGGAAGAGCTGGCGGACAACGGCTACGCCAGATTCACCATGGACGCCGTCGTTCGGCGCGCGGGCACCAGCCCGCCCGTCCTCTACCGCCGCTGGTCCGACCGCGACGAACTCGTCCGGGCGGCCGTCGCCCACATCCTGCGGGAGTCCCGCCTCGGCGTCCCCGATACGGGAAGCCTCCGGGAGGACATCCTCACCCTCATGCGGGAGATCAACGCCACCCGCGTCCGGCTCGTCACCGTCATGAGCGTGCGACTGGCCGCCTACTACCAGGAGACCGGAACCAGCCCCGGTGACCTGATCGAACCCCCGGCGGCGGGACGCAGGAAAGCCGTAGACGTGCTCTTCGACCGCGCCGTCGAACGCGGCGAGATCACACCGGAACGCCTCACCGAACGCGTCAAGTCCCTCCCCTTCGACCTGCTGCGCCACGAATTCCTCACGACCTTCACGGCCGTGCCCGACCATGTCCTGGAAGAGATCGTCGACACGATCTTCCTTCCCCTGGTGCGCTGACCGCGGCGGCACCGTCAAGGTGCTGCGTGCCGCCAAGCTGACCGCCAACGCGGCCCCGGAGCCGGTGAAGAAGGGGAAAACCATCACGGTCACCGGCAGCCTGACCCGGGCGGACTGGGAGAGCCATAAGGACATCGGCTACGGCAGCCAGTCCGTTGTCCTCCAGTTCCGCAGGGCCGGGACCACCAACTACGTGAACGTCAAGGGCATCAAGTCCACCGGCACGGGCTCCCTGAAGACCACCGTCACCGCCGCCATCGACGGCTACTACCGCTTCACCTACGCGGGCTCGGCGACCGCCGGCGCGGTCAGCGCGACCGGCGACTCCATCGACGTCCGATAGGCATCGCACTCGCGGACACACACCACACACCACACGCGGCGCCGGACCGTCCCCAGGGGCGAACCGGCGCCGCTTTCGGCCGTCCAGCACCACCACTGCGCCCCCGGCGGGCCGCAGTGGTGGGGTGACGGCGGTCAGGCGCGGGCCTTGCGGCTGCGGGCGAAGGCGAAGGCCGCGCCGCCGAGCGCCAGGGCGGCGGCTCCGGTGCAGGCGATGGTCATCGCGCCGTTGCCGCCGGTCGAGGCGAGCGAGCCGGTGGCGGCCGGGGCGTTGCCGCCCGTGGTGCCGGAGGCCCCCGGGGTGGCGCTGGCCTGAGTGCCGGTCTGGGGGGAGGGCTGGTTGCCACCGCCGGTGCTGCCCGAGCCGCCGGTGGTGCTGGTGGCGGCGCCGCCCGGCACGGTCACGGTGAAGGTGCCGGTGTTGTTGGCCTTGTCGGTGTCGTACGGCAGCGCGCCTCCGTAGGCGAGCTGCGCCGTCACGGAACTGCTGGTGGTGGCGGGGGCGTCGGCGTCGACCTTCACGGTGAAGGTCAGCCGCTGCGTGTGGCCGCTGTCGAAGCGGGAGTCGAGGTCGCACATGTACTGCGGTGCGCCGAGCGCGGGCTCGCCGCTGCCGCCTTCGGTCCACGGGTCGCACGCGGCGGGCACCTGCGTCGTGGTGGTGCCCTCGGGGATGCCGACCAGCAGGCCGAGGTGGTCGTCGTACGTGGCGCGGTTGACCGAGGCGGGACCGAGGTTGCCGACCGTCGCGGTCAGCGTGGCCGTGGCGCCGGGCTTGGCGGTGGCGGTGTCACCGGTGACGGCGAGGTCAGCGGTGTTGGCCGCGTGGATGGCCCACTGGGAGTGCTGAGGGCCGCCGGCGGCCGGTGGCGCGCTGCCGTCGGGCACGAGCGACAGGTCGGCGGCGCTGGTGGTCCTGGGCGTCGCCGGCACGGTGGTGGAGGTGGCCGTCGGGGCGTAGTTGAGGATTTCGTGGAGCGCGGACTTCTTCACCTTGAGCTCCAGCGGAGTGGACAGCTTGTACTTCTTGCCGGGCTCGATCGGGGTGGTGAAGTGGCACGTCGCGATCGTCTGCTCCCAGCCGTCGGTGATTTTCCCGGTGTCGTAGTCGCAGTTCGGGAAGCGCTTCGCGAAGGAGAGGCCGGGGGAGATCGCGAACCGGTAGTCCGTGGTCGCGGCGGTCAGCGAGCCGGTGTTGGCCACGGTGATCGGCGTGGTCAGGGTGCTGCCGGGCTCGGCGTCGTCGATCTGCTCGATGGTGTTGACGACCAGGCCGACCGCGCCGACGGTGACCTTGACGGTGAAGGGGGCGAGCGTCTTGCCGGAAGCGGTACCGGTGATGACGGCCGTGCCGCTGGTGCCGAGCTCGGCCGTCGGCTTGGCCTTGATGTCGACTACGCCGCCGGTGCCGTACTCGTCGACGTCACCGCGGTCGAAGACGCACAGGCCGTTGACGCAGTAGTCGTCCGAGGTGCCGGCAAAGGAGCTGATGCCGGTGATGTCGACGGTGACGTGGACGTCTTGGAGGGTGCTGCCCTTCGAGTCCAGCCCCCAGCTGACCTGGCCCTCGCCGTCGTCCGGCACCGCGAGCCCGACCTCGGGGGCAGCGAACAGGTACGGTGCGGACCCGCCGTCCGCGTGTGCCGAGCCGGTGGTCAGAGCCCCTCCGAGCAGGGTGACCGCCGCCGCGGCCAGAGTGGCTGCCAATCGGCGCCAGGTACGTATCGACATCGTACGGTTACCCCCATGGTCCTCGGAGTACAGGTTCAGGACACCCAATGCGACCCCCGAGCGGCCCGGATGGTTGCCCCGAGCGCCCGTCGGCCTTGACGGAAAGCTGAGAACGGCGAAGTACCCTCCCTCCTCGGCACCCGCGGGAAGTGCGGTCGTCCCTGTTCTGGGTGCTCCCGTTGTGCTTCTCCATTTGCCCTGGTCGGCGTGCCTGCTTCGAGTCCGGTGAGCTGACGCTGCATCAGGGTGATGGTGCTTCGTGACCCGCCCGATCGAGGTGTGTTGAACCTGCCATGGAGCCGGAGCCGGAGCCGAGCCGGAGCCGGAGCCGGATATGGCCGTGCTGCGGGTGGAGCCGAACGTCCTCGGGCCGGTGGCCTCCGCCCCGACCGTCTCCCGTCTGACCGACACCCTCGCCAAGGCCGGGCCGGGGGCACTGTCCGTGATCCGCTCGGCCCGCGCCGAAGTACGGGGGCGCGTATGGCGGTTGGCGGGATCAGACAGCCCGGCACCGCGGCACGGACATGGAGCGCGGCCGCCGGCACCTCCGACTCCGCCTTCGCACAGCGACGTCGGCCACCCTCCGCCCGTGCGCGCAGCCGACCGTGGAATCGATCACCTAGCATTTCGGGGCATGGCGATGTTCGTGCACTTGACCTCGGCGGCGAACGCGCCGCGCATCCGGCGGTCCGGGATCCGGGCTGCCGGCCATGGGCAGGGCGGCGTGCGCGGGGTCTACTGTTTCCCGGTGCTGCCGTCGCACACCCTCACCCACCAATGGCTGCGCGAGCTGGCCCGTTTCGGCAGCCGAGGTGGGCTCGTGGCCGTTCACGTACGCCTGGACGACGCCCAGCACGTGCTGGTCGGACGCTATACCGACCGGGCGCGGGACGGTCAGGCCACCGTTTCCGCGTCAGAGGCGGTGCGGCGGATCTCGGCTCTGGAGGATCCGCGCGGGTGGGAAGTGTTCGTACCCCGGGCGATCCGGCCGCGTGAAGTGCACCGGGTCCGCGCCGCGCCGCAAGTGGCGGGCTGGCGGTACCTGCCGGACGCGCACGGGGTGCGCCCCTGCACCTGTTTCGGGTGCCGGGTGCGCGGCGGGTTCGGGGCGCGGCGCCTGCGTGAGCGGCTGCCGCATCCGCTCGACGGTCCACCGCCACCCGCCAGGGTGCTGCTCGCCCGTGTCGCAGCGGCCGGTGACCCCGGGGACCCGGTCGCGCTGAGGGAGGCACTGCACTGGTTCGGAATGCGTCGACGGGGCCCGCTCGCCCAGGTGGGCCGCCTCGCCGCCCACCCCGACCCCGGGGTGCGGGAGGAACTGGTGTGGGCGGTCGCCCGCTGGTCCACCCCGGGGGTCACCGAGCTGCTGGACGCCCTCGCCGGTGACCCGCACCCTGACGTCCGGGAGGCGGTGGAGGCGGCCCGCGCATCGCGGTGACCACCGACCCCTCACCGGGGCACGGCCATTGCGTGACCGACTGCCTTCGGCAGTTGGTATGAAGGTGCCCCATGTCAAGAAGACACGAGGACAGACCTGTTCCGGCTCGCCGGGGCGGCTGCGCCGTACCGCTCGGACCCGGGCGCGCCCGGTGGCCGTCTACTCACGTGCCGGGCGCGGTGCGATGCCGGCCCGGGGTGTGCGGCCGGGGCGTGTCGGGTGCCATGGCCGCCGGGACTGGGGGAGGCCGAGTGCATGCGGTGGTTCGGCAGACGGCGGGAACGTGACGGCAAGGGCACCGGCGGTACGGAGCGGTCCGGCGCCCCTGAGCCCGGCGCCCCTGAGCCCGGCGCCCCTGAGCCCGGCGCCCCTGAGCCCGGCGCCCCTGAGTCCGGCGTCCCTGAGTCCGGCGTCCCTGAGTCCGGCGTCCCTGAGTCCGGCGTCCCTGAGTCCGGCGTCCCTGAGTCCGGCGTCCCTGAGTCCGGCGTCCCTGAGTCCGGCGTGCGCGAGAGCGGGCGGACCGGCGGGGAAGAGACTCCGCCGCTGCCCGGCGAGTACGCGGACGACACGGACGGTCCGGCGTCGATGACCCCGCTCCAGATCGCGGCCTGCGCGCTCCGGGCCTTTGTCCAGGGCGACGAGGAGCGGGCGGTGTCCCTGTGCGAAACGGCCGTACTCGTCGGTGCGGACACGGAGCTGTTCGCCATGGCCGAGTACCGTCTCGGCATCGGCGTGGCGGACCATCAGGCCGTACGGCATCTCCTGGACGCGGCCGGCGTAGGCGGCATGGCCCCCGCCCACCCCTTCCCGCGCGCGCAGGCCCTGAACAACCTGCGCGCCAGGGACGCGCAGTGGACGGAGCTGTGCCACAGGGCCCGGTCCGGGGACGGTCCGTCATGTTCCGACCTGGGCGTCCTGCTGCGCGGCTGGGGTGACGAGACCGGCGCCGAGCACTGGTACCGCAAGGCGATCGACGCGGGCGACCCCACGGCCGGCGGTGCCAATAACCTCGGCAACCTGCCGCGCGACCAGGGCCGGCCCGACGACGCCGTTCCCTGGTGGACCCGCGCGGCGGAACAGGGCGCCGTCGCCTCCATGGTCAGCCTGGGCGCCCTCGCGTACGAGCGCGGGGACACCGCTCTGGCGGAACGCTGGTTCCGCGCGGCGATCACGGCCGGGGACCCGGACGGCGTGGCCGCCACCAACATGGGCGGCATCGCCCATGATCAGGGCCGCGCCGGGAAGGCCGCCCAGTGGTGGACCCAGGCCGTGGACAAGGGGCACGCACCGGCCCTGACCCAGCTCGCCGGCCTGGCAATGGAACGGGGGGACCTGGAATCCGCCGAACGGCTTCTGCGCCAGGCCCTTGAGCAGGGCGACCCCCACGCCCTCAACGCGCTGGCCATCCTCCTCGAACGCACCGGCCGCACCGAGGACGGCGGCCCGACGACGGGTCCACCGGCCCCCACCACCGATTGAGACCGACGACGGTCATTGAGACCAACAACGGCCTTGGGGTGTCAGCCACCTGACACACGGTGAGGACCACGGTGCCACCAGCCCCGGCCGGGCTGCCGGGCCTTCACCGGGCGGTGACGTACGGGGCGCACCGCCGTACGAGCCGGCCCCCGGACGAGCCGGCCCTCGTACGATCTCGGTACGCGAAGCGAGTGACGTCACCAGCACCGCCGCGATCTCCGGAACCGGAGACCCGAACCACCCCGCCGGCCTGGGGTCATCCATTGGGCACAGCACTACGTCAGTCCCAGCGGCTTTTCGACTACTCCAAGCTCGCCTTCCCCCGAACGCAGTTCGATCCTGAAGCGGTCTATGCGACATTGACGTCCGTCACCGCCGGAGAGGCCGACAGATTCCGCAATCTGCAGCACGGCGCCGCACGCTCCCATGCCTCCGGCGCCGGCTACCGCGGCCGCCAGCGACGGGGGACAGGCTCCCGCCATCGGCGCCTGAAGGACAGGCACGGTGACCCCGAAGCCATCACAGAAAGTCCGTACTCGTCGGCAGACGTCATCCATGGGGCAACCCTTAGACGGCTTCGCACACTTCCCGGGAGCCGGGTTCCCAGCGTATGGCGGGCGGGCCGACGGCGCGCGGGGCGACGGCGCGCGGGGCGGTCCTTCGGGACCGGCCAAGGGGTGACGGCCGATCCGGGCCGTCGTGGGCGAACTGCTCCCGGGGCCTGAAGGATCCCGCCAGGAGATCACTTTGCGTCAATCATCGGTAACTGAGACGTATGACTGAGGTGTTCGGGCTACACAGGGATGTCTGTCCTCGTGTCGGGCGGGGACGGCTGGTGCCGACTGGGGGTCCGGGCAAGTGCTGACGATCAACGTGGCCGTACTGCTCGCTGTCATCGTGGTCCTGCGGCTGCGCCGACGTACGGAGGCCAGGAGCAGGCGTGACGAGCGGATGACCGTGGTGATCGTGCTGGCCCTGGGTGTCCTGCTCGCCCCGACACCGGTCGGCGAGGGAATCACCGACATCATGGGGCAGGTCGCGGGCAGCGTCACGCAGGCCGGCCGATGAGTCCCTACACGCGCAGGCGCCGGACGGCGACGACCAAGCGCGCGCCAGCACGGCGGCGTACCCGCGGGCGCGGCAGGCGGCGGAGTGCGGGTGACCGGCTGATCGGTCTCCTCGTGACGGTGGTCCTGGCTGTTGTCCTGGTGGTGGCGGCCGTCGAGTGGCTGCTGGTCCACTGGTGGGTCCTGGTCGTCGTCGGCGTGCTCGCGTTGCTGGCCGGCGGCGGCCGGCTCTACCAGAAGCGGCAGAGCGCGCGGTGGGAGGCGGTGCGTGCGCAGGGACTGCGTTACGGGCTGTCCGAGCTGGACGGCCTGCACCATTCCCGGTTCGAGGACGCGGTGCGAGAGCTGATGAACCGTGACGGCTGCCGGAACGCGGTCCGTGTGGGGGGCGGCGGCGACCTCGGAGCCGACGTGAAAGCCACCGATCCCTACGGACGGCGCTGGGTGATCCAGTGCAAACATCGCCGCGACGGTCTGGCCGGCGCCGCGGTGGGCACGCCGGACCTCCAGGTCCTCAACGGCACCGCCCGCCAGGTCCACGGTGCCGACATCGCGGTGATCGTGACGAACGCCCGGGTGACCGCACCGGCCGTGGCTTTCGCCGAGCAGCAACGACTGCACGTGGTCGACCGCCACATCCTCGGGGTATGGGCCTCCGGCTCACGCCCCCTGTGGGAGCTGCTCCGGGCCGTCCCGCCGCCTCGCAGACCGACCGGCCCGTCCTGAAAGGGTGTCCTGAAAGGGTGAGTCCGCTCGGGAAAGGGTGAGTCCGCTCGCGCCGCTGCCGAATGGCGATCAGGCCGTGCTCCGTCTCTTCCGGAGTGCGTTCACCGCCGGCATCGCGGCGACCGTCGGGCGGTTGCCGAGAGGGGAGGGGACGGCCATGGTGGCTTTCGTCTCGATGGACGACGGGGCAGGGAGGGCGGCGGGCCCCGGGAACCGGCGGGGCGGCCGATGTCCAGGGGCCCGATCGCGCACGGCGGGCCACTCGCTCTCGCCTGTGCCCCGTCGAGCGGTGCGCCCCGTCGGGCGGCGTACCAAGCGTCCGCCTCGCCCTCTCATCATGTCCAACGATCACAAGTGCTGGATCCCATCGATCTGATCGATGGCTCTCCCTAGACTCAGGCCATGGAGATTCGTGAGCTGGAGTACTTTCTCGCCTGCTGCGAGACCGGGAGCTTCACCGCCGCGGCCCGGAAGGCGCACATCGTGCAGTCCGCGATGTCCAGCGCGATCGCCCGGCTGGAGCGGGACTTGGGCGTAGCGCTGTTCGACCGGTCGGTCACGCCCGTCGCCGTGACCGAGCACGGGGACGCCCTCCGTACCGCCGCCCAGCGTGTGCTGGACGCCGTGCGGAGCGCGCGGGACGAGGTCCACGCCGTCTCGGGCCGGGTGCGGGGGACGGTCGTGCTCGGCAGTACGTTCAGCACGGGACCGCTCGACCTCGCCATGGTGCTCACCGGCCTACGGACGCGCCATCCGGAGGTCGTCGTCCAGTTGCGCCAGTCGTCGGCCGGCTCCACCGGCAACCTGCGGGCGATCCTGGACGGTTCGCTGGACGTCGCGCTGACGGCCAGCGGCGAGCGGCCGCCCGACGGGATCGTGCTCAGACCCCTGATCGAGGAGCCGTTGGTGTTCGCCTGCCGTGCGGACCACCCACTGGCCGGGCGGGCCACGATCACACCGTCCGACCTGTCGGCCGAGCCGATCCTGCGTTTTCCGCCGGGCTGGGGAATGCGGCAGACCGTGGACCGGGTGCTCGGCCCGGCGCGGGTGGCGACCGAGGTCGCCGACTACGGGCTCATGGCCAAGCTCGTCGGCGCCGGTTTCGGCACGACCCTGATGCCCGCCTCGGCGGTGGGCACCGGCGACGGCCTGTGCGTGATTCCTCTCCAGGCGCCGGATCTGACGTGGCAGCTGTCCGCGGCCGTCAGCGCCCGCCGCCGCCCCGCGGCGGCCACTGAAGCTCTCCTCGACGCGCTTGCCGCCGCTGCGAACCACGCCGCCAACTCCCGTAAGTGAACGGCTGTTCCGCGATCCGTGGCCGACCGCGCCCGGCGTCGACTCCGCTGCCCGATTCCCGGGCCAGGCTGTGAGGAGTCCGGTCCGCCTATCGCCTACCGGACCTTCGCGTGGGCACGCATCTGTTCGGCCAGTCGGTCGAGTTCGGCCTTCTCCGCGGGTGAGGTGTTGTTGAGTGCGCTGTGTGCGGCCGTCGGGCTCCGCAGGAAGCGCCGCAGCAGGGCCACCAGCAGCCCTTCCGGCAGAGTCCGCAGCGCGGCGAATCCGCGAGGGACCGGTGGCGTCGGCATGGTGGCCAGGTTCTGCCGTATGAGGTGGAGCATGCCGCGGACCGCGTCCGGATCGTCGGCCAGCGCTGCCGGGCCGCCCGCCGCGTGCACCGCCTGCCCGAGTGGCACCTCGAACGCGGCGTGCGTCTTGAGCCAGGCATCCATCCGCGGCTCGGGCCTGGCGTTGATCCCGGTGGTGCGGAACGCCTCCACGATCCGTTCCAGTCGCGGGGTGGTGCGGCCGGCGGGTTCGCCGATCGGCATCACGACCCGGCGGGTCAGGAAGTTGGCCGCGCGGTAGCGGACCACGTCGCCGTCCATCGTGCCGGCGGCCGTGGGGAAGCCGAGCAGCACCCGCTCGTGGCCGATCACCGCGCCCAGCGGCTCCGCGCCGGCCGCCCAGTTGAGCAGGAACAGCACATCGCCTTCGGAACCGGCGAGTGACTCCAGCACCGCGTCCGTCTGATGGGTGCGGACGAGGACGGCGATCAGGTCGTAGCCGCCGGCCGGGTGCTCGACCACCGGTACCGGTACCAGCCTGACGACCGGGCTGTTCTCCTCGGCGAGCCGCACGCCGCCGTGCCGGCGCAGGGCGGCCAGCCGCTCGCCCCGGGCGAGGAGCGAGACATCGTGCCCGGCCTCGTGCAGGCGGGCGGAGAACAGGCTGCCGAGAACCCCGGCGCCGTACACGAGCAGTTTCATGGCAATCCTCTGACGTCTGTTCGGTTCAGTCATACGTTCGTTTGATTCGAACGTCTGTATAGTATGCACACATGGCGCCAACCGACACCCGCACCAAGATCCTCGACGCGGCCGAGCACCTCTTCGCCGAGCGCGGATACCGCGGCACCTCGGTCCGCGCGATCACCGACCTCGCCGGAGCGAACCTGGCCGCCGTCGGATACCACTTCGGCTCGAAGGCGGAACTCCTGGCCGCGGTCGTCCGCCGCGTGATCGGGCCCATCACCGCCGCCCAGCGCGTAGCGCTCGACAAACTGCTCGCCCGGACCCCGGACCCGCTGGTCACCGAACTGGTGGAAGCGTTCGCGGGGCCGCTGTTCGACGTGATGCCGGCCGGCGACGAGGGCGGCGCCCGGACGTCCCGGCTGATCGTGACGATCCTCAACGACCCGGCCGAGGAGGCGCGCAGCTGGACCGGTCCGGACGAGGACACGGTCCGCGAGCGCTACCTGGCGGCCTTCGCGCGCGCACTGCCCGGCCTTGCCCCGGAAGAGCTGTTGTTCCGGATGCGGGGGATCTTCGCCGTGACGGCCGCGGACCGCGTCGAGGTCTACAACCAGCCCTCCCCGGCCTGCCCGACCCCGGTGGCGGGCGAGGCGTCCCGGCGCTGGGTGATCACGTTCCTGACGGCGGCGATGAGCGCCCCGCCGACCGCGACCTGACGACTGGCCGCCGGCCGCGTCCCCCGCCGATGACGCGTCGGGCCTTCTGCCGTCCAGGCTGTGAAGGCGACCACTGGGCACTGTGAGGCGGCCACTGCGCACTGTGAAGGGGGCCACTGGGCAACTCGGTCCGGAGGGGCGGGACCGGCTCGCCCGCCTGTGGGACCGGCTCTCCCACCTGGGCTTCCCCTACCTGCGGACCACGCCTGCCGCGGCTTCCTACTGCCGCCGCAGTACACCGCGGAGCCTGTCGGCGGACGACGACGATGACCTGTCGGGAGACGAACAATCGGGGCATTGGCAGGGGCCGGTCGTAGTACCGGCGGGTCAGCCCCGAGGGGGCATCGCCCTGTCGTCTCGAAATACTGACAGGAGAGCTTCTTTCGTGGCTACCTTCCTCTACCGACTGGGTCACCTGGCGTTCCGGAAACGGCGGTGGGTCGCCTTGATGTGGGTGGCGATCCTCGCCGCCACCGCCTTCGCCGCGGTCAGGGCCCCCGCGGCGCCCGACGACGGGTTCGCGATGCCGGGCACGGAGTCGCAGAAGGCATTCGACCTGCTGGACCAGCGCTTCCCCTCGGGCAACTCCGAGGGTGCGGACGCCCGCCTCGTCTTCGTCGCGCCGGACGGCCAGAAGATCACCGCGACGCGGTACAAGGAAGCCATCGACGAGGCCGTCACCGCGGTGGCCGGCGGCGGGCAGGTCGCGACCGCCCTCGACCCGTTCGACGTCCACGCGGTGAGCAAGGACGACTCGACGGCGTATTCGAGCATTTCGTACGCCGAGAAGGCCGAGGATCTCACCGACGCCACGAAGAAGACACTCACCGACGCGGCCGACGACGCACGTGAGGCGGGTCTGACCGTCGAGATCGGTGGTTCCGCGCTGGGGGTCGCGCCCGAGTTCGGCGGGACCACCGAGATCATCGGCGTGGCCATCGCCGCGGTGGTGCTGGTCATCACCTTCGGGTCGCTCGTGGCGGCGGGTCTGCCGCTGCTCACGGCGCTGCTGAGCATCGGTGTCGGTGTGGCCGGGATTGTCGCCGTGGGTCTCTCCACGACGACCACCACCCTCGCCCTGATGCTGGGGCTGGCGGTGGGCATCGACTACGCCCTGTTCATCGTCTCGCGCTACAGCGCCGAACGGGCCGTGGGCCACAGTCCCGCGGAGGCGGCGGCCCGCGCCGCGGGAACGGCCGGCTCCGCCGTGGTGTTCGCGGGTCTCACCGTGGTCATCGCGCTCGCCGGACTGTCCGTGGTGGGCGTTCCCACGCTCACGAAGATGGGCCTGGCCGCGGCCGCGACGGTGGTCATCGCCGTCCTGATCGCGGTGACCTTGGTGCCCGCGGTCCTGGGCTTCGCGCCGAAGGCCGTCCTCTCCCGCAAGGTCCGCACAGCTCTACGGGGCGGCGACGGGCACGGCGCCGGAGCGTCGGGCCCGCGGCGACCCCGGGGTACGGAGCCGACTCCCACGACCAAGCCCAACGCGACCAAGCCCAATATGGGCACTCGCTGGGCCCGTTTCGTGGTGGGCCGGCCCCTGCCGGTACTTCTGCTGGGCATCGTGGGTCTGGGGATACTCGCGGTACCGACCCTCGACCTGCGGCTGGGCCTGCCCGGTGACGAGGCGCAGCCCACGTCGACCACCCAGCGCCGTGCCTATGACAACCTGGCGGAAGGCTTCGGGCCCGGCTTCAACGGTCCCCTGACCGTGGTCGTCGACGCGAAGGGCGCGCAGGACCCGAAGGCGGCGGTGGCGACGGTCGCCGAGAAGCTGGCCGCGACCGACGGTGTCGTCTCCGTGTCGCCCGCCATGTTCAACAAGTCCGGCGACACCGCGATCATCAGTGCCACACCCTCCACCGGTCCCAGCGAAGAGGGGACCAAGGATCTCGTTCACACCCTGCGTGAGGAGAGGGCCGGCCTCAAGGCCGACACCGGGGCGACCATGCTCGTCACCGGCACCACCGCGGTCAACATCGATGTGTCGCAGAAACTCACCGACGCGCTGGTGCCGTATCTGGCGGTGGTGGTGAGCCTGGCCTTCCTGCTCCTGATGATCGTCTTCCGGTCCGTCCTCGTACCGCTCAAGGCCGCCCTGGGCTTCCTGCTCTCCGTGGCCGCGTCCTTCGGAGTGATCGTCGCGATCTTCCAGTGGGGCTGGCTGGCCGGCCTCGTCGGTGTCGAACAGACCGGTCCCGTGATGAGCATGATGCCGATCTTCCTGATCGGCGTGGTCTTCGGACTCGCCATGGACTACGAGGTCTTCCTCGTCACCCGGATGCGTGAGGCGTACATTCACGGCGAGAGCACCGGGCAGGCGGTCGTCACCGGATTCCGGCACAGCGCACGCGTCGTCGTCGCGGCGGCCGTCATCATGATCGCCGTCTTCGCCGGATTCATCGGATCCGGCGAATCCCTGATCAAGATGATGGGTGTGGGGCTGTCCACCGCCGTCTTCTTCGACGCGTTCGTCGTTCGCATGACCATCGTTCCCGCCGTCCTGGCCCTGCTGGGCGACAAGGCGTGGTGGATGCCGCGCCGGCTGGCCAAGATCGTGCCCAACGTGGATGTGGAGGGTGAGGCGCTGGGCCAGGGACAGCCCGGCCAGGCCCTTCCGGGACACCTGGACGAGCAGGGCCGCGAAGCGGTCCACGTCTGAGGGTGAGAGTCCGTACGCGAGCGGGAGGGCCGCACGTGGCGACACGTGTGGCCCTCCTCCGTGACGGGAAGGGCCGCCTCTCCATCGCGGACGACGGCGGGACCGAGAAGGAAGAGTCCAGCATGACCACCGACCGGCACCATCCGGACAGACGGCACCATCCGGACAGACGCCTGCCGACCAGGGGCGACTGGCTTCTCGCCCCTGGTCTGTTCGGTGTCTCGATCGCCGGGCTCTCCATGACCGGCGATCTGGGTCCGTCCGGCCGTGCGCTCATGGCGGCCGCGTGCGGCGTACTGGTGTGGTGCCGGGCCCGCCCCCGGACGGTGGTGGTGCTGGTCACCCTGTGCACCATCGCCATGGGAGTCACGGGTTCCGAATTCAGCCCGCTGCTGATGGCCCCGGTACTCGCCGCCGTCTACCTGCTGCCCCAGCGGGTCGAGCGCCGCACGGCCCAGGTCTTCACGGTCACCGCTGTGGGCCTGCTGCTGATCACCTCGCTGGTGTCCGGGACGGGAGGGATCCTGGGGCACGAACGGCTCGGCTTCATCCCCTGGGTCCTGCTCGCCGGCGCCATCGGCGACGCGGTCCGCAACCGGCGCGACTATGTGAGCGCCGTGGAGGCCCGTGCGGAACTGGCCGAGCGCACCCGCGAAGAAGAGGCGCGCCAGCGTGTCGGCGAGGAACGTATGCGGATCGCCCGAGATCTGCACGATGTCATCGCCCACCACATGGCGCTCGCCCATGTGCAGGCCGGCGCCGCCGCGCATCTCCTGCCCACCGACCCCCGTCAGGCCCAGCAGTTGCTCGGCCATCTCACCGACACCACATCCTCCGTCCTGCACGAACTCAGGGCGACCCTCGGCCTGCTGCGCCGGACCGACCGCCCCGACGCCCCGCTCGAACCCGCTCCCGGCCTCGCCCAACTCCCCGATCTCATCGCGGCGTTCGAGGCGGCGGGCCTGGCCGTCACCGTCTCGCCCCAGGGGGTCGTACGGCCGCTGTCTCCCGGCGTCGATCTCACGGCATACCGTGTGGTCCAGGAAGCGCTGACCAATGTCGTCAAGCACGCGGAAACCGGCGAGGCCACCGTGCGGCTGGCCTACTCCCGCCGGGGTCTCACGATCACCGTGTCCGACAACGGGCAGTCCCGCGACCCGGGCACCCGGCCCGCGGGTTACGGCCTCATCGGGATGCGCGAACGGGTGCGGTCGGTCGGCGGTGAGCTCTTCACGGGCCGTCGCCCGCAGGGCGGATTCGAAGTGACCACAGAGCTCCCCCTCCAGAGCGACAACCCGAGCCGGCCCGGCGGACCCGATGAGAAGGACGTGCCCTCGTGACCATCCGGGTATTGCTCGCGGACGACCAGGCCCTGCTCCGGGGGACGTTCCAGCTGCTCATCGATTCCTGCGACGACATGGAAGTGGTCGCGGTCGCCGGCGACGGGGAGGAAGCCGTCGCCGCGGCACGCACCACGCGTCCGGACGTGATCGTCATGGACATCCGCATGCCCGGCGTCAACGGCCTCGCCGCGACCGCCGAGATCTGCCGGGACGAAAGTCTGCGCGACACCAAGGTCTTGATCCTGACGACCTTCGAGATCGACGAGTACGTCGCCCAGGCCCTGCGCGCGGGTGCCAGCGGGTTCCTCGGCAAGAACATCGGCTCCGGCGAGTTCCTGGACGCCATCCGTACGGTGGCAGCGGGGGACGCGTTGCTGTCGCCCGCCGCCACCCGGTCTCTGATCGGTGAATTCCTGACCCGCCCGGCGCGAGGCCGGATGTCGTCTGCCGCGGCCCTGGACACCCTCACCTCACGCGAACGGGAGATCGTGGCACACGTCGCCGCCGGACTGTCCAACGACGAGATCGCCGCGGACCTCTGTCTGAGCCCCCTGACGGTGAAGAGCCATGTCCAACGTGCCATAGCGAAACTGGACGCCCGGGACCGGGCCCGGCTGGTCGTCATCGCGTACCAGTCGGGGCTGGTCCGGCCGTGACCCCGGTTTCCTCGCTCGGATTCACCGTATTCATCATGATCTTTTGGCGCACACCTCTTGACGCTCCGGCCCATGCGAATGCAGCATCAGGCTAATCATCATGATGAAATATTGATGACCGGACAAGGGTGCCGCCGTCGACGATGGTCGCCGGATGACGGACCCACAGCGAGTCGAGGAGAGCCGTGAGTAGAAGTCCCTCGAAGGTGCACGACGTCGCGATCGTCGGCTTCGGTCCCGTCGGCCAGATGCTGGCCCTGCTGCTCGGCCGGGCCGGTCATGACGTCATCGCACTCGAACGCTGGCCGGGTTCCTACGACTTGCCCCGAGCGGTGCACTTCGACCACGAGATCGGCCGCGTTTTCCAGGCCGCGGGAGTGGGGGAGGAGGTGCGTGCGATCACCGACCCGGTGCCCGACAACTACGAGTGGCGCAACGCGGCCGGTGAGTCGCTGGTGCGCATCGACTGGTCCGGCGACGGTCCGTCCGGCTGGCCCACCGCCAGCTTCTTCTGCCAGCCCCAGCTGGAAGCCGTCCTCGCCGAGGCCGCCGGGAGACAGCCCACGGTCACCGTGCGCCGCGGCTGCGAGGTCACCGACCTGCGACTCGACGAGGAATCCGTCCGTCTCACCACCGGTGGGGACGACGGCGCGGGGGAGGTACGGGCCCGCTATGTGATCGGCGCCGACGGGGCCAACAGCTTCGTCCGCGACAGGATGGACACCTCCATCACCGACCTCGGCTTCTTCTACGACTGGCTGATCGTCGACACACTGCCGCACGAGCGGGCCGAGTGGTCACCGATGAACTGGCAGCTGTGCGACCCCGAGCGCCCCACCACGATCGTCTCCGGCGGTCCAGGCCGGCGCCGTTGGGAATTTCTGCGACTGCCGCACGAGAGCGTCGAGGAACTCGACACCCGGGAGACGACGTGGCGCCTGCTGGAGCCGTGGGGACGCACACCGGAGAACACCACGATCGAGCGGCACACCGTCTACACCTTCCAGGCCCGTTGGGTGGACCGCTGGCGCGACGGACGGCTCATCCTCGCCGGTGACGCCGCCCACCAGATGCCGCCGTTCGCGGGACAGGGCATGTGCTCGGGGATGCGGGACGCGATCAACCTGGCCTGGAAACTGGACCTGGTCCTGACGGAGCGGGCGGACCCGTCACTGCTGGACACCTACACCTCCGAGCGCAGCAACCACGTCCAGCACGCCATCGGCATGTCGATGGCCCTGGGGCAGGTCATCTGCGTACTCGATCACGACACCGCCGCGGCGCGTGACGCCCGCATGATCGCCGCCGGTGCCGACCCGCGGCACGCGCTCCCGGCCGCCCCGCCGCCCGTCCTCGGCGACGGTGTCCTCCAGTCGGCGCCCGACGGCACCCGCGCCCCGAACGTCGGCCACCTCACCCCGCAGTACGAGGTCACCCATCAGGGCCGCACCGCTCTGTCGGACGACCACACCGGCGGCGGCTTCACGGTCCTCACCGACGGACCCGCCCCGCTCGCCGCCCTGGACGCCGCCGACCGCGACTTCCTCTCGGACATCGGCGCGACCGTCGTCCCGCTGTATGCCGACAACGCCCCGCCCGAGGGCTACCTCGACGGACCCGACGGCTACCTTCCCCACATGCGCGAGCACGGTCATGCCGCCGCGGTCATCCGGCCGGACTTCTACCTGTTCGGTGCCGCCGTCGACGGGCCGGAACTGAAGGACCTGGTCGTCCAGTTGCGGCGGCAGTTGCGGCGGCCCACCCCGGTCGCCCACCGCACACCGGCAGCCGCACCACTCACAGCCGTCACCGAGGAGTAGGCGTCGTCCCGCGGACCGCGCCTCCCCCGCCGAGTGCTTCGGGATCAGGGGGCGCGTGTGCCGGCCCGTGCCGAGGGCGTGGGCGGCCCTGAGGTCGTCGAGGGTGTCCACGTCCAGCCGGACGCTGGGCGCCGCCGGATCGGTCAGCTCGTACGCGCCGCTCCGCCGGTGCCGCGCACGTGAGGCGTCCTCGAAGGACGGGGCGAGATCCTGCGCGCGCCCCGCGGTGAGCAGCGTCGTGCCCCGGCGCCCCTGATCGGCGAGGAAGGCCCGCGGATGCCGGGCGGCGGCGGCCAGCACTTCGCCCAGCTCCGCGCTGCGCAGTGCGGGCAGATCGGCGGTCAGCACCGCCACAGGGCCAGACACCCCCGCCGCGAGCACCTCGGCCGCGGCGGTACTGATCGCCGCGTTCAGTCCGGCGGAGAGCCGGTCCGGCACGGTTCCCGCCCCTGCCGCCCGCGCGTCGGCCGCCGCTTCCCGGTCGCTCGTCACCACGAGGACCGCGCCGACCCCGGGGGCGTCGAGGACGGCGTCGAGGGTGTCCCGGAAGAAGGCACGGGCAAGTGCCGCGCGGACGCCCGGATCCGGACACCGCAGACGGGACTTAGGGCCTCTCGTTTGGATCTTGCTGGGCTCGCGTGCCCTGGCACCGCGCCTCGCCGCGTTGTCGTCGGTCGCCTACGCTCCGCGTGGGCTCCCTCCTCCGCCTTGCGATCCACGGCACCACGCGTACACCAGCCGCTGCCGCGGCGGGCGCTCCCTGATCCAGCCAGACCCAAACGAAAGACCCTAGCCCGGTGGAAGGGCTTGACCGGCAGCAGCACGGTCCAGTCGGCCGGCACCGTCTCACTCCGGCCCGGCGACGGACTTCGCGATGGCCTCCAGGCCGCTCACCGACCGGTACGAGCCGTGCCGCGAGCCCGCGATGCGCGAGATGGTCTCCTCCACCAGCGTGCCGCCCATTTCCGGGAGTACGCGATGACACCGGGGCGGCCCGTGGCCGGCAGACCGGCGTCTCCGGTGCGGGATGCCGGGCCGGTGAGCGCGGTCAGGTCGGGACCGCGAGCCCGGAGCGGTACGGCGGCGTCTGTCACGTCGAGCGACACCCCGTTGGCCGCCCGCTTCAAGGCCCGGCGCAGGGCGGTGGCCGTCGGCCTGCCGGCCGCCGGGGTGTCGTCGTGACCGTTCATGCCGCTCCTTGACATGCCGGAGGTCGGGAGGTGGAGGCGCCGGGGACGGGGCCCGGTGGTGCTCTGTCACCGGCACCGCCTGCCCCGCCCGGCGGCCGGGCGAGGCAGGCGGGCGAGGTGACGGTCCGTCCGGGCGAGGCGGCGGGGCCGGGCGTCAGGGACGGCCGGGTCCACCGGGGCGGCCCGGTCCGCCGGGTCCACCAGGTCCGCCGGGTCCGCCCGGTCCGCCGCCCAGTTCGGGGCGGGCCTTCGCGTACTCGCCGATCGTCGACTGCATACGGCCGGACTTCGACACGACGCTGACCTCGGGCCACGGGGGCGCGGGCAGTTCGCTGTCCGGCGTGGTGATCGCCAGGTCCAGATGGTCCAGGTGGATGTGCAAGGAGGCCATCATCGGCAGTACGGCGTCGTCCTTGCCGAAGGGGCCGTAGGAGACCTTGAGCACGCCGTCTGTGAGGACGTAGGAGAGCGTGACGTCCGGCGACAGGGCCGGGTGCGTCGTCGTCCACCGGAAGGCCAGGGCGTGCGGGGGCTCGACCCGGGTCACCTTGCCCAGGGCGAACGCCTTGGCCTGCGGGTTGAGATGGGCGTAGACCGTGGCGCCCTCGCGCAGCTCGGGAAGGAACTCGACCGGGTGCTGCCACAGCACCAGCCGGGCCGGCTCGGCGAGCGCGGCCCAGACCGCCTCGGGCGAATGGGACACCGGGCGCTCGAACTCGATCCACCGCCCCGCCTCGTCCTCCCGGACGACGCCGTCCGGGGCGGTGCGCGGGACCTCGTCACCGGCCGGGGCGCCGCCGCCGGTGGCCGGCCGGCCACCCGGCCGCTGACGGGCGGCCGGACCGAGCTGACGCGGGTCGAAGCTGTGGTACGTGACCTTGGACGGCGTCACACGGATCTGGAGGACGGTGACGGCGGCCTGCTCCTGGTCGGTGGGCGCGGACGTGCCGCCCTCCCGCGCGTGCCCCTGGAGAAGCCGGGACTTCTGCTCCTGCTGGAGTTCGTGGATGGTCGCCGTCCCCCGTACCTCCACGTACCGCATGGGGGAGGCGGGGTCGATGATCAGGACGTTGACCCGGGGGTCCGCCCGGAGGTTGTTCAGCCGCTTCGCGGACGGAGCCGTGTTCGTCACCAACTGGTCACCCTCCAGCACGACTCCGGAGACCACGGAGTGCGGACTGCCGTCGGGGAGCAGGGTGGTGAAGGTGGCCGGAGTCTTCGTACTGAGGAGAGCCGCGGCTTCTGGAGGAAACATGATTACTCCCTGGGTGCGTGCCCGGCGCGTCGACTGGGGGAGCGCCTGGCAGTCCGTGTTCATGAGGCGTGGAATGTGGTCGGGGCCCGGGGATACGTGATGCCCGCGGGGCCCGGGGGATCCGCGGGGCCCGCGGGATCCTCGGGTCGTTCGGTGAGCCGGCCGGGGAAAGGGGAACAGGGCCGCTGATGACGGGGGAGTCCCGCTGCTTCGGCCGGCCGAGCCCCTTATTCGACCGAGCCTTTTGTGTGACCGGGTCCTTTATGCCGGACACCTTGTCCCGCGAAGTGGGAAAGGAAAGGTGTGCCGCGGTGACCGCGTGCCCGGGGGACGCGCGTGCCCGAGGGACGTCAGGGCCGCTGCGGGCCCTCAGGGAGCCTGGTGGGCGGCCTCGGCGAGATCGTGCAGGTCCGGCAGGGCGGCGGCGATCCGTTCGACGGCGGCGGGGCTGAGCGTGCTCAGGGCGGCCTCGACATTGCGGTAGATGCCGGCGTTGACCTCCCGGCCCTCCGCGAGCATGCGGGGGGTGGGCCGCAACTGGGCCTGACGCCGGTCGTCGGGATGGGGGGACCGCTCCAGCAGCCCGTCCTTCACCAGCTGGGTCACCAGGGTGCTCACATTGTTCGGCTGCATGCGGAGCATCCGCGCGGCCTCCCTGACACTGACCCCGGGCCTGTCGGTCACGAGCTGGAGAAGCTCCACCTGAGCCGGGGGGCGCACGTGTTCGCCGACCGGAGTCCGGGTCGCCTGCAGCAGCGTCCGGTGCAGGGTCCACACCAAGCGGGCGAGGTCGGTGGGGAGGTCCTGGTGCGGCATGACCGGACTGTACCTCCTGCCCCGCGAGAGACCACATGGGTGCCTGGTCAGGCTACGCAGATGCCGGGCATGGCCATCTTCTGGTAGAGGACCGGATAGGCGACCGAGCCCTCCGGCGGGAGGATCAGGGAGTCCGCGAAGTCCTTGCGGGCGAAGACCGCTTTGAGCGCGGTCCCCGACTCCCACACCGCGACGTTGGTGAGGACCCTGCTGTCGCCGACACCGCGGTAGAGCTGCGCCGAGATGAAGCCGGGCTGGGCCGTCATCACCTCGCACTCCTTGGCCCACGCCTCCAGACACGCCTCGATTCCCCCCTCGGGGGCGACGAAGGTGTTGATGACGGTGACGGGGCTGTCGTCCGACTGCTCGACCTGGGTGAAGAAGGGGCAGCTCTCGTCGATGTTCCTGAGTTCCATCATGGTGTGCTCTCCGTTCCGGGTGCTGGATGGGTACGCAGGGCGCGGGTACTGCGGAAAGGACCGGCCGGAGGTGCCCGGCGGGAGTTCTCCGGAGTGAGGCGTCCGCGCCGTCGCGCCCACCCGTCGCCCGGTGGCCGGGCGCGTTCCGCGCCCACCGCCACGAGGGGCCGCGCGGCCGTACGGGCCGCGAGCCGGCGGGCCGCTCGTGCGGGTCGCCTTCGACCACCTCGAATTTGACTCTACTACTAGAGGTTATGAAGCGCATCCCTGCCGCGGGTCAAGAGTTTCCCGGATGTCCGCCGAGGCTGTACGGCTCCTCCTGAACGCACTCGTTGCGTGTCTCGCCCAGCCCTTCGATGACCGTGCGGAGCACCTGTCCCTTCTGGAGGTAGACCTGGGGGCTGCGGCCGTCCCCCACACCGCCCGGCGTGCCGGTGCAGACCACGTCGCCCGGCAGGAGCGTGATGATCTCGCTGACGTACGCCACGATGTCCGCGATCCCGAAGAGCAGATCGGAGGTGCGGGATCGCTGCATCACGACGCCGTCGACCTCGCAGCTGATCTCCAGGTCGGGCTCCCGGCCCCCGAACTCGTCGGCCGTGACCAGCTCCGGGCCGATCGGAGTGGTCGCCTCGAACGTCTTGCCCGCGAGGAACTCGCGTGTGCGGCGCTGGTAGTCGCGGACCGTCACGTCGTTGACCACCGTGTAGCCCGCGATGTGCTCCAGGGCCCGCTCGCGCGGCACATGGCGGCCGGGCCGGCCGATCACGAAGCCCAGCTCCGCCTCCCAGTCGACGCGGTCGCTCACCCGCGGCAGCACGATCGCGTCGCGGGCGCCGATCAGGGAGCCGTCGTACTTCGCGAAGAGCGTCGGGTACTTGGGGGTGTCGCGCCCCATCTCCTCGATGTGGGAGGCGTAGTTCAGGCCCAGGCAGATGATCTTGTTCGGGTGGGGGACGAGGGGCGCGTAGTTGGCCTCCTCCACGGCCACCCGCCCCCACTGGCCGGTGGCTGCCGTCTGCCGGGGGTCGGCACCCAGGGAGAGCAGGGTGCCCACGTCGGGGTGGGGGAGCAGGGCGTACGAATCCCCGTCCAGGCGGGCCGCAAAGGTCTGTTCCCGTACACGCAGGGTGGCGAGTCGCACGGTGCACCTCATCTTTCGTCGTTGACCTACCGCAGGGGCGATCGTACGCTAGTAGCGATTTGCAGGATATATGTCCTGCAAAACGAGACATGAAGAGGTGGGGTGGATCGTGGCGATCACCGGGCTGGGTCACACGGGGCTCTGGGTGTACGACCTGGAGAAGATGCGCGACTTCTACGAGAGGGTGCTGGGGCTGACGGTCACCGACGCCGACGACGGGCTGGCGATCGTCTTCTTCAGCGCCCGGCCCGAGGAGGAGCACCACGAGTTCGTCCTCCAGCGCGGCCGGACCGCCGCGATCGGCGACAAGCAGCAGCACCAGATCTCCTGGCGGGTGGAATCGCTGGAGGATCTGCGCGCCTTCCACACGCGGTTCGCCGCGGAGGGCGTCGACGTCCAGCAGGAGGTGACCCACGGCAACGCCTTCGGCATCTACTTCTTCGACCCGGAAGGGAACCGCAACGAGGTCTATCTCCGCGTCGAGCGGGACGTCCGCCAGCCGTTCCGCAAGTCGATCGACTTCGGACTCCCGGCGGCGGAGATCCATGCCGAGGCCGACCGGCTGCTCGCCGACGGGGAGAACCCCTACCAGCCGGTGCGGTAGTCCGCGCCGACCGCTGCGCAGGCCGGCCGCTGCGCAGGCCGGCCGGCGCCGGCGGAACCGGCCAGGTTCCCGCCGGGCGCCCCCTGGTACGTTTCCTGTATGTCAGGAATCAAGCCGCGTGAGACAGGTAGCGGCCAGGGGTATCGCGGACGCAACTCCACGGCGGACCGGGCCCTGGACATCCTGCTCATGTTCACGGACGACCGGCTCGACCTCTCCGCCGCGGAGGTCGCCGCGCGTCTGGACGTCGCACGCTCCACCGCCTACCGGTACCTCCAGAGCCTCACCTCCAACGGATTTCTGGAGGAGAACGACGGCTCCGGCTTCCGGCTCGGCCCCCGTGTCCTCGATCTCGCCCGCCTGGCCCGCAAGAGCGTCGGACTCTCCGACCTGGCCCGGCCCGTCATGCGCGAACTGGTGGAGCGCACCGGTATGTCCGTCCTGCTCACCCGGCGCTCCGGCGCGGCCGTGGTCTGCCTGGAGCGGGAGGAGACGGGCTCGGCCCTGCGCCTGTCCTACGAGCGCGGCCAGGTGCTGTCGATCAACGCCGGCGCCTCCGCGCTCGCCCTGACCGCCTGGGCCCCGGAGGCGGAACTCGACGAACTGCTGGCCCTTCCGCTGCCGCGCTACACCGACGCGACCCACACCGACCCCGGCCGTCTGCGCGCCTATCTCGCGGAGATCCGCGAACAGGGGTACGTCGTCGGCCGCGGTGAGCTGGACCCCGACGTCCTGGGGGTCGGCGCGCCCGTCACGGGGGAGCAGGACCGGGTGGTGGCGGCGCTCAGCGTCGCCGCGCTCTCGCACCGCGTCCCCGACCGCGAGGTCCCGCGCTACGTCAAGGCCGTACGGGAGGCCGCGGCCGAATTGTCGGATCAGGTCCGCCGCATGGGCATCGGCTGACGACCGCCGCGCTCGGTACGACCGCCTTGCTCGGCGCAGGCGCCCCGCTCGATACGACCGCCTTGCTCGGCACAGACGCTTCGTTCGGCAACCCACCGCGCCCGCGCCCCCGTTCGGGGACGCGGGCACACCCGCCGCGGCGTCGCTGGATCTACCCGCTGTGGGAACCCGTCATCAGGCCCGCCAGGTCGTCCGGCCGGATGAACGAGGGCGGCGGGGGCGGACCCCAGCTGAACAGTCCCTTGGCGCCGTCGAACACCTCCGGCTTCCACAACTGGTCGTCGACCACGCAGTCCATGTCGGAGTAGTACTCGGAGAAGTTGCCGGCCGGGTCCTTCAGGTACCAGAAGAAGTTCGAGCCGGCGTGGTGGCGGCCCAGCCCCCACACATGCCGTTCGGGGTGGTCCTCCAGCATCGCCATCGCGCCCCGCCCGACGTCGTCCACGTCGTCCACCTGCCAGGACGTGTGGTGCAGGAAGGCCACGGGCGCGGAGAGCACCAGGACGTTGTGGTGGTCGGTCGAGCAGCGCAGGAAGGCGCCGAAATCGCCCATCAGGTCCGAGACCTTCAGACCGAGCCCGTCCCGGAAGAATCCGGTGGTCGCGGCGAAGTCGGTGGTGCCCAGGACAGCGTGCCCCAGCTTGCGCGGCCGGATGCGCCCGTCCCGCAGCAGACCGGGCGCGCGCACGTCGACACGCTCGGTGCGGCCGGGCCCGTTGTAGGGCGTGGCGGCGGTCTCCGGCTGGCTCACCCGTGGCTCGACCCGCAGAACGGCGCGCAGCCCGGTGGTCTTCTCGATCGCGGTCAGGGTGGAGCCGTCCCGGCGGGCGTGGACGCCGAGCCGGGTCAGCCGCGCGGCGGCCCGTTCGAGGTCGTCGGGGCTGTCCACGCCGATGGACAGTTCCACCAGGCGCCGGGTGGGCGCGTGGACGACATGGAGCTGGCGTCCGCCGTCGCGGGTGCTCAGCCAGCCTCCGTCCTCGGGGGTGAGGCCGAACTCGGTGTAGTAGGAGATCGTCCGGGCGGGATCGGGAACGCCCATGACGACGGAGGACAGACGGTGCAGGGACATGTGGGACTCCCGGGCTCAGAGACTCGGTCGGTCACGGAAGGTCTGGCGCAGTTCCCCGATGCCTTCGATCCAGCTGACCAGCGTGTCACCGGCGGAGATCCAGCGCTGCGGACTCCGGCCCAGGCCGACGCCGGCGGGGGTGCCGGTGAAGACGACGTCACCGGGGAGCAGCGGCAGGATCGCGGACAGCTGGGCGATCAGCGCGGGGACGGAGAAGATGAGATCGTCGGTGCGGCCCTTCTGGACCTCCTCGCCGTTCAGGGAACAGCCGAGCGCGAGATTGTCGGGATCTTCGATCGCGTCCGGGGTGACCAGGAACGGGCCGGTCGGGGAGAAGCCGGGGAAGGACTTGCCGAGGCCGAACTGCGCTGCGGGCCCGGACAGCTGGGTGATGCGCTCGGAGAGGTCCTGTCCGGCGGTGAGGCCGGCCACGTGCAGCCACGCGTCGTCCTCCGAGACGTGATGGGCCCGTTCGCCGATGACGGCCACCAGTTCCACCTCCCAGTCGGTGTGGCCGTCCGGCGGGAGGTCCACCTCGGTGACGGGACCGGTGATGCTGGAGACGTACTTGGGGAAGACCGGCGGTAGCGTGGTCGGGGCCTCGAAGCCGGACTCGGCCGCGTGGGCCCGGTAGTTGAGCCCGACGGCGAAGACCTGGCGGGGCCGCGGCGCGGGCGCGCCCAGCTCCTCGGGGGTGAAGGGACGCCCTCGCGGGAGGTCGGCGATGGTCTGCCAGCCGCGGAAGTTCCACCAGTCCTGGTAGATGTCCTGCGGATCGGGTCCGAACCGGCCGTCGCTGGCCTGTTCGACGTCTACGGCCAGACCGTCGTCGGTGACGAGGACGAGACGGCCGGAGAGATTGGCGGTGCGCACGTAATGCTCCTGTTCGCCAGGGGGCAGGGATCCTCAGACGAGGGGGGTGATCGTTTCGTCGACGCCGAGCAGGGCCTTGCCGTAGACCTCCAGGGCCACGGCCGGGGCGGCCATGGCGTGCCGGCCGGCGGTGTTGGCGTCCCGCCAGATCCGCTGGAGGGGGTTGGCCTCGGCGAAGGAGGCGGCGCCGTGCACGTTCAGCAGGATGTCGATCGCCTCCAGCACGTTCTGGATGGCCCAGCCGGTGTACGCGCGTACGCGGGCCCGCCGGGTGAAGTCCGGGTAGGTGCCGCGCCGTGCCGCCTCGTCGATGTCGGCGGCGGCCCGTCCGGCGAGGAGAGCGGCGGTGTCGATCCGCAGCGCCGCCTCGGCGATCCGCAACTGCACGGCGACCGAATCGGCCTGGGTCTCGTAGAAGGTGTACGAGATGGGCTTCTGGCCGGCCTTCTCGGTCACATACTTCAACGCGGCCCGGCCCAGGCCCAGTTGGGGACCGGCGAGTACCAGCGTCAGGATCGGCACGAACGCCGAGCGGGGGAGGACCTCGTCCTCGTGCTCCGTGGCGTAATGCCCCCCGATCGCGGCGGGCACCGAGATGACGCGGTACTCGGGGACGAAGAAGTCCTCCCCGGTCAGGCAGTTGGAGGCGGTGCCCTTCATCCCCGCCACGAACCAGGTGTCCTCCAGGGACAGGTCCGTACGCGGTACGAGGGCCAGCCCCTGGTCGACCACCGCGCCGTCGGCGTCGGTCACCGGGATGCCCAGGACGGCCCAGCCGGAGTGCGCGGAACCGGAGTTGTAGTACCAGCGGCCCGTCACCAGCCAGCCGCCCTCGACCCGGACGGTCGTGGAGGTGGGGGTGAGGACGCCGGTGACCCGGGCGTCCGGGTCGGCGCCGAACACGTCGTCCTGCGCCTTGGTGGGGAAGAGGCTGGTCAGCCAGTTGCACACATTGACGAGGGCGACCACCCAGGAGGCGGATCCGTCGCCCTCGGCGAGCGCGGCCGACACGTCCAGCATGGTCCGCGTGGACGACTGGTGGCCGCCGTAGCGCGTCGGGGTGGCGAGTTTGAACAGGCCCGCTTCGGCGATGGCGTCGATCACCTCGTCCGGCACCTGACGGTTCGCCTCGGCGGTGGCGGCGTGCTCGCGCAGCAGGGGTTGCAGGGCCACGGCACGGGCCACGAGTTCGTCGTGTGTCGAGCGGGACTCCTGCTCACCGAGGTCGACGGCCATCAGGACTCCATTCATCATCATGATTATAGTGATGCTGCCGGGTGATTTTGCCGGGCGTCAAGAGGTGCGACGCTGTCCGCCACAATGAACGGACGGTTGTGTGGACTGCGGGCGGGAGCGGTTGTGGCGGCGCGAGGCGGAGCGGACGGTCGGAGCGGACGGGCGCAGGGAGCGGGCGGATATCTCGATCCTCCGGCGCTGCGGCGGACGGAGTGGGGGCAGGCGCCCGTGAAGTCTCGGGCGGAGGGGGCCGCCGAGTTCGTGGCGCACCTCGCGGCGAGCGTCGAACGCGGCTCCCGGCTGGGTACCAAGGACGAACTGCGCGTGCGGTGCGGGGTGTCGGTGGGCACGTTCAACGAGGCGCTCCGGCTGCTGCTGGTGCGCGGGGTCGTCACGGTCCGGCCGGGGTCCGGCGGCGGCCTGTTCGCCGCCGAGCAGAACCCCATGGTCCGTCTCGGCAACTCGGTCCTGGCCCTGGACGCCTCCGAGGCGGACGTGACCGAGGCTCTACGTATCCGCGGCGCGCTGGAGCCGCTGCTGTGGCAGGACGCGCTCTGGCACGCCTCCCCGGCGGATGTCCGTGACCTGCGCGTCATCCTGAAGGAGATGCGCGAGGCCGCCGAGGCGGGCGACGCGGACACGTTCGTACGGGCCAACTGGAATCTGCACAGACGGGTCGCGGACGTCGCGCCCAACGCGCTCCTGCGGTCGCTGTACACGAACCTCCTCGATCTCGTGGCGAGTCATACGGTGGGCGTCCAGCCCGGTGCGGGCCTGTCGCTCGACGAGTACGTCCTGGACCGCTATCGGCAGCACGCGGCGATGGTGGACGCGCTCGACAAGCGGGACGAGGCCGCCCTGATGCGCCATGTCGCCGACCACGACTCGGTGGCCGGCGGGGTGATCAAGGGGTGACCGTTGGCTGGGTGACCGCTGGCTGGATCGGTGGCTGACCGGGGGGTGGTCGGGGGCTGAGGTGTCCGGTCGGCGTCGGCCGCCCGGTGAAGGACTTCGCGGTGCTCCGGTCGGGGCGCGGGTCGCGCCCGCCGTGGAAGGACCGCTCATGCGACCGCGGGCCGGGGCCCGGTCGCCCGTAGAGATTGTTCCGTCCGTCCTGTGGTGACTTCCGGTCGGTTGAGTCTACCATTATAGGTCTAGTTGTAGAGGTCTAGTAGTAGAGTCAAAATCGGAATCGACTCCCGACCTTCCTGCCGTTGGCCTCCCGTGGCGACCGATGAGCAGGACATGCCTCCTCATATTCAGGACAGAGGTAATGATGGATCCGACTCACCCCGGACAAGAACGCCCCGCCGAACCCCGTATCGGCCGTTCCCTCACACTGCATCTGCGCGGTGACTGGGGGACCGCGAACCTGCACCGGGTCTGCGGCTGGATCGCCCAGGAACTCGCCGACCGCTGCGGCCCGCACACCCGGATCGCCACCTGGAACAGCCGCGGCTTCAGCGACGCCGTCCACGCCGTCGGCCGCGGCGAGGTGCAGGTCGCGCTCACCACCCCGGCCGCTTTCGCCGTCGCCGCCCTCGACGGCCGGGGCGTCTTCACCGACGAGCACCACCCCGGTCTGCGTGCCCTCGGCGTGGTCCCCCAGCGCGACCGCCTGGTCGTCGCCGTCCACAAGGACCTGGAGATCACCAGCTTCGCCCAGCTGCGGGCCGGCAAGCCCGTCCTGCGGCTGGCCACGTCCGTCCACGACGGCGTCAACTACGTAGGACTCGCCGCGCACGAGGTCCTCACCCGCTCGGGCGTCGACGTGACCGGCTGGGGAGGCCGGCTGCTGGAGGACGAGCGGCCCTTCGAGTCCCTCGACCATGCCAGGGACGGCCGGGCCAACGCCATCGTCCACGAAGCGGTCATGCTGCCCGCCTGGCAGGACATCGGCCGCGCGTTCAACTTCCTGGCCGTCGAGGACGAGGTGCTGGACGGACTGCGGGCCGACTTCGGCTGGCCCGACGCGTACGTCGACGACGGCTGGTTCGCCGGCCAGGACGGCTTCCGCACCCTCGACTTCTCCGACTTCCTGGTCCTCACCCGGGACGATCTCCCCGAGGACGTCGCCTACGCCATCGCCTGGGTGCTGGGAGAGACCCGGCACCTCATCGAGGGGCAGTACCGCCATCTGCCGCCCGAGCGCAGCCCCATCACCTACCCGCTGGACCCCGTGACCATGGGCCGGTCACCCGTGCCCCTGCACCCCGGGGCGGCCCGCTACTACGACGCCCTGCCCCGGCCATGACACCCGATCAGGCCCAGCGGCTCGCCGTCGAGGCCTCCCACGCCCTCGCCGCCGCCGGACAGGGCGACATGGTCTGGGGCCATGCCGCCGTACGCGATCCGCAGGGACGAGGCATCTGGATCAAGGCCCCGGGCTGGGGTCTGGAAGAGGTGCGGGAGGACCGCCTCCAGCTCGTCTCCTGGGACGCCACGGTCCTGCACGGCACCGGCACCCCGCACAAGGAGTGCCACATCCATCTGGGACTCCTCGCGGCGTCACCCGACCTGGTCTGTACGGTGCACACCCACGCGTCGGCCGCCGTCGCGTTCGCCGCTCTCGGGACCCCGCTGCTCCCGCTGTCCCACGAGGGCGCCCTCTTCGGCGGCGAGGACGTACCCCGCTTCCGGGCCACCGGCGCCCTCGTCAGCACCCCTCGGCTGGGCAAGGCGCTCGCCGTCGACCTGGGCACCGCGCCCGCCGCGCTGCTTCCCAAGCACGGCCTGGTCGGCGCGGGCCGCACCGTCCCGTCCGCCGTGATGCACGCCGTCCTGCTGGAGCGCGCCTGTGCCACGCAGATCCGGGCCGCGGCGGCGGGCCCGATCCGTGTCCGCTCCGACCGGACCGAGGCCCGCGCCAAACGCGCCGAGTGCTGGCCCGACAGCCAGCTGGAGGCCGGCTGGCACTACCTCCTGCGCCGAGCCGCCGACACCCTTCCACCCGCCCGTCTCCCGTGAGGACCCCGCACCATGACCGACAGGAACAGCGCCACCCCGCGCAACGACGACTGGTTCACCGTGGCCACCGCCGACGGACCCATGCGCGTCTACGCGGCCCGCCCGGCGGCCCCGGCGGACCGGGCCGTGATCGTGCTCCAAGAGGCGTTCGGGGTCAACGAGCACATCCAGGACATCACTCGCCGCTACGCCGCGCGGGGCTTTCTGGCCGTGGCCCCCGACCTCTTCCACCGCAACGGTGTCGGCACGCTCGACTACCGGCAGCACGCCGAGGCCATGCCCCTGATCGGGGCGATCGGACCGGACGACATCGTCACCGACATCCGGGCCGTCCTCCATCACCTGGAGTCGGCGGAGGGCATCGCCGTCGGCCGGACCGCCGTCAACGGCTTCTGCTTCGGGGGCCGGGCCGCCTTCACCGCCGCCACCGGCATCACCGGACTCGGCGCCGTCGTCGTGTTCTACGGCCCCGGCATCGCATCCGGACCGCACGCGGTCGTGGACCGCGCCGACCGGATCGACGCCCCCGTCCTGCTGCACGTCGGCTCGGCGGACCCCACCATCCCCGCCGACCAGGTCACCGCAGTCGACCGGGCGCTCACCGCCGCGGGAGCCGACTTCGAGAGCCATGTCTACCCGGGCGCCGGCCACGCGTTCGCCTGCGACGCCCGGCCGCACATGTACGTCGAGGACAGCGCCCGTACCGCCTGGCAGTACACCCACGCCTTCCTCGACCGGCACCTGCCCGACGGCGTCCGGCCCTCCCGCTCCGACAACCGCTAGGACCTGTCATGCCGAACGTCACCGAAGTACTCACGACCGTGTTCGCCGAACAGGCGGACGTGCACGTCGAACGCGACGAACGACTGCTGCTCTCCCCTGCGCACCCCAACCCGTTCCCGGTGAAGTTGTGGCGCGACCACGAGCCGCTGAGCGTCGTGCACTTCCCGCAGGAGTACGAGGCCGTGCCGTTCGCCCCGCCGCGCGGCGTGTACGAGAGCGCCCAGGTCCGGGTCGAGTGGCAGACCATGGACAACCGCCAGCCCTTCTACCACCGCAACTGCGATGTCGACGAGATCTCGTACCAGATCGCGGGCGACCGCACACTCATGACCGAACTCGGCGCGGTGGAGCACCGGCCCGGTGAGTTCTCGCGCATCCCCCGGGGCGTCGCCCACGACAACTACGGCCGTCGCGAGAGCCATCTGCTGTTCTACTCGCCCGCCCCGGTCACCGAGGAGACGGGCCCCTCGCGCCGGTCCGAGGCCGCGCTGCCGCCCTTCCCCGGCTGGGAACCAGGCGACCGCAACGAAGCGATCACCCAGTGCATGGGCACCCCCGGCCACGACATCACCGTGGCGCCCGTCGACGAACGGCAGCTCCTCGACCATGTCCACCGGGACAAGCGGCGGCTGAGCGTGCTCGCGCTCCCGGACGCGCCCGGCACGACCTGGCTCTACCGCTCCGGCACCTTCCGGCTCGGCACCGTACGGCAGCTGCCCGACACCCCGCGGATCTACCGCCGCACCCTCGACGCGGACGAGATCCAGTACCAGATCAGCGGCCGGCGCACCCTCGTCAGCCAGCGCGGGACCGTCGAGCTGGGCCCCGGCGATTTCGTGCGCATCCCGCTCGGCGTCGCGCACACCAGTCTGTGCGCCGCCGGGGAGAGCCGCCATCTCGCCCTCCACTCCGACCGTGACCTGCCGCAGATCGCCCGGACCACCAGGACCGCCGCGTATCTGGCGCCCGGTGACCTGACAGACCTGCTCGCCTGACCCCCTCGACCAGGAGCCCCACATGACCGCCATGCTCGCCGCGCGCGCCCAGCAGGGTTCCGACGCGCTGCACCTGCGCAAGATAGCCGTCCCCCAGCCGGGCCCCTCGGACGTCCTGGTCCGGGTCGCCTCCGCCGGACTCGCCCCCGGCATGATGACCCTGCTGGCCCAGGGCGCCTTCGGACACCTGCCCACCACCCTGGGGCACGAGGCCGCGGGCACTATCGCCGCCGTCGGCGACGACGTCACCACGGTCGCCCCCGGCGCTCGTGTCCGGGTCCACCCCAACCTCAACTGCCGTGTGTGCGGCCACTGCCGGTCCGGCCGCGACATGATGTGCCCGCAGCAGGCCATGATCGGACACGCCGCCTTCGGCGACGTCCCCATGCCGCTCTACGACCGCTACCACGACGGCGGCCTCGCGGAGTATCTGCGCGTGCCGCACTGGCTGGTCGACCCGCTTCCCGACCACGTCTCCTTCGACGTCGGAGCGAAGGTCCACGACCTGGCCAACGCCGTCCGCGCGCTGAAATGCGCCGACCTGCCCCTGGGGGCCACCCTCGTGGTCACCGCGGCCACCGGCACCATGGGTACCGCCACCATCAGACTCGCCCGCCACTTCGGCGTCTCCCGCCTGATCCTCGTCGGCCGCAGCGCCGAACGCCTCGCGGCCGTGAGCCATCTCTCGGACGGCGTCGAGACGCACACCGTCTCGCTGGAGGAACTGCCGGGGAACTGGTCCGCCGACCGCGGACTGACCCGGGCGATCCGCGCTCTCGCCCCCCAAGGGGCCGACGCGGTCGTCGACTACATCCCGGACGGGCCGGCGACCGTGCAGGCACTGACCTCGCTCGCCACCGGCGGCACCCTCGTCCACATGGGCGCCAACAGGACCCTGCTGACGGTGCCGCTCGCCGCGGTCATGGTGAATTGCTGGCGCATTGTGGGGACCCGCTCCTGTACCCGTACCGACGCCGAAGAGGTCCTCGCCCTGCTCGGACGCGGCAGCCTGCGCGCCGAGGACCTCATCACCCACCGCTACCCGCTGGCACAGGCCCACGAGGCGGTCGCCGCGCTCCAGAGCCGTACCGATCCGATCTGGATGGCGGTGGTCAACCCGTGACGGCGGCCCGCCGCACACCTGCACCCGTCCCCGTCCCCGTCCCCGCACCCGTCCTCGTCGTCGGCGGCGGCCCGGTCGGCCTCACCGCCGCCAACCTCCTGGTGGCCCGGGGCGTGCCCGTGGTCCTGGTCGAACGCAACGCCGCCACCAGCGACGAGGCCAAGGCCATCAGCCTGGACGACGAGTCCCTGCGCGCCCTCCAGCCGGACGGCCTCGCCCAGCGGGTGCTCGACATCGTCGTCCCCGGCACGGGTACCCGCTACTACGACCGCCGCGGGCGCCCCCTCTTCCACGCCCGGGGACCGCGGCCGTACCGCCTCGGCCACCCGTTCAAGAACCAGTTCGCCCAGCCCGAGCTGGAGAAGATCCTCCTCGACGAGCTGACGTCGCATCCGCTGGCCGACGTCCGGTTCGCCACCGAACTGCGCACCGTGCGGGAGCGGGACGACGGCGGCGGAGTCACCGCCGGACTCGCGGCGACCGGCGGCGGCGAAGGCACCGAACTCCTCGACGCCTCCTGGCTCCTGGCGTGCGACGGCGCCCGGTCCTCCGTTCGCGAGCTGTGCGGTATCGGGATGACCGGGACCAGCCACCAGCAGGTCTGGCTGGTGGCGGACCTGACGGGGGACCGGCACGACGAGCGCTACGGCATGCACCGGGGCACTCCGGACCGGCCCACCGTGATCGTGCCCGGCCGGGGCGGACGCTGCCGCTACGAGTTCCTCCTGCACCCCGGCGAGGGGGAGAAGGGGACCACTCCCGGGTTCGAGACGCTGCGCCGGCTCGTCGCCCCCTACCGGACGCTCGACGAGGACCAGGTCGAGCGCTGCACCGCCTACACCTTCAACGCCGTCGTCGCCGACCGCTGGCGCCGGGGACATGTGCTGCTGCTGGGCGACGCCGCGCACATGATGCCGCCGTTCGCCGGGCAGGGCCTGAACTCGGGGATCCGGGACGCCGCGAACCTGGTGTGGAAGGTCGAGCAGGTCTGGCGCGGGACCGCCGCGGCGAGCCTCCTCGACACCTACGAGGCGGAGCGGCGGCCGCACGCCACGGCGGTGGTGCACTACTCCGAGCGGCTCGGCGAGGTCGTCATGACCACTTCGCGGGCCCGCGCCCTCGTACGGGACCTGACGGTCCGTGCGCTGCTGCGGGTGCCGGCCGGGCGGGACTATCTCACCGAGATGCGGTTCCGGCCCGTCGCCCGGCACCGGGCGGGGCTCGTCGTCGGGGACCATCCGCTGACCGGCACCCAGCTGCCGCAGCCCTTGGTCCTCGTCCCGCCGGGTCTGCGTCCGTGCCCCCTGGACGACGCGCTGGGCGAGTCGTACGCCCTGCTGGGCGTCGATGTGACGGAGGCGGCCTGGGCGCGCTTCGACACCGGCGACTGGCCCGACAGCGCGTTGGACATACGGCGCGTGGACGTCCTCCTCGGCGACCGGCTGCCGTCGGCCGGGGGCCGGCGGGCCGCCGTCGCGGACGCCGACCGCGGCCTGGAGGAGGCCCTCGGCGCCGCGCGCGACCGCTTCGTCCTGGTCAAGCCCGACCGCTATATCGCCGCGGTCATGGGTCCGGACGACATCCCCGCGGTCGCGGCGGTCCTCCGGCGAGGCCTGCGAACGGCCGGCGGTGAGGATCCGCCGGACTGATTCCGCGGATTCCGCGGGCACCCCGTTTTCTCGCGCACGCCGTGCGCGTCGCCATCCCGAGGAGATCCGCCATGTTCTCTGAAGAAGTTGTGGCCCTGCTCAGCAAGCGAGTCACCGGAGTCATCACCACGCTGCTCCCCGACGGCAGCCCGCACTCCGTCATCGCCGGTGTCGTCATCGAGGGCGACGAACTCGTCTCCCACACGGGCCCCGGCGCCCGCCGTCTGGACAACCTCCGCGCCGACCCGCGCATCAACATCATCGCGATCGACCCCGAGACCCCCATGCGGTATCTGGAGGTGCGCGGGACCGCGGTCATCGAGGAGACCAGGGGAGCCGAGCTCGTCCAGACGTTCAAGGACCATGCCGAGAAGTACGACCTGCCGGAGGAGGCGGGCAGGGTCGCCCCCGAGGCGACGGTCGTCAAGATCCGGGTCACGCCGAAGAAGATCGGCTACCACGACCTGGACCCCAGCCGTATGGGCCCCGAGCGGCTCCAGAACCGCCGCTCCTAGGCCTTTCCGGTCGATCTTCGAAGTCCAGGCGCTCCCATGCCATGTGGCCGAGCGCCACCGGTTCGCCGTCCGCCGCCTCGAAAGGCGACGGACGGCCAGGCCGTGTTTTAAGGCGGGCGGGGCAGTTGCCGGCCGGCCTGGCGCTTCCGCTTCCGCTTCCGATGGTGCGGGGCCCAGCCGGCGGGACCCGCGTCGGGCCGGTGTCAGACGTCGGTGACGCGGAGACCGGCGTGAGCCTTGTAGCGGTGGTTGACGGAGATCAGGTTGGCGACGAGGGACTCGACCTGGTGAGTGTTGCGCAGCCGTCCGGCGTGGACGCCCCGTATGCCCGGGATCCGTCCGGCCAGGGCCCGCACGGTCTCCACGTCGGCGCGGTCCTCGCCCAAGACCATGACGTCGGTGTCGATCCGGTCGATGGCGGGGTCCTGGAGCAGTACGGCGGAGAGGTGGTGGAAGGCGGCGGTGACACGGGAGCCGGGCAGCAGGGCGGCGGCCTGTTCGGCGGCGCTGCCCTCCTCCGGCTTCAGCGCGTAGGCGCCCTTCTTGTCGAAGCCGAGGGGATTGACGCAGTCGACGACGAGCTTGCCGGCCAGCTCCTCCCGCAGTGCCTCCAGGGTGGCGCGGTGGCCGTCCCAGGGCACGGCGACGATCACGACATCACTCCGGCGGGCGGTCCCGGAGTTGTCCGCGCCCTCGATCCCGAGGCCCAGCGACTTGGCGACGGCCTCGGCGCGATCGGCCGCACGTGAACCGATGATCACCTTCTGGCCGGCCTTCGCCAGGCGGTATGCCAGGCCCTTGCCCTGGGGGCCGGTCCCGCCGAGCACGCCGACGACCAGACCGGAGACGTCGGGCAGCTCCCACGGATCCTTCGCGGCGGCCTCGGAACGGGTGTCGTGAGCGGGGTGGTGCGTGGTGGACATGGACAACCTTGCGGTGAGGGGGGCGCGGGTGCGCCCCGAGCGGGGAGGAGGCGAGGGGGCTTACTTGGGAGGGGGGCTTAGTCGGCGAGTGCGTCGGCCGGACGCTCCACGCGGGGCATGAGCGCGGAGACGAGGACGCCGACGGCCGCCATGGCGGTGAGGAGGTAGTAGCCGTTGGTGAACGCCGCGTCCTGGTAGAAGGCGATCCCGTTCACGACGCTGGACTGGTTCGACATCACGACGAACACCAACTGGAGCCCCAGGATGGCGATGACGGCGCCGAGCATGCCGCTCAGTCCGTTGGCGGGGGCCTGGTCGTCGGGCCCGACCACCGACACGATCATGGCGTTCGAGGTGCCCTGGATGACACCGGTGCCGACGGCGAGCACGATGCCGGTGAGGATGATCTCGGTGGCGGTGCGGTGGTACAGCGCGCACAGGAGGAGCCCGGCGGTCATCGTCAGACTGCCCGCGAGCCACACCGTGCGCGGCGGTACGGTGCGCAGCACGTACCCGGTCAGCAGACCCGCCACGACCCACGCCAGCGCGGCCGGGATGCCGATCAGGGCCAGATGGGTGAGGCTCCAGCCGAGGCTGGCGGACACGTGCGGGATCGCGGGGAACAGCGCCAGGAACGTCAGGACCGTGGGCGCGATGTTGGAGGTGCCGACGATGAGCGCCGGCCCGGTCAGTACGGTGGACACCGACCGGCGGCCCAGGATCCGGACGTCGAAGATGGGCCGCGGCGCGCGCAGTTCGACCACCACGAAGAGGGCGAACAGCGCGCAGCCTCCGATCAGGCAGCTCAGTATGCTCGCGCTGGTCCAGCCCCAGTCCCCGCCCATGCCGACGCCGACGGCCACGACGGACGTACCCGCGCCCATGAGGATTCCGCCCAGCCAGTCCAGGCCCGCCAGACCGCCGCGGACCGGCGTCTCGGGGATCAGGGCGATGCACACGACGGAGAGCACGGTCACTCCGGCCATCGTCCACAGCACGCTGCGCCAGCCGTGGTGCTCCATCAGCAGGCCCGCCACGAGCGGGGACGCGAGGGAGGCGCCGCCCATGACGGCACCGATGACGGTGTAGACGTTCGCCACGCGCTCACGCGGGAAGAGGTCGCGCACGGAGGCGAAGACCAGCGCGGCGACCGGACCGTAGAAACCCGCCAGGGCACGGCCGGCGAGCATGACCGCGTAGTTCGGTGACAGCGCGACGACCACGTCACCGGCCAGGCCGATGCCGATCAGCACGAGCATGACCTTGCGCTTGCCGTAGATCTGGCCGAACCGCATGGCGAACGGCGTGATCGCCAGGGTCACGATGAACAGCGTCACGCTGAACCAGGCGATGTGTGTCGTACGGAAGTGCTGGGCCACGGCCGCCTGTGCGTTGCCGCTCATGGTGCCCACGATCGCGATGACCTGGGCGGGCCAGGTCACGGCGGCGAGGAGGTACAGATAGCGCCCGCGGGACATCGGCAGCGGTTTCCCGGCGACGGCTTCGGGCGAGGTGACTGCGGTCATGGTGCGGCTCCTGTTGTCTGCGGGAAGTCGGCGAGCCGTGACGTGCCGGGGTGGTGGGCGCGCGGGTCGGACGATCGCGTGCCGGGCGTGCTGGGCGTACGGGAAGGCCTGTCAGGCCCGCGTCGGCGGAACGACCCTTCGGAACGAGGCGGCTATTCATCATGATGATTACAGCGAGATTGCCTGCTGTCCTTGCAGCCGGTCAAGAGGCGTGCAGTCAATCAATATGATGTTTGCCTGACGGCGACCTCGAACGCCGGGCTCTCCCAGCCGGGGGCGGGTCCGCGTCGGCGGCGTCCCCGGCCCGGTGCTGTGGCCCAGGGCGGCTGTCGGAGAAGCCGGTGAGACCCCCGACGCCGGGCGCCTGGCCGCGTTCGAGGGTCTTATCCACCGACGCCGCGTGGGACTTCACACGCGGAATGTCACACGCGGGACGTCATATGTCGGCTTCCTACCGTGAACTGTCCAGGGGCCGCTGTTCGATGCCCGGGACGGCACCGAGGAGACGCCGCGTATAGGCGTGTTGAGGAGCGTCGAGTACGGCGGCGGTATCGCCCACCTCGACGATGTCCCCGCGATGGAGCACGAGCACGCGGTCCTCCCGGCCGCACCGGCGGTACCGAAGGGCTGTGCTCCACCGTGTCCGGCTCGCCGGTCAGCGCGTGCCGGATCTCGGGCAGCCGGACACAGGCCGAAGAACGGTCACCGTCGAGAGCCACCAGCGCGGGGCGCGAGCCGACGCACACCGGCGTACTCCAGCCGCACCGGTCGGCGAACCACGTCCCACGCGCCGTACGGCCAGTCTCATCGGGGGCTCTCACCCAGACATCTGGCTGCCGTCAAACGTCGCCGCCCGCCGACGCGACGGACGTCGGAGGCGCCGGGGGTTGGCGTCGACATCAAAGGGCACTTCGTGATGGTCGCGCTGACGACCACACCGATGGCGCAGCTCGAATTGTCCGCACTCGTCAAGATCGATGAATCGGTCATCACGGCGACCCTCGATTCCCTTGAGGTGAAAGGGCTGGTCGTCCGGGTACGAGATCTGCAAGACCGAAGGGTTCGCAGGCCGACACCTACCCCCCGCGGCCGTGAGATCTGCCTCCGTGCGAGCGAGGCGACGGAGAAGGCCGAGCGGGAGCTGCTTGAGCGCCTCGATCCGGGTCGCGCGATGTCTTCCTTGAGGTCCTCCGCAATTACGCGTTCGGCCTTTTTCTGGCGCGCGTGGCGGGCGTGGCGGGCGTGCGTCCCGGTTGCGTGGCGTGTGGCTCCTTCACCAAGGGCGAGTGATCGTGTTGGTGTCCAGGGTTACGGAGCCGTCGATGGCCAGGACCTGGCCGTTGACCGTCACACCGGCGTTCACGGTGATCGAAATCTGAGCCAGGACCCTTCCCGCGAAGTCGCTGTCAGTGCCCAGAGTGGCTGAACTACCGACCTGCCAGATGACGTTCCTGGCCGTGGCGCCGTTGACGAGGAGCACGTTGCTCGCGGTCGCCGTCGTCAGGGGCGATCCGATCTGGAAGACCCAGACGGCGTTGCGGTCGCCCTGGGCATCCAGTGTGAGTGTGCCGGTGAGCCCGATGGAAGAGGTGGCGTTGTAGACGCCGGGGAGCAGTGTGAGGCCGCCGAGGTCTCCGCTGATGCCGGCGTCAGGGATCCGGCCGACGGCGTCGTTGTACGTCGTGATCAGGTCGGCATGGCCCGCGGCGGCGACGGTGTCCGAGTTGTGGATACTCCCGTCGACTTGGCCGGGCGGGAATCCGGTGATGGACGCTCCCGGGCTCACTCCGAGATCTCCGGTGACGTTCGAGAGGCCGGTGTTGCTGACCGACGCTCCGCCCAGGACTGCGAAGAGTCCCAGATACGTATAGGCGTCCGTGGCGGTGGTGGTGCCACCGAGGGTGGTGACGGAGACATCGGCCGGGCCGAGCGCTCCGGCGGGCACCACGGCGTCGATCTCGGTGTCGGAGGCGACCCGGAAGGAGACGGCGGGTGTGCCGTCGAAGGTGACGCCGGTGGTGTAGGAGAACGCGGTCCCGGTGATGACGACGAGATCGCCGCCGTCCACCGATCCCGAGTCGAGGATGACGCCGGTGACGGAAGGCGAGTCGAGATAGGTATAGGTGACTCCGCCGGCGACTCCGCCCCTGGTGGTCACGGTGACCCCCACCGGACCCGAGGAGGCCGCCGCCGGGACGGTGACGGTGAGCCGGCCGTCCGAGTCGACGGTGAACACGGCGCTCTGCGTACCGAATCTGATCTCGCTCGTGGTGGAGAGGCCGAGACCGGTGAAGACCACCGTGTTGCCGCCTCCCAGAGGGCCCGCGGGAGGCGGGTCGATACGGAAGGAGGGCGGCGGCAGGTAGAAGAAGGTGCCCACGGTCCCCGTTCCGCCGGCGGTTGTGACGGAGACGGGAACGGCGCTGTGACCGGAAGGGGTGATGGTGTCAGTCGTGGTGTCGCTGATGACCGTGAAGCTCGTGGCCTGGCGGGTGCCGTAGCGCACCGCGGTGGTGCCCGTGAAGTGGCTCCCGGTGACGGTCACCGCATCGCCGCCACCGGTGGATCCCTGGTTCGGTGAGACCGGCATAGGGCGCTCCCTTGATGATCGCCGACGGACGGGGGGCGCGTCTCCAGGCAGCCCTTCCTTCGACGAAAGCGGTTCGACTACATTAAGTAGTCCACCGGTGGCACTCCGCGTCAATAGTCAAGGGGCTCATTCCGCCCGCGATGGAGTCGCGTTCGGTGCGAGCGTTCGGCGCATGGTCCTCGGGGCGCTGCGCCTTTGCCGCGAGTCATCTTGACGGTGGGGTCGGCTTGGCGTCGGTCGCAACGCGTACCTTGACCTCGGGGTCAAATTACGTTCGGTGGGTAGGTGCGACCATGGATGCCGACATATGACCAGGAGGACACCGGATGCGGGCCGACGCGCAACGCAATGCGGAGAAGCTGCGGAGAGCGGCTGCCGAGCTCTTCCAGGAGCGCGGTCTCCAGGCGCCCTTGAAGGAGATCGCCCGGCGGGCCGGGGTGAGCCACGGCACCCTGTACAACCTCTTCGGCACTCGTGAGGCACTGATCGACGACGTCGTCGCCGACCTCGCCGCGGAGCGGCTGGAGGAGGTGGCCCGCGAGGCCCTGGTCCGGGAGGACGCCTGGGACGGGTTCGCGTACTACATCGAGAGGATCTGCGAGCTGCAGGTCAGCGACCCGGCGATGCGCGACGTCATCACCGGGCGCTACCCGGACGCCGAGCGGCTGATGGCCGTGTGCGAGAGCGCCCGCGTCGACAGCGTGCGGATCATCGAGCGCGCCCAGCGGGCCGGCGGTCTGCGCCCGGACTTCACCAGCGGGGACATGGTGTTCGTCTTCGGCACCAACGCGCTGATCGCCCAGGCCGCGAAGGACACCGCCCCCGACGCCTGGCGCCGGGGCATCGCCTTCTTTCTCGACGGCCTGCGCAGCGAGGCCGCCCACCCACTGCCCACCGCCCCGCTGACCCCGCGGCAGCTCCACGAGGTGATGGCCAACGTCACCGGCACCCCTGCGCGGGGCCGGCGTGTGACGGCCGACGCGGCAGCCGGTGACGGGACGCCGTAGCCCGGCACCCGGCGTCCGCCCGGACTGGTGACCGGACCGCCCCCGTCGTAGACGCGGGCGAACTGGGCGTGGCTCGCCTCCTGCGGTGGGCGCCGGGTGCCGGTCCCGGTGTCGGCCGACGGTGTCAGCCGAGGCCGTCGGCGCCCACCTGGATCGCGGACTCGTCCAGAAGCGCCTCGCTGACGGGGCGCGGTGAGCCGTCGAGGTCAAGGACGGGTGTGGCCTCCTCGTGCCAGGACTCGATGACCGCGTTGCCCCAGAAGCCGCGGCGGCGGTCGTCGTGGACGTCCCAGGTCCAGGCATGGGTGGCCAGACCGTACCGGGTGGCGTTGGGCGGCTCGGGAGTGCGCCACCAGTCTGCTCGGGTGCGTCGTCGGCGACGTCGGCGACGTCGACGGCCGGCGGCGGTTGCCCCGGCCTCGTTGGCTCTCGCGAGGCTGACGACGCCAACTCCCTGAGCCCTGAGCCACGGGCGGATCCGGCTACCACTACGCCCACCCGTCAAACGCAACTTGACCCCAGGGTCAAGATATGTGTTACGGTCGACCGTAAGTCGACCCACGGGTCAAGATATCTCTCCGGTAAAGGTGACGCCATATGCCGAAAGTGATCGCCGTCTTCGGTGCCGGTAGCGGCCTGGGAGTGTCCCTGGCCCGCCGATTCGGCCGTGAGGGGTTCCGGGTCGCCCTGGTCGCCCGCCGCAAGGACCGGCTGGACGCCCTTGTCGAGCAGCTTGCCGGGGAAGGCATCGAAGCCGCGGCGTTCCCCGGCGACCTGTCCCTTCCCGCGGTGGCCCCGGTCCTCGTCGACGCCATCCGCGCGCACTTCGGGCGGATCGATGTCGTCGAGTACGGACCGATCGCCGGTGACATGACCTTCACCCCGGCCACCCGGGCGGACGCCGCCACACTGGAAGAGTTCTCACGGCTGCTGCTGCTCACGCCCGTGGAGGTCTTCCGTGCCGTGCTGCCGGAGATGACCGGGCGCGGCGACGGCGCGCTCCTGATGACCACCGGCTACACCGCCGTACAGCCGATGCCGTTCATGAGCGGTCCCGGCCCCCTCGCCGCCGCCGCGCGGAATTACGTCTACTCCCTCAGCGGTGAACTCAACGACACGGGCGTCTACGCCGGCACCCTCACCGTCGCCCACATCGTCACCGGGAGCGAAGCCGCCCAACGCGCCCGGACCGGTGATACCAAGGGCATTGGCGGCGAACTCCCCATCGGCGGCGAGCTCCCCACCGTCCACCCCGACGAACTCGCCCAGCACTACTGGGACATGTACACCAAACGCGACCGCGTCGAACAGGCCCACCCCGCGGAACTGACCCCGTCCAACAACACCACCACCACATGGTCCCCCACGACCAACACCAGTGACCGACACCACTGACTGACACCTCCACACCGCACAGCCCACCTGGACCGGCCCGGCGAACGCTCCACCCGGCAAGGGGTTTCACGGCCCGACGCGGTCGGCAGTGGGGCAAGACCTCCCCGGTGGTGAGAGCCGTCGGTTCTCACAGGGCTCCGGCCCGTCCCTGACTGGAGTACGTTTCAATGGCTCATACGGATACGGCGCCGGATGCGGGGTCGTTGCGGAAGAACGGTTCCCGGGCCGCCGGTGTGGCGGCCGGGCCGAGGCATCGCTGGTGGATTCTCGCCATGGTGGCCATGGCGCAGTTGATGGTCACGCTGGACGCGACGATCGTGAACATCGCTCTGCCGTCCGCCCAGGCGGATCTCGGTTTCTCGGACGGCAACCGGACCTGGATCGTCACCGCCTACTCGCTGGCTTTCGGGAGCCTGCTGCTGCTCGGCGGGCGGATCGCCGATCTCTTCGGCCGCAAGCCGGCCTTTCTGGTGGGGGTGGCCGGCTTCGCCGGTGCCTCCGCTCTGGCGGGTGCCGCGACCAGCTTCGAGATGCTGGTCGCCGGACGCGCGCTGCAGGGTGTGTTCGGCGCGCTGCTGGCACCCACCGCGCTGTCCCTGCTGACGACGACCTTCACCGACGCCAAGGAGCGGGCCAAGGCGTTCGGGATCTACGGCGCGGTCGCCGGCTCCGGGGCGGCCGTGGGCCTGCTGCTCGGCGGTGTACTCACCGAGTACCTGGACTGGCGCTGGACGCTGTACGTCAACCTCCTCCTCGCCGCGGTCCCGCTCATCGGCGGCTGGATACTCCTGAAGCGCACGGGCCGTGACCGCGGCGCCAAGCTCGACGTCCTGGGCACCCTCCTGGTGACCGGCGGCCTGTTCGGCATCGTCTACGGCTTCGCCAACGCCGAGCACGACGGCTGGAGCGCTGCCAACTCCTGGGGCTTTCTCACCGTCGGCACACTCCTGCTGGCCGTCTTTACCTGGTGGCAGACCAAGGCCGCGCACCCTCTGCTGCCTCTGCGCGTCCTGCTGGACCGCACCCGTGGCGCCTCGTTCATCTCGATGCTGATCACCAGCGCCGGCATGTTCGGTGTGTTCCTCTTTCTGACCTACTACCTCCAGCTGACCCTCGGCTTCTCCGCCGTGGAGACAGGCCTGGCCTTCCTGCCGATGGTCGGCTCGCTGATGATCGCCGCCACTCTGGCCACCAGCGTCCTGCTGCTCCGCGTCGGCCCCAAGATCGTGGTCACACTCGGCATGGGCCTGAGTGTCATCGGCCTGATCTGGCTGATCCGCCTCGACCTGAACAGCGCCTACGCCGGTGACGTCCTGCCCGGCCTGGTCCTTCTCGGCATCGGCATGGGCTTGGTCCTCGCGCCCGCGATGGCCCTCGCCACCAACGCGATCGCACCCCAGGACGCGGGCGTCGCCTCCGCCGCCGTCAACACCATGCAGCAGATCGGCGGTTCCATCGGCACCGCACTGCTCAACACCCTCGCCGCGGACGCCGCCGCCACCTATCTGACCGGCCGCGACCCCGCCGACCCGGTCGTCCAGGCGCAGGCCGCCCTGGAGTCCTATTCCACCGCCTACTGGTGGTCGGCCGCCTTCTTCGCGGCCGGTGTCCTGATCGCCCTGGTCGTCTACCGACGCGGCACTCCCAAGATGGGCGGCGACACCGCCCCCACCGTCCACATGTGAGCGGCATACGGACAGCCGCGCCCGCGCAGGGGACAGGGCCGGACCCGGCCCAGTACCCAGTACCCGCCCATCGCGGAACACCGCATCGCCGGAAGTCTCCGGAGCGCCCGCATGGATCGCGGCCCTCGCACGGCGTACGAACCAACCCAAGCAAAGGATCAGACATGACTCTCTCGGAACGACGGGACCAGGACCCACAGGCGCTGCTGCGTGATGTGGCGGCCCTGGCAGGGGAGTGGACCCTGGATTCCCCGCGATCCGCGGTCAAGCTCCGCACCTGGCACGCATGGGGCAGGAAACCGGTGGACGGTGTCTTCCGGACCGTGGCCGGACAGGGCACGGTCACCCCGGACGGGAAGATCAGCGGCACACTGTCCGTGGGGGCGGCCTCCATCGACACCGATCACGCGAAGCGTGACAAACATCTGCTCGGCCGCCACTTCCTGGCCGTCGAGCAGTACCCGGACATCGTCTTCGAACTCGACGCGATCACCCCCGACGCCGATCGCGTGAACGTCGCGGGAACCCTCACCGTGCGCGACCGGACCCTGCCGATCTCGTTCCCGGCGCAGGTCTCGGTGAGCGCCGGGGAGGTCACACTCGACGGCGTAGTGCTGATCGACCGAGGAGACTTCGGCATCACCCACAACATCCTCGGCATATCCGGGATGGAGAACACACTCACCCTCCACGCCGTCTTCACCAAGCGCTGATCACACGCCCGACGAAGCCGCCCGGCGACCCCACCCATCGGCCCCGTGGAAGTGATCTGGTCGACGACCAGTTGGGTCTCACCGGCGCTGCCAACCCCCGAGGACGTCCGGACCCGCCGCCTTGTGCCTCGGACCAACACTCCGGGGCCGGAGGGCCCGCGACAACAGGTCAACCCCTTTGGCACTGGGCACCTGGGGTCATCGTGGACCGTTTGAAGTCCTGTGCAGCCGCCGGGAGTTCGCCGGCTGGAGGAGCAGCTCGTACGCCGACGGCCCCCATCCCGATCATCGTCCGTTGACGGCGACGTCGACGGCAGCCGCACGGGCGGGAAACGGGTGGGCGGCACGCGGTTGTCGGAAGGACGAGCGCCGTTCGATTTGGCGGGGCCGCTGATCCAACGGTTCGGGCCGGCCGGGAAGCGATGTCAGACCCGGCTGGTAGAAGTGCTCCGTAGTGGAGTTCCCCGGCCGAGGAGTTGCCGTATGAGCGAGCTGTTCGTAAGCAAAACGCACATCGACGCGCTGCTGACAGCAGCTCTCAGGTGGAGCGAGTCGTATGAGTCCTGGCATCAACTGACCGTCCACGGGGAGACGTCCGCGCTCGGCGCTCCTGACAGCCGGACCACGATCGTGGTGAACGCGGAGAGCGCCGATGAACTGGGGCGGATCATCTGGGTGTATCACGTCGAGTACTGCGAATGGGAGGAGGACGCCCTAGAGGAGGCCCGTGCCTACGTTTTCGACCCACTGCCCGGGGAGCCCGACCCGGTGGTGATCCTGCGCGCCATCGCCTTCTACATGTACCAGACCCAGGCCGAGACACCCGAAGGTTGGTCGGACACCATTCCCTACGAGTTCATGATGAAGCTGCGGGACATGGCCATTTCCCAGCTTCCTGACATCAACAGGGTTCCCTGGGGGCTGGAAGACCGTGACATCTTCCTGAAGTGGGCGGCCCGCACGCCCAGCTGACATACGCGGCGAGGTTACGGAAGAGGATCGGGCGCTCGCGGTGCCGGCCGCACGGGGTCACACTCCGTGGCGACGGAGCCAGCCGAGCGCCCGCTGCCATCCGTCGGGTGCCGCGACGGGGCTGTAGTCGTCGCGGTAGTCGGCGTGGAAGCCATGGACGGCTCCGGGGTACACGGTGAACTCCACCTCGGGAGCGTCTGCCGGACGGGCCTCCAGCGCGGCCTTCATGCCGGTGACACCGGCGACAGGGATGACCGCGTCCTTCTCGGCGTAGAGGCCGAGGACCGGCGTCTTGAGCTCGGCGGCCAGGTCGATCGGATGCCTCGGGAACAGTTCCCTGCCGGGATACAGTCCGCTCGATGCGTCGTCGAGCACGCCGTACCAGGACACCGCGGCGTTCAGGCGGGCGTGCGCCGCGTGGAGCCAGGCCCACCGGCCGCCCCAGGAGAAGCCGTTGACACCGACGCGCGTACTGTCCCCGCCGTTGGCGACCGCCCACTTCACCGCCGCGTCGATGTCAGCCATCACCTGCTCGTCAGGGATGTGCTGGAGCAGTTCGGACACCAGACGGTCGACGTCGTCGACGAAAGCGGCGGCGTCTCCCTGACGAGCCATCAGGTCGGGAGTCACCGCGAGGTAGCCCTCGTGGGCGAAGCGCCGGGTGACGTCCTCGATGTAGGGGTGCATCCCGAAGGCCTCGGTCAGGACGATGACGACGGGCAGGTTCGTGCCGCCCGCCGGGCGGGCGGTGTACAGGATCACCTCGTCACCGGCCACGGTGATCGGGACGCGTGCTATGTCCAGGCCTTCACCGCCGGTGTGCACGACCGTCTTCTCCGCCGCGGGGCTCGCCGCCCGGACGACACGCTCCAGTGCCAGGTTCCGCGTTGACATGGTGCTCGTACTCCCTCTGCGCCTGCTGACGGACGGACGCCGTCAGAACTTTCCGTTGTCGTTCTGCCACTGGTCGCGCGGCGGGATGGGCTCGACGACTTCCCAGTGCTCGACCACCTTGTCCTCGCTGAGGCGGAACAGGTCGAACAGGGCGCTGTGGACGCCGCCGACGGTCCCCTCGCTCATCGTCAGCACGAAGTCGCCTTCACCCAGGACCCGGTGCAGTGTGTGATGCACGGTGGCGTCCTCGCCGTCGTTCGTGGTGAGCAGCCGCTCCAGCTCCTCGATGCCGTCGCCCCAGCGGTGGCTGTGCTGCACGAACTCCCCGCCTGCCAGGAACTCGGGAAGGGCCTCGACGGTCCGCGTGACGAGCACCTCGCGGACGAACCTCTCGGCGAGCTGCTTGTTGGACACCGTCTTGTGGAGGTCGGTCGGCTCGGTGGGCCCGTCGAACACGGTCCTGCCGCCGGATCCGGCCCCTTCGGGCACAGGCTCCAGGTTGTCCCAGTGCTCGACGATCCGCTCGTCCTCCCAGCGGTGGATCTCGAATCCGGCGACGTGGCCGTAGCCGTGAAGGTGGTACTCGATGTGGGCGAAGGAGATGTCGCCGTCCTCGAAGGCCCGGATCGGGTTGACCTTGCTGCTTCCCTCCGGCAGCTCGTCGAAGAACCGCAGGAGGGGACCGAGGCCGTCGCCGAGGTTGACGTTGTGCTGCACGTACCGGCGGGAGTCGATGTAGTGCAGCGGATGGCGCTTGCCGGTCTCGATGCTCTTGGAGATCGCGGTGGTCCTGTCCTTCTTGCTGATGGGCACTCTCGATCGCTCCGTTCCGCGTTGGTCGGTCTGTCGGTCTGTCCGTCTGTGTGACGCCCGCCTGCGGCCCAGGGCGACCGGACACGGCCTAGGCGCGTTCGCGACGTGAATCGATGTTCACGCCGGTACGGCGAAGACCACCTGAGATGGAGGAAAGAGACGCGATCAGGAGCGATGGTGAACGATCCGTCGTCCGGGGAACGCTGAGGGACGCATCGCGACACCTCACCCCGGCGGGACGTACCGCGACACCGCACCCCGGTGGGACGCGGCCGGATCGGCGGCCGGATCGGGGGCCGGGGCCAGGTCAGGTGTCAGGACCGGGGCCGGGTCAGGCGTCAGGACCCCGAGCCGAGTCCAGGACCCCGAGCCGAGTCAGGGCCGGGCCGGTCCCGGCCCGTCCGGCCCCTCGGCCTGGCCGGCCCAGGGATCGACCGGGACGACCCGCCGGGACCGGCCCTCGGAGTCGAGGAGATGCCCGTGCACCTTCTCCAGGTGCAGCACCAGCCGCCGGTCCGCGATCTCCACGCCACCGTGCGTGGAGAAGAGCTTTCCGACGAAGGAGTCCAGGTGCTCGGGAGAGCGCAGATTGACGATGAGTACGAGATTCGCCGCCGAGACGACCGGAGCGCAGAAGCGGACCTCCGCCCACCGGCCGAGGTCGCGCCCCACGGACTCCACGTCGGCGTCCGGAACCTTGAGCCACAGCAGGGCGGCGAGCGGAAACCCGGCGAGCGGGCGTGCCATGTCGGCGCGGAAGGCGATCTGGTCACGCCGGCGCATCCGGTCCATCCGGCGGCGGACTGCCTGCGGGGTGCTCCCGAGCTCTTCGGCGAGTTCCGGGTACGGACGCCGCGCGTCGGCGCCGAGCGCGAGGAAGAGCCGACGGTCCTGTGGGTCGACCGCGGTGTGAGGCAGTTGCCGGGGGGACTCCTCCCGTACCCGCGCGGCCGTCGTACGGTTCAGGACGCGCAGCCGCCATGCGGGGCCGCCGAAGATCTGCGAGTAGACGTGCGAGCGCACGCGCCTGACGTCCAGCTTCGCGATCGTCTCGAAGAGGAAGGTCCGCAGCGCCTGGACCGTGGGGGACACCGATATGACGTAGAGGTCGAAGTCACCGGTGGTGCGCCCCACCGTGAGGACCTCCGGGATCTCGCACAGCAGGCGGACGATCTCGTCCGTCCCGCCGTGGGGACACGCCAGCTCGACGAACGCGCCGCGCGCCCAGTCGGACCCCATCGTGGCGCAGGTCCACGCCGCTCCCGAGGCGGTCAGGGACTTCCAGTGCCGCGCGGCCGTCACCGGCGAGAGGCCGAGCGCCGAGCCGATGGCGGCCCAGCTGGCCCGGGGGTTGATCTGGACGGCGTCGACGAGTTCGAGGTCGGTTTCCGTCAGGACGTCCATGGCACTGCCCTCGCGGGTGTCGGGATCGGTCGCACCGCGGTCCTCTCGTGTCACATTCCTTCGCCATCGCCTGATACTCCCACCCGCTTGCCAGCATTCTGCGTGCGCCGCCAATGCCCGGTGCGTGCGCCGCCAACGTCCGTGCGTACGTCGCCAACGTCCGGTGCGTGGGCCGCCGACGTCCGTCCGTGCGTGCGCTGCCGCTGCCCGGTGCGTACATCGCCGATGTCCGGTGTGTACGTCGCCCGCGTCCGCTGCGTACGCGATGACCGGCGACGAGCGGCACCGCCGAGAACCCCTGCCCCCTCCGGAAAGGCCACCCGTGACCAGTCTCCTCATCAGAGGTTCCCGCCTGTTCGACGGCACGGGAGCCGCCGAACGTCGCGCGGACGTGCTGCTCGTGGAAGGGGCGATCGCCGCCGTCGCCGCCCCCGGAACCCTGTCCCGCGTGGCGGCGGACCGGGTCGTCGACGCCGACGGGCTGGCGCTGGCGCCGGGATTCATCGACGCGCATTCGCACGCGGACTCCGTCCCGTTCCTGCCCGGGATCGACGCCAGCAAGATCAGCCAGGGCGTCACCACCGAGGTCGTGGGGAACTGCGGCTTCTCCCTGGCACCCCACCCCGCCGACAGGTCCTCGGAGATCCAGGAGATGTGCGGCCGGCTCTTCCCGAGCCTGCCCTACGACTGGAGCACGACTGCGGAGCTGTACGAGCGTACCGACCATGCGGGCTATACCGTCACACCGTTCCGCTCGTGGGGCACCACACTCTCCGCGCTGCCGTGATGGGGATCGACGACCGGGCCCCGTACCCGGCGGAGACGGCGGAGATGAGCGCCCACCTCCGCGCCGCGATCTCCGCCGGCGCCTTCGGGCTCTCCTCGGGGCTGATCTACGCACCCGGCGTCTTCGCGACGGTGGACGAGCTGGCCGCGCTCGCGGCCGGGCTTCCGGTCGACGGCGTCTACGCGACCCATCTGCGCGGTGAGGGGCCGCGGCTGCTCGACGGCGTCGCGGAGGCGATCACCGTCGCCGAGCGCGTGGGCTGCCGCCTCCAGGTCTCCCACCTGAAGGCCGCCGGGAAGGACGCGTGGGGCAGCGTCGTGCCGGCGATGGAGCTGATGGATCTCGCGTGGAAGCGGGGCGTGGACGTCCACCACGACGTCTACCCGTACGAGGCCAACAGCACCATGCTGATGAGCTGCCTCCCGCCGTGGTTCCAGGACGGCGGTCACGAGGCGACGGTACGGCGCCTGCGCGACCCTTCCGCGCTGGCCCGAGCCGAAGATGAACTCGCACGCGATGACGGCACCTGGGAGAACTGGGTGGGCGGTTCCGGATGGCCGAACGTGATGATCGCGTCCACCGCGAACCACGAGTTCGAGGGCCTCACACTGGACCGGGTCGCGGAACTGCGCGGAACCACACCGTTCCAGGCCCTGGTCGATGTCCTCGTGTCGAACGGCCTCAGAGCGACGATGTCCGTGTTCGCCATGTGCGAGGAGGACGTCGAGGCCGTTCTGCGGCACCCCCGCGCGCTCGTGGGCTCCGACGGCCTGCCGCCGGGCCAGGGCGGCAAGCCGCACCCCAGGCTCTACGGGACGTTCACCCGGGTCCTCGCACGCCATGTCCGGGAGAAACAAACGCTCAGCCTTCCGGAGGCCATCGCGAAGATGACGTCCCGCACCGCGAAGGTCTTCGGTATCGAGGAGCGTGGTGTCGTCCGGCCGGGCGCGGCGGCCGACGTCGTCCTGTTCGACCCCGACCGTGTCCAGGACAAGGCCACCTTCCTCGAACCCACCCGGGTCTCGGAGGGCATCGAGATGGTGCTGGTGGGCGGGGTCGTCGGATGGGAACGGGGCGAGGCGACGGGAGTGCGCGGGGGGCGGCGGCTACGGCCCGGTGCGGAACCGGCCGGAACCGGAGGGAGAACCCCCACCGGGGGATGACGGAGTCCGAAACCGATTCGAGCGGAGCCCACCGCCCCACAGATGTCCCGGAGGTGCGCGTGACCCGGTGGAACTACCCCCAGCTGCGTCTGGACGTGACGGCGCTGGACGACAACATCGCCACCATGGCGGCCTGGTGTGCCCAGCGCGACGTGCGACTGGCCCCGCATGTGAAGACGACCATGTCGGCACCCATCATCGAACGTCAACTCGCGGCGGGAGCGGTCGCGTTGACGGTCGCGACCTACAGCCAGGCCGCGACGCTCGCCTCGTGGGGGCACCCGCGGATCCTGATCGCGAACGAGGTCGTGGAGGCGGCGGTGCTCAGGCGTATGAGTGCCGACCTCGACCGTGATCCGGACCTGGAGATCCGGTTCCTGGTGGACTCGCCCGCAGGTGTCCGCGCCGCCCACGACGCGTTCGGTCCGGGCCGGCGTCCTGCCGAGGTCCTGCTCGACGTCGGCGCGGCCGGCGGACGCACGGGGGTACGCGGCCGGCAGGACGCGCGGAGCCTGGCCGAGGCGGTCGCCGCGAGCCCGCACCTGAGGCTCGTGGGGGTGGCCGGATACGAGGGTGTCGTGCCCAACGAACGCACCGACGACGTCATCGCCCGGGTCGACGAGCACTGCGCCAGGACCAGGGATGTCTTCCTCGACGTCACGGACCTCTTCGCGACCGACGCCCCGGTCTTCACGATGGGCGGATCCGCCTTCCCCGACCGCGTGGTGCGGTACCTGCCGGACACGGCGGCGGTACCCGGTACCGTACGGCTGCTGCGCCCAGGCTGCTACGTCACCCACGATCACGGCACATACGCCCACGTCAACCCCGTTCCCGGCCTCACACCGGCGCTGTCCGTCCACGCCCTGGTCCTCTCCACACCCGAACCGGGGATCGCCGTGATCAACGCGGGGAAACGCGAACTCCCGCACGACGCCGGTCTCCCGATCGTCCTGGCGGTACGTGACGCGCACGGTACGCCGAGACCGGCCACGGCGAACGTCGCGCGGCTCTTCGACCACCACGCCGTCCTCCACCACCACGTGGACGGGCTCCGCGTCACCGATCGCGTCGAACTCGGCATCTCCCACCCCTGCTCCGCCTTCTCCCGCTGGAGCAGCTACCTGGCCGTCGCGGCGGACGGCGACCTCGACGTATGGACCACGGACTTCACCGGCGGCACTCCCCACCCGTAACGGTTCATGTCCTGAACCCGTAGCCCGCGAGGGCTGTCACTTCTTGTTGTTCTCGGTGCTGTAGGAGCGGGCTCCCGTGCCGACGAGCTTGCCGTCCTGGACGATGAGGTACTCGTCTCGGATCGGGCGGCCCTCCAGCCAGGACTCCAGGATCTCCCTGGTTCCGGCGGCGTATCGGGCCTGTGCCGGGAGCGACGAGCCCGACATGTGCGGTGTCATTCCGTGGTGGGGCATGGTGCGCCAGGGGTGGTCGGCCGGCGGGGGCTGGGGGAACCACACGTCGCCCGCGTATCCGGCGAGTTGACCGCTCTTGAGGGCGCGGACTATCGCGTCGCGGTCGACGATCTCCGCACGGGCCGGGTTGACGATGTAGGAGCCCCTCTTCATCGAGCCGATGAGCTCGTCGTCGAACAGTTCCTCGGTGGCGGGTACGAGCGGCGCGTGGATGGAGACGACATCGCACACCTGCACCATCGAGCGGATGTCCTGGTGATAGGTGAGGTCCAGTTCCTCCTCCAGTTCCGTACGGCGGTGGCGGGAGCTGTAGTGGAGTTTCACACCGAACGGCTTGAGGCGGCGCATGACGGCCCGGCCGATCCGTCCGGCCGCGAAGATTCCCACATTCATGGCTTCGAGGTCGTAGGAGCGTTCGACGCAGTCGGCGATGTTCCAGCCGCCCTTGAGTACCCACTGATAGGAGGGGAGGTAGTTGCGTACCAACGCGAGGATCTGCATCACCGTGTGCTCCGCGACGCTGATGCTGTTGCTGTAGGTGATCTCGGCGACGGTGACACCGTGTTCCATGGCCGCGTCGAGGTCGACATGGTCGGATCCGATGCCTGCCGTGATCGCCAGCTTGAGCCGGGGGGCCCTCGCCATGCGCTCAGCCGTCAGGTAAGCGGGCCAGAAGGGCTGGGAGATCACGACGTCCGCGTCGGGCAGTTCGCGGTCGAGGACCGAGTCGGGCTCTTCCTTGTCGCTGGTGACCACCAGGGTGTGGCCCTCTTTTTCGAGGAAGGGGCGCAGACCCAGCTCACCCGAGACGCTGCCCAGGAGATGACCCGGCACGAAGTCGATGTCGTGCGGTGTCGGGACTGTCTGCCCGCCCGGATATCTTTCGATTTCGGGGATCGAATTCCGGGCGTACGTCGGGGGATATCCGTCGACGGGGTCGTCGTACAGAACACATACGATCTTGGACATGCTGGTCTCCTTGATCGTTCAGTCTGCCACTGCCTTGTCACGTTGCGCAACGGAGCGCTGCCGAAGCTGAGCTTCCCAGGAAGAAATGCCGTGAGCCGCATGGCGTGTTGACCCTTCAACCACTTTGTGCCGGGTAACTGGCCTTTGGGTCCCATCTATCCATCTAAAGAGACGTGTGCCACGCACGCAAACGGGCGAGTGGGCTCGCCATGAGCGCGTGGCCGGAGCGGCATGGTGCACTGTGGTGCGGTGCATTCCTGTCCGAGCAATGGCCGCCCCGCACGCTGTGTGCGCAGCCGATCGAAGTGAGCAGAGAGGCGTCAGAAATGTGGAATGATATTTTTGAACTACACATCACGGTCGCCGAAAAAGTAACTCGGACACTGCTGGTGTATGTCCTCATTCTGATCCTTTTCCGCTTCGCGGGAAAGCGTGACCTTGCGAACCTCAACGCATTCGACTTCGTCGTCATCTTCCTTCTGTCGAATGTCGTCCAGAACGCGATCATTGGGGACGACCAAAGCGTGACAGGTGGCGTGATCGGTGCTACCACATTGGTCGCGGCCAACGCTGCCATCAACCGCTGGCTGGCGGTCGACGAGCGGGCCGCTCACATCATCGAAGGGACACCGACCACGGTTATCGAGGAGGGGAAGCCCGTGCAGAAGGCGATCAAACGTCTCGGATTGCGTTCTGATGAACTGGGCGACGCCGTACGCAAACAGACCGGCAGTGAGATCAGCGGTGTCGCCCACTCCCGCCTGGAGCCCGACGGACGACTTGTCGTCGTGCTTCGGAGGGAGGAGAGGAACGCGACTCGGAGCGACATCGACGAATTGAAACGCCGGCTCATCACCATCGAAGAGCTTCTGCGTCCCCGCACCGAACAAGCCGATTGAAGAGGGTCGTATGGCGTTTTGATCGCACTCGTTCCTACCGTCGGGTGAGCGGCGATGCCGTCGTCGGCGGAAATCAGCTGTTTCCGCTGCCTCGGGTCAGACGTACGGGGCGCGCGCCGACGTGGACACGGATGATCTGGTACGGGGGTACGCGGTCGTCGACGTCGTCGTTGAACAGCGGTGTTCTGGGCAGTTGGTTCACGCTGACGTAGAGGTAGCCGTCCGAGGCCAGGGCCAGCGTGTCCGGCCACAGCAGAGCGGGGCCGTGCAGAAGCGTCGACCAGCCACCGTCCGGGGCGCGCTTGAGGACGGCACTGTGTTCGTAGGCTGTCGCGTAGACGTTGCCGGCGGTGTCCGACTCCAGCCCGTCGGAGGCGCCCTTGTCACCCAGGTCCACGACGGCCGCTGCTACTTGCTCGTCGCCGAGTGACCGGTCGATCAGGGCGCTGGTCGGCACGCTGTAGAGACGCCGGCCGGAAAGCGGGCAGTAGTACAGAAGGGAGCCGTCCGCACTGATCGCGATGCCGTCGGCGCCGACTGTGTAATTCTCACGCACCGTACCTTGAACGATCGCGCGGAACCCGTCCGTCGCCTTGGCGGACGCGTTCCCCCGCAGCCGACTCCAACTCCGCTCCGATCCGAGGTCGACCACGATGAGTGCGCCCTCGGGCTGGGAATCGGTGACGTACGCGTATCCACCCGATCCACGGGAGAAATCGAAACGCACATCATTGAGGTAGGTCGTCGAGTTCAGTGCCTCGGCGTCGAGGCGCACGATGCGAACGACCTGATCGTCAGCCGGATCGACCTCGACGAGTTTCGGCCCGTTCTCGACCCACGGTGCGAAGGATTGGCTCCCCGTGTCAAGCAGCCAGACATGTCCCGCAGGATCGGTGATCACGCTCTGCACGGAGACAAGGCTGTCAGCACTGCTCGCCGGTGCCCATTTATTGATCTCGGTACTCGGATAGGCCACAGCCTGGCCCTTCACCACTTCGGCGACGGTGTACGGGACGTCATCGCCCCATCGCGGGAACGATACGAAGATTCGTCCCTCATCGGTCACGGTGACACCCGTCGGCATCAGGTCGGTGAACTCCGCGACTACCTCGTAGTCCGGTGCGACCCAACTCCCCAGAGGAGGGGCTTCGTGTGCCGGGGCGGGAGCGGTTGATCGGGTGGACATGGATCTCTCCTTCCATGGGATTCACCGGGCGATGCCAGGACATGCCCACGGACATAGCGTTGAATTGCCCGCCAAGTTCGCGAGTCCGTTAGTCCGTGAGCCGGTAAGCCATCGGTACGCCGAAGGACTCGGTGAAAAGCATTCCTGACGGCCGACTCGGAGCCCCAAGCTCTTACGTGTCGGCAACAGCGTCCAGGCGAACAAGAATACGCGGCCACGGGCGAAGTCGCAGGTTCGCAGGCTCTGATGCGATCTGCGTGGCGGCCTGGGTTTACCGCTGTGGCCCTGTCGCTCGTCCGTCCCTCGGATCCCGGTCCTTCTGCGCGCGTCCGCGTGGCCGGGGCCCGGCCGACAGCCCCGTCGTGATCAGGCCCGCCGTGCGGCGGGTCGCCGCGACCACATGGTCCGAGACGCCGTCGCCGCCCGGCACCATCACCCACACCGCACCGGTGTCGCGCGGTGAGAGCCGCAGTGGGGCGGCGACACAGCTGACACACGGATCCGCCTCACCCGCGTCCAGCACGGGGCGCATGTCCCCCAGATGGGCTGCTTCCTGGGCACGGATAAGGGCCAGCCGTCCAGTCCTGAGCCCGGTGGCGGTCGGCAGGTCGTCGCGCACCGCCATCCCGGGGGCCGGCTCGACGGCCAGTGGCCGTACGCCCGGCAGGACCTCGACGATCAGCCCGCCGCGCGGCACTTCGACGCTGAGCGCGACCAGCCCACCGGTCACCTTCGCGAGTTCCATGAGCGGCCGCCGGGCCACCGCACGCAGCCGGGGCTCGCCCGGGGCGGCTGAACCGAGCTGGACGAGGGTGGCACCGATGCGCCACCAGGCACCGTTGCGTTCGACCGCGCCGACGTCCGCCAGCTGGCCGAGGAGCCGGGCCACGGTCGTGCGTGGCAGGCCGCAGGCTCGCTGAAGGTCGCTGGTGCGGGCGACTCCGAGCTCGCGCAACGCGGTGAGCAGGTCGAAGGCACTGCCTATGACGGCGCGCGCCGACCCGCTACCGGGCGTGTCTGCCGACGCGTTCGGGAACACTCCGTGCATAGACGAAGCCTCTCATGCGGCCGGTGCGCAGGGGGTGTGACCTTGTTCCGCTTTGACGGACGGCAGGCACCGTCGCAGTGGTGCGACCAGCACCGTCGCAGTGGTGCGACGGCGGGGACGGTGCTGGTGTGAGCCGCGTATCGGCAGCGGTCGAGGCGCACTGTCACACCGGAAACTTCACCTGGGTGAGTTCCTCGGAGAGTTCCCACAGGCGGGCCTGCATCTCCGTGTCATGGGATTCTTTGCTCGACCGCACGGCCTTCGGGTGTCCCTTGCTTTCCAGGAAGCCGCCCGGACCGTAGTACTGGCCCCCCACGGCGTCAGGGTCGGTGGCCGCGCGAAGGGTGGGCCACGCGCCCTGTTCGGAGGACTGGAACAGGAGCGGCCGGATGACCACGGCGAACGCCGCGCGCACAGCAGGGCTGAAACTGCCAACCGTTCTGCGGGCTCCTTCCGTGTCCGAGCCGCCGGGGTGTGCGGCGAGCGCCACGGGTCCGCTCCGGCCGGAGAGGCGCCGCTGCAGTTCGTACGTGAACATGATGTTCGCCAACTTCGACTGCGCGTACGCACCCGTCGTGCTGTATTGCCGAGCTGTCCAGTGAACGTCCTCCGCCACCATGCCGTCGGTCCTGCGCTCATCAGCGCTGCTGACCGTGACGACACGCGAACCCGCTACGTCGAGCATCTGCTCGATCAGCAGGCCTGTGAGGGCGAAGTGTCCCAGGTGGTTGGTGCCGAAATGCAGCTCGAATCCATCGACCGTGGTCTGATGCGGGACGCGCATGACCCCGGCGTTGTTGATGAGCAGGTCGAGGCGTGGATGCGCGGCTCGCAACTCCTCCGCTGCCGCCCTCACGGAAGCCAGCGACGACAGGTCCAGTCGCTGCACCTCCACCCGCGCCTGAGGCGCTTCGCCGGTGATCCTCGCGCGTGCGCGGTTGCCCTTCTCCGGGTCGCGCACCGCCAGTACGACAGTCGCCCCGCGAACAGCCAGCGCTCGGGCCGCTTCGAAACCTATCCCCGAGCCGGCGCCTGTGATGACAGCGGTTCTGCCGCGCTGGTCAGGTATGCGGGCCGCGGTCCAACGCTGACTCATATATCCTCCACTAGAATCGGAATGTGCGTTCCGTTTGGCACCGTACCGGAACGGACGCTCCGCATACAAGGAGGGGATTTGAACCACGCCGTCAAGCCGCTGAGAGCGGACGCCGCTCGCAACCGGGCCCGACTGATCGAGGTCGCCACCCGGACATTCGCCCAGGAGGGCGGTCAAGTGCCGATCCAGGAGATCGCGCGGCGAGCGGGCGTCGGAGCAGGGACGCTTTACCGGCACTTCCCCACGAAGGAGGCGCTTTTCGAGGCGATCATCGCCGACCGGTTGCAGCAGGTCATCGACCGCATACAGAGCCGGGCTGCCGCGGACCCTGCCGAGGGGCTGTTCATCTTCCTCGCCCACATGACCCAGCAGGGCGCCTTGGACCTGGGACTGCAGGAGGCGCTCTCCGGCAGCGGCTTCGATCTCGAGACCGCCCTGCCCGAAGTGGAACGGACCTTCACGGCCACCATCGCCGAGCTTCTCGCCGCAGCCCAGGAAGCCGGAACCGTACGCGGCGACCTGGAGGTGGTCGACGTGAAGACCCTCATCGTCGGCCTTCAGGCGATGTGCCGTTTCCGTGGCGCCAGCGAGGTGGCGGAGCGCATCGCTCCCGCCATACGCAGATGCCTGTCACCCGCGGACACGCCTCTCGCATGAACCCTCGGGTGGCGATGGGCGGCCACCGGCGACAGCCGCCCATCGCCGGTACCGACAGCCGCCCACCGTCACCCACCGCCCCGCGTTCGTCACCCACCGCCCCGCGTTCGCCGCGGGTGACCACTGAGCGGTCACCGACCAGCCGCCCGGTCCCCGCCCCGCCTAACGTGCGCCGCTATGAACGATTTCTGCACGACAGCCGACGTCGTACTCGTCGGGGCGGGACACAACGCACTGGTGGCCGCTGCCTATCTGCTCCGGGCCGGCCGGAGCGTGTGCCTGATCGACCGCATGGAACAGCCCGGCGGTTGGGTGCGGACGGACGAACTGGGCGCGCCCGGCTACCTGCACGACCGGTGGTCCGCCCTGCACCCGGCTCTCGTCGGCGGCCCGGTCTGGGCGGAGCTGGGCCCGGATCTGCGCCGGCACGGTCTGGACTATGTGGTGGCGCCGCTGGCCACCGGGTCCTCGCTCCCGGACGGCCGGACGGCGATCGCGCCCGTCGCCCCGGAGGCGCTCGCCGCGGAGCTCGACCGGCTCGGGGAGTCCTCCGGCTGGGGTGCTCTCTTCTCCGGCGTCGGGCCGTACCTCCCCACCCTGTTCGGCCTGCTCGGTGACGGCTTGGACGGTCCCGTCGCGCAAGCCGCGTTCGCGGAGCTGAGCAGTGGAAGCCGGGAGAGCGCGATACCGTTCGAGCGCCTCCTCACAGGCGACGCGCTGGAGCTGGTGAACGAGCACTTCCGGACCGAGGAAATGCGTTCTCTGGTGGCGCCGTGGCCGTTGCACCTTGGCGCGGGCCCCGAGGCGCCCGGCAGCGCTCTGTGGGCGGCTGTGGCCCTGGCCACCCTCACGGTCGGCAATCCCACGCCGGTGGGCGGGTCCGGCCGGCTCGCCGAGGCACTGGCCGACCTGGTCACCGAGCGTGGTGGCGACATCCACGTCGGGGTGGACGTGGACGAGATCCTTGTACGGGACGGCCGCGCCGTCGGCGTGCGGACCACCGACGGGGCGACGGTCAGGGCGAGTGAGGCGGTCGTCGTTTCGACGCCCCCGGACCTCCTGTACGGCCGACTGCTGCGGAACGCACCCGGCATCCCGGCAGGAATACGCGGCCAGGCCGGGGCCTACCGATACCGGCGCGGCTGCTTTCAGATCAACCTCGCCCTGTCCGCCCGGCCCCGGTTCACCGACAGCCGGCTCGACCAGGGCGGTGCCATCAACCTCGGACGCGGTGTGAACGCGCTTGTGACGTCCGTCCGGCAGGCGGAGGCCGGCGTGCTGCCGGAGCATCCGTCCGTCTCCTGGCACGAGCCGACCGCCGTCGATCCTTCTCGCGCCCCCGCGGGGCACGCCGTGGTGCGGCTCCAGGTGCTCGACGTACCGCACAGTCCGTCCGGGGACGCCGCGGGAACGTCCTACGGGGCCGGCGGATGGGACGTGGCGACGGCGGAGGCTTTCGCGGACCGGGTCGTCGCCGAGGCCGAGTCGCACGCGCCGGGCTTCGCCGACCTCGTGGTGGAACGCCACATCACAACACCCGCCGACCTCGCACTGCACAACCCCAACGCCGGGCCCGGTGATCACGCGCAGGGAGACAACTCACTGGCCCAGGCGTTCACACGGCGCCCCATGGCGGCTCACCGCGGTGGCTACCGCACCGCTGTCCCCGGCTTGTGGCAGATCGGCGCCGCGACCTGGCCGGGCCCCGGTGTCAGCGGTGGCTCCGGCCGGAACATCGCCCACGTCCTCACACGTGACAACTTCGCGTCGTGACCCGGGCCGCTCACACCTTCGGGTGCGCCGCGGGGTACGGGCCGGCGATCAGACCACAGCGGAACTCAGGGAAGTGCACATGACCGCAAACGCCGACACGGGCAACGGTATGACGCTGGGCGAGACCACGATTGCCCGCGCCGTGGCTCAGATGCAGCGGGGCGGAAGGCTTCGTCCCGTCTACGAACTGTCGCACGTCTACTCCGACAGGATGCCGCTGTCCCCGTTCGCGGAGCCGATCGGCATCACGTACAAACCGACCGAGTACCTCGCCTCCCATGCCGGGAACGGCGAAGTGCTGACGGGCCAACTGGGCAGCCAGGGAACCAAGATGGATGCCTTGGGTCATTTCGGATATATGGCTGCGGACGGGCGGACTCTCTATTACGGAGGACTTGAGCAGGCCGAGGTGAAACCCACCGACGACTCCCCACTGCTGCGTCTCGGAATCGACGAGGTGCCTCCCGTCATCACCAGCGGAGTACTGCTGGACGCCACCCTTCTGAAGGGCGGCAGTCTGTCCGCCGGGGAACAGCTCACCGAGCGGGACATCCGGGCGATGCTGGAGAACCAACGGCTCAGGGACCTCGCACCGGGCGATGCCCTGCTCATCCGCACCGGCTGGGAGGACAAGTGGTCGGACGGCAATCCCGATCCGGCGGACACCGCTTACTACCGGGCGGGGCCCGGTCTCTCCCGTGACGCCGCGCTGTTCATCGCCTCCAAGGAAGTGGCCTGTGTGGGAATGGACGTTCCGTTCCTGGACGCCGTGAGTGAGGGATATCTGCAGGGCGCCGCCGAGGCGCCGGCTGACGCGCCTGCCGATCTGCCCTTCGTCGTTCATCACCAGAACCTGACGCAGGCCGGCATCTACCAGATCCACAACCTGCGGCTCGCCGAACTCGCGGCAGACCGGGTGTATCTCTCGGCGACGATTATTCTGCCGCTTCGGATCAAGGGGGCCGCCCACTCGGCAGTCCGCCCGGTGGCCATCGGCGGGCCCTACGACGCCGCAATCGGCGACCCGGCCTGAGCGACGGCGCCGGCCGTGAGGCCGAGGTCGCCGTCGACCGACCTCGACAGGACGAGCCGTCGCCGCCGGCGACGGCTCGTCCGCCGCAGTGCCGGTCAGGGCGAACAGCGGTCGAAGGACTGAACGGGCCCCGGAACCTGTCGGGGTATGTGGGCCCGGTGGGTCGGCACCCGTCGGAGTGTGTGGGCCGTCGGAGCATGTGGGCCGGTCGGTCGGCCGCGATGCCGAGCGCGGGCCGCGATGCCGGACCCGTCCGCGGTGATCACGCGAACAGCCTGGTCAGCCGCTTGCGCCGTCCATCCGTCGGAATGGACGGCCAGGACCGTCCTCCGCGGGACGTCGGCCGAGATGAGATCGCAGCCGCTGCATCTCCTCGACCAGAGTGGCGCCGGCCGTCTCTACTTCCTTCGGGCCGAACCGGGACTGCGGAGCCGTGATGCTGCAGACCGCCAGTCCCTGCTGCAACCAGGGGATCGGCGCGGCGATCGACACGGCACCCGCGACGGTTTCCGCCACGCTGACGGTGTAGCCGCGCCTTCGGCTCGTCTCCAGCTCGGTCAGCAGCGCATCGACCCCTCTGAGCGGGTCGGGGACCTCCGGGTCGGCGACGAGCTCGCGGATCGCCGAGTCGTGCAGTGTGATGAGCAGGGCCTTGCCGGCCGCACCCCGTGTAAGGGGATAGTCCTCGCCGACACCGGCCTCGATGCGGTCCGGATGCGGGCTGACCATCTCATGGGTGCAGGTGCGCTGATTTCCCAGACGCCAGAAGACGCCGACCGTCTCCCCGGTCAGCGCACGCAGCCGGATCAGGGTCGACTGGGTCTGTGCCACGACACCGTCGCGCTGCAGCATGACACCGGACAGCCTGAGGATTTCCGGCCCAGGGCTGTAGGTCCGGGTGGACTTGTCGAATACCAGGAAATGCTCTGCCTCAAGGGCGCGCAGCAGACGATACGCCGTCGGTAATGAGTAGCCGAACTTCTCAGCGACTTCCCGTCCACTCAGATTGGGCTGGCGGGCCGAGAACGCGTGCAGGATCGACAGGGCGCGGAAAACGCTTCGAGTTCCTGTGACAGCAGGCTCAACCGTGTCCTTCAGGGCTTCAGCCGATCTGCTCGTGCTTGTCGGAAATCGACGTGACGGCACCGTATCCACAGGGTTCTTCCCTCCTGTCAGGTCAGCGGCGGGGAAGTGTCGCCCTGCAGGTCCGGGCGATCCGGGCTTTCCTGCTTCCCATCATACAGTTCGAGACCCGAAGCGTATGGGGCACGTACTGTGGGCAAACGGGACACCTGCCCAGGTTCGGGTCGCCGGACGAGCACGTCGTTCGCCGCGGCCCTGGAGGCGCCGACGAGCTGCGGCCGCATGGGGTTTGTGTGTCACATGGTGATTTCCGGGTCTCGGATCCGATTACGCGGTGATCGAGTTTCGGAACGCGAGTCATGTATTGGTGCTGTTTGCATTTCTCTCGCGAAGGTGAATATTCTCGTGTTACTTTTTCGAAGTATCCCTTCATGCGGACTTACATTTCTTGCTTTTAGGAGGCCCTTGTGGATATGTCTGCCGCGAGTATTCCTGTACTGACTCTGGCACGCGACAAGAATTCCCCGCTCGACCCGCCGCCCCGCTACCGCGAACTGCGGCACGAGGCACCCATCTCCCGTGTGCGCCTCGACGACGAAGCGCCGCCCACGTGGCTGGTGACCCGGTGGGAAGACGCGCGGACGGTGCTGGGCAGCACCGCGGCCAGTTCCGACACGACCCGGCCGGGATACCCTTCGCGGACGCCCCTGGCCATGCCGCGGGGTTTCTTCAACTTCCATGACGACCCGGTCCATGCCGTCTTCCGCGGTGTGCTGACCCGGGAGTTCATGGTCAAGCGCATCGACGCGCTGCGCGCTCCGACGTCCAAGATCTTCGACCAGCTCATGAGCGGGATGATCGAGCAGGGTCCTCCGGTGGACTTCGTCGGGACAATCGCGCTGCCGTTGCCCTCCTTGGTCATCTGCGAACTGCTCGGTGTCCCGTACGAGGACCATTCCTTCTTCCAGGAGCACTCGAAGGTCCTCATCGACACCGCGGTTTCGGGCGAAGCGAAGACCACGGCGCAGGTGGCACTGGCCGACTACCTTGAGGGGCTTGTCGAGCAACGGCGCCGCGAGCCGAGAGAGGACTTGATCAGCAGGCTGGGCGCACAGGTCGACGCGGGAACCTTCTCGGTACGGGATGCGGCCGATGCGGGTGCGTTCCTGCTCTTCGCGGGCCACGAGACCACGGCCAATATGATCGGCCTGGGAGTGCTGGCGCTGCTGGATCACCCCGGCCAACTGCCCCGTCTTCACGCGGGCGGTGCCGAACTGGCGAACGCGGTCGAGGAGTTGCTCCGTTACCTGACGATCGCGCAGTCGGGACTCAGCCGGGTGGCGACCGAGGACATCGCTGTCGGCGATGTCACGGTCAAGGCCGGTGAGGGTGTGATCATCATGCTCAATTCGGCCAACCGCGACGAGGCCGTATTCTCCGCGTCCGACCGTCTCGACCTGTCCCGGAGCAACGCACGGCAGCACCTCGCTTTCGGCTACGGCATCCACCAGTGCCTCGGGCAGCCGCTGGCCCGTATGGAGCTTCAGATCGTGCTGCCGGAGATCTTCCGGCGACTGCCCGATCTGCGCGTCGACCCCGACCAGGAGGTCACGTTCAAGAGCACCGCGGCTGCCTACGGCCCCAGCTTCATGCCCGTTCTCTGGTGACCTCCCAGAACAGCACCGAGTGAGGAAGGAAAGAGAACCCATGAATGTCGAAGCGGACGTACCCCGGTGCGTGGCCTCCGGCCAGTGTGTTCTGATCGCTCCGGATGTCTTCGACCAGCGGGACGAGGACGGCATGGTCGTCCTGCTCGACGAGTCGCCTCCGCCGGCTCGGCACGCGGCAGTCCGGGAAGCGGCGCTGGTGTGCCCGGCTGCGGCCATCAAGGTGACAGAACTGTGAAGCGTGTCGTCGTGGTCGGTGCCTCGGCCGGTGGGCTGGCCACCGCCGAGGCGCTGCGCGGGCTCGGGTACGGGGGCGGGATCACGCTGATCGGCAGCGAGTCCTGCCTTCCGTACGACCGGCCGCCCCTGTCGAAGCAGATCCTCGCGGGGGAGCTGGAGCCGAACCAGATCCTGCTGCGCCGCCCGGAGGACCTCGACGCCCTGGACCTGGATCTGAGGCTCGGGGAGACGGCCGAGGCCGCTGACACCATCGCGCGGAAGGTCGTCGTCGGCGGCGGCCTGATCGAGTACGACGCCCTGGTGGTGGCCACGGGGGCGCGTCCGCGGCGGCTGCCGGGCAGTGAGGGTGTGCGGGGAGTGCACCACCTCAGAACGCTCGAGGACGCGCTCGCCCTCAAGGCGCACCTCGCGCCGGGTCGTCGTCTGATCGTTGTCGGGGCCGGATTCATCGGTGCCGAAGCCGCTTCCACCGCTCGCGGCCTGGGCGTGGAGGTCACCATGATCGAGCCCGGACCCGTCCCCCTGGCCGGGGCTCTCGGCCCCCTCGTCGGGAGAATGCTCGCCGACGTGCACCGCGATCACGGTGTGGCCCTCCGGACCGGTACAGCGGTGGACAGCGTTCTGAGCGGCGGTGGGCGGGCGACCGGCGTCCGGCTGGCCGACGGCACCGAGGTGAACGGGGACGCGGTGGTGGTCGGTATCGGCGCGCGCCCCAACACGGAATGGCTGAGAGGCAGCGGGCTGCCCCTCTCCGACGGTCTCGTCTGTGACGAGTACTGCCGGGCCGCGCCGTCGGTCTACGGCGTGGGAGACGTGGCACGTTGGCACAATGCGCTGTTCGGCGGCTTGATGCGGGTGGAACACCGCACGAACGCGGCGGAAGCGGGTCTTGCCGTCGCCCGTAATCTTCTCCGGCCTGCCGAGCCGCGCCCCTTCACGCCGGTCCCGTACTTCTGGTCCGACCAGTACGACCTGAAGATCCAGGCATACGGACATCTGCGGGGCCACGAAGAGGTGGCCATTGTCGACGGCGGTCTCGATCGGCGCCGATTCATCGCGGCCTACCGCAAGGAAGACCGGCTGGTCGGCGTTGTGGCGGTCAACTCCCGTCCCAAGGAGCTGCGCACGTGGCGCGCTGCGATTGCCGACCGGCGGCCATGGAGCACTCTCGCAGGTGATGCCTTGGCCCCGGTGTAGGTGAGCACCGCAGGCGAGCACTGCAGAGGTGACAGGTGGCTGGACGCCGCGGGATGTCTGGCCTCGTGCGGCTGCCGGTCCGCGCGGCGCCCGGCGGAGGGGGCCTGTGTTCGACGCCGCCGACCGGGCGCTATCCGTCGTTCGTCGCGCTCGCCCGGGTACGCGGTCGCCTCCGGGCCGGTGTGCTCGCCACGGCTTCGCCTGTGCCACGGCGCGGAACGCCCGCCGTACCGGCCCCTTCACCATCCGTACGGTCCGAGCCGCCGTCCGAGCCGCCGTCCGGTGCGCGGTCGGGATCGATGAGGGTCCGGGCGAGCAGATGCAGCACGTCGTCCTGCTCCACACGGGTCAGGCGGATCAGGGGGCACGATTCCTCCAGAGCCGTCAGTGCCTTGTCCCGTGCGGCGCGGCCGGTCCCGGTGAGGGCGAGCACGCGAAAACGCCGGTTGGCGGGGTCCTCGGTCCGGGTGATGTATCCCAGCTTCACCAGCCGGTCGGAGATGAAGGTGAGGCTGGACGCATTGCATCTCAGGCGCTGCGCCATCACCTTCATCGTGGGCGCCGGCTCTTCGGGGTCCATCGCCCACAGCGCGTAGGCCGTCGACATCGTCAGGCCGAGGGCGGAGAGCTCCGGTTCCGCCCGGTGGGTCGTGGCCATGACGATCTCGTAGACCGCTTCCAGCGCTGACTTCGGCGAAGGCCTCACGTCTTCATGGTATGTGACTCGCATCATACGACCAATGTACGGTGCGCCATTCGAAAACTTCGACTCTCGAAAGGTGATGCGGTGACCTCGAACCCACTGACGCCCCCGAACCCACTGACGCTCTCGAAACTGCGTGGCCGGACGTATGCGGTGACCGGTGGCAACGCCGGTATCGGCTACTTCATCTCCGAACAGCTCGCGGCGGCCGGCGCACACGTCGTCGTCCTCGGCAGGAACCCGGAACGGCTCGCGGCCGCTCTCGACTCGATCAAAACCCGACAGGACTCGGCCCGCGTGACATCGGTGCCGCTGGACCTGGCCGATCTCGACTCCGTGGCCGCGGCCGCCGAGACACTGCGCGGCTTGGACCGGCTGGACGGACTCATCGCGAACGCCGGGATCAGCGACCCCGGGCGGGAGCGCCGCACCACGCAGCAAGGCTTCGAACTGGCCGTGGGCACCAACCACCTCGGCCACTTCGCGCTGACGGCCCTCGTCATGCCGCGCCTCGCGGCCACCCCGGGGAGCCGGGTCGTCGCCATCGGCAGCATCATGGCCAAGACGACCAAGTTCGACCCCGACGACCTGCAAAGTGAGCGGTCCTACCGTCCCCAGCACGCCTATACCCAGTCCAAGCACGCCGTGCTGCTCACCGCCTTCGAACTCGATCGCCGGCTGCGAGCGGCGGGTGTGGACGTCGAGTCCCTCGCGGCTCACCCGGGCCTGAGCGTGGACGCGTTCAGCCCCGCTCGCGACGGCATTGTCCGGTCCTCGGCTTTCGGCCGCGCTCTGGGACGACTGCCGCTGCCCGTGCAGGGCAAGGACCGCGGCGCGTGGTCCGCCGTACACGCCGCGACCGATCCCGGCGCCCGGGGAGGCCAGTACTACGGTCCACGGCGCGGCAGTTCCGGGCGACCGGCCCTGACCCGCCCGCCGCGGATCGGCCTGGACGCCGCGGTGGCGTCGCGTCTGTGGAGCCGGTCCGAGGAGCTGACCGGCATCACCTTCGACCCGGGGGCCGGCCGGGCGTGAGCTTTCCGCGGGGTGTTCGGACCCGCAATGCCCGCTTGTGCCCCACCGTGACGGCGGGCGGGGCGCTGCCGGGTGCGCTCTCACGGATCGACTGGCGTCGCCACAGTCCCTTGGTGAATACTGTTCACCAAAGGTGAATTCAGTTCACCACGACTAGTGGAGTCCCTATGTCACTCGACACAACCCCCGACTTCGAAGCCGCTCTGAAACGCATCGGCAGAGGCTTGTACGTCAGCCTGACCACGTTCCGCAAGGACGGCCGCGCCGTCGTCACGCCGGTCGGGTGCGTGATCGAAGGCAACACACTGTACGTGCTGACGCCACCCGGCACCGGAAAGGTCAAACGCATCCGCAACAGTGGGCGCGTGGTGATCGCGCCCTGCAACGGGCGGGGGACCGTGCCGGCCGGCGCTCCCGAAGTCGAGGGTGTGGCGCGTCTCCTGGACGAGCGGGAGATCGCTCGGGTTCAGCACTACATGGCCGAACGAACCTTCCTGTACCGCCTGGTGCGTATCGCCGACCGTGTGCTGAGGCGTAAGCGCCCGCTCGTCGCCATCGCGGTGACGGAGTCCTGAGCGACGGGCCGCCCTCGCGGGCGTGCCCGTGCTGCTCCACCGGCGTGCGTACCCGCTGGACGTAGTCGGTGCGGCCGTCGACCAGCACTGAGGCGTACGTCCCCGGGGTCACATGTGGACGACCGTGGCGCCCTCGGGAGCGGAGTCGGGGCGACCGCGCCGGAACAGGAGGGCGGCGATGACGGCGCCCACCGCGAAGAGTCCCGCGGACCACCAGTAGGCGGCGGAGTAGCTCTCCAACTGGGCCTGGGCCAGATGCGCGGGCGTGCGGCCGTGGTCGGCGAGGTAAGCGCCGGCGGCGCTGGCGGCCAGGGTGTTGAGCAGTGCGGTGCCGACGGCTCCGCCAACCTGCTGCATGGTGTTGACGGCGGCACTGGCGGCACCGGCGTCGTGCGTGGTGACCCCGGTGATTCCCAGGCTCATGGCAGGCGGCATGACCAGGCCGAGACCGGCGCCGAGGATGAGGAGCGGGGGCAGGATGTGGGCGGCGTAGCCGCTGTCCAGATCCAGGCCGGTCAGCATCGACAAGCCGACCGCGGCCATCAGCATGCCGACGGGAACGACGGTCTTCGGTCCGAAGCGCGGGATGAGGACGCTGATGGACATCTGCGCCACGACCATGAGGATGCCGATCATCGGCAGGAACGCGATGCCGGTCCTGACCGGTGTGAAGCCCAGCAGCGACTGCATGTAGTACGTCAGGAAAAGGAAGACGCCGAACATTCCGGCACTGGAGAGGGCGACCATCAGGAAGGCCGCGCCACGGGTGCGGTCGGCGAGGATGCGCAGAGGCAGCAGGGGATGGCGCGCGCGAGTCTGCCACCAGGCGAAGGCTGCCAGGACCAGACCGGCCGCGGTGAGGAAGCCCCACGTCTGCGGCGAGGACCAGCCGTATCGCTCGGCACGGGAGAAGCCGAACACCAGGCCGAACAGGCCGGTCGAGGCGAGCAGTGTGCCGGGCAGGTCGAGCTTGGGTCGCTGCGCGGGTGCGCCGCTTCGCATCAGAAGCATGCCGCCGGCGAAGGCGAGAGCCGCGAAGGCGAGGTTGACGTAGAGGGTCCAGCGCCAGTTCAGATGCTCGGTGAGGAGGCCGCCCAGGAGCAGGCCCAGTCCGCCGCCGGCACCGCCGATGGCACCGAAGACACCGAAGGCCCGCGCGCGTTCCCTGGCCTCGGTGAAGGTGTCGTTGAGCAGGGCGAGGGCGGCCGGTGCCAGAAGGGCGCCGAAGAGGCCTTGCAGTGCGCGGCCGGTGACCAGGACCTCGAAGTTCTGGGCGGCACCGGCCAGGGCCGACGCCCCCGCGAAGCCGACGGTCCCCGCCAGAAAGACGATCTTGCGCCCGAACAGATCGGCGAGCCGGCCGCCCAGCAGCAGGAGACTGCCGAACACCAGGGCGTACGCGGTGACGATCCACTGCCGGTTGCCGTCGCTGAATCCCAAGTCGGACTGGGCGGATGGCAGCGCTATGTTCACGATGGTCGCATCGAGGACGACCATGAGTTGGGCGAGCGCGATGACGATCAGCACCCACCAGCGTCGTGCGTGTGCTGTGGATGCCTGTGGGGAGGGCCCGGTGTCCGTGTGAGGGGGGCCCGGTTCGGCGGTTGTGGTTTCCATCACGGTCGAGTACTCCAGCAAGTGGGAGGGGAAAAATGGAGGGGAAAGGTGTGACGGGACAGAGGCGGCAGGTGTCTCAGGGCTTATGGTGAATGACATTCACCAGGCACGGTGAAGAGTGTTAACCTCGTCCTCATGGATGTCAAACGACGTCGGCCGGGGCAGCATCACGGCGACCTTCGCAACGCACTGGAGCAGGCCGCCCTGGAACTCGTGGCGGAGCGGGGACCGCACGGGTTCACCCTGGCGGAGGCCTGTCGCCGGGCGGGGGTGAGTGTGTCGGCCCCTTACAAGCACTTCGCGGACCGTGACGCACTGCTGGCCGCACTGGCGGCGCGCTCCTACCGGGAGCAGCACGCGCGGTTCAGCGAGGCGATCGCCTCCGTCGAGGACGCCGAGGGGCAGTTGGCGGCTTTCGCCGTCGCCTACGTACGCTTCGCCGCCGATGAGCAGGCACTCTTCGACATCGCTTTCGGGGCGGGACTGGGCAAGGAGGAGCATCCGGACCTGGCGGAGGCGGGAAGCGCCCTGCGTGATCTGCTGATGCCCGTGGCGCGCCGGATCGTTCCCGACGATGCCGTCGCCTTCGACCTCATCGTGTCGGTGTCCGCGTCCGCCCACGGTCTGGCGGTCTATCTGCAGCAGGGCCTGCTCAGTACGGAGAGCGAACCGCTGGTCGCGGCCGAACGGCGAGCCGGGTACATGGTGCACGCGATCATCGCCCAGGCGCGCGCCGACCGATGAGTGCCTGCGGCGCTTACGGGTCCGATCTCGTCCAGCGGGCCCATCTGGCCCTTCTGGCTCAGTAGGCACAGCGGGTGGTGGGGCTGTTCGACGCCCTGCTCGCCGCCTCCTTTTGCCCGGAAGTGTGCTCACCGTTCCACCCGTGTGCTGATCGCCACGGCATGGCTTCGTGTTCCCGCACCATGACCGCCTCCTCGGCCAACCCCACCGCGCGCGAGATCCGAGTCCGAGGCGACCGGAACCGCACGGCATCTGCGCGGCATTGCGCGGGAAGTGCGTGGGAAGTGCGCGAAATTCGAGCCCCCGAGCTTCCCCTCAGATTCCACTGGGCGAGAGGCTTTCCCGGACATGGTGAATGGTGTTAACCTCGCGAGTGTGTAGCTGATCCACGGCGGTGTGACCAACGGCCTCTTGCCGTTTGCGGGTGCCGTCCGGACGGAAGGTCCACCTTCCGACGCAGAACAGCAAGGAGCGACGATGGAATCCTCGAAGAAGGCTCAGGCGGTAACGGAACCGGGGATACGGTCCGACCGTTTCCGTACGGAACGGGTGAGTTTTGAGTCACACAATGCGACGCTGGTGGGGAATCTCTATCTTCCATCGGCGGCCGGAGTGTCCGAGCTGCTCCCGGCAGTGATCGTCACCGGTGCGTGGGGCACGGTCAAGGAGCAAATGCCCGTCGGCTACGCACGAGAAATGGCGGCCCGCGGTTTTATCGCCCTCGCATTCGATTTCCGCGGTTGGGGTGAGAGTGGCGGACGGCCCAGGTCGATGGAGGACCCTTTCGCGAAGGCGGCTGACATCGTGGCCGCCGCCGAGTATCTGAGGGCGCGTTCCGATGTCGAGGCGAGCGCGATCGGCGGGCTCGGCATCTGCGCCAGCAGCGCCTACCTGGCCACAGCCGCGACACAGAGCGACCTCATCAAGTCGCTCGCCCTTGTCGCGCCTGCCGTCCCGAGCCGAGCCACCGTCGCCGCGCACCTCGGCGGGGATCAGGGTCTCGCCGTACTTCGGGACGCGGCCCGCGAGGCCCTGGAGGAATACGACAGGACCGGTGAGGAGCGCCTTGTCGCCGCGGTCGATCAGACCGCGGAAGACACTGCGGCAGGCGCCGACTATTACACCAATCCTGACCGGGGAATGGTCCCGGAGTGGGAAAACACTTTCAACCCGGCGTCCTGGGACAAGTGGCTGAAGTACGACGCGCAGGCCGCCGCGGCTTTCCTCAAGCAGCCGCTCCTTACCGTGCACAGCGATGCGGCGGCAAGTCCGGAGAGTGTCCGGGAGTTCGCCGCGCAGGTTCCGCACGAGGTCGACCAGTTGTGGATCGAGGAGGTTTCCCAGTTCGACTTCTATGATCAGCCCGGCCCGATGAATACCGCTTGCGATGCCGCGGCACACCATTTCGTGCGCACTATGGGCGCGAAGGTCGCGTAGGAGCACCGACGTACTCACCTGCGTCCTGCCGGCCCACAGGAGCGACGGTCGGCGTACTTCTCTTTCACTGTCCCCTGTTCGGAAGGCGCGTCAGGCGGGCTGAAGCCCGGCACCGACGGCAACGTGTACGTCAAGGAATGCCGACCGGACAGCCGCGTACAGAGGAGCACACCATGACGACGACCACGATGCGGGCGATCGCCTCCTACAGAGGACTGCCGGTGGACAACCCGGAGAGCCTCCAGGACGTCGAGGTTCCCAGGCCGACGCTACGGCCCCGCGACATCCTGGTCCGGGTCCAGGCGGTGTCGGTGAACCCGGCGGACGTCAAGAGCCGCATCGCACTCGAACCGAGCGCCGACCCGCGGATCCTGGGGTTCGACGCGGCAGGCGTGGTGGAGGCCGTCGGCCCGGAGGTGACCACACTGTCGGTCGGGGACGAGGTCTGGTACGCGGGTGACGCCACCCGCGCGGGGGCCAACGCGGACCTGCACGCCGTGGACGAGCGGATCACCGCCCGTAAGCCCGCTTCTCTGAGCTTCGCCGAGGCGGCTGCCATGCCGCTGACCACGATCACCGCGTGGGAAACACTCTTCGAGCGTTTCGGGCTGACCGCCGGCTCCACCGGGACCCTGCTGGCGCTGGGCGGGGCCGGCGGCGTCGGGTCGATCATGATCCAGCTCGCCAAGGAACTCACCGCGCTCCGTGTGCTGGCGTCCGCCACCCGGCCGGAGTCACAGAAGTGGGTGAGGCAGCTCGGCGCCGACGGGATCGTCGACCACCACCGTCTCGCGGAGTCCGCCGGCGAGGTGGCCCCCGAAGGGCTCGACTACCTCTTCAGCCCGCACTCACACGGGAACATCGAGGCGTTCGCGCGGATCGTACGGCCCTTCGGCCACATCACCGCCATCGACGAGCCCGCGGGACTCGACCTGCTCCCGCTCAAGCCCAAGAGCATCGCCTGGCACTGGGAGCTGATGTTCACCCGGACCATGTACCGGACCGACGACATGAGCGAGCAGGGAAAGCTCCTAGAGACCGTCGCCGGACTGGTCGACGGCAAGCGGATCCGTACGACCCTCACCACGACCGTCGACGACTTCTCCGCCACCGGCATGCGCGAGGCCCACCGACTGGTCGAATCCGGCCGCACCACCGGCAAGGTCGTCGTCGCCCGCTGAACCGGCTCGGACGCCGGTCCTGGCCGGCGGTGGATTCCGGTCCGCAGCCCCCAGCCGGCGGTCACCCGGGGCTGTCGACCGGTGGCTGAGCGTTTGCCGTCGGGAAGGCGGTGGCTTATCGTCGGAGCCAATCGGCGGTGGCACGAAGGCCGGAGAAGCGCGGCTGACGTCCGGCTTCCCGACACACCGGCCAGTGGCAGACCGCCGTTCACACCGGATGACGGCAGGGCCGCAGGTGTCACTCCCATCCGTAAGGGGCGCTCACCCGAGGACCGCTCGGAGAAGCCCACCGAAGAGCGCACGGCCGACGCGTTTCCGGTAGCGGAACAAGCATCCTGATCGCCTTCTCACCGAAGGGCGGAGACATGCTTCTACGACGTCGCACCCTTGTCGCACGCCGTGCCCTCGTCTCGGCGGCGGCCCCCGTGGCTCTGACACTGCTGCTGTCCGGCTGCACCCTCGACGCGACCGACGCGCCCCGGGCCGTCCCCAAGGCGTTCGGTGGCGGCGCGGCCGGTGAGCGGCTGGAGCCCGTCGCCTCGTTCTACGGCGCCATGCCGACCGGGGTGACCGTCTCCCGTACCGGCAGGATCTTCGTGAACTTTCCGCACTGGGGGGACAAGGTCCCCTACTCGGTCGCCGAGATCCGCGACGGGAAGCCTGTCGCCTACCCGGACCAGGCGATCAACGTCGCCGACACCGGCGACCCCGCCCGGCATTTCCTCGGCGTCCAGAGCGTCGTGGTCGACGCCTCCGACCGGCTGTGGGTCCTGGACACGGGACGTATCGAATGGGCGGACGCCCCCGTCGGGGGCCCGAAGCTGGTCGCGGTGGATCTGCGGACGAACAAGGTGGTCCGCACCATCGTCTTCCCCGCCGGGGTGGCGGGGCCCCGCAGCTTCATCAACGACGTGCGCTTCGACCTCACCCGGGGGAAGGCCGGCACCGCGTACCTCACGGACGCGTCTACGGACGGTCCGAACGCTCTCGTCGTCGTGGACCTCGCCACCGGTGAATCCCGGCGCCGGCTGAACAACGACCCCTCCACCCGCCCCGTTCCCGACTTCGTGCCCACGGTCGAGGGACAACCCCTGCTCAACCGGCCGGCGAACGGGCCCACCAGCCCCATCAACGTCGGGGCCGACGGCATCGCGCTGAGCCCCGACGGAAAGTGGCTGTACTACTGCCCGCTCTCCAGCCGCACCCTGTACGCCGTGAGCACGGATGCGCTGACCGACTTCCGCCGGACCGACGCGCAGGTCGCGTCGACCATCCGCAATCTCGGCACGAAGGGCATGTCCGACGGTCTGGAGACGGACAGCGCGGGGCGTGTCTACGGGGGTGACATCGAGCGAAACGCGCTCGTCCGCCGCGAAACCGACGGGCAGTACCGCGTCCTCGTCCGCGACGACCGGCTGATCTGGCCGGACACCCTGTCGGTCGCCTACGACCACTACCTGTACGTGATGGCCAACCAGCTCAACCGTCAGGCGGTCTACCACGAAGGCGTCGATCTCCGGCGCAAGCCGTACACGCTCTTCCGCATTCCGATCGACAGCGGTCCCGCCCGACGCTGAACCGGCCGCGCCCCTTCGATGGAGGGGGTTGCCGTAGGCCTGGGGCCGAAGCCGGAATCCGGCAGGCCCCAGGCCGGGTCCGAGAGGGACTACCGTCGCGGCCGGCTTCCTGTGACGCGAACCGTGTGGCTCACCCTTGGACAAACCGTATGGCTCACCCTTGGACAGTGGGGCGGACGACGAGTTCGTTCACGTCGACGTCGGAGGGCTGGGTGATGGCGTAGTGGACTGCCTCGCCGATCGCGGCGGCGGGAATCGCGATGCTCATCTGGCCCGTGACCGCGTCCTTGGTGTCCTGGTCGCCGATGGTGTCGATCAGCTCGCTTCGGGTCAGGCCGGGGCTGATCACGGTGACCCGCAGCTCCCTGCTCTCCTGGCGCAGGCCCTCCGACAGCGCGCGGACCGCGTGCTTGGTGGCGCTGTAGACGGCGGCGGTCGGGTCGACCCGCAGTCCTGACACGGAGGCGATGTTCACGATGTGTCCGGCGCCTTGGGCACTCATGATCGGCAGGACGGCGGCGATGCCGTGCAGGACTCCGCGCAGATTGACGTCGATCATGCGGTCCCACTCGTCCGTGCGCAGCGCGTCCAGCCGTGACAGGGGCATCACTCCGGCGTTGTTGACCAGGACGTCGACGCGGCCGTAGCGGTCGTGGGCGGCCGCGACGAAGGAGCGCACGCTGAGCGGATCGGTCACGTCCAGGGTGTGCGGCAGAGCGCTGCCGCCATCGGCTTCGATCTCCTTGGCGAGGGCGGCCAGGCGCTCGGCGCGTCGGGCGCCGAGAACGACGAGGTGCCCGGCGGCGGCCAGCCGTCTGGCGGTGGCTTCGCCGATGCCGCTGCTGGCCCCGGTGATCAGCACCACCTTGGAGGCGGCGGTGGTGGGGAGAGTCATGCGTAGCCCTTCGGGATACGGGGTCGGCCGCGTGGTGTGTGCCAACCTGGGTTTTCAGGGTGTGCCCGATCCGGCCGCGGCGGCAGGACGGGCCTTCCTGGGTGCGGCACTCCCAGGAAGCGGCGGCGTACGATTCGGGACATGAGCGGCAACGAACTGGGTGACTTCCTACAGGTGCGTCGCTCGCGTGTCAGCCCGGCCGACGTGGGGTTTCCCGCTTCCGCGGGACGCCGTGTCAGCGGACTGCGGCGCGAGGAGGTCGCCGTTCTGGCCGGGGTCAGCGCCGACTACTACGCCCGCCTGGAACAGGGCCGCGAACGCCATCCCTCCGGCCAGGTCGTCGACGCCCTCGCGCGGGCGCTGCGCCTGGACTCCGATGCCTGCTGGCACGCCTACCGCCTGGCCGGGCTCGTGCCGAGGCCCGATCACCCTGCCCCGGACGAGGAGAAGGTCGCCGGGAGTCTGCTGCGGCTGATGGACGCCTTTCCCACCGCGGTCGCCTATGTTCTCAACCGACGCATGGACGTGCTGGCCTCGAACGCCCTTGCCGACGCGCTGCTCTTGCCCTTGACGGATCCGCGTGCGATGGTGCGTTCGCTGTTCCGCGACCCCGCGGCCCGGGAACTGTTCGCCGACTGGCCCGCCGTGGCCCGCGACGCCGTCTCCGCCCTGCGGCTGGCCTCAGGACACGAGCGACACGAGCGACACGACGCCGGAACGACCGCCCTCATCGCTGAACTTCTGCGCGACAGCGAGGAGTTCGCGACACTGTGGGGATCCCACGACGTGGGGCGCCTCGGCAGCAAGACCAAGACGTTCCACCACCCGGTGGCAGGCCGCTTCACCCTCACCTACCAGACCTTCGAGGTGCAGGACGCCCCCACCCAGTCCCTCTTCGTCGGCACGGCCGAGCCCGGCAGTCGCGACGCCGAGGCCCTGGCGAGCCTGCGCCCGATCGCCCGACACGGCTCGTAAGCCCCCTGCGCGTCCCTACGGCCCCTGCGCGTCCGTACCCGGAACGCTGGCACGGGAGCCGCGGCTGCTTCGGCCCGCCGCGCACACACCGGGCGCCGTGCTCGGCGCTCGCTCCCTCGCGGAGGGTAATCATCGTGGCTGTCGAATTCCAGACAGCGAACCTCTTGACTTCATGGCTTGATTTGGCTGACTGTTGCTCTCGAACGCAAACCGGTTTGTAAGCGAGGAGCGCAGATGGAGGAGATGGGTGATGCGCCTACGGCGACGTCCAGGCAAACCGGTTTGGATGTCGGTGGGTCGAAAGGGCCCGCGACCATTTCAGATGTTGCCGCGCGGGCCGGAGTGAGCAAGACGACCGTCTCGCATGTGCTGTCAGGACGGCGGCCCGTTTCCGAGGCTACGCGCCGCAAGGTGATGCGTGTGGTCGAGGAGATGGGGTTCCAGCAGAACTTCTTCGCACTCGGCCTGTCCGGTCGCCGTAGCCAGACCGTCGCACTGGTCGTCCAGGACCTGACCAACCCGTTCTATCCCGCTCTCGCACGTGGACTTCAGCAAGCGGTCGGCAAGCGCGAGTACGTCGTCCTGCTGGCGGACGTCGGAGCCGGCACACCACCGATCGAGGCTTTCCTCAATGAGGCCGTCCAGCGCCGTGTGGACGGGGTGGTCGTGGCCGCCGTCGACGTACCGGACCGAATGCTGGAGCCTCTGCTCGCCTCGGGGGCCCGTGTGGTGACCGTCGGCTCACCCCGCCACGGGACATCGACCGATGTGGTGTCCTCCGACGACGAGAGGATCGCCGCCGACGCGGTCGCCCACCTGTACGGTCAAGGCCATCGAACGATGGGCATCATCTCCGGACCCATCCGCGTCGCTCCCGGTTCGGCACGCCTCGACGGCTACCGGCAGGCTCTGCGCGATCACGGTCTGCGGCCCCTGCGGGCGGCCGAAGCGGTGGGGGACTGGACGAGGGAGTCCGGGGCCAAGGCGATGAACTTGCTGATGGACCTGGAGCGGCGGCCCACGGCGGTGTTCTGCGCCAACGACCTCATGGCGATCGGCGCCCTCGATTCGGCCCGTTCGCTCGGTCTGTCCGTTCCCTCGGATGTCGCCGTCCTGGGTGTGGACGACATCGACGCGGCCAGCCTTGTCAGTCCTTCCCTGACCACGGTGCGGGTCCCGGCCCAGGAGATCGGGCGGGTGGCGGGAGAGCTGCTGCTCGCCCGCATAGACGATCCCTCCGGAACGCCGCGCCGCGTCCTGGTCCAGCACCATCTCGTTCACCGTGAATCTGCCTGAGGAGCTCACAGCTCGTGCACGACGTACTTGACCCACGTGATCTCGTCCCCGACGAAGCCGAACAGCTTCTGTCATCGGGCTACGCCGCCGGAGAACTGCTGGACGCGGCTCGTCGGGCCGCCGCGGTCGACGACCTCGCGGAACTGGCCTCCATAGCGGAGGCACTGGCCGCTCTGCGGCGCTCCACCAGCTGGGACTACGACGAACCGTCCGACGCGGAGGAGATATGGGCGGCCCTCGCCCCGCCGTCACCCGCCCGGCCTGTCCTCGCGGAACAGCTTCCGCGCCGACTCGCGGGTGCCTGGCTGGGACGGTGTGTGGCCAACACGATGGGCAAGCCCGTCGAGGGACTGACGCGGGACGAGGTCGCCGTCTACCTCCGGGCCGTCGGCCAATGGCCACAGACCGGATTCATCCCTCTGCTGGACGAACTGCCCGCCGGGGTCAGCCACCTGCATGAATCGGCCCCGTACGCGGCGGCCGGCCGCTTCGACGCCATCCCGCGGGACGACGACCTGGACTGGACGATCCTCGGCCTGCACCTGCTGGAGACGTACGGGCGCGGCCTGACGACAGAGGACATAGCCCACGAGTGGCTCGACCGCATACCCTTCACCCAGACGTTCACGGCCGAGCGGGCCGCGTACCGCAACCTCGTCCGGGGCCTGCGGCCGCCGCACACGGCCACCCATGACAACCCGTACCGCGAGTGGATCGGCGCGCTGATCCGGACCGATGTCTACGGCTACGTTCAGCCGGGCAAGCCACGTACCGCGGCGAGGATGGCGCTGACCGACGCGGTTCTGTCGCACACCGCCAACGGGATCTACGGTGCGATGTGGTCGGCCGCACTGGTCGCCGAGGCGCTCGTGTCCACCGAGCCGATCGACGCCCTGCGGGGCGCGCTCTCCGTCGTCCCACCGCGCTCGCGGCTCTACAGAAGCCAGGCCGAACTGCTGCGCATGGCCGAGCGAGGGGCCGGCGGAGAAACGGCGCAGCACTGGATCGACAGCGAACTGGGCGGCTACAACTGGGTACACACCGTCAACAACGCCGCCATCATCGCCGCCGCCCTCCTCTGGGGCGAGGGGGACTTCGTCCGCAGTGTCGGCCTCGCCGTCGGCGCCGGCCGTGACACCGACTCGACGGCGGCCACGGTCGGCAGTGTCTTCGGCGCCTTGCACGGTCCGGACGCCATACCCGGCCGACTGGTGGAACCGACCGGGGGAGTGGTCCGCAGCGCGGTACGCGGCTTCGACCGGATCACCGTCACCGAACTCGCCGCACGGACGGAAGCCGTGCGTATCGCCCTCGAACAGGATGTGCCCGCATGACCGCCGCACGCAGAATCGTGATCGACACCGACCCCGGTCTGGGCGAACCCGGATCCGACATCGACGACGGCCTGGCCATCGCGCTGGCCCTGCGCTCGCCCGAACTGACCGTCGAGGCACTGACCGTCGTCAACGGCAACGTCGACGTCGACACGGGAGTCGACGTCGCCAGGCGTCTCACCCGGCGACTGGGGCACCCGGACCTCCCCGTCCTGCGCGGTGCCGACCGGCCACTGCTGCGCGACATGGCTCCCCTGCGCGCACTGTTCGACGATGTCGTCGGTGACCGTCCCGCCGTCCCCACTGCGGCGGACGACCGGCTCGGACCGACCAGCGACCTCACAGCCGCCGCGTATCTCGTGGAACTGGCAGCCGCGAATCCGGGCGAGATCACGGTGGTCGCCATCGGCCCCATGACCAACCTCGCGCTGGCGCTGCGTCTCGACCCGGGATTCGCGCGGAACGTGGCGGAAATCGTCATGATGGCGGGATCCGCCACCGGGTACGCCCAGAACATCACAGTCGTCGGCGACTTCAACGCCTACGTCGATCCCGAAGCGCTCGCGATGGTCCTCGCCAGTGGCGCGCGGCTGCGCATGGTGGGCATCGACCAGACCTCCCGAGTGCGGCTCACCCGCGACGACGCCGCTGCTCTGTCCCGCGGTGACTCCTTCGGCCGCTGGGCCGGGGAGTGCGCGCTGGCCTGGATCGATTTCCTGGCCAGGGCCTTCCCGCTGCGCGAGGAACACCGGGACGCGTGCTTCCTGCACGACCCCCTCGTGGTGGCGGCCGTCCTCGACCCGTCCCTGTGTACGTGGGCCGAGGCCCATGTCGCCACCGACACCACCAGCGAACTGGCCCGGGGCCTGGTCGTGGCCGACCGCGGACTCGCCCTCGCCCCACCACCCGGTCCCCCCAACGCCTCGGTCGCCGTCGACACCGACGTGCCTGGCTTCGGCCATCTCTTCCTCGATCGCCTGACCGGTACTCCCGCCGGCGATCGACCGCAATCCCCATGACCGTCAGAGAGGACCGTCATGAAGCTTCCCACCCTTCCCCGCCCCGCACGGGCCGGAACACGACTCGTCGTCGGCGCGATCGCCGCGGCCCTGCTGGTCACCGGCTGCGGATCCGGGTCCGACGCGTCCGGCGGCGCACAGCAGCAGCCCGAGGGTCTCACCACCGCCGACGGCCTCAAGGACCCGGACACGCCGGTCACCATCACCTACGCCGGTGCCGCGTACTCGGCCGATGACATCAAGCCCGTACTCGCGGCCTTCCACAAGGAACACCCGAACATCACCGTCGACTACCAGGCGGTTCCGTTCGACCAGTTCAACAGCGTGCTCAGCACACGTCTGAGCCGCCGGGACTCGACCCTCGACCTCTTCGATGTCGACATGCCCCGTACCGACGCCTACCAGGCACGGGGCTGGCTCACCGATCTGTCCAAGGCGTTCCCGGACATGGCGGGCAAGGTCGACAAGACGTCACTCGACGCCGCGACCAGCGACGGAAAGCTCGTCGCGATGCCCTTCCAGACGTCGAGCCAGCTTCTCTACTACAACAAGGCGCTGCTCAAGAAGGCCGGTGTTCCCTTCCCCTCCGCGAAGCCCGCCGACCGTCTGACCTGGGAAACGGTCACCGACGAAGCCAAGAAGACCCAACAAGCGGGTGCCAAGTGGGGCCTGCTGTTCGATCAGGTCAACCGTTACTACCAGTTGCAGCCCCTCGCCGAGAGCCTCGGCGGCGGCTCGGGCGCCGGTGGTACCGGAAACCTCACGCCCACACTGGAGAACGCGGGCTGGGAAAGGGCGATGACCTGGTACGGCTCCCTGTACAAGGACAAGATCTCCCCTCGCGGGGTACCGGTGGCACAGACTCCCGACCTCTTCGCCTCCGGCCAGGTGGCCTTCTTCCCGGGCGGTCCGTGGTGGGCGACCCAGTTCACCGCCGACGCCAAGCTGGACTTCGGCGTCACCGCCTACCCGTACTTCGAGGGCGGCAAGGCCGTCACCCCCACCGGCGGGTGGTCCCTCGGACTGAATCCCGCGAGCAAGCACGCGGTCGCCTCCGAGATCTTCATGAAGTACATGGCACTCGACAACGGTGGATTCGCCCAGCACATGTCCAGCCTCGCCGTGCCGCCCTCCAGCACAGCCGGCACAGCGACCTTCTACGACCAGAAGGTGTTCAAGGACCCCCGCATGGACGGCGCCGTCGAACTGACCAAGTACGAATTGGCCAACACAGCCACACTGCGGGCCAGGACCGCCGGCTACGTCGAGTTCGAGGACACACTGTCCAAGACCTTCGACGACATCAGTAACGGCGCCTCCCCGGCCAGTGCGCTGTCCTCCGCCACCAGCACGATCAACCAGGCGTGGGCCAAGTACCGCTAGCCCACGCGAACCGACCGGCCGGGGTGAGCCGACAGACCCCGGCCGGCGGGAGGGACACCCGCAATGACACTCACAACGCACCCTCCGGAAGCCGGAGAGACAGCTCCGCCGCCACAGCGCAAGAGCAGCCTTCACCGGCGCAGGCTCGTGGGCAACCTCAGCGCGGCGGCCATCTTCCTGACGCCCGCTCTCGCGCTCATCATCGTGCTGCGGCTCGTCCCGGTCATCCAGGCCGTCAACGACGCCACCCACACGAGCCTCCCCGGCAGCACTCTGCCGCCACGCTTCGTGGGCCTGGACACCTTCACGGCGCTCTTCTCCTCCGACGCCTTCTGGTCCTCCGTCCGGCAAACCCTGATCTTCAACGTCATCGTCAACCCACTGCAGATCGCGGTGGCGCTCGCCCTCGCGGTGCTGCTCACCCAGAACCTGCCGGCCACCGGCGTCTGGCGCACACTGATCTTTCTGCCCGCCGCGGTCCCGATGACCGGTTCTGCGGTGGTATGGGGGATCGCGCTGCGCCCGGACGGCCCCGTCAACGCGGCGCTCGCCGGGGTCGGCATCCACCAACAGCCCTTCCTCACCGGGCAGGGACAGGTCGTCGCGAGCCTTATCCTCATCGCCAGCTGGATCGGCGTCGGTTACTGGATGATCTTCCTCATCGCGGGTCTCAACGACATCCCGGCCGTGTACTACGAAGCCGCCGCGATCGACGGAGCGGGGCCGCTGCGCCGCTTCTGGTCGGTGACGCTTCCCCTGCTCCGCCGGCCGCTGCTGTTCGTCCTGGTCGCCGACACCGTCTCGAACTTCGTCCTGTTCGCGCCCATGCAGATCCTCACCGACGGGGGGCCGCAGGGAAAGTCGAACTTCCTCATGTACGACATCTTCCACAACAGCTTCGAGCTCGCCGATCCGCACACCGCCGCGGCGGAACTCCTTGTGCTGCTCGCCCTGATGATCGTCATCGTCGCGGTCCAGTTCCGGCTGCTGCGCAGCGCCGAGGAGAGCTGATCATGACCCGCACCTCACTCCCGGACCCCGGCCCGTCCACAGCCTCGGCACCCAGCCGCACCGGCCGTGTCGTGCTGGCCGCCATCGCCGTCGTCGTAGGCATCGCCTTCCTTCTGCCCGTGCTCTGGCTCATCGCCAGCACGTTCCGCAGCGCCACCGAAACCTTCGCCAGCAGTTCCTCCTTGAACTGGCACATGCTGTGGCCCGAGCACTGGACCCTCGGGAACATCCACTCAGCGATCGACAACGGCTTTCTGCGCAACCTCTCCAACAGTGTGATCGTCGCCGCCCTGACCGTTGTCCTCGGCATCGTGATTTCCGCGATGGCGGCCTTCGCACTGGCGGTGGTCGACTTCCCCGGCCGTAAGTTCGTCTTCGGTATGGTCGTGCTGAGCTTCCTCGTGCCCTTCGAGGCCATCGCCATCCCCTTGGCACACACGTTCAGCGACTGGGACCTCACCAACAGCCTTCCCGCCCTGGTGCTGCCTGGACTCGGAAACGGACTGGCGATCTTCACACTCCGTCAGTTCTTCCTGGGCATCCCGTCGGAACTGGCCGAAGCCGCACGTGTGGACGGTGCCGGGTGGCCCCGTATCTTCCTCAGGATCTACCTTCCGCTGACCCGCCCGGCGCTCATCGGTACCGGTCTGATCCTCTTTCTCTTTCAGTGGCAGGCCTATCTGTGGCCCATCCTTGTCACCACCAGTGACGGCAAGGACCTCGCACCCGTCGCCATCGCCAAGACCTTCAACGCGTTCAGCAGCGACTACGGCCGCGTCTTCGCCGAGACAGCCGTGCTGGCAGTCATTCCCGCCGTGATCCTGCTCGGTCTGCAGCGCTACTTCGTCGCATCAGTCGCCACCACCGGGAGTAAGAATTGACCCGCGTAGCCGTGGTCGGATCCGCGAATCTCGACCTCGTCGCCCATACCCCTCGTCGTCCTGCCCCGGGCGAGACCGTCCTGGGCACCGCCTATCTCCAGCACCCGGGCGGAAAGGGCCTCAATCAGGCGGCCGCGGCGGCAACCGTCACCACGACGGCGTTCGTCGGCCGTCGCGGATCCGACGACGCCGGCCGGGCGCTGGAGGCCGAGCTGATACGGCGAGGGGTCGACGTCTCCCAGTTCCTTGCCCTCGAAGGACCCAGCGGTCACGCCCTCATCACGGTGACGCCCGACGGTGAGAACAGCATCACCGTGCTCCCCGAGGCGAACCGCCTGTTGCTGCCCGCCGACGCCACGCGCGCACTCGACGTCCTCGCACCCCAACTCGTGCTCACCCAGCTGGAGATCCCGCAGGCGACCACCGAGGCCGCGGCACGGTGGTCGGTCACTCATGGCGCACGGCTGATGCTCAACGCCAGCCCCAGCGCCGCCCTGCCCGAACATGTCCTCGCCGCCGCGGATCCCCTCATCGTCAACCTCACCGAAGCACACCACCTGACCTTCGCCGAGACACCGGAGGAATCCGCGAACCTCCTTGCGGAGCGGTGTGTTTCCGTCATCATCACACTCGGTTCCGACGGCTCTCTCGTCGTGGAGCAAGGGCGGACCACGCACCTTCCCGCGTCAAGACTGACACCGGTCGACACCACGGGAGCCGGTGATGTGTTCGCCGGTGTCACGGCGGCTCACCTCGCCCATGGGACCAGCCTCGTCGAAGCAGCACAACAGGCGACCCTCGCGGCAGCCCGGACCATCCGGACACCGCGGTCCAGCCGATAGGGGCACCCCCACCCATCGGCGTCCGCGCCCTGCTCCACGCCGGAAGACTTGGACAGGTCTTTCACGGTCTGTGACAGTGAAGAGAGAAGCCGGATCGAGCCCGGAGCGGCAGAAGGGAAGGAACGGTAACGGTAACGAGAACCTTGGTGGACACCCACCCTCAAGCTCGGAAAAGGCGGCCCCGTCATGCGTGCCTTGCGATTCGACCGCTTCGGCGATCCCCATGTCCTGCACCTGGACAACCTGCCCGACCCCGTGGCGCGGCACGGTAACGCTGTCATAGCCGTCAAGGCCGCCTCGGTGAATCCCTCGGATCTGAAGAACGTCGCCGGCCACATGGAGGAAACGACCCTTCCCCGTATCCCCGGCCGCGACTTTTCCGGGGTTGTCGTGGATGGACCGCATGACTGGATCGGCGCGGAGGTCTGGGGTACCGGCGGAGACATCGGCCTCTCACGCGACGGTTCGCACGCGGAGCTGCTTGCCACTCCCGCAGCGGCGCTGGCGCGCAAGCCTGAGCGGCTGAGCTTCGAGGAGGCCTCGACCGTAGGAGTCAACTTCGTCGTCGGCTGGCTCGGCGCGGTCGAAGTCGCACAGCTGACCATGGGCGAGAACATCGCCGTGTTCGGCGTTTCGGGCGGTGTGGGCGGCGCTGTCGCCCAGATCGCACGGGCCCTTGGCGCCCACGTGATCGGCGTGGACCGGACACAGCCTGCCGACGGCACCCCGGCCGCTTCGATCATCGAGGAGTTCATCGCGTTCGACGGCGGCCCGCAGGACATCGGGTCCCAAGTCAGACGGGTCACCGCCGGCAAGGGGGCGGACGTGGTCTACGACGCGGTCGGTGGCGTCACGACACAGGCAGCCCTGGCCTCGCTCACTCATGGCGGCCGGCTCGTGGTGATAAGCGCGGTCGGCACACGGACAGCAGAGATCGACCTTGTCGACCTCTACCACAACGACACCCGGATTCTGGGCTGCAACAGTCTCAGCCTTGACGTCACAGAATCCGGCGCACGACTCGATTCGCTCACGCCGTACTTCGAGTCCGGACAATTCCGTCCCCTCCCCATCAAGGACCGGTACAGCCTGGATAACGGCATGGCCGCCTATTTCGCGGTCGAGAAGGGGATTCGAGGCCGAGTGGTGATCTGTCCCTGAATCGCCGCAGGAGGCTCTCCGTGACGGCACCCTCACCGAATCAACCCAGACCACGACTGCCGTCCGCCGTTGATTCGCACGGTTTGACAAAGGACTGTGGCAGGCGAGACTTGAGTTTGTGGTGCGTTTGTGGGGAATGGCCCACTCGGTCGGACACTCACGACAGAGGGAGCCCAGACCTCGGATGGAAGGCTGCGCAATGGCCATCGCCAGAACACCTCAGAATCCGAACAGCAGCATCCAGCAAGATGAGCCACTGCTCCGGCGCGGCAAGCTGGTGAGGCCGGGCGAGGGCATCTCGATCTGGTGGATGGGTGACGACCGGATCACCTTTGGCGCCGTCAGCGAGGACACCGGGGGCGAATACGCGTTCTGGGTCGACTATCCACCGGCCGGCACCGGTCCCCCCAGACACGTCCACTCACGTGAGGAGGAGGGCTTCTTCCTGCTCCGGGGGAAACTCGAGTTGAAGGCGGGGGGACTGCACACCACGGTTGGCGACGGCGCGTTCTTCGCGGCGCCGCGCGGTGTCCCTCATGAATGGCGCAATGTCGGAGACGACCGCGCGGAGCTCCTCACATTTACCACGCCAGGCGGTAACGAGGGCTTCTTCCTGGAGATGGGTGCGCCGGGCGGCGAGCCTCCGAGCGAACATGGAACGCTGCCGATCCAGGAGATCAACGCACGGAGCCCGCGCTACGGTGTCACCTACTTGGAAAGCGGCTCCGATCCGTCCGCGGGACTTCTTCAGAGCGGTGCGGGACGAGGGCCTACCCTGCAGCTCGCGGATGAAGGCGAGCGCTGGTACGCCGCCGGAGCGACATACAACATCAAGGCGGCGGGTCTCGCGACCGCGGCCGGCTACACAGCCGTCGAGATCACGCTCGAACCGGGCGGCGGCATGCCGGCTCACCGTCATGCCCGCTATGAGGAAGCCTTCTACGTCATGGAAGGAACCGCCACCGCACTGGTTGACGGAGACGCGTACGAAGCCTCCGCCGGAACACTGTTGCTCGTGCCCTGGGGAATACACCACCGAGTGCGGAACCACACCGATCACATCGTCAGACTGTTCAACCTGACGGTGCCCGGCGGGATCGAGGAGTACTACCGCTGCGCGTGCCGTCCGCTCCCCGGTCCGGGCGGCGACCCGGACGGAGACCTGAACCGGCTGATGGTGGTCGGGAGGAAGTTCGGCATCGACGTCGACCCCGACGAGGGGCCGCCGGCCTAGAGGCTTCTGGTTCTGCGCAAATCTCTCCATGCAATCGGAAGGATGAAGTGATGGCGACGGACGCTAACTTTGTGACAGGCAGCAGTGGCCTTATCGCGGTCGACAAGGTTGGGAATCGTGTCCTGTTCCTTGACCCGGTGACGTACGAAACGGAGTTGACGCTCGAAGGCTTCGCGCCGAGGGTGCACGAGCTTCTCATCTCGCCCGATCACCGCTTCGCGTATGTCCCCATCTACGGTGACGGTATACACGGGGGTAATGCCCATCCCGGCCACCTGATCGCACGGTTCGACCTGGAGGAACGGCGGCATGCCGGCGACTTCAGCATAGATCCGTATCTGGCCCCGCACGGCCTGCGCTGGGGCGCGGACGGCAAGCTGTACTGCGTGTGCGAGAACAGCGGCGTGATGCTCGAGTTGGACCCCGAGAACGGCTCGATCGAGAATGTGACCGAAGTGGGCTCCAACAAGGCGCACCGTATCGAGGTGCTGCCGGACGACAGCAAGCTCTACACCGAGAACGAGGAGGACACCTTCGCCTCGGTCGTAGATCTCGCCAAGAGGCGTGTGGTCAAGAAGATTCCCACACCGAACGGCCTCACGGGAATCGGCATGTCACCCGACGGGGAGACGGTTGTCCTCGTCGATGCGCAGCAGCCCCAGATCTTCGTTGTCGACACGGCCTCGGACGAGATCCGTTCGACGATCGGACTCGACGGGCATGAAAAGGCCGCCCAGATCGCGTGCTACAGCCCCGACGGCAGGTACCTCGTGGTCACGAACTTCGAGACGCCGGTGGCTACGGTCTTCTCCGAAGGTCTCAAGTCACAGTCTCTTCTGCATCTCGGTCAGGGCCCCATGGATATGGCCTTCCACGAGGACGGGGAAACGGTGCTCATCGCGAATCACAACGAGGGCTCACTGGCCGTGTGCAATCTCGAACGCGGTGAGGTCCTGCGTACCGTGCAGGCAGGCGTCGGCGTCGAGACCCTCTCGTTCTTCTAGAGGTTCTGCCATGACTGACTGGAAAAGAGAAGCCGAGTCGGGCTCGCACACGATCAACGGCTTCCGATTCGATGACGGACACCGGCTCGATGTGACCATGGCGTATCACACACTCGGGTCCTTGACCGCGGATGCCGACAACGCTGTGATGCTTCTGCACGGCACGACCGGTTCCGGCCAACAGTTCCTGCAACCGTCGATCGGCGACTTTCTGTTCCGAAGCCACCAGCCCCTCGATATGGGCAGGTTCTTCGTGATAATGCCGGACGCCATCGGCCACGGGAGCTCAAGCCGGCCCAGCGGCGGACTGGGACCGGACTTCCCGCGCTATGGCTATGGCGACATCGTCGAGGGGCAATACCGTTTGCTGGTGGAGGGGCTGGGCGTCGAGCGACTGCGGCTGCTGCTCGGTACCTCGATGGGTGGGATGCAGACATGGATGTGGGGTGAGCGGTATCCCGCCATGGCGCAGGCACTGATGACGGTCGCCAGCCTTCCCGAGCGCATCACCGGACGGAACCTGCTGTGGCGAAGGATGCTCATCCATCTTATCGAGTCCGATCCCGGATACTCCGATGGCCATTACGACGAGCAGCCCGCCGGCCTCGGTCACGCGATGGCCCTGTTCCAGCTCATGACCGGAAGTTCGCGACAGATAGCGTCGGATCTGCGCTCCATCGATGCCGCCGACGCACAGATCGGTCGAACTGAGGCGCAGGCGTTGGACGGCGAAGACGCCAACGACGTCATCTGGGAGTTCGATGCGTCCCGCGACTACGACCCGGCGCCTGAACTTCATGCCATACAAGCACCACTCCTGGCAGTCAACTTCGAGGACGACGAGCTCAATCCCGTTGAACTCGGAGGTCTCGAACAGGCCATGACCAGCGTCAGTCATGGACAGGGTGTGACGCTTCCGGCCGGCCCGAAATCGCGAGGGCACCAGACGCTCCATGTCGCCGAGGTCTGGTGCGACTATCTCGCCGAGCTGCTCGCGAAGACGGGCTGATACCGGGGGCGTACGGATTCCTCAGGCCTATTCGACGCTGAGTTGGCGCAAGTTGGTCTTGGCGAGTTCGAGGATCTCGTCTCCTCGGCCGGAGAGAACGGTCCGGGTGGCGAACAGGGTGAAGCCCTTGAGTTGTTCGAGGGTGATTTTCGGCGGCAGCGACAGCTCGTGTCGTTCGGTGCGTGCATCGATCAGCGCCGGTCCGTCGTGGGTGAAGGCCGCGCGCAGGACCTCCTCCAGTTCGTCGGCGCGATCGACGCGCGCCGCGAACAGGCCGGCGGCACGGGCCTGGGCGCTGAAGTCAGGGTTCTGCAGATCTGTGCCGTAGGTGGTGATGCCCGCCGCTGTCATCTCCAGCTCGACGAAGGACAGCGCCGAGTTGTCGAAGACGACGATCTTCACCGGGAGATCCAGCTGGCGCAGTGTGATCAGCTCGCCGAGCAGCATGGCCAGCCCGCCGTCACCGGACAGGGCTACCACCTGGCGGCCCGGGTGACTGGCCTGGACGCCGATCGCGTGCGGCAACGCGTTGGCCATCGAGCCGTGGTTGAAAGAGCCGATGAGCCGCCGCTCGCCGTTCATACGCAGGTAGCGGGCCGCCCACACCGTCGGAGTCCCCACGTCGGCGGTGAAGACCGCGTCTCGCGCCGCCAGCCGGTTGATCGCGGCGGCGACATACTGCGGATGCATGGGGGAGTCGGTCGGCTTTGCCTCGGCCAGCTGGTCCAGGTGGGCCCGCACCCGCCGGTAGTGACCGGTCACCTTCTCCGCGAAGCCGTCGTCCGTCCGACGCTCCAGCAGAGGCAGCAGCGCCTGTGCGGTGTCTTTGACGGTCCCCACCAGAGGGACGTCCACCGGTGTGCGGCGGCCGATCTGCTCACCGCGTACGTCGACCTGCACGACGGGGACGTTCTCCGGGTAGAACGACCGGTAGGGGAAGTCGGTGCCGAGCATCAGCAGCGCGTCGCAGTGCTCCATCGCCCGGTAGCCGGAGCTGTAGCCGATCAACCCGGTCAGGCCGACGTCGTAGGGGTTGTCGTACTCGAGGAAGTCCTTGCCGCGCAGTGAATGGACCATCGGTGCCTTCAGCGCCTCGGCCAGGGCGACCGCCTCGTCGTGGGCGCCCGCGCAGCCCGCCCCGCCCAGGATGGTCACTCTTTCGGCGGTGTTGAGGATGTGAGCCGCCTGCGCGAGCGAACGGTCGTCCGGGCGAATGAGTGAGGCCGACTTGAACACCGGGCGCGGTCTCGGCGAGGAGGCAGCACGGTCGAGGAACAGCTCGCCGGGGATGACCACCACCCCGACGCCATCGCGCTCCAGGGCAGTGCGCATGGCCATTTCCATCAGCCGTGGCACTTGCTCGGGGACGCTCGCCATCTCGCAGTACACACTGCACTCGCGGAACAGCTCCTGCGGGTGTGTCTCCTGGAAGTAGCCCCCACCGATCTCCACGCGCGGGATATGCGCGGCGATGACGAGCACCGGTACCCGGCTGCGCTGTGCGTCGAACATGCCGTTGATGAGGTGCAGGTTTCCAGGGCCGCAGCTGCTGGCCGCGACTGCGAGCTTGCCGGTGACGCCCGCCTCGGCGGCGGCCGCGAACGCGGCGGCCTCCTCGTGCCTCACGTGCTTCCAGGCGATGTCGCCGTCGCGGCGCAGGGCGTCGGTGAACCCGTTGAGGGAGTCTCCCGGCAAGCCGTAGATCCGCCGCACACCTGAGGCCTTGAGCGTAGAGACCATGGCATCCGCGACTGTAAAGGCCATCAGTTCCCCTTGGAGTGGAGGTTCCCGGAGGGCGAGGAGAGTGTCAACGCCACCGTCGGCTTTGCCCGAACGAGGTTGCCGACTTTGCCCGTTACGTGACAGTGAAAAGCCTACGAAGGTCCCTCTCCGCCGCCACTCGGCGTATGGCGTTCGCCGAGCCGCCCGTTGTGGCACGTTGCCCCCTGCCTCCCCCTCCTTAGCCACGGCTGCCGTCGTCGGGCGCCGTCCGCGAGCCGCAGCTCCTGAGCAGTCGCCGCGCACCCGCCCGAGCTCGGGCGACTGCGGCCCAGTCGCCCGATCGGACGCGCCCTTCCGGATCGCCCGGTGCGTCCGAGACCGTCGTGCGCGACGGCGAGGTGGCGCGGACCAGGTGGGGATTGCACAGCTTGCGCACCGGACTGGAGGGAGTTGTACTGAAGGCGTCAAGTCAGACCACTCGGGCGGGCCTGTCCGACGCCCGCGACCTTCCGCTTCTCCTGCGAATGTCGGCTCTGACCACCGAAGACAGGGCAGCTCGAAGACGGGGCAGCTCGAAGACGGGGCAGCTCGAAGAGCAGGGCAGCTCACGGACGGGAACACACGGATCCGGTTGGCATCGGCATGGGCAGCGGGACACATCGAGGTGCCGGTCATGCTGCGGCGCGAGAGAAGAAGTGACCATGCGGTATCGGTATCCACGTCTCACCAGCAGACAACGTTCCCTGCGCGCGGCAGGTGACACTGTCGGCCGGGGCGCCGGCTGTACCAGCGCCGGCCTGTTCACTCTCCGCGTTGTCATCGGAGGACTGGTCGCCGCCCACGGCTTGCAGAAGACGACACACTGGCTGGGCGGAGAGGGTCTGGCAGCTGGTGCTGAGGAGTTCCGGCGCGACGGGTTCCGCGGCGGCCGACTCACCGCGGTGGCGGCCGGTGGCAGTCAGGCGGGCGGGGGCCTGCTGCTCGCGGCCGGTCTTCTGACACCGCTCGCGGTGGCGGCCGTGGCCGGCGTCATGACCGTCGCGGTCACAGTGAAGATCCCGCACGGGCTGTGGGTACAGAATGACGGATACGAGTATCCGCTGGTCCTGGTCCTGTCCATGGCCGCCATCGGGCTCACCGGGCCGGGCGCCTGGTCACTCGACGAACTGGCCGGCATCAACTGGCCCGCGTCCGCCGGGATCGTCGGCTGTGCGGCCGGCGTACTCGGGGGCCTGGCCACGCGGCGTGTGCTGTGGCGGGCGAGCCCACCGCATGAGATGCCATAGGTGACCCACAGTTCTCGGCCAGGACACAATCAATCAACGCAAGCGGAAAGAGGAGCTGGAGGCGTCGAGCGCGATCGGGATGTGTCCCTCGCGCAGCTCCCAAGGAAACGGGCCGTCGAAGGAGCGCAGTCCTCGCTGACACAGCGGTTCATCTGTGAGTAGTTCGCGGGCCTCGTCGAGACTATTGGTGTTGAGGATGGTGAGTCCGTCGCCGACCTGCACACCTGGTTCGACGAACGGACCTGATGCCCAGAGGAGCCCGCGCCTTTCCAGTTCGACCATATATCGGAGGTGGTCCGCGACGTAGGGCGTGATGTCGGCGTCTTGGGCGGTCTTGCGGTTGATCGCCACGAACAGCCGCTTCCTGGTCATGGGAGCGAGGAGTTGCTCTACGGTCTCGTCCACCGTGGACATATGGATGCTCCTTCTGGTCAGCGGCTCATGGTCACTTCAAGATCGAAGTTCGGGGCGCGGGGCGGGGTGAAGGGCAGCGTGTCGGAGCGACAGGGCTCCGGTAGGACAAGGGCTCTCATCACACCAACTCACCTTTGCCGGAGCACCGTTGCCGGTCGAGTCTGCCATGCGCGATGCCTTTCTATCCGATTTCGGGGGATTGGTGTCGGTGTTGGTGTCCGCGTTCGACGTGGGTCGGATCACTCGTGAAGTACTGGAGCATGCCTTTTTATGGCTTGATCAGGTGATCGGAAATGTCCGCGCCGGCCACTGATCGGCCGATCACGTCCTTGGGCTGCCCCCGGCCGCTGTGGGTCTCCCGCACGGCCCCTCGTGATCGGCCCGGCCAGCGGGCTGCTCACCCGAGTGGTGCTGCACCACCGAGTGACACTGCACTGCACCGCTCATCCGCTTCCGGCAGAAGGACTCCCCATGCGCAAGCTGCTGACTGACGCGGTCCGCACGCTCGTCCCGCCCAGGGGAGATCGGCACGGGCCGCTGCCGCCCCTCATGCTGACGCTGACCGCGGTGACCGGTCTCGTCGACGCGGTGAGCTATCTGGCGCTGGGGCACGTCTTCGTCGCGAATATGACCGGCAACGTGGTCTTCCTCGCGTTCGCCCTGGCGGGATCCAAGGGCCACTCCGTGGTCGCCTCCGTCGTCGCGATGGCCGCGTTCCTCGTCGGCGCGCTGGCGGGAGGACGGATCGTTACCCGGTTCGCCGCACACCGCGGGCGGCTGCTGACCATGGCCACGGCACTGCAGGCCGTGCTCTTCGCCGTGGCTGTCGTCATGACCGCGGTCACTCACGGCAGAGTGACCACCGTGGTTCAGTACACCACGATCGTGCTCCTCGCCCTCGCCATGGGACTGCAGAACGCGGTCACCCGGCGCCTCGGCGTTCCCGACCTGACCACGACCGTCCTCACCTTCACCTTGACGGGACTGGCCGCGGACTCCACCCCTGCCGGCGGGTCAGCGCCCCGGCCCGGCCGGCGGATCCTGTCCGTCCTGGCCATGTTCCTCGGAGCCCTTGCCAGTGCCGAACTCGTGCTCCACGCCGAACTCACCCTCGCCCTGTGCCTCGGGCTGGTGCTGCTCGTGGTGGCCTCGGTGACCACCCATCGGCTCTCGGCCTCCAACGCCGCCTGGACCAAGCCATAGTCGTGAACGCGGCGTCGGCCTCTCATCCGAATCGCGGATGAGAGGCCGACACCGACGTCCAGCCTTCCGCGACGCCGCCCCCCCAACAAGGACTTGTCCGGTTGTTCATTGGGACGGTCGGACGGGTGCGATCACGCGCCGAAGCCGTCGTCCGGGGCATCGGCTTCCGGCGGTGCGCACTCGTGGGTGCTGATCCAGTGGCCGGCGCTGTCGAGGAGCGGCTCGGAGCCGGCCTCGGCCCGGAAGGTGAACGTGACCCCCGTCGAATCGACCTGTAGGGCTAGGTCCTGTCCGGGTGGTTGGCGGAGCGTCAAGGAAGTGAAGGGGCAATTGATCGCGCTGAGCTCGGCCATGACCCGCGTGTGAGTGAGGGGCCCCGCGAACGTGGCGAGTCTCCCTGTCCCCGGGACGGGAAGCTCGATGGCGTCTCGCCAGGTCTGCACGCTGATCAGCGTGACGCGGCGGCAGCGACACACGCAGAACTCGGCGTCTCCGTAGGAGAACAGATGGGGCCAGCGCCGCCGCTTGCTCACCCGGCCGATGTCCCACGGCGGCCCGAGCGCCGCCGCGATGTCGTTGATGGTCGCGCCGCAGTGGAGCGGACCGATGGCCGCTGTGGAGCCGAACTCGGCCAGGGTTCGAATCGCGGTCACGCAGTGGAGCGTGGCACCTGACCTGATTGGGCGTCCACCGAGTTGATCCGTCTCGCCCCGCCTTCCAACGCCACGAGACGACGCCGCGGGCAAGGGCAAGGGCATGCCCGCGGGCGCGGGGATCAGGCCTGCCCTATGGCGTAACGCAGTTGGTTACGCACGGCCGTACCTGGACGGCATGAGGATTGGGGCTGCCGCGGGAGGGATCGATCTTGTTCAGGAGCGGTTCACCGGAGTGGTCTTCAGAAGAACCTGTCATGGACACTCCCGTAGGGGATGCTCTCGGTAGCCATCACTCGGCCGCGTCGGCACCGCGCCGGCCGCTCGCTGAGTCATCCGAGAGGACGGACATGGACAAAATGTCAACGCCCGCAGCAGGTACGGCGGCTCTGGCGTATTTCAAGCGGAAGCGGTCTTGGCTCGGGGCGCTGGTCGGCGCCACGGTCCTGAGTGTGGTGTTGCCGACGTCAGTGGCTCACGCGGACAATCTGCCGAACCTGCCCCAGAACGCCGGGGGTTACGAGGCGTCGTTCTCGCCCGCGTACGACTACGACGGCGACGGCTGCTACCCCGTTGCCGCCATCGCGCCCGACGGAGCGCTCAATCCCGGTCTGAACACCTCGGGCGCGGTCAACGGCAGCTGCCGTGATCAGTCCGACCTGGACCGGACCCAGACCTACGCCCGCTCGAAGTGCAACAACGGATGGTGCGCGGTCGTATACGCCAGCTACTTCGAGAAGGACCAGGCCCTTCCCGGCAGTGGACTCGGTGGTCACCGCCACGACTTCGAGCACGTGATCTCATGGATCAACCAGGCGTCCAACCAGGTGGAGTTCGTCACGACCACCCAGCATTCCAGCCAGGTGACCTATCCGCGTTCGCAGGTGCGCTTCGACGGTTCCCACCCCAAGGTCGTCTACCACAAGGACGGTCTGGGCACCCACTTCTTCCGGCTCGCCAACAGCAACGACGAGCCGCCGGAGAACCACTACCACAACTGGCGCCAGCCCTCCATCGTGGACTGGAACGGGTGGCCCAGCACCGCTCTGCGGGACCGCCTGATGAACGCGGACTTCGGGTCGGCCACGATCAAGACCACGGACAAGGACGACCGCTTCCGGAACCTCCTGAATGCCTCCAAGCCGTCTGGCATCCCCTTCGACCCCTGGGCCTGACAGCAGGACCGTGGAACCGCGGCGGCCGCGGAGACAGTGCGGCCCGGTGACTGTCCTCCGTGATTGCCCGAGACAGCAAGGTCGGCCTTCTGTCCGGGCAGCCGTGATGCCGTCGCGGTCCTGACCACCGCCAGCTTGACTCAGTACCCCTGTCGGACCTGCGACGCCCCGGATACTGGGGAGCAGGCGGTGGTCGGGGGAGCCAGGAGCACCTTCACCGGAACGTCCGTGCGCAGCGGGCGCTCCCGCATTACCGCGCCCTCGGACCCACCGGACCGGACCCACCGGACCGACCCACCGGACCAGTCCCTGCGTCCCGCCCCACGGCCCCGCCGTCCACATCCTGCCGCGGGCGGACACTTTCAGGCGCCGGTTTCGGCGTTCAGTTGCTGGAGAACGCCGTAGTAGTCCTCCAGGTGCCAGCTTCGGACGATGCGACCGCCCTCAACCTGGTGGTAGTCGGACGCCCAGATCTCGATCTGGCGTCCGGTGGCCGGAACGCCCAGCAACTCACCCTTGTGAGTGCCGCGCGTGACGGATCGCACCGCGACCCGGTCACCGGCGACGACGACGTCCTCGATGGTGAAAGTCAGGTCCCCGAGGACGCTGCGCAGGTACGCGACGGTCGCTTTCCACCCGTCGTGGCCAGGGCCGGCGTGCAGGGCCGGATCGGCTTCCCAATCCGTCCCCAGCACCGTGTCCACGAGGTCCGTGTCGCCGGTGCTCAACGGCTCGTAGAAGCGGCGGACGAGTGCCTCGGCATCGGTCGTGCCGCACGGTGTAGGTGCGAGAATCAAACCTAGGGGTCTGTTAACGTAGGAGGGGTGAGTCTGAAAAGCAAATCCATCGAGATCGGCGGGGGGCGCGGCTGCCCGATCGCCGCCGCGCTGGATGTTGTGGGTGACCGGTGGTCCCTGCTCGTGCTCCGCGATCTGTCTCGCGGCGTCCATCGCTTCAACGACATCCGGGCCAACACCGGTGCGCCCCGGGACAGGCTCGCGATCCGACTGCGCGAGCTGGAGGAGGCGGGGGTGATCACCCGCCGCCGCTACTGCGAGCACCCGCCGCGCGACGAGTACGTCCTCACCGATGCCGGGAGGGCCCTCGCGCCGGTGCTTCGCGAGCTGCAGACCTGGGGCGAGAATTACGCCCTTTGAGGCCGAGTGGCGTCGGCCGACGCCAGGCGATGTCCAACGCTACGTCCGCCGGTAACGGCTCGCCCACGGCCTCGGGCGCATCGATGACGCAACCGCGCCCGGACCGGCTCCCGCACTAGTCGGTTCGGTTTCCGATCCCACGTCAAGCTCACGTGTTACCGTGCCTTGGGCAGTAAGTTTGGAAGTCAAACCTGACTCGCGGCGCAAATGCCTGTGCGCAGCGGCCTTCACGAGCGGTCTGGCCGGCGGAGTCGCCCGCGCCGGGCTCGCCTCTACGGGCCGTCCGGACGGGTTCGCCGAGACCCCCGAGATATGTGAACCGAAACGACTGGAGAAGCCATGGCATCCGTACTGATCACCGGGGCGTCGAAGGGCATTGGCCGCGCGTCGGCGGCGGAGTTCGCGCGCCGGGGTCACCGAGTGGTGGCCACGGCACGCGATCCCCGGTCACTCGCAGGCCTCGATGTCGACCAGCGGCTGCCCCTCGACGTCACCGACGCCGAGAGCATCGCCGCGGCGGTCCGGAACGCCGGCGAGATCGACATCCTGGTCTCGAACGCGGGAGTGATCTTCTTCGCCGCGTTCGAGGCCACGCCTCCTGACAAGTTCGCGGAGTTGTTCGACGTGAACACGCTGGGCTCGCTTCGGGTGGCCCAGGCCGTCCTCCCCGGTATGCGGGCGCGCGGGCACGGCCGTCTGCTGTTCATGTCCAGTGTTGTCGGGCGCATCGTTCTGCCCCCGGGCGCCGCCTATCAGTCGACCAAGTGGGCACTTGAGGCGCTGGTCGAGGCACTCGCCATCGAGGTCGCCCCGTTCGGGCTCGAAGCCGCCCTGCTGGAGCCGGGAACGGTCAGCTCGGGAGCGCTGAACGACGTGACCAGCTACGCGCTTCCGGACGACCCGTACCACGCGATCGCCATGCCGGACACCAACAGCGCTGCCGCCATGGCGGAGATGATCACGCCGGAGGAGGCCGCCGCCGAGGTCGCGGATGCCGCCGAGTCGCCGCGGCTCCCCCTGCGCGTACCCATCGGAGACGCCGCTCGCGCGGTTCTCGCGGCGCGACGTGAGGCGCCCGACACCGTTCCCTTTGTGCCGGGCAGGCCGGCCGAGACCGCGGGAGCGGACGCGTGAACGGGCTCATCATGGTCACCGGCGCCAGTGGTGCGCTCGGACGCCAGGTCGTGGAGTTCCTGCTGAAGCGGGTTCCCGCCGCCCGTGTCGCGGCTCTGGCCCGCCGACCCGAGGAACTCACCGATTTCACCGAGCGCGGGGTCTCCGTGCGGCGCGGCGACTACGAGGACCCGGACGGCCTCGAACCGGCCTTGGACGGCGTGGAGAAGCTTCTTCTGATCTCCGCGAGGTCGTTCACCGACGCCAAGACGGCACACCGGAACGTGATCCACGCCGCAGAGGCGGCAGGGGTGCGCCACCTCCACTACACAGCCATCCAGCGCCGTGCCGGGTCGACCTTTGTGATCCCCCAGGCCACCGAGTGGGACGAGTACACCGAGAACGAGCTGGCGGCTTCCAGGCTCGACGTCACCGTGCTGCGCAACTCGCAGTACCTGGAGTCGTTCGACATGCTGGTCGGCGAGCTCGCTCCGGACCGCTTCATCCGGGTACCCGCCGGCCACACCCCGGCCGCTCTGGCGACACGGAGCGACATAGCCGAAGCGACCGCTGCCGTCCTCGCCACCGACGGCCACGCGGAACGCGACTACACGCTCGCGGGCTCCCACGCTTTCACCCTCGACGAAGTCGCCGCGATTCTCGGCGAGGTCACCGGTGTGCCCGTGACCTACCAGGACACTCCGGTCGAGGAATACATCGCCGCGCGCGTGCGAGCGGGGATGCCGGAACCCTGGGCACGGTTCACCGGCGCGTGGTTCCAGGCCATCGCCGCCGGCGAGTTCACTCCCACCGACGACATCGAGCGCCTGATCGGCCGACCCACGACGTCACTCCGAGCGTTCCTCACACAGCAGCGGTCCCGCTAGGGCATTTCGTTCGTCATCGCGCTGTTGGCCCAGGTCGACGCGGACGAGGACCTGAACTGGGGCGGTTTCGGTGCGCTCCACGATTGTACGCACGCACCAGAGTGCGGCCCAGGCCGAAGACACGCGTCGGATTGCCTACATGCCGATCGTCTTGCGGTAGGCCGAGGGGCGGATACCGACATCGCGCAGGAACGCCGACGACAAGGCGCTGGCTCCGGCGAAGCCGCACCGCTGGGCGATCTGCTCGATGGTGAGGCCGGTCTCCGACAGCAGTCGTTGGGCCGACTCGATGCGAAACCGGGTGAGGAACCGATGTGGTGTCTCGCCGGTGGCGTTCCGGAAGACGCGTACGAAGTGGTAGACGCTCAAGTGCACTTCAGCTGCGATGTCGGCGAGGGTGAGCGGCTCGGCCAGGCGGTCCTGCATGATGGCAATGCCTTTGCGGACAGCGGCGTTCTCATTCCCCGGCACGCGTGGTACCCCGCCCCGGGACAACAGGTGCACCGCGAGGAACGCCGCAGCTGACTCGGCATACAAGTCACCCGCCTTCCGACTGGCGGGGAGTGACCGGACGAGGTGTTCGACAACCGGGTCACCCGTGCCCAGTCCGGCGGACAGCGCCTCGAAGTCCGGGTTGTGCTGGCCCAGTTGATCGGCAGTCTGCTTGATGACGGCCTGCGGGATATGCACCTGGATGGTGGACAGGACCGATGTCGCTGCGTAGCTGCGCACGGTTGGCCGACCCGGCACCATGAGTTCCAGCCGTCCGGCCCTCCAACGGCGCTTGGCCGATGACCCTCCAGAGTTGACCCGCATCACGGTCTCTCCGGCAGTGCACAGCACGAGATGCAGGTCGGAAGTGCCGGGTAGCACCAGGTGTTCGACCTGGCGTGCGTGCACGAAACACTGCACGAGCAGTGATCGCCACTCGGCGTCGTGCCAACTGCAGTAGCCGCGACGCACGTACTGTGTCATGTCAATATCGCCGTACGGCGCCAAATCGAAGTCGGGCGAATCGAACACAGTGCGATTTTATCGCGTCTGCGGGATCAAGAACCGGTCGGGAATGAGCTGCGGTACGCCGGCCGGCCGAGCGACTGCGCACGAGCACGTCGACGCCGCACCACAGGGGAGGCCGTGTGCGGGTCGGTCTCCCGTGGTCAGGAATGTTGTCACCGTGTTGTTCGCGCAGGTGTGATTGTCGAAGGGGTACGTGCCGCGCCGCCTTGGCCGACCGTCACCATCCTGGCCCCGTCGCGTTCGCGGTCGTCCAGCACTAGACAGACTTGACGACATGTGTAAAGTTCGTCGCGATCATGAGTAGTGCGAGAGGAGTGTCATCAGGGTGTCGAAATGGAACTTGAGCAGCGTTCCCGATCAGGCGGGACGGACCGTCGTCATCACGGGCGCCAATGCGGGAATCGGCTTCGCGGCGGCGGCGATGTTCGCGGGCAAGGGGGCACATGTCGTGCTCGCCTGCCGGGATCCGCGCAAGGCCGCCGACGCCGTCGGCAAGATCCGCGCCATGCGGCCGTCGGGCTCGGTGGAGTCCGGGCCGCTCGATCTCGCGGATCTCGATTCGGTAGCGGCGTTCGCCGGCCACTTCCGGGAGGGCCATGACCGTCTCGACGTGCTGGTCAACAACGCTGGAGTCATGTGGTCTCCGCCGTCACGCACCGTACAGGGCTTCGACCTGCAATTCGGCACCAACCACCTCGGGCACTTCGCCCTCACCGGTCATCTGCTGCCCCTGCTGCTGCACACGCCGGGGGCACGTGTGACGACGATGACCAGCCTGGCCCAGAACTTCGGCCGTATCGACTTCGACGATCTGAACTGGCGGCGGCGCCCGTACTCCCGCGGTGCGGCCTACAACCAGAGCAAGCTGGCCAACATGATGTTCGTGCTGGAACTCCAGCGTCGGCTCACGGCGTCCGGCAGCGCCCTGGCCGTGACCGCGGCCCACCCGGGCTGGACCTCCTCGGAACTCACACGCCACTCACATCCCGCGATCAGACGGGTCAGCCCCCTGGTCGGCATGAAACCGGAAGTCGGGGCACTCGGACTGATGCGTGCCGCCACTGATCCGACCGCCCCGGGCGGCAGTTACTGGGGGCCGCGCTTCTTCTTCGAGACCAAAGGGCACCCGTCCGCGGCCCGGATCAGCCGCCGCGCCGAGGATACGGCCGTCGCCGCCCGGCTCTGGGAGGAGAGCGCGGTGCTCACCGGTGTCAGCTACCCGCTTCCGGGGCGGACGGAGCGGGCGACCGATGCCTGATACCGGCGAACCGGCCGCGGTATCGGCGCGGCAGGAGAGCATTGTCACCGCGGCAACCGGGGTCTTGCTGCGTTTCGGCCTGCGCAAGACAACGATGGACGATGTCGCCAGGGAAGCGGGTATCTCCCGGCAGGGGCTCTACCTGCACTTCAAGTCCAAGGACGCCGTGTTCCGGCGCGTGGTGGAACACATGTTGTCCGGCATGCGGAATTCGGTCAAGCACGCACTGGAGCGGGAAGACCTCCCCGTCGCGGGCCGCTTGGTGGAGGCCTGCGAGGCGTTCCACGGCCTGACGGTCGGCAAAGTCGAGCTGAGTCACTTCGGTGAACTCCTGGAGGCGGCGACCTCGTTCGCCGGGCCGCGCATGCGAGAGATGGAGAGGGACTTCGTCGCGGACATCGCCCGGCTGCTGGACCGGACCGGACATGCCGCTCCCTGGGCAGAAGCGGGCATCTCCGCAACAGACCTCGCTGAACACCTCTTCGCTGCCTCGGCAGGGGCAAAGTACGAATCAGTCACACTGGAGACGTATCGGACACGAGTGCATGTCGCCGCACGCATCGTCATGAGAGGAACCGACTGACGCGTGTTCGACCGCCCTCGCCGTGGACCACGCCGACGCCGCATCAACAGACCGCAATCCCGCGCATGTCTTTTGCCAATCTCACGCATTCCTGTCCGCATTTCCTGCGGATAGCGTCAGGTGCGATCGTGCGGAAAACGGATCGACAGGCCTTGCGGAAAGCGAACCCTTGCGTCGGTCCGCGCATCGGCACGTCATGGATCATCCATATGCGAGCGGTCAGGCTTTACGGAGTGATGTCAATGAAGGGTGCTTACGACGTGACGGCGATCTCGAAGGTGCCGTCGTCGAAGGTGTGGGAGCTGTTGTTGGACGCTCACAGCTGGCCCCGGTGGGGGACCGTTGATGAACTCGTCCTGGAAAGGTCGGGAAACATCTCGCTGGATCGGCGCGACACGGTCGGTGCGGTAAGGATATTCCGCACAGGACGTGTCGTCACCAGCGAGCAATCACCGAACTGCGCCCCCAGCAACTGTTCGCCTACGAGGACGCCGGCAATCCGTTCATGAGGAACTACTCCGCGCGCATACTGCTCGACGACAGGAGCGGAGGCGGCACCGAAATCCGCTGGTGTGGAGAGTACGAGGTGGCGTTCGGTACGCACTTCATTCTTCGCCCCCAACTGACGCGGACCATGCGGCGCATGGTTACGGGCCTGGCCGAAGCTGCGGAACGTTCCCTGTGACCCAGACGTGATCATCCCGCACGGGGCCTGGCGTCAGCCGCACGCTACGACGGCTTCGGCGGCGATCTTCCTCGCGGCCCTGCTCAGGCTTCTGGGCAGGGCCGGGAAGGGCAGGGCCAGGAGGAGCCGTACAGGGCAGGGAGGGAAGGGTCAGGTGCCGGACGTAGAGCTGTAGAACTGCGCAGGGTCGCCCGAGAGGGCGGCCTTGACGAAGCGGCTGGGGTCGTCGACCAGCACCTCGATGACCCCGGCCCGCACGCCGTCGAGACTGGCTCGTGCGACGTCGGCCGGGTCGATCTTGGGGGCGTCGCGTCCCGCCGTCATGTCGGTGTCCGCGGCGGCCAGGTGCACGCCTTGGACAAGGGTCTGCTGACCGGAAAGCTCAAGGCGCACGCTGTTGGTCATGTTCCACTCTGCGGCCTTGGCCACGGAATACGAACCTGTCCCTTCGGTGGCGACCCACGACAGCACGGAGAGGATGTTCACGACCGCTCCTCCGCCGTTGGCGGCGAGGATGGGAGCGAAGGCGCGGATGACCCGGAGCGTGCCGAAGAGGTGGGTTTCCAGGTCCTGCCGGATCGTGTCCAGATCGTCGGTCACGAGGTTGGCCCCAGTCGCGATGCCGGCGTTGTTGATCAGCAACGTGACGTCCTGTGCTGCCGCGGCGGCGTTCACGATCGATTTCTCGTCCAGCAGGTCCAGGTACAGCGGCGTGACCCGCGAGTCGGACGTGTCGATCAGCTCCGGGCGTCGAGCCGTGGCGTAGACCTTCCTGGCTCCCTGGGCCAGCAGCTGATCGACGAAGCGCCGACCGATCCCGCGATTGGCTCCTGTCACAAGCGCGGTGGAACCGGCAATGTCCATGTTCTTTCCTTTCGATGGGCGGTGGGAGATTCGCGTCCGCCCCGTGCCGCCTACGCTAAAACCTGACGTCGACGTGAAGGGCAAGTCGTGACAGCCGAGAGCACGAGCAGGAGGAGCCAGATGCGTATCGGCGAACTGGCCGATAGGGCCGGAGTCAGCACGCGTGCGCTGCGCTACTACGAGGAGCAGGGCCTTCTGTGTCCACGACGCACGGCCAGCGGTCAGCGCGTCTACCCGGAGTCGGCCGTGGACCGCGTGGCGCTCATCCAGCAGCTCTACACGGCCGGACTTGGCAGCCGTCTGATGGCAACCCTTCTGCCGGCCATCGACGCCCGCTACGTCGGTCCCCAGTTGCTCGACCGCGTGCACGACGAGCGCGTCCGTATCAGAGCGAAGGTCGCTGAATTGCAGGAAGCGGGCCGCCGACTCGATGTCCTGATCGATCTCGCCACACACCCGGACACGGAGGCGTGCCCGTCGTCGCTCGACCAGGCGCTCACTGGAGACTCCGCCTCAGCCTGAAGCCGATGAAACAACATCGAATCCGAGCACCGGACGGCATGCTGTCCCGAACCGCGTCAGAACGCACCCCGATTCCCTTCAGGACCTCATGGGACCTTGGGACCTCACCTGTGGATGCTGTCGAGTACGTCCTGGTACGCGGCACCGAAACAGTCGACCATTGTTTTGATCTCGGCGTCGGAACTGATCAGGGGAGGCGCGAAGGCGATGGTGTCGCCTATCGCCCGTACGAGCAGACCGTGTTCTGCGGACCTGGCCATCAGGGCCGCGCCCAGTCGGCCTTCCGCCAGACCGCCGGAGGCCGAGTCGAAGGTGACGGCGGCGAGGAACCCGTGTCCGCGGACGTCACGAACCAACTCCGCGCCGCGAAAGGCGTCAAGACCATCCGCGAGCATCGGTGCCATGGTCCGCACATAGCCCGGGATATCCCGCTCCATGAGAATGGCGAGGCTCTCGCGGGCGACGGCCGCGGCCACGGGGTGTCCCGAGTAGGTGAAGCCATGGCCGAATCCGCCGACGCCGCCGGAGCCGTTGACGAGTACGTCGACCACTCGCTCTCCCAGCATGACCGCGGAGATCGGTATGTAGGCGGAGGACAGTCCCTTGGCGAGAGTGACCATATCGGGACTGAGGTCGAATTCCGTCGTCGCGAACATGGAACCGGTACGGCCGAATCCCGTGATGACCTCATCGGCGATGAACAGGATATCGTGACGGGCCAGGACTTCTTGTACGCGCTGATAGTAGCCGTGCGGCGGGAAGATGACTCCTCCGGCGCCGAGTACGGGCTCCCCGATGAACGCGGCGATGGTGTCGGCACCTTCGTCGCTGATGAGATCCTCAAGTTGTGCGACAAGCCAGTCGACGAACTGATCAGACGTCAGGCCCTGCGCGGGCGGGGAATAGGGGTCAGGGCAGGGGATCTTCGGAAAATTCGGCAGTGGCATGCCGAATCCCTCGTGTATGTGGCTTATACCGGTGGCCGAGCCGGCCGCGACGGTGGTGCCGTGATAGCCGTTCTCATGAGAGATGATCTTCGTCCGCTCGGGGCGGCCCAGACTCCGGTGGTAGTACCAGGCGATTTTGAACGCGCTGTCGTTCGCTTCGGCCCCCGAGTTGGCGAAGAACGTACGCCCCATCGGTATCGGGGAAATCCGGGCGAGGTCATCGGCGAGTGCCAGTGAGACATCGGTGGTGCGGTGGTCGTAGGACGCGTAGAACGGCAGCCTGGCCAACTGGTCCGCGGCGGCCTTGATGAGCCGGGGCTCGCTGTAGCCGAGATTCGCGCACAGCATGCTGGACACGGCGTCGAGATAGGAACGCCCTTGGCTGTCCCAGACCTTCACGCCTTCGCCGCGCACGATCACATGCGGTTCTGTCTCCAGGTCAGGGGGTGTATGAGGTTCGAGCATCGTTGCCGCGCGTGGAGGCATGGGAACTCCTTGGGACAGGACTGGTACTTCCGTGATGTGTTCCGCTTCCGCGGTGCGTCCCGTGACGGCGAGCGCGGTGCAGTGGGGCGGCAGTGAGTCGTATGAGCGCCGTCCGCGCGGCGGGAGCGGTCAGGAATCCGGCTGCGCGGTCGCACGTTGGGCGACCGGGCCGTCATTCTCTGTCGATTCCCGGAGATTTACCTTCGGGGCATTTGTCCGTTTAGTGTACTCGGTTGAATGCTGCGCAGTGGGCGGGGAGCTGAATCACCCGAGCCTGAGCCCGGGTCCGGGCCCGAGTTGGGAGCTGGAGCTCCCGCCTGCTCGTGCGGGGTTGACTCATCTTGATGCATATACAACACTGTGGGCGTGAGTACTTCTTCCATAGACGAGATCGTTGGTGACTGTCTGGCGGTGCGCGTCCGGCTGATCGGCCGGGCTCTCACGAGCCTCTACGACGGCGCCCTCGGCGGTCATGGTGTGACCATCGCCCAGGTCAACCTGTTGGCCGCGCTGGGCAAGGTCGGCCTGTGCACGCCGTCGAAGCTCGGTGACGTGCTGCAACTGGAGAGATCCACGGTCAGCCGGAATCTGAATCTGCTGGTGAATCGCGGCTGGATAGAGGTCTTGTCGTCCGATGCGAAAGGGATACGGGAGGTTGCGCTCACTCGTGCCGGCCAGGCCAAGATCGAGTCCGTGATGCCCGAGTGGCGGGAGGCTCAGCGGCAGGCCGCGCGGCTTCTCGGGGTGACGGGCGTGAGCGCGGTCCAGGATATCGCGAGCGGTATGGGGTACGCCCCGGGCGCCTAGAAAGTCAGGGTTGGCTCTGACGTATCTCAACAGGCGAATGTTGCATATACATCAAGAAAGGGAAGGGTATGAAAGATTTCTTCGCGAACAAGGTGGTGCTGGTCACGGGTGCTTCACGAGGGATTGGCAGAGCCGTCGCGCTCGCATTCGCTGGAGAAGGGGCGCAGCTGGTTATCGCGGCCCGCTCGGCCGACCGACTTGCCCAGGTGGAGAAAGAAGTCCGCGATCTGGGTTCGGAAGTGCTGTCGGTGCCGACCGATGTGACCTCCCGTGATGCTGTGACAGCCCTGGTGGACGCTGCGATGAACCGGTTCGGAAGAATCGACGTGCTGGTGAACAACGCTGGGATCGGAAAGGTGGGCGGTATTGAATCCGCTGCGTTCGAGGACGATGTTCATCAAACACTGCAGGCGAGTCTTTTCGGGATGATCAATGTGACGCAACGTGTCCTCCCGATACTTCGGCAACAGAGGTCGGGAACGATCGTCAACATGTCGTCCGTTATGGGGCGCAAAGCGTTTTCTCGATTCGGTTCATACGCGATCGTGATGCATGCGGTCTCTGCGTTCTCGGACAGTCTTCGCCAGGAGCTGGCCGACAGCGGTATCCGGGTCTCGGTGATCCACCCGGCACTCACCGCCACCGATCTGTTGAGGGAGGCTGAGGAAGCCGAGATGCCTCCCCCGTTCCGACACATGACTCCGCTGTCATCAGAAGATGTCGCGCGGGCTGTGACGGAAGCGGTCCGGAGAGGGAAGCGACGTGTCGTGCTGCCGCGAACGGCGAATATGCTGCTGCTCGGCGAGGCTTTGTCACCTGGCATCGGCGACTTGATCGCCACCGCTCTGACGCAGCGGCCCGTCGCCAGATTGCTCGGGATGAGCCGCGGGAAGACTTATCACGAAACGATCTTGAGTAACCCAAGCCGATAAAGCGACCTTGGTGAAATCCATGGAGTGGTCGAGACTCGGCTGAGCCCGGAGTGCCTGTCAGGGGAGAAGCGAGCCGAAGGCGCCTCACACGTTGGCATACAGCTTCGAATCTGAGCGTGGAGAGGCATCTGCGTCGCTTGACTCGGCGTGAATTTCGAGCCCTTGGCATCACCGCCCCGCTGGACGCCGAGGAATTCGGCACCACCGGCGACCGAAAGGCCAGAGTCCGGTGACCTACGAAAAACTGAGAGGTGTGGGAGATGGTCCACGATGACAGGCTGTTCCTGATCACGGGCGCGACCGGCAAGACCGGGAGCGGCACGATCGAACTGCTGCTGGAGCGCGGTCACCGCGTCCGGGCGATGGTCCACCGGGAGGACGAACGCTCCCGCGCGCTGGCCGAGGCCGGCGCCGAGGTCGTCGTGGCCGACTTCCTTGACCTGGATGCCGTGACCGCGGCCGTGCAGGGCGTGGCCGGTGCCTATTTCTGCTACCCGATCCTGCCGGGCCTGGTGGAATCGACCGTCATCTTCGCCCAGGCGGCGACCGAGGCGGGTGTCCGGTCCGTGGTCAACATGTCGCAGATCTCCGCCCGCCGCGAAGCCGGCAGCAACGCCGCCCGGCAGCACTGGCTGGGCGAGCGACTGCTGGACCGGACAAGCCTGGTGACCACCCACCTGCGGCCGACGTTCTTCGCCGAGTGGCTGAAGGTGTGGTGGGAGATGCGGGACGGCGAAGGATTCCTGCGGCTCCCGTTCGGCGAAGGACGGCATGCCCCGATCGCGTCGGCCGACCAGTCCCGCGTGATCGCCGCGGTGCTCGCCGACCCCGAACCGCACGACCGCGCGGTCTACACCTTGCACGGCCCGGTCGAGCAGAACCACTACGACATCGCCGATGCCATGGCCGGCGCGCTCGGCCACCCGGTGCACTACGAGCCGATCACCGTTGAGGAGTTCGCCTCGGCCATGCTCAAGCGCGGGCTGCCCGAACATCTCGTCCAGCACCTCGGCAACGTCGCCGTCGACTACCAGAACGGCGTCTTCGCCGGTACCAACGACACCGTCAAGAACATCGGCGGACACGCCCCGCTCTCGGTCGAGCAGTTCGTTGCCCATGACCGGTCATACTTCGACACCAGCGGCCCCTATTACGTCCCCGCCCCCTGACGCGGCCGTTCTCATACGCGGCCTCCACAAGATCGCGGCATCGCGAACGTGGCGGAATGCACTGCTCGTTAGGTCTGAAGTCCTTCAGTGGCCCGTGTGGTTCCCTGCCCACACCGTGGGGGTCCGGCCCGACCACGGGCTTGCCTGTTCGAGTTGTCCGGCGAGGCGGAAGAGGCGGCCTTCGAGCCCGTATCCGGCGGCGAACTGCATTCCGATCGGGAGCCCCGTCTCCGCGTCGGCCGTCACGGGCACGGACATGGCGGGCGTGCCCGCCACATTGAACGCCGCGGTGAACGGCGAAAGATCGAAGAGGCGGCGAAGCCAGCCAAGGCCGTCCAGTGTCTCCGCACCCTCCGCATGGGTGCCCAAGGGCAGCGGAAGCTCCGGCAAGGTCGGGGTGAGCAGCATGTCGTGAGCGTCGAAGTACCGTGCCAGGCTTCGGGCGACCCGGTTGCGCATCGCGAGAGCGGTGACGAACTGGGCGCCACTGACGCGCTGTCCGTAGTGGTAGCCGGCAAGGGTGGGCGGTTCGAGGGTCGAGGAGTCGACGGGCCGGCCGAAGGCGGCGGCCAGCTCGTCGACCGAGGCCGTGAGATTCGCCGTCCACTGACGGGCGCCGGCCAGGACGAACTCCTCCCAGTCGACCCCGAGGCCGACCTCTGCCTCCTCCACCTGGTGGCCGAGGGATTCGAGCAGCCGCACGGTGCGGGAGAGGGCGTCGGCCACCGGTGCGGTGGTGCGGTGTCCGCCCCACGCCTGGGTGAGGACACCGATCCGCAGCGAGCCCGGGTGGCGGGTGACCTCCTCCGCGTACGGCCGGGACGGCTCCTGGGCGAAGTAGGGGTCACCCGGTTCCGGGCCTCGCATCTGGTCGAGCAGCGCCGCACTGTCGCGTACCGAGCGGCTGACGCTGCCCTGCACGGCCAGGCCGTTGAAGACCTCGTCGAAGTCGGGGCCCGCGGAGACCCGGCCACGGGTGGGCTTCAACCCGAAGAGGCCGTTGCAGGCGGCGGGGACGCGGATCGAACCGGCGGCGTCGGTGGCGTGCGCGATCGGGACCACGCCGGCGGCGACGGCCGCCCCCGCGCCCCCGCTGGATCCGCCCGCGCCGCGCGCCAGGTCCCACGGGTTGCGGGTCGCGCCGTACAGCACTGGTTCCGTCGTGTTGCTGTAGGCCATCTCCGGTGTCGCGGTACGCCCGAACGTCACAAGGCCGGCGCGACGGAAGCGCAGCATCAGGGAGGAGTCGGCGCCGGCGACGTTGCCGGCCGCGAGACGGCTGCCCAGCTCCATTCGCCGCCCGGCCATGGAGACTCCGATGTCCTTGATCAGGAACGGGACGCCGGCCAGCGGTGTGCTGCCGGGGACGGGCACGTCGTCGGCCGGCCATGTCTCCACGACGGCGTTGATGCGCGGATTGACCGCCCGCGCGGCCTCGCGTGCGGCTGCTTCCAGTTCGGCGGGGGTCACCTCGCCCTTGGCCACCAGCTCCGCGAGCCCGACCGCGTCGAAGCTCACGTACTCGGCAATCCTCACTGTCACTCCCAGCGGAAAGAGCGGTACCGAAGAGTACCGTGTGATACCCATCGGTATCGCATGGAACGGACTGGTACCGTAACAAGGGTTGAGTGGCCCCACAACGGGACCCTGACGTCACGGAGCAGTTATGGCAGCAAGCGCCGGCAGGCCGAGCAGGGTGGCGAAACTGCCGCCTCGTGAGCGCATCCTCGACGCCGCGGAAGAGCTCTTCCAGAGCGAGGGGATCCGGCGGGTGGGCGTCCAGACGATCGCCGAGCGGGCCGAGACCACCAAAATGGCGATCTACCGGCACTTCGAAACCAAGGACGCGCTGGTCGCGGAGTGGCTGCGGATCGTCGCCGCCGACTACCAGGCGGCCTTCGACCGGGTCGAGGCCGAACACCCCGGCCGTCCCAGGGACCAGATCCTTGGCCTCGCCCGCTTCATCGCCGAGGGATTGCCGGCGATCTCACACCGGGGCTGCCCGTTCATCAACTCCATCGCCGAGCTGCCCGACCGCTCCCATCCCGCACGGCAAGTGATCGAGAAGCACAAGGCCCACCAGACCCGCAGACTGGTGGGCATGTGTACCGAGGCCGGGCTGTCCGACCCCGAGCAGGTTGCGGCCGCGATCACCTTCGTACTGGAAGGCGCGCAGGTCAGCACACACAACGGAAGCATCGATCAAGCGGGGGACCGTCTGATGAGAACCGTCGAGGGGATCCTGGCCCAGCACCGCTCCCCCCTCGGTCCCTCCCGGGCGGCCACCGACTGACCGCCCCGCACATGGGCCGCTGTGACGGGTCGGTCTTCCGTCAGAGGCGGACCCAGGGGCTGCAGACGGTGTCGGCGCCGGCCCGTCCGGTGCAGACCTGGTAGCTGAGGGCGGGTGCGCTGCGGGCCATGTTCTGTTCGCCGCAGCCGGTTGTGACACCGTTGGCATCGCTGACGGTACGTGTGGAAGTGCCGCCCGTGGAGTTGCGGTACCTGTAGTGGGTGCGCACGCCCCAGTTGTCGGCGTTCGTGTCGCAGGCGTAGACGCGCAGGCCATCGCCGTCGGCTCCGCCGTAGCCGCGGGCCTGGCCCTCGGCCTGAATGGTGTACTCGCTCGCCGAGGCGGCGGTGGCGGTGAGCAGGAGGGTGCTGGCCACCGTGGCGGCGGTCAGCAGGGCCCGGGTCGTGTGTCGCATACTCATCTCCCCTGTGAGTGCGGAAATCCCCTGTGGGCGGGTCTTGCCGGGGCGTCCCGACATGGACGCCGGGGGTACGGGTGAGCGAAGGGATTCCGGAGAATGTGTCCGCTCGATCGCCCCCTGGACCGGCAGGCCCATCTGGGACATGGCCCTGGCAGAGCCCCAATTAAGCCTGTATAGAGGATTTATCACCCCGGAGAGTTACCGATGGGATATGAGTCCCATGCCGGGCGGGAGCCGCTCCGAAGCCGTCTGGAACCGCACCCCCCACCACCATTCACCTGTAGCTGAACGGCAACTTCACCGGCACCGGGTTCATGGGCGGCGTACCGGGGTCGCGGACGGGCTCGTGCGGGTGGGTTTGTACGGGTGGGTTTGTACGGGTGGGTTCGCGGGCGGGGCGGGGGCTCCGTCACCCGTCGATGCCAGGGCAGGTCCCTTCGCGCCACTCGGCCGAGTACAGCCTGGTCCCGCGCGGGAACGGTTCGCCGTCCTCGTCACCGGTTCCTTCCGGGCGGACCGGCTCCGTGCCGGAGGAGCTGTCCAGGTGGATACAGAAGCGCGACCCCGTGCCCTGCGCCGACACCTCGTACTCCATGTCGTTCGCCTTCGCCGTCACGGTGAGCCAGGCCGACGCGCCCCGGCCATCCGAGGCGCGGGCCAGGGCGTCGTCGATCGGGTTCTCGTCGTAGAGGCCGTAGGTGGCGCCGTCCACGTTCTCGACCGCCTCCCTCACCGCTTCCCTCAGCTCCGACTCCGACCAGGCCGCGGTCAGGTAGAGGTTGAGGCCGACAAAGCCGCAGAACGCGAAGAACAGACTCAAAACGAACCAGCGTCCCCGGTGCTGCTCCGCGAACAGGCCCCCCAGCAGGAAGCCGGCCGCCACCATGAACGCCACGATGACGACGGCGAGCGCGCCCCCGGCGTTGCCCTCCCCCTCGGCCAGGACCAGCACATCGGTCGCCGCCGTCGTCACGCGGTCTCCGGTGCGGAACATGACCCCCCTCTCACCCGCCATCCGGCCCGGTGAGGACCGACGGTCCACGACAGCATGCCGCCAGCCTACGTCGAGTCAACAAGACTGCCAACGAGGCGAGTTGGGCCCGAGGCGCGGACACTCCGACCCGGAAAGGCGCCCACGCTGGGAGCCCCGCCCCGCCTGGCCCCGCCTGCCCTGCCCCGCCCGCCCCCGGCCCTGAGGCGAGGATTCGGCGGTCGTCGCGGCCATGGCGTCCGAGGGCGTGGGCGATGTTGGCATGGCCGGTCCAGGCCGTTTAGCATCGCCGGTCATGGACATCTCGCTTGTCCGTTCGCGATGGCGGGCCGTACTCGCCGTGTTCGTCGTGCTTCCGTGGGGGCTGGGCCTGCCGTTGGCGGCCCTCACATTCGGGTTGGACGCCGTCGCGGGGCAGCCCGATGTGCTGGGCACCGCGATGGCCGTGGCAGCCGGTGCGGCGTCCTTCGCGACCGTTCCGGCTCAGGTGCAGACCGTTCGGGCTCTGCTGTCCGGACCCCGGCTGACTCTGGAGACCGACGCCCTGGTCATCCACGACCCCGTGTTCCTCCGCGAAGACGCCCGGATCGCGCGCGAGCGAATCGCGGAAGCCGATCGGCTGGACTGGAAGGACGCCGAGGCCAGCTTCCGCGTCGGCTACGACACGACCGAGCTGACTCCGTTCCGCGAACCGCTGAACGTGGAGGTACGGCTGCGCGGCGACCACGGCTTCGCCTCGGCCCGAAGGCTTCACCATGGCACCTGGATCTGGCGCTTCGCCCGCAGATGGGACCGGTCCCCGCGGTTTCCGGTGCCGGGCGACCGCTACCGAAGGATCCGGATCCGTGCCAGACACCCGGTGGACGCCCTGACCGCCCTCACCGAATGGGCCACCAGCTCAGCCGCTCCTGACGCCGCGCGCCCTCCTCACGGAACGTCAGACGAGCCCCACTAGCACGCCACCGTCTCTTCGAACGACGTGCCGGCCGGACCGTACCCGTGACGCGTTTCAGGAGATGTCACGCTCGCTGCGTCCCCACCGCCACTTCAGCCTCAGCTCTGGCCTGAGACCACTTCTGCCAGGCGGTTCAAGGTCTTCTCAAGGATCGTCCAATGCCCGCCGATCACACTCGCCCCAGTTTTCAACCAGCTCCCGTTCCCACCATCTCCCGGCATCTCCAGGACCGAGGAGCGAAACGATGCCGCGCCGGCGAACGGATCGCTCGGGACGCAACGAAAGGTGACTATGAGTTCAACAGGTGCGGCAAGTCTTCACAGCTTTCAGATCTTGGGGCCCATACGGGTCCGTCTCCATGACGAGGCCGTCTCCATCGGAAGCCCCAAGCAGCGGACACTGCTCCTGGCACTGCTCCTCAACCTCAACCGTCCGGTGTCTCTGGACTGGCTCACCGGCGCGTTGTGGGAAAGCGAGGCGCCCATCTCGGCCGTGGCGAATCTACGCAGCTACGCGAATACCCTTCGACGCGTTCTGTCCGTTCTGGACGATGTCGAAATCGTCGGCAAGGGCCGCTCCTACCAACTTCTGGCCGCCCCGCAGCGGCTCGACCTCACAAGCTTCGAGCAAACGGCACAGAGCGGGCGGGCCGCACTGGCGCGCGGCGACCTCACGGCGGCCATGACACAACTACGGGAGGCGATCGACCTCTGGCGGGGCCCCGTCGGGCAGGGCATCGACTGCGAAAAGCCGATGGCGGCCCGACTTGCCGCCCTGCGTGAGCAATACATGACCGTACTGGAGGACCACGCCGAGGCCGGTATCGCTCTCGGCGCCTGCGCCGAAGCGGCTTTCGGGCTGCGGGTCCTGCTCGGGGACGAGCCCCTGCGGGAGCGCTCCTGGGGCCTGCTCATGCGGGCGGTGTACGGCTCCGGAGACACGGCCGGCGCGCTCTCGGTCTACGCCCAGGCCCGCACCCAACTGGTGCGGGATCTGGGTATCGAGCCCAGCGAGGAACTACGGCACGTACACCAGGCCATATTGAATCGTGCCCCGCTCCCGTTACCCCGGCACAGAGAGCTCTCGTCACCCCGGCACAGGGAAGGGGGCACTCCCAGCCCGACAGCTCCGGCCGGATCCTCCCGTTCGCTCGTCGCATCGCGGCGCGGCCACACGGTGCCACGGCAACTGCCCCGTCCCATGCTCTTCACCGGACGGGAGCGAGAGACAGCGGATGTGGTGGCGGCCCTGAACCGTGACGAGGGCTTCGCGCGGATGACGGCGATCAGCGGCCCACCCGGAGTCGGCAAGTCGGCACTGGCACTCCAGGCCGCCTACGCGGTCGCCGATCGCTTCCCCGACGGACAGCTCTACACGGACCTCGGAGACGTGGAATCGCCGGAGACCCCGATGAGAACGAGGCGCCTGCTCACCGGCTTTCTCACGGCGCTCGGGGAACCAGCCCCCGCACCGACCGTGAGCACGGGCGAGACCGCGGCGCATTTCCGTTCCGTCACGGCCGGCCGCTGCCTGCTCATGGTCCTGGACAATGCCCTCGACGCCGCACAGGTGCGTCCTCTGCTTCCCACCGGGCAGCACTGCGCGGTGCTGGTCACCGGCCGGCGCAGTCTCGCCCTCGACCACGCACAGCACCTGACGCTGGATCCTCTCACCACGCAAGAGGCGCTGGCGCTGCTCGCCGAACTCATCGGTGCCCGTCATATGGCCGCCTCGCCCGAGGCGGCCGAGGAGATCGTCAAGCACTGCGCCCGTCTGCCCGGCGCCATACGAGGCGTTGGTGAACTCCTGTCAGGCCGGCCGGAGTGGGGATTGGACCACCTCGCGGAGCAGCTACGCGCCGGGACCGGCCGTATCGACGATCACTCCTCCGCCGGGCACGGACTGAGCAGTTGGCTGCGCGCGATGTACGAGTCGGTCGATCGCACCGACCCGCAGGCCGCACAGCTCATGCGGGCCCTGGCCCGTCACCGTGATTCCGAGATCACCCCAGCGATCGCCGCCGAGTTGGTGGAGACGTCCCCGGCAGCGGCGGAGCTGCTGCTGGACCGGCTGAGCGACCACCGCTTCCTCAACAGCCTGGGACCCGGCCGCTATCGCCTGCCCCATGTCTTCCACACACTGTCCGCCACCCTCGGCTGAAAGGGAGGCCGAGATGCCGAGCCTCATCGTCGTCGCTGCCGCTGTCGCCTGCGCCATCCTGCTCACCATCGCCGGCCTCTGGTGGCTGCGCCGTCAGTACGCGGTGGTCACCGTCGCGGGGACGAGCATGGAACCGACGTTCCGCTCCGGCGAACGCGTCGTCGTACGCCGTATCGCCACGCACCGCCTCACGCGAATGTCGGTAGTCGTCGTACGTGACTCGGTGCACCTTCAGGGGCGGATACCGGAGGCCGTGCGCCCGAGGCAGGACCGCCAGTCGACGACCGCGGGGTGGGCAGGCCCCTGCCTCATCAAACGGGTGGCCGCCGTCCCCGGCGACCCGGTGCCCCGGGACACCGTGCCCGCCCTGCGTGACGCGCCTGAATCAGCTGTGCCCCCGGGCCGGGTGGTTCTGCTGGGTGACAACCCGGACCAGAGCTACGACTCCCGCGTCCACGGTTACTTCTCGACCACGGAATTGCTTGGACGCGTCGTCAAACGATTCGATGGCTGACAGGCAGTCTGTATGTTGCCTGTATCAAGTTTATACAGGCCATGTCTAGCATATAGGGCAGGCTATTGTTGCGGCGACGGGGAGATTTAATCATGCGGAATCTTGCGACCGGATGCGAGTTTCTGCTGGGGGTGGTCTTTCTGGCTGCCGCACTCAGCAAGTCGCGAAATCGGTACTCGTTTCTTGAATTCGTGGGATCGATAAAAGACCTGAATATCGTTCCCCGGTCCCGTGCTCGCGCCATGGCGATGACGGCACTCGGCATCGAATTCATGGTGCCCGTACTGCTCGCCTTCTCCTTTCTCCCGGTGGGACCGCTTCGAGAGGAAGCGCCGGTACTTCGGGCCGGCGCACTGGCCCTGAGTCTCGGTCTGCTGCTCGCCTTCAGCTCCGTCATCGCGCACGCTCTCAAAAACGGTACCCAGACGCCCTGCAAGTGCTTCGGAGGCCGCGGTGCGGTGCTGGGCGTGCGCCACATCGTCCGCAATCTGCTGCTCTCCACGATCGCCGTCGTGGGAATGCTTGGCAATCTGCTGGCCGGGGAGAGCGGCGAGGCCGTTTTCGGGAAACTGCTGGCGGCCGTCACCGGAGTCGTCCTCGCGAGCTTCTTCGTTCTCTTCGACGACATCGTAGAACTCTTCATTCCCACTCGATCAACTGGCTCGCCCAAGGGCCCGCGCCTGCCCGTGCCGCAGATCCGGGACCCACGAGGCTGACATAGTTGGGAAAAGGATCAACCATGCCGTATCTCATCGTTCTGGCTGCCCTGCTTGGACTGCTGTGTATTCTCAATCTGGTCTTCACCTACGGCGTCATCATCAGACTGCGCGAGCATTCCCAGTTGCTGGCAGAGGGCCATGGACAAGACGTATCGGATCCGACCGGAAATCGCCCACGCCCCATGGGAGACGAACCGTCGGAGTTCAGCGCCATGACGCTCGACGGGGAAACGGTCTCACGCGACTCCCTCACCGGCCCGGCCGTCATAGCCTTTCTGTCGCCGGGATGTGTTCCCTGTGAGAAGGCGACGCCGGAGTTCCTCAGCTACGCAGGCACAGTGCCCGAGGGCCGAGACCGCGTCACCGTGGTCATCTCGGGCTTCCCGCCGGAAGCCACCAAATACGCCGCACAGTTCACCGGCGTCGGACGGGTCATCGTGGAGGAACCCGACGGGCCGGTACAGTCCGCTTTCGCCGTCAATGGATTCCCTGCCTTCGCCGGGCTCGACGTCGACGGTGCCATTACCGTGTCATCCCGCAGGGTCGCTGATCTTCCCACGGCGGTATCGAGGTGAGACGGCTCTCCCGGCGGCCCGAACACGACACGGGCGGCCGAGTCCGGCTGAGGGACGCGGTGGCCGCGCTTGTCTTCGCCTGCCGTGCCGCTCCCTTTGCCGTCGCCTTCCTTTTCCTGGCAGGCATGTTCCTCGGCACTCTGCCGGTGCTGTCCGCCTGGCTGACCAAACTTCTTCTCGACGGCATCACGGCGCGGCCCGCCGGTGAGCTGAACCACTTCCTCGCGCTGGCCGCCGCGCTGGCGGCCGGCGGAGTGGCCACCGTGCTCCTTCCCCATGGCGCCGTGTTCGCCGGCAACCTGCTGACACGCAGTGTGCAAATCGCCATCAGGGAACGTCTGTTCACCAAACTGGGCACCATGCACGGGCTGGCGCAACTGGAGGATCCGCCCTTCTACGACCGGCTCATGCTCGCTCAGCAGTCCGGGAGCGAGAGTCCGGGCCGGTTTCTCACCGGCCTGCTCGGCATTTTGCAGGCAGGTATCACCCTGGGCGGGTTTCTGATCACGCTCGGCCTGCTCAGCCCGGTGATGGCGGGTGTGGTGATCGCGGCGGTGATCCCCGCGCTCCTCGCCGAGAGGGCTCTCAACAAGCGCCGGGCCCGGCTACGGCGGCGGCTGGGGCCCGCCGAGCGCAGAGAGATGTTCTACACGGATCTCCTCCGCGATCTGAAAACCGCGATGGAAGTCCGCCTGTTCGGCATCTCGGATTTCCTCCGCGACAGGATGCTGGGTGAACTGCGCACCATCAACTCCGCCAGGGACCGGCTCGATCGGCGCGTGCTGCGCACACAGGGCGGATTGTCGCTGCTGTCCGCGGCCGTGGCCGGCGGCGGACTGGTCTGGGCGGCCCACGCGGCGCTGTCCGGACAATTCTCCGTCGGTGATGTCGCGATGTTCATCGCCTCGGTGGCCGGTACGCAGGGATCCCTCGCCAACCTCGTCAGAAGCCTGTCCACGATCCATGACTCGCTGCTGATGTTCCACCATTACCAGGAAGTGATGCGTACCCCGTCCGCCCTTCCCGTGCCGGAAGAACCGCGTACGGTGCCACCGTTGCGACACGGTATCGAGTTCCAGGACGTCTGGTTCCGCTACTCCGACGACCAGCCGTGGATTCTTCGGGGCGTCGACCTGTTCCTCCCGAACGGACAGGCCACAGCCCTGGTCGGCCACAACGGCGCGGGAAAGTCCACGCTCATCAAGCTGCTCTGCCGACTCTACGATCCCACTCGCGGAGCCATTCTCTGGGACGGCATCGACCTGCGCGCATTCGATCCGGCGGAGCTACGGGAACGGATGAGCGCGGTATTCCAGGACTACACCCGTTACGACCTCACCGTGAAGGAGAACATCGGACTCGGTGATCTCTCCGCCCTTGAGGACGAACCACGCCTCACGGCAGCCGCCCGGCGCGGAGGCGTCCACGAGGTCGTCACCCGGCTCCCGCACGCCTATGACACCCTTCTCAGCAGGATGTTCCAGGACTCCAACAGCGACGACCCGTCCTCAGGAGTGCTGCTGTCCGGAGGACAGTGGCAACGTCTGGCCCTGGCCCGCGCCCTTCTCCGCGGCGAACGGGATCTGCTCATACTCGACGAACCGAGTTCAGGGCTCGACGCCGAAGCCGAATACGAGATTCACCAGCATCTCAGGGATTACCGCGCAGGGCGTACCAGCCTCCTCATATCCCATCGCATGGGCTCCGTCCGGGACGCCGTCCGGATCGCCGTACTCAGTGAGGGCAGGATCGTGGAGCAGGGAAACCATATGGAACTCATCGCCCTCGGCGGAATATACGCCCGACTCTTCCGTATACAATCGCACGGGTACCGTGAGAAGCAATCCACGGAGCCAGAGCTGACCAATTGAAAACCGCGGAAAGACAGCGGAAAGGCGACGGAAAGGCGGCGGAAGGCAGCGGAGAGGAAAAAGGACGGGGTCAGCCCCGGCTTCCTGGACGGAGGCCGGGGCTGACCTGTCACTCGTCGCTCTCGGATCAGGCGGCGCAGGTTCCGCAGCCGGCGTACCAGGTGTACTCGTACACGCCGTTGCAGATCCGGTCGTACGCCAGACGGTCCTGCCAGAACGAGCAGCTGGAATCGCAGTGAGAGTACTGGTCGTAACACGCGGCCGGGGCGGCGGCTGCCGTGACCGAGGGGGCCACCATACCCACCATCCGTGTACCCATCGTCTCAATGATCTTGAGCATGAGAATTCCTCCCGTCATCGCTTCTGCAAGCGAAGGAAATTGACATTTGTAAAGCTAGCCGCAGAGGAGACGAGAAAAATACAATCTAAATACAGCGGTTCCGTCCCATGATCCGGATCCGGAGAAACACGGGGGCTCCGACCTCACGGCCGCGCTTGCTTCGGCAGGGTGAGGATTTCGGCTCCGTCGTCGGTGATGGCGATCGTGTGCTCGCTGTGTGCCGTCCGGCAGCCTGTCGCACTTCGGAGCGTCCACCCGTCGGTATCGGTGACGAGTAGGGCGGTGTCCGCCATGACCCACGGCTCCAGTGCCAGCAGCAGCCCGGGGCGCAGTTTGTATCCACGGCCAGGCCGTCCGGTGTTCGCGACGTGGGGGTCCTGGTGCATCGTTGATCCGATGCCATGACCTCCGAACTCGGTGTTGATCGGGTACCCCGCCTCGCTGAGGACCGTGCCGATGGCATGGGAGATGTCACCGATGCGGGCCCCGGGCCCGGCGGCGGCGATCCCCGCGGCCAGCGCGCGTTCGGTCGCACTGATCATCGCGACGCTCTCCGGGGGTTTCGTGTCGCCCACGATGAAGCTGATGGCGGCGTCCGCGGCGACTCCGCCTCTGGAGACGGCGAGGTCGAGTGTCAGCAGATCGCCGTCGGCGAGCTTGTAGTCGTACGGCCGTCCGTGGAGCACGGCGTCGTTGACGGCCGTGCAGATGTAGTGGCCGAACGGGCCGCGGCCGAAGGATGGCTCGTAGTCGACATAACAGGACAGCGCTCCCGCCTCGACGATCATGGCCTTGGTCCACCGGTCGATGTCCAGAAGGTTCGTGCCGATCGTGCTACGGCTCTTCAGCGTCTCCAGGATGTCGGCGACCAGGGCGCCTGTGTCTTTCGCACGGGCCAGTAGGGTGGGATTCAGGATCTCGATCATGGCGCCCTTCTTATGCAACCAATAACTATACCGGCCAAACTATACCGGTATAAGAATCGGGGTCATGGTCGAGATCGGCCGGCCCGAACGTGGCCTTGAGCCGGGTCGTCAGTGCTCACTCGCGGGCGTGGTGAGGGCCGTAGTGGCGAACTTCTTGCGCCATGCCAGTGATACGTGCACCAGCCCGATCAGCACCGGCACCTCGATGAGCGGGCCGACCACGCCGGAGAGCGCCTGGCCGCTGGTGACGCCGAAGGTGGCGATGGCGACCGCGATGGCCAGTTCGAAGTTGTTGCCCGCCGCGGTGAACGCCAGCGTGGCGGTCCGGTCGTAGGCCAGTCCGAGGGCCTTGCCGAGCAGAAACGTGCCGAAGAACATCACCGCGAAGTACACCAGCAGCGGCAGTGCGATCCGGGCGACGTCGAGCGGCCGCGAGGTGATCGTCTTTCCCTGGAGGGCGAACAGGATGACGATGGTGAAGAGCAGTCCGTACAGTGCCCAGGGGCCGATCTTCGGCAGGAGCTTCGCCTCGTAGCTCTCCCGGCCCATGGACTTCTCGCCGAAGCGGCGGGTGAGGAAGCCGGCCAGCAGTGGTACGCCGAGGAAGATGAGCACGTTCAGGGCGATTTTCCTCATGGAGATGTCGAGGCTCTCGCCGTCGCCGAGGCCGAGCCGGTTAGGCAGCAGGTCGAGGTAGAGCCAGGCGAGCAGGCCGAACGCGGCAACCTGGAATACGGAGTTGAGTGCGACGAGGACGGCGGCGGCCTCGCGGTCGCCGCAGGCCAGATCGTTCCAGATGATGACCATGGCGATGCAGCGGGCGAGACCGACGATGATCAGGCCGGTGCGGTACTCGGGCAGGTCCGGCAGGAGGATCCAGGCGAGCGCGAACATCACGGCCGGGCCGACAGCCCAGTTGATGACCAGCGAGGAGATCATCAGTTTCCGGTCGCCGGTGACGGCGTCGAGCTTGTCGTAGCGGACTTTGGCCAGGACCGGATACATCATGATGAGCAGGCCGACGGCGATGGGCAGGGAGATGCCGCCGATCTCGGCTTTCGCCAGGGTGTCGTCGAGCCCGGGGATCAGTCGGCCGAGGCCCAGGCCGAGTCCCATGGCGATCAGGATCCAGACGGCGAGGAAGCGGTCGAGGGTGGAGAGTTTCGCGACGACCGGGTCCGCGCTCGGCGGGGTGGGTGTGCTGGTGGTTGCCTGTCCGCTGCTGGTCACGGACAGGCCCTCTTCGTGTCGGCCGCTCGGGTGGCACGGGCGGCCGTGGCCAGAGCGGTGAAGGAACCCGCCACGGATTCGATGACGTCCGGTCGCAGCTTGTAGTAGGTGAAGCGCCCGCACGGCTCTGTCTCGACCACCCCGGCTTCGCGCAGGACGCGCAGGTGGTTGGAGAGGTTGGTCTGCTTGGCGCCGGTCTCCTCGACCAAGTGCGTGGTGCACAGGGTCTCGTGGGCGAGCAGGGTCACGATCTGGAGCCTGAGCGGATCGGCAAGCACTCGGATCAGCTCAGTGTCGACTGACGTCATCATGGGCTGATACTGTCACATCAGTGGCGGGTGACGCCATCGGGTGCTGATGTCATACCTCCCTGGCCTTCGTCACAAGACGCGCGAGACAAGCTCGCGAAACACGTGAGACGCGTGAGACACGCGAGAACAAGAGAGACCCGTCTGATGTCCGACAAGCCTTCTGTGCTGTTCGTCTGTGTCCACAACGCCGGCCGCTCCCAGATGGCCGCCGCCTGGCTGACCCACCTGGCCGGCGACCGTGTCGAGGTCCGCTCGGCGGGATCCGACCCGGGCGACGCCGTGAACCCGGCCGTGGTCGAGGCCATGGCGGAAGCCGGCATCGATATCTCCGCCGAGACCCCGAAGATCCTCACCGTGGACGCGGTCAAGGAGTCCGACGTCTGCGTCACCATGGGGTGCGGGGACGCCTGCCCGGTCTTCCCGGGCAAGCGTTACCTCGACTGGACCCTGGACGACCCGGCCGGACAGGGCGTCGAGGCCGTACGCCCCATCCGCGACGAGATCAGGAAGCGCGTCGAGGGACTGATCGCCCAGATCGCGCCGGAGCCGGAGACCGCGGCCTGAGCGGGATCCGGAACGTCGTCGTCATCGGCTCGGGCCCCGTCGGCTGCACCGCCGCCTTTTCGACGCCCGCGCCACCCTTTTCGACGCCCGCGCCGCCGTCCGGCCCCTGTCAGTGCGGGTGTGGTTCGTCGCGGTGGACCGGACCGTGCGGATCCTCGCAGTGCGCGTCGGACCCCGCGTTGGCGTGGGCGAGAGGACGGATCTCCTCAGGTGCGTGGTCGATCTGGAGGGTGGTGTGACTGATCTTGTGCTCTTGGCTCACGAGCTGCTCCAAGTCGCGGCGCACCGCGTGGCAGTCGCTGTCGGGGGACACCAGGACATGGGCGGACAGGGCCGGTTGTCCGGAGGTGATGGTCCATACGTGGAGGTCGTGGACTTCGACGACGGACGGACGCGCGACGAGCTGGTCGCCTATGGCGTCGGGGTCGAGGTCCACGGGGGCGGCTTCGAGGAAGATCCGGCCGGATTCGCGGACCAGTCCGTACCCCGCCTTGATCATCAGTGCGACGACGACGAGGGTGGCGATGCCGTCCGCGCGGGCGAAGCCCGTGGTCACCACGATCAGACCGGCGATCGCGGTGCCGATGAAGGCGAACAGGTCGTTGAGGATGTGCTGGTAGGCGCCTTCGACGTTCAGTGAGATGCGGTTCGCCTTGGATATGCACCACGCCGCGAGGATGTTCACCGCGATGCCGGCCAGGGCCGTCACCAGCACCAGACCTCCCTCGATCCGGGGCGGGTCGATCAGGCGGTGGACGGCTTCGTAGGCGAGCCAGGCGGCGAGCAGCAGCAGGGTGAGCCCGTTGGCTTGGGCGGAGAGGATCTCGGCGCGCTTGAGACCGTACGTGAATCCGCCGCGCGCGGGACGGCCCGAGAGCCGCATCGCGATGAGCGCCAGCACGATCGAGACGGCGTCGGTGAGCATGTGCGCGGCGTCCGAGATCAGCGCGAGGGATCCCGCGATGACGCCGATGACGACCTCGATCGCCATGAACGACGTGATGAGGATGAGCGCGATCGACAGCCACCGGCCGTCGGCGTCCGCGGCGACGCCGTGGGAGTGGCCGCCCGGTCCATGGTCGTGCTCCTGATGCCCGCTCATGTTCGTGAACCTCCCCGTTCCCGTATGCGACCCGGGCAGTGAAGCGCACTTGGAGAGAATCGGCAAAGGCTGCACCGGTGACCGTTGTCAACACCAATAACACCGCTCTGACCTGCGGTTATTGAATCGCGGGCCGCCGTCGAACCGAGCCCTCCCCACGCTTGTGGCTCGGTCCCTCCCCACGCCTATGGCTCGGTGCGGGAGAGCGGCCGAGTGACCTCGGCGGGTGCGTCGCGCAGGCCGAGTCTCAGGTGCTCGACGTGGAAGAGGGCCTGTTCCAGGAGTTCGGCGACATGGTGGTCGTAGAGGGTGTAGACGATGGAGCGGCCCCGGCGTTCTCCGGTGACGAGTCCGAGGTTGCGCAGCAGGCGCAGCTGGTGGGAGCAGGCGGAGGCCTCCATGCCGACGGCCTCGGCGAGGTCGCCGACCGAGCAGGGGCCTTCCTGGAGGCGGGCGAGGATGTACAGCCGCGAGGGGGTGGCCAACGCCTGGAGGGTGGCGGCGACGTCGGTGGCCCCCGCCGCGTCCAGGCGTTCGCGTGGGGTGGCGTGATTCTTTTCGTCGGCTCCGTGACCCATGGAGTCCATGCTATCGATCATACTTGAATACCTGTTCAGATGTTCCTGTACGGTGGATGTGTTCCCGTCCTGCGCCGCGAAGGGTTGCTTCGTCATGCCTTCTGTCCTGCTCCCGCGCCCTGAACGGGCGGCCCCGGCCGCCCCGCGTACGGCGCCCAAGCGGCGTACCCGGGTGTTCGCCCTGGCCGAGGCGCGCTGGGCCGCCACGGCGCTGGCGCTGTTCCTGATCGCGCTGCCGCTCCAGCTGACGGGCGCCCCCGCCTGGGCCTGGGGCCCGCTGTACGCGGCGGCCTATGTCACCGGCGGCTGGGAGCCGGCCCGGACGGGGCTCACGGCGCTGCGGGAGAAGACCCTGGATGTGGACCTGCTGATGATCGTGGCCGCGATCGGCGCGGCCTCGATCGGGCAGGTGATGGACGGCGCGCTGCTGATCGTCATCTTCGCCACCTCCGGCGCCCTGGAAGCCCTGGCCACCGCCCGCACCCAGGACGCGGTGCGCGGGCTGCTCGACCTCGCCCCGGCCACCGCCACCCGGCTGGGTGATGACGGGAGCGAGCCGACGGTCGCCACCGAGGACCTGGTGGTGGGGGACACCATCCTGGTTCGCCCCGGCGAACGGATCGGCGCGGACGGCCGGGTGCTGGAGGGGATCAGCGAGGTGGACCAGGCCACCATCACCGGCGAGCCCCTGCCGGTCGCGAAGGAGACCGGGGACGAGGTCTTCGCCGGAACTCTCAACGGCACCGGTGCCCTGCGGGTCAAGGTCGAGCGTGACGCCTCGGACTCGGTGATCGCCCGGATCGTCGCCATGGTCGAGGAAGCTTCCGGGACCAAGGCGCCCACCCAGCTGTTCATCGAGAAGGTCGAACAGCGGTACAGCCTGGGCATGGTCTTCGCGACCCTGGCCGTCTTCCTGATCCCCCTCGCGTTCGGCGCGGACCTCACCGGCTCGCTGCTGCGGGCGATGACCTTCATGATCGTGGCCTCGCCGTGTGCCGTGGTGCTGGCCACCATGCCGCCGCTGCTGTCGGCGATCGCCAACGCCGGACGCCACGGCGTCCTGGTGAAGTCCGCCGTCGTCATGGAGCGTCTCGGGCAGGTCGACGCGGTCGCACTCGACAAGACCGGCACCCTGACCGAGGGCACCCCTCGTGTCACCGACATCCGTCTCCTGGACGGCTCCGGCCTGGACGGCGACTCCGGCCTGGACGACGGCTCGGGCCTGGATGGCTTCGGCCTGGCCGAGAACGCCCTGCTGGCGCTGGCGGCCGCCGTCGAGCACCCCAGTGAACACCCCCTGGCCCGCGCGGTCGTCGACGCGGCCCGCACCCGCGGTCTGGCCATCGCCGGCATGCGGGACTTCACCTCCACCCCCGGCGTCGGTGTCACCGCCACCGTCGACGGACACACGGTCGCGGTCGGGGCCCCCGCCCGCCTCCTCGACGACAACGACGACACCCTCTCGGCCCGCGCCGCCGAGGTCGCGGCGGATCTGGAGGACGGAGGCCGCACCGCCGTCGTGGTCCTGCGCGACGGCGTCCCGGTCGGGGTGCTGGGCATCGCCGACCGGCTGCGCCCCGACGCCGCCGCCACGGTCGCTTCCCTGACCGAGCTGACCAGCGGCACGCCGATGCTGATCACGGGCGACAACCCCCGCGCCGCCGCCCGCCTGGCGGCCGAGGCGGGCATCACCGGAGACGACGTCCACGCCGGCCTTCTGCCGCGGGACAAGGTCGAGGCGGTACGCCGTCTGGCGGCCCGCGGGCGCAAGGTGCTGGTCATCGGTGACGGTGTCAACGACGCCCCCGCGCTGGCCGCCGCCCACACCGGCATCGCCATGGGCCGGGCCGGCTCCGACCTCGCTCTGGAAACCGCCGACGCCGTCGTCGTCCGCGACGAACTCGCCACCGTCCCCAAGGTCATCGCCCTCTCGCGAGCGGCCCGCCGCCTGGTGGTGCAGAACCTGGTGATCGCCGGTGTGTTCATCTCCGGCCTGGTCATCTGGGACCTGGTGGGCCATCTGCCGCTGCCCCTCGGTGTGCTGGGCCACGAGGGATCGACCGTCATCGTCGGCCTCAACGGCCTCCGTCTGCTGCGCGACGCCGCCTGGAACCGCGCCGCCCAGGACACGCGAACGCCCCTCGTGAGCGGGCGGCCTCGTTGAGCAGGCGGAACGTACGACGGAGGCGGAGGCGCCCGAGGTGCTGGTACGCGGCCGGATGTCGCGCACCGGCACCCTCTGCGCCGCGTCCGTACCCACTACGTCACGCCGCTACCGTGGCGGGAGTTGTCATGCCGAGGTGCCCGCCGCGGGCCAGGGCGGCGACCGCGGTCGCGCACCCCGCCCCGACCAGGGCGAGGACCAGCCACGGCAGTGCGGCGAAACCGGTGTGGCGGCCGATGTCGAGGACCGCGCCGGTGACCAGATTCCCCACCGTGATCCCGATGCCGCAGACGGTGTTGTAGAGGCCGTAGTGGGTGGCGACCCACCGCCCGCCGGACAGGGCGACGATCGTGTCCATCTCGAACGGATACAGCACCGCGGTCGCCGCCGCGAGCAGACCGGCACATGCCACCAGCGGCACCATGACCAGCACGGCTCCCCAACCACCCGGTACCGGAACGGTACTTGCGGTGAAGGCAGGGGGCAGGAAGGCCACCGCCATGAGTGTGAGCCCGGCGACCAGACAGCGATGAGGCGTCCACGTACGCCGGCACCAAGCGGTGATACGCATCTGTCCGCCGAGTGCGACCAGTCCGGAGACGACGAACAGCGCGCTGGTCGCGGCGATGCCGTACGCGCCGTCACCCACCAGACGTCTCGTCTCCAGCGGTAGCGCGAGATACATCTGGAACGACAGGACGTACGAGCCGGTCATGGCGGCGGCGAACAGCCAGAAAGGCCGGTTGCGCAGCACCGTGCCCGCCTGCTGCCGCCATGTCGCCTCTTCCCCGCCCGCGGTCCTTTCCCGCGCGGGCAGCCCCCGCGCCTGAAGCAGGGTCAGCACCGCGAAGAGCGCCGATGCCACCGCGCAGGTGACCGGGAACGACACGGCGGTCAGCGCCAGTCCGATCAGCGGACCGAGCAGGACTCCGGCCTGGTAGAAGACATTGAAGAGCGCGAACGCCTCGACCCGGCGCTCACCCGCCTCGGCGGCGAGGTAGGCGCGGACGGCGGGATTGAACAGGGCGCCGGCCAGACCGGTGGCCGCCGAAGCGGCCAGCAGACCCGGCAGGGCGTCCGCGACGGCGAGCCCGCCGAAACCGACCGTACGCAGCGCACACCCCGCGATGATCAGCCGTCGGTATCCGAGCCGGTCGGCGAGCATTCCACCGATGAGGAACATGCCCTGCTGGGAGAGGTTCCGCATTCCCAGGACGAGACCGACCGCCCAGGTGCCCAAGGCCAGCGAGCCCGACAGATGGGCGGCCAGATAGGGCATCAGCATGTAGAAGCCGAGGTTGATGGTGAGCTGATTCACCATCAGCAGGCGCACGGTGGTGTCGAACGAACGAGCCTTCCGCCAGGTCGAGTTCACCGCTGAACCGCTTCCACGGCCGTGCGGGCGGAAAGCGGATCGGTGACCGTGGTGCAGCGCGTCCACCGGAACACCTCTGCCTCGTCGGGCCGGGAGATGAGTTGCGGGCCGGCGGGTTCTTCCGCGAGGAGGAGACCGTTGGCCCGGCAGTAGTCGTCGTTGAAGACGGTGTCGAAGTAGCGGTGCGGTCCGTCGGGGAAGACAGCGGCGATACGGGTCCCTTCCGGCTGCGTACGGGCCAGCCACCCGGCGACCAGGGCGACCGCGCCCACGCTCCAGCCACCGGTGGCGAACTGCCGCGCGGCCAGGCGCCGCGCCGACCAGACGGCCTCGGCGGGCGCGACCCAGTGGACTTCGCCGAAGGCGTTGTAGTCGACGTTGCGCGGATGGATGGACGAGCCCAGCCCGCGCATCAGCCGGGTCCGGGCGGGCTGGCCGAAGATCGTCGATCCGACCGTGTCGACTCCGACCAGCCTCGGAGCGGGCATCCGCGTGCGCAGGCCACGGGCGATGCCGGCGGAGTGGCCGCCGGTGCCGACCGCGCACACCAGTACGTCGACGCGCTGCAACTGGTCGGCGAGTTCGCCGGCGAGTCCGGCGTACGCGGCCACGTTGTCGGGATTGTGGTACTGATCCGGGCACCACGCGCCGGGGCGCGCGGCCAGGAGTTCGGCGACCCTTTGACGGCGCGCTTCCTGCCAACCGCCCTCGGGATGAGGCCGGTCGACGATGTACAAGGTGGCTCCGTGGGCGGTGAGCATCCGCTCCACGATCGGTTCCATGCCCGGGTCGGTGACCAGATGCACCGGATGCCCGTACAGGACTCCGGCCAGGGCGAGGCCGAGGCCGAGAGTGCCGGAGGTCGATTCCACGATCGGGGCGCCGGAGCGCAGCTCTCCGCGCTCGCGGGCCCGGACGACCATGTACAGGGCGGCGCGGTCCTTGATACCGCCGGGGTTGAAGCCTTCGAGCTTCGCCCAGAACCCTCTGGGCGCGGTGGCGAACGGTTCGTCCACCCACAGCACAGGTGTGTTGCCGACAGCGCCCAGGACGCTGCGAGGTGAGGTGAACGGCCTTACGGGCAGGGGAAGTTCAGTCATCGTGCGGTCGGTGTCCTTCGTACGACCCAGGGCACACCGCGGTGACGCACCTGACGGCGACGCACCGCGTCACCCCAGGAGAGGAGCGATCGGGGCCGTCAGGCCGCTCGGCGGCCGGCGGTACACCGCCGTACACCGGAGCAGCCGGGCCTGATCACGTCCTGGACACACATCCCCGGCTGAGCACCTCACGCCCTCCCGCCGCGGGAGGCCCGCGCCTCGGCGTGCCGATGTGCGGGGACGGTTCGGTCACCGCCGGGCGGTCGCCCACCGCCGCGGGAGGTCCCTGAAGGGGCTGGCGTTGATCCACCTGGGCGGCAAGGTGGTGCTCCACTCCCGGAGCGCAGGAAGGATCCGGGTCGGCATACCCCGACGAGAGCTCCGAGGCCGAGACAGCCGAGCGGTCGGGACGGGAGTCGAGCAGCCGATGGTGCCCACCGCTGTCGCAGACACTGATCAGCAAGGCAGCCAGAGACGCCAGCAGCAGGGCGACCACCCAGCCGCCGTGCTCACGGAAACACCCCGTATGAATTCGCACAGTGACAGAGAAACTACCGTGCGTTGAAGGTGATGTGGGCAGCGGAGGACGCCGAACGGGTGAGGGAGGCCGCCCCGGCCCCGCCTTCCTCCGATCGTGCACCTTGGTACTAAACAACTAAGCGCTGTAGTATTCGCGGCGAACCTTCGCGCGATCGATCACTCTTCCGGGGTGGCGGCCGGCGGAGGCGACGCCGTATCCGTACCGTCCGAACGGGGCCGAAGCAGCGGAAGCGCTGTCCCGGCAGGCGGCCGAGGAAAGAAGGAGACCGCCTCAGTGGCGTCCCACCGTCGTCCCAAGCAGTCCAGTCAGGCGTATACGGCCATGGTTACGGCGACGGCCGCGGCGGCCGTCGCCGTGTCGACGCAGTCGGCTTCGGCCGATCCGCTGCCGGACCCGAACAAGAAGGGTGTCCAGGCTCAGGTCGACCGCCTGTACGAGCAGGCCACGCAGGCTGTGGAGAAGTACAACGGGGCGAAGGAGAAGGCCGGCGTCCTGCGGAAGGAGGTGGACGCTCTCCAGGACACCGCGGCCCGTAAGCAGAGCGGCCTCAACGACCTGCGAACCCGGCTCGGCTCGATAGCCGCCGCCCAGTACCGGAGTGGTGGACTCGACGCGTCGGTCCAGTTGCTGCTCACCTCGGATCCGGACGGCTACCTCGACAAGGCGTCATTCCTCGATCAGTTGAGCGCCCAGCAGGTCGACGCGCTCGAGCAGTACCAGTCGCAGCAGCGTGACCTTCAGCAGCAGCGCGGCCAGGCGTTGGAGAAGCTCAAGGATCTCCAGGACACCCGCAAGGAACTCGGGGACAAGAAGAAGGAGATCCAGGGCAAGCTCGCGGAGGCGCAGCGGCTTCTCAACACCATGACGGCGGAGGAACGGGCCGCACGGTCCGCCGAGGACGAGCGCGCGAACCGGTCCAGCGAGCGGGTCGAGCTGGGAAACGAGGGCAGCGCCTCCCAGCGGGCCGCCGCGGCTTTCGAGGCGGCGAAGAGCCGGGTCGGCATGCCGTACGTGTGGGGCGCGTCGGGCCCGAACTCCTTCGACTGCAGCGGGCTCACCTCCTGGGCGTTCAATCAGGCGGGGGTGTCCATCCCGCGTACCTCGCAGGACCAGGCCAACGCCGGTACGCGGATCAATTCGCTGAGCGCGCTCAAGCCCGGCGATCTGATCATCATGCGCACCGACTTGAGCCATGTGGGTTTCTACGCGGGGAACGGACAGATTCTCCACTCGCCGAAGCCCGGTGCCCAGGTGCGTTACGAGTCGATCGAGCGGAGCGGCATGCCGTTCATGTGGGGCGTACGAATCGGCTGACTGCCGGGCTCCCTCCGGCAACTCGTCACCACCCCCGGACGGCCGCGGACCGCGCGGGCTGCTGTTCCGAGGTCAGCCGAGAACGGGCGGGCAGGCCAGCAGAACCGGCAGGATGGGGACCACCGCCGTGACGGTGGCAGCAGTTCCTGTGACGACGGGGTGGGGTCCCCGGCGAGGGGCGAGGATCCGCTTGAGCCGGATCACGACGTTCTCGCCGCCCACCGCGAGTGTTCCCTTCGGCGCGCGCGCAGCCGCCATCTCGTACATCGCGGTGGCGAGCACCTCGTGCGAGTGGCTGCGCAAAGCCCGGTCGTCCGCGGCCATCTCCATCAGAAGCGCGGTCTGTTCCTTGGCGAGTCGAGCGAGCGGCAGCCACGGGAAGAGGGAGTGGAACGCCTCCACGGCCGCCAGGGCCAGATGATGACGGCCCGTGATATGAGCTCGCTCGTGCTCCAGCACCGCGTCGAGCTGTTCGGGCGAGAGATCACGCACGGCCGCGTCGCTGACCACGACGCGGGGGCGGCGCCCCGGCAGACAGTAGGCGGCCGGCAGGTCGTAAGGCAGTACGGTGGCACGCAACCGGGCCGAGTGACGGCCCACCAGGTCCAGGGTGTCCCTGTGCCGTTCGCGCAGTCGCCGGGCGCGCACCAGGTGGAACACGAAGCTCGCGGCCAATGCCAGGGCCATGGCGCTCGGCAGGGCGATCGCGAGCCGGTCCGCGGTACCGGGATCAGGCCGGCCAGGACCCAGGTGCAGTCCGCAGGAGTGCAGGATGCCGACGAGTCCCGCGTGAAGATGCTCGGTCGGCACGGCGAGGCTGGAGGCGGTGAGCGTCGCCGCGACCGAGAACGAGAGCGACAGCGCCTGCCACACCGCCGCACCCAGCGCGGGGGCCCGGTAGGTCCAGGTGCCGCGCAGCAACAACCTCGGCACGACCAGGCCGACAACCACCGAGTACCCGATCAGGGCGGAGGCCGCGTTCACGGCTTGTCCTGCCGTCCCACGCTCCGCAGCGCCTCACGGAGGGCGCCGATCTCCTCCTCGCTCAACTTCTCGACGAAGTGCACCAGCGCGGCCGGGCGGTCCTGACTGGCTTCCAGACCGTCCTCCATCAGCGCGGCGGCGTACGCCTCCCGGCTGCGCACCGGCGCGTACAGCCAGGCCCGGCCCCGCATGCTGCGGACCAGCCAGCCCTTGGTGAACAGGACGTTGGTGACGGTCATCACCGTGGTGTACGCCACGGGCCGGGTCTCGTTGATGTCGTCGACGACCTCGCGCACGGTGGCCGGCCGGTCCCATGTCCACAGGCGGTCCATGATCTCCGCTTCGAGGTGCCCCAGCCGCCGCATGGCCCGTCTTCCTTCCGCCACCAAGTACGCAGACCCATGGTAGAGGTGGGTGATCGTTCACGGTTCCCCGAGGGACACCGGACCTATTGGGCGACATTGCCGCCTTGCGTCGGGTGTGAGATGTTGACCCGGAGCCCGGTCACGTGGCTTCCGGACGAGGGGTGCCGTACCCGGTGTGCGACAAGACGGCCCGTCGGAGGGCTGTCATGTCGTGGCTGATTCTTGCCGTTTCGGGTGTTCTGGAAGCTGTGTGGGCGACCGCCCTGGGCAAATCCGAAGGCTTCAGTCGCGTTGTCCCGTCGCTGCTCTTCGTCACCGCCCTGGCCGCGAGCATGGCCGGACTGGCCTATGCGATGCGTGATCTGCCAGTCGGTACCGCGTACGCGGTATGGGTGGGCATCGGCGCGGTGCTCACCATCCTGTACGCGGCCTTCACCGGACAGGAATCGCTGACCGCGCTCAAGGCCTTGTTCCTGACACTGATCGTCGCAAGCGTGATCGGGCTCAAGCTCGCCCGCTGAGTGCCCTTGCGACGACTCCGCCCGTACGGTGGCCGAACGGAGTCAGGGCGGGCGGACTCTCGGTAGCGGTCTCAGGTGTGGTCGTTCCCCGCCTTCTCCAGGTCGCGGGTCAGCGTCCGTACATTGGCCAACCACTCGGGACATTCCTCACGGGTCACATTGACGCAGTTGTAGGGGCTCTCCCGTGCTGACACCTCGAACTTCTCGGTCCAGGCCTCCGACAGCTTCGCGTGAGCGGCCGTGGCCGACGGCTCAGGCTTCGGCTCGGGTTCGCCCGCGCAGCCCGTCAGCACGAGCAGAACCACGGCGAACGCCCCTGGTAAACGCTTCATCGCCTACCCCCCCTTGGATGAGGGCACCACGCTACTGGCGCAAGGATGATCGCCACGGCGAGACGCCGAGCCCGCACCGTCGGCACCGCCGTGCGCGGCGTTGCGGGCGCGGCGTTGTGGGCGCGGCGGGGCGCGTTGCGGTGTGGTGCGGCACTCGGCGGCAAGTTGGCAGGTTGGCGGGTCGGCCTACGGCCGACGGCCAATGGCCGGACAGCAGTACGCCGGTCGCACCGACATGAGTGGCCGTCCGGCCGGGCTTCCGCATCGGTGGTGATCGCCTGTGTGGCGCCAGTCGTGCGCCGGTCCGGGGACCGGTCGCCCGCGGGTGTCGCCCGCGGGCGCTGTGGCGTTGGCTAGGGGCCTTCGTTCAGGTGGGCGAGTGCGGTGATCATGCGGTCGGCGATGTCTTCCGGCCAGGGGAAGGCGCGGGTGACGGCGCGCTGGTGGGCGAGTCCGTGCAGGCCCAGCCAGAGCGCGACCGCGTCGCCGTACAGATCGGTGCTGGTGGCCTGTCCCGCGGTGACGCAGTCGCCCAGCACGTCGATGATGACCTGCATGGTTTCCGCGCCCAGCGTGGTCAGATCCCCCTCGGTCACGGAACTCTCGCCCAGGACCGGCATCCAGAGGCCGCCGAACATCGTGCGGTAGCGCTCGGGATGACTGCGGGCGAAATCGAGATAGGCGTGGCAGGCGGCGTACAGCCGCTGCCGAGGGTCGTCGCCGGCCTTTTCCACGGACGCGCGCAGACTGGTCTCCAGCTCGGCGAACTCCAGCTGTACGACGGCCAGCATGATGGCCGGCTGGTCGGGGAAGTGCGGATAGATCGAGGGGGCGGCGATCCCGACCCGGCGGGCGACCGATCGCAGCGTGATGGCGCGCTCGTCGCCGGCCTCGTCGAGCAGTTCCACCGCGGCGGCGACGATGTCCTCGCGCAGGCGGCTGCCCTCGCCGCGGCGGTTGCGCGCGCGGGCCCGTTTCGGTGCGGCGGAATCCGCCGGTCTGGTGTCTTCCACCCTGTGACCTTACACCGTGAAGTTTATGGCCGTGCCCGCTTGCCGCTCTCGGGTTACACCTGTAGCTTTACATCTGTAAGCAAACGGGTGAAGCCTTGAGGAGTACGTTATGACCAGCGCCGTTACCACCCGCGCCACCGAGATCGTTCTGCCCGGTGCGGTCGAGCCGGGCGGTCTGGAGGTCCGGACCCGCGATCTTCCGGCTCCGGCCGCGGGCCAGGTCGTCCTGCGGATGGACGCGACCGGTGTCTCGTTCGCCGAGCAGCAGATGCGCCGCGGCAAGTACTACGACCAGCCGCCGTTCCCCTTCGTGCCCGGTTACGACGTGGTGGGTACGGTCAGCGCCACCGGGCCCGGCGTGGACGCCTCGCTGACCGGACGCCGGTTCGCCGCGGTCACCAAGACCGGCGGGTGGGCCAGCCATCTGCTGATTGACGCCGCGGACCTGGTGCCCGTACCGGACGGCGTGGACGCGTCCGCCGCGGAGACCGTCGTCGTCAACGGGATCACCGCCTGGCAGATGCTGCACCGGATCGCCGAGGTCCACTCCGGCGGGACCATCGTGGTGCTGGGCGCCAACGGTGGTGTCGGCTCCACGCTCGTACAACTGGCCCGGCACGCCGGGATCACGGTGATCGGCACCGCGTCGCCGCGCCACCACGCGTACGTGCGTGAGCTGGGCGCGATCCCGGTCGACTACCGCGACCCGGGCATGTACGACCGGATCCGGGAGGCCGCGCCGGACGGCGTGGACGCGGTGTTCGACCACGTCGGCGGCGCCGGACTGGTGCGGTCGTGGGAGCTGCTGCGCCGGGGCGGAACGCTGGTCTCGTACGGATCCGCGGCGACGAAGGACGAAGAGGGCAACTCGCGGCTGCCGGTGCTGAAACTGCTCGCGCAGATCCTGGCGTGGAACTCCCTGCCCAACGGCAAGAGCGCGCACTTCTACAACTTCTGGGCAGGTCTGCGCCGCCGGGACGCCTTCCGGCGGCGGCTGAGCGAGGACCTCACCCAGGTGCTGCGGCTGCTGGCCGCCGGCGTCCTCACCCCGCAGATCGCCGCGGAGATCCCGCTGGCCGACGCCGCCTCGGCGCTGGCGCTCGCCGAGTCCCGCACGGTCGCCGGCAAGGTCATCCTCGTACCCGGAGTGTGACGCCATGGGCATCACCGCCGGTTCGTGGCCGACCGGCCGTGCCGTCCGCTCGCGGAACCGCAGAGGGGAGGGCGCCCGCCTGCGTGCCGACATTCTGGCCGCCGCGACCGACCTGCTCGACCGTGGCGACGAACGGGCCGTGACCCTGCGTGCCGTGGCCCGGAAGGCCGGGATCGCCGCCCCTTCGATCTACCCGCACTTCCCCGACCGGCCGGCCATCATGCTCGCCGTCGTCCGTGAGGCCTTCGGCGAGTTGTCAGGCCGGCTCAGGACCGCGGTGGATGCGGCCGGCGACGACCCGCAGCGACGGCTTTACGCCGCCTGCCACGCCTATCTCGACTTCGCCGCCATCCACCCCGAGCGCTACCGCGTCATGTTCGGTGGAGTGTGGAATCCCGTCGTCACCAACGATGGCGCGACGGCCATCGCCATCGCTGACGCCCCGGCCTTCCCCGGAGCGGGGGTCCTGCGGATCCTCGCGGACATCCTCGCCGACTGCGTCGCCGCCGGCTGCTCGACCAGCACCGACCCCTTCGCCGACGCGGTCGCGCTCTGGCTCGGTCTGCACGGATTCGCTCACCAGCGCGCCGTCACCCACACCTTTCCCTGGCCCGCCGACCTCGTGTGGCGCTTTGTGTCCCCGCTGTCGCGTATGGCCCCGATCCGGCCCAGGACTTTCCCGAACTCCATGGTCACGCAAGTTAGTTGACGTTCGTAAGTTTATGAGCGTGATCCGCGTACATGCCCAGAACCCGGAGGTTCCATCATGTCCACAGCCACCCCCCTCGCGTCGGTCACCACCAGCGGCGCGGTCACGACACGTCTCCCCGGCGAAGTCGACAGCTTCGCGACCTACATCAGCTTCGGACTCGCCTACGTGCTGGGACACGGCGCCGCCGCGGTCTCCCAGGGCGCCGCCCCCTTGCTCGACCTGCCAGGCTGGCTGCCCACGACGCTCCTCGGAATCGGGCTCGTGGCCGGCACCGTCCAGGCCACCCTCGCCGCCGTACGCGCCCAGCGCGGCGCCACCAAGCCCGACGTCCTCTCCGGCCAACTGCTCGGCGTCTCCTGGATCACCGCCTTCGCCGCCCTGTTCATCGCCGTCACCGGCCTGGTGTCCACCCTCGACATGCCCGACCTGCAGTCCACACTCCTGCCCACCGGCTCCGGCCTCATCGTCGGCCTGCTCTATCTCGCCGAGGGCGCCGTACGTCGCAATCTGCTGCACTACAGCCTCGGCACCTGGCTCGCCCTGACCTCCACCGCGGCACTCTTCCTCGGCACCCCGGGCCTCTACTGGGTCCTCACCATCGCCGGCGGCGGCGCCTACGCCCTCGCCGCGATCCTCGAACGCCGCCGCCTCACCCGTACGGGCCACGTCCGGACCTGAGAGCGCGAACGGGGCGGCCTGGCAGGGGCGTTGGGCCCCCGGCCAGGCCGCGGGTACGGTGGCGGTGGCGAGTTCCGGAGCCGGGTTCCGAGCCGCGATCCAGTGCTGAGTTCCGGTGCCGGGTTACGGTGCCGGGTTACGGTGCTGTCAGGGCTCCAGCCACCAGGGGCTGGAGTAGGCGACGCCCAAGTCGTTGCAGGGATGGCCCGCCGGACCCGGCTGTCCGTTCGGCTGTGAGGGGTCGGAGACCCGCAGCACGACCCACGGACCGGCCTCGACGTCGAGCGGGACGGTGAACTCGACCAGGCTGCCGGACGTGGTCTCGATGACGTCCGCCACGTTCGGCGCGCTCGCGCCGGGGCGCAGCACCTGGACGTGGAGGGGCTTGCCGGCCCACTCGGCCCCGCGGTCGAGGTCCACGGCGAACCGGACGTCGCCGGAGGCGAGCGCCAGGACGCCGCCCATCCGGACCCCGTTCGCGGTGGCGTCGAGACGCAGGCCCGAGTACCGGGTCGCGAAGAAGCGGCGGGCACGCAGGGCTTCGAGCACACCGGCGCGGGTGTTCTCGGTGACCCAGAGCCCGGCGCGGCCCACGCCCTCGACCTGGCCCCACTCGGTGCCGTGGTGGTCGCTCACGCCGGTGACACCGGTACGCCAGCCGGCGTTGAGGCAGGCGTTGAGGTGCGAGGACTGGCGGTCCGACCAGCCGTCGAAGAGATAGTCGTCGCCGCGGTTGAACATCTCGACGCTGACCATCTTGTCGCGCGCGGCGGCCACGTAGGCGAAGTTGTTGAAGCGTCCGAGCTCACGGCCCGGGTGGTTGAAGCCCGCGACGCCGTCCCGGCTGCCGAGCCAGTCGTAGAGCGAGTTCATCGAACTGGCCCCGCCCAGGTCGACGAACTGGTCCGTGAACCACACGTTGGCATGGCCCATGAGCGGGTTGGACCACTCGAAACCGCGGATCGCGGTGTACGCGCCCGGGTCGTCCGCGGCGTCCGCGAGCTGGCGGGTACGGTCCCACTCGCTCTGGGTCAGACCGTTGATGGCGAAGAGGGTCGTGTGGTCGGTGAGCGCCGCCACGTCGAGACCGGCGTCGCGCATGGAGGCGAACGCGAGCGCGGGGTCGCCGTCGCCGTCCGACATCAGGGTGTGGTTGTGCAGATCGGCGTGAACGAGTTGGGTGCCCTGGGTGACCAGGGATTCGCGGGAGGCTCCGGCCCGGGGCGTTGGCGCGGTGCCCGACGCGGTGCGGGTGGCCGCCCCGTACGCGGTGCCGGGTACGGCGGCCGCGATCAGCAGACCGCCCGCACCGGCGAGGAGGGAGCGACGGCTCGGTCCGTGTCCGTGTCCGTGTCCGTCTCCATGGGGGTGCGCGTGGGGGTGCGGGTGGGAGTGCGCGTGCGCTGTGTCAGCGTGGTGTCCACTCATGGTGACCAGTGCAGCGAATTGTCAGGAGCATGACTGGAATACCCGGTGCCCGAGAGGTGAACGTTACGCGCCCGCGGGGGTCCGGCCCGCGGCCAGGCCGGGCCGTTGTGCGGCCCTCCGGACCATCGGCTTCGCTGTCAGCTGTCAGCTGTCAGCTGTCAGCTGTCAGCTTTCCGCCTCCGGCCTTCGCCGGCGGCCGCTTACGACATCGTGCTGAAGGCATCGACTCCGGTGAGTCCGGCTGACAGCTTCCAGAGCCGTGCGGCCCGCTCCGGATCAGTGGCCCAGGAATTGGAGTCCACTTGAAGGCAGCCCCTGTCGCGCACGGGACCAGAAGGTCTCGCGCACGGAACCAGAAGGAACGGAACACGCACCCGTGTCGCGTCGGGCCGCCCCCCTGCGCCTGCCGCCCCGGCATGATCCTGGACGACGAAGCCGTGGGTGTACGTCGCCGGTGCCGAAGGCACCGCGTGGATCAGCCAGTGGATCAGCCAGTGGATCAGCTGGCGGTGAGGACGTGCGCCCACGGTTCATCGATCTCGGCCAGACCCAGCACGGCGACCACGTTGTCGAGCATTCCGGCGCCGAACCAGCGCCGTACGGCGTCGTCATCGCCCAGCAGCCGCCGAACGGTGTCAACCTGCTTGGCGTAGCACCGACGCACGGCCTGCCCTACGAGCGGCTCGCCGGCGGCACAGTTCGCGTGCATGAGGAAACGCAGGATGTTCCGGTCCGCGATGAGCGCGGCGTAGGCGCCGCGCGCCGCGTCCAACGCGGGCCCGGTCCCATCCGACTCCTGCGCGTGCGCGACCAGGGTTTCGGTCATCACGACGGACACATGGTCGACCGTCGCCGCGAACAGTGCTTCCTTGTTCGGGTACAGGCGATAGAGGTACGGCTGAGAGATGCCGACCCAATCGGCGATCTCGTGCGTCGTCGTACCGTAGAAACCTTTTTGCGCGAAGCAGTCGATCGCGGCGGCCACGATGGCCCGACGTCGTTCGTCACTCTTCGTGCTGGTGCCGGCGGCGGGCATGGGCGTCAGTTAAACACGGCTCCCCTCAGCCTCCAAAAGTCACGCCGCGGGCAGGTTCGGACGGCACCTCGTGGGGCGTGAGCGCCTCAATCGCCACCAGCGGATTCCAGTAGTCCAGGTAGTGGGTGATGAGCGCGTCGTCATCGGTCCGGATGACGGAAATGCACGTCTGCTCATACGGCTTTCCGGTCGGCCGCGCGGTGCCCGTCGACCGGAATTCGGCGATCACGAGACTCGGATCGACCGTCTCGTGGAACACCAGGTCGACGAATTCCACGTCAAAGGTCTCGGGAAAGTTACTCATGTGCGCGAGCAGTGCGTCTCGCCCCGTTACCCGACGGGGCACGCCGGCCGGCGCGAACGGGAACTCCAGCACCGCGTCCGGGGCGAACAGTGTCACCCACTCGTCGGTGCGTCCCGCGGCGGTAAGGCGCAGGTGCTCGGTCACGGCGTGCTGGGCAGCGGCGCGGCGGTTGGCGTCGTCCTCGGCTGTCATCTCTACTCCTACGTTAGTGGTCGCTCGATAACGTACCACGGTGACAGCGGCCTGCCCGCGTCGTAGCCGCGTCGCTCATCGCCTTGAACGCGTCGTCGGGCCTGCGCAGCAGGTTCGGGGCAGGCGAGGCTGCCCCGAGCAGGGGGCAGTCGGGGCTGCCCCCTGCTCGTTGGGGATCAGAAAGGTACTTACACGCGAAGACTGAGCCGGAACAGGTCTGCCGTCCTGACACCGGGGCACACGCATACCGACTGCCGGACGAGCCGGTCATGCCACGGCCCGCTCCGGTGCGGCAAGGACGCAAAGGGCGCAAAAAACACACGCGACGACCGCGGTTCCGTCTCGGGCGACCGCGCCGAAGGAGACATCATGATGACCCCGCTCACCACGACCGTAGCCGCCGACGCCACCGCCGCCCCCGCATGGTTACACGTGCTGGTCATGGCAGCGGCAGTGCTGATCCTCGTCTACAGCCTCACCCGGCACAGCAATTGACCCGTACCCGGAACCGCGCGAAGTCCACACCGTGCCCCGCCTCGGAACGCGCGGGCGAGTCCTGCCGGTCCCTCAGTCCTCCACCCACATCGAACGTGTGAAGTCGTCCTTGTCCTCCAGGAGGCCCGTCTCGCGTTCCGGAGTGCGGATGATCCGCCAGCGGTTATTGTTGCGGCTTCGCGGGCGGCACCGGAGCGAGGTGTGAGGCGGCGGCTCAGCTGAAGTCGCCGGGTCCCACCGCGTCAGGGTCGGGTCCGCCGCGCGCCCCGGTGTCGATCGCGTCGATCGCCGCGACCTCGTCGGCCGTGAGGGAGAAGCCGAAGACGTCGAAGTTCTCCGCGATGCGGTGCGGGCGGACGGACTTCGGGATCGCGGACAGGCCGTGCTCCAGATGCCAGCGCAGGACGACCTGGGCCGCCGTCCTGCCGTACCGGGCGGCGATCTCGGTGACGGTGGGGTGATCGAGCGGGTTCCTGGCCGCGTTGCGCCCGTCCTCCCAGTACATGTTCACCCCGCCCAGCGGGGACCACGCCTGGGTGACGACGCCGAGTTCGGCGTGGGCCTCGCGCAGCGCGCGCTGTGCGAAGTACGGGTGGAGTTCGACCTGGTTGACCGCCGGGACCACGCCGGTGCGGTCGATGAGACGGCGCAGGTGCTCGGGCTTGTGGTTGCTTACGCCGATGGCGCGCACACGGCCGTCGGCGAGGAGCTTCTCAGCTGCCCGGTACGAGGCCACCGTCTCGTCGAACGAGGCGGGAACCGGCCAGTGCAGCAGGTAGAGGTCCAGGTGGTCCAGGCCGAGGTTGGCCAGACTGGTGTCGAAGGCGCGCAGGGTGGTGTCGTAGCCGTAGTCGGTCAGCCACAGTTTGGTGGTGACGAAGACCTCGTCGCGGTCGATGCCGGAGCGGGTGATGCCCTCACCGACCTCCTTCTCGTTGAAGTACGCGGCGGCGGTGTCGATCAGGCGGTAGCCCTCGCGCAGCGCGGTCGCGACCGCGCCGGCGGTCTCCTGGGGGGTGCTCTGGTAGACGCCGAGGCCCAGGGCGGGCATCTGGACGCCGTTGTTCAATGTGATCGTCGGGCTCTTGCCGGTCATGGCGGTCCTTGCTCGGGAGACGGTCGGCCGGCCGGGGCGCGTACGTCCTCGCACCGGCCGGGCCCCGGGGGAACCGGGGCACGCACCATGCAACGGGAGACGGCCGTGGCGGGGGAGTCTCCGCTGTGAGGGGTACTGACAGGGGCCCCAACCCATCGCGCGCCTTGTCTACCCTGTCCTCATGGACAACCGGGACGCAGTCAGCGCATTCCTCCGCTCCCGACGCGACAAGATCAGCCCCGAGCAGGCGGGTCTGCCGACGTACGGTCAGCGGCGCGTGCCCGGACTGCGCAGGGGCGAGGTCGCGGCGCTCGCCGGGGTGAGCGTCGAGTACTACACGCGTCTGGAGCGCGGCAACCTCAGCGGTGTCTCCGACAGTGTGCTGGACGCCCTCGCCCAGGCCCTGCGGCTCGGCGACACCGAGCGCATGTACCTGTACGACCTCGCCCGCGCCGCGGGACCCGCGCCCGGGACGCGGGCACGGCGGCGGGAGGTCCGGCCGACGGCGCGGACGGCGGTGCGGCCGAGCGTGGCGCGGATCGTCGAGGGGATGCCGGAGCTGCCGGCGTACGTGATGAACAACCGCCTCGACACACTGGCCGCCAACCCGCTGGGCCGGGCCCTGTACTCGGAGATGTACGCCGACCCGACCTGCGGAGGGAACGTCGCCCGGTTCGCGTTCCTCAACGCCGCGGCCAGGCGGTTCTACGCCGACTGGGAACGCATGGCCCGCTTCGCCGTGGGCGCGCTGCGCGTCGAGGCGGGGAAGAACCCGTACGACCGGGAGCTGTCGAACCTGATCGGTGAACTGTCCACCCGCAGCGACGCCTTCCGCGTGATGTGGGGGTCCCACGACGTGCATGTCTTCCGCGACAGCACGAAACGCCTCCGCCATCCGCTCGTCGGCGACCTGGAACTCGATCAGGAGACCATGAGCCTGCCGGACGAAAGCGGCCTGAGCGTGGTCGTCTACAGCGCGCCCCCCGGAACCGCCGCCGCGGACGGTCTGAAGCTGCTCTCCAGCTGGTCCGCCCCGACCGGACAGGAACGGGACGCGGAATCCACGAGCGAACCGTCGGCCCGGCAGCCCTGACGGGCGGCACCGCCCCGGAGAACCGCTTCACCCCGCCTGCGGCTCCGCTCCGGCGTTTCGGCCGCCGCGGGGGTTGCGGCGCGCGGCGGCTGTCGCAGGGCCTTTTGCGCGCGGCGGCGGCTGTCACCCGGATTCCTTCGTCCGGGCGTCCTGGGTTTCCTGTTGTCAGGCGGTCGCCGCTGGTGGGCCTTTGCGGCGGGTGAGCGGCTTCTCGATGAGGTAGTGGGAAGCCGTCGCCGCCGCGAACGTGGCGGCGAGGGCTGCCGGTACATGCCAGGTATCCAGTCCCAGGTCGGCCATCAGGCGGCCGAGGGGGTAGTGCCACAGATAGAGGCCGTAGCTGAGGTTGCGCCCGGTCCAGGCGAGCGGGGCCACGGACAGGACACGGGAGAGCAGGCTGAACGGCTGGAGTTCCAGCGCCGCGACCACCGTGGCGGAGAGGACGGCCGCCAGCAGGAATCCCACGGTGTACCACGGCACTGTCCAGGGACCGGTGCCGGTCATCGGCACCTGCCAGACGATCAGGGCCAGCATCCCCATCGCCGGCCAGGCCAGCCGGCCCGCCCACCGGCACAGCGCGGCCAGCCGCGGGTCCTCCATGTCGAGCCGGGCCACCACCAGCGCGAGCAGTGCGCCGACCAGCAACTGGTCGGCACGGGTGTCGGTGCCGTTGTAGACGCGGTGCGCCGCGGTCGGACTCCACAGGACACAGCGCCAGAGCACCGGCAGCAGACAGAGCACCACGGCCCACAGCAGCACGGTGCGGGGCCTGAATCGGCGCAGGAGGAGCAGCAGCAACGGCGGCCAGAGCAGGTAGAACTGTTCTTCCACGCCCAGCGACCAGGTGTGCCCGAGGAGAGCGGTCTCGTCCGTGTAGAGGCCGGGCTGGGCGGCCCGGACGATATTGACCAGGAACGTGGCGGACAGAGCTATGGACGCCCAGGCGCCGTCGAAGCCCCGGAGCCGGGTGGTGGCCGCGAGGACGGCGCACACCGCGCAGACCACCAGAAGGGCGGGGACGAGCCGCTTCCAGCGCCGCCAGTAGAACGAACGCATGCCGACGGCGCCGCTGCGGGCGAACTCGGCGAGCAGCAGCCGGGTGATGACGAATCCGCTGATGGTGAAGAAGATGTCCACGCCCAGGGCGCCGCCCGGCAGCGGGCCCAGTTCGAAGTGGTAGGCCAGGACCAGTACGACGGCGAGTGTCCGCAGTCCGTCGACGCCCCGCACCCGGCGGCCCCTCGACAGCGCGGAGGGGAATCCGTGCCCGCCCCGGGCGCGCCGTCCGTCCGGCCGTGGTGGAGCGAGAGTCAGGGTGCCGCCCGGTCGGGCACCGGAACCGGCGTGGCCGGGTGGCTCGGCGGCCTGTCCGTCCGATCTGTCCGAGCCAGGGTCTGAGGTTGTCGGAGTACTGTCCACCTCGAACGCGTGCCCAGGAAGCACTCGGGGATGCGATCGTTCATTCAATTCTCAGGATTAATGAACCATTTGGTGGCATTTCGGGTAAATGCGCGGTGGGTGGAGCGGTCCCGGCGCACAGGTGAATGGCGGGCCGGCCGCGCGATGCCGGATGCGCTGTCGAGGCTCGATCGCTGCTGGATCCGAGGCGTCCGTCCGCTTCAACGCCCGTGGGCGGTCGGCGAATTGGGTACTGCGGATCCCAGGAGGGCGCGGCCTGGTGCTGTGCCGGGCGTCGCGTGGCCGTGAACCTTTCCGGTCACAGCACTTCCGGTCACAGCATTACTGGTCACGGCATCAGGGGATGGGCAGCCCGGCCGCGGTCTGTGCGAGGGCGTCCGCGAGCAGGCGTCCCACCGGCACCGGCGGATCGGTGCGGAGGTGGTGCGCCATGGCGGCATTTGTCGCTGCCATGACCGCGGACGCGACGAGGTGCGGGTACAGGTCCTGTTTGAGATCGGTGCCGGTGCGGTCGGCGACGGCCGCGGCGATCTCGGCCTCGGCGATGGCCCCGGCCCGCAGCAGCTCGCTTCGCAGCGCTGGTTCGGCGACCATCACGCGCACGCCCGCCATCCACTGCGCCGCGTCGGGAACAGGGTGCGCGGCAGCCGCGGTGTCCGGCTCGAACTGTGACAGAACCGAGTGGGTGATCGCGTCCCACAGCGGCTCCGCCGGGCGCTCGCGCAACGCCCGCGCGATACGCAGGCACCGGTCGAGGTGGCGGGAGACGATCGCCTCTCCCTTGCTGGAGAAGTAGTTGTTGAACGTGCGCGGCGAGACACCGGCGGCCTCGGCGATGTCCTCCACCTTGACGTTGTCGAGCCCGCGCTCGACGACCAGCCGGAGCGCCGCCCAACTGAGCGCCGTCCGCGTCGCGGCCTTCTTCCGCTCTCGCAGCCCCATGGAGCGAGGGTAACAAAACTTGCGTGACGCGAAAATATGCGGGTCACGCAAATTTCTGCCCGCTTCCTGGAGGCGGCGATGGCGTCGTGTGTCGGCTTCAGCTCCGCGGGCTCAGCCCCGCCACGGCCAGCCCGAGCAGCCGGTCCGCCGCTGCGGCGGGGTCCGGGTGGTGCTCCGTCGCGAGGACGATCCCCACGGCCAGCGTGATCAGGTCGGAGACGGTGACACCTTCCGCCACCGCGCCGTCCTGCGCGGCGCCGCGCACCAGAGGGTCCCCCGCCTCTTCCATCATCGCCGAGCAGCTGTTCGCGTGCACCGAGTCGGGCCCGGTTCCCTCGTAGACCAGCGCGGCTGCCAGCCCCCGGGCGGCGACGCAGTAGGTCACGACGTCACTCAGCCATTCCAGCAGCGCGCTTCGGCTGTCGCCCTTGCCGGACAGATCGCGGGCGCGGACGCACAGGGCCTCGATCCGTTTGTGGGAGACCGCCTCCAGCAGTGCGCGGCGGGTGGGGAAGTGCCGGCGCACGGTCGCCGAGCCGACCCCCGCGACGCGGGCGATCTGTTCCAGGGAGGCGCCGGCGCCGTGCGCGGCGACCTCCTCCTCGGCCACGGCGAGGATCCGTGCGTAGTTCCGCCGGGCGTCGGCGCGCTGGCGGTCGGCCATGGCTTCATCTCCAGGTTGCTAAGTGGCGGGCCCCGCCGTATCTTACCGCAGTGTAAGTGGCGGACCCCGCCGTTTAGTGTCGAGCCTGAGTGTCACGTATCCGAGGAGAACCATGTCCACAGACTCCGCTCCCGTCCTGGTCACCGGAGCCACCGGCAAGCAGGGCGGAGCCACCGCCCGCTCCCTGCTCCTGGCGGGCGTTCCCGTCCGCGCCCTGGTGCGCGACCCGGCCACCGACCGGGCCAAGGCCGTCGAGGCACTCGGCGCCGAACTGGTCACCGGCGATCTCCACGACCGCGACTCCGTGATCAGGGCCGCCGAGGGCGCCCGCGCGGTGTTCTCCGTACAGATGCCCGCCATGACCGGGGACGGCTTCGACTTCGAAGGGGAGGTGGCCCAGGGCGTCAACCTCATCGAGGGCGCGAGGGCCGCCGGAGTGCCGCAGTTCGTGCACACCTCCGTTTCCGGCGCCGGCCAGCACACCGAGGCGCCCGGCTGGGCCGAAGGCCGCTGGGCTTCGATGGAACCCACCCTGGGCGCCAAGAGCGCGATCCAGGACCGGGTCCGGGCGGCCGGCTTCCCGCACTGGACGCTCATCAAGCCGGGCTTCTTCATGGAGAACTTCCTCCCGTCCATGGCGTTCCTCTTCCCGCGTGGCATCGAGGGCGGCCTGGTGAGCGTCCTGCACCCCGGGACCCGGCTGTCCCTGGTCGCGGTGGACGACATCGGCACGGCCGCCGCCGCGGCCATCACCGCGCCGGAGCGGTTCGACGGGGTCGAGCTGGAGCTGGCGAGCGACTACCTGTCCATGACGGAGATCGCCGAGGTCCTCTCCCAGGCTCTGGGCATACGGCTGTCCGCGCCGGACATGACCGTGGACGAGGCCACCGCCGCCGGAATGCCGGGGATGGGCGCCTCGCACGAGTGGATGAACGTGGCCGGCCAGCCGGGCCGCCCGGAGTACGCGCGGGACCTCGGCATCCCGCTCACCAGCTTCCAGACATGGGCGCGCAAGCACATGCGAGCCTCGGCCTGACACAGCTCCTGGCGAGCCCCCGTCCTCCGGTCGGTCGGTGCCGGGTCCCGGTGACCCGACCCGGCGATGGGGCACCTACGCTGCACAGGGAACAGGCACCTACTCCCATCAGGAACGGGAGAGCGACGGACCGGCTCGGGAGTAGGCGTGGGGGCGCTCGCCCGCACGGGAAACACGACCGGGGCGGGAGCACTCACGCTCCCGCCCCAGTGTTCCCGCCCGGCACTCCCGCCCGGCCCCAGGGGCTGTGGACGGATGTCAGGGCGTGTTCGTGTTCGCCGTCGGTACGAGACTGTTCCCGTCCGTGACGGCGGTGGTCTTGCTGCGGCCGGGAGTGTGGTTGAACAGGAGATTCAGCAGGAACGCGGCGACGGTGGCGCTGGTGATGGCGCTGCCGCCGATGATCTGCACCCAGGCCGGGAAGGCGTGATAGATCGTCGGGGCCACGACGGGCAGCATGCCGACGCCGATGGAGACGGCCACGATCAGCAGGTTGTCGGTGCCCTCGAACTCCACCTTGCGCAGGGTATTGATGCCTACGGCCGTGACGGTGGCGAACATGACCAGACCGGCCGCGCCGATGACCGGGCCGGGCAGCGAGGCGACGATCTCGCCGAGCTTGGGTACGAGCCCGAGCAGGACGAGGAAGCCTCCCGCGACGGCGGCGACGTACCGGCTTCGGACCTTGGTCATACCGACCAGTCCGACGTTCTGTGCGAAGACGGTGTCCAGGAAGCCGTTCATGATCCCGCCGAAGATCCCGGACACACCGTCGGCGGCGAGGCCGCGGGCCAGGTCCCGGCGGGAGAGCGGGCGGCCGGTCATCTCGCCGACGGCGAGCATGTCGGCCGTGGACTCGGTGAAGGTCACCAGCATGACCACGCACATGGAGATGACGGCGGCGATGGGGAACTGCGGGGCGCCGAAGTGGAACGGCGAGGCGACGCCGAGCCAGTCGGTGTGACCGACCGAGGAGAAGTCCGTCAGGCCCATGGGGACAGCGACCAGTGTGCCGCCGACCAGGCCCAGGAGCACGCCGAGTTGGGACAGGAATCCGCTGGTGAAGCGGGTGACGAGGACGATGAGCAGCACGATGCCGCCGGCCAGGGCGAGATGGGAGGGTGTCGCGTAGTCCGTGGCGGTGGGGTCGAGCCCGACGATGAGCCCGGCGGCCACACCGATCAGTGAGAGCCCGATGACGGTGATGACCGTGCCGCTGACCAGCGGCGGGAAGAACCGCACCGCGCGGGCGAAGGGCACGGCCACCAGCAGTCCGAAGACACCGGCGGCGAGCATGGATCCGTAGACCGCCCGCATGCCGTACTCGCCCGCGATGAGGATCATCGGGGTCACGGCCGTGAAGGTGGCGCCCGCGACGACCGGCAGCCGTACGCCGAGCAGCTTGCCGACGCCGAGCGCCTGAAGCAGCGTCACCAGACCGGCCACCAGCAGATCGGCGTTGACCAGCAGACCGATGGTGGACGTGTCCAGCTTGGCGGCGGATCCGAAGACCAGGGGAACGGTGACACAGCCTGTGTACATGACCAGCACATGCTGGAGGCCGAGCAGTCCCAGCCGCGCGGGCGGCAGGACCTGATCGACCGGGTGCGGGGCGGGTATGGCGGATTCGGACGCGGGCGGAGCAGGGGCCTGGGACACGGGGCCTCCGGAACGGAGCGGGGAATGGGAAAAGGGAGGAGCGGCGGTTGGGCGCGGGGGAAACGCGGGGACGGCCGGGCGTGGTGCTCCGGGAGCCGTCCTACGGCCGCGCTCGACCCGACGGTGATACGGCTCCTCGCGGAGTGCGTACGAGGAACACGCGGCCCCGGCCGCCCCGGCGGCGTCGGCAGGGCGCGGAAGCAGTCAGGAAGCCGAACGAGGGCGGGAAGGCGAAGAGCACTACGTCGCGCGCTCAGGCGCGGAGCCCCCACGGACACGTAGGACACCGTGCGCGACACGGCCACGCGTCCACGCCGACTGATGAGCACGGGACCGGAGATCGGCGAGACGCCCGCGTACGAGACTCATCGCGCACCTCTCAAGGGTCCTGATTCCTACGTTCTTGGCAGTGACAGTGACAGTGACGGACCGTCATAACGCCGCCGTTCCACGGCCGTTAACAGCGCATTTCCCGCTGCCGCGACCGTGAACGCCCGTGGGGAGCCCGGACTGATCCAAGGGATGGCTTACCGGCAGCCGGCAGCACCGGGCAGTACGAGCGGCACCGGCATCACGAGCGGCACCGGCAGCACCGGCAGTTCCGCGCTCCTACTCTTTCCCGCACTGCGGGTAGAACGTGTTCAGACCGGATCGGGGCATGTTGGTGGGGGTGTCGTCATCGGTCCGGTCCGCGACAACCGTATAGCCGACGCGTGTGTCATCCGTGGCGTCGGCGAGTCCGCTGGTGCCGTTGCCGAGGCGGGCTTCGGTCTGGTAGACCCCGTCACCGGCGTAGGTGAAGGCCGCGAGGTCCGGGTAGGGATCGTGATCGTAGTCGGCGACAGCGAGCCCCCGTATTTCGCCCAGGTCGAGAGCGCGGGTGCGCTGGCCCTGGCCGGTGGCGGAGAAGGGCCCCAGTCTCAGCTCGGCCACGCTCGGGTCGATCGGGTCATCCCCATGCCATTTCCCCGTCGCCACGATGACCAGGTCGCTCCATCCGTCACCGTTGTAGTCGGCCACGGCGGCGAGAACGTCCTCTTCTCCGCCGTCGGAGCCGCCGACCAGCTTTCGCGGCCCGACAGGCTTCTCGTAGCCTGCCTCTTTGCCGAACTCGATGGTCAGCTCGGCGCCGATGCGGGAGGGGTCGAGGACGCGGTCGGCGTGGGTGTCACCGTCGATGTCCGCCATGAGAGCCCCTGACGAGTTCACACATGTCGTGACCGAGGGTTTGCCCGTGGGCCGTGGGGGTGCCTCCCCGGCGGACGCATCGCACGCTCCGAGCAGGACCGCGGCGGTCGTCAACATGGCGGCCCGTATCAGGGGCCGTGCTTGTCCGTTCGGGTGGCTTGGGGTCCGCATGACGGTGAGAAGTGCCTTTCAGACGGCTGGAGATGACCGGATACGCTCCGAGCGTAGGCGGCGCGAGCGCCCCGCGCGCACCCCTGCGTCCTCCCACGTACACCCCCTCGGCCTCCCACGTACACCGTGGCGTTCTCCCGCGTACACCGTGGCGTCCCGGAACGCCACGGTGTGTCACGGTGTGCTCCAGCGTCCGATGTCCAGCGGTCAGGAGGCGGACGGGACGTACGGGAAGGTCCTGGACGGTTTGGCCGTCACCGATTCCTTGGTGATTCCGAGGGTGATCGGGGTGTTGGCGGCGAAGGAGAACATCACATCCGGGGCGTTGTCGGTCAGTGTGCGGCCGTTCCAGCCGGCGAAGCCGAAGCAGGCCGAGGTGCCGACCGTGTAGGGCAGGATGTTCGGCAGGATCGCCTCGACGACTGTCTGTCCGTAGGTGTGAGGTTCCTCGGAGGTGCCGTACGCGCGCACCACGGACGCCACGGACTCGATGAGCGACTTGCTGTAGATCTGCAGGTCCTCGGAGGGCGGGTTGCCGTTGAGGTGGTTGCCGAGGTCTTCGTTGAACTGGGTGAACAGCGGGTGGATCATCGGCAGGCCGGCGCGGTTGACCGGCCGCCAGCCGCCCGCGTCGGTGGCCAGGGAGTCCAATGCCCACACACCGATCCGGTGGTCCCGTCCGGCTACGGGCACCAGTTCCTCGTCGGCGACCTCCAGGACCACCGAGTAGACGGTGTGCCCGGCGAAGAGGTTCTGCGCCTGTGCGGGGTTCCAGCCGGACAGGTCGACCGTGGTCCCGTCCTGGAAGGCGTGGCCGACGGCGGCCAGTACGTCGGGTTCGATCCAGAAGGGGTCACCGGCCTTGCCCGCCCAGACACGCCCGCCGCGCGGCAGCTCGACGGTCTCGCCGGTGCGGCCACGGGCGATCACGGTTCCCTCGGCCGCCGGGTCGCGGGCCTCGGGACCGGTCAGCCGGCGCAGTTCGTAGTTCTGCTCGCCGGCCTGGTCCCGCTCGGCGAAGGTGAAGCGGTAGGTGAGGTCCTCGATCGCGTCGCCGTTGGCGTCGATCTTGATCTCGTACCGGCCCTCGGGGTGGAATCCACGCGGGATGTCCTCACCGCCGAGCGAGTGGCTGTGGTCGGTGATGAAGACCGTGCCCTGCTCTCCGCGGAACACGAAGAGGTCGGTGATGTCCAGGCGGGGGTCTTGGCGGGCGATGGGGGAATCGAGATGGTGGGACATGGTCGGGCCCTCTTCCTTCGACTGCGGCGAGGATCGAAGGAGCCCACGTCTCGGACGGGCCGGACCGGAAGTCGCGGCGGTCGCCGGACACGAGACGTCGGCTACGGATCCCAGCCGGGGAGTGAACGCCTTTTGCGCCACTAGACATATTTTCACCCATTTTCACCGATTGTTCGTTCTCGATGCGCGGCCTGGGGGCCGGGATGTCGTCGTCCTGGGGTCCGGTACACCCGGGATGAACTGCGAAGACGGGCAGGGCGGCGGTGGGCGTGAGCGTGAGCGTGGGCATGTGCGTGTGCGTGTGCGTGGGCATGGGCGTTCACGCCCTGGTGTCCGCCCGTCCCGGTCGGTGTTCTTCCGCGTCCTGACCGGCGGCGCCGGCCGGGCCGGTCGGCTCGGTCGCCAGGACGACCACCTGGTCCTCGGCGCTCCATTCGCGTCGCTCGCCCTTGTGGGGGTTGAGCCGGACCCCGTGGTCCGGGGCCAGTGTCCGCCGGTCGTGACGGCGGTAGCCGATGGCGCATTCGCCGCGGTCACGCGCGGCGGCCACGACGGTGGCGAAGGTGGCCTCGCTGCCCGGACGGACGTAAGTACCGGCCTGCCGCAGGCAGATCGTGCTGCCGTCGGCGGAGAACAGCTCGTCGAACACGGCCGCCAGATGCCGGTTCTGTGCGATCTGCGCCATGAGCAATCCGGTCAGCTTTCCGCTGACGATGACGTCGGAGCCGGGGTTGACGGGCGCCAGGGGCCGGTTGTGGTCGTCGGTGAGCTCGGTGACCACGCGTACCTCCCGTCCGGTGCGCTCCTCCAGCAGCCGCAGGGCCAGCAGGGTGACCAGCGTCCAGTCGTCGGGGCGGTCCGGCCCGGCGCCCGGATCAGGGCCGAGGACGACCAGGCCGTCGTACGCGGCGAGGTCGAGCCCGAGCAGGGTCTCGGGCCGTGACAGGGCGGCGGACCGGAAGCGCACGGCCAGCCGCGCGGCCGGCTCCGTCCCCGCCTCCGTCCCCACGTCAGTGCCCACCTCCGTCCCCACGTCAGTGCCCGTCCGCGTCTCCGTCCCCACCACAGTCCCTGTCCCTGTCCCTGCCTCCGTCTCCGTCCGCGTCCCCGTCTCCGGTTCCCGTGGTCCGGGGACGGCTCTGTCCGTGAGCACGTCCAGGACGGAACCCGGCCGGGCCGTCTGCCGTAACTGGCTGACGACAAGAGGTGCCCGGCGATTCCAGCCGAGCAGCAGCAGACGCTCGGCGGCCTCCGGTGGTGGCTGGACGGTGGCGATCACCGACGGGTCGACGAGGTGACGGCAGTCCTCCAGCTGCGCCGTGTCGTCGTCACGGGTGAGGACGATCAGACGGCTCCCTGGTACGACGACGGTGTCGGCGGGCGGGTTCAGCAGCGTATTTCCCTGGGGGGTGAGCAGCCCGACCACACAGGAGCCGGCATGGCCCAGCAGCGTCGCGCCGAAGGGACCACCGTGGAACGCGGTCGCGTCGGCGAAGTGGAACTCGTCGCCGGCGAAATCGAGCAGATCGCGCAGGACGAGGGAGAGGCCGGGGCGGCCGACACACTGCGCGATCAGCCGGGCCGTGACCGTGTCGGTCTCCAGAACCGTGCCGTGCGGCCCGGCGGCCAGCCGGGCCGGTGCACGATAACGGTCGTCCCGCACCGCGGCCAGCACGGGCGGCCCGCCCGTCCCCTCCCCGAGGACCGCTCGCAGCGCCAGCAGGATCCGCAGTACCTCCGCGTCGGCCGTCGGTTCCCCGGACGGCAGCACCAGCACGGTGCTCGCCGTCTGCGGGCTGACCAGCGCGAGTACGCCGGGGTCGCTCGCGGGACCGCTGCGGCAGATCACCCGGGTGCGGCCGACCGGACCGCCCCGAGCGGCCAGCGCCTGCTCCATCTCGGTCTTGTCGCGGTCGGCGAGCAGGACGACGGCCCTCGGCCGGTTCGGGGCCTGGGCGGCGACCAGCTCACTCACCACCGTGGTCACCTGGTCCGACCAGCCGAGCACGACGACATGGCCCTGCTCCAGGACGGTCGACCGCCCCCGGCTCAATTCCGCCATGCGCTCGGCCAGACCTGTGGTGATCACCCCGACAAGGGTCGACACGCACAGCAGGGCGACCAGTCCGAGCAGGGCCGACAGCACCATGCGCAGCGGTGTGCCGGTCAGCGCGCCCAGCCGGAGCGTCTCGGCGCTGACCCGCCACGCCGCCGTCAGCCGACCCGACAGCGACCGCGGCGAGCCGGGGTCCGTCCACACCAGCAGCGCACTCACCGGTACGACGACGGCCAGACAGGTGATCACCAGCCAGCCCATCAGAGTGCCGGTACTACGGGCCAGCGTACGGTCGAACCGGTAACGCGCCCGGTCCCGCAACGAGACCGGCCGCCGCCCCTTCGGTCGTCCCACTCCCACTCCCACCCCACTCCGCCCCGCTCCCACCCCGCCCCTTGCCCTGGGACACGCACCCTGCGATGAGGCGGGTACGACACCGGGCGGCCGGCCACCGCACAATGCTGCCTCCGGCGCCGGGACACGCCGTATTCGAGAGCCGATTCATCCTTTCGGGCAGACGCCGCGACCGGCCGCCTGACACGGGGCGTGCCGCCTGACACGTTGTGTGCCGCCCGAGGCGGGGCGTGCCGGGTGTCCCAGGCGCGGCATGTCACGCTGCGTCAACTCACTCGGTACCCCCGTGTACCGAGGCGAGATCCCCGTGTACCGAGGCGAGGAACGTGATCACCGCCGTGGCGAAGCCGTCCGGATTCTCGACGTGTCCCAGATGGCCGGTTCCGGCCAGGATCAGGAGCTGCGCTCCGGGTATGTCGTCGTGGATCATCCGTGCCCAGCGCGGCCCGCAGATGAAGTCCGCCTCCCCGGCCAGGACCAGCGTGGGCGCGCCGATGCCGGCCAGCTCGCCCCGGACGTCGAAAGGCGGGCCTTCGCCCTGTGACGGTGCGGCATACATACGCAGCATCCGGCGTGCGGGACCGAAATCGTCCTCGCGTCCCCAGTAGTCGAAGAAGTACGCCGGAGAGATGGAGCGCAGCACCACGGTCGCGCCGTCGTCGTCGAGCTGGTCGAGCCGTGCGGTGAGTCCGGCGACATAGGGGTGACTCCCGCTCTTCGGCGGTGAGCTGACGAGGCGTTGGTACAGGGGAGACGTTCACGCTTCCAGATGGTGCGCCAACGACAGAGATCGCTCAAGACATTGTGAAACTCGTCATAACACTGTCTTCATCACGGTGACAACGTGGTTGGCGCACAGCACAGCTTTGATGGGCTGACCACAGTGTTCCGGACGCCCTGGGACCAGAGCCCGCAGGGGGTGCGGTTCCCGGGCGCCACGCGATCCCCGATGGGTGGCGCCCGGCCCCCGCCTGCCTTCCCGCGCCGACCAGGGCCGACCAGGGGAAGGTCTACGAACGCTTGGCGCGGTAGAGGCCTCGGCCGATTCGCTGGATACGGGACGCACCGACAAGACGGTCGAGTGTGCTGCGGACCCCGTTGATGCTTCCGCTGTCGGAGTCACGGCCGAGAGCCGCCGCGACATCACGCGCCCGCACGTCGGCATCGCCGACTTCGGCGAAGTACTCCATGATCTGCTCGGTGAGCTGGCCGTACTTCTTCTCCCCGTCCGAGTCGGTTCCGGCGGTGGTGGGACGCTCGGTGTCCTTGCCGGTCTCCTGCTTCTGAGCTCGTGGCGCGGACTTCGTCGTGACGTCCGCGGGCTCGGAGGAGCCACTGTCCGTACGCGGTTCGACAGGCGTCGCGACCCGGTCCCGGTCCCGTTCCCGGTCCCGTTCCCGGGCCGCGGCACCGGCCGCGCCCATCGAGGCCGCGGCGGCCGGGTCGAGCATCAGGGTCTCAAGGGCGCCGAGGGCCCGCTGCACAGAGCTGAGATGCGCCACGACCGCGGCCAGTTCCCTTTCCAGTGCCTGCTTCTGGACCTGGAGGCGAGCGAGGTCCTCCTGAAGGCTCTCGGCGGTGATCTCAATGTTATGTGCCGCTCGGGTTACAGAGACCATGTGTTCCTCTCATCCTCAACCCTTCGTGCCGCGCTCCGGCTCACCTGCGGTGCCGCTCGGCCCGGACGCGGGAACGGGTACCCCTCCGACATCATATGCAGCGGTCCATCCGGGACGTGGACGCGTCGGACGGGCCCCACGGGTTCGGCGCGATGATGAAAACACTTGCTGTCAGCGATCTGACAGCCTCCTGCGCGCTGCCCGTCTTTTCCCAGGGGGGCGGCGGATATTCATCTGAACGGGCGTCGGCCGGAAGTCCGAGCGTCTTCCGAACACGACGGCGCCGTAATTCGCTCGCTATGACACAGCCTGGTTTCCATGTGAATGTTGTGTGAGTAAGGCAGGCACCGCAGAGCCTCTTCGCGCAGCCCAGCGACGCGAGTTGAGCCGCACGGCCGGCCGGGACAGTGTGATGTATGACCCTTGGCAGGCGACGCTTCACATCATGTACAGTCCAATGCTGGCATCCAACAGAAGGGCTCTGGCGCCTTATAGTTCCCGTTGATGCCATGGCGTGTTTCATAACTGCTCAGAGCTCATCACCATCATGCGAAAGCAAGGTATCGCAGTGCACAAGCGCAAGCCGCGACAGCGGCTGCCACTTATGATCACGGCAGGTGTGCTGGCGGCAGCGAGCGTGACGGCCGTTCCGCCGCTCGCCCAGGCGTCCGCGCCGGATGAGCGAACCGCCGTCCGCCAGCAGGCGTTCGAGCGGGCCGCGGCCGAGTACGACGTTCCCCTGCCGGTCCTTCTCGGTGTGGCCTACCACGAGTCGGCCTGGGAGGCGCATTCCGGTGAACACAGCACCAGCGGCGGCTACGGTCCGATGCATCTGACGGACATGACGCCCGAGATGATGGCCGGTGGCGACGCGGGAGCGGCCGGCCGCGGAGATCTGAGGGAGATGGTCGCCGATCCCTCCCTGCACACCCTGCGGACGGCGGCGAAGCTGACCGGACTGCCCGCCGGGGAGCTGCGCGACAACGATGTCGCCAACATCCGCGGCGGCGCTGCCCTGCTGGCCTCCTACGCGAAGGCGACCACCGGACATACGCCCGCGGATCCGGGCCAGTGGTATGCCGCGGTGGCCCGTTACAGCGGTTCCGCGCAGGAGCGCGGGGCGAAGGCGTTCGCCGACCGCGTCTTCACGACGGTCAAGGAGGGCGCCGGCGGGATAACCGAGGACGGGCAGCAGGTCCGGCTGAACGCCGTCGCGGACGTCCGCCCGGCCACGGGCCAGCTGGCCGGGCTTCGTCTGAGGACGACGGCCGCCGCCGCGGAGACCGAGTGCCCGCCGACACTCGACTGCACCTTCATTCCCGCTGCCTCCGCCAACGGTCAGGTGGCCAACCGGCCCGCCGACGGCATCCGGATCGACTCCATCGTCATCCATGACACGGAGTCGTCCTACGAGTCGGCCATCAGCACCTTCCAGACACCCGGCGGTGGTTCGGCACACTATGTGATCCGCTCGTCCGACGGCGCCGTGACCCAGATGGTGCCCACCAAGGACCTGTCCTTCCAGGCGGGCAACTACTCGACCAACATGCACTCGATCGGTATCGAGCACGAGGGCTACGCCGCTTCCGGGGGCACCTGGTACACCCAGATCCAGTACGAGACCAGTGCGGAACTCGTCGCGTACCTGGCCGACCGCTTCGACATCCCGCTGGATCGACAGCACATCGTCGGGCACGACAACGTCCCTGGACCGAATTCGTCCCTTGTCTCCGGCATGCACTGGGACCCGGGCCCGTCCTGGGACTGGGAGCGCTACATGCGTCTCCTCCGTGCTCCGGGCAGTGGCGTTCACGGCGTCGCCCGGATCGGGTCGGCGGTCACCATCACCCCCGGGTTCGCCGGGAACCAGCAGACGGTGCGGATCTGCCCCTCCGACGACCCGACAGGTGCCACCCCCGAATGCACCGAACGGCGCCAGGCCTCGAACTTCGTCCATCTGCGCACGGCACCCAGCAGCACCGCCCCGCTCTTCGGTGACCAGGCCATCCACACGGACGGTGTCGGCACCGACCGGGTCAACGACTGGGGCAGCACCGCGCAGGCGGGGCAGCAGTTCGTCGTCGCGGGCCGCCAGGGCGACTGGACGGCCATTTGGTACAGCGGCACCAAGGTGTGGTTCCACAACCCGTACGGACGCAACACGACGCCCGCCCACGGCGTGACTGTGGTCAGGACCGCCGGAGCCTCGCCCGCGGCGGTGTACGGCAGCAGCTACCCGGACAGCGGCGAATACCCGGCCGGGCTCTCGCCCTCCACCCAGGCTCCGCTGAGCTTCTACACCGTCCCCGCAGGCCAGGCGTACGTCGCGACCAGCGAGCCCGCGGTCACCGACGACTACTTCCCCTCCAGCGGTACGGTCGTGACCGGCGGCAAGAAGATGTACACCATTCAGTACAACCACCGCCTCGGACTGGTCTACGAGTCCGACGTCGTGACGGCTCAGTGACCGTCCGGCCGCCGGATCCGCGAGGCGCGGTCCGGGTCGGTCGTTGACAGGCAGGAACGCGGCCCCGGTGTCACATCATGTGACACCGGGGCCGCGTCGTCCGCTCGCTGTGGCGCGCGCATGGCCCGCGATCTCCCAGAAGTGGTCAGGACCAGCCGTCACCCCGCTGTGCGGGGCCCTGGCGCGAGCTGGGGACGCCGGGGGAGGGGTGTCGGTTCCAGAGACGTAGTTTGTCGGGGTTGAGTACGGCCCGGACTCGTGTGATGTGGTGGTCGGCGATGTCGAGGCTGATGACGGCGGCGACCTGGTGGTCATAGCGGGCGACGAGCCCGGTGCGGCCGTTGACTGACTGGGCGGTCAGTGTGGTGCGCGGGCGGCGGACCAGGAGTGTCAGCAGGCTGTGTGCGACCTGTCGGCCGCCGTGTACGGGTCTGACCAGTGCCCGGACCTTCCCGCCGCCGTCGAAGAACGCCGTGGCGTCGGGGCAGAGCAGCGACGCCAGCAGTCCGGTGTCCTGTGTCAGACAGGCCTGCCGGACCTCCCGGGCGACGGCGCCGTACTGTTCCGGTGATGTGTGACGTGAGCGCCGCGCCCACAGACAGTGACACGCCGGGTCGGTGAGTTCGGCGCTCCCCGCTCCCGCTCCCGCCGCCGTACTCGGCTCGTCCGCAGTCCGGGCGGGCGGGGTGAGCCGGCCCAGCGAGATACCACCAGCGGTCCTCACAAGCCATGACCGGGGCAGCCCGATCCGCCGCCGTACCGGCCCGGACAGCCCGTACCACCGGCGGTAGGTCTCATCGACAACACCTTCCGCCTCGCCCGCACCGCCCAGCATCCAGTGCGCGACGTCCAGCAGGAACCGGCGCTCGTCGACCAGCTCCGCGATCGGCAGCGCCTCACCGGCCTCCATACCTCGTCCTCCCTCTCACACGGCACCGCACAACACAGCCGCACGCAACAACCGCGTCGCGACCCGCGAGCCGTGTGCCCGGGGAGTCGGGTGCGGTGGTCGATGGCTGGTTCCGCGCGCACGGCACACCTCTTTCATTTCTCGACTCAACTTGCTAGACCGGGCAGGCACAGATCTTGTGACATTGCTTCACGCATGATCATGAGTTGAGGAGCCCGCGCAGGGCGATTCACCGGCGGGCCTAGCACAGAACAGGGCCGTTGGCGGACGTGTATTCGTCCGCGATGCCGAAGACGCTGGCACAGCTCGGGCACTCCGCCTCGCCGAAGAGATGGGCGATTCCGTCGGCGAGCCCGTCCTCCCCGTCGCGGACAGCCGTTTCGTGCATCCACCGGCCGACGCCCGAGTACCCTCCGGCGGACGCCGGTCGCAGGTCGCGTCGGTCCACATCCCCCAGGTTCCAGTCCCGGATCGCGGAGTAACGTCCGTAACCGCCGATGGCGATCGTCACCTCCACGGCACAATGCGGACAGGCCAGATGGTAGAAGTCGTCCGTGAAGTCGCCCAGGACGGCCGCCCAGTGGTACTGCTCCTCGACGGCGAGCAGCGCGCGGAAGGTGGCGAGGTAGTCGGCCGGGCGCGACCGCAGGTGCCCGTCCAGCAGTTCACGGAACTCCGCGACGGCGTCGGCACAGTCCGCCAGCAGATCGTCGCAGCCGTGGTGACCTGCCGCGCGTTCCAGGATCCGGCCGGCCAGATGACGTGCCTCGGCGCTGTCGGAGGCCAGGCGCACCAGACGGGGCAGGGCGGCGAAGCCGGCGGGCGACACCAGGTCGTGTTCGAGGACCAGCCGGTATCCCAGCTCCTTCCACGCTTCGGTGTCGTCCTCGCGCTCCACCCGTTCCAGGAGCTGGGGTACGCGATCAGTCTCGAAGCAACAGTCGTGCGTCTGGGTCCAGTTCACCACCCAGGCATTGAACCGCCTCGGAGGCGGCAGGGGCGACTTCGACGTGGTCGCACTCGACCCGGACCCCCCAGGGCCACCCGTTCCGGGTCGCCGTGGGCACGCGGACGGCCATGCACATCGTGTGAGTCGTGTCGAGGGCCTCATCCCCGCGTACCGACCCCCGCGCTGCTTACGGCCGCTGAACGGGGGGAAGCCGGTGCAGCGCGTCCGAGACGGCTCTCATCCGCTCGTCGATGTCGACGAGCTGCCGGCGAAGCTCGTCGACACGGGTCTCCAGGTCGGTGGCTTCTGCGGCCAGCGACACGGCCGCGGCCGCGATGTCGATTCGGTTCTCAGTGGTTCGGGTCATCGTGTGTCCTTCTGCGGTGGGAACCGTCCGGCAGGCATCCCCGGTCCGGTCACCCTCCGGTTGGTCAGGCGGCTTCCGCCTGGTGCGGCTGTGCGGCTGAGATGCCGAGACGCGGCTTCACCGATTCCGGCACACCGCGGCCGTACGGCCGTACGACCGCAGCGCGGGGGTGGCCCCCGCCCGCGGGCAGGGGCCACCCCGGCAGGATCTACCGCCGCTGTGCGAGCCAGTCGACGAACCGGGTCCCGGCGATGTGCGCGTCCGGACCCGGCAGGAGCGTGGTCTCCTTCAACTCGGTACCGAAGTACGGGGCGTGCGCATCCGTGACCACCGTGCGGGGGTCGTTCTCGGCGGCGAGTCCCTCGCGGACGAGCTGGTCGAGCTGGAACTCGTCGGGGCCCGCGACCTCCACCACGCCGTTGACCGGGGCACCGACGGCCGTGCGGCCGACGGCCGCGGCCACGTCGTCGGAGCCGATGGGCCGGATCTTCACGGGGGCCAGACGCACGGTGTCGCCCTCGGTGGCCGCGGCGGCGATCGCCTTGACGAACTCGAAGAACTGGGTGGCGTGGACGATGGAGTAGGGGATGCCGGACGTTTTGATCAGCTCTTCCTGGGCCTGCTTGGCGCGGAAGTACCCGCTCCCCTGGAGGCGCTCGGTGCCGACCACGGACAGCGCCACATGATGCGTCACCCCGGCCTCGTCCTCCGCCTTCAGGAGGTTGGCCGTCGACGTGCGGAAGAACTCCATGACGGCCTCGTCCTCGAACGAGGGGGAGTTGGACACGTCGATCACGACCGACGCGCCCTTCAGGACCTCGGCCAGACCCTCGCCCGTCAGAGTGTTGACGCCGGTGTTGGGCGCGGCCGCGCCCGCCTCGTGCCCGTGCTCGCCGAGCCTGCCGACCACCTTCGAGCCGATGAGCCCGGTTCCACCGATCACTACGACCTTCATCATGGATTCCTCTCGGAGTCTTCATGGCGCGGCGCGCGTCCTGCGACGACCGCTCACCGGCACCGAACACGTTCTGTCCGTACTGGAAGAGACAAGCCAGCGGCTCTACTTGTGACAGGGGATTCGCGGGAACGTACGCCTCGGAAGACCAGCAGCTCCATGAGACTGTTCCCGCCGAGGCGATTGGCGCCGTGCAGCCCGCTCGACGCCTCACCGATCGCGTACAGGCCACGCACATCGGTGCTGTGGTCCTCGGGGCGCACCCACACCCCGCCCATGGAGTAGTGCGCGGTGGGCGCGATCTCGATCGGTTCGCGGGTGATGTCCAGCATTTGCAGGTCCAGCTGACCAGCGTGCCGGCCGCGTTCTCCGGCTCGATGATCCCGGAAGGGTGGAACTGGACCAGCTCGGGGTCGCGCAGCCGGGCTCCCGCCTCCACGGCCAGCCGGAAGGAGTCGCCCGTGTTCTCGTCTCGCCGTGAGGACGTGCGCCGCCAGATACGGGTATGGCCACCCGCGGCGAGAATGACGGCGTCGGCGTGGATCAGACAGCGCGTTCCGTCCGTGAGGTCGAAGCCGTAAGCACCGAAGACGGTGCCGTCGTGCACCAGAAGCCGGGTGATGTAGACACCGTCGAGTACGGGGACGGCGAGCTGCTCCGCGCGTCTGATGAGTGTGCGCTGGATCTCCAGCCCGGTGTAGTCGCCGGCGAAGGCGGTCCGCCGGAACTTGTGCGCGCCGAAGAAGCGCTGGGAGATCCGGCCGTCCTCCTCCCTGGCGAAGGCCATGCCGTAGCGCTCCAGGTCGTCGATGCCTCGGGCGGCGCCCTGGGTGACGATCTGAGCGGTGCGGGGGTCGGCGAGCAGATAGCTCTCCTTGAGCGTGTCGGCCGCGTGCTGCTGCCAGCTGTCCTCGGGATCCATGGTGGCCAGGGCCGCGTTGATTCCTCCGGCGGCGAGTGCCGTATGGGCGTCCTCCTTGGGACGCTTGCCGACCGCGAGTACGTCGACACCGGCCTCGGCCAGCTCGATCGCCGCTCGCAGCCCAGCACCTCCGGTGCCGATCACCAGCACCATGGTGGAAAGACGTTGTTCGGTGATAGCCACGGTCTGCTCCGATCGCCTGGGTTGTCACCCAGTACGACCGGACCGGCCCGGAATCTGTGACACTCTTCCGTGCCGTGTGCCGTGTGCCGTGTGCCGTGTGCCGGTGAATGTGGTGGACGGCACCCACTCTGACCGTGCGGGGGCGGCCCGATTCCGGGCGGTCGGTCGGGGAGCCGGTGGAAAGACCGCCTCAGTTGTCCAACGAAGCCACGTAGGGGGCCAGTTTGGCCGGGTTCATCACCCACATGACGCGTTCGATGCCGTGTGCCGACACATCGACGGACAGCAGAGCCACCGCGTTCCCATCGGCCGAGACAAGGGCGGCCGGCCTGCCGTTGGCCTCGACCCAGCGAACCTCTTTCCGAGGCCAGAAACGTGGGGCGAAGGCGGCAAGGTACTTGGAGACGTGCGGACGTCCGACGACCGGGATCTTGGACGCCCCGCGCACCCCTCCACCGTCGGAGTAGCTGACCACGTCCGCGGTGAGAACGTTTTCGAGCTCCGACAGACTGCCGGTCTGGGCAGCGGCGACGAACACCTCCATCAGCCGCCGGTGGGCGGTAGAGCTGACCGGCTCCTTGCGTTCCGCCGACAGATGCTTCCGGGCGCGGCTCACCAACTGGCGCGTATTGGCTTCGCTCGTCTCCAGGATGTCCGCGATCTGCTTGTACGGGTAGTCGAAGGCCTCTCTCAGCACGTAAGCGGCCCGTTCCACCGGGTTCAGCTTCTCCAGGAGGAAGAGAACCGCCAGGTCCAGTGCCTCTGCCCGCTCCGCACCCAGCTGCGGGTCCACGCTCGTGTCGACCGGCTCCGGAAGCCAGGGCCCGATGTAGGACTCACGCCGCATCCTGGCGGACTGGGCGAGGTTGATCGCGAGACGGGCGGTGACGGTGGCCAGGAACGCCGCCGGCTCGTGGATCTCGGCGCGATTGGTGTCCTGCCACCGCAGCCACGCCTCCTGGACGATGTCCTCGGCTTCCACAGCACTGCCGAGTACGCGGTACGCGATGCCGAACAGCCGGGGACGCGCTGCGAGGAACTCCCTCGTTGCCTGGTCGAGGGAGTTTTTGCCATCCCCGGCGTCCATAGATGTCCTCCTGGTCCGGATGACCATGCTACAAGCCGTCACAACGGGACGCGCGCCGCCATGGGAACGCCGGCACAGATCCAGTCGTGTCACAGAGCCGGTGCCTCTTCTGTCTGTTGTTACGAACCGGAGGCGTAATACATGAATTGAAGGTGGGGTACCGCGCCGATGTCTTATGCGGATGCAACTTTTACCAATGACACGACACCGATGACTGAAGCTTGGCATCCGGGGGCGGGAGTCCAGGACCATGTGGACCCGAAGAGTGCTGACGCGTTCGGATTCACCCCTGAGTCCCCGGAGGCCTCACAGCGGGATTACTGGGAGACGCGCGTCCTGGAGAGGATTCTGGCCGACGAGCGGGCGGACGACGACACGTACACCACGGTCGTGTCGCTGGTGTTCCCTCCGGGAGGCCTGTCCGTCAGAGCGGTGAGCGCGGGGCATCCAGGTCTCCTGCTGCGAAGGTCCGGGGAAATCCGCTGGGTCGAGCCACAGGCCGGAATCGCGCTGGGCCTGTTTCCGGGATGCGAGGACTGGACGGCGACGGATATCCCGCTTTCCCCGCACGACGGTGTGGTCCTCTTCACCGATGGACTGTTCGAAGGAAGGACCGCCCCCTCCGCACGACTCGGCGAGGAAGGCCTGTTGCGGTTGGCGACACAGCACTCGCACCTGCCCGGACAGGAGTTCATCGACGCCCTGGTCCATGGCGCCGCGTCCAGGTCGGCACGCTTCGGGGGCCTGGCGGACGACATAGCCGTTCTCCATCTGGGCTGGAACGCGGAGAGCTGACCGTACTCCCGGCACGGTCGGTATCCGGCGACATCTGTCGGCGACACCTGTCACAGAGGCGGGGTACCCGGTCTTCACTTCGAGGCAGTCGTACGGGCCGCCTGGAACGCACGGGCGCTGTTACCGCCGAGCGAGATGCCGGTACATCGATCTCACGATCCGGCGTTGAGCTGAGCCCTCGATCTTGCTCCGAAGATCGTTCTGTTGGAGGCTGAGGTATGCAGAATCTGCCGACATTCGTCTTTGTCCATGGAGCCTTCGCGAATTCGTTCTCGTTCGCGCCACTGCAGGCCGAGCTCGCCCTGCTCGGGCACCGCTCGGTCGCGGTCGACCTTCCTGGGCACGGGTTCGAGGCGACATTCCCCGCGGCCTACCAGGCTCCCCAGGATCTGCACGCGCTCGCCGTGGAACCGGGGAGCATCAAGGGAGTCACACTCGCCGACAACGTCGCCCGCGTGATCGAAGTCCTCGAACGGGCCAAGCGGAACGGGCCCGCCATCCTCGTCGCCCACAGCAGGGGAGGCATCACGATCACCGCCGTCGCCAACGCCCGGCCCGAGCTGATCGACCGGATCGCTTACGTCTCCGCCTGGTGCCCCGTCGATCTGGACGTGAGCGACTACTACAGCCAGCCGGAGATGGCGGACGTCGACGCGGGAGCCTTCGCCGCCACGCTCGTCGGGAACCCGGCCGAACTCGGTCTGCTCCGGACCAACTTCCGTATCGCCGACCCGGCGGCGCTCGCCGCGTTCAAGCGGGCGTTCGCCGCCGACCTCACCGATGACGAGTTCCGGACCTTCCTGAACACCTTCCAGCCCGATGAGAACCTCGACGCCGGTACGTCCGCCGACCGGGCACAGGCCACGACCTGGGGCCGGATTCCCAAGACCTATGTGCGTCTGGCCGACGATGCCAGCATTCCGCTCGCCGCGCAGGACCGCATGATCCGCGAAGCCGACGCGCTCACGCCCGACAACCCCTTCGACGTCGGGACACTGGAGGGGAGTCATCTGGGCTGGCTCGTCCACCCGAAGCCCGCCGCCGAGCTGCTCGCGCACCTCGCGGCGCGCTGACACTCCACCAGGCGGTTGAGCGGGACGGGAGGAGCCCGTCCCGCTCAACCGTGCGCCTCGCGCACCCCGCTCACAACCCCCGGGGAGATATAGCCGGTTACTCCACGAAGTACGAGTCGTGCTTGTCGAGGAACGCGGCACGCTCGTCGTCCGTGGCGTGAGCCAGCTGCGAAAGCCCCTCGAAATACTCTTCACGCGGTGCTCCGGGGGTGAAGAGCAGAAGCATTTCGGCCGGCGCGTCGGAGTCGTTGCGGAAGGCATGGAGCCCGCCCTGCGGCACATGCAGGAAGTCACCCTGCCGCGCGTCTATCCACTGTGCGCCGTCGAAGAGACGAACGGTGCCGTTGAGGATGAAGAAGGACTCCGAGATGGTTTTGTGGAAATGAGTCTTGGGGCCGCCCGCCTTCGCGCTCATCTCGACCCGGTAGAGTCCGAATTCGCCTCGCGTGGTGGTTGTGGTCGCCAGGTAGTGAATGGCGTCCCCGCCTGCTGTGCCGGTATCCGGCGGAGTGTCCGCCGGCCTGAACTTCGCGTTGATCTCGCCGTCATCACCCGTGTACACCTGCTTGGGGTACGACATGCGAACCATCCCTTCCGTACGCTGAATCGGTTGACGCCGGTGGTCCGTCCCCCCGCCGTGGCCTGGGGCTGGGCGGCGTGGAGACGGACTGTACGTGTTCCGGCCGGGACAGGTGCCGGTCAGCCGAACTGGCCGGGCTGGTAGTCCCCGGCGGGCTGCTGGTTGATGACGTTGACGCGGTTGTAGGCGTTGATGACGGCGATGAGGGAGATCAGGGCGACCAGCTGCTCCTCGTCGAAGTGCTTGGCGGCGTTCGCCCAGGCCTCGTCGGTGACACCGCCGGCCGCGTCGGCGATGCGGGTGCCCTGCTCCGCCAGCTCCAGGGCGGCGCGCTCGGCGTCGGTGAACACCTTGGCCTCCCGCCAGACCGCGACCAGATGGAGGCGCTGCGGGGTCTCTCCCGCCAGGGCGGCGTCCTTGGTGTGCATGTCGGTGCAGAAGCCGCAGCCGTTGATCTGGCTTGCGCGGATCTTCACCAGTTCCTGTGTCGCGGCCGGCAGTGTCGAGTCCGAAACCGCTTTGCCGGCCGAGTTGATGTGCTTCAGCACCTTCGCGGCGAGTGGGTTGCCGAAGTAGTCGAGACGCGAATCCATGGTGATCTCCTAGCCATGTTGCGGATACGTACTACTGACCGGAACAGCCCGGCGAAGTGTGACAAGAGCCCGGTGTGACCTGCGTCCCATCTGTTGTGTCAGCGGCGGCCCGTCGGTGGTGGCCCGGAGGCAGGGCAGGGCCAGGTCCTGTCCGCCGGACAGGGCCTAACCGCCGAGGACGGACAGGAGCTGGAGGCTCGCATGGCTCTCGGTGCCCGGTACCGCGGTGAACACCAGAAGCCGCTGCGACTGGTCGGGGTCGACGAGCGTCTGGCAGTGCAGCTCCAGGGTCCCCAGCTCCGGGTGCTCGAAGCGTTTGGGCGCGCAGTACGCTCCGAGGACCGGGTGTTCACGCCAGAGCGCGGCGAATTCAGGGCTGGCCGTCCGCAGTGCGCCGACCAGGTCGGCGGTGCGCGAGTCGGCGCCGTCCCGCGCGTACGCGCCGTAGAGATCCGCCACCAGCAGCCGGCTCTGTACGGCGTGGTCGCTCTCGGGATGGAGCAGCCGGGAGGAGGGATCGGTGAACCACCGGTAGTGCAGACTGCGGGCCCGTCCGGTGAACGCGGTCTCGTCACCCAGCAGCGCGACCGCCATGCGCGTCTGCTTCAGTGTCTCGCCCAGGTGGTTGACCACCTGCGCGGGAGTGTCCCCGAGCCGGTCGAGAACGCGCATCATCCCCGGGTTGATGTGATCGCCGCGCCGCACCCGTTGGGGAACGGCGTGACCGGCGAGCTGAAACAGATGATCCCGTTCCTCCAGGGACAGATGCAGACCGCGGGCGATCGCGGCGAGCATCTGTTCCGAGGGATTCGGCCCCCGCGGTTGTTCGATCCTGCTGTAGTAGTCGACCGACATGTCGCACAGCGCGGCGACTTCCTCGCGACGCAGCCCGCCGGTACGCCGGCGCCGCCCGCGTGGCAGTCCGACATCCTCCGGCTGAAGGGCCTCACGCCGTGCTCTGAGGAAGGCCGCCAACTCCGCTCTGTCCACTGTTCCTTGTCCTGTTCGCTCAAAGAGGATCTTCCTGACGACACCGGCCACCGGCACCGCACCGTCACCGGCACCGCACCGTCACCGGCACCACACCGTCACCGCATCGGCACCGGTCACCGGCTGCCTCAGGCGGCCGTGAACGCGACTCCCGTCAGACGCTCGGAGATCCGCCAGAGCCGGGCCGCGTCCGTCTCGCTCCGGGCCGACTTGTAGATCGCCAGCTCGGTGGGGCCGCCGGTGAACTGCCCGAGACCGTCAGGACCGTAGAGGAGCCCGCCCTTCGCCTGCGGGCTCGTGGCCGCGTACAGGGGCGGAAGCAGTCCCGCGTCGACCGAGTGCACGAAGACGCCCCAGCCGGCCAGTCGCTTCATGATCGCTTCATGGGGAGCGGGCCGGGCGCGGCCGAGGTTGGGCCCGGACGCGTAGAGGTTGGTCAATGTCGTGCCGGGGTGGGCGGCGTTGCTGACGATGCCCCATCCGCTCGCCGTGCTGAGGCGCTCCAACTCAAGGGCGAACAAAAGATTGGCCAGCTTCGAAAGGTTGTAGGCCCTCACCGGTGAGTAACGTTTCTCGCTCTGCAGGTCGTCCCAGTCGATCCGGCCGGCGCGTGCGGCGCTGCTGGTCATGGTGGTCACCCGGGCCCGGCCTGCCCGCAGCAACGGCAGCAGACGCCCGGTGAGTGCCACATGGCCGAGATAGTTGGTTCCGAACTGCAGCTCGTACCCGTCCGCTGTCGTGTGCCGGGTGGCCGGTGCCATCACTCCCGCGTTGTTGATCAGAAGGTCGATCGGTCTCCCTTCTGTCAGCAGTGTGTCAGCGAGGTGCTCGACCGATGCCAGTGAGGCCAGGTCGAGGACGCGGGTGGAGACCTTCGCCCCGGGGCCGGCCGCCCGGATCCGCTCAAGAGCGGCGGCGCCTTTGGCCGCGTTGCGCACCGGCAGAACCAGTTCGGCGCCCGCGCGGGCGAGCCGTGCGGCCAGTCCGAGGCCGACTCCGTCGCTCGCCCCGGTCACCACGGCGAGCTTTCCGTGCAGTTCGGGCACGGTCACTTCTTTCATCGCATGCTCCCTGCGTATGGGTTTGTCATTGCCGGATCACAAGCGTCCGCGCAGGGGACGCTCCGATCCATGCGGTGCTCATCCATGGATGGACAGGGCATGGCAACATCCGCATGCTCCATTCCGTCGGCAGCGGCAGCGGCTCCGGCGCCGACACGGTTATGGCCCCGTGTGACAAGGTGTTGCTTCACACGGTATGTTCGCTGTGCGCACCTCGATACATCGTTGCACATCGGCTGCGGCACTCACTGGCGTCGGACCGGACGCCGAACACCGCGACGCCGATGTGTCGCCGGACCACACCCCCGTCTCCCTGGATACGCGCAGCCGCAGCACCAGGAGCCAGCCCTTTCGTCTACCGTGAAGGACCCGACCGTGCCAGCAATCCTGATCCACGGCGTCCCTGACACCCATCGTGTATGGAACGGCGTTCGCCGGCACCTGACCCGCACCGATGTGGAGGCCTGGGATCTGCCCGGCTTCGGTGCGGCGCTGCCTCCCGGCTTCGGCTCCACCAAGGAGGAGTACGTCGACTGGCTCATCGAACGGCTGGAGCGGGTCGGCGAGCCCGTGGACCTGGCCGGCCACGACTGGGGCTGCATCCTCACCGCCCGCGTCGCCTCCCTGCGGCCCGACCTGGTCCGTACCTGGGCGGGCGGTAACGGTCCCGTCAGTGCTCGGTACGTCTGGCATCCCCTGGCCAAGATCTGGCAGGACCAGGTCGAGGGCGACCGGTACATGAACGAGCTGGAGCCGGCGTCCTTCGCCCATGACCTGGTGACCGGCTTCGATGTCCCCGCCGGGCCGGCCGAGGAGATGGCCGGCCATGTGGACGGACCGATGAAGGACAGCATCCTCAAGCTCTACCGTTCCTGACGTCTACGCGGCCGGCGACACCGCGCTCGCCCCCGCGGAAGACGGGCACTCCACGGTGCAGAGCTGCCAGCATGCCCTGCCGATGGGCAAGTTCGCCGGTCACAACGTGGCGGCCGACCTGCTGGGCAACGCCCTGCTGCCCTTCACCCCCGACCCCTACACCACCTGCCTGGATCTCGGTTCCGCCGGTGCCGTTTTCACCGAGGGCTGGGACCGCAGGATCGCGCTGACCGGGCCGGAGGCGAAGACCCTCAAGCGGAACATCAACGCGCTCTGGATCTACCCGCCGACCGACGACCCGGAGCGGATCCTCGCCCAGGCGGGCCGCTTCTCCAACGGCTGACACCGGCCGCGACCCGGAGATCCCAGCCGGCCGCGCACCACCGTTATGACGGACATGATGGACGGGGCCCGTCCTCGGGCCCCAGGCGCGGGGCGGCCGTCATGCCGAACTCCCCGCGCAGCGCGGCACGGGCGGCGAAGTACCCGCACATACCGTGCACACTCGGGCCGGGGGGTGTCGACGCGGAGCACAGATACACACCGGGCAGGGGCGTACGGTACGGATTCCAGGCGGGTACCGGTCGGAACAGGGACTGTGTGAGTGTGATGGCTCCCGCACCGATGTCGCCGCCGGGATAGTTCGGGTTGTACGTCTCGTACGCGGCCGCCGGGACGCCGCGCGCCGCGATGACCGTGTCGGCGAAGCCGGGCGCGTACCGCTCGATGCGCCGGGTGATCAGCGGCACCGGGTCCCGCGTATCGCCGTTCGGTACGTGTGCGTAGGCCCACACCGGGCGGCGGCCGCCCACGGCGCGGCCGGGGTCGGTCACGGCGGGATCGACCAGGAGCACGAACGGCTCCTCGCAGGTCCGGCCCCGGACCGCCGCGTTCTCCGCCGTGAGTGTTTCCGCGCGGGTTCCTCCCAGATGTACGGTCCCGGCCCGTCCCACCTCCGGGTCGGCCCACGGGATGGGCTCACCGACCAGGAAGTCGGCCTTGGCCGCGCCCGGACCGTAGCGGAAGCGCTCCAACGCCCGGCGGTAGCGCGGCGGCAGCCGGTCGCCGGCCAGCGCGAGCAGCCCGCGCGGTGTGGTGTCCAGCATGATCACCCGGGCGTCGAGCTCCGCGAGACGGGTGACGCGGTGGCCGGTGTGCAACACACCGCCGTGCGCCCGCAGATCGTCGGCCAGGGCCTCGGCGATACGCACACTGCCACCCTGGGGCAGTGGCCAGCCGGTCGCGTGCGCCAGATGCCCGAGCAGCAGTGTGATCGCGCCGGCGGGCAGGCTGGGCAGCCGCCCCATCGCGTGCGCCGCGACTCCGGTGAGCAGTGCCCGTGCACCCTCGGTGCGCAGCCCGTTGGTCCGCAGGACATGTCCGAGCACGCGCGGGCCGAGCAGCGGCGGGACGGTGAAGTCGCGCGGCAGGGACCGCTGGCCGGACAGCAGGAAGTCGGTGACGCCCGTACTGTGCCGCACCAGCGGCGCCATCAACCGCCGCCAGCGGTGCCCGTCCGGGCCGAGCCGGTCACAGGTCTCGGTGAGGCTGTGGTGGGCGAACGCGGCGCCGCCGTCCAGGGGGTGCGCGTAGGCGATCGGCGGTCGCAGCAGCGCGACGCCACGGGCGGCGAGGTCGAACTCCCGGAAGAAGGCCGAGGCGGCCGCCATGGGGTGCACGGCCGCGCAGACGTCGTGCCGGATCTCGGAGTCGAACAGCGTCTCACCGCGCAGGCCGCCGCCGACGGTGGCGGCCTGTTCGTGGACGTGCACGGTCAGCCCGGCACGCGCCATGGTGACGGCGGCGGCCAGACCGTTCGGGCCGCTGCCGACGACCGCGACATCGGGGCGCGTCATACCGGCGCCTCCTCGGCGGCGAACTGCTGGCCGGCAAGCCGCCGGTACACCTCGTCGGACTCGATGAGTTCCCGGTGGGTGCCGACCGTTCGCACGCGTCCCTCCTCCAGCACGATGATGCGGTCGGCCCGCACGATGGTGGACAGCCGGTGTGCGATGGCCAGTACGGCGCACTCGCGAGCGGCTTCCGTCATCGCGTCGCGCAGCGCGGCCTCGGTGTCACTGTCGAGATGCGCGGTGACCTCGTCCAGCAGGATCACCTCCGGCCGCTGGAGCAGCGTGCGGGCGATGGCGAGCCGCTGCCGCTGGCCGCCGGAGAGACCGGCGCCGCGCTCGCCGAGCTCCGTGTCGAGCCCGTCGGGCAGTTCCGCGACGAAGCCCTCCAGACTGGCGAGCCGCAACGCGCGGGCGATGTCGGTCTCGCCGGCCCCGGGGTTCGCGTACGTCAGATTCTCGCGGATCGTGCCGCGCAGCAGCGGTGTGTCCTGCTCGACATAGCCGACCAGCGACCGCAGTTCGGCGAGCCCGAGGGCGGCGGTGTCATGGCCCGCGACCCGGATCGTGCCGGAGTCCGGCCGGTAGAAGCGTTCGATGAGCTGGAACGTCGTCGTCTTGCCGGCGCCGGAGGCACCGACGATCGCGGTCAGTCCGCGGCGCGGCAGGGTGAAGGAGACATCCCGGAGCACCGGGGCGTTGGCGTGATAGGAGAAGCTGACGTTCTCGAAGCGGACCGCAGGGGCCGCGGGGGCCGCGGGGGCCGGTTCCGCGGCGGGCTCGCGTTCCCGCCGCTGCCGGGGGAGTTCCGCGCCCTCTTTCCCCCCGGGCTCCTCCCCCTCCCCCTCCCCCTCGTCCTCCTCCTGCGGGATCGTTCCCAGCTCCGTCACGCGCTGGACCGCGGCGCGGCCCTGCTGGATCTGGCCGATCGACAGGAAGAGCAGCACCAGCGGAGTCACCAGGTAGAAGAGGTACATCACGAACGCCGTGAGGTCGGCGGCCGGCAGCGACCCCGTGGCGACCCGGGCCATACCCCAGGAGATGACGACGGCGAGCGAGAGCTGTGTGCCGACGTTCATCGCCGGAGTGAGCAGCGAACCGAGCCCGGCGACCCGGATCCCGCTGCGCCGCGCCCGGTCGGCCAGCCGTGCCAGTTCCTGGGTCTCCCGCTCCTCGGCGCGTGACGCCTTGACCGTGGTGAGGGCGCCGAGCACCCGCTGGAGACCCGAACCGAACGCGCCGACGCGCTCCCGGTTCCGCAGCGCCGCGATACGCACCTGACGGGCCAGCAGCAGCGCGCCGCCGCTGGCCAGACCGAGACAGCCGACCGTGGTGAGCAGCAAGGGCCAGTCGAGCCTCGCCATCAGCACGATGCCGCCGGCCACCATGAGGACGGAGCTGACCATCTGCGCCATCGCCTGGGCGATGACCAGACCGGCGATGGAGGTGTCGGACACGGTGCGCGCGAAGACATCACCGTGCTCCAGACGCGAGAAGTGCGAGATCTGGCTGCGGAGCAGCCGGCCGCCGAGGACACGCCGGGCGTCGTGGACGATGTTCTCGCCGGCCCGGCCGATCGCGTAGGCGTGTCCGGCGCTCAGCGCCGCGTCCGCGAGGAAGAACACCACGATGAACGTGATGGGCCAGGCGACCGGCTCGTCCAGGGCCACGGCTTCGATCAGCCGGCCCAGCATCCACGGCTGGGCGAGCTTGGCCGCCGCGCCGGCCAGGCCCATGCTCAAGCCGGAGATCAGCAGGACCCGGTGGCGGCGGACCGTCTCCCGGAGGTTCATGCCGGCTTGACGTAGGACGCGACGAACAGACCGGTCGCGGGAACGTAGTCGGTCCGCTGCCAGTCACTGTAGTGACCCTCGGGCCGCAGTCCGGAGTCCCGGGCGTAGACATCGACCTCGTCGGGCGTGAGCAGACGCGCGGTCTCGGTGCCGACGCGGTGCGTGCCGTCCGCCTCGAACAAGATGGTCGACACCTGCCAGATCCGGTTCTCCCCCAGGAGCGTGGCGTGCATCTGGATACCGGTGTCCGGCTCCGGGTAGGGCACGAACATCGTGGTACGCGCCAGACCCTGGTGCAGGGCCACGATGCCGGGACGGTTGTGCGTCTCGACCAGCAGTCTGCCGCCGGGCCGCAGATGTTCGGCCGCGCGGGCGATGGTCTCCCGCTGCCCCTCGGGGTCGAGGATCAGCGAGAGCGTGGAGCAGACGCAGTAGACGAGACCGTACCGCCGGTCGCCGCGGTAGGTCCGGATGTCGCCGAGTTCGGCGGTCACCTCGCCCTCGTCGGCCTTCTTCTCAAGAGCGGCCAGCATCTCCCGCGAGGAGTCCACACCGGTGACCGCGCCGACACGGTGCGACAGGGGCAGCGCGATCCGGCCGGTCCCGACGCCGAACTCCAGCGTGCCCCAGGCCGGGTCCGGGTGGAACCCGGCGACGGCGTCGACGGTGGCCCGTGTGACGGCGCCGTTCTGGAAGATACGGTCGTACCAGCCGCCGAACTGCCTGCCGTAGCCGATATCCGCGATCGACATGGGTTCTCCGTTTCTGTGGAAGGGACACTCCCGCGGTGGGAGTTCCCGGTCTCAGGCGGTCCGCGATCCGCGCCGCGGGACGCTTCGCCGTACGTCGGCGAGGCTCATACGGCCAGGCTCATACGGCCGGGGTCGCGGCGGGCCGGGGCGTGGCGGGCCGGGGTGTGGCGGCCAGCTCGCGCCGGCGCTGTGACAGCACGTAGTGGATCGCCGGATGAGTGGCGCCGAACGCGAGAACGAAGCGGTTGAGCCCCATGAACTCGCCGATGCCGAGGTGGAACGCCAGCATCGTGGCGAGGTAGGCGCGGGCGGCGGGTCTGGGGAGCACATAGATGAGGGGGAAGCCGCACTCGATGGCGATCGTGCCCCAGGAGAGTGCCTTGGAGATCACCGGGTAGCGGGTGATGAGTCCGTGCGCGCGCGGGTCCCCGTAGCTCTTCGTCCGCATCACCCCGGCGACGGCGTCCCCCTGCAGCCAGACCGGGGAGACGGCCTTCACCACCCCGGAGGCGACATAGGAGAGCGAGGTCTCCAGCGCCAGCGTCCGCATCGCGAGGTCGTCGTCCTGCTCCCGGTCGCGGACCAGTCCGGTGGAAGCCATCGTGATGTTGATGACCTGCTGCAACTGGTCGGCGCCGTCCCGGCCGAACGGGATGAAGGCGGACTGCGCGCTCTGCAGGACGGCCAGGGTCACCCCGCCCGCGATCCGCAGCGGCCGGTTCCCGGGCCACAGGAACGTGGCCGCCGACACGGCGGCCTGCGTGCCGTAGACCGCGTACGGGAACGCCCTGGACGCCAACGCGCGGTTCACCCTGGGGTATCGCTTCCCGAGCCACGGATGGACGGCCTCGACCTGGCTTCCCAGCAGGTCGCCCCGCGCGAACCGCTTGTGCTGGCTGAGTGTCTCCAGCGCCGCGACGAACGTGCCCGCGGAGGCTATGCGGCGTACCGCGGTGGGCGGGTGCCGCGGGGCGAGGGACGAGGCCACCCTGGTCAGGCGACGGAACACGGAGTCTCCTTCTGGTGGGAGTGAGGGCCGGGGACAGGACGGCGCCTGTCCCCGGCCGCGACGGCGCCGGGCGGTCCGGCGACGCGCTGCGGTCCTGCCGTACGCCGAACACCCCGCTGCCCTCGGTCAGCACCGCGTCGCGGGGGTGACACCGCGGGAGGCCGGGTCAGCCGCGCGGTCCCGCCCACGGGGGTTCGGCGTCACTCGGCTCGGCCGCCGGACGTCAGTAGTTGTTGCGGTCCACGTAGTTGGCGATGTTCGCCGCCAGCATCCCCGTCGCGAGAGCGAAGAGCTCAGTGGCGAGGACGGTGGTCGGGGTGGCCATCACGGGGTCGGCGGGGGTGTCCAGACGGGCTGCGGCGTCGGTCTCCGAGAGCATCCCCGGGGTGATGTCGGTCAGGGATTCGTTGGCGAACTGGGCGATGAGAGACATCTGTTCCCTTTCTTCGTGATCCTTGTGGCGGATCTCTGGGCGGTGTTTCCGGCAGAGCAGTGACTGAGCAGCCTCTGAGCTGCGACTGAGCAGTGACTGCTCCCCAGCGGGGCGTGACGCCCGTTTCGGCTGGGGGTCCCGCTCTCACGCGTGGGCACGGCGGTGTGAGGACAGCGTGAGGGCGGCGTGAGAGCGAGACTCCCGGCCGATGCGGTCTACCGTGTAGTCGCGGTCGCGGTCGCGGTCGCGGTCGCGGTCGCGGTCGCTGTTGCTGTCGCTGCCGAGGCCGTCGGCAGCGGGGAGCGCAGCGGGATGTGCTCGGAGGCGAACAGGGGCTCCACCGCGTGCTGTTGCCCGCGCTCGGGGTGCGCCCGCAACAGCATGAACTGGGTGTGGTCGGCGCCCGGCTCGTGCGGGATCCTGCTGGTCAGATAGTGCTGAAGGATCCAGTAGCCGGGGCTGGAGACGATACGGCCCAGGTCCGCGGACGACTCGTTGGCCGCCTTGACGATGACCTGGAGCGCGTCGAAGAGGACCTTGGGGGCGCGGTTGCCCGCGTTCCAGGCCAGGGCGTACCAGGGCCGGTCCGGGGTCACCTCGATCTCCCTCCAGGGAGCCGCCGTTCCGCCGGTGATGTCCCGGTAGAGCAGATGCGAGTCCGACACACCGGGATTGGGGCCGAAGAACCTCCAGTTGGGCGCCCGGAGGAGGCGCAGAGGACCCCTCGCGAGCAGATGGTCGAACCTGCTGTCGGGGAGCTGGCCGGCGGCGGTGCTGACCAGCCACGCCGCGAGCCCGGTGGACACCGCCGCGTACACGGCACGCTGCCCGTTCACGCCGCGCTCCCGGGGACGATCAGCTCGGCGAGGGCCTTCGCGTAGGTCTCCTCCGCGACGACCCCCATGTGGTCGGCGTCCCCACGCACGTGGTGCCAGGAGAGATCCGACAGCTCCAGCATCCGTTCCTGCGACCTGCGGTGCCTCACGGCACTGCGTGTGCCTTTCAGCGCCGTCACCACGTGCAGGGGGACACCCAGCTTCTCGACGGGCGGGTAGACGCGCGCCGCCATGTACTCGCCGTACGCGGTGGCCCACACACGCGGCATGGCGTGGAAAGCGGTGAGGCTCTCCTTGATCTCCTCGGCGTAGAGCTCGCGAACCGGTGTCATCGGACGCAGGATGTTGAGCCCGGTGGCGGCCCACAGGCATTCCATCAGCAGCCGCTGCCGCGTCCACCGGTCGGGAAGCCGGCCGAGGTTGGCCCGCAGATCGGAGATGATCGTGGGATCCACCATCACCACGTGGGACAACGCCGTGTCCCTCCGCGACGCGGCGTACGCGGCGGCCAGATAACCGCCGATCGAGTGTCCCGCCAGCACCAGCGGCAGGCCGTCGAGGTAGCGCTCGCGCAGCTCGTCGACGATCCGGAACTGCTCCTCCAGGGTGGCCCCGGGCAGCGGGCTGCTGAGCCCGTGCCCCGGCCGGTTGTAGCCCACGCAGGCCGCGTTCCCGGGCAGATGCTCGCGTACCCAGGCCCACTGTTCGTGCGGAAGGCCGAGGCCGTTGAAGAAGATCACACCGAATTCGGCGCCCGGCGGACGCCGGTGGTCGACCTCGACCACACGGCCGTCGGCGCGAGGCATCGTGGAGAACGCCGCCATCCGCCGGCGCGAACCGAGAAACCGCGTCCGCGCACCGGCCGCCCAGCTGCCGACGCACAGCGCCGCCACACCGATGGCGAACTTCCGTTCGATCGACATCGTTCTCACTGTCGGCACGCCCATCTTCTCTCCTCGTGCGAGCTGCGTACGGTGCCTGGGTCGACCACGATGGGCGGCTCACCTTCGGTGATCCTTGGGAGGACCTTGAATTGCCTGGTCAGGGCGGACCGGACAGGGCAGCGGCACCGCACTCCCGTGAGACGAAGGAACGCGAACCGGCGCGGAAGGCCACGTTGCTAGACCAGTTCGCGTTCCTTCGTCTCCGGGAGCGCCCGCACGCACAGCAGCGAGACCACGGCCATCGTGCAGACGTACCAGCCCACCGACGCCGAGCCGAAGCCGGACTGGAGGCGCGGTACGACCAGGGGGGAGACCGCGCCGCCCAGGACGCCGCCCAGGTTGTACGCGAGTGACGCGCCCGAGTAGCGGACGCGGGCGGGGAACAGTTCCGGCAGATACGCGCCCATCGGGCCGGAGATCACGCCCACACAGAACAGCGCGCCGCCCATGGCCACCGCCATCACCACCGGGCGCCCGGTGTCGAGCAGCGGGAACAGCAGCAGGGCCCAGACCGCGGCCAGTCCGCAGCCCGTCAGCACCAGTTTCCGCCGGCCGTCCGTGTCGGAGCGGGTGGCGGAGAGCCAGATGGCGGTCGCGAGGAAGAGGCAGGCGACCAGGGACAGCGCCAGCATCGTATTGCGCGGCACGCCCAGGGACGCCGTGGTGTACGACAGGCCGTAGGTCATCGACGCGTAGAAGAGCGTGTAGACGATGGCCATGGCGCCCGCGCCGAGCAGCAGTTCGCGCGGATGGCGCCGGACGAGCTCCGCCAAGGGCGCCCTGCTCGCCGTCCGTTCGGCCACGGACCGTGCGAAGACCGGGGTCTCGCTGATCTTCAGCCGTACGACCAGCCCGACGGCGACCAGCAGGAAGGACAGCAGGAACGGGACGCGCCATCCCCAGCTCGCGAAGGCCGCCTCGTCGAGCGACGCGGACATCAGCCAGAAGACGCCGGTGGCGGCGGAGAAGCCGACGGGCGGGCCGAGTTGGGGGAACGCCGCGTACAGCCCGCGCCGTCCGCGGGGCGCGTGTTCCACGGCGAGGAGCACCGCGCCGCCCCACTCGCCGCCGATCCCGATTCCCTGGAGGAAGCGGAGCAGGACGAGCAGTACAGGTGCCCAGCTCCCCAGGGTGGCGTAGCCGGGGAGCAGTCCCACCAGCGCCGTGGACAGACCCATGAGCAGCAGTGAGGCGACCAGGACGGATTTACGGCCGACGCGGTCGCCGAAATGGCCGAAGACGATTGAGCCGATCGGGCGAGCCAGAAAGGCGACCGCGTACGTGGAGAACGACGCGAGCGTGGCGTTGAGGGGGGAGAGGTTGGGGAAGAAGACGTCGTCGAGGACCAGCGCCGCCGCCATGCCGTAGATGAAGAAGTCGTAGAGCTCGATGGTGTTGCCGATGAAGCTCGCCACGGCCACCCGGAGCGGACTCTCCCGGGTTTGCGGACCGGCGGCGGCGGGCCCTGTGGGTGTGGGGGACGGTGTGGGGGACAGAGTGTCGTCGATCACACAGGCACTGTCACGGTCGGTGACCGGGGTGGTCAACGGCACACATCGGGCACTCTCCGAAATCGCCGCGCTACCGACTGTTATCAGCCGCGTGGTCGCCGGTAAGCGGCATTTGGTGACGTTGCGCCGGGGTTGACGGCGTGATTCGTCTGTGGCGGCTGTGTTACGTCTCCCGCGACCTCTTGTGCAATTCCTGCGGAACCACCAATCTTTCGGCTGGCGCACCGAGTTGGCACCCCACCCCTGGACCTGTCGGATCGGCCCTGTTCCCTCGATTGACATGTCCATGCCTAAATCGGACATCACGGAGCACGCGAAGCACGGTGAGCGGTCCCAAGCGTCCGCCGCCTCCCCGCGCCTCGAAAGGCACCAGCACCAGGCACCAGGCCCCACCCCACCATCAGCGCACCACCTCTTGAGGAGGACCCTCACATGGCAGCAACGCGTCACGCCCGGCGAAGACTCGGTCTTGCCGGAATCGGTACGGCGGCCGCCGCGGCCCTCGTGCTCGGCGCCGTCTCCGCGCTCCCCGCGAGCGCGGCCCCCCAGCAGCAGGAGGGCCGGATCCAGTACGCCGGCGCCGCCGGCTCGATCGCCAACAGCTACATCGTCACCTTCCACGACTCCGCCGCCAAGGCGGGCTCGGCCTCCGGCAAGGCGCTGGCCGAGGAGTACGGCGCGACGATCGAGAAGACCTACACCAAGGCCCTCAACGGCTACGCGGTGAACCTCTCCGAGGCGCAGGCGAAGAAGTTCGCCGCCGATCCGTCCGTCGCCTCCGTCGTCCAGAACCGGACCTTCCACGCCGACGCGACCCAGACCAACCCGCCGTCCTGGGGCCTGGACCGCATCGACCAGAAGAACCTCCCGCTCGACAGCAGGTACACCTACCCCGACTCGGCGGGCCAGGGCGTCACGGCGTACATCATCGACACCGGCGTCCGGATCACGCACAGCGACTTCGGCGGTCGCGCCTCCAACGGTTACGACGCCGTCGACAACGACAACGTCGCCCAGGACGGCAACGGCCACGGCACACATGTCGCGGGTACCGTCGCCGGCACCTCGTACGGTGTCGCCAAGAAGGCGAAGATCGTCGCCGTACGCGTCCTCGACAACAGCGGCTCGGGCACCACGGCGGGCGTCGTCGCGGGTATCGACTGGGTGGCGCGGAACGCCGTCAAGCCGGCCGTCGCCAACATGTCGCTCGGCGGTGGCGCGGACAGCACGCTCGACACGGCGGTCCGCAACGCCATCGCGGCCGGTGTGACCTTCGCGGTCGCCGCCGGCAACGACGGCCTGAACGCCTCCAGTTACTCGCCCGCCCGGGTCACCGAGGCCATCACGGTCGGCTCCACGACCTCCACCGACGCCCGCTCCAGCTTCTCGAACACCGGCACGGTGCTGGACATCTTCGCGCCGGGTTCGTCGATCACGTCGTCGTGGAACACCAGTGACACCGCCACCAACACCATTTCGGGTACGTCGATGGCGACCCCGCATGTGGCGGGCGCCGCGGCGCTGTACCTGGCCGCCAACCCGACGGCCACACCGGCCCAGGTCTCCTCGGGCCTGATCTCCCTGGCCAGCACCGGCGTTGTCACCAACCCCGGCAGCGGTTCGCCGAACCGTCTGCTCAACGTGCCCGGCGGTACGGTCACCCCGCCCGGAGCGAGGTTCGAGAACACCGCCAACTACACGATCAGCGACAACTCCACCGTGGAGTCGCCGGTCACCGTGAGCGGTGTCGCGGGCAACGCCCCGGCCTCGCTGAGCGTGCCCGTGACCATCGCGCACACCTACATCGGTGACCTCCAGGTCCAGCTGATCGCCCCCGACGGTTCCGCCTACACGCTCAAGGCGTTCGGCACCGGCGGCAGCGCGGACAACATCAACACCACCTACTCGGTGAACGCCTCCTCGGAGGCGGCCAACGGCACATGGAAGCTGCGGGTGACCGACAACGCGTCCGCCGACACCGGGTACATCGACTCCTGGGCGCTCCAGTTCTAGACCCGCTGTTCTGAACGCGGTTCCGCGGACGAGGGGCGCCGGCCAGGTGGCCGGCGCCCCTGCGCTTACGAAGTGCCGGCCGAGGCGTCCCCGTCCGTCGCGCGGTCGTGAGTGCGGTCGGGAGTGCGGCCGAGAGCGCGGTCGAAGACGGTCAGGAGGAGGTGGAGCACACCGGCGCCGAGCATGATCCAGGCGAGGTGGTGCAGGCCGCCGGTGTCCGCGCGCTGTCCGAAGGAGGCGGCCGCCGTGGAGGAGGCGACCATCGAGCCGATGTAGGCGAAGGTGCGCAGCAGACCGGCCGAGGAGGCGGTGCGCTCGGGATCGGCCTGGAAGTAGACGGAGTTCTGCAGGGCCAGGTTGTTCAGCCCCTGCGGGACGCCGAAGATCAGGGCGACGAGAACCAGCGTCCACACGGGGCTGCCCCCGGTGAGCGTCAGCATCACCACACAGGCGACGACCTGACCGAGCGCGCCGACGAGCAGCTTGCCGCGTACGCCCTCGCGCCGCCCGGAGACGACCGAGACACCGATGGCCACCAGGAACATGGGGATCTGCACCAGCCCGGCGTGGAAGGGCGAGAGCCCGAAGCCCTCCTCCGTCCACTGGGTGAACCCGTAGAGGAAGGAGTAGGCGACGACGTAGGCGACCAGCGCGCGCCCGTAGGTGATCAGCAGCGGGGTGTTGCCGCCCAGCACCCGCAGGTCGATGAACGGGGTGGGGGCCCGTAGCTCCCGCACCGCGAACGCGGCGCTCGCGGCGGCGGCGGTCACCAGCAGGTACCAGTCCCGCGGATGCGGGTTCATCAGGAACAGCAGCAGCGAGACGAGCATCGCGGCGAACAGCGCCATGCCGGGCAGGTCGAGCCGGGCGGCGAGACGCCCACGCCGCGGGGACACCTCCGCACCGGCCACCTTGGGCAGCCGGAACAGCCCCAGCAGCACGGCCACGACGGCCAGCGGCACATTCAGCGCGAAGGTGGCGCGCCAGCCGCCCAGCCCGATCAGCAGACCGCCCAGCAGAGGGCCGATCACGGCGATGGTCTGATTGGCGACGGCCAGAGCGGTCAGCACCCCGCCGGGACTGTCCTGCCCGGTGCGCCTGGCCTCGCTGCGCAGCAGCGCCATCGCGGCGGGATACCCGGCGCAGGTGCCGAACCCGAGCAGGACCCGCGAGGCGATCAGCACCCCCAGATCCGGCGCCAGGGTGCCGACGACACCGGCGACCCCGACAAGGCTCGTGCTGACGAGGAAGAGCCTGCGCGGCCCGAAGATGTCGATGAGCCGCCCCATGACAGGCTGCCCGAGAGCAGTGGCCAGATAGAGGGCCGAGACCAGCCACGCGGTCTGCGAGGGCGGCGCACCCAACGCGTCGCCGATGGGTATGAGCGTGACGGCGATGATCGTCGAGTTGATCGGGTTCAGGACCGAGCCCAGCATCATCGGCGGCAGCAGCCGCCGGTCGAAGCCCGCCGTCGCCGTCCCCCCTCGCCCCTCTGCCCTCCGGTCAGTCACGGGTGAGGCGCTCCAGTACCGCCATGGCGGCGATGACGGCCCGCCGTTCCTCTTCCGTGCACTTCTCCTGCAACTCACCGGCGAGCCATTCCTGCCGGGCCTGCCGCCCCTCCTCCACCCGCCGGTGCCCCTCGGCGGTCAGCGCGATCAGCAGACGGCGCCCGTCATCGGGGTCGGGCCGCCGTTCCACCAGCCCCAAGGCCGTCAGCGACGCGACCGTCGCCGTCATCGACTGGTGGCGCACTCCCTCGGCCGAGGCGAGCTCACTGGCCGTGACGCCCTGCTCGCCGGACAGACGGGTCAGTACGGACGCCTGCCCAAGGGTGATGTCCTCGGCTCCGGCGGCGTTCAGGATGCGGCGCCGCAGACGGCTGATGACCGTACGGACCTCTCGCGAAGCCTGGACCGCCGAGGGCGACAGGCGCGGGCTCTCATTCACGCGGGCTCTCATTCACGCGGGCTCTCATTCACGCGCATCACACTAGAACCCGCAGCTTAAGTTGTACAGTTTCATCTGTACAACTGGACTGCTCGACGGCCCGTCACGGCGTGGAGGGCCGGGTCTCGGTCCAGTCGACCATCAGCTTCCGTTCGGCGAAGAGCCACTGGCCGTCGGCCTTGGTGAAGGTGTCGAGGTAGCGGATGGAGGCGATCATCAGGGTCCGCCGCCCCTCCACTTCCCAGATGTGATGCGCCAGGCAGTAGGTCTCGCCGGTGGCGCTGTCGCCGTCGACGGTCACTGTGGACTGGCCGTTGAAGTGAGTCGTGGTCTCGTAGGTGTTCAGATTGTCGAAGACCGGCGCGAGCGCGTCGCGGCCGTGCAGTTCCTGCGTCGGTTCGGGGGAGCGGCTGTCCATGTGGACGGCGAAGCGTGTGTCCTTCGTGAAAAGCGCCATCTGGCCCTCGGCGTCCCGGCTGTCCGCGCGGTGCGCGTACGCGTCCACGAGTTCGCGCAGGGCGAGACGGTCCGCTGCCTCTTGTCCGGATATGGCGGTGTGGATGCCCATGACGTCTCCTCGGGGAGCGAAAGGCGGCGGCCCGCGGGTAAGTGATCCGCCGCAACTATTTGACAGGTGTCCAAGACTGTACGCGTACCGCAGCGTCCGCATGGTCCGGCCCCCCGGCGCGCCCGGCCCCCCGCCCGGCCCCCACGCCGTGCTCGGTGCCCCCGCCGCCCTCCGGGCCGGACACCGCACACGGTGGCCCGTGCTCCCGACATGGCACGATGACCCCCGCTGACCGCAGGAGGAGAGACGCGCGCATGGTGGACCCACGGATTACCCGGACGGAGCGCGCCACGGAGGAAGCCGTGATCACGCTCGCGTCCACCCGGCCCATTTCCCGGATCAGCGTCTCGGAGCTGGCCGAAGCGGCGGGCGTCAGCCGCGCCACGTTCTACAACCGCTACGCGACGCCGCTGGATGTCCTCACCCGTGTGCTCCGCGCGGATCTGCGGGCCAGACGCGCCGAGGACGAGGAACGACGGTCAGCCGGCACGGTGCCCCCCGATGTCAATCTGCGTCTGGCCACCGGGGACGTCGTCGACCACGTCGAGCGCTATCGCGAGATCTACCGCCACGCGCGGCACGATTCCGCGGACCACGGCATCTACGACGCGTTGACCGAGCACTTCACCGACTACAGCCTCGCCTTCATGCGCACCTCGGGCCACGCTCCGCCCGAGGGGGTCGACCACCGGATCGTGGCGCGGTTCCTCGCGCACGGTTTCGCCGGTGCGCTCAAGGCCTGGCTGTCGGACGACGGCGTCAGCCGCGACGAACTGGTCGAAGCCGTGAGCGCCACCGCCCCGGTCTGGTGGACATAGGTCCAGTTCGCCCGTGTGTTCCGGGCACCCGGGGACTCACGCCTGTGAGCCGTCCGCCGCCTCCCGAGGGACAGCTCCCGTCGGTGGGAGCAGGGTGCTGAGCGCGGCGGCGCCGTCGAGGAGGGCTCTTGACCGGGCGTTGATGCTCGCGTTCCGGGCGGCCAGTGTGGTCGTTACCTCGTCCCCGTCCCACCGGTGGGTGCTTCGCAGCTCCGGCAGCAAGGCTTGGAGCGGGGCGACGCGGTAGCCGGCCATGCGCAGCTGATGGACGATCCGAGCGTCCCGGACATCGTCGGGGAAGTACCGTCGCGGTCCTCGCGGGGAGGCCCGACGGGGTACGACGAGGCCCTCCGCGTCCCAGTGCCGCAACGTCGAGGGGCGCACACCGAGCGCGGCGGCGAGTTCCGAGATGCTCATGGCGTCCGACGGGCGTACATCGTCCATCGGTTCGCCGGAGATCGCCGCCGCGGCCTCTTCGGCCAGTTTGAGTGCCCGCCGCTCCCTGTCGAGCCGGGCGTGTGCCGCGTCGAGAAGCGCGAGCAGGTCCGAACCGGGCTGTGCGTGCGCCGCGTGCATGATCCGCCTGGCCTCGGCCGGCCCCGCGCCGTCCGCGAGAGCCCGGTAGGCCAGCGCGGAGCGCAGATGCGCCGCGTCGTAGATCCGGTATCCCGCGGGGGAGCGCGTTGCCGGCGGCAGCACGCCGTCGCGTTCGAGATTGCGTACCTGCTGGACGGAGTACCCGGCATGCCGCGCCACATCGATCGTCCGCAGGATGGGCGACTTGCGACTTCTCAGCTGTCCACCTCGGCATCTCGGGACCGAAGTCTCCACGAGCACATGAATGAAACGCTACAACACATGAGCATTGACGAGATCACCGAGTTCCTCAACGGCCTTGACGGGGTTCTGACTCTCAGGCCGGTACCGGGCGACGGTTCACCTGAGATCGGTTGGGGAGACACGTTCTTCTACCACGCACCCGATGGTGAGGTCCCGAAGGCGGCCCAGCCCTTCGCGACGATCGTGACGAAGGACTACCCGGGCGACGAGGAGTCACGTCTGAACCGTCCCGGTACCTTCCGTCTGAACCTGTTCGCCGGGAAGGAAGCCTTCACCAGTTGGACGGGCCGGCAACCGCGCGACGCGACCGCGAGTGAGGCCGACCCGAGCGTGTCCGACTCCGTGATGGCGCATCCCGTCTACGGCACTCTGGGCTGGCTGGCCGTGGTGAACCCGGGGACGCGAACGGAGTCGGCCGTCCGGGAGCTGCTTCGTACCGCCCATGACCTGGCCCGCTCGCGCTACCTGCGGCGGGCCGGATCAGGATCGCTCTGATCCGGCGCGGTGTCTTTGGCGTTGAGCGCAGACGGCTCTCGTCCATGTCCGGCCGGGGAATGTACCAGCGCGGCGCGAACCCCGATGTTCGCGGACGTTCATGATCGGGAACGCCGGAGGCAGGGCGGAGGGCTACCCTCGAATTCCAGGTGGACCGCTCCGAGCACGATGAGCGGCTGGTTTCCGGCCCCCGTCCACTCAGGAGACGCGCGATGGCGACGCTACTTTCGGTGAATGTCGGTATGCCCAAGGACGTTTCCTGGCAGGGCAGGACCGTCCACACGGGGGCATGGAAGCAGCCCGTCCAAGGCCCCCGGATGGTGCGGCGGCTGAACATCGACGGCGACGGACAGGGTGATCTGGAAGGACACGGCGGAGAGAACCGGGCCGTGCTCGTGTACCAACTGGAGTCCTACCGGTACTGGCGTGAGCACCTCGAACGTGACGACTTGCGGTTCGGCCACTTCGGCGAGAATTTCACCGTCGACGGGCTCCCCGACGACGAGGTGTGCATCGGTGACCGCTACCGGATGGGCGAGGCCGAGTTCGAGGTCACCCAGCCGCGTGTCACCTGCTACCGGGTCGGGATGCGGCTGGGCCTGCCCGCCATGGCCTCCCTGCTCGTCGCCCACCACCGCCCCGGCTTCTATCTGCGTGTCATCACCGAAGGCCGGGTGCGGGCCGGTGACGAGATCATCCGTACCCGGACCGGTCCCGGGGCGCTCAGCGTCGCCGACATCGACGCCCTGCTCTACCTTCCCGGCCGCGACCCGGCGAAGCTGCGCACCGCACTGTCCATCCCGGCCCTGAGCCCCGGCTGGCGGCAGTCCTTCCACGAACTCGTGGAAGCCGGCGACCACCCCGCGGCCCCGGCACAGTCTGACGAGGAGACCGCCAGATGGCCCGGGTTCAAACCGCTGAGCGTCGCCCGTATCGTCCCCGAGACCCCCACCGTTTCCTCGTTCTATCTCGAACCCACCGACCGGCGGCCACTGCCCGCGGCCCAACCGGGCCAGTACCTGGCGATCCGCGTCACCGGCGGCCCTTCGCCCGCTCCGGTGCGCAGCTACTCACTGTCCTCCGCGCCAGGAACGGACAGCTACCGCATCAGCGTCAAGCGTGAGGCCCACGGCCTGGTGAGCACCTACCTCCACACCGAAGTGCGCCCGGGGACGCTGCTGGACGTCGCGAGCCCCCGAGGGGACTTCGTGCTCGTGGAGGGGAAGAACCCCGTTGTGCTGCTCTCCGCCGGCATCGGTGTCACCCCTGTGCTCGCCATGCTCCACCGACTGGCCTCCCACCGTGGCCCGCAGCCGGTGTGGTGGATCCACACCGCGCGCGACCGCGAACAGCACGCCTTCGCCGTCGAAGCCCGCGGTCTCCTGGCCCAACTGCCCGGCGCGCACCAGCACATCTTCTACACCGCGCCTCCCGACCGGGCCGAGGCCGACCGGGCCGAGGCCGACCGAGCCGGGACCGACCGGGCTGAGGCCGACCGGGCCGGGGCCGAGCCACAAACACGTGTCACATACGGGCACTTGGTCCCCGAGTCCCTGGCGGCCCTGGGGATTCCGGCCGACGCCGACGTCTATCTGTGCGGGCCGGAATCCTTTATGACCGACCTCGGCAAGGCCCTGCGGGAGTCCGGTCTCCCTGCTGACGGCATCCACACCGAACTGTTCGGAGCCAGGGCCCCCATCACCCCCGGCATCGCGGCCACGGCGGCCACACGTCCGCACCAGCCCCCTGGTCCGCCCGGCTCCGGGCCTCTCGTCACCTTCACCCGCAGCGGCATCTCCGTGCCCTGGTCACCGGACTACAACTCCCTGCTCGAACTCGCCGAGGCATGCGACATCCCCACCCGGTGGTCGTGCCGTACCGGTGTCTGCCATACCTGTGTCACCCCCCTCGTCTCCGGCGACATCGACTACACCGCCCCGCCGCTCGAACCGCCCGAGCCCGGCGACGTCCTGATCTGCTGTGCCACGCCCGCCACCGAGGTCCTCGTCGACCTCTGAGTAAGTGGTCGACCGCTGAACACGACACGGCGGTGTGTTGTGCGTGGGGGTCAGATGGCGGTGGCGCCGCCGTCCACGGCGAGGGTGGAGCCGGTGACATAGCTGGAGCGGGGGGAGGCGAGGAAGAGGATGGCCTCGGCGATCTCGGTGGGTTCGGCGGTACGGCGCAGGGGGAGGCCCTTGCCGAGTTCCGCGACGCCGTCGCCCCATTCGGCCAGGACGCCTTCGGTGATGGTCGGACCGGGGGCGACACTGTTGACGCGGACGCCGCTGGGGCTGAACTCGGCCGCCCAGGTGCGGGTGAAGGAGGCGAGCGCGGCCTTGGTGGCGCTGTAGCCGGACGCTCCGGGCACACCCATGGAGGCGGCCATGGTGGTGACGTTGACGATGCTGCCGGCGCCCTTGGCGAGCATCGCGGGCGCCACGGCGGCGGTGAGGAAGAACGTACCGCGCACATTGGTGTCGAACATCTGCTGGAACGCGGCGATGCTCTGGTCCACGGTCGTGGCGACCGGGAACGCCGCGGCGTTGTTGACCAGGATGTCGACCGGTCCCGCCTGTTCGGCCAGCGCGCCGACCGATTCCAGATCGGCCAGATCGGCGGCGACGAAGCGTACCGAGCCCGGACCGTCCCCGATGTCGGCGACGGCTGCGGCGCCGCGTTCGGCGTTGCGGCCGGAGATGATGACCGTGGCGCCCTCGCGGACGAACAGCCGGGCGGCTTCGAGGCCGATTCCGGCCGTACCGCCGGTGATGAGCGCTACCTGATCCGTCAGTTCCATCGTGTTGCTTCCCTCGGATAGTGGAATTGGAGTGTCCGCTCCAATATGAGGATGCTGTCATGCCATTTCTGGAGCGTCAACTCCAATACTGACGGTTGTGGCGCCTGTCGGCCACCGGTGTCACGGACTGTCACGGCGGCGATGCGTGTGACGGCTGAATTCTTGTAATGAATGCTCCAAAACGCATACCATGCCGGCATGCGAACCGAGGAGGCCGAGGCCGGTACCGCCGCACCGCGTCTGACACGCAAGGGCCGGGCGACGCGGGACCGTATCGCGGCCGCCGCGGCGGCCCTGATGTTCGAGCACGGGGTGGCCGGTACGACCATCGAGGACGTGCAGGAGGCCGCGGAGGTCAGCCCTTCGCAGATCTACCACTACTTCAAGGACAAGCAGTCGCTGGTCCGCGCGGTCATCGCGCACCAGACCGGCATGGTGCTCGGCGCCTTCGGCTCGGCCGAGCCCCGCTACAGCCGCCTTGACAGCATGGAAGCGCTCCGCGCGTGGCGGGACTTCGGTGTCACCCTGCAGAAGGCGCGCGACTGCGCCGGCGGTTGTCCGATAGGTTCGCTCGGCAGCGAGCTGGCGGAGGCCGATTCATCGGCCCGTGAGGATGTGGCAGCCGGATTCGCCCTGTGGGAGAAGTCCCTTCGCGACGGACTGCACGCGATGCGCGACCGCGGTGAGCTGCGCCCCGAGGCTGATCCCGACCGGCTCGGTCTGGCGCTGCTCACCACCTTGCAGGGCGGACTGCTGCTGACCCAGATCCGGCGTGACACCCTCGCACTGGAGGCCGGACTCGACACCGTGCTCGACTACATCGAGTCGTTGAGGACTTCCTGAACGCCCCGGTCGGGCGGCCGGCGCGTGCGGCCGGTCCGTGCGACCGGTGCGTGCGGCCGGTGTGTACGGGCGAGCGGGTCGGGCCGGTGCCGGGTGTCAGGCCGGTGCCGGGCTCATGGTTGCCTCGGGGATGGCGGGCGTCGGGTCCTTCGGGCCGGTGGATGAACCTCCCGTGTCGTCGTGGGTACCGGTGCGGGCGGTCGGCCCGTCGGCCTCGGGCTTGTCGTACGGCCGCCGCCTGAGGGCGATCAGCTCTCCCTGGTGCTCGGCGTCCCGCAGCGCGGCCAGCACGGGTTCGAGCGGCCCGGTCCGGAACGTGTCCAGGGCCGTCCGGGCGTGGCGGGCCACCGGGGGGAGGAAGACGGAGGCCGCCGTGCCCGCCGTCGCTGCGGTGAGCGCGATCGTCCAGCCGACCGGACCGAGCGGCGTGCTGCCGAAGAAGTGGCTGACCCCCGGGGTCTGGATGACAGCGGCCAGCCCCGCCATGGACCCGGCGACGGCGGCCAGGACAGCGGGGCTGCGCCAGCCGATCAGAAGGGTCTGGCCGAGCTGGGTCGCGACAAGGGCGGCCAGCGCGACCGTCCGGGCGCGGGCGGGTCGCCCCGTGGCACGGGCCGCGATCCACGCGGCCGTCGCTCCGAGCGCGGTGGCCATCGCCCGTACGGTGATCTCGTCGGTCAGGGCGGTGCCGAGCGACGATTCGGGACCCTCGCGGAGGAGACGCTCCTTGGTGTCCTCCCCGGGCGGACGCAGAGCGACGGCGATGGCGGGCGCGAGGTCCGTGAAGAGGTTGACCAACAGGAGCTGACGAGCCGTCAGAGGCGAGGCCCCGCCGACGGTGGCGCCGAGGACGGTGAAACCGATCTCGCCGAGATTGCCGCCGAGGAGGATGGCCAGCGCCTGCCGTACGGACGCCCACATCGCGCGGCCCTCGACCAGCGCGGCCAGGATGGTCTCCAGCCGGTCGTCCGTGACGACCAGGTCCGCCGCGGCACGGGCGGCCGGGGTGGCGCGGGCGCCGAGGGCGATACCGACATCGGCGAGCCGGATGGCGGGTGCGTCGTTGGCGCCGTCGCCGGTCATCGCGACCGTACGCCCGAGCCGCTGGAACGCCTTGACGACCCGCACCTTGTGGGTGGGGGTGCCCCGGGCGACGACGCCCACCTGCGGCAGCAGTGCGTCCAGCGCCTCGTCGTCCAGGGCGTCCAGGTCCGCGCCGGTGACGACCCGCCGGCCGTCGACGACATCGAGTTCACGGGCGATCGACTCGGCGGTCTGCGGATGGTCCCCGGTGATCATCACGATGTGCACGCCCGCTTCGGCGAGCTGCCGCACCGAACGCGCCGCACCGCCACGGACCTTGTCGCTGAGGAGGAGGAAGCCGAGGAAGCCGAGGCCGCTCACGGAGTCGTCGGTGAGCGGGTCACTGCCCTCGTCGCACGACTCCGCGACCGCCAGTACCCGGTGGCCCTCGGCGGCCAGCTTCTCGCTGCGGGTGAGGAGCGCGTCCTTCGCCTCGCGGTCCATGTCGCACAGCTCGATCACCCGCTCCGGGGCGCCCTTGACCGACAGCAGCCGGCGCCCGCCGCTCCGGGCCTGGGTGGCGTGGAAGCCACGGCTGGGCTCGAACGGCAGGCCCGCGGTGCGTTGCCAGCCGGGTGCCCCGTCGGTACGGGTGAGACCGGCCAGTTCGGCACCGGACACCACGGCGCGATCGGTGAAGTGCTCCAGTTTGCGGTTGTCGCGCGGGCGCGGGGTGGCTCGTAACGCGGCTGCCAGTACGGCCTGTTGACGGGCGTCGAGACGGTCCGGCGGCCGACCCGCGTCCTCGACGTCCTCGCCGTCGTCACCCCGCGCGACCACCAGGGCGAGTTCGATACGTCCGTGGGTGAGGGTGCCGGTCTTGTCGAAGCACAGCACGTCGGCGCGGCCCGCGGCCTCGATGGTGCGCGGATCACGCACCAGCACGCCCAGCGTGGAGAGCCGTCGGGCGGCGGCGAGTTGAGCGGCGGAGACCAGGAACGGCAGCCCTTCGGGCACACTCGCCACGGCGAGGCCGACACCCGCGCCCACGGTCTCGCGGGCGGGCCGGCCACGCAGCAGCCCCGCGGCCATCACCGCCCCCGCCGAGCCGAGCGCCAGGGGCAGGGTGGTCCTGGTGATCCGCGCGAGCCGGTGTTCGACACCCACCGCGGGCCGGGCGCCCCGGCCCGCGGTGGCGCCGCGCCCGGCTTCGGTGGCCCCGCCGGTCGCCACGACGACGGCACGGGCGCGTCCGGCGGCCACGGTGGTGCCCTCGTAGAGCATGGACGTACGGTCCGCCACATCGGCGGCGAGCACCGGATCGACCGCCTTGCCGACCGGCAGCGACTCGCCCGTCAGCGCCGACTCGTCGGCCTCCAGCCCATGACTGTCCAGCAGCCGGCAGTCGGCGGGCACGACATCACCGGATCCGAGGACGACGATGTCCCCCACGACCAGTTCCTCGGCGGCCACCTCGTGCTCCTCGCCGTCCCGCACCGCTCGGGCCCGTACCGCGGACCGCTGGTGCAGTCGGCGCACCGCCCTGTCGGTGACATGGCGCTGGGTGCCGCCGATGAGGCCGGACAGTCCGGTGACGGCGAGGACGATGACCGCGTCGAGAACGCCGCCGACCGCCGCGGAGAGGGCGGCGCCGCCCACCAGAACGGGGGTGAGCGGGTTGGCCAGTTCGGTCATGACGGCACGGGGGAGCGAGGAGGTCCTCGGCACCTGCTCGCCGGACCGCTCGGCACGGTCGAGCGCCTGACGCCCGGTCAGACCGTTCTCGTGGCTCGCCGTTCTGGCCAGTACGGTCTCCGGCGGCATCGAGTGCCAGGGCTGCCGGGACGCCCCGTGGTCCGGTGGACGGCGCAGGAGCTCGACCGCGGACCACACGCCGTAGGCCATGCCGAGCGCCGCGGACCAGTTGACGGCCGCCAGACTGAGCGTCCCGGGCTGTCCGGCCTGCCCGGCCAGTGTCATCGTGCTGCCGAGGCCCGAGGCGCCCTTGGCCAGCCACACCCCACGGCGGGCGACCCGGCGGGCGACACCGCACGCCTCGACCACGACCACGGCTTCGCCGGGGTCCGCGGCGTAGAGGTGGGCACCCCAGGCCGGCCGTCCCTCGGCCCCGGCGATCCCGATGCCGACGTCCGCGGCGTCCAGGGTCTCGCGGTCCCGGGACACCACGAGGACTCCGGTGCCGTCGGCCTGCTGCTCGCGTACGGACGCGGCCAGTCTTCCGCCGCCGGGTACGGTGGCGTCGGCCCCGGGAACGACCGTCGGCGTGCCGCCGCTCGTCGCCAGCACCCGCAGTCCGGCCCGCCGCGCGGCGCCCACCAGTCTCTCGGCGGCTTCATGGACCTCCGGGACGACGCTGACCACCGCCATCAGCCGGTCGCCCCGTGCCAGACCCAGCACATACGCGGCGCCCTCACGCTCCAGACGCTCCCGTGCCCGGACGCCGGTCCGGCCGCGCAGGGCGAGCCGGTCCAGCGGGCCGAGGGACCACTCCGTGTCCTTCGCGCCCTCGGTCTCGGTCCCGTCCTCGGTCTCCGTCCCGCCCTCGTCGGTCTCGCCCTCGCCGTCGTCGTCGCTCCCGCCTCCGCTCCGGCTGAGGCGTTCGGGGTGGCGAGGCTGGAAGAGCCGGTGGGCCGTGGCGGCGAGATCCCCGGCGGACGCCCCGTCGAGCGGGATGAGATCGGCGAGGACATGGGCGCCGGTGGTCAGGGCGGCGCTGTCGAGGACGACGGTGCGGACACGGTCGAGCCGGCGCAGGGCCTCCGGGTCATGGACCACGGTGCCCCTGTGGGCGAGGGCGCGGCCGAGAGCGCAGGCGAAGCCCTCCCGGGCCAGCCCGGGGGCCTTGGGGATGGCCGCGAGCGAGGCACTGGCCGCGCTGCTCGTACGCCGGGTCACCGCCAGCGCCCCGGCGAAGGTCAGGCCCGCGATGACGGCGGCGGTGTCGGCGTACCGCTCGACGGGGCCCGGCCGCAGCGGAACGGGACGCGGCACGGGGCTCCGGAGCTCCGCCCGCGCCAGCTGGGGAGTACCGGTGAGGTCCGGCTCCGCGCCGGTCCAGGCGGCGCGTTGGGCTTTGAGTTCCGCCGTACTCAGCGCATGCCGTACGCCGTCGACCGCGAGGCCGAGGAATCCGCCCGCGCTCCCCTGGGCGGCCGCGTTCAACGTGGCGAGTACCACCGCGGTGTTCCGGTCTCCCACCACCTGCCCGACCACACGGCGCAGACGCGGTTGCGTCTCCACGATGGTGACCAGCGAGGCCAGTTCCAGCGGCAGCGGAGAGCTGCGCGTCAGGCGGCCGACGACCGCCAGCGGCAGTGCCACGGCCTGGGTCGCCATGGCCCAGACGGCGCGGCCGGCCGGTTCGGCGGAGGCCGGGTGGAGCGGCATCGGTCCATGGGCCGTGTCGTATGCCTCTTCGACGGCCTCGACGACTTCGAGCAGCCCGCTTACGGTCGCCTCGTCGTCCGTCGGACCTTCCAGCGCGACGACCACACTCTGCAGGACGGCGTTCACCGCGGCCCATCGCACACCGGGCATCTCGGTGAGGAGTCGCTCCAGGTCCTCGGCGACCTTGGGGCCCGTCGAGCCCCGCAGTCCGCGCACCGCCAGATGGGCGCGCCCGCCGTCGAACATCCGTACGCGGGCGTGTGCGCAGGAGGACACACGGGAGACCAGGGGTTCCACCAGTGAGTCCAGCAGCCCCATGGCGGGTCGCGCGACCGCTCCGAGTTTGCCGAGTCCGGGGATTCCCACAGCTCACCGTCCATCTTCAGCTGATCGGCCCGGACGCCCGAGGCGGGGCGGTCGGCACAGAAAAACGCCTTGCCGCCGACCGTCGGCAGACGGCCCGCGCGGCAGGCAGGAGGGTCAAAAAGTAGTATAAAAGGGACAAAAAATCAAGGAGGCGATCCACATGGCAGACGCCACCAGGACACGGCACACAGACGGACACCGGAGCGACGGAGCGGAGCGGACGTCCGGGAACGGGCACGACGGAGGCCTGCGGATGCACACCCTCCACGCGGATCTGCCCATCCCGTACCTCACGGCGGGTGACATCACCGCCAACGCCCGCGCCGCGGGCGCGAAGCTGTCGCCGCCGATGCCTCCGCCCAAACGGCTCGCGTTCTACGGCGGTCTGGGCGCCCTCGCGATTCTCGGGGCGGTCGACTGGCCGGTCGCGGTGGCCATAGGGGCCGCGGCCGCGGTCGCCCGCGGCGGCCGTCGCGGCGAGGGTGACGGTAAGGGGCACACCGGGAACGGCGCCGAGGAGCCCCGGAAGGGCGCCGCGACGTCGACGGCGGCCCGGCGGAGCGAAGGCGGCGCGAGAGGAGCGGCCAAGAAGGGGACCGCGAAGGCGTGACGGCGTGGCGCGTATGCGTCTGTGTATGCCTTCGCGGCGTGTATGCCCGAGCGCTCTGGGGTACCCGCGCGTCGGACCCGCCCGTCCGCACTGCCAGGCCGTAACGGTGGGGCCGTAGCGTTCGCGGTACGAGTACGAGTAGGGAGCCCGCGGTCCGGTGATGTCGGGTCCGCGGGCTTCGGTGACGACGCCCGCGGGCTCCGCGTGGATGTGCGGGACCGCGTCAGGGGCCGCCGTCCGCCAGGTGTTCTCCCCGGGCGTCGAGCGGCACGCGCAGCGAGGTCTCTCCGGTGTGCCAGGCCGACAGGAGATGGCGCGCGAGCTGTTCCTCCAGCAGTGTGGTGGCCGCGATTCCGAAGACGACGTCCGGTGCGAGGTGCGGTTCGTCGGTCAGCAGACCCCCGATGACATCGCGGCGGACGACCTGTTCGTGGACGGCGTCGGCCTCGACGTGCTCGTCGTAGAACCGCTGGGCGGCCGGTCCCGCGCCCGTGCGGCGCATGGCCTGGGCCAGCCGCCGGGAGGCGGGGGACGAGGTGATCTCCACGGTGGCGAAGTGGCCGACCAGGGCGCCCCGCAGACTCCGGTGCAGTCCGAGCAGGGACATCAGGTTCACCGTGGCGAGGGCCGCGGCGGGTCCGGCGTCGAGGTAGCGGCCGTACGTGGTGTCCAGGCCGAGGTCCGCCATCAGGTCGGCGAAGAGCCGGGCATGGACGTTCTCGGCGCGGCCGGCCCCGAACTCGTCGTACTCGACGGCCACCATCGCCGCCTTCGCCCGTCCGCGCAGCCGGGGGATGACCCACGCGTGCGGATCGGCCTCCTTGAGGTGGTAGAGGGAGCGCAGGGCCGCGTACTCCCTCAGGTGCCACAGCTCCCCTTTCCGCTGGAGGAAGTGGCTCACACCGCGGTCGTCGTGGCCGGGGGGCTCGACCAGCAGTGCGGCGAGGGCGTCGTCCACGCCCCGGCCGTCGGGGACGTCCGCGCGCAGGGCGGTGAGGAAGCGCCGCTCCGCCGCCCCGCGCAGCCGCAGCAGGGACGGGTCCCACTCGTCATCGTCGTCCACCCCCGCGAAGCCGCGGTAGTGGAGTTCGTAGAGCACATACAGCGCGAGTTGCAGATCCTCGCCGTACGGGTCCGGGCCGGGGCCCGAGGCCTCCGGGGAGAGGGCGGGCAGCGCCGCGCGGTCGCCCTTGAGAGCCCCGATCACCCCGGCCGACAGAGGACCCCGGGGCCGGGGCAGGGTCGGCGCGGACCGGTCGTTCCCGGGCGCGGACCGTCCGCTTCCCGGCGCGGGCCGTCCACTTCCGGGCGCGGACCATCCGCTTCCCGGCGCGGACCGTCCGTTGCCGGAGGACGCGGTCACCACCGGATCCCCTTCCCGCTGTCTGTCCGTGCCGCGCCCGGTCCCGCGCGTCATGCCGTGTCCGGTCCCGCGCGCGGCGGCCGACCGTCGTCGTTCCGCACCACTCGCGCGCGCAGCCGATGGCTGGTGTCACACCACGGATAGGTGCCACTGCGGCGGCATGTGCAGATCGCGACGGTGAATCGTTCCGATGACACGACGGTGCCGTCCTCCAGGACCACGTCCACCGGGCCTTCCATCAGCAGGGGGCCGGGGCCGTCGGCGCTCACGGTGACCCGGCGGTGCTCAGGGTTTCTCGGCACGGATGACCACCAGCTCTTCCTCGTTCTCGTAGGGACCCAGCAGGCCGCGCTGACGCAGCCAGGCCAGTCGCCCCCGTATGACCGGGCCGAAGGGGACGTACGTACGGTCGCTCACCGTGGCGCGCAGCCCGGCTCCGAAGAGGCGCAGCAGGGTCTGTGCGGGATCGCAGAGCCGGGAGTGGACCATGAGCAGCACACCGCGTGACCGGAGCAGACCGGGAGCGGTGTCGCAGATGCGGTCCACGAGCGCACGGCCGTCCTGGCCGGCGTCCCACGCCCGTGCCGCTCCACCGCACGGCGGAAGCCGCCCGGGTGCCGGCACATAGGGCGGGTTGCTGATCACGACGTCGAAGGAACGGCCCGGCAGCGAGGCCGCGAGGTCACTGCGTCGCACCGTCACGTGCTGATGCGCGAGCAAGGCGTTCAGGCGTGTGGTCAGCACCGCGCGTCTGCCGATGTCGACAGCCGTCACACGCGCTCCCATGCGCGCGGCGTAGACGGCCAGCGCGCCACTGCCGGTACCGACGTCGAGCAGTTCCATCCCCGGACGCACCCCCTCCCGGCGCACCGCGCAGGCCAGCAGAAGACTGTCCGACTGCGGCGCGTAGACACCCGGGAGGGTGAGAACCTTGCCGAGCGCCGACTGCGTGGGGGACAAACCCGTCATAGGCACCTCCGGCCTTCGGCGGCGATCGCGCCGCTCCGGAACGTGTCGGCTCCTTCCTTCAGGCTCCGCCTCATGGGACCGGGGCACCACTTCGCCGGTGACGGCAGGTGAGGGCCGGCTGCCCGGCCGCGACGCGCGCCTGCTCGGGGCCCTGCGACAGTCACGGCGGGAGCGGTCACTCGGAGCGAGTGCGGGCAGCGCCGAGGCCCCGGCCCGCCGAGCGGCACCGGGACCGCGAGGAAACGCCCGTGACCGGTCGTCATGACCGGCTCCGGGCGCCGGTCCTCATGACCAGCCGCAGGCTTCCGATCAGCTGACCAGCACGATCTTTCCGCGGGCGTGGCGGCTTTCGCTCAGTTCGTGCGCCGCCACGGCCTCGGTGAGCGGGAACGCCGCCGCGACCGGCACCCGCAGCCGGCCCTCGTCGGCGAGCGTGACCGCGATCGCGAGGCCGTGCAACGCCAGCGGGTCGGCGGAGGCTCCCATGGCCGTGCCGTTGCCGGTGTCGTCGGCCGGCACTCCGTGCGACATGTGTACGCCGTGGGCCGCCGCGGTGACATCGGCGATCGTCACCACGCGCGCGGTGTCACCGGCGATGGCGACGAGGTCCGGCAGCGCACCTCCGGCGCAGTCGAACACCGCGTCCACTCCGTCCGGTGCCAGCGCGCGGATCCGTTCGACGAGCCCCGTCCCGTATGTCGTCGGCACCGCGCCGAGGGAGCGCAGGAAGTCGTGGTTGCGCTCGCTCGCCGTACCGATGACGGTGGCACCGCGGGCGACCGCGAGCTGGACGGCGACCGTGCCCACCCCGCCGGCCGCTCCCTGTACGAGCACGGTGTGTCCGGCGCCGACCGCGAGCCGGTCGAGGACCCGGGTGGCCGTCTCGGCGCTGCCCGCGGCGCCGCCCGCCTCCTCCCAGCTCCACGCGGCCGGTTTGGGCGCCCAGGCGGCCAGCACCGCGAAGTCGGCGTTGGCACCGCGCGCGGCCGAGTCGGTCATGCCGAACACCTCGTCGCCGATGTTCACGCCCGTGACGCCGTCGCCGACCTCGTCCACCACGCCCGCGGCGTCGAATCCGGTCCGGTACGGGAACGTCAGGGGCACCACGTCACGCATCTCCCCGGAACGGATGCGTATCTCCCCGGGGGAGATCCCGGAGGCCCTTACGGTGACGCGGATCTCGCCCGGTCCCGCGTGCGGCGCCGCCACCTCGGCGACATGCACAACACTGGGCGGGCCGTACTCACTGAACTGAATCGCTCTCATGCCCGGACCGTAACGGAGCACCCCGTCCGTTTGACTAAAGTGAGAGAGGTGACGGCCCAAGTGATAACGAAGCTCCGCTCGGACGCCCGCGACAATCGCGAGCGCATCCTCGTGGTCGCTCGCGCGGCCTTCGCCGCAGAGGGTCTCGACGTGCCGATCCGGGAGATCGCCCGGCGCGCCGAGGTCGGTGTCGCGACCGTCTACCGGCACTTCCAGACCAAGGAAGCGCTGCTGACCGAGGCCTTCGCCGAGCAACTGGCCTCGTGCTCGGCGATCGTGGAGGAGGGCCTGGCGGCGGACGACCCGTGGAGCGGGTTCCGCCTGGTGATCGAGCGGCTCATGGAGGTGCACGCCCTCGACCGGGGCTTCGCCCGCGCCTTCACCTCGCAGCTTCCCCAGGCGGTCGACTTCGCCGCGGACCGCGACCGCACACTGCGTCTGCTGCTCGAACTGGTGCGGCGCGCGAAGGAGGCGGGTCCCTTGCGGGGGGATTTCGTGCTGGAGGACATCAGCCTGGCGCTGATGGCGAACGAAGGCATCCGCGCCGAGTCACCCGAGATGCGGGTGGCGGCGTCGCGCCGCTTCGCGGCCCTGATGATCCAGTCGTTCCAGGCGAACCCCGTCCCGGCGCCGCTCCCTCCCGCCGTCCGGCTGCCTCTCTCCAGACGGTAGGGATACGGATACGGCGCGAAGCGTCGTCACCTCCGCCGTCGGTCTCACTCCCTCGTATCCGAAGACCCCGGATTTCCGAAGGCCCCGGATGACAGATCAGACCCCGGATCACAGATCCGAAGACCCGGAATAGGCGGCATCCGGTTACGGGTTGGGGTCGTCATGGCAGACACTCTTTTCGACCCGCACGCGCTGCTCGCGCGGAGTCGACTCGGCGTGCTCGCGACGATCAAGTCCGACGGCCGTCCCCAGCTCTCTCCCGTCACGCCGGCATACGACCGGACCGCCGGCGTCATCCGGGTGTCGACGACCGAAGGGACCGCCAAGATCGCCAACCTGCGCAGGGACCCACGAGCCGCGCTGGAGGTGACCGGCCCGGACGGCCGGGCATGGGCCACCGCCGAGGGCACGGTCACACTCACCGGGCCGGGAACCGACCCGCACGGTCCCGAGGTCGAGGCACTGGTGGACTACTACCGCGCCGCCGCCGGCGAGCACCCGGACTGGGACGAGTACCGGTCGGCCATGGTGTCCGACCGAAGAGTGCTGATCACGCTGACGGTCGACAACGTGTACGGCACCAAGCTCGGTTGACGGACGGAAGGAAGGGCGGAGGAACAGGCAGGAGACGTCGTCGGCCGCCGCTGACCAGGTCCTGTCCGGGCGTCCAGATGTCACTGCTCCGTTCGAGGGCTATCGTCCACATATGTGCGATGTTCGATGTGGCCGGACCGCTGTCCCCCTGGGGGAACCGGACGGTGGCCCGCGGCGCCGCGCGTCGGCCCGCACATGGTCGGAATCGCGGTCGAAGTCACGATCGGAACCGCGGTCGGCACCGAGGGTGCCGGGGGCCCGGCGCGACCGTACGGCCGCCGGACAGCGCATCCGCCGACGACGGCGCTCCCTTCCTTCCGTCCCTTGCGTGTCACCCGGTGTGGCGTAGGCGTGGGGGAGTACGGAATGCGCACCGCGGCAGAGGTGGATCACGTCCTGGCGGAGTTGGTACGGGCCACCGGCGCGCACATCGGTGCCGTGTATCTGCTGGTGCCGGAGGACGAGGTACTGCGCATGGTCGCGGTGACCGGTGTGTCCCGGAAGGTGGCCGCGCCATGGTCCCGGGTGGCACTGGCCGCGCCGGTCCCGGTGGCCGAGGTGGCGCGCGAGCGCCGACCGGTGTGGGTGGCCGGCCATTCGGAGCTGGCCCGCCGCTTTCCGCGTACGGCTCTCGCGTTGCCCTACCAGGTGGCCATGAGCGTCGTGCCCCTGACGTCCGGGACCACCTGCTGGGGCGCCGTGCTCCAGCTGTGGCCCGGTACGCACGCTCCCGGGCTCTCCAGCCGGGAAGCGCGGGCGATCGACGAGGGCCGCCGCCGAATCAGCCGCCTTCTGCGGCTGGCCGCGGATGAGGGGCGTCCGATGCGGCCCACGGAGCTGCGCACCGTGGATCCACCGCCCACCCGGCACGAACAGCCCGGAGCCGAGCTGACGGAGCGCTTCCCGGAAGGTACGTGCGCCCTGGACCTCGACGGCCACATCACGTTCCTCAACGGCAAGGCCGCCGAATTGCTGGGTGACGACGACCTGCTGGGGGCCCGGCCCTGGGAAGCCCTGCCCTGGCTGAACGACCCGATCTACGAGAATTCCTATCTGGCGGCGCTGTTCAGCCGTCTCCCCACGTCCTTCGTCGCCCTGCGGCCCTCCGACCACTGGCTGGCCTTCACCCTCTACCCCGACGCCACCGGCATCAGCGTACGTATCACGCCCACCGAGGCACCCACGGAGGACCGCGAGCCCTTCCTGACCCCGCCGCCCACGGCGCAGGCCCGGCCGGGCGCCCTCTTCCATCTGCTTCATCTGTCCTCGGCCCTCACCGAGGCCGTCGGGGTCAAGGACGTGGCCGAGGCGGTCAGCAACCAGATCATGCCCGTCATCAACGTCCAGGGCCTGGCGGTGCTCACCGCCGACGAGGGAAGACTCCAGGTCATCGGCTCCCGTGGCTTTCCGCAGCGGGTCGCGGACAGCTTCGACGGCCTTCCTCTGACCGCGAAGGCCGCCAGCGTGCGGGCCATCGAGACCGGGGTTCCCGCGTTCCACGCGAACGCCGAGGAACTCCGCCGTACCTATCCGCACATCGAGCTGTACACGGATATGGCCGCTTTCGCCTATCTGCCGCTGTTCGCGTCCGGACGTACGATCGGCTGCTGCGTCCTGGGCTACGACCAGCCGCACCCCTTCTCGCCGGACGAGCGCGCCGGTCTCACCTCGCTGGCGGGAGTGATCGCGCAGGCGCTGGAGCGGGCCCGTCTCTACGACACCGAGAACCAGGTCGCGCGGGGCCTCCAGGCCGCTCTGCTGCCGCACGACCTGCCGCGTATCCCCGGTCTGGAGGTCGCCGCCCGCTATCTCCCCGCGACCCGCGGCATGGACATAGGCGGCGACTTCTACGACCTCATCCGCCTCGACGACACCTCGGCCGCCGCCGTCATCGGTGACGTACAGGGCCACAATGTGAATGCCGCCGCGCTCATGGGGCAGGTCCGCACCGCCGTCCATACCCACGCCACCGCGGGCGCCCCTCCGGACGAGGTACTCGCGCGCACCAACCGCCTGCTGATCGACCTGAGTTCCAGTCTCTTCACGAGCTGTCTCTACGTCCACCTCGACCTGCTGCACCACCGGGCACGTCTCGCGGCCGCCGGCCATCTGCCCCCCGTGCTGTGCCATCCCGGCGGCCGTACGGAGATTCTGGACGTACCGACCGGGCTGCTCCTCGGTATCGAGCCGGAGGCCGAGTACCGGACCGCCGATGTCCCGCTGCCCCCCGGCGCCGTGCTCGCCCTCTACACCGACGGTCTCGTCGAAGTGCCCGGCACCGATCTGGACACGACCATCGCCGAACTCGCCGCCCGGCTGGCGGAAGCGGCCCCGGGCCCGCTGGACGCGCTGGCGAAGTCTCTTGTCCGGCACGCCGGACAGACCCGGCAGTCCTCCCGGGGCGGCGACGACATCGCCCTCCTGCTCATGAGGCTGGACGAGCGCGACGATTGACGGCGGCGGGTGCGGTGCCGAGGGCGGCTCGATCAGCGTGTCAACCTCGGGTTGACGGTGCCTGCGCGTCAACCTAAGGTTGACACATGACGAATCCTGTCCGCATGACGCATCCGGTCCGGCTCGACGATCTGATCGAGGCCATCAAGAAAGTCCACTCCGACGCTCTTGAGCAACTGTCCGACGCGGTCATCGCCGCAGACCACCTCGGCGATGTCGCCGACCATCTGATCGGTCACTTCGTCGATCAGGCCCGGCGCTCGGGCGCCTCCTGGACGGACATCGGCAGGAGTATGGGGGTCACCAGGCAGGCGGCCCAGAAGCGTTTCGTCGCGAAGAATCCCGGTGAACCCTCGGATCTCGACCCGAACCAGGGATTCGGCCGGTTCACCGAGCGGGCCAGGAACGTCGTGATGGCGGCGCAGAACGAGGCCCGCGCGGCGGGCAACGACGAGATCCGCCCCGAGCATCTGGTGCTGGGGCTTCTGACGGAGCCGGACGCGCTCGGCGCGGGGGCGATCGTCGCACAGGGCGTGCCGCTGGAAACCGTCCGCCGGACCGTCACCGCGGCACTGCCGTCCGCGGCCGGTCAACTGCCCGAACTCATTCCGTACGACGCCGGGGCGCGGAAGGCGCTGGAACTCACCTTCCGGGAGGCGCTGAGGCTGGGCCACAACTACATCGGGACCGAGCACATCCTGCTCGCACTGCTGGAGTTCGAGGACGGCGCGGGGCTGCTCACGGGGCTCGGTGTCGACAAGGCGACCGCCGAGGCGAACATCGCCGAGGCCGTGGCCGCCGCTGTCGCCGCGAGCGAGCGGAAGTAACCCGGATCCGCCCTGTCGGCCCGACAGCTTGGTCAGCGGTCAGCGGTCAGCGGTCAGCGATCAGCGGTCAGCGGTGAGCGGTCGGCTCGGTGTCGGGCCGGCCGCGTCCGCGGATCAGCGGCAGGTATACCTCGTCGACGATGTCGACGAGGACGTCATCGGGCGCGGCGGGAACGCCCCGGACCACGTATTCATTGCGCAGAAGCACGACGGCCACCGTGGCGACCCGGGGGTCGAGGCATTCGGGTGGGGCCTCCCCGCGGGCCACGGCGCGGCCCAGGATGGTCAGCCACATTCCGCTTCCCGCATCGCCGGAGCGCTCGCGCAGCCGCGCCAGCAGCTCGGGGTCGTCACCGACGCCCGACAGCAGACCGCGGAGGATCTCGCCGTACGGTGAGTTCCAGGTGCGATTGGCGCGGCGCAGCAGTTCCAGCGCGTCGCCCCGCAGTTCTCCGGTGTCGGGGAGCTGTACATCGGTGGTGGTCAGTTCCCGGTACGCGGCGATACCGAGCGCGGCGCGATGCGGCCAGCGGCGGTAGATCGCGTTCTTGTTGGTGCCGGCGCGCTTGGCGACCTTGTCCATGGTGAGTCCGGGATAGCCGGACTCGACGAGTTCGTCGGCCGCGGCCCGGAGGATCGCGCGTTCCAGCTCGGCTCCGCGCCGCCTCGTCGGAGCGGAGCGTGGCCGCTCGGCCGGGCTGTCGGCCATGTGATCTCCCGTCATGAGTACCGACCGTACCGGGCGGGCGCTGTGACGTGCGAACCCTGCTCGCTCCATAGGGTACGTTGAGTACCTTATTCTGGGTTGATCCTTCCGGTGTCGGCCCGCGCGCTGAAGCACGACCGGCACCGACCAGTACCGACCGGCAGCGATCAGCACTGAACTGCACCTACAGCGCCGAACGGCACCGGGACTCGGCGACGCGAAAGGGCACGGCACATGCGAGGTAACGGCATCACGTACGACACCGGCTTCGTCAACGCGGGAGTGAGCACCCGCGAACCCTTCGACCCTGAGACCGTGAAGCGCGAAATGCGCGTGATCCGCGACGACTTGCACTGCACCGCGGTGCGTGTCACCGGAGGCGATGCCGGCAGGCTGGAGATCGCCGCCGGCCATGCCGCCGACGCGGGACTGGAGGTGTGGTTCTCCCCGTTCACCTGCGACCTCACGGTCGACGAACAGCTGGCCTTCCTCGCCGACTGCGCCGAGCGAGCCGAGCGACTGCGCGGGCGGGGCGCCGAGATCGTGTTCCTGACCGGTTCCGAACTGAGCCTGTTCACCGTCGGCTTCCTGCCCGGCGATACGTTCCTGGACAGAGCCGCCGTGCTCACCGCGCCCGGTCGTCCGCGTGAGCTGATGGCCGAACTCCCCACCCGCATCAACGACTTCCTGGACACGGCCGTCCGTACGGTCCGCGAGCGGTTCGGAGGAAGCGTCAGCTACGCCTCGCTGCCGTTCGAGGGTGTCGACTGGACTCCCTTCGATGTCATATCGACCGATGCCGGCTATCGCTCGGCCGGGATGGCCGACCGGTTCCGCGACGGCATCCGTGCCTTCGTCGCGCAGGGGAAAGCCCAGGGAAAGCCCGTCGCGATCACCGAGTTCGGCTGCACCAGCCACCGCGGCTCGGCCGGCAAGGGAGGCCGCGGCGACGGGATCGTCGAATGGGGTGACGACGGCAGACCGGTCCGTCTGGACGGGGACTACATCCGCGACGAGGAGGAGCAGGCCACGTATCTGTGCGAGGTGCTGGACGTCTTCGAGGCCGAGGGCGTCGACACCGCGTTCGTGAACACCTTCGCCCGCTACGACCTGCCGCACCGCGGCGGCACCCCTCGCGAGGACTTCGACATGGCCAGCTACGGCGTGGTCAAAGTCCTCGAAGACCGACCCGGTACCACCTATCCGGACATGCCGTGGGAGCCCAAGGCCGCGTTCGCCGCTCTGGCGGACCACTACCGCGGCTGACCGGCACCGGCCCCGGCACCGGTCCCGGGCTCCTCCTCGCCCGCCCGTGCGGGACAGCGCGCCGCGTGGGCGAGTCGGCGTCTTCGGCTTTTGATGGCGTCCCGTTGGCGCGTTGTTCGGATTCCCTTTGTGCGTCGATCTCGCGCGTCCTCAACAATGCGTCCTCACACGCGAGTTGGCCAGTCCGGGGGGGAAGCCATGAGCTCTGTCACGCAGGCATCGGGGATACTGAGCGATCTCAACTCGATGATCGACAGCCGTGAGGCGCTCACGACGCTGACGTGTGCGTTGATCACCGGCGCGATAGGCCTGTTGGTCACCGCGGTCCGGCGACGCCGCCAGATCGGCTGGAGCGTCCTGTTCGACGAGCCGATCAACCGGGGCCCGGCACCCCCGAACGACCTCAACATGTGGGAGATCCACTCGCAGGGCAGGGAGATCGAGGACGGCAGTCTCGTCGTACTCGACGTACTGAACTCCGGCGGCCAGGACATCGACGAAAGCCATGTCGCCGTCCCGCTGCGCTTCACCTTTCCCGGGCGGGAAGTGGTGCACTTCAAAGTGCGTGACTCCGACGACCTGCACAATCTCATCGAGCGCAGCACCGACACACTGCCGCCCGACGACGCCTCACGGATCGTGCTGCCCGCCCTGCCGCTCAACCGGCAGGACGGCTTCAAACTCCTGATCCTCCTCGTCGGTTCCGGCAGCGGCGTCAGATCGGGCGGGATCATACGCGGCGGCCGGATCGTCCAGAAGGCCAAGCGCTCCCGCCTGTACCAGGTCACCGCGGCGGGGACCGTCATGGCCCTTCTGATCGGTATCTCCGGCGGAGTCTGGCTGGCCAACCGCGCGCTCAGCCCGGAGGCCACCTGCACGCACGGAAGCCTCAGCATCAAGGGGTCCACCGCTTTCGCACCGGTCGCCACCCAGGTCAAGAACGCCTACGAGCAGAGCTGCCCGAACGCGACGATCAGGGTCGTGGCCAACGGCAGCGGAAACGGCCTCGCCGATCTGCGTCTGAGCAAGGACACCTCGACGATCGCCATGTCCGACGGGCGGCCTTCGGACCAGACCGACGAAGAGGGCCTGAACCGGCGCGCGGCCGGCGTGGTCGTGTTCGCCGTGGTGGCCAACCACGCACTGGAGGACAGTCATCCTCGTCTGTTCGAGGACGGGCTGACCACGGCGGACCTGAGGACGATCTTCGGTGGTCGGGACCCCGCGTACCTGCCGGTCGGCCGCTCCGGTGACTCCGGGACCCGCGCGGCTTTTGAAAGCGCCTTTCTGGACGACAGTTCCCCGGCGTCGAAGGATCTGCCGGAATGCGGCAGCACGGGCGTGACGACCGCGTGCAACGCGAAGACCACGATGGACCTGCTCGAATACGTCAACAGCACGGCGAACGCGATCGGTTACGCGGAAGCCGACGCCCTGCCCTTCTTCCCCAACGTCGGGACCATACCGGTCAACACATACGAGCCGATCCGCGAAGACGCTCTGAGCGGTAACTATCCGTTCGTCGCGACCGAGTATCTGTATACCGCGGGAGAACCGGCGGGGCTCACCGCCAACTATCTGGACTTCTTGACCAGCGACCCCATGACGGCCCAGCTCCGAGGCCACGGCTTCATCGGCTGCTCCGACGTGGGCGGCACGAAACTCGCCGGCGAGTGTACTGACGGCTGATCCCGCCTCCGCCCCGCCCCCGCTCCCGCCCCCGACCCCTGGATTTCAACGAATTCTGTGGGCGAGGGGGATCACACCTCGAATCGGTATCCCATGCCCGGCACGGTGATGAGACTCCGGGGGTGTGAGGGATCCGCTTCGAGTTTGCGCCTCAAGTGCGCCATGTAGACACGGAGATAGTTGCTCCGTGTCCGACAGGCCGGACCCCAGACCTCCTGGAGCAGCTGACGCCGGCTGACGAGCCGTCCCCGGTTGCGGATCAGGACTTCCAGCAGATGCCATTCGGTCGGTGTGAAGCGGATGTCGTTCCCGTCGCGCCGGGCCTTCTTCGCGAGCAGATCGAGTGTGAATCCATTGGCGGTGACGACCGCGGTGCCGTCGGAGCGCGAGCCGGGATCCGCCCGCCGGGTCGCTGCCCGCAGCCGGGCGAGGAGTTCCTCCATGCCGAAGGGCTTCGTGATGTAGTCGTCCGCGCCCGCGTCGAGCGCGGCCACCTTCTCGTCGGACGTGCTACGGGCCGAGACCACCAGGACCGGGGCCTGGGACCAGGTGCGCAGCCCTCTCATCATCGCGATGCCCGGCATGTCGGGCAGTCCGAGGTCCAGCAGGACCGCGTCGGGCGGGTGCGCGGCGGCGAGTCGCAGCGCGGTCTTCCCGTCCGGCGCGACTGCCACGTCGTATCCCCGTGCCCTGAGATTGATCTCAAGAGCCCGTGCGAGCTGTGGTTCGTCCTCCACCACCAGCACCCGGGGCAGCCGTGTCCCGCCTTCCTCGGATGCTGCTCGAATTTCCCCGGGTGCGAGGGAGTTGTCCGATTCCGGGGCCGGGGCGGGAGCCGGTGGTACGGGGGCCCGCCCCGGACGCCGAGCTGCTGCCCCCTGCGGTAACACGGTCACTTGGCTGTGAGTTCCTTACAGAGGTGCGACGGGGACGGACGTCCCGAGGAAACCCCCTCGTCCGGGGTTCCCGTCTCCCGTTGACGGCGCTCTTACGGCCGCCGCCCCGAACTTGACGTTTTCCTTACGCGGCCGGCGTCACTCGGCTCGGAGCCGCCGCCGGTCCCGGACATGGCCAACTTCGCGGGACCGGGTACGGCGAAGCGGAGTACGCGCCAGGATGTTCGGCATGGCGGAAATATCTGAGCTGGTCGAGTCCCTCGGTCTTCAACCGCACATCGAGGGCGGGTGGTTCCGGGAGACATGGAGGACTCCGGTCGAAGCGGTCCCCGACGGATACGGCGGGGCGAGGGCGTTCGCGACGGGTATCTACTACCTTCTGCATCCCGGCGAGGCGTCACGGTGGCACCGGGTGCGCTCGGACGAAGTGTGGCTGTGGCACCGCGGCGGCCCGCTGCGGATCCGGCTGGGTGGGACGGGCGAGGCTCCGAGCGAGGAGGACGCCGTCGACGCGGTGGTGGGCAGTGGGATAGAGCGGGGAGAGCGGCCGCAGTTCCTCGTGCCCGGTGGAAGCTGGCAGTCGGCCGAACCCGCGGGGGACGAGCCGGTGCTCGTGACGTGCGTGGTCGCCCCGGGCTTCGAGTACAAGGACTACGAGGACATCCCCCGCCCGGAGTGAGGGCGGCTGCCGCGGCCCGATGCGCTCGTCTGCCCGTCCCGGGAGGCGCGATGGCCTCGTGTCAGGGCCGGGGGCCGGTCTCGTCACCGGCCTCCCGGAAACGGCCGCGCTATGTCATCGGTCTCCACGGGGATCTCTCCGGCGGACGGGGCGCGGAGGGTACGGCGCAGGAGCGCGGCGCCCGGCTGGCGGTGGACGAGTTCAACGCCCGTGCGGACAGGAGGTTCGACCTGGCCCTGAAGGTGCGGGACGACCGCGGCGACGCCGGGAGCGCACGCGAGGTGGCCGCCGCGTTCGCCGCGGATCCCGCGGTGTACGCGGTCATCGGCCCGACCGGTGACGCCGAGGCCCGCTCGGCCGCGCCCGTCTACGTGAAGGCCCTGCTCCCGGTGGTGGCCCTCTCGCCCGGGACCGATGCCTTCACCACCGCAACCAACCGGGTTCTCTTCCAGCTCAGGCCCAACGACAACATCCTTTGGGCACCGCTGGTGCGCTATCTCACCGACGTACGCTCGGCGCGCAGAACCGCGGTCATCGATGACAGGGCGAGCCCCAGGGCCAGCTGGATGACGGCGAAGAACGTCGCCGCCACTCCACCGTCGCGGGGCTCGGTCAGCACCCATGTCGTCCCCGCGGATTCGGAGGACTTCGCGGCCGTCGCCACCGCGGTTCTCGCGAAGCGGGCCCAGGCCGTGGTGTACGGCGGCACCTCACCCCACCGCGCGGCGATGTGCGCCAGGGCCCTGCGGCGTGCGGGCTTCACGGGCACATGCGCGGCCACCCAGCCGGTGCTCGAAGAGACCTTCCTCACCGAGGCGGGCGCCGCGTCCGAAGGATGGGTGATCAGCGCGACGTACGTCGACCCGGCCGAACTGCCGCGCGCGGAGCGCTTCGTGGCCGCGTATCTGAAACGCTTCGGTGTCCGTCAGGCCGGGCGGTACGCCCTGGAGGCGTACGACGCCCTGTTCTTCCTCGCCCAGGGACTCGGCGGATCCGGGGAACAGCCGGCCGAAAGAGGAGCCCTGGTCCGCGAACTGCGGTCGAGCACCTACCGAGGAATCGCGAAGACGGTGGAATTCCCGCCCCCGTCGAACGAGTTCGTCTCCGATCGAGGGCTCTTCCTGTATCGCGTGGACAGCGGCAGCCCGCACTTCCTGGGCCAGTACGCGCAAGCGGTCAAGGGCTGAACCCCGGCCGAGCCGCCAGGACGCGGCGGCGGAACCACGCCCGCGGCGATCCCCGAGCGACGCCCGGCTCCGGACCGGGTCGGGCGGGGTCAGGTGGGGTCGCCGGCGGGACGCCCGGCGGTGAGAGCGGGCAGCAGGACAGCGTTGATGATGTCCTCGCTGAGCTCAGGGGTGGGACGTTCGCCGGTGAAAAGATTCTGGAGGATCAGAGGGCCGAACAGCGTTTGGCCGACGAGGCCGAGGGCCGGATTGTCCGGGCTGATCTCGCCTCTCTCCACGGAACGCCGCAACACATGGCGCAGCGCGTGCATCTCCGGTTCGATGATGATCTCGCGGAGGGCCCGCATCAGTAAGCCGTCCTGCATGACCGCGTTCCAGATGCCGATGAAGGAACGCATCACCGGATCGTGCCGGAACACACCACGGGACAGCTCTCGCAGGTCACCCCGCAGACTGCCGGTGTCGATCTCCACGAAAGTGCGGCGCGGGGCGGCCTTGAGCGCGGTGATGACCAGCCGCTGCTTGTTCTCCCACTGCCGGTAGAGCGTGGCCGTGCTGCACTTGGTCCGCTTCGCCACGTCGGCCATCGTCATGCGGTCGTACCCGAGCTCCGCCAGGAGTTCCAGCGTGACCTCCAGCAGCTCGCGCTCGCGCTCGGGCGAGAGACGGCTGCGGCGGGAGGGCGGCTGCGCGGGTGGAGTGGGCATGGGGGCTTCCGAAGAGGGGACGGGACGTCGGTGGACACGCTCAGCGGCCCGTCCCGAGATCGATGCGCGGCTCCGAATTAAGTCAGTCGCTTGCTTTACTTCGGCAAGGACAGTTAACTGATCGAATGCTCAAGGTCTGCTTCGAGGAGGATGCGCGGTGGTGACGGTGACGGGCAGGGCTGTACGGGCGGAGCGGGGGGATGCGACGCGTGAGCTGATCCTTGTGACGGCGGAGCGGTTGTTCGCGGAGCATGGGGTGTTCGCTGTTTCCAACCGTCAAGTGAGTGAGGCGGCGGGGCAGGGGAACAACGCGGCGGTGGGGTATCACTTCGGTACGAAGACGGATCTTGTGCGGGCGATCGCGCGGAGGCGTTCGGAGCCGATAGAGCGGTTGCGGCTGGGGATGGTGAACGAGGTCGCCGGTTCCAGGGATGTGCGGGACTGGGTGGCATGTCTGGTGCGGCCGGTGACGGAGCATCTGGCCGCTCTGGGCAGTCCTACCTGGTACGCGCGGTTCGGCGCACAGGTGATGACCGATCCCGCCCTGCGCGAGATCATGATCCAGGAATCGCTGAGCGCGTCCTCGCTGCACGAGATCCGTCATGGGTTCGACCGGTGTCTCCCGGAACTGCCGCCGGAAGTGCGCGCTGAACGCACCGATATGGCACGTCAGTTGATGGTGCACATGTGCGCGGAGCGGGAGCGTGCGCTCGCGCTGGGCGCCGCCACCCCGAGGCCGAGCTGGCGCGGCGCGGCGACGGGTCTGATCGACGCGCTGGTGGGGCTGTGGCTGGCACCCGTCTCACACCCCTGACACCACTGAGGTCCCTCACACCCCTGGCGTCTCTGATGAGGGCGTAACTCACAGACGGGGAAGTACTGATGATGAAGGCAGAGGAGCACGGACGATGAGGGCGACGATGGACGAGGCAACGGTGCGGCCGTCGCGTGTGGTGGTGCGTGAGGCGGCGGATGTGTGTCCGGGTGGGGCGATGGGGCTGGGTGAGGGCCTGTGAGCGTGCCGGGTGGTGTGCCGAACCCGCCGGACCCGCTCGGTCAAGTCGTGGGCGATTCCTTCCCCGGCAACGATTTCGCGATCGTCAGATACAGCACCACTCCGACAGACACCCAGGGTGTCGTCAACCTCCACAACGGCACCGTCCAGGACATCACCGGGGCCGCCAATCCGACGGTCGGCCTGGCCGCCTGCGCGAGTGGCAGCACAACCGGTGTGCACTGCGGACAGGTCAACGGACTGAACTACACGGTGAGTCTCCCCAACGGATCGCTCACCGGACTCATCCGCACCAATATCTGCTCCGAGCCCGGGGACAGCGGCGGACCGCTGTACGCGGGAAGCACGGGACTCGGCCTGAACTCCGTCGGGAGCGGTAACTGCACCAGCGGCGGGACCACCTTCTTCCAGCCGCTCGTCGAGGCACTCAACACTTACGGCGCCACGGTCTACTGACCGTGCGCGCATGCCTCCGGCCCGTTGCCCGCCACGCAACGGGCCGGAGGCCGGAGGCCCGTAACACCCGGAGCCCCCCCCTTTTTATCCGGCCCGGCCGTGTCTCGCCGGCTTCATGTGCGGGGACCGCGTCGGCCGGAGATCGCGCAGTTCGCGGATGAGGGCTCGGACCGCGATGGTGCGGGCCTGCTCCGGAGTGGTTACGTAACCCACCGTGCGGGTCGGGCGTTCCGGTCCGAGGTCGGTGATCTGGAGTGTGGACGGCGCCCCCGTCAGGGAGAGTTCGGGCATGATCGCCATGCCCAGACCGCTGCTCACCATCGACAGCACCGCTCCGTCGTCCTCAGCCTCGACCGTCGCGCGCGGGATCCACTCCTGTCCGGCCCACCAGTCCTTGGTGTACGACGTGCAGTTTTCGGCCCAGTCCACCAGCGGCAACGACCGCGGGTCCGGGTGCCCCGCGGGATGGACCAGTGCGTACGGCTCCTCGGTCAGTACGGACCGGATCAGCCCGGGTGGCATCGGCGCGGGCGTGCCGATCGTGGCGATGCCCAGGTCCGCGCGGCCCGCCGCCACCTCACCGGCCGCCCCCGGCCCCACCTCCCGTACGATCCGCACCGTCGGATCGATACCGGGATGACGTGTCCTCAGCCGCTCCAGCACCGGTGGCAGCAGATACAGCGCGGCGCTGCGGAAGGCCGCGATCCGCAGTGGACCAGACACCGTCGCGTTCTCCGCGCCGCGTGCCTCCGCGGCCATGACGTCCAGCATCCGCAGGATCCGCCGCGCGTGTGCCACGGCTCTGACACCGGCCGCCGTGGGGCGCGCACCCTGTCTGCCCCGTACGAAGAGCACCGCCCCGATCTTGCTCTCGCTGCTCCGGACCGAGTGCGAGACCGCGGACTGGGTGAGTCCGAGCGCCGTCGCCGCCGCGGAGAAGCCGCGCTCGCGCTCGACCGCCACCAGAACGCGCAGTTCGTGCGGGGCCAGGTCGGCCATCGGGGCGCTCACCTCGTTCTATGAGGACGATTCATGGACCGTGCCGGTTCCATGAGCGCAACCCCCTGCCCGGCCCCCGCATTCCTTCGTACGGTCGCCGCCATGACCACGACCGCTGTCACCGTGCACCAGACCGCCCGGCCCCACGGCTTCCCGACCACCGGCCAGTTCGCCTTCGTCGAGGCCCCGGTCCCCTCACCGGCCCCCGGCACCGCCCTGGTCGAGAACCTGTATCTCTCCGTGGACCCGTACCACCGCGAAATGATGGACGGCGGCTTCGAGCTGAACAGCCCCCTGGAGGGCCGGTCCGTCGGACGTGTGCTCGCGTCCCGGGACCCGGGCCTGACCGAGGGCGATCTGGTCTTCCACCGCGGGGGCTGGCGCACCCACGCGCTCGTCACATCCGGAGTGGCGGGGACACGGAAGCTACGGGCGTACGAGGGCGTCCCGCTCGTCGCGCATCTCGGCATCCTCGGCGGCACCGGCCTCACGGCCTATGCCGCGCTGACCCGCACCCTGTGTCTGGAGGCCGGCGAGGACCTGTTCGTCTCGACCGCGGCGGGCGGTGTCGGTACGGCCGCCGGCCGTATCGCGCGTCTGCTCGGTGCCCGTCGGATCGTCGGCAGTACGGGTTCGGCGGCCAAGGCGGAGCACCTCACCCGGCACGTCGGATTTGACGCGGCCTTCGACTACCACGAAGGCCCGGTGGGGGAGTCGCTCGCCCGGCTCGCGCCCGACGGGATCGACGCGTACCTGGACAACGTCGGTGGGACTCATCTGGAGGGCGCGATCACCGCGCTGCGCGACCGCGGCCGGATCGCCCGGGTCGGCACGGTGGGCCAGTACAACGCCACGGAACCGCCTGCCGGACCGCGTAACCTCTCCGAGATGGTGGAGAAGAGTCTGCGGATGGAGGGCATGCATGTCCGGGATTACCTCGACGTACAGGGCGAGTTGGAGGACTTCCTGGTCCCGCATCTGATCAGCGGCCGGATCGGCGTCGATGTGACGGTCACCGAGGGTTTCGGCGAGACCGTGCGTGCCTTTCTCGGCATGCTGCGGGGCGAGAACGTGGGCAAGGCGATCGTCCAGGTCGCCGAGGACAACACCGCTCGCTGGAATGCGTAGCTCGACGGGCGTGGAAGCGCGCGCCATCCGCTGCCCCACCCCACCCCACCCCGGGCCGGCGCATCGGCGCAGTCGCGCGAGTGAGCGGTGCGGGCCACCTGAGGAGGAATCGCGAGGAGATCTCTCTCCCCGCCACTCTCAAGGTATAGCGCGCAGGGGGGCTTGCGGCAAGACCCGGGTGGTGGCGCAAAATCGTCGGCCGAGGCCACAACCTGCGGAAATGAGGGCACGACGTGCGTGTGTTGTCGGCGTATGGGGGACGCGGTGACGTCGTACCAGTGGTGGGACGGAGCACGGCTGCCTCGGAGGTGTCGCGGTGATCGAGCGGTACGTGTCGGATCTTCAAGAGGTTGACGAGACGCGGGCCGCGGTCGTCGGCGGCAAGGGCGCGCACCTGGGCGGGCTGTCGCGGATCGAGGGCATCCGCGTGCCGGGCGGCTTCTGCGTGACGACGGACGCCTTCCGGCGGATCATGGCGGAAGTGCCGTCGATCGAGGACCGGCTCGATCAGTTGTCGCGCGTGAACCCGGACGACCGGGAGGCGATCCGCACGCTCAGCGCGCGGATCCGCCGGGCCATCGAAGGGATCGCCGTCCCGGGCGAGCTCGCGGCGGCGATCACCCGCGCGCTCGCCCGGTTCGGCGAGCAGGCCGCCTACGCCGTCCGATCCAGTGCGACGGCGGAGGACCTGCCGACGGCCTCCTTCGCCGGCCAGCAGGACACGTACCTGAACGTCGTGGGGCCGGAGGCGATCCTCCAGCACGTCAGCCGGTGCTGGGCCTCGCTGTTCACCGAGCGGGCCGTGACCTACCGCCGGCGGAACGGCATCGACCACCGTACGGTCCACATGGCCGTGGTCGTGCAGCAGATGGTCTTCCCGCACGCGGCGGGCGTCCTGTTCACGGCCGACCCCGTCACGGGCAACCGGAAGGTCGCCACCGTGGACGCCGGCTTCGGCCTCGGCGAGGCCCTGGTCTCCGGCCTGGTGAACCCGGATGTCTTCAAGGTGCGAGACGGCGAAGTCGTCGCCAGGGCGATCGCCGCCAAACAGCGCGCCGTTCACGCGCTGCCGGCCGGGGGTACGCGGGAAGTGGCGATCGACGCGCGGCGGCAGGAGCAGCCGGCGCTGACGGATGCGCAGGTCGTGCGGCTGGTGCGGCTCGGGCGGCGGATCGAAGCGCACTTCGGCCGCCCGCAGGACATTGAATGGTGCCTGGTCGACGATGACTTCCGGATCGTTCAGAGCCGGCCGATCACGACGCTGTTCCCCATCCCCATCCCCATCCCCATTCCCGAGACCGGTGACCAGGAGAATCACGTCTACGTCTCCGTTGGTCACGGGCAGATGATGACCGACCCCATGAAGCCCCTGGGGATCTCCGTGTGGCAGCTGACGGCCATGGCGCCGATGCGTGAGGCGGGCGGGAGACTGTTCGTCGACGTCACCCGGCGCCTGGCCTCGCCCGCGAGCCGCGCCGGCCTCCTGGACGCCCTGGGGAGAGGCGATCCGCTGATCAGGGACGCTCTGGAGACCGTCCTCGACCGCGACGATTTCGTCCCGTCGCTCCCGGACGCGGGTCCCGGCAGGCCGCCGGCCGGCGGTGCATCGGCCGGCGGTGCATCAGCCAGCGGCGCGTCGGCCGGCGGCGCGTCCGCCCCGATCGAGACCGATCCGGCCATCGTCACCGAGCTGATCGAGCGCAGCCAGGTATCCATCGCCGCCCTGGAGCGCGACATCCGGACGAAGACCGGACCGGCGCTGTTCGACTTCCTGTTGGAGGCTTTCGAGGAGCATAAGCGAGTCCTCGGTGATCCGCTGAATATTCAGGTGATCATGGCGGGGATGGAGGCCACGTGGTGGCTCAACGACAAGCTGCACGAGTGGCTGGGCGAGAAGAACGCGGCTGACACGCTCACACTGTCCGTCCCCGACAACGTCACGTCGGAGATGGGACTGGCGCTGCTCGACGTCGCGGACGTGATCCGCCCGCAGCCGGAAGTGGTGGCGTTCCTGCGGGGCGTCGAGAACGAGGGCTTCCTGGACGAGCTGCCGAAGCTCGCGGGCGGGACCGAAGCACGCGACGCCATAGAGGCCTACCTCGACCGGTACGGTATGCGCTGCGTCGGCGAGATCGATATCACGCGGCCACGTTGGCGCGAGCGCCCCAGCACACTCGTGCCCGTGATCCTCGACAACGTCAGGAACTTCGGGCCGGGCGCCGCCGGGCGGCGCTTCGAGCAAGGGCGGCAGAAGGCGCGGCAGAAGGAACAGGACGTGCTGTCACGCCTGCGGGCCCTGCCGGACGGGGAGCGGAAAGCCGACGAGGCCAAGCGGATGATCGACCGGGTCAGAACCTTCATCGGGTACCGGGAGTACCCGAAGTACGGCATCGTCAGCCGCTACTTCGTCTACAAGCGGGCCCTGCTGGAGGAGGCCGAGCGCCTCGTACGGACCGACATGCTTTCTGAGAAGGAGGACATCTTCTACCTCACGTTCCAGGAGCTCCACGACGTCGTGCGCTCGAACCACGTGGATGACCAGCTCATCCAGCAGCGCAAGGACGCGTTCCGGTCGTACCACGCGCTCACACCGCCCCGGGTGCTCACATCGGACGGTGAGGCCGTCACCGGGGCATACCGGCGCGACGACGTGCCGGCCGGCGCCCTGATCGGCCTGCCGGTCTCCACCGGGACCGTCGAGGGAAGGGCCCGCGTCATCCTGGACATGGCGGAGGCCGATCTCGAAGCCGGTGACATCCTGGTCACGACCTTCACGGACCCCAGCTGGTCCCCGCTGTTCGTCGGAGCCGCGGGCCTGGTGACGGAGGTGGGCGGCCTGATGACCCATGGCGCGGTGATCGCCCGTGAGTACGGCTTGCCGGCCGTCGTGGGCGTGGAGCAGGCCACCCGGCTGATCCGGGACGGCCAGCGGATCCGCGTACACGGAACCGACGGGTACGTCGAGATCCTGCCGTGACCGACCACACCGAGAAGCCCCGTCCGCAGCGTCCGCCCACCCGCAACGCGCACACGCGGACACGACCCGAGGTGCCCCCTCCACCAGACGCCCCGGGCTGATCCACGAAGACCGGCGGCCGGACAGGACCTCACCGGGGCCTGGAGCGGCCAGTGACGACCACGGTCAGCGAACGCGCTGCCGAGCGGTGGGCTTGGCACCGGTGAGTGGGTTACCGGTCCTGCGCGAGGTCGACGAGCTGGTGCATCACGGCTGGTGGCAGCGCGGGATTGGCCGCGGCGGCGAACGCGCTGTCCGGCAGGGTGAGCCGCCGCAGCAGCTCACCGGCGGGGAGCCTGGGGTCCCGTACCGCCCAGTCTCCGACGTCCGGGTCGTCGGCCAGTCGCAGCGGCAGCTCCGGGCCGGCTTCCGGGTCGTCCAGCGCGGCGTGCCGCAGCCGGGGATTGGGATCGTTTGCGAACCGGGCGAGACCGGGCCGGGCGAAGTTCCGGTGGTGGCGCAGGACCGACCAGTTCCGGTCCTGTGCCGTGGCGTACACCTCCACCAGCAGCTCATGTGGCGTGTCCTGGCGGTCGGTGCAGAGGTTGCGCCGCACTCCCGGGTCCTCGTCCGCGGCCAGCCGCGCCAGCACGTCGGCCGGCAGATGCGGCTGCGTGGCCAGCGCCCGCCGCAGCCCGACGTGTGCCGACGCGGCGATCCGCCGTGCCGTCCCGGGATCCGCCGCCCGCTCCTGGATCCAGCTCGGCTGGGGACACCAGTCCGGCACCAGGTACGGGACCGAGGCGCGCTGCTCCTCGGTCAGGTCCTCCCGCATCGACAGGGCGAGCCGGACCTCGTTCTCAGGGTCCTCGGCGAGGCGCAGTGCCAGCGCGAGCGGGACCTCCGGATCACCGGCGGCCTCCTGCCGGACGTATGTGTTCGCATGGACCACCCGCGCCTCGGCCGTCAGTGCCTCCGGCTCCTCCTTCGTCCGGAAGAGTTCGGCGATCTTCTCGCGCACCTGCGGGGAGGGATCGTCGAGCAGCCGCTCCCGTACCGGCTCCGGGAGCCGCTCCCACAGCTTCCGGGTCAGCATTCCGGCCCGGACACCAGGGTCCTCGTCCTCAACGAGCCGGTGCTGAACGGCAACGGGTAACCCCGGAGCACTGGTGACCGCCCGCCGGACCTTCGGGTCCGTATCCCCGGCCAGCGCCGCCAGCGCCTCCGGGGGGCTCGGCCGTCTGAACTCGGAGAGCAGGACCGCGTACACGAACCGGACCCGGGGCTCCACGTCGTAGGCGAGCCGCGCCAGCACATCGACATCCGCGGTCGGATTCTCCGCGACGCCCACCCGGTGCCGCATCCGCGACGACGCCACCGCGATGGCAGTCGCTTCCTCGTCGAGCGGGCGCAAGGTGAGCCACAACCGGTGCACCGGCAGCTCCTCCAACTCCAGCAGCCGCTCAAGCACCGTTCCAGGCAAGGCCGGATTGCACGTCAGCCCCCGCAGCCACTCCCGCACCACGGTCTCATCCGCGCCGGCCCGCTCAAGCGCCTCATCCACCCCACGCATCCGGCCATCCCCACCCGCTGGCGCCGCACCTGACGACTCGTCTGCCGTCCGGTCTCCGCGTCAGAGCGTAGGCCGCGGGTGTTCTCGTGAACACCGGAACACCGGCCTCGCCCCGATTCGGGTGTTGTCGGTCACCGCACTAGCTGTCCGAAAGGTCTGATATGGGACGGGTGAACAGGTGTGCTTGCCGTATCCCCGCCTTGCGTAGTTCGTCTGCCACGATGCGCAGCGCGGTCCGGGCCATGTGCGGGAACATCCCGCCCTTGCAGTCCATCCACACGCGGGGGACCGTGTCGTCGACGGCGACGAAGTTGGGGCTGTAGAGGTCGGTGTCGGTCATGACATCCTCGGCCTCCTCCGGCGGGACTTCGCGGCCGTCCTCGAACACGCATGTAAGACGGCGTCTCGCGGCGGTGAGCGCCGTGACCGCACGGGCAGGGTCGCTCGACTCGACGGCGATCTCCCAGTGCTGTTGAAACATCTCGCCGTCATCGCCGCCGAGGATACGCAGCGCGCCCGGGTCCACCGTGATGCCGCCCGGTTCGCTCTCCGAGACCACGGCCCGGCTCATCCAGAACGCGCTCTGGAGGGTTTCCAGGCATGCCTCGGCCACGCGCCAGAGCATCTGCGGGCCGGAACCGCGAACCGCCTCCTCGAACAAGTCGCGCGCCCGTTCCCGGTCCCCCGACTCCAGGGCCTGGCAACCGAGTTCGAACGCGGTCTCGGCAGAGTGATCGGCGGAGGACAGGAGGGACTCAGTGGTATCCATGGGCCCATACGTATCACCCAGCTCTGACACACGGTCACTGAGCTGCCGAATCACCGGCAGCCGCGGGCTCGCCGTCATGGGCGGCCTGCCACGTCTGCCGCGAACGCGGACACCCGGGCCAGAGCCGAGTTCCAGTTGACGGTGGTCTCGTTGAGCGACCAGGCTTCGAGGTTGTCGACATAGCAGAGCTTCGGTGCGCCACCAGCGCGTTCCTCCCGGCCCGCCGGTCGGCTCATCGCTGCTGTGCTCGGTCAGGCCCCCGCTCATGACGTACCGCCCTCGCCGGAATCCGACGCCCAGGCAGGCGCGTTGGCCACCGCTGCCTGCGCCATCCGCCGCAGCAGCCCCTCCGGCTTCTCCGGCAGCCGGCCGCCGCGCGCCTCGATACGGGGCTCCAGCCGCTCCCAGGCACCTTCGGCTTCCCGCACCGCCCGCGCGGACCGCTCTCCCGTGAGGTGTCCGCGCTCCTTGACGATCGTGCCGCCGACCAGGACCGTGTCGATGTCCGAGGCCCGCGAATGGAGCACGATCGTCGCCATCGGGTCGAGTACCGGCCGCTGGTGCACCCCGTCGGTGCGCAGCAGCACGAGGTCGGCGGCCTTGCCCGGCTCCAGCGACCCCGTGACCGACCCGAGTCCCAGCACCTCGGCGCCGCCGAGCGTCGCGTGGTGGAGCATGTCACGCGGGCTCAGATGCGGATCGCCGAGCGCGCCGGTGCCGTACGGCGAGTCCAGCGCCGCCTGGTGGCGGTGGGCGTTCTCGGCGTGCAGGGCCACCCGCATCCAGGAGAACGGGTCGGCGGCGTGGTTGGCCTGGATGTCGGTACCGAGACCGGAGGGGCCCCACTTCGCCACCGGCGAGAACACGGACACCGTCGTCCGGTCCGCCGTACGCGCCTGGGCGGCGGGCCTGACCGCAGACGACCGGTAGGCCGGGGCAGGACCCGCCCCAGGGCCGGGGCACGGTTCTCCTCCGCATCGGGGCACGCCCGGTCGAAGTCCCGTTACGTCAAGGCCCGGTTGAAGCCCCGTCACATCAGGGAAGTACGCCTGCGGCGGCGGGCACGGTGTGGCGCAGGGCGGTGGCGTCCTGGCTGGGCGGTGCGCCGAACTGGCGGCGGTATTCCCGGCTGAACTGCGACAGGCTGTCGTAGCCGACGCGATGACCGACCCCGGTGACATCGTTGGGGTGGGTGGCCAGCAGCAGCCGGGCCTGCTGGAGCCGGATCTGCTTCTGGAACTGGATAGGGCTCATCGCGGTCACCGCCTGGAAGTTGCGGTAGAAGGCGGAAACGCTCATGCCGGTCAGCCGCGCCACCTCCTCGACCTTGAACGGCTGCGCGTAGTGGTCGCGGATCCACCGGACCGCCCGTGCGACATGGCTGAGACTGCTGTCGGCGAGACCGAGCTGGCGCACGATGCCGCCCTGCTCACCGGTGATCAGCCGCCACAGGATCTCGCGTTTGACGAGCGGCGCGAGCACCGTCCGGTCCCGGGGCTCATCGAGCAGGCGCAGCAGCCGGACCACGGCGTCGAGCAGCGCGTCCGGCGCGTCGCTGACGGCGATGCCCGACACCGCGCTCCCGCCGGCGCGGGGGGCTTCTCCCGGCCCGGCCTGCAAGAGCAGTTCGGCGACGGCGGACGGTTCCAGCGTGAGCCCGAACCCTATGGCCGGGTACTCCGGACTGGCCTCGGTGAACTGGCCGGTGACCGGCAGGTCGACCGAGGCGACGAGGTACTGCCCGGCGCCGTACTCGAACACACGGTTGCCCAGCGCGAGGCGCTTCGCGCCCTGCGCGATGACCGCCAGCACCGTGCCGGACATCGAGGGCGCCGGCGGATCGGACCGCTCGACCTTCGAGATGAGTACGCCGTCGATGGCGGTGGTCCAGTCGGGTCGCGCGTGCCGGGTCAGCAGGGTACGGAGCTCGTCGAGATGCATGCCTCAATTGCAGCACACCGCCGGACACCCGCTCTCGAACCGGAGAGGATCGTGCAAGCGCCAGCGAGCATCGTTCTACCGTTTCCGCAGGTCACGCCGGTTGAATGGAGTCACCGGAATCCAGGAGCAAGCTACTGGGCTCCCGCTCCAGGACCGCATGTCCACAATCCGCTCTCCCGCAGAAGAAGGTAGTCATGACCAGCAACTACGGATTCAACGCCACCCTGACCGCCAAGCCCGGAATGGGTGATCAGCTGGTCGAACTGCTGCTGACCGGCCTGAACGAGGGCAGCCCCGGCGCGAGCGAACACTGCGTCGTCTACCTGGTCTCCCGTTCCGCGTCGGACCCCGATGTCGTCCATGTCACCGAAGGCTGGACCAGCGAGGAGGACCACCACCGGATCTTCGCCGGCGAGGCCGCCCAGGCCATCGTGGCGCGGATCGGCGGACTGCTGGCCAAGGAGTCCGCGTACACCGACTACGTACCGGTCCGCGGCAAGGCCGCTTTCTGAGCCTCGGCAGCCCGGCGGCCCGGCGGCCCGGCGGCCCACCGGCCGACCGGTCCTTCCCTGATCACTTCACACCCGGCACAACCCGACGAAAGGTGTCCACCGTGACTCCGATACGACCCGACCTGGACCCCGAACTGCGCGCGCTGCTCGCCGACATGCCCCTCCGGTCCGACCTCGACGCCGAGGCGCTCGCACAGATCCGCCCCTTCTCATCGATGCCGGTCGAGCCGCTTCTCGAGGGTCGCGCGGTCGAGCGGCGCGAGGTCACCGTCCCCGCCGCGGACGGCGCGCGGATTCCGCTGTCGATCTTCAGCCCCGCCGGAACCGACAGCTCCACCGGGGCGCCGTGCGTCTACTGGATGCATGGCGGCGGGATGGTCATGGGGGACCGCTTCTCGCAGATCGACATCCCGCTTGAGTGGCTCGACCTGTTCGGCGCGGTCGTCATCTCCGTCGACTACCGGCTGGCGCCGGAGGCCACCGGCACGACCCTGGTCGACGACTGCTACCAGGGTCTGCTCTGGATCTCCGAACACGCCGACGAACTGGGCATAGACCCCGCCCGCATCGTCGTCGCGGGCGCCAGCGCCGGCGGCGGTCTCGCCGCCGGGGTCACCCTGATGGCACGCGACCGCGGCACCCCGGCGATCGCCGCCCAGGTCCTGATCTGCCCCATGCTCGACCACCGCAACATCACCACCTCCAGCCATCAGTACTCCGGCACGCCCGGGGTCTGGACCCGCGAGATGAACGAGTTCGGCTGGCGATCGGTCCTCGGCGGCATCGAGGACGAGCGGGTGCCCGGCGAGGACGAGCGGGTGCCCGGCTATATCTCACCCGCGGTGGCCGACGATCTCTCGGGTCTGCCGACCACCTATGTCGACGCCGGCTCGGCGGAGGTCTTCCGCGACGAGGACGTCGACTACGCCACCAGGATCTGGGCGGCGGGCGGCCAGGCGGAACTGCACATCTGGGCGGGGGGCTTCCACGGATTCGACGCGCTGTACCCGCGGGCCGCGGTCTCCGCCGGGGCGCGCCGGACACGTAACGACTGGCTCACCCGAGTCCTGACCCCGGCTCCCACGGGCGGGGCCGGGAAGGACACACTCTCCGCGTAGGGCGGGAGCGCCGTGGCCCGTGAGGTGTCGGCGATGTCGGTGGTGTCGATGGTGGTCGCGGTCGCTGCCGGCGCCCCTGTCGGCGGTGCCGGCTTCCTCCGAGCGACCTGACCGTGTTTCCGGAACAGACAGGCCCAACGGTGATCGGCCGGAACTCACCGGACTGGGACGAGCCGCACCATTCGGAGTCCTTGGAGGACGGCGGTGTGGCGATCGTCAGCAGACACAGGATCACCTGCAAGGCGGAGGCCGAGTTTCCCGAGGGCCACGGGTGGGACCATCAGTCGGCCAAGGGCTTCGCGTACGCCCGGATCGTGGTGGGCGGTGCGAACGTCCATGTGTTCGGCACGCATCCGCAGGCCGACACCGCCCAAGGTGAGGGCCTCTACCCCTGCGGCGGGTCCGCCGTCGGCTACAAGACCGCACGGCAGATCCGCCTGGGGCAGTTGCGGCAGATGAACGCGTACATCGCGGCCAAGGAGAGGAGCGGCATGGTGCCGGGCGGCGACATGGTCGTCGTGGCCGGGGACATCAACGTCGACCGACACGGGGACGAGTACCGGGACATGCTCGGCGCGCTGTCGCTGACCGTGCCTGACGCCTCGCTGGGGTGGCCGTACTCGTACGACACCCACAACAACACCGTCGGCAAGATCCGTGACGGTACTGGTACGCCCCGCGCGGTTGCCCGCGTTCTCGCCCGTCTCGGTGACACCGAAGACGACGCCGTCGCACAGGTCGGTGCGGAACGTGCCCGGGTCGGCGATCTGTTCGTCGCCGATGTTGGAACGGAAGGTCGTGCACCGGGTGGGGCCGGGCGTCTGGTGCCGTGACTGTATAGGTTCACCGAGTTGGTTGATTTACAGGTTGTTCAGATAAAAGTTGCTGAGCCGCTCGACGGCGGCGTCGACGTACTCGGGCTCGTCGTACATCTCGTAGTGGCCGGCGCCGTCGATCACCATGAGGTCGACCGGGTTGGGTGCCAGCTTCCACAACCGCATGCCGGACTCGTAGGAGCCGGTGTTGCCGATGCGTCCGGCGAGGACGACCTGCAGCGGCTGCGTCATGAGCTGGTCGACCAGGTGATACGCGTCGTAGCCCAGCAGCAGCGAGTCCCCGCGCGCGAGACGGCGGTTCGTGGAGTGTGCGTGGCCGCCCCGCTCGGTGCGGTAATAGGTGACTGCCTGGGTCGTGTCGATATCGGTCAGCCCGACCGCTGTGGCTTCTTCCAAGGTGTCGGGCAGCCAGTTCACGCGGGTCAGCTCGCCGGAGTGGGTCTCCTCGATGCGCGCGTCAGCCATGGTGTCGAGTGCGGCCGCCGCGCCATCCGGCTGGAAGCTGCGGAACGACGTGCCCATGTTGCCCGGGACGACCGTGCCGACCGCCTTGATGCGATGGTCCGTGCGGGCGGTGTGCACTGCGTAACCTCCGCCGGCGCAGATGCCAAGGACGCCGATGCGTTCCGGGGCGATGCCGGGGATCGTGCTGAGCGCGTCGATCGCGTAGGAGATGTCTTCGCCACGGCGGTAGGGGTCTTCGAGGTCGCGGGGCTCTCCGCCGCTACGACCCTGATGGGCGGGGTCGAACACGAGCGCCGCGACGCCGCAGGCGGCGAGGCGGGATGCGTAGTTCGCGCCGATCTGCTCCTTCACGCTGCTGCCGGGCGTGGAGAGCACCACGGCGCGCAGCGGCGCCGCATCGTCGATGTTGTCGGGCAGGTAGAGGTCGGCCGCGAGATCGATCGGTCCGCGCGGGATCATGATGTGCTGAAGCATCTGCTGGCACCTTCACGTAGATGTTTGTTCCATAACTGTCCAGTACGAAACACCATGCGGTACAGTTCGGAACTAATTCAGAACTGTACCACCTGGACGGATGGAGGGGCTTGCGTGGCGGTTGACGGGGCGCAGCTGTGGACGCTGAACCAGCGTCTGCTGAGCGTCGTAATGGATGCCTGCAGCGCTGAACTGGCCGAGCTCGGGCTGGAGACGAAGGAGTTCTTCGTGCTGGCAGAGGTGGCCGCGTCGCCGTACCCTGCCGGACTCGCTGCGGCGCTGATGATCCCTAAAGCGAGCGTGACGGTTTACGTCCGCAACCTCGTCGCAAAGGGGTTCATGCGGCGCGAGATCGACGACGAGGACCTGCGGCGGCATCGGCTCATCCTGACTGCCGAGGGCGAGACGGCGCGGGACCGCGCGCTCTCAGCGCTCGCGGCGGAGTTCGACCGCAGGCTGGCGAGGATTACCCCGCAGGACCGCACCGAGCTGCAGCGCATCCTTCTGGAGATGCTCAAGACGCCAAAATGAGGCCGTGATGACAGGCGGTTGGCCTTCCCGGTGAATGCCTCGCCCGCCGGCGCCCGCCCCGGCGGATGCCCTTCTCCCTTACCGCGGCGGGCGAGCAGACCACGTAACGCCTCGCGGCCGACGCGGATCACCCGGCCGTGCACTTTGCGCAGGTGGGCGACCAGCTTGCGCAGCGACCAGCGGGTGAACGGTCGGCCGAGCTTGACCGGGCGGGTGGTGGCCGTCGCGATGACGAAGTCCTCGTCTTCAGTGCCGAGTTGGAAGTCCGACCCCGCCTGCATCTCATGGATCTGGAGGTCGCACTGGATGACGGTGCGGGTGCCGGTCCTGGGCGGACGGTGTCTCCGTGGAAGTGCTCGGAACCGTCAAGGAATCGTCAGGGTGAGGGGGGTGGTGTCGTCAAGCCGCACAGCTTTCATGAGGGCTTCGCTGATGCCTCTGACCGAAATGGGCTGTGATCATGGCTGTGCTGCTTCATCGATGGGGGGTGTTCGCGGTACGCCGCTGCCGTACGGTCCTGACCGTATGGCTGCTCGTCGTCACCGCGATCGCCGCGCTCGGGGTTGCCTTCGCGGGGAGTTTCGATTCCAGGTCGGACATCCCGGGGTCGGCCGCGCAGAGCGCCTTGGAGAGGATGGACCACCATTTCGGTTCCTCCGTCCGGCAGAGCGCCGAGATCGTGTTCGAGGCGCCCGAGGGCAGCTCGTTCAAGGATCTGGGGAACGCCGCCGCGCTGAAGCGGACGCTGTCCGCCGCGGCCACCGTTCCCGGTGTCACCTCGGTCAGTGACCCGATGCGCGGCCGGACGGTGACACCGGACGCGAGGACCGCTGTCGCCCAGGTCGAGTTCTCCGTGTCCAAGGACGAGGACGTCCCCGCCGACGATCTGAACGCGCTCAAGGACACGGCCGCCGGCAGCCGCGCCGCGGGTATCGAGGTGCTCTTCGGCGGCGACGCCTACAAGGAGTCGAGTCCTCCGGTCGGGCCGATGGAAGGGGTCGGAGTGCTTGTCGCGCTCGCGGTCCTGGTGATCACCTTCGGCTCCATGCTGTCCGCGGGCATGCCCCTGCTCACCGCCCTGATCGCGGTCGTGGCGAGCATGACCGGGCTGATGGGTCTGTCCTCGGTCCTGAGCGTCTCGGACAAGGCACCGACGCTCGCGATCATGCTGGGCCTCGCGGTCGGCATCGACTACGCCCTGTTCATCGTCTCGCGCCACCGTTCGGAACTGGCACAGGGCCGCAGTGTGAAGGACGCGGCCGCCCGCGCGACCGCTACGGCCGGCAGCGCCGTGGCGTTCGCCGGACTGACCGTGATCATCGCACTGGCCGGGCTGACGGTGGCCGGGGTTCCGGTGCTCACTTCGATGGGCCTGAGCGCAGCGGCGGCGGTCGCCGTCGCGGTCGTGATGTCGCTGGGGCTGCTGCCCGCTCTGCTGGCGCTCGCCGGGGAGAGACTGCGTCCGAAGCCCGGCTCGCGTGCCGAGGCGCGTATGCGGGATGCCGCGGATCCCATGGGCAAGCCGTCGATGGGGGCGCGCTGGGTCGCGGGTGCGGTGCGCCGTCCGTGGCGGGTGGTCATCACTGTCACCCTGGCCCTTGCCGCGCTCGCTCTTCCCGCCACGCGGCTTCAGCTCGCCCTGAGCGACGACGGGAGTGAACCGGCGTCGGCCGCCGTGCGGCAGACCTACGACAAGATCGGTGACGCCTTCGGCCCCGGCGCCAACGGTCCCCTCATGGTGCTGGTGACCAACGCGCCGTCGGGCACGCTGAAGACCACCGGCCAGGAGGTCGCCCAGGATCTCGCCGGGGTCCAGGGCATCGCGCGGGTCAGCCCCGTCGACTACTCCGGCGACGGAGCCGCCGCGCGCGTACAGGTCATCCCGGACACCGGACCCCGTGACCCGGCGACCGCCGAACTCGTCACCGTGCTGCGGGACCGTGTCGCGCTCCTCGCGGCGCGGAACGGCGCTGATATCGCGGTCACCGGCCAGACCGCCGTCAGCCCGGCCAGCGCGATGATCACGGTCAGTCCGGCGAACGCCACGGCGCTGCCGGCCGTAGCGGTCGCGCGGGCGGTCGCACTGCTCATCCTCAGGATCGGCCTGCGGTCGCTGCGGCGGATGGCCGACACGGCCGATGACATCGCCTCCGGTGCCCGCGATGAACGTCTGCCCGTCCACGGAGCGCACACGGAGACCGACCGGCTCGCCGTCGCCGTCAACAACGCCTTCGATGCCCAGGCCCGCGCCGAGACCCAGATCCGTGACTTCGCCGCCGACGCCTCGCACGAACTGCGTACACCACTGGCCACGATCTCCGGCTGGCTCGACCTCTACAACCAGGGCGGCCTCAGCGCCCCCGCCGATCTCGACAGGGCCCTGGAACGGGTCGACGGCGAGGTCGGCAGAATGCGTCTGCTGGTCGAGGAGCTCTCGCTGCTCGCCCGGCTCGACGCCGGACGCCCCCTGAACTCCCGGCCGGTCGACCTGAGGCGGCCGGCGAGCGCCGTCGTCCAGGATGCCCAGGTCGTGGCACCGGACCGAGTCATCGACCTGAACGCACCCGTGCCCGCCTCCGTGCACGGTGACCAGCCCCGGCTTCAGCAGGTCCTGAACAACCTTCTCGGCAACGCGATCCAGCACACCCCGTCCGGCACCACGATCGGCGTCACTGTCGAACCGACGGCGACCCACGTGCGGATCCGGGTGACCGACCACGGCCCGGGTATCCCCGCCGGAGACCTCGCGCGTGTCTTCGACCGGTTCTGGCGGGCCGACGCCGGCCGCGGCCGCGCTCACGGTGGTTCCGGACTCGGCCTCGCCATCGTCCAGGCCATCGTCCGCGCCCACCACGGAACCGTGCACGTCTCCTCCGCCCCCGGAACAGGAACCACCGTCACCGTCACCCTCCCCACTCAGGGCGGGCGGGACGAACCGCCGACGCCACCCACCACGGACCGACCCGACGCGCCCTGACGCACGGCCCGACGCGCCCTGACGCACGGGTGGACCGGACAGGGCTCGGGCGGCCCTGGGGGAGAGGGACGGAGTTCCCTTTGACCTGTGTGGCACCGGGCCCCGCCAACTGGGGCGCGGTGGCGGTCCGGTGACAGTTCCCGCACGTAACTGGCACGCGCTGCCGCAACCCGCGCCCCGGAGGGCACCGTCCTTGAGGTTGTCCGGGTCGCGGCGCCGAGTCGCGGGTCCGGAGCCGACCGCGTCGCTGATCGGTCCGAGCGATCGGCACCGACCCCTCTCCGCCTCCTTCGCACCGTGCCCGCCTCACCACCTGATGTCACATAACAGACTTGTTGGAGGACCCATCGTGAAGCGTTCATCTCTGGCCGTGGCCTGTCTGGTGTTCTTGCTGGTGCCGACGCTGGCCGCCTGCGGCTCGGACACAGACACGGACACCGCCACGCGGGCTCCCGGCGACAGCTCTCCCGCTGCCTCGGCGCCCGAAGAACCGGATGGCGCGGCGCCGGCCGAGAAGAAGGTCGACGCGTGCACACTGTTCAGACCCGCCGAGGTCACACCGGTCATCGGCCGGAACGACGGTGGCCGGCCCGATGCCGGGGTGGGGGAGAGCGTGTGTCGGTGGGAGAACCCCGAGACCTACCACTCGATCACCCTGAGCATCGGATCGCCCGGCACGGCCGTTCCGGACCAGTCGGCTTCCGGCTCCGACGGAATAACCTTCGGCTCCGGCAATTTGGCCGAGTTCGTCGTGGGCGACCGTGCCTGCACGCTTCAGGTCGTGACCAGCGTGACGGACGAATCCGACCGTCCGACCGCGGAAAAGCTCATCGGCCTCGTCCGCACACGTCTCTGAGGGGACGCGGCAGGGAACGGCTCGTACGGATACCTCGTACGGATACCTCGTACGGATACCTCGTGCGGATACCTCGTGCGGATACGGAGACATCCGTACGGGCCGTCCCCGGCCGCGCTCACCGCGGGCATCAGCCGAACGGGACGCGGCTCACGGCTGGTTGCCTAAGCGGTGGCGCGGAAAGGGGTGCGGTCATGGTCGGCGGTTCGGGCGTTCGTCCCAGCGGTGAGTCATCCATGCTCGTCGGATCAGGCTGCGCACGGTGATGATCGTGTCGGTGAGGTCGAAGAATGCGTTGACGACGGGGGCGCGCCGCTCGTAGCAGCGGGCGAGCCGGTGGAAGGCGTTCTGCCATGCATGGGTGCGTTCGCCGTGCCGGCGCCGACTGGCGATCTGCTTGGGTCGGGCGAAGACGTCCGGTCGTATCCATTCGTCGCGGCGGCTGCGGATCGTGGTGGCGGAGCACGTCGTGTCGGCGATCGCCTCGTACGAACAGCCGAAGCGCAGCGGTTGGGGCATCTTGTCGGAGGTGATCCGGTCGCTGACGCGTCGGCGGTGGCAGCCAAGTGGATGGTCCGGGTGGTATTCCGGCCGCTCGGGCGGCAGGACCGCGAATTGGTCCCGGAGCGGCTCGGTCAGCCATGACGGAAGCGCAGGCACAGGACTCCTCGGTGATCACGGGGCGTCGGCAACTCCATGATCAACGGGACCTGTGCCCACTCGGCTACCTACCTCTACCTACCTCCCCGACCGCGCCTATCCGCGCGGCCGAACAGCGTTGTCAGGCTTACGGCTACTTGCTCCTCCACTCCTCCCCTGCCCGCCGTTTCCGGCGCTTCAGCCGGTCGTGTTCCCGACAAGCCCCGCGAACCACGACCTGACCACTCGGCAACGAGCGTGCCGGCAATGGCTGAGGAACTCCCACGGAGCCTCTGCGCACGGATGGCGAGAGCCTGGGCACTCAGATGCTGTTGGCGATGCGCTCGTGGTCCCGTTCGCCCTCGCGGGTCTGGATACCGGCCGCGAGCAGCTTGTGGGCGAGCTCGGTGACCTCATCGCCGAACGCCGCGAACAGGCCCTCGTTCTCAATGGCGTACGCCGCGTGAGGAATGGGCGGTGCGACCGCGTCGACCGCGGCCTTGGTGACGGAGAGCACCTCCGGCCGCAGGCCGGCGATCCGTCGGGCAAGAGTGTCGACGAACGCGTCGAGTTCCGCGGCGGGCAGCGCACGGTTGATCAGGCCATACCGTTCCGCGAGCTCCGCGCCCACGAGTTCGGCGCCGAGGATGAGCTCCAGCGCTCGGGCCCTGCCCGCCAGGCGCGTCATGTTCACCGTGCCGCCGCCCCCTGGGAGGATCCCCATCAAAGACTCCGGCTGCCCCTGCCCCGACTTGCCTATCGCCGCGAATCGCATGTCCAGGTACATGAGGAACTCATTGCCCGCGCCGCGCGCGAAGCCCGCCAGCTTGCCGATGGTGACCTGCGGCAGCGAGCGGACCTCCTCGCTCATCGCCTGGAGGATGTTCAGGCCCTCGGGGACGGCCGAGTCCGGTGCGGCCGCGATCGCGGCGCGAGTGGCTGTAGGCAGCGCGTCAGGGTCGGTGAGGTAGGCCATGTCACCGTGCGCGACGAAGAACTCCGGGTCAGCACTCTCGAAGACGATGACGCGGACGTCGGCGTCGTCGCGCACGCGCGCGACGAATGCCCGGAGTGACGGCAGGAGGACCGCGTCCATCAGATTGAGCGGCGGGTGATCGATTGTCACCGTCGCGACCCCGTCCGAGACGTCGATCGTCAGGGCGGGAAGGTCTTCGTAGCTCATGAGGTGGCTCCATTTCGCGGTAAGGGACGGCCCGTGAACGGGCCGCTTGCTGGGGACAGCGTCGCGAATCTCAGCATCGCGGCTGACACCGAGTGTCAGGTTAGAAACCCATACCCGAAGAAGCAAACGAGTGTGTCGGAGTACACTCGTCCCCATGAGCGCAGCGCCAGTCGGTACCCGTGAGATCAGCCGCCACGCGGTGCGAGCAGAGCTGGCCCGCGTCGCGTTCAACCGGTTCTGCCTCACCGGCTTCAACCAGGTCACCTTCGCCGACCTCTCCGAAGCCGCCGGGGTGTCGCGGAGCACCTTCCTGCGCTACTTCGGCACCAAGGAAGACGTGGTCCTGTTCGTCTTCGACCCTGTCGGTGACGTCATCGCCGACGCCCTCGATGCCGGCGGGGCCGACCAGGACGACTGGGACAGGCTGCGCAACGCCCTGGAGTCAGCCGTGACGTTCCTCGTGCGCGACGTCCAGGAACTCGTGACGATCCTCGGCCTCATCGATGAGACCCCAGCCCTCTGCGCACGGCTCCGGGAGAAGCAGGCCGAATGGCGGCCAGGGATCGTTGCCCGACTCCAGGAGACAGCTTCCTCGGCCGACGGGCCGGCGGTTATCGCCAACGTTCGCGTCGCGGCGGCGCTCGAATGCTTGTGGATCGTCCTCGGACAGTGGAGTGCGAGCGGCGGCCAAGAAGACCTCGGCACACTGCTGGACGGTGCGTTCGCCGCCTTCTCGATCCCGGCATCCCGGCAGTCGGACGCTCCGTTGTAAAGGGCCGAGGCGGCGGCTTCCTCGGAGGTGCCGAAGCGGCCGAAAGGAGTGGTCGATCCGGCGGCGGTGACCGCGTCGGCGGAGTCCGGTCCCGGCCGCGCCGGATCCACTAGCGTCGAGTCCCATGATCGTATGGCTCAACGGCACCCACGGCGCAGGCAAGACGACGACCAGTGCACTCGTGCAGCAGTTGATCCCGGAATCACGGGTGTTCGACGCCGAGAAGGTCGGCGAGACACTCATGGACATCACGCCGGGGCTGCCCGCGACGGACAACTTCCAGCACTGGCCGCCGTGGCGGTCACTCGTCGTCGAGACCGCCCGCCGCGTACTCGACTACACCGGCGGCATTCTGGTGATGCCCATGACTGTCCTGGTCGAGCAGTACTGGCGCGAGATCAGCTCGGGCCTTGCCCAGCATGCCATTGCGGTCCGGCACTTCGTCCTCCATGCCGACCAGGACACCCTCCGCGGGCGCATCGCGGGCGATACCGTTCTCGGCCCCAACTCCCCGTTCCGTCTCCGATACCTTGAGCCCTACGCCGAGGCGGCCCGTACGTGGCTGCACCGCGAGGCAGAGGTCGTCGACACCACGTACCTCACGCCCGCCCAGGCCGCCCTGCGGATCGCGGAGGCCGTCAGGAGTTGAGGTCCCGCCCACCAAGCGAGAACAGGCGCAGGTGGGCAGGGTTTCGACCGGTTGCCTCCAGCGATTCAGGAGCCGTATTTCGCGCGCCCTGCCTGCACCCGGCACCCTGCGATCACCCGGTACGGCTTCTGGGGAGGGGCGGGAATGCGTATCGACACCGGGGACGGGACAGTGGCAGCGGTGCGGCTCGCGGAAGGCGCGCCGCTTCGGAGCACGCTCGACGGCGCCGACCCCGGCGACTGGCTCGCGCTGGACGCGGGAGTGCGTGAGGCGGTCCGGTACCACTCGCGGTTCCTGCCGGAGTGGGAGCACTCCGCCCCGCTGCCCGGCGACCTGACGCAGCTCGGCGAGTCTCGGCTCGCACTCGCCCTCTGCCACCGCGACGGGCGGATCCGTCAGGAGGCGGTGTGCCGGTCGTCCCGATACCCCGGTCTGCTGCCGCTGATCGTGATCCGCTGCGCCGATTGGGCCGGCCCGGTGCGCGAGTGCGCCCGGCTGCTGCTGCGCGAGGTCCTGGACGTGGATTCCGCCGTCGACCTCGCACCGCTGATCCTGCGCGTCGGCCGCCGGGACAGAGGTGCCTTCGGCGTCGAGGTGCTGGGGGATGTTCTGCGCCGGGCATCCCACGCGCGGCTCGCAGCTCTCTTCACCGCGCCCGACCGCACCGTACGGCGGTTCGTGTACCGGCTGGCCGTCGACAGCCGGCTGCTCCGCCCCGCCGAGCTGGCCCGCGTGGCCGCCCAGGACGAGGACACCTTGGTCCAGGACCTGTGTGCCACGGCGGCGCTCACGGATCTGCGCGACGAGGAGGCGTACGAGGATGTGCTGCGGCCACTGCTGACCGCGCGCAGCCCCCGTACCCGTTCGGCAGGCGTCACCGCGCTGCGGCGGGCGGGGCGGGCGGAGCAGGCGGAGTCGTTTCTCAGCGACCGGTCCGCGCTGGTGCGCGCGTGCGCCCGGTATGTCGTACGACAGCTTGGAGGTGACCCGGTGGGCTGGTACCGGCAGCGGTGCACGGCACCGGACGACCCCGAGTTGCCGCCCGGTGCGGTCATCGGGCTGGCCGAGTGCGGGCACCGTGCGGATGCCGGGCTGCTGTGGCCGTTGCTCACGCACCCGGCGGCCGGGGTGCGGGCGCGGGCGGTGGCGGGGCTGCGGGTATTGGACCGCGCGGACGCGGAGCGGTTGCGGCCACTCCTCGACGACCCCGCCGCCGGTGTCGTGCGCGAGACGGCCGTTGCCCTGCTGCCGTCGGCAAAGGAACTGCCCGCCGACTGGCTACTCGAACGCACCAGGCCCGAACGGCCGCGGCACCTCCGGCTCGCCGCGTTCCGGCTGCTCGACGCGCGCGACGGGGTCGTGGCGCTGCGGGCGGCGGTCGGACTGTTGGAGGACCCCGATATGAAGCTGCGCACCTGGGCAGGGCAGTCCGTGCAGCGCTGGCATCCGTCGGCGGATATGCGGGGCCGCGACGCGGAGGTGGGGGAACTGCTCAACCGGAGCCGGCACCTCTTCAGCGACTACGTGCTGCGGCGGCGCAGGCGGGAGGCCGGGCTGGACGGCTGAGTCCGTCTGGAGACGCACAGGCGGTACGGTCCTCAGCGGGGGCCGGCACCGGCACCGGCACCTCCACCGACCCACGCATCGGCACCGACACCTGCACCCGCACCGGCCGTGGCCCGCTGACGCGCGGCTCTACCGGCCGCCGCCTCCCGCGCGTTGCCCGGCCATGCCTCCCGCCACACACACGGTCGCCAGACCGGCAGTCGCCAGACCGGCAAGCGCCATCGCCATACCCACGTCGGTGAACTCGGCGACCGTCCCGAACACCGCCGGTCCCACCCCTTGCACGGACATCAGCCCGGCGGAGAGCAGCCCGAACGCCTGGCCGCGGCGGGCCTCCGGGACCGCTTCGAGGAAAGGGCGCTGGAGTCCGAGTGCGTAGGCGAATCCGGTTCCGGTGACGAGGAGGAGGACGGCGCAGACGACCCACGGCGGGTTCAGCGCGAAGCCGGCCAGCGGCAGGCCGAGGACCACCACCAGCGCGGGGACCAGGCGTTCCCGTGTCGCGGGCCGGACGAACCGCCCGACGGCCAGGTCACCGGCGAGCATTCCGACCGGCAGGCAGGCGAGCAGCAGTCCGGTCGAACCGTCCGGCATGCGGTTGTCGCTCACGAACGGGACGATCAGGCTCTCGGCACCGGTGACGAGCATGGGCGGCAGCCACTGGGCGAGCAGCAGCGCCCGGACCCTCCGGTCGGCGAGCAGTTTGGTGCTGCCGTACCAACTGTGGCGCAGTATCGACCCCATGCCGCGTCGCTGTCCTTGCCGCGGCGCCCGCTCTGGTTCCGCCTGCTCCGTTGCCGCCTGCTCGGGTGCGAGTGCGGGTGCGGGTGTGGGTGTGGGCTCGGGTGTGGGCTCGGGTACGGGCTCGGGTACGGGCAGGTTGGGTGCGGGCAGGTCGGGCAGCCGTACGCGGATGGCGACCGCGGCGATCAGATAGGCGCCCGCGCTCCACAGCAGCGTGCTCCGCGGACCCAGGAAAGCGACCGCGGCGCCCCCGACCGCCAGGCCCAGCAGTTGGGCCGCGGACGCGCAGATATTGGACAGCGAGCGTCCCAGGACATACGCGTCACCCGTGAGCGTCTCGGCGACGAGCCGGTTGGTCACACCACTGAAGACGGGGGTCAGCCCGGCGACGGCGGCGAGGAGGACCAGGATGGCCGCCACCGGCAGATGTGCCACCCCCATCACGGCGGCCGTCAGACACTGGAGACCGTGCCCCGCGATCACAAGGCGGCGCGGGCGTGCCCGGTCGGCGAGCGAGCCGAGCAGGAAGGAGCCGACGAGTTGCGGCAGAAAGCCGATACCGAACGTCAGGGCGCTCAGCAGGGGTGAACCGGTCGTCGCGAAGACCAGCACCGAGAGGGTCATGATGCGCAGCGCGTCGGCCGCGATCGTCAGGGTCCGGGTGGCCAGCAGCAGCCGGAATCGCCGGTCGGCCAGCACGTCCCCGTAAGTGGCACGCTCTTCCCGGGCGGGGACGGAGGCCGCGTCGGAGGCTGCGTCGGAAGCCGAGTCGGAGGTCACGGGAGGAGTGTGCTGGACGGGCCGTGACCCGGTTCCGCCGTTACGCCTGGAGCGTAAGCCCGCTGTTGTGACCGGCGGGCCGCGGGACAACATTCGGGACAACGGTCCCATCAGTGCGGGACACGGGGTGCCGGAGAATGATGCGCCCGTGGCGAAGCCTGCCCGGGACCGCTTCGCGCACCAACGACCGAAGGGACTGGACATGCTGGTAGACCACATTGAGATCCCCGAACTGGCTCCGGACGCTTACCTCGACGACGAGGCGTCGGAGGTCGCCACCGACGCGCCGGAGGAGCGCGCCTGGCTCCCCTCCTACCAGGCGGCCCTGACGACCGTCTGACGTACGGCGCTTCCGGTCCGGCACCGGGCCGCAGAAGGGCCCGGTGCCGGTGTTCCACGTCCAGGTTCGCTGTCTGACCCCGAAGGACGGTCCGTCGTTGTCCGCATTGTCTTCCGCCGGCGCGTCCGCCACCGACGTGGTGGCCCAGGCCGACACGCTGCTCTGCGCCGACCGGCAGTTCGGCGACTCCGCCGCCATCGGCGAGCGCAACCTCGCCCGGTTCCGGCTGGGCCTGACCATGCTGGCGCGGCATGACGGCGAAGGGGAGAAGGCGCTGCGGGCGGTGGCCGCGGCGGCCGACGAACACCTTCGTCCGCTGCTGTACGACCCGGTGCTGCGCAACTGCTTCGAGGTGGACCTCGTACGACTGGAGAGCGGCCGGCTCGGGCGCAGTTCGTTCGCCCATATGAGCGGTTACGCGGCCGGCGCCACGGCGGCCGGCGCCACGGCGGGCGCACCGTCCTCCACGGGAACGGGCCCCTGCGAAGCGCTCACCCGTCCGCACCGGCCTGCCTGGCCCGGTCTCGGGGACGCCTGGATAATGACCGAACCGGCACCGCGTGACAGTGCGCAGGAGACGCTGGCCGGGCGCCTCATGGAGCTGTACCGGGACGCGCTCGGCGACATCCGGGCGGCGGGACCGGTCGATCCGACGGACGATGTCCGTGCCGTCCTGAGGGAGGGCGCGGAACTCCTAGCGACGCTGCTGCCGTCCGCGGGGGCGGGTGTACTCGGGCACGTCACCATGGTCGGGTTCACCCACAGGGAGAGCGAGGAGGGTCCCCTCCAGTCCATGTCCGGCGGCGATCCGCTCCCTTCCACGGTGCTGCTGGCGCCCGAACGCTGCACTTCCCCGTGGCTCGCCGCGGAGAGCTTGCTCCACGAGGGAGCCCACCTCAAACTCTTCGACGCGCTCCGGACTGGCGCCCTGGTCGCGAACCCCAACGAGCGTGTCCCGATTCCGTGGCGGATCGGCAGGTGGACGCTCATCCGCGTGTTCGTGGCCCTGCACTTCTATGTGCATCTGCTGGTCTTCCGGGCCGCCGCGGCCACCGCGGGCGAAGCGGTCCGTGAGAGGTTCGGGCCGCCCCCTTCGGCCGAGGAACTGGACGAGCCCAGCCCCGGCACCCCCGCCGCCCGGAGCGGGGAATACCGGACCAGCGCGGAACGGGCCCGCTATCTCGCGGAGTGCGTGCTGTCCCTGCCGGACCACGCGCTGACCGAGAACGGGCACCGGTTCGCCCGCTGGCTCCTCACCGTGCTCCGCCTGGTGGACGACGACGCGCCTCAGCCCCCTGACCGGACGACGGCGCGGACGACGGCGCGGATTCCGACGCGGACCACGGCGCTGACCCGTCGCGCCGACCCGTCGCCGGTGCCGGGGGTTCCCACGGAGGGTGCTCTCCAGCAGGCCAGGCCGGTGGACGCTTGCGCCCTGCCCGGCCTGGGGCAACTCGTCGTCAGTACCGCGGGGTCGGCCCGGATGCACTGGCTGAACGCGCGCTCGTGGACGGTCTACTCCCTTTGCGACGGGCGCGACTTCGGCTCGGTGTGCACGGCGTACGCCCGCGCGGCCGGTCTCCCGGCCGGCTCGGAGGAGACCGGGCGACAGGTGGGCGAGAGTCTGCGCCGGCTCCTGGACGCCGGTCTCGTCACCCACAGCGGATAGCGCTCCAGCGGACAACGCTCCCGCTCAGGAACGCTCCCGCTCAGGAACACTCCCGCTCCGGTCGGACCGTCGCAGGTCGCCGGTACGGGTACGGGCCTCGCCGCTGCTCCGGCCACGGGCTACGCCCCGGCGAGGCCCGTACTCGTACCCGTACCCCGACCCATACCCGTCCCCGCGTCCGTACCCGTGCCGGGGCCGGTGGCTTCCAGGCCGGCCAGCCGTGCGGAGACGATCGCCTCCAGCCGACTGGAGACATGGATCTTCGGCAGGATGGCCGAGACGTAATTACGCACGGTCTTCTCCGATATGAACAGTTCCTGGGCGATGCGACGGTTCCCGTAGCCGAGCGAGACCAGCCGCAGAACCTCCCGCTCCCGGTTCGTGAGCGCGGGGAACGGGAGCCTCCCACGGGATTCCGCCAGGCGCACCAGGAGGGCGGAGAGTTCACCACCGGTCCGCGGGCCCAGCATGACGTATCCGCGGTGCACGGCCCGCACCGTACGCAGCAGATCCACCGTCTCCGTGTTCTTGAGCAGATAGCCCGTGGCCCCCGCCATCAGTGTGGTCAGCAGCAGGCCGTCGTCGTCGTGCTCGGGGGACACCGCGGCGACCAGCCGGGCCGCCGGATGCTGCCGGCGCAGCCGTTCGAGCAGTCCGACCCCGGCGCGACCGGGCAGATCGAGGTCGACGATGACCACGTCGGGCTTCGCCTCCCGGACCGCCCGCTCGCCCAGGTGCGGGTCCCGTGTCCCCGTGGCGACGGTGATCCCGCCGCTTTCGAGCGCGGAGCGTAAGCCGTCCAGAACCAGGGGGATGCTCTCTATCACCACCACACGGATACCGCTGTCCCGTAACGCGTCGGCCATTGACCCCATCCTCGCACTCGGGCCGGTGCGAGGCATGACGCAGCGCCCTTCCTCGCACCATCTTGATCAAGATTCCCGTGAAAGCGTAAACGCCTGCCGGACGGGCCAGTTGGTACCAGGCGACCGGGGCCCGTCGGGCACCCCCGGGCCTGCTGTGAAAGTCACCGCCGTGCGCGTTCCCACGGACGGTTCGGCGGGCTTGCCGATCACGATCACGATCGCGTTCGTGCCGTGGACATACCCGTGGACCAGGTAGTGGTCGAGGGACTTGGCGGCCCCCAGCAGCGACGGATCGTTGAGTGCGGCATCGGAACACAACACGGACAGCGTCGCGGCCGGGTCGGCGTCAGGCCGGGCCGGACGCGGGTCCTTGTCCGTACCCACTGCCGCGCCGTCCTGCCAGTCGGCATCCGCGGCAGTTCGTGTGTCCCTCACGCGCGGAGTGGTCCCGCACTGTGAGTCCCCGCTGTTCGGGGCTTCGCGGGTTGGGCGGCTTGCCCCAACCCGCGAGATGCAGGCCCCATGTGATCAGCACCGCCGCCACCAGGGCTATTAGTCCCAACCAGATTCCCGGGCGCCAGCCGATGACGCCGACACCGATGGCCAGGGTCCCGACCGTGGCGACGGCGGACCCGGCCCATCCCGCGATGGTGTGCCCCTCGTCGTGGTGTCCACTCACGTACCTGCCTCCCAACACCCTTGGCCCTTATGATGACTTAGCAAGTGAGGAATTTATCTTACGTACTAAGGAATATCAATGGAGGGCAAGCACCGCCCCACCGCCTCCGCCGCGGATGCGATCGGCGCGCTGGACGATCTCGTCGCGACGAACCTCGTCGGCCGTCAGGAGTTCGCCCGGAATCTGGGGCTGAGTGTCAAGGACCTCGTCTGCTTCGCGCATGTCCTGGAGGCCGACGGCGCCCCGGTCACCGCCGGCGACCTGGCCGGGCGCGCACACGTCACGACGGGCGCGGTGACCGGCATCCTCAACCGCCTGGAGCGCGGAGGCTTCGTGGTCCGCAACGCGGACCCCGCCGACCGGCGCCGGGTGCGTGTCACCGCGGTCCCAGCCGCCGCCGAGCGGGTGCGGGTCGTCTACGGGCCGTACTACACGTTGCTCGCCGAGCTCTGCGCGGACTACTCGCCGGACGAGATCGCCGTACTCACCGACTGGCTCACGCGCGCCGGGGCGCTGGCGCGCACATACCTGGAGGAGTCGTGTTAAGGCGTAGGGGCGGTGGCGGTGCCGCGTGAGGCTTCGTCCGGAGCCGACGTGAGTGGCGCAGGCCGCAGGGGGGCTGCCCGCGGTCGGTCACCGGCGCACACCGGGTCTGGGGCGCGAGGGGTCGCCACTCTCGCCGGGCCGAGCGTCACCAGGTACACGTTGCTGGAGCTGGCTAGGGCCTGTCCGGCGGATCATTGCGCGGCGGGTGAGCCGGGGCAGTGATCCACCGGACACGGCTGGGAACGGGGCGTCAGGCCATGGGGAACTTGGCGACGTACTCGTCGAAGGACTCGATGCCGACCTCCGCACGGAGTTCATCCACGCGCTCGGGCTCTTCGCAGGGCCATGGAACCGGTGCCCCGTCCTTCACGCCGGCGATCTGGGTGCCGTAGACCTGCTTACGGCCCTCATTGACCAGCGTGCGGTCGTGCAGAAAGGCCAGCTCGCGCGGGCTGGCCGAGCCTGCCGCCACCGCCTGCCGCATCAACTGGAGGGCACGACGCTGCACGTTGAGCTGCCGGTCGGCGTGCTGAGCGATCAGCCATGCCGCGCGTGCGGCCTCCTCGCCGACCCGTTCCGCTGTCGGCCAGCCGTACTCATCCATGATCTCGCCGAGCCGGTCACCGTGCCGTGCGGTCAGCTGCCGCCAGGCCAGCTGCTCGGCGGGGTCATCGCTGTTCGCGCGGACTGCGGACCGGTGATCGGCCGCAGCCATGTCCGTGAGTTCCACCGCCAGCGCGGCAATGTCGTGCGCCACTCTCAACTCCCAGGTCGGATCCGTGCTTTGTGTCCGCCGCAAGACTAGAGGCGCAAATCCGGCGTAAAGATCATTCCGGAGAACGGTGACAGGCACCTACCCGCGCGGGGATAATGGATCTACCCCCGAAGCCAGAGAGCCGGATGGCTGCGACGGTCACGGTGCCCTGAAAGACATAGGCGCGCTTGTCGAACCTCGTGGCCACGGCACGGAAGTTCTTGAGGGCGTTGATCGTCCGCTCAACTTCGTTCCTGCGCTTGTAGATCGACTTGTCGAAGCCGACGGGCCGGCCTCCATCGCTACCGCGGCGCTTTCGGCTGGCCCGCTGGTTTGCGGGTTCAGGGATGGTGTGTTTGATCTGCCGCCTGCGCGGGTGGCGGCGGTTACGGCTCCGGGCGGACGACGTCACTGTGAAGACACGGCCTGGCGGGCGGGCAGCGGTTGTCCGCAACGAGGCTGCGCACGATCTTCTGGCCCAAGCCCTGACCGGTCGCCATCGAAGGAGGCGTGCTTGACAAGCTGACCGCGCCTCCCTGGTCAGGGAGTTGGCGCGTTCGGCGCGCTTCGCGGTCCCGCACTGAGCGATCAGTGCGAGGGCGAGAGCGGTCTGTCCAGCGAATCGAGGACGCGCCGGACAGGCCGTGTGACCGTTCGGGTCAGCGGGCGAGCTGGTGGAGCCAGTCGCGGAGGAGGGCGGTTTCGGTCGGGCGGAGGGGGAGGGCGGTCCCGTCCTCGGTGGTGAGGGCGGCATCGAGGGCGAGGGCCCGGGAGGCGAGGCCCGGGTCCGCGGCCGGAGGCGGGTCGGTGGTGAGGGACACGACGAGGGTGTCGCGCATTCTCGTGGAGATCTCCGGGTCGCGGTCCTCGGCGGGGACGCCGATCAGCGACAGGGTGACGCCGGTGACGGCTGCCAGCAGGAGGCGGGCGGCGAGGGCGGGCGGGACCCGGAGACGGCCGGCGGCGGCGGCGCGGTCGAGGAACCTCAGCAGGAGATCGTTGGCCTCGTCGGCGGCGGGCGGACGGCGGCCGGGGCGATCGGTGCCGTACATCAGCAGGTAGAACGCGGGGTGGCGCAGGCCGAAGTCGACATGGATGTCCCAGCCGCGGCGCATGTCGTCGACCGGGTCGTCGGTGTGCGCCAGAGTGTGCTTCTCGGCCAGGTAGATGTCGAAGGCGTGGATGGCCAGGGCCGAGAGGAGGCCGTCCTTGTCGCCGAAGAGCTGGTAGAGGGAGGCGGCGCGGATACCGGCCGCCGCGGCGACCGACCTGGTGGAGACCGCCTGGGCGCCCTCGCGTTCGAGAATGCCGGCCGCCACCTCAAGGATCTGCCGCCTGGTACGGGTCTTCGCGTCGTCCACGGTTGCGATGCTACGGCATTTCGCGTATCACTGAGACAGGCAGTGCTACGCATATCAGCGTGGCAGTGATACATCGAGGAGAAGCCAGTGAATCGTGTCGGATACGGCGCCATGCAGCTCGCCGGGCCGAACGTATGGGGGCCGCCGAGCGACCCCGAGTCGGCGCGACGGGTACTGCGCCAGGCGGTCGAGCTGGGAGTCACGTTCTTCGACACCGCGAACGCGTACGGGCCGCGTACGGTGAACCGGCTGATCGGGGAGGCACTGCGGCCGTTCCCCGAGGGGGTGACCGTCGGCAACAAGGTCGGCGCCGGGCGCGGTCCGGACGGCTCGTGGATCATCACCGACCACCCGGACACGGTCCGCCGGCAGGTTCACGAGGCCCTGGCCGACCTGGGTACGGAGACGAGCGAGCTGACGTACCTGCGGCTCGGCGGCGACGGTCCGGCACCGCGGAGCGACGTGCCGCTGGAGGATTCACTCGGCGTGCTCGTCGAGCTGCGCGACCAGGGTCTCATCCGCCGCATCGGTCTGTCCGGCGCGTCGCCGCGGATGCTGGCCCGCGCGCAGAAGATGACGCCGATCGCGGCCGTGCAGAACCGTTTCAACCTGCTCGACCGCAGCGGCGTCCAGGTCCTCGCCGACTGCGAGGCGCAGGACATCATGTTCGTCCCCTACTTCCCGCTGGCCTCCGGGCAGCTCGCCGGCTACGACGAGCTGACAGGCCCCGCGCGGCGCCTCGGCGCGACGCCGGCCCAGGTCGCGCTGGCCTGGCTGCTGCGCCGTTCCCCCGCCATGGTCGTCATCCCCGGCACGACGAACCCCGATCACCTGCGCGCCAACATCGCCGCGTCCGAGGTCGCCGAGAACCTGACCGACGCGGAGGTGGCCCGCCTCACCGGCCTCGTCGACGAGTCGAAGGCCGTCATCGACCAGCCGCACCAGTCCACGCTCGACGCGCTCAGTTCCCTTGCGGAGAGCCACGGCTGAGCAACGGCTCAACGGGCGGCGGCCATCTCGCCGGGTTGTTCCGACGCCCGCCTCGACGGTCGGGCTTCGACGGATGCGGTTGCCGACCGACGGTCACCCTCCACGAAGCCAGGCGAAGGACCTGCCGCAGCAGGGCCACGGCCACAGCAGGGCCACGGCCTCGATCTCACGGATCCGCGCGGGGGCGTCTGTGGTCCAGGCGGCCCGGCGCGGAGTCAGGGCGTCCTGGCGGAAGACCTGTGCGAGCCGCTCCCGCTTGGTCTTCGAGCGCGGCACCGTCCAGGTGCCAACGCGCGGACCGTACCGCTCGGCGAATTCAGCGACATCGATCTGTCCGGCCGGCCGGGCGAGGGCCGCGACGGGCCAGACTCTCCCGGGCGGCCGGGACGCTCTCCCCGGCCGGCTCCAGGCGGTTCAGGTTACGGACCGCGCTGACGCCCTTGGCGTTCTTGGCGGAGATGTCCACCCTGCCCCGCGGAGTGAAGCGCTCGGACAGGGATGTGCCGTCCCGGTGATCGGTGTCGCGCACGTACCGCACCAGGATCTGCTGGACGTCGGCACTCGCGGAGATCGGCATGTGAGTCCGTCCGAAGGACAGCGACCACGTGCCGCGGTCGGGTTACCGGGTGCTGATCGACTACGCGCCTGGGGCACCCCGGACGCGCGGCGCCCCGCGGCGCGGTTGTCGGAGCGTCGAAGGGGGAGCCGAAGAGGAGGTGTGCCGAAGCGGGGGAGAGCGAGGTGCGATCGGGGCGGGGCCGGGGCGGTGGCTCAGCCGATCTTGAGGATGACCTTGCCGGTGATGTTCCCGGCGGCGAAGGCGCGCTGTGCCTCGGCGGCCTTCTCCAGGGGGAAGACCGCCCCGACGCGTACGGTGAGCAGGCCGGCCTCGGCCAGCGCGGTGACCGCGGTGAGGTCGGCGTGTTCCATGCGGGCGAAGACGTCCGTGGAGCCGGGGACGCCGGGATCGGCGATGGACGCGAGCCTGGCCCCCGGTCGTGCGGCCGCCGCCGACGCGGCGAGGGTGCCACGGCCGATCGTGTCGAACATGGCGTCCACACCGTTCGGGACCAGACCGAGCACCTGGCCGGTCAGGCCCTCGCCGTACGCGACGGTTTCGGCGCCGATCGTACGTAGGTAGTCGTGATCGTCGGGTGAGCCGGCACCGATGACACGAGCGCCTTGGGCCTTCGCGATCTGCACGGCAACGGATCCCACGCCGCCGGCGGCCCCGTGCACGAGGACGTTCTCGCCCGGTTGCACCGCGAGTGCGTGTCTCACGCCCTGGTAGGCGGTCAGCCCAGCCAGTGGCAGACCCGCAGCTTCGCTGAAGGACATGGTGCTCGGCTTGTGCGCGACGGTGCGCACGTCCGCGGAGACCAATTCGGCGAAGCCGCCGTGCGCTCGCTGCACATCACCGCGGATGTACGCGATCACCTCGTCGCCCGGCGCGAACTCCGCCGCTCCGGGCCCGGAGCGCTCCACCACACCGGCGATGTCCCAGCCGGGCACCACCGGGAAGAACGTTTCCACCGCCTTGTCCAGAGCTCCGGCTTGGATGGCTGCGTCCGCGCGGTTCAGCCCGGCGGCCTTGACCCGGATCAGCACCGAGTCCACGTGGGTCTTCGGCTCGGGCAGTTCGGTGACTTCCAGGACTTCCGGTCCGCCGTAGCGGCGGTACACAACGGCCTTCATGTCTCAGGCCCCCGGGATCGCGATGGGCATGTCCATCAGCACGCGGTGCTTGACGATCTTCCACTCGCCGTCCACCCGGCGCAGATCAGTGTCGTAATACCCGGACTCGATCGGCCGGACGGTGCCCTGGGCACCGGAGACCCCGGCCGGCCAGCCCTCGGCCGGGTGCGCGGAGGCCCGCACGCTGTAGACGATGAACTGGGCGTTCAGGTGGGCGTGGTCGCCGTCGACGTCGATGATGTGGTCCTGTGTGGTGTGGTGACTGGAGCCGCCCTCCGGGTGCGCGGACATGAAGTTCGTGACCGCGTATTCCACGCCCGCCCCGCCGATCAGGGGCTCACCGAACGGCTCGTAGCTGTCGGGGCCGGTCCTGGTGTAGATCTGCACGACTGCGTCGTCGGTGAACAAGCCACCCTGTGTCTTGCCGTCGCGCCGGTCCGTCGCACGGACGTAGCGGGCCAGGACTTCCTGGACCTCGCGCTCGTCGCTCATGAGAGTGGTTTCCTTTCGTCGTCGCATCTGGAACCGCAGCGGTTTCCCGGTGTAGCGCCCTCCCGCGGGGAACGAACCCCTCAGCAGCCGCTGTCTCCATCCGACCAGGGTGCTGCTCGGGGAGCCATGACTGTTTCCGTCCATGGCGATACCCTGAGGGTATGGATCGACTGGAGACCCGAGAGCTCGTCTACTTTGTCGCGGTGGCTGAGGAACTGCACTTCAGCCGGGCGGCGGAGCGGTTGGGCATCGCTCAGCCGCCGCTGTCCCGGGCGGTTTCCCGGCTGGAGCGCCGTATGGGGGCGCGTCTCCTGGAGCGTACGAGCCGCCATGTGGAACTCACGGCCGCGGGCTCTGTCTTCCTCGACGAGTGCCGCCGCCTGCTCCTGGATCTGGACGCCGCGGTGCTCCGTACCCAGCGGGCGGTCCGTCCCTCACGGCTCGTCCTCGCGGTCCGCCCCGGCACCGGCTCCGGCCTGCTCGCGCAGGTCCTGCGGTCCCACGACAGTGCCGAACCCGAACTCGTCTTCACCCATGACGGGGCGGGCGCCCTGCGCGACGGAACGGCCGACGTCGCCCTGCTGTGCACGGACAGCGACGACCTCACGAGCCTGCGGACCACCGAGGTCGCGGAGGAATTCCCCGTCGCCCTCCTGCCGCGCGATCACCGTCTCGCGCGCTGTGCGGCGATGACCACCGCCGAACTCCGCCAGGAACCGGCCTATCAGGACCAGTGCCCGCCGATGGGCCTGGACGAGGTCCTCGACCGGGTCGCACTCGGCCGGCTCGTCACCGTCGTCGGCTCGTCCGTCGCCGACCGCCTGACGCGGGAGGTGATCGCCGTCCCCGTGACGGATCTGCCCACGACGACGCTGGCTCTCGGCTGGCTCCCACAGAACTCACGGCCTGAGATCGCCTCCTTCGCCCGCACCGTACAGCGCATCGCCGCCGATCGCGGCCGCACTCGGCTGCTCGGCCAGCCGGCCTCGTAAGCCCGGCGACGGGCCGCCCGCGCTTGAAGTACACGTGCTCGGGACGGTCAGCCGGCCTGTTGGCTCTGGCCTGTTGGCTTTGGGCTGTTGGCTTTGGGCTGTTGGCTCTGGAGGGGTTGCTCAGAGCCAGTCCCGCCGTTTGAAGATGACGTACAGACTGGTGCAGACGACCGCCATCAGGAGGATGGCGAAGGGGTATCCGAGTACCCAGTGCAACTCCGGCATGTGTCTGAAGTTCATGCCGTAGATGGTCCCGACCAGGGTCGGGGCGAAGAGGATCGCCGCCCAGGAGGAGATTTTTTTGATCTCCTCGTTCTGTGCGTGGCTGGCTCGGGCCAGCAGTCTCATCTCCTCGTTCTGCTGCTGGGCGACGAGGGTGGCGTTGACGGCGAGGATGTCCTGGAGCGCCAGCCGGAAGCCGTCGACGCGTTCGGTGACGTGAGTGGAGTGGTCGGCGACATCGCGCAGATAGCGGCGGAGCTCCTCGTCGATGCCGTACTTCTCGAATCCGGCGGTCAGCCCTTCCAGGATCCTCGTCAGGGGGCGGGTGGCGCGCTGGAACTCCACCACCTCCCGGGAGAGTTCGTAGATACGGCGGGACACCTGCGGGTCGCCGCTGAAGACCTCGGTCTCGATCTCGTCCACGTCGTTCTCCACACCGGCCACCACCGGCGCGTAGCCGTCGACGACCGCGTCGAGGATCGCGTACAGCACCGCTTCGGGGCCGCGCTTGAGCAGATCCGGGGTGTCCTCCATACGGCGGCGCACCGACGCCAGATCCGGAGCGGCGCCATGGCGGACGGTGATCACGAAATCGGGTCCGACGAAGAGGTGCAGCTCGCCGAAGTCGACCTCTTCGGCGTCGTCCAGATAGCGGGCGGCGCGCAGCACCACGAACAGGGTGTCCCCGTAGCGTTCCAGCTTGGGGCGCTGGTGTGCCTCCAAGGCGTCCTCGACCGCGAGGGGATGCAGATCGAACTCTTCGGCGACGGAGAGCAACTCGGCCTCGCTCGGCCGGTGCAGGCCGATCCACGCCATGCCGCCGTCCGTCTCACGGAGCTCCTGGAAGGTCTCGGCGAGCGAGTCGTACGTGTTGGTACGGCAGCCGTCGCAGTAGACGGCGGCGGCGATCACGCTGCTTCCACGGGGCGACGGTTCCCCGTCCGGCGCGGACGCGCCCGGCTTTTCGGTGGCGGGACCGGGCTCGGCGGGGCGCTTGGCCGGTTTCTTGAACGCGCGCAGGGCGCGCAGACGACGTTCGGACATGACGCAATCCTCCGCAGGCGGAAAGGAGAGGGCGCTGGGGAACGCGCGCGGGCACTCCGCGGACGCCGCCTGCGGATCCGGACAGGGCGAAGCTTGCCGGGAGAGGCACTAGAACAGCCCGGTCGGGGCGGCGTCCCACGGGGCGCGACGGGGAGGTTCACCACTCATCGTGGTCTCACCTGCCTTTCGGTACGCGAGGGACGGGGCCTCTGAGCAGGCTATACCCGCCGGACCGCGCCGGACCGCGCCGGACCGCGCCGAGGCCGTCCGGCAGCGGGGCGACGGCGGACAGCGGATGGAGGCTCGGGCGGGGTGCGCGGCAGGACGCCCGGCGCGGTGCCGGGCGGGGGTGCCGGGCGGCTGCCTGGCCCGGGTACCCGGCGCGTGCCGGACGGGACGCCGGGACGGGGCGGTGTCTGGAGTGGCGCCCTGAAGTCCGGCGTCGTTGACTGGTGGGAAAGTGCCCGTCGGCGTTCCAGGGCCCCCGGGCAGTACACGCGGCGCGACCGGAGCCGGCCGGTATCCCGTCCGGGACGTTCACAGCGCTCTCCGCCTTTCCGCCTTCCGCTCTCCGCACCAACCGACAGAGCGGTGACCACAACTGACAGAGGGAGAACGCAGTGCGGGCGACATTCTCACTGGGACGGATCGCCGGAGTCCGGATCGGGGTCCACTGGAGCGTCCTGGTCATCTTCGTACTCATCGCACTGGGCCTGGCGGAGGGGCGTTTCCCACAGGTCTATCCCGGCCACGCGGTGGGGCTGTACTGGGTGGCCGCACTGATCACCTCCCTGCTCTTCTTCGCCTCACTCCTCGCCCATGAACTCGCCCACGCCGTCGTGGCCCGGCACAACGGCGTACAGGTCGACGACATCGTCCTGTGGCTGCTCGGCGGTGTGGCACGGCTCAGGTCGGAGGCGTCGGACCCCGGAGCCGAACTCCGTATCGCCGGTGTCGGCCCGCTGGTGAGCCTCGTGCTCGGCGGTCTGTTCGCTCTGTGCACATGGCTCCTCCTTGTCGGGGACGTCCCGCGGCTGATCGTGGAGGCGGCGGCCTGGCTGGCGGCCATCAACGTCCTTCTCGCCGTGTTCAACTCCATCCCCGCCGCCCCTCTGGACGGCGGACGTCTGCTGCGGGCGCTGCTGTGGTGGCGTACGGGCGACCGGTTGCGGGCGACGGCGGGAGCCACCGCGGCCGGGCGGGTCTTCGGCTGGCTGCTGGTGGTGGCGGGGTTCGCCCTGTTCATCGCGACCCGGGCCTTCGGCGGTCTCTGGCTCGCGCTGATCGGCTGGTTCCTGATCACGGCCGCCACCGCCGAAGGCCGGCAGGCGCAGGTGAGGGGTGTCCTCTCCGGCGTTCCCGTACGACAGGCCATGACACCGGATCCCGTCACCGCGCCCGCCGGGCTGACCGTGGCGCGGTTTCTCACCGACCCCCGCTACCGCTACCGGTACTCGGCCTTCCCGGTGACGGACGCGGCCGGTGACGCGGCGGGACTGATCACCCTGGAGCGCGCCCGCCACACACCGGAGGACCAACGGGAGTCCGCGACCGTCAAGGAGGTGATGCTGCCCCTGACGGACGTCACCACCGCGGGAGCGGACGACCCGCTGGCGGATCTGCTGCCGCGTATGCGGCCCGGCGCCGAGAACCGGGTCCTGGTGCTGGACGGCCGCAGAATCCTCGGCATCGTCTCCTCCTCCGACATCAGCCGTACGGTCTCGCGGCTGATCGCCGCGAAGCACCACCGGGTGGACTGGGGTGACCGTCGATGAAGCCTCCGTGGCACCCGCTGGGCACGGACGCCCGTGCCCCGGTTGCCGCGGGTGCCGTGGTGCCGGAGCCTCGTAGTGGACCGCGCATACCGGTCGATCGGTCCTGAGCCGAAGGCCGGTCCGGCGACGGAGAGCGAGAGTCCGCGGGTCCGTCACCCCCTCACCCCCTCGTCCCGCACCCCCCTCACCCCCCTCACACCGATTCGCCAGGGAGGGCACATGGCTGTACGGCACCAGCTCGTCCGCAGCGAGCCGTCCGCGGTCTGGGCGGTTCTCGAAGATCCGTCGCGTTACGCCGACTGGGTCGTCGGCACGGCCTTTTCCGCCCCCGGGGAAGGTCCGTGGCCCGAGGTCGGCTCCTCCCTCTCCTACACGGTGCGTGTGGGCCCCAAGGAGTTTCGCGGCAGCACCGTCGTCCGGCGCTACGAACCGCCCCGCTGGCTGGAGTTGGAGGCACGCAGCGGACCCTTCGGCACGGCGCGTATCGCCTTCGACATCCGGTCCTGGGGCGACGAGACGCTGCTGATCGTCGACGAGCATCCGCTGCGCGGCTTCGCCGGCGCGGTCCACAACCTCGCGATCGACGCGCTCCTCCAGATCCGCCACCGCGACATGCTCGCGCGGCTGGCGAAAGTGGTGGAACGGGAGAGCGCGGCGGACGGGCAGGAGATCCGGCGATGACCGACGCGGTGGTGATCGGAGCCGGGCCCAACGGCCTCGTGGCAGCCAATCTGCTCGCCGACGCCGGGTGGAGCGTGGAGGTACTGGAGGCACAGGACGAGCCCGGCGGTGCCGTACGCAGTGACCGGGGAGTCCACCCGGACTATGTGAGCGATGTGTTCAGCGCCTTCTATCCGATGGCCGCCGCCTCTCCCGTACTCGCCGGGCTCGATCTCTACGGGGAAGGGCTGCGCTGGAGCCATGCCCCTCATGTGGTCGCGCACCCGCTGAGGGACGGGCGGTGCGCCGTACTCGACCGCGACCGCCGGGTGACGGCGGCCGGGCTGGAGACCTTCGCCCCCGGTGACGGCCGGGCGTGGGACGACCTCTGCCGGATCTGGGACGGTCTGCGGGAGGACCTGCTCGCTACGCTCTTCACTCCCTTCCCGCCCGTCAAAGCCTCGGTCCGGCTCGCGGCCCGGCTGCGCGCGGCGGGCGGACTGCGGCTCGTACGGAGCATGCTGCTGCCGGTACGGCGCCTCGGCGAGGAGGAGTTCGACGGCGAGGGCGGCCGGCTGCTGCTCGCGGGCAACGCGCTGCACGCCGATCTGGCCCCGGAGTCGGCGATCAGCGGCGGATTCGGCTGGCTGATGTCCATGCTCGGGCAGACCTACGGGTTTCCGGTTCCGGTCGGCGGCTCGGGAGAGCTGACGGCGGCACTGGTACGGAGGCTGAACCGGCGCGGAGTCGCCGTCCGCTGCGGCGAGCGGGTCACGGAGGTCGTCGTACGAGGAGGCAGGGCGGTGGGGGTACGTACGGCCACGGGCGGGGCCGTCGCCGTACGCAGAGCGGTCCTCGCGGACGTATCGGCGCCGGATCTGTACCGCGGACTCGTCGGCGCCGAGCATCTGCCGTCGCGTGTCATGGACGATCTGCGCCGCTTCCAGTGGGACTGGGCCACCTTCAAGGTCGACTGGGCCCTTGACGGACCCGTGCCCTGGGACGCCCGCGCGGCCGGCTCGGCCGGCACCGTCCATCTCGCCGACGGGATGGACGACCTCACCCGGTTCGCGGCCCAGCTCGCCATGGGCCGGGTCCCCGACCGGCCCTTCGCCCTTCTCGGCCAGATGACGACCGCGGACGCGACGCGCTCTCCGGCCGGTACCGAGTCGGCGTGGGCCTACACCCACGTACCGCACCATGTCCGAGGGGACGCCGGTACGGACGGTCTGACGGGCCGATGGGATCCGTTCGAACAGGAAGTCATGGCCGACCGGATCGAGGAACGGGTCGAACGGTACGCACCGGGCTTCCGCCACCGGATCCGGGCCCGCCGTATCCTCGCGCCGCCCACACTCCAGGCCGCCGACAGCAATCTGCGCGACGGAGCGGTCAACGGCGGTACGACCAGCCTCCACCAGCAGGCGGTCTTCCGGCCCCTGCCCGGCACGGGCCGTCCCGAGACACCGGTGCGCGGGCTCTATCTGGCCTCCGCGTCCGCCCACCCGGGCGGTGCGGTGCACGGCGCGCCCGGCGCCAACGCGGCCCGCGCCGCGCTCCGGGCGCACTGTTCGGGCCGGGTGCTCGCCACGGCACAGCGCGCGCTCGCGCGGCGGGGCCGGAGCGGCGAGACGGACGGCCCCTGACTCAGTGTCGGCCCCTGACTCAGTGTCGGCCCGTGACTCCGTGTCGGCGCGTGACTCGGTGTCGGCCGGTGACTCCGGTGTGGGCCCGTGACTCCGTACCGGCCCCGGTCAGGGCGTGTGCGGGGCGGGGTAGAGATCGAGGGCCAGGAGCGATCTCATGAGGCCGTCCCGGGTTCTGGGGTCCCAGCCGGTGAGTGTCGTCCAGCGGTCCAGCCGGTATACCACCGTGTTCGGGTGTACGTGCAGCGCGCGGGCGGCGGCGGTCGGGATGAACCCGTGGTCCGCGTAGGCGATCACGGCGGCGGACAGATGCGGGTACGCGTGAGCGGTACGGGCACCGGCGCCGAGGACATCGCTCAGCCTGCGGGACTGCTCCGCGAGGCTCGACTGGAGCCAGGCGACCGAGTAGCGGACGGTCCCGCCGTCCTGGCGCAGCGCGAGCGACAGCGCGCCGTCGGCGTCCTGGAAGCTGTCGGCGGCCCCGGACAGTCCGGTCCTCGGCAGTCCGACGCCGAGCGGCGGAGCCGGAGGGCCCTCCCGGCCCACCGCGCGGTCCATCGCGTGGCTCACCGCGCGGTCCGCCGTCTGGCTCACCGCGCGGTCCCCCGCGTGGCCCACCTCCCGGTCCACGGCCCGGCTCGCCGCCCGGCTCGGCGCCCTGCCCACCGCCCGGTCGAGTGAGCGCAGGATGGCGTCGTCCGGCACTCCCTGGCTCAGGACCGACAGCGCGCCGCCGTGAATGGTGGCCACCACCACGCCCGGCCCGGTGGCGGTGTGCCGGCGGAAGCGCTCCAGGCCGCCGCTCGGCAGGTCGGCGGAGCGCCCGCGGAACGCCTGGAACGCGCCGACCGGGTCGTACCCCAGGGAACGGGCGAGTGTCACCGTCGCCTCGTCGGCCGGGTCGGCGGCGGCCATGGCCTCGATCAGCCGCCGGTACCGGTCCTCCTGCGCCGACAGCTCCGAGCGGAGGACCGTCTCGTACGCGACGGCCACCGCGTCGGTCAGTTCCTGGATCCAGGTCCAGAACGTGGTGACCTGCCCGGCCAGTTCGGCGACCGCCTCCTGTCCCCGGCGGACCGCGCCCCGCATCAGCGCGTTCCAGGTCTCCCGATAGCCGATGTGATACGCGCCGAGAACGGTCTCGACCGGCAGACCCTGCGCCGCTCGCGCCGCGCCCAGCCGCGAAGCCGCCCGGAGATATTCGGCCGAGGGCATGATTCCGCGGTCCAGTGCGTCCAGCAGCCCATGGAGCTGGACCGTCACAGCGCGAATGTGCTCCTGTTCCGGCACGACCGAGTACGGGGGAATCTCCGTACGGATCATTTCCGTGACTCTCGGTGCGAAGTCCGGCAATTCCTCGATCATCTCCCGGAACAATGAATCGATCATGGGTCGCCTCGGATTCGAGCGGAACGCGGATACCGGCGGGTCCGCCGCTCCGACACACCCGCCTCGGAACACCCGGAACCGGTGTCGGCCACGGTCTTCCACGCGCCTGTGGATTCACCGTACATCTCCTGCCACGGGCCCGCGTCCGTAGCGGATCACCCCTCCTCACCTTGAGGTTTCCCCAAGAAACAGGCGCGCCGATTCTCGCTTCCTGCCCTACCGGGAGCGGGTGCGCCCATGGATGGTTGAGAGTGGGACCAGAACCGCGGGTTGGAGCGAAACCGATGACTTCACGTGACATCACGATCGCCGAATACTTTCTCGACCGTCTCGCGTCGCTCGGGGTGGACCATATTTTCGGTGTTCCCGGAGATTACAATCTCGCCTTTCTCGACAAGGTGATGGAGCACCCCCGGATCGATTGGGTGGGAAACGCCAATGAACTGGGTGCCGCGTACGCGGCGGACGGTTATGCGCGTGTCCGGGGGATCGGGGCCCTGCTCACGACCTTCGGGGTGGGGGAGCTGAGCGCCATCAACGGAGTCGCGGGCAGCTACGCCGAATACGTGCCCGTCGTCCATCTCGTCATCGGTCCCTCCACGGCGGCGGAACGCACCGGTGCGCTGGTCCATCACACCGCCGGGGACGGTGACTTCGAACGCTTCGAGCGTGCCCAGCGCAGCGTCAGCGCCGCCATGGCCACCGTCACCCGTGCCGACGCCGCCGAACAGATCGACCGTGCCCTGGTGGCGGCCCTCCGGGAGAAGCGGCCCGTATATCTGCGGATGGCCTCCGATGTCGCGCTCGCCCCGATACCCGCGCCCGTCCGTCCGCTGCCACGGGAGGGACGTTCCTTCCTGGTCGACCCCGTTTCCCTGGAGCGGTTCGCGGACGCGGCGGGCAGGACGCTGGCCGGTGCGCGGAGCGTCACCGTGCTGGCGGATTTCCTGGTGGACCGGTTCGGCGCGCGGGAGGCACTGGGCGAGCTGCTGGATACGGGCGGGCTGCCGTTCGCCACGCTCTGCATGGGCAAGACGGTCGCCGACGAGAGCCGCTCCAGCTCTCTGGGGGTGTACTCGGGGGCCTTCGGCGACCCGCGCGTCCGGCGGACCGTCGAGGACGCGGATGTCCTCATCCGTGCGGGGGTGCGGCTGACGGACACGACGAGCGGCGGCTTCAGTCACCGTATCGATCCCGGCCGGGGGATCGACCTCCAGCCGGAGTCCGCCTTCGTCGACGGCACGGAGTACCCGGGGGTGCCGCTGGGCGTCGCGCTGTCGGCGCTGACGGGAGTGGTGGCGGGGAAACCGCTCGTCGACGCGTTCACCGGTGGTGCGGGAGATTCCCCTGCCGGAGCTTCCGCCACCGGAGCTTCCGCCAGCGGGGTTGCCGAAACCGCGGTTTCGGCAAGCGCGGTTTCGGCAACCGGAGCTTCGGCCGCCGGGCGCGGCCCGCGTCCCGACGAGCCGCTGACCCAGTCGTATCTCTGGCCACGGATCGCCAGGTCGATCCGGGAGGGACAGACGGTGGTCGCCGAACAGGGCACGTCCTACTTCGGTCTGTCCACCCAGCGCTTCCCCGCCGGATCGCGGTTCATCGGACAGCCGTTGTGGGGCTCCATCGGATACAGCCTGCCGGCCCTGCTCGGCGCGCAGCTCGCCTCTCCCGGCCACCGCTGTCTGCTCGTCATCGGAGACGGCTCGGCGCAGATGACGGCCCAGGAACTCGGGACCATCGGCCGCTACGGCCTCACACCGGTCATCGTCCTCGTCAACAACGCGGGTTATACGGTGGAGCGCGCCATCCATGGCCCCGAGGCGGCGTACAACGACATCGCCCGGTGGGACTGGCAGCGACTGCCCGCAGCACTCGGCGTCCGCGACGCGCTCTGTCTGAGCGCGGACACCCCGGCAGGACTGGACCAGGCCCTGGCGGCGGCCGACGAGGCCACGGACCGGCTGGTCCTGCTCGAAGTCCACACCGGTACGCACGACGCGCCCGGTCTGCTCCGTGACATCGTCGCGGGGATGAGCGGCCGGAACGGCGAGAGCTGACCGCGTACGTCCGGGCACGTCATCGGGACGACGCGGCGGCCCGGACGACATCTCACATTCCTACCGTGGCCCGCACGTTGTTCTCGATTTCCCTGACCTCTGTTCATGTTCCGTTCGGTTTGAGCCTCAAGACTCGGTCGCCGCCCCCGACGAGTCGAACGAGAGGCTTCACGTGAAGAACAAGAGCAGCGAAGATCCGGAGTACTCGGCCATCTCGCGCCGCAGGCTGGTCAAGTACGCCGGTGTCGGGGCGACGCTGGCGGCCGCGAGCCCGCTGGTGACCGGCGGCCCGGCATGGGCGCATGACGACGACCGCAAGCAGGAGAAGTCCGGTGACTCCGGCAAGCGGGTGTGGCGTGCCGGTGACCACCATGTGCACTCGGAGTACAGCGGTGAGTTCGACACGTCGACGACCCCGCCGACGTTCCACAAGGGCGCGGACGCCGTCTACCCGATCGTCACCAACGCGATCATGGCCAAGCACTTCGGTCTCAACTGGGTGATGTGCACCGACCACGGCGGGCCGACGCACTCCAAGGTGAACCTTGAGCAGGCCTACCCCGATCTCCTGCGCTCCCGTGTGCTGGTGCCCGAGGTGCTCCAGTTCTGGGGGATGGAGTTCGACGCCCCGGCGCTGGACCACCACACGCTGATGATCCCTCACCACAGCGACGAGGCACAGCAGCTCTACGAGCTGGAGCGCCGCTTCGCCAAGAACGACCCCTTCCCCGCCGATCCGGGCCGTGACACCGAGGCCAAGATGATCGAGTTCCTGAAGGCCGCGAAGGACATGAGGCGCAAGCCGCTGGTGATCGCCCACCACGCCTCGCGGTCGGCGACCGGCCTCGGTGTCTACGGGCAGGACACCCCGCGCGAGTTCCGCAACGGCAACAACGCCGCGCCGGAGATCTATGTCGGCTTCGAGGGCGCGCCCGGTCACCAGGCGGGCCCCCTCAACGGAGGCGCGCGCGGCGGCTACGGCAACTACCCGACCCACGGCGGCTTCGACCAGATGACGGCCCGTGTCGGCGGCCTCTGGGACTCGCTGCTCGGTGAGGGCCGGCGCTGGTGGATCACGGCGACCTCGGACTCGCATGTGCACTGGACGCGCGGTGGCTCCGACTTCTGGCCGGGCGAGTACAGCAAGACCCATGTGCTGGCCAGGCAGGACTACGCCGACATCATGGACGGACTCCGTAACGGGCGGGTCTGGGTCGGGACCGGCGATCTGATCACCAGCCTCGATCTCACGGCGGGCAACCGCGGTGACGAGGCCGCCATGGGCGAGACGCTCACCGTCAGCCGCCGCAACCGCACGGACGTCGAGATCGAGATCAGGTTCCGTCCGCTGGAGGGCAAGAACGGCAACGGCGACCGGCCCGAGGTCCGGCGTGTGGACCTGATCGTCGGCGAGATCACCGGCCCGAGCGCCAGCCTCGACACCGACACCAACCCGACCACCAAGGTGGTGGCGCGGTTCGGCCCGCGCGACTGGCGCAAGCAGGGCAAGGAGTACGTCATCAAGCACACCCTGCGCAACGTGGACAGCGACCTCTACGCCCGCGTGCGCGGTACGAGCACCGACGAGGTCGAGCCGCTGGCGGACGGGCTGGAGAGCCCCTGGGACGACCTGTGGTTCTACTCGAACCCGGTCTTCGTCCACGTCCGCTAGGACCCGTCCCGGACATGCTCCGGAGCCGCGGAGACACCCCTGATCCGGGGTGTCTCCGCGGCTCCGCGCGCGGCCGAGGGCGAGGGAAGAGGGGGACGAGGGGGCGACGAGGGGGCGACGAGGGCGAGAGCGAGGAGACGCCCTCAGCGGCCACCGGACACGGCGATGTCGCTGCCGGTGACGAACGACGCGGCGGGCGAGATCAGCCAGGTCACGGTGTCCGCGATCTCCCCCGGGCGGCCGAATCGTCCGATCGGGCTGTGGGCCACGGCTTCCTTGGTCTCCGGATTGTCCAGATCGGCCGTCATATCGGTGGCGATGATGCCCGGTGACACACTGTTCACCCGGATGCCCTCCGAGGCGACCTCGTTGGACAGCGCCCGGCTGAAGGAGATCAGGGCGCCCTTCGTGGCCGCGTACGGCACGAGTCCCGGCAGACCGCCGGTACGGGCGGCCACCGAGGCGATATTGACGATCGACCCGCCCCGGCCGCCATGGCTGGTGGACATCGTGTGCACGGCGTGCCGGGCGCACACCATCGGGCCGAGGACATTGATCGCCAGCAGCCGCGACAGCCCGGTCGGCTCCTGGATGTCGAAGGGGGCGGGCGCACCCGTGGTTCCCGCGTTGTTGACCAGTGCGGTCAGCGGGCCCAGTTCGCGCTCCGCACGCTCGAACATGTCGGCCACCTCGTCCGGTTCCGACACATCCGCGTGCATGGCGCTCGCGCGCCCGCCGTGCGCGCGGATGTCGGCGGCCACTTCCTCGGCGGGTTCCGGGTGCGAGGAGTAGTTGACGACGACGCCGTATCCGGCCTCGCCCAGTTCTGTGGCGATGGCCGCGCCGATACCCCGGCTCGCGCCTGTCACGATCACCGTGCCGTGTTCGCCCTCAGCAGTGTTCGACATCGCTGTCTTCGCCTCCTCGTGGAGCTGGTCCCTCGTCGGTCCCTGTGCCCCACGGTGGGAACGCTCCCTGCCCCGCGTCCGTACGCGGACTTCGGGTCACGGGCGGAGACTCGGCTCGCTGCGTGGTTGGTTCGCCCTTCCCTTCCAACGTACTCGCGGGAGCGGATTTGTCTTCCGGACAAGGCGACCGGCCGGCGGAACGAGAGGCAGCCGGGGCGTTGGCACTCCAGCCGTCCCGTCCCGCCGCGTCTATTCCCGCGCGGTGGGGGCACCTGGCGGATATTGGTGCGATCGACTGCCAGGACGAGGGACGAGGAGGGAAGCGATGGCGACACCTGCCCTGCCGGGGCCGGGAACCACACCGCCGACCGGTGCGACCGGGACCATCACCACGGCCGTACCGGCCCGGCTCGACCGGCTTCCCTGGTCGCGCTGGCACTGGATGATCGTCATCGGTCTCGGCACGGTGTGGATTCTCGACGGTCTCGAAGTGACGATCGTCGGCAATATCGCGGGCCGTCTGTCCGAGGACGGCAGCGGACTGTCGATCACATCCGCGCAGGTCACCGGGGTTGCCGCAGCGCTGTATGTGGCGGGTGCGTGTGCGGGCGCGCTGTTCTTCGGCGGGCTCACCGACCGTTACGGCCGCAAGAAGCTGTTCATGGTGACCCTGGCCGTGTACCTCGCGGCGACCGCGATGACCGCGCTGTCCTTCGAGGCCTGGTGGTTCTTCGTCTTCCGCTTTCTCACCGGGTTCGGTATCGGCGGCGAGTACGCGGCCATCAACTCGGCCATCGACGAGCTGATCCCCTCCAAGTACCGGGGACGGGTCGACCTGATCATCAACGGCAGCTTCTGGCTGGGCGCCGTCGCCGGTTCGCTGCTGTCCATCCTGATGCTGAACACCGCGCTCCTCCCCAAGGACGTGGGCTGGCGCATCGCCTTCGGCCTCGGCGTCGTCCTCGGCCTGGTCATCCTTCTCGTACGACGGCATGTGCCGGAGAGTCCGCGCTGGCAGCTCATCCATGGACACAGCGAGGAGGCGGAGAAGCTCGTCGACTCCGTCGAACGCGGTATCGAGGAGGAGAAACACCGGAAACTTCCGCCGCCGGCCGGTGAGATCACCGTTCACGAGCACGAGAGCATCGGCTTCGGACTCATCGCCAGGACGGTCTTCCGCCGCTACCCCAGGCGGGCGGTGCTGGGGCTGTCGCTCTTCATCGGACAGGCGTTTCTCTACAACGCGATCACCTTCGGTTTCGGCACGATCCTGACCACCTTCTTCGATGTGCGCACGGGACACACGGGCTACTACTTCGCGGTGATCGCCGCGGGCAACTTCTTCGGCCCGCTGCTGCTCGGCAGGCTCTTCGACACCGTCGGCCGCCGGATCATGATCTCCTCGACCTATCTGCTGGCGGGTGTCCTGCTCTTCGGTACCGCCTGGCTCTTCGACAGCGGCTCGCTGACGGCCACGACCCTCACGGCGTGCTGGTGCGTGGTGCTCTTCTTCGCGTCGGCGGGAGCCAGCAGCGCGTATCTCACGGTCTCGGAGATCTTCCCGATGGAGACCCGCGCCATGGCGATCGCGTTCTTCTACGCGCTCGGCACGGCGGCGGGCGGTATCAGCGGCCCGCTGGTCTTCGCGGACCTCACGGCGTCCGGGGTGGTCGGCGACACCGTGCTCGCCTTCCAGATCGGCGCGAGCCTCATGTGCGCGGCCGGTCTGGTGGCGGCCTTCCTGGCCGTACGGGCCGAGGGCCGGTCGCTGGAGGACATCGCGGCGCCGCTGTCGTCGGTGCCCGGTACGGGCCGCGACCGGGGCGGAGCGGGCGGCCGGGGCTCGGGCGGTGTACGTGCGTGACGTGACGTGACGTGACGTGTCGGTCGCACGGGACCTGATCGTGTGCGCGTGACCGTACGCATGCCGCGTGTGTACGGGACTGTACGCACGGAGCATGCGTACGCGACCGGGCGTGGCGCCCTCAGACCGTGCCGTCCCCGGCCGTGCCGTCCCCGCCGTGCCGTGGTGGCGCGGGGAGGACGACGGTGAACTCGGTCCGCCCGCCTCCGCTGACCGCGTCCACCGTGCCGCCGTGTGCCGTGACCACCGCGTGGACGATCGCCAGACCGAGTCCGGTGCCGCCGTCCCTGCGCGAGCGGCCGCCGTCCGCCCGTACGAAACGGCCGAAGACTTCGGGCAGGAGCCGCGCGGGAATGCCGGGGCCGTCGTCCGCCACGGTCAGCCGGACGGCGCCGGAACCGGCCGACAGCCGTACGGAGACCTCGGTGCCGTCCGGGGTGTGGGAGCGGGCGTTGGCGAGGAGATCGCCGATCACCCGGCGCAGCCGTTGCTCGTCACCCGTCAGGGTCACCGCCTCCTCCGGCAGGTCGAGCAGCCACCGGTGACCGGGGCCCGCCGCCCGCGCGTCCTCCGTGGTGTCGAGGACGAGCCGCGTCAGATCCACCGGACCCCGGTCGAGGGCCCGGCCCGCGTCGATGCGGGCGAGCAGGAGCAGATCGTCCACGAGCCGGCTCAGACGCTCCGACTCGGACCGGATGCGGGTCAGCGCGCGCCGGAAGTCGGCCGGTACGGGGCTCCGGTGGCGGAGCGCCAGCTCCGCGTGTCCGCGTACGTTGGCGACGGGGGTACGCAGTTCATGGCCGGCGTCGGCGGTGAAGCGGCGCAGACGTTCCTCGCCGGTCCGCTCCCGCTCCAGGGCGTTGCCGACCTGCCCGAGCAGACGGTTGACGGCGGTGCCCACCTGACCGGCCTCGGTGTGCGGGTCGCCGACCGGGACGGGACCGGGCAGGGCGGCGGCCCCCGCGGCGGCCCCCGCGCCGGCCAGGGGCAGATCGGCGACGCTCGCCGCGGCGGCGGTGACCGTGCGCAGCGGTCGCAGGGAGAGCCGTACCCACAGCGCTCCCACGGTGCCGGTGGCCACGAGAGTCACACCGAAGACCACCGCCTCCACGCCTTCCAGCCGGTGCACCGTCTCCTCGACGGGACGCAGTGGCAGACCGGTGACCAGGATGGCCTTGCCGTCGCCCGGTACGGCGGTGACGCGGTACGCCCCCAGGCCCGACAGCCGCAGATCGTGGCCGTTCCCGTCGGCGGGGAGCGCGGCGAGCGCCCGGCGGTCGCCGGGGGTCAGCGGCACCCTCACATCCGTACGGTCCTTGACGACGGCCGCCCGGGTGGGGGTCCCGTCCAGCAGCCGCGCCCCGAACGTACCCTCCGGCTGCCCACCGGTGTCGGGCGGATCGCCGGCGTCCGATGTGCCCTCGTCGTCCAGACCGGCCGCGAAACGTCCGTCGGACGCGGAGAGTTGCTGGTCGAGGCGGTCGGTCAGGAAACCGTCGAGCGCGAACGCCGTGGTGAGGCCGACCGCCAGACAGGCCAGGGCGACCAGGACGAGCAGCCCGGCGGTGAGCCGGCCGCGAAGAGTGCGGGGCGGGTGGGGACGGTGACGGGCCAGGAGGGCGCGGCGGACGTGGTGCGACGGACGACGGGCGGGGGGTGGGGCCTGGCGGGCGAGGGTCTGGGAGGCGAGGGCCTGGGAAGTACGAGTGGGGGGCCGTCGCATCAGGGCTCCGGCTTGAGTATGTAGCCCACACCGCGCACGGTATGGATCATCGTGCTCCTGCCCATGTCCAGCTTCTTGCGCAGATAGCTGATGTAGAGCTCGACGACATGCGCGTGGCCGCCGAAGTCGTAGGACCACACGTGATCGAGGATCTGCGCCTTGGACAGCACACGGCGTGGGTTGCGCATCAGAAGACGGAGCAGTTCGAACTCCGTACGGGTCAGTTCGACGGGATCACCGCCGCGGGTGACCTCCCGGGCGGCCTCGTCCATCACCAGATCGCCCACGACCAGACGGTCGGCGCCCGTCCCGCCCGCGTCGTGTGCCTCGTGTGCCATGCCCGCCCGGCGGAGCAGCCCGCGCAGCCGGGCCAGCAGTTCGTCCAGGCTGAAGGGCTTGGTCACATAGTCGTCACCGCCCGCGGCGATCCCGGCGATACGGTCCTCGACGGTGTCGCGCGCGGTCAGGAACAGGACGCACACATGCTCCAGGTCCCCGCGCAGCTGACGCAGGACGCGCAGACCGTCCATGTCGGGCAGCATCCGGTCCAGTACGACGGCATGCGGGCGGAAGACACGGGCCGCGGTGACGGCGGACGCGCCGTCGGCCGCCGTGAGGACACGCCACCCCTCGCCGGAGAGCACACCGGAGAGGATCTCGGTCAGATCGGGCTCGTCGTCGACGACGAGGACCCGCACGGGACCGCCGTCACCGCCGTGCGTGTGCGTACGCGTAGGACGCGTACGCGTAGGGAGTGGGTGGCTGTGACTGTCCATGGTGTGTTCCAGGATCCCCTCCGAGAGGGGGCGCCGGGGCGGCTGCCGGCTCTGAGTTCTCTCTGAATCGGGCGCCGGCGACGGTGTTGAGAGGGTCGTCACAGGTTGCGCTGCGAGGCTCACGACTCATCGGCCGTCGGCATCGGTCATCGGCGAAGAGAGGACCCATGAGCAGCACCGCAGCGCAGGCGCAGGCGCAGGTGGAGGCGGACACCCGGTACGGCACCGTGCGGGTCTCCGCCACCGCCAAGGCCGTGTCGGAGGGGCCCGGTGGCTGACTCCGAGCGGTCCGACGCCACGCGGTCCGAGGGCATGCGGTCAGAAGTGCGGGGCTCCGGCTTCAGACAGGGTCTGCGCCATGTCGAGCAGGTGATGGGCACCGTCTTCTCCTTCGACATACGTGACCCGCGTACCCCCGCCATCGAAGCGGCGCTGGCCGAGGCGGTGGTCTGGTTGCACCATGTCGACGAGGTGTACTCCACGTACCGGCCGGAGAGCGTCGTCTGCCGGCTCGCACGGGGCGACCTCACACTCGACCAGTGCTCCGCGGAGGTACGTGAGGTCCTCGCCCTCTGCAAGAGGGCCGTACGGACCAGCGGCGGCTGGTTCAGTCATCTCGCGGGCGGCGTTCTCGACCCCTCCGCGCTGGTCAAGGGATGGTCCGTGGAACGGGCCTCGCAGATCCTGCACGAGGCGGGCGCCCACCACACCTGTGTCAACGGCGGCGGGGACCTGCGGCTGCGGGGCGAGGCGGCTCCAGGGGTGCACTGGCGCGTCGGCGTCGCCCACCCCCTGCGCCCCGGCCATCTGTGCTCCGTCGTCACCGGCCGCGGCGACCTTGCCGTGGCGACGTCAGGCACCGCGGAACGCGGCGCCCGCGTCATCGACCCCCACCGCGGTACGCCCGCGGAGTGCTACGCGTCCCTCACCGTCGTCGGTACACACCTCACGATGACCGACGCCTACTCGACCGCGGCCTTCGCCATGGGCCCGACGGCACGGGAGTGGCTGGAATCCCTGGAAGGGTACGAGGGCTTCGCCGTGACGCCGGACGGCCGCTCCTGGCGCACGACGGGATTCCCCGGCGAGACGCCCGCCGCGGCCAGGATCCACCGGTGAGGGGAATCGCCCAGGCCTTCGTCCCCCGCGATCCGGACCACCGAGGGCGGTCATCCGTACTCACTCCCGCGCAACTTCCGCGCAGCTCCCGCTCACTCCCGTTCGATCACCAGATGCCGGGGACCGCGCAGCAGGGCGCTGCGCCGGTACGGGGGCGGGTCCTCCACCAGGTGGAAGTCCTCAAGATGGGGAACGAGCGCGCTCAGCGCGATCTGTGCCTCGACACGGGCGAGCGGGGCGCCGAAGCAGTTGTGGATGCCGCTGCCGAAGCCGAAGTGCTGATTGTCCTCGCGTGTCGGGTCGAAGTGGTCGGGGTCCTCGAAACGCAGCGGGTCCCGGTTGCCGGAGGCGAGCATCAGGATCAGCGGTGCGCCCTTCGGGATGGTGACACCGGCGACCTCGATATCGGTCAGCGGGGTGCGCTGCGGCAGCATATGGACGGGTGGCTCGTAACGCAGCAGTTCCTCGACGGCGTTGGGCATCAGCTCGGGCTTGCCGCGCAGCAGCCGTAGCGCCTCCGGGAGGCGCAGCAGTGTGAGCGCCCCGTTGGTGATCAGATTGACCGTCGTCTCATGCCCGGCGATGAGCAGCAGGGTCGCGGTGCTCTTCAGCTCGTCCCTCGTGAGACGTCCTTCGGGGCCGGTGTCATTGACCAGGGCGGAGAGCATGTCGTCCGTCGGACGGCCGCGCCGTGTGTCGGACAGTTCCCCCAGATAGTCCGCCATCGCGTCCCGGGCCTCCCTGCCCGCGTTGAGGCGTTCCAGGTGGCCCTCGTCCTGCTCGGGGGCGAAATCGAAGCTGGCGATGATCGCGTTCGTCCAGGCGCGGATCTGCGGTACGTCCTCGAACGGCACACCCAGGAGCCGGCAGATCACGGTGACGGGGAGCGGATAGGCGAAGTCGTCGACGACATCGATCCGGTCCTTGTCGCGGAACGAGTCGATCAGGCCGTCGGTGATCCGGGTGATGTCCGCGCGCAGGGCGTCGATCCGCCCGGGGGAGTGGGGCGGACCGAAGGGCCGCATCGCGATACGGCGGAGCCGGTCGTGCTCGGGGTCGTCGACGCCGATGAAGGCCGGCGGGTCGGATCTTCTGAGGATGTCCTCGTCGGGGTCGGCGCGGTTGCGGACGTCCGAGCTGATCCGCGGGTCGTGGAGCAGCTCGGCGATCTCGTGGTACGTGCCCACCAGATAGCTGCCGTCGGTCTGCCGTGTCACCCCGCTCTCCCGGAGTGCGGCGTAGAGCGGATAGGGGTCGGCGCGGTTCGCGTAGTCGGTGATCCGCTGGAACAGGGTGTCCGGGCGCATGGGTCGGTGGCTCCTCGTCGATGGCGGACGGCGGGTGGACTCAGTCGTGCCGTACCAGGGTCAGACGGCGGTCCGGCAGATGGCCGGTGAGGGCCACGGTCGGACCGTGCGAGAGCGTCTGCGGGGACGGCACGTCGGAGGGGACGGGCACCCCGGAGTCGGGCGGGTCGGCGGCGCCGGGCTCGGGCGGGAACGGCGCCGCCGTCTCGATGAGCCGCTCGTAGTACTCCAGCCACTTGGCCCGGTTCACACTGACCGCCGCGGTGACCCGTCCCCGGTAGCCGTAGACGGCGACCAGCCGGCGCTCCCGCAACGAGCCCTGGGCGATGACCACTTGGTCGGAGAAGGTGGGCACACCGACGGACTTGATGTTGAGGCCGAACTGGCTGGACCAGAAGGCCGGCACGGTCAGATGGGGTCGTCTGAGCGGCCCCGGGCTGACCATGTTGTGGGCCGCGACCTCGGCCTGCGCGACAGCGTTGCCCCAGTGTTCGAGGGCGAGTATCTGGTACTCGAAGAGCGGATGCGGGAAGCGGGCCACGTCACCGGCGACGAAGACGTCGTCGGTGACGATCCCGTACATGTTGAAGGCGCGGCACCCCGCGTCGCAGGCCACACCCCGGGGGCCCGCGGCCAGCCCGGCGTCGGCCAGCCATTCGGTGTTGCGTACGGCGCCCAGGGCGACCACGGCGATATCGGCCTCGATCCGGCCGCCGTCGGAGAACTCGGCGCCGGTGAGCCGGCCGTTGCTGCCCTTCAGGGCGGTGACCGTCACCCCGCAGCGCAGATCGACTCCGTGCGCGCGCTGCATGGTGGCGGCGAGGGCGCCGAGCGCTCCGCCGAGCGCGCCGACGAGGGGCGATGGTCCGCGTTCGGCGACCGTCACCTCGAAGCCGCGCTCCCGGCAGGCGGAGGCGATCTCCGAGCCGGTGAAGCCGGCGCCGATCACCAGGACCCTGCGCGGACCGGCGTCGAGACGTTCGGCGAGGCGGGCCGCGTCGTCGGCCGTACGCAGTGTCATGACGCCGTCGAGAGCGGCCTCGGCGGGGTTCGGCCAGGGCCTGGCCCGGGTCCCGGTGGCGATCAGCAGCCGGTCGCACGGCAGCCGTTCGCCGTCGGCGAGGAGTACCCGCTTCTCCACCGGATCGAGACCGACGGCGGCCACCCCGAGCCTCCACTCCGCGTCCACCTCGCGGCGGCTCGGTAGCCCGACGTCCCGTGCGTCCACCCGCCCGAGCAGCACCTGCTTGGACAGTGGTGGTCTGTCGTACGGGGGCCGGGGCTCGTCCCCGACCAGGGTCAGCGATCCGGCGAAGCCCTCCTCGCGCAGCGTCTCGGCGGCCCGCAGCCCGGCCAGCGACGCGCCGACGATGACGATCCGGCCGTCGCGCCGTTCACCGGACACGGGCGCCCGCCCGCTCCCCGACCAGGATGGCCTGCACAGGACATGCCGCCGCCGCCCGGCGGACGCGTTCATGCTGGTCGTCGGGAACGCTCGGCGTGTACATCAGGGCCTCCTCGCCATGCAGCTCGAACACCTGCGGGGCGAGAAACGCGCACTGCGCGTAACTCTGACAGCGATTGAGGTCGACAACGATCTGCATTCCGGTCCGCTCCTCCGTGCCGCCCGCCGTCTCCGTCCTACTGCCTGCCGGGGAGCGGCGCGAGCGGTGTTACTCCGGCGAGGGCGCCCGGCGAGGAGAAGCCACACGCGCGGACCAGCCGAGCGCGGACCAGCCACGCGCGGACCGGCCGGGCGGGACCGGCCGCTCGCCGACGCCGGGGCGGATAGGCTCTGTGACGCCGCGGTGACACACAGTCAATGAGCGTGGGAGGGACGGGGGATGCGGGTCCGTATCGAGGTGGAGGTCATGGACGAACCGGGCGGGGAGGGCGGTGAGTGGGAAGGCGACAGCGAGGAGTTGCTGTCGCTCCACCGGTGGCTCGACAGCGACCCGGATGTGGCGGGCGGCAGTGCGCTGTCGCTCGTCCCGCGCGCCCGGACCGGTGCGGACAGTGAGGCCGGCACGTATATGGGGCCGGGGCTGGAGGTGATCGAGGCCGTGTTCAACGGTTCGGTCCAACTCGCCCAACTGACCCTGGCGGTGGCCACCTGGCGGCTCGCCCGTCCGCGCCCGCCGCGCGTCCGGATCGAGCGCGGCGGCACGACGGTGACGGTCGAAGACGGCGACCCGGAGTCGATCGAGCGGGTCCTGAGGGCACTGGACGGGCCCGGCTCGGATCCCCGCCCCGGCCGGGACCCGGACGCACGTACAGCCCCCGAGCCGAGCGCCCGCCCCGAGCCGGAGCCGGAGCCCGGGTCCCGCTCCGGTTCCGGTCCCGGCGGCACCGCCGGTCTCAGGACCAGGCGATCTCGCCATGGCGGTCGATGAAGCGTCCGGTGCCGGCACCGGGCCCCTCGGTGGCGAGGGCGACGATCGCGTCCGTGCCCTCGGTGACGGTCTGGGAGCCGCTGTGACCGTTTATGTCGGTCGCGGTGTAGCCGGGGTCGGCGGCGTTGACGCGAATGCCCTTGAGCCCTTTGGCGTACTGCGTGGTCAGCATCGTCAGCGCCGCCTTCGAGGAGGCGTACAGCGGCACGACGACGTGCGACTCGGACCGGCCGGGGTCGTGGGTGAAGGCGAGGGAGCCCATGCCGCTGCTGACGTTGATGATCACGGGGTCGTCCGAACGGCGCAGCAGCGGCAGGAACGCGGTGGTGGTGCGGACCACGCCGATGACGTTGACATCGAGGACGGCGCGGGCGTCGGCGGCGGTGAGGTCGCCGGGATCACCGAAGGGACCCTGGACCCCCGCGTTGTTGATCAGGACATCGATCCTGCCCTCGTGCTCGGCGACGTCCGCGGCGGCGGCGGCCACGGACGCGTCGTCGGTCACGTCGACGGGGACGAAGCGTGCGCCCAGCGCGGCGGCTGCCTCCTCACCCCGCTCACGGTCGCGGGCTCCCAGGAGAACGGTGTGACCGCACGCGATGAGGCGGCGGGCGGTCTCGCGGCCGATGCCCTTGTTGGCTCCGGTGATGAAAGTGATCGTCATGCCTTCGATAGTCGCCTTGACGAGGGAGCCGGACCAGGGACGCTTCGACGGTGGGAAGACCAGTACCACCCTCGCGCCCCCGCATGTGACCGGGGACGCGGGAGGATGGAGAGCATGACGACGACACCCCCCGGAGCTGGACTGGGCGCGATGATCCGCACGTGGCGGAACCGGCTGCCCCCGTCAGCCGCTGGGCTGCCGGTCGTCCGCAAGCGCCGGGCTGTCGGGCTGCGGCGCGAGGAGCTGGCCGACCTGGCCGGAGTGTCGGTCGACTACGTCGTGCGCCTGGAGCAGGGGCGGGCCACGACACCCTCGGCGTCGGTGGTGGCGTCCCTGGCGCGCGCTCTCCAACTGTCCACCGCCGAGCGGGACCACCTCTACCGGCTGGCCCGGATCGTGCCGCCGGCGGACGGCACGATCCGCGACCATCTCCCGCCCGGTATGCAACGGGTACTCGTCCGCCTCGGAGACGTACCGGTGGCCGTGTTCGCGGCGGACTGGCAACTGGTGTGGTGGAACCACGGGTGGGCCGCCCTGCTGGGAGACCCCTTGGCCTCGCCGCCGCGGATGCGCAACTTCGCCCGCGACAGGTTCCCGGTGGACGTCGATCACACCCCCCTCGCGCTGTGGCCGGTCACCGAGACGGACCCCGACACCGCCGACGCCGCCCTCGTCTCCGATCTGCGCCGCGCCACCGGCCGCTTCCCCCGGGACAGCCGCCTGGCCGCGCTGGTCCGCGACCTGAACGCAGGCAACGAGAGGTTCGCCGAGCTGTGGGCGACGGGAGAGGTGACCGCGAACCGCGAGGTCCACAAGAGGGTCGATCACCCGTCGGTGGGCCCGGTCACGGTGGACTGCGATGTCCTGACCGACGGCGACACGGAGCTCAAGATCGTCATCATGACCGCCGCGCCGGGCAGTGAGGACGAGACCAAACTCCAGCTCACCACCGTCGTCGGCCCACCGGCCGGCACGCGCAACTGATCCGCCCCGCCCATCGGCCGACCGACGGCTCACGGTTTTCGTGACGCACCAAACCGTTGGACACGCACCGACGGGCGATCAGGACGGCCCGCGGATCACCGCGCGGCGCGCGGAACTGGACGAACTCGAAGAGCGGCTGGCCAAGCAGTTGGCGGAGGTACGGGCCGAGCTGGAACCGCTGCGCGGGAGACTGGTCGGACTCGTCGATCGCGGCCGGCCAACCGGGGTGCCCCCGGCGGCCGTTGGAACTGTGTGACGAGATCCAAGGAACGCGCCGAGGACACCTGCCCGCTTGATCACCAGTGCCGTCTGCCGCTGTCCACGAGCACCGTCAAGTACCCCGCCGATCTACTGCGACGCCACCTGAAGGCGATTCGGTCCAGGTGGCGGAGCCCGCCATGCGCGTGGAACACGGCGAGGGCCACGGTGACAGGACCGAAGGGGAACGCGGGCACCGGGAAGGTGGCCACGGCGGGTCCGTCGGCGGACCCGGCGGCGCACCGCCGGTGCCGGAGAGCGGCTACGCCTTCGATCCGACGTAGAGCTCGCCCGGCATGTCCGGTGTGATGCCCCGCGCCGTCAGCGCGTCGGTGTAGTCACGGCGTATCCGCGGGTCCTCGTCCTCGTACGGAAGCAGGCTGCCGCCCTCCCGGACGCTGACGAGCACGCCGGGACGGCCGTCCACGATCGGGTTGCCGGCCCGCCGGATGCCCGTCGGATGCTTCACCCCGCCCCGGAACGCGAGCTGTCTGGCGGTCCCCGGGCCGGTGTTGAAGTGCTGGTGGAACCACTTGCTCGGCGGGCTGTAGACGGAGCCCTCGCCCCACTCGACACGGACCACCTGGTCCCCGTTGCCGGCCTCGTACGGCCGGCCGCCCGCCTCCTGCGGCCAGATGAGTACGTAACCCTCCGACCGCAGGCCGTAGAGAATCGCCCCGCCCAGATGATGGTGCGCCTTGTGGTAGCGCCCCGCAGGCCAGGAGGTGATGTGCGCGGCGATGGTGTTGCCCGCCATCTCGAAGACGGTCGCGTCCACACCACTGCCCTTGACACCCAGGGAGTCCAGCGCGATCTCGTGGATATCGGCGATGAAGTTGGTCTCGGCGATACCACCGAAGTAGTTCTCGTAGCGCTTGCTGTCCGCGTAGTACTCCGCGCCGGGGGAGAACCGGTCGGTGAAGCGGTAGTCGTTGGCGAAGACGAAGTCCTCGTTGTGGAAGAGGTCCATCACCATGGGCGCGTCGTTGACGGCCATGTACACCACCGGCTCCGACCCGGTGTTGTGCAGGACATAGGCGCAGTTGAGCGGGATCGCGAAGAAGCTGCCCCGCTGCCATTCGAAGCTGGTCCTGCGGGAGTCGCCGGGCAGCCAGACATCGGCCGCGCCGCGCCCGGACAGGACGGTGATGAACTGCTGGTGCAGATGCTGCTGGCGCTCCAGGGACCGGCGGGCGGCGATCTCACCGATCTGCATGCCGGTGAAGCCCTCCATACCGCGCAGTTGGACGAACGCCGCCCTGCCCCCGGTGCGTGCCCAGTCGGCGCGTTCCACCGTACGGACGTCGGAGATGCCGTACCCGCGGTGGATCGGCGGCCCCTCCTTCCGCATCCAGTTGTCGTAGAAGGTCTCCCGGGCCTGGCCGGACGCTGCCATCTCTCGTTCCTCTCATGCCTCTCATGAAGGGCTCCGCTGAAGTGCTCCGAAGCGCTCCGAAGCGCTCTGCCACGGACGGGGCCTACGGTGTGCCGTGGAACGCCTCCATCCGCGATGTGATGCCGTTCGTGGCACACTCGTCGCGGTATGTCCGCCGGACCAGCGGGTCCTCGTCCGCGTAGTCGATCTGGTCACCGCCCAGCCGGGTGCTGATCGAGGACATCGGCAGTCCGGTCGCCGGGTCCCGGCGCGCGTTGAGATGGCGCAGGGCGAGGTAACGGGCGGGCGAGGCACCGGTGTTGAAATGCTGGTGAAATGTCTCGCCGGGCGGGATCACGAGTGAGCCTTCGGACCAGTCGTAGCGTGTGATCGGCTCACCCTCCTTCCACATCAGGCTGTAGCCGGTGCCGCTGAGGATCACCACATGGGCACCGGGGGAGTGCCGGTGTGCCTTCTTGTAGGTGCCGACCGGGAACTCCGAGACATGCGCCATCATCGTGTTCCTGGCCAGCTTGAACTGGACGTTGGTGCCACCCGCCCCGCGTTCCCGGTACTCGACGAGCGGGAAGTCGCGTACGTCGGGGACGAAGTTGGTCTCCCACAGCCGGCCGGTCAGTGTGCCCTCACCGCTGAAGTAGCCGTCCGCTCCGGAGAAGCGGGAAGGGAAGTCGTAGGGGCAGTCGAAGATGAAATCGGCCTCGTCGAACAGGTTGATCGCGACCGGGGCGTTGGTCACCGCCAGCAGGGTCGCGGGCGCCTCGCCGCTGCTGTTGAAATGCTGGTAGCGGACGTTCAGCGGGATGGCGAACAGGGATCCGCGCTGCCACTCGAAGCTCTGCGGCCGTCCGTCCGGTCCCCACACCGTCGTGCTTCCCCGTCCGGAGAGCACATAGATCATCAGCTCGTGCAGATGCCGTACCGGGTGCAGATGCTCCCCGGGCGGGATCCGGCACACGTAGCAGTCGTTGCTGCGATCGCTCTCTTCGTGGTTGATGAAACAGCCGTAACCGCCCATCCGCGCCCAGGGCTTGAGCGGAACCGCCCGGAGGTCCGGGATGTGGAAGCCGGGGACGATGTCGATGCCCTGGCCGCGGGACCACCGGGCGTACGCGGTCGGTGGGGTGGCGGACCGGCGCTGCGCTGTCATGAATACCTCCAGGGAAGTGAACGGAACACCGGCACCGACACCGAACGCTGATACTTGTCGTCGAGATGTCACACTGACATGTCACACCGACATGTCACACCGATCTGTCACACCGGCGGGCGGCGGGTCGTTCTACTGCGGACCGAGCAGGTCGATCAGCATCTTCTGGAGCCGCTTCACGTCCTTGGTCAGTACGTTCCAGCCGTAGCTGTCGTAGTACTCGCTGCCCGACTCGGGGATGGTCGCGCCCAGATCGGCCGGCACCGGCACATCCGCGCGGTTGCTCGGCACCTGGAGGGCCTTCGTCCATACGGTGTTGCCGTCCTTGCAGACCAGCCAGTTGACCAGCAGCTCGGCGGCGGCCGGGTGCGGAGCCTTGTTGTCGATGGCCAGCAGGCTGGACCCGCCGGTCGCCACGGGCGGAGCGCCGGTCAGTTTGAGCTGCTTCAGCGGCAGCCCTTCGGCGAGCGCGCCCTCGGTCTCCGCGGTCTGGAGCGAGAGTCCGAAGGCGAACTTGCCGCGGGCGATGTCGTCCAGCTCCTGGCGCTGGTCGGTCAGCAGGACCGGCTTCTGGTCGACATAGAGGGACTTGACGAAGTCCTCGCCGTAGGCCTGCTCGAAGGCGCCCACGTCGTAGATCGCCCCGCCGTTGGAACGCGGGTCGTCCACCACGATCTTGCCCTTCCACTTGGGATCGAGCATGTCCTCGAAGGAGGTCAGATCGCCGTCCTTGACCAGGTCGGTGTTGACGACGACGCCGGAGTCGACGTAGTTCGACAACTGGAGGATCTTGTCCTTCTCGGGATCGACCCACTTGGGCGCGCCGTCGCGCCAGTTGTCCGCGGTCAGCAGCGCCGGGTCGAGCACGTCCTTGAGGGAGCCGATCCATCCCTCGCCGTAGTAGGTGCTCGACATGGTGTTGCCACCGCCGCCGAAGACATCGTGGGTGTAGATGCCGGCCTTGCGCTCGGCCTGGAGCTTGGCCGCGATGTCGCTGTTACGGCCTCCGACATAGGTGACCTTGACGCCGTAGGTCTGCTCGAACGACTTGGGTACGTCGGTACGCACACTGCCGTCCGGTGTGCCCGTCATGACCACCTCCCCTTCCTTCTCGGCCCGCTGGGCCAGGGCGCCGTCGGGGTCAGGACATCCCGCGGAGACGCTCTTGCCGTCGGCGTTGCCGGAAGCGGCGCTCTCGGTGGAGTCGGTGGATGTGCCTCCCGCGCAGGCGCTGAGGAGCAGCACCGCGGCGGCGGGGAGGATGAGCCCGGCCTTCGTCGTCATCGACATGGCCCTCACCTGTTCTCTGTGCGAGTGAGTGATGTGGCTGGGGGGTGTCAGGACCATAGCCATGGAGTTCGCTCTCCAGGAATACTCGTGTCAGATATTCCGTCACAAGGAATGGCGAACAGCTTCCTGGAGTGCGTTGGCACCCCCCGCGCCGGGCCCGCGGCCCCCTTGGGCCGGGCCTCACGGGTTCACACCGGCTCCCTCGGGCCGGCCGGCGGCTTGCTCAGGCCGGACCGGCGGCGCCCTCGGCCAGGACCGGCAGTGTCATGGCGCCGAGCCGGCTGATCGATGTGTCCAGTACGTCGCCCGGAAGGATCGGCCCGACACCGGGAGGCGCGCCGGTGAAGATCACATCTCCGGGGTTCAGTGTCATCATGCGCGACGCGTAGGCGATGATCTGCGGTACCGGGGTGATCAGCGAGGCGGTGTTGACCGCCTGCCGCCGTTCGCCGTTGCAGGTCAGCAGGATGTCGAAGTCGGCCGGGTCGCCCGCCTCGTCGCTGGTGGTGAGCCAGGGACCCAGCGGGCTGAAGCTGTCGTAGCTCTTGCGCCGCGAACGGTCGGCGGCGCTCCGTACGGTGATGTCGAGACCGATGGTGTAGCCGAGCACATGCTCCAGCGCGTTCTCGACGGCGATGTCCTTGCCACCGGTGCCGATCACCACCACGAGTTCGGACTCGTGGTGGATCTCGCTCCCCGCCGCGAGCACATCGCGCGGCAGCACGATGGCGGACCCGGGCCCGACGATCGACGACGGTGCCTTGAGGAAGACATCGAAGTTCATCATCCAGGACTCGACCTGCCCCAGGGTGCGCTCCTGCACCGAGTGCATCTCGTCGACATGTTCCTGGTAGTTGCTGGCGCAGGCGATGATCTTGGTGGGTGCCAGCACCGGCGCGGCCAGCCGCACCGAGTCCAGCGGCCGGCGCGGGCCGCTTCCGGCCGCGGCCTCCAGCGCGGGCGCGAGCGTACCGAAATCCCGGCACAGGCCACGCCACCAGCCCGCGAGCAGCGGATCGGATTCGTACGCCCACGGCAGCGCGCCGGTGACATCCACGATGGAGTCACCGACGACGGCACCGAGACGGTGGTCGTCGAAGATCGCGAGTCTCATACGTTCACCGTCTCTGTCGGCGGGAGTACTGCCGGGGTGAAGACACCGGTCACCTGCTGGGGCGCGTCGAGCGTCAGCTCGCGGTGGATTCCCAGAGCCCGCAGTACGGGGCTGTCGCCGATGGAGAACAGGTCCGCGCCCCCGGCGCTGGTGTGCTCGACCGCGGCCCAGGACGGAACGACGAACATGTCACCCGCCGACCAGTCGAAGCGCTGTCCCTCGATCACCGACGAGCCCGATCCCCGGTGGACGACGAAGACCGCGTTGCCGGTGCGCCGTACGGGCAGGGTCCGTGCGCCGGGTATCAGCCGGTGCATACCGCAGCTCATGGTCGGCAGCACACTGGCGCCGGTCCCGGGGTTGACGTATTCGAGGCTCACCAGAGGGTCGTCGCTCTCGGCGGCCAGCCGGGACAGTTCCCTGTCGGTGTCCGCCCATCGGTAGACCAGGAGCGGGGAGTGCTCGGTGGTGAGGACATCGCGTACGGCTCCGCTGACGAAGCGCGGCCCGGGGCCCGCCTCCCTCTCCGACCGGTTGTGCGGGTCGATGTCCGGCTGCCGGATGTCGGGGTAGGGCTCGAAGAACACCGCGTCGAGCGCCTCGATCATCGGCAGATCGAGACCGTCGAACCAGAGCATCGGGCCGTCGCTCGCACTGCTGTGGTCGTGCCAGTTCCAGGACGGTGTGAGGATCAGATCGCCGGGGTGCATGTCGCACACATCGCCGTCGACCGTGGTCGCGACACCGTCCCCGGACAGGATGAAACGGATGGCGCCCGGAGTGTGCCGGTGTGCCGGTGCCGTCTCGCCGGGGCCGAGGCACTGAATGGCGCCCCACAGCGTTCCGGCCGCGTAGGGCAGTCCTGCCAGGCCGGGATTGCCGAGGCTGAGCACCCGCCGCTCACCGCCGCGCTCCACCGGCACCAGCCGCAGCGCGCGTTCGGCGAGTTCGGTCAGTACGGGTGAGCTCCACAGCCAGGGGACCGAGCGGGGGCGCGGTGTGGGCGGAAGGAGATCGCGGGTGATCGTCCACAGCGGATACAGATCCACGGCGGCCAGATCCCCGTACAGGGACGCCAGTTGCGCGTCTTCCCCGGCCGGCGTGCCATCGGTTCGCGTGCCATCGGTTCGCGCGGGACCGGCCGGGGCGTCGTCGGTCCGCACACGCGGTGTCTTGTCGAGTGTCATGGGTCCTCTTTCACCTGCGCCGCGCCCGGTCCGGCCGGGCCGACGGCGGCAGTTCGCTCATGGAGTGGAGTGGGCCGCCGCGTCCATCCGGCGGCGCACCTCCTGTGGTGGCAGGCCGATCCCGAAGCGGGCCACCGATTCCAGCAGGGAGGCACGCCGGCACCAGGCCCGTGCCCGCTCGGGGTCGGCCGCGATGGCGCGCAGCTCCTGGTGGTTGGCGTCCCGCTTGGCCTCGTCGCGTTCGCTGATCCGCTCGGTGTTGCGCTTGGTGTCGGCCTGTACGTACTCGACGGCGACCCGGCGGCGCACCTCGGCGAAGGTCGCCAGCTCGGTGTCCTCGTCCGCCCCGTCGAGGACGATACGGACGAGCCGGCGGGAGAGGTCGACGGCGTCGTGGATACCGCTGTTGAGACCCACTCCGCCGAGCGGGCTGTTGATGTGCGCCGCGTCACCGATCAGCGCGCACGGCCCGGACAGGAACGAGTCGGCCACCCGCTGATGGACGTGGTAGATCTGGCGGTCGCCGATCTCGTAGCCGCCGGGAAGGGGCGCTATGCCCTGGAGACGGCTCTGCATCTCCACCGGATCGGTGGCATCCTCGTACGTCTGGCCGGGCGGAACGGGGTACACCGCGCGCCATGACTCCGGTGTGCGCAGCAGGAAGAGCCATTCGTCCGGGTCTGCGACATAGTTGACATCGGCGATGTCGGGGATGAGCGCGCGGAAGTCGGCCGAGGTGCTGGCGATCAGGAATCGCTCGGGGTAGGTGAAGCCCTTGAACTCCACACCCAGCAGTCCCCGGGCCGTGCTGCTCGCGCCGTCGGCGGCGATCAGGAAGCAGCCGCGCAGACTCACCTCGCCCGACGGTCCCCGTCCCTCCACGACCACACCCTCGTCGCCGGTCCGGATCGCCGTGGCCTCGATGCCGTAGTGCAGGGTGGCGTTCGGCTCGTCCGCGAGCCGCTCCACCAGCATCCGCACCAGATGCTGCTGGTTGAGCTGGAGCCGGTGCGGATACTTCGTCTCCTCCTTCAGCAGCGTGAAGTCGAACTCGGCCACCAGCCCCGCACGCCGGTCGCGGTACTGGTAGCGCGGCACCGTCAGACCCTCGGTGTGCATCTGCGCCGCGAGGCCGAGTTCGTCGAGCAGTTCGAGGGTCGGCGGATGAAACGTCGACGCACGCCAGTCGGTACGCGGCTCCGGCTCCCGCTCGATGAGATGGACCCGTACGCCGGCCCGAGCGAGGGCCCATGCCGCGGTGACGCCGACGGGGCCGCCACCGAGGATGAGCACAGGCAGCCCACGATGATTCGACACGAATGTCATAGCTCAAACCTTAATGATTATTCCGTGCGCCGAAAGAGTTGACGCTACTATTCCGATATGAAGAACTCAGTCCACGATGAACCCCACCACGCCGCTCCGTACCCCACGCAGTCCGGCCTCTCATCGGTCGACAACGCCCTCCAGTTGCTGCATCTGATCAGCGAGCGCCGTGTGCTGCGCGTGGCCGAGGCCGCGGACGACTTGGGCGTCGCCCGTTCCACCGCGCACCGGCTGCTGACCGCACTTCGCCGGCAGGGCTTCGTGACCCAGGACAAGCCGAACGGTGTCTACCGTCCCGGCCGCGCCCTGCTGGAGATCGGGCTCGCCGCCATCGGCCGTGTCGATATCCGGCACGCCGCCCGACCGGTACTCGAAAAGCTGAGTGAGGACACGGAGGAGACGGTCAGTCTGCTGCTGCTGGAAGGGAATTCCGTCCGGTTCATCGACTGTGTGGAGGGCACACGATCGGTGCGCGTCGCCACCCGTACCGGGATCGTCCTGCCCGCGCACTGCACGGCGGGCGGTAAGGCGATCCTGGCGGCGCTGCCGTCCACCGATCTCGGCCGGCGTTACCCCACCCGTCAGTTGGACACCCGTACACCGCACTCCATAGGTTCGTGGAGCGAGCTGGAGTCCGAACTCGACGTGATCCGTGACGTCGGCTACGCGGTGAACTTCGGAGAGGGCGAGAGCAGTATCTGCGCCGTGGGAATGGCGATCCACGACCTCATCGGCTACCCGCTCGCGGCGATCGCGGTGGCCGTGCCCCACTCCCGGCTGGAGACCGTCGACCAGGCGCGGGAACTCGCGCCCATGCTGGTCGAGGCCCAGCTTTCGGTGCACGACGCGCTCAACGAGACGGTCTGAGGCGCGTCCCGGCTCCGAGCCGGACGTCCTGCGCCACGGCGGCGGTCTGGCCCACGCCGGTCCGCCGTTCACAGCGAGAACACCATCGACTTGAGCGAGACCGGTACGGTCCCGGACTTGGGCAGCACCGCGCCGATGTCGACGAAGTCGAACTCGCCGACCGTGATGCCGTCGACGGAGATCACCGGCACCGTGACCCCCTGGTCGAGCAGGATGCCGCCGACGGTCCTGGCGATATCGCCCTCGAAGAGCAGACACAGCGGCCCGCCGGCCGCGATCCGCTCGCTCAGACCGCGCCGGATCCCCTCCACGAACGCGTCGAGGCGGGGAAAGCTCGGCAGTCCGCTCCACCGGAATCCCAGGACCAGCACATCGGCCGGGTCGGCGTCGAGGCGGGCGAGATGCTTCCCGATCGCGTCCGCGACCGCGTGCGGATCGACCGTATCGGCCAGCTCCACCTCGGGGCGGACCACCCGCAGATTGTGCAGCGGAAGCAGGTCAGGGTCACTGATGTGGATGGTGTTCCCGCTCACCCGCACCGTGTACTGGGACGCCCCGAGCACCGTCGCCCTGATCGCCCTGCCGGTGTCCTCCACCGGGCCCGGCATCCTGCCCGACCGCTCGGCGAGCGCGCGGCCCAACAACGGGCCCAGATCACCGAATTCCCGGGACTCGCGCCCGTGGACGTACTCCGCGACTCCGCCGGAGAACACAACGGCGTCGTACGGACCTCGCTCGGTCAGTGGTTCCGTGAGCCGGAGCCAGTCGAGACCGCCGAGCGGAGCGGGGGCTCCATTGACCGTGGCGACGACGGTGTCGGCCATCAGCGCGGCCAGTTCGGCCAGTTCGGCCGTGTGGACCAGGTCGCCCGGTGACCAGTCCAGCCCCAGCGACAGGGCCAGCCGCCGCCCCGCGGGCTCCAGCCGGACGATCCGTCCGGTGCTGTCGACCACGATCAGCCGTGCGCCGAGATGCAGCGCGGCGATCGACCGTACGGTGCCCGCCTCGGCCACGGACAGTTTGGTGGTGCCCCCGCCGATGTCGATGTTGAGCACCCGCGCGTGGCCGCGCTCGCTCCTGGCGACCGCGCCCGACCCATGCGCGGCGAGCGTGGCCTCCATGTCATGGCCGGCCGTGGCGCAGATGAAACGCCCCGTCCGGGCCGCGAACAGATCGGCGATGGCGCGCGCGTTGTGACGGCGGGTCGCCTCACCCGTGAGGATGACCGCTCCCGTGTCGACCTCGTCGGCCCGGACGCCGGCGTCCTCGAACGCCCGGTCGACCAGGGCCGTCAAGCGCTCCTCGTCGATACGCAGTCCTTCGGCGTAGGGCGTGAGAGCGACAGCCGACTCATGGACGATCTGCTTGTCCACGACGACGAAGGCGCTGGACAGCTCACGTCCCATGCGGCGCAGGGTCAGCCGGGAGAAGAGCAACTGGCTGGTGGCGGAGCCGATGTCGATGCCGACACTGGTCAGGACGATCTGATCGCGCTCCCACAGCGGATGGTCGGGGTCGTCGGACCGGATCGTCACACCGTGGTCGTGGTCGTCGTCGTGGTGATGGTCCAGATCGTGGTGATGGCCGTGGCCGTCGTTGTGGTCCGTGCCGCGGTCATGGCCGTGTTCACGGTGGTGTGTGCCGGTCAGGGCGCTGTCGGGCATGTTCTCACCGCTCCCCGGCCTTCTCGGCCTCTTCATCGGTCAGCCGGCGGTAGAAGCGCCAGGCGGAGTCGATCAGTTCGGGCCGGGTCCGGCCGGAACCGACGATCTCCTCACGCTCCGCGCGCTCGATCTCCCTCGGCTCACCGAGCAGTCTGGCCCGGTAGTTCAGCTCGGCCAGCTCGCTGAGTTTGATGACGTTCAGCGCCGCCTCCTCGGGACTCGCGCCCACGGTCGTCACACCGTGGCCGCGCATCAGACAGGCGGAGCTCGTCCCGAGCACGGCGGCCATCTCGTCCCCCAGCCGCGGGGTCGTCACCAGCACACCGCGCTCGAACGTGGGTACTCCCCGGGCCAGCAGGCGCAGGGCGTACGGGTCGTAGGCGCCGATCAGCGGCAGCAGCGGCACATCACAGATACCGAAGAGCACCGGCATCAGGGGATGGACATGCACCACACTGGTGACATCGGGGCGTGCCCGGTACACCGCGAGATGGATGGCGAGTTCCCGGGGCGGCTCCAGCCCCGGCGCCTCCGAGCGCGGTGTCCCGTCCGGATCGACCACCACCACATCGGCGGCGCCGGCGAACCGGAGCCCGGACTCCGAGGGGCCGCGGGCCTTGATCGCGACGCTCCCGTCGTCGAGCAGCATGCTGATGTGACCGGCCGGTTCGCGGGTGAGACCCAGCCGGCCGAGGACCCGGCAGGCCGCCGCGATGCGCTCGGCCACCGCCCCGGGCCCGGCCGGCGAGGTCATCACACCCGGCCCTCGGCCACGGCCACCCGGGCCTGACCACGGGACACGTCGAAGGTGACCACCGCCTGGGCGGGATCGCGGATCAGCGCCATCGGGTCCTCCCCGGCCTGTACCCGCTCGATCTGCTGCCGCAGCAGCCTGCGGTACATGGCGATGCCCTTGTCCTCCGCGCCGAGCATCTCCCTGGTGCGGTCGTAGACGGCGCCCTGTGTCTCCCACGCCATCCGGTCCTGGCTGGTGAAGGTGGTCATCGCGTGATCGCCCTCGGCCGTCATCTCCGACGGGACGCGTACGACGGAGGGTTCCTCGTCGTGCACCCGCTCCTCGCCCGGCTTGTCCGGCAGCAGACCGGCCCGGATGAGCATGGTGTGTTCGTCGTCCACCGGCACCCGCCAGTGCATCGCCTGCAACGGACCCTCGGGCAGCCGCAGGATGTTGGGGAACACCAGCGGATGTCCCGTCTCCTCCTCCAGCTCACCGGCCTGGTCGCGGTAGACACGGCGCTTGATGATGCCCCACTCGAACTGCTCGAAGGAGTACTTCTCGATGGGGCGGTAGTAGTAGCTGCCGCGGTCGATGCCCTTCATCCGCATGGTGTGTCCATGCAGCCAGAAGGTGTGCACGGTGTCGACGGCGTTCTCCATCGGCTGGAGCCAGTTGCACTCCAGATCCTCCTCGACGAAGAGTGTGAGATGCCCGTCGCGCCGGTCGAGCACATCCCAGTGAGGCAGTACGGGCGGCTCGCCGGGGCCCAGATAGGCGAAGACGATGCCGCGGTAGGCCTGTACCGGGTAGGCGGCGATACGGGCGCGCTCGCGGGCCCGCCGGTTCTCCTGCTCGAAGGGCTGCTCAAGGCACTGGCCGGTACGGTCGTACTTCCAGCCGTGGTACGGGCAGCGGATCTCGCAGCCCTCGACAAAGCCGTAGTACAGGGACACCCGGCGGTGCGCGCACGACTCCGCGACCAGCGCGTAGGTGTTCTCGTCGGTCAGATAGAGCACCAGGTCCTCGCCCAGCACCCGGATCCGCTTGGTCCGCTTGTCCGTGGAGAGATCGGCGGTGACGGCGACGGGCTGCCAGTACCGCCGCAGCAGGTCGCCCGCCGGGGTACCCGGACCGACGCGCGTGAGAAATTCGTTCTCGGCTTCACTGATCATGGTCATGCTCCTCTTGATTCCGCAGTGCCTGCCGCAGCATGGCGGCGACCCGTCGCCGGAGGTCGTCGCGCTCCCCGGTGCCCCGCGCTGCCCAGGTGTCGACGAGCCGGCGCAGATACGGTGTGGCGTCCGCGTCCGGGAGGCTCTCGATGAGCGGCTCGATGTCGCGTTCGAGTTCCTCCAGGTACTCCCAGGTCCTGTCCTCGGCGGGGGACCAGCCGAGCCGTGCCTGGAGCGCGTTGAGATAGCTCCAGAAGTCGACCGACAGCGTCGGTGTGTCCGCCGCGGGGGAGAAGTCCTCGTCGAAACTCCGTTCAAGGCTGATCATTGTCAGCCGCTCTGCCCGGCGGCCCGGTCCTGGAGCCGCCGCGCGGCCCGGTCGTAGACCTCGCCCATCCGGCTCTGCGCACCGTGCCCGGCGAGCTCGGCCTCGAATGTGGCGCGTACCGACGGGTCCTCGTCCTGGTACTCGATCTGGTCGCCGCCCTCGGTGGTGGGGCGGTCGATGAGGAACTGCTTGAACAGTGGGTACTTCTTGCTGCCCCAGCGCAGTGCGAGATAACGGGCGGGCGTGGTACCGGTGTTGAAGTGCTGGTGGAACCACCGCTCCGGCGGCACCACGATCGAGCCCTGCCGCCAGTCGACCTTCCGTACCGGTTCGCCCTCGCGCCACAGCAGCGAGAAGCCCGTACCGCCGAGGATGATCACATGGGCGCCCGCGTTGTGCCGGTGGGCCTTCTTGTACGTACCCACCGGGAACTCCGAGACATGGCCGCACAGGCTGTTGTCGGCGATCTCCAGCATGACGTTGCTGCCGCCCGCGCCGCGGGCGGCCCATGACTTCAGCTCGATGGCCGCCGCGTCGGGGATGAATCTGCTCTCCCACACCCGGGACTGATAGGCCGTGCCCGTCCCGCTGAAGTCGTCCTTGTCCGACCCGAATCTGTCGGTGAAGTCGAAGTCGCAGTCGTAGACGAACGAGCGGTTGTGGAACATCCGCATCACCAGCGGCGCACTGGTCACGGTGTAGAAACGGGCCGGCTGCGACCCGCTGCCGTTGAAGTGCTGTGCGTAGGCGTTGAGCGGTACGGAGAACACACTGCCCGCGTTCCACTCGAACGTCGTCCGTGTCCCGGCCGAGTTCCACACCGTGGTCGAGCCCCGGCCGGAGACCACATAGGTGATCTCCTCGTAGAGATGCCGCTCGGGCGCCACCTCGCCGCCGGGAGCGATCTCGATGATGTGGGCGTCGTTGACGTCCTCGGTGCCTTCCAGCCGGGCGACCGCCGCCCGGCAGCCACGCCGCTCCCAGGTGCCCAGCTCGACGGTGCGGAGGTCTTCGATGAACAGCCCTTCCACGACCTTGAGTCCCTCATCGGTCAGCCACTGCTCATAGGCCGTCGGGCGCTTGATCGTGGGCAACTCGGTTTCGGCCACGGTCATCTGATGTCTCCTTGTGCGCTAGTTCGAACCGATGAGGCTTTTGATCAGTTCCGTCGCGTCCGTCACGCCCTTGGTGAGGAACTCCCAGGAGTTGGTGTTGAAGTAGTCCACACCGTCCTGCGGGACCTGCCAGGCGGGCAGCTCGGCCGGCGGCTTGACGTCGGAGCGGGCGCTGATGCTTCCGTACGCGTCGTTCCACGCCTTGTTGCCGTCCGGGCAGGCCAGCCACTGGGCCAGCACCTTGGCGGCCTCGGGGTGCGGCGGCTTGTCGGAGACGGCCAGGAAGCCGAAGCCGCTGGTGGTCTGGAGCAGGTCCGGCATGACGACCTTGACCGGCAGCCCGTCGTCCGACGCCGTGTCGACGTCGAGCTGGCCCAGCCCCAGGGCGATCGGGTACTTGCCCTTGGCGAGATCGTCGGTTCCCTGCCGGGAGTCGGTGATGAGGACCGGCTTCTGGTCCTTGTAGAGCTGCTTGACGAACGCGTCGCCGTACCCGTCGGCCGCCTGGAACATACCCACGTTGTAGATCGCGCCGCCGGGGCTCCGCGGGTCGATGGTGGCGATCTTGCCCTTCCACTTCGGGTCGAGCAGATCCTTCCAGGAGGTGATCTCGTCCGCCTTCACCTGGTCGGTGTTGATGACGATGGGGACGCTGACGTACCGGCTGATGCTGAGGATCTTCTTGTCCGCGTCCACGAACGGGACGGTCCCGCCCCGCCACCCCTTCGGGTCCAGCTCCGACGCGGGCAGCACGTCGGTCAGCGGGGCGATCCAGTTCTGCGCGTGGTAGGTGTTGGCCATGGTGTCGGCGCCGCCGAGGAACACGTCCTGGGAGTAGATCCCGGCCTGCCGCTCGGACTGGAGCCGGGCCGCGTTGTCCTTGCCGCTGGTGCCGATGTAGTCGAGGCTGATCCCGTAGGTCTGCTCGAACGCCTTGGGCAGCTGCTGCCGTACGGTGTCGGTGGGCGGGCCCGACATCACGACCGTGCCCTCCTTCTTCGCCTTGGCGACGAGCGCGCCCGAGGGATCCGGGCAGTTGCTGCTGACATCAGCGGGGGCGCTGCCCGCCGTCGTGGTGGACGAGCCGTCGCCGCACGCTGTCGCGACGAGGGCCACCGCGGCGCCCGCGCATATCAGCTTCCAGTTGTGGTGAGCGATGAATCTTTTGATGACGCACCTGCTTTCGTTGCGGAGAGGGGCGACGGCGGGGTACCGCCGGTCACCCGGAGACGGCGTCCCGACCGCGGCTTGCGCAGCCGGCCGCCACTGAGCACCCGGGACAGCAGGGCCACTCCGACGGTGAGCGCGCTGATGAGGACGCCCAGCACGGAGGCCTGTTCGAGTACGCCGCTGGTGCTGTATTCGAGAAGGAGGATCGACAGTGGCCGGGAGTCGTTGCTGCTGAGCAGGACGACGGTGCTCACATCACTCACGGCGGAGTGGAAGGTGAGAACTCCGGCCGCGGCCACGGACGGACCGAGGAGAGGGAAGAGGATATAGGTGTACGCGCGCACCGGACTGGCGCCGCAGATACGTGCCGCCCGGTCCAGATCGGGGCTCACCTGGAGGATCGCGGCCTTCAACTGCTGGGTGCCGGTGGCCATATGGCTGATCACCAGCGCGATGATCAGACCGAAGAGATTGCCGTAGAGCACGGTGCGCAGCGGGGTGCCGAGATAGACCCAGAGCAGTCCGAGGCCCAGCAGCATGCCCGGTACGGCGGCCGGCAGCCAGGCCATCACATCGATACCGCCCCGGGTGGGCAGTTCGCTGCGGACGATGACGAAGGAGATCACGAAGTAGACGAGCACACCGACCAGGGTGGCGATCAGACCGATGATCAGTGTGTTGCGCACCGAGGAGGCGAACAGGTTGTCGTTGAAGAGCGCCGACCAGTGCTCCGTGGTGAAGGGATTGGTCAGCTGGAAGAACCCGAACCGCCGCATGAACGAGCCCAGGACGATCGCGCCCATGGGGAGCACCACGGTGATGACCGCGTAGAGCGAGAGCAGCCCGGCGGCCACCCAGCGGCGTACCCGGCCCAGCCGGATCGGCTCGTCGTTGTAGGTGTGCGCGCCGACCGTGACGTAACTGCGGCTGCGTACGGCGTACCGCTGCATGATCGCCAGCATGATGAGGATCGGGATGAACACCGAGCCCAGCGCGGTCGCGGTGCCGAACTGCGGAGGCGACGACTGGAGCCAGTTGTAGATCTGGGTGGAGTAGACGTTCAGTCCGATCGGGGTGCCGAGCAGCAGCTCGATCTCGAAGGTCTTCAGCGAGTAGACGAAGCTGAGCAGGGTGGCGGCGATGATGGCCGGACGCATCATCGGGACGGTGACACTCACCAGGGTGCGCATCCGGCTGGCGCCGCAGATCTGCGCGGCCTCTTCCATCGACCGGCTCATCCTGCGGAACGCCGGCACCAGCAGAATCACCATGATGGGCACGGTGGTGGCGGTCAGATGGGTCCAGATGATGCCCCAGTAGCTGTAGATGTTCAGTGGGCCCTGGGTGACGTCACCCAGCCCCGGCACCATCCTGATCGCCTGGTTGACCACACCGTTGGCGGGGTCGAGCAGCAGGATCCAGCCCAGGGTCATCGACAGCGAGGGGATGAAGAACGAGAACCACAGGAACACCTCGATGACCTTGCCACCGGGCATGTCGGTGCGCGCGATCAGCCAGGAGACGACCGTGGCGATCACCATGCCGAGCAGCACTCTCGGTACACCCAGACGCAGTGTGTTCCAGGCGGACTCCCACATCGCGCCGTTGGCGAAGGCCTGCCGCCAGTTGTCCAGGCCGTAGGTCGCCGGATCACCGGGATCCGCGACATTGAGGCTGTTCAGCAGGAGCAGTGTGATGGGGACGACGGTGACCGCGGCCACCAGCAGCAGTACGACGACGCCGGTCACCCGGGAGCCGCTGGAGCGGCGCGCGCTGATCAGTCTTCTCACCGGACCCGGGAGCGGCTCGACGGCGTCCGGGGCCACCGGGGGCAGGACGCCGGTCACAGCGGCCACACCATCGCGCGTCGCGGGTCGACCTCGACGACAACCGTGTCACCGGGCTGGTGCACCACCCGGCGCGGGGCGCTGAGCAGCACATTGGATCCGGCGATGTCGAGTACGTACTCGAAGCTGTCGCCGAGGTAGACGGAGGACAGCACCCGGGCCGCCACCTGGTTCGGCGCGGGGCCGTCGGGACCGGCCGGTCTGATGTCGACGTCCTCGGGCCTGAGATACACACCCACCCGGTCGCCGTCGCCCAGTTCCGGCGGCACATCGGGGCCGTGGATCTCACCGGCCCGCTCGCCGCCGGTGCCGAGCAGGACCCGGCCGTCTCCCGTGAGCACGCCCTCGACGACGATGAGCCGGCCGAGGAAGTCACGTACGAACGCCGTTTTGGGACGCTCGTAGAGGTCCATGGGCCGGCCGATCTGCTCGACCTTGCCCTTGTTCATCACCGCGAGACGGTCGGCCAGGGACAGTGCCTCGTCCTGGTCGTGGGTGACGAAGAGCATCGTGATGCCCAGTTCCCGGTTCAGTCTGCGGATCTCGCGGCGCATCTGGATACGCAGCTTCGCGTCCAGATTCGACAGCGGCTCGTCGAGCAGCAGCAGGTCGGGGGTGTAGACAAGGGCGCGGGCGAGCGCCACCCGCTGCTGCTGACCGCCCGACAGCAGGGTGGCCGGCCGGTCCGCCAGCGCCTCCAGACCGGTGACCGTCAGGATCTCCTCGACCCTGCGGCGCCGTTCGGCACGCTTGACCCGGCGCATACGCAGCGGAAAGGCGACGTTCTGCGCGACGGTCATATGGGGCCAGATCGCGTAGGACTGAAAGACCATCGCGATATTGCGCTTCTCCGACGGCAGGAAGGTTCCCCGGCCGGCGTCGGCGAGTGATCTGTCACGCATCGAGATCGAGCCCTGGTCGATCTTCTCCAGGCCCGCGATCATCCGAAGCGATGTGCTCTTCCCGCAGCCGCTCGGGCCGAGGAGGGCGAATATCTCGCCCTGCTTGACGTCGAGGTCGATCTGGTCGACAGCGACGACGTCGTTGAACTTCCTGGTCACACCGGACAGCTGGAGCTGTACGGCGGGCTCACCGGAAGCCTGGTCCGCCGGGCCTGTGATCCGGCCCGCGAGGCGGTCCGGTGTGGTCGCCCTCATCGACATCCTGCACTCCTCGGATCAGTCCTGGTTCACGCGACCTTAACCAGGAATACCTCATAGAGAAATAGTTGTTCTCTAAGTTCTTCGATAGGGAATAGGGACCGTCAAAGGTCCAGTGTGAGCAGCTCCGAGGCCGACCGGCCGACGCAGATCATCATGGTGTCGCCGCGTTCCCGTTCCTCGTCCGAGAGCACGGTGTCGTGGTGCTCGGGCACACCGGCGAGCACCTTCGTCTCGCACGAGCCGCAGTAGCCCTCCTCGCAGGAGAACGCCACATCGGGGGCGACCTCGCGGACGACGTCGAGCAGTGTGCGCTCCGGCGGGACGTCCAGGGTCAGACCGCTGCGCCGCAGTTCCACGGTGAAGTGGCCCGCGCCGGGGGACGGACTTCGCGCGTCCGCCGCGCCGCCGCCCGGAGGCGCGCCGAAGCGTTCGACATGCAGTGCGCCGGGCCTGGCCCGCGCGCAGACCTCGGTGACCGCCTGGACCATGCCCTCCGGGCCGCAGCAGTAGACCGCGGTACCGGCGGGCGCGGCGTCGACGAGCGCGGCGACCGGCAGCATGCCCTGTTCGTCCTGCGGCACGATATGGACGCGATCGGTGTCGATGGCCGACAGCGTCCCGGTGAACGCCATGCCGGCGCGGGTGCGTCCGCCGTAGTACAGCTCCCATGAGGCGCCGTCCGCGGCGGCCTGACGGGCCATCGCCAGAATCGGTGTGACACCGATACCGCCGGCGAGGAAGAGATAGTGCGGCGCGTCGACGAGGGCGAAGTGGTTGCGCGGTCCGCGGACTTGCAGCACCCGTCCGACCAGCGCGGTGTCATGCACCTCCGCCGACCCGCCGCGGCCGTCCTCCTCACGCAGCACCGCGACGGTGTACGAGCGGGGATCGCCGGGCGGACCGCACAGCGAGTACTGACGGACCGTGCCGCTGGGCAGGCGCAGATCGATATGCGCGCCCGGTGTCCATGGCGGCAGTGTGTCGCCGTCCGGATCGACCAGGGTCAGCGAGACGACACCGGCGGCTTCCAGACGAACCTGCTCGACCAGCACGTTCCGGGTGGCGAGGAGATCCAGATCGTTCATGGCGGCTCAGTCCGTGCCGGCCGGTCGGAAACCGTAGATGTCCAGGGTGAGTTCGCCCCCGGCGATCCGGCTCATATAGCCGGCCTCGGCGGCCTCGCGCGCCCGGCCGCGCTCCAGTACCGATGCCACCGACGCCTGTGGAATCACCACGACGCCGTCGGTGTCGGCCACGACGAGATCCCCGCGGCTGACAGTGGCGGTGCCCAGGGTGATGGGATCACCGACGGTGCCCGTGTCGTCCTTGACCGTCGTACGCACCGCGACCGAGGAGCTGAAGACCGGAAAACCACGCTCGCGCAACTGGTCCACGTCCCGCACACCGCCGTCGATCACCAGCCCCAGCACCCCGCGCGCCTGCGCCGCCGCCGTGAGCACCTCGCCCCAGTAACCGCAGGCCTCGCGCTGTCCGTCGACCACCAGGACATCGCCCGGCGAGGCGTGTTCGAGCGCGATGTGCAGTGGCAGGTTGTCGGCGGCCGCGGTGGTCACGGGCAGCGCCCGGCCGACCACGGCGGCGCCCGGCCAGACCGGCCGGATACGCGGCGGGAGGAAGCAGTCCAGCTTCGACGCCTCGTACAAGGTGGCGGTTCCCAGCCGTAGGAAGACGGCGGTGTCCGTGAGATCGGACGGGGCGGTCGTCATGCCTGGTTCCTCTGCAGCAGGTGATAGCCGTGGGCGGCTCGCGCCTCGGCCAGGGAGCGGCCCGCGAGTATGTCGTCGACGATGCGCGACTCGCGTTCATGGATGGTGTGGCAGATGTCCGCCACGTCGTCCTCCACATCGGGCGGTACGGTGACCGCGCCGTCGGCGTCGGCGATGACGAGCTGACGGGCCGCGATCCGGACCCCGCCGACGCTCACCGGGCACTGGACGTCCCGGACCTCGACCCGGTCCTTGCCGGTGCGCATGTACCGGCCGCGGGTGAACAGCGGATACCCCACGTCGAGCGCCCGCCGCACATCGCGGCAGACCCCGTCGATCACGGTGCCCGCGATACCGCGGTCGTTCGCCATGGCGGTGAGGATGTCGCCCCACACCGTGCAGTCGGTACGGCCGCCGTTGTCGAGCACCGCCACATCGCCGGGCCGCATGTCGTCCAGATAGTCGCCCACCGTGCCGGCCGGGTGCCCGGCCGTGGTGTACGAGACGGTGTAGGCCCGCCCGAAGATCCGCGCGCCGTCGAACAGCGGGCCGATGCCGAGCAGACAGCCCTCCCTGCCGACGCGGTCGAGCGCGTCGGCGATCGTCGCGGTCGAGTAGCCGTAGAGGGGATGCGCCGTGCCGTCGGCCGAGGCCGGCTCACGGGCGGCGGTTTGGTCGCTCACGCGCCGTACTCCTCGGTCGTGGGGAACTGACTGTCGTGCATGACCTCGGTGACCGGCCGCCCCTGGGCGACCGCGTCGGCCATGGCCGCCTCGCGGGCGACGATCCGCTCGGCGAAGCCGATGACGCGCTGGACATAGGCCCCGGGTACGAAGGCGACACCGTTGCCGTCGGCGATGACGTGGTCGCCCGGCTCCACGGTGATGTCACCGAACCGGACCGGCTCGTCCATCGCGTACTGGACGACACGTCCGCGCGCGCTGACGGGCACCACGGCCCGTGCGAAGACCGGCAGACCGAGTTCGGCGCTCTCGGCGGCGTCGCGGCAGGCGCCGTCGACCACCACTCCCGCGATGCCCCGGGCGAGCGCGGCGCGGCTGAGTATCCCGCCCCAGCAGGACACGTCCAGACGTCCGTCGTTGGCGATGACCAGCACATCGTCCGGTCCTGAGATGTCCACGGCGGCGGCGGCGACATGGTCCGCCGGCCTGCCGGAATCGCGCGGTCCCACCGTGACGGTACGCACGCGCCCCGCGACGACATGCCGGACCGGCCAGACCGGCACGGGTCCGAGTGTCACCGTGGACAGGCCGTAGGCGTCCAGGGCGTCCGAGACGGCACAGGAGTCCAGCGCCCGCAGCCGTTCCACCGCGGTGGCGGCCGGGGCGGTCGTCCGCGCCTCGTTCTCCGTCGTCATTCCGCGTCCTTACCGGAGTCGGGCCGTGCGGCCGTGGCGTCCTGCCAGGTCATGAACGCCATCGCGCAGCCGGTGCCCGCCTCGGCCCGGTAGCACGGCTCGTAGCCGACCAGTTCGGCGCCGAGCGAGGAGGAGTGCAACGCTCCCGCGACCACGATCCAGTTGCGCATCTCCGAGGTTCCCGACCGCAGCACCGCGTCGGGCAGGGAGCGCAGATAGTCACTGTCCCGGCTGGTCAGCGCGGCGATGAAGGCACGGTCGAGCTCCTCGTCGACGACGAAGTGACTCAGCCCGCCGGAGGCGACGATCCCCACCCGCAGCGCAGCGGGGAAGGCTCGGATCGCCTCGCCCAGGGCGACGCCGAAGTCGAAACAGCGGGCGGCGGACGGCGGGTTCGGCTCCCAGAAGGTGTTCACGAAGACCGGCACGGTCGGCGGTATCGCGTCACCGCCGAGCAGCTGCTCGAAGATGAAGCCCCATCCGTGCGGGATCCCCGAATTGCCCCACTCACCGGGCGGCAGCGCGCGGGACGCGGCCGGGTCGAACCCCGAGGCCGAGGTCCGCTCGATCAGATGCCGGGCCAGCGCGGAGTGCCCGGGACGCACGGTGCTCGTGGCGGGCACATTGGCGACCTCGGCGATGGCCAGCCCCGGCTTCATACCGTCGAGCTGCTCCTGGGTGAAGGGCTCGTGGCGCATGGTGTCGCCCCAGTAGAAGGCGAACTGCGGCAGCAGTTCATCGCCGAACACCTCCTTGTGGTCGCTGCTCACGACCACCAGGACATCCAGCGCGGCCGCCTCGATCCGCCGGCCCAGCTCCTCGATGTCCGCACGGCAGGCGCTGTGGCGCCGGCGGCGTGTCTCCAGCTCGCATTCGGCCGCGAACCCCGGTGCGCGCAGTGCCAGCAGGTCGTCGTACGGATACTCCACACCGCGGTAGACCAGTGCCTTGTTGGCGCGGTCCGCCTTCGCCCGCTGCCCCCAGTCCTCCGGCGGTGTGTTCAGCAGGGGGCCGTGGGAGGTACCCACGCCCAGTACGAGATCGCTCACGCTTCTTCACACCTCCAGACGGAACAGCTCGACGGCGTTCGTCTCGAACAGCGCTTTCCTGTCGTCGTCGGTCAGCCAGTCGATGTCCTCGATGAGCAGATGGATGTCATCGATCCAGCGGCCGGTCTCCGGGTCCTTCACCGAGCCGGTGCCCGGCTTCTCCGTACCGAACAGACAGCGGTCGACACCGACGGTGCGCAGCAGGAATTCGATCGAGTCACGTGTATAGAGGCAGGTGTCGTAGTGGAGGCGGCGCAGGCGCTCCTCGAAGGTGGTGCCCGCCCGCAGGGCCGCCGGGTAGAAGCGGCCCTTCTGGTACGGGACGGCCCCGCCGCCGTGCGACACGACGATCTTCAGCTCGGGGAAGTCGTCGAGGACGGTGGACTGGAGCAGTCCGGCCACCGCCAGGGTCTCCTCCTGGACGAAGTGGAGCGAGTAGCTCTCCCTGGCCGGAGGACGGCAGGCCGCCGAGTGGATGATGGCGGGGACGTCGAGTTCGCAGAGCGCCTCCCACACCGGGTACCAGAAGCGGTCCCCGATGGCCGGCGGCTGCCGCAGCCCCTCGTAGGGGTCGGTGTTCAGGGTCGCGCCGACGAAGCCCAGGTCATTGACACAGCGCCGCAGCTCCCGGGTCCACGCGGCCGGATCGAGCTCCATCGACTGCGGCATCCCCGCGACACCGCGGAAGCGGCTGTCCGCCGCGCAGCACATCGCGATGACGTCGTTGGTCTCCTCGGTGAACCACTCGACGAGCTTGGCCGGGCTCTCGCTGTGCATCATCTGGAACGGCCGCGGCGAGATGAACTGGATGTCGACCCCCGCCTCGTCGAGATGCCGCAGATGCGAGATCTTGCCGAAACTCGGATGCGGCGCGTTGAGCGCCTCCACGACATGCTGCTCGGTCACTCCCGACCGCCCGCGCCCGTGAGCGCCGCGATGGGAGAGGAGTCCGGCTTTGTACGCGTAGAGCTTGTCAGGGGCGGTGACATGCCCGTGGACGTCGATATAGATGGTGCTGCCCTCCTTGTGGCCGGAACGGGCGATGCCCGCCGTGGCCGGTGGAGCCGCTGAGAGAGCTCCTGTCCGGGTGTCCTGAACCATAGAGATGGTGTGCCCTATACGGAATAGGTCGCGCGAGAATTCCGTATGGCGGTATGTGGTGGACCCGGGGGTCTTGCGTTCGCCCTGTTCTCCTGTCGGGCCTCGCGCCGGACCGGGCTCCCGGCCGAGGGCGAAATATGCGCCAAGAGGGAGGAAAGGCGCACGCCGGCGGGCGGAAAGCGCCATCGATACGCGGTCACCGGCCGGTAGAACGTCACATTAGGCGAAATTTCCGTCGCTGGACCGGTCGCGTACGAACTTGGCCATCCTGGAATGGTCTCAGTCGGCGCGCCCGGTGGTCCGGCGGTGTCCCGGGGCTCCCGCGCGAGGGGTTAGTTGGAATTTCAAACTCACTGGGCCGGGGTGTGCGCCGGTATGTTCCGGACCCGTCGGCGGGCTGCCGCCGGCGAACCGGCCCCGGCGCCGACACGGGAACCGGTGTACCGCGGAACCGTACGGTCCCGCGGTACACCGGCGTGGTCAGATCTCAGGCTCGGGCCTCAGGCTCAGACCGGGACGATGCGGTACGTCCTGTCCACCGCCGTCTGGACGGAGATCACCCCGTTCGCGGTGGTGAACGGCACCGCCGCGCCACCGGCGTCGGTCACGGTGAAGGCGCCCGTGGACCACGGGTTCTTCAGCCGCAGTGTGCCACCGGCCTTGCTGGTGACCTCGACATAGCTGACGCGGTCGCTCTCCTTCGCACTGGACACCACGAACGCCCCCTTCTGGCGGAGCTGCCAGAAGCTCGCGTTCTTGCCCGCCGGCCAGACCGGGAACAGGGTGATGATCCCCTGGTCGCTCTGGACGAGCATGCTGTTGACCGCCTCGGTCGCCCCGGACTTCTCGATGCCGTGGTACGGGTCGGCGATCCGCAGATTCGGCGCCAGGTGCGAGTTGATCACCTGCTTGAACTTGTCGATGAGCGACTGCGCCGGATATCCCACCCGGGCCGCCTGGTTGAACACCTTGGGGAAGCTGTTGTTCTGGCCCCAGGAGTTCATGGCGTCGAGGGTGTCCACACCGATCCGCAGCTTCGCCGGGTCCGAGTTGATCCCGAGCTGGTCGGCCGGCTGGACGAATTCGAGGTTGATGGTGTTGTCACCGGGGCGGATGTCCCGGGTGTCGGACCCCTGCATGGTGCCGGGGCTCACCAGTGAGTACACCGTCTTCCCGTTGAACACCGTGGTCGGCTGCGCCGGCAGATTGTCGAGGATGTTCTGCCAGGTGGCACGACGGTCCGCGTCGACACCGAGCTTCTGGCTGCCCGCGATCAGGGTGGACAGCACCTGCTTCAGCAGACCGATGTCGGCGGAGGAGTTCTTGCCCCAGGTGCCCTCGTGCGGACCGCTCCACATCGAGTACCGGCCCGCGGAGTCGCGTTCGAGATAGCTCTCGAAGAACTGCGCGACCTGGCCGAGGAAGGGATACGCCTTGGTCCTGAGGAACTCGGTGTCCTGCGTGTATTCGTAGTAGGAGATGAACTGGGAGGCGGAGAAGAGGGAGTTGGAGACCTGCTGGTGGTACTGGTCGTCGGTGGTCGTACCGTACGGGCCGATCCCCACGGGGAAGAGCACACCGGCCGGCACACCGCCGCTCGGGAAGCGCCCGCTGATGTAGTCGGACTTCACCCGGGTCAGATCCTGCCTGGCCCGGCGCTGCGCCTCGGGGACATACGCGAGGATCGTCTCGTGGAACGGCAGGGAGAGTTCCGGGCGGTTGCTGGAGTAGACACCGTAGAACGGCGCCTGCGCGTTGTAGTTGAGATGGTAGTCACCGCTGAACTGCGGGGAGTCCGTGGTGGTCCAGATCCCGTAGAGGGCGGGGGCGGTCTTCCCGGCCCGGCTGGACGCCCCGATGAAGTACTGCGCCGCGTAGTAGAACTTCTCCAGTACGGCGTCGCCCAGTTCGACGGCCGACCGCATCCAGTAGTTCTTCCACCAGTCGGCGCGCTGGGTGTCCAGCGTCGCCAGCGAGGCCGTGGTCTGGGTGCGCACCTGTGTCACCGCGTCGTTGTGCGGCGCCGACGGGTTCTGTCCGCCGCCGCCGATCTGGGTGACGACACGTACGGTCGCGCCCGCGGGAAGGGTGAAGACGGTCTTCGCGGTGGCGCCCGAGACGGTCGGTGTCTGCATGGCGGACGCGCCGAGGACCGTGGTCGCCAGTGCCCCGCGCGACACCCACCTGCTGCCGGAGGCGGTGGCGCGCTCGGCCCACATCACCTGGCCGTCCACCCCCGCGGAGTTGCTGTAGGCGGAGTTGGGCGTGGTGGCACCCGCGTAGGTCGACGCCTGGAGCTGTACCGGCTGGCTGCCGGTCGAGGTGACGGAGGTGACCAGTACGTTCTTGTCGGCGGCCAGCCAGGTCTTCATCGACACGGGGGCGTTGGACAGTGACATCGTTGTCGCGATCGTGCCGTCGACGATGTTCTGTTCCTCGCGGAAGGGCGCCGCCGGCGGGGGAGTGCCGCCGCCGCTCTGCGCGTACAGCTCGATCTGGCCGATCCGCGCCCGGGGGTTCTGTGTCGAGTCGGGGGTCGTGCTCTGCGTCGGCTCGGTGACGTTGACCCTGATGTACCGGGTCTGTACGGCCGTGATGGACCGGTCGATGACATCGGCGGTGTTGTTCTGCACCGTGTCGGCACTGTTCCAGTTGGTGCCGTCCGCGCTGGTCTGGAACGCCATGTTCTTGGTGTTGAAGGCGGCGTTGCCGGGGCGCGCTGCGTTGTCGTTCCGTATGACATAGCGGGCCACGGTCTTGACGGAGCCGAGGTCGAGGGTGATCCACTGCGGCTTGCCGATCTGGGAGACCCAGCCCTCGTACCCGCTGCTCCACTGGCCGTTGACCGCCCGGTCGGGCGTGAAGGAACCTTCCGTGCTGCTGGCGGTCGCCCGTGCGCCGATGGCGAGGTTGGTGCCGGTCTGCGCGGTGGTGCCGGTGATGGTCACACCGCCGATGGGGGCCGGCTTCGGGCTCGGGTTGGCGTTCCAGAAGTCCCCCTTGGAGACATAGAACGTCTTGACGCCCGTGCTGCCGCCGGAGGTCACTCCGACGTCACCGTTCCCGAGCAGGGCGGTGTTGGGCATCGAGTTCGAGATCGAACCCGAGTAGGCCTGGTCGGTCCAGACACCCTTGATACCGGCCAGCTTGGCCCTCAGGGTGTCCCACTGCTGGGCGGGCGTCGGCGGTCCCGCCGCCAGGGCCCGTACGGACTCGTTCCCGGCGCCCGCGGCGTTCCCGGCCACCGCGCTGCCGGGAATCGCGAGCGGTACGGCGACGGCCAGGGCCACCGCCACCGCGTACCCGCGTGGTCGTCCGAATCCGCGGATCACTCTCCGCGTCGTACTCTCCTGCCCCATTGCGGCTCTCCTTCGAGTCGGGGTCCTGTGAGTCGGGATGGTGCGAGAGGGCGGTACAGGTGTTTCCGTGCGGTGCGGCCGTGCGTTCCCACGCACGGCCGCACTGTTCCTCCGGGACCGGCCGGGACGTGTCGCGAGAGTCCCGCCCGGCCCGCGACGGCCTACCTCGGTGATCTGGGCAGGCCGAAGCCGATGGCCCGGACGTTCTCCAGCCGTCCGTACGGGGTACTGGTCGTCCCGATGTCCTTGCTCAGGGACTCGATCCCGGCCTCGATACCGAAGAGCCCGGCGAGGACGGCCTCCGTCACGGCGACGGCGGCGTTGCTGTCCCGGTTCGCCACGCCCCGGCCCGCGACGCGGTAGCCGCCGTCCGCGGCGACCTCCATGGCCTGCCCCCACAGCCCGCCGGAAGTGGCGCGGTGCGCGCGGCGCAGTACCCCCGCCGCGATATCGGGACGCCCGAGCCGGCACAGTCCGAACGAGGTGGCTCCTGGCCAGGCCGCGAAGGCGCCGGCGGCGCCGTGGTCGGGCCGGTCCGAGAGCGGCGCGATCAGGTCCCCGGGGTCGAGGGCGCGCATCCAGTCGCCGTCCAGAAGATGTTCGGTGACGAAGCGGACCATCTCCGCACGCTGGTCCGCCGACAGGTCCTCGCCCATGTCGGCGGCGACGAGCTCGAAGTCCAGACAGTGGCCGATGACCTCGTCGCCCTCCGGATGGGAGATCATCCACCGGCCGTCGCCCGCGTACTGGCCGAGCACGGCGGCGGAGAGCTCGGCCGCCTCGGCCTCGGCCACCCCGGCCTCCTCCTCGTGCCCGTCACCGAGCGCGCGCAGCAGCGCGGCCAGGGAGCGCAGCATGCCGACATAACCGGCGTTCAGCGAGACGACCGCGTCGCGGTAGTTCGGCACGCACTCCAGCAGTTCCCAGGCGTCCCGGCCGAAGTCGGCCAGCACACCCCCGCCGAACGTGGCCCGCAGTGTGTTCGGGCGGAACGCCATCTCCCGCAGATGCTGGAGCACACGGCGTCCGCCCGCGCTCTCGTCGAGCAGCCCGAGATCGCCGGTCACCCCCACATACGCCTTCACGGTCCTGAAGAGCGAGTGGTCGTTGGCCGAGTAGTGGTTGCCGACCGGCAGCAGATTGCGGGTGTCGAAGGAGTGGCAGCGCTCGTACGGCTGAGCCAGCGCCGCGAGGATCCAGCGGCGCAGACCGTCGGGTTCGAGCAGGGCCGCCGTCCTGGCCCACTCCGAGATGTCCCAGAAGAAGGTGGTGGTGGCGCCCAGGCGCGGCCCGCCGGTCAGGAACACCGGACCGACCGGACTGACCTTGGTGTTGCGCAGATAGACGGCGAGCAGCGCGCCCAGATAGTACGTACGGGCGAGGTCCGCGTCCTCGGTCCGCAGGGTCGGCAGATGACCGGAGAACTCGGTGTTGCCCGGCTCGAACGCGCTGTCCCAGGTCCGGCGCCAGCGCTCGGCCACGGCGTCGAACTCCGCCGTGAAGGAGGCGGCGGCCCGCGCCGCGTCGCGTGCCACGGCCCCGGCCGAGTCCCCGATCTCCAGCACCACGCCCAGTACGGTCTCCTCGCCGGGCTGGAGTGTGATGTCCCAGCGGGCGGTGCCGCGCGCCCCCGCCGTGCCGATGGAACCGGGCGGGACCGAGAAGGCGTACGCACTGCGCGCGGGCGACCGGGAATCGGCGATCGAGACCGTGCCGCCGTCGGCCGTGGCGGTCCACCGCTGTCCCTCCCACCAGGCGGCGGTCGTCAGCAGGGGCGCGTCGTCCAGCAGCAGTTCGGCGCCGGTGTCGGCGACCAGGACCGCCACACCGTGCCAGCTGCCGGGGGCCAGCGGCTCCGGCGCGACAAGACGCTCGCCCGCGATCCGCAGGGCGAGACACCCGTTCTCCAGGGAGACCTGGAGCGAGTCGGGGTGGTTGCCATGGGTGATGATCACCCCGGTCTGCCCGGGTGTGTCCGCGCGTACGGAGAACAGGAGGACATCGCCGTTGCCGAGCCCCACCGTGCCGATCCGCAGATCGGTGTCGGGACGCACCTCGTACTCCGCGGTGTCTTCGCCGGTGTGCTTTTCCGCGCCCCCGACCGGTTCCGTCCCGCCCGTGCCGGCGCGGCGTACGGCGACCTCCCTGACCAGGCAGGCCGCCCCCGGCGCCCGTACCCGCCCCGAGTCCGGCGTCGAGTGGTCGGGCAGCTCCGACTCCAGCAGCATCGGCTCGGAGTCCTCGTCCCGCTGGATACCGGGGACACGGGGGCTGCCGAGCCGTATCCAGCGCTCCCCGATCGGCAGGAACTGCACCTGGCGGGGCCGGTCGGCGACGGCCTCGTCGCGGATCCGCTCGGTGGTGAAGTAGTCGTGGTGATGCCCGTCGTTCCACGGACTGCCGTAGAGCCAGCCCCAGTCCACCTCGGAGTGGGCGAAGGGAGCCAGCAACTCCTGCTCCACCGCCGCCGTCACGGGTCCGGACGTGGTGTTGCGCAGCGCGAGCCGCCACAGCAGCCGGCTCCGCTCGTACCCCATCCGGACCTCGGTGGTGACCGTCAGCGCGCCGGCCTCCGCCGCGCGCCGGACACCCCAGGGGGCCCAGCGCAGCCGCTCGGCGAGCGGTACGGAACCGTCGATCCGCAGCGCTCCGGTGTGGTAACCACCGCTGTACGGCGGAAAGGCGAGCCAGGACAGCGAGGTGAGATCGCCGTTGACATGGCCCTGGCCCCACTGGTTGCGCAGGGACGGCAGATGGTTCAGCTCGGCGCGCTCGGTCCATCCGCCCGCGAGCTCGTCCAGGGCGGGGACGCCGTCGGTCGGCCGGTTCACTTGGACGCTCCTGACATGAGTCCGTGGATGAACTCGCGCTGGCTGACGAGATATCCCACGACGGGGATGACAGCGGCGAGGAACATGATCCCGAAGAGCTGGCTGTAGTCGGTCGAATAGGCACCGAGCGAGACATAGATGCCGGTGGTGATCGTCTGGCCCTGGAGCGGGCCGAGGATGAACTGCGGGTTGAGGAAGTCGTTCCACACCCACAGGCCCAGGAAGATCGCCACGGTCGCGGTGGCCGGGCGTACGACGGGGAAGACGATGCGCCACCACAGCCGCAGATCGCCCGCGCCGTCCATCCGCGCGGCCTCGATGACCTCGCGGGGGATCGTGCGCAGGAATCCGACGTAGACGAACACGGCGAACGAGAGATAGCCGCCGCCCACGTTGGACAGGATCAGACCCGCGTACGAGTTGGCGAGACCGATCGAGCGCAGCAGCGTCACGATCGGCAGCAGCACCACCTGCGGGGGCACCATCAGCCCGAGCGCGAACACGGCGAGCAGGGCGCCCCTGATCCGGGGCGAGCGCTCGGAGATGTAGAAGGCGAGCATGGAGCTGAGCGGGACGAGAATGACCAGCGTCGCCGTGGTCACCATGATCGAGTTGAGCAGCCCCGCCTGGACCAGGTTGTCCGGCCGGCTCAGCGCGTTGACGATGTTGTCGAAGGTGAACGGAATCGGCGGGGCGGCCGGATTCGAGACGATCTGGTCCTGCTTCTTGAACGCGCTGACGAAGGCGACGTACACGGGCAGGATGAACGCCAGTGTGATCAGCCAGGCGCCGGCGAGATGCGTCCTGCCGCGCAGCCGGGACCCCGGGGCCCGGACGGAGCCGGCCGGCCCGGTCGACGGCGCGGACCCGGCGGAGGCCGCGGTCCCGTTGGGCTTCCCGGTCCTGACGGGCCGTGTGGTGGGAGCGCTCACAGGTTCGTCTCCCTTCGGCGGAGCAGTGTGGTGACGCCGTACGAGACCACGGCGGTCAGAGCCAGCAGGAACATGGCGATGGACGAGGCGTAGCCGAACCGGTTGTCGGTGAAGGCCACGGAGATCAGATAGAAGGCGGTCGACTGGGTCGACTCCGCCGGGCCGCCGCCGGTGAGGACGGCGACCACGTCATAGAGCTTCAGTGTGGTGATCAGACACAGGACGACACTGATCGTCGTACCGGGCGCGATCATGGGCAGGGTGACATGCCGGAAGCGGCCGAGGACACCGGCGCCGTCCATCCGGGCCGCCTCGTACAGCTCCTGCGGTACGGACTGGAGCGAGGCGGTGTAGACGACGGTGGCGAACGCGATGGTGATCCAGCTGACGACCGCGCAGACCGACACCACGGCCAGTTGTGAGTCACCGAGCCAGGCGACGGGTTCATCGATCAGCCCCACCTGGGCGAGCGCGCTGTTGAGCAGGCCGTTCTGGGTGAGGATGCTGCGCCAGATGAATCCGACGATGACCCCGGACAGCACCTGCGGGATGAAGATCAGGGTCCGCATCACCCGGTAGTTGGCGGAGGAGCGGTTGAGGACGATCGCGAGAAGCAGGCCCACCGCGTTGGCGATGACCGTGACCGCCACGACCACGATCATCGTGAACAGGAGGCTCGACATGAGCCGGTCGTCCGACAGCAGTTCGCGGTAGTTGGCGAGTCCGACGAAGGAACTGCCGGCCTGAAGGGGATTCTTGTCCGTGAAACTGAGGAAAAGGCTCTGCACCAGCGGGTACAGAAGGAACATCCCGTACAGGATGACCGCGATCCACGCGACGGGCGCCAGCCCGAGGCTTCGGCCTGTTCGTAGAGATCGTGAGGGCACAGCGTGATCCTTTCTGCCCCGGGGGCGGGAGGCGGGGCCGCGGGTTCCGATGCCGTACGGAGTCAGGGCCGTACGGCGGCGGAGGGCCGGAATGCATATGACAACGATGTCAAAGCTGCCCGGACCGCGACCCCGCCCGTCACTCCCGACGGGCGCCGGCTACTTGGCGGCCTTGTCCCAGCCGGCGTCGAACGAGGCCAGCTCACCCTTGACGTCGGAGCTGGTGAACAGCTTCTGCGCCAGGGAGTTGAACTGCTCGACCACACCGGGCGGCAGCGCGTCGTCGTTGTTGACCTGGCCGAAGGCGCTGACCTTGGTGTTGTCCTCGGTCACCAGCTTGAAGCCGTCGGTGTAGACCGGGGTCACCTTCGCTCCGAACTCCTCGAAGGGGACGTTCTTCAGCATGGGGAAGGCGCCGTCGGTCTCGATGAGCGTCTTGAGATTGGCCTTCGACAGCGACCACGCCTGGGCGAACTTGGCGGCGTCGCCGACGTTCGACGACTTCGCGCTGACCGCGGTCGTACCACCGGTGTTGAACGGGACGATCGCCTCGCCGGTCGCGCTCGGCAGCAGGAACGTGCCGTAGTCCTTCGCCGCCGCGGCGGGGATCTGGCCGATGAACCAGCTTCCCATCGGATACATGGCGCTCTCGCCGTCCAGGAACTGCTTGTTGGCGTCCGCGTAGCTCACGCTCAGGGCGCCCTTGTCGAAGGCGCCGGCGTCCACGAGCTGACGGTACTTGCCGACCGCGGCCGTCATCCCGGGATCGGTGAACTTGACCTCGTTCTTGTACCGCTTCTGGATCCACTCGGGGTCCGCGCCCAGCACATCGGCGGTGATGATGCCCGACAGCGGGATCGCCGCAGACCAGGGCTCGCCGCCCGCCATCTCGACCGGGGTGACACCGGCCTTCTTGAGCGTGGTGACGACATCGACGAACTCGTCCCAGGTCGTCGGGGGCTGGAGGCCGTTCGCCGCGAAGATCTTCTTGTTGTAGAAGATCATCGGGATGACCTGGGAGTTGGTGGGCGGTATGTAGGACTTGCCGTCGATGGCGTTGCCGTTGGGGTCGGTGAAGTTGTCGTCCAGCCACTTCTGGTCGAACGGCTTCAGCAGCCCGGCCGCGGTGAAGTCCTTGGGGTTGATGGAGGAGAGGATGTCGGGGAACTGTCCGGACGCCTGGAGCTGCTTGGCGTAGGCCGTACGGTCCGCGTCCGGCGAGACGATCTTCTTGATCTTGGTGTCCGGGACTTCCTTCTGCGCCTCCGCGATGGAGGTGTCCCAGAAGGTGGCGGTGAGCGCCGGAGTCTCGAAGGTCATGAACGTCAGGCCGCCGCCGCTGCCACCGCCCGCCGACGTGGCGCTGGTGGAGCAGCCGGTCAGCGCCAGGGCACCGGCCAGACCGGTGGCCGCCGTCATGAGGGCAGGTCCACGCTTCATGTCATCCTCCTTGATGCTTCACGCGGGACGTCCGGAGACCGGCCGCGCCGCGAGCCGTCGAGCGAATTACCTGGTCCTGAAAACCCGCCCGCGGAGGGGGCGGGGTGAGATGTTCCATGAGGGTGAGACGTTCCATGGGACCGGGAGTCCGGGCGGGAGGCAGGCCACCGGGCACCCCGTCCGCGCCCGCCCGCCGTGCCGCCCGGCATGGGTGTGTGTCGCTCCGCAGGCCCCGGTCGGGTCCGGCGAACACCCTTGTTTCGTATACTTTTCAGAAGAGTAGCCAGCATCATGACGCAGTCAAGACTCGTACCGCCCGTTACCGGATCGAGACCGGACGTCGTGTGTCACGAAGCGGACTCCATCGATATAGATGCAGCTCGCAAGGGGTCTTGACGGGAGGGCCGGGGTGGGTTCGACTCTGCGGGGGACGAGGGCGGGCGGAAACCGTGCCGGGTACCTCGGACCAGGGAAAGAGCCGGAAAAAATAGAATCGACGGATCACGGCATCGGGAATCGGTCCGGAACAGGAACGGGAGCGGGAGCGGCACGATGGCAGGCACGCCTCGACGACAGGCGCTCGCGGACACCGCCTATGACACGATCCGTCAGCGGCTCGTCGACCACGACATCGAGCCCGGGTCGAAGCTGAACATCAATACGCTCGCCCAGGAGTTGACGATCTCACCGACCCCGCTGCGCGAGGCGCTCGCGCGACTGGAGGCGGAGGGTCTGGTGGTGAAACGTTCGCTGGCCGGCTACACGGCCGCGACACTGCTCAGCAGCCGCAGTCTGCGCGAGCTGTTCGAGGTACGGCTGCTGCTCGAACCGGCGGCGGCTTCGGCGGCCGCCCTCCAGGTGACCGACTCCGATCTGCGGCAACTCGCGGACCAGCTCGCGGAGATGAGGGAGACCGCACGGGACTTCAGAAGCCGCTCGACGCTGCTGCTGTATCTGCACCACGACTCCGTCTTCCATGACCGGATCGCCGCTCTGAGCGGTAACGCGTTTCTCCGTCTGACGCTGGAGCGGCTGCACGCGCACGCGCATCAGTACCGGCTCTCGTTCCGTGAGGGCTGGGCGGAGGAGACCTGCCGTGAGCACGAACGCGTCTTGGAGGCGCTCAGCGAGAACGACGACGAGACGGCCGCCGCCCGTATGCGTACGCATCTGCGCAGGGCGCAGACACGGCTGATCGAGGCGGCGACGGAGTAGGCCCGGTCTGAGGACGGTCCGGGGGCCGGGGCGGGGGCCGGGGGTTCGGGCGGCTTTCGTGGTGCGACACACCCGCCGGGATCGCTGACCGCGGGTCATGGTGGCGACGGGGTGGGCCCGGTGGGCCTGTGCGCCGTGCCGAAGCGGGGTCGAGGCACGGTCGAGGCGGGGTCGACGCGCGTCCAGCGGCCCGATACTTTTCATGTCCACGTCATGGCGGTGGCGGGGTGGGCGTCATCCGGCGACCGGAAAGTGGCGACCGTTCGCACACCGGACTGCCCCCGGTCGTTCGACGACCGGGCCCGACCTCTGGAGAACCCCGTGAAACTCCGGCGATCCGCCCGTGCCGCCTTTGTCACCCTCCTGCTCTCCGTGGGACTCCTCGCCGTGCCCGTCCAGGCGCAGGCCGCCGGACCCAGCGACGCCGATCTCGCCTATCGCTGGGCCCCGGTCCACTACCAGGACAGCGCGTCGTCCTCCTACACCGCCGACTATCTCTCGCGCGTCGACTACGACGGGGACTGGAACACCCTCAACAACTGGGAGAACCTCGACGCCAACGCCGCACGGCTGACCGGCACGGCGTACTACTCCGTGGTCGAGACCTCGACCCACTGGTACATCACCTACGCGTTCTACCACCCGCGTGACTGGAAGCTGTCCTCGCACGAGAACGACATGGAGGGTGTCCTGGAGGTCGTCGTCAAGGACGGCAGCACCTACGGCACTCTCCAGGCTGCCGTGACCCAGGCGCACAACAACTACTACTCGTACATCCCGGCGGGCAGCCCGTTCCAGGGCAACCGCGAGAACATCGACGGCACCCTGCTCATGGAGACCCATGACGGCGCCCAGCACCCCACGGTCTTCCAGGAGGCCAAGGGCCACGGGATGTACAACTGGAGCGGCGGCAGCTTCCCCGGGGGCGACGGCATCGTCTACCGCCCCAGCCGCGGCGCCGGTACGGTGCCCACGGGCGGCAACGACCGTGCCGCGTCCTACGAGCTGGTGGACATCTTCTCCTCCGGCGGCCTCTGGGAGCGCCGCGACTCGAAGCCCCCGTACGCCTCCTGGGGCACCTTCGCCGGTGACAACGGCACGGACAACGCCGCGCACACCCCCTGGGCCTGGGACGACTCGAACGACGGCAGCGACCTCCAGGCCGGTTCCATCGCGGGCGACCCGGCCTATCTGATCAGCAAGTACTTCAAGAACACCGGGACGTTCAACCTGACGTACACCCGTAACTCGTACCTTTCCTGAATCATCCGCCCGTCCGGACGGTGTGGACGGTACGGACACGAGCGGCGGCCGGCCGGCGGGCCGTCTGCCGCTCGTGCGTGGGTAGCCCGCTGTTGGCGTGTACGTCATGCGCTGTCCCTACCGTCCGTGTCATGAACAAGCTCTTGATCATGCTGAGTGCCGCCGCGCTGACCGTCGGTCTCGCCTCGCCCGCGGTGGCCGACCGCGACCACCACCACCGTCCCGCCGAGTTCGGCCGGGCCACCCTGACCGGATTCGCCTCCCTCCCGGTCGAGACCTATGTACCGGGCAGCCCGGTCTCCGGCACGGCCCTCGACCCGGCGCCCGTCAACGGCATCGCCGCGCCGTTCCCGGGCCAGCCGGTCCAGGGATTCAGCGGCATCCTCAACCGTCACGACGGCACCTACGACGTGCTGTCCGACAACGGTTTCGGCAACAAGGCCAACAGCGCCGACTTCCTGCTCCGTGTCCACCACATCAAGCCGGACACCCGCACCGGCAAGGTCAAGGTGCTCGGCGGCTTCAACCTGAGCGACCCCTACCGTCATGTGCCGTTCGCGCTCACGCGCGCCGACCGGGTGCTGACGGGCGCCGACTTCGATGTCGAGTCCATCGTCCGGGCCTCCGACGGCACGTACTGGACCGGTGACGAGTTCGGCCCGTTCCTGCTGCACTTCTCGTCGAAGGGCCGCCTCCTCCAGGCCCCCATCCCGCTCAAGGGCGTCCAGGCGCCGGAGAACCCGTATCTGAACGGCGCGGCCCCCAACCTGCCCAGCAGCAAGGGCTTCGAGGGCATGGCCCGCGGGGTCGACGGCCGTCACCTCTACCCGCTGCTCGAAGGCTGGGTGGCCGACGGCACGCCCGGCGACCTGCGCATGAGCGAGTTCGACCTGCGGACGAGCCGCTACACCGGCAAGCGCTGGGTCTACCGTCTGGCGTCGCCCGACAACGCCATCGGTGACGCGATCGCCCTGGACGCCCACCGCTTCCTGGTCATCGAGCGCGACGGCGGGCAGGCCGACTCGGCCAAGTTCAAGCGCGTCTACCTGGCCGACAACCGCGACCGGAACCACGACGGGGCCATGGACAAGACCCTTGTCGCCGATCTGCTCGACATCGCCAACCCCAAGGGCCTCGGCGGCTTCGGGAAGACCTTCCGCTTCCCGTTCACCACGATCGAGGACGTCGTGCTGATCGACGACCGCACCCTGGCCGTCATGAACGACAACAACTTCCCGGGCTCCTCGGGCCGTACGCCCGGCAAGGCGGACAACAACGAGTTCATCACCCTCCGTCTCACGGACCCGCTGAACGCCGACAGGCGCGCCTTCCACTGATGCCCGGCCGTTGATCCGGCCCCGGCCGACGGGTGATCCGGTCCCGGCCGACGCGTGATCCGGCCCCGGCCGGCCGGCGGGCGGGCCACCGGGTGATCGCCGTGAGGTGTCCACCACCTCCGCGATCACCCGGTGGCCACGGTGCGGCCGTGGAGCGGCCATGGGTTCCCCGATGCGAATCCGAGGGCCTTATGTCACCCCTTCGTTATCCCCCGACAGGTATCGATCCCCGTGGCCGGGGCACCGAGTGGGTTACCGGGGAGCCCGAGGTCCCGCGTTCCGCGGCTCCGTCGCGAAGGCGTACGCAGAGTCCCCCCTCACAAGTGTTGACGCACTCCCATTCCGTGACGGACCATCACATCAGGTGCACAACGCGGAGTTGGGCACCGTGATGTCGAAGGAGCGGCTCATGAGCGGAACGGTCAAGAGCGACAGCACCTCACGCCGCAAGCAGACCACCATCAAGATCCGTCGGCTGGACAGGAAAGAGACAACGGGCGACAGCAACTCCACCGGCTCCTGAACGGGTCACCGTGCCGGGGCGATATCCAACGGTCGATGAACTGACCTCCGGCGCCGCGGCCCTGGCCGCGGCGCACCCCGACCGGGTGGTCCTGCGGTCCATCGGGACCTCACGGGCGGGGGAGCCGATCCGGCTGATGTCCGTGGGGCGGGGCAGCCGGCACGCGCTGGTGGTCGCCGGACCGCACGCCAACGAACCGGTCGGGGGGCTCACGGTGCTGCGCCTGGCCCGGTATCTGCTGCGGCCCGGCAGGCCGGCCCGGTTCACCGACACCACCTGGCACTTCGTCCTCTGTCTCGATCCCGACGGGGCCCGCCGCAACGAGCGGTGGCTCAAGGGCCCGATGACATTCTCCCAGCACTACCGGAACTTCTTCCGCCCCGGCTTCGACGGACAGCCCGAGTGGCTGCCCACCGAGCCCGGCACGGAGCCCATGCCGGAGACCCGGGCCCTGCTCGGTCTCCAGGACGAACTGCGGCCCTATCTCCAGTGCTCGCTGCACGGCGTGGACGTGGGCGGCAGCTTCGTACAGCTCACCCGCGCCCTGCCCGGACTCTCCGACGAACTGGCACAGTCCGCCGCCGATCTCAGGATCCCGGTGGAACTGGGCCCGTACGACGCGTTCTTCTGGCCGAGCCCGGGACCGGGCGTCTATGACATGCCACGGCCGCAGGAGACCGATCAGTTCGTCTCGCTGCCCGCCGCCACCGCCACCTCCACCTGGTTCCATCCGCATGCGTACGGCACCGTCACCGCGGTCGTCGAAGCGCCGATGTGGGCGGCCGACGGGGTCGGCGACACCTCACCGCACCCCGATCCGCACGGCGCCCTGGAGACCATCAGCCGTGCGCTCCGACAGGACGCGCGGACGCTCGCCCGGCTGCTGGAGCGGGTACGGCCCGACCTCCTCGCCACCGTGGATCCACTGCTCGCGCCGGTCGACGAATATCTCGCCGTCAGTCCGGGACTGGCCGACGAGTGGTCCCCGGAGGCGGCCCTCGGCCGCTCCGGCGGCGCGCGTACGGGCGAGGACACCGGGGCCCGTACCGGCACCGGAACCGGCGCCCGCGGCGGCACCGGGACCGGCTCCGGCGGTCTGCCGCCGATGAACCGGGCACGGATCATGGCACTGCGGATCGCCGCGCGGCGGCTCGTCGTCCGTACGGCGGGACTGCTGCACCAGACGCTCGTTCCCGAATCCGTCGCCCAGCCCCGTTCCGTCACCGGGGCCCTCCCTGCGCCCGTATCGCTCACCGGACCTTTCCCCGGCTTTCCCGCGGGAGCCCTCCCGGAGCCGCTCGCCGAAGTACGCTCCACCCTGGACCAGTTCCTCACCGAGCGCTGCGCCGCCTTCGAGGCCGACTGCCGCGCCCGCTGGATCCCGGTCCGTGACCAGGCGGAACATCAGTTCAGGATCGTGCTGGCCGCCGCGGAGCTGGCCGAGCGGTCCAGGGAGCCGAGGGCGGTACGGGCATGACACCCGACGGACGGCCGGAACCGCTGTCCGGATTACGGCGGCCACGGGTGAAGCCCGAGCACCGGGCGTATCGCACCGTGGACGGGAACGTACGGATCGGCAGCGTCGTGTACGGGATCGGCGCCGAGGTCACCGACCCCGACGGCTGGATCTGGACACTGACCGAGGCGCTCGACGGCACCCGCGCCCCCGCCGAGGCGGTCACCCAGGTGGTCACCCGCCATCCCGGAGTCGAACCCAGCTCGGTCACCGAGGCGATGGGCGATCTCTACGAGGCGGGATTCCTGGAGGACGCCGGGGCGGAGCCCTCCGCCGCGCTCACCGCGGAGGACCGTGAGCGCTACAGCCGCGGTGTGACCCTGCTGCGCTGGATGGATCTCTCACCGCGCGCGACGGCCTGGGAGCTCCAGGCACGATTACGGTCGGCCCGGGTCCTGCTGCTCGGTCTCGGCGGCACCGGGGGGTTCGCCGCCCAGGGCCTCGCCGCGTCGGGCGTGGGCCGGATGCACTGTGTGGACGGCGATGTCGTGGAGCTGTCCAATCTCAACAGACAGCCGCTCTACCACGAGAGCGACATCGGCCGGCCCAAGGCGACCGCCGCGGCGGCGGCCCTGAAGGCGGTCAACTCACGGGTGGCGCTGACCGCGGAGCGGCGCGAGGTGCGCGGTCCCGACGATCTCGCCGCACTGCTCGCGCCCGGCTACGATCTGCTGCTGCTCTGCGCCGACCGGCCGCCGGAGATCCGCCGCTGGGCCAACCGGGTCTGTCTCGCCGCCGGAATCCCCTGGCTCGACGCCGGCTACCGCGGCCCCCTGGTCACGGTCGGGGTCCATGCCCCCGGCCGTGGCGCGTGCTGGGAGTGCCACCGCGCGGGCGAGGTCGAGCGGCGCGATCTGCGGCTCGGCGCGGGTCAGGACGAGGAGGCGGCCTCGCCCCGGATGGAGTGGAACCCCGTGAACGCCGTCACCGCGGGGCTCTCCGGCCATCTCCTCGTCTACGCCGCGATCGCGCTGCTGACCGGCGTACCGGAGATGGAGCCCGGCTTCCGGTTCGGCCTCAATCTGATGGCGCTGTCCGAACCGCTGGAGGAGCGCTTCGAGCGCCGACCCGACTGCCCGGCCTGTGGCACACCCCCACACCTGTGACGCGTCCCGCCGGACCGGCGGACGGTGACGCCCTGTACTCCCGGCCCGGTCCGACGCGCAGTCGAACGGCCGAATTCGTGCGGATTCAGGTCCACTCGGGGCACTCCGGGGCTAGGCTCGACACTTGACCTGCGCACACTGTTCGAGAGGAGGGACGCCGGTGCACCGGCCCGAACACTCGATCGCCCTCCCCTTGCTGGAGCGCGAGCCCGAACTCGCGGCGGCGGCCCGCGCGGTCGACGCCCTGTGCGCGGAGAAGCCCTCCGGCGGAGTGCTCGTGTACCGGGGCGCGGCGGGACTCGGCAAGACCGCGCTGCTCTCCGAAGTACGCCGGATGGCGACAGGACGCCGTGCGGTCTGGTCCGCGCGCGGCGGTGAGACCGTCACCTCCGTCCCGTTCCATGCCGTACGGCAACTGCTCCTGCCCGCGATGACGGTGGACGGGCGGGACGGCGAAGGCGCCCCGGACGCACGGGAACTCCTCGGCGACCGGTACGAGATCGTCGGTCCCGCACTGGGCATAGCGCCGCCCGGCGAACAGCACGCCGACCCGCAGGGTGTCAGGGACGGGCTGGACGCGCTGGTCGGACGGCTCGTCGAGGCGCACGGACCGCTCGTTCTCATCGTCGACGACGCGCAGTGGGCCGACCTGGAGACACTCGCGTGGCTCGCCTCCTTCGCCGAGCGCCCGGCCGGCGGTCTGCCCGTCCTCGTCGTCATCGCGTACCGCACCGAGGAGGCCGTCGGCGAGACCGAGGGGTATCTCCAGACCCTCGGCGCGGCGGCCAAACTGCTCGTCAGTCTGCGGGCGTTGACCTCCGACGCCACGGCCGGCCTCACCCGCGCCGCGCTGGGCGAGCACGCGGACGACCCGTTCTGCCGCGAGGTGTGGGCGGTGACCGGCGGCAACGCGTACGAGACCGTCGAGCTGCTGGCCAAGGTCAGGGACTGCGGACTCGAACCCGTCGAGGAGTCCGCCGGTGAGCTGCGCGCCCTCGGTGCCTCGGCGCGGGGCAGGGGACTGATCGCCCGGCTGGAGGAACTGGGCACGGCCACCACGAAGTTCGCCTGGGCCGCCGCCATCCTCGGTACCGACATCTCCCTCGATCTGGCCGTCTCGCTGGCGGGTATGAGCCATGAGGAGGCCGCCGAGTGCGCCGAACGGCTGAGGGCCGCGCGCATCCTGGTGGGTGTGGACCCGCTGGAGTTCGTCCACCCGCTGATCGCGGGCGCCGTCTACCGCGCCATTCCCGCCGCCGTCCGTACCGCCATGCACGGACTCGCGGCATGGGCGGTCTCCCGCAGTGGCAGGGGAGCGGCGGCAGCGGCGCCGCACCTGCTCGAAGTGCACCCCGACGGTGACGCCGAACTGGTCGAGCAGCTCCGCGAAGCCGCCGCCGAGCATCTCGCGGTGGGGGCGCCGGACGCCGCGCGGCGCTGTCTCGAACGCGCCCTGGCGGAACCACCGCTGCTCAGTGTGCGGGCCGAGGTGCTGTACGAACTGGGCTGTGCCACCCTGCTCACCTCACCGGCCACCACGGTCGGGCATCTGCGCGCGGCGCTCGACACCCAGCAGCTCGACGACGCCCTGCGGGTCGATGTGGTGTTCCGGCTCTCCCAGGCCCTGACCCACAACAACCAGACCGGGGACGCCGCCCATGTGGTGGCCACCGAGGTCGCCCGTACGGAAGAGACCCAGGCCAGGATGCGGCTCCAGGCCGCGCACTTCCTGTGGGAGGGAGTACAGGCCATCGAGGACGACGGCCCGGGGCGCTCCCGCCGTCTCGACCGGGTGGCCGCCGGACTCACCGGCCGTGACAACACCGAGCGTGTGCTGCTGATGCTGCGCGCCTTCGACGGCACGGCCCGGGGCGAGAGCGCCGAGGAGATCGTCCAGATCGGCGAACGCGCCCTGCTGAACGGGGGATTGGCGGCGGGGGTCGGCTGGACCGACACGGCCTGGGGCTTCGAACCGCCGGCCCTGCTCGGACTGTCCTATGCCTTCGCCGACCGGCTCGACCGCGCGGAGAGTCTGTTCACCGAGGGACTGCGGGCCTTCGAGATCTCCGGCTGGAGCGGCGGTCATCTCGCCTTCGCCCACGCGCTGGTCGGCCATGTCCACCGCAGACGTGGTGATCTCATCGAGGCCGAGGCGTATCTGCGCGAGAGCCTGCGGCTGGCCGACCGGGTGGGGAACGGGCTGCCGATGCACTGGGACGCCGCTTCCATGCTCATCGACACACTGCTCGCGCGCGGCCATGTCGACGAGGCGCGGGAGGCGGCCGAGCGCCACACGTTCCTCCCGCCGTACTCCTCCTCGATCGTCATTCCCGACGCGCCGTCCGTACGCGGCCGGCTGCTGCTCGCACTCGGCCGCCGGAAGGAGGCCGTCGCCGAACTGGAAGCGGCCGGGCTGGCGTTGATGGAGCGCGGCCGGCACAACATCGTGATGGCTCCCTGGGCGTGCGATCTCGCGTACGCGCTGGCGGAGGACGACCCGGCACGCGCGGCCCAGCTCGCCGCGTACGCCCGTGACCGGGCCGAACGCTTCGGCACCCACACCGCCATCGGGGTCGCGCTGTGCTGTGCGGCGTCCCTGAGGGAGGGCGGGGCGCGGACCGGGCTGCTGGCGCAGGCCGTCGCGCATCTCGAATCGTCGCCCTCCCGCTACGAACTCGCCGTCGCCCGTGTCGAGTACGGCATGGCGGCGGGCTCCCCGGCCGAACTCTCCAGCGGGCTGGAGCTGGCCGAGCGGTGCGGCGCCGACGGGCTGGCGGCACGGGCGCGCCGGGCGCTGGAGGCTCCTCACGCACGACGCTGAAAACCAGTGGCCCGGGACGGGCCCGGCCCCGCAGTATCGGAACCCCAGCACCTCAGCACTCCAGCACTCCAGCACCTCACCACCTCAGCAACCTCAGCACCTCGGTACGCGGGCAGCTCATGGCCGGCGCCCCGTCACCGGCGGAGGACGCGCACCTCTGACAGGAGACCGGAACCCTTGCCCGTGCAGCCCGACGCCCCGCACCCGGACCGGTCCGCCGGACAGCCGGACCCCGGGCCCGATCCCGGCCTGCGCGCCGACTGCGAGAACTGTTTCGGGCTGTGCTGTGTGGCGCTGACCCTCTCGGCCTCGGCCGACTTCCCCGTCGACAAGGCCGCGGGCGAGCCCTGCCACCATCTTCGGACGGACTTCCGCTGCGGTATCCACCAGCGCCTCAGGGAGCGGGGCTACCGTGGATGCACGGTGTACGACTGCTTCGGCGCGGGGCAGAAGGTCTCCCGGATCACCTTCGGCGGACAGGACTGGCGGCGGGCGCCCGGGAGCGCCGAGCGGATGTTCGCCGTGCTTCCGGTGATGCGCCAGCTCCATGAGCTGCTCTGGTATCTCGGCGAAGCCCTGACGCTGGAGCCGGCCCGTCCGCTGTACGGCGAACTCCGTGCCGCTCTCGACACGACGGAACGTCTTACCCTGAGCGACGCCGGCACCCTGCTGGAACTGGACATGGCGGCCCGGCGAGAGGCGGTCAACCCGCTGCTGCTGCGGACGAGCGAGCTGGTACGGGCCCAGGTCCCCGGCAGGAGGAAGAACCGCAGAGGCGCCGATCTCCTCGGCGCGAAGCTCAAGGGGGCCGATCTGAGAGGCGCCGATCTGCGCGGGGCGTATCTGATCGCCGCGGATCTGCGGGGAGCCGATCTGCGGCTGGCCGATCTGATCGGGGCGGACCTCAGGGACACCGATCTGCGGGGCGCCGATCTGACCGGAGCGGTCTTCCTGGTCCAGACACAGGTCAACGCGGCGAAGGGCGACGCCGCCACCCGGCTGCCCGCGGCGCTCACCCGGCCCGCCCACTGGTAGACCGCCGTGCCCCGCCCGGCGATCCGGGCGCGGGTGTACCCCCCTCGTGCCTCACCCCTCGTGCCTCACGCCGCCCGGCGCCGGGCGGCGCGGCGCAGGAAGTAGAGCGCGACGGCCGCGAGACAGGCCGAGCCGATGAAGAGCACGGGCATGAAGTACCCGTATCCCGGATCCTCCCCGTCCGCTCGCGCGGGCGGCGCCTGAGCCGCCACCGGCTTCGGAGTCGGCCTGGGAGCGGGGGCGGGGGCGGCCGCGGCGGCGAGCGCCCTCGCGACCGGACCGGGAACCGGCCCGTCCTTCACCGGCGGCCTCGGCGGCAGGGGCGCCGGCGGCGGCTTGAGCGAGCCCACGGGAGTCACCCGGCCCGCCGCGCGGAACCCCCAGTCCAGCAGCGACCTGGCCTCCTCGTAGACCTCGTGGACACCGCCCCACTGCGGGTTCATGACGGTGACCAGAATGGTCCGGCCGCCGCGCTTGGCCGCCGCGATCAGGGTGTAGCCGGCCTCCGAGGTGAAGCCGTTCTTGATACCGATCAGCCCCGGGTACTCCTCGACCCCGTCCTCGCCGGTGAGCAGCCGGTTGGTGTTGACGATGCCGAAGGTGCCGCCGTAGCCGGGGAACTGGGCGTCGACGGTCGAGCTGTACTCGACGAACTCGGGCAGGGCCAGTCCCGTACGGCCGAAGACCGCCAGATCGAACGCGGAGGACACCTGTCCGTCGGCGTCATAGCCGTCCGGGGAGACCACATGCGTGTCGTACGCGCCCAGCAGCTTCGCCTTCACCCGCATCTGTTTGACCGTCGAGTCCCAGCCGCCGTTCATCTCGGCGAGCGCGCGCACCGCGTCGTTGCCGGAGCTGAGGAAGACGCCCCGCCACAGATCCTCCACCGCGTACGTGTCGCCGGCGACGACCCCCACCTGACTGCTGCCCTCCCCGACATCGTCCAGTTCGGCCTCGGTGACCTCGTGTTCGCCGTCCTTGGGGAGATGGGGCAGCGCGGTGACGGCGAACAGCGTCTTCAGGGTGCTGGCCGGGGGCAGCGGAAGGTGTGCCTCGTGCCCGGCGAGCACATCACCCGACCGGGCATCGGCGACCAGCCAGGACAGCGCGGACACATTGGGCGGCGCCGGAGTGCCGCGCTTGGGCCGCACCTGTGTGCCCGACCGGTACAGGGTGCCTTCGACGGGGCCCATGGCGGCGGGGGCGACCGAGGGGCGCGGTGAGCGGCGCGGCGAGCGGCGCGGTGAAGGGGACGCGGAGGACGCGGCGGGCGAGGGGGACGCGGAGGGGGACGCCGAGGAGGTCCGTGACGTGGGGGACGCGGAGGATGTGGCGGCGACGGGCAGGCCTTCGGCCCGTACGGAGGGATCGGTCCGGGGATCCGCGACGGCCGGTGCGGGCGCGGGCGAAAGGACCAGCAAACCGGTGGCGAAGGCCACCGTCGCGGAGAACGCGGAGCGCGTCACGGATCTGGTGATCATTCCGCCACGGTAGGAACGGACCGCGCCCCGCGCATCGCCGCATGAGCCGACCGGCCGTATCTTCGCCCCCGGTCGGTGGGTGCGCGGACCCGGCGGCTCGGGCCGGTCGGGGCCGTCCCCGGACACCAGTGAGCGTTCAACGACCTCCAGGCACCCGATCGGGTGATGCCGGTGACACCGAAGAGGCGACGCTCACCGGTCGGCGGGAGCGGCGGCGGGATCGCACCCGGCGGCCGGGTGGGAGACGGGGGCATGTCCTGGGCCCTGACCGGGGTCCCACGCCGGGTCGGCGGCCCGGTCGCGCATCGGCTCGGCGCCGATCACATCGAGCAGCCTGAGCTTGTCCGCGGCGGCGGTCCCGGGCGCGGCGGAGTAGGCGGAGACACGGAGATCGCACCCCGGAACGGCGAGCGTGTCGCAGTCCAGCGTCAGCGGCCCGACATCGGGATGGTGGACGGTCCTGATGCCCGTGTCATGGAAACCGGCGATACGGGAGTTCCACAGCCCGGCGAACCGGCCGCTCACCCGCCGCAGCTCCCCGATGAGGAACCGCAGCCGCACATCGGTCGGGTAGTGCGCCGTGGCGGCCCTGAGGTCGGCGACGAGGGCCGCCTCGAACCGCGCCTCCTGCTCCTCGGTCTGGGTGATCCTGCTGGGCAGGCCCCTGAAGTGCTGCCAGACGGCGTTGCGGTCGCGCCCCGGGAGCGCCGACGGATTGCCGAGGAGCGCGGCCCAGAGGGGATTCCAGGTGATCAGGTTCCAGGCCGCGTCATGGACACCGACCGGAGTCCCCGCGAGCCGGCCGAGCAGCCGCCGCACGCTGGGGGGAACGGTCTCGGGAACACGTCCGAGACCGGGTGGTGACTGCCCGGCGAGCAGGAAGAGATGCCTGCGCTCGTCCTCCGACAGCCGCAGGGCGCGCGCCAGCGCGGTCAGGACCTGTACGGAGGGGGAGGTCGCCCGTCCCTCCTCCAGTCTGACCAGGTAGTCCACGGACAGCCCGGTGAGCTGGGCCAGCTCCTCGTGCCGCAGCCCGAGCGCCTCGCGGGGCCCGCCCGCGGGCAGTCCGGCCTCGGCCGGTGCGATGCGGTCACGCCAGCGATGCAGAGCCGTGCCCAGCTCTCCGTGTCGGGTCATGTGGTCAGTATCAGCGCGTCCGGCGAGCCCCGCCCGACAGCGCTCCCGAGCCTCCCGGGCGGAGCGTCAGACGTCCAGAGCGGCCTCGATCCGCTTGAGGCCATGGCGGGCCAGTGCCAGATTCGCGCGGGAGCGGTCGAGCGCGATGTAGAGGAAGAGCGTGCCGCGGCTGGCGGTGAGCGGGCGGATCAGGTGGTACTGCCTGCCGAGAGTGATCAGGATGTCCTCGATGGCGTCGTCGATGTCCAGCGTCGCGAGGGTGCGGACCTTCGCGCGTACCACCTCGGTGTTCCCCGCGGCGGCGACCTCCAGATCAAGGCCGCGGCCCCCGCCCAGGGTGCCGAGCGACATACCGCTCTCGTAGTCGACCAGCGCCACACCGATGGCGCCGTCGATGGTCATGGCCTCTTTGAGCGCGGTCTCCAGGTTCATGGCGTGGTCCTCTTCTTCGAACTGGCGGCGGTCGCCCGCCCTTGGCGGAAAGCCAGGGGACCAAAGGCGTCAAGATCGGTCACTAAAGCGCAAGTTGCGGATTAGGATACTGATGGATGTGGCTGAAAATGAAGGGGTACACGTGTCAGCGATCGAAGCGTCCCTTTCCCGGCTTCTGGGGACCCCGGGGGTCACGGGAGCCGCGCTGGTGGACGCGGTCACCGGGCTCACCTACTGCGTGGTCGGAGATGTGCTGGAGACCGGGGACGGTGTGGGGACGGCCGAGCTGGCAGCCGTGATCACCGACCGGGTGGGCGGGGCGGGGGCCGGGAGCGAACTGGAGAGCGTGGTCGTGACGACCGCGCGTCGCTATCACGTGATCCGGACCGTACGGCGCACCGGTGATCCGCTGCTCCTGGTCGCCGCGCTGGACCGTGACCGGACCAATCTGGCGCTCGCGATGCGGCATCTCGACGCTCACGCGGCGGGGGTGCTGGCATGACCGAGGACCCGGACGGCCACGGTCCGCCGCAGCCGGACGCGTCGCCCCGGAACATTCCCGCGCTGCTGCGGCGGCTCCGGCGGGAGGGATTCAGCGGCACGGTGACGGTCTCCGCGTCGCCGGGTGGCACGATCCATCTGCGGGACGGGCTCATCGGCGCGATCGAGACCCCGGGAACGCCCTCGGTCGAGTCCGTCCTGCTGAAGTCGGGCCGTATCGACGACGCGGGCTGGGCGGCCGGGCTGACCGCTGTCCGGCACCGGGACGATCACGCGGCGGCGCTGGTCGGCCAGGGCCTGATCGGCGCCGCCGAACTCGAAATGCTCTGCGTGGCAACGGTCTTCGAGGGAGCGTTCGCGATGTCCCTCGTCCGGCCCGAGGGCTGGGAGGTGGGCCCGGTCGCGCCGGCCGTTCTCGCGCCGCGCGGCATCGAACCGCAGACCGTCGCCGAGGAGACCGCGCGCCGGCTGGCGCTCGTCTCCCGGCTGTGGGGTTCGCCCGCCGACCTCGCCAGGGTGAGGATGCGGCCCTCCGCGGGCGCGGACCGGGCCGCGGGCCGGCTCACCAGCCGCTATCAGGCCCTGCTCGCCGTCGCCAACGGCCGCCGTACCCCACGGGATCTCGCGTTCACCCTGGGGCGGGGCCTGTTCGGGGTCATGGCGGATCTGATCCGTATGAACGGTCTTCAGCTCGTCCAGTGGGAGAACGGGCTCCCGGTCGACCGGCCGAGTACCGCGCCCCGCCTCCTCCCCGGCGGACAGGACGCGGCCACGGCCGCCCGGACACCGCAGGGCGCGCTGCCACGGCGTACCCCCGTCACCCGTCCGTCAGGACATTCCGAACATCCTGTCTGAGCGAGTTGTGCGGAGTTGAGAACCCGGAGCCTCTGTACGGCAACCCTCGGCAGGACCTCGGCAGGACCCCAGCCGGAACGTCATCAAGGAGCGCACATCATGTATGTAGGTTCGTCCGTCGGTTCACTTGTCGATGTTCTGGCGTCGCTGCGGGAGAACGTGATGGGAGTGTCCGAGAGCGTCCTCTCGACCACCGACGGGCTGCTGGTGGCCGCCGACGCGGACACCGTCCAGCCGGAAGCCGTCGCCGCGCTGGCGGCGGCGACGCTCGGGCTCGGTGCGCGTATGGCGGAGCAGGCCGGGGCGGGCGCGCTCCGCGATGTCGTCGTCCGCTGCGGCGGCGGGCATGTCGTCGTCCTGGCTGTGGGGGAGCGGGCCCTGCTGTCGGTCCTGGGCGACGAGGGACTCGATGTCGCCGCGCTCCAGCGGGCGACCCCCGCGCTGGCCGAGGAACTGGCCGGACTCCTCGAAGGAGACGCGCCCGTCTGATGTCGGCGGGGAGAGAGACCTGAGAGCAGGGGCCGTTCCCACCAGGGGGCGGCCCCTCGGTCGTTCAGGGGGCGCCCAGCGGTCGTTCACGCGCGAGATCCGTCACTCGCTGTGTGTCCGGGCGAGCGCAGCGTGCAAACGCGCGAGTCTATGCCCGGCGCGGTGGCGCGTGCAGGGGGTTACGGAATATGCCGAAGCTCTTATCCGATCGGGCTAAGCTCACCCGGAGCGCGCCGAGTTGACACGAAATCAGGCATATGTTCGCCATGTGTAGTGATCGTGCGAATGACCCGATCTGAATCGACCGCCAGAGGGCTTACATGGTTCGTCTCGAAGCACCCCCGAATGATCAAGCGTCTCCCGCCGTCCGCGCGCTGCTGCTCCCCGCGGCCCTGATGGCGGCGGCGACGGCCGTGGCGGTGGTCCTGGCCGCGGACACCGCGCGGATGCCGCTCGTGCTGTACGGGACGGCCGCCACGGTCCTGGTCACCTGGTGCGCCGTCGAACTGTCCAGGCGCCGCAGGACCGTCGGCGTCCTCCATGAGCACTACGCCCACCGGCTCACGCTGCTGGAGCGGCGACTCGCGGAGCACGACGAGGAGACCGTACGGCTGGGCAAGGAGCTGATGCCCGCCGCGATCCACCGGCTCCGCCAGGGCGAGTCGCCCGCCGAGGTGCTGCGCGCGGTCGTGGACGGCGACGAGCGGTACCGCGAACTCCCGTCGGCCCAGCGCTCCTTGCTCCGCTCCGTGCTTCAGATCGTGGACGACGAGGAGGCCATGCGCGACTCCGCGCAGCGCTCCTTCGTGAACATCGCCCGCCGCGTCCAGGCCATCGTGCACCAACAGGCCGGCGAGCTGCGGGAGATGGAGGAGCACCACGGGCGTAACCCCGATGTCTTCGACGATCTGCTGCGCATCGACCACGGCACCGCGCTCATCGGCCGGCTCGCCGACAGTATCGCCGTGCTCGGCAAGGCCCGTCCCGGCCGCCAATGGCCCAGGCCCGTACCGCTGTTCAGCGTGCTGCGCGGGGCGATGTCCCGGATCCTGGAGTACCAGCGGGTCGATCTGCACTCCATCGCCAAGGTCGCCATCGTCGGCACGGCTGTCGAACCGCTCATCCACGCCTGTGCCGAGCTCCTCGACAACGCCACCCGCTACTCACCGCCCCAGACCCGTGTCCATGTCACCGCGGTCGAGGTACAGACGGGAATCGCGATCGAGATCGAGGACGGCGGAGTCAGCCTGAGCGAGGAGGCACGGGCCAGGGCCGAACGGATGCTCGCCCAGGCCCAGGCCGGTTTCGACCTCAACGACCTCGGCGAGACTCCCCGGCTCGGGATGGCCGTCGTGGGCCGGCTCTGCCAGATGTACAACTTGCAGGTCTCGCTGCGGCAGTCGGCGTACGGCGGTGTCCGGGCCGTCCTCATCGTGCCGCGCGATGTCGTCACCACCGGACCCGCGCCCGGTATCGCCCATGGCATCGGCGCCGCCGCCGGGCCCCGGGGCAGCTCGGTCGACCTGCCCACCAAGGACATGCTGCGCCCGGAGAAGCGGGTGCCCAGGCCGGTCACCGGACCGCGGCGGGCCGCGCCGGTGCCGTCGGCCGCGGCGGCCATGGAGGACGACATTCCCGTGGTGACGGAGTGGACGGAGAACGGGCTGCCGCAGCGGCGCAGCCGTGGCCGCGCCCCGCTCGGCTCCCACAATCTCGGCCTCCGCGCCCCGGGCCGGGGCGCGGCTCCCCGGAGCAACGGGCAGGGCGGCGACGCCCGTCACAACGCGGGCCGTGCCGAAGGACCTGCCGGTGGCGGTACCGGCGGCCGGGCCGGCGGTGGTGACGGTGCCGGAGGGGACGGTGCCGGAGGGGACGGTGCCGGAGGGGACGGCCGCCACGGGCGGACCGGCACCCCCGAGAACAGACCCGGACCCGGCGTCTGGCTCGAAGCGTTCACCAAGGCGGTCAACGGCACCCCGCGGGAGCCCTCCGCCGAAGCGGGGGACGCGCCGGCCGGGCCCGGTGACCGTGGCGAATCCGACGACGTGTGGGGCAAGGGAGAGCAGAAGTGATCCAGCAGCGGGCCAATATGGACTGGATGCTCAAGGAACTGGCCGACGGAGTACCGCAGATCCAGCAGATCGTGGTGCTCTCCGCGGACGGACTCCGGATCGCCAGGCACGGCGGTGACCCCGATGTCGCCGACCGGCTCGCCGCGGCCTGCGCGGGACTCCAGAGCCTGGCCGCCGCCGTCGCCGCGGAGATCCCGCACAGCGACGGACGGATGCGGCTCGTCGTCATCGAGGTCGGGGGCGGCTTCTTCTATCTGATGGAGGCCGGGGAGGGCGCGTATCTCGCGGTGCTCGCCGACGAGACGGTCGACGCGGGTCTGGTGGGCGCCCGGATGAGGGACATGGTCGTCCGTATCGGCGCCCATCTCACCAGTCCACCGCGCCATGACGGGCAGGCCGGATACGACGGGCAGGCCGGATGAGTACGCCTCCCCAGCGGGAACGCAGAAAACCCGAGGCGGATGTGGGAGACCCGGAACGGCTGTACGTGATCACCGGGGGACCGGACGGCGCCGAACGCGCACCGCTCGATCTGGTCACCATGATCATGGCACGTGACGAACCGTCACCGACGGTGCAGCCGGAGCAGGCCGCCATTCTGCGGCTGTGCCGCGCACCGCTCTCCGTGGCCGAGCTGTCCGCCTATCTCACCCTCCCGTTCAGCGTGGTGACCGCGCTGCTGACCGAACTCCTCACGGCCGGACTGGCCGAATCGCGGGCGCCCGTCGTCCGCGCGGCCCTCCCCGACCGGTCCCTTCTGGAAGCGGTGATGCATGGACTTCAGAGACTCTGACACGGTCACGGGCCCCAGGAGCGAGGACATCCTGCCCACCACGGCCACCTCCGCGGTGAAGATCGTGATCGTCGGCGGATTCGGGGTCGGCAAGACGACGATGGTGGGCTCGGTCAGCGAGATCCGTCCGCTCACCACCGAGGAGACCATGACCCAGGCCGGGGTCGGGGTGGACGACAACTCGGGTGTCGAGAGCAAGACCGCCACCACCGTCGCCATGGACTTCGGCCGTATCAGCATCACCGAGCGGCTCGTGCTCTATCTCTTCGGCACCCCGGGCCAGGAGCGGTTCTGGTTTCTGTGGAACGGCCTCTTCGAGGGCGCCCTGGGGGCCGTCGTACTGGTGGACACCCGCCGTCTCGAAGTGAGCTTCGATGTGATCGGACGCCTGGAGGAGCGCGGCGTACCGTTCGTCGTCGCGGTCAACACCTTTCCCGACGCGCCGCACCACCCCGTCGAGGCGCTGCGGAAGGCACTGGACCTGCCCGACGAGGTCCCGATGGTCGACTGCGACGCCCGGCAGCGGGCCTCCTGCCGCGATGCCCTGCTGACACTGACGCGCTATCTGCACTCGCTGGCCACGTCCCCCTGGAGTGACTGCCCGTGACCACCCCTTCCTCCCACCAGTCCGGGTCCGACGACCGTCCGGCGCCGCCTCCGGGCTGCCCGGCCCACGCTGCGGGCACCGCCCGCCCACGGGCCGGCGGTACGGCCGTCAATGGACTGCGCCGGCTCTACGGACCCGAGGCCGAGAACGACCCCATGGGTCTGTACGAGAAGCTGCGCGCCGAACACGGTTCCGTCGCGCCCGTGCTGCTCCACGGCGACGTACCGGCCTGGCTCGTCCTCGGGCACAGCGAGAATCTGCATATGACGCGTACGCCGTCGCAGTTCTCCCGGGACTCACGGCGCTGGCGCGCACAGCACGACGGCACCGCGCCCCCCGACCACCCCCTGGCCCCGGTCTTCACCTGGCAGCCCATCTGCGTCTTCGCGGACGGCGCGGAGCACGAGCGGCTGCGCGGCGCGGTCACCGACTCGATCGCCCGTATCGACCACCGGGGTGTGCGCCGCCATATCAACCGCTACAGCAACAGGCTGGTCAACGAGTTCTGCCAGGACGGCAGGGCCGATCTGGTCAGCCGCTTCGCCGAGCATCTGCCGATGATGGTGATGGCGCAGATCCTCGGTATGCCCGAGGAGTACAACGAGCGGCTGGTGCAGGCGGCCCGCGACATGATCAAGGGCACCGAGACCGCCAACGAGAGCAACGAGTATGTGATGACCGTGCTGCGCCGGCTCGTGGCCCGCCGGCGCGACACCCCCGAGGAGGACTTCGCCACCTGGCTGACGGAGCACCCGGCGGGACTCACCGACGACGAGGTCGGCCAGCATCTGCGGCTGGTGCTCATCGCGGCCTACGAGACCACCGCCAACCTCATCGCCAATGTGCTCCGTATGGTGCTCACCGACCCACGGTTCCGGGCGCGGTTGAGCGGTGGCCATATGACCCTGCCGGAGGCGGTCGAGCAGACGCTGTGGGACGAGCCGCCCTTCACCACGATCTTCGGCCGCTGGGCGGTCGGCGACACCGAGCTGGGCGGCAAGCGCGTCAAGGCGGGTGACGCGCTGATCGTCGGAATCGCGGCGGCCAACGCGGACCCGGTGGTACGCCCCGATCCCACCGCCTCCATGCGGGGCAACCGCGCGCATCTCGCCTTCAGCGGCGGCCCCCACGAGTGTCCGGGGCAGGACATCGGACGTGCCATCGCCGACACCGGGATCGACGCGCTGCTGCTGCGGCTGCCCGATCTCCAGCTCGCCGTGGAGGAGCACGAACTCCGCTGGTCGGCCGCGCTGATGTCCCGTCAGTTGCTGGAGCTGCCCGCGACGTTCGCTCCCCGGCCGCCGCAGGACGTCACCGGCCCGCCGGACGCGACACCCGGTGCCCGGCGACCGCAGTGGCGGGTGGACTCACCGCGTCCGGTCTCCGGATCCCAGCCGCCGCCCCTGCGGCACTCCCCGCCCGCCGAGTCCGTCGGAGAGCGCGCGGTGCCGGCGCAGGAGGCGCCGAGCGAGGTCCCGGCCTTCACGGCGGCGAGCCCCGAGCCGCCCCCGGGCAACGCGCCTCGGCGTGCCTGGCGAGCGGTGACCCGCTGGTGGAACGGACATTGACGGACCGTCATATCCGACGGCCGTCATCCAGAGCCCGTCCGGCGGTGTCCGTCACCGCCGGACGGCCGGCGCTACTGCCCGTACGGTCCGGTGCGAGCCGTACGGTCAGTACGCCGGGTCCAGTTGGTCCCACCACCAGGAGATCGTGGGAATGGGCAGCGGCTCCTCGCTGTCGTCGGCGGGCCGCTGCTTCCACCAGCCGCCGGGCGTCGCCTCCGGCCCCGACGGCACGGAATAACGGGGGCAGATCGACGCCCAGTCGAGATGGCCCCGCACGAACTGGCCGAGCCCCTTGATGTACCGGCGCAGATCGTTGCCGGCCTCCTTCAGCACCTGTGCGGCCAGCCGGTCGAAGAGCACCATCACCCGGTCCCGCATCGCCACCGCGCGGACGAGCGCGCGCTTCGGATCGAGCCCCTCCTCCTGGCAGAGGACATCTATCAGATTCAGATTGTCACCGGCGCGCAGCAGCTCCTTGTTCCGTGAGTAGAGATCGTTGTCCCAGCTCACCAGCGTCCAGGTGATCTCGGTGAGCGCGCGTACCCGGGGGTCCTGCATATCCTCGTCGGCCACGGAGAAGCCGCCGACGATCTCGATCATCGCGGTGGAGGGCGCCATCCCGATGGCGCGCATCCACAGGGTGATGTAGTCGTCGAGCGAGGGCAGCCGGGAGTTGCGGCGCCAGGACGCCTCCCACACCAGCCCCGAGGTGTAGACACGCATCGCCTCCGTCAGCCGGTGCAACTGGCGCGGTGACGCGAACCGCTCCGTGTCCAGCCGCAGCCGGCGCAGCGCGGCCGTGTGCGGCGAGTCGCCGGACCCCCGCGCGGCCGGCGCCTCCACGGCGCGCATGATGCGTGAGGTCTCCTGGGCGAGCAGATCCGCCGTGGCCCCGGACTCGTCGCACACACCGTCGTCGAGCGAGAAGAGCACGGCGTGGAACCTGGCCATGAGGACGAGCCGTTCGAGCTCTCCGTACGGCATCGTCGACGCCGTCAGACCGCCGAAGTCACAGACGGCGAGGCGTTTGAGCTGATGCTCGTCGCTGTCGAGCCGCTGTTTGAGCATCCACCGTACGGTCCGGTCGTTGAGCGCCTCCACCGACGGATGCCGGGCCGGCGGGACCGGGCAGTAGAACGGCACAGCCGGAAGCTGCTGGACCAAGCTCGGTTCCGAGACACAGGTCATGATCGGCCTCCTGGTACGGCGAGGGGCGGAAAAGTGACGTGCGGAAAAGCGATGTGCGAACATCCCGTGTGCCGTTCGGGTGGAGCGTATATGCCAGTGTCGGACCGTCAACATCTATGCAATTGGCCAGTGCCTGGCCTGAACTGACGGTCAGTGAGCTGATGCGGTCGGCTCGAACCGGCCGTCCGACGCGCGGGCGCCGCCGACGTGGAGAAAGTCCCGCTGTCCGGGAAGCGCTCCTGTAACGGCTTGTACAGGACGGGGAGATGTCCGGATCGCTACCGGTACGCCGTTGGACGGGCCCGGTACGAGACGGATGTACGGCTTCGGGCCTCGACGGCTCCATGGCCCCACACGCCGGTGGGCCCCTCAGCGTGTGAGGGGCCCACCGGACCGGGATTCGCGCCGCCCCCGTCCCCACGGTGCGGCGCGGACCGACCGACCGTCGTCATCCGCTCGGGCGACGGTCCGCCGTTCATACGGGCGAGGTGACCTCCAGCCCGAGCACGGGGAAGACCGAGGACTCCAGGAAGCGGATCAGATACGGCTCGTCCGCGTTCCGGCTGTCCAGCATCGGCCGCGCGCGCATGACACCGATGAGCTGGGCGGCCACGAACTCGGCCGCGGGATTGTCCGCCGCGACTTCGCCGCGCTCCACGGCGCGGCGGACCATCGTCTCGATCGCCTGGATCTCCGGTTCGATGACGGCCTCGCGCAGGGCCCGCAGCAGCTCCGGATTCTGGAGCGCGGCATGGGCGAGCGCGTGCAGCAGCGCGGTGTCGCGTCCCGCTCCGGTCGCCGCCGCGCAGACCGCCGTCCGCAGATCACCCGCCAGGGTGCCGGTGTCGATGTCCGCGAGTCTCACACAGCTCGTGCCCCGGAGCGCGGCGGCGACGAGCTGGGGCTTGGTGCGCCACTGACGGTAGAGCGTGGACTTGCCGCAGCGTGACCGAGCGGCGACACCCTCCATGGTCAGCGCCTCGTAACCGCTCTCTCTGACCAGGTCCAGAGCGGCCTCGTAGAACTCCAGCTCCCGTTCCGGTGTGATCTTGGAGCGGCGCTGCGATGTCATCGTCTCTCCCTGTCCGATTCCCGCCCCCCGGGCTGCCCTTCAGGGGTTCCGATACGCCAGTGTACCGATACGAATCCGTATCGGTACACTGGCGTATCGATAGGGCGTGGTCCTGACCGCGTCGCCGCACCACCACGCCGTCACACGCGACGTGCTGTCCTTGCAAGGGGGTCGGGTGATACACGCCCGCACTGGGCCCGCCGAACGGGAGCAGGACACTCCCGCCCGACCGCCCCTCGTACGAGAACTGCTGCTCGTCGCCGGACTCTTCCTCGTGTACAAACTCGGCAGGCAGGCCGCGACCGGCCACACCGCCGAGGCGTTCCGCAACGCCCACCGGGTCTGGGACTGGGAGCGCACGCTCCGGCTCCCGGACGAGGGCACCGTCCAGGGCGTGCTGCTGCACGGCGGCACGCTCGTCCAGTGGGCGAACACCTACTACACGGCGGTGCACTTCCCGGCGACACTGCTCTTCCTCTGCTGGCTCTACTGGCGCAGCCCCGGCCACTACGTCTGGGCCCGCCGGGTGCTCGCCGCACTGACCGGCGCCGCGCTCGTCCTGCATCTGCTGATGCCGCTCGCCCCGCCGAGGCTGCTCACCGCGACCGGTCTGGTGGACACGGGCCGGGTGTACGGCCCGACGGCGTACAGCGCGGTGCCCGCCACCGACTCCATGGCGAACCAGTTCGCGGCGATGCCCTCGCTCCATGTGGGCTGGGCCCTGATGGTCGCGGTCGGGCTCATCGCCGCCACCCGCTCCCGGTGGCGCTGGCTCTGGCTGCTCCATCCGCTGACGACGCTGTTCGTGGTCATAGGCACCGCCAACCACTACTGGCTGGACGCGATCGTGGCCGTCGCCCTGCTGACCGTCGCGCTGATATGCGTACGGGCGCCGGGCCGGCGCGGTTCACGGATCGTACGGACCGGCCCCGGTGTACCCGGCACGGCGGCGGACGCGCGGCCGGAAGCGGCGAAGGAAGCGGAGCCGGCACGGGCGTCCGGCGTCCCGGCGTCCGGCGTCCCGCTGGCCGCGTCGGGAACAGCCCGATGAGCGGCGCGACAGTGGTCGCCGTCACCCTGTCGCTGCTCTCCGCCGTCGCGTACGCCGCCGCGGCCGTGGCCCAGGAGCGGCTCGCCGCCCGTACGGCACCGAAGGCCGGACTGCTCGCCCTGCTCGGCAGCGGCGCCTGGTGGTGGGCGGTCGGGCTCAACGCGAGCGGCGGGCTGCTGCATGTGGTGGCCCTGGCGTACGGGCCGCTCACCGTGGTCCAGCCACTGGGCGCGCTCACCCTCGTCGCGGCCGTACCGCTGGGCGCGCGCCGCGCCGGGCGGCAGGTCAGCCGGGAGGAGTGGCGGGGCACGGCGTTCACACTCGTCGGCCTCGCGGCGATCCTGCTGACGGCGGCGGGCACGGGCGCACAGCCGAACGAGTCGCTCACCCTGCCGCAGGCCCTCGGCGTGGGCGGCGTGGCCCTGACGCTGGTCGCGCTGCTGGCCAGGCCGGGGGCCCGGCCAGGGCTGCCGCACGCGGCGGCCTCCGGTGTCGCCTCGGGTGTCGCCTCCGCCCTCACCCAGACGATCACGGTCGCCGCTGCCGGGGGCGGTATGCCGGGCGGTCCGGGAGCGGGTACGGACGGGCTGCCGCTGTGGCAGGTGGTGGTCGTGGCGGTGCTGGTCGCGGCCTTCGCGGTGGGCGGGCTGCTGCTCTCCCAGACCGCCTACCGCGGCGGTCTGGGCGCGCCCCTCGCGGTGCTGACCCTGGCGAATCCGGTGGCCGCGGCGGTCATAGGGCTGACGCTTCTGGGCGAACGCCTCCAGGGCGGCGCGGCGGGGATCGCCGCGGCGCTCGTCGGCGCGGTGGTCGCGGCCCGCGGGGTGGTCCTGCTGACACGCACACCGGCGGCACGGCTGCTGATGGAGGCGCCGGCGGGGGCGGATTCCGGGCCTGCCCCCGGTCCCACCGCGCGGACCGAGGACGCGCGGGACGTCGACGTACTGCTGAGCCCCGACGTACCGATGACTCCCGACGCGCTGACCCTCCCCGAGGCACTGACGGTCTCGGACGCGCTGACGGTCCCCGACGAACGGATCGCTCCGCTCGTGCCCGCGCCGGACGGTGCCCTCACCCGGTCGGCCGAGCCGGCGGTCACTTTCCAGCCGGTGCCGACTCCCGTGATGTTCTTCGCGGGCGGGTTCGCCGTACAGATCCCCGGTCCCCGTGGGCCCGTCGACGAGGAGACCGCCGTACCCGTACGCCGCTCCCGGCGACGGCGACGCTGCCGCGCCCAGCCGTGAAGCTGCGCTGTCGGGCCGCTTAAGAAATCCTCGATGGACGGTGCGGCCGGTGATCGGCAGATTGGTGTCCGACCACCGAACAGTGATCACCGGCGACCGGTCACGCGTCGCCGATGCCGATCGCTGGTCACCGAACAGCACCAGCACGCCGGGAGCCGCGCCCATGAAGGCACTTGTGAAACAGCAGGCCGAGCCGGGGCTCTGGCTCATGGACGTGCCGGAACCGGAGGCGGGCCCCGGTGACGTACTGATCAAGGTACTCCGAACCGGCATCTGCGGCACCGATCTGCACATCCGGTCCTGGGACGGCTGGGCCCGGCAGGCCGTCACCACGCCCCGTGTCCTCGGACACGAGTTCGTCGGCGAGGTCGCCGCCGTCGGTGCCGACGTACAGGACATCGCCGTCGGCGATCTCGTCAGCGGCGAGGGCCATCTCGTCTGCGGCAAGTGCCGCAACTGTCTCGCAGGCCGCAGACATCTCTGCCGCAGCACCGTCGGACTCGGGGTCGGCCGCGACGGCGCGTTCGCCGAGTATGTCGCCCTGCCCGCCGCCAATGTCTGGGTGCACCGCGCGGAGGTGCCCCTCGATGTCGCCGCGATCTTCGACCCCTTCGGCAACGCCGTGCACACCGCGCTCTCCTTCCCGCTCGTCGGCGAGGACGTACTGATCACCGGCGCGGGCCCCATCGGCATCATGGCCGCGGCCGTCGCCCGGCACGCGGGAGCGCGCAATGTCGTGATCACCGACGTCAGCCCGCACCGCCTCGCGCTCGCCCGCAAGGTGGGCGCCACGCTCGCCCTCGATGTCTCGGCTCCCGGAACCGGAATCGCGGACGCGCAGCGGCAGCTCGGCCTCAAGGAGGGCTTCGACATCGGTCTGGAGATGTCCGGACGCGCGGAGGCCCTGCGCGACATGGTCGACAACATGACGCACGGCGGCCGGATCGCCATGCTCGGCCTGCCGGCGCAGGAGTTCGCGGTCGACTGGTCGAAGATCGTCACGTCGATGATCACGATCAAGGGCATCTACGGCCGTGAGATGTTCGAGACGTGGTACGCGATGACGGTCCTGCTCGAAGGCGGACTCGACCTCACGCCCGTCATCACCGGCAGTTACCGATACCAGGACTTCGACGCCGCGTTCGACGAGGCGTCCACCGCGCGCAGCGGCAAGATCATCCTCGACTGGACCACCTGACCGTTCCCCCCAGGGCGCGTCGGTGCCGAAAGGGAGAGCGCGCGCAGGTCCGTGAGGTACGAGCGGACCGAGCACGGTCGACCGTCGGCATCGACATGAAGCGCCCCGGAGGCGAACCGAGCCCCCAAAAAAGAAGGAGAGTGCTGTTTATGTACGCGTCCGTCCGGGACGAACTGTCCGCCACCCTCGGAGAGATCCGCGACGCCGGTCTCTTCAAGCCCGAGCGCGTGATCTCCACCCCCCAGAGCGCCTCGGTCGCCGTCACCGCGGGCGGTGGCGCCGGTGAGGTCCTCAACTTCTGCGCCAACAACTATCTCGGGCTCGCCGATCACCCCGAGGTCGTCGCCGCCGCCAAGGACGCGCTCGACCGATGGGGGTACGGCATGGCCTCCGTACGCTTCATCTGCGGTACGCAGGAGGTCCACAAGGAGCTGGAGCAGCGTCTCTCCGCGTTTCTCGGCCAGGAGGACACGATCCTCTACTCCTCCTGCTTCGACGCCAACGGCGGGGTCTTCGAGACCCTGCTCGGCGCCGAGGACGCGGTCATCTCCGACGCCCTCAACCACGCCAGCATCATCGACGGCATCCGGCTCTCCAAGGCCCGCCGCCTCCGGTACGCCAACCGTGACCTCGCCGAGCTGGAGACCAGGCTCAAGGAGTCGCAGGACGCGCGTCGGCGGCTGATCGTCACGGACGGTGTGTTCTCGATGGACGGGTATGTCGCGCCGCTGGCCGAGATCTGCGATCTGGCCGACCGGTACGACGCGATGGTCATGGTCGACGACTCGCACGCGGTCGGCTTTGTGGGGCCCGGCGGTCGCGGCACCCCGGAACTGCACGGTGTGATGGACCGTGTCGACATTCTCACCGGCACACTGGGCAAGGCCCTCGGCGGCGCCTCCGGCGGCTATGTCGCGGCCCGCGCCGAGATCGTCGCCCTGCTGCGGCAGCGCTCGCGTCCGTATCTCTTCTCCAACTCGCTCGCCCCGGTCATCGCCGCCGCGTCGGTCAAGGTCCTCGATCTGCTGGAGAGCGCGGGCGAACTGCGGGACCGGCTGAACGCCAACACCAAGCTCTTCCGTACGAAGATGACCGAGGCGGGCTTCGAGATCCTGCCCGGTGACCACGCCATCGCGCCGGTGATGATCGGTGACGCGGCGGAGGCGGGCCGGATGGCGGAGCTGCTGCTGGAGCGCGGGGTCTATGTGATCGGTTTCTCGTACCCCGTCGTTCCGATGGGCAAGGCCCGGATCAGGGTCCAGCTCTCGGCGGCGCACTCCACGGCGGACGTGGAACGCGCGGTGGCGGCGTTCATCGACGCGCGGGAGGCGATGGGCCGACAGGCCTGACCGCGGGGGACGCGCGGGCAGGCCCTTCGCATGTCCCCGGCGCCCTGGCGTCCCGGGCGGACCGGGACGCCCACGGCACCGGGCCCTCGGCCCGTCCCCGCCGGCCCGTCCCCGCGCCCGAGGGGCCGGGCCGACGGGGCCGGCAGATACCCGAGACCGTGCCCACCTGGCAGGATGGCCGGGTGATCGACGCACGGCGGCTGCGCATACTGCGGGCCGTGGCGGACCACCGTACGGTGACCGCCGCGGCCGCCGCGCTGTATCTGACCCCCTCGGCCGTCTCCCAGCAGCTCGCCGTACTGGAGCAGGAGACCGGCCACGCCCTGCTGACCCGCAGCGGCCGGGGCGTACGGCTGACGGCGGCCGGCGAGATCCTGCTCGGCCACGCGCACGCGGTACTCGCCCAGCTCGAACGGGCGGAGGCGGAGCTCGCGGCGTACGCGGGCGGCTCGGCCGGCGAGGTGACGGTCGCGGCGTTCGCCACCGGCATCGCGGAGGTACTGGCCCCCGCCCTTCAGCTCCTGGCCGGACCGTATCCGGACATCCGGGTACGCGTACGGGACGCGGAGGGCGACGAGAGCCTGCCCATGGTGCTGGACGGTCAGGCGGATCTGGCGGTCGCGGTCGAGTACCGCGGCGCCCCGCGCGAGGACGATCTGCGGCTCTCCCGGGTGGCGCTGTACGCCGAGCCGTTCGACGCGGTCCTGCCCGCCGCGCACCCCCTCGCACTGCACGCCGAGGTCTCGCTCGCCTCGCTCGCCGACAGCGAGTGGGTCGGCCCCTACCCCGGCAACCCCTGCCATGACGTGATACAGCTCGCCTGCGAACTGGCCGGCTTCGAGCCGCGCCTTGTGCACTCCTCGGACGACTTCCGTGCCGTCGTCGCGCTCGCGGGCGCGGGCGCCGGGGTCGCGCTCGTCCCGCGGTCGGCGCTGCGCGGGATGGAGCTGAAGGGCACGGTCGTACGTCCGGTGTCCGGACCGGCCGCGACCCGCAGAGTCTTCGCCGCCGTACGCCGCGGCGCGGAGGACCACCCGCTGATCCGCCCGGTCCTGGACGCCCTGGCCCAGGCCGCGGGCGCCCTTCCCACCGGCCGACCGGCCCCCGGAGCCTGACACCGGCCCCCACCGCCTGACCGGCCCCACCCTTGGCGCACACGCACACGCACACGCACACGCACACGCACACGCACACGCACAGGCCCGGCGCGGCGCGGCCCGGCGCGGGCGGTCCGCCGCGCAGACCGAGCGTAGGGCGGGGGCCGGGCGGGTGACCAGGGGGCGACTACCGTACGGAAAAGCCCCCTTCGCGCTTCTCCGCGCGCCCCGCCGCGCCCGTCCGCCGCGCGCGCCCCGCCCGTACCGCCGCCCGTACCGCCGCCCGTACCGCAGCTACGAGAGCAGGCTCGGCGCCGCCCGGTCCAGCACCGAGCCCACGCGCTCCCAGGTCTCCATGTCCCGCTCCACCGGGGGCAGTTCCTCGCCCTCGCCGGTCCGCCAGGACGCCGCGATCGCCACCGCGTCCTCCTCCGTCGCCGCCCCGGCGGCCAGCGCCGCCGCTCCCAGGGCGACCAGCTCGCCGCTGGCCGGGACGATCAGCCGGCGGCCGGAGAGCCTCCGTACCGTGTCCACCCACATACGGCCCTGGGCACCGCCGCCGACCAGTCGCAGCGGCCGGGCCGCGACCTCAGGGTCGGCGGGGTCGAGGCCGCAGGCGCGCAGCACCTCGTCCAGCGCGCGCAGCACGGTCACGATCGCGCCCTCATAGGCGGCGCCCAGCAGTTGCTGCGGTGTGGTGTCGTGGCGCAGCCCGGTCAGCAGACCCGAGGCGGCCGGCAGATCGGGGGTGCGCTCGCCGTCCAGATACGGCAGCAGGACGGCCTCGCCGCCCGGCACCGCGTCCTCCCGGTCCAGCCGGAGCAGGGCCGCCACCTTGTCCACGGCCTGTGTGCAGTTGAGGGTGCAGGCCAGGGGCAGATATGTGCCGTCCGCCGCGGCGAAGCCCGCGAGCGCGGGGGAGTCGGGGCGGGTACGGGTGGCGGCGAACACCGTGCCCGAGGTGCCGAGACTGAGCACCGGATGGTCCAGCAGCCCGCCGCCCCCGAAGCCGAGGCCGATGGCCGCGCTCATGTTGTCGCCGGTGCCCGCCGCGACGGCGATCCCCGCGGGCAGCCCGAGCTCCGCCGCGGACCCGGCGGTGAGCGAGCCGACCCTGACGGCGCCGGTCGCGGCGACGGTGGGCAGCAGATCGGCGTCGAGGCCGAGCAGTGCCAGCAGTTCGGGGTCGTACGCTCCCGTGGCCGTCGAATACCAGCAGGTGCCCGAGGCATCGCCGGGGTCGGTGGCGGCGACGCCCGAGAGGCGCTCGGTGAGGAAGTCGTGCGGGAGCCTGATGGCCGCCGTGGCGCCCGCGATGGCGGGGTCGTGCTCGCGCAGCCACTGCCACTTCGAGGCCGTCATCGACGCCACCGGCACGGAGCCGGTCCGCGCCGTCCAGGCGGCGGGGCCGCCGAGCGTCTCCGTGAGCGCGGCGGCCTGCGGGGCGGAGCGGGTGTCGTTCCACAGCAGCGCGGGGCGCAGCGGGCGGCCCCTGCGGTCCAGCACCACCAGTCCGTGCTGCTGTCCGGCGACGGCGATCCCGACGACGGCCGAGGCATCGACACCGGACTCCTTGAGGCCCGCCGCCACCGCCTCCCGCAGCGCGTTCCACCACACCTCGGGATTCGTCTCGCGCGCACCGCCCTCACCGGTCACCCGGTGCGGGGCGCGCCCCACGGCGAGCAGCCGGCCGGTGGCGGCGTCCGTGAAGGCCGCCTTGGTGGACTGGGTGGAACTGTCCACGCCGATGACGACCGGGCCGACCACCGGGCTCTGCGACATGGACGTACCTCTTCCCTGGCTGGAGCTGTTTTTGACGTGGGAGAAACAAATTACGCGATGGCGCGGCTCACCGGAACGGGGGTGGCGGATCCTCGCCGGTGGCCGAACGTGCGCGTCCATGTTCACCGGGTGCGCGGCCGATGAGCGGCCCCCGGGGGTTTTGCGCATCCGTGCCGACGTGCATTATTAGTCATGTCAGGAAACAAAAAGGTCGGCACGTGCCGGACCTGAGGTATCGAAGGCGGCCAGAGAATGACGGAACGCTTCACTCCCACCCCGGCGGACAAGTTCAGTTTCGGTCTCTGGACCGTGGGCTGGCAGGGCAGGGATCCGTTCGGGGACGCGACCCGCAGGGCCCTGGACCCCGTCGAATCCGTACAGCGCCTGGCCGAGCTGGGTGCGTACGGCGTGACCTTCCACGACGACGACCTCATACCCTTCGGTTCGTCCGACGCGGAGCGCGAGACGCACATCAAGCGGTTCCGGCAGGCGCTGGACTCGACGGGTCTCGTGGTGCCGATGGTCACCACCAATCTCTTCACGCATCCCGTCTTCAAGGATGGCGCGTTCACGGCGAACGACCGCGACGTCCGCCGCTTCGCGCTGCGCAAGACGCTCCGGAACATCGATCTCGCGGCCGAGCTGGGCGCCAAGACCTTTGTCGCCTGGGGCGGCCGTGAGGGCGCGGAGTCGGGCGCCGCGAAGGACGTACGGCTCGCGCTGGAGCGGATGAAGGAGGCCTTCGACCTGTTCGGCGCGTATGTCACCGAGCAGGGGTACGACCTCCGGTTCGCCATCGAGCCCAAGCCGAACGAGCCGCGCGGCGACATCCTGCTGCCCACGGTCGGCCACGCTCTGGCGTTCATCGAGCGGCTGGAGCGGCCGGAGCTGTACGGGGTGAACCCCGAGGTCGGCCATGAGCAGATGGCGGGGCTGAACTTCCCGCACTCCATCGCCCAGGCCCTGTGGTCGGGCAAGCTCTTCCACATCGACCTCAACGGCCAGAACGGCATCAAGTACGACCAGGACCTGCGTTTCGGGGCGGGCGATCTGCGGGCCGCCTTCTGGCTGGTCGATCTGCTGGAGAGCGCGGGCTGGGACGGGTCGAGGCACTTCGACTTCAAGCCGCCGCGGACCGAGGACTTCAACGGTGTGTGGGCGTCGGCCGCGGGCTGCATGCGCAACTATCTGATCCTCCGGGAGCGCGCCGCCGCGTTCCGCGCCGACCCGGTCGTCCAGGAGGCGCTGCGCGCCTCGCGCCTGGACGAGCTGGCGCTGCCCACGGCCGCGGACGGAGCCGCCGGACTGCTCGCGGACCGCAGCGCGTACGAGGACTTCGACGCGGAGGCGGCGGCGTCGCGCGGCATGGCCTTCGAGCAGCTCGACCAGCTCGCGATGGACCACCTGCTCGGCGTCCGCTGACACCGAGCCCCGACCGGGGCCGGGCCCGCCGGCCCGGCCCCGAGCCGCCGCGGAGCGGCATGTCACGCCCCACACCGGTGCCACGCGCCGGGGTGGGGCGTGACGTACGTCGGGTGGGGCGTGACGCGTGTCGGGGTGGGGTGTGACGCGCGTCGTACGTCGGCCGCGTCCCGCGCGGGCGTTCTCTCCGGGGCCTTCGGGCCGTGCGCCCGCGCCGAGCGGCCGTGTGCGATGCCCAGCGCCGCCGTCAGGCACCATGCGTGGCGTTCCGTGCTGGCGCCGACCGCGCCGCCCCGTACGGCTGTGGGATGTGCCACACCACCTTCGGGGCATGTCCTTCGTCACATACGGGCGCTCCGTGGCCGGTCGCCGGCCGAGCCGCGTACCGGGCGTCAGCCGCCGTCAGTCCGTGGTTCGCCGGACATAGGCCACCGGGTCCGCCAGGACCGCTCGTACCACCAGGGCCGCCGCGCCCCGGGCCGCGTCGCCTGCCGAGGAGGACGCGCGTAGGCGCCCGCTGTCGCGGGGCCACAGGCCCGAGACCACGCGGGCCGTGAGTTCGCGGTCCGCCGAGGGGGAGAGCCAGGGCATCAGAGCGCGGTAGATGCCGCCCAGCACGACCGCGTCCGGGTCGAAGAGATTCACCGAGCCCGACAGCACCCGGCCCAGCATCACCCCGGCCTGTTCGACGGCCGCCACGGCCCGGGAATCGCCGCCGCGTGCCCGGCGTTCCAGTTCGGCGACGCCGGGCACCCCCGAGTTCTCATCGATGCCGGCCGCGCGCAGCAGCGCGGACTGGCCCGCGTACTGCTCCAGACAGCCCCGCGAGCCGCACCGGCACAGCGGACCCTTCGCGTCGACCACCACATGGCCGATCTCCCCGGCGAACCCGTGCGCCCCGCGCAGCAGTTCACCGTCCAGCACCAGCGCGCCCCCGACCCCGATCTCACCGGTGAGATACAGGAACGTACGGAGGGGGCCGAGCCCGCCGAACCACAGCTCGGCCAGCGCCGCCAGATTGGCCTCGTTCTCCGAACTCACCGGCAGCGCCGGCATCTCGGGCCGCAGCTCCGCCAGCGCCCGCGCGAACAGTTCCTCCGCCGGGACCCGGTTCCAGCCGAGATTCGGCGCCTGCCGGACCGTACCCCCCGACACCAGCCCCGGCAGGGCGAGTTGGACCCCCACGGGGATCAACTCCTGCTCGGCGGCGGACTCCAGCGTACGGGCCGCGATCCGGGCGCCGCGCGCCAGCACCTCGGCCGGGAGAGCGCCGCGGTTGTCGATGTGTTCGGTGAGCCGGACGCGGTCGGTGCCGGACAGATCGACCACGCACACCGACAGATAGTCGATATTGATCTCGACCCCGATGCCCGCGGGCCCGGAGCGCGTCACCTTCAGTACGGTGCCGGGGCGCCCGGCCTGTCCGCTGAACGTCTTGCCCGACTCGGAGAGGAACCCGCTCTCCAGCAACTGCTCCACCAGTGAGGACACCGCGGCCCGGGTCAGTCCCACCCGCGCCGCGACCCCCGCCCGGGTCGCCTCTCCCTCGTCCCGCACCGCCCGCAGCACAAGGCTCAGATTGTGCCGACGCACCGTCTCTTTGTCGGCCTTGGGGCCGAGCGATGTGTGGTTGGTGTTCATCTCGCGGCCGAGCCTATGTGATGCGCGTCGCGTGAGGCACCGGGGCGGTCGGGTGAGGGCCCGGCCCGCCGGCTGCCGGGCCTGCTGCCGAGCCCTCACCCGGGCTCTCACCGGGCCCACACCCCCACCCGGGCCCGTCGCGGAAAGGGTCTAGTGCCTTGCCGGGACCGTGCCCGGCTCCGTCCGGGGGCCCCAGGACGGGGTCGTGCCCGTGAGCTGGCAGACCATGAGGTAGAAGGGGATCGGCGGGGTGTACGGGGTCGGTGCCTCGGGCCAGTGGATCAGCCGGGGATGCGCCGCGGGAACGGTCGTCCCCGATACGTAGCGAGCCGGCGAGGGCCAGGTGAGATCGAGGTCGGAGCCGGCGGGCACGATCCACCACCACCACTCGGCGTCGGCGAAGACACAGCCCTTCTTGGGCAGCCGCGCCATCAGCCGGAAGCCGTGCTCAGCCGGGACTCCCACCGCGTCACAGCCCAGTGAGGCGGGCAGGGTGGGCGGCAGAGGCAGCTTGACGCGACGGGGTGCGAGGTCGCGGCCGTCGCGCAGACCGCGTGCGAGCCGGTCCAGTGCGGTCCTCAGCACGGTTGCTCCGTTCCGTGTGGCGATTCTCCGTGGGGCAGTTCGGCCCAGACCACACGCCCGGGGCCGTATCCCGATGTGTCATGTGCCCCCCAGCCGCTGCACAGGGAGTCGACGAGGAACAGTCCCCGGCCCCCCTCGCCCTCGGTCTCGTCCCGGGCGGCGTCGTGGAGCTGCGGTCCCGTCGGTCCGTAGCCCTGGTCCTCAACGGATATCCGCAGCCGGCCGTCTCCCTCACGTATCTCGCAGATGACGCGGTCCCCGGCCGCGTGCACGATCGCGTTGGTGACCAATTCCGAGACGACGAGCACCGCGGTGTCGCGTATCTCCTCGTCTATGTCCCACCGGGTGAGCCGGTCGCGGGTGAGCTGTCTCGCCCGAGCCACTGACTCCGCGTGAGCGGGCAGCTGGAACCCGTAACGCCGGACAACGTTGCCAGGGGGGCACACGGCTATGAGCGGGGGGGTGAGCGCGTTACCAGGTGCCACGACCGATTCCTAACGGTGGGGGAGCAGCGGCCGAGCGCGAAACTCTCCCATGGCAGAGCCCGACAACCGCGTGAGCTGGTTCACCGATCCACTCTCCACCCGTCGGCGACACTTGGCAAGGGGCACTCTGAATTTTTCAGAGTGCCGTGTTCTTCGTGGCGTAGACGTGGCAGACTGCTGGTAACCGTGCGTGGGGAGGACCCAAAGTGAGTGAACCGCGGTCCGCCCCGACCGTGGGTCAGGTCGTACTCGGCAGACGTCTGCAAGATCTTCGTGAGCGCTCCGGACTGAAGCGCGAGGAGGCCGCCAAGCTGCTCCGGGTGGCCCCCGCGACGATCCGCCGGATGGAGACGGCCGAGGTCGCTCTCAAGATCCCCTATGTACAGCTCCTGCTGCGCGCGTACGGGATCCCCGAGGACGAGACCGAGGCCTTCGTCGAGCTCACCGAGGAAGCGAACAAGCCCGGCTGGTGGCAGAGGTTCCACGACATCCTGCCGGACTGGTTCAGTATGTACGTCAGTCTGGAGGGCTCCGCCTCCCTGCTGCGTGCCTACGAACCGCACTTCGTCCCCGGGCTGCTCCAGACCGAGGAGTACGCGCGGTCGGTCATGCACGCGGGGGCTGTGGGGCAGGCGCAGCCCGAGGACATCGAACGCCATGTGGCGCTCCGTATGGAACGCCAGTCACTGCTGATCCGTAAGGACGCACCCAGATTCTGGGTGATCATGGACGAGACCGTACTGCGCCGCCCGGTCGGCGACAGTGCGGACGTCATGCGGGAGCAGATCGACAAGCTGCTCGAAGCCTCGGTCCTGCCGAATGTCACCCTGCAGATCGCGGAATTCTCGAGCGGGCACCATCCCGGTACCTACGGGCCGTTCGTGATCTTCCGGTTCGCCGAACCGGAACTGCCGGACATGGTCTACAGCGAATACCTGACCGGCGCCGTCTATCTGGACGCACGTCCCGAAGTGGCCACCCACCTGGAGGTCATGGACCGGATGGCGGCTCAGGCCGCAACTGCACAACGCACGAAGGAGATCCTCAAGGATCTCCGCAAGGAGCTGTGAATGGATCCCATATACAACGGCATGCCCGCCGCCGACCTCGGTGCCGAAGGCTGGCGCAAGCCGTGGAGTGGCGGCAATGGCGGCAACTGCATCGAGGCCATGAAGCTGGCCGACGGCAGAGTCGCGGTGCGCCAGTCCGCCGACCCTGACGGCCCCGCACTGATCTACACCACCAGCGAGATCGCCGCGTTCATCCAGGGCGCGAAGGCGGGTCAGGCCGACTTCCTGCTCACCTGACCGGCTTCCCGCCCCCACCGTCCCCCGTCCACGCCCGTCGTCCCTGTCCACTCGGTATCCACTCGGTACGCAAGTCCCCGTTCTTCCGCAGACACTGTGTTCCACAGACCCTGCTCATCGACCCTGAGACTCATGGAGCGCACATGACCGGGAACGACCCGATCGACACCAGCAAGCCGCATCCGGCGCGGGTGTACGACTGGTTCCTCGGCGGCAAGGACAACTACCCCGTGGACGAGGAGATGGCGAAGCAGTTACTGGCAGTGGATTCCCGGGGACCGGACATGGCGCGGGTGAACCGGGCGTTCATGCACCGCGCCACCCGCTGGCTCGGCACCACCGGCGGGGTGCGGCAGTTCCTGGACATCGGCACAGGCATCCCCACCGAGCCCAATCTCCACCAGATAGCCCAGGAGGTCGCGCCCGACTCCCGGATCGTCTACACGGACAACGACCCGATCGTCCTCCGGCATGCCGAGGCGCTGCTCCGCAGCACCCCGGGCGGTGTCACGGAGTACGTCCAGGCCGATGTCCGCGAGCCGGAGGCGATCATCGAGGCGGCGGGGAAGATCCTCGATCTGGACCGTCCGGTCGCGCTCTCCCTCGTCGCGCTGCTGCACTTCATCTCGGACGAGGACGGCGCGTACGAACTGGTGCGCCGGCTGCTCGACCCGCTGCCGTCCGGCAGCTATCTTGTCCTCTCCCATGCCACGGGCGACTTCGACCGGGACAGCGCCGACCAGGCACGTGAGCTGTACCAGAAGCGGGCGCTCACCCTGGCCCTGCGGTCGCGGGAGGAGTTCGCCGCGTTCTTCACGGGTCTGGACCTGGTCGAACCGGGGGTCTCACTGGCCACCGACTGGCGCCCGGAGCTGGGAGAGGTCATAGCGGTCCCCGGCGACGAGCCCATCCCGGGGTACGCGGGCGTGGCACGCAAGCTGTAAGTGGAATACGGGGGCGCGGCGCCGCAGCACTTTTCAGGTGCGCTGCGGCGCCGCGCGTATTCACCCCCGGTGCGGAGGGACCCGCGTTGTTCACTCCCTGTGGTCCCTGTGGTCCCTGTGGTCCCTGCGGTCCGGCGGTGTCAGGCGCCCACCCTGCGCTTGTTCCAGACGTCGAAGCCCACCGCCGCCAGCAGCACCAGTCCCTTGATGACCTGCTGATAGTCCGGGCCTATCCCGACCAGCGACATTCCGTTGTTGAGCACCCCCAGCACCAGCCCGCCGATGATCGCGCCGAACACCGTACCGACACCGCCGCTCATCGACGCGCCGCCGATGAACGAGGCCGCGATGGCCTCCAGTTCGAAGTTGACGCCCGCCTGCGGCACACCCGCGTTGAGCCGGGCCGCGTAGACCATCCCCGCCAGCGCGGCGAGCACCCCCATATTGACGAAGACCAGGAAGGTGACCCGGCGGTCCTTGACGCCGGACAGCTTCGCCGCGGCGCGGTTGCCGCCGAGCGCGTACACATGACGGCCGACGACGGCGTTGCGCATGACATAGCCGAAGCCGATGAGCAGCGCGGCGAGCAGCAGCAGGACCACCGGGACGCCCCGGTAGCTGGCCAGTGTCAGGGTGAAGGCGAGTACGGCCGCCGCCAGTCCCGCGCACTTGAGCAGGAAGAGACCCCGGGGGAGTACCTCCAGTTCGTACGCCCGCTGCCGGCGCCGGTCCCTGATCTCCTGGAACACCGCCACGGCCAGCAGCGCGAGCCCCAGCAGCAGCGTCGGATTGTGGTAGTTGGTGACCGGGCCGAACTCGGGGAGATAGCCGGTCGCTATCTTCTGGAAGCCCTCCGGGAACGGGCCGAGCGAGCGTGAGCCGAGGAAGATCTGCGTACCGCCGCGGAAGAGCAGCATCCCGGCGAGGGTGACGATGAACGACGGAATGCCGACATACGCTATCCAGAACCCCTGCCAGGCCCCGGCGAGCGCGCCGATCAGCAGTCCGACGACCAGCGCGGGCACCCAGGGCATGTCGTGCTTGACCATCATCACCGCGCAGGCGGCGGAGACGAACGCCGCCAGCGAGCCGACCGAGAGATCGATATGGCCCGCGACGATGACGATCATCATGCCGATGGCGAGGACGAGGATATAGCTGTTCTGGAGCACCAGATTGGTGACGTTGTTCGGCTTGAGCAGCACACCGCCGGTCCAGATCTGGAAGAGCACGACGATCAGGCCGAGCGCGACGAGCATGCCGTACTGCCGCATATTGCGGCGCGCGGCCTCCAGCAGCGGCGTGGTGGTGACCGGACCCATGTCGACTACCTCGTGTTCCTGGTCATATGGCGCATCAGGACTTCCTGGGTCGCCTCCGCCCGGGGGATCTCGCCGGTGAGCCGGCCCGCCGCCATCGTGTAGACGCGGTCGCACATACCGAGCAGCTCGGGGAGTTCGGAGGAGATGAGGACGACCGCCTTGCCCTGCGCGGCGAGTTGGTCGATGACGGTGTAGATCTCGTACTTGGCGCCGACGTCGATCCCCCTGGTGGGCTCGTCGAGGATCAGCACATCGGGACCCGCGAAGATCCATTTGCTGAGGACGACCTTCTGCTGATTGCCGCCGGACAGCCGGCCGGCCTGTTCGAAGACGGTCGGTGCCTTGATGTCCATGCTCGTGCGGTACGACTCGGCGACCCGGGTCTCCTCGTGCTCGTCGACCACCCCGTGCGCGGACACCTTGGCCAGGGCGCTCAGCGTGATGTTCCTGCTGATGGTGTCGATGAGATTGAGCCCGTACCGCTTGCGGTCCTCGGTGACATACGCGATGCCGTGCCGGATGGCCTCCGGCACGGTCCGGGTGCGGATCTCCCGGCCGTCCTTGAGGACCGTCCCGCTGATGTCACGGCCGTACGAGCGTCCGAAGAGGCTCATCGCCAGCTCGGTGCGGCCCGCGCCCATCAGCCCCGCGATTCCCACGATCTCGCCCCTGCGGACCTGGAGCGACACCCCGTCGACGACCTTGCGCTGCTGGTCGATGGGGTGATGGACGGTCCAGTCGCGGATGTCGAGCGCGGGCTCCGCCCCCGGATCGCCCCCGTAGGGGGTCCGTTCGGGGAAACGGTGGTCGAGATCGCGGCCGACCATGCCCCGGATGATCCGGTCCTCGGTGGCCGATCCCGCCCGCACATCGAGGGTCTCGACGGTCCGGCCGTCCCTGAGGACCGTGACGGAGTCGGCCACTTCGGCGATCTCGTTCAGTTTGTGCGAGATGATGATCGAGGCGATGCCCTGGGCCTTCAACTCCAGGATGAGCCTGAGGAGTTGCGCGCTGTCCTGGTCGTTGAGCGCGGCGGTCGGCTCGTCCAGGATCAGCAGTCTCACCCGCTTGGCGAGCGCCTTCGCGATCTCCACGAGCTGCTGTTTGCCCACACCGATGTCGGCGACCCTGGTCTGCGGGTGCTCACGCAGCCCCACCCGCTCCAGCAGCGCCGCCGCGTGCCTCAGCGTCTCGTTCCAGCTGATGATCCCCCGGGTGGCGTGCTCATTGCCGAGGAAGATGTTCTCGGCGATCGACAAGTAGGGGACCAGGGCCAGCTCCTGATGGATGATCACAATGCCCCGGGCCTCACTGGCCCTGATGTCCTTGAAGGCGCACGGGGCGCCCTCGAAGAGGATCTCGCCCTGGTAACTCCCGTACGGATGGACTCCGCTGAGCACCTTCATCAGGGTGGACTTGCCCGCGCCGTTCTCCCCGCAGACGGCGTGCACCTCCCCGGGGGCGACCGTGAGACTGACATCGGAGAGCGCCCTGACCCCGGGGAAGGTCTTCCCGATGGAGCGCATCTCCAGGACGGGGGCGGTCATGTCAGATCACCCGCCTTGAGATAGCCGGAGTCCACCAGCACCGACCGGTAGTTGGACTTGTCCACGCTCACCGGGTCCAGCAGAAAGGCCGGGACGACCTTGACCTCGTTGTCATAGGTCTTCTCGTCGTTGACCTCCGGCTTCTTGCCGGTGAGGACCGCGTCCGCCATCTGCACGGCCTGCCTGGCCAGCGCCCTGGTGTCCTTGTAGACCGTCTGCGTCTGCTGTCCCGCGATGATCGACTTGACCGAGGCGACCTCCGCGTCCTGCCCGGTCACCAGCGGATACGGTTTGGCGGGCGTCCCGTACCCGTCGGACTTGAGCGCCGACAGGATGCCGATGGAGATCCCGTCGTACGGCGAGAGCACCGCGTCCACGCGCCGTGAGCCGTACGCCTTGGTCAGCAGGTCGTCCATCCGCCGCTGCGCGGTGCCGCCGTCCCAGCGCAGGGTGGTGATCTGCTCCAGCCTGGTCTGGCCGCTCCTGACGACGAGCCGCTTCGCGTCGATGTACGGCTTGAGGGTCTTCCAGGCGCCGTCGAAGAAGTACCGGGTGTTGTTGTCGTCCGGGGAGCCGGCGAAGAGTTCGATACTGAACGGGCCCTTGCCACCGCCGTCCTCCAGCCCCAGCTTGTCGATGAGATAGGTGGCCTGGAGGACGCCGACCCGCTCGTTGTCGAAGGACGCGTAGTAGTCGACGTTCCCGGTGCCCAGGATCAGCCGGTCGTACGAGATCACCTTGATGTCCCGGTCGGCGGCCTGCCGGAGGACATCGGTGAGGGCCCGGCCGTCGATGGCCGCGATCACCAGGACGTCCACACCCTTGGTGATCATGTTCTCGATCTGGGAGACCTGCTGGGCGACATCGTCCTCGCCGTACTGGAGGTCGGTCCGGTAGCCGAGCTTCTCGAACTGGGCGACCATGTTGGCGCCGTCGGCGATCCAGCGCTCGGACGACTTGGTCGGCATCGCGATACCGACGGTGGATTCCTCCCCGCCCTTCGACTCGTCCTTGCTGCCGCCCTCGCTGTTCTGCCCGCAGGCGGCGAGGGAGAGCACCAGGGACACGGCGGTGACGGCGAGTGCGGCCCGGCGGGCACGGCGGATTCGCATGGGGGCATCAGTCCTTGTCTTGGGTGAGGGGAAAGCGGCTGAGCGGTCCCGGCAGCCGGGAGCCGAGCGGTGACATCCCGCCGTCGGCGCCGTGCCGGACGAGCAGATCGAGCACCAGCCGGCCGCGCCGGACCCGCTCGCGGGCACTGCTGAGCGCGGCGTCGCGGAGCTGCGCGCCGTACGGATAGAGGGCGGGGGACTTCGAGAGCCCGAACTTGAGATAGAGGGGAGCGCCGCGCCGGATCAGCTCCGCCGTCTCGTACATCCGGACATAGCCACCGAGGTCGTCGGGCGCCTCCACATAGAGATCCATGGGGGCGCGGCTGATCCGGCGGATCTCGGTGAGATGGGCGAGCGTGAGATCCGAGGGCACATTGATCGAGTCCGCCCCGAGACGCTCGAACACCGCGTAGGACGCCGGGTTGACCGGACCGACCAGCGCCGAGACCTTGAAAGTGGTGCCGGCGGGCAGGACACCCCGGGCCCGCAGCCGGTGCAGGGTCCAGAGGACGCCCTCGTCGGCCACGAGCAGGCATCGCACGCCCAGTTCCGTCGCGCGCAGGGCGTCCTCCACACAGCCGGCCATGGCGCCGTGGCCACGGGCGCGCAGCCCGGCGCCGCCGGAGCCGGTACGGGTCGAGCCGCCGGTGTCCCAGGTGCCGCGCGGTCCGGTGAACAGACACAGCTCCACGGCGCGGGCGGCGCAGACGTCGGCCATCTCGGTGATCTCGGCGTCGGAGAGCATCCAGACCCCGCTGCCCTGGCTGACCCGGTGGACCGGTACACCGAGGCGGTCGGACTCCTGGAGGACGGCGGAGAGGCTCTCGGGTCCTTCGACCGAGGGAATCTCCGTACGCCAGAGACCGCCGTCGGGGAAGGCGTGGGGGGAGGTGTCGGTGGGGTTGTCGTCGGGCGCGGCGAGGCCGAGCGCGGCGAGCGCCTGCTCGCCGGGGCGGCGGGGGGCGGGGGCTGTGGCTTCGGTCACGGACGAGTCCTTCGGTTCGGTGGGCGCGTCGGGTGTATACGGGGTGGTCACCAGTCGTGTTCGGTATCCCGAACGTGGTTCGGGATGACGGGCGTTCGCAGGTTCGGAGTGGCGGCGGGGCGGGGGCCGGAGCGGGGGCGGAGGTCGGGAGGCGGGTCGGGGGTGGGCGCCGGGTCGGGGGCCGGTCCCGATCGACTGGTCCGGATGAACCGGGCAGGACCGACCGGGCCCGCGCCCGGTCACGGGACGAGCAGCACCTTTCCGGTGCCCGGATCGCCCCCGCCGACCAGCGCCACGGCCTCGCCGTACCGCTCCAGCGGGAACTCATGCGTCACCAGCGGCCCCGGAGTGAGCACCCCGGTGGTGAAGGCCCTTACGGCGAAGGTCCAGGCGGCGGACGGCGCTCCGAACACTCCGCGCACGGTGAGCTGGTCCAGCGACAGGCGCACCGGATCGATACCGCTCGCGCCGGGTGCGAACATCCCGGTGAGCACCACCCGGCCGCCGCGCCGCGCCAGGAGACAGGAGGAGGCGGCCGTGGCCGGAGCGCCGGCCGTCTCCACCACCAGGTCGTACCGCCCGCGCAGTTCCCCGGCCTCCGCCGTGTCCGCCGCATCCGTCGCGCCGAACTTCCGTGCCAGTACGGTCCGTTCGCCACGCGGGTCGATCGCCGTCAGCTCGCCGGGGGTGAAGGCGGCCAGGAGCTGTACGGCGAGCAGCCCCAGCGTGCCCGCTCCCACCACCGCGATCCGCTCGCCCGGCTCCGGCCGGCCCGACCGTACGGCCGCCGCCACCACCGCGGCCGGCTCCAGCAGGGCGGCGGCCCGCAGATCCGCGCCGTCGGGCAGCGGGTGCAACAGCCGTGCGGGGACGACGACATGGTCGGCGAACGCGCCGGGCCGGGTGAACCCCGTCTCGTCGTATCCACGGTCGCAGAGCGAGGTCTCGCCCGTACGGCACCGGGCGCAGATCCCGCAGGCGCGGAACCCCTCGGCGACCGTACCGCGGCCCGTCAGCCCCGGATCCACGCCCTCGCCCACCAGATCGACGGTCCCCGCCCACTCGTGCCCCGGCACCACCGGGTAGCGCACATGGTCCGCGTCGCGGCGCCCGTCGTACAGCTCGCGGTCGCTCATACAGATCCCCGCGGCGGCGACCCGTACCCGTACCTCACCGGGGCCAGGTACGGGCTCGGGGCCGCGCACCAGCCGATGGACCCCGGGGCGGTCGACGACGACCGACCGGCCGCCGCCCACCGGAGTGCTCGACGGCGCGCTCACCGGCCGGCCTTCGGCTCGCGCTTCTCCCAGCCCTCGGCCCAGAGATCGAACCGCGCCTGGCGCTGCGGGAATTCGGCCGCCGCCTCCGCGTCGAACCCGACACCGAGACCGGGCGCGTCCGGCACCTCGAAACATCCTGTGGCCGGATCGACCTCGGGAGCGCCGGTGACCAGCTTCTTGATCTCCGCGTCGGCGAAGTCGTTGAAGTGTTCGAGGATCTTGAAGTTCGGTGTGCAGGCGCCCAGTTGGAGGCTGGCGGCGGTCAGCACCGAACCGCCGACATTGTGCGGCGCGACCAGCACGTAATGGGTCTCGGCGGTCGCCGCCAGCTTTCTGGCCTCCAGGATGCCGCCGATGTGCCCGACGTCCGGCTGGATGATGTCCGCCGCCTGCGACTCGAACAGCTCCCTGAACTCGATCCGGTCATGGATGCGTTCGCCGGTCGCGATCGGCAGGTCCACCTTCCGCGCGACCTTGTCCAGCGCCTTGAGATTCTCCGGCGGCACCGGCTCCTCCAGCCACGCGGGGGTGTACGGGGCCAACTCGTGCGCGAGCCGTACCGCCGTCGCCGGACTGAACCGTCCGTGCATCTCCAGCATCAGCTCCGTCTCCGGCCCGATCGCGTCCCGTACCGCCTCGATCAGCGCCACCGCCTCGTTGCTCGCCGCCCGGTCCAGCTCGTAGTGCCCGGTGCCGAACGGATCGATCTTCAGGGCCCGGTAGCCGCGCTCCACCACCGCCCGCGCCGCCTTGTGGTAGGCGTCCGGAGTGCGTTCGGTGGTGTACCAGCCGTTGGCGTACGCCTTGACACGGTCGGTGACCTTTCCGCCGAGCAGTTGCCACACCGGCACGCCCAGTGCCTTGCCCTTGATGTCCCAGCAGGCCATCTCGACGACCGCGATGCCCGACATCACGATCTCGCCGGCCCGTCCGTAGTCGCCGTACTTCATCCGGCGGACGAGGTCCTCGACCGCGAACGGGTCCGATCCCCGGAGGTGGTTGGTCTCCGCCTCGCGGAGATAGCCGGTCAGCGCGTCGGTCCTGCCGAGCATCCGGGTCTCACCGACACCGGTGAGTCCCTCGTCGGTATGGACCAGGACATAGGTGAGATTGCGCCACGGTGTGCCGACGACATGTGTGCTGATTCCCGTAATACGCACGGCGGTTGCCCCTCGTGGTTCGCGGTTGCCTCTCGTGTCTGTTCGGTATTTCGTCACACGTTCGAAATCGTGGCGTGACGGTATTCAGGCACTCCGAGGGGTGTCAATGGGGCGCGCACCGGTTAGCCTGTGTTCGTCATTCCGGCCGGTGGCCGAGGTACCGAACAAGAGAAGCACCGGACAAGAGGGGTGGGTGGTCGGCCATGGGACGGCTGGTCCCCGCGGTTTCCCGGGCCCTGGACATACTGGAGCTCTTCCTGGAGGGGGACGGCACGCTCTCCGCCCCCGAGGTGATCCGCAGGCTCCAACTCCCGCGTACCACCGTGCACGAACTGCTCACCACCCTCGCGGCCCGCTCGTATCTGGCGCCCGTCCCCGGCGAACCGGGCCGCTACCGCCTCGATGTGCGCACCTATCAGCTCGGCAGCAGATACGCGGAGAAGCTCGATCTCGCGGCCGAGGGCGGACAGGTCGCGCGTGAGATCGCCGAGACCTGCGACGAGACCGTCCATGTGGCGATCCTGGAGGAGACCGACGTCATCTATATCGCGAAGGTGGACTCCACCCACGCGGTCCGTATGGTCTCGGCGGCGGGCCGCAGACTGCCCGCCCACTGCACCTCGGTCGGCAAGATGCTGCTCGCCTCGCTGCCCGAGGACGAGCTCGAAGTGCGTATCGCGGGGCACGAGTTCACCGCCATGACCCCCGCCAGCGTGACCGATCCGGATGAACTGCGCGCCGAACTGGCGGGGATCAGGGAGCGCGGTGTCGCGGTCGAGCACCGGGAGTCCAACCCCGATGTGAGCTGTGTGGCCGCGCCGGTACGGGACAGCACGGGCCGGGTCGTCGCCGCCCTCTCCATCTCCGTACCGATGATCCGCTGGAGCGACGAGCGCGAGGAGGAGCTGGCGCTGCTCGCGGCCAAGGGCGCGGGCACGCTCTCCGTACGGCTCGGCCACCGAGGACGGGTGTGAGGCGGGAATGAGGGCGGGCATGAGGGCGCCGGGGCGGGTCTGCGGGCGGCGGACATGAAGCGGCGTCCCGCCGTCGCGGTCCGGGAATCGGCCCTGCTCGGTGAGGGACCCACCTGGGATCCCGCGTCCGGCCGGCTGATCTGGGTCGACATCCTCTCCTCGCGTGTCCACACCTACGATCCGGCCGACGGCCGCCGGACGGTCATGCTCGCCGAACAGCACGCCGGCGCGGCGAAACCGCGCGCCGGCGGCGGTCTGGTGGTCAATCTCCGCGACGGCATCGGGCTCTACGGACCTGAGCCCTCCCGGCCCTTCTCCTGGCTGGTCCACGATCCGGTTCCCGGGCGCCGCGGCAATGACGCGGCGGTCGCCCCCGACGGCTCGCTCTGGGCCGGGAGCATGCGGTACGACGAGAGGTACGGGGGCGGCGCGCTGATCCGGGTGGCACCCGGCGGCACGGTCACCGAGGCGTTCACGGTGACGGTCGGCAACGGCACCGGCTGGAGCCCCGACGGGCGGACGATGTACTACATCGATTCGGCGACCCGCCGTATCGACCGGTTCCGCACCGACGGCGAACGGATCATGGACAGGGCCACCCTGGCCACCGTCGAACGCGGAGCCGGCGTCCCGGACGGGCTCACCGTCGACGCGGACGGCTGTGTCTGGGTGGCCCTGTGGGACGGTGCCCAGCTCCGGCGGTACACACCGCGCGGCGAGCTGGACCGTACCGTCGAACTGCCCGTACAGCGCCCCACCGCCTGCGCCTTCGGCGGTCCCGGGCTACGGGATCTCTACATCACCTCGGCCCGTACGGGCCTCGCGCGCCCGCGTCCGCTCTCCGGCTCACTGCTGGTGCTGCCGGACGCCGGACAGGGAGTGCCGGGGACGCCGTTCGCGGGCTGAGACCGGTACGGCGGCTCCACGCGGCGGAGGCGCTCAGAGGGCATGGCCGGCTCAGAGGGCATGGCCGGTCGTGGCGTCGATATGGTCCGGTACGTCGTCGTGCCGGTCCCCGACCGACAGGGTGCCGCTGGGCTCGAAGAGCAGCAGCGACGCGCCCGCGGCGGACGACGGCTTGTGCCAGACGCCGCGCGGTACGACGAACACCGAGCCGCGGGGCAGCGCCACGGTCCGCTCGCCGCCCTCCTCGCGCAGTGCGATCAGCAGCTCCCCGTCGATGACCTGGAAGAACTCGTCCGTGTTGGCATGGACGTGCCAGATATGTGCACCGGCGACCCTGGCGACCCGTACGTCGTAGTCGTTGACGCGGGTCACGATGCGCGGACTCCAGAGCGCGTCGAAGGACGCGAGTGCCTCGGACAGCGCGACCGGTTCGGCGGGCGGGGCGGGCTCTGCGTGCTCGGCGGGCTCTGCGGGGGTGGGGGCTTCGGCGGGTTCAGTGCTCATACGACGATCATGGGCGTTGGCGCGAGGGGAGCGTGAGTGCTAGGAATCGCATATGGCGCAAGATTCCTCGCACCGGGTGGTGATGATCGTCGCGGACGGCTCCAATCCGTTCGAGATGGGGGTCGCCACCGAACTCTTCGGCCTCGCCCGCCCCGAGCTGGACCGGCGATGGTACGACTTCGAGCTGTGCGCCGAGCCCGGCCCCGTCCGTATGCACTCCGGGTTCTTCCAGCTCTCCGGGGTGTTCGGGCTCGACGCGGTGGACCGGGCCGACACCGTGATCGTGCCCAACCGGCCCGACCCGGAGACCGATCCGTCGCCCGCGGTGCTGGACGCCGTACGCGGGGCGGCCGCACGCGGCGCCCGGCTGGTCAGCTTCTGCACCGGCTCCTTCACCCTGGCCGCCGCCGGGGTGCTCGACGGACGGCGGGCCACCACCCACTGGCGCTGGGCCGAGCTGTTCGCGGCCCGCTTCCCCGCCGTACGGCTCGATCCCGATGTGCTGTTCGTCGACGACGGCGACATCATCACGGCGGCCGGCAGCGCGGCGGCGCTCGACACCTGTCTGGAGCTGATCCGCCAGGACCACGGCGCGCGGGCGGCCGTCGCGGTCAGCCGCCGGCTGGTCTTCGCGCTCCACCGGGACGGCGGGCAGCGGCAGTTCGTGGAGCAGCCGCTGCCCGCCGTACCCGACACCTCGCTCGGACCGCTGCTCGACTGGGCGGCGGAGCGGCTGGACACCGAGCTGACCGTGGCGGACCTGGCGGCGCGGGCGGCGGTCAGCCAGGCCACGCTGCACCGCCGCTTCCGTACCCAGCTGGGCACCACCCCGCTGGCCTGGCTCACCGCGCGGCGGGTGGCCCTGGCCTGCCGGCTGATGGAGGAGGGCGAGCTGCGGCTCGACCGGGTGGCGCGGATCAGCGGACTGGGTACGGCGGCGAATCTGCGGGCGCAGCTCCGCCGGCGCACGGGACTGCCCCCGAGCGCGTACCGGCGCCGGTTCGGACCGGCGTGAGACCGGGGTGAGACCGGCGCGGGATCTGCGTGAGGCCGGGGTGAGACCGGCGCGGGACCTGTGTGGCGCCGGTGCGGGACCGGGGCGGGACCGGTGCGGGGGTAGGCGGGACCTGCGTGGGGCCGGGGTGAGAAGCGGGCGTCCGGCCCGCGAGAATGGGGGCATGGCCCGACGCCCCGACCGATCCGCCCGCCCCGCCCGATCCGGCCCCACCGGTACCGGTACCGGTACCGCCGTCACCGGCGCCTCGCCGTGCCCCTGCGGACTGTCCGCCGCGTACGGCGCGTGCTGCGGGCGCTACCACTCCGGAACCGCCGCCGCGCCCACGGCGGAACTGCTGATGCGCTCCCGCTACAGCGCCTTCGCCGTACGCGACCAGCCGTATCTGCTGAAGAGCTGGGACCCCGCCACCCGGCCCCCCGCCGTCGATCTCGATCCCACGGTGCGCTGGACCGGTCTGGAGATCCTGGACATGACCGACGGCAGCGCGTTCCACACCACCGGGACCGTCACCTTCCGGGCCCGCTTCACCCACCGGGGCGCGCGGGGCTCTCTCCACGAGCGAAGCCGCTTCGCCCGGCACGAGGGCGCCTGGGTCTATGTGGACGGCACCTTCGTGGAGTGACGCCACGTCACCGCGGTGCCAGCACCTCCGCCAGGTCGTACCGCACCGGTTCCTCCAACTGCGCGTACGTGCAGCTCTCCGGCGTACGGTCCGGCCGCCATCTGCGGAACCGCGCGGTGTGCCGGAACCGGTTGCCCTCCATATGGTCGTACGCGACCTCGCACACCCGCTCCGGCCGCAGCGCCAGCCATGACAGGTCCTTCGTACCCGACCAGCGGCTCGGCGCGCCAGGCAGCCGTGCGCTCTCATGGGCGGACTCGTCGGCCCAGGCCGCCCAGGGGTGGCCCGCCGCCGACTCCATCCGCAGCGGCGCCAGCTCCTCGATCAGCTCCGCGCGGCGCTTCATCGGGAACGCGGCGCAGACGCCCACGTGCTGGAGGGCGCCCTCGGAGTCGTACAGCCCCAGGAGCAGCGAACCGACCACGGGACCGCTCTTGTGGAGCCGGTATCCGGCGACGACCGCGTCCGCCGTCCGCTCGTGCTTGATCTTGTACATCAGCCGGGCGTCCGGCCGGTAGAGGAGATCGAGGGGCTTGGCGATCACCCCGTCGAGCCCGGCGCCCTCGTACTGCTCGAACCACCGCCCGGCCAGTGCGGTGTCGGTGGTGGCGGGCGCGAGATGGACCGGAGGACGGACACCGGTCAGCGCGGCCTCCAGCGCCTCCCTGCGCCGTACCAGCGGGGTGTCGAGCAGCGAGGCGTCACCGAGGGCCAGCAGATCGAAGGCGACGAAGCTCGCCGGCGTACGCTCGGCGAGCATGTCCACCCGGGACTTCGCCGGATGGATGCGCTCGGTGAGCCGGTCGAAGTCGAGCCGGTCCCCATGGACGATGACGATCTCGCCGTCCACCACACAGCGGTCGGGCAACTCCTCGCGCAGGACCGTGACCAGTTCGGGAAAGTAGCGGGTGAGCGGCTTCCCCGTTCTGCTGCCGATCACCACCTCGTCGCCGTCACGGTGGACGATCGCCCGGAAGCCGTCCCACTTGGCCTCGTACTGCATCCCCGGCGGGATACGGGCCACGGACTTGGCGAGCATGGGCTTCACGGGAGGCATCACCGGCAGATCCATGACCTGATTCTGCTCGGGAACATGACGCTCCGCCCGATATGCGCTCCCCGTGAAGTACCGCCTGCCGGGCGACGGGCCTGCCGGATATCCGCTCCGGCCGATATGCGGTCCGTCCGTGCCCGGCCTAGCGTGGCCCCCATGGGAGCGGCGATGGAGCTGGAGGCGGACGGCAGGACCGTACGGCTGTCCAGCCCGGACAAGGTGTACTTTCCCGAGCGCGGTTTCACCAAGCTCGATGTCGCGCGCTACTACCTGGCCGTGGGTCCGGGGATCCTGCGCGCGCTGCGGGACCGGCCGACCACTCTGGAGCGCTACCCGGAGGGTGTCGGGGGCGAGTCCTTCTTCCAGAAGCGGGCGCCGAAGAATCTGCCCGACTGGATCCCCACGGCCCGTATCGAGTTCCCGAGCGGCCGTTCGGCCGACGAGATCTGTCCCACGGAGGTCGCCGCCGTGCTCTGGGCGGCCAATCTCGGCTGTCTCACCTTCCACCCCTGGCCGGTACGGAGGGGCAGCACCGATCACCCCGACGAACTGCGGATCGATCTGGACCCGCAGCCGGGCACGGACTTCAAGGACGCGGTCAGAGCCGCCCATGAGCTGCACGGCTTTCTGGAGGAGCAGGGGCTGCACGGCTGGCCCAAGACATCGGGTGGCCGTGGTCTGCATGTCTTCATCCCCATCGAACCGCGCTGGACCTTCACCGAGGTGCGCCGCTGCGCCATCACCATCGGCCGTGAGCTGGAGAGGCGGATGCCGGGACGGGTGACCACCGCCTGGTGGAAGGAGGAGCGCGGCGAGCGCATCTTCGTCGACTACAACCAGACCGCCCGCGACCGCACCATCGCCTCCGCCTACTCCGTACGCCCCCGCCCTGGCGCCCCGGTCTCCGCGCCGCTGCGCTGGGCCGAGCTGGACGAGGTCGCACCGGACGACTTCGATGTGGCGACCATGCCGGCACGCTTCGCCGAGGCGGGTGATGTGCACGCGCCGATGGCGGAGCAGGCGTTCGGTCTGGAGGGTCTGCTGGAGCTGGCCGAGCGTCAGGAACAGGACCAGGGGCTCGGGGACGTGCCGTACCCGCCGGACTATCCGAAGATGCCGGGAGAGCCGAAGCGCGTCCAGCCGAGCAGGGCCCGCCGGAAGGACCCGGGGGAGTGAAGGGCTGTGCCCCCTCCCCCGGAATCCCGGGAGAGGGGGCACAGCGCTGAACACCAGAACACATCACGGACACATCGGACCGCGAGCGGCGAACCGCCCCGGCCGTCCCGGCTACAGCTCCTTGATCCGGATGCTGCGGTACGAGATCACGTCCGTCGTGCTGTGGACCTGGAGCCCGACATAACCGGTGGCGTACCGCCGGCCGTCCGTGCCCGGGTCACCGGCGCGCGGCGGGGTGAACGTCTGCCCGCCCAGATTGTCGAACTCGTTGATCACGACACCGTTGCGCAGGATCGTGTAGTGCTGGTCGACCACCCGGATCTCGTAGTCGTTCCAGGTGCCCTTCGGGGTGACGCCCGCGCCGCCCAGACCCACCCGGTCGAAGCCGTAGAGCGAGCCGGTCTTGTACATGTCGCCGTCCGGACGGTCGAGGATCTGGACCTCGTGCCCGTAGTTGATGGCGACCCACTCGGGCCGGGACTCCTCCGGGTGACCGTGGACGTTCGGGAAGCGGACGAAGACACCGCCGTTGGCGTTGCCGTTGCCCGGGGCGTCGTCACGGAACTGGAGCTTCAGCGAGAAGTCGCCGTACTTGCGCTCCGGGAACCACAGCATGCCCATGCCGTCGACCGTGGTGCTGCTCTTGATCGCACCGTCGTCGGTGAGCGCGAACTCGCCGCCGCCCACCTGCTCCCACTTGGCGAGCGAAGCCGCCGTGCCGTCGAAGAGATCGCGGTAGCCCTCGGTCTGGCCGGGCTTGCCGATCTTGGACTGCTTGGCGGCCTTGGTGATCTTGTTGAACTCGCGCTGGTCGATGACGTTGTCGGCGAGCAGCTTGTCGAGCACGGTGTCGACATGCTTGAGGAAGAGGGCCTGCGAGGTCCACTCCCGCTCGTCCTCGATCAGCTCGTTGACGGTGCAGCGGCTACGGGTCAGCCGGTTCGGCACGCCCGAGTCGACCGTGCCGACGATGACCGTCAGCCGCTCGTCGTACTCGGGGCAGTTGGGCGCGGGAACGCCGCCGCCCTGCGCGATGGTGAACGACACCTGCTTGGCCTGCGAGGTGTTGCCCGCCTTGTCGGTCGCGCGGTGCGCGAACGTGTGATACCCGACCCGGTCGACGATGACGGGGGCCGTGTACGCGAGATACGGACCGCCGTCGAGGGAGTACTCGGTCTTGTCGACACCGGACTCGGCGTCGGTCGCGGTGACCGTCACCTTGGCGCTGGTGATGAAGGCGCCGTTGGCGTTCTTCTCACCGGTCACGGCCGCCGAGGTCACCGGCGCCGTGTTGTCCTGGGCCGGCGGCTCCACGACGGTGAAGTCGACGGACTTCTCGGCCGCCGCGTTGCCCGCCTTGTCGGTCGCGCGGTAGCGGACCTTGTGCGTGCCGACCTGATGCACCATCACCGGCGCGGTGTACGCCTGCCATGCGCCGTCGGCGCCGAGCGCGTACTCGATGGTGTTGACGCCCGAGCCGGTGTCCGAGGCGGTGACGGTGACCGTGGCCATCGACAGATAGTCGCCCGCGTCGTCCTGCTCGCCGCTCACGGTCGCCGAGGTCTCCGGCGGGGCCGTGTCATCGGTCGGCGGGGGCACGACGGTGAAGCCGACGGACTTCTCGGCGGCCACGTTCCCCGACTGGTCGGTGGCCCGGTACCGGATCGTATGGCTGCCGACCTGGTCGACCACCACCGGAGCGGTGTACGGCTGCCACGGCCCGTCGGCCCCGACCGCGTACTCGGTCGTCGCCACACCGGAGCCCTCGTCGGTCGCCGTCACCGACACCGTCGCGGACCCGACATAGGCGCCGTCGGCGTTCTGCTGTCCCGCCACCGTCGCATTGGTCGTGGGCGCGGTGGTGTCCCCCGGGCCGACCTCGGTCACGGTGAGCACACCGGTCATCTGGCCGTGCCCCGGGATGGAGCAGTGGAAGCGGTACTTGCCCGGGGTGAGCCGCACCTCGGCCGTGTACTTGCCGCCGTTGGCGTCACTCGGATTGGCCAGGATGTTCACGGCGACATCGTTGTTGTACTCGGGATCCGACACATCGAAGGTCAGCGTGTGCGGCATCCCGGTGGTGTTGCCGGTGGCCTGGCTGTTCTCGAAGACGATCGTGGTCGGGCCGGCCAGCGCGGTGGTCGGGAAGCTGAGATAGCGGTCGATGGGGTCACCGGCCGTCCAGGTCAGCACCTGTGCCGCGGCGGCCGTCTTTCCGTCGCCCCTGGGGTCGAAGGGCCTGCCGTACGCCGCTGTCGACGTCAGACCCAGCACCATCAGGAACGCGCCCACCAGGGCCGTCCACACTCTGAGCGGGCGGTACCTGAGGAGGGAACGATGGGATCGAGGTCTCACTGCGCCGCCTTCCTGGCCAGGTCGGAGGCGGCCGGAGTCGGCTCGCCGCCCTTGTAGGTCACACGCCACAGCGCGGACTGGGAGTCGGAGGTGAAGAAGCCGCGCCCGTAGTCGAGGACATAGAGCGAGCCGTCGGGGGCGAACTTCCAGTCCATGAGGTTGCGGATACCGCCCTGACCGACCGGGATGATCTTCTTCAGGGTCTCGGCGTGCACCGGCAGACCGCCCTTGCCGACGGTCTTGGGGTCGGTCAGCACCGCGTGGCGCGGGCTGTCCGTCGCGTCGTAGAAGTCACCGACGAACCACTTGCCGTCCCAGTACTCCGGCCACTTGACCGCGCTGGCGCTCTGCGCGTCGTAGCGGTAGACCGGGCCGTCCATGGTCGCCTGGCCGCCGCCCTTGAGCCACGGGAGGAGATACTTCGCCTCGGCCGGCTTGTAGCTGGGGATGCCGTTGGCGTCCCGCGGGTAGTCGGGGGCGCCGCCCTGCGGCGAGTACCAGATGGTGTTGGGCGTGACGGGCGGCAGATTCACCAGGCCGTCGTTGTTGGGGGACTCGTTCTTGGGCGCGTTGCAGTTGTACCAGCCCAGCGGCTTGGACGGGTCGGGCAGATTGCGGTCCCGGTAGGGCTGGTTGTTGCCCATGCAGAACGGCCAGCCGTGGTTGCCCGCCTTGGTGATCGCGGAGAACGTGTCGTACTTCGCCGGACCCCAGACGGTGCTCGGCGAGCCCGCGTCGGGGCCGACCCAGCCCGCGTAGAGGATGTCGGTCTTCTTGTCGATGGAGATACGCGCCGTGTTGCGCACGCCCATCACATAGATCTCGCCGCGGGTCTTGCCGCCGCCCTCGTCCATCTCCTCGCCGGTGAACAGGTTCCCGGTGGGCAGGGTGTACGTCCCGTCGGGCTCCGGGTGGATACGGAGGATCTTCCCGTTCAGATTGTTGGTGTTGCCCGCCGTGCGGCGCGCGTCCGCGAAGGAGACACCCTTGTAGTTCGGCTGGGGGTTGTTGCCCGAGTAACCGTCACTGAAGCCGGACGAGTTGTTGTCGCCGGTCGCGATGTAGAGGTTGCCCTTCGAGTCCCAGGCCATACCGCCGCCCGCGTGGCAGCAGCTGTTCACCTGTACGGGCCACTTCAGCAGGACCTTCTCGGAGGCCAGGTCCAGCTTGTTGGTCGCCAGGTCCAGGGTGAAGCGGGAGACGCGGCGTTCGGCCATCCGGGTGTCACGGTTGAGCTGCGAGTGCGGGGTGTAGTGCAGATACACCCAGCCGTTGGTCTCGAACTTCGGGTCCAGCTCGATACCGAGCAGCCCCTCCTCGACCTTGACCAGCTCGTCGCCGCCGCCCTTGTTGCCGAAGACCGTCAGCGCGCCCGCGAGCGTCACCTTGCTCGTCGCGGGGTCGTAGACATGGATCTGGCCCAGGCCCTTGCCGATCTCCGGGTTGTTCCAGTCGGTCACCACGGGAGCGGCGTTGTCGCCACCTCCCCGGCCGATGTAGAGCACCCGCCCGTCGGGCGCCACGACCAGTCCGTGCGGCTCACCGATCTGGTCCTGCTGGCCCGCCTGGTTCGGCTGGGTGACGCGCTCGGCCTGGTAGTTGCTGTCGATCGTCGCCTTGCAGTCGGCCCGGGAGATCCGGGTCGTCCACTGGAGGGCGCCGCGCAGATGGTCGCGGAAGTCGGTCTCGGCGTACGACTCGGGCGTACCGCCCATGCCGGTGTAGAAGGACCGGCCGCCGTCGTAGTCGCGGCACCAGGAGATGGGATGGTCCGCGCCGTTGGCTCCGGTGCCCGGCTGGTAGCTGGCCTCCCTGACGCGGGCGACGGTGTGCACCTTGCCGGTGGGGTTGGCCGACCAGTTGAACCACTTGTCCGGCCGCTTCCACTCCAGCGGAAGGTTCTTGGTGGCCGGATTGATACGGTCGCCGACCTCGACGGTCGCGCGCTGCACATTGGTGGGAGCTCCGGTGGGCCGGGCGCCGATCAGTCCGGTGAACCAGTCCGAGTACGGCTCCGTGCGGGCCGCGTCATGGATACCGAGGAAACCGCCACCGGCTTCCACATAGGACTCCAGGCCGGCCTCCTGCTCGGGGTCGAGCACATCGCCGCCGCCGGTGAGGAAGACGACCGCGTTGTATTTGCCCAGCTTGGTCGCATTGGTGAAGACGGAACCGTCGTCCGTCGCCTCTGTCTTGAAACGGCCGGCCGTGGGCCCCGACAGACCGATGGCCTCGATGGCCTCGATCCCGGCGTTGACGACCGGGGATTCCTCGGTGGCCGAGGCGTGGAAGACGAGGACCTTGACGGACTTTCCGCCCGGAGGTGACGGAAGGGACAACGTTGTCGAAGCCGGTTCCGGGTACGGCTTGGCCGATGCGGCGGTGCCGCCGAGCAGTGACGCCGCCATCGTGCCGGCCACCAGGGCCGCGGCCATCCCGCGCCTGGATCTAGACCGGTGATGTGGTGCGCGCTGCATGTGTTCACCCACCCCTCTGTGGTCATAGCAACAGCGAATGAAGCTAGACCCCTTTCGGCGGCTCGCCAATAGGTATCACCGCAATCGAACGAACTTTGTCCTGACTGTGGATAAACGTAGATCACTGGTCTACCGTGTGGCCGTCCCCGGGGTCTCATGTGCCCCGAAAATCTCCGTACGGCACTGGGGAGTCGGTATGGCCATGGACAGACGGAGCTTCAACCGGCGGCTGCTCGCGGGAGGCGCGGTGGCGGCTACGGGGGTGACATCGTTGTCGGTCGCCTCCGCGCCCGCGGCGACGTCGGCGGAATCCCCGCCGAGGACCGCCCCCGCCGGGGGCCAGGTGCGCCATCTCAAGCTGTACGCCGAGACTCTGCCGAACGGTCAGATGGGGTACGGCTTCGAGAAGGGCAAGGCGACCGTCCCGGGTCCGCTGATCGAGCTGACCGAGGGGGACACCCTCCATATCGAGTTCGAGAACACCACGGATGTGGCGGCCAGCCTCCATGTCCACGGCGTCGACTACGACATAGCCAGTGACGGCACCCGGATGAACCGGAGTCATGTCGAGCCCGGCGGCACCCGTACGTACACCTGGCGTACGCACACACCCGGCAAGCGCGCGGACGGCACCTGGCGGCCGGGCAGCGCGGGGTACTGGCACTACCACGACCATGTGGTCGGTACGGACCACGGCACCGGCGGTATCCGCAAGGGGCTCTACGGTCCGGTGATCGTCCGCAGGAAGGGCGACATCCTGCCGGACAAGCAGTTCACGATCGTCTTCAACGACATGACGATCAACAACAAGTCCGGTACGGAGGCCCCCAACTTCGAGGCGACGGTCGGGGAACGGGTCGAGATCATCATGATCACGCACGGCGAGTTCTACCACACGTTCCATATCCACGGGCATCGCTGGGCGGACAACCGGACGGGCCTGCTGACCGGCCCCGACGACCCCAGCCGGGTGGTCGACAACAAGATCACCGGTCCGGCGGACTCCTTCGGCTTCCAGATCCTCGCGGGTGAACACGTGGGCGCGGGGGCCTGGATGTACCACTGCCATGTGCAGAGCCACTCGGACATGGGCATGGCGGGCCTGCTGCTGGTCAAGAAGCCGGACGGCACGATCCCGGGGTACGAGCCGCACCACCCCGACCATCCGATGGGCGCGGAGGGAGCCAAGGGAGCGGCGGGAGCCAAGAGCACGGAGGACGCCAAGGACGCGGCGGGAGCCAAGGACGCGGCGGACCACACGGGTCATTAGACCCCGCGGACAGGGCCTGGTGCCGGTCGCGGCACAGGCCCTGCCCGGCCGCCCGCTCCTCCGTGGGCCGGGGGCCGGGGGCATGTTCCGGCAGGCCGTCGTCCCGGGACGGGCGGCGGCCTGCCCTGCCCGGCCGTCCCGGGTGCCATCCTGGGCGCATGGCGGAACTCAACGGCCGGCCCGTCGGCCTCGATGAGATCACGGCCCTCGCGCTCACCAACTACGGGCACTTCACCACCCTCCGGGTGGACGACGGACGGGTGCGCGGGCTGGCCCTGCATCTCGACCGGCTCGGCCGGGACTGTACGGCGCTGTTCGGCGCGGAGCTGGACCCCGACCGGGTACAGACGCTGGTGCGCCGGGTCACCCCGGCGCGTGGCGCGGCCACGGTACGGGTCACGGTGTTCGACCCGGCCCTCGACATCGGGCGCCCCGACCGTACCGGCGACCCGCACATCCTGGTCACACACCGTCAGGCGTCGTCCGCGCCCCTGCCGCCGCTGCGGGTGCGCTCCGTCGCGTACACCCGGGACGCGCCCGAGGTGAAGAGCGTCGGGCTCTTCGCGTCGCTGCGCCATCGCCGTACGGCCCGGCTCGCCGGATACGACGACGCGCTCTTCGTGGACGGTCAGGCGTATGTCTCCGAGGGTGTCACCTGGAACATCGGCTTCTTCGACGGTGACACGGTCGTCTGGCCGGATGCCGTCCAGCTCGCCGGGGTGACGATGCGGCTTCTCCAGGACGCCCACAAGCACCGCGTCGCCCCGGTCGCGCTCGCGGACGCCGGATCGCTGCACGCGGCGTTCGCGACCAACGCCGCCATCGGGGTGCGCGCCATCACGGCGATCGACGGTACCGAGTTCACGGACCACCACCCCGCCGTCGATCTGCTGCGCGAGATCTACGCGGATCAGCCGGGCGACCTCCTGTAGCGCCGCCGGCCGGGCGGCGACCCCCGCCGGGCCGGTCCTACGAGCTGCCGCCGCCCGGTCCAACCGGTCCAACCGGTCCGCCCGCCGCATCCGCTCCGCCCGCCAGTCGTAGCTGTTCCTCCTCCACGATCCGGCGGGCGATGTCCCGGTCCGCGACATCGATCGCGTCGGGTGTGGCGTCGGCCATCTCGCTGCGCCGGGCATAGGCGTCGAAGAGGCGGTCCTTGTCGGCGAGGATGTCCAGCAGACGCTGGTCCACACTGTCGACCGCGAGCAGCCGGTGCACCTGGACCGGACGGATCTGGCCCATCCGGTGCGCGCGGGCCACCGCCTGATGCTCCAGGGTCGGTTTGACCTGGGGCTCGCAGAGGATGACGACCGACGCGGCCTGCATGTTCAGCCCGACACCGCCCGCCTGGATCTGGCTCAGCAGCACCGCGTGCCCCGGGACCGCGCCGAAGCGGTCCACGATCCGCTGACGGCGGTCCGCCGGCACATCGCCGGAGAGCGGCCCGAACACGCCCTCGCCCAGCGCCTGGTGAACCGCGGTCAGCACCTCGCGGAAGTACGAGAAGACCACGACCTTCAGTTCGTTCCCCGCGGCCTCGGCGACCAGCTCCCGCAGCCGGCCCAGCTTGGCCGAGGTCTCCGGCCGCGCGTACGCCGCCCGGCGCATCCGCATGAAGTGCGCGTCGGCCACCGCCGTGCGGTAGGCCGCCAGATCCCCGGCGCTCAGCTCCTCCCACTCGTCCACCCGCACCAGCGCGGGCAGCTCGGCGAGGACGTCCTGCTGGTTACGGCGCAGATAGGCCGGGGCGACCGCGCGGCGGAAGGCGTGCGCGCCCACGACCGCGTCGGCGCCCTGGACGGCCGGGGCCAGTTCGGGCTGGAGACGCCGGATCAGACTGCGGAACTCCGCCACGCGGTTCTCCATCGGAGTGCCCGTCAGAAACAGCACATGACCGGCGTGTTCGGCCCAGTCGGACATGGCGCGGGATCTGCGGGTGTCCGGGTTCTTCACATAGTGGGCCTCGTCGACGACGAGCATGCGCGGCTCGTCCCGAAGCGTGCCGGTCCTGTCCCCGGGCCCCTCGCCGGCTCGCAGCAACGGCAGTGTGTGCAGCGAGTCGAAGGTGGTGACCGCGACCCCGCCGCGCTCGCGCCACTCCGTGAACGCCTCCTGCCGCTCCGGGCCGTGCACAGGGATCGCCCGCAGTGTGCTCCGGGAGCCGATCTCCCGGGTCCAGTTGATCAGGACACTGCTCGGGCAGACCACCAGGAAGTGCGTACCGCCCCGGGCAGCGAGATGCGCGAGCGCGGCGATGGCCTGGACGGTCTTGCCAAGCCCCATCTCATCGCCGATGATCACCCGGCGCTGGACCAGCGCGAATCGCGCCCCGAACGACTGATAGCCGCGCAGCGACACCCGCAGCCGGGTGTCGTCCAGCGGCTGGGCCCGTACCCGCCCGGCGATCTCGGACGGCATGAAGCCCTCGGCGGCGGCGGCATCGGGGGTCCCGCCCGCCGTCTGCGCCAGCACGCCGTAGTAGTCGGCCGAGCGCAGCTCGAAGTCGACCCAGGCCTCGATCTCCGAGGCCGGCTCCCGCAGCAGATCCACCGACATCTGTGCGAACAGCAGCGGTACTTCCGCCTCCGCCGCCTCGTCCAGCAGCCGCCGGATCCGGCCCACCGCGCCGAGCGCCCGTGCCCTGCCGTCCCGTCCCGACAGGGCCAGCCGCAGCCGGCCGCGTGCGGGAGCCGCCTGCGGCAGCAGCGCGCGCAGCTCCGTGGCGAGCCGCTCCGCGGTGTCATGCGCGCGCCGCAGCCCGGGGCCGGCCTCGACCAGCCGGTGCAGGGCGACGACCAGCGCGGTGGTCCGCGGTTCGGGGTGGTCGACATCGATCCGTACGGACACGGTCTCGCCGACGGCCTCGGCGATCCTGGTGGCCGCCGCCACCGCCTGGCCGGCGGTATGGGCCCCGACCCCGGGCACCTGGCGCAGCGTGTGCCTGCCCGCTTCGTACACCTCGTGCACGGAGGTGAACCCCGCCTGTTCGAGGGCGCCGAGCCGTAACCTGCCCGCGGTGACGTCCCGCAGCCGGGACACCGGGATCGCCCTCAACTCGGTCTCCATCAGCTCCCGCTGGAGCGGACCGAAGGCCTCGCGTATGGCGGTGACGGCACGGGTGTGGTCGTCGAGCAGTCGCCGCGCGGTGTCCAGCAGCCGCTCCGCCGCGTCGAGCGCGGCCCTCGCCCTTCTGCCCGCGGGCACCGGATCGTGATCCGGCGCGACCCCCGCACCCTTCATGGCGCCACTCCGTCCGCCCCGCTCGACCGGTCCGGACGACCCGTCCCGACCGGGTCATATGCTCCCACGTCCGGCACGGGCCGCCGGTCGGCGGGGAGCGAGACGGAAACCATCCTAAACTAAACGAACGGTCGTGCTAAAATCTTTCCATTCCGCCGGCCGACCAAGGAGATCCGGGCAATGGCACCCACGGCTGCGCTTCTTCGCACCGTCCTGAACACCACCTCGTATCTCGCCCCCCGTCTGGCCGGACGTGCCGCCTTCGCCGTCTTCCGCCGCCCCGCGGGCCGCAGCAGACCGCGCCCCGACGAGCTCGATGTGCTCGCCGCCGCCCGCACCGGACGGATCACGGTCAACGGCACGTCCGTCGTCACCTACCGCTGGGGCGACGGCACACGGCCGGTGCTGCTCGTACACGGCTGGTCCTCGCGCGCCTCGCGCTTCTCGCGCTTCGTCACCGCGCTGTGCGAACTGGGTTACAGCCCGGTCTCCTTCGACGCCCCGGGGCATGGCGACTCGGCGGGACGGGGCGTGACGGTCCTCGAACTCCGCGAGGCCATAAGGCAGTCGCACGCGGAGTACGGCCGGTTCGAAGCCGTCGTCGCGCACTCCTTCGGGGTGCTCGCGACATTCTTCGCGCTGCGCGACGGTGTCGAGGCACGCAGGGTGATCGCGATCGGCGGGGTCGCCGAGTTCGGCCACGCGCTGGAGGGGTTCCGCGCCAGGCTCGGTCTGCGCGAGCGGATCATCGGGGAACTGCGCGGCCATGCGGAGCGGACCCTGTTCCGGGGTGAGCCGGACATCTGGCGCCGCCTCGACGCCACCTACCGGCCCGAGGAGATCGACGCCGACGTCCTGCTCTTCCACGACGAGGACGACGACATGGTGCCGCTGGGCCAGGCCAGAGCGCTCGTCCAGGCGTACGGAGGGCGTCCGGACGGGGGAGCCGGTGTCCGGCTGGTGGTCACCCGGGGGCTGGGTCACCGGCGGATCCTCGGCGACCCCGAAGTGGTCGCCGCCGCCGTGGACTTCGTACGCTCGGAACAGCCAGGGCCGGGGCCAGGACCAGGATCAGGGTCACGGTCCGCGTCGGAGGGGTCCGCGTCGGAGGGGTCCGCCGCCGGTCCCCGCCCCGGCTCAGCCGTTCTCTGAGGCCCGCGCCGGGGCCGCTGTCCGAGCCGATGCCCGGTCCGGCGCCCGGGTCCTCGTCCGGGCCGGTGCCGGCACCGGCGGCGGGGTCGCCACCGGCGTCGGTCCAGGCCCTCGCAGGGCGGTGAGGTCAGAGGCCTCCGGCAAGGAGTCCGGATCGGTTGCCGCGGCGCGCAGACGGTACAGAATGCCCCGGCCGGCCCGCTCGTAGGCGACCGTGTCGCCATGCAGCACCGACTGGGCGTTGGCCGCCTCCATCAGCGCGATGATCTCGAAGGCGAGCTGCGGTACGTCCAGTTCCGCGACGAAACCGCCCGCGCGCCGCGCCTTGTCGACGGTGCGCTCCACATAGCCGACCCACTCGTCACGCGCCGCGGCGATCGCGTCGTGCACCGGTCCGCCGCGCGCGTCGAACTCCGCCGAGACCGCGTAGAAGAAGCACCCGCCGGTGAAGACACGGTCCGCCGAGTACGTCAGCCAGTTGCGGCACAGCGCCCACACCCGGGCGGTACCGGGGCTCAGCTCACGGGCCGGCCGGACGACACGCTCGCTGTAGACGTCGAGGGCCGCCCGGACCGTCGCGAGCTGAAGCTCCTCCTTGGAACCGAAGAGCGCGAAGACACCGCTCTTGCTCAGCTTCAGCTCGGTGGCGATACGGCCGAGGGAGAGCCCTTCCAGCCCTTCCACCGAGGCGATGTCCATCGTCCGGTCGAGCACCAGCCGCCGGGTGTGATTGCCGCGCTCGACCCGTCCGTCCACGTGTCCGGCCGTCCGCCCGCCCATGGATGCGCTCATCTCCCCACTGTACTGAACGCACGGTCGTGCGGTCTCCTGCCGCCGACCGGCGGGACACGGTCTGCGGCGCGCCCTCCGCCGGGGGAGACTCGCGGGGAGAGCGGCGGGATCCCATGGAAGGGGTCCCCATGAAGGAGTGCGCCATGCTCACCAGTCCTTTCGCCCCCGGATCCCCGGTCTGGGCCGAGCTCAGCACTCCCGACATCGAGGGCGCCACCGCCTTCTACCACGGGCTGTTCGGCTGGACCTTCGTGTCCACGGGTCCCGACACCGGCGGCTACGGTCTGTTCCAGCTGGGCGGCAGGACCGCGGCCGCCGCCCTGCCCATGCCGGTCGACAAGGGGCCGACGGACTGGTTCCTGTTCTTCCGTACGCCCGACGCGGAGGCGACGGCCAAGGCCGTGCATCAGGCGGGCGGTTCCGTTCTGCTGGGGCCCATGGACGTCATGGAGACCGGCAGGACGGCCGTTTTCACCGACTCCGTCGGCGCGCGGTTCGCGGTCTGGCAGCCGGGCTCGACCAAGGGCCTCGACATCGTCGACGAGCCGGGCGGCCTCTGCTGGTGCGAGCTGTACACACCGGACGAGGGCGCCGCGTACACCTTCTACAGCTCGGTCTTCGGCTGGGGGACCACCAGTATGCCGATGCCCGACGGCAGTGGTACGTACCGGATGATGCACCCGGCGGGCCGGGGCCCGGAGGCCATGTTCGGCGGCTTCGTCACGCTCGGCTCCGATCCGGCGGAGGCCGGCGACGGACCGCACTGGCAGATCTATTTCGCGGTGACGGACTGTGACGCGGCCGTCGCGACGGCCGGAAAGCTGGGCGGTACGGTCAGGGTCGCGCCGACCGACATCGAGGGCGTGGGCCGGTTCGCCAAGCTCACGGATCCCTACGGAGCGCGTTTCGCGCTGATGCAGGGAGTGGACCAGGACACCTGACGGCCCCGCCCGTACGCGGATCCGTTCACCGGAATGGGTCCCTCCGCCGGTACGGGTCCCTTCAGCGGCGCCGACACGCCGACGCCGACACGCCGGTGTCGCAAAGCCATTGACGCTTCGTCAAGCAACCGTTTATCGCGGCCCGGCAGGCTGTCGGGTATGCCGATCAACATCACCGACATCGCCACCCGCGTGACCGCAACGTCCCAGAGCACCGAGCACGAACTCTCCTGGCAGGAGAGCGCGTTGTGCGCCCAGACCGGTCCCGATTTCTTCTTCCCCGCCCCCGGATCCTCCACCCGTGAGGCGAAGCGGCTCTGCGGCGCGTGCGAGGGCCGTGAGGCCTGCCTTCAGTACGCCCTCGCCAACGACGAGCGGTTCGGCGTCTGGGGCGGACTCTCCGAGAAGGAACGCCAGAAGCTCCGTCGTACCCCGGGAAACTGACCCGGTCGCGGTGCGGCCGGGCCGGCCTGCGGCCGGTGCGGCCCCCACGCCCGGCGGACCTCAGTGTGCCGCGATCCGGAAGGTCTCTCCGTACATCTGCCAGCTCAGCGGCGGGTCGAGCGTCATATTGCCGTCCCGCAGGAAGTTCCGCTGAGCGGTGTCGATACGGGACGAGTCGCGCTGCGTGGTGATGAGCCCGGCCTTGATCACCGAGCGGCCGCTGTCCAGGAAGGCGTTCAGATACGCCTTCTCGTCACCGCCCCGGTCCGGGGACTTCGCCCGCTTCAGCGCCGCCTGGCGGATGCCGTAGAAGCCGTGCGCGTCGACACCCGGGCCGTGCAGCACCATCGCGTCGTAGTAGATGAACTGCCCGAGCGTGCCGAGTCCGTCCAGTTTGGCGAGCTGGACGGCCGGCTCGAAGTAGATCCGGTCGCGGGCCGCCTCCTGCGCCGCGCGGAAGTCCGGGGATCGCGCGGCCTTCGCCCAGGCGTCCCGGAAGCCGGGGTCGAGCCCCTCGTGCGAGTCGGTGCCGTCCACGGCGCGCAGCGCGGGGAGATACGACGCGAGCGGATTGTCCGGGTGGCTCCTGGTGTACGACTCGACGAGTTGCAGCATGTCGTTGGTGCCCGAGCAGAAGCCGATGATCCCGGCCGTGTACCCGTTGCCGTCGTGGAAGTCCTCGATGGCGCCGTACAGGCTCCGCCAGTCGAGGGTGGAGCTCTCCGCGCTGGCCACGAGCCGCGCGGCGATCTCCTTCTTCTCCGGAGCCGCGAGGCCGGGGGGCATGCTGTCGATGCGCTCCCGTACCTCTTCCTCGTTCTCCAGCGCCCCGGGCGCCAGCGGATTGGGCGCGCCGCTCCGCCCGGCGTAGGACGGCGGATGGTCGGCGAGCACTTCGGTGTCGTCGCCGGCTCCCAGGATCACGGCGGCGGTCACGACGATGGGCGCGCCGATGAGGAAGAGGCGCGTGACAGGCTTCATCCGGCCCAGCGTACGAGGCGTTTGCGAGGATCGGGGAACACTTCCCCGAATACCCGAAAACACGTACGACGGTAGGCCGGATGAAGCCTGGATGAGCGGTGTGCGACGGGGGCCGGCGCTCAGCCCGCCGAGTGCGGCCCGCCGCGCACCGCCCGCCGCGCACCGCTCACCGTGCCTGGCTCAGCCGGCGGCGCGCGCGGCCATCCGTGCCTTGCGGGCGGCGAGCTTCTCGTCGAACTTGTCCGCCTCGCTGTTCAGCCCGCCCATGTACAGGCCGAGCTCCTCCTGTGCCCGGAGCCCCTCCGGACCCAGCCCGTCGACGTCCAGCACCTTGAGGAAGCGCAGCACCGGCTGGAGCACGTCGTCGTGGTGGATCCGCATGTTGTAGATCTCGCCGATGGCCATCTGCGCGGCGGACCGCTCGAAGCCCGGCATACCGTGTCCCGGCATCCGGAAGTTCACCACCACATCACGTACGGCCTGCATGGTGAGATCCGGCGCGATCTCGAAGGCGGCGCCCAGCAGATTGCGGTAGAAGACCATGTGCAGATTCTCGTCGGTGGCGATCCGCGCCAGCAGCCGGTCGCAGACCGGGTCGCCCGACTGATGCCCGGTGTTGCGGTGCGAGACCCGGGTGGCCAGCTCCTGGAAGGCCACATACGCGACGGAGTGCAGCATCGAGTGGCGGTTGTCGGACTCGAAGCCCTCCGACATGTGTGCCATCCGGAACTGCTCCAGCTTGTCCGGGTCGACGGCCCGCGAGGCGAGCAGATAGTCACGCAGCACGATGCCGTGCCGGCCCTCCTCCGCCGTCCAGCGGTGCACCCAGGTGCCCCAGGCTCCGTCGCGGCCGAAGAGGCTGGCGATCTCGTGGTGGTAGCTGGGGAGGTTGTCCTCGGTCAGCAGATTCACCACGAGCGCGATCTTGCCGATCTCGGTGACCTTCGACTGCTCGGGCTCCCAGGCCTCGCCATCCTCGAATATCCCGGGGAAGTTGCGGCCGTCCGTCCAGGGAACGTACTCGTGCGGCATCCAGTCCTTGGCGACCTTGAGATGACGGTTGAGTTCCTTCTCCACCACCTCTTCCAGCGCGTACAGCAGTCGGGCGTCGGTCCACGCGTCCGAACGGCCGAGGTGGGGAGAGACGAGTGTCACGGGTGCTCCTGGGGGACGGGAGATGTTTTACCTACGGGTTCGTAGGTTACGACACCGTAGGTTAAAGCCGTAGTAAGCCGGAGGCCAAGCCCGCGGCACCCGAATCCCCTCACGCACAGCGATGGAAGCCTTGTGCGTGCCACGGGATTGACCGTTACGCCCGGTCATGTGTGCAGGTCGCGCAGGCGTACGGAGAGACAGGTCACACACCCTTCGAGTTTCTCGAACTCACTGATGTCGACCGGTACGGGCTCATAGCCCAGTTTCGCGAACAGCTCCGCCGTTGCGGGCGCGCTCGCCGCCATCAGCAGCTTTCCGCCGCCGAGCAGCACCACATGCCCGCCGTGCTCCTCCGGCACGGGCAGAAAACGCGGGAAGAGGGCGGGCGTGTCGACCAGCGGCTCATGGCCGACGACCGTGCCGTCCGGCAGCGCGGTCACCGCGGACTTGAGATGGAGCACCTTGCTCACCGGTACGGCGACCACCCGCGCCCCGAGCGGTTCGAAGGCGGCGCGCAACTGCCGTGCCCCCGCCGCGTTCGTCCTGCCGCCCAGGCCGACGTAGACCGTGTCACCGGCCTTGAGGACATCGCCCCCGTCGAGCGTGCCCGGCTCGCGCACCCGGTTCACCGAGCAGCCGAGCCGGGCCAGTTCCTCCTCCACCGCGGGTGTCTCGGGCCGGCGTGAGGGGGCGCCGGGCCGGGTGATGAGCGCGACGTTCCGGAACATCACGACGGCGTCCTCGACGAACACCCCGTCAGGACAGTCGTCGGCCGGCGCCACCTCGAAGGTCTCCCAGCCGTGCTCGCGCAGCGTCCGCGCGTACCGCTCCCACTGCGCGAGCGCGAGAGCGGTGTCGACGGGCTCGCGCGCGAGATGGGTGACCAGACCCTCGGCGAGGCGCGGGCTCGGACGTCGGATCAGGGCTTTCCTGCTGGGCACGGGCGAATCTCCAGGTCGGTGGGGACAGGGACGCCGCCCATCATGAGAGGTTCCGCTCCTCGTGGGGAAGGGCGCCGTCCATCATGACCCGCCGCGCGGGAGCGGGCGAAATGCCCGTCGGTACGGGCGGGCCCGCCGTCACCCGCGCCGCTCACATCTCCCGGGCCCGCCCCTGATCCCGCCCCCGCGCCTGCCCCGGATCCCGTTCCTGATCCCGCCCCAGATCCCGCCTCAGATACTCGGCGGTGAACGATGTCGGGTGCTCGACCAGCAGCCGTGGCGTGCCCTCGAAGACGATCTCACCGCCGTGCTTGCCGCCGTCGGGACCGAGGTCGATCACCCAGTCGGCGCTCTTGACCACATCCATGTTGTGCTCGACGCAGATCACCGAGTTCCCCGCGTCGACCAGCCGGTCCAGCAGCGCGACAAGGGTGTCCACATCCGCCATGTGCAGTCCGGTGGTGGGCTCGTCCAGGATGTACACACTGCCCGTACGGTGCAGCTGGGTGGCGAGTTTGATGCGCTGCCGCTCCCCTCCGGAGAGCGAGCTGAGCGGCTGGCCGAGCGTCAGATAGGTGAGCCCGACGTCATTGAGGGTCCGCAGCTTCCGCAGCAGTGTCCTGTCCTCGAAGAACTCCATCGCCACCGCCGCCGTCATATCGAGTACGTCGACGATCGAGCGGCCCCTCACCCGGTGTCCGAGCACCTCGTCGTGGAAGCGCCGTCCCTCGCAGACATGACAGGTCGTCGTCACCGGATCCATGAAGGCCAGATCGGTGTAGATCAGCCCGCGCCCCGAGCACTCCGCGCACGCGCCGGAGGAGTTGAAGCTGAACAGCCCCGGCTGGACCCCGTTCTCCTTGGCGAAGATCTTCCGGATGGTGTCCATGATCCCGAGATAGGACGCCGGTGTGGAGCGGGACGAAGCGGTGATCGCGCCCTGGTCGATGACGATCGTCTCCGGGTACGCCGTGGTGAGGACACCGGAGACCAGACTCGACTTCCCGGAGCCCGCGACCCCGGTCACCGCCGTGAGCACCCCGGTCGGGAACCGTACGTCGACGCCCTTCAGATTGTGCAGGGCCGCCCCGGTCACCGGAAGCCAGCCGTCCGGCGTACGGAACGCCTCCTTCAGGGGGGTACGGCGGCGCAGACAGCGGCCGGTGAGCGTATCGGCCTCCTTGAGCAGTGCCACCGGCCCCTCGTACACCGCGTGGCCGCCCTCGGTGCCCGCTCTCGGACCCATGTCGACCACATGGTCCGCGATCGCCATCACATCCGGGTCGTGCTCCACCACCAGCACCGTATTGCCCTTGTCGCGCAGCCGGATCAGCAGATCGTTCAGCCGGCCGACATCTCGCGGATGCAGGCCCACGCTCGGCTCGTCGAAGATGAAGGTGAGACCGGTCAGTGAACTCCCCAGATGGCGCACCACCTTGAGCCGCTGGCCCTCACCGCCCGAGAGCGTGCTGGTCTCCCGGTCCAGACTGAGATAGCCGAGCCCGATCCCCACCAGCCGCTCCAGCCGTTCCCGGGCGGCGGCCGCGAGCGGGGTGGCCACGGGATCGTCGATCCGGCCCAGCACCTCCACCAGATCGCTGACCTCCATCCCGGTGTAGTCGGCGATGTTCAGCCCGCCGATCCGGGTCGCGAGCGCGGCCTCGTTGAGCCTGGCTCCCCCGCAGGCCTCACAGAGCCGCTCCACGGTGAAGCGGGCCGCCGTCTCCCGGCGCTTCTCGGAGAGACCGGCGGTGTCACGCTTGAGGAAGAGCCGGGTGAAGCGGCTGACTATGCCCTCGAACTTCACATCCACGGAGCCGGACCTCAGCTCCAGACGGACCTTGAAGTCCCCTCCGTGCAGCAGCAGTTCACGCTCCTCGTCGGTGTACTCACCGATCGGTCTGGACCGGTCGAAGTGGCCGGAGTCGGCGTACAGACTCCACTCCCAGCTCCCCACCGAGAGTCCGGGCAGCAGCAGCGCGCCCTCGTCGAGCGACTTCGTCCAGTCGATCGCCCGGTCGATGTCGAGCCTGACCACCCGGCCCACACCGTCACAGACGGCGCACATCCCCGAGGGATCGTTGAAGGAGTACGCCGTCGCGGCGCCGGCGCTCGGTGTGCCATGGCGGGAGAACAGCACCCGGATCACCGAGTAGATATCGGTCATCGTGCCGACCGTGGAGCGCACATTGCCGCCGATCGGTTTCTGGTCCACGACCACCGCCACCGAGAGATCGTCGATCGAGTCGACCTGGGGGCGCTCGTACTTCGGCAGGAAGCTCCTGATGAACGAGGTGAACGTCTCGTTGAGCTGGCGCTGCGACTCCACGGCGACGGTGTCGAAGACGATCGACGACTTGCCGGACCCCGACACCCCGGTGAAGACCGTGATCCTTCCCTTGGGGATGGTGAGTGACACGTCCTGGAGATTGTTCTCACGGGCGCCCGTGATGACGATGTTCTGAGGCATGCCCCGACGCTAACCGGGAATCCCGACATCTTCCGTCGAGTTTTCCGGTCGCGCCGGGGCGATCGATTCCGGCAACCTCAGCGGTTCCGGCGGCTCGGGCGGCTCGGGCGGCCGGCCACCCGGGCAACCCGAACACGCCCTAGGAGTACGGCAGTTCCGTCTCCCGTACCTCCTCGGCGCTGGTGTCCCGCAGCTCCCCGTCGAGCAGCAGCCAGCGCGTGACGCCGATCGACTCCAGGAACGGCAGGTCGTGGCTCGCCACGATCAGCGCGCCCTCGTACGACTCCAGCGCGGCGGTGAGTCTGCGCACGCTCGCCATGTCCAGATTGTTCGTCGGCTCGTCCAGCATGAGCAGCTGCGGGGCGGGCTCGGCGAGCAGCAGGGCGGCGAGCGAGGCACGGAACCGCTCCCCGCCCGAGAGCGTCCCGGCCGGCTGGTCGGCCCGCGCGCCCCGGAACAGGAAGCGCGCCAGCCGCGCCCTGATCAGGTTGTTCGTCGCGGCGGGCGCGAGGCGCGCCACGTTCTCCACCACGCTCAGCGAGTCGTCGAGCACATCGAGCCGCTGAGGCAGGAAGCGCACCGGCACATGGGCGAACGCCTCACCGGAGACCGGCTCCAGCTCCCCGGCGACCGTACGCAGCAGCGTGGTCTTGCCCGCGCCGTTGCGCCCCACGAGCGCGATCCGCTCGGGGCCATGGATCTCGAACCAGCCCCTGGCCTCGGCTCCATGGCGCATCCGCAGCTCGCGCAGGGTCAGTACGCTTCTGCCCGGATGGACCTTGGTGTACGGCAGCTCGATACGGACCTCGTCGTCGTCCCGTACCGCCTCCACCGCCTCGTCGAGACGCTCCTTCGCCTCGGCGAGCTTCTCGGCGTGCATGGTGCGGTGTTTGCCCGCGGACTCCTGGGCGGCCCGCTTGCGCAGGTTCATCACGATGCGCGGCTCCCGCTTGCTGTCGTACATCTTCTGGCCGTAGCGCGCCCGCTTGGCCAACTTGAGCTGGGCGTCGGCCAGTTCGCGCTTCTGCCGCTGTACGTCGGCCTCCGCGACCCGCACCATGCGCTCGGCCGCGTCCTGCTCCTGGGCCAGGGCCTCCTCGTACGCCGCGTAATTGCCGCCGTACCACTTCACCTCGCCGTCGTGCAGATCGGCGATCTGGTCGACGCGCTCCAGCAGTTCACGGTCATGGCTCACCACGACCAGCACACCGGACCAGGACGCGACCGCCGCGTACAGCCGCCGCCGCGCGTGCAGATCCAGATTGTTCGTCGGCTCGTCCAGCAGCAGCACACCGGGCCTGGCCAGCAGCAGCGAGGCCAGCCGCAGCAGCACGCACTCGCCGCCCGACATCTCGCCGATGGTGCGGTCGAGCCCGATCCCTCCGAGGCCGAGCTGGTCGAGGGTGGCGCGGGCGCGCTCCTCGACATCCCAGTCGTCGCCGACGGCGGTGAAGTGCTCCTCGCTCGCGTCGCCCGCCTCGATGGCGTGCAGCGCGGACCGGGTCGCGGCGATGCCGAGGGCCTCGTCCACCCGTAGCCCGGTGTCGAGCACCACGGTCTGCGGAAGGTAGCCGATGTCACCGGTGACCTTGATCTTCCCTTCGGACGGGGTCAGTTCGCCCGCGATGAGCTTCAACAGCGTTGACTTTCCCGATCCGTTGCGTCCGATCAGGCCGGTTCTGCCGGGGCCGACGGCGAGTTGGAAGCCGTCGAGGACGCTCGTCCCGTCGGGCCGGCGGAAGGACAGGGCGGTGCAGGTGATGTGGGCGGGGGAAGCGGACATACAGGTCTCCGGTCGCTGCGCGGTACCGCGAAGTACCGCGAGAGGGGCAGGGCAACGGATGGAGACACCGCGGAACAGGAGAGGTCCCGGTCGGGGAGGACGGCTCGGCGGCCGAGGTCACACACGAGAACGCACGGACGAATCCGGTGCGGCACGGTGTCTCAGGACCTCAGACGAGCAACGTCCTACTCCAATCGACGACAACAGGACGGCACCCACCGTAGGAAGCGGCCGGGGTGGGTGTCAAAGCGATTGTTGGACGCGATTGTCGGACGCGATTATTGGATGCGGCCGGGCGCGGCCCGGGGGCGTCAGCAGGCGTCGCGCAGCAGCTCGGTCAGATCGTGGTCCAGGTTCAGATGGAGATGCTCGCGGCCGACCGGGACGAGGTCCTCGGAGCGCTCAAGGAAGCGGCGCAGATCCGAGGTGCGCAGATGCACCATCGCGGTGCCCTCGGGAGCGTGGAACTCCACGACCGTACGGCCGTAGCCGAAGGGCCGCACCCGCACATCACCGAGACCGACCGGTTCGTACATCCCCGTGGTCAGCAGCTCACGGGAGAACTCCCAGGTCACTTCGGTGCCCTCCAGCGTCGCGAGCGGCGGGAACGCCATGCGGACGGCGAAGGGGTCGGTCCGGTCGTAGCGGAGTGTCGCGGCGACGGTCTCGGTCCTGGGGGCGGACGCGACCAGTCGGGCCTGTACAGCCTGCTCGATGACGGGTGACATGACCTGATCCCCTTCGTCGGACCGCTGGTGGATCGGCGCGGTTCTCTCTCCTACAGGAAGGACGGCTGAGCGGCCCGATCAGTGCTCCGGAAGGTGGGTGACGTACGTCACCTCGGCGCGCCTCCGGCATGTACGCGCACATGCCGGAGGCGCGCCGCCGTCGAAGGATTGGACGGAGGACGGGGCAGGGCGGAGGACGGGGCAGTCCCTAAACCTGGCGGCGGTAGGCGTCCAGCGCGGGGACCGTCTTCGTCGCGGTGAACTCCGTGATCCGGTACGTACAGACGCCACCGGCCGCGAAGGGATCGGCCGCCGTCAGCCGCTCGATCTCCGCGCGGTCGTCCCCGGCGGCCAGGATCACCCCGCCGTCGGGCGGATTCTTACGGCCCGAGGCCAGGAAGACGCCGGAGTCGTAGCCGGTGTTCAGCCAGTCCATATGGGCGTCGCGCAGCGCGTCGACCTGGTCGAGGGGCGCGGTGTAGGTCAGTTCCAGTACGAACATGATCGCCAGATTAGCCAGCAGCCGCGTCCGGTCACGGCACTAAGGTGTGATCACCATGACGGAGATCAGGACGCCTCGGGACGAGGCCGAGGCACGCGCCGTCCAGGACGAGCTGCGCGGGCGTGTCGTGCTCGACGAAGCGGGGCCGCCTGCCGGTACGGGACTGGTGACCGGCGTGGACGTGGCGTACGACGACGCGCGCGATGTCGTCGCCGCGGCGGCCGTCGTGCTCGACGCCGCCACGCTCGCCGTGGTGGACGAGGCGACGGCCGTCGGCCGGGTCACCTTCCCGTACGTCCCCGGCCTGCTGGCTTTCCGGGAGATCCCCACGGTCCTCGCCGCTCTCGACGCCCTCACCTCCGATCCCGGCCTTGTCGTCTGCGACGGCTACGGCCTGGCCCATCCGCGCCGCTTCGGCCTCGCCGCACACCTCGGGGTGCTCACCGGACTGCCGGTGTTCGGAGTGGCGAAGAACCCCTTCACGTTCTCGTACGAACAGCCGGGCACCCGGCGCGGTGACTTCTCGCCGCTGCTGGCCGACGACGGCGAGGAGGTCGGCCGCGCGCTGCGCACCCAGCCTGACGTCAAGCCGGTGTTCGTCTCGGTCGGCCACCGTGTCGACCTCGTCACCGCCTGCGCCCACACGCTGCGGCTGACTCCCGCGTACCGGCTTCCGGAGTCCACCCGCAGAGCGGACGCCCTCTGCCGCCGGGCGCTGCGCGAGGCCACGGCGTAGCCGCCTCCCCCCAGGGCCTTCCTCTGCTTCCCGCTCTGCCTTCCCTCCCCGCTCTCCGCTTTCCCGGCTCTCCGCTTTCCCCGCGCTACGGCCCGCTCGGCGCCCGTCCGCGTGCCGTGCGGGCGGGAGCGCTGTAGAACGGGAGGGATCTCCGGGACGCGGCCGAAAACCAAGCGCTTGCTCGCCCGGGGGTTGTGCGGAGTGCGGCACCTTCTTAGCATCACTGCTGTTACATCAGTTGTGTCACAGTGCTGGGGGCAGGATGGCAACGACGGAGAACGGCCCGCTGACCGGGGTACGCGTGGTCGAGCTGGCCGGAATCGGGCCGGGGCCGTTCGCCGCCATGACCCTCGCGGATCTCGGCGCCGATGTCGTACGGGTCGACCGTCCCGGCGGGGCCGGTCTCGGTATCGATTCGGCCCACGACCTGACCAACCGCAACAAACGCTCCGTACTGATCGACCTCAAGACCGAGGACGGCGCCGCGCGCGTTCTCGATCTTGTCGAGCGCGCCGATGTGCTGATCGAGGGCTACCGCCCCGGTGTCGCCGAGCGCCTCGGTATCGGACCCGAGGAGTGTCTCGGCCGTAATCCGCGCCTGGTGTACGGACGGATGACCGGCTGGGGCCAGGAAGGCCCGCTCGCCGGCCGCGCGGGGCACGACATCGGCTATATCGCGGTCAGCGGCGCCCTCTCCATGATCGGGAAGGCCGGCGAGCCGCCGGTCGTCCCGGCGAATCTGCTCGGTGACTACGCGGGCGGCGCCCTCTATCTCGTCATCGGGGTGCTCGCGGCGCTCCAGCACGCCCGCACCCCGGACGGTACGGGCCAGGTCGTGGACGCGGCGATCGTCGACGGGACCGCCCATCTCACCACCATGATCCACGCCATGATGGGCGCGGGCGGCTGGCAGGACCGGCGGGGGGCGAATCTGCTCGACGGCGGCAGCCCGTTCTACGGCTCGTACGAGACCGCCGACGGCGAGTACATGGCGGTCGGGCCGCTGGAGCAGCGGTTCTACAACGAGTTCATCGAGTCGCTCGGGATCGCGGACGAGGTTCCCGCCCGTAAGGACTTCGGCCGCTGGGACGAGCTGCGGGACGCCGTCGCGGCCCGGTTCCGGACGAAGACACGCGCGGAGTGGACGGCGGTCTTCGAGGGGACCGACGCCTGTGTCGCCCCCGTGCTCTCACTGCGCGAGGCCCCCGCCCACCCCCATCTCGCGGCCCGTGGCACCTTCGTCGACCACGGGGGGCTCGTCCAGCCCGCGCCCGCGCCCCGTTTCTCCGTCACACCCGGCTCGGTGCGCCGCGGTCCCGCCAGGCCGGGCGCGGACACCGCCGAGATCGCCCGCGACTGGGGACTGCCGTCGCTCGCCGAGCCCTCGCCCGCCGAGCCCTCGCCCGCCGAGTCCCCGCACGCGGAGTCCTCCGTCGCCGAGTCCTCGTCGCCCGCGCTCGCGAAGGAGGACAGTTGAATCGAGCGTTGAAGTCGAAGGGGACCGGCGACCGGGCGTCGCCCTCCCGAGCCCACCCCTGAACCGGCCGTGCGCCCCTCATCGCGCCCCTCATCTCAGCGAAAGGCAGTCGCCGTGAGTACCGAAGCGTTCGTCTACGACGCGATCCGCACCCCGCGCGGTCGCGGCAAGGCCACTGGCGCCCTGCACGGCACCAAGCCCATCGATCTCGTCGTCGGACTGATCCATGAGATGCGCCGACGGCTGCCCGGACTCGACCCGGAGGCGATCGACGACATCGTCCTCGGTGTGGTGAGCCCGCTCGGTGACCAGGGTTCGGACATCGCCCGTATCGCGGCGATCGCCGCCGGACTGCCCGACTCCGTCGCCGGCGTACAGGAGAACCGCTTCTGCGCCTCCGGGCTCGAAGCCGTCAATCTGGCCGCGGCCAAGATCCGCTCCGGCTGGGAGGATCTGGTCCTCGCGGGCGGCGTCGAGTCGATGTCGCGGGTGCCGATGGGGTCCGACGGCGGTGCCTGGGCCATGGACCCGATGACCAGCTTCGCGACCGGCTTCGCCCCGCAGGGCATCGGCGCCGACCTGATCGCCACCCTGGGCGGATTCAGCCGGCGCGATGTGGACGAGTTCGCGGCGCTCTCCCAGGAGCGGGCCGCCGCCGCGTGGAAGGAGGGCCGTTTCGACCGCTCGGTCGTTCCCGTCCTCGACCGCAACGGACTCACCGTCCTCGACCGCGACGAGCATCCGCGCACCGGCACCACCGCCGACTCGCTCGCCGCGCTGAAGCCGTCGTTCGCCGCGATCGGCGAGGCGGGCGGATTCGACGCCGTCGTCCTCCAGAAGTACCACTGGGTCGAGAAGATCGACCATGTCCACCACGCGGGCAACTCCTCCGGCATCGTGGACGGCGCGGCCCTCGTCGCCATCGGCTCCCGGGAGACCGGCGAGCGCTACGGACTCACCCCGCGCGCCAGGATCGTCTCCGCCGCGGTCTCCGGCTCCGAGCCGACCATCATGCTGACCGGACCCGCGCCCGCGAGCCGCAAGGCCCTCGCCAAGGCCGGACTGACGATGGACGACATCGACCTGGTGGAGATCAACGAGGCCTTCGCGGCGGTCGTGCTGCGTTTCGTCGAGGAGATGGGGGTGCCGCTGGAGAAGGTCAATGTGAACGGCGGGGCCATCGCGCTCGGCCATCCGCTCGGGGCCACCGGCGCCATGATCCTCGGCACGCTCATCGACGAACTGGAGCGCAGGGACCAGCGATACGGACTGGTCACGCTCTGTGTCGGCGGCGGCATGGGGGTCGCCACCGTGGTCGAACGCCTCTGACCGTTCCGTCGGCCCTGGCCGGTGTGACCGTCGCGGCGGTCCGTCGCGGCGGTCCGTCCGTCCCGGTCCGTCCGTTCCGATCCGTCGGTCTCTCCGCCCAGCCCGTCCGCCCCCGCGCCCTTCCGCCCAGCCCGTCCGCCTCTCCGCCCCTCTCTCCCCTCGTCCCCGCCATGGATTACGGAGCAGCAGCATGAGCGAGTCCACCACCCCGGCGTCCTCGGCCATCCGCTGGGAACAGGACGGATCGGGCATCGTCACCCTCGTCCTCGACGACCCCCGCCGGTCCGCCAACACCATGAACGAGACCTTCCGGCACTCCCTCGCGGCGGTCGCCGAGCGCGCGGAGGCGGAGCGGGACGGCATCCGCGGCATCATCGTCACCTCCGCCAAGAAGACCTTCTTCGCGGGCGGCGACCTCAAGGACATGATCAAGCTCGGCCCGGCCGACGCCCAGCAGGTGTTCGACAGCGGCATGGCCGTCAAACACGCCCTGCGACGCCTCGAAACCCTCGGCAGGCCCATCGTCGCCGCCATCAACGGGGCCGCGCTGGGCGGTGGTTACGAGATCGCCCTCGCCTGCCACCACCGGATCGCCCTCGACGCGCCGGGATCGCGGATCGGCCTGCCCGAGGTCACGCTCGGACTGCTGCCGGCGGCCGGCGGGGTCACCCGTACCGTACGGCTGCTTGGCATCACGGACGCGCTGCTCAAGGTGCTTCTCCAGGGCACCCAGTACTCCCCGCGGCGCGCGCTGGAGGCCGGACTCGTCCATGAGGTCGCCGCCACCACGGACGAGATGCTCGCGGCGGCCCGTGCCTTCATCGACGCCCACCCCGAGTCCGCGCAGCCCTGGGACGTCAAGGGTTACCGGATTCCCGGCGGTACGCCGTCGAGTCCGCGGTTCGCCGCCAATCTGCCCGCGTTCCCCGCCAATCTGAAGAAGCAGCTCGCGGGCGCTCCTCTCCCGGCGCCGCGCAATATCCTCGCGGCGGCCGTCGAGGGCTCTCAGGTCGACTTCGAGACCGCGCAGACCGTGGAGGCCCGCTACTTCACCGAACTGGTCACCGGGCAGACCGCCAAGAACATGATCCAGGCGTTCTTCTTCGACCTCCAGGCCGTCAACTCGGGGGCCGGCCGGCCCCAGGGCGTTCCACCGCGCGAGATCCGCAGGGTCGCGGTCCTCGGCGCGGGCATGATGGGCGCGGGCATCGCCTACTCCTGCGCCCGCGCCGGGCTCGATGTCGTCCTCAAGGACGTCTCGCAGGACGCCGCCGACCGCGGCAAGGGGTACTCCGAGAAACTGCTCGCCAAGGCGCTCTCCCGCGGCCGTACGACCGAGGAGCGGCGCGACGAACTGCTCGCCCGCATCACGCCGACCGCCGACCCCGCCGATCTCGCGGGCTGCGACGCCGTGATCGAGGCGGTCTTCGAGGATCCGGCGCTCAAGCACAAGGTGTTCCAGGAGATCCAGGACATCGTGGAGCCCGACGCGCTGCTCTGCTCCAACACCTCCACCCTGCCCATCACCCTGCTCGCCGAAGGTGTCTCCCGGCCCGCCGACTTCATCGGGCTGCACTTCTTCTCGCCGGTCGACAAGATGCCGCTGGTCGAGATCATCAAGGGGGAGCGGACGGGCGACGAGGCCCTCGCCCGCGCCTTCGATCTGGTGCGCGCGATCAAGAAGACCCCGATCGTCGTCAATGACTCGCGCGGCTTCTTCACCTCCCGGGTGATCGGGCAGTTCATCAACGAGGGTGTCGCGATGGTCGGCGAGGGCATCGAGCCCGCGTCGGTCGAACAGGCCGCCGCGCAGGCCGGCTACCCCGCCAAGGTGCTCGCCCTGATGGACGAGCTGACGCTCACCCTGCCGCGGAAGATCCGCGACGAGAGCAGGCGCGCGGTGGAGGAGTCGGGAGGCACCTGGGCCGGACACCCGGCGGACGCGGTCGTCGACCGGATGGTGGACGAGTTCGGCCGTACGGGACGCGCGGGCGGCGCGGGCTTCTACGAGTACGACGCCGACGGCAGGCGCGTCCGGCTCTGGCCGGGGCTGCGGGAGCACTTCGGCAAGACGGACGCGCGGGACCTCTTCCCCGACATGCGGGAGCGGATGCTCTTCTCCGAGGCGCTGGACTCGGTGCGCTGTCTGGAGGAGAACGTTCTCACGTCGGTCGCCGACGCCAATATCGGCTCGATCATGGGCATCGGCTTCCCGGCCTGGACGGGCGGAGTGCTCCAGTACATCAACGGCTACGAGGGCGGGCTGCCCGGCTTCGTCGCGCGCGCCCGTGAGCTGGCGGAGCGGTACGGCGAGCGGTTCGAACCGCCCGCGCTGCTGGTGGAGAAGGCCGAGAAGGGGGAGACGTTCAGCGACGCGTGAGACCTTGACCGGGCGCGGCCCGGCGCGGCGCGCCGGGCGAACCTGCCGGACGAACCCGCCGGGCGAATCGGTCAGGCGAATCGATCAGACGCGTGCGGGTCGTGCGGGTTGCCCGGACGGCGTACGGCGCTACTGCCGCTTACTCACTCCGCCTCCGCCTGGAACGCGGCCCGCAGTTCCTCCTTCAGCGACCGCTGGAACGCCGTGACCAGCGCCTGCACCACCAGCGGCTCCATATGCGCGGAGAGCGACCTCACCGCCGCGATCCGCTCCGGGCCGGACCCGTCGTGTCCGTACGCGGGCGACACCTCGTCCCGGAACATCCGGGTCAGCTCGCGTGCCGCCTCACGGGTGTGGTCCAGCAGGACCGTACGGGCCGCGAGGATCGTCTCCTGCGCGATCGGTACGTCGAGCAGTTCGACACAGAGCCGCAGCAGCGCGGGGTCCAGCCGGTAGGTGTCCGGGCGGTCGGTGCGGGCCAGGGCGCCCATCGCGGCGAGCCGGTCGATGTCCTCCTCCGCCAGCGCCCGTCCCGCCCTGCTCTCCAGCTCCGTCCGGGTCGCGTCCTCGGGCGCGTCCGGCGCCCAGGAGGCGACCAGCGCCCGGTGGATCGCCAGATCGCGCGCGCTGAGACCGGGCGGCAACTGCTCCAGATAGCGTTCGATCGCGGCGAGTGTCATGCCCTGGCGCTGGAGCTCCTCGATCAGGGCCAGCCGGGAGAGATGCTCGGACCCGTAGTGCCCGACCCTGCGCGGCCCGATGACCGGCGGCGGCAGCAGTCCACGGGTGCTGTAGAACCGCACGGTGCGCACGGTGACGCCGGCCCGCGCGGCGAGCTCGTCGACCGTGAGCGTGGGCCTCTCGGTCTCGGTGGTCATGGACCGCACCTCGCTTCCGGCTGGCAAGGGTCGACAGATCGACTCGGTGGAACTCAGTGGAACAGTATTGCTGTGCCATCACTGTTGTGAAAGTGGCGGCCCGGGGCGAAAACCGCGGGGGTGAGTGTCAGTGCCCGCCCGTACGGTGGTGCCATGTCGGAGATCGGATATGTACGGGGGGACGCCACCGCCCCGCAGGGCGAGGGCGTCAAGCTGATCACGCACGTCTGCAACGATGTGGGCGGCTGGGGCAAGGGCTTCGTCCGGGCCCTCTCCCGCCGCTGGCCCGAGCCCGAAGCGGCCTACCGCCGCTGGCACAGGGAGCGGGCCGGGAATGACTTCGGCCTGGGTGCTGTGCGGTATGTCCAGGTCGGCCCGTATCTCTGGGTGGCCAACATGATCGGACAGCGGGGCACGAGGACGGGCGCCAAGGGGGTGCCCGTGCGGTACGACGCGATCGACAGGGCCCTCGCCTCCGTGGCGGAGCGCGCGGCCGAGCTGGACGCGTCGGTCCATATGCCCCGTATCGGCTGCGGCCTCGCGGGCGGCGAGTGGTCCGTGGTCGAGCCGCTGATAACGGAGCGTCTGCTGACCCGGGGCATAGCGGTGACGGTGTACGACATCGATGGGTCTGATGGGTCTGATGGGTCCTAGGTCTGTCTCGCCTCGGGTGTGAGGCGACAAGAACCCCGCCCGGTCGGCCGGGCGGTCGGACGGTCGGGTCGTGGGACCCGGTGGACCGGACGGGGTTCGGGGTCAGAACTGCTCGACGAAGTACGGGCTGATCGTCATCCACCCGTTGCCCCGGGCGCCGTTGAGGCGGCCGGAGGAGTCCTTGCCGAGGGTGTACCAGGAGTCCACGTAGTCGGGGTCGTTGGTCCACCAGGACGCGGGGATGGCGTCGAGGATGGCGTTCACGAGGGGGATGTAGGCGCCCTGGTCGGTGATGGTGAGCAGGATGTCCGCGATGGCCTTGGCCAGGGCCTGGTAGTTGGTGTCGCCGTCGTCCTCCATCATCACGACATCGGCGAGGTTGTACTTGTAGGACGACCAGTTGACGAGGACCTGGTTCGGGTAGTAGGTGGTCCCGTCGTTGTCCAGATACGGCAGGGTCACCGTGTCGACCCGGACCTTGCCGTCGAATCCGAAGCCGCTGACGATCGAGAAGATCTCGGCGTCGCCGGAGACCCAGGGCTCCTCGTCGCTGGACAGATAGACGGAGTCGAGACGGGAGGTCCAGAAGCCGGCCGCGGCGGCGCGGTTCCCCGAGGCCCGGGAGCCCTCGGAGGCCCCGGAGACCTTGGGGGCCTCGGCCGAGGACAGACCGTGCTTGGCGAGTTCCTTGTCGACGACGCCCAGACCCGCGGCCATGGCCTTGGTGACGTCGATGTCGACGACATAGACGGGCCGGTCCGGAGTCTTCCGCGCGTCCAGCGTGTGCGCCCGGCCACGGCTGTCGTAGGCGGTGATCGTCTCGGAGTCGTCATCGGTGCTGGCGGCGGCGACCAGCGGGACCGTTCCCGCCGTCAGCGCGCCGCGCATGGAGTCGGCGGCCAGGCGCAGCCGCAGCAGTGAACCGGTGTCGGCGCTCAGCCCCTTGGCGGCGGCGATGCGCTGGTCGCCCTTGGCGACCGTGGACTTGAGGGCCTGTCCGGCCTTCGCCGTGGCCCGGTCGGTCAGCGCGCGCAGATCGACCTGGTCCGAGGCGAGGGCCGCCGAGCGTATCTGCGCCCGCCATCTCTGGTCGTCGAGCGAGGTGGCGACGGCACGGGCGGTCCGGTCCTCCACCAGACCGACCGCCGAGACCGGCGCGGCGTCGGACGGACTCGGCTGCGAGGCACCCGCCGTCGGGGACGCCACGCCCTGGAGGGCGGCGACGGTGACGGCGGAGAGAGCGAGAGCGGTGGCATGGCGGCGCGTGAAACGCGTGCTCAAGGGTTCCTCCTGGAGGCGTGCCGCGTCCGCCTGCGGCGGGGCGGCGGTTGGGGGGAAGCGTTCAGGACGGAGCCGGATCTATGCGGGTAGATTCCGCTGGGAAAAGCATGTCCGTAGCATGCCAATAACGCAAGGACTCCCCGCCTCGCAGTCCATAACCATCAGGTGGTCGGGCCGGATTGCGTTGCCCGATCCGGTCGCCGACACCGTCAGGCGAGACCGCCTCGTCCGATCACCGCCGCGTACCAGCGCGCGCTGTCCTTGACCGTACGCCGCTGGGTCGCGAAGTCGACATGGACGATGCCGAACCGCTTGCTGTACCCGTACGCCCACTCGAAGTTGTCCAGCAGCGACCACAGGAAGTAGCCCCGGACCCGCGTGCCGGCCGCGATCGCGCGGTGGACGGCGGCGAGGTGGGCACGGAGATAGGCCACCCGTTCCGGGTCGTGGACCGCGCCGGACGGGTCGGCGTAGTCGTCGTACGCCGCACCGTTCTCGGTGACCATCAGCGGGGTGCGTGGCAGTTCGTCCCGCAGCCGGGTGAGCAGTTCGTACAGGCCGTCCGCGTCGACCGGCCAGTCCATCGCCGTGCGCGGTCCGGGCGCCGGTACGAAACGCACACGCTCCTCCGTCCCGGGCCATGGTGACGGCACGTCAGTCCCGTCGGGGACGGGGCCGGGGGCGGGGGCGGCATCGGGGTCGGAGTCGGGGTCGGGAAGGCCGGAGGCGGCGGTGGCGGGGGATACGGCCGTGACCACGGTGGGGGAGTAGTAGTTGATCCCGAGGGAGTCGATGGGCTCGCTCGCGGTCGCCAGATCGCCGTCATGGACGAAGGACCAGTCCGTGAGCGAGGCCGTGTCCTCGATCAGGTCCTCCGGCAGCCGTCCGTGGAAGACCGGATCGAGGAAGATCCGGTTCCCCAGGGCGTCGATCCGGCGCACCGCGTCGAGATCGGCCGCCGTCTCCCTCAGCGGGCGTACGGCATGGAGGTTGAGGGTCAGCGAGATCTCGGACTTCCTCGGCAGTACGTCGCGCAGCGCGCGGACGGCCAGACCGTGGGCCAGATTGAAGTGGTGCGCGGCCCGCAGCGCGGCGACCGGGTCCGTACGGCCCGGGGCGTGGACACCGGACGCGTACCCCAGAAAGGCCGCGCACCAGGGTTCGTTGAGCGTGGTCCAGGTGGTCACCCGGTCGCCGAGGGCCTCGCCCACGATCGTCGCGTACTCCGCGAACCGCCCCGCGGTGTCGCGCTGCGGCCAGCCGCCCGCGTCCTCCAGCTCCTGCGGCAGATCCCAGTGGTAGAGCGTGACGACCGGCCGGATCCCCGCCGCCAGCAGCGCGTCCACGAGCCGCCGGTAGAAGTCGAGACCCCGCTGTACGGCGGGACCCCGGCCCGTCGGCTGGACGCGCGGCCAGGACACGGAGAAGCGGTAGTCCGTGACACCCAGCCCCTTCAGCAGCGCGACGTCCTCGTCCATCCGGTGATAGTGATCCGCGGCGATGTCACCGGTGTCGCCGTTGCGTACCCGGCCGGGGGCGCGGCTGAAGGTGTCCCAGATCGACGGGGTACGGCCGTCCTCGGCGGCGGCCCCCTCGATCTGGTACGCGGCGGTGGCCGTCCCCCAGCGGAAGGCGCGGGGGAAGCGCGACTCCGTGGTGGTCCGGGGACGTGCGTCGACAGCGGTCATGAGGAAGGAACTCCCGTGGGTGAGACCGGACATGGGCGAGGAGGCGGAGGCGGGACGAGAGAGCGGAACGGGCCCCGAAACGGGGGGAGGCGCGCGGAGGCGAGGCGGAGGGAGAGGGGGCGAGGTGTGAGGGGAGGCGAGGCGCCGAGGAGCCGAGGGGTGCCCCGGGGGAGACGAGAGGTGCCGGGGGAAAGAGACGAGAGATGCCCGGGGAGACGTGGGGCGCCGGGGCGACCAGAGGCGCCGGGGTGCGGGCCGCGTCAGCCCTTCACCGCGCCCTGCATGATGCCTCCGACGATCTGCCGGCCCAGCAGACCGAAGACCAGCAGCACCGGCAGTGTGCCCAGCAGTGTGCCCGCCATGATCACGGACTGGTCGTGGACATAGCCGCCGCCGAGCTGGCGCAGGGCGACCTGGACGGTCGGCTCCTGCGAGGAGAGCGCGATGATCGGCCAGAAGAAGTCGTTCCACGCGGCCATGAAGGTGAGCATGCCCAGTACCGCCATGCCCGGTCGGGCGATGGGCACCACGACCGACCAGAAGATCCGCGCGGTGGAGGCGCCGTCCACCCGGGCGGCCTCGATCAGCTCGTCGGGCAGCGACTGCACCAGATACTGGCGCATGAAGAACACCCCGAAGGCGGAGACGAGTCCGGGCAGGATGACGGCCTGGAGCTGATTCACCCACTGGAGTTCGGCGATCAGCATGAACAGCGGGATCACGCCGAGCTGCGGCGGGATCATCATCGTGCCCACGGTCACGGCCAGCAGCGCGCCCCTGCCACGGAAACGGAGCTTGGCGAAGGCGAACCCGGCGAGGGTGCAGCAGAGCACCGTCCCCACCGTGATCGAGCCCGAGACGATCAGCGAGTTGAGGAGGGCCTTGCCGATATCGGCCTCCTCCAGCACCGCCTCGAAGTTTCTGATGAGATTCGGGCCGGGCAGCAGGGTCGGCGGCACCCGCGCGAGATCGGCGTTGGAGCGGCTGGCCGCGACGATCGTCCAGTAGAACGGGAAGGCCGAGAAGAGCAGCGCGACGGTCAGGATCACATACGAGAGCCGGCCGCCGTGCATCGTCCGTCCGGCGCGGCTCCGGCGCCGTACGGACCGCGGCTCTTCGACGCCTCCGGTGGCCGGCGGGGCCGGCGGGGCGGTGAGTGTGGTCATCGTCCGGCCTCCTTACCGGAACGGCGCCGCGCGATCAGGGCGTTGCCCCCGACCAGCAGCAGGATCAGCACGAACATCACCCAGGCGATCGCTGCGGCGCGGCCGAGATGGAAGAAGCCCCAGCCCTGCTCGTACATATAGAGCCCGAGGGTCTGGTACTGATGCGAGATCCCGCCCGAGATGGATCCCTCGAAGAGCAGGGGCTCCCCGAAGAGCTGGGTGGCGCCGATGGTCGAGACGACGGCGGTGAAGACGATCGTGGGCCGCAGACCGGGCAGCGTGACATGGATGAACTGCTGCCAGCGCGACGCCCCGTCCATCTCCGCGGCCTCGTACAGCTCGTTCGGGATGGACTGCATCCCCGCCAGATAGATCAGCGCGTTGTAGCCGGTCCAGCGCCAGACGACGATGGTGGACACGGCGATCTGCGAGGCGACGGTGCCGGTCTGCCAGTCCACCGGACCGATACCGGCCAGGCCCAGGACGTAGTTGACGAGTCCGAAGTCACGGCCGAAGAGCTGGGCGAAGACCAGGGTGGCGGCGGCGACCGAGGTGGCGTACGGCAGCAGCATCGCGGTGCGGATGAAAGTCCGCCCGCGCAGCTTGTAGTTGAGGAGATGGGCCAGCCCCAGAGCCATCACGAGCTGCGGCACGGTCGACAGCACACCGATGGTGAAGGTGTTGCGCAGCGCGGTCCAGAAGAACTCGTCGCCGAAGAGCGCGGTGTAGTTGCCGAGCCCGCGCCACTCCATGTCGCCGGGAGTCTGGAGCTCCACCCGGTAGAGCGAGACATACGCGGTGTAGAGCAGCGGGAAGAGCCCGAACGCCGCGAACAGGGTGAAGAACGGGGCGATATAGGCGTACGGCGAGAAGGCGCGCCAGGTACGGCGCGCGGCGGACGGCCGGGTGGCGGACCCCGGCCCCGGTCCCGGCCGTGGCGGCGGGGAGGCGGGCTCGGCGGTGGCGGTGAGGGTCATGGAACGGCCCTTCGAAGACGTGAACCGGTCGGAAAAAGGAGGAAGCGGCGGCCGGGGCCGGCTCCCGGAGCGGGAGGCCCGGTGAAGCGGAAGGCCCGGTGGAGCGGAAGGTCCGATGGAGCGGGAGGCCCGGTGGAGCGGGAGGCCCGGTGAAGCGGGAGAATCCCGGTCCCGGTCAGGACCGGCCGACCCCGGCGCGCGTGCCGACGGGACGGCGTCAGCCGATGACGTTCTCGACGCCCTTCTTCGCCGTCGACCACGCCTCGCCGGACGGTGTGCCCTTGCGCTCGACCTCGCTCAGCGCGTTGGTGATCTGCTGGGCCACATTGGCGTCATGCACACCGAGGACCTGCACCGGCGAGGCCTTGGCCGCGTCACCGAAGATCCGGCCGATCGGCGCGTCCGAGAAGTACGGGTCCGTCGTGTCCGCGACCTTCGCGATCGCCCCCGTGGAGGACGGGAAGAGCCCCTGCTTCTGGAAGAGCTTCGCCTGCTGCTCGGGGGCGGTGAGCCACTGGATCAGCTCGTACGCCTCCTCCTTGTGCCGCGCCGCGCGCGGCACCGTCAGATACGAACCGCCCCAGTTCCCCGCGCCACCGGGCAGCGCGGCGATGTCCCACTTGCCCGAACCGCCCTCGCCCGCCTGGCCCTTGATATAGCTGAGCATCCACGCGGGGCACGGAATGGTGGCGAAAGAGCCCGCCGCGAAGGCCTGGTTCCACTGCGGTGACCACTGGTCGAGCTTGGCGCTCAGTCCGGACTCCGCCGCCTCGACCGAGGTGTCCCACGCGGTCCGCACGGCCGGGTTGTCCTCGTAGATCAGCTTCCCCGACGCGTCGTAGTACCGCTCCTTCTCCTGCCCGATCATGATCGAGTAGAGGCTGCCCACACTGTCGAGCCAGGCGCTCTTCGCGGGCGCCTTCTTCATGTACTCCTTGCCGAGCGCCAGATAGCCGTCCCAGGTGGACCACTCACGCTCCAGCTCGGCGCGGTCGGTCGGCAGTCCCGCCTGTTCGAACAGATCCGTGCGGTAGCACAGCGCCTCGGGCCCGACATCCGTGCCCAGCCCCAGAATCCGGCCGTCCTGGGTGGTGGCGGCGGACCACTTGGCCTCGGCGAACTGGTCCTTGAGCTTGTCCGCCCCGAACCGCTTCAAGTCCTCGAACTTGTCGGACTGCTGCTGGGTGACCGAGGCGATACGGCCCACCTCGACGCCCTGCACATCGGCGAGCCCGCCCCCGCCGGCCAGCCGGGTCTGGAGCGACTTCCAGTAGTCGGCCTCGTCCTCGGTGTCGCTCTGCTTGATCGTGATCTCCGGGTGGAGCTTCTGGTACTCCGCGTACAGCCCCGCCTCCTTGTAGCCGAACGATCCGAACAGATCGACCGTCAGCGTGATCTCGCCGTTCGCGCTGTCGGACGTTCCTCCCGAGGAACCCGACCCGCAGGCGGCGAGCAGTACCCCGGAGATCACTACCGCGCCGAGACGGAGTGCGGCTCTCCTCCCGGCGGCCCATCCGGTGACTTTCCTCCCGGTGGCCCTTCTGACGGCCCTCTTGGCGGCCCTCTTGGCGGCTCGGGCGATGGGCATGGGAAGCCTCCCTTGGCTTCGGGATACCGACGAGAGAGCCGTCTGAGAGCGCTCTCAAGAGATGTCAGGGAGCGTGCCCCGGTGCCCCGCGCTTCGTCAAGACTCGAACGCATAACGGCTGCCGATCGCCGGTGAACTGCCGTCCGTGTCAGATGTATTGACACTTCTGTTTCAGGAGTTTTACGTTTCATGGCATCTGAGAGCGCTCTCGGACGCCCTTTCCCCCCATGTCTTCGAGGTGCCGTCCATGTCCGTCTCCCGTGCCAGACCCGTCTCCGCGCTGGTCCTGGTCACCGCCCTGGCCGCTATCGGCCTGGGCCCCGCCGCCGGCCCGGCGATGGCCGCCAACGTCCCCGTGGGTGCGGGGAGTTACTCGGACACCCGCCCCGCCGGCACAGCGGGCCCCACGACCAACACCGGCACTCCGGTCACCCCCAAGGTGACCGAGGCCGCCAGGAACAAGCCCGTGCCCACGAACGACTGGTGGTCGTCGCTGGCCTTCCAGCGGTACGGCGACAACCCGTACTCCACCCCGATGTACGGCCACCCGCTCACCTATCAGGCGACCGCGGGCGGTCTCCAGGTCGGCTATCCGACCACCCCGACGGTCAGCGGCGACGGCCGTCAGTACGAGTACGCGCACAAGGCCGATCTCACGCTCGGTCTGACCGGGCTCAACTCACCGGACACCAAGGCCGACAACTGGTCGGACTGGACCGTCACCCCGTACTGGTCGGACGGCGCCCGCACCCTGCGGACCACCATCGGCCACGGCCTGCCCTTCGTCTACGCCAAGGGCACCGGCGGCGACGCCAGGATCACCACCGCCGCCGCGCCCCAGGTCTTCGCCGACCAGGGCAATGTCCTCGGCATCACCGTCGCGGGACACCACTACGCCCTGTTCGCGCCGACCGGCAGCGACTGGTCCATAGCGGGATCCACGCTCACGGCCGGGCTCGGCGGGCGTGACTACTTCTCCCTCGCGGTCCTGCCCTCCACGGACGCGCTGGCCACCTACCGGAAGTACGCGTACAGCTTCGTCACCGGCTCCAAGGTGAGCTGGAGCGCCGACGGCGGTACGGTCAGGGCGACCTACAGCCTCACCACCGCACCGCAGGAGGGCACCGAGACCGGTACGCTCCAGGCCCTCTACCGGCACCAGTGGCTCTACGCGACCGACGCGCTCACCCCGTACACCTATGTCTCCTCGCGCGGCACGATGAAGGTCCGTGAGGGCACCTCCTTCACCACCAGCCAGCAGTCGGCGGGGGTGCTGCCCGCCCTGCCGAGGTCCGGCGGGACCGACCAGGCACGGCTCAGGGGCTATCTGAACGAGGTGGCGAACGCGGCCGATCCGTTCTCCGGCGCGGTCGACACCTACTGGACCGGCAAGGCGCTGGGCAAGCTCGCCCAACTGGTGCCCATCGCCGAGCAGATCGGTGAGACCGCCACCCGCGACAAGCTGGTCGGGCTGCTCAAGGGCCGGCTGGAGCAGTGGTTCACGGCGGGCGGCGCGAACGAGTTCTCGTACGACAGGAACTGGAAGACGCTGACCGGCTACCCCGCCTCCTACGGCAGCGACACGGAACTCAACGACCACCACTTCCACTACAGCTACTACGTGTACGCGGCGGCGATCGTCGCCCAGTACGACCGGGCGTGGGCCGCCGACTCGGCCTGGGGCGGCATGGTGAAGACGCTCGTGCGCGACGCCGCCAACCCCAGCCGCGACGACACCGCCTTCCCCTTCCTGCGCGGCTTCGACATATACGCGGGACACAGCTGGGCCTCGGGGCACCAGGGCTTCGCCGCGGGCAACAACCAGGAGTCGTCGTCGGAGTCCACCAACCTCAGTGCCGCACTGATCCTGTGGGGCTCCGCGACCGGTGACACCCAGCTGCGCGATCTCGGCAGCTACTTGCTGACCACCGAGTCCGAGGCGATCGGCCAGTACTGGTTCGACGCCGACCAGGCGGTCTTCCCGTCCTCCTTCGGGCACGACACGGTCGGCATGGTGTGGGGCAGCGGTGGCGCGTACTCCACCTGGTGGACCGCCAATCCGGAGGAGATCCACGGCATCAACGCCCTCCCGCTGACCGGTGGTTCGCTCCATCTCAGCCGCGAGAAGGACGCGATCAGGCGCAATCTGGCGGAGATGACGCGGGAGAACGGCGGTCCGGCCGTCGAATGGCGGGACATCCTCTGGGAGTTCGAGGCCCTCGCCGATCCGGCGGCGGCCAAGGCCAAATGGGACGCGGGCAACGCGGGCTACACACCCGAGGCGGGCGAGTCCAGGGCCCATACGTACCATTGGATCACCACACTGGACTCGCTGGGCGCTCCCGACGCGACCGTGACCGGATCGATCCCGACCTCCGCCGTCTTCACCAAGGGCGGGGTACGGACGTACGCGGCGCACAACTTCGACTCGGTGGCGCGTACGGTCACCTTCTCGGACGGCAGGACGCTGAACGTACCGGCGCGTTCGACAGCGACCGGATAGCGACCGGACAGGGACACCCCTCGCGGGCCGTGCACCCCTCGCGGCCGTGCACGATCCGCGAGGCACGCCCCGCAAGACACGGCTCACCACGCACCGCCCACGACGGACGGCGGGGCTCGGCTCAGGCCGAGGCCCGCCGTACCAGTGTGGTCGGAGTGATCACCGAGGCCGGCGCCGAGGCACCCTCGCGGTCCCGGTCCAGACCGCGCAGCAGCAGCCGCGCCATCAGCCGGCCCTGCCCCTCTATGTCCTGCTGGACGGTGGTCAGCGGCGGGTCGGTGGTCTCCGCGACCGAGTCCATGTCGTCGAAGCCGACCAGCGCCACATCGCCGGGCACCGAGCGGCCCCGCTCCTTGAGCACCCGCAGCGCGCCCGAGGCCATCAGATCGTTGGCGGCGAACACCGCGTCCAGATCGGGGAACCGCTCCAGCAGTTCCGCCATCGCGCGCGCCCCGCTCTCCTCGGTGAACGTACCCTCGGCGATCAGCCCGGCATCCGCGTCCAGCAGTACATCGCGGTAGCCGTCGAGCCGGTCGGTGGCCGAGGTCTGGTCACGCGGGCCCGCGATATGCGCGATCCGCCGCCGGCCGAGATCCCGCAGATACCGCACGGCCGCGCGGGCACCGCCGCGGTTGTCCGCGTCCACATACGGCACGGCCTGGTGGTCCTGGGCCGCCGTCCAGCTCGGCCGGCCTCCGTAGACCGTCGGCATCCCGGCCCGCCGGGTGATCTCGGGGATCGGATCGTCGGTGTGCAGGGAGAAGGCGAGCGCGCCGTCGACATGGCCGCCCGCCAGATAGCGGGCGATCCGGTCGTAGTCACCGGGACCTTCGAGCAGGAGCAGTACCAGCTGGGTGTCGTGCGCGGTCAGTTCCTTGCTGATACCGCGGATCTGCTGGGAGAAGAACGGATCGGAGAAGATCCGGATCTCCGGCTCGGCGATGATCACGGCGACCGCGCCGGTGCGCCGGGTGACCAGGGTGCGGGCCGCGTGGTTCGGTACGTATCCCAGCTCGTCGACCGCCCGGCGCACCTTGTCGACCAGCGGCTGCCGGACACCCGCACCGCCGTTGACGACCCGCGAGGCCGTGGCCCGGGAGACGCCGGCGCGCGCGGCGACAGCTTCCAGAGTGGGACGGAACCCAGGGGACGGCTCGGGCAAGGCGTGCGCTCCTCGTCGGGGACGGATACGGCTGACGGCGCCGGTACGGGTACGGGCGGACGTCGGGACCTGACGGACGTGCCGACATGGCCGGACGACAGGACCGATACGGCGGTACCGTACGGCAGCGCCGCATACAGGGGCGAGACGGGCTGCCGCACAGCTACACCCTAACCGCTGCGGCGCTGTGGATGAGAGCGCTTCCAAAGCGTCTCATCAGGGGAGTCCCGGTGGTCCTGTCACCCGGGAGGGGCACGCCCACGCTCCCGCGTCCCGGCGGCGGGCCGTCCCCGATGCCGTACGACGGCCGTGCGCCCGACACCCGTACACGCGCGCGGCGGGCGCTTCGTATACATTCCCTTGCCTCTCGCGGCCCGTCGACTGCCCTCTTTTGCACGGGAGTTCACCGGGGTACCTTCCGCCCCATGGAGATCCGTGCGCGGGGAGCCCGCTGGTCGTACAGAACCCTGGTCGCGGCGGCCTCCGCCGCTCTCGTGGGGGTGCTGCTCACCCCCGCAGGAGCACTGGGCGCGCAGCCCACCGCGGGGCCGGGCGGACCGCGGGTGAAGGAAAGCCGGCCCGTCTACTCGTACGACGACGCCATCCGGGAGTCCATCTGGGTCGACACCGGGATCGACGGTGACGAGAACGGCAAAACCGACCGGGTCGCCGTCGACGTGATCCGCCCGAGCGAGCTCGCCGAGCGGGGCGGCCGGGTGCCCGTGATCATGGACGCGAGCCCCTACTACTCCTGCTGCGGACGCGGCAACGAGAGCCAGCGGAAGACCTATGACGCGGACGGAAAACCCCTCGGCTTCCCGCTGCACTACGACAACTACTTCGTACCGCGCGGCTATGCCTTCGTCGCCGTCGATCTCGCGGGCACCAACCGCTCCGACGGCTGTGTCGATGTCGGCGGGCGCTCCGACATCCAGTCGGCCAAGGCCGTGGTCGACTGGCTGAACGGCCGCGCCCGCGGCTACGCCACCCGCACCGGCTCCGAGCGGGTACGGGCCGACTGGACCACCGGCGCCACCGGCATGATCGGCAAGAGCTACGACGGCACCATCGCCAACGGAGTCGCCGCCACCGGGGTCGAGGGACTGGAGACCATCGTCCCGATCAGCGCGATCTCCTCCTGGTACGACTACTACTTCCAGCAGGGCGCCCCCCTCTACGACTCGGGCCCCGAATGGCTCTCCAACTATGTGGAGAGCCCCGAGGCGCGGGCCCGCTGCCAGGCGGTGCAGCAACGGCTGATCGACGAGGCGCCGCGCACCGGCGACCGGACCGGTCTCTGGGACGAGCGCGACTACGTACGGAACGCGAAGAAGGTCCGGGCCAGCGTCTTCGCCGTCCATGGCGCCCAGGACCTCAACGTCCGTGCCAAGCACCTCGGCCAGTGGTGGGACGCGCTCGCCGACGCGGGCGTGGAGCGCAAGATCTGGCTCTCCCAGACCGGCCATGTCGACCCGTTCGACTTCCGCCGTGCCACCTGGGTCACCACCCTGCACCGCTGGTTCGACCACTATCTCCTCGGCTACGAGAACGGCATCGACCGCGAGCCCATGGCGGACATCGAGCGCGCCCCCGACCAGTGGTCCACCGACCGGGTCTGGCCGCCGCGTACCACCGTGACCACCACGCTGCGTCCCGGCACGGGCGCCGTCGCCGGAGTCGGCACCCTGGGCCGTACGCCCGCGCGGCCCGGCACCACCGAGACCTTCACCGACGACCCGGGACAGAGCGAGACCGACTGGGCCGCCGAGATCGATCTGCCGACCCCGGCCAAGTCCGGCTTCATCACCCGGCCCCTCAGCCGTGATCTGCGGCTGTCCGGCTCCGGTACGGTCACCGTGACCGCCACCCCGTCCACCTCGACGGCCCATCTCTCGGCGGTCCTCGTCGACATCGGCCCCGACACGATCCGGGACTACGCCGCGTCCGGCGAAGGCATCAGGACGCTGACCGAGCGCACCTGCTGGGGTCCGAGCACCACCGCGGACAGCTCCTGCTACCGGGAGACGGAGGCCAGGACGGCCGAGGTCGGCCAGACGGTCTTCAGCCGGGGCTGGGCCGATCTCGGCACCTACGCGTCGGCCGGCCACGGCCGCCCGCTCACACCCGGCAAGCCGTACACCCTCACCGTCGAGCTCGCCGCCACCGACCATGTCGTCCCCGCCGGACACCGGCTCGCCCTGATCATCGCCGGTACCGACCAGGACCTCATCGACCCGCCGTCCACCACTCCCACCCTCACCCTCGATCTGGCCAGGACCAGCGCAGGACTGCCGCTCGTCGGCGGCGCGGCGGCCTTCGCCCGCGCCACCACCGGCGCCGTCCCGCCGTACAGCGCACCCCGTGAGTCCCGTCACCACGGCGTGGCCGAGCCGCGCCGGACCCCTCCGATCCCGGGAGACAGCAGCCGATGACCCGACCACGCGCCACCACATCCCGTATACGAGGACTCGTTCTGGCGATCACCGCCACGGCCCTCGTCACCTCGCTGGCCGCCGTCCCCGCCCAGGCCACCACCTCGCCCGCCCCGCCGCGCACCGGATTCGAGACGAACGGCGGCGCCGACTGGACCAGCCAGCCGCAGGAGCAGCAGTTCCTGAAGGCCGTCGACCGGGGGAGCGAGCGCGCCACGCTCACCACCATCGGCACGACCAAGCAGGACCGTCCGGTCCAGCTCGTCCGGATCGGCGCCCGGCACGCGGCCACCACCGTGCTGCTCGTATGCAGCCAGCACGGTGACGAACCGTCAGGCCGCGAGGCGTGTCTGACCACGGTCCGCGATCTCGCCTACACCAAGGACCGCGACACCCTGCGCTTCCTGGCCCGTACGAGCGTGCTCGTCGTCCCCACCGCCAACCCGGACGGACGGGCCGCCGACACCCGGGGCAACTCCGACGGCGTCGACATCAACCGTGACCACATCGCGCTCAAGACGGCCGAGGGCCGTGCCCTGGCCGCCCTCATCCGTGACCAGCGGCCCGATGTCATCTACGACCTGCACGAGTACGGCGCCACCCCGCCGTACTACGACAAGGACCTGTTCGACCTCTGGCCGCGCAATCTCAACACCGCGACCGCTGTCCACGACGAGTCGGAGGCGCTCTCCGAGCGGTATGTACGGCCCGCCGCCCGCGCGGCCGGCCACTCCATCGGCACCTACGGGATCTGGACCGACCCGGTGACCGACGAGCCCATCCGGCAGACCGCCGGTGACGGCCAGGAGCGCATCCTGCGCAACGCGGCGGGTGTCAAACACTCGCTCGGGCTGCTCATCGAGAGCCGGGTCAACGCGCTCACCGACGCCGAGGAGGCCGACCCCGCGCTGAACCACCGCCGCCGGGTGGCCAGCCAACTCGACTCCCTGGAAGGGCTGTTCACCTTCACCGACGAGCGCAGGGGCGCGATCGTGAGCGCCACGGCCACCGCGCGGCTGGCCGGACTCAAGGACCGCGGCCCGGTCTATCTGGGCGGCGCCGACAACGAACCCGCTGCCCCCGAGCAGATCATCCAGAACCCGCCGTGCGGCTACCGCCTCGACGCGGCGCAGTACGCCGACGTCAAGGACGAACTGGCCCTCCACGGGGTGCTGTCACTGCCGCTCGGCAAGGGCGCGTTCGTACCGCTCCGCCAGTCGCAGCGGAATCTGGTCCCGCTGCTCCTCGACGAACGCGCGGCGTACCACCTGACCGCGGCGGCTCCCGCCGACTGCTGATCAGGAGTCCAGCGCCAGCCGGGCCGCGTCCCGCGCGCAGCCCCAGGCCACGGTGACCCCCGCGCCGCCGTGTCCGTAGTTGTGCACCAACCGCGCGCCCCTGGGCAGGGTTTCGGCCTCCAACCGGACCCGGGGGCGCGCGGGCCGCAGCCCCACCCGGTGCTCCAGTACCCGCGCTCCGGCCAGCGCGGGGTGGATCCGGGCACAGCGCGCGACGATCGCCTCGGCCTCGGCCGGGTCGGGGCGCAGATCCCAGGAGTGCTCCGTCGCCGTACCGCCGAGCAGCACCCCGTACGGCTGGGGCATCACATACGTCATATCGGCGGAGCCGGGGAGGGACGCCACGAACCACTCGTCGATCCCCGGGTTCTCCACGACCACCACCTGCCCGCGCACCGGATACAGCGACGCGTCCGCCATCAGCACCCGGGCACCGATCCCGGTGCAGTCCACCACCACGGGCGCCAGCTCCGCCGGTTCCTCGAAGCCCGTGACCGTGCGCCGCTCCACCGTGCCGCCCGCCGCGCGCAGCCGTTCCTTCAGATAGCGCAGATGGACGGGCATGTCGATCAGCGGGACGGTGGCCCGCAGCGCCTGGCCGAAGCCGGCCGGCAGCTCCTCGCCACGGGCCTGGCGCAGTCCGGGGACCCGGGCGGCCCAGCTTCCCAGATCCGTCATCGGGGTGTCCGTCATCAGCCCGGGGACGATACGTACCCCGGTCTCGTCCGGCCGCCGCGCGAGCTGTTCGTACTGGCTCAGCGACCGCTCCAGCCAGGCGCCCACCTCGGCCTCGGGCTCGATGCGATAGGGCCAGAAGAGCGCTCCCGCCACCGCCGATGTGGTGCGCCCCAGCGGATCGCGGGTCCACAGCCCCACCCGGTGACCGTCCTCCGCGAGCACCACCGCCGTCGTCAGACCGATGACTCCACCGCCGACCACCAGTACATCTCTCTTACCGCCGTCCATGTCCGGACCGTAGCGGAATCCGGCGTACAGGCCCATATTCCGGTGGACGGACGGGGCGCTCGTCCGCGATCCTTCTCCCCGGCGGCCCCGGCACCCCCCACCCAGCACCTCGTTAGGATCAACGGTCTGATGACTGCCACGCTCGTAGCCAAGGATCTCGCCGCCGGACACGGCGACCGCTCGCTCTTCTCCGGACTCGACCTCGTGGTCGCACCCGGCGATGTGATCGGACTCGTGGGTGCCAACGGTGCCGGAAAGTCCACCCTGCTCCGGCTGCTCGCCGGACTCGACACGCCCGAGGACGGGGCGATCAGGCTCTCCCCGCCCACCGCCGCCGTCGGCCATCTCCCCCAGGAGCCGGAGCGGCGCGCGGGGGAGACCGTACGGGCCTTTCTCGGCCGCCGTACGGGAGTCACCGCCGCGCAGACCGCGCTGGACGAGGCCACCCAGGCGCTCGTCGACGGCGCACCCGGCGCCGACGACGCGTACGCCGTCGGGCTGGAGCGCTGGCTGAGCCTCGGCGGCGCCGATCTGGACGAGCGGGCCGAGGAGACCGCTGCCTCGCTCGGCCTCACCGTCGGACTCGACCAGCCGATGACCACCCTCTCGGGCGGCCAGGCGGCCCGTGCGAGCCTCGCCTCGCTCCTGCTCTCGCGGTACGACATCTTCCTGCTGGACGAGCCGACCAACGACCTCGACCTCGAAGGCCTGGAACGGCTGGAGGGATTCGTGACCGGTCTGCGCGCCGGTACGGTCGTCGTCAGCCACGACCGCGAGTTCCTCGTACGCACCGTGACCAAGGTCCTCGAACTCGACCTGGCCCAGCAGAAGATCACCCTCTTCGGCGGCGGTTACGAGGCCTATCTGGAGGAGCGGGAGACCGCGCGGCGCCATGCCCGCGAGGAGTTCGAGGAGTACGCGGAGAAGAAGGCGTCCCTGGAGACACGGGCGCACACCCAGCGCGCCTGGATGGAGAAGGGCGTCAGGAACGCCCGGCGCAAGGCGACCGACAACGACAAGATCGGCCGTAAGCTCCGCGCCGAGTCGAGCGAACAGCAGGCGGCCAAGGTGCGCCAGACACAGCGGCTGATCGAGCGCCTCGACACGGTCGAGGAGCCCCGCAAGGAGTGGGAGCTGCGGATGGAGATCGCCTCCGCGGACCGCTCGGGCGCGGTCGTCGCGGTGCTGCGCGCCGCCGAGGTCAAGCGCGGCGACTTCCAGTTCGGTCCTGTCACCCTTCAGATCGACCGGGCCGACCGGATCGCCATCACCGGGCCCAACGGTTCCGGTAAATCCACACTGCTCGCCGCCCTGCTGGGCCGTCTCCCGCTGGACGCGGGCCACGCCTCGCTCGGTTCGGGCGTGGTCGTGGGCGAGGTGGACCAGGCGCGCGCTCTCTTCCACGGCCCGGAGACCCTGCTGGACGCGTTCCGCCCGGCCGTCCCCGACACCGAACCGGCCGAGATCCGCACGCTGCTCGCCAAATTCGGTCTGAAGTCGGACCATCTGCTGCGCCCCGCGACCACCCTCTCCCCGGGCGAACGCACCCGCGCCGCACTGGCGCTCCTCCAGGGCCGGGGCGTCAATCTCCTCGTCCTGGACGAGCCGACGAACCATCTCGACCTGCCGGCGATCGAGCAACTCGAATCCGCGCTGGACTCCTACGACGGCACCCTGCTCCTGGTCACCCACGACCGCCGCATGCTGAACGCGATCCGGACGACACGCCGCCTGGATGTGGCGGCGGGCCAGGTGACCGAGAGCTGAGGGCGAGCGCGCCGGCCACCGCCCCGCGTCCGGGCGTCCAGCACATCCGCGGGCGCGGGGCGGGCTCGGTCTTCGCCCGCGCCACACCCGGAGCCAGACCCCGGCCCCGCGCCACGCACCGCACCCGTACCACGCCCCGTACCACCCACCGGACCGACCGCCCCCTCACGGGGCGGCGCACTCCACCAGAGTGGGGAACCTCAGCCGCGCCGACCGCCCCCGCGGCCCCCGCTCCCGCCCTTCGGATCCGTAAGCCCAGCACGCCGCAACGCATCCGCCATCGCGCTGTTCGCCGGAGGCGGCGCCGACGCCTGGCGCCCGCCGCCCCGCTCACCGCCGCCCCGTCCGCCCGCACCGCGCCGCTGCTGCGGCGGACGTCCGCCCCCGCCCGTCCCGCCCGACCGCTCGCGCTCCGGCTTCGCCCCCACCTCGTCGTCCAGGCGCAGCGTCAGGGAGATGCGCTTGCGCGGGACGTCGACCTCCATCACCTTCACCTTGACCACATCGCCCGGCTTCACCACCTCCCGGGGATCCTTCACAAAGGTCCTCGACATGGCGGAGACATGGACCAGCCCGTCCTGATGCACACCGATGTCGACGAACGCGCCGAACGCCGCGACATTGGTCACGACCCCCTCCAGCACCATCCCCGACGCCAGATCCCCGATCTTCTCCACGCCGTCCTTGAACGTCGCGGTCTTGAACGCCGGACGCGGGTCCCGCCCCGGCTTCTCCAGCTCACGCAGGATGTCCGTCACGGTCGGCAGTCCGAAGGACTCGTTCACGAAATCGGCCGGCTTCAGCGAGCGCAGCACCGGCGCGTTCCCGATGAGCGACGCGACCGCGCTGCCGGTCGTCTTCACCATCGACCGCACGACGGGATACGCCTCGGGGTGGACGCTCGACGCGTCCAGCGGGTCGTCCCCGTCACGGATACGGAGGAAGCCCGCACACTGTTCGTACGCCTTCGGGCCGAGCCGCGGCACATCCTTGAGCGCCCGCCGGGACCGGAAGGGCCCATGGGTGTCGCGGTGGGCGACGATGTTCTCCGCGAGTCCCGTCCCGATGCCCGAGACCCGTGAGAGCAGTGGCGTCGACGCGGTGTTCACATCGACACCCACGCCGTTCACACAGTCCTCGACGACCGTGTCCAGCGAGCGGGAGAGCTTCACCTCGGACAGATCGTGCTGATACTGGCCGACACCGATCGACTTGGGATCGATCTTCACCAGCTCGGCGAGCGGGTCCTGGAGCCGGCGCGCGATCGAGACGGCGCCGCGGATCGACACATCGAGACCGGGCAGCTCCTGCGAGGCGAACGCCGAGGCCGAGTACACCGAGGCGCCCGCCTCGGACACCATGACCTTCGTGAGCTTCAGCTCCGGGTGCTTCGCGCACAGCTCACCGGCCAGCTTGTCGGTCTCCCGGGACGCCGTGCCGTTGCCGATGGCGATCAGATCGACCGCGTGGGCCTTGGCGAGCCGCGCCAGCGTCGCGAGCGACTCGTCCCACCGGTTCGCGGGGACATGGGGATAGATCGTGTCGGTGGCGACGACCTTGCCCGTCGCGTCGACCACGGCCACCTTCACGCCCGTACGGAACCCGGGGTCGAGACCCAGCGTCGCGCGCGTGCCGGCCGGCGCGGCCAGCAGCAGATCACGCAGATTCGCGGCGAACACCCGCACCGCCTCGTCCTCGGCGGCCGTCCGCAGCCGCAGCCGCAGATCCATTCCGAGATGCACCAGGATCCGGGTGCGCCACGCCCACCGCACGGTTTCCGCGAGCCACTTGTCGCCGGGCCTGCCGCGGTCGGCGACCCCGAAGCGCCGCGCGACCATGTTCTCGTACATCGTCGGGCCGGGCCGCTCCGCGGACTCGGACGGGTCCTCCGGCTCCAGCACCAGATCGAGGACATCCTCCTTCTCGCCCCGGAACATGGCCAGCACCCGGTGCGAGGGCAGCTCGGGGAACGGCTCGGCGAAGTCGAAGTAGTCGGCGAACTTGGCGCCCGGTCCCTCCTTGCTGTCGTCCTTGCCCTCGCGGACCTTCGAGACGAGCCGGCCCCGCGTCCACATGCGCTCCCGCAGCTCGCCGATGAGATCGGCGTCCTCGGAGAACCGCTCGGTGAGGATGGAGCGCGCGCCCTCCAGCGCGGCTGCGGGGTCCGCCACACCCTTGTCCGCGTCGACGAACGCCGCGGCGGCGGCCAGTGGCTCCACCGACGGATCCGTCAACAGCCCCTCGGCGAGCGGTTCGAGACCCGCCTCACGGGCGATCTGCGCCTTCGTGCGCCGCTTCGGCTTGAACGGCAGATAGATGTCCTCCAGGCGCGCCTTGGTGTCGGCGGCCCGGATCCGCGCCTCCAGGGCATCGTCGAGCTTGCCCTGCTCGCGCACGGAGTCCAGGATCGCGCTCCGCCGCTCCTCCAGCTCCCGCAGATAGCGCAGCCGCTCCTCCAGGGTGCGTAGCTGCGCGTCGTCGAGCATCTCGGTCGCTTCCTTGCGGTAGCGGGCGATGAACGGCACCGTCGATCCGCCGTCGAGCAGCTCGACGGCCGCCTTCACCTGCCGCTCCCGTACGCCGAGTTCCCCGGCGATCCTGCCTTCGATGGACGTCGTCACGATCACGCTCCGCTGTTCTGTGGTCCGCCGACTGCATTGTGGCAGGTGGCGCTGACATCGGCGGGCAGGACCGGCTCAGCTCCTGCCGATGAGATCCGCGGGAAACGCGCCGGCCGCCCGCGCCACGCCGGCGAATCCACCCGCCAGCGCGGTGAGCCGGAGCACTCCGGCCGCGCCGAGATACTCGTACGGTGCCCGGTCGAGCCGGTCGGTCTCGTCCTCCAGGGCGCCGCGCAGTTCCCTGCCCGCCTCGGTCAGTCCGCCCTCCCCGTCCATCAGTCCGCGCCCGCGCAGCCGCTCCCGGGCCGCCTCCCACTCCTGGGCGCTCCAGCCACGGGTGGCGAGGATCCACTTCGGTGACATGCCACGGCCGCTCGCGGTATGGCTGGCCAGCGACTCAAGAGGGTCGAGACCGGCGTGTGTCAGTGCCGTCAGATGGCCGTCGCCGCGGTATTCGCGCAGCAGGGTGGCGGCGTGCCAGTAGGCGAGATGCGGCGCGTCCGGGACCGGCAGATCGGCGTTGGCCGAATAGAGCGGACGTGCCGGGCGTGTACACGCCTCGGTGGCGCGCAGGGCCAGTTCCGCCGCCTCGGCCAGTTCCTTCGAGGCCAGGACCTCCTCGCCCAGCAGCCGCCGCAGCAGTGAGTCGACCGCGCGCAGCCGCGCGTCGAGCGAGTCCTCGGGGGAGAGGACGTCCCATACGCGTGGCAGGTGGCGGGCGACCAGATCGTGCTTGAAGTTGTGGAAGGTCGCCGTGACGATGCCCGCCCCGACCCGGCCCATCGGTGCCGAACGGGCGGCGAAGTAGGCGGCATTGATGTCGTCGAGACCCACGCGCGCGAACTCGCGGCCCAGATCGGGGGAGAAGTAGAGGGCCGAGTGGATCGGGTTGACGACGGCATGACAGCGCCGCGCGGCGTGCTCGGGCAGAGTGGTCATGACGGCAGGTTACCGACTGGTCGGTATGGATGGCGACGGCCGGACGGAAGCCGCCTTCCGTCCGGCCGTACGCCGGCACCCGGCGCGGCGACTCACGCGCGCACGGTCCAGTCGAAGCGCGGCTCCCGGCGCTCCAGGAACGCGGCGACCCCCTCCGCGGTCTCCCCGCTGGAGCGCGCCTGCTCCGTCCAGTACGCGGTACGGTCGGCGCCCCCTGAGACGGACTCCTTGGCCGCCGCCTGGGTCAGCCGTGAGCGCGAGACCAGCACCCGGGCGAACTCCGCGACCCGTCCGCCCAGCTCCCCGGCCGGCAGCACCTCGTCCACCAGCCCGGTGCGCAGCGCGCGCTCCGTGCCGATCAACTCGGCCGAGAACAGCAGGTACTTGGCGGTCGAGGGCCCCACCAGCGAGACCAGACGCCGGGTGGACGACGCCGAGTAGACGATCCCGAGCCGCGCGGGAGTCACCCCGAACAGGGCACCCTCCTCGGCGAACCGCAGATCGCAGGCCACGGCGAGCTGGCAGCCGCCGCCCACGCAGTGACCGCGCACGGCCGCGAGGGTCGGCTTGGGGAAGGCGGCCAGCGCCTCCTCGGCCCGTACGGCCAGCGACCGTGGATCGTCGCCGGGCTCCATGGGCCCCTCCCCGTGCTCCTCCCGCGATTCCCGGGGCTCGCGCAGCGAGGAGATGTCGGCGCCCGCGCAGAATGTCGGCCCCTCGCCGGTGAGCACCAGCGCCCGTACGGCGGGATCCGCCGCCAGCCGCCCCAGCAGCGGCGGCAGCTCCTGCCACATCGACGCGGTCATCGCGTTGCGCTTGGCGGGATGGTGGATCACGACGGTCGCGATGCCGTCGGAGACGGTGTGCAGCAGCTGCGGCTCCATGTGCCGGATGCTATCCCCGGCCCCGCGTTGCCCGACGTGCCCTCTCGACCGCCCCTGAAGCACCAGTGGATGATCGTCTGCGATCACCCTGGCTGTCCGCTCGCTCGGATGCGGTCATCCTCCGTCAATTACGGCTGACTTCTGTTCAGTTGCCCGGTACGGACCAGCTCGTTCCCAACACTCGGTACCCGATGGACGACACCGGCCCGAGCCGGTCGAGCCACAGGTCGAGACCAAGGGTGGGTGCCGCAAGGATGGAGAGCCGCGGGAGAGTTCCGGCCCGGCCGCTGTCGTACGAGGGAGTCTGGCGGTTCACCGCTCCGGCCGTCGACGTCTCCGTACCGCAGGCCCGGCACGCCGTACGCGATCTGCTCAAACGCCAGCGCGTACCGGTCAGGGACACGGTCGTCCAGGGGCTGCTGCTGATCGTCTCCGAGCTGGTCACCAACTCCGTACGGCACGCGGCCCTGCTCTCCCCGGAGATCGCTGTCGAGGTCACCATCGGCGCGGAGTGGATCAGGGTCGCGGTCGAGGACAACCATCCCTACCGGCCCAAGGCCCTGGAGACCGATCACGCCCGGACCGGCGGGCGCGGACTGCTGCTCGTACGGGAGATCACCCGCGAGGCCGGCGGTAGCTGCGCCGTCGAGCACACCGCCGGCGGCGGGAAGATGATCTGGGCGGCGCTGCCGTTTCTGGCCCCGCTCGGTGAGGTGCCGGCGCGCGGGGGTGTCACCAGCCCCCGGCAGGCCCTGTGAGCTCTCTGATCGCCGGGCGCGCCGAGTCCAGCACGGTCATGAACCACGCCGAGAACGGGTCCCGGTCATGCCGGCCCGCCAGCTCCGCCGGGGTCACATAGACCGTCTCGCCGACCTCTTCCGGGTCGGGCCGCAGCGAGGACTGCGCCATCCCGACGAAGAGGTGGTTGTACTCCTGCTCGACCAGCCCCGACAGCGGGTCCGGGTGGTTGTAGCGGACCGTGCCCGCCTCGGCGAGCAGCGAGGGCGAGATACCCAGCTCCTCGTGGGTACGGCGGGCCGCCGCGGTGAACGGGGCCTCGCCCGGGTACGGATGTCCGCAGCAGCTGTTCGACCAGACACCGGGGGAGTGGTACTTGCCCAGCGCGCGCCGCTGGATCAGCAGCCGTCCCCGCTCGTCGAAGAGGAAGACGGAGAACGCCCGGTGCAGCCGGCCGGGCGGTTCATGGGCCGAGAGCTTCTCGGCGGTGCCGATGGTATTGCCGTTCTCGTCGACCAGCTCCAGCATGATCGTTTCCTGAACGCCGTGAGACGAGCTCTTCGCCGTGGTGACTGGTGTGGTCGGCATAACCATCCTTCGCTTCGGGCCTCAGCCCCCAAGTCTGCCGCACAGGAGCCCCCTGTCCGCACTTCGGGAGCGTGGGCATGTCCGTTCTCCCACGCCCCCGGAGGTGTCGATGTCGGGGTGCCGGTGCCAGGACATCAGTGGCGGTGGCAGTGCCAGGAGGCCGGTGGCGCGGGGCGGTGGCAGGGGGACGGCGGCAGGAGGTCAGTGGCAGAGCCTCGCCTCGTGCTCGGCATGTCCCCTCGGTTCGAGCTGGAAGGTGCAGTGCTCGACATCGAAGTGATGACCGAGACATCCCTGGAGGTCATGAAGCATCTTCTCGTGACCCACCGCGTCCAGCGCGTCCTGGTCCACCACCACATGCGCAGAGAGCACGGGCATGCCCGAGGTGATCGTCCAGATATGGAGATCATGTACGTCGGCCACACCGGGCAGTCCGAGCATATGCGCGCGTACCTCGGCCATGTCCACGTCCTTGGGCGCGGCCTCCAGCAGCACGTTCAGTGTCTCCCGCAGCAGCTTCACCGTACGCGGGACGATCATGAGCCCGATCAGCAGGCCCGCGAGCGGGTCGGCCGTCTGCCACCCCGTGAGCAGGATGACACCGGCCGAGACCAGCACCGCGAGCGAGCCGAGGGTGTCCGCGAGCACCTCCAGATACGCCCCGCGCACATTGAGGCTGTCCTTGCGCCCGCGCATCAGCAGGGAGAGGGAGACCAGATTGGCGGCCATACCGATGAGGGCGAAGACGATCGTCAGTCCGCCCCTGGTCTCGGGCGGCACGATGAAGCGCTCGACCGCCTCGTACAGCAGGAACCCGCCGACCCCGAGCAGCAGCAGACAGTTGGCCAGCGCGGCGAGGATCTCGGCCCGCGCGTAGCCGAAGGTGCGGTTGCTGTCCGCGGGCCGGCCCGCGAAGTGGACGGCCAGCAGCGCCATCCCGAGCCCCACACCGTCGGTGGCCATATGGGCCGCGTCGGCGAACAGGGCGAGGGAGTCGGCGGCGATACCGCCGACGATCTCCACGACCATCACGGAGAGCGTGATGCACAGCGCGATACGCAGCCGCCCCCGGTAGGCGGCGGTCGCGGTGCCCGTCGGCGGCCCGCCGTGGGTGTGCCCGTGGTCGTGCCCTGCCCCCATGTGGCCGCCTTCCGGTCGTATGTGCGATCTGCCGACCACGCCAGTGAACTACGGGTGGGGGGTATGCGGCAACCCGGCACTGAACACCGTTGTCATATGCTCTGACCTGCGGAAATGATCGCAGGTCAGAGCAATGGCAAGATCATCCGACCGCTGTTGCCGGGTGATGCAGCCGCCAGCCCTCCCAGGCCGATTCGACCATCTCGCGTACCCCGTGGCTCGCCGTCCAGCCCAGCTTCCCGGCGATCAGCCCGACCGAGGCGACGGCCCTCGCGGCATCGCCGGGACGGCGCCCCTCCACCACCGGCACGGCGCGGTGGCCGGTGACCTCGGCCACCAGATCGGCCAGTTCGCGGACCGAGACGCCCTCACCGCGGCCGATGTTCACCGTGAGATCCCCGGCGCCCTCCTGGCCGGCCAGGAGGCGCGCGGCGGCGAGATGGGCCCCGGCCAGATCGGCCACATGGATGTAGTCGCGGATACAGGTGCCGTCCGGCGTCGGATAGTCGTCACCGAAGATCCGGGGCGCCTCGCCCCGGCTGATCCGGTCGAAGAACATCGGGATGATGTTGAACACCCCGGTGTCCGCCAGCTCGGGCGCCGCCGCCCCCGCCACATTGAAGTAACGGAGACAGCCGGTGGCGATTCCGTGCGCCTGTCCGGTCGCCCGGACCAGCCACTCGCCCGCGAGCTTCGTCTCACCGTACGGGTTGATCGGCACGGTCGGGGTCCGCTCCGTGATCAACTCCACATCGGGCACTCCGTACACGGCCGCGGAGGAGGAGAAGAGAAAGCGCCGTACGCCCGCGGCGACCACGCCGTCGAGCAGCACCGTGAGTCCGTGCAGATTCTCCCGGTAGTACCTCAGCGGCTGCTCCACGGACTCCCCGACCTGCTTCTTCGCCGCGAGATGCACCACACCGGTGACCTGGTGCGCGGCGAGCGTACGGTCGACCACGTCCCGGTCCAGCAGGGAGCCCCGCACCAGCGGAATCCCGGCGGGCAGCCGCTCGGGCACACCGGTCGAGAGATCGTCGAGCACGACGACCCGCTCTCCCGCCGCGGTCATCGCCCGCGCCACATGTGCCCCGATATAGCCCGCTCCGCCTGTGATCAGCCACGTCATGCCCGCAACCCTAGGGCCGGACAGGCCCTGGAGGGTGCCCTCGGGGTGCCGGCCGTCGTTTGTCCGGGAGACGGTCGGTGGTCGATGATGATCATCGCGGACCGTTTCCCGATCAGACTTTGGCATCCGGAGCGTAAACGGGCGGTGAACTCGGCCTTCAGTTCATCCGATAGCCTCTGCCGACGTGCCGCCACCCGGATCCCGGGTCCCGTCGCCGCGCACCCAGCCCTGTCAGCGCCAAGGAGTGAGTTCGTCTGCCGACCGCCATCCTCACCGGTCCCCCGGTCCCCGGATCGCCGCTCGAAGGCCATCTGAGGTCGCTGGGTTACGACGTACGGACCGCGCCGGGCGCCGAAGAGGCGCTGACCCTGCTCGCCTCGGCCCCCGCGGCCGACCGGGTCGCCCTCGTCGACTCCCGTTTCGTCGGTCATGTCCACGCACTGCGCCTGGCCCTCACCGACCCCCGCTTCCCCGCCGCCGCCGTGCCGGGAGCGCTCACCGCCAGGCCCGAGGCCCGTACGGCGCTGCTGAGCGCCGTCACGGCCCTGGCCGACGGAGGCTCCCGGTCACCGCTGGGCGGCGCCGCCGAAGCCCCTCGGACCGGAGTTCCTCACACCGAAGCCCCTCGGACCGGAGTTCCTCACACCGAAGCCCCTCGGACCGGAGCTGCTGAGGCCGGACCCCACTCCGGGGCCACCGTCACCGCCGCGAGCGAACCCTTCGCCGACCGGGTGGCCGCCGTGCTCGAAACCCGGGGCACCCACGTCCACCGTCCCGAGCTGGGTTCGCTCGTCGCCGCCGTACCCGCCGACGCGGACGCCCGGGAGCGGGCCGGGACCGCTGTCGCAGCCGTCGACGACGAGGCCGTACGGCTGCGCTCCGCCGTGAAGGCGCGCGACGGCTTCTTCACCACCTTCTGCGTCAGTCCGTACTCCCGCTATCTGGCCCGCTGGTGCGCCCGCCGCGGTCTGACCCCCAACCAGGTCACCACCGCGTCCCTGATCACCGCCCTGATAGCGGCGGCCTGCGCGGCCACCGGCACCCGGGGCGGCTATGTGGCGGCCGGCGCGCTGCTGCTCTTCTCCTTCGTGCTGGACTGCACCGACGGGCAGCTCGCGCGCTACTCGCTCCAGTACTCCACGATGGGCGCCTGGCTGGACGCGACATTCGACCGCGCCAAGGAGTACGCCTACTACGCGGGTCTCGCGCTCGGCGCCGCCCGGGGCGGCGACGACGTATGGGCGCTCGCGCTGGGCGCGATGGTCCTCCAGACCTGCCGGCATGTCGTGGACTTCTCGTTCAACGAGGCGAACGCCGACTCGGCCGCCGCCGGCGCCGGCGGCAAGAGCGTGGTGGGCACTCCCACCGCCGCGCTCTCCAGCAGGCTCGACAGTGTCGGCTGGACCGTGTGGGTACGCAGGATGATCGTGCTGCCGATCGGTGAGCGCTGGGCGATGATCGCCGTGCTCACCGCCCTCACCACGCCCCGCACCGTCTTCTACGCGCTGCTCATCGGCTGTGCCTTCGCCGCCTGCTACACCACCGCGGGCCGTGTGCTGCGCTCGGTGACCCGCAAGGCCGTCCGTACCGAACGCGCCGCGCGGGCCCTCGCCGATCTCGCCGACTCGGGTCCGCTCGCCGAGGGGACCGCCGCGCTGCTGCGGCGCCCGGCCCGCCGGCTCCCCGGCGCCGTGCCGTTCCTGATCGCACTTCTGGGCGGGGCGGCGGTCGTCGCCACCGCCTCCTTCGCACCCCTCGACGGCCCCTGGCCCGTGCTCGCGGCGGTGCTGTACGTACTGACCTCGGGCCTCGCCGTCGCCCGTCCCCTGGGCGGCGCGCTGGACTGGCTCGTACCGCCGGTGTTCCGCGCGGCGGAGTACGGCACGGTCCTGGTGCTCGCCGCCCGCTCCGAGGTGAACGGAGCGTTGCCCGCGGCTTTCGGACTGGTGGCGGCCGTCGCCTACCATCACTACGACACGGTGTACCGCATCCGCGGCGGCAGCGGCGCGCCGCCCAAGTGGCTCGTCCGGTCGGCCGGCGGGCACGAGGGCCGCACGCTGCTGGTGACCGCGCTCGCCGCCGTCCTCGTGACCCGGCACACCGCCTTCCCGATGGCTCTGACGGTGCTCGCGGTCGCCGTGGCGCTGGTCGTGCTCCTGGAGTCCATCCGGTTCTGGGTGTCCTCCGGAGCCCCCGCCGTACATGACGAAGGAGAACCCGCATGATCGGCCTCGTACTGGCCGCCGGTGCCGGACGGCGTCTGCGCCCCTACACCGACACGCTTCCGAAGGCCCTCGTGCCCGTGGACCCGGCGGGGGAGGGGACCACCACGGTCCTCGATCTGACCCTGGGAAACTTCGCCGAGGTCGGGCTGACCGAGGCCGCGATCGTCGTCGGCTACCGCAAGGAGGCCGTCTACGAACGCCGCGCCGAACTGGAGAGAAAGTACGGTCTGAAGCTCACCCTCGTCGACAACGACAAGGCCGAGGAGTGGAACAACGCCTACTCCCTCTGGTGCGCCCGTGACGTCCTGACGCGCGGTGTGATCCTCGCCAACGGGGACACCGTCCACCCGGTCTCCGTCGAGAAGACCCTGCTCGCCGCCCGCGGTGAGGAGCGGCGGATCATCCTCGCCCTCGACACGGTCAAGCGCCTCGCCGACGAGGAGATGAAGGTCATCACGGACGGCGCCAAGGGCGTACGCCGGATCACCAAGCTGATGGACCCGGCCACCGCCACCGGCGAGTACATCGGGGTCACCCTGATCGAGCCCGAGGCCGCCGCGGATCTCGCCGACGCCCTGCGGACCACCTTCGAACGGGACCCCGACCTCTACTACGAGGACGGCTACCAGGAGCTGGTGAACCGCGGCTTCACCCTCGACGTGGCCCCCATCGGCGACATCCCCTGGGTCGAGATCGACAACCACGACGACCTCGCGAAGGGCCGTGAGATCGCGTGCCAGTACTGACCCGGCTCATCCCGTCCCCGGTCGTCGTCGACATCAGGCCCGGCGCCCTGGACGATCTCGCCGGTCTCCTCGCCGACCAGCGGATCTCCAGCTCGGGCCGGGTCGCCATCGCGGTCAGCGGCGGCTCGGGACAGGCGCTGCGCACCCGGCTGGAGCCGGTGCTCACCGCCGCGGACTGGTATCTGGTGGCCGACGGCACCATCGACTCCGCGGTCAGGCTCGCCGACGGCATCAAGGGCAAGCGGTACGACGCGGTGGTCGGCCTGGGCGGCGGCAAGATCATCGATGTGGCGAAGTACGCGGCGGCCCGGGTGGGTCTGCCCCTGGTCGCCGTCGCCACCAATCTCGCCCACGACGGGCTCTGCTCCCCGGTGTCCACGCTCGACAACGACAACGGCCGCGGTTCCTACGGTGTCCCGACCCCCATCGCGATCGTCGTCGACCTCGACGTCATCCGCGACGCCCCGGTCCGGTTCATCCGCTCCGGTATCGGTGACGCGGTCTCCAACATCTCCGCCATCGCGGACTGGGAGCTGTCGCACGGGATCAACGGCGAGCCGGTCGACGGACTGGCCGCCGCCATGGCCCGTACCGCCGGCGAGGCCGTGCTCCGCCATCCCGGCGGCGCGGGGGACGACGAGTTCCTCACCGTCCTCTCCGAGGCGCTGGTGCTCACCGGTATCGCCATGTCGATCAGCGGCGACACCCGCCCCTCGTCGGGTGCCTGCCACGAGATCAGCCACGCCTTCGACCTGCTCCACCCCACGCGCCGCGCGCTCCACGGCGAGCAGGTCGGCCTCGGCGCCGCCTTCGCCATGCATCTGCGCGGCGCCCACGAGGAGTCACAGCTCTTCACCGAGGTACTGCACCGGCACGGGCTGCCCGTACTGCCCGAGGAGATCGGCTTCTCCCCGGAGGAGTTCGTAGGGGCCGTCGCCTACGCGCCGCAGACCCGTCCGGGCCGCTTCACCATCCTCGAACACCTCGACCTGTCCACCGACCAGATCAGGGACGCGTACGCCGACTATGCCAAGACCATCAGTAGCTGAACTCCGTCCGGTCGTTCACCCGGAGGGCGTGAAGGACCGGCGCAGCGGAGAGCACTGGGCCGGGCGACTGTACATGCGGGAGATCTCGCTGCACATCGACCCGTACCTGGTGAACACCCGGATCACGCCCAACCAGCTCACCTATCTCATGGTGGTCGTGGGGGTCATCGGCGGTGCCGTGCTGCTCGTACCGGGACTGACCGGCGCGATTCTCGCGGCGGTCCTGTTCCAGATCTATCTGCTCCTCGACTGTGTCGACGGCGAGGTGGCCCGCTGGCGCAAGCAGACCTCCATCACCGGGGTCTATCTGGACCGGATAGGCCACTATCTCTGCGAGGCCGCTCTGCTGATCGGCTTCGGTGTGCGCGGCGCGGACGTCTTCCACCAGAACGGCGCGGCCACGAACTGGCTCTGGGCCTTCCTGGGCACGCTCGCGGCGCTCGGCGCGATCCTGATCAAGGCCGAGACCGATCTGGTCGATGTGGCCAGGCAGCGCAGCGGTCTGCCGGCCGTCAAGGACGAGGCCTCCGTACCCCGCTCCTCCGGTCTGGCACTGGCCCGCAGGGCCGCGGCCATGCTCAAGTTCCACCGGCTCGTCGGCGGCATCGAGGCCAGTCTCTTCATCCTGGCCGCGGCCGTCCTCGACATGGTGCGGGGAGATCTGTTCTTCACCCGGCTCGGTATCGCGATCCTCGCCGGTATCGCCGTCGTCCAGACACTGCTGCACCTCGTCTCCATCCTGGCGTCGAGCAGGCTGAGGTGAGCGGCATGCGGCTCGGCGCGGTGATCATCACGATGGGTGACCGCCCCGCCGAGCTGCGTGCCCTCCTGGCGTCGGTCGCGCGGCAGGAAGGCGATCCGATCGAGATCGTCGTGGTCGGGAACGGCGCCCCGGTGGGTGATGTTCCCGACGGGGTACGGACCGTCGAGCTGCCGGAGAACCTCGGTATCCCGGGCGGCCGCAATGTCGGTATCGAGGCCTTCGGCTCCGCCGGTTCCGAGGTCGACGCTCTGCTCTTCCTCGACGACGACGGCCGGCTCCCGAGGACCGACACCGCCGAGCTGATCCGTCAGGCCTTCGCGGCCGACCCCGTGCTCGGCATCATCAGCTTCCGGATCGCCGATCCCGAGACCGGGCTCACCGAGCGCCGGCATGTCCCTCGGCTGCGCTCCTCGGACCCGCTGCGGTCGTCCCGGGTGACGACCTTCCTCGGCGGGGCCAACGCCGTACGGACCAAGGTCCTGGCGGAGGTGGGACCGCTGCCCGGCGGTTTCTTCTACGCCCACGAGGAGACCGATCTCGCCTGGCGGGCCCTGGACGCGGGCTGGATGATCGACTACCGCGCGGACATGGTGCTCAGCCATCCCGCGCTGCCGCCCTCCCGCCATGCCGTCCACCACCGTATGGTGGCCCGTAACAGGGTCTGGCTCGCCCGCCGGAATCTGCCCGCGCCGTTCGTTCCGCTCTATCTCGGGGTGTGGCTGCTGCTCACCCTGCTCCGGCGTCCCTCGCTGCCCGCGCTGAAGGCCTGGCTCGGCGGGTTCGGGGAGGGCTGGGTGACCCCGTGCGGACCGCGCCGCCCCATGAGGTGGCGTACGGTATGGCGGCTGACCCGGCTGGGCCGACCGCCTGTCATCTGACAAGCTTCGGATCTGAGAGCATCGGGGCTACTCCCAACTCCCGGGGCCTGGCCTTCCGTGCTTGTGCCCGTCCGGCTGCGCATCTTGAAGACGAAAGTTTCAACTTGTGAGTGACACAACCCAAGAGGGCGCGATCGCCGTGAGCGCCCCGCCGTCGTCCGACGACGGTCTGACCTCGGCGGAGCTCGCCGCCAAGTACGGTCTCGCGGTGAGCGGTGCCCGGCCCGGTCTGCGTGACTATGTCCGGCAGCTCTGGGGCCGGCGCCACTTCATCCTGGCCTTCTCCCAGGCGAAGCTCACGGCCCAGTACAGCCAGGCCAAGCTCGGCCAGCTCTGGCAGGTGGCGACGCCCCTGCTGAACGCCCTGGTCTACTATTTGATCTTCGGGCTGATCCTGGGCACCAGGAAGGGCATGCCGCAGGAGGTCTTCATCCCCTTCCTGGTCACCGGGGTGTTCGTCTTCACCTTCACCCAGAGTTCGGTGATGGCGGGCGTCCGCGCGATCTCCGGCAATCTGGGGCTCGTACGGGCCCTGCACTTCCCCCGGGCCGCGCTGCCGGTCTCCTTCTCGCTCCAGCAGCTCCAGCAGCTTCTGTACTCGATGATCGTCCTGGTGGCGGTGGCGGTCGCCTTCGGCAGCTATCCGAAGCCGGGCTGGATCCTGGTGATCCCCGCGCTGGTGCTCCAGTTCTTCTTCAACACCGGTCTCGCGCTGATCATGGCGAGGCTGGGCAGCAAGACCCCGGACCTCGCGCAGCTCATGCCGTTCGTGATGCGTACCTGGATGTACGCCTCCGGCGTGATGTTCTCCATCCCGGTGATGCTCAAGGACAAGCCGGCCTGGATCGCGGACATCCTCCAGTACAACCCCGCCGCCATCTATATGGACCTCGTCAGGCACGCGCTGATCGACGGGTACGGCTCGTCGAATCTCCCCGCGCACGTCTGGTTCGCCGCGCTGGTGTGGGCCGTGCTGCTGGGAGTCGCCGGCTTCGTGTACTTCTGGAAGGCTGAGGAACGGTACGGGCGTGGCTGACGAGAACAAGCAGGGACGTATCCCCACGGTCATCGCCGACGAGGTGCACATCGTGTACCGCGTCAACGGCGGAGGCGGCGGGAAGGGCAGTGCCACCGCCGCGCTCAGCCGCATACTCCGCCGCGGCAAGGGGGAGTCGCGGGGAGTCCGCAAGGTCCATGCCGTACGGGGAGTCTCCTTCACCGCCTACCGCGGCGAGGCGATCGGTCTGATCGGCACCAACGGATCCGGCAAGTCGACACTGCTGCGCGCCATCGCGGGACTGCTGCCCACGGAGAGCGGCAAGGTCTACACCGATGGCCAGCCCTCGCTGCTGGGGGTGAACGCGGCGCTGATGAACGATCTGACAGGCGAGCGCAATGTCATCCTCGGCGGGCTCGCCATGGGTATGACGCGCGAGCAGATCCGGGACCGGTTCGAGGGCATCGTGGACTTCTCCGGCATCAATGAGAAGGGCGACTTCATCACCCTCCCGATGCGGACGTACTCCTCGGGTATGGCCGCCAGGCTCCGCTTCTCCATCGCGGCCGCCAAGGACCATGACGTCCTGATGATCGACGAGGCGCTGGCCACCGGCGACCGCAAGTTCCAGATCCGCTCCGAACAGCGCATCCGTGAACTGCGCAAGGAGGCCGGCACGGTCTTCCTGGTCAGCCACAGCAACAAGTCGATCAAGGACACCTGTGACCGTGTGCTCTGGCTGGAGAAGGGCGAGCTGCTGATGGACGGCCCGACCGACGAGGTCATCAAGGCGTACGAGAAGGAGACGGGCAAGTAGTCCGGCAGTGCGACCGAGGCCTCCGCCGGATCACTCCGGCGGGGGTCTCGTCGTGAGAGCGGGCCGGTTTCCGACGGAGGCGGTCAGGCAGTGATCGTCAAAGGACGGTCAAGTCCCCTGCGGGCGGGGAAGGTTGGCCCGTATCGCAGCGTTCTTGTAATGCGCGCAACACCCCGGAGTGGTCCTCTTAGTTGTACAACGTAAGCTGTGCTGGTGCTGATTCGCGGCAAGTGGGGCGATACCTGCTGAGCACCCCGCCGGCGAGGCGGCGGCCTTCTTACTCGGAAGGACGGGCGGCGTGTCCGAAATGGGATGTATTGGGTCAGCAGTGTAGAACGGGAGATGTGACGGCAATGACGGGAAATCTCCAGCTCTGTGAGGGTTCCGCCGTCCCCGTGCCGGGCAGCCGGCAGTGATGGACACTCCCCAGGCGCGCTCCGACGCCACCGCACGCTCCACACTCGACAAAGCCGCCGACGAGAACTTTCCGGTGGCACCTTTCTTCCTGCCCCGCGCCTGGCGCGACGATCTGATGGCGGTCTACGGATTCGCCAGGCTCGTCGACGACATCGGCGACGGGGATCTCGCCCCCGGCGGCGCCGATCTGCGCCATCTCGGGGTCGACCCCGGGCGGGCCGACGACCGGCCGGCCGTGCTCGACGCGTTCGAGACCGATCTGCGACGGGTCTTCGACCCCGCGGGCCCGCGTCCTGCCCATCCCCTGCTGCGCGGACTGATCCCGACCGTACGGAGCCGCGCGCTCACCCCCGAACCGTTCCTCGGGCTCGTCGCGGCGAACCGCCAGGACCAGCTGATGCGACGGTACGGGACCTATGACGACCTCCTCGCCTACTGCGAGCTGTCCGCCAACCCCGTGGGCCGTCTCGTCCTCCTGATCACCGGGACCGCCACCCCCGAGCGTGTCCGCCGCTCCGACGCCGTCTGCACGGCGCTCCAGATCGTCGAACACCTCCAGGACGTGGCCGAGGACCTCGGCCGCGACCGGATCTATCTGCCCGCCGAGGACATGAAGCGCTTCCATGTCTCCGAGGACGATCTGGCCGCCCCCACCGCGAACGCGTCGGTGCGCGCCCTGGTCGCGTACGAGGCGGAACGCGCGCGGCGGCTTCTGGATGAAGGCACACCGCTGGTGGGTAGCGTCCATGGCAGGCTCCGGCTGCTGCTGGCCGGATTTGTGGCCGGAGGGCGCGCCGCCCTCGCTTCGATCGCGGCCGCCGGGCACGATGTGCTCCCCGGACCGCCCAAACCCACCAAGCCGCGTCTGCTGCGCGAAGTGGGAGCTGTCTTGCGAAGAGCGCACAGAGAGGGGTGAGCCGGAACGTGGAGGGACAGACACCCATGTCCGCGCCGGTACTGGCGGCCTACAGCTACTGCGAGGCCGTCACCGGACAGCAGGCACGCAACTTCGCCTACGGCATCAGACTGCTGCCGACCGAGAAGCGGCAGGCCATGTCCGCGATGTACGCGTTCGCCCGGCGGGTGGACGACATCGGCGACGGCACACTCGCGCCCGAGGCCAAGCAGAGACGGCTCGAAGAGACCCGCGCGCTGCTCGGCAGAGTCAGGGCGGGCGAGGTGGCCGAGGACGACACGGACCCCGTCGCGGTCGCCGTCGCCGACGCGAGCCGCCGCTTCCCGGTTCCGCTCGGCGGGCTGGACGAACTGATCGACGGCGTTCTGATGGACGTTCGGGGCGACACCTACGAGACCTGGGACGACCTCAAGGTCTACTGCCGGTGTGTCGCGGGTGCCATCGGCCGGGTGTCGCTCGGCGTGTTCGGCCCCGGCCCCGACGCGCCGGGAGCGGAGCGCGCCGCCGAGTACGCCGACACGCTGGGACTCGCCCTCCAGCTCACGAACATCCTCCGCGACGTACGCGAGGACGCGGCCAACGGCCGTACGTATCTGCCCTCCGACGATCTCGCCAAGTTCGGCTGCTCCGCCGGTTTCCACAGCGCGACCCCGCCCGCGGGCTCCGACTTCACCGGTCTGGTGCACTTCGAGGTCCGCCGCGCCCGCGCCCTGTTCGCCGAGGGGTACCGGCTGCTGCCGATGCTCGACCGGCGCAGCGGCGCATGTGTCGCGGCCATGGCGGGTATCTACCGCCGGCTGCTCGACCGTATCGAACGCGACCCGGAGGCCGTGCTGCGCGGCCGGGTCTCGCTGCCCGGACACGAGAAGGCGTATGTCGCCGTACGCGGACTCTCGGGTCTCGACGCCCGGCACATCTCGCGGCAGACCGTCAGGAGGCGCGGCTGATGCGGCACATCGCACGGCTCGGCCTCTTCACCGCACATCCGCGCCGGACTTTCGCAACCCCGGGTCGGGATGACGCGTCCCTGACTGCGACAGCCGGAGGGGGACACGCATGACCACAGCGGATGACATGCGGCCCCGCCACGCCGTGGTGGTGGGCGCGGGACTCGCCGGCACCACCGCCGCGCTCCAGCTCGCCGACGCCGGAGTACGGGTCACCCTCGTCGAAGGGCGGCCACGGCTCGGCGGTCTCGCCTTCTCCTTCCGGCGCGGCGATCTCACCGTCGACAACGGCCAGCATGTGTATCTGCGCTGCTGCACGGCGTACCAGTGGTTCCTCGACCGGGTGGACGGCGCCGCGCTCGCACCCCTCCAGCACCGGCTGGACGTGCCCGTCCTCGATGTCGGCGGCCCGCGCGGGCCGCGGCTGGGACGGCTGCGCCGCAACGCGCTGCCCGTACCGCTGCATCTGGCCGCGGGACTCGCGACGTATCCGCATCTCTCGCTCGCCGAGCGCGCCTCCGTCGGGCGTGCCGCGCTCGCCCTGAAGCGGCTCGACCCCGCCGATCCCGCCCTGGACGGCATCGACTTCGCCACCTGGCTGGGCCGGCACGGACAGTCGCCCCGGACCATCGAGGCCCTCTGGGACCTCGTCGGCGTGGCGACCCTCAACGCCACCGCGCCGCACGCCTCCATGGGGCTGGCCGCGATGGTCTTCAAGACCGGGCTGCTCTCCGAACCGGGCGCCGCCGACATCGGCTGGGCGAGTGTCCCGCTGGGCGACATCCACGACACGCTGGCACGCAAGGCCCTCGACTCCGCGGGCGTACGGACCGAACTGCGCACCCGCGTCGGCGCGGTCACCCGCGCGGCGGACGGCGGCTGGCATGTCGACGCGGACGGCGAGCGGCTCGACGCGGACACGGTCGTCCTCGCGGTACCGCAGCGCGAGGCCCACGGTCTGCTGCCGCAGGGCGCGCTGGAGGACGCCGACCGGCTCCTCGACATCGGCACCGCGCCGATCCTCAACGTCCATGTCGTATATGACCGCAAGGTGCTGCGCCGCCCCTTCTTCGCCGCGCTGGGCAGCCCCGTCCAGTGGGTCTTCGACCGCACCGACGCCTCCGGGCTCACCGAGGGCCAGTATCTGGCGCTCTCGCAGTCGGCCGCCCAGGACGAGATCGACACGCCGGTGGCGGAGCTGCGCGCACGCTATCTCCCCGAACTGGAACGGCTGCTGCCCGCCGCGCGCGGTGCGGAGGTACGGGACTTCTTCGTCACCAGGGAACGGACGGCGACCTTCGCTCCCACACCCGGTGTGGGCAGGCTCCGTCCCGGGGCCCGTACGGGAGCGCCCGGCCTTTTCCTGGCCGGCGCGTGGACGGCCACCGGCTGGCCCGCGACGATGGAGGGTGCTGTACGGAGCGGCTTCAGCGCCGCGGGGGCCGCCCTCGCCCAGCTCGGCCGCCACTATGAACACCCCTTGCAGGAGGCGGCATGAGCCCGATTACCGCACCTACGAGTACTGGAACAAGAGGAGAGACCGTGCCGACCGTGCCCCCGGTGAATCCGGCTGTCGACACCGCGGACGTCTACGCGCTGCTGGAGCGGGGACGGAGCCTGTCCGCCCCGGTGCTGCGCTCCGCTGTCGGCCGGCTCGCCACGCCGATGGACACCGTCGCCGCCTATCACTTCGGCTGGATCGACGCCGAGGGCCGGCCCGTCGACGGCGACGGCGGCAAGGCGGTACGCCCGGCGCTCGCACTGCTCTCCGCCGAGGCGGCGGGCGCCGCGCCCGAGAAGGGGATCCCCGGCGCGGTCGCCGTCGAGCTGGTCCACAACTTCTCCCTGCTGCACGACGACCTGATGGACGGTGACGAGCAGCGCCGCCACCGTGACACCGTCTGGAAGGTGCACGGTCCCGCGCAGGCGATTCTCGTCGGCGACGCCCTCTTCGCGCTCGCCAACGAGGTGCTGCTGGAGATCGGCACCCCGGAGGCGGGCCGGGCGACCCGTCGGCTGACCACCGCCACCCGCAAGCTGATCGACGGTCAGGCCCAGGACATCTCCTACGAGCACCGCGAGCGGGTCACCGTCGAGGAGTGCCTGGAGATGGAGGGCAACAAGACCGGCGCCCTGCTCGCCTGCGCCGTCTCCATCGGTGCGGTCCTCGGCGGCGCCGACGACCGTACGGCCGACTCGCTGGAGGCGTACGGCCACCATCTCGGTCTGGCCTTCCAGGCCGTGGACGATCTGCTCGGTATCTGGGGCGACCCCGAGGCCACCGGCAAGCAGACTTGGAGCGATCTGCGCCAGCGCAAGAAGTCCCTGCCGGTCGTCGCCGCGCTCGCCGCGGGCGGTCCCGCCTCGGCGCGGCTCGGCCAACTGCTCGCCGCCGACGCGAAAAGCAATGATTTCGAGACCTTCTCGGAGGAAGAGTTCGCGACCAGGGCGGCGTTGATCGAAGAGGCGGGCGGCCGGGAGTGGACCTCGCAGGAGGCCCGCAGGCAGCACGCCGTCGCCGTCGAAGCCCTCGACGGCGTCGATATGCCAGCACGTGTCAGGGCGCAGCTCACGGCGCTCGCGGACTTCGTCGTCGTACGAAAGAGATGATCACTATTCCCATATGACCGCAGTCGCCGTCCACAGCCCGTAGGGCGCCGGACGACGGAGACCCCAGCACAGCAGAAGCTCACCACTGCACGAAGGGGAAGCCATGACAGCGACGACCGACGGAAGCACCGGGGCCATGGGACCCCGCGCAGCCTCGGCCAGCGGACCGACCAAGACCACCCCCGCCGTGGCCGGCGACCTCCAGGTCGCCGCCGAGCGGGCCACCGCACGATCCGTCGAGTATCTGCTCGGCAAGCAGGAAGCCCAAGGCTGGTGGAAGGGCGACCTGGAGACCAATGTGACCATGGACGCGGAGGATCTGCTGCTGCGGCAGTTCCTCGGCGTCCAGGACGCCCGTACCACCGAGGCCGCGGGGCTCTTCATCCGCGGTGAGCAGCGGGCGGACGGCACATGGGCCACCTTCCACGGCGGCCCCGGCGAACTCTCCGCCACCATCGAGGCCTATGTCGCGCTGCGGCTGGCCGGGGACCGTCCGGAAGACCCGCATATGGCGCGCGCCTCCCAATGGGTGCGCGAGCAGGGCGGAATCGCCAGGAGCAGGGTCTTCACCCGTATCTGGCTGGCCCTGTTCGGCTGGTGGAAATGGGACGATCTGCCCGAGCTGCCGCCTGAAATGATCTTTCTGCCCAAGTGGTTCCCGCTCAACATCTATGACTTCGGCTGCTGGGCCCGGCAGACCATCGTGCCGCTGACCGTCGTCTCGGCGGAGCGGCCCGTACGGCCCGCACCCTTCGCCCTCGACGAACTGCACTCCGACCCGGCCCGGCCCAACCCTCCCAAGGCGACCGCCCCGGCCGCGAGTTGGGACGGTGTCTTCCAGCGCCTCGACAAGGCCCTGCACGTCTACCACCGGATCGCGCCGCGCCGGCTGCGCCGTAGCGCGATGAACTCGGCGGCCCGCTGGATCATCGAGCGCCAGGAGAACGACGGCTGCTGGGGCGGGATCCAGCCGCCCGCCGTCTACTCCATCATCGCCCTGCATCTGCTCGGATACGACCTCGACCATCCCGTCATGCGCGCCGGACTGGAATCGCTCGACCGGTTCGCCGTCTGGCGCGAGGACGGCGCCCGGATGATCGAGGCCTGCCAGTCGCCGGTCTGGGACACCTGTCTGACCATCATCGCCCTCGCCGACGCGGGCGTGAGCCCGGACCATCCGGCCCTGGTCAAGGCCGCGGACTGGATGGTCGGTGAGCAGATCCTGCGCCCCGGCGACTGGACCGCGCGCAGACCCGGACTCGCCCCGGGCGGCTGGGCGTTCGAGTTCCACAACGACAACTACCCGGACATCGACGACACCGCCGAGGTCATCCTCGCGCTGCGCCGGGTCGAGCATCCCGAACCCGAACGGATCGACGCGGCCATCGAGCGCGGCGCCCGGTGGAATCTCGGTATGCAGTCGAGAAACGGGGCCTGGGGCGCCTTCGACGCCGACAACACCAGTCCATTCCCCAACCGGCTGCCCTTCTGCGACTTCGGCGAGGTCATCGACCCGCCGTCGGCGGATGTCACCGCGCATGTCGTGGAGATGCTCGCCTACGAGGGCAAGAGCCACCATCCGGGCACCCGGCGCGGAATCGAATGGCTCCTCGCCGAACAGGAGACCAGCGGTGCCTGGTTCGGACGGTGGGGGGTCAACTATGTCTATGGTACCGGGTCGGTGGTGCCCGCTCTGACCGCGGCCGGACTGCCCCCCTCCCATCCCGCGATCCGCAGGGCCGTGCGCTGGCTCGAATCCGTACAGAACGCGGACGGCGGCTGGGGCGAGGATCTGCGCTCGTACCACGACACGGAGTGGGCCGGCCGGGGAGCCACCACCGCCTCGCAGACCGCCTGGGCGCTGCTCGCGCTGCTCGCGGCCGGGGAGCGGGAGAGCAAGGCCGTCGAACGGGGCATCGCCTATCTGGCCGAGACCCAGCGCGAGGACGGCTCCTGGGACGAGCCGTACTTCACCGGCACCGGCTTCCCCTGGGACTTCTCCATCAACTACCACCTCTACCGGCAGGTCTTCCCGCTGACGGCGCTCGGCCGGTATCTCCACGGGGAGCCGCTCGCCGCCCGTGCGGGAAACCGCAAGGGGGGCTGATGGAACGGTCTTCCGGGCCCGCCGGCCCGCCACCGCTGCTGATCGCCTGCGCGCTCGGTATCGAGCGCTTCGCGCTGCGCGGCGGTGGCCGCGGTGACACGGCGGGACCGGTGACCGTCCTGCGTACGGGCATGGGGCCCAAGAACGCCGAGCGCGCCGTGGCGCACGCGCTCGGAGAGACCGGGAACCGGGACGCGGCCGTCATGGCGTCCGGGTTCTGCGCCGGACTCACCCCCGGGATGCACCCCGGGGATCTCATTGTCGCCGACGAGACCCGGGACCCGGAGGGCTCCACGCCCTGCACGGGCACCGGGCTGCTCGTCGACGCGCTGACCCGGATCCTGCCCGGCCGTACGGTCCACACCGGTCCGCTGACCGGCTCCGACCATGTGGTCCGCGGACAGGAACGGGCCGCCTTGAGCGGTACGGGAGCGATCGCGGTGGACATGGAGTCCGCCGCGACACTCCGTAGTGCTCTGAGTGCCGGCACCCGTCCGGTCGCGGCCGTGCGGGTGGTCGTGGACGCTCCGGAGCATGAGCTCGTCCGTATCGGCACAGTGCGCGGAGGAATATCGGCTTTCCGTGTCCTCCGTGCCGTCCTACCTGCTTTCCATGAATGGCACCGTTCTTTGCTGCTCCCCAGGAGGTGAGCTAGATGGCCATGCCGCTCCGTCAGACCATCAGGGTCGGGACGTACCTCTTCGAACAGAAGCTCCGCAGGCGTGAGAAGTTTCCACTCATCGTTGAGCTGGAACCCCTCTTCGCCTGCAATCTGAAATGTGAGGGCTGCGGCAAGATCCAGCATCCGGCAGGCGTCCTGAAGCAGCGTATGCCCGTTGCCCAGGCCGTCGGCGCGGTGCTGGAGTCCGGGGCGCCCATGGTCTCCATCGCCGGTGGCGAGCCGCTGATGCATCCGCAGATCGACGAGATCGTGCGGCAGCTCGTGGCCAAGAAGAAGTATGTCTTCCTCTGCACCAACGCGATGCTGCTGCGCAAGAAGATCGAGAAATTCACCCCCTCGCCGTACTTCGCCTTCGCCGTGCATATCGACGGGCTGCGGGAGCGGCACGACGAGTCCGTCGCGAAGGAAGGGGTGTTCGACGAGGCGGTGGAGGCCATCAAGGAGGCCAAGCGGCGCGGCTTCCGGGTGACCACCAACTCCACCTTCTTCAACACCGACACCGCGCAGACTGTCATCGAGGTGCTGAACTACCTCAATGACGAGCTGAAGGTGGACGAGATGATGATCTCGCCTGCCTACGCCTATGAGAAGGCTCCCGACCAGGAGCACTTCCTCGGCGTCGAGCAGACCCGCGAATTGTTCAAGAAGTCGTTCTCCGGCGGGAACCGGGCGCGCTGGCGTCTCAACCACTCGCCGCTCTTCCTGGACTTCCTCGAAGGCAAGGCCGACTTCCCGTGCACCGCCTGGGCCATTCCCAACTACTCCCTCTTCGGCTGGCAGCGCCCCTGCTATCTGATGAGCGACGGATATGTCCCGACCTACCGTCAGCTCATCGAGGAGACCGACTGGGACAAATACGGCCGAGGCAAGGACGCGCGCTGCGCCAACTGCATGGCGCACTGCGGCTACGAGCCGACCGCCGTACTCGCCACCATGGGCTCCCTCAAGGAGTCCCTGCGCGCGGTCCGCGAGACGGTCGCCGGGACGCGGTGACGATGTCATGACTACTGGAGAGCCGGTCTCGCTGGGGCTCCCCGGGTTGCCGGCCCGGCCTGTCGCGGTGCGTCGCGTTTCGCGCCGGATCCAGGTCGGGTCGGTGGCGGTCGGTGGGGATGCGCCGGTGTCGGTGCAGTCGATGACGACGACGCGTACGTCTGATGTGGGTGCGACGTTGCAGCAGATCGCTGAGTTGACGGCGTCGGGGTGTCAGATCGTGCGGGTGGCGTGTCCGACGCAGGATGACGCGGACGCGTTGGCGGTGATCGCGCGGAAGTCGCAGATCCCGGTGATCGCGGATATTCATTTCCAGCCGAAGTATGTGTTCGCGGCGATTGACGCGGGGTGTGCGGCGGTGCGGGTGAATCCGGGGAACATCAAGCAGTTCGACGACAAGGTGCGGGAGATCGCGAGGGCGGCGGGGGATGCGGGGACGCCGATCCGTATCGGGGTGAACGCGGGGTCGCTGGACGCGCGGCTGCTGCGGAAGTACGGGAAGGCGACGCCGGAGGCTCTGGTGGAGTCGGCGCTGTGGGAGGCGTCGTTGTTCGAGGAGCACGGTTTCCGGGACATCAAGATCTCGGTGAAGCACAACGACCCGGTCGTGATGGTGAACGCCTACCGGCAGCTGGCCGCTCAGTGTGACTATCCGCTGCACCTCGGGGTGACGGAGGCGGGTCCGGCGTTCCAGGGGACGATCAAGTCGGCTGTGGCGTTCGGGGCGTTGCTGAGTGAGGGGATCGGGGACACGATCCGGGTGTCTCTGTCGGCTCCGCCGGCGGAGGAGGTCAAGGTCGGTCTGCAGATTCTGGAGGCGCTGAATCTGAAGCAGCGGCGGCTGGAGATCGTGTCGTGTCCGTCGTGCGGGCGTGCGCAGGTGGATGTGTACAAGCTCGCGGATGAGGTGACGGCGGGGCTGGAGGGTATGGAGGTTCCGTTGCGGGTCGCGGTGATGGGCTGTGTGGTGAACGGTCCGGGTGAGGCGCGTGAGGCGGATCTGGGTGTGGCGTCGGGCAATGGCAAGGGGCAGATCTTTGTGAAGGGCGAGGTCGTCAAGACCGTGCCGGAGTCGAAGATCGTGGAGACCCTGATCGAAGAGGCGATGAAGATCGCCGAGCAGATGGAGGATGCAGGGGTGCCCTCGGGGGCTCCCGCCGTCACCGTGAGCTGAACGAATCCGAGAGGGGCCCGAAATGTCAGTCCTGGACAACATCCGGGGGCCGCGCGACCTCAAGGCGCTGACGACAAGCGAACTCGACGAACTCGCACAGGACATCAGAGAATTCCTGGTCGAGGCGGTGGCCAGAACCGGTGGTCATCTCGGGCCCAATCTCGGGGTGGTGGAGCTGACCATCGCCCTGCACCGGGTCTTCGAGTCACCCGTCGACCGTATTCTGTGGGACACCGGACATCAGAGCTATGTCCATAAACTCCTCACCGGCAGAAAGGATTTCTCCAAACTGCGGGGAAAGGGCGGCCTTTCCGGCTATCCCTCCCGTGAGGAGTCCGAGCACGACGTCATCGAGAATTCCCATGCCTCCACCGTGCTCGGCTGGGCCGACGGACTGGCCAAGGCCCGTGACGTACTGGGCCGGGACGAACATGTCGTCGCGGTCATCGGCGACGGCGCCCTCACCGGTGGAATGGCCTGGGAGGCGCTCAACAACATCGCCGCGGCCAAGGACCGTCCGCTGATCATCGTGGTCAACGACAACGAACGCTCCTACGGCCCGACCATCGGCGGCCTCGCCAACCATCTCGCCACGCTCCGTACCACCGACGGCTACGAGAAGTTCCTGGCCTGGGGCAAGGACGTGCTCCAGAACACTCCTGTCGTGGGCCGGCCGCTCTACGAGTCGCTGCACGGTGCGAAGAAGGGGTTCAAGGACGCCTTCGCCCCGCAGGGCATGTTCGAGGACCTCGGGCTGAAATACGTCGGCCCGATAGACGGACACGACATCGCCGCCGTGGAGTCGGCCCTCAGCCGGGCGAAGCGCTTCCACGGCCCCGTACTGGTGCACTGTCTGACGGAGAAGGGCCGCGGCTATCCGCCCGCGCTCCAGGACGAGGCCGACCACTTCCACACGGTCGGCGCGATGGACCCGCGGACCTGCGAGCCGCTCGTACCGTCCGGTGGACCGTCCTGGACCTCGGTGTTCCGCGACGAGATCGCCGCGATCGGGGAGGAACGGCCGGATGTCGTCGCCGTCACCGCGGCCATGCTGCACCCGGTCGGGCTCACGAAGTTCGCCGAGCGCTTCCCCGACCGGGTCTGGGACGTGGGCATCGCCGAACAGCACGCCGCGGTCTCCGCGGCCGGGCTCGCCACCGGCGGGCTGCATCCGGTCGTCGCCGTCTACGCCACCTTCCTCAACCGCGCCTTCGACCAGTTGCTGATGGATGTCGCACTGCACCGGTGCGGAGTCACCTTCGTACTCGACCGGGCCGGGGTGACCGGAGCCGACGGCCCCTCCCACAACGGGATGTGGGACATGTCCGTCCTCCAGTGCGTGCCCGGACTGCGGATCGCGGCGCCGCGCGATGCCGAGCAGCTCCGGGCGCAGCTCCGTGAGGCCGTCGACGTGGACGACGCGCCGACCGTGGTGCGCTTTCCCAAGGAGTCCGCGGGCGCGGCCGTTCCCGCCGTCGGACGTCTCGGCGGGATGGACGTGCTGCGCCGCGCGGAGGACACCGACGTACTGCTGGTGTCCGTGGGCGCGCTCGCGTCCGTCTGTCTCCGGACGGCGGAGCTGCTCGCCGGGCGCGGTATCGACTGCACCGTGGTCGACCCGCGCTGGGTCAAACCCGTCGACGAACAGCTCGCGCCGCTGGCGGAGCGGTACAAGCTCGTCGCGGTGGTCGAGGACAACAGCCGCAGCGGCGGGGTGGGTTCCGCCGTCGGCCAGGCCCTGCGGGACGCGGGCGTGGACGTACCCCTGCGGACCTACGGCATCCCCGAACAGTTCCTGGCCCACGCCAAACGGAGTGAAGTGCTCGCCGATATCGGCCTGACACCGGTGGAGATCGCGGGACGGATCAGCGCCGCCCTCGCCCCCGTACTGCCACGGCAGGGCGTGGGAGCCGCGCACGAGGGCGCGGGATCCGTCCGCGCACGCAAGGAGAGCAAGGAATGACCGAGCCCAAGGGCTTCGACCTGCCGCGGCTGCTCGCCGAGCGCGGCGCCGAGCGCTACGAGCTGCACACCAAGTACCTCAACCACCAGCTCCCGCGCATGCTGCACACGATCGGCTTCGACCGGGTGTACGAGCGGGCCGAGGGCGCCTACTTCTGGGACGAGGACGGCAACGACTATCTGGACATGCTCGCGGGCTTCGGGGTGATGGGGCTCGGCCGGCACCATCCCGTCGTACGCAAGGCGCTGCACGATGTCCTCGACGCCTCGCTCGCCGATCTCACCCGGTTCGACTGCCAGCCGCTGCCCGGACTGCTCGCCGAGAAGCTGCTCGCCCACAGCCCGCACCTGGACCGGGTGTTCTTCGGCAACAGCGGTACGGAAGCGGTCGAGACGGCCCTGAAGTTCGCCCGGTACGTGACCGGGAAGCCCCGGATCCTCTACTGCTCGCACGCCTTCCACGGACTGACCACCGGTTCGCTGTCGGTCAACGGGGAGGACGGCTTCCGGGACGGATTCGCGCCGCTGCTGCCCGACACCGCGATTCCGCTGGGCGACCTCGACGCGCTGGAGAGGGAGCTGAGCCGCGGAGACGTGGCCGGCTTCGTGGTAGAGCCGATCCAGGGCAAGGGGGTGCACGCGGCGCCGCCCGGCTTTCTGCGCGCCGCGCAGGAGTCGCTGCGCCGGCACAAGGCGCTCCTGATCGCCGACGAGGTGCAGACCGGACTCGGCAGGACCGGCGACTTCTACGCGTACCAGCACGAGGAGGGTGTCGAGCCGGATCTCGTCTGTGTGGCGAAGGCGCTCTCCGGCGGCTACGTACCCGTCGGCGCCACCCTCGGCAAGGACTGGATCTTCAAGAAGGTCTACTCCTCGATGGACCGGGTGCTGGTCCACTCGGCGAGCTTCGGCTCCAACGCCCAGGCCATGGCCGCCGGTCTGGCCGTGCTGTCGGTGATGGAGGACGAGGGGATCGTCGCCAACGCGCGGGTGACCGGGGATCTGCTCAGATCACGGCTGGCCGCGCTGGTCGACCGCTATGAGCTGCTCCACGAGGTACGGGGCCGGGGCCTGATGATCGGCATCGAGTTCGGCCGGCCCAACTCGATCAAGCTGCGCGGCCGGTGGACGATGCTCCAAGCGGCCCGCAAGGGGCTGTTCGCGCAGATGGTGGTCGTACCGCTGCTCCAGAAGCACCGCATTCTCACCCAGGTCTCCGGTGACCATCTCGAAGTGATCAAGCTGATTCCGCCGCTGACCATCGGCGAGCGTGAGGTCGAACGGTTCGTGGAGGCCTTCACGGCGGTCATGGACGACGCCCATGGCGGCGGCGGACTGATGTGGGACTTCGGCAGAACGCTGGTGAAGCAGGCCGTCGCCAACCGCTGAGTTCTTCCGGATGGGTTTTCCGGGATTCGCTTTGCCTCCGGGGCAAGAAATTTGCCCCAGAGGAAAGTTCCTGGCGCAATGGAGGCATGAGCACACCTCCTGCCGGAGAGGCGGCCGACGCGCTGCCCGACGGATTCCCCGATGTGGCGCCGCGCCTGCGTGAGCTGCGGCGCGGCCGACGGCTCACCCTGGAGGCCGCGGCCCAGCGGGCCGGGCTCTCACCCGCCCATCTTTCCAGGCTGGAGACGGGGCAGCGTCAGCCCTCTCTGCCCATGCTGCTCGGCCTGGCCCGTATCTACGGTACGACCGTCTCCGATCTGCTCGGGGAGGTACCGCCGGAGCGCGACCCCATCACCCGGGCCGGCCGCGCGGAGCCGGTCGAGGCCGGCGGCTGGACATACCACCAGGCGGGCGGCTCGGGCCGGGCCATGCAGCCGCTGCGGGTCCGGGTGCCGTACGGGGCACAGGGCGACCTCGTCCGGGTCCACACGGGGGAGGAGTGGCTCTACGTGCTGGAAGGCCGGCTGCGGCTGAGTCTGGGGGAAGCCGTGTATGTACTGGACCCCGGTGACAGCGCGCACTTCGACTCGCTCACCCCGCACCGGATCGCGGCGGCGGGACCCGAGGGGACCGAACTGCTCTTCGTCCACACCCTGCTCCAGAGCCCCGCCACCGAGCTGTGCCTCGGCGGCGGGGCTCATCGCGACTGATCCGTAAGAGCCGGCCGTGCGACCACAGAGCCCCGTAGAACCGGGCCCCGCAGAACCGAAATCCGCAGAACCGAAATCCGCAGAACCGAAATCCGCAGAACCGAAATCCGCAGAACCGAAATCCGTAGAACCGAACCCGGTACAACCGAACCTTGCAGAGAGGACCTTCGCCATGTCGGAGCCGTCGGAGTCCGAGCGCCGGATACAGGTCCCGGCGGGACCGGAGGACCGGCCGCCGGAGCGCGCCGCCGACCATGAGACAAAGTTCCCCCGGGGGCTGGTCATCCGGCTCTTCGCCTATCTGGTGGCGGGGCACCTCTTCGCGGGCTTCCTCTATCTGCTCTTCCAGCTCGGAGGACAGCAGTAGGCCGGAGGGCGGCGGGGGCCTACGGCCGGACGCGGGCTACATCCAGCCGCGGCGGGCCGCCTGCCACGCCAACTGCATGCGTGTCGTCGCCCCGGCGAGCGTCATCATCCCCTGGATATGCCGCTGTACGGTACGTCTGCTCAGCCCCATCTGGCTGGCTATGGCCTTGTCCGCGACGCCCGCCACCATCAGCGACAGCAACTGTCTGTCCGTCGCCGAGAGCACATGGCCGGGTGCGGTCCCGTCCGTGCCGCTGACCGTTCCCGACGCGCTGACGTCCAGCGGTACCGCGTCCTCCCAGTACCGCTCGAACAGAGCGACCAGTGCTTCCAGCAGACTGCTGCCGCGCACCAGCGCCGTGGTGGGCTCCGCGGAACTGCCGGAAGGGCCGCCCGGCACCAGGGGGCAGATGGCGATGGCGCGATCGGCGACGGCCAGTCGCAGCGGCAGATGCGGCACGGCCCGTGCGATCTCCCCCGCGCGCACGCCCTCCACCACATTGTCGACGGCCCCGGGATCGTCGAAGAACGCGCTCTCGTACAGGACCCGGTAGCGCACCCCCCGGGCGAGGGCGTCGAACTCCGCGCGATTGCTGCCCGAAGGCATCGCCACGTACTGCGCCTTGCAGAACCACAGCATCTCGTGGCGGGTGTTGTCCTGGATCTGGCGAAGGTGCTGGCGCAGGGCCTCGGCGCCGGTGATGACCTCGATGAGCTGGTCGGGGTCCTGGCGGCGTCTGGTGCGCCGATAGGTCTCCAGCAGATCGGTGACGGCGGTGCGCGCCTTGTCCAGGGCGTCGGAGTTGCGCTGGAGATGCGGCAGCAGGGCGACATCCGGGGGAGTGGCGGCGAAGCTCCGCGGCGCCCGGTCCGTCGCGCTGGCCAGGCCCTTGGCGGTGAGGGCCGCCAGGACGCGTTCGGTGTCCCCCGGAGGCAGACCGCAGTGGTCGGCGATCTCGTCCGCCGAGGCCGCGGTCACGGTCACGAGCAGTCGGTAGACGGTCTCCTCCGCCGGGGTGAGGCCCGCCGGCTCCAGCATGGTGCTCCCCTTCTCCACGGACGGCCCCGTCCTTCCGGGGGTCCGCGCGCCGCCGCGTCCGTACGGTCAGGTCCTCCGGACGGAGTGCCCGCGCGCCGTCGCACGGGTGTCCGCCACCTGCCGTCGGCGTGCGGGGCGACGGGCGGGCGTACCGGAGAATCCGCGCACCGGGCCTCGCGCGAAGCGGGGCCGATGCGACAGCGCACTATACGCCCTGGTCGAACGGGAGAGGGGGTACGGGTACGGGGTAAGGGGCCGCGGGCACGGGATAGGGGGCGGCGGACACGGAATACGGGGCGGCGGGTGCGCGGGCTGGTCCTACGCCCGCGCACCCGCCGCCCCTCGTTTCCGTACCGGCCCGTCAGGACCGGCCCGTCAGGACCGGCGTACCGGCTGTCGGAGCCGGGGTGTGCCGTCTGTCCTGTCCGCGTGTCCGCTTATCCGCCTATCCGCGTACGAGGTAGGCGCGTTCGACGGTCTGCCGGATACCGCTGCCGTTCCTGTCGGTCGCGGTGACCCGCAGGGTCACATAGGCGTCGCCCCGCTGCCGGGCAGGCCGGTCGAGGGTGACGGCGAAGCCGTTCTGCCCGCGCTTGCCGACCCGGGCCGCCTCCTGCCAGGTCCTTCCGTCGTCGTAGGAGGCGTCGACCCGTACGGTGAGTCCGCTCGGCGCGGGCAGACCGTCCTGGGAGCGGACCGTGAGACCGATGTCGTGGGAGCGCCCGCCGGCGACCGTGTTCCGCGCGTCGGCGCGCACGTCGTAGTCGAGTTGCAGAAGCGGCAGGGGCTTGCGCTCGGCGGTGGTCTCCGAGCGGAAGGACCACGAGGTGGTGGTCCGGGTGCCGAACGCCCACTCGTCGGAGACACGCGCGGTCGACAGGTCGAGCCTGAAGTTCCCCTTCCCAGGGGCGACTTCGATGTCGCCCCAGGCGCCGTCGGTCTCGCTCACCTTCGTACCGTCGCGGTACAGCGTGGCCGAACTCGTGTCGCCCTCGACGGCTTCGGCCCGGGTCCCCGCGCCCGCCTTCGCCTCCGTACCGGCCTTCGCTCCCGCGCCGGAGGTGCCGATGCCGCCTCCGCTGGTGACGGTGCGTGACCAGTGGCCCGGTGTGGAGTCGGTGAACTCCGGGATCCGCAGGGCCAGTACATCGCCGGAGCGGGTGGAGACCAGCCCGGCGCCCACCGGAGCGGCGGGCCGTACCACGGCACCGAACCAGCGCTCGTCCGTACGCTCGCCCGCCCGGTAGGTGCGCGGCGCGTCCTTCAGGCCGGCCTGCAGCGGCGCGTCGACGTCGAAGGTGGTCGTGTGGTTGACGACATGCTGCCAGAGGGTGTCCCCGGAGCTGACGTACTCGGTGCGTTCATGGCCCGTCGGCACATGGCGTGTGTACTGGTTCCAGGCGGTGGACTGGTACGGGCGCCAGCCGAACCGCTGCTCGCTCGCCCACGGCGTTCCGCCGGTGTCGGCGTAGGTGGTGCGTACCTGGGCGCTGTCGCGGTCCGAGACGGTGTGCACCACCTGCTGCGGGATCCGCCCCGACGACACCTGCATCACATCGTAGAGATAGGGGCTCCGGGAGGTGCCGGAGATCCCGACCGTGACGGTGTGCCGCTTGGCGGCGGTCAGCAGCGCGGTGCCTCCGCTCTCGCTGATCCGGACCACCGGCACGGCGTAGCGGTCGCCCTCCGGATTCCACCGGGTCCACGGGTATGCGGAGGGGAAGACCACGAGCAGGCCCTTGGCACCGGCCTTCGCCGCCGCCCGCGCGAGGTCCCACTCGTCGCCGCCGTCGTCACGGACGACGGCGAGCTTGCCGCGCACCCGGGCGGGACGGAGATCGGGCGTGGTGACCGTACCGGCGTCCACCGCGGCCAGCCGTACGCCCTTGTCGCTGAAGAGCGGGGAGTTCGGCATGTAGTAGGGGTCGAGATCGGTCCTCGTACCGGACACTTCGGTCTCGATCAGCGGGGCCACGAGCTGCCAGCGAGAGGCGAATTCGAAGGTGCCCTCGGTGACGGGCGCGGTGGGACTGACATAGACACGCTTGGCGATGTCGAAGAACATCACGCCCTGGGTGAGACTGTGTCCGTCGATCTCGCGGTAGGTCTGGTAGCTGACGATGCCGCGCTGTTCGGCGGGGCGCGGGGTACGGATCTCCACCGGGGTGGTCCGGCGCTCGTCCAGGGTGACGGACGTGTCCTTGGTGACCTTCACCTCGGGCAGCACGACCTGGCGCAGTTCCTGTCCGTCCTCGGCCTCGCCGATCGACGCGTGGCTGAGCTGGTACGTACCCTCCTCCACCTCGGCGATGGCCGGGGAGAGACTGGTGTAGTCGACGAATCCGTCCGGGCCCCAGATCGTGGGAAGCGCCTCGATACGATCGCCGTGGAGGTCGACCGTGTCGACGGTGAGCCGGTGCACCGGGCCGTCGACGACAAAGCTGACGGTGGTGTGCACGGCCGTCTTGCCGTCGGAGGAAGTGGCGTTGACATAGCCGTAGTAGTCGCCGCGTTCGGCCCGCGACGGGTCGGCGGTCAGCGGGACCTCGACGGTGGCGCCGGGGGCGATGTCCACCGTGTCCGTGCCGAGCCGGAGCGCGCCGCTCCGCAGCGCGCGCCCGCCGGTGGTGGCGAGTTGGGCCGTCAGCCGGAGCGAGAGCCCGGTGGCGGAGGTGTTGGTGTAGCGGACGGTGGCGGTCCCGGAGCCGTCTGTCTGGGCCTTCGCGGCGGTCGTGCCCGCCTGGAACGGGCCCAGCGCGACGGTGCCGGTGGCGGTGAGGGGGCCGAGCGCGGCTGCCGCGAGATCGATCCGGCCGCCGCCCTGCTGCGGCGGCTGCTGGCCGGGCACCGTACGGGCGGTGCTGACCAGAGCGTCCTTGAGACGGTCGGCGCGCCAGTCCGGGTGCTCCTGGGCGAGCAGGGCCGCGGCACCGGTCACATGCGGTGTGGCCATGGAGGTGCCGGACGCCGCGACGTAGTACGGGTCGACGGGGTCTCCCATGGTGGTCCCCGCGGCGCGGGCGGCCACGATACCGACACCGGGCGCGGTGACATCGGGCTTCACCGCGCCGTCGCCGAGACGGGGCCCGCGGCTGGAGAACGGGGCGAGCGAGTCGTCACGGTCCACGGCGCCGACCGTGAGCGCGGCGTCGGCCGCGCCGGGTGAGCCGACCGTCCGGTCACCCATCTCCCCGCTGTTGCCCGCAGCCACGACGAACAGGGCGCCGCTGCTCGCGGTGAGTTCGTCCAGCGCGCGGCTCATCGGGTCGGTGCCGTCGGTCGGGGCGTCGGAGCCCAGACTCATGTTGATGACCTTGGCGCCCTCGGCCGCGGCCCACTCCATGCCCTCGATGACCTGGGACTCGGTGCCGTAGCCGTCGTTGCCGAGGACCTTGCCGATCAGCAGTCCGGACCGCGGGGCGACACCCTTGCGGCTGCCGCCGGACGCGGCGCCGCTGCCGCCGACGGTGGACGCGACATGTGTGCCGTGGCCGAAGACGTCCTCGGTGCCGCCGCTGCCGGAGAAGTCCCTGGCCTCGACGATCCGGCCCGCCAGATCGGGGTGTGCCGCGTCCGCGCCGGTGTCGAGGACGGCGACCTTGACCCCCTGGCCCTGGTAGCCGGCGTCCCAGGCGGCGGGGGCGTTGATCTGGGCCGTGCTGCGGTCCAGGGTGGCGTTCACCTTGCCGTCCAGCCAGATCTTGGGGGTGGCCCGGAGCCCACTGGCGGTCATCGTGTCCCCGGCGGGGGCGAGTGTGCGCCAGAACGCGCCGAGATCGTCCCCGGCTATCCGCAGCGAGCGGGCTCCGATGCTCTCCAACCGGTGCGAGGGTGCGGAGTCCTCCTGGAACCCGGACAGGGTACGCAGGGTCTCGGTGGCCCGTGCCCCGGCGGACGTGCCGGCGGGCTGGGCCACGATCAGCGGGAGCGAGTCGGTGTGCGCCTCGTCGTACCCCTGTGAGACGAGTGCGGTCACATCGAACAGTTCCCGGTCCAGCGTTCCCGCGGAGACCAGGTCCGCCGCGTCGGACGGCAGGACGGACAGCCGGCCGTCCTGCTCGGCGGTCCGGAAGAGGATGCCGTCACGGCCGGGGCCGGGCCGGACCGAGGCCGCGTGCTTTCCGTCCGGGCCCGTGCTGAGCGTCACCCGGTCACCGGTGATCAGCCGCACCGTCGTGGGGGTGCCCACCGCGGTGGCGCCGGTGGCGGCGGGCCCGTCGGTCGCCGCGTCCCGGGCGGAGGGCCGGGCCGCGACCGGCGCCACGGCACCCACGGTCATCAGCAAGGCCATGGATACCGCCGCCGTCAGGCGGATACGTCTCATCTGTCCAGCCCCTTCGTTCAACTGCGCTGTCACGCGCTGTTGGACAGAATCTGGTAGCGCCGGAGGGGCTGTCACTGCTTCAGGGGTGTCGTGGTTGGGACATGTCCCAACCACGACACCGGCGCGATTGACCGGACAGGGCCTAGTCGAGGAGGCGGGCGCGGAGCCGTTCACGGGTTTCGGGGGCCAGTCTCAGCCCCTCGGCCAGATAGGTGTCGGTGCTGCCCCAGGTCTTCTCGATGGTCTCGAAGGCCGCCGCGAGATACTCGGCGCGCGCGTCGAAGAGCGGGCTGAGCAGGTCCATCACCTCGGTGGGCGTCCCGGTGGGCGAATTGTCGCTGCGCCGGACCGGATAACGGCGGTGCGGGTCGTTCGACTTCAGATAGTCGGCTTCGATCGCCTCGGGCTCCACCCCGACCGCGAGCAGGGCCACCGCGATCGAGAGACCGGCCCGGTCCTTGCCCGCGGCGCAGTGCATGAGCGCCGGCACGCTGTCCTCGGCGAGGGCGTGCAGGACACGGCTGTGCTCGGCGGTGCGCTCCTTGATGATCGAGCGGTACGAGCCGGTCATCCGGGCCGCGGCCCTGCCGTCCGCGAGGAGCGAGCGGAGCTGGTCCAGATCGCCGTCCCTGACCATCCGCCAGAACTCGGCGCCGTCGGCGGGGTCGGTGAGCGGAATGTTCACATTGCGCACGCCGGGCAGTTCCACGTCCGCGCCGTCGAGCTTCAGATCGGCCGCATTGCGGAAGTCGAAGATCGTGTGAAGTCCGAGGGACGAGAGAAAGGCCGCGTCGGCCGCGGTGGCGCCGGCGAGATGGCCGCTGCGGAAGAGCCGGCCCGGACGGACCTGCCTGCCGTCCGTGGTGGGCAGTCCTCCGACATCGCGGAAGTTGCGCACGCCGGCCAGCTCGGGCTCTGTCGACGGGACCTGCTGCGTCACGGCCTGCTCCTCCGTGTCTGCCGTCGGCGCGGCTCGCCGACGCTGTCGACCTCTGACAGTACGACATCTGTTCGTGTGGCAATCAGTTCGACTGTCGGGAATCCAGTGGGAGCATTCGGACATTATTCGCGGATGGATATCGCCCAAATGCCCATCTGTCCGTATTGGGTGATTCCTTACACCCTGCCCCGGTCGCGGTGGAGATGGGTTCCGGTCCGTGACCAGGATCATATCCGTGACGTTCCGTGGCGGTGCCATGTATTCGAATTCCTTGTCCGACGCGGAGTTCGGAGATCGTTGTCGACACAGGGTGACCGGTAAAACCGGGTTAAATGCGAGTGCGACTTGTCGGTGGAAAAGCATCCCTTGTTCCACTCGCCCCACTCGCCTACGTTCACCCTCAATCCGGTCGGACCGCCGAATCCTGCCGCCGTCCGGAATTCTTATCGTCAAGCAATGCGTGGCAGGAGCGGGGGACCCAGGTAGTACGCCGATCCGGAACTCCGGAACGGCTTGGGGTGAAGTCGCGCGGTAAGTGCGACCGGGCATCTCCAGTCCGAACCCGACAGCTCACCTCGCAGGCGCCGGAGAGGAATTCGCCATGCCCGCGAAGGGTAAGCACCGCCGTCACAAGGCCAACAACCCGGTATCGCGCGGATTCATAGCCGCCGGTACCGGTGGAGCCGCCATCGCACTTCCGCTCATCGGTGCCACCGGCGCGCACGCCGCGCAGAAGGCCGCACCCGCCAGCGCGCCCGAGGCCGTCTCCCAGCAACAGCTCGGCGGGGAGCAGGCCGGCGCGAAGAAGGCCACCGCCAAGAAGAGTGCCGCCAAGACCCGGATCTACTCCGTGGTCCCGGGCGACTCCCTGTCGAAGATCGCCAAGGAGCAGCATGTCCGGGGCGGCTGGCACAAGCTGTACGCGGACAACCGCAAGGCCGTCGGATCCGACCCGTCGCTGATCCACCCCGGGCTCAAGCTGACCATCAAGACGAGGGGCGGGGAGCACACCCGTCCCGCGAAGCCGGCCGAGCCGTCCCACTCCTCCGACGGCGGTTCCTCGGACCCGTCGACCGCCACACCGGCCGACGACAACGGGGCGTCGACGCCCGCGCCCGCCGACACGCCGGAGCAGAGCAGCGACTCCGGCTTCACCACGCCGGTCGACGATCCGCAGATCGGCACTCCGTACCACGCCTCGGGCAGCAGTTGGGCCAGCGGCTACCACACCGGTGTGGACTTCCTGGTCGACACGGGCACCGAGGTGAAGGCGGTCGGCGCGGGCACGGTCGTGGCGGCGGGCTGGGGCGGCTCGTACGGCAACCAGATCGTCATCGAGCACAGTGACGGCCGCTACTCGCAGTACGCCCATCTCTCCTCCATATCCGTCTCCGAGGGCGACACCGTCAGCGAGGGCCAGCAGATCGGTCTCTCCGGCGCCACCGGCAATGTCACGGGTCCGCACCTGCACTTCGAGATCCGTACCGGACCGGACTACGGCTCGGACATCGACCCGCTGGCGTATCTCCGCGATCAGGGTGTCAACATCTGAGACACGGCCCCGTTCGAGGCATGGCAACGTCCTTTCTCCGCTCTCCGTCCGGCAGTTCCGTGCCGGACGGAGAGCGTTGGGCATATTCCCGCTTGGCCGAAAATTGACCAATGGTGTATCTCACCCCTCGTCAACCGTTTCTTACGGTCGCGTAGGTCACATCTGCGGGTGAAAGATGTGGTGTTGTGGCAGACGATTCGAGATCAAGAAGAAGAGGCGTATTCGGGTCGTACACGGCGATCGGTGACAGCTTCACGGAGGGCGTGGGCGATCCCGGACCCGATGGACGGTATGTCGGCTGGGCGGACCGGCTCGCGGTTCTGCTCGCCGATCAACTGGCTGACCGGCTCACCGATCCGGTGACCGGCGAGGCGGCCCTCCCGCCCGGTCCCGCGGACACCGTGCACGGAGATTTCCGCTACGCGAATCTCGCCGTACGCGGCCGGCTCCTCGACCAGATCGTCAGCGAGCAGATACCCCGGGCCAAGGAACTCGCCCCCGATCTGGTGACCTTCTGCGCGGGCGGCAATGACATCATCCGGCCCGGCACCGACCCCGACGATGTCGCCGAGCGCTTCGAGCGGGCCGTCGCCGATCTGACCGGGGCGGTCGGCACGGTCATGGTGACCACGGGCTTCGACACCCGGGGCGTGCCCGTGCTCCGTCATCTTCGCGGCAAGATCGCGACCTACACCGCCCATGTACGGGCCATCGCCGACCGCTACGACTGCCCGGTGCTCGATCTCTGGTCCCTCAAGTCCGTGCAGGACAGGCGGGCCTGGGACGGCGACCGGCTGCATCTCTCCCCCGAGGGCCACACCCGTGTCGCGCTGCGTGCGGCGCAGGTGCTCGGGTTCGCCGTGCCCGCCGACCCGGACCAGACATGGCCGCCGCAGCCGCCGCGCGGCACCTTCGAGGTACGGCGCGACGACATCAACTGGGCGCGGGAGTATCTGGTGCCGTGGATCGGGCGCCGGCTGCGCGGGGAATCCTCCGGGGACCATGTCGAGGCGAAGCGTCCCGACCTGCTGCCCCTGAACCGCTGACGGCGGGGCCGGCCCGGGGTGCCGGTCCGGCTGTCCGGCCGGCCGCCGCCGGGGTCAGCCGCCGCCGAGGTCGGCCGCCGCCGAGGCCGGCCGCCCCTCCGGCGCCCGGCGCTCCGAACGGGAATTTCACTCATCCGAATGGACCACGGAACGCCCGCGCATGGCCAGTCCCGGCCGGGGCGATAACCGGGCCGAAGGGGTCCTCCGGTGCGGCGCCGGCCGAGGGAAGGCCCGTATCACGGCGCTGTGGGTTCAGGGGGCTCCGATGGCGGAAAACGGCAGTGCGACTCTCGCGGCGGGGGCGGTCACCTTTGTCACCGCCAATGAGGACCGCGACTACGACACCGGGATCAATATCTCGGTCAGGACACCGGACGGTGTGGAGGCCGCCTCCATCTCCGTGCCGTTCGGCGAGTTCAAGGACGGGACGACGGCCGGTCCCTACCCTCTCGATGTGCTGACGGAGACCACGAAGGAGGGGCTGTCCAACGGGACCGCGACGGTCACCATCCATCCGAACGGGGACGACACCTGGCGGTTCGATCTACGGCTCCGGCTGCGGTTCTCCGACACGACGCATCTGTCGGTCAGCGCCGAGAACATCGAGCTGAACGATGACCGGAACACCACCCAGGTTCCCCTGGGCAGCCCGCCGAACTGATCCGTCCGGGAGCGGATCCCGGACCTGCGGGATCCGCTCCAGCACCCCGCCCGCGAAGATGTCGTACAGCGGCAGCGTCTCCAGATGCACATAGCCGATATGGCAGTCGCACACCGCCAGTGGACACGCCCGGGGAGCGAGCGCCTTCCGGTACGAACCGTCGTAGAGATTGCCCAGCTCGGCGCGGACGAAGTGGCAGCGCCGTACGGTCCCCTCGCCGTCCACCGAGATCACCGACTCACCGGTCCGGCAGGGCAGCCCGGCCGAGCTGTGGGGCCTGCGGCTGTACGGGAAGAGGGGATCGAGCTCCGTCCAGCGGGCGGCCTCCTCGTCCGTGTAGCTGTGCCCCTCGGCCGCGTTGATCCAGAGATAGATGTGCGCGGGCAGTTCGGCGCGCAGCCTGCGCGCGTGCTCAAGGTGTTCGTCGAGACCGACGACGCCCACACTGAAGCGGACGGAGCGGTCCGCGAGGTCATGGCACTTGGCGAGGAACCGGTCGTACGGCGTCTGCCCCGGGTGGTAGGTGCACCACAGCGCCAGTTTCTCCGGGTCGGCGCCGGCCAGCCAGTCGGTACGGCAGCTCAGATTCGTCTGGATGGCCACCCGCCGGACATGCGGCAGGTGCGAGAGCTCGCTGAGGGTCCGCCGGTACCAGGACCGGACCAGTCCTTCGCCCCAGGGCGTGAACAGCACCGACAGCCGGTCGTCCCGCCGCTCCGACACCCAGGCCGCGAACCGCTCCAGCGCGTCCCTGTCGGCGCGGAGCTGCTCACGGCTGTCGCGCCGCTTGGCGAAGGGGCAGTACGGACAGTCGTAGTCGCAGGAGGCGAGCGGACCGCGGTAGAGGATCGTCAGGTCCACGGGGCTCACTTCACCTCGTAGGCGGCCATCGCGGCCCGTACGGCGGGGGAGAAGAGCGCCGGACCCAGCGCGTCCGAGTACGCGAGCCCCTCGGGCGAGAGACGCAGCAGCCCGGGGTCCGTGCCCGTGTCCAGCCAGCCGAGCTCCGCGAACCGGTCCAGCTCGGCCGGGAAGTCCTCGGCCGGTACCGAGCCGAACCGCTCGCGGTAGCCGACCACCTCCATGCCCTGGGCCTGGAGGAGAGACTGGAGAAGATGGCGGCGGCGTGCCTCGTCCTCGTCGACCCGGCGGCCGACCTCCGCGCGGGAGAAGTCCTCCGTGGCCGTGTAGGTGTCGATGATGGTCCGTATCTCGCGCATGTCGACCGCGTAGTCGAAGGAGTAGTGGAGCCGCGAGGTGTACGAGCGGGCTCCGCAGCCGAGCCCGATCATGCCGTCGGTCTGGCACGCGTAGTCGTCCGCGCCTTGTGACGGGGCGCCGGTGCCGCTGCCGGGGCGGCGGAACATCCGCATGGACACCTGCTCGTACCCCTCGGCGAGAAGCCGGTCCCGGCCCTGCCGGTAGAGCCGCAGCCGCTGGGCGTCCCAGACGGCGTCGCTGCCCGCGCCCAGCCTGCCGAGACCGGTGAGCGGCCGTATGTAGAGGGGATAGAGATAGAGCTCCTCGGGCCGCCAGGCGAGCGCGGCGTCCAGGGAGTGGCCCCAGGTGCGCTCCGTCTGGCCGTCGATACCGTAGATCAGATCGATATTGAGGACCGGGATCCGGGCGTCACGGATACGGCCGAGAGCGGCCTCGACATCGGCGCGGCGCTGCGGGCGTACGGCGGCCCTCGCCTCCGCGTCGACGAAGCTCTGGACGCCGATGCTCAGCCGGGTGGCGCCGCGCTCGGCGAGCACGGCCAGCCGGTCGGCGGTCGCCGTCGCCGGGGAGGTCTCCACGGAGAGCGGGACGGCCCGCAGATCGGCACCCATCCGCCGCTCGGCGATGTCGCACAACCGCTCCAGCTCACCGGCGTCGAGGAAGGTGGGCGTACCGCCGCCGAAGGCCGCGGCGGCGAACCGTATCGCGTCGGTGCCCTCCTGATCCGGCCCGGTGAGGGCGTCGCGTACGGCGGTCGCCTGCCGGTCGAGCGCGTCGAGATAGCGCGTCGTGAGCTCGTCGGGGGCGCCGATGCGGGTGAAGAGATTGCAGAAGCCGCAGCGGACCTCGCAGAACGGTATGTGCAGATAGAGGGAGAGGGCGTCCTTGCGTTCACCGGCCCACAGCTCGCGCAGCGCCGGGCGGCCGGGCAGGGGGCGGTAGGCCGTCTTGTGCGGATAGGCGTAGACGTAACTCTCGTACGGGCGCGGTGCGGCGGCGCCGGTGGTGGTGGCCGTGTTCGCCGGGGCGGCTGTGCCGGCCGTGGTGGTGGCGCTGGTGGTGCTCATCGCGGGCCCCCGTGGTCCAGGAAGAAATGGGCGTACGGCACGGTCCAGACGGCCTCATGGCCCAGCCGGTGTCCGGTCCAGCCGTCGTCGCCATAGGTGGTGCCATGGTCGGAACAGACGATCGTGAAGCAGCGACGGCGGCTGCTCGCTGCGGCGAAGAGCCGGCCGATGTGCCGGTCGACATATTCGAGAGCGGCGGCGTGCGTGGCCCGTGAGTCGCCCGCCTCCCGGGTGGCACCGGGCAGATGGAACCAGTTGGGCTGGTGCAGCGCGGCCACATTGACGAAGAGGAAGAGCCGCCGGTCGCGGTCGAGACCGGCGACGGTCTTCTCCGCGCGGGCGATCTGGGCCTCGAAGGAGGCCGCGGACGCCACACCGAACTCGGGCTCCCAATGGCTCTCCTGGAAGAGTCCGGGCAGCACGGAGCCGAGCGCGCCCCGCCGGTTGAAGAAGCCGACCCCGCCGACGCACACCGTGTGGTACCCCGCCGCCGCGAGTCCCGAGACCAGATCGGGGGTGTCGAAGACGAACGTCCGGTCGGCGGTGGTCTCACTGCCCCCGAAGCGGGCGGCGAACAGCCGTGGATGGGAGCCGGGCACGGCGGGAGTGGGCAGAAAACCGGCGAAGATCGCCTGGTGCGAGGCATAGGTGAAGCTGCCCGGTGCGTGCCGCTTCTCCCAGCGTCCGCCCGGGAGATGGCGGGCGAGATGGGGGATACGGCCCGCGGCGGCGAGCTCCTCCGCGACATCGAAGCGCAGGGTGTCGAGGGTGACGAGCAGCAGATCGTCGCGCCCGACCACCTCGTTCATATCGGGTGTCGTCATGGTCATCGCGGGCATCTCAGGCGCGTCTCCGGTGTCGGCACGGTGTCTTCTCGGTCGTCCGTCCGGCGTGTCGCACGCTTCGGCAGGGCGGCGAGCTGGGCCGCGTAGGTGTCCAGGCCCTCGGCGCCCCCGCCGGGCAGGCCGGTGAGACCGGGCAGCAGATCGCCGAAGGCGTTGACCTCACAGACGGCGAAGCCGCGCCAGCCCCGGGCGGGCAGCAGATCGACGCCCACACAGTGGGTGTCCGGGAAACAGTCCGCGGCCCGTTCGCAGACCGTGAGTGCCGCGGACCAGCTTCCGCCAGCCGCCTCGATCGCGGCACGCGCCGCGTCGAGATCCCCTCTGAGCCCGCCGAGATGGAGATTGGTCATGGGGGAGGTGCTCGTACGCAGGACCGCGTGGGTGGCACGGCCCGCGACGACCACCACACGCAGATCGGCCGACCGGCCGTCCTGCACCGCCTTGGGCACCCACTGCTCGATATGCAGCCCGTCGGGCGCGAGGGTGTCCACGATCGCGGCCACCTCGCGCTCGGTCGTATAGCGCCGCACCCGCAGCGAGTTGAACAGCCGGCCCGCGCTGTCCCGCTCGACGGAGGTGGTGGCGCGCACCCGCCCCGGGCCCGCCGTCTCGACGGCGAGCACCCCGGACGCCGACGACCCGTGGGCGAGCTTGACGAACGCCCGGCGCAGCCCCGCCGCCGCCATCAGGGACCGTACGTCGTCCCAGCCGGAGACGGCCGGGACGCCGGGGCCCGAGGTGGGCGAGGCCGGAACCCGTACCCCCGCCTTGTCCAGCACCTCATGGCAGAGGCGCTTGTCGAAGAGGACCGCCAGCTCGTCCGGGGCGTCGAGCAGACCGGCCCCGGCGGCGGAGGCGGCCCGGCCCAGTTCTACGGCGGCGGCCGTGAACCCGGCGTACCAGCGGGCGGTCCCCTCGACCCTGGTGGGATCGTCCGTGCCGCGCAGCAGCCGCTCCACCTCGGGATCCTCGCCGGGGGAGTCGATCCGTACGGTCTCCCCGGCCTCGAACCGGGCCCCGCCGCGCAGCACATCGAGCCAGGGCACCACCCGGGCGGCGGGCAGCCCGGCGGCCCGGACGGCGTTCTGGAACAGGCTTATACGGCGGTTGCCGGGATTCCCGACGACCGCGAGACGTGGTGACGGCGGCATCGGATCACTCCGAGACGGCGGTGTAGCGGAAGCCCTCGTCGTCGTCGTCCACGTCCCCGCTCTCTTCGAGATCGACCTCCACCCCGGCCGCGCCGAGCGTGGCGAGAACGCGCTCGCGCAACGCCTCGCTCAGGTAGTTGTGGTGCAGATCGAGCTTCTTGAGATGGGTGAGCGGCTGGCCGGAGAGCAGGGCCTCCGCCCCCACGTCCCCGAGGGTGCCCATCGAGAGATCGAGGATCTCCAGAGCGGCGACGACCGGGGCGCCGGCCAGCGCGATCGCTATCTCGTCCTGGATCTCGCTGTTGCGCACGGCGAGATGGCGCAGCCGGGGGAAGCGCGAACCGGCCAGGATCGGCGCCAGATCGGCCACCTCGGTCGTCGCGCCGTACTCACTGACGCCGAGCCAGAGATCGAGATGCTCCAGCGCGGGCAGCTCGCTCGCGCCGACTCCCCGCACCACACCGGCGTTCAGACCGCCGGTCTCGATGGTCAGCGAACGCAGCCGCTCGTGCCGGACGGCGGGGAAGCGCAGTTCCTGGCCGCCGCGGACGCCGAATTCGACCAGTTCGGGGAAGGCGTCGAGCAGCGGGGTCACCAGCCCTTGATTGATCCAGGAGATCTCGCACTCCTCGCCGACGATATCGGCGAGGAACAGTGCGCGCAGCGCGGGCAGCCGGTCCCGTGCCGCCACCAGGGCCTCGATCACCGGCTCCGGACCCGACTCGTAGGCATCGCTCCAGGAGCCGACGATCAACGCCCCGACCCGCGTGGTGTCCACGGCCTCGGTGAAGCGGGCGAACGCCGCCTCCCACTGCTCCTCGGCCTCGTACGAGTCGACCGAGATCCGCCAGGCCACGGAACCGGGAGCCGGGAGCTCCGCCTTCGCGTCGGCGGCCGGGAAGTCGAACGCGGGCAGGCCGTGCAGCTCCTGCAAGTGGCCCGAAATGGTCATGGGGATGCTCCAGACAGCGGTGGCGCGGATCGGCTGATGTGGAGCAGTTCTACCAAGCACCACTGACAACACCCCTCCCGGGGCCGGTCGGCCGGTCGCCGCGGCGGATTGTCAGACCCCCCGTCTAGCGTCTTTCACAGGTTCGGCGCACTCGGCGCCGCCGGTGGAGGGGAGAGCCATGTACCGGCAGGGAGACGTGCTCATCGTGCCCGTCGCACAGGAGACGGTGCCGTCGTATCTCGTGGACGCGGCAGGCGTGTCCGGTGAGCCGAGGGACGCGCGGGGCCGGCTGGTCCTGGCGCTCGGCGAGGTCACCGGCCATGCCCACGCGGTCACCGGACCGGGCCGGCTGATCCGTGAAGCGGCCGACATGGCCGGGCCGATGTATCTCCATCTCCCGGACGGCGGGCGGGTGGTGCACGAGGAACACGCGGCGATACCGCTGCCCAAGGGGTGGTTCCGTGTGGTGCGTCAGCGCGAGTACCTGCCGGGCGCGGTGCGGGTCGTCGCGGACTGAGCGGGACGAGCGGACGGGCGGACGGGCGGACCGGCGCCGGGACGGCGACGGACGCGAGCTCGGGCCAATGGCAACGGGCACGAGCACGTACACGGGTTCGGGCACCGGCACGGGCACGGGCACGGAAGAACACTGGACAGGGATGACAGGGGACGGGGCTTCAGACATGAGCGACATGGACAAGTGGCGGGCCGTCGCGGCGGCGACGGGCGAGTCGGACCGGTCGGCCGCCGAGAGCGGAGTGCGGCTCGCCTACCGCAGGGCGGGGCTGGCGGAGCCGGAGCGGATCATCTGGGCCGGATCGCCACTGGCAGGGGTGGAGCTGGCGCGGGCGCTGGACGCGGGCCGGTCCGTGCGCGACGAGGTGCGCACCTACCCCTGGGCCGAGGAACGGCGCAGGGTGCATGACGCCTTGGGACCGGCCGGCTGGGCCGAGCACTGGAGCGCCACCGGCGCCCGGCTCTGGGACTCCGGCCGGGCGCTCGCCGACCGGATCAGGACCGGGGTGGTGGAGGCGCTCGCGGGGAAGCCCGCCGAGGCGGCCCGGATCCGTGCGGTGCTGCTCGACGCGGTGCTCGGGCAGCACGACGCGGCCTGGCTCGCGGCCTTCGACGGGCGTAGCGAACGCCTCGCGGGACTGGCCGAGGTGGCGCTGCACGCGGGCTGGTGGTGGCCGTACGAACGCGCCGTGGTGATCTGCGAGCGTCCCTCCGAACTCCACCGGGACGAGGCGGGCCGGCTCGACCGCGGCGACGGCCCCGCGCTCGCCTACCCCGACGGCTTCGCGCTGTACGCGTGGCGCGGGATGCCGGTCCCCGCCGCATTCCTCGGCGAGCTGGCGTCCCTGACTCCCGACCGGATACGCGACGAGGCCAATGCCGAGCTGCGCCGTGTGATGCTGGAGCACTACGGCTACGACCGCTATCTGAACGAGTCGGGGGCGGAGCCCGTCCATCGCGACGAGAGCGGTGTGCTCTGGCGGATCTCGCTGCGGCAGGACGAGGACGTCGCGATGGTCGAGGTGGTCAACTCCACGCCGGAGCCGGACGGCACGCACCGAACGTACTGGCTGCGGGTACCGCCCACCACCAGGACCGCGAAGCAAGGGGTCGCCTGGACCTTCGGGCTCGAAGCGGCGGAGTACGAACCGATACGCCAGACCTGAACGGCAGGGGCGGGGACGGGCCCCTGGACCGCTCAGCTCCGAAGTCCCCCTGAACGGTGTCTCTCAGCGATGTCCTCCAGCCGCGTCTCCGAGTGGCGTCGCTCAGTTCGTGGCGGGGCGGAGCCGGTCGGCGAGGAGCGCGTCCGGGCCGATCAGCGCCGCGTTGCCCCCGCCCGTACAGGCGTAGGCACCTGCCACCGCGCCGAGCCGGGCGCAGGCTTCGAGGTCCAGCCCGGCCAGCCGGCCGTAGAGGAAACCGCAGACGTACGCGTCACCCGCACCGTTGGAGTCCACCACCGGCGCGGGCGGCAGGGTCGCCGGGACGGGCCGGGGGGTGCGGCTGCCCTCACGGGTCATCAGATACGAACCGCCCGCGCCCGCCGTCGCGATCACTGCCTCGGCCCGGCCCTCGCGCAGGATCTCCCGCATCAGCGAGGCGATCCGCTCCCCGGCTCCGGCCGCGCTCAGGAAGACCAGATCGGAACGGAGGGCGAACTCCCTGTGATGGTCGGCGAGTCCGTCCCAGTCGTGCAGATCGGTCGAGACGGGGACACCGAGCGCCTCGATGTCGTCATAGAGGAAGCGGGCGAAGTCGGTGATCGCGAGATGGACATGACGGGCGCGCCGGAGGTGCGGCAGATAGAAGTCACGCGGCATACGGAGACCGGCGGGATCCCGGCCGTCGTAGAACGACATCCGGCGGCCCGTACGCTCCACGAGATTGACCGCGCGCCGGGTGCCGGCCGGGGAGATCAGCGCCTCGAAATCGACCCCGCCCTCCGCGAGCCGCGCACGGACCTGACCGCCCGTCCAGTCGTCCCCTATGAAGTCGAGGAACTTGACGTCCAGACCGAGCGCCCGGCAGCCGAGGGCCACATTGCCGCCGGTGTGGCCCGGCCATTCGAGGATCGGTCCGACCCCGACCGAATCGGCCAGCGGAACCGGCAGCGAGTCGACCCGGACGACGGTGTCCACCCCACTTCCCCCGACGACCAGCACATCGTGACCGAGCTGATCGGTCGGATCGGTCTGCTGCTCTGCCACAGTCTTCCGTCTCCCTGTCCGGTTCCGGATGTCCGGCGGCCCCGGTGTGGCCGCCGTTCTACTCTCCACGCCCGCCGAGTGCCGCGCGGTCGACGCCCAGTTCGCGGGCGAGTGCCTCGTCCGCCCACTCCAGCATGGTGGCGCGCGGCAGTGAACCCGCGTACGACGTCATCTGAACCGCCAGTCCGTCCAGCATGGCGGTCAGCCGCCCGGCCGCCGACACCGGGTCCGCGCAGACGAATTCGCCCGCCGCCGTTCCCTCGGCGACGACCTCGGCGAGAGCCGCCTTCCACTGCTGGTCGAGAGCGCGGGCCGGCTCACGCAGCGCGGGCTCGCGCAGCGCCGCCGCCCATCCCTCGATCCACAGCCGCCAGCCCTTGGCCTCGCCCGTCGGTGCGTACCAGCGGACCGCGTCGTGCAGTCGCTCCAAGGCGGTGGCGCGACGGCCGAGCAGCGCGCGCAGCCGGGCCAGATCGTCCTGTGCGGCATGGGCGAAGGCCGCCGCGACCAGCTTCTCCTTCGTCGAGAAGTGGTAGAGCACCAGCGCGCTGCTGACACCGAGCACGGCGGCGACATCGGAGATCCGCAACGCCGCCACGCCCCGGGCCTCGATCTGCCCGACGGCGGCACGGAGCAGCTCCTCGCGCCGCTCCGGCACACTCAGCCGTACTCTCGCCACGCGGTCACCCTATCGAGCTGAGGGGCCGTCATGCGGCTCACCGGTACCACCCGTACCGCTCCGCGATGACCGGCAGCCGTTCGGCGGCCATGGCGTGCGCGGCGGCACGCGGGGTGGTGCCGTCGGTCTCGGCGCGCGCCAGCATCCGGCCGGCCAGAGCGCGCATCGCCCGCCGGGTATGGGCGAACGACTCGTCCGCGCCGGGACCGATGTCACCGAAGAGGGTCCACCACCACCAGGCGTTCGTGGCGGAGTTGACCACGACATCGGGCAGCACCGTGACACCGCGCCGGGCCAGCAGTTCCTCCGCCTCGGGCAGTACGGGCATATTGGCCGCCTCCACGATCCAACGGGCCTTGACCGCGGCCTGGTTGCCGGTGTCGACGGCGTACGAGACAGCCGCGGGCACCAGCACCTCCGCGTCGGCGGAGAGCCAGGCGTCGCCCGGCAGCTCCCGGTCCCCGGGGCGCAGCGCGGCGCGGTCGACCGTGCCGTACGCGTCCCTGGCGGCGAGGAGCGCCTCGACGTCCAGGCCGTCCGGGTGGGCGATGGTCCCTTTGACATCGGCCACGGCCACGATCCGCAGCCCCGCCCGGGACAGAAAGCGTGCCGTCGCCCCGCCCATGGTGCCGAGCCCCTGGACAGCGACGCGCGTCCCCTCGGGGGCGACCCCCGCCCGGTCGAGGGCGGTGAGCACCGACTCGGCGACCCCGCAGCCGCCGACAAGGGCGTCCAGCCCGATGCCGTCGACCTCTGTCGCGAAGGCGTCGGCAAGCCGCCGCCGTGCCGCTCGCTCGTCGTCGAGCAGCGGGTGGACCGCCTGGACGGTGGAGACGAGACCGGCCTCGGCGGCGGCCCGGTCCACGGTCTCCTGGGTCAGGCCCAGATCCTCGCCGGTGGTCCAGAAGCTCTCTATGTACGGCCGGGTGGCACGCAGATAGCGGACCAGCAGACCGTACGCGCAGGGGTCGCGCGGATCGCAGTCGATACCGCCCTTGGCGCCGCCCAGCGGCACATAACGCGCCGTCGGATCGTCCGCGTCGAAGTGCAGGGCCTCCTTCATGGTCATCCCACGGGCCAGTCCGGTCACTTCCTCCAGTGAGCACCCCGCGCGCATCCGCAGCCCGCCACTGGCGACCCCGCGTACCAGCCGGTCCACGACCAGATATCCCTGCCGGCCGGTCACCTGGTCCGTCCAGGTGAGGGAGATCAGCGGGGCCGCCGGGGAAGCGGACGGATTCATCGGACGGTCTCCTCGGGGACGTGATCACGGTGACAGGAGCGATCACGGCGCGCGGTGATCGAACGCGCAACTGAATCGCCAGTCAGTATCGAGACGGTGATCGCCCCTGTCAAAGTTTCCGTCCCGTGGTATGGCCCGGGATCGCCCCGGATCGGGCCGACTTCGTAAGCGTGTACGGGAATCCTGGGGGCACCGGCGTCGTTGTAGGGCCGTGCGCCGGGGCGGAGGACGGTCCGGTCCGTTCGCCCCGCACAGAGATACCCGCCCAGACATAATGGGACAACACCGAACCTCCAGGAGGTGCTGTGACAGCCGCTGGTTCCACCCCTTCGTTGCGCTCCCGGCTGCGCTCGCTGCGACCCGCGGCCTTCGGGGCCGACTCGGCAGGAGCGAGGCTCGAGCGGATCCACCGCTCGCCCAACTTCGCCGACGGGGTGTTCCAGAACCCGGTGGGTGCCAGGACCAGACCCTCGGGCTCGGGTCTGGAGTTCGCGAAGGTCTACTTCCAGAAGGAAGCGCGGGCCCGGCGGGCTCCGAGCGGCACCATTCCGGTGCACGCCACGACTCTCGCGGACCTGGCCGTGCCCCCGGCCTCCGGGCTGCGGCTCACCTGGATGGGCCATTCGAGCGTGTTCGCCGAAATCGACGGCCGGCGCGTGCTCTTCGATCCCGTGTGGGGCGACCGGTGTTCGCCCTTCGCCTTCGTGGGCCCCAAGCGGCTGCACCCGGTGCCCGTACCGCTCTCCTCGCTCGGTCCCCTCGATGTGGTCGTGATCTCCCACGACCACTACGACCATCTTGATCTGCCCACGATCAGGGCCCTGGCGGCCACGGACGCGGTCTTCGCGGTACCGCTCGGTGTCGGCGCCCATCTGGAACGCTGGGGGGTGCCCGCGTCCCGGCTGCGCGAACTCGACTGGAACGAGTCCACGGAGATCGCGGGCATCCGGCTCACCGCCACTCCGGCGCGGCATTTCTGCGGTCGTGGTCTGCGTAACCAGCAGCACACGCTCTGGGCGTCCTGGGCCGTGACCGGGCCCGAGCACCGCGTCTACCACAGTGGGGACACCGGCTACTTCGCCGGTTTCCAGGACATCGGCGCCGAGCACGGCCCGTTCGACGCCACCATGATCCAGATCGGTGCCTACAGCGACTACTGGCCGGACATCCATATGACCCCGGCCGAGGGTATGCGCGCCCATCTCGATCTCCAGGGGGGCCGTCCCTCCGGCGTCATGCTCCCGATCCACTGGGGTACGTTCAACCTCGCCCCGCACCCGTGGGCCGAGCCCGGTGAGGGCACGATCACGGCGGCGGCCGAGGCGGGCGCGGGAATCGCGCTGCCGCGCCCCGGCGAGCCCTTCGAGCCCACCGGCCAGGACATTCCCACCGCGCCGTGGTGGCGGTCCGTGGCGATCGTCCCCGAGGACGGCTGGCCCGTGATCTCCACGGAGGTCGCGGGAGAGGGCACCATCACCGCGGCGGGTACGGGAAAGAGCGGGGGGACCGCCGAGAAGGCGCCCTCCGCGTAACGGCGCTGATCCGGCGCGTATCACCGGGCGAGGGCCCTGCGGGTCGGCGGTGCGACGAGGCCGGCGTGCGACGAGGCCGACGTGTGACAGGTTCGGCGTGCGGCGGGGTCGGCGGTGCGGCGTTTCCGTGCCGAGCCCGGCGGTCCTGTGATCGGCCGTGTTGTTCTCCGGCCCTGTGGTCCTGTGGTCCGGGTCGTCAGACCTGGACCACAGGCACCCCGCGCTCCTCGAACCGCGCGATCCGCTCCGGTGCGCCCGTGTCCGTGATCAGCGTCCCGATGTCCTCCACCGGACAGATCCGGGCGAAGGCCCGCGCGCCCAGCTTCGAGCTGTCCGCCACGACCACCAGTCGCTCCGCCCGCTCGGCGAGCAGCGCGTTGATGCTCGCTTCGTGCTCGTCGCGCGCACCGGCGCCCGATTCCGCGTCGACGGCGTCCACCCCGATGAAGGCGATGTCCAGACTGATCTCGCCCAGGATGTGCCGAGCCAGTGGGCCGACCAGTTCATACGACTGGGGCATCGCGACCCCGCCCGTGGTGACGATCTTGATATGAGGGCGTACCGCCAGCTCATGGGCGATGTTCAGGGCATTGGTGACGATGGTGATCGCGGGGTCGTCGGGGGTGCCCGTGAGGTCCGCGCGTGTGGCGATGGCCCTGGCCACCTCCGAGGTCGTCGTGCCGCCGTTCAGCCCGATCACCATGCCGCGCCGGGCCATCGCCGCGGCGGCCCGAGCGATGCGCTCCTTCTCCGCCGCGTGCCGTACCGCCTTGTACCGCAGCGGCAGGCCGTACGAGACCGAGTGCGCGACCGCCCCGCCCCGGGTCCGCGTCAGTAGCCGCTGCTCGGCGAGATGGTCGAAATCACGGCGGACGGTCGCCACGGACACCCCCAGCTCGGCGGCGACGGCGTCGACCTCCAGCTGACGCCGTTCGGTCAGCAGCTCCAGCAAGGCCATGTGCCGCTCGTGGCGATTCACCGCGCTCCCTTCGTTACCAGTCCCCGGACGCAGCCACCGGGCCGGATCCCGGCCCCTGGGCCGGATCCCGACCCCTGGGCGCCTGGATCGTGCTGATCGTAACGTGCGCGATCCTTGCTTGTTACTGCTCGTAAGTATCTCCTAGCATGCGGAATCAATCAGGTGTCCGACGCAGGGGAGTGGAGACGCGCATGACGCATGTGCAGACGGAACTGGCCACCCAGCCCGAATCCTGGCGCCGGGCCGCGGCGCTCGTGGACGAGGTGCGCGAGCGGCTGCCCAGGCCTGGTGAGCGTACGGCCGTGGTCGGCTGCGGCACCTCGCTGTTCATGGCCCGTGCCTACGCCTCGCTCCGCGAGGAGGCGGGACTGGGTGAGACCGACGCCTTCGCCGCCTCCGAGTTCCCCGCCCGCCGTCGTTACGACCGGATCGTGGCGCTGACCCGTTCCGGCACCACGACCGAGGTGCTGCGGCTGCTCGCCGAGGTGCGCGGTACGGCCCGTACGACAGCGATCACGGCGGATCCCGCCACCCCGGTGCGCTCGGCGGCCGACGAACTGGTCGTCCTCGACTTCGCCGACGAACGGTCCGTCGTCCAGACGCGGTTCGCCACCACGGCCCTCACCCTCCTCCGGGCCCATCTCGGTCTGCACTCCGACGCCGTGGTCGCGGACGCGGAGACGGCTCTCAAGGACCCGCTCCCGGCGGGCATCACCGACTGCGCGCAGTTCACGTTCCTCGGCCGGGGCTGGTCGGTCGGGCTCGCGGAGGAGGGGGCGCTGAAGATGCGGGAGGCGTCCCTCGCCTGGACCGAGGCGTATCCGGCGATGGAGTACCGCCACGGTCCGATCAGCGTCACGACCACCGGAACGGCGACCTGGTCGCTCGGTCCCGTCCCCGAAGGACTGGCGGAACAGGTACGGGCGACCGGTGGGCTGTGGGTGGCGGGCCGGCTCGACCCGCTGGCCGAACTGGTACGGATCCAGCGGCTCGCGCTCGCCCTCGCGGACAGACGCGGCCTCGACCCGGACAGCCCGCGCCATCTCACCCGTTCCGTGATTCTCCCTTCCTCGTGAGCCACTGACCGTTCGTCATCCACCGCCGTTATCCACCGCTCGCTATCCACCGCCCGTCGTCTCGATGTATCTACTTATCCGATACATCTGAGTATCCGCATATCCACATATCCGTATCTGTCCCCGTGGGGAGTTCGGCCCGGCGTTCCACGCCGGGCCGATTGCTGTATTTCGCGCTGATGTGCGAGGACTCATACCGGAGCGGGATGCTCTGTGGGCAAGTTCGTCAACTGTCCACCGTGGATGAACGTGCGGCGACTACCGTGTGTGCTCGGTGATCAACGGAGGGCTCCCGCGGTACGCGCGGGTCCCGCCGTCGCCCACCGTCCGGAACACCAGAACGCTCACCAGCACGCCCAGCAGTACGCCCGTCAGCACGACCACCAGCAATCAGCACGACGCCGATTCCCGGGGCCCCACGTACCGAGGACACTGATGTCTCAACTTCGCGCACCCGCCGCGCGGCCGGAGCGCCGCGAGGGCGGGCGGCACGGCAGGCCGGGCGCCCGCTCGCTGTCCGCGGCGGCCAGGCGGACCCCGCCGCCGCCCCCCGATGTCCGTATGCGCCCTCAGCTTCTGCGTACCGCAGTCCTTCCCGCGATAGTCGCCGCGCTGAGCGGTGCCGCCGCCGTGGTGGTCGTTCTCCGCTCCGCCGCGGCCGAGCCGACCGCCGAGATCTGGACGGCCCTGGTCGGCACGGCGCTGGTCGCCTTCGCCGCCATCGGCGCGGCGGCGCTGGGGGCGGAACGCACCGCCAAGTCCATCGTCGACCGCTGCGAGGCGCTGCGCCGGTCCAGCGCGCGCGGGCAGGCGGATCTCCGTACGGTCGTCGAGCAGCTCAGACGCGGCGAGCGCCTTCCCGAGCGCCATACGCCGCCTCCGCCCCCGGCCGAGACCCCCACCGGGGATGAACTCGACCTGCTGGCAGAGGAGTTGGGCCGATCGCACGAAGCGGCCGTCACCGCCGTCGTACAGGCGTCCAGACTCTCCAGCAGCGTCGGCAATGAACAGAAGGTCGAGGTCTTCGTCAATCTCGCCCGCCGGCTCCAGTCGCTGGTCCACCGTGAGATCCAGCTCATCGATGAACTGGAGAACCAGGTCGAGGACCCCGAACTGCTGAAAGGCATCTTCCACGTCGACCATCTCGCCACCCGGATCCGCCGGCACGCCGAGAATCTCGCCGTCCTCGGCGGGGCCGTCTCCCGGCGCCAGTGGAGCAAGCCGGTCATCATGACCGAGGTGCTGCGTTCGGCCGTCGCCGAGGTGGAGCAGTATCCACGGATCAAGCTGGTACCGCCGATCGACGGCACCCTGCGCGGCCATGCCGTCGCCGATGTCATCCACCTCCTGGCCGAACTGGTCGAGAACGCCACGCTGTTCTCGTCCCCGCACACCCAAGTGCTGCTGCGGGCCCAGTATGTGACGGCCGGGCTGGCCATCGAGGTGGAGGACCGGGGTCTTGGAATGCCGCCCGGCGAGCAGCAGAGGATGAACGCCCTGCTCGCCCGTCCCGATCAGGTGAATGTGGCGCATCTCCTCCAGGACGGGCGGATCGGGCTCTTCGTGGTCTCGGCGCTGGCGCGCAGACACGGGATCGCGGTGCGGCTCCAGTCCAATATCTACGGTGGTGTCCAGGCGGTGCTGGTGCTGCCGCAGGCGCTCCTCGGCTCGGAGCGGACGGAACCGGACGGTTATGCGCCGGTACCGGACGGTCAGCCGCCCGCGCCCGCGCCGAGGACCGCACCCACACCCGGGGCTGTTCCGACGCACGGGACCATGCCCATGCCCGAGAGCACCGTCGTGCCCGTACCGCGGCAGTATGTGTCGGCGCCACCGCAGCCCCTGCCTCCCCAGCCTCTACCACCCCAGCCGCCGCAGATGCAGCCCCAGCAGCCCCAGGCGCAGCAGCCGCAGCCGGTGTACGAGGCACCGCCGGGGCCCGCCGTCGCACCGGGCGTACCAGCCGAGCCGGCCGTACCACCCGTGCAGGGTGTATCGGGCGCGGCGACCGCGCCCTCCGCACCCGCCGGACCGGTCCCTCTGCCCGTACGCGGCGCGCAGACCGACCGCCCCACGCCCGCCGCCGCGCGCCCCGGCGCCCGCCACGGCCACCGCAGACGTCCCGTCGCCCCGGCGGCGCCCGCCACCTCACCCGCCGTCCCGTCGTCGGCCGACCCCGCCGTCCCCTCGGCCGAACCCGCCGGCGACGGCACGATCCGCGCCACCAGGAGCAGGCCCCAACTGCCCAAGCGCCGGGGCCAGGAGCATCTCGTCCCACAGTTGCGGGACGGGCCCCCGCCCCCGCCCGCGGCGGAGCCCACGCTCCATGACCCCGGGCTGATGGCCGCCTTCCGGCGGGGCATCGGCCTCGCCGAGTCCCAGCCCGTGGCGCGCTCCGCGGAACAGCCGGAACCGCGGCGCCACGACACCACCCCCAAGGAGTAGATGCACCATGGCGAGCGATGTGCCGACCGGCCATGTCTCTGATCTCGACTGGCTGTTGAGCGGTCTGGTCCAGCGTGTCCCGTACACCCGCAGCGCGGTCCTGCTCTCCTCCGACGGCCTGGTGAGATCCATGCACGGCATGGACTCGGACAGCGCCGACCACATGGCCGCCCTCGCCTCCGGTCTGTACTCCCTGGGCCGTAGCGCGGGGGTGCGCTTCGGGGACGGCGGCGAGGTCCGTCAGGTCGTGGTGGAACTCGACTCCACCCTGCTCTTCGTCTCCACGGCGGGTTCGGGCACCTGCCTGGCCGTACTGGCCGGACGTGAGGCGGATGCCGCGGTGCTGGGCTACGAGATGGCCATGCTGGTCAAGAGCGTACGGCCGTATCTGGCCACTCCGCTGAGACAGACGGCCGGCTCCATCCCGGGCGCTCCGGGGCGCTGACGGTGCCGGTCCCGAAGGAAGGTCCCCTGCTCGACGGCGCGGCCGGCCGGCTCATCCGCCCGTACGCCGTCAGCGGGGGCCGTACCCGGCCCACGACATCACTCGATCTGCTGACACTGGTGAGGGCCACGGGGCTGGTACCTCCGCCGGATCTGGGCCCCGAGCATGCCCAGGCTGTCGGCCTCTGCGGGGGGCCGACCTCGGTGGCGGAGATCGCGGCCCATCTCGGGCTCCCCGCGACGGTCACCAAAATCCTGCTCTCCGATCTGGTGGACTGCGGGGCGATCACCGCACGACCCCCCGACAGTTTTGACAACCCCACCGACCGTTTCCTGCTGGAGGCAGTGCTCGATGGTCTACGACGACAGCTCTGAAGCCCTCCCCGAATCCTCTCCCCGGCCCTTTCCCACCGCGCTGAAGATCCTTGTCGCCGGCGGGTTCGGGGTCGGCAAGACGACCTTCGTGGGAGCGGTCAGCGAGATCGCGCCGCTGAGTACGGAGGAGCTGCTGACCCAGGTCGGCGCGGAGACCGACGATCTGACGGGCGTCGAGACGAAGACGGCCACCACGGTCGCCATGGACTTCGGCCGGATGACACTGGACGAGCGTCATGTGCTCTATCTCTTCGGCACACCCGGCCAGGAGCGCTTCTGGTTCATGTGGGACGAGCTGTCGCGGGGCGCGCTCGGCGCGATCGTGCTGGCCGACACCCGGCGGCTGGACTACTCGTTCTCCGCGGTGGACTTCTTCGAGCAGCGGGGGATCGGATTCGTCGTCGCCGTCAACGAGTTCGACGGTTCCTACCGCTATGGGGCGGAGGAGGTACGGGCCGCCATGGACCTCAGACCGGAGGTGCCGATCGTGCTCTGCGACGCCCGTATCGCCAGCTCCGGCATCCAGACCCTGGTCACACTGGTTCAGCATCTCCTCACCGCGTCACCGTCACCGTCATCGGCACTGTCGTCGTCATCGGCAGCGACTCCGGCTCTGTCACCGGCTCCGGTCGAATGACACGGCCACCACGGAGCACGGGCAGGAAGTACGACCCGATCGGACGTCTGCTCCTCACCCCTGTCGACGGGGACGCGCCCGAACGTATGGCGCGACTGCGCGAGCTCGGGCTCGGGGAGCGTCCCGAGCCGGTCTTCGACGCCTTCGCGCGGGAACTGGGACAGTTGACCGGCGCTCCGTACGCGATGGTCAACTTCGTCGGCGAGGAACGCCAGTTCTTCGCCGGGCTGCACGCGCCGCCCGGCGCGGGTGACGGCCGGTTCATGGGCAGGGACCTCGGCTACTGCCCGTATGTGGTGGTGCGGCGCAAGGCGCTCGTGCTGGAGGACGTACAGGACTTCCCCCGGTTCGCGGCGAACGCGCTCGTCGACGAGATCGGTATCCGCTCCTATCTGGGGGCGCCGCTCATCGACCGTACGGGGCTGGCTCTGGGCACCGTCTGCGTGGCCGACACCGAGCCTCGGCGCTGGGGCCGTTCGGGCCTGGACACCATCAAGTCGTACGCCGCGGAACTGATGATACGGATCCACCGCAGGGAGGACGGGCTGCTCTGATGTCGTCAACAGCTCTCCCAGTAGGGGGAGACGGTACGGGACGGCGGGGGCGCCGTACTCGCGCGCAGGATCACCTCGCCGCCGACCCGCAGCACCCGTGAGCGTGTCCCGCGCGGTTCGCGCAGCGCGAGCGAGATCACGCTCTCGCCCATCGCGGTGAGCGGCAGGGCGACGGTCGTGAGCGGGGGAGTCAGCTCCCGTACCAGGGGGATGTCGTCGAAGCCGGCCAGGGAGAGATCCTCGGGGACCCGTATCCCCGCCTCCCGGAACGCGGCCAGCGCGCCGACCGCCATCACATCGGTCACCGCGAAGACACATGTGGGGCGGGCGGAGGGGCCGGACCGTACGAGCAGTTCCCGCGCGGCCGTGTAGCCGCCCTCACGGGTGAAGGCGCCGTGCACCACGGATCCCGCGCCGAGGGTGATCCCGGCCTCCATGAGCCCTTCCCGGAATCCGGCCAACCGGTCGGCGACCGTGGTGAGTTCACGTGGCCCGCTCAGTACGGCGAACTCCCGGTGCCCCAGACCCAGCAGGGCGCGGGCGAGATCGGCCGCCCCGGCGCGGTTCTCGGGCAGCACCGCGTCGGTACGCAGACTGCGATGGCGGCTGACGACGGCGACCCGGCCGCCCGCGCGGATGTACGGGGCCAGTTCGGTGCCCAGTCTCCGCTCCCAGGAAGGGTCCTGGAAGCCTGAGCCGATCAGCAGGATGGCGCGGGCGCGCTGGGCGCGGAGCATGGAGACATACGCGATCTCCTTGGCCGGTTCGCGGAAGGTGCTGGCGAGCATGACCAGGACGTCCTGCTCGGCGGCGGCCCGCATCACCCCGCCCGCGATCGCGGCGAAGTAGGGGTCGCCCACATCGTGGCAGATGACACCGACGGTGTTGCTGGAGGAGCTGGCGAGCGCCTGGGCATGGGCGTTGGGGATATAGCCGAGCACATCGGCCGCGACGCGCACCCGCTGCCGCAGCTCCTCACGGACACGCGCCGTGCCGTTCAGCGCTCGGGACGCGGTCGCCAGCGAGACACCCGCGCGGCGGGCCACGGCGTCCAGCGTCACATGGGTCTGTGCTTCCCGTTCACTCAACTCACTCAACTCGACCCCCAGGTCGCGGTGGCGGTGGCGGCGGCGGGGCCCCTGGCGGCCCCCGAAACTTCGGGACGACCTATTGACCGTACGGACGGGCAGTCATTAGCGTGGCGATCACCCTACCAGAAAGCGCTTTCTGAAAGCGCTTGTCGGGGAGCACCGCTCTTGTAACTACCCGGATTTCCCGAGGAGTTCACTGTGAGCCAGAGCGTCGTACCGACACCGACACCGACATCAGCCGCGGCACCGGCAGTGGCCGAGGAGGTGGCGGGGGTCGCGGAACGCGGCAGACCGGGCACGGGCGAGCGGTTCGCCCGCGCGGTGGAGGCGGGCTGGCGGCCCGTCGTGCTGCTGGGCGCCTGTTTCGTCGTGTGGTGGATCATCGCCGCGGCCGAGCTGGTGGAGCCGTATCTCGTCCCCTCGCCCGGCGAGACGCTCGATGTGCTCACGGGCAAGGCGGGGTATCTCTGGCAGCACACCTGGGTGACGACCTATGAGACGCTGCTCGGCTTCGCGATCGCCGTCGCGGTCGGGGTGCTCGCGGCCGTGGTGATGGTCTACTCCTCGACCGTCGAGAAGACGCTCTATCCGATCCTGCTCTTCGCCCAGGTCGTGCCGAAGATCGCCATCGCCCCGCTGTTCGTGGTGTGGCTCGGCTTCGGTATCACCCCGAAGATCCTGATCGCGGTGCTCATCGCCTTCTTCCCCGTGGTGATCTCGATGGTCACCGGGCTGAAGGCGGTCGATCCGGAAATGCTCCAGCTCTCCGCGACCATGGGCGCCAAGCCCTGGCAGACCTTCGCCAAGATCCGCTTTCCCGCCTCGCTGCCGCATCTCTTCTCCGGCCTGAAGGTCGCCGTGACGCTCGCGGTGACCGGTGCGGTCGTCGGGGAGTTCGTGGGCGCGAACGAGGGGCTCGGCTATGTGATCCTCCAGGCGAACGGCAATCTCGACACCCCGATGCTCTTCGCGGGACTGCTCGTCATGTCGCTGATCGGTGTCGTCCTCTTCGTCCTGGTGGAGATCGCCGAGAAGCTGCTGCTGCCCTGGCACGCCAGCCGTCGCGACACCAATGTCACCACTGCCTTCTGACGCCTTCCGACGCTTACCGACACCTTCTGTCGCCTACCGACGTCTACCGACGCCTCTCGATGTCCGCTGACCCGGCACCGGCCGGCTCGGCGTCAACCAATCGTCTCGTCTCGACTCGACCCCGTTCCGGGAAGGGCCAGCCATGCATGCGCGCAGACTCCTGATCGGCCTCGTACCGCTGCTCCTGGTCGCCACCGCCTGCGGTGAGGACGGCTCGGACACCAGCACCAGCGAATCGGGCAAGAAGCTCGACAAGGTGACGCTGACACTCAACTGGTATCCGTACGGCGAACACGCGCCGTTCTACTACGGCCAGCAGCGGAAGATCTTCGAGAAGCACGGAATCGATCTGACGATCCGCGCGGGACAGGGCTCGCAGAAGACCGTGCAGGCGACCGGGGCGGGGCAGACCGACTTCGGCTGGGCCGACACTCCCGCCGTGCTCAGCGGAGTGGACCAGGGCATCGCGGTGAAGAGCCTCGGTGTCTTCCTCCAGACCACACCGTCCTCCGTGCAGTTCTTCGAGAGCCAGAACGTCCGGACCCCCGCCGATCTCAAGGGCAAGACGGTCGCGGGCACGGCCGGCGACGCGCTGAGCAAGACCTTCCCGATCTTCCTGGAGAAGAACAACCTCAAGGAGTCGGACGTCAAAATCCAGAACACCGACCCGGCGGGCAAGATCGCCGCGGTGATCTCGGGGAAGACGGACGCGCTGCTCGGCTACGCCAGTGACCAGGGCCCGACCATGCAGGACAAGGCCAAGAAGCAGGTCTCCTATCTGCGTTTCTCGGAGCACGGTCTCAACTTCTACTCCAACGGTCTGATCGCGGGCCGGGAGGTCCTCTCCGGCAGGAGCGAACTGGCCGGGCGCATGGTGCGAGCCGTCAGTGAGTCCTGGGCCGCGGCGGAGAAGGCGCCGGGGCCGGCTGTCGCGGCGATGGAGGGCGCGTCGGAGCAACTGCCGCCCGAGAGTGTGCTCTCGGAGCAGTTCAGGACGACACTCACCCTGCTGCACACCGACGCGACACGGGGCAAGGCACCCGGCGTCAACACCGAGAGCGACTGGCAGCAGACCATCGATGTCTTCACCGAGGCCGATCTGGTGAAGAGCCCGAAGCCGGTCGCGGAGTACTGGGACAGCGGCACGGCGCTGAAGGGATGACGATGGCCAGGGACACCACGCTGCGGAAGGCGGCCGGACCGCCCGAGGACAGCACACCGGGCGCGGCGGGCACGGCGCGTACGGCGGAGGCGGGCACGGCGGGTGCGGCGGGCGCGGCGGATGCGGCAGGCAGGCCGGGCGCGGCGGCTGAAGGGGGAGCGGTGGCGGCCGTCGGTCTTGAGGACGTGGCCGTCCGCTTCCGTACGAAGAAGCGCGATGTGACCGCCCTGCACGAGGTCTCCCTCGATGTGGCGGCCGGGGAGTTCGTCGCCATCGTCGGTCCCTCGGGCTGTGGCAAGTCGACCCTCCTCAAACTGGTCGCGGGTCTGCTCCGGGCATCCGCGGGCGCCGTACGGCTGCACGGTGACCGGGTCGACGGGCCGCGGCACGACATCGGCTATGTCTTCCAGCGGGCCGCGCTGCTGGAGTGGCGCACCGCCAGGCGCAATATCCTGCTCCAGGCGGAGATGCGCCGCATGCCGGGCGAGCGGGCCCGCGCGCGTGCGGACGAACTGATCGCGATGACCGGGCTCTCCGGCTTCGAGGACGCGTATCCGCACGAGCTGTCCGGCGGTATGCAGCAGCGGGTCGCGCTCTGCCGCGCACTGCTGCACGAGCCGCCCGTGCTGCTGATGGACGAGCCGTTCGGCGCGCTCGACGCCCTGACGCGCGAGCAGATGAACATGGAGCTGAACCGCATCTGGCGCGAGACCGGCACCACCGTGCTGCTGGTCACCCACTCCATCTCGGAAGCCGTCTATCTCGCCGACCGGGTGGTGGTGATGAGCCCGCGCCCCGGCACGATCACCGAGATCATCGACGTCGGGCTGCCGCCCGAGCGCGACTACACGGAGACGCTGGGACGGCCCGAGTTCCGCGAGGCGGCCGGACATATCCGGGGGCTGCTGGGCGCGGCCTCGGCCCAGGACTGAGTCCGGCTGATCCGGGGGCGCGGAGCCGGGGCGGAGCCGGCGCGGGCCGGGGCGGGCCTCTCACTGCCGTGCATCCCGAATATGGGATATCGTTTCGTATGTGAGAGAGAATGAGACAGGGGGGAACGCTCCCGGCGCCGGCCCTGATGCCGCCTCCGGCTCCGACCCCGTGGACGAGCTGCTCGCCGCTCGCCTCGCCGAACTGCGGGGCGAGCACGGCTGGTCGCTCGACGAGCTGGCGCGGCGCAGCGGGGTGAGCCGCTCGACGCTGTCACGCGCCGAGCGCGGTGAGATCAGCCCCACGGCATCGACGCTCGGCCGGTTGTGCGCGGTGTACGGGCGGACGATGTCGCAGCTGCTCAGTGAGGTGGAGACGGAACCGGCGCGGCTCGTCAGGGCCGCCGACCAGACCGTATGGAAGGACACCGCCTCCGGCTTCGTCCGCCGCTCCGTCTCGCCGCCGCAGGCGGGGCTCCGCGCGGAAGTCGTCGAGGGGACCCTGCGGCCGGGCGCGGACGTGTCGTACGAACGGCCCCCGGTCCAGGGCATGGAGCAGCACATCTGGGTGCTCGAAGGGTCGGTCGAGTTCACGTCAGGGCGCGATCTGCACACCCTGAACGCGGGCGACTGTCTGCGGACGCGGCTCTGGGGTCCCACCCGCTTCCGCTGCCCGGGGCCGGACCCGGTCCGCTACGCCGTGGTGGTGGTCCGGCCATGAGCGCCGGGCTCGCGTACGTTCCCGAGGTGATACGGCTCTCCGCCGGTGAACTGCTCGACGCCGCAGACGCGTTGGCCGATCTGATGGCCGACACGGTGGCCGGCGGCGCCTCCATCGGGTTTCTCCATCCGCTGGACCGGGCGACGGCGGCGCGCTGGTGGCGGGCGCAGGCCCCCGCGGTGCGGGAGGGACGGCTGTCCGTACGTGTCGTCCGGGACGGTGGACGGATCACCGGGACGGTCGGTGTGGCGTTCGCCGACAAGCCCAACGCCCGCCATCGCGCCGAGATCGTCAAGCTGATGGTGCACCGCGACGCACGGGGAAAGGGGCTCGGCCGTACGCTGCTCACCGCGGCGGAGGAGGCGGCGGCCGGGGCGGGTGTGACGCTGCTGCTGCTCGACACCGAGACCGGCAGCCCCGCGGAGACGCTCTACCGTTCCGCGGGCTGGACCGAGATCGGGGTGGTCCCCGGCCATGCCGCCGACCCGGGCGGGACGCTCCGTCCGACCACCTTCCTCTACAAGCACCTCGGACCGTTCCCGGACAGGGCCCAGGGCCCCGGGCCGGTCCCGGCCGCCGTGTGACAGCGGCCGGGACCGGCACCGTAGGCCCCCGTGGAGCCCCGGCTCAGTACCGCAGCCGCGACAGATACCGGTAGCTGTTCAGCGCGGACGCGAACGGATCGGCCGGCGCGTCGTGCTCCACCAGCCACTGCCGCACACCACCGCTGCGCGCCGTGTCGAACATCGCGGGGAAGTCCAGCACCCCCGAGCCGACATCCTCGAAGTCACCGTTCGGCGCCATGTCCTTCACATGCAGCGCGGGGAACCGGTCGCGGTGTTCGACGAAGAGCCGGCGCGGATCGTCCCCGCCCTTCGCCGCCCAGTACAGATCCAGCTCGAAGCCCACCAGTTCGGGATCGGTCTCCTTGAGCAGGATGCCGTACAGACTCTCGCCGTCGATCACACTGTGGTCGCCGTCGTGGTTGTGGAAGAGCACCTTGAGCCCGGACTCCCGGGCGATACGCCCCGCCGCGTTGAACTGCCGTGCCGCTTCCCGGTATCCGGCCGGTGAGTGCATCCCTTCCGGCAGACTCGGCACCACCACCCACTTGCCGCCCAGCGTACGGACGTCCTCGATCGCCTGGGGCAGTCCGCTGCCCGTGACCGTGGTGTAGGCGACATGTTCGAGCACGGCCTTGAGCCGGGTCTCGTCCAGCATCCGCCGGATGTCGGCCGCGCTGTGGCCATGTCTGCCGCTGACACCGACCGTCGCGTAACCGATCTCCGCCAGCCGCTCCAGCGTCCCCCGGAAGTCCGTCGCGAGCGGGGTGCGCATGGTGTAAAGGTGCATACCGATCCCGGACGGCGGTATGCGCCGCCTCCGGCAGCGGCCCGCGGCCATGGCGGTGGCAGGGGTGGCGGCACCGGCGGAGGTCGCCGAGGCCGCCGCCGTACCCACGCCCAGCGCCGCCAGTCCGACGGCCTTGCCCAGGAAGGCTCTTCGGGTACTGCTCATGGTCGCTCTCCTCTCAGGCCGCGGGGCCCGCGTCGATCCGGACCGCGCCGGTGGTCGTATCACCCTTGTCGTCGGTGACGGTGAGATGTGCCGTGTACGTGCCCGGCCTGGCGTACGTATGGGCCGCGGTCGGCCCCTCCGTACCCGAGCCCCTGACGTTGTCGCCGAAGTCCCAGTGGTACGAGGCGATCGTGCGCCCGGACACGGGCGACACCCTGCTGCTCAGCTCCACCGCCAGCGGTACGCCGCCCGAGGCGGGCTCCGCGTCGACCTTCACCTTGGTGACCGGCTTCTTCTCGACACCGCGACCGTTGAAGTGCAGCCAGTCGAGCGCGAAGAGATCCGGCTTCTCCGCCGACCAGACGGGGTTGGTGAAGACCGCGTACAGCTTCACCGAGCCGCCCGGACTCTTCAGCGTGACGGTGGGGGAGACGACATTGCCCCAGCCGCCGGTGTTCGGGATCGTCGCCTTGCCCAGCAGCGGCCCGGTCGGAGAGCCGTTGCGGAACTCGACGTCGCCGCCGAGACCGCCCGAGGCCGCGCCGACCGTGACGGAGGAGATCCCCTTGAGATTGACCGGGTCGAACGAGATCCAGTCACCGTCCTCGATCTCCGTGAGCCGCTTGCCGCCGGAGGCGTCGGCGCGGTCGCCGGTCACGGCGCCGTCGTGCGCGCCACCGGTGGTGGTGCGGTGCTCCGCCTCGCGGAAGGTGGTCCGCAGCGTCAGCGAGGACGAGCCCGTCAGGGCGGGCACGCCCGTGGCGCCCTTGTCCTCGTACTGCGCGGTGATGCCGTAGTACAGATTCTGCCCGGGACCGTGGCTGTCCCCGGCGTCGGTGACGATCTCCCCTGCGCAGCCCGTGTAGTTGTCCAGCGGATGGAGATGGCTGTCATGGCCGAGCTGGGACTGTACGACCACCCGTGAGCAGTCGATCGTCCCGCCCTCGCCCGTCTTGCCGTCCTCGCGGTCCTTCACCTTCACGGTGAACGGGATGGTGTCGCCGAAGCTGAACATCCCGCCGTTCGGAGGCTGCTGGATGGTCACCACCGGCCGGGAGTTGCCGACCGTGATCTCGCGGACGGAGAGCGCGGTCAGTCCGCCGGGTCCCGTGACGGTCAGCCGGGCCGTGAACCGGCCCTTGTCGCGGTAGACATGGGAGGGGCTGGCCTCGGTCGAGTCGGTGGTCCCGTCGCCGTCGAAGTCCCAGGCGTAGGAGACCGGCCTGCCGTCGGGCAGCCCCGAACCCTCGCTGGAGAAGGCTACCGTCAGCGGTGCGGGTCCGCTGTCCGGGCTCGCCGCAGTCCGGGCGTCGGGCAGCCGGCCGTCCCCGACGTAGTCGATGCGGTAGATGCCCGAGCCCTCGTTGGTGCCACCGCGGCCCGTACCGCTGCCGAGCCCGAAGTCGATGACGTACAGGGCCCCGTCAGGGCCGAAGTCCGCGTCGAAGGGCTGGTTCCAGCTCATGTCGCCGAAGACACCGTTGATGGAGTGGAGATCGCCCGCCTTGACCGGCTCGAAGCGCGGGTCCGTGAAGGTCTGGTCCTGGTCGTGGAACGAGAACGTCTTGAACCATGTCCTCGTCAGCTCGTAGTTGAACCATTTCCCGTCGAAGTACTCGGGGAACTTCGACGGATAGGTGTTCGCGGAGTCGTAGTCGTAGACGGGACCGCCCATCGGCCCGCCGCCGCCCGTGCCCAGCTCGGGGAACTGGGGCGAGGCGGAGTAGGCGTACCAGACCGTCGCGGGCTTGGCCGCGGGCAGCTCCCGCAGACCGGTGTTGTTCGGCGAGTCGTTGACCGGCGCGGCGCAGTCGAACTTCGCGCCCGGGGTCCCGGTGGCGAAGTCGTAGTCGTTGAACGGGGTGTTGTCGCCCGTGCAGTACGGCCAGCCGTAGTTGCCCGGCTCCGTGATGCGGTTGTACTCGACCGTGCCCTCGGGACCGCGGTCGGCGACCGCCTCCCGCGCGTCGGGCCCGTAGTCGCCCACCAGCAGCGCGCCGCTCAGCGGATCGGTGGTGATACGGAACGGGTTGCGCATGCCCATCGCGTAGATCTCGGGACGGGTGCTCTCCGTGCCCGGCGCGAAGAGATTGCCCTCGGGAACGGAGTAGGTGCCGTCGTCCTCGGGCGTGATACGCAGTACCTTGCCGCGCAGATCGTTCGTGTTGCCCGCCGTGGTCTGGGCGTCCCAGGCACGGCGCCCCTCGCGCTCGTCGATCGGTGTGAAGCCGTCGGAGGCGAAGGGATCGGTGTTGTCACCGGTCGCGACATAGAGATCACCGTTCTTGTCGAAGGTGATCGAACCCGCCATGTGCGAGTTGGCGCGGCCCTCGCCGCGCAGCGTCGGCACGGTCAGCAGCCGCTTCTCCGAGGCCGGGTCGACGGTGTTCCCGGTGACCGTGAAGCGCGAGAGGTTGAGCCGTTTCTCGGTCTTGTCGGAGTGCAGCAGATAGAGCCAGTTGTTCCGCGCGAAGTCCGGGTCGAGGGTGAGCCCGAGCAGTCCGTCGGACTGGCTCGTCATCTCCGGGGTGTACGCGAAGTCCAGCGCGGTCGAGACCTGGAGGGTCTGCTGGTCGATCACCTTGAGCTTGCCGGTGCGCTGGATGAAGAAGACACGGCGGTCCGGGGCGACGGCCAGCTCGAAGGGGTCCGCGAGATCGCTGGTGGCCAGCGCGGTGCGCTGGAAGGAGCCCGTCTTGGTGGCGGTGCAGTCACCGGGCTTGCTGCCCGCGGCCCACTGGATACCGCCGAGCAGATGCTTGCGGAAGGCGTCCTCCTGGAAGGCGGACGCGGCGTGTCCGCCGGCGGTGAACCAGGACCGTCCGCCGTCGTAGTTCTGGCACCAGGACCACGGGTGGTCGACACCTTCGTCCAGGCCGTCGATTCCGTCGTTCACCTTGATCTGGGCGAGCGTGTGGACCTTGCCGGTCGGATTGACGCGCCAGTTGTACCACTCCTCCGAACGCTCCCAGAGCTGTGGCAGGCCCTTGGTGGAGGGGTGCGCCTGATCCAGCACCTTCACCCGGCCCGTCTGGACGGCGGGGTGCTTGTCGAAGATGGCGCCGACGAGCCCCTCGTACCAGCCCCAGTCGCGCTCGCTGGCGGAGGCGGCGTGCAGACCGACCCAGCCGCCGCCCCCGCGGACGAACGCCTGGAGCGCGGCGCGCTGTCCGGCGTCGAGCAGATCGCCGCTCTCCGGGGTGGAGTTGGTGTTGTTGAAGACGATCGCCTGGAAGCGGGCGAGATTGTCCTCGGTGAAGGCCGTGGCATCACTGGTGGCCTCGACGTCGAATCCGTTCTCGCTGCCGAGCTGTTCGACGGCCTCGATCCCCGCCGGGATCGAGTCGTGCTCGAAGTTGGTGACCTTGGAGAAGACCAGAACGCGGAACGGCGCCGCGTCGGCGCGGGGCGGCGAGGCCATCCCGAGTCCGAGGACGAGCGCCAGCAACGCGGTGATCACAAGGAAGGGTGAGGACGTTCTGATGGGCGTTCTCATGGGCGCTCCCGGTGCTGGTAGGGCCGGCTGCGGGTTTAGAAAGCGCTTTCTGGATTGCGTCACACAGCGTAGGGGCCGGTGTCACAGGGGGTCAATGGGTCGGAAGAGCCCGCTGCGGCCCGCCAGTTGGGGGCGGGGCCGGGGGCCGCGGCGGGGGCGGGCGTCGGCCGGCGGGGCTGGAGGGGGATGACCGCAGGGGGCGGGACTTTCGTACGGGAACGCGAGCGACCCGTCCGGGCGATGGGCCCGGACGGGTCGAATGGGTCGGACGGGACGGACGGTGTGGACGGTGTGGACGGGACGGGCAGGTCGGACGGGTCAGTTGGGGCGGTGATGCGCGGGGGCTCAGAGCCGAGCGGCGGGGAAGGTCATGCCTGGTGCCCCGGGGCGGGTGCCCCGGGGCGACAGGTCAGGCCGCGTCCAGCTCCGCCACCTCGGCGGCGTCCAGCACGAGGTCGGCCGCGCCGACCGAGTCACGGATGGTCTCCGGACGGCTGGAGCCGGGGATCGGCACCACCACGGGGGACTTGGCCAGCATCCAGGCCAGACACACCTGCTGCGGGCTCACCCCGTGCGTCTCCGCGACGCGTGCGAACGCGTCGTACGAGGAGCCCAGTTCACCGGCGCGCTTGATCCCGCCGAACGGGCTCCACGGCAGGAACGCGATACCCAGCTCCGTGCACACCTCCAGCTCCGGCTCGCTGGAACGGAAGGCCGGCGAGAACTGGTTCTGTACGGAGACCAGCCGGCCCCCGAGGATCTCCTGCGCCGAGCGGATCTGCCCGGGGTTCGCGTTGGAGATGCCGGCCTGCTGGATCTTGCCCTCGTCGAGGAGGTCGCGCAGGGCGCCGACGGACTCCTCGTACGGCACCTTCGGGTCGGGACGGTGGAACTGGTACAGCCCGATCGCCTCCACGCCGAGACGCCCGAGCGACGCCTCGCACGCCGCCCTCAGGTGCTCGGGAGAGCCGTCCAGCGTCCAGGATCCGTCACCGGGACGCAGATGGCCGCCCTTGGTGGCCACCAGTACCTCGGAGCCACGCTCGTGGGACGCCAGTGCCTTGGCGATCAGGGACTCGTTGTGGCCTACCTCGTCGGCGTGGAGGTGATACGCGTCCGCCGTGTCGATCAGTGTCACGCCGGCGTCCAGCGCCGCGTGGATGGTGGCGAGGGAACGGGCCTCGTCGGGCCGTCCCTCGATCGACATCGGCATACCGCCCAGACCGATCGCGCTGACCTCGACGGTTCCGATGCGGCGAGTCTTCATGGTGGAGTGCACCCTTCCTGCTGCGGACCCGCCGGATCCGGCGGGGGGTACCCCCAGCTTTGCCGCTGTCACGCGGGCCGTCCAATAGAAGAAAACGAACGCATTGAGCGACCAGGGTTCTCAATTAGGCTGGGTCCTCATGGAACTGCGCCACCTCGAATATTTCGTCGCCGTCGCGGAGGAGCGCCACTTCACCAGAGCGGCCCAGCGCCTCATGGTCTCGCAGTCGGGCCTCTCCGCGTCCGTACGGGCCCTGGAACGCGAGCTGGGCGCCCGGCTCTTCGTACGCTCCACCCGCAGGGTCGAACTGACCGGAGCCGGTCAGGCGCTGCTGGTGGAGGCGTCGCGCGCGCTGGCCAGTGTGCGGGCGGGCAAGGAGGCCGTCGCGGCGGTCCAGGGACTGCTGCGCGGCACACTGTCGGTGGGTACCGAGCAGTGTGTCACCGGGGTGCATGTCCCCGGACTGCTCGCACGGTTCAGAGCCGAGCACCCCGAGGTCGAGGTACGGCTGCGGCAGGCCGGATCCGCCTCGCTCGTCGAGGACGTGGCGGCCGGGCGGCTCGATCTGGCCTTCGTCGCGCTGTCCGGGACCGTTCCCGAGGGCGTCCGGCTGGTACCGCTGGCCAGCGAGCCGATGGTGCTGCTCTGCCACCCCGGCCACCCGCTGGCGGGAGCGGCCGAGGCGGACTGGGCGGAGCTGGGCGACGAGGTGTTCGTGGACTTCCACCAGGACTGGGGTGCCCGCGGTCTCACCGACCGGGCCTTCGCCGCCGCCCGTACCGAACGGCGTGTGGCGCTGGAGGTCAACGATGTGCACAGCCTGATCGAGCTGGTCGGCCATGGCCTGGGTATCGCGGTGGTGCCCCGCCCGATCGCCCGCAAGGAACAGGCCGCCGCTCTCATTACGGTGCCGCTGGCCGACGCCGGGGAGCACCTCTGGGAGGTCTCGGCCGCGCTTCCCGACGATCAGCGCACCGGCCCGGCCGCCCGGCAGCTGCTGGCGTATCTGCCGCCCGCCGCGACCCGCCCGGCCCCGGACAGCTGTCCCGCGCCGGACTCCTGCCGCACGCCGGACACCGTCCCGGTCCCCGTCCCCGCGGCCATGACGGGTCCGGCGGCCACGGCGGCTACGGCCGCTCCAGCCAGCCCCTGATGAAGGCGGCCTGCCCGACATGCTGGAGATCGTCGGAGATCACGCTCACGAGCCGGACACCGAGCGTGACGGGCGGGACCCACGCGTCGTCGACGACCCGCTTGAGAGCCGCGTCCTCGACCGTACGGACGAACGCCACCGTCTGATCGTGGACCGCGTCGTGGTACCCCGCGAGCAGCTCCGCCGAGACCCCGCCGAGCGCGGCCACGTCCTTGGGGGAGTGGCCGTAACCGGTCGCTCCCCGCGAGAACGGCAGCTCGAACCGCGCCGACCAGTCCTGCGCGATCCACACCTCGTCCAGGCCGGCGGCGTCGGCGACGTGGTCGTCCTGGATCCGGGTGAGATGCCAGACGAGCCAGGCGATCGAGTTGGCCCCGTCGTCCAGCCGGAGCGCCAGCTCGTCGGGGGAGAGGCCGTCGACCACCTCGTGGACGGTCTCACGGATACGGCCGAACGCGTCGACGAGCAGATCACCGCTGGCGGTCATGGCAGGCTCCGGAGGATACGGCCGGGAGCGGACCCCGGCGGACGGGCTATGTCCAGTCCAGGGTGCCCCGTACGCGCCGGGTCAGCGCGCCCGGTGCGGAGCGGTCGTGTCCAGATCTTCGGCCGCCGCCAGATCCCGACGGGCCCCGGGGAAAGCGGTTCGTGACCACCGTGCCGAGTGCGGTATTGTTCTCATGCGCGTTCGGCCAGGGGAAACCCCAGGTCAGACCCGCACCGGGACGTGGCGCAGCTTGGTAGCGCACTTGACTGGGGGTCAAGGGGTCGCAGGTTCAAATCCTGTCGTCCCGACCAGCGTTTACGAATGTTTACGCAGGTCACAGGCGGTATCGGAGAAATCCGGTACCGCCTTTCCGTCTTTCCGGGGACCGGCTGGGGACCAGTCGCTCTGGCGGGGATCCAGCGGCGCTGTCCGGGGCGTAGGTGGCGCTGGGTTGCGATCAGTGATCCGTGCCCGGCGATCTTGCGGAAGGCGTGGGCCGCCCGTACGTACCTGGCCGTCACTCGGCCTTCCTGAACAGTGCCGACATCTCGTCCCCTGTGTCGTGGGCCAGCCGTCCCGGCGCCTCCGGTGAGATGAGGCCGATCCGGGTGGCCAGTTCGCGGCCGTGGACGTCGACGGCAGCCTCGATGAGGTCCGCGAGTGCGTCCAGGGCGGTGCGGGCGCGGGAGCGGGCCATGGCCGCGCAGCAGAGGGTGGCCAGCACGGCGGGCCACCACCAGCAGGCGAGCAGGGCGTAGCCGACGGCCCAGGCGGCGAGACGGGCGGCGGCGCTGTAGGAGTCTCGGGCCGACTGGATCTGGCGTACGGCAGGTTCGGGGAGGATCAGCCACAGTCGCGGCCAGAGGGCGGCGAGGTCCACTCCGTAGGCGGCCTCGACGCGGTCGGCCGTTGCCTGCATGCGGTCGCCGTACCAGGTGGGGCGGACCGGTTCGCGCAGCGCGATACGGTCGCGGGCCTCGGTGAGGGCCTGGATCCGAGCCAGTGTGCTGCTCGGGATCAGCACCGCACCGTTGGGTCCGGCGCCTGTCCGGTGGGCATGGCCGATGGCTTCGCCGAGCTTCTCGTCCCTTTCCTGCCACTGGCCGGCGCGGCGTGCGGTCAGGGCGCGTGAGAGCGGGTCCCGGCCGAAGCGGAGCCAGTACCGCTCGATCGCGCCGCCGAGGAACTGCGCGGCGAGCGAGGCCGCGGTCGCGGTGAGCAGGACGAGGGCGACCAGGAGTGCGGCGGTGCCGGTGCGGTCGAGGGCGGGGCGGGCGGCGAGGGTGTCCAGGGTGGTGCGAAGCCGGTCGACGTCGTGCCAGTGGCGGTGGCCCAGGGCCGTGCCGGCAGCCGTGGCGGCGAGGAAGAGAGCGCCGGGGAGAACCAGCAGGTTCAGCCAGCGTTCGGTGAGTTTGCCGCCCAGGGTGGCGAGGAGGGGGTTCACCGGAGCGGGGTCACTGCGCGGGGCCCAGCCGGCCCTTGCGCATGTGGGTGCCGTTGACCGCGCAGTGCGGGGCGGGGAGCAGGTCGCGGGCCCGTTCGACGCGGACGCACTGGGCCGGTCCGGGGCACACGGCCACCTTGATGTGGGGCGTGACGCCTGGGGCCGTTCCGCCTCGGGATTCGTTGACCAGCCCGCGGGCGTCCCCGGTCTGGCGCAACGCCGTGTCCAGGGCGCCGTAGCAGGTCGCGAGTTCGTCGGCGCCCGCACCCGCCCGCAGCAGGTCACGCGCACGCTCGGCCGCCTCCCGGACCCCGGGCTGCCGCAGGTCCTCCGGCGAGCCGAGCAGGGCGCACAACGCCGCTGCCGCCCTGTGGTCGGGTCGGGGGAAGCCGGGAGATGCGGTCATGGTCCAAGTGTGCCGGAATTCGGGCAGAGTTGAGCGTGAGTTGACGCGCCGTCGGAGTCGACGGCGGAGGGGAGCGACGGGGTGAGGTACGACCGGGACTCGTTTTTGCGGGCGATCCGTGCGCGCCTCGACCGGGCCGGGGCGGCGGACGGGGGTGTGGACGCGGACGTGGTGCTGGGCCCCGACGCGGATGCCGAACTCCGGGGACTGCTGCGGACCGCCGACACGAGGACCGACATGGAGGCCCGCCACGCGGCCGGCTGGCTCTGCGTGGCTCGGGCGATGGCCGCACCGGGGGACTCCGGCGCGGTCCACGGGTGCATGGCCGGGACACTGCTCTTCCCGGTGTGGGTCGCCGACCCGGGGCTGGTGCCACCGGAGCTGGCGGAGGGCTACGCGTCCACCGATCCCGCGATACGCCCCGACCCGGCGAACGCGGATGGTCCCGCCGAGTGGTCGGCCCAGTGTGCCGCGTTCATCATCTCGGCGGAGGGCCGGCAGCACAATCCGCCGGCGGACGCCTCCGAAGACGTCCGCAAGCTCCACGAGATGGCTGCGCTGCTGGACACCATGGCACCCTCGCGCGAGACCCAGGTCGCCACCGCGATCGGGTGCGGCAGCCTGGCCGTCCTCGCGATGCCGGAGTACGACCGCTGGTACACGGACGTGCGCGAAGACCTGGCCCGCGCGCTGGCCCTCGCCGGGACGACCTGGCCGTTCGGGGAGCTGGGGGACGCGGATCCGGTCCGGAACGCCCACCGTTCCCTCAAGGCCGTCCCGGCCGACTCCCCCGAGCGGCTCCTCGCCCTCGCGGGTCTGGGCGGCCGGCTCCTGGACCGCTACCTGCGGTCGTACGACCCGGAGGACCTGCACGAGGCGGTCGGCATCGCACGTGACGTACTGGCCCAGCTGCCGCCCGGGAGCCCGCGTCTTCCCCACTGCCTGAGCTCCTTGGGGAGCGCGCTGACGCTGCTGCGGCAGCGGGAGGGCGCGACGCCCGAGGAGTGCGACGAGGTCGTGGACGTGTGCCGCCAGGCTGTTCCCGGCAATCCCAAGGGGCCCGCGGTGGCGGGCCATGACCTGGGCATGGCGCTCGTGTTGAGGGCGCAGCACACCGGCCGGGTGGTGGACCTGCACGAGGCGGTCGCCGTGCTGACCGAGGCGCTCCGGGCTGCCCGGAATCCGGGTGAGATCGCGGCCCTGCGCAATGCCCTGGGCAACGCCCTGCGCGCCCGCTCCGTCGCGACCGGCGCTCCGGCCGATCTGGAGGCGGCGCTCAGCCTCACCGACTCCTCCCTCGCCTCCACGGGGGCGGCGGCCGACCCGCGATTGCCGCTCCTCTCTCCCGCGATGGTCCTGTACACCCGCTACACACGCGACCCGGTGGCGAACAGGGCGGACCTGGACGAGGCGTTGCGTCGGCTGCGACACGCCGAGGCGCTCATGCCGCCGAACCACCCGGACCGTCCCGCGGCGCTCGACGATCTCGGCCTCGTACTGATCGCCCACTACCAACGCTCCGGAAAACCGGAGGAGTTGAACGAGGCGGTGCGGGCCCATCGGGAGTCGGTGGCGCTGACCTCCGAAGGGCACGAGATGCTCGGAGTGCGGCTGCTCAACCTCGGTGCCGCGTTGAGTCTGCGGCACCGGCTGACCGAGGACGGCGAGGACCTGCGGGAAGCCCAGGAGTGCCGGCGCCGGGCCGCCGCGCTGCCCGGGATGGGCCGCGCGCACCAGGCGGCGCTGCTGAGCTCGACGGGAATCAGTCTGGTGACGGGCTTCGAGCGTGCCGCCGATCCGGTCGCCCAACTCGACGAGGCAGTAGGGCTCTTGAGGGAGGCGGTCGCCCTCACCCCGGAGGGTGACCCGCTGTTGCCCCGGCGGCGCCACAACCTCGCCGCCGCCCTGATGACCCGTATCTCGCGGACGCTGCGGATCGGCGACGCCCGCGAGGCGCGCGAGCTGGCCGACGCGGTGGTCGTGGCGCTGCCCGCGAACTCCCCCGACCTGCCGGGTGCCCTGACGGTGGCCGCGAACACACGGCTCCTGAGCCCCCGTACCCTGCTGTCGTCTGCCGCCAGGGACGAGGCGGTCGCGCTGTTCCGCCGGGCGGTCGAGGCCACCCCGCCCGGCCACCCCACGCGCGCGCAGCGCCTGGGAAACCTCGGCAACGCTTTGCGCTACCGAGGCCCCGGCCGCCGTCGCCGTCGGGCCGATCTGGTCCAGGCGGCCGAGCTGTTCCAGGAAGCGGCTCTGGAGCAGCAGTGCGCGCCCGCCGTTCGCCTGGACGCCGCACGGGCCTGGGGCGACGTACGGGCGGAGCTGGGTGACTGGGAGCGTGCCCTGGACGGCCATGTCGTGGCGGTCGACCTGCTGCACTCCGTGGCGCCCCGCCATCTTGTCCGGGACGACCAGGAGTTCCTGCTGAGCCGGACCGTCGGGCTGGGCGCCGCGGCGGCGGCCTGCGCGGTGCGCTGCGGCCGGCCGGGACTCGCGGTCGGTCTGCTCGAACAGGCCAGGGGTGTGATCCTCTCCCACGCCTTCGACGCCGACAGCGATCTGACCCGGCTCCGGCAGACCGCCCCCGCCCTCGCCGCCCGCTTCGAGGAACTGCGGGAGGCCCTCGACATGGCGACCGGCGGCCGGGAGTTCCTGGAAGAGGGCCCGCCTCATCCCGACGCCCGCGCCGATCTGCGGCAGCGACTGGCTGCCGAGTGGCGCGACCTCACCGACCGGATCCGCGCCGAGCACCCGGAACTGGGTCTGCTGCGTCCGGTGCGGGACTGGGACGAAGGCGAGCTGCGCGCGACGGCCGCGGCGGGCCCGGTGGTCCTGGTCAACGTCTCCCCGTACGGCAGCGACGCCCTGATCGTCACCGAGCGCTCCATCGACGCCGTACCGCTCCCGGGCCTCGACGCGCGGACGACGGCAACGCGCCGGCGGACCTTCCAGGACGCGTTGGTCCGCATCGAGACGCCCGGAACCTCCCGCAAGCAGTCGCAGCGCGCCCAGCAGGACGTGCGCGAAACCCTCGCCTGGCTGTGGCAGGCGGTCACCGGCCCGGTCCTCGACCGTCTCCCCGCGGCAACCCGCCTGTGGTGGTCGCCCGGCGGCCTCCTCGGTACGCTGCCCCTCCATGCGGCAGCCCCCACCGGCGGTGCCCCCGGCGCCCTGGACCGTGTGGTCTCCTCGTACACACCGACACTGCGGGCCCTGCACCACGCCCGCCGGCGCGCCGCCCGCCCGGCGGGCACCGGAACACTCGTCGTAAGCGTCGCGCAGGCCACCGGACAGGCCCCGCTCCCGGGCGCACGCCGCGAAGCCGAGCATCTGGCCCGTCTGCTCCCGGGCGCCGCACTGTTGGCGGACACCTCCGCCACCCACTCCGCGGTCGTCTCCGCCCTGCATCGCCACGCCTACGCGCACTTCGCCTGCCACGCCCTGGGCGACCTGGAGCGCCCATCCGGCAGTCGGCTCGTCCTGCACGACCACACCGAACGCCCGCTGACCCTCCGAGATCTGGCCCGGCTCCGGCTGCCGTCGGTCCGGCTCGCCTATCTCTCCGCCTGTGACACCCTGCGCACCAGCCCCGAACTCGCCGACGAGGCCGTCCACATCGTCAGCGCCTTCCAGATGGCGGGCTTCCCCCACGTGGTCGGCTCGCTGTGGCACGTCGACGACGCGATCGGGGCCGAGGTCGCGCTCAGTGTGTACGAAGCCCTGAACACCGGCGACGGCTCACTCGACGTCGTTCGCACGGCCGAGGCCCTGCACCGCGCCGTCTGTGCCCTGCGCGCCACGTATCCGCGGACCCCGAGCCTGTGGGCCTGCCAGGTGCACGCGGGTCCCTAGGGTCTTCGAAGTGGCCGCCGGCTTGGGTGACGACGTCCTGCACGTGGGGTCGCTGGGCGCGGCCGGAGAGGGTCCTGAGCCGTCCCAGGCCCAGACGTACACGCCCGAGCGGTCCGAGACCGGCTGGTCCGGGCAGCCGCCGGTGCCGATGAGACCGTGGACGTTTCCGGCGCCCTGGGCCATGGAGCTGGTGACCGCCGCGCTGCGGGTTGCTGATGCCGGGACACCCCGGCTCTACCTCCCCGCCGCCCCCGCCCCCGCCGTGAGCGAGGCCACCAGGTCGTCCACCACCGGGGGGCCGCCCGCGAGGCGCAGGGCTTCGACGCGGTGGGAGAGTTCCGGGGTCGTCAGGGGGACTCCGACCAGGTCCTGGCGGCCGGTGAGGGCGAAGCGTGGGAGCAGGCCCAGACCCTGGCCGCCGGCGAGGAGTTCGGTGTAGGTGCGTACGTCGAGGCCGTCGTAGCGCAGGGCCACCCGCAGCAGCGGCCCGTCGCCGACCGCGGCGCGGAGGTCCGGCAGGGGGGCGCTCACGCCCGGTGCGTCGATCCAGCGGGCCTCCACCAGATCCGCCAGCCGCAGACCCGTTCGGTGTGCCAGCGGGTGGGAGGGCGGCAGGGCCACGACCACTTCCTCGCGGTGGACCGGTACGGCGCGCAGCCCGGCCACCCGGGGCAGTCGTAGCGGGTCTTCGGGCAGGGCGAAGCCGTCGGCCAGGCCCAGGTCCAGGATGCCGGTGGCAACGCCCTCGGCGACCGCCTGCCGGTGCAGCGTACGCACGGTGAACTCGTACACCCCGGCCCGCCGTGCCGCCTCGCCGACGATCCGCAGCGCGTCCGCCGTGGCCGCCAACGGGCATACGCCGACGGTCAGTCGACCGGTAGGGCCGCCCTTCATGCGCTGGACCTCCGCGCGGGCCGCGTTGATGCGCAGCAGGATCGGGGCGGTGTGTTCCAGCAGCCGCGCACCCGCCTCTGTCGGGCCGACCGGCCGTCGGCGGACCAGCTCGACGCCCAACTCCCCTTCCAGCGCGGCTATCTGCTGGGACACCGCGGACTGCGTATAGCCCAGCTCCCGGGCGGCGCCGGAGAAGGAGCCGTGCGTGATGACGGACGAGAACGTCTGGAGCAGTCGCGGATCCACCACATCAGCATCGCTTATCAGGGAATAAGAAGCGATCGTTTGCGCTTTTCTCGCATCCACTGGACGATTTCGGCGTGCCCACCACCATCGCCCCGCTTCCTCAAGCCGGCCCCGACCCCACGGGCACACACCCCTCGGGCGTACGGCCCGCGCGGATCGCGCTTGTCGGCGAGCGGTCCATGGGGGTGCCCGCGCACACCCGTTACGCGCCCGTGCTCGAAGCGCTCTGGCGCCGTGAACGGCTGCTGGTGGACGCCTACTGGGTGTCGACCGCGCAGGTCCACGGCCCCAGGGAACTGGCCGGGTTCGACGGAATCTGGCTGGTGCCGGGCAGCCCGTACCGCAGCGAGGCGGGAGCGCTGACCGCGGTGCGCACCGCGCGTGAACGGAACATCCCGTTGCTGGCGACCTGCGGCGGATTCCCGCACGTCCTCCTGGAGTTCGCCCGCCATGTGTGCGCGATGGACGACGCGTCGCACGCGGAGAACTCCCCCGGCGGCGGGCTCCCGCTGATCGTCCCGCTGCCGCACGATCTCGCGGGCCACGAGGCGATCGTCCATGTCGAGCCCGGCTCACTGGCCGAGGCGGCGCTCGGCGCCCGTACCACCGTGGAGCGCTACCAGTGCACCCACGCCCCGGACCCCCGGTACGCGGGCATCCTGAGCGACCACGGGCTGCGCTTCACCGGTCATGACGACGACGGCCACCCTCGGATGGCCGAACTGCCGGGGCACCGCTTCTTTCTGTCCACCCTGTTCCAACCCGAACTGGCCGACGACACCTCTCGCCCCCACGCCCTGGTGCGCGCCTTCGCCGCCGCAGCAGCCGGGCACAGCGCCGAAGTGTCCTGAGCGGGGGCCCAGTTCCGCCCCTCGGCACACCCGGAAACCCGAAAGGACCCAGAGTGGCAAACTCCGTAGACGCGTTGACCACCACGCCGGCCAAGGCGTGGGTACCCCAGTTCCTCATCTGTTCCATGATCTGGGGGTCCGGGTTCGCGCTCATCAAGATCGGTGTCGAAGCCGGGATCGAACCCGGCTGGGTCGCCTTCTGGCGCTGCTTCTTCGGTGCCCTGGTGCTGTGGGCCCTGGTGCTGGTACGACGCCTCGCGGTGCCGCGCGACCGGCGCGTCTGGGGCCACGCCCTGGTGGTGGGTACGGTGCTCAACGCCCTGCCCTTCACCCTGTTCGCCTGGGGCGAGCAGCACATCAGCTCGGTCACGGCCGGAGTGTGGAACTCCACCATCCCCCTGTTCACACTCGTCTGGGTGCTGGTCATGCTCCCGGACGAGAAGCCGACCTTCCGCCGGCTGATCGGCATCGGCACGGGCTTGTGCGGCGCTCTGGTGGTGCTCGGCGTGTGGTCCGGCGGCCAGGACTCGCTGATGAAGGGGAGTCTGATCTGCCTGGTCGCCACCGCCTCGTACGGGCTCGGCTACACCTACACCCGCAGGTTCCTGTCCGGCGGAGACATACCCGCGATCACCCTCACCGCCATCCAGGTCAGCTGGGGTGCCGTCGAACTCGCCTTGTTCGCACCGCTGCTGGGCGGTGCGCCGCACTGGGGCGGAGTGGGCCCGATGGCCGCCATGGTGGTGCTCGGTGCCGTGGGCACGGGGCTCGCGTACATGTGGAACCTGTCGGTCATCCGCGCTGTCGGTTCGACGGTCGCCTCCACGGTCGCGTATCTGACCCCGCTGTGGGCGGCGATCGTCGGGGTGTTCTTCCTCGACGAGTCGCTGGGATGGAACACCGTGGTGGGCGCGCTGCTGATCGTCAGTGGTGTGCTGCTGACCCGCACCGCGCCGTCGCGTCCGGCGCGGTCGGCGCCGGACACGACGGGGGGCGAGCCGCTACGGGCAGAGGAGGCCGAGGAGGCGGAGGCCGGACAGCCCGCGAAGTCCTGACCGGGGACCGGAGCGCCCTGACCAGGGAAGGGGAGAGCGCCCGCACGACCGGAGCGCCCTGACCAGGGAACGGGGAGCCCCCGCACGACCGGAGGAGCCCCCGCACGACCGGAGGAGCGCCGGCACGACCGGGGGAGCGTCCTCACTCACCGGACGGGCCGGACGACGGCCCGTCCGGCAGCGGTTCCGCGTGCGGCAGCCGTCCCGGGTCCGGCAGCCGTCCCCGGTCCGGGAGCAGTACGGTGTCGAGCCGCCGCAGGCCCTCCTTCACCGTGTCGGTGTCACGGGCGAAGCCGAGCCGGAAGCCTTCCCCGGAGCCCATGGTCTCCCCGGGGGTCAGCAGCAGGCCGGCCTCCAGCGCCCGGCGGCACAGCGTCAACGAGTCCTCGCCGGTGCGCAGTTGTACCCATGCGAAGGGCGTACCGTCCGGCGGCACCAGACGCACGGCGTCGGGGTGGCGGGCCGCCCACTCCTCCACGAGCCGCAGGCCCGGGGCGCACAGCCGGTGGTACTCCCGTACGTAGTCCTCGTGGCGGTCCAGCGCCGAGCAGGCCAGGGCCTCGCACAGCACGGAGTTGGCGATCGAGGTGAGGAACTTCCGTTCCGCGCACGCCTCCGCCACCTCCGGCGCGCCGTACATCCAGCCGGTGCGCAGCCCCGGCAGGCCGTACGTCTTGGACAGGCCGGAGACCGAGATCACCCGGTCCCGGCCGACGGCCGGGGAACGCGACAGGTCGATCGCGTACTCCTCGTCGACCAGCAGATAGGCGTCCCGCTCCGCCGCCAGGGCGGCCAGCGCGCGCACCTCCCGCTCGCCGACCCGCCGGCCGGTGGGATTGCAGGGCGAGTTCAGCGCGATCAGCCGCAGACGGTCATCGGCCGCGGCGGCCACGGCGGCGGCGTCGACGGCCAGGTCAGGACCGTACGGCAGGACCGTCACCCGCGCGCCGTGCCGGGGCGGCAGGTCCAGGAGCGGCTGCCAGCCGGGGTTGAACGCGATCACCTGGTCGCCGGGCCGCAGCAGTACGTCGAACAGCAGGAACAGCGCCTCCTGCGCGCCGTGGGTGACCGTGACCGACTCGGGCCGCCCGCCGTACAGCCCGGCGATCCGGCCGCGCAGTTCCGGTGTGCCCCGGTCGGTGCCGTAGTCGAGCCTGAGGCCGGCGGGGACCGTCAGATCGGACAGGACGCGGCTCGGTACGTAGCTGTTGCCGAGGTCGATGTCGTAGCGGCCCGCCGAGTCGACGAACGTCCAACGGGCTATGGAGTAGACCGACCTCGCCGGGGTTCCGGCGCCGACGGGCGTCATGCCTCGGTCCCGTGGCCCGCCGCGACACCCGTGGCCTTGTGCCCCGCCGTGACACCGGCGGCCGTCCTGCCGGGCTCCCCATCCGATACATCCGGTACATCCGGCACGGCGCTCACGGCGCTCACGGTGTGCGCGGTGGTCACGCCGAGACGGGCGCGGAACCGTGGTGCGAGGGTTCCCGCCGCCACCTGCTCGACAGGGCCGGACAGGGTGACCCCGCCCTGGGCGTCGATGCCCGTCTCCACGACTCCACCGGGCATGAGCACCCGTACCGAGCGGTCGACCAGGCCCAGAGCATGGGCCGCGCCGACCGAGGCGCAGGCGCTGCTTCCGGAGGCCAGGGTGTAGCCGGCGCCGCGCTCCCAGATCTCGATCTCCACCGTCCGGCGGTCGACAACCCGCATGAACTGCACGTTCGTGCGTTCGGGGAAGGCCGGATGGCCCGCGATCAGGGGGCCCCACTCCTGTGCGAACGCGGCGGACACCTCGGGCAGCGGGACGACGGTGTGCGGGTTGCCGTTGTTCAGACAGCTCACCCGGAACTGTCGGCCGGCCACCTCCAGCGGCCGGTCGAGGACCCGTCCCGTCAGTCCCGGAGCGGGAACGTCAGCGGCCTCGAAGCTGGGCCGCCCCAGGTCCGCCCGCACGATGCCCGCGTCGAGGTCCTCGATCCGCACCGAGGTGTCACCGGCGAGGGTGCGGATGACGAACTCCCGTCCCCCCCGGTGGTATTGGGACAGGTGGAGCGCGAAGATGCGCAGTCCGTTGGCGCTCCTGCCGCAGACGGTGCCGTCGGAGTTGAAGATGCGCAGGACAACCGGCTCACCGGCCCGCACGGGGCCGACCGGTCCCAGCAGCACCCCGTCGGCGCCCACGCCGAAGTGCCGGTCGCACAGCAGCCGCGCGGCCCGGGGTGTGGACGGCAGACCGAGCAGGTCGATCCGCAGGGGATCGATGACCAGGTAGTCGTTGCCCAGGGCCTGGTACTTCACGAAGTCGTGCACGTGCCACCTGCTTCCGGGAGTCGTGACGTGTCCGGCCGGCTGTCGCCCGGCCGTGCGGGCCGTACGCCGATGTGTGACAGGCGTGCGGCGTACGGCCCCAGGCGGTGCGGCCCCGAGCGGTCCGGTCTCGGGCGGTCCGGTCTCGGGCGCGGTACTCCTCCGGGCGCGGTACAGCCAGGAGGAGTACCGCGCCGAGCGGTCCGGCCCCGCGCGCCGCCCTACATCGCCGACGGCTCGGGCGCGTTGTTCAGGGCGGCCTCGTCGTGGTCGTCGCCGTACCACTTCTCACTCCAGCGGGAGAAGGCGACGATAACGATGTCACGGTGCCCGGGACCACCGTCGCCCGAGAGCACGTCGGTGACATCGTGGGCGATGGCCCGGTCGTCCAGCAGCACGGCCTGCCCGGCCTCCAGGGTCCCGCTCCAGAACGGCTCCTCCGCGCCGGGCTCCCACAGCCGGGTCAGGCCGCCGCCGACGTTGTTGCGCCGCAGGACAGCGATCATGACGAACTCGTGGCCGTCGTGGTGCACGCCCTCCGGGGTCAGCGGACCGGACTTGTCGCCGGTCGCCCGGGTGCGGTTCTGGTGCACATTGATCTGCCAGTCGTCCTGGGTGTCCAGGGGAAAGCCCTCGGCTCCGGCCCGGATGAGCGGCGTGAAGTCCACCTCGATGGGCAGGTAGCCCCGGCGGATACCACCGGCGACGTTGTTGAACTTCTTGTACGTGGTGTAATCCCGGTGCGGCAGGAGCGAGAAGGTCCAGCCGGCGTCCTCCGTGAAGCTCATGCGGTACTGCGAGAACCGCTTGTACCGGGTGCCGTTGCCCATGTACTCGTCGACCGGGCAGTTGTCGTAACTGTCCAGCACGTTCTGCTGGACCGCCGGGGTCTCGATAACCGAAAAACGCTGGGCAGTCAGTGGCATAAGGATCGCTCTTCCTTCCATGGGGCTTGTTTCCGAGGGTCTTTCCAGAGGCTTCCGGAGATTCCGGGACTTCCGTGACTTCCGGGATTCCGGTGGAAACCTCCGGGATTCCGGTGGAACTGCCGAAGGATTCCGGTCTGGTTCGGCCGGCGCCTCAGTGCACGACGGCGCTCTGCTCCGCCTTCTCACCCGAAAGGCGTTCCGACACCTCGGCCAGCCGCTCGTCGAGATAGCGCGCCGAGCTGTTGAGCCGCCACAGTGCCCCGCGGGCGATACCGAGCCGCATGAATTCCGAGGGCGCCGACGGCTTCACGATGTTGTGGAACCAGCCCGCCGCGTGCTGGGCGTCGACAGTGATGTGCAGCCGGTGATAGACGATTCCCACGTCCGGCAGACCGAGGCGCTCCCACGCGCTCACCACCTGGACGAAACGGTCCGGTACCAGCCATTCGGTCATGCCCAGGAAACCGACGGCCTCCGGGTACCGGTGCCGATACCGGCTCAGCAGCACGGCGAGATTTCCGCTCAGGAGGGCGGTGCCGGTCAGCGACTCCTCCAACTCCTTCTCGGAAACCTTGAACACGTCGAAGATCTGGTTGAAGAGATGGGTGTGGACTTCCGCGGGCTTGCCGTTCCCCATCTCGTCCCAGAAGTTGGCCGCGATCTCCATCTTCGCCGGGCCGCTCGTCCCCACCTGCATCAACGCCAGCAGGTCGTCGAACCGGCCGTCGACCACGGACTCCTGGATCATGTAGGTGCGGACATCCGCCTCGGTGGCGTGGTTGCGGATGAAATCCATGTAGTACGGATGTTTGAAGACACGGTGCGCCCGCGCCTGTTCCTTGAGCCAGGACAGGAACTGACCTGGCTCGGACGGCAGGTCCGCCAGCAGGGCGGCGTCCAGCTGACGGTCCTCACCGCGCAGCGTCGCCCGCTCCAGCAGCCCGGTCACCTCATGGACCGCGAGCGAGCCCTCCGCCGTCGGAGCATCCGGGATCCGCAGGATCAGATGGTGGAGGCGGGACAGCAGGAGCTGCTGGTGATAGAAGCTCTCCGGATTTCCGGACAGTGCTTCGTCATTCAGCTCATTGACTGCCGCCAGTATTCTGTCACGTTCCTTTCCCGTGAATCTCCGGTCCACTTCGTCGGCCGGTTTCGAGAGCCAGCCGGATATCTCCTCGACCAGCGCGAATGAGTCGTACACGCGCGCCCCCCTTCGATTCGTGCGCCATTTTCCAGAAGTACTTGCAGCGATTCCCGGCCAAGTCGTCATTACGGTCCGGGTATGGCCGCAAACGGACTTGCACCGACCGGCGATCACTGAACCCAGGAAGAATCTCAGGTGGTTGTGGCGCCTGCGTGGCTGGACGGTGGCGCGTGTGGCTGGCACCATAGAAGCCGCCGGAACGCCCAATTGGTGCGGGATGTCCGCTCCGTGCTGTACGCAGTGACCACAGCGATGCTTCGACGGGACGCGAGATGGGGACGCGATATGGCAAAACAGGCGGAAGGCCCGAAGTTCCATTTACTCGGGCCGCTGCGCGTGCTGCACGGCGGAAGGGAAGTTCCCGTACCGGCCGCGAAGTTACGGATCTTGCTGGCCTCGATGCTCCTACAGGCCAATCAGATGGTTTCGGCTGACGAATTGGTCGCACACCTGTGGGGTGAGAACCCTCCCACGGGCGCGCACACCACGCTCCGCTCGTACGTCATGCGATTACGCCGGGTCCTGCGCCAGTCTTCCGACGAGCGGTCGGAGCCGATCCGGACCCTTTCGGGCGGATATCTCGTGCACGCCGACGAATCCCAGCTGGACCTGCTGCGTTTCCACAGCACGCTGGCGACGGCCCAGCGCATGGGCGCCGAAGGCGACCAGGGACGGGAGAGCGCGCTGCTGCGCGAGGCGCTGGGCCTGTGGAACGGGCCCGCCCTGTCGAACGTACCCTCCGACTCCCTGCACCGCGACTTCGTCCCGGGCCTCGCCGAGCGCCGCTACAGCGCCCTGGAGCAGCGCATCCACCTTGATCTGGCACGCGGGGCGCACCGCGAGGTGATCGCCGAACTCCAGGACGTGGTAAGGGCGTGCCCGTGGCGGGAGCGCTTCTGGGCGCAGCTGATGCTGGCACTCTACCGGCAGGGGCGGCAGGCCGAAGCACTCGACGCGTTCCAGCAGGTCAGTGAACGGCTGCGGAACGAACTGGGTATCGCCGTCGGGCCGGAACTCCGGTGCCTGCACCGGCAGATCCTCACCAGCGACCCGGTGCTGGACCTGCCCCCGCGCTCCACGACCACGGCGGCGACCGGTGCCGTTCCCGCCGAACTTCCCCTGGAAACCTGCCACTTCGTCGGCCGTCAGAAGCAGCTGAGCCAACTGCGTGACCTGCCCGCCGCGGAGACCCGGCAGGCGACCCACGCGATGGTCGGCGCGCGGGTCTGTGTCGTGGACGGGATGGCGGGCGTGGGCAAGACCGCCTTCGCGGTGCGTCTCGCCCATCAGCTCGCTCCCCGCTTCCCGGACGGGCAGCTCTTCGTCGACCTCCGGGGATTCGCCCAGTCCGAGTCCCCGGTCGAGCCGGCGACCGCGCTGGAACTCATCCTGCGGTCGCTCGGCGTCCCCGGCGCTGGACTGCCGTCGACCGAGGGCGCTCGCGCGGCGCTGTTCCGCGGCCTGACGCGGGACCGGCGGATACTGCTGGTGCTGGATGACGCCGCCGACGAGGCACAGGTCCGGCCGCTGCTGCCGGCCGGGTCCGGCTGCCGGGTCATCGTCACCAGCCGTCGCCGGCTGGCCCGTCTGGACCACGCGCGACTGCTGACCCTGGACGTCCTGGCACAGGACGAGGCCGTCCAGCTGTTCAAGGCCGTCGTCGGCCCGCGCCGCGTAGGAGCCGAGCCGGTCCAGCTGCTCGAGTCGGTCGTCCGGCACTGCGGAGGACTGCCGCTGGCTCTCACACTCGCCGGCGCCCGGCTGCGCGCCCGTCCGGGCTGGGACCTGAGCCATCTGGCAGAGAGCCTGGCGTCGGGGGATCCCCTCGGCGCCTATGGCGTCGCCCGGTCCCTCCAGCTCTCGTACGTACGCCTGTCCGACGCCCAGCAACGGATGCTGTGCCTCCTCGGGCGGCGCCAAGGACATGACATCGACGGTCAGGCCGCCGCGCTCCTCGCCGGCATCACACCCCGCGAGGCCGAGACGCTCCTGGAGAGCCTCGCCGACGCCAATCTCCTCCAGGAGCCCGCCGCCGGCCACTACCGCTTGCACCGCCTGGTCCAGGAGTTCGCGGCCGGGCGGGATCAGGCGCTTGCCGGTGGATGACGAGCTCCGGGTGCGGTACTCAGCCGGGGGAAGGGGAGGGGGCGGGCCGTGGACGAATGCACTGCAGGTCCCGTTCGTATACGTCCCCCAGGGAGTCGGTGACCTGAACCCTGATATCGAGTACGGACAGCAGCTCGAATGCTCTGGGGCCCAACGCGAGCAGTTCCAGCCCCTCCCGCGAACTGGCCGTCATGGGTACGGCCGCGCCGGAACCGAGGTGGAGAAGGAAGAAGTCCTGGTCCCAGTCGAGGCCGAGGGCCTTGATGCCGTCGACAGCCGTGTGCCAGGACATCCATCCGGATGGGAGGTCCGCTCGCCCCGTGTACTGAGGAGAGGCTCGCATCCGGTAGGACACGGAACGGACCACGGATCGTCCCCCACCGGCGTTGACCAGGACGACCGTTCGCCGCGAATCCGCGATCATACGGCTCCCGCCCACGCTGCCCGACCAGCTCAGCACCGGCTGGAGAGTCTGGGACAACTGGGCCCGGGTCACGATGATGCCGGTCAACAAGGCGACAATGGCCGCACACGTGGAAGCGTCGAGCAGGGTGAAGCGCCAGGGCCATGTGCCGCGGTCTTCCTCGGCGAGATTGGCTTTGACAATCTCCCAGATCAGATCGGCGAAGACGAGACCGAGAAGGACTCTGGGGAGACGTAAGGTGCGGGCACTCGTCGACACCCTGCGTTGTGCCCACACCGAAGTCTCTCCCACAGGTCCCCCCGGCTCCTGATACCCCAACCTTCAGCATGCGATGGCCGGTTCCGGGACGCAATCCCTCAGCGGACAGGGGCCTTGGGCGGAAGACCCCGGTTCCCTGACCACATCAGAACAGGGGCGGCGCGGCCTTGAAGTTCTCACCGCCGTAGAGCGACTCGTATCGAATCTCGATCACCAGGCGCCGGGTGATGAGTTCCCAGAACCGGCCGTGCTGGTCTTCGCTGAACTCGTCAAGATGCAGCAAGAAGGCGGACTGCCCGGCAAGGACCACGGCACCCGGGCGCAGGGAGTAGGCATTGGGCCGCACGGGCAGTGATGCCGCGACGCGTTCTTGCGTGTGGTAGTTCCACTGGCCGATGTGTTCTCCGTCCAACCGCACCACAGAGTTGGTCACGATGGCCGGCCCAAGTCCGGCGTTGATGAGCAAGATGCCCGTCTTGCGTTCTTCGTGCCCCTTGACGCGTCGCATCACCAGCAAGGGCCTTATGGACTGGTGGTTGTGTGACCGTACGGCTCTGGTCTGTACGTAACTGACCCAGAGTGCCGCGAGCGCGATGACTGTCGCTGCCATGGCAACGATCGTGTCCGAACCCACCTGCCTGCCCCCCCCCACAGTCCATCGAGACCCTCGCGACGATCGGCCCGTACGGGACAGTTCGTCGACCGGTCGGGGCACCTCCCGTGGTGAACCTGCCCTGAGTCGCCGCCTCGTACTCGGCAGTGCCCCCGCTCGGGATCGTCCGCCGAGGCGGCACCAATCTCCCGAGACAGCACGGCTACTCTGCTCGGATGGCTGAAGGTGGGGGCTTCGGAGTGCTGCTGGAGCGGCTGGCCGAGCGCAGGCAGTTGGATATCGGTGTGCTGGGCCGGTCGGCTGACGTTGCCGAGTCCGAACTCCTGAGCGTGTCAAGGGGCGGTGAGCCGAGCCCATGCCTGCTGCGGCGGCTCGCGCCCGTCCTTGGGCTGCACACATCAGACCTCTTCGTGATCGCAGGTGCCGACATACCCGACGATCTTGCTCCTGCTGATCCCAAGGCCGGATGGCACGTTCCCCATCTGGTCCGGCGCGCCGTTGCCCTGCCGCCGGAACAAAGGAACGTCTTGCGCCGGTTCGTGGCGTCAATGCCGAGGGAGGAGCGTGCGCGGCCCGTTCGCGGACCGCTGGCGTACGAGCAGTATCCGGATGGTCCTGGCGCTGTGCTCGTGCGCCTGGTCCGCAACCGCAACCTCGGCTGGACAGCCATGGCCAAGACGTTCCTTTTGGTCACGGACCGCTACTGGTCGGCTGCCACCTACGGAGAGGTAGGGCGTGGCACCATCCCCCTGACCGCTGACCTTCTCGCGGACTTCTGCGCCGTTCTCGATGTCCCCTCCGACGACCTGGCGGCATTGACCGGCGTCGCTCTGCCCGCTGTGTCCTCGAATGCGAAACCATCCGTTGCCGGCGTAGCCGAGCTCATCTGGGATGTGCGTGATCTCACCGAGAGGCAGCTTCAAGAGATCGGAGACCTCGCGGGATCCATGGAGCTGTAACTGCCGAGCCGGGTGGGTCGGCGCTTGAGCGCGCGATGACCCGTGCCGTCAGCGCTTCGGGTCGGGAATCGAGGCGGAGTGCTTCATGTACTCGTCCAGAATCGGGCCGGCCGGAAAATCGTCGGACCAGGGCTTGGTCGGACCGGGCAGATGGATGATGCGGGCGCCCGACATCTCGTTGTGCTGTTCCGCGCTACCACGGGCCTTTATGCCTTCCCCGAGCATTCGGTTCCAGCGGCTTTCCAGGGGGGTCCAGCAGTCGGCGGCGGCGACATTGAGCGCGTCTTGGTCCGGGTACGGCAATGTGCCGTACTTCCGCTCCGCGTAGGCGAGGGTCCGTTCCCCCAGCCCATGTCTCCTGGCGGCCTCGACATCGAAGAGCAGCACGCCGGAGTTGAAGTAACCGGTATCCGATCTCTCGATCTCAGGAAGATGCGTTCCGTTGACGAAACGATCCTGCACGGCACCGAGGCACTTCCCGGCGAGATCCGTCGTGAACAGCTCCTCCACGGGACCGGTCACGAGGGTGTCCGAATCGAGGTAGAGAACCTTCTCGGCGTCGCCGGGAGAGTGGTCCGGCACGGCGATCTTCAGATACATGGCCTCCGACACATGCCGAGCGCCCCTCGCGCCCACCGCGCGCCCCGATCCTTTGATGGGCGCCACCCGCACCATTTCGACCGGACCCACCCAATTCCGCAACATGGCAACGCGGTTGTCCGGCAGCCCAGAATGCATCACCATGATCGTCGGTGGTGAACTCCACGGCTGTGCGGTGATCGATCGGATGGTGACCGCGGTCGGTCGTAGATAGGCTTCGTCGCACGCCAGGACTATATAGAACGGTCCCGCTGTCATCTTTTCTCCTCACATCGCTCGCGGGTTGTCCGCCGGCGACTCCGGGTGATGTGTGTCCTGGTACTTGGCGTGCTCCAGTTCCTCTCCCAGCGACCGCCAGATCTCCGCGTAGCCATGAACGAGTTCGGCTATCGGGCCGCGACAGTGGGGCGGCAGCGCTTCGACGATCCGATGTTTGTCGCGGGCGGCGACGGCACACGCGTCCAGCATACGTAGAACGGTCCGCCCCACATCGTTGAAGCGCAGCGACGGATTCTTGCGGAGTCTGTCGGATATCGAGATCAACTGGGCGACGGACTTGGCCTTCTCGCCGTAGGCGGGATCGTTGTGCAACACGGCGGAACCCGAACGCCGGCTCTTCTCCTTGGTCTCCCGTTGTTTCTGGGGGACAGGCGCGACACCGCGCCGCAGGCGGTCCCGTACATCCGCCGCTGTCGCCGGTGAGATACCGGCCGCCTTCGCGATCTGGCGGAGAGACGCCTCGGGATCCTGCTTGATCAGCGCGCTTGCCCGTTCGCGGCCCTTCGCGCCGTTGAGCGGCCTGGACCGGCCGTCACGCCCCACTCTGCAGGGGACCGCTTTCGCGCTCCCGGCAAGCCGGTCGCGAATCTCCGACGCCTTCTTCGCCGAGATACCGGCGACGAGCGCGACCGCCCGGTCGGACCATTGCGGATGGAATCCGAAGATTCTCTCCGCGGCCGCCGTGCGATCCGTCAGCGACAGCGGAAGGCCATGCGCCATGTTCACCGCGACGGAAAGAAGGAAGACATCCTCATCGCGCCCCTCGTAGAAGTGGGCGGGAATACGGTCCTCTCCTCGGAGCTGGGCCGCGCGGACGCGATGCATACCGTCGATGACTCTCATCGTGCCGCGGTGCACGATGATCGGCGGCAGCGGAGACTCCGTCTCGGCCAGTATCTGTACATGTCTGCTGTTCTCGCCTAATCCGCGAGGAGAATCCGCTTCCAGCAGGGAGGCGATGGGAACCAGCTCGACGAGTGATTTCTGAATTTCCTTCGTGTAGAGAGCCATCAAGTCGGCCGGATCGTCATACGCGACTTTTTCTGTTCGATCGACAGCGCTCACCAGTACCCCTTACGCAAGGAACAGTGTGGACTATCTCGTACTTTTGCCCGGTGCTATGGAGACATGGCATGCCTCTTCCGCCGCCTTGCCGGTGCCGCCGGCTGCCCACGACGGGCCGGAAAGACCATCGAAACGGTGAGCAGGGCCACGCGGAAGAAACAGGGAGTGGAGGTGATGTGTGGGATTTTTGGGCTTTGCCACATGTGTGCGGACCTGTCGGCCGCGTCGGTGATCGCGGCTTCGGGACGGTCGTCGCCCGGACGGACGCGGGAGTTCGGCCGTGAAGTCCTGTGTGAGGGACGACGTGAATCCATGGCGTCGGCATGGTCGGCCGGCCGCGGACATCGCGGCACACCGGACCGCCGAAGGTATTGTGCCGTGCCGGGCCTTGTCGGACCAGGACACACAAGAAATCCGCGGCGTCCGCACGGCCTCCATGAAGCCGGACCGAGATGAATCGACCGAATTCCCGGCACGTTCGGGCAGCCCGATGAGGTCCTGCTACCCACCCGTAGCCGGTCCGGTGAAACCGACGGACCGGCCGGAAGCGCGCCGGCCCCGCGCGGCCACCCGAGGAACGCGATCCTGCGATGTCCGGAAGCGACGAGATGATCGACGGCGGTCGCCGTGCCACGGGCACCGTCGACGTCCACCCGGTCCCCGGCCGCACGGGAGGGCCAGGAGCGGCCGGACACCACGAAGGGGACGCCGTGCCTGCTCAGCAGGGCGGACCGGCGGTCACCACGGTAGGTGTCGGTCAGGACGAAGGCGTCCACCGAACGTTCGCGTATCAACTCGGCGTAACGCTCGGGGTCGTTGGCCGTGTCGGCCGGCGCGGGGAAGAGCAGTACGCGGTATCCGGCCTGGCCGGCCGAGTCCGACAGCCCATGCAGGAAGCTTTCTGCGGAGGGGCCCGATAACCCGCTGGGCGTGGACCGAATGCCTAATCCGATCAGCCGGCTGTGGCGGGAGCGCAACAGCCGGGCGGCCGGGTGAGGGCGGTAGTCCAGCTCGTCGATGGCCCGGCGGACCCGTTCCAAGGTCCGCGGGGCGAGCAGATCGGGAGAGTTGAGCGCGTTGGACACCGTCTGAGGTGAAACGTGAGGGTGTTCCAGGTGAAGGGGGTGGAGATATCGGTGTCGATGTTCGCGGAGATCAAGCGGCTCTGCGAGGAGCGGCGGACCCCCGTGCCCTGTCTTCTGGTATTCGGCAGCCTCGACGAGGATCCGTCCTATGCCCAGAAGGTGGTCTCTCTCGTCCAGGAGCTGGGCGTACAGGACGATGTGGTCTTTCTGGACGGGGTCCCGCTGTCGAGTCATCAGGGTGCCATGGGCCAATGGCGTCCGGATGAGATCGACCTGCTTCGGATGTGCCGGGCCGGCGGGGGTGCCGTGCTGTTCACTCCGAACACCTCCGATGTCGAGAGCGTCGGGCTCGGGCCGGCCCTGGCGGCCGTCGCGGAGGTTCCTTGCGCCATCACCGACTATGCCTGCTTCGAGGACATCTACGGAACGCGAAGCAGTTGCGTCAGGGTGTCGGGCGGTAAGGACATACCGGCGGCGGCCGTCGAGCTGTTCGACCTGATGGAGAAGAACCGTCGCGGTGATCCCGGGGTCCGGGAAGATCTGAGGCGGGACAAGGAACACGTTCTGCGGTCGTTCGATCCAGAACCCTGGAGGAGGCTCTTCCGGGAAATGGTGAACGAGGCCGACGGGACCGATAACGATGCGAAGCATGTCGGGCCGAGTTAGCGAGGAGACGGTAGTGCGAAGCGTGGAGGACATGGTCCGGGCACCACATGGCCTGCGGGAGCTGTCACTCTCCGGGAAAGCGTCACGGGAATGTGCCGATCTGCTGGACACTCTGCATGAACAGTTCGCGACAGCCGACGATCCGGGTTTCTTACGAAGGGTCACCCACTACGGATCCAGGCTGCCGGCCGAACTCCTCGACGCGGTGGGCGAGATGAGGTACGCCGAATCGGTCGCGGCGCTCGTCATCCGTAACGGACCCGTGGGCGGAGCCGGTTGCCCGACTCCCGGGCACTGGAGGGAACGCGATCGGGACGCCACTCTCCGTCAGGATTTCTGGCTGGTTCTGACCGCTTCGCAACTGGGCGAGGCCATTGGCTGGTCCAGCCTCCAGGACGGTCGGATATTCAATGACGTCTTGCCCATACGAGGGCATGAGGACCAGCAGACGGGCCACGGCAGCGACGCGGATCTGGAACTCCACATCGAAGACTGCTTCAGTGATGAACGGTGCGATGCGCTGGCCCTGCTCTGTCTCAGGAACCATGACAAGGTTCCCAACACGATCGTCACCGGTACCGATCTCGATTTCTCCGCACTGGATCTCGATGTCCTCTTCTCGCCGCGGTTCCTGATCAGGCCGGACTCCGAACATCTGCGCAGGGCCGACGGTGTGCGGGAAGCGGCCGGACCGCCGCGTCCCTTGCTGTTCGGATCGCGCGAGTCACCGTATCTGCGCGTGGACGTTCCCTACACCGAGGCACTTCCCGGAGACGCGCGAGCCCGAGAAGCACTCGACGCACTCTCCGCACAACTCGCGCGGCGTGCCACGACCGTGTGTCTCGCGGAGGGCGACCTGCTGCTCATAGACAACTACCGCGCGCTGCACGGCCGCGGAACCTTCCAGGCGCGTTACGACGGCACGGATCGCTGGATGCGCAAAGTCACCGTCGTACGGGATCTGAGGCGCAGCCGCGGCTTCCGGGACAGCTCCGGGGACCGGGTGATCAACCCCTTCCGTGAGCCGTCCCGCCGTCCCACCGCCCGCCACTGAGGCCGACAGGACCGCACGGGACCCCGCGCGTGCCGAACACCCCTCCACCGGAAGGCGATCACATGGAACACATGACGTCCCTCGGTCCCCACCTCACCCGGACATGGGACGAGCTGTCCGACCGGGCGGAGATCCTCATTGTCGGAGGTGGTCTCGCGGGTCTGGAGCTGGCGAAGCACCTTGAGCTGGCGGGTGCGGGCGACGTGCTGGTCGTCGAAGCCGGTGCGGGCGACGATCTCCGGCATGTGTACGCGGCGAACGACGCCCCCTCCGCGGACCGTATCTGGACCGACGAGCAGTCCGACGAGTATTTCGTCCAACCGTGGAACTCCGCCACCGAGCCTCATTTCGGCCAGGGGTCGGGTCTGCGCCGACGGGTCGGCGGCCGGTCCCTCTACTGGCACGGTGTGCTGCTGCCGGTCGAGGACTGGGCGCTGACGGAGGCGGACTGGCCGCGTACGGTGATCGACGATCTCGTGCGTTCCTGGCGGGGAGGCGCGTCTCTCTACGCACGTGTGCGGTCGGATCTGGCGGAGTGGAGCCGGCGGGTGACCACCACCACCGCGTCGGCTTCGGAGGACGACGTCCTGCGCGTCGGGCACTTCCGTTTCGCCGGCCCGCCTCGGGCGGTACGGCCCGCCGGTGCCGGATCCGCGCGCTGGGAGGCGTACTCCCCGCTCTCGCACTGGCTGGAGCCCGATCCCACGGCGAGGAACTCGGGAGGGAAGGGAGGCGTACGTATCGCGGCGGACCTCGAAACGGTCGCCGTACTCACCGGCGGGGGCAGGGCGGAAGGTGTTGTCGTCCGGCACCGGGGGAGCGGCGAGGAGAAGAGGATCACGGCGGGGAAGGTCGTGCTCGCCGCGGGCACGGTGGAGAGCACCCGTCTCGCGATCCAGGCCCTCCACCAGGACGGGGAGCCGGCCGGGGACCGTCTGACGGGGCTTGTCGATCACATCGTGCAGGGATTCAATGTGTCCTTCGAGTCCGAGGACCTGCCGGAGCGGCTCGTCTCACGAGCACGGGAGGGTGTCTTCGCCTTCACGCCGGGAGGCGGCGCGTCGCACTCCAATCTGTTCATCCAGCTCGATCTCACCGACGCCGGGGAACTGCGGCTCGAGGTGTGGGCGACGGGCGAGCAGATACGTTCCGCGCAGGGCGTCGTCGCCTGTTCGCCGCGGGAGGAGTGGCCGTGGCCCGTGACGGTCTCGACAGGACTCGACACCCAGGACTCCCTGACCGTCGAAGCCCAGCGCGACGAGCTGCGGGAGTTCTGGGCCGCGTGGTGCGCCGAATTCGATCTGAAGTGGGTGCCGTTGGACTTCGATTTCAGCTTCACCGCCCCCAGCAGGACTCTGCGGTCCGTCCGGGAGTCGCTCAGGGCCGAGAACCGTCCTTCCCTCCACCATCAGCCGGTGACCTGGTCGAGCCCGCTGGGGACCGAGGAACACGAGGGAGGCACGCTGGCCATCGGGGATGTGCTCGACGAGAACCAGGAGTTCATCGAGATCGGCGGTCTCTTCGCGGTGGGCCCGGCGATCTTCCCCAGGCAGGGATCCGCGAACCCCTCTCTGACGAGTCTGGCTCTCTCCAGGCGGCTGGCTCCCATCCTTCTGGCGTGAACCTCCGGACCGGGCCCGGCGGTCGCGGTGGTCATCAACCCCGAGCAGGTCAAGGTGGTGAAGGATGAGTTCCTCGCCGGACGACGGTGCGGGGCATACGCATACACATACGCGCACGCACACGCACACGCACACGAAGAATCCGAGCGGACGTCTGCGGGTGGGTCTCGTGCACGCGGCGTTCGAGGGCGTACAGATATTCGTCGGTGGTGTGGGAACGGCGATACGCGGGCAGATCGGGGCCCTTCCCGCAGTTCAGAGGGCTCTGGCGAACCAAGGAGTGGAGCTGACCCCGCACTTCATCGAGCCCGCCTATCTGCCCGCGCATCCTCACTACGACGAGAAATCGTCCACTCACCACCGGGAACGCATCCGGGAAACAGGAGGTACCTTCTCCGTCGTCCCCAGCGGCACCACCGGACTGGCGGCCGACGCGGTGTGGGGAGATCCCGGCCTGGGAGAACTGCGTAACTGGCAGATCGCGTCGGCCGCGTTGGCCGGACGGCTGATCGACCTCGCCTCCCGGTACGACTCCCTCGTCGCCTACTGCCATGAGCCCGTGTTCGCCTTCGCCCCGGTCCATACCTCGCTGCAGGCCGAGGCGGCCGGCGTCGACATCACCGCGGTGTATGTGTCCCACGCGACGGCGTTCGCGCACGAAATGCCCCTGCCGAACCCCGACCGGCTGATGGCGGAGTCCCTGCCCGTGCACTGGGCGAAGATCAGCCCCGGAGTGCGGCTCGGGTCGATCAGCCACTACATGTCGCGGCATCTGATCACCGACTACGGTGCGAACCCGGACACATTCGTGCCCACCCGCAACGGGGTTGACACGACGGACCATTGGTACCGGCGGCGCTCGTCCGCCGAGCTGTCCGGGCTGCTGACCCGGCACGGCGTCCCGGTGGACCGGGACCTGTTGGTCACTTTCGGACGCGGTGTGCCGTACAAGCGCCATGACATGCTGATCAGAGCCGCGGCCCGGACGCGGCGCCGTGCGCATCCCGTGATCATGAGCGATACGGAACTCCCCGAGGTCCGCGCGCTCGCCGCGCGCTCGCAGGTGGACGCCACCTTCATCACCTCCTTCGACCGGGAGCTGATGGCGTCCCTGTTGCAGTGGGGGAGGACCCGGGTCTGCTCACTCTCGGCCGAGAACGAGCCATGGGGCCTGATCCCCATGGAGGCCCGGCTGCTGGCCCGCCACGGCGGAGCCGTTCTGGTCACCGCGGACTCCGGCGGCTTCTCGGAGCAAGTGGCCGACGGAATCGACGGATTCCTTCATATGCCGAACGACCCGGCGCACCTGGCCGGCGTGATCGACCAGGTGCTCGGGCTCCCGGAGGACGAACGGGCACGGATCCGGGGTGACGCGGCGAAGCGGGTGCTCGACCGGGAGGCCTGGCCCGTGAAGATCATGGAGTCCCTCAGGGCCACCGTGCCCGGTATCGACGCGGTCGCCGACGCCGCGCTCCGTGAGCTGAGGGCTGTTCCGTAGGTCCGGGCGGTGCGGCGCCCGGCTGTGTGGGCGCGACGGCAGACGGGACCGGTCGTCCCGAACGGCAGACCAACGCATGGGGGGTTCATTCCAGTGTCCCGACGCCTTCGTATCGCGATGATCGCTCCGCCATGGTTCGACCTACCCCCGGAGGGATACGGCGGAATCGAGTACATGTGCTCATACCTGGTGGACGGGCTCGTCGACCGGGGCCATCAGGTGACGCTCGTGTCGAGCGGCCGGAACGGTACGAAGGCACAGCATCTCAGGACCTATGAATTCCCGCAGTGGCGACGGCTCGGCGAGCCCCTGCCGGATCTCGTCCACGCGGCTTCCGTGCGGCACATTCTGAGATCCATGGAAATCGACGTCATCCACGATCACAGTCTGATGGGGCCCCTGCTGGCCGAAGAGAGGGCGGTCCCCACCGTGGTGACGGCGCACGAGCCGGTGGCGGGTGACTACCGGAAGTACTTCTCCCTGCTGGGGAATTCGGTACGGCTGGTGGCCATCTCGTCCTCGCAACGTATGAGCGCTCCGGACATGAACTGGTGCGCGACGGTGCACAACGGAATCGATCCCGCCTCCTTCCGCTTCCGGAAGGAGAAGGAGGACTGGATACTCTTCCTGGGGCAATGCATCCCTCATAAGGGCATGCATACCGCGATCGACGCCGCCCGTGCGGCCGGGGTGAGAATCCGTATAGCGGCGAAGTGCGGCGAGCCCGCCGAGATCGAGTATTTCGAGTCGGAGATCCGGCCCAGGCTGGGCGACGATGTCGAGTGGCTGGGGGAGGTCGGCGGCGAGCGGAAGAGATCTCTGCTGTCCGAAGCGCGTTGTCTGATATTCCCCATCGCGTGGGACGAGCCTTTCGGCATGGTCATGATTGAGGCGATGGCGTCCGGAACACCTGTGGTCGCGCTGGACCGGGGATCCGTGGGCGAGATCGTGGACAACGGTGTCTCGGGCATCGTCTGCGACTCCCCGGCGGATCTGCCGGCGGCTGTGGAACGGTCCCGCCATCTGGACCCCGAGAAGTGCAGGGAAGCGACCGTCAGCAGATTCAACAGCGCTCTCATGGCAGGGCGGTACGAACATGTCTACGAGTCGGTCATCGAATCCCGATAACGATGGACGGGCCGTCGTGCGACGGTTCACGCGCTGTGCCGGGCGATCCTCGCAAGTGCAGGGAGGCCGCGGAACGGAGATTCGACGCCTCGGTGATGGCGACGAGGTACGAAGCCGCCTACCGGGACCTCATAGCTAGCCCGCTGAGCCGGCCGGACACGGTGCGGCGACCGGGGCAGCCGGTCCTCGCTCCGGGCGCGTTCCTCAGATTCCGGGCGCCGTCGCCGGGGCCAGGGGCACCAACGCTTCGGTGGGGGAGGGGAGGGAGGAGTTCAGCCGCTGTTCCGCCGCGGCGAGGGCTTCCGCCGGCGTGCGGGTGCCGGTGGAGACACACAGCGTGTACGTGATGTCCTCCAGCCGGCGCCAGGTCCCGGACGAACCCTGCTCCGCGTGCAGGGCTTTGAGCGTCTCGTACTGTTCGACAAGGTTCCGCAGGATCGCGGGGTGGGCCATCAGCACAGCGGTGTCTCCCTCGTATTCATCTCTCTCCCCGCCAGGGCGCGGGTCATCGCGGTCCCGGGCGGGGAGGTCCCTCGGCTTGGTTTCCGGCTCAGGCGTCGGTGAGCATGCCGGTGCGGAGCGTGGTCAGGATGCGGGTCAGGAGCCGGGACACATGCATCTGGGAGACGCCCAGTTCCACACCGATCTGGGACTGGGTCATCTCCTGGCCGAAGCGCATCCGGAGGATGCGGCGGTCCCGGTCGTCCAGTTCTTCCAGGAGCGGTGCCAGGGCGTGGAGGTCCTCCACGAGGTCCATGGCGGGGTCGCGGTCGCCGAGGCTCTCCGCGTAGGAGGGGCCGTCGTCGGATCCGTCGTCGTGCCCGCCGGGGGTGTCGAGGGAGCCGGCCATATAGCCGTTGGAGGCCACCAGGCCCTCGATGATCTCTTCGTCGCTCAGGCCGAGGTGCTCGGCGAGTTCACGGACGGTGGGCCGGCGGTCCAGGACGAGCGACAACTCCTCTTTGGTCCTGGCCAGTTCGACACGGAGTTCCTGCAGACGGCGGGGGACGTGGACGGCCCAGCTGGTGTCGCGGAAGAACCGCTTGATCTCGCCGACGATATAGGGGACGGCGAAGGAGGTGAACTCGACTTCGCGTGACAGATCGAAGCGGTCGATGGCTTTGATCAGGCCGATGGTGCCGACCTGGACGATGTCCTCCATGTCGCCGGCGCCGCGGTTGCGGAACCTGCTCGCGGCGAATCGGACCAGGCTCTGGTTCATCTCGATCAAGGTGTTACGGGCGTACTGGTACTCGCGCGTGCCCTCTTCCACGACCTGGAGCCGGTCGAAGAACACCTTCGACAAGGACCGCGCGTCCCTGGGCGCCACCTTGCCCGCGTCCTCGATCCACGGCAGACCACCCACCAGCTCGGCGCGCGCGGACGATGCCGTGCGCGCCGGTGCCACGGACGTGCCCTGAGCCCGCATGGATATCGTCACGTCGCCACCAATGCTCGATTGACTGCCATGCGGCACCTGCCCCCGAAGCCCGCGGCCAACCCTCCCAGAATCAGGCAATCCGGTTCCCCCGTCCGATGCGATCCCGAGATTCGGTACTCCAGCAGGTACCGATCACGTACCCGGCACGTACCCGGCACGTACCCAGCGGGTCAGGCGGACGGCAGGACGCCGCTCATGACGACCGCGGAGAACAGGCGCTTTCCGTAGAGGATCACGAAGCGCTGGACGAGCGGCGTGGTCGCATACGTCAGTACGGTCACGCCGACGACCGGCAGGGGCGACGGACAGCAAGTCGGCATGGCGCTCATCGAGGGCACGGCGCACCCGGTCGGTGACGCTGACAGTGTCGGTACGGTCGATCCGGGCCGCCCATGAACTGTCGCGGTACGAGGAGGGTGTCCCCGGAGCGGTCGGGCGGCGGCATCATCGGGGCGGACCGGACGAGCGGGACGAAACTGCCGCCGCCCGGCGGCGCCCGCCCGCCGACACGCCGCCCGTCCCGACCCGTTCGGAGGATCACGGCTGTCGGGAGTGGCCGCGGCGCGCACGGCGTCCCGTGGCGGGACGGGACCCGGTCGGGGCGGCCGGCGGCGGCGCCGCTCCGATCAGCCGGTGAGGCCGAGGGACGCGACGAGGTCTCGCATCTCGTCCTGGTAGACGGCCGCCGGATCGTGTACGAGCGGGCTCAGATGGCCGTATATCTCCAGGGCCAGCAAGCCGTGCATGCGCCCCCACACCCGCAGGGTCAGAGCGAGAGCCGCGGGGGGAAGGCCGGGGAACTCCTCGCGGACATGGGCGGCCAGACGGGGATCGAAGTCGGTCCATTCGTACTCCCGGTCGTGCGACCCGCGCGCGCGGGCCACCGGCCAGGCGGCGGCGACGAGCCCGATGAGCCCGGTGCACGCGCGCAGGGCGGCATCCCTGCCGAGGCTGTCCTCGGGTGCCCGGTAACCGGGCACCGGGTCACCGTAGATCATCCGGAAGCCCTCGGGATTGGCCAGTGCCCAGTCGCGCATGGCGTGAGCCCAGGTCGCGACGCGGCTGCCGGTGTCACTCTCCGGCACGGCGTCCCGGGCGGTCTCCGCGGCCTGCACGGCCGACTCGTAGACCTCCCCGACCAGTGTCGTGACGAGATCGTCGCGGCTGGCGAAGTAGCTGTAGATCGCGCCGGTCGTCATCCCCATCTCCCGGGCGATGGCGCGCAACGAGATGGCGTCGGGACCGCCGGCGGCCATGAGGCTGAGGGCGATCTCCTTGATCTCCGCACTGGTCTGGGCGCGTAGACGGGCTCGGCGGCTCAAGGTTTGCTCAGTCACGTTTGGCACCCTACCGCGTCGGTATAATCCACGGTGTGCTGTCCTTGAACGGCGTTTAGGAATCGAACGGTATATGGATCATCTTCCCGATCGGCGCCCCGGTGCCGGGTTTCGTTCCGGTCACCGCCAACGCGCTCCTGTTCCGTCACGGCCCGCGGGCGCCCGCCAAGGGCAGCGGCTGTCATCGCCCCCGGACATCCCGTGACTCAGCACGGATCCGACGGCCCCCCACCCCCGAAGGAGTCGGCCAGTGAGCAAGACCATCCCCATCAATCCCGGTCAGCCGGGCAGTACCCCCGACCATCCCGGCGTCTCGCCCCGCGTCACCGCGGCCGGCGCACGCGGCGTCGCTGGATCCGTCGCATGACGCGCCGGCAGCGCGGCTGGGCCGCGACCTGGGCCACCTCGCCGCAACGTCCCGGCCCCAGCTTCGCCCCGAACTGGTCGGAGGAGGGCTTCGCCGACCAGACGATCCGTCAGACGGTCCGGCTCAGTGTCGGTGGCAGCGCGCTGAGGATACGGCTGTCCAACCGCTACGGCACCGCGCCGCTTCACGTGGCGGGGCTCACCATCGCCTCCCACGGCGGCGGCGCCGCGGTCGAACCGGACACCCTTCGAGAGGTGACCGTCGGCGGCGAAACCGCCTTCGCGGTTCCGGCGGGCGGGGACCTGGCCACCGACAGGGTCTCCTTACGCACCGACCCGCTGGACGCGGTGACCATCACGATGTACCTGGCCCGGCCGTCGGGGCCCGCGACCTATCACGCCCAGGCGCTCGCGACGAGCCACCGGACGGGCGGGGACCACCGTGCCGACCACGACGGAGGGGCGTTCACCGAGACGTCGCAATCCTGGTACTACCTCAGCGGAGTCGATGTGGCCGACGCCCCCGCCGACGGCATCGTGGTGATCGGTGACTCGCTCACCGACGGGTCCGGCAGTACCCCCGACACCGACCACCGGTTCCCCGATCTGCTCGCACAGCGCCTGGTGGCCGCCGGCCGGCCGCAGGCCGTGCTGAACCAGGGCATCGGGGGCAACCGGGTGACCGTCGACTCGGACTGGCTCGGCGACAGCGCCACCACCCGTTTCCAGCGGGATGTCCTGGCCGTGCCCGGAGTGAGCACGGTCGTCATCCTCGCCGGCATCAATGACATCGCCATCAGTGAGATCGCGGGCGAATCACCGTTCCCCGTCCTCGCGCCGTACACGGAAGTCTCGGCGCAAGAGGTCATCGCCGGGTACCGAAGCATGATCGGGCGAGCTCGCTCCGCGGGTCTGCGAACGGTCGGGGCGACGCTGCTGCCGATGCGGGGCTCCGCCTTCTCGACCCCGCGCAGCGAAGCCCGGCGCACCGCGGTCAACGACTGGATCCGCGGGTCGAAAGAATACGACGCCGTCATCGACCTGGCTCGGGCGATGGGCGACGTCCTTGACCCCAGCCATGATTCCGGCGACCACCTGCACCTCAACGATGCCGGCTACCGCGCCATGGCCACCGCGGTGGACCTGGCTCTCCTCCAGTCCTCATCGGAGGTTTCGGCGGCTGAGACCCCGGGCCGTTACGCCGAGGCGCACGGCCCGGCACGGTGACCGGGCGCCCCGTCGCGGAGCCCGGCACCGGTCCCTACCGCCGGTGAGCCGGTAAAGCCGCCGGGCGCACCGGCCCCCGAACGGCCGGCCGACGGGTGTGGGACGAACGGGCGGACCGGGCACCGGCGCATGGCGGGCCCGCGCATCTCCGGAGACGGAATGCGCGGGCCCGCCGTCGTTGTCATGCGCCGTCCCCGGCGGACGGTCTCGGCCGGCCCGCCGTCCCCGGTGCCCGCCGGCGTCTCCCCGCCCGCCGGGGAACACCACCCGTGAGCGGGATGTCTTGCCCCGCCGCACCGTTACACCCTCTCCTTCGCGGACGCACCCCGACCGTCCGCCGGGTCCTCTAGGGGGTGCCGGACCCCGGTTAAGGGTTGGAACGCGGAAATACCGATCGTAATGTCGCGTCGAGTGTCCGCATCTGACCGCCCGAGCCTGCCGCTTGGTTTCCGAGGGGAAGTCATGACCACGAGCCAGGACCTCAAGAGTCCTACAGGGTGCCCCGTTTCAGGATTGGCCGCTTCCTTCGATCCGTTCAACGCCTCCTATCAGCAGCACCCCGGCATATCGATGTCCGAGGCGCGCCGGGAGGAACCGGTCTTCTACAGCCCGGTGCTGGACTACTGGATTGTGACCCAGTACGACGACATCAAGGAGATCTTCAAAGACACCGACACCTTCTCGGCCTCCATCACCCTGGACCAGATCACGCCGTCCACCGAGGAGACCGTCGCCGTCCTCGTACAGCACGGTTTCAATCCAGGACTTGCGCTGGTCAATGAGGACGGGCCGTCCCACCAGGAGCGCCGCAAAGCGCATCAGGAGCCTTTCAAGGGGAGGGAGGTCGAGGCCCTTCTGCCCCGCATCCGGGAGGTGGTGACCGGTCATATCGACAAGTTCGTCAAAAATGGTCGCGCCGACCTGATGGCGGATCTGTTCCAGGAAGCGCCCATCACCGTCGCGCTGATTTTCATGGGAATCCCGGACGAGGACATCGCGGCGTGCCGGCAATTCACCCTCGACCAGACGGTTTTCATGTACGGCCGGCCTGCCCCCGAGGAACAGAAGCAGGTCGCGTCCAATCTGGGCCGCTACTGGGAATTCACCGGTCAGCTGGTCGAGAAGATCAGGCGCAACCCCGACGCGCCCGGCTGGCTGCCGCACGTGATCCGTGAGAGCCAGCGGAAGCCGGGGCTGTTCGGCGACAACGAGTTGCAGACCACCGCGCTCGCCGGTCTCGTCGCCGCCCACGAGACCACCACCAACGCCAGCGGCAACGCCATGCGCGCGCTGCTGGAGAACCGTGAGACCTGGGACCGTGTCTGCGCCGACCCGGCACTCCTGCCCAAGGCGATCGAGGAGTCGCTGCGCTACGACGGATCAGTGGCCGCCTGGCGGCGGCTGGCTGTCAAGGAGACCACGGTCGGAGGTGTGACGATCCCGGCCGGTGGCCGCGTCATGATGATCACCTCCTCCGCGAACCACGACGGGTCCGTCTTCGAGAACCCGGAGAAGTTCGACATCGACCGGCCGCACCCCAACCGCCATATGACGTTCGGGTTCGGTGCGCACGCCTGCATGGGCGCCACGCTCGCCCGCCAGGAGATGCGGGTCTTCATCGAGGAACTCACCAACCGGCTGCCGCACATGAGCCTGGTGGAGGGCCAGGAGATCACTTACCTGCCCAACACGTCCTTCCGCGGGCCGAAGAACCTGTTGGTGGAGTGGGACCCGCGGCTCAACCCGGTCCTCGCAGACCGTCCCTGACACCACCCCGGGGCGGTCGCCACCGTCCCTTTCCGCGCACCTCGCGCAGCGCACCTCGCGCACCTGCTCCGAGGACCCCGGTCGTCACACCTGGTCTCTGTGCTCGACGCCATGTGTCGACGGCCGGGGTCTCGGCTTTCCCTCTCTTCTTTCCAGGAGGTAGTACTGACATGAGTTCCATACGGGGGAATTCCCTGCTCTCGCTGACAGGGATGAGATTTGTCGCGGCAGCCCTGGTTGCCGCGTTCCACATCGGCAACATCGTGCCGTTCGCCGACCCCGACGTCACCAGTGGCGTCCGCTCCCTCTTCGGACAGGGCGGCTGGGCGGGTGTCACGTTCTTCTTCGTGCTCAGCGGCTTCGTGCTGACCTGGGCGGTCCGGCCCACCGATACGGTCACCGGCTTCTGGCGGCGCCGGTTCTTCAAGGTGTTCCCGAACCACGTGGTCGTCCTGCTCGCCGGAGTCGTACTGCTGATCCACCTCGACGCCTTTCCCGGTCTCGGCGTCACGGTCGCCAACCTGTTCCTCGTACACGCGTGGGACTGGCGGTTGACGTCCTGGTGGGGCGTGAACCCCGTCTCGTGGTCGCTGTGCTGCGAGGTGTTCTTCTACGCGTCCTTCCCGTTGATCATCCGGCTGGTGAACCGCGTCCGGGCGGGCCGGCTGTGGATGTGGGTGGCCGGCGTCACCGCGGCGATCGTCGCGGTCCCCTCGCTCGCCGGCGCGATCCTGCCGGACGAGCCGGTGACCCCGGCCATGCCGATCGGCGTCACCGAGCTGTGGTTCGTCAACGGCTTCGCACCGGTACGTACCCTCGACTTCCTGCTGGGTATCTTCCTGGCCCGTATGGTCCGGGAGGGCCGGTTGTTCCGGCTGCCGCTGTCGCTGGCCCTGGCTCTGGCCCTGGCCGCATATGTGACGTCCACGCAGGTTCCCCCCGTGTACGGCCTGGCCGCGTGCACCTCGCTGCCGTTCGGACTGCTCATCGCGTCGGCCGCCCAGGCGGACCGGCAGGAACGCTGGTCGCCCTTCCGCGGCCGCACGATGGTGTGGCTGGGTCAGATCTCCTTCGCCTTCTACCTGTGGCACTACCTGCTTCTGATGTGGTTCGCGGACCTCTTCTACCCGGACGGCGATCCGCTTTCCACGGCCGGCGACGTGGGGGTTCTCGCGCTCGCCCTGGGGTCGGCCGTCCTCATCTCGTGGGCGACCTTCCGGTGGGTGGAGACACCGGCGATGCGGTACTTCGCGTCATCGAGGAGCGGTCGCCGTGACGGTGCGGAAGAGGGGAAGGAAGAACGGCCGTTGGCGGACTCGATCGAGCGCGGGCAGCGCTGAGCGGACGGTCCTCGGACGCGATCAGGAGGCGGTACGAGCCCTCGGGTTTCGGTACCGCACACGGTAAAGTAAGTGATATGGGGCAACCGAAACTCAGTCGTCGGGAACGGCTCAGGGCTGAGACGGCGGCGGAGATCAAGGCCGTCGCGCTCAGGCACATGGCCACCGGGGGCGCGGCCGCGATCTCGCTGCGGGCCATCGCCCGGGACATGGGCATGACCGCGGGGGCGATCTACAGTTACTACGACACACGTGACGCGCTCATCAACGCGCTCATCACCGATGTCTACAACTCGCTCGCCGACACCCTCGAAGCCGCGCACCGCCAGGTGCCCGACGGCAATGTCGCCCGGCGCATCATCGCTCACGGTCACGCCTACCGGCAGTGGGCGATCGGCCATCCCGAGGAGTTCCAACTCGTCTACGGCGATCCCGTTCCGGGGTACCAGATGCCGGAGGGCTCGCCCGCGACGGAGGCGGAGCTGAGGGTCTGCACCCTGCTGGCCGACCTGGTCGCCGCGGCCTGGCCGCACGCGGCTCAGGCGCAGTCCTCCGGGGAACACGTCTGGGAGGACTTCCAGCCGGACCTCACCGACGCCGTGCACGGTGAGAAGTCCGAACTCCCGCCTGCCGCGCTCGCCTTGGCGCTGCGGGTCTGGGGCAGGATGCATGGACTCGTCGCCCTTGAGGTGTACGGTCACCTGCGCTCGCAGGTGGTCGAGCCGGCCAAGCTCTACCAAGAGGAACTCCTCGATCTCATCGGTTCGCTGGGGTTGCGGGTGCCGACGGTGAGCGGTGTCGCCGTCTGATCCGGTCCGACCGGTCGGCATCGATCCTGATGATCCTCGTCGGAGTCGATGCCGACCGCCTGTGACTGACACGGAACGGCAAGGAGGCCCGGCCGGGGGAGACCCCCGGCCGGGCCCTTGGTGCTCGTGATCGGTAACGGGGGATGCACCGGTCACGAGACCTGGGGAGCCGGCCTTCAGCCGGCGGTGGGCGTCCCCTTCGCCGCGAGCAGGTCGGCCTCGGTCCCGTCCTGCGGCGCTTCCGGGGGGGTCGGGTTCTTCTTGAGGAAGAAGAGGGTGAAGAGGGCTCCGACGGCGACCACAACACCGGCGATGACGCCCGCGAGTTGGAGGCCGTCGGCGATGTCGACCGGAGTCGGTCCCGGCTGAGCGTCGTAGTCGATCCCGTGGTTGGCGACGGCCACGAGGGCCGCGAGCCCGACGGCGCCACCGATCTGCATGGAGGTGGAGGCCATGGAGGACGCGACGCCCTGCTCCATCGGGTTGATGCCCATGCCCGCAGCGGCGAACACGACGGTGAAGCCGACACCGCCGCCGAAGCCCCACAGGAGGATGCCGGGCATCAGAGCCCAGTAGGAGCCGCCCGCGGACATGCCGAGCGCGGTGGCGGCGACGCCGGCGCCGTTGACGACGAGGGTTCCGGTGAAGACGATCTTGAGACCGTACTTGTTGAGCAGCGGCGCGGTGAGCTGACCGGCGGCCATCGAGAAGATGCACAGCGGCAGGAAGGCCAGGCCGGCCTTGATGGGGCTGTAGCCGAGGACGGGCTGGAGATAGGTGGTCAGCACGTAGTAGCCGGTCGACAGAGTGGCCATGAACAGGAATGCCACCGCCATGGTCACGGACAGCGTGCGGGTCCGCAGCAGACGCAGCGGCATCAGCGGAGAGCGGCTGCGCGACTCGGTGAGCACGAAGGCGATCAGGAGCACGAGGCCCAGCACTTCGGAGCCCAGGGACTGTACGGAGGTCCAGCCGGCGTCGGGACCGGAGGCGAGCCCGAAGACGACGAGGGACGATCCGACCGTGGCGAGCAGGGCGCCGGGTACGTCGAAGTCACGCAGACCCTTCTGCGCGGGAGCGTCCTGAGGCAGGAGCTTGGTGCCGACCAGCAGGGCGATCGCGGTGAGGGGCACGTTGACGAAGAGGACCGACTCCCAGCCCCACCAGTCGGTGAAGAGTCCGCCGAGGATGGAGCCCGCGGCCAGACCGCCGCCTCCGATGGCGCCCCACACGGCCAGGGCGCGGTTGCGCTTGGGGCCTTCGGGGAAGCCGATGAAGATCAGCGTGAGGGTCGCGGGGAAGAGGAGCGCTCCACCGGCTCCCTGGACGGCGCGGGCGACGATGAGCAGCCCCGGCGTGTTGGCGAAGCCGGCGGCCAAGGACGACAGGCCGTACACGACGATCGCCGCGAACCAGACGCGGCGTGCTCCCAGCCGGTCGACCATACGGCCGCCGAGGAGGAGCAGGCCCCCGTATCCGACCGCGTAGGCGGAGATGACCCACTGCAGGGACTGGGCGGTGAAGCCGAGATCCGCTCCGATTTCGGGCAGAGCCACGTAGACGATGTTGTAGTCCAGGGCGATCAGTAACTGAGAGAACCCCAGCAGGGCCAGCCGCCATCCCAGCCGCGCCGGCGCGCTTTGTGTGTCGGTCATGGGTGAGCTCAATCTCCTAGAGGTGAAGCGCGGATTGCGGCGTGCGCGAGGTGAGGTGCCCGTTGTCCGTCCGGGTCTGCACGGTGCGCTACTACCTTAACGGTGTTCAACTTGCGCATGCAGTATAGGAATCATGCGCCGTAAAGTGTCAAGGGTCGCCGCATGGCGGGCGCGAGCCGTTTGTCCTGGGCAGCGGAGTGCTGGTCCCCTCGGGACTGGGGTCCGGGATGTCCGGTGCCACCCCTAAAGTCCGAGTGGGACGGTCGGGACCAGGGAGGTTCCCGCCGGCGCGGTGAATGGGGCGTAGGGGTCGGACCGGCAGCGGCCGCCGGTCGCCGCCGATGCGTCGCGGACCGAGTAGGGGTCGCGGACCAAGGCTGGGGTTGGCTGTGGCACCAGGGGCCACCTAGCGTCCCGACGGGAGGTACTCGCCGACGCCACGGCGAGTGGGCGAGTGCGAGCGCCTGTCAGCACCTTCCGGGGGACAGCCGCCCGCTTCCTCGCACACCTGTGTGCGCGACGTCGCGTACACACGCCTTTCGGTCACGGGGGATGTCATGGATTCATTGGCAAGTGCAGTGCTCGCCGGGGCCGGTCCGGAGGAGCTGGCGCGCGCGGAGGTGCCCACCGACTACCTCGCCGCCCATCTCCGCGCCGAGGACATGCCCGCAGCGCTCGCCTCCCCGGCTCCGGACGTCCGGGAGTACCTTCATGTGGGCAGGGTGCCGATGCCGGTGCTCGCCCCTGACGAGGTCCTGGTCGCGGTGATGGCGAGCTCCATCAACTACAACACCGTGTGGTCGGCGACCTTCTCGCCCGTTCCCACCTTCAAGTTCCTCCAGCGTTTCGGTGCGCTGGGCGGCTGGGCGAAGCGGCACGATCTGCCCTACCACGTCGTCGGCTCGGACGCGGCCGGGGTCGTCGTCCGGGTCGGCGACGGAGTGCGACGCTGGCGGGCGGGAGACCGCGTGGTGGCGAGCTGTGTCCAGGTGGACGACCACGAGCCGGCCAGCCACGCGGACGCCATGCTCGGCGGCGACCAGCGGATCTGGGGCTACGAGACCAACTTCGGTGGTCTGGCGCACTACACAGTGGTACGGGCGAGTCAGCTGCTGCCCAAGCCCGCCCACCTCACCTGGGAGGAATCGGCGGGCAATCTGCTCACGGCCGCCACCTCGTACCGCATGCTGATCAGTGAGCGGGGCGCCCGCGTCAAGCTCGGAGACGTCGTACTGATCTGGGGTGCGACCGGTGGGCTCGGGGCCTTCGCCGTGCAACTGGTGAAGCGCGCCGGAGGAATCCCGGTGGGTGTGGTCAGTTCCGAGGCAAAGGCGGAACTGCTGCGCGGCCTCGGCTGCCATGTGGTTATCAACCGCGCGGAGATCGGCATCGGCGGTGAGGTGCCGCGTACCCCTCAACGCACCGCCGAACTGGGGGACCGACTCGCCCGTGCGATCCGGCAGGCGGTGGGCGAGGACCCGCACATCGTCTTCGACTTCGTCGGCGAGGCCACCTTCGGCCTCTCGGTCCACGTGGTCCGGCGCGGCGGCACCGTGGTCACCTGCGGTTCGAGCACGGGCTACCGCCATCACTACGACAACGGCGTCCTGACGACGCGTCTGAAGCGGATAGTCGGCAGCCACGCCGCCAACCTGCAGGAGCAATGGGAGTGCAACCGGCTGTTCCAGCTCGGGCTGCTGAGTCCCGTCGTCTCCGCCGTGCACCCGCTGGAGAACGTCGCGGAGGCGGCGCGGCTCGTCCAGAAGAACCAGCACGTCGGCAAAGTCGGCGTGCTCTGCCTTGCGCCCCGCACCGGAATGGGCGTCACCGATCCCGCATTGCGGGCCCGGATAGGTGAGGACCGCATCAACCCCTTGCGGAACAGCGAGACCGACACCCCCGAACCTGTCCTCGCGGGCTGACCCCACGACCACGGAAGGCGGACTCGAACAGTGGCGACACACGCGGCCGGAATCGTCGCGACCGGCTCCTACGTACCGAAGGAAGAAGTCACCAACGAAGAGGTGGCGGCCCGTTGCGGCGTCACCGCCGACTGGATCGAGCGTAAGACCGGGATCAGAAGCCGGCGATACGCGCCGGCGCACGAGGCCGCCTCCGACCTCGCCGCTCGGGCCGCGACGGAAGCTCTCGAAGCGGCGGACCTGCCCGCGACGGAGATCGACTATCTCATCGTCTCCACCTCCACCGGCGACTCCCCGCAGCCGCCCACCTCCGCCCTGGTGCAGCACGCCCTTGGCGCCTACAGCGCGGCCTGTTTCGACATCAACGCCGTATGCAGCGGTTTCGTCCACGGCCTGGAGGTCGCCCGGGGGCTGATCGCCCTGCGCCCCGAGAGCCGGGTGCTGGTGATCGCCGCCGATGTGTACTCCCGCATCCTGGACTTCTCGGACCGGCGCACGGCGCCGCTCTTCGCCGACGGCGCCGGCGCCGCCGTGGTCACCGCCGTCGAGGAACCGTACGGAGTCCTCGGTACGGATCTCGCCACCCGGGGCGACGCCCACCACCTCATCCGGGTCGAGGCCGGCGGCAGCCGCCGCCCCGCCTCCGCCCAGACCGTCGCGGAGGGCGGCCACTACTTCCGGATGGAGGGCCGGGCGGTCCGCGAGTTCGTCGGCCAGCACGTGCCCCCCGCGCTGCGCCGCCTCACCGAGGCCACCGGTCACCACCTCGCCGACATCGACCACTTCATACCCCACCAGGCCAACGGAGTCATGATGCGTGAACTTGTCGAAACCGCCGGACTGACACACGCCTCCACGCACCGCACGGTGGATCGCTACGGGAACCTCGGCTCCGCCTCCCTCCCGGTCACCCTGGACGAGGCCAATCGGGCCGGCCTGCTGCGCCGCGGCAGCCTGGTGCTGCTGGCCGGCTTCGGCGGCGGCATGGCGGTCGGATCATCGCTGCTGCGCTGGCAGGGGGAGGCGGCGTGACGACGGACAGCACGACCACGCAAGGCAGTTTCTCCGCGGCGGAGTTCGAGCGGTTCGGGGTGGTCGGCTGCGGTCTGATGGGCGCGGGTGTCGCGGAGGTCGCGGCCAGAGCGGGACTGCAGGTCCGGGTCGCCGTCTCCTCCGAGGCGTCCCGCAACCGCGGGGTGCGACGGATCACCGGTTCACTGGACCGGGCCGTCGCCAAGAAAAGGATCACCACCGCAGAGCGGGACGCCGCACTGGACAGGATCTCTTTCACCACCGTCCTGGAGGACATGGCGGACCGGCAGGTCGTGGTCGAGGCGGTCGCCGAGCACGAACCCACCAAGCTCCAGGTGTTCGCCCTGCTCGACAAGGTGATGGACAACCCGGACGCGGTCCTCGCGACCAACACCTCCTCGCTGTCGATCATCCGGATCGCCCGTGCCACCCAGCAGCCCGGCAGGGTCGTCGGCGTGCACTTCTTCAATCCGGTGCCCGTGCTGCCGCTGGTGGAGATCGTGGGTTCCGTCCTTTCGGACGAAAGCGCCGTGGCCCGGGCCGAGTACATGGTCACCTCCCTTCTCGGCAAGACCGCCATCCGGTCCCCTGACCGCGCCGGATTCCTCGTCAACGCCCTGCTGTTCCCCTATCTGCTGTCCGCCGTCCGCATGGTGGAGTCCGGTGTGAGCGCCGAGGTCATCGACCGCGGGATGGTGGAGGGCTGCTCCCACCCGATGGGCCCCCTCCGTCTGCTCGACCTGATCGGCCTGGACACCACCGTCTCGATCGCCGAGGCGCTCTACACGGAGTTCAAGCAGCCCCACTACGCGCCGCCGCCGATGCTCATGCGCATGGTCGAGGGCGGGCTGCTCGGCAAGAAGTCGGGCCGGGGCTTCTACGCCTACACCTGAGCGCAGCGCGAAGGAACCGGAGCCCGGCGGTGTGACCCGCCCCGACGCCGGCGCGGCCTTCGCGTGACCCCTCGTCTCTCACCCGGATCCGTATCGAATCCTCGAACGCCCGGCGACAGCCGCGCAACCCAGGGAGTGCAGAACAATGACGTCAATGGCTGAGGGCACCGCGTCCGCCGAGAAGATCGTGGCGGCGCTGCGGGACTCCTTGAAGGAGACGGCCCGGCTGCGGCAACGGAACCGTGAACTGGTGGCGCGGCAACAGGAGCCGGTGGCGATTGTGGGGATGGCGTGCCGTTTTCCTGGTGGTGCGGATTCGCCGGAGGCGTTGTGGGATCTGGTGGCGGGGGGGCGGGATGCGATTACGGAGTTTCCGCGGGACCGGGGCTGGGATGTGGAGGGTCTTTACAGTGCGGACCGGGAGGTGCCGGGGACGTCGTATACGCGGGAGGGTGGTTTCCTGCACGACGCCGCCGGCTTCGACGCGGGGTTCTTCGGGATTTCTCCGCGTGAGGCGCTGGCGATGGATCCGCAGCAGCGGCTGCTGCTGGAGTCGTCGTGGGAGGCGGTCGAGCGTGCGGGGATGGACCCGACGACGCTGCGCGGCAGCCGCACCGGCGTCTACGCCGGAGTGATGTACCACGACTACGGTCCTCACCTGCACCGGCCGGTGGAAGGGGTGGACGGCCACCGGCTCACGGGCGGACTCGGCAGTGTGTTGTCGGGGCGGGTGGCGTATGTGCTGGGGTTGGAGGGTCCGGCGGTGACGGTGGACACGGCGTGTTCGTCGTCGTTGGTGGCGTTGCATCTGGCGGTGCAGGCGTTGCGTCGTGGGGAGTGTGACGCGGCGTTGGCGGGTGGGGTGACGGTGATGTCGACGCCGGGGACGTTTGTGGAGTTCTCGCGGCAGGGCGGGCTGTCGCCGGACGGGCGGTGCCGGTCGTTCTCCGCGGGTGCGGACGGGACGGGGTGGGCGGAGGGTGTGGGTGTGCTGGTGGTGGAGCGGTTGTCGGACGCTCGGCGGCTGGGGCACCGGGTGCTGGCGGTGGTGCGTGGTTCGGCGGTGAACCAGGACGGTGCGTCGAACGGTCTGACGGCGCCGAACGGGCCGTCGCAGCAGCGGGTGATCCGGGCGGCTCTGGCGGATGCGGGGCTCTCACCGGCCGAGGTGGACGCGGTCGAGGCGCACGGCACCGGCACCCGGCTGGGCGACCCGATCGAGGCGGATGCGTTGCTGGCGACCTACGGGCAGCGGGGGTCGGGGGAGCCTTTGTGGCTGGGGTCGCTGAAGTCGAATGTGGGGCATGCCCAGGCGGCGGCCGGGGTGGGCGGTGTGATCAAGACGGTGATGGCGATGAGGCACGGGGTGCTGCCGCCGACACTGCACGCGGAGGAGCCGTCGCCGTTCGTGGACTGGTCGGCCGGTGACGTCCGGCTGCTCACGGAGGCGCGTGAGTGGCCCGCCACGGGCCGGCCGCGGCGGGCGGGGGTCTCCTCGTTCGGTATCAGCGGCACCAACGCCCACGTCATCCTCGAAGGACCCGCGGAGGAGGACATTCCCACGACCGGCTCGACGGAGGCGGTGGAGTTCACGGCGTCTGTGGCTGAGATTCCGGTGGTGATCTCGGCTCGTGCGGCGGAGGCGCTGCGGGGACAGGCGGCCAAGCTGGCCGCGTTCCTCACCCGCGACCCCGCACCCGGAACAACCCGCCGGCCGGACGGGCGGGGTGTGCCGGATGAGCCGGACGGGCTGGGTGTGCCGGACGGGCGGGGTGTGGTGGATGTGGCGTATTCGCTGGCTGTTTCCCGTGCGGTGATGGACCACCGGGCGGTGGTGACCGCGACGGGACACGAGGACCTCCTCGCCGGACTCAACGCGATCGCGGCGGGCGAGGACCACCCCAACGTGGTCACCGGACACACCGCCCCCGGCCACACCGGCCTCGCCGTCCTGTTCACCGGACAGGGCAGCCAGCACCCCGGCATGGGACGCGACCTCCACACCGCCTTCCCCGCCTTCCGCGACTCCCTCGACCACACCTGCACCCTCCTCGACCAGCACCTGGCCACCGAACTCACCCAGGCCGGCGCCACCTCCCTGCGCGACATCATGTTCGCCGACCCCGGCACCCCCCACGCCCGCCTCCTCGACCAGACCCGCTTCACCCAACCCGCCCTCTTCGCCTACGAAACAGCCCTCTACCACCAGTTCACCACCTGGGGCATCACCCCCACCCACCTCACCGGCCACTCCGTCGGCGAAGTCGTCGCCGCCCACCTCGCCGGCATCCTCACCCTCCCCGACGCCTGCACCCTCATCACCGCACGCGGCCGCCTCATGAACAGCCTCCCCCCCGGCGGCGCCATGATCTCCGTCCGCGCCGGCGAACACGACATCACCACCGCCCTCACCCACCACCCCGACACCCCCATCGCCATCGCCGCCCTCAACACCCCCACCTCCACCGTCCTGTCCGGCACCGAACAAGCCGTCCACGACCTCACCCACACCCTCACCCAACACGGCCACACCACCCGCCGCCTCAACGTCAGCCACGCCTTCCACTCCCCCCTCATGAACCCCATCCTCAACGAATTCCGCACCATCCTCACCACCCTCACCTTCCACCCACCCCACCTCCCCGTCATCTCCAACCTCACCGGCCGCCCCGCCGACCCCCACCACATCACCACCCCCGACTACTGGATCAACCACGCCCTCCACACCGTCCGCTACACCGACACCATCACCACCCTCCACCACCACGGCATCCGCACCTACCTCGAAATCGGACCCGACACCACCCTCACCACCCTCGGCCGCGAAACCCTCGACACCCACACCACCACAAACACCACCAGCACCACAGACACCACCGGCAGCAGCACGGACACCGGCAGCACAGACACCGGCAGCCCGGCCCCCCTCTTCATCCCCACCACACACCCCAACCACCCCGAAACCACCACCACCCTCACCGCACTCGCCACCCTCCACACCCGCGGCCACACACCCGACTGGAACACCCTCTACACCCCCCACCACCCCCACACCACCGACCTCCCCACCTACGCCTTCCAACACCACCACTACTGGCTGTCCTCCGAAGCCGACACCTACCGGAGCCCCGCCGGGCATCCCCTGCTGGGCCTGACGATGTCGCTCGCGGATTCGGGCAGCACGGTGCTCAGCGGCTCGCTGGCACGCGACGCCCAGCCGTGGCTGGCGGACCACGCGGTCCTGGGCAAGGTGATCTTCCCCGGCACGGGACTGGTCGAACTGGCGCTGCTGGCGGCCGCCCGGACCGGCTGCGAGACCGTCGAGGAACTCATGCTCGAAGCCCCACTCGTGCTCCCCGAGCAGGGCGGGCGGCAGGTACAGCTGGTCGTCGAGGCCCCGAACGCCTCCGGGCAGCGGGCCGTGCGTATCTATTCACGGCCCGGCGCGGACCTCGCCGGGGAGGATGTCAACGGTGATGATGGGGGGTGGGAGTGGGTCCGGCACGCCTCCGGCGTCCTGGCACCCGACACCCCCGACACCCCCGCCACCCCTGCCCCCGCCGCCTGGCCACCCCCAGGATCCCAGCCCCTGGACCTCACCGACCGCTACGAACACCTCGCCGCACAAGGCCTCGACTACGGACCCGCCTTCCAGGGCCTCAAAACCGCCTGGCACCACGGCAACGACATCTACGCCGAGATCACCCTCGACCCCCGGCACCACCAAGAAGCAGCACACTACGGCCTCCACCCCGCCCTCCTCGACGCCGCCCTCCACGCCATCGGCCTCCACCACACCACCACCCCACCCACCACCACCCACCTCCCCTTCGCCTTCACCGGCATCCGCCTCCACGCCACCGGCGCCCACACCGCCCGCATCCACATCACCCCCACCACACCCGAAACGGTGTCGGTGACCGTCTTCGACCCGACCGGGCAGCCGGTCGCCGACATCGAGTCGCTGTCGCTGCGGCCGGTGGATCCCGGCCAGTTCGCCGTCGAGACCGAGTCCGGGCTCCGGGACTCCCTCTTCACCGTGAACTGGGTTCCGGTGACCGCCGAGGACACGACTCCCGTGCCCGCCTACGCCGACATCACCGACGCCTTGACGGATCTCGCGGACGGCGTACCGGTCGCCGTACGGTTCACCGCCGCCCCGGGGCCGGACGTGCCCGAGTCGGCGCACGAACTGGGCCACCGCGCTCTGACGGCCGTCCAGCAGTGGCTCGCCGAAGAACGCACGGCCGGCGCACCGCTGGTTGTCGTCACCAGCTCCGCCGTCGCCACCGGTTCCCCCGGTGAGCCGGTGGACCCGGCCGGTGCCGTGGTGTGGGGTCTGCTGCGATCCGCCCAGACCGAGAATCCGGGCCGATTCGTCCTGGCCGACCTGGACGAAGCCGCCATGGCCGACCCGGCCCGTCACGCCGCCGCCGTGGCCGCCGCGGCCGCCTCCGGCGAACCCCAGCTCGCGGTCCGCGAGGGACGGCTGCTCGCGCCCAGACTGAACCGTGTGGCGTCGACGGCACCGGCCGAGGCCGGATGGGACCCCGACGGTACGGTCCTCGTGACCGGGGCCACCGGCACTCTTGGCACTCTCCTGGCACGCCATCTGGTCCGTGCCCATGGCGTGCGCCGACTGCTGCTCACCAGCCGTCGTGGCCCGGACGCCCCTGGCAGCACCGAGCTCGCCGCGGAACTGGCCGAACTCGGCGCGGAGGCCGTCTTCGCGGCGTGCGACGTCGCCGACCCCGATGCTGTCGCCGCACTGGTGGCGGCGATCCCGTCCGCGCATCCCTTGCGGGCCGTCGTGCACGCCGCGGGGGTGGTGGACGACGGTGTGATCGGCACGCTGACCCCGGAACGGCTCGACCGGGTGCTGCGGCCCAAGGCCGACGCCGCCTGGCATCTGCACCGGGCCACCGAGGGCCTGGACCTGAAGGCGTTCGTCCTCTTCTCCTCCGTCGCCGGAACCTACGGCACCGCGGGCCAGGCGAGTTATGCGGCGGGCAACGCTTTTCTCGACGCCCTCGCCGAGCACCGCCGGGCCCGGGGCCTGCCCGCGACCTCACTCGCCTGGGGCCCCTGGGCCGAAGGCGGCATGGCCGCCCAACTCGCCGAAACCGACCGCGCCCGACTGACCCGCGCCGGAATGACCCCACTCCCACCCGACCGCGGCCTCGCCCTCTTCGACACCGCCCTCACACTGGACCGGGCGGTGGCCGTCCCGGTCGCGCTCGACACCGCCGCCCTGCGCGCTCTGGGCGACGAGTTGCCCCATCTGATGCGTGCCCTGGTCCGCCGGCCCGCCCGCCGGGCGGCCACCCGTACCAGCGACACCACGCTCGCCGCGCGTCTGGCCGGGCGGTCGCCCGGCGAACAGCACGACATCCTGCTCGATCTTGTGCGGACACAGGCCGCCGCGGTTCTCAACTTCGACGGATCGGCGGGAGTGGACGCCCGGCGCGGCTTCAAGGAACTCGGTCTCGACTCCCTGACCGCGGTGGAACTGCGCAACCGGCTCGGGAAGGCGACCGGCCTCAAGCTTCCCGCCACACTCGTCTTCGACTACCCGTCGGCCGCGGCGCTGGCCGACCATCTCCGGGAGCAGGTCACGGCGGCGGCGCCCGCCCCTGTCACCGCCCTCCCGGCCGCGGCGGACGCCGCTCGGGACGCCGATGAACCGATCGCCATCGTCGGAATGGCCTGCCGCTACCCCGGCGCGGTCCGCACCCCCGACGACCTGTGGCGGCTCGTCATGTCCCGAGGCGACGCGATCACCGAGTTCCCGGCCGACCGGGGCTGGGATCTCGCGAACCTCTTCGATCCGGACCCGGACAGGCCCGGTACGTCCTACACCCGTGAGGGCGGTTTCCTGCACGACGCCGCCGACTTCGACGCGGAGTTCTTCGGGATTTCTCCGCGTGAGGCGCTGGCGATGGATCCGCAGCAGCGGCTGCTGCTGGAGTCGTCCTGGGAGGCGATCGAGCATGCCGGAATAGACCCGGCGACACTGCGCGGCAGTGATACCGGCGTGTTCACCGGTGTCATGTATCACGACTACGTGAGCCGGCTACCGGAGATGCCGGCCGACCTCGAAGGCTACTTGGGCACCGGCAACACCGGCAGCGTCAGCTCGGGCCGTATCTCCTACACCTTCGGCCTTGAGGGCCCCGCCGTGTCGGTGGACACCGCCTGCTCGTCCTCCCTGGTGGCGCTGCATCTGGCGATGCGGGCGCTGCGGAACGGCGAATGCTCGATGGCCCTGGCGGGCGGAGTGACCGTGCTTTCGTCGCCCTTCACCTTTGTGGAGTTCTCCCGGCAGCGGGCGCTGTCGCCGACCGGCCGCTCGCGCTCGTTCTCCGCGGGTGCGGATGGGACGGGGTGGGCGGAGGGTGTGGGTGTGCTGGTGGTGGAGCGGTTGTCGGACGCTCGGCGGCTGGGGCACCGGGTGCTGGCGGTGGTGCGTGGTTCGGCGGTGAACCAGGATGGTGCGTCGAATGGTCTGACGGCGCCGAACGGGCCGTCGCAGCAGCGGGTGATCCGGGCGGCTCTCGCGGATGCGGGGCTCTCACCTGCCGAGGTGGACGTGGTCGAGGCGCACGGCACCGGCACTCCGCTCGGCGACCCGATAGAGGCGCAGGCCCTGCAAGCGACGTACGGTCAGCAGCGCAGCCCGGAAGAGCCGTTGTGGCTCGGTTCGGTCAAGTCGAACATCGGGCACACCCAGGCCGCCGCCGGAGTCGCGTCGGTGATCAAGATGGTGCAGGCGCTTCAGCACGGGGTGCTGCCGCCGACACTGCACGCGGACGAGCCGTCGCCGTTCGTGGACTGGGACGCGGGCGCGGTGGCCCTGCTCACCGAGGCGCGTGAGTGGCCGGAGACGGGCCGGCCGCGGCGGGCGGGGGTCTCCTCGTTCGGTATCAGCGGTACCAACGCCCATGTCGTCCTGGAAGAGCCGCCGCAGGAACCCGGCGGCGCGCCGGAGCCCACCCCGGAGCCGTCGGAGGAGGGTTCGATGGCGCCGCCCCTCCAGCTGTCCGCCGCCACCGTGCCGGCCCTGCGCGACCACGCGCGCCGACTGGCCGCCCATCTGTCCCTCACCCCGGGGCTGCGACGCGCCGATGTCGCGCACACGCTGGCCACCGGCCGCGCGGCCCTGCCCGAGCGGGCCGTCGTGCTCGGTGACGGACTGGAAGCGCTGGCGCGTGGCGAGTCGTCGCCGGACGTCATCACCGGCACCGCCCGGGGACGCGGCCGTACGGTGTTCGTGTTGCCTGGTCAGGGTGGGCAGTGGCAGGGAATGGCACTGGAACTGCTCGACACCACACCCGTGTTCACCACCCGCCTGCGCGAATGCGCCGCCCTCATCGAGGAACACGTCCCCTGGCACGTCGAAGACGTACTCCGCGGCCACCCCGACGCACCCACACTCGAACAGATCGAAGTACTCCAACCCGTCCTCTTCGCCGTCAACCTCGCCCTCGCCGCCGTATGGCAATCCCACGGCATCCACCCCGACGCCGTCATCGGCCACTCCCAGGGCGAAATCGCCGCCGCCCACCTCACCGGCGCCCTCACCCTCCACGACGCCACCCACATCATCACCACCCGCTCCCAGATCTTCGCCGACCACCTCACCGGCCACGGCGCCGTCGCCTCCATCCAGATCACCCAGGAAGAACTCACCCCCCACCTCCAACCCCACACCGGCCGCCTCTGGACCGCCGGCATCAACAGCCCCACCGCCCTCACCGTCGCCGGCGACCACCACGCCCTCCAACAACTCGTCACCACCCTCACCGCCCAAGGCACCCGCGCCCGCATCATCCCCACCACCGTCGCCTCCCACAGCCCCCACGTCGAACCCCTCCGCCACCAACTCCTCACCACACTCGCCAACATCACCCCACAAACCGCCCACACCCCCCAATACTCCACCACCACCCCCACCCCCACCATCCTCAACGGCACCGAACTCACCGCCGACTACTGGTACAACAACTGCCGCCAACCCGTACACCTCGAACCCGCCATACGCACCCTCCTCGACGACGGACACACCACCTTCATCGAAATCGGCCCCCACCCCGTCCTCACCACCGCCATCCAGGAAACCGCCGAACACCACAACACCGACATCCTCACCCTCACCACCCTCCACCGAAACAACGGCGGACCACACCGCCTCACCACCACCCTCGCCCAAGCCTGGACACACGGCCTCCCCATCACCTGGCACCCCAACACCAACACCACCAACAGCAACAACCACACCACCAACACCCGCCCCACCACCCGCCACACCAACCTCCCCACCTACCCCTTCCAACACAAGCGATACTGGCTCCAAACACCCACAGACGGACGGGCGACAGATAGGCGGGACGCGGCGGAAGACGGCTTCTGGAAGGCCGTCGAGAACGACGACCTGTCTGCCCTGACGGCGACCCTGGGGCTGGACGACGGCGGCGCGTTGAGCGCGGTGCTGCCCGCCCTGTCCTCCTGGCACCGGGACAGGGTGGCGCGCTCCGCCACCGACTCCTGGCGGTACAAGGTCACATGGCGGTCGGTGACCGAGCCCGATCCGGTACGGCTGTCGGGCACTTGGCTGCTCGTCGCGCCGGAGGGTCACACGGAGGCGGCGGAGCTGACGGCCCGCACGGCCGAGGTGCTCGAACGGCACGGTGCCCGGGTGGTCAGGCTGGACGTCGCACCGGGGCCGGACGGCGCCGCTGCCGCCGGGAAGCTGGGTGAGCAGGCTGTCGGAGAGTGGGAAGGCACCCTGTCCTTCCTGGCGCTGGACGAGACCCCGACCGAGCGACCGGCACTCACCAACGGGACCGTCGGTACGCTGTCGCTGATCCAGGCGCTGGCCGACGAGGCCGCTCCGGGGCCGCTGTGGACGGTCACCAGGGGAGCGGTGGGTACCGCCGAGAACGATCCGCCCGCCGCTCCGGCACAGGCACAGGTGTGGGCGCTGGGCCGGGTCGCGGCGGTGGAGGACCCGGACCGCTGGGGCGGCCTGGTGGATCTGCCCGCGGCACCGGACGAGCGCGACCTCACGAGGCTGGTCACGGCACTGTCCGGCGCGGCGGCCGAGGACCAGGTCGCCATCCGGAGCGCCGGTCTGCTGGCCCGCCGCGTGACGCCTTCGCCGCCGTCCTCGGTCCCGGTCCGCCGGAGCTGGGCTCCGCGCGGCACGGTCCTGGTGACCGGCGGTACCCGGGGGATGGGCGCGCACACCGCGCGTCAGCTCGCGGGACTGGGGGCCGCGCATCTGCTGCTGACCACGGACACGGACCTCGACGCGGCAGAACGGTCGGCGCTCGAAGCCGAGTTCACGGCGGCCGGAGCCCGGGTGACGGTCGCCGTGTGCGACATCGCCGACCACGCGGATCTCGCCGCGCTGCTGGCCTCGGTGCCGGCGGACGAACCGCTGACCGCGGTCGTGCACGCGGCCGGAGAGCTGACCGCCACCGCCCTGGCCGACCTCGACCCCGCCGGGCTGGAGCGGGCCCTGCGCGTCAAGACCTTGGGCGCCGCCCACCTGGACGCGTTGTTGGGTGACGCGGAGCTGGACGCCTTTGTCCTGTTCTCCTCGATCGCCGGTGTGTGGGGCAGCGGTTCCCAGGCCGGGTACGCCGCGGCGAGCGCGTACACGGACGCCCTGGCCGCTCGCCGCCGGGCTCGTGGCCGGCCCGCCACCTCGGTGGCCTGGGGTCCGTGGGACGATCCCGGGACCGGTCTGGAGGAGGAGGCGGCCGAGGCCGAGCGCCGGGCCGGGCTCCGTCGCAGGGGTCTGAACCTGATACCGGCCGAGCGGGCGGTCGGCGCGCTGATCGACGCGCTGGCGCGGGACGAGACCACCCTGGTGGTCGCCGATGTGGACTGGGAGCGGTTCGCGCCCGCCTTCACCGCCGTGCGGGACAGTTCGCTGTTCGGTGAGATACCGGCAGCGGTGGCGGCGTTGAGCACCGACGGGCCGGGCGACGATGCCGCGGCCACCGCCTCGGAGCGTCTGGTGGGGACCCTTTCCGAACTGTCGGCGGCCGACCGTGAACGGGCACTGACCGACCTGGTGCGTGCCGAGGCCGCCGTCGTACTCGGCCACTCCGAGGGCGACGCCGTCGACGCCGACCGGCCGTTGAAGGACCTCGGCTTCGATTCGCTCGCCGCGGTCACCCTGCGCAACCGGCTCGGCGCGGCCGCCGGCCTGAGGCTGCCGGCCACGCTCGTCTTCAACCACCCCACGTCGGCCGCCGTCGCGGCCTTCCTGTACGCGGAACTGTTTCCCGAAGAGCCCGCCGTCTCCCTGGACGCCGAACTCGACCGGCTCCACGAACTGGTCACGGATGGCGTGGTGGCCGACGACGCGGTCGTCCGGGACCAGGTGGCCGGCCGGCTGCGCAGGCTGCTGGAGACCCTGACGGGCGACGTGCCGGCCGGGGCCCGGTCCGAGACCGAGGAGCGGCTCGCCTCCGCCTCCGACGACGACATCTTCAGCTTCATCGACAACGAACTGGGACAGTGAGGCCCCGATGACCACTCCCAAGGCGTCCTCCGGTGACGAGAAGCTGCGCGCCTATCTCAAACGCGTCACCGTCGAACTCGGCGAGACCCGGAGGGCGCTGGCCGAGCACCAGAAGCGTTCGGACGAGCCGGTCGCGATAGTCGCCATGAGCTGCCGCCTGCCCGGCGGGGTGGGTTCGCCCGAGGACCTGTGGGATCTCGTGGCCTCCGGCAAGGACGCGGTACGCGACTTCCCCGACAACCGTGGATGGGACCTGGCCGGCCTCTACGACCCGAATCCGGACCGGCCCGGCACGTCCTACGTCCGGCACGGTGGTTTCATGCCGGAGGCCGGCGACTTCGACGCGTCGTTCTTCGGGTTCTCCGACGCCGAGGCGCTCGCCATGGACCCGCAGCACAGGCTGCTTCTGGAAACCACCTGGGAGTCGCTGGAGCGCGCCGGAATCGACCCGTCGGCTCTGCGGGGCACCGACACCGGTGTGTACGCGGGAAGCAGCGTCGCCGACTACGCCATGCTGCCGGCGGATCCGCCGGAGCACCGGCAGACGGGGGCCGGTTCTCTGCTCGCCGCGCGGATCGCGGACGCCTTCGGCCTCACCGGCCCGTCGGTCACCATCGACACGGCCTGCTCGTCCTCGTTGGTCGCCCTGCATGTGGCGGCTCAGGCGCTGCGCCAGGGGGAGTGCTCGCTGGCCCTGGTCAGCGGGGTGTCGGTGATCTCCACCCCGCAGATCTTCGTGGACTTCAGCCGTCAGCGAGGACTGGCACCGGACGGCCGGGTCAAGGCGTTCGCGGGCGCCGCCGACGGTACGGCCTGGTGCGACGCGGTCGGCACCCTGGTTGTCGAGCGACTGTCCGATGCCCGTCGTCTGGGGCACCGGGTCCTGGCCGTCGTACGCGGTTCCGCCGTCAACCAGGACGGCGCGTCCAACGGACTGACGGCGCCCAACGGGCCCTCCCAGCAGCGCGTCATCCGGGCAGCCCTGAACAACGGCGCGCTGTCGCCGACCGAGGTGGACATGGTCGAGGCGCATGGCACCGGCACCCGGCTCGGCGACCCGATCGAGGCCGAGGCACTGCTCAGGACGTACGGTCAGGGGCGGCCGGCCGAGCGGCCGCTGTGGCTGGGCTCGGTGAAGTCCAACTTCGGCCACGCGGGCGCCGCGGCGGGTGTCGTCGGGATCATCAAGACAGTGCTGGCCATGCGGTACGGCCTGTTTCCCCCCACGCTGAACGTGGACGAGCCGACTCCGATGGTGGACTGGGACGCGGGAGCGGTTCGCCTGCTGACCGAGGCCCGTCCGTGGCCGGACGCCGGCCGTCCCCGCCGGGCGGGTGTCTCCGCGTTCGGGGTCAGCGGAACCAACGCTCATGTGATCCTCGAACAGGTATCCGAGGAACAGTCCGCCGAGGACAGGCCGGTCCGCGTCCGCGACGGGCTCCGTCCCGGCGCCCCGGGACCGGCCGGGACCGGTGCGAGCGACGGCGCCACGGCGGTGCCGGACGCGCCACCGCTGCTGCTGTCGGCCGCGGATGCCGGGGCACTGCGTGATCAGGCACGCCGGCTCTCGGCGTATCTGCCGCTCCAGCCGGGCCTGTCGTGGGCGGATGTCGCGCATGCCCTTGCCACTACCCGCGCGGCACTGTCCCATCGCGCGGCTGTCATGTCCGAGGGGCGGGCCGGACAGGACCTCGCCCTGGTGGCGCGGGGCCTGACGGGACCGGGAGTGATCACCGGCACAGCGCGTGAGCCGGGCCGGATCGCGCTGGTCGTGCCGGAGGACGGCACCACGCTGCTGACCGCGGCGGCGGAACTGCTCGACCGCTCCGCCGGGTTCGCCGCCGGGTTGCGCTCCGTCGCCGCGGCGGTCGAGCGGTACACGTCCGTAAGGGTGGAAGCCGTACTGCGCGACCGCGGGGAAGTCCCGGCCGGGATCCGGCGGCCGGTCATGTTCGCCGTCGCGGTCGCCCTCGCGGGACTGTGGCAGGACCACGGGGTGCGCGTCGAGTCGGTGTCGGGCGACGGTCTGGACCGGGTCGCCGGGGAGTATCTGGCGGGCGAGCTCGCGCTGGAGGACGCTGTCCGCGCCCTCCTCGCCGATGACCCGGTTTCCGCCTCGGCCGAGGCCCTGGCGGCCGGTGGCTACCGGACGTTCCTGATGGCGGGCGCCGCCCCCGGCGAGGTCGCCGGCCTCACGGGCGCGGTCCCCGGTGTCCTGGCGCTCGCGGTACTGCCGGCGGGCGACGGGCTGGCCGAGGCCTGGGTGAACGGGCTGCCGGTGACATGGCCGGTGCCGGCCGGGCGGCGCCCGGTGGACCTGCCGACATATCCCTTCCAGCACCGCACCTACTGGATCCGGCCGCAGGAGGCCGCCGCCACCTCCCCGGACGAGCCCGACGCCGACTTCTGGACGGCGGTCGAACTGCGGGACGCGGCCGGGCTCGCCGGGCTGCTCGGCGCGGAGAGCCCCGCCGCCGTCGAACCGGTGCTGCCCGCCCTCGCCGGACTGCGGGCCGAGCTGCGGCAGGACGCGGCGGTACGGGACTGGCGCTACCGCACCGTGTGGCGCGAGGTGACGCCGGACTCGTCCGCCGCGCCGACCGGGCACTGGCTGGTCGTGGTGCCGGAGTTCCTGGCCGCCTCCGAGCCGTGGAGCGCGGCGCTGGAGGACCGGGGAGCCCGGGTGACCCGCGTCACCGTGCCGCCTGGTACCGGGCGCGAGGCGCTGGCCCGACGGCTCGCCGGAGCCGTGGCGGAACAGCGGCCGGAGGGTCTCGTCTCGGCGCTGGCCCTCGACGAGACCCCGCACCCGGAACATTCCGCGCTCACCGTCGGCCTGACCGGCACACTGGATCTGGTGGCCGCTCTGACCGGGCTGGAAGCGGAGTTGCCCGTGTGGCTGCTGACCCGGGCGGCGGTCGCGGCCGGCCCCCAGGACACCATCGGCGCCCCCCTTCAGGCCGGTGTCTGGGGGCTGGGGCTGGCGCTGGCCGAGGAACATCCGCACTTGTGGGGCGGCGCGATCGATCTGCCGGCGGACGGCGACGGTGACGCGCTGCTGGCCGGTGTGCTCGCCGCCGGTGACCGCGAGGACGGGGTCGCGCTGCGGGGCTCCGCCGTACTGGCCAGACGTCTGGTCCGCGCGCCTCTGGAAGAAGCGCCCGCCCGCCGCGCGTGGCGGCCCGAGGGCACCGTCCTCGTCACCGAAGGCACCAGCGGGACCGGTGCGGAGGTGGCACGGCATCTGGCCCGGACGGGTGCCCGGCACCTGCTCCTGACGGCGGCGCAGGAGCCCTCCGGAGCCGAACGCATCGCCCTGGAGGGCGCCTTCGCGGCCCTCGGGGCACGGGTGACCGTGGCCGCCTGCGATGTGACCGACCGTACCGGGACCGCCCGGCTGCTGGCGGCGGTCCCGGAGGACGAACCTCTGACCGCCGTCTTCCACTGCGCGGAGGTGCTGGTCGAAGGCCCGCTGGAGGAGCTGGGGCTGTCCTCGGTGGACCGCATGGTACGGGCCAAGGCCGGTGCCGTGGCGGTCCTCGACGAGCTGACCGGAGATCTCCCGCTGTCCGCGTTCGTGACGTTCTCGTCCATCGCCGGAACGATCGGGGTGGGGGTCGGCCTGGGCGGGTTCGCCGCGGCCAACGCCCAGTTGGACGCGCTTGTCCAGCGGCGGAGATCGGCCGGCCGGCCGGCCACCGATGTCGCCTGGGGAGTGTGGAACGAGGAGTTCGCCGACCCGGACCGGGCCGGGCTGGAACGGGTCCGGCACGAGCGGCTGCGCCGCCGGGGCATCCCGGCGATCGGACGCCGCCACGCCCTGACGGTGCTGCGGCAGGTCCTCGACACCGACGAGACCGCCTTGCTGGCCGCCGACATCGCGTGGCCCGACTATCTGCGGTCGACGGCGGCGGGGCGGAGCCGGCTGTTCGCCGAGCTTCCGGAGGCGGCCGGGAACGCGGTGGCGGATCCCGGCGCCGACCGCGCGTCGCCGCTTGAGCGGTTCGCGGGTCTGGACGCGGCGGGCAGGCGGGAGGCATCGCTCGGTCTGGTGCGAACCCAGACCGCGGCTGTCCTGGGCCTGCCGGGACCGGAGGACGTCGACACGCGACGCGGTTTCCTGGAGCTGGGTATGGACTCGCTCACCACGGTGGAACTGCGCAACCGGCTTTCCGCGGCGACGGGTGTACGGCTGACCGCGCGGCAGATCCTGGACGCTCGCACTCCGGACGCCCTGGCCGGTCTCGTCGCCGCGGGACCGGCCGGCGGGGAAGGCGCTGGCGGCGACGGGGCAGGCGAAGGCGGTGGCATCGGCGCGGCCTCCGGTCCGTCGGCGGAGCCCATGCTGACCGGTCTGTTCCGGTCCGCGCTGCGGGAGGGCCGGTCCGGGTCCTTCACCCGGCTGCTGGGCACCGCGGCGGGGTTCCGGCCGGTCTTCCACGACCCGGCGGATGCGCCCGGGGCGGATCCGGTACTTCTCGCGAGGGGCACGGCTGGTGACCCCGTCTTCTGCCTGCCGAGTGTGCTCGCCACGTCCGGGCCGGAGCAGTTCGCCAGGCTCGCCGCGGGGTTCGGCGGGAGCCGGGACGTCTACGCGCTGCCGCTGCCCGGTTTCCGTGACGGCGAGTCGCTGCCCGCCGGGCTGTCCGTGCTGACCGGGGTGCTGGCCTCCGCGGTCCGCCGGGCGGCCGGCGGACCGTACACACTCCTCGGCTACTCGTCGGGCGGGCTGCTGGCCCACTCGGTCGCGGCCCGGCTGGAGGCCGGGGGAGCCGGTCCGGCGGCGGTCGTGCTGCTGGACACGTTTCCCGTCGGCGGCGGCCTGCTGGAGGAGTTCGGTCCCGCTCTGCTGACCGGGATGGCCGGGCGTGCGGGGCTCACCGGTCTCGACGACGAGGCGCTGACCGCCATGGGCGGTTATCTGCGGCTCCTGGAGGACTGGCGGCCCGCACCGCTCAAGGCGTCCGTGCTTCTCGTGCGTGCCGCCGGTCACGACTGGGGCGGCCCGGGGCCGGACCGCGCTGAACTGACGGCCTCCGCCACGGTGGTGGACACTCCCGGCGATCACTTCGACCTGATCGAGCGGCACGCCTCGGACACGGCCGGTGCGGTCCGGGAGTGGCTGACGGCACAGCCCGCCGGGGCCTCGGCGTGAGCCGCCGCGCGGCGGATCCGGCGGGGAGGCACGGCGTGCGACGACCGGCTGAAGGTGTCTGCTGCGGCCGGTACCACGACGCTGCGGTGAACGCTGTTCAACTTGCACATGCAGTATAGAAACCGCGCACCGTAGAGTGTCAAGTATGGGAGTCCAGCGGCAAAGCCGAAGAGAACGGCTGAGGGCGGCAACGACCGCACAAATCAAGGCCACCGCGCTCAGCCACCTGGCCAGTGAGGGGTCCAACGCTGTCTCGTTGCGGGCCATCGCGCGCGAGATGGGGATGACGGCCGCGGCGATCTACGGCTACTTCGACACCAGGGAAGCGCTGGTGGAGGAGCTCATCGCCGATCTCCACGAGGCCCTCGCCGAACGGCTCGACCAGGCCTGCCGCGATGTGGCGGCGGACGATCCGGCCGCCGCGATCCTCGCTCTCGGCCACGCCTACCGGCACTGGGCGATCAGCAACCCCCAGTACTTTCATCTGATCCACGGTCGCTCGGCCGACGAGCGGCATCCGGTGCCGGAGGCCGCGCACCGAGGACCCCGGCTGCTCGCGTGGCTGGTCGCCGCGAGGATCGGGGACGGTGACGCGGGCCTGGACCCCGGCTTCCCGTCCGCCCACCACGCGTACGACTGGGCGGACTTCGCGCCGGAGTATGTCACCCGCGTCCGGGCCGTCCACGCCGATGTGTCGCCGGCCGCCGTGGCGCTGGCCCTGCGATGGTGGGCCCGGATGCACGGCTTGGTCTCCCTGGAGGTCTACGGGCATCTCGGCAGCCAGACGCGGGAGCCGGAGAAACTCTTCAACGCGGAGATCCAGCAGTTCGCCGCCGCCCTCGGGGGCGCCCCGGGGGCGCGCGAACGGGAGTGAACGGCGCCGGAGACGGCGGAACGCCCGGCCGGGAGAACCCGGCCGGGCGTTCTTTTCGGAGCCCGCCGCTCAGTCGAAGAAGCCGTGGATCCGGTGGATCCGACCGCTCTTGAGGAGCACGAAGTCCCGGCCGCTCGCGATGGAAGGCCCGCCGTTGGTACCCGCCGTCCATGTGAACAGCACGGTGTCATGGTGGAACTTGACGTCGCCCAACGCGAAGATCAGGTCGGGGGCCTGCGTGCGGAACGCGCCGAGGTGCCCGTCGATACCGTCCCAGCCCGTCACTTCGGCCGTGGGGTCGGAGTAGACCGCGTCCTCGGTGAAGACCTCCGCGATACCGGCCTTGCGCCTGGTCCCGTCCGTTTCGTTGAAGACCTCGATGTACTTCTTGAGAAGGTCAGTGACGATGTCGCTCAAAAGATTCCCTTTCGGAGAGAAAAGAGTGAGAGCGCACCGCGGTCCGCTTTCGCGGACAGTACGTCGACCTCTGGTCGCCGCAGCAGACACTGTTCACTCTACATGCCGGTGTGGCGCGTCCGCCCGTCGATCCGGTCACGGACCGGCGGTGAGGGCCACCGGGATCTCGGCGTAACTGCGCTGTGTGATGGCCCCGTTGGTTGGCGGCTGAGGGACCGTCAGTTCGGGCGCGAAGCGTGTGAGGAGTACGTTGAGCCCCACCTCCGTGATCATCTTGGCGACCGGAGCCGCCACGCAGTAGTGGATGCCGTGTCCGAAGCCCACGTTGCGCGGCCCGACCCTGGTCAGATCGAGCGTGTCCGGGTTCTCGTAGGCCCGGGGGTCGCGGTTGGCCGAGCCGAACAGCAGATAGGCCTCCTCGCCCGCCTTGACCTTGACGCCGTTCACCTCGGTGTCCTCCAGGGCCATCCGCTCGACGAGCTGAACGGTGCTGTCGTAGCGCACCAGTTCCTCCACCGACCGCTCGGCGTGTTCCGGGTGGGCCGTGTAGTAGGCACGCTGCTCGGGGTGCTGGAGCAGAGCCACGCTCGCCAGGCCCAGCAACGCCTGCGGGGCGGCCCAGCCGGCCAGGAAGAGATTGGCCACCGTGGTGAGGATCTCGATCTCGTTCAGCCGGTCCCCGGCCTCCTCCACCCGGATCAGGTCGCTGACCAGGTCCTCCCGGGGATGAGCGCGGCGGTCCTGGATCATCTCCAGGGTTATCTCCATCACCCCGTCGCGCACTTTCAGACGCTGCTGCTCGGCCTCCGGGGTGAGGGTGAAGCCGGGGTCCAGACCCCGGCCCCCGTCCCGCCCGTAGCCGATGCACCGCTCCGTGTACTCCTCGGGAACGCCGACCAGGCGGTTGACGGAACGGACACCCAGCGGCCGGCAGAATTCCGCCGAGAGGTCCAGAGGGCCGTCCCCGTGCTTCTCCCTGGCCGCGGTGAGCAGTTCCACGGCCAGCTCTTCGATGATCGGCCGCAGACGCTGCACCACCCGGACCGTGAACGCCCGGTTCACCAGGGCCCGCAGCCGGGTGTGGTTCGGCGGGTCCATGAACATCAGGGCGTCCTTGGGGCCCTCGGGCGACGGGACCTTGGCGTCCTGGGCACCCAGGCCGTTGCCGTGGCCGAAGCGGGGGTCGCGCAGAACCTGGTTGACCTCCTTGTACCTCATGACGGCGACACCCGCGTCGGTCCGGTGCACCGCGGCCTGCTCGCGCAGCCGGGCGTAGTTCGTGTACGGGTTGGCCAGGAACTCCGGGTTCAGCGGGTCGTACGGAAGGACCTTCGGTTTCTCCGAAGAGTTCAGTACCGAGATATCGGGCATGGTGCGCTCCTTCTGGTGGGTCAGGCGGGAATCAGCTCGACCGGCAAATCGAGCAGTACGGTGTGCTTGTTGTAGGGGGTGCGGACCACGGGGCCGGTGAGACGAAGGGCGGCCACGTGATCGAGGAGTTGTTCGAACAGCGGGCTCATCACCAGCCGGCCGGCCTCGCCACCGGAACAGTCATGGACGCCGGAACCGAAGGACAGGTGCGGATTGGGGTCCCGGCGGATGTCGAAGGTGTCGGAGCGGTCGAAGACCGTCTCGTCCCGGTTGGCGGACGGCCACCAGAGGGTGATCTTGTCGCCGGCCCGGATCAGATGCCCGTGCAGTTCGACGTCCCGGGTGGCCGTACGGCGGTTGTACGGATTGGGCGGCGCCCAGCGCAGCATCTCCTCGACCGCGCCGGGCAGGAGTGACCGGTCCGCGCGCAACAGCTGCCACTGACCGGGGTGTTCGGCCATCGCCAGCAGCCCGGCCGCCAGGACGTTACGGGTCTGCTCGAAGGCGTGCATCATCAGCACGACGAAGTTGTGCTCACGCTCGTACGGCCGCAGCGGCGGCTCCCCGCTGCTCCGCGGCAGTCGCCCGTGGGTCAGCACGGAACCGAAGTCCGGATCCGGCCTCTCCCGTTTCGCGGCCAGCAGGCCCTGGAAATAGCGCGCCATCGTCATGAACGTGGCACGTGAGTTCTCGTCGGACCGGCCGGTGCGGCGGTCGGCGAGAGCGATGACCTGGTGCGTCCAGGACTGCAGCTGGTCCCAGTCGGTGCCGGGGACGCCGAAGAGACCGGCCACGGCACGCAGGGCGAGCGGTTCGGCCAGGGCCTCGACGAGATTGACGGAGCCCTGGAGGACCGCGCGACCGACCAGTCGCGCGGCGTCGGCGCGCGCCAGGTCCACGCGGAGCAGCGAACCGCTGCCACTCAGCGACGGGGTGATCATGTCCTTGAGGGCCTGGTGCCGCGGATCGTCCATCATCGGCAGCAACACCCCCGCGTGGACGCCGATCTCCATGTCCTCCAGATGGGTGCCACCGCCCTTGCGGCCACCGCCTCCTTGGGCGGAGAAGACCGGATCCGCGCCGGCCGCGGCGATGTCGGCGTACCGGCTGAGCACCCAGAAGCCCTCGCCGTCGGCGCTGCCCGCGCCCGGGGGGTGGTACAGCAGCGGGGCCTGCCGCCGCAGCCTGGCGAAGAGTTCGTACGGCACGCCCGTGGCGAACCGCGCGTGGTCGGTCAGGTCGAAGCCGTCGAGGACCTCCGGCAGCTCGGCGGTCCGGGGAGTCGGCATCATCGGGTCTCCAGGGAGGTCAGCCAGGCATGGCTGACTTTCGCGTAGTCGGGTGAGTCGGTGGTTTCCCCGGCCGTCAGCCGGCGGACGAGGCCGGCCAGGCGGTGCCGGGCCGCCGTGGTGTGGATGTCCGCCAGCTCCTGCGCCGGCGCACCGCCGTCCTGGGCGGCGCGGGCGAGGACCGCGCACACCCCGAACAGCTCGGTGGCGAGCCTGCCGACGAGGATCACCGTCTCCTGGCGTTCGGAGAGCCGCGCCGGATCGGGGTGACGGGCGACCAGCCGCCGACAGATCCGGTCCAGTCGCCGGAAGGTGCCGGCGACCGCCGCCAGATGGCGCCGGTTGGCGACGGACAGCGGGGCGGACGGGAATTCGGGCACGGGGCGGTCGGCGCCCGCCCCGGGGAGATAGCGCGCCAGCAGCATCCGGCCCGCCCGGTGGTCGTTGACGAAGTCGACGTTGCCGACGATCCGCAGGGCGCGGGCGTCGCGGTGGTAGCGCTCGGCCGGGTGCGGCACGGCGCCCCGTCTGCGCTTGCTCTGAGCGGTCTCGATGCCCTCACCGCCCAGCAGCCCGACGACGCGGTCGCTGGCCCGCCAGCTCAGCCCGGTGACGAGGTTCTTGGCCGCGTATGTCTCGAAGGCCCGGTCGTACTCGGCGCCGGGGTCCAGCAGCGTCCAGCGGGTCACGCTCTCGACGGCGAACTCGTCGGCCAGTGTGGCCGCGACGATCCTCTGGATCTTGTCGTGATCGGCGAGACCACGCCCGTCGATCCGGCGCCTGCCGAGGAACTCGGCGGCGTACTCGAGGCAGTTGCGGATGACGGCGAGGGACCCGACCGCGGCGAAGGCCGTCCGGCCGTAGGAGCCCTGAAGGGCGACGGGCAGCGGCAGACGGGAGGACGCGTCGCCCAGGAGCGCGTGTTCCCTCGGCACCCGTACGCCCTTCAGCCGGATCGATGACGACAGGGCGCCCATGCCGATGAAGTCATTGGCGGCCAGGACCTCGAAGCCGGGAGTGCCGGTGCGGAAGAAGAACACCCCGGCCCTGGGGCCGCCCGGCTCCGTGACGGTGGCGGAGACACCGATCAGTTCCGCGATGCCGGCGTTCGCGATGAACAGCTTGTCGCCGCGCAGCAGATACGCCGAGCCGTCCTCGGTGAGTTCCGCCGTGGTCTCGGACAGGGTGTTGTTCTGTCCCGCGGGATCGGTGTCCGCGAAACCGGATATGCTGCCGGCCGCGATCTCGGCGCGGAGCAGGTCACGCAGCGGGCCGGGCGGTGTCACCGGAAGCAGGGCGCTCGCGGCGATGCCGTTCTGCACACACAGCATCTGCCCGACGCTCATCGACCGTCGCGCGACGCGCACGGCGACGCGTACCAGGGCGTATGGCGTGAGGCCGTGGCCGCCGAGCTCCGGCGGCGCCGTGAGCTGGAAGTAGCCCCCCTCGCGAAGTCTCCCCAGGAGTCCGTCCGGCCACTCGCGGGTGCGGTCGATCTCGTCGCCGTCCACCCAGGAGTCGACGAGGGGCCCGAGCTCCGACAGCAGAGCGTCCGTGACCGCGGTCTCCTCGGGACCGGGTTCCGGGAACCCGGCGAACCGCTCCCATGGCAGCCGGCCCGTGGTCAGGCCTTCGACGAAGCTCGCGGGCGGGGCGTCTCGTTGTGCCGGCATGTGCTGCTCCTCGCGGACGGAGTGTGTGATCGGGTACGGGGGCGGTGGCGTCGCGGCTGCCGCACCGTGGCGGCGCGGCCCGGTCGAGTACGCGAGGACGCGTACTCGACCCCGTTGCGGCCGGCCTCAGAGGGAAGCCGTGTCCGGGCCGTCGGCGGCCAGACCGGCCAGCAGCCGGTCCACCCGGCCGAGCCCGGCGGGCTCGGTGCCGCGTGCCGCGACGTACCCGTCGGGACGCAGCAGCAGGAATCCGTCCGTTCTACGGCGGTGGTGCTCATGGCACAGTTCCGGGCCGTGTGCCTGGGCCAGCCTGCGACCGAGACGGTCCAGGGCCGAGTCCGCGGCGCGGCTCACGGTGAGCAGCCGGAATCCCGTGCCGGGACTGGCCGCCGGGACCCATCTCGGAGGGCGGGCACCCGGCGGCGGAAGGGCGCGGCCGGCCTTCAGGAACGAGGTGGGCCCACGTTCCGCGGCCCGGTCGTCCCGGGCATGCGTCATGGAGTCGGGGTAGCGCACCCGGCGCCCGGCGAGCAGCGGGACGAACCAGCGCTGGAGCACGCCGGTGGCGCCGAGCAGGTTCCAGGTGACGTTCTGCACCCGGGAGGCGGCCGGGCCCAGGGTGAACATCTTCATCAGACGGTGTGTCGTACTGACGATCTGCCGGGCGGCCTGGAGCCGCTCGGGTTCGTAGGTGTCCAGGATCCGCGGCGCGTACCGGCCGTTGATGACGCCGGCCAGCTTCCACGCCAGGTTGTGCACGTCCTGGAGGCCGAGGTTGAGGCCCTGACCGCCGACGGGGGTGTGGGTGTGGGCGGCGTCACCGACGAGGAACGCCCGGCCCTTGCGCATGGCGGTCGCGATCCGCTCGGCGGTCGAGAAGGTGGCGAGCGTGTCCAGCTCGACCACCCGCAGACCGCTGTCGGTGCGCTCGTCCAGGAACCCCTGTACGGCCTCGGGAGTGAGCGGGAAACCGGGAGCGAGTACGCCGGAGACCCGGACGGTGCCTCCGGGCATCGGCCCGAAGACCAGCGACCCCTTCGGGCCGAGGTAGTAGTGGACGGTGCCAGGGGCGTAGTCGCCGTCGATCCGGCCCTCGGCGAGCAGGAAGTCAAGCGGCAGCTGGGCCCCGCGGAACTCGATACCCAGTTGCTCCCGCACCGTGCTGTGCACGCCGTCGGCGCCGATCAGCCAGTCGGCCTCTATCGTCTCCTCGACACCGTCGGGTCCCTCGGCCACGGCGGTCACACCCGTGTCGGTCAGTTCGGTCCGGCTGATCCGTACCCCCCGCTCGACCCGGCCGCCGAGCTTGCCCAGGGCGCCCTCCAGCAGCTCCATGGTCTGCTCCTGGGGCAGCATCAGGGGCTCGTCCGTCTTGCCCAGCGGCACTGTGAGGACCCGGTCCCGCAGGTGGTAGATGTTGCTGTGCACGCGCAGTCCGCGGCGCAGCGCCTCGTCCAGAACGTTGGCGGTGTGCAGGACTTCGAGCCCGAGTGGCCAGAGCTGGACGGCCCGGGAGCCGACCGCGCGGTCCTCGCGGGCCTCCACGAGCCGTACCGGCACGCCGAACTGCATCAGTTCGCAGGCCGCGGCGAGTCCGCAGGGGCCTGCGCCGACGATCAGGACCGGTGTCCGGCCGCCGCTCTGCGTCGGCACGGTGCTTTCGGTCATGGGACGCGCTCCTTAGATTCGCGGGCCGGGATGACCCGTTGGGGGGACGGTGGCCGCGGGGCCGGAAGTGGAGCCGAGCCAGGTGCGGATCAGCCGCGCGGCCGCGGGTGCGTGCTCCGTGAGCAGCGTGAGGCGGTTGCCGGGCGCCCGTACAGTGCGCGTAAGGGCGGTGCGGGAGGGAAGATCGGCGAACGCCCGGTCCGCGGTACGGATCAGCAGGGTGGGTACGGCCGGCTGAACGGAAACCGGCCCGGTCAGGAACGGAAGGTAGGCGCCCAGGGCGGTGAGCCGGACCTCGTCCGCGTCCGCCTGCCCGGGGCCGGGCGGGGCGTCGGCGAACGGCCCGTGTGCGGCCGCCGACGGGTCCCCCGCCGGCGGTGCGGCGCCCAGCAGGACGACACCGGCCGCGGGCCGTCCGTCCGCCGCCAGCCGGGCGGCGACGGCTTGTGCCAGCGGTCCGCCGGCCGCGTACCCGACCAGCAGGGGCGGTTTCCGCCCGTCACGAGGGCCCGACGTCAGGGCGATCGCCTCGGCCATGGCTTCCAGGGTCAGCGGCAGACGTTCACCGGCCCGGAAGCCGGGCAGGGCGATGGAGGTGACGTCGTGAACGCCGTCGAACTGGTCCGCGAGGAGTGCGAACTGCTCCGGGGCCACCTCTCCCCGCGGGCTCGGCAGACAGAGGAGCGGCACGCCGTCCGAGCCCCGGGCCAGCCGCACCGGGACCGGCAGATCGTGCTCCTCGGGCGGAAGTCCGAAGGACGGCCGGTGCCCCGCGGCGGCGGTGAGGAATCGCAGGAACTCGTCGGCGCGGCCGTCCTCCCGGGCTCGCCGGGACAGCGACCCCAGCAGACCGGCCGGGCCGGTCCGGTGGACGGCGCCCGCCCGCGCCGGCCCGCCCGGGGCGGATGCCCCCGTGGCGGAGGGGAAGGCGGAGGACAGGCCGGCCGGGACGGCGCCGGACCGGCCCCCGGCGGTGGCCGGGGGTCCGGCCACCGTCACGACGGGGACGTCCTGGTCCGCCGTGGCGAACAGATCCGTGTGAAGGTGTGCGGCCAGCGCGTCGGGGGTGCGCTGCTCCAGGATGACGCGGGCGGTCAGCCGGACCCCGGTGGCGGCCGAGAGGCGGTTGCGCAACTCGACGACGGTGAGTGAGTCGAGTCCCAGCTCCAGGAACATCCGGGAGGAGTCCACCTCCGTATCGGCGGAGTGCCCCAGGACGGCGGCGATCTCGCCGGTGACCAGCGAGCGCACCGTGTCGTGCCGCCGGGCGGGGGAGAGCCCTTCCAGCCGAGTGCGGAACGCGTCCGGCCCGAGCGGGCGTTCCGCCGGGCCGTGCGACGGGTCCGGCGAAGGTCCCCGCGCCTCGGCGGCCTCGGGGATCTCCCTCAGCAACGCGTCGCCCGAGCCGTCCCCTCGGGCGTCCAGATGGTCCCGCCAGCGGACGTCGGTCACCAGGGCCGTGCTGTCGCCCCGTGCCAGGATCCGGCCCAGGGCCTCAAGGGCGAGGTCCGGAGCGAGTGGTGGAAGTCCCCGTCCGGTCAGCCGGGCCCGCCGGGCGGCCTCCCCCCGTACGGGTGCGGTCCCGTCCTCCCACACGCCCCAGGCCACCGAGGCGGCGGGCAGTCCCCGGGCGGCACGGTGCTCGGCGAGTGCGTCGAGGTAGGCGCCCGCGGCACCGTATCCGCCCAGCCCGGGTACTCCGCCGAGGGTGCCGGCGAACGTGGAGAACAGCACGAACGCGTGGAGGTCGTGCCCGAGCGTGAGCCGGTGAAGGTGCCAGGCACCGGCTGCCTTCGCCCCGATCGTCCGGGCGAGCCGGTCTGCGGGCAGGTCCTCCAGCGGGCCCTCGCCGCGCGGGTCGGCCGTGTGCACCACTGTGGTCAGCGGCAGACCGTCGGGAACCTGGGCTACGGCGTGCGCCAGCGCCTCGGCATCGCCCGGATCGGCCTCCACGAGCGTCATACCGACGTCCGAAGCGGCCAGTTCGCGGGCCAGTTCCGCGCCCATGGCCGTCGCGTCCGGGCTCCGGCCGGTGGTCAGCACCAGATGCTCGGCGCCGGACCGGGCGAGCCACCGGGCGACGTGCGGGCCCGCGCCGACGAGGCCGTCGGTGACCAGCGCGGTACCGCGCACGGCCCAGGCGGGCCGGGCGGGTCCCGTGGAGCCGGTGCCGGCCGGGGGGCCTGCGGCCGTCCGCTTCCCCCCGTTCCCCCCGGCTGCGGCGGGCCCGCCGGACACCGGGATCAGACGGCGGGCGAACACCCCGGTGCTTCTGACGGCGAGTTCGCGTTCCATGCCGGAGCCGGAGCCGGAGCCGGAGCCGGAGCCGGAGCCGGAGCCGGAGGCGGCCAGTGCCAGGGCCAGCCGTCGGGCCGCTCGGGCGTCCACCTGGGCGGGCAGATCGATGACACCGCCCCACAGCGCCGGACTCTCCACGGCCGCCGCCTTCGCCAGCCCCCACACCAGCGCCTGGGCGGGACTGGTCACCGCGTCGAGCGGCCCGGTCGAGACGGCTCCACGGGTGAGCGACCACAGACGGGCGCCGGTTTCCAGCGACGCCAGAGCCCTCAGCAGCGTCAAGGTGCCGTTCGTCACCACTCCGGGCTCGCCGCCGTCGACGGGATCGTACGGGTCCCCGGCGGTCGGCAGCAGCGACACCACTCCGGCGGCCTCCGTGGCCCCGGCGGCCCTCAGCCGGTCGGCCAGGCCGTCGACATCGGAGTCGTACGGATCGGTCTCGGTCCGCAGCACCAGGGCGCCGTGCCGGGCCAGCCCCGCCGCGACCTCGTCCGCGGCCGGCCGCGCGCCCGGCGTGGCGGGGGTGACGAGCAGCCAGGTGCCGGTGAGGACCGCGGGCACGGGCTCCGGCAGCGACCGCCACACGGACCGGTGGTGCCAGGACGCGATCGTGGTGTCCGTCCGCCGGTCGCGGCGCCAGGCTGTCAGGGCGGGCATCAGCTCGTCCAGAGCACCGTCGTCGCGCGCGCCGAGGCGCAGCGCGTCGGCCGTACCACGGGTGTTCCCGCTCTCCACCGCCTGCCACAGCGCGTCCAGCGCGGGGCCGGAGGTCTCCGGCTGGTCTGTGGGTGTTTGGAGCCAGTATCGCTTGTGTTGGAAGGGGTAGGTGGGGAGGTTGGTGTGGCGGGTGGTGGGGAGGTTGGTGTGGGTAGTGGTGGTGTGGCGGGTGTTGCTGTTGGTGTTGGTGTTGGTGTTGGTGTTGGTGGTGTGGTTGCTGTTGCTGTTGCTGTTGTTGGTGTTGGGGTGCCAGGTGATGGGGAGGCCGTGTGTCCAGGCTTGGGCGAGGGTGGTGGTGAGGCGGTGTGGTCCGCCGTTGTTTCGGTGGAGGGTGGTGAGGGTGAGGATGTCGGTGTTGTGGTGTTCGGCGGTTTCCTGGATGGCGGTGGTGAGGACGGGGTGGGGGCCGATTTCGATGAAGGTGGTGTGTCCGTCGTCGAGGAGGGTGCGTATGGCGGGTTCGAGGTGTACGGGTTGGCGGCAGTTGTTGTACCAGTAGTGGGCGGTGAGTTCGGTGCCGTTGAGGATGGTGGGGGTGGGGGTGGTGGTGGAGTATTGGGGGGTGTGGGCGGTTTGTGGGGTGATGTTGGCGAGTGTGGTGAGGAGTTGGTGGCGGAGGGGTTCGACGTGGGGGCTGTGGGAGGCGACGGTGGTGGGGATGATGCGGGCGCGGGTGCCTTGGGCGGTGAGGGTGGTGACGAGTTGTTGGAGGGCGTGGTGGTCGCCGGCGACGGTGAGGGCGGTGGGGCTGTTGATGCCGGCGGTCCAGAGGCGGCCGGTGTGGGGTTGGAGGTGGGGGGTGAGTTCTTCCTGGGTGATCTGGATGGAGGCGACGGCGCCGTGGCCGGTGAGGTGGTCGGCGAAGATCTGGGAGCGGGTGGTGATGATGTGGGTGGCGTCGTGGAGGGTGAGGGCGCCGGTGAGGTGGGCGGCGGCGATTTCGCCCTGGGAGTGGCCGATGACGGCGTCGGGGTGGATGCCGTGGGATTGCCATACGGCGGCGAGGGCGAGGTTGACGGCGAAGAGGACGGGTTGGAGTACTTCGATCTGTTCGAGTGTGGGTGCGTCGGGGTGGCCGCGGAGTACGTCTTCGACGTGCCAGGGGACGTGTTCCTCGATGAGGGCGGCGCATTCGCGCAGGCGGGTGGTGAACACGGGTGTGGTGTCGAGCAGTTCCAGTGCCATGCCCTGCCACTGCCCACCCTGACCAGGCAACACGAACACGGTCTTGCCCTGTTTGCGCGCGCCTTGCTCCGCCCGGATCACACCGGCGCCGGTACCACCCCGCGCCAGCGTGTCCAGACCGCTGGTCAGTTCCTCCCGGTCCGCGCCCAGCACCACGGCCCGGTGCGCGAGGGCCGGGCGGGTGACGGACAGGGAGAGAGCGGTGTCCACGAGGGGCGGCGCCGGGGCACCGGCCAGGAAGGCGCGAAGATTCGCGGCCTGAGCCCGCAGAGCGGGCTCCCCCGCCCCGGACAGGACCAGGGGCAGGACGGCCGGCATCTGTTCCTCTCCGGTTTCCCGCGGTTCCCCGGGAGCCTCTTCCAGGACGACATGGGCGACCGAGCCGGAGACCCCGAAGGCGGACACCCCCGCACGGCGGGGCAGGCCGGTCGCCGGCCACGGGGTCCGGCGGGTCGGCAGCGACAGCGCGTCGTCCAGGTCGGGAACCGACGGTGTGGCGTCCGGGTGCGGCGTCGGCGGCAGTTCGCCGTGCCGCAGGGCCATCACCATACGGATGACTCCCCCGATCCCCGCGGCGGCCAGGGTGTTGCCGAGGCTGGACTTCACGGTGCCGACGAGCAAGGGGCGATCCCGGTCCCGGCCGTACGCGGCCGCCAGTGCCTCGGCCTCGGCACGGTCGCCGCGAAGGGTCCCGTCGCCGTGCGCCTCCACCGCGTCCACCTCGGCAGGCGACAGCCCGGCATCCGCCAGGGACCGCTCGATGACCAGGCGACGCGCCCGGACGTCCGGGGCGCCCTCCGCGAGCTCCTGGCCGATCGCGGAGCCGCGCAGCAGCGCCAGCACGGGATGGCCGTTGCGACGCGCTTCGGAGAGGCGTTCCACCACAAGGACACCGGCGCCCTCGGCCAGGGCCGTGCCCGCCGCCTCGGACGTGAACGCCCTGACCCGGCCGTCGGGGCTCAGCCTGCCCTGCCGACCGAAGTGCCGGAAGGCGTCGGGTGTGGTCAGCACCGTCGCACCGCCGACGAGTGCCAGCGAACACTCCCCGCGGCGCAGCGCCCCCACGGACATGTGCAGCGCCACCAAGGACGAGGAACAGGCGGTGTCCACCGTCACCGCCGGGCCCTCCAGACCGAGGATGTACGCCGGCCGGCCGGACATGACGCTGCCGGCCAGCCCCGTCAGCCGGTAGGGCTCGATATCGGGGCTGGGCTTGGCGAGGACCAGTCCGTAGTCCTCGCTGGTGCGGCCGGCGAAGACCCCGGTGGCGCTGCCCCTGAGCCCGTGCGGGTCGATTCCCGCCCGCTCCAGCGCCTCCCAGACGGTCTCCAGGAAGAGCCGTTGCTGCGGTTCGATGGCGAGCGCCTCCCGGGGTGATATCCCGAAGAACTCCGCGTCGAAGCCGGCCGCGTCCGGCAGGAATCCGCCTGCTCCGTGGGCGTCGGCCGGCCAGCCCCGGTCGCCGGGGAAGCCGGTCACCGCCTCGCCCCCGGCCAGCAGGAAGTCCCACAGGTCCTCGGGCGAGCGGATCCCGCCCGGGAAGCGGCAGGCCATGCCGACGACGGCGATCGGCTCGGACCGCTCCTCCTGGAGGTCCTTCAGCCGCTTGCGTGAGTCGTGCAGTTCGGCCGTGGCGCGTTTGAGGTACTCCCTGAGCTTCTCTGCGTCTGACATGTGCTCCGTGATCCTTCATGGCTGGCCGGGTAACGGGGCTGGGCAGCGCCCGGTGTGCGGCACCGGGCGGGTCGTTCAGGAGTCGGCGCTCTCGCCGGCCAACCGGATCAGTGCCTCGACGTCCAGGTCGTCGATCAGGGCCGGGTCCGTGTCGCCCCGGCCGTCCGGCTCACCGCCGGCCGCGTCCGCGGCTCGGGCCATGCCCGCCTCCTCCGGTTCGTCGACCGGGTGGGGGAAGAGATCGGCGAGCAGCCGCGCCGCCAGTCCGGCCGGGGTGGGGAAGTTGAAGACGAGTGTGGCGGGAAGCTTGAGGCCGGTCGCCTTCCCGAGCCGGTTGCGCAGTTCCACCGCGGTCAGGGAGTCGAGGCCGAGTTCCTTGAAACCCTTGGCCGGGTCCACGCCGTCGGCGGACGTGTAGTTCAGCGCGGCCGCCACCTCGGTGCGGACCAGTTCGAGGAGAGCCTTCTCGCGGTCCGCCGCGGGCAGCGGAGCCAGCCGCTCGGTGAGCGAGGGACCGGACACCCCACCGGCGCGTGCCGAGCCGGCGGCGGTCGGCCGCCGGACCGGACCGCGGACCAGGGCGCGCAGCAGGTGCGGGAGTTCGGTGCCCCGGGCGCGCAGGACGGAAGTGTCGTACAGGACCGGGGCCAGCGCGGCAGAGTCCAGTGTGAGGGCGGTGTCGAAGAGGGCGAGGCCGCGGTCGGGTGGGAGTGGGGTCATTCCGGCGCGGGTCAGTCGGGCGCGGTCGGTTTCGGCGAGTTGGGCGGCCATGCCGCCTTCGGCCCAGGGGCCCCAGGCGAGTGAGGTCGCGGGCAGGCCACGGGCCCGGCGGTGCTCGGCGAGGGCGTCGAGAAAAGCGTTGCCCGCCGCGTAGTTGGCCTGGCCGGCGCCGCCGACCCAGCCCTGGATGGAGGAGAAGAGGACGAACGCCTTCAGGTCCAGGCCCTCGGTGGCCCGGTGCAGATGCCAGGCGGCGTCGGCCTTGGGCCGCAGCACCCGGTCGAGTTGTCGCGGGGTCAGCGTCTCGAAGGCCGCGTCGTCCAGCACGCCGGCGATGTGGACGACTCCGGTTAGCGGCCGGTCGGCGGGAATCCGGCCGAGCAGCGCGTCGAGGGCTGCCCGGTCGGCGGTGTCGCAGGCCGCGAAGGTGACCCGGGCGCCCAGCCCGGTCAGCTCCGCGTCGAGATCGGCGGCGGCCGGGGCGTCCTGGCCGCGGCGGCTGACGAGAAGCAGGTCCGTCACGCCGTGGGCGGTGACCAGGTGCCGAGCCAGAAGTCGGCCGAGCACGCCGGTCGCGCCCGTGACGAGCACGGTGCCGTCACCGAATCGGTCCGTTCCGCCGGCCGGCGTCACCGCGGGCGCCGGGCTCCGGACGATCCGGGGCAGGAGTACCGAACCGTCGCGCAGAGCCGCCTGCGGCTCACCCGAGGCGACCACGTCCGCCAGCGCGGCCCAGGAGCCAAGGGTGCCGTCCACGTCGATCAGGACGAGCCGGTCCGGGTTCTCGGTCTGGGCCGACCGCAGCAGACCCCACACCGCGGCATGCGGCAGATCTGTCACGTCGTCACCCCCGTTCGCGGCGACCGCTCCGCGGGTGACCACCACCAGACGCGCGTCACTGGACTCGGTCAGGGTCAGCCACTGCTGCACCGAGCTCACGACATCACGCGTCAGGTCGTGGACGGAGTTCGTGGTGTCGGCTCCCGAAGAACCCGGGAGCCGCAGCAGCACGACTTCCGGCGCCCCCTCGACGGCGTTCAGGCTCTCGGCGGGCACCGTGTCCACGCTCAGTCCGGCCGGCACCGCGCCCAGCACCGTCCAGGGCCGCTCCGTGGACGTCGCACCGCGCTTGTGATCCGGCACGGCCTGCCAGTCGATACGGAACAGCGACTGTTCCGTCCCGCCCCGAGCGGCCTCGATCTGCTGTCTCGACACGGGGCGGAGGTCCAGTGCCGCCACTGTGGCGACCGGACGACCGTCGACATCGGCAACGTCGATGGACACCGTTTCGGGTGTGGTGGGGGTGATGTGGATGCGGGCGGTGTGGGCGCCGGTGGCGTGGAGGCGGATGCCGGTGAAGGCGAAGGGGAGGTGGGTGGTGGTGGGTGGGGTGGTGGTGTGGTGGAGGCCGATGGCGTGGAGGGCGGCGTCGAGGAGGGCGGGGTGGAGGCCGTAGTGTGCTGCTTCTTGGTGGTGCCGGGGGTCGAGGGTGATCTCGGCGTAGATGTTGTCGCCGTGGTGCCAGGCGGTTTTGAGGCCCTGGAAGGCGGGTCCGTAGTCGAGGCCTTGTGCGGCGAGGTGTTCGTAGCGGTCGGTGAGGTCCAGGGGCTGGGATCCTGGGGGTGGCCAGGCGGCGGGGGCTGTGGTGGCAGGGGCGGCGGGGGTGTCGGGGGTGTCGGGTGCCAGGACGCCGGAGGCGTGCCGGACCCATTCCCGCCCCCCATCATCACCGTCGGGTCGCGAGTGGATGGTGAGGGACCGGCGCCCGCTCTCGTCCGCCGTCCCGACGACGACCTGCAACCCGACGCCGCCGCGGTCGGGCAGTATGAGCGGCGCCTCCAGCGTGAGTTCCTCCAGCAGCCCCGCGCCCACCTCGTCACCGGCCCGGACGGCGAGTTCCACGAATCCGGTGCCTGGGAAGAGCACCGAGCCGAGGACGGTGTGGTCCGCGAGCCACCCGTGTGTGGCCAGGGACAGACGGCCGACCAGCAGGGTGTCGTCGCGATCCGCGAACGGCACGGTGGCGGTGAGCAGCGGATGTCCTGTCGCACCGAGGCCGAGTCCGGCCGCGTCGGTGGTCCGTGTGGGTCGGTTCCAGTAGTGGTGGTGTTGGAAGGCGTAGGTGGGGAGGTCGGTGGTGTGGGGGTGGTGGGGGGTGTAGAGGGTGTTCCAGTCGGGTGTGTGGCCGCGGGTGTGGAGGGTGGCGAGTGCGGTGAGGGTGGTGGTGGTTTCGGGGTGGTTGGGGTGTGTGGTGGGGATGAAGAGGGGGGCCGGACTGCCGGTGTCTGGGGTGTCCGCGGTGGTGTCTGTGCTGCTGCCGGTGGTGTCTGTGGTGCGGGTGTCCGTGCTGCTGCTGGTGGTGTCTGTGGTGCTGGTGGTGTTTGTGGTGGTGTGGGTGTCGAGGGTTTCGCGGCCGAGGGTGGTGAGGGTGGTGTCGGGTCCGATTTCGAGGTAGGTGCGGATGCCGTGGTGGTGGAGGGTGGTGATGGTGTCGGTGTAGCGGACGGTGTGGAGGGCGTGGTTGATCCAGTAGTCGGGGGTGGTGATGTGGTGGGGGTCGGCGGGGCGGCCGGTGAGGTTGGAGATGACGGGGAGGTGGGGTGGGTGGAAGGTGAGGGTGGTGAGGATGGTGCGGAATTCGTTGAGGATGGGGTTCATGAGGGGGGAGTGGAAGGCGTGGCTGACGTTGAGGCGGCGGGTGGTGTGGCCGTGTTGGGTGAGGGTGTGGGTGAGGTCGTGGACGGCTTGTTCGGTGCCGGACAGGACGGTGGAGGTGGGGGTGTTGAGGGCGGCGATGGCGATGGGGGTGTCGGGGTGGTGGGTGAGGGCGGTGGTGATGTCGTGTTCGCCGGCGCGGACGGAGATCATGGCGCCGCCGGGGGGGAGGCTGTTCATGAGGCGGCCGCGTGCGGTGATGAGGGTGCAGGCGTCGGGGAGGGTGAGGATGCCGGCGAGGTGGGCGGCGACGACTTCGCCGACGGAGTGGCCGGTGAGGTGGGTGGGGGTGATGCCCCAGGTGGTGAACTGGTGGTAGAGGGCTGTTTCGTAGGCGAAGAGGGCGGGTTGGGTGAAGCGGGTCTGGTCGAGGAGGCGGGCGTGGGGGGTGCCGGGGTCGGCGAACATGATGTCGCGCAGGGAGGTGGCGCCGGCCTGGGTGAGTTCGGTGGCCAGGTGCTGGTCGAGGAGGGTGCAGGTGTGGTCGAGGGAGTCGCGGAAGGCGGGGAAGGCGGTGTGGAGGTCGCGTCCCATGCCGGGGTGCTGGCTGCCCTGTCCGGTGAACAGGACGGCGAGGCCGGTGTGGCCGGGGGCGGTGTGTCCGGTGACCACGTTGGGGTGGTCCTCGCCCGCCGCGATCGCGTTGAGTCCGGCGAGGAGGTCCTCGTGTCCCGTCGCGGTCACCACCGCCCGGTGGTCCATCACCGCACGGGAAACAGCCAGCGAATACGCCACATCCACCACACCCCGCCCGTCCGGCACACCCAGCCCGTCCGGCTCATCCGGCACACCCCGCCCGTCCGGCTGGCGGGGTGTTCCGGGTGCGGGGTCGCGGGTGAGGAACGCGGCCAGCTTGGCCGCCTGTCCCCGCAGCGCCTCCGCCGCACGAGCCGAGATCACCACCGGAATCTCAGCTGCGGATCCTGCCGACCCTGTTGAGCCCGCAGGCTCCAGTGAGCCCGTCGGCTCGACGGAGCCGGTCGTGGGTATGTCCTCCTCGGCGGGTCCTTCGAGGATGACGTGGGCGTTGGTGCCGCTGATACCGAACGAGGAGACCCCGGCCCGCCGTGGCCGGCCCGTCTCCGGCCAGGCACGCGCCTCGGTGAGCAGGGCCACCGCGCCCGCGTCCCAGTCCACGAACGGCGACGGTTCCTCCGCGTGCAGTGTCGGCGGGAGCACCCCGTGCTTCATCGCCATCACCGTCTTGATCACACCGCCGACCCCGGCCGCCGCCTGGGCATGCCCCACATTCGACTTCAGCGACCCCAGCCACAAAGGCTCCCCCGACCCCCGCTGCCCGTAGGTCGCCAGCAATGCGTGAGCTTCGATCGGGTCGCCGAGCCGGGTGCCGGTGCCGTGTGCCTCGACCGCGTCGACCTCGGCCGGTGAGAGCCCCGCATCCGCCAGAGCCGCCCGGATCACCCGCTGCTGCGACGGCCCGTTCGGCGCCGTCAGACCGTTCGACGCACCGTCCTGGTTCACCGCCGAACCACGCACCACCGCCAGCACCCGGTGCCCCAGCCGCCGAGCGTCCGACAACCGCTCCACCACCAGCACACCCACACCCTCCGCCCACCCCGTCCCGTCCGCACCAGCGGAGAACGACCGGCACCGCCCGTCCGGCGACAGCCCGCCCTGCCGCGAGAACTCCACAAACGTCCCCGGCGTCGACATCACCGTCACCCCACCCGCCAACGCCGCGTCACACTCCCCACGACGCAACGCCTGCACCGCCAGATGCAACGCCACCAACGACGACGAACACGCCGTGTCCACCGTCACCGCCGGCCCCTCCAACCCCAGCACATACGCCACCCGCCCCGACAACACACTGCTGGCGCTGCCGGTCATGTGCTGGCCTTCCAGGGCATCGGGTCCGTTGCCGGCGGCGGTGTGGTCCCGGAATGTGAAGGCACCTGTGTAGACGCCGGTGCGGCTGCCGCGCAGTGTCGTCGGGTCCATCCCCGCACGCTCGACCGCCTCCCACGACGACTCCAGCAGCAACCGCTGCTGCGGATCCATCGCCAGCGCCTCACGCGGAGAAATCCCGAAGAACCCCGCGTCGAAGCCGGCGGCGTCGTGCAGGAAACCACCCTCCCGCGTATACGACGTCCCCGGCACCTCCCGGTCCGCACTGTAAAGACCCTCCACATCCCAGCCCCGGTCCCGCGGAAACTCCGTAATCGCATCCCGCCCCCCCGCCACCAGATCCCACAACGCCTCCGGCGAATCCGCACCACCAGGAAAACGGCACGCCATCCCCACAATCGCCACCGGCTCCTCGTCGGTGTCCCGGGACACCCGGCGGTCCGGATCCCCGGTGTGTGTGCCGGCGCTCAGATGGCGGATCAGTGCGTCCGGACTGGGGTGGTCGTAGACCAGGGTGGAGGGCAGGGAGACGCCGACGGCCTCGGCCAGCAGGTCGCGGAGTTCGACGGCTGCGAGGGAGTCGAAGCCGAGGTCCTTGAACGTCCTTCCGGCTTCGACCCGTTCGGGCGAGCCGTGGCCGAGCACGGTGGCCACCTGGGTGAGGACCACGTTCGTCAGGGCCGACTGGTCGGGTCCGGCGCCGGGAGCGGGAGCGGGAGCGGGGACGGGGACGGGCAGGCCGGGCCGTCCGGTGAGGGGCTCCGGCTGCCCGGCCGCCTCACCGGCTGCCGGCGCGTCGGACGGTGTACGGGACTCCGGTACCGCCGTCGGCGCGATCCCCGTGGCGGGGGGCAGCCAGTGGGGCTCCCGCTGGAAGGCGTACGTGGGCAGTAGCACCCGGCGGCCGCCGGCGCTCTCCGGCAGCCGGTCCCAGGGGACGGACACACCACGCACATGGAGACCGGCCACGGCGGCGGCGAGGGTTTCCCGCTCGGGGCGGCCGGCCCGGCCGGCGGACAGGAAGACCGCGTCGGAGCCGACACAGTCGCGGCCCATCGTGCTGAGGACGGCGTCCGGGCCGACCTCCAGATACACGGAGACGCCCTGGGCCTCAAGGGTGCGCATACCGTCCAGGAAGCGCACACCGCGGCGTGCGTGCCGCACCCAGTGGCCAGCGTCGAGGGGGTCGTCGTCGGTGACGACCCGGCCGGTGAGGTTGGAGACGACCGGGATGGCGGGCGGATGGTAGGCGAGGCTCTCGGCGACCCGGCGGAAGTCGTCGAGCATGCCGTCCATGTGCGGGGAGTGGAAGGCATGGCTCACCCGCAGCCGCTTTGTCCTGCGTCCCCGCGCGCGCCATTCGGCGGCCAGGGCGAGGACCGCGTCCTCGTCCCCCGCCAGGACCGTGGCCCGGGGGCCGTTGACCGCCGCGATCTCCACCCGGCCCGTCAGAGCGGCCAGCCGCGGGGAGAGTTCCTCCTCGGAGGCCTCGACGGAGACCATGGCGCCGCCTTCCGGCAGGCCCTGCATCAGCCGACCGCGTGCGGCGACCAGGGCGGCCGCGTCGGCGAGCGAAAGGACTCCGGCCGCGTGCGCGGCGGTGATCTCCCCGACGGAGTGGCCGAGCACCATGTCGGGGGCGATGCCCCAGTGCTCCAGGAGCCGGAAGAGAGCGGTCTCGTAGGCGAAGATCGATGCCTGCGTGTACTCGGTACGGTCCAGCGGCGCGGCGTCGGAGGCGTCCGGGCCGCCGAGTACCAGTTCACGTACGGACCGGTCGAGACGGGCGTCCAGCTCCTCACAGACGGCGTCGAACGCCTCGGCGAACACCGGGTGCGCGGCGTGCAGTCCGGCTCCCATGCCGGGGCGCTGGCTGCCCTGGCCGGTGAACAGGAACGCCTTGCGGGCGTCCGCGTGGGTCGCGGTCCCGCGGATGATCAGGGGCCGGACACGGCCTTCCGCGAGGTCCTCCAGGAGCGGAGGGAGCGCGGTGAGGTCGTCGGCGAGCAGTGCCGCACGGTGTCTGAGGTGCGTGCGGGCGAGCGCCGCGGTGACGGCGATGTCGGGCAGGGCGAGTTGCCGGCCGGCACCGAGATGGTCGCGGAGCCGCCGGGCCTGGTCGCGCAGAGCGCCCTCGGTGTGTCCGGAGAGCAGGACGGTGCGCGGGCCCGTCGCGGCGTGGGCGGACCTGTCGGGCCCCGGGAGGCCCGTCGCGTCCGACAGCACCAGATGGCAGTTGGTGCCCGCCATGCCGAAAGCGCTGACGCCGGCGAACACCCGGTCGTCGGTGGCCTCCCCGGGGGTGAGGCCGATGGCGGTGTCGGCGACCCTGAGGCCCAGCGCGTCCAACGGGATCGCCGGGTGGGGCTGTTCGTGGTGGAGGCTCGGTGGCAAGGTGCGCTCGCGCAGACTGAGGGCGGCTTTCAGGAAGCCGGCGACGCCCGCCGCGGCTTCGAGGTGCCCGATGTTGGTCTTGACCGAGCCGACGAGCAGGGGCGAGGAGTCCGGCCGGGCGCGGCCGAGGACCGCGCCCAGCGCGGACGCCTCTGTGGGATCGCCGACGGTGGTTCCGGTCCCGTGCAGTTCCACGAAATTTACCCGCGCGGGGTCCACCGCCGCGTTTTCGTAGGCCTGTCGCAGGACGTCGCGCTGCGCGCTCTCCCGGGGGGCGGTGAGACTGTCACCGCCACCGTCGTTGTTGACGGCCCCTCCGAGAATCACACAGTGCACGGTGTCGGCGTCGGCGAGGGCCTGACGGAGGGGCTTGAGCACGACGACACCGCCGCCCTCGCCGCGTACGAAGCCGTCGGCACGGGCGTCGAACACGGCGGCCCGTCCGGTCGGCGAGAGGGCACCGAAGCGTTCGGCCACGGTGAAGCCCTCGGGCATGAGCATGAGACTGACCCCGCCGGCCAGGGCGAGATCCGCCTCTCCGCGCCGCAGGCTCTCACAGGCGAGGTGGATGGCGACGAGAGAGGAGGACTGCGCGGTGTCGACGACGATGCTCGGGCCGTCCAGGCCGAGCGCGTAGGAGACGCGGTTGGCGACAAGACTCCGGCTCAGACCGGTGATGGAGCGTCCGTCGATGAGCTGCGGACCGCGCTGATGGGCCAGTTTCGCGTAGTCGTCCCACATCACACCGAGGTGCACACTGGTGCGGGTCCCGCCGCGGGAGCCGGGCGGGATGCCGGCGTCCTCCAGGGCCTCCCACGCGAGTTCGAGGGCGAGGCGCTGCTGGGGATCCATCCCGGCGGCCTCACGGGGCGAGATGCCGAAGAAATCCGCGTCGAACCCGTCGACGTGGTCGAGGAAACCGGCGGGCGGGATCCGGGTGCCCTCCGGCAGGGAGGCGTACTCGGGCCGGCCCGGGGGTACCTCGGTGACGGCGTCGGTGCCGGTGCGCAGCAGTTCCCAGAAGGCGGACGGGTCCGCCGCGCCGGGCAGCCGGCAGGCCAGACCGACGACTGCTATCGGCTCCGGCGGCATGGGCCGGTCCTGCGGGCCGTGGTCGGAACGGGGTTCGGCGGTCATGGTGTATTACCCTCGTCTTCCTTCCAAGCGGCTTGGACATTCCCGGCCGCCTCCCGCGCAGGTACATCCGGCTTTTCCGGGCCTCCGCTGTGATCCGCCCGCTCGGTAAGCAGGCGGTGTCCGCTTTTCCATCAGGTATCGCGTCGACGGTGCGTCCGCACGGGTACGGGTTCTCGTGGTATTGGTTCTTCGCGTGTACTATTCCCGGCAGGATGCCATACGAGCTTCGCACGCATTCCTGAAGCTATCCCTCGTGTCTTTCCCGGGAAGTTCATTAATGCATGCATAGGAAATCGGGAACGGACGAAACGCTACTTGCGGCCCGTGCGCTGGCCAACCCTTAGTCTGCGCCCCTAGCGGCGCCTTTGGGGATCGTTGCGGAATAGGGGTGCTCAGTATGCTTGCGAGCCCGCGCGGCGCCCACGGGTGCGGCGGAGGTCGTACGCCCGCAGGCGACCCCACGCTCCGGGCGTCGGCGGCAAAGTAGGGGTTGCCCAGTAGGGGGCCTGCTGAGTTATATTCACCGGTTGCCGCACCGCTCCCGCGCTCCGCATCGGGGGGAGTCGCCGACGCCGCGTTGCCGCAGAAATGGAATATCAAGTTCCTTGGTGTTCGGTCCGGTGATCCCCTCTTATTCGCTCAGGGGTGGACACCTCGCTGATCGAAAATGATTGGCCAAAGGAGCTGCCTGGGTTAGAATCGCCCCTGCTGACCAGGGCGCTGCCAGCCGCCTTTGAACGGGGATGCATGACCTTCGGAGTGTGGATACCCGGATGGTCCGCTGGCTGGCTGTGGAATGCGCATTTCACCCCAGTGGGCGCGGGTGGAGCTTGCCGGAACAAGGCAGGCGGACAATCCAACGGTTGCGGGGTGGTATCGCGACAGAAGCAGGGGCACCACAAGGGGGAATTATGGCATTTGTGGAACGAACGGAAGCGTTGCAATTACTGGAGCAGTTGCTTGACGAGGCCCTCGACGGCACGGGGCAGGTAGTGTCCATTACGGGACCGACCGGTTCGGGCAAGACGGAACTCGCGAATCAGCTCGCCACCCGGGCCGGTGACCAGGGAATCCGGGTGGTGCAGACATACGCCTCGCGGGCCGGGGTGGTGGCCGCACCGGGCATCTTCGGTCAGTTGCTCGAGGCGTGTACGTCTTCCGTACTGCTGCGAAGACTGACCATGGCCGCACCCGCGGACATCCGGTCTCCACAGTTCATCCTGGGCATCTGTCACGAACTGCTGCGTTCCGCGGCCCGGACTCCGCTCCTGCTGATCGCCGACGACGTCCATCTGGCCGATGCCGACTCCTTCCAGGGGCTGCTCTATCTGATCCGCCACGTCCGTACGGCGCCGGTCATGCTGGTGCTCGTGGTCAGCGAGTACTCCCAGCAGACCATTCCGCTCTTCCACGCCGAGCTGTTCCGCGAGCCGCACCACAGGCAGATCCACCTTCAGCCGTTGTCGGAAGCCGGCGTGACCGGCGTTCTCGCCGATCGGCTCGACGAGGCGACCGCGCGACGTCTGGCCCCGGCCACCCTCGCGGCGAGCGGCGGCAACCCCTTGGTGGTCCGGGCCCTGGTGGAGGAGCACCTGACCCAGTTCACGGAACCCGACAAGGAGCCTCTCAGTCCGGGCGAGGCCTCCGCCACGGCCGTACTCGCGTGCCTCCACCACAGTGGACAGCCCTGTCTGGAAGTGGCGCGGGCCATCGCCCTGCTCGGCGGGCGGGTGGCCCCCGAGCTGATCTCGCGGCTCGTCTCCATGCCCCGTTTCCTCGTGGAGCGGTACACCACCGAGCTGTCGGAAGCCGGACTGCTCGGTCCCGACGGAATGCTGAGGCACCCGGCGGCGCACTGCGTCATCCTGAGCGATCCGGACTTCGACGACGCCGCCGAACTGCACCACCGGGCCGCCGAACTGCTCCACAGCGAGGGTGAGACCGCGCTGCGGATCGCCGAGCATCTGATCGCCGCCGACCGGGCCGGTCGCCACTGGCAGATCCCCGTACTGCGTCAGGCCGCGGAGGACGCGCTGGAAGAAGGCAAGGCGGACATGTCCCTGCAGTGCCTGGACCTGGCGTTGCGGGACTGCCCGGAGAGCAGGGAGCGGGCATTGATCACCGCCGCGAAGGTCCGGGTGGAGTGGCGGATGAACCCGGCCCGCGCCCTGTCTCACTTCGCGGGACTTCTCAGCGCCTTCGAGCAGGGCCATCTGCCGGACCTGGAGGCCATCATGCTGGCCCGTGCCCTGATGTGGCACGGGCGGGAGGGGGAGGCCGCGGCCATTCTGACCACGATCGGCTCCCGGGCGCACACGGCCGAGGTCCGCGAGGCGCTGATCAGTACCGAGTACTCGCTGAGCAGGACCCATCCCGGCGCCGTGGCGGTCTGGCGCGAAGCGCCGGCGCAACTGCGTCTCCAGGGCGACGAGCTGGGGGCGGCGGTGCCGACCGAAGCCGGGATATGGAGTCTGCTCCAGGAAGGAGACCACGCGGCCTCGTCCCGGCGCGCCGAGGAACTGCTCCGCGCCGATCTCGCTCCGGACTACTGGCGGGGCCCGCACGCCAACGCACTGTGCGCCCTGCTCTACGCCCATGAGCTCAAACGTGCCGAATACTGGACCACTCGTATCTACCAGGACGGTGAACCCGAGGGCTTCCGTACCTGGCAGGCCGTGCAGTCCGTGATCCTGTCCGAGATCGCCCGGCGGCGCGGCGACCTCCCCGAGGCCGCCAGGCTGGCCGAGGAGGGGCTGTGTCTGATGGGACCCCGTGCGTGGGGACCTCAGATCGTTCTGCCGCTCGCGACCCTGATCTCCACGGCCGCGGCGACGGGGCACGGCCGGGTGGCGGAGCAGTGGTTGTCCTGCCCGCTGCCGGAGTTGGTGCCGAAGACCCGCTACTACCTGCACTATCTGGAGGCCGTCGGGCAGTACCACCTCGCGGAGGGACGCCATCTGCTGGCGTTGCGGAACTTCCTGGCCTGCGGACGTCAGATGAAGAGATGGGGCATGGACCTTCCCGGCATCGCGTCCTGGCGACTGGGTGTGGCCGAGGCGCTGCTCGGGCTGGGGCAGACGGAGCGGGCCGTGAAGATGCTGGACGAGCAGGCGGAGCAGCCCGGAGCCCAGTACCCCCGGGTGCACGGCCGCGTGCTGCGACTGCGCGCGGCCACGGTGAAACCGCGTCAGGCGGTCGCACTGCTGCGTGAGTCCGCGGACCTGCTGGACCGCGACCAGCTGCCCGTGGAACTGCTCGCCACGCTCATCGACCTCAACCGCTGCTATGCGGAGCTGGGCGACTCCCACCGGGCTCGCTTCACCGCACGCAGGATCTGGCAGATCGCGGCGCAGTGCGGCGCCGAGGCGCTGGTGCGACGTTCGCTGCTGCCGGAGTTCGCGGCGCCGGGTGTGGTGGCCGGGGCAGTGTCGCGCGCGGCCGAGGACGACGTGTACACGGTGCTGAGCGACGCGGAGCTGCGGGTGGCGGAACTCGCCGTACGCGGCCACACGAACCGCGAGATCGCGGCTCGGCTGTACATCACGGTCAGTACGGTGGAGCAGCACCTCACCAGGGTGTACCGCAAGCTGCGCGTCGGCGGCCGGGCCGATCTGCAGAGCCGTCTGGACCCGAAACTGCGCGGCACCGCGTAAGCCCCTTCCGCTGTGCCGCCCGTTCAGCGGGGCGGCACAGCGGACCGAGGCCGCCCCTTCCGCCTTTCTCAGACCGCCGGCACCGGAGCACGCAGGGGTGTCAGCCGGCGCTGACCCAGCCGCTCCCGCAGGGCCGGGTCCGTGACACCCAGACCTTCCCGGGGGGCCAGGCACAGAACGCCGATCTTGCCCACGTGCCGGTTGGTCTGCATCAGGCGGGCCGCCTCACCGATCTCCGCCAGCGGGAACGTACGGGACAGTACGGGTGAGAGCCGGCCCAGGGTGAAGAGCCGGTTGCAGTCCCAGGCCTCCTGGTAGTTGGCGACATGGCAGCCGATGACACGCTTGAGGTTCATCCACAGATAGCGGTTGTCGAACTCGTGCCATGGGCCGGAGGGCGAGCCGGAGGTGACCACGACGCCTCCGGGCCGGACCACGAAGACGGAGATCCCGAAGGTCGCGCTGCCGCTGCTGTCGAACACCACGTGAGGGTCCTCACCCAGCTCACCTCTGATCACACGGCCCAGGCGCCGTCCCAGATCGGCGGTGGAGACACCCGGCTCGTCCAGCGCCAGTTCCGACCGGTTGACGACCAGATCACATCCCAGAGCCGCGAGCCGGCGTGCCTTCTCCTCGCTGGAGACCACGCCGACCGCGATGCCGCCGGCGTTCCTGACGAGCTGCACCGCGAACGCTCCGAGGCCGCCGGTGGCGCCCCAGATCAGCACGATGTCCCCCTGCTTGATCCGGGCGCCGTTCTCGCTCACCAGCATGCGGTACGCGGTGGTCGCGCAGAGGGTTACGGAGGCGGCCTCCTCCCAGGTCAGGTGCCCGGGTTTGGGCAGTACCTGATCGGCCCGCGCGATCGAATAGTGGGCGAGACCACCGTAATTGGTCTCGACTCCCCAGGCGCGCTGCTCACCGCCGAGCATGCCGTCCCCGTGGGTGCCGGGTTCCTGGGAGTCGACCCACGCGCCGGCCACCACGACGTGGTCACCGACAGCCCAGCGGCGGACTCCCGACCCGACACGGACGACGACTCCCGCCGCGTCCGATCCGATCACGTGGAAGTCCTGGTCGTGCCGCCGCTCGAATCCCCCTTGCCGGCCGAGCTGTTCGAGATGGCCGAACGTCGGTTGCGGTTCGAACAGGGCGGACGAGACGGTCTGGTGGTTCATGGAGCTCGCCATGGTGGCGATGAGGACTTCGTCGGGGGCGAGCTCGGGCATCCGGACCGGTCCGACTCGCAGCGACTCGCGCACGTCTTTGTCCGTCACACCATGGAAAAGATTCACCCCGTCCTTTCTGAGGTGCGCCGCGATGTACTGGCGTGGCACCGCTGTCCGCTCCAGATCGCTCGGCGCGGCACCGGCGATCACCGCTTCGGCCAAAGCGTCCATGAGTAACTATCTCTCCTTTGGCGAGGGGACTCGGCCCGATAAAGACTAGGGACGCCGTTCTCACCGCCCAACCCTTAATTCTTCCGGGCCGCCCCTTACCTTTCGGGAACACCCCTGTTCCTCACCGCCTGTGCAATCCCGGCCGGTGTCCGCCGGAACCGCGGGGGTGAAGCGCGACGGCCGGCGGACCGGTGCGGCGGCCGGCCGGCCGTATGCGCGCTCCGGGTGTCAGGCCTTTGCGACCGACAGGTTGAACTCGGGGCTCCCGAACGTGCTGAAGAGATGGATGAACAGCAGCAGGGCGGCCTCGGTGGCACGCGCCGTGACGACGCCGCCTATGTCGAGGATCTGAGTGTCCGACCAGCCGAACGACTTCAGCAGCTCGGTGACCTCCGCCTTCGCCGCCGGATCGTCACCGCTCAGGAAGACGGTGTGGTGGCCCGGGATCCGTCCGGGGTCGACCATGACCTGCCCGGCCATCGTATTGAGCGTCTTGACGACACGAGCTTCGGGGAACGCGGACTGGAGCTGCTCGGCGATGCTCCCGCCGTCCGGTGTGGCGACCGCGGTGACGCCGTTCCTCGACTCGATGCCGTTGGAGACATCGATGATCACCTTGCCGCGCAGGTTATCGGCGCCGGCTTTGGTCAGAACATCGAGCGAGGCCAGACCCGGCGCGGTGTTGACCACCAGGTCGGCGCCCGCCGCCGCCTCCGCCAATCCGGTGAGCCCGGCGCCGTGTCCCGCGGCCCACTCGGCGACCGGGGAGTTCTCGGGGTCGCGGGATCCCAGAACCACCTCGTGCCCGAGCAAGATCAATTTCGCGCCCAGAACTTTGGCGACATTACCGGTACCGAGTAATCCGATTCTTGACATGATTTCGCTATCCGCTTCTGTGTGATCCAACGGTATTCTCCGCAGCGTAACCGCCGTCGCGCCACGGTGGACGCCGTTTCGCTCATCCTTTCTGTGACCGGGTTCAGGGCAAGTGGATCAAGATCAGGAAGCCGCGTCGGAGTATTGGACGACGACCTGGTTGGCGTGCATCTTGGCGATGGCGTCGGGGTCGTAGCCGAGTTCGGTGAGGACCTCGTCGGTGTGTTCGCCGAGCAGTGGCGCACCGGTGATCGTGGGGGTGAAGTCGGAGAATTTGATCGGACTGCCGACCGTCAGATACGTGCCGCGCCGCGGCTGGTCGACCTCGACGATGGTGCCGCTGCGGCGCAGGGCCGGGTCGTAGGCGATCTCCTTCATGCTGAGCACCGGTGCGCAGGGCACGCCGAACGTGCGCAGGACGTCGACCGCCTCGTACTTGGTCTTGTCGGCGAGCCATTTCTCGATCTCGGTGAAGATGTCGAAGATGTGCGGCTGACGGGCCTCGGCGGTCTTGTAGGCCGGGTCGTCGATCCACTCGGGCCGGCCGAGCGCCCGGCATGTCTGCTCCCAGTCCTGTTCCTGGATGGTGAAGTAGATATAGGCGTTGGGGTCGGTCTGCCAGCCCTTGCACTTGAGCACCCAGCCGGGCTGGCCGCCGCCGCCCGCGTTGCCGCCGCGCGGCACCACGTCGGTGAACGTGCCGTTCGGGTACTGCGGGTACTCCTCGAGATAGCCGACCTTCTCCAGACGCTGCTGATCGCGCAGCTTGACCCGGCACAGGTTGAGGACGGCGTCCTGCATCGACACCGACACCTTCTGGCCCACTCCGGTCCTCTCACGGGCGAGGAGTGCGGTGAGGATGCCGATCAGCAGGTGCATCCCGCTGTTGCTGTCGCCGAGGGCCGCGGCGCTGACCGTCGGCGGGCCGTCCCAGAAGCCGGTGGTGGAGGCGGCGCCGCCGGCGCTCTGCGCCACGTTCTCGTAGACCTTGATGTCGGACCACGGCGAGTCGTCGTTGAAGCCCTTGACGGAGCCGTAGACCAGGCGCGGGTTGAGCTCGTGGATGTGCTCCCAGGGCAGACCCATGCGGTCCATGGCGCCGGGCGCGAAGTTCTCGACCAGTACATCGGCCTCGCGGATCAGCTTCTCCATGACCTCCTTGCCCTCGGGCGTCCTGGTGTTGATCGCGAGGGAGCGCTTGTTGCTGTTGAGCATGGTGAAGTACAGGGCGTCGGCGTCGGGGATGTCGCGCAGCTGGTGACGGGTGACGTCACCGCCGTTGACACGTTCGACCTTCAGCAGGTCGGCCCCGAACCAGGCGAGCATCTGGGAGCACGCCGGGCCGGCCTGGACGCCGGAGAAGTCGATCACCTTGATCCCGGTGAGCGGCAGGTCAGTCATGATGGTCCCCTTCCGGTGGTGGGCGGTACGGTTTCCGGCGGTGGCCGCACGCGCGGGCCCGCCACCGGGCGGCACGGCGGCACGCGCGGGCCGGCGCCGGGCGCGCTCATCGCTTCGGCGGGGCACCCGCGGCCGTGTCCGTGGCCGTGACGCCCTGCGGGTTGAGGTTGGTGAGGTGGCCGCTCTCGGTGCCGGCGGTGGGGTCGATCACGCAGTCGATGAGCGCCGGGCCGCCGGAGGCCAGCGCGTCGGTGAGGGCGGTGGTGAGCTCGGCGGGCGTGGCCGCGTGGTAGCCCTTGCCGCCGAAAGCCTCGATCAGGCGGTCGTGATGGGCGTGGAGCATCAAGGTCGTCGGCGACGGATCGGCGGAGGCGGTGTTGATCCCGTCGCCGCGGTACACACCGCCGTTGTTGAGGACGATGACGACGACGGGCAGCCGGTAGCGGCAGATCGTCTCCAGCTCCATGGCGCTGAAGCCGAAGGCGCTGTCGCCTTCGACGGCCACGACCGGGGCGCCGCTCTCGACGGCTGCGGCGATCGCGTAGCCCATGCCGATCCCCATGACGCCCCAGGTGCCGCTGTCGAGCCGGTGGCGCGGCAGCTGCATGTCGATCACATTGCGTGCGAAGTCGAGCGAGTTGGCGCCTTCGTTGACGACGTAGGCGTGGGGGTGCTGATGCAGGACATCGCGTACCGCCCGCAACGCTCCGTAGAACCCCATCGGATGCGGGTCGGCGTTGAGACGCTGCGACATCTTGGCGACGTTCTGCGCCGAGCGCGCCGCGAGCTCCTGGTGCCACGGTGCCGCGACCGCGATCTGACCGGGCTTGGTCCGCTCCACGAGTGCCTTCATCACCGATCCGACGTCTCCGACGAGGGGGGCGGCGACGGGCCGGTTGCTGTCCATCTCGGTGGGCTCGATATCGACCTGGATGAAACGCGCGTCGGGGTTCCACTGCGGTGCCTCGCCGTGGCCGAGCAGCCAGTTGAGCCGCGCGCCGACCAGCATGACCACATCGGCCCGGCGCAGCGCCAGCGAGCGGGCGGCGGCGGCCGACTGGGGGTGGTCGTCGGGCAGCAGGCCCTTGGCCATCGACATGGGCAGGAACGGCAGGCCGGTGGTGTCGATGAACTCCCGGATCTGTTCGTCCGCCCGCGCGTACGCGGCGCCCTTGCCGAGCACGACCAGTGGCCGTTCCGCGGCGGCCAGCAGCTCGATCGCGCGGTCCACCGCCCCGGGCGAGGGGAGCTGGCGCGGTGCGGGGTCGACGACGCGCCACAGCGAGGCAGCGCCCGCCGAGGCGTCCACGACCTGGCCGAGCACCGCGGCGGGGATGTCGAGGTAGACGCCGCCGGGGCGGCCGGAGACCGCGCTGCGGATCGCACGGGCGACGCCGCGGCCGATGTCCTCGACCCGGTCCACCCGGTAGGCGGCCTTGGTGAACGGAGTGGCCGCCGCCAGCTGGTCCAGCTCCTCGTAGTCGCCCTGCTTGAGGTCGACGATGTGCCGCTCGCTGGACCCGGAGATCTGGACCATCGGGAAGCAGTTCGTGGTGGCGTCCGCGAGCGCGACCAGTCCGTTGAGGAAGCCGGGGGCGGACACCGTCAGGCAGATGCCCGGCCGCTTGGTCAGGAAGCCGGCCGCCGCGGCCGCGTGGCCCGCGTCGCTCTCGTGCCGGAAGCCGATGTAGCGGATGCCCGACGCCTGCGCGACCCGGGCGAGGTCGGTGACCGGGATGCCGACCACTCCGTAGATGACCTCGACGTCGTTGAGCTTGAGCGCGTCGACGACCAGGTGGAACCCGTCGGTGAGGGGCAGGACGTCGGCGGTCGCCGTGCCGCCCGGTGTGGAAACGGTTGCCATGACCCGATGTCCTTTCTATCGCGATTACCCCTTTCGGGTTAATTCTTCCAGTGTTGGGGGCAGGCCGCGCGATATCCACGGTCCGCCGCCGTCCAGCCGGTGAACGGCCGGTCGGCCGGCGAACGGCTGTCCCGCCGGCAAACGGGACTGCCGACACCGCCGGGCGCGTGTGCGTGGGGCCATGCGGCGTACGAGCGCCCTGTCGGGCCCTGAGAAATCCCTGTTCATCCGGGGTGACGCCCCCGTACTGCCGCTGGCCGACGCACCCGTGCACGAGGTCCTTCCGGTCCTGCCCGCGCCCGACGGGGCGATGCCGCGTCGCGAGGGCTGGAGCATCGTCCCCCGGCTCACCCTGTGTGTCGTGGACGGCCCCGGAGAGGCAGGACTCATCGTCCCCGCCCTCACCGCGCCGGTGATCGACGGGGACGGCGGAAGCGCCGAGCCGGGCGAGCCGAAACCCCGGGCGCGGGGCGCCTGTTGATGGTGCCTGGCAGACTGGCGAGCGATCGGGTGGCGGCAGGCGGGGACATGGGGGACCGGTCGGATCTCGGGCGGCCGTCCGTGCTCCCTCTTTCCGAAGGGAAGACAGATGGCCGGTGTCATGACGACGACCACGACGTGTCTCTCAGTGAGAAGAGGCTGGTTCCCTCCTCGCGTACCCGCGCGGACGGTGGCCGTCGCCGCGGTGTTCGCGGTGCTCTGGGCGATGCTGTCGGTGCTCCTCCTTCCGCCGGACGACGCCGTGGCGGCCCCGATACCCGGCGGGCACGCCGAGGTGTTCACCAATGGAGAGAAGGAGAGCGGCGCGGCCGCCGCGTACGCGTGCTTCCGTGCTCCTGCCGTCGTGAAGGCCGGGGACGGCGTGACACTGCTGGCGTTCGCCGAGGGCCGCGTCGGGGACTGCGGTGACAGCGGTCGGATCGATGTCGTGATGAAACGTTCTTCGGACGGCGGCAGCACCTGGACGCCCCTACAGGTGCTGGCCAGGCATCGCACGACGGGAGGCGCCACGGTCTTCGCACACAACCCGGTGCCGGTGGTGAGCGCCCCCGCGCCGGACGCGCCGTCCGGGCGGATCGCCCTGCTGTACACCGAGAACTACGAGCGCATCTACCTCCGCACGAGTGTGGACAACGGTGTCCAGTGGGCGGCCGCCAAGGAGATCAGCGCCGACGTGTGGCCGGTGGACGACGAGCAATGGGGAGATCTGTACGGCGGCCAGCTGATCACCGGACCCGCGCACGGTATCCGGCTCACCCATGGCACGTCGGCCGGCCGCCTGGTGGTCGGCGTGACGGCGCGCCTGGCACCCGGCGTCCACCGGGAGTCACCCCTCGGTGGCGCGCTCATCTACAGCGACGACGGCGGTGCGCACTGGCGACTCGGCGCGTCGTCCCATGGCGCCGAGCCCGACATCGGAGCGCAGGAGCTGAGCCTCTTCGAGCGCGGTGACGGCAGTCTGCTCGTGGTGGCGCGCAACGAGGAGGGGCTGGCGTCGACCCGGGACCGGGCGGTCTACGCGGTCTCCCGCGACGGGGGCGAGAGCTTCGAGGCCCAATTCGCGCTGCTGCCGCCGCTGGGCCTGCCCGACCTCGGGGTGCAGGCGTCCACCCTCGCCGTACGGGAGAAGGCCCGCGACGGCTACGACCGCGCGCTTCTGGCCGCTCCGGTCGGCCCGAACCGGGAGGACCTGACGATCCGTTCCTCCTTCGACGGGGGCCTGACCTGGCAGAGCACCGCGGACGGAGCGCCGGTACGGGACGGCATGTCGGGCTACTCCGACATGGTCGGTCTGGGCGGCGGCGAGTACGGCGTCATCTACGAGGGCGGCGACACGACCCAGTACCAGTTCATCCGTTTCGCCACCTTCACCGAGGCCGATCTGGATCTGCCGGACAACGCCGCCGGCCTGAACCTCAGCCAGAACACCGGAGCCCTGGCCACCAGCCCCCCGGACCAGCTGCACCTCTTCGCCCCCACGCCGACGGGCGGTCTCGGCCACTGGTTCGAGGAGGCCGACGGCACCGTCAGGCGGGGCACCTGGGGCACCGGGGCCGCGGGCGAGACGGTGTCCTTCGGCTACGGCGGCCAACAGCACGTTCTGGTACGCGGAACCGACGGACGTCTCCTCCACCGGTACCTGGACCCGGCCAGTGCCTCGGTGATCCAGCAGACCTGGGCCGCGGCGGGCACCGTGGCCGGAGCACCCGCGAGCATCGTCACATCGAGCCAGCAGCACGCCTTCGTCCGGGCGACGGACGGTCAACTGCTCCACCACTGGTGGGACTCGGGCACCGGACTGATGAACCAGCAGACATGGGCGGCGGCGGGCACCCTGGCCGGAGATCCCGTGGCGCTGGCCTACGGCACCCAGCAGCACGTCTGGGCCACGGGGACCGACGGCCGGCTCCACCACTGGTGGTGGACCAAGGGACCGGGCGTACGTCATGAAATCTGGACCGGGTCCGTCCGCGGCACTCCGACGGTGTCTGTGTACCGCGGCCAGCAGCACGTATACGCCGGTGATCCGCAGGGCCGGCTGACGCACTGGTGGTGGGACCCCACGACCCAGGTGGTCAAGCGGGAGACACTGGCCACACCGGTCCCGCCGGCCGGGCGACCTGTCACATTCGTGCACAACGCGCAGCAGCACGTCTTCGCGCGCACCACGGGTGACAAGCTCGGTCACTGGTGGTGGGACCCGGCCACCGGGAACAACTACGCGGAGTGGCAGGGATCGCTGTACTCGGACCCGGTGGCGCACATGGTCGACGGCACACAGCACGTCTACGGGGCCGCCGCCGACGAAACGCTCACCCACTGGTGGTGGAACGCGGCGGACGGCGTCAGGCAGGAGAGCTGGGGCGGGCGGATCGCGAAGACCGCGCACTGGTAGAACCGCCGTGCCGGAGTCGCCCGAGGTGTGACCGGCCGACCGGCTCGCCCGCCTGCTCACCGGCCGGCCGCCGGCCCGCGGGCCTCACCCCAGGGTGATGTGTCCCGTCCGCAACGCGGCGATGACACCGCCGTCGACCAGCATGTCGCTGCCCGAGATGAATCGGGCACCGGGGCTGAGCAGGAACTCGGCGGCCCTCGCGATATCGGCGGGCGTACCCTCGCACCACCTGTTGCGGCGCATCGCGATCGCCGTGCATGTCAGCCGCGGGCCCGCCGAGGCCGTCCCGCCCACCCATGCCGACGACCCGGCGGTCATCCCCCACGATCCGGCGGCCGCGTTCGTGGCGGGCGCCCTGCTCGGCATCGTCCTCGACTGGCTGCACCACGACTGCCCCGGCACCCCCGAACAACTGGGCGCCACCGTCTGGCCCCAGCTCCTCGCCGGCACGGCGGCGGCCGGTGTCCCCGGCGGCCTCGATCCGGATCGCCGGACCGGAACGGCTCCCACACCCGTGGTGTGAGAGCCCGTACCGAGAGCGCGCACCGGGAGCGCGCACCGCACCGGGAGCGCGCACCGGGCCGGCGCCGGCTGGCGCCGGCCCGGGGGCCTACCCCGCCGCGGGTGCCGGGTCCGGTGCCAGACCTGGTGTCGGCGGCATGGGTTCGCGGGATTCCTGGACGGCCACGGCCGCGCCGCCGTCCGCGCGCGTGATGATCAGGAAGCGTTCACGGGCCGTCGCCCGCTCCGCCGCGGCCGTGGGGGTCAGCACCTCCCGCAGCAGACCGATCGCCTGGCTGACCTGGGCGCCCGCCGCGTTCGTGGTGAACATCGTGAGTGCTTCCTTGCGGCCGAACGGCGCCGTCCGGTTCTCCGTGAGCCAGAGCGTGTAGTTCTTCCCGGGTTCCAGGCCGGTCGCGGCGACCTGGAGGAGGTCCAGAGCGCCGAGCGCGTTCACGGAGACGGTGGCGTGACCGCGTCCGCCGCTGCCCTCCGGCGCGCTGAGCGTGAGGTGACCGGCGAGGCCCGCGACTCCGAGGGGCATCAGATTGTCCGTGCCCTTGCCGGAGGGGACGGCCCGGGGAACGTACAGCAGCTGCTGTGGCTGCTGGCCGATGGGGATCGTGGCGATCACCCGGTTCCTCAGGGTGTCGACGGCCGCGACGGCGTCCTGGTTCTCCAGCCCGACGTAGACCCGTGTGCCGTCTCCCGAGACCCAGATGCCGTGCGGCAGATCGCCGGTGGGGATGGTGGCCACCAGGGCCGGTGTCCTGCCACGCCGGTACACCTTCACCATGTTCTCGCCGCCGACGGTCACATAACCGAAGTGGCCCTTGGCGTTGTCGACCAGGGTGACGTGATTGGTGATCGGTCCGGTGTCGAGCGTGGCGAGGATACGGAAGGGCGGCCGGGCGCTCATCACCTGCGTCTTGCCGGAGTCCTTCAGTGTGAACCAGACCTCGGTTCCGTCACGGCTCACCGCGAGGTTGGGCGAGAAGGGGCTGGCCTGCGGGACGCGGGCCACGACCCGGTACGTCCGGGTGTCCACCACGTCCACCTCGGGGGTGAAGCTGGAGGGTACGAAGGCGTACCGCCCGTCCGGCCGGAACAGCACCATCCCCGGTCCGTTCACCGTCCTGACGCGGCGCTTCTCCTTCATCCGGACGGGGTCGATCACCGATACGTAGTCCTCGCCCCGTACGGTGGCCCACAGTTCGCGGCCGTCGGGCGTGAAGAACGTCTCGTGCGGCGAACGCCCGATGTAGACCACGCCCTTGACCTTGTTCGTCGCGGTCTCGATCAGGGTGACCGAGTTGGAGCCGATGGAGACGACGGCGATGGTTCTGTGGTCCGGCGAGAAACCCATCCCGTGGACGAGCAGTTGACCCCGGTACAGGGGACTGAGCGCACCCGGCACGGGGTCGCCGAGGCGGATCACGCCCAGGAGCCGGTTGGCGGCGGGATCGATCACGGAGACGGTGTTCGACGTCTGGTCGGCGGTGTAGACGCGGTCCTGCCCGGATATCGGGATGACCGTCCCCGTATCCGTCCCGCTCCCCCCGCCGGACACCTCCTCGCCCGGACGTATCGGCTCGCCCGGACGTATCGGGTCCGCGGGCCGCCGTACCGGCTCGGCGGGCCCCGGATTCCGGCCGGGCGCACCGCGCTCCGCGTCCCGGCGGGCCGAGGACGTGGCCGTCATCCGGCCCTTCATGACGCCGATCTCCTGCTGCTGCGTGACGATGATCTCCTGGGCCAGCCGCCGCAGAACAGGGTCCTTGCCGTGTTCCAGGACCGCCTTGGCCATGTCGACGGCGCCCTGGTGATGCGCCACCATCGCCGCCGCGAAGTCATGGTCGGGATCGCCGGTCATACGCGAATCCGCCATGGCCTCGGCCATGAGCCGCATGCTCTCGTCCATCTTCCGCGTGAACGGCCCGCCCTGGGCGCCCGCGTGGGACGGGTGGGCGTGCGGCGGGAAGGCCGCCCCGCGCCCTGGGGACTCGCACGAGACCAGGCTCAGTGCGATGAATCCGGCTGCCGCGGACATGCCCAGCCGGCGAAACGCGTACCCAGCCATCCGACCTCTCCTCTTCCGTCCAGCACGACCGGGATCGACAAGCGCTGACGTCGCGGACCGAGGCGGGCGCCTCAAGCGGCCGCCCGTCACGGAACAGCCCCATCCGGCGGCCGGAGACGTGTGTGATCCACGCGGGGGAAGACAGGGGAAGGACTGGGCTCTCCGCCGGTGGCTCCAGTGTTCTCAGCCCTTGGCGGTATGTCCTCCCGGACTTCGCAATCGGGTGAACGGACGGTTCCGGCCGATACGTGGAGTCGGCGGCGCCCCGGCACACCGTCGGGTTCAGGAAGGCGCCCTTCCCTTGCCCGGTGGCGGTGCCGTACGGTTCCGGTCCCCGTAGGTGAAGCGGGGCAGCCCCCGACGCCGCCGGCACCGAGGTCCCGACAGCGGGATCACGGGTTCGCGGGTGGTGATCGCAGACCGAGGGGGCCGCGAGGCATGTCGGTTGCGTGGAGAGGTGGCCCTGTTGCGCAGCGTCGGCGTCGAGGAGGAGTTACTGCTGGTGGACGCGGCCACCTGGGAGCCGCACGCCGTGTCGGCGGCCGTGCTGGAGACGGCCGGCCGGGCCGGGGGCGGCGATCACGGCTTCCAGAAGGAACTCCACGGGCAGCAACTGGAGTTCGCGACCCGCCCGCGGACGGAGATGACGGAGCTGGCGGCGGAGATACGCGAACGGCGTGCGGAAGCGGCCGAGTACGCGGGGAAGGCGGGGGCCGCCGTGGCCGCGCTGGCGACTTCCCCCCTGCCCTTCGAGTCCGCCATCAATCCGGACGACCGCTATCTCTGGATGGAGCGCGAGTTCGGGCCGATCACCCGCGCGCAGTTGACCTGCGGCTGTCACGTCCATGTGTCCGTGGAATCGGACGAGGAGGGAGTCGCCGTCCTCGACCGGATCAGACCATGGCTGTCGGTGCTGCTCGCGCTCACCGGCAACTCACCGTTCTGGCGGGGGCAGGACAGCGGCTACAGCAGCTATCGCAGCCGGGTGTGGGGGCGTTGGCCCTCGGCGGGACCGGTGGAGATATTCGGGTCCGCCGCCGGATACCACGACTATGTGGCCTCCATGGTCGCCACCGGTGTGCTGCGGGATCCGGCGATGGCCTATTTCGACGCGCGGCTCGCGGAGCGCTACCCCACCGTCGAGGTGCGGGTGGCCGACGTGTGCCTCGACGCCTCGACCACGGTTCTGCTGGCCGCGCTGGTGCGGGGGCTGGTCGAGACGGCCGCGCGCGAGTGGCGGGAGCGGGAACCGCCCCTGCCGCACCGCGTCGGGTCGCTCCGGCTCGCCTCCTGGCGAGCCGGCCGCTCGGGGCTGGAGGACCGGCTGGTCCACCCCCTCACCATGAGGCCCGCCCCCGCCGAAGCGGTCGTACGCTCCTTACTGGCCCATGTACGGGACGCTCTGCGGGACGACGGGGACCTGTCGTTCGCCGAGGACGGCCTCGGCCGGCTGCTGAGGACGGGCAACGCCGCACGCGTACAGCGCGATGTGCTGCGGCGCACCGGAAGTCTGCACGCCATGGTCGCCGAATGCGTCCGCAGGACCCAGAGCTGAAGCCCGTAGCCCGTAGCTCATGACGTACGCGGCCCACGGAGCCCGTAGCAGTCCTTGCCCGGCCCGTAGCCGTCCGCGCCCAGCCGCAGTCGTCCGGCCGTGACACGGGTCTCGCGCGGGCCGGTGATGTCGTCCCGGCACCGGCGGGAGAGGATGAGGCACGAGCGGTAAGCCGTGAGCCGTAAGAAGAACACCGAGTGGGGAGCACTCCCATGACCACAGTCGCTGTAACCGGTGCCAACGGGAAGACAGGCCGTGTCGTCGTCGCGGATCTGCTGGAGCACGGGTACGACGTCGTCGCCGTGGACATCGTCGCCGGTCCCGCCGACCGGGAGAGGATGGCCAGGATCGGGACATCCCTTCTCGGGGCGGACCTGACGGATTACGGACAGGCGGTTGACGCCCTCCAGGGTGTCGACGCGGTGGTCCATCTGGCCAATATCCCGGCGCCCGGCCTCTTCCCCGCCGCCCACACGCTGAACACCAACACGGTGATGAACAACAACGTCTTCCTCGCCGCCGCGCAGAACAAGGTGTCGCGTGTGGTGTGGGCGTCGAGCGAGACCACCCTCGGCCTTCCGTTCGACGTCCCGCCCCGCTACGCGCCGGTGGACGAGGACCACTACCCGTACCCCACCTCGACCTACGCGCTCTCCAAGGTGACGGCCGAGACCACGGCCCGGCATGTCGCCGAGTGGTCCGGGATCCCCTTCGTCGCGCTGCGGCTCTCCAATGTCCACCTCGAAGAGGACTACCGTCATGTCCCCGGCTACTGGCCGGATCCGCATCTGCGGAAGTGGAACCTCTGGGGGTATGTCGACGCGCGGGATGTGGCGGAGGCCTGCCGTCTCTCGCTCACGGCGGGGGTGACCGGCGCGCGGAGCTTTGTCATCGCCGCCGCGGACACCATCATGCGGCGGCCTTCCGCCGAACTGCTCGCCGAGGTGTTCCCCGGCGTCGAGCTGACCCGCGAGATCGGAACGTACGAGACCCTGCTGAGCATCGACCGCGCCCGCGAGGTGCTGGGCTTCGTACCGCGGCACTCCTGGCGGGACGTCATCGACCACTGACCGGCCGCCCGTGGGCCCTCAGCCCGCCCAGGCCTCCCGTGTCGTGGTCACCGCGGCCCCGGTGCGTGCGGACTCCTCGATCGCCAGGCTGATCTGGTGGTCCTGGCAGCCCTCGGCGAGCGGATAGGGCTCCGGGGCCTCGCCACGCACCCAGGCACCCGTACGGCACAGCAGGTCGACGACGGCCAGGTCGTCCTCGGAGAGGTTCGCCCCGACGTACTCGTTCCGGTACACCACCCGGCCGTCGAAGGTGATGTGGTGCAGTTCGACGCCCTCCAGATTGAGGTCCGTTCCGGTACGGCGGCGGACCAGCGGCGACTCCACGGGGGTCCGCGGGTCCGCCATCCTGACCACCTGGTCGTCGACGATCTCGCCCAGCGAACCACGGACGACCATGCGCCGGCCGCGCAGCGGGTTCCACCACTGGTTGTCCGTGAAGTCGTACAGCCCCATCCGCCCGCCGAAGTCCAGGAGCGCGAGGGTCGTCGAGGCGTCCTTGGGCGTCAGATCGTCCGCCCATCCCTCCCTGGACAGCGGATCGGCGAGCGGGGCGGTGAAGGACCTCGCGGTCACCGTGGCGGGCTCGAAGCCGGCCCCCAGGGTGTGCCGGATCAGGGAAACCGCGTGGTAGAGGTGCGTGGAGGACATCTGCACCGATGTCACCTCGCCGATCACTCCCTCCCGCAGCAGGGCCAGCCGCGCCGCGTGCCCCGGCATCAGCGGATACTGCTCCGCCACCTGGACCAGTCCGCTGCCGCCGGTCTCGCGCCAGAGGTCCCGCAGCCCTTCGAGGTCGGCCGCCGGCGGTGTCTCGGCCAGTACGGGCACCTCGCGGCGTACGAGGTCCTTCGTCACCTCAGGAGTGACGGACCACGGCACGGACGGGATGACGAACTCCGGCGCTCCAGGGGACTCCGGCGACCCGGCCGATCCCGGCGACCCGGAGCCCGCGAGCAGTTCGTCGACGCTGCGGAAGGCGGGCACTCCCCATGAGGCCTCCACCTCGGCGGCACGTTCCGCGGACCGGGTCACCACACCGGAGACCGCGAGCCGGCCGGGCAGCTTCCGCGCCAGCCGGACGAAGAACTCCGACCGCCAGCCGGTGCCGACCAGGCCGAAGCGTACGGGTGCTGCACTCACGTGGATCGCTCCTCTGAAGACGGGCCGGGGGAGTCCGAGGCGGCCACCGGCAGGGTACGGGGTGACGGCCCTCGCCACACAGTTGCTGATGGATCGTCCGCTATGCCCCGCCCCGGACACCCGTCATGACGCCATGACGGGAACAAGCCAAAGTGACCGGTAAGCGTTGTGTTGCCGTCCGGTAAAGCCCCATGTGATCGCTGGCATATGACAGCGACCCGCATCGGACAGGTGACCGACTCTCGGACAATGATCTCCGGAGTGATGACAATCCGATGTCCCGCTGAAACTATCTGCATACCGCACGGACGTCGTATCGCAGGTCTTCTCGCCGGGGATCCCCAGCCTCCGGTTCCCCCGTCACCACCGGCCGTCAGCCATGGCCGGACAGAAGGAAGCCGCAGGAGTGACGAACATCTTCCGCACCAGGACAACGTTGTCTCATATATCTCCTCCCTCCCCTCGCCGGACCTCCACCCGCGGGCGTCTGGCGGCGACGGCGGCTGTCGCCGTGGCCGCGCTCCTCGTCCCGGCACTCCCCGCCTCGGGTGCCGTCCCCGCCGCGCCGGCCGGCGCGGACCGGGCACCACGGCAGATCGCGGCGGAGCCAAGACCCGGCGCCGCTCCCGTCGGGCTCTCTCCCGCGCGGCGGGCGGAGTTGCTCAGGGCCGCCGCCGATTCGGCTCCCGCCACCGCCCGTTCGCTGAAGCTGGGCGATCAGGAGAAGCTCGTACCGAAGGATGTCGTCCAGGACGCCGACGGCACTCTGCACACCCGCTACGAACGCACCTACGCCGGACTCCCCGTACTCGGCGGCGACCTGGTCGTCCATGAGAGGCCCGGCGCCCGTACCGTCACCAAGGCGTCGGACGCGGCGGTCTCGGTGCCGACGACCAAGGCCGCTCTCACGGCGACGGCGGCGAAGAAGTCGGCGCTCGCCGTCGCGGAGGACGAGAGGACCGGCCAGGCAGCCCCGGACGGAGCGCCGAAGCTGGTCGTCTGGATGGGCGACGGCACACCCGCGCTGGCCTGGGAATCCGTTGTCACCGGTGTCCAGGAGGACGGCACCCCCAGCGAGCTGCGCGTGGTGACCGACGCCAGGACCGGTGCCCGGCTCCAGAGCCACGAGCAGATCCACGCCGGTACGGGCAACAGCCAGTACAGCGGTACGGTGCGGATCGGCTCGGTGCGCGACGGCGACGTCTACGAACTGACCGATCCCCAGCGCGGCGGCCACAGCACCTACGACCTGACCCTGGGCGGGAACGGCACGCTGCTGACCGACACCGACGACATCTGGGGCGACGGGACCGCCGCCGACCGCCAGACGGCGGCCGTGGACGCGGCCTACGGGGCCCAGAAGACCTGGGACTTCTACCACGACCGGTTCGGCCGCAACGGCATAGCCGACAACGGCGTCGGCGCGTACTCCCGCGTCCACTACGGCGACGGATACGCCAACGCCTTCTGGGACGACAACTGCTTCTGCATGACCTACGGCGACGGGATCGGCAACGCCCGGCCGCTGACCTCTCTCGACATCGCCGCCCATGAGATGACCCACGGCGTCACCTTCGCCACCGCCGACCTGGACTACGAAGGCGAGTCCGGCGGTCTGAACGAGGCCACCAGCGACATCATGGCCACCGCCGCGGAGTTCTACGCCGACAGCGCCACCGACGTACCCGACTACCAGATCGGTGAACTGGACGACGTACGCGGCACCGGCGGACCGCTGCGCTACCTGGACAGGCCCTCCAAGGACGCCTCCGTCAAGGGCACCTCCCAGGACTACTGGACCCCCGAGACCGATTCGCTCGACCCGCACTTCAGCTCGGGTGTGGGCAACCACTTCTTCTATCTGCTCGCCGAGGGCAGCGGGGAGAAGACCGTCAAGGGCGTCCGCTACGACAGCCCCACCTACGACGACCGGCCCGTCGCGGGCCTCGGTCTGCACAACGCCACCAACGTCTGGTACCGGGCGCTGACCCTCTATATGACCAGCGGCACCGACTACGCGGGCGCGCGCGTGGCCACCCTCCAGGCCGCGGCCGATCTGTTCGGCAGGTCCAGCGACGCCTACGAGGCCGTCGGCAACGCCTGGGCCGCCGTCAACGTCGGTCCCCGCTACGTGAATCACATCGCCGTGATGGCACCGTCCACCCGGGACGCGGCGGTCGGCCAGCCGACCAGCCGGCAGATCGAGGCGACGACCTCACGGCCGGGCAGCCTCACCTACTCCGCCACCGGTCTCCCCGGCGGTATGTCGATCGACCCCGGCACCGGCCTCATCGCCGGTACGCCGACGACGGCCGGCACATTCACCACCACCGTCATCGTTCGAAACGCGGCGGCGGAGACCCTGAAGGTCCCCTTCACCTGGACCGTCCTGGCCTCCGGCGGTGACTTCTTCGTCAATCCCGCCCGGTACTCCATCCCCAACTGGGGTGTGGCCACCTCCCCGATCATCGTCACCGGCCGGGAAGGCAACGCCTCCGGTGACCTCAAGGTGACGGTCCATCTCTTCCACGCCTTCGCCGGCGGTCAGGTGATCGACCTGATCAGCGAGGACGGTACGAGGATCCGGGTGAAGGACTTCATCTACGGGCCCGGACCGGAGCTGAACGCGACCTACACCGTCGACGCCTCGGCCGTCCCCGCCAACGGCACCTGGACCCTCCGGGTCGAGGACGACACCCCGGGCATCTTCACCGTTCCCCCGGGCTATCTGGACAGTTGGAGCATGACCTTCTGACCCGGATCCGACCGGAGTCCCGCCACCGCACTGAGCGAGCGCCCTCCCGCCCGGCCGACGAGGCCGGACGGGAGGGCGCTGTGCCGTCGCGGGACCGCCAGGATGATCCCGGTCCGCGCGGAACCGGGCGCGGAGGAGGCCTGAACGGGGGAGGCGGGAACGGGGGAGGCGGGAACGGGCTGGGCGTCCGGAGGGGTCCGTGGACCAGCTCAGCCGAGGGCCGGCCGGCCGCTCGGGCCGGTGGGGGTACGGCCGCTCCGCCCACGGTCACCGGGGGGACGGCCGCCAGCCGTACGGCCTTCGGGCGGAGGGCCCGCTTCCGCGTCCACGGCAGCGCCCGCGCCCGTGGCCCCGGACGCGGCCGTCAGGGCCGAGGTGACCGCGTGGCACGCGCCACGGCCGTCGGCGCACGCGACGATCCTGTCCCCCGCGATCCGGACGGCCGCCTCGGTGCCGTCGCTGACGGCGGGCAGGCCGGCCGCCGCGGCGAGGGCGCCCGACTCGTCGAACACCACCTGTACCCGCGGCCACGCCGAGGGCGGGAAAGCCTGACGCAGACAGCGGCAGAGTTCCGCGACGGCCAGCCGCGCCAGCGGTGCCAGTTCATCGGGATCCCCGGTGACCACGACCGCGGTGACCCGGGTCCCCGGCGGAGCGGCCCGTACCGCCTCCTCGACGGCCTCCAGCCGGTGCAGTCCCAGGACGGCCACCACACCGTCGCCCGCGAGCAGGGCGGGCTCGCCGCGCACCGCGTCCAGCGCGCGCGGCGGCGACCACGGCTCGTCGGTCTCCCGCACCTGAGTGATCACATGCGCGGGCGGCCACCAGTCGTGGAGATCGAGACCCGCGAGCTGCTCGCAGGCGCTGACGACATTGAAGGGCTCGATGAACCCCGGCGCGGCGGCGGCCAACTGGTTCGCGCCGTGCAGGGTCGTGAGCACCGCCTCCGCGACCCGTACCAGACTGCCGGCCGGTGCGCCGGACGGCCGCAGTCCCTCCAGAGCGAGCCCCAGCAGGATCGCGTCCACCTTCATGAGCTGCGCGAACGGCCGCCGGGTCCGCTCCTCGGCGAGTACCTCGGGCAGCAGATACATACCGAGCCGCGCCATCCCGTGCTGTTCGCCGACATCGGCGAGCGGCAGCCGGGCCACCCAGGCGCGCGCGAGCAGGCCGAGGGCCTCACGGGCGGTACGGCCGGGCTCCGGATGCGGCGGCTCCGGCGCGCGCTCGGCGAGATCGGCAAGCACCGCGAAGTACAGCGCCCGTTTACCGGGAAAGTTGGAGTAGACCGCGCCACGGGTCAGCCCCGCGCGTTCGGCGATTCCGTCCACCTTGGCGTCACGGAAGCCGTGCTCGGCGAACTCACCCCTGGCCGCCGCCAGCACCTTGGCGCGGTTGCGCTCCTGCGCCTGTGCCCTGCTGAGCCGGCCCATCGTCCTCACACGTCCCCGCGTTGCTGTCCATCGCGCTTCAAGATACCGTGAGCCATTCAGATGTTCGCGTCATATGGTCCGAGCATCCGGATACGCCGACCGGGAGTCGGGCCGTTCAACGCTTGAGGAGATATTTCCGCGTGGCAGGCATCGGTGACGGCGGCACCCTGCTGAAGTGCACGTTCTGCGGGAAGAACCAGAAGCAGGTCCAGAAGCTGATCGCGGGTCCGAGCCCGGTCTGCATCTGCGACGAGTGTGTGGGGCTCTGCAACGAGCTGATCGCCGAGGACCTCGGCGCGCCCTCCGGGGACGCGCTGCCGGATCTTCCGAAACCGCGCGAGATCTTCGACTTCCTGGGGCAGTACGTCATCGGGCAGGAGAGCGCCAAGAGGACACTCGCGGTGGCGGTCTACAACCACTACAAACGCGTCGGATCGATGGCCCGCGGCGGCGGGCGGCCGAGCTCCGGCGAGGAACAGGTCGAACTCGGCAAGTCCAACATCCTGCTGGTCGGTCCGACCGGCTGCGGCAAGACCTATCTCGTCCAGACCCTCGCCCGGATGCTCGACGTCCCGTTCGCGATCGCCGACGCCACCGCGCTCACGGAGGCCGGCTATGTGGGGGAGGACGTCGAGAACATCCTGCTCAAGCTGATCCAGGCGGCCGACTACGACGTCAAGAAGGCCGAGACCGGGATCATCTACATCGACGAGATCGACAAGGTCGCCCGCAAGGGCGAGAACCGTTCGATCACCCGCGATGTCTCCGGCGAGGGCGTCCAGCAGGCGCTGCTGAAGATCCTGGAGGGCACGGTCGCCGCCGTGCCGCCGCAGGGCGGCCGTAAGCACTCGCAGCAGGAGTTCATCCAGATCGACACGGCCAATGTGCTGTTCATCGTCGGCGGTGCCTTCGCCGGTCTGGAGCAGATCGTCGAACAGCGCGTCGGACGCCAGGGCATCGGATTCGGCGCCTCGATCCACAGCAAGGAGGAGCGGGAGGGCCGGACCGCCTCCGCCGATGTGCTGCCGGAGGATCTGCTGAAGTTCGGACTGATCCCGGAACTGGTCGGCCGGCTGCCGAAGCTGGCGACCGTTCAGCCGCTGGACCGGACCGCGCTGACCCGTATCCTCACCGAGCCGCGCAACGCGCTGCTCAAGCAGTACCAGAAGCTCTTCGACCTCGACGGGGTGGAGCTGGAGTTCACCGAGGACGCCGTCGCCGCCGTCGCCGAACAGGCGCTGCTGCGCCGCACCGGTGCCCGCGCGGCGCGCACGATCCTCGAAGAGGTCCTGCTGAACGTGATGTACGAGGTCCCCAGCAGGGACGATGTCGCCCGTGTCGTGGTCGACCGCGCCACCGTGCTCGACAACGTCAATCCGACGCTCGTACCGCGCGGAAAGCGCGAGCGCCGCGAGAAGTCCGCCTGAGCCGGCCGGGGCGGAGCCCTTCCCGGGCCCGCTCCAGGGGCTCGTCAGGCGCCGACGGCACGGGTCGCAGCAGAATGGCCAGGTGACTGTCGACCCGGCGACCCCGCGCCTTTCCGGCCAGACCGCATACGGCGACGACCTGCGGACCCCGCTCCGTGACTTCCTGCGCACGGAGACCGGCAGCGCCGCCGTACTGCTGGGCGCGGCCCTGGCCGCACTGGTGTGGGCCAACACCGGGCCCGGTACGTACGCCGCGTTCTGGACGACGGATCTCTCGGTCCGGGTCGGCTCCGCCGGGGTCTCCCTGGGGCTGCGCGAGTGGGTGAACAGCGGACTGATGACGCTGTTCTTCTTCGTCGTCGGCCTGGAGGCACGCCGTGAGTTCGACATGGGCGAACTGCGCGAGCGGAAACGGGTCGCCCTTCCGATGATCGCCGGCCTCAGCGGCATGGTCGTACCGGTCGCGATCTATCTCGCCCTCACCGCCGGCGATCCGTCGGTGCACGGCTGGGGTGCCGCCATGTCCACCGACACGGCGTTCGCGCTGGGCATCCTCGCCGTGTTCGGCACCCGGCTGCCCCGGGGGCTGCGGGCCTTCATCCTGACCGTCGCCGTGGTGGACGACTTCGTGGCGCTCGGCGTCATCGCGATCGCCTACAGCGGCCATGTCGATGTGATCGCGCTGGTCGTGGCCCTGGCGATCTTCGGTGTGATCCTGCTCGTACGGGCCGCGGGAGTGCGCCGCGGCGCGTTGTACGCGGTGCTCGCGGTGGCGCTGTGGGTGGCCGTACTGGAATCCGGTGTGGACCCGATCGTCACGGGTCTCGCCCTGGGGCTGATCACCTCCGCCTACCCGGCGGCGCGCAGCGATCTGGAGCGGGCGACCGGGCTGTTCCGGCTCTTCCGCGAGCAGCCCACACCGGAGCTGGAGCGGTCGGTACGGGCCGGACTGGCCACGGCCATCTCGCCCAACGAGCGGCTCCAGCGGATGTACCACCCCTGGACGAGCTATGTGATCGTGCCGGTCTTCGCCCTCGCCAACGCCGGTATCACCATCAGCGGCGACCGGCTGGCGGACGCCTTCGGCTCTCCGGTCACCCTGGGCATCCTCTTCGGCTATCTGCTCGGCAAGCCCATCGGTATCCTCGGCGCCTCGCTGCTGACCACCGGACTGAGCCGGGGACGGCTGCGCCCGCCCGTCGGCTGGGGCGCCACCGCGGCGGGCGGCACCATCGCGGGAGTGGGTTTCACCGTCTCCCTGCTGATCGCCGCCCTCGCCTTCGACGGCACCCGGCTCGAACAGGCGAAGATCGGCATTCTCGCCGCCGTGCTCTGCTCCTTCGCCGCCACCTGGCTGGTCACCTGGGTGATCTGGCTGCTGCCTCGGCGCCGCCGGATCAGCGCACTGCTGGGCAGGGCGGAGTCCGTTGTCGATCTGTCGACACCCGTCGACCCTGACCGCGACCAGGTGCGCGGTCCGAGGGAGGCGCCGGTGACCGTCGTCGAGTACGGCGACTTCGAATGCCCTTACTGCGGGCTGGCGGAGCCCGTCATCCGTGAACTGCTCGCGGACTCGGGAGACGTCCGGTACGTGTGGCGCCATCTTCCGCTCACCGATGTCCACCCCAGCGCCCAGCTCGCGGCGGAGGCCGCGGAGGCGGCGGCGGAACAGGGCGGCTTCTGGGAGATGCACGATCTCCTGCTCGACCACCAGGGCGATCTGCGCCCCGCCGATCTGCTCCGCTACGCGGCGGAGATCGGGCTGGACACCGACCGCTTCCACCGGCATCTGCGCACCCACAAGGGCGCCGCCCGGGTCGCCGAGGATGTGGAGACGGCCGATGTGAGCGGTGTCTCGGGCACGCCGACGTTCTTCATCAACGGGCGGCGCCACCACGGCGCGTACGACATCGAGGGTCTCACCGCCGCCGTGCGTGCCGCCCGCGCGCGCTCCCTGCTCAAGCCTTGAGACCGGGAGGAACTCAGGCCTTGAGGAAGTCCATCAGCGCCGGGTTGACGATCTCGGAGTGGGTCCAGGCGATGTTGTGCGGGCCGCCGTCGACGGTGACGAAGGTCAGATCCTTGATGAGCCCAGGAAGCCGCTTCGCCGTGTTCACGTACGGAAGGACCCGGTCGTCGGTCCCGTGCATGAGCAGCACGGGTACGTCGATGTTCGGCAGGTCCGCGCGGAAGTCGGTCAGCCATGTGTCGACACAGGCGTAGGCGGCGTGGGCCGAGATGGCCAGGGCCGTGTTGAAGCTGAACGTCCACGCCTCGTCACTGATCCGGGAGCCGCGGTACTGGTCGACGTTGTAGAGGTTGTTGACGAACACCTTCATATAGGCCGGGCGGTCGGCGGCGATGGCGGACTTGATGTCCTCGAAGACGGACCGGTCGAGCCCCTCGGGGTTGTCGTCGGTCTTGAGGAGGAACGGCGGTATGGCGCCCAGCAGTACGGCCTTGCTGATACGCCCGGAACCGTACTTGCCGAGATAGCGCGTGACCTCTCCCGTGCCCATGGAGAAGCCGACCAGCACCGCGTCGGAGATGCCCAGGTGGTCGATGAGGATCCTGAGGTCCTCGGCGAAGGTGTCGTAGTCGTAACCGAACGTGGGGCGGCTGGAGTTGCCCGAGCCCCGCCGGTCGTATGTGATGACCCGGTACCCGGTGGCCAGCAGGACGCGTTCCTGCTTCTCCCAGGAGTGCCCGTCGAGCGGGTAACCATGGATCAGGATCACGGGCTGTCCCATACCGTGATCCTCGTAGTAGATGTCTATGGAGCCGGTGTTTTCCTGCCCGACGGTGACGAACGGCATGAGTGTGCCCGCTTTCTCTGTTCCGGATCGTCCCTGATGATGACGCTTTGTCTTCCATGAAACCTCCGCTCCCCGGGGCCCGCCACATGGGCCGCTTCCGCGCCCCGTTCACCGGGGCGGGTGTGCGTTCACCGGGACCGACGTGCATACCGACGGCGTTCGGGGGCAGAAGGGAAGAGGGTTAGGGGGGTCCCCGCATCGCCCTCATAGATGCGCGGACGGGAGTGTATGAGCGTATGAACGGACAGACCGTCATCGGTACGACTCTGGCGCCTCTGGTCGATTCGGTTCGGCCACTGCGGCTGGCGCGGGAATTCCTGGGCTCACCGGGGTCCACGGCGGAGGCCCGGCGGGTCACCGCCCGGTTTCTCCAGCGGCTCGAAGCGGAGTGGTGCGCCGAGCTCGGCGACAGGAGAAACGGCGATGTGCTGCTCGTCGTCAGTGAGCTGGTCACCAATGCCGAGCGGCACAGCCGTGGACCGTATCTGCTGGAGCTGGAGGGCACGGACCGGCGGCTGATCGTGACCGTGTACGACAGCAGTACGACCCTGCCGCGCCGCTATGAGCGGGACCCCGGCCGGCTGGGCGGGCACGGTATGGAGATCGTCGACGCGCTGAGCGACCGGCTCGTCGCCGAGCGGGTCCCGGTCGGCAAGCGGGTCCAGGTCGTGTTCGAACTGTTCGCGGCGGACGGCGGTGGGATTCCGGCCTGACGGGATCCGGAGGCCGCCCCGTTGACAGCGTTGTGCGGTGACCCTACGTTCTGCGTAGAAAGCGCTTGCTGAATGTGTCCGCTCAATGCGTCCCGTACGACCGCGAAGGCGAGGAGCCGGTGGGGACAGAGATGGTGACTGCGCCGGAGGGCTTCGCCGGGCTGCCGGGAGCCGTCGCCGTATCGCATCTGCGCGTGTACGAGTGGGAGGCCGCAGACGGAGTGCGGGGAGGCACCCCGCATCTTCATCTCACCTGCTCCGAGGGGTATGTGGTGACGGCGGGGCGGGGAGCCGTCCAGACGCTCGGCCCCACGGGCTTCGCCGTCACACCGCTGGCGCCCGGGGCCCTCGTCTGGTTCACGCCGGGCACCATCCACCGGCTGGTCAACGAGGACGGGCTGCGCATCGTGGTGCTGATGCAGAACAGCGGACTGCCGGAGGCCGGGGACGCCGTGCTCACGCTGCCGCCGGAGTATCTGTCCGACCCCGGGACATACGCGCGGGCCGTCCGTATCCCCTCCGCCGCGGAGGCGTCCGAGGCCGAACAGGCCGCGGTCGCGCGCCGGCGGCGCGATCTCGCCGTCGAGGGCTTCACGGTGCTGCGTACGGCATGGGAGGCCGGTGACACACGGCCCCTGCTCGACTTCCAGCGGACCGCCGCCGCGCTCGTACGGCCCCGGGTGGCACGGTGGCGCGAGCGCTGGGAGGCGGGCGCGGCGGAGGCCGCCCGGCAGACCGGTGCTCAGCTCGACCGGCTCGAAGAGGGTGACGCCTCGTATCTCGCCGGGGCCCGGCTGTATGCCCGGTCCCCGGCGGCGCACGGCGGATTCGGCATGTGCGGACGCCTCGACACCTACGACGTCCCGCTCTAGAGACTCGCCCGGACGCCGGCGGCCGTTGGACATCAGCGGCCCCTGGACATCGACAGCCGTTAGACATCGGCGGCGGGGCCGGGCGCGGCGTCCCCGGCCCGGCCGCCTTCCCGTCCTTCCATGACACCGCGGCGGGCGTCGAGCACATGCCCGATGAAGAAGTCGTAGACAACGGATCCCACGAGTGCCCCGATCAGCGGGCCCACGATGGGGATCCACATGTAATGGCTGAACCACTGGAAAGTCCCCGGAATGGCGATGTCGCCCCACCCCATGATGTACGTCCACAGCCGCGGTCCGAAGTCACGGGCCGGATTGATCGCGTATCCCGCGTTCGTTCCGACGCTGAGGCCGATCGCGACGACGACGAAGCCGGTCAGAAAAGGGCCGAGATTGGACGCGGGGGCGGTGTTACGCGTATCGATGAGCGCGAAGATGAGCATGACGAGGGCGCCGGTACCGACGATCTGGTCCAGAAGCGGGCCCCACCAGGAATTTCCGAAGTACTCGGCCGGAAAGGTGGCGAAGATGGAGAAGGTGGAGAGTGACTGGTCCCGGGCGATTCCCGCCTTGCTGTCGAACGCGTTGATGGCCCAGCTGTACATGCTGAAGACCACCGCGGCCCCGAGGAAGGCTCCCAGGAACTGCGCGCCCCAGTAGGGGAGTACCTTCTTCCTGGCGAAGTTCCTGCGTGCGGCGAAGGCGAGCGTCACCGCCGGATTGAGATGCGCGCCGCTGACACCCCCGGCGACGTATACACCGAAGACCACTCCGAGACCCCAGCCGAATGAGATGATCAGCCAGTTCGCGGCGTCGAAGGGCCCGGACTGCCGGCCGGAGCCGGGAAGACCGGCGACGGCGACGGCGACCGAGCCGCAGCCGAACAGAATCAGTACGAATGTTCCAAGGAATTCCGCGAGCAGTTCACCGCCGAGCCCTTCTCGATAGCCGCGACGCTTCGTACTGGTGGCTGTCATGACGCCTCCTGTTTTGCGATGGGTCCGGCGCGCGGTTCGTATGCTGAATCCCACGGAGGTGCCCGGGAGTGGGCCTTGATAGGCGAGTGTAGGACCGTCCGGTGGCACGCGCCCGGCGAGTGGTATTCGCCGGCTGACGGTCATTCATGGGGGTGGTACGGGACCGTATGGGCCATTCGGGTGAGCGCTCCCGTATGACAAGAACGCCCGGCCGGGGATGTCACCGGCCGGGCGTTCCGTCTGTTGTCTGCCGTGCTTATTCTTCGTGCTCGTTCCTTGTGCTTGTTCCTCGTGCTTATTCGTCGTGCGCTAGCTGGTGTAGGCCTCCAGCTCGGAGAGCTGGGCGGCCGGCCAGCCGGTGTTGCCCGTGAACGTCAGCCGCAGATAGCGGACCGGCGTTCCGTCGAGACTGATCGTCGCGGTGTTGCCGCTCGACGGGTTGAAGGTGTAGTTCGCCGATGCCTTCAGCGTGTCGTACGGGCCGGTGGTGCTCCCCAGTACGCTCAGCGTCTGTGTGCGGGTCGACCACGCGGACGCCGGGGGAAGCTTCAGGACCACACGCTTGACGGCCTTGGCCGCGCCGAGATCCACCGTGATCGACTGCGGGAAGGCGTTGTTGGTGCTCTCCCAGTAGGTGTTGGCGTTGCCGTCCGCCGGCGGCGTCGTGGGCGGGGTGGTGGGAGGCGTGGTCGGGGGAGTGGTCGGCGGGGTGGTCGGCGGGTTGCCGGGACCGCCCGGTACACCGCCGTTGGTCCACACCGGGTCGGGCCAGTTGCCGGTGCACGCGGGCGGGTTGGCGTACCAGCCCGAGTTGCCCGCGCCCTGGGTGATCTGGAAGCCGCTGCCGACACAGTTGTGGATCGGGTTGGACTGGGCGATATGGGTGGCGGTCACATTGGTGAACGAGGCCGTCCCCGGTGCCTGGATCTGGAGCGCGTACGTACCCGCGCCGTCGATCCTGATGTTGTTGAAGCGCAGCCCGTTCGTCGCGCCCTCGATCAGATGGATCGCGGCGTAGGAGCTGTCCAGCACCTCGCTGTCCGTGATGTTGATGGTCGCGTTGATCGGCTCGTTGAGTCCGCTGAACCAGATCGCGCCGACGCCGAAGCGCCAGTTGTAGTCGTTGTTGCCGGCCCGGATCAGGGTGTTGCGCGCGGCGGTGGTCACACCGGAGACCGCCGTGCCCTGACCGGAGTTGACCCCCGGATAGCGGTTGGCGATATGCAGCCCGCCGCCGTTGGTGATCGTGTCCGACATGACGTTGTCGGAGATGGTGATGTCCCGGCCGCCGTAGGTGACGATGTTGTTCGCCAGGATCGGCAGGATCACGGTGTTGAACGTAAATTTGTTGTTGACGTTCGGTACGGCTTCCGCCCACATGGCCAGACCGTCGTCACCGGTGTTGCGCACAAAGGTGTTGGTGACCGTCGAGTTGGTGACGCCCATGTGGAAGTTGACGCCGTCGGCGGTCTGATCCAGGATCCGGCTGTTCTTGATGGTGAAGTTGTTCATCGGGCCGTCCATCCAGGCGCCGCACTTGGTGTGCTGCATCCAGACGTTGTCGACGACCGAGTCGGACATCGCGCCACCGATGGCGTTGACCTGGTCGTTGTCCACGCGCTCACGGATGTCGCCGATGATGGCGAAGTCCTTGAGGGTGACATTGGTGCTGCCGCCCTGATTGGCGTACTTGCCGTAGACACCGACGGCCTTGCTGCGGTTGGACGGGTCGCGTCCGGTCAGCACGCTGTACCAGGGGCCCGCGCCGCGCAGCGTCACCTTGTCGACGATGATGTGGTCGCGCACCTGGAAGGTGCCCTGCGGAATGTAGACCTCTTTGCCCTGGGTGCGGCCCGCGTCGACCGCCGCCTGGATCTTGGCGGTGGAGTCGGCGGCACCGCTCGGGTCGGCGCCGAAGTCGGTGACGACGTCGAGCGCCCCGGAGGGCTTGCCGATCGGCGCGGCCACCTGCTCGAAGTCCGCCAGGTCGATGGTGAACGTCGGAGACGCGGCGGTCGAGGAGACCTGGAGCCTGACCTTCGTACCGGCCGCCAGGGTCGATCCGAACATGGTCCGGGTCTCGTCGTAGAAGTGGTGCGGGTTGGTGTCGCCCGGGTTGTTGTTGAACGGGTAACCGCCGTAGTACCAGCCGTACTTGGAGGTCACGGGCACGCTCTTGAGGGAGTTGCCGTTGACCCGCAGATCGATCTCGGCGTCCCGGCCGGTGCCCGCGGAGTTGTCGGGCAGCGAGTAGCGGAACGTCATCGCGTTCGCGGGAGCGGTGAGGGTGAACTCGACGTACTCACCGACCGCGTCGAGCGTCACGGCCTGCCGTCCGGAGGCTTCCGAAGGCAGCGTGCCGTAGAGGCGGTTGGGGCCGATCAGGGTGCCGTTGGTCGCGGCGTACTCGGCTTCCTGCTCCTTGAACGGCACGCTCGCGCCGCGGCCCTGGACGTCGAGGGGAGAAGGTGCGGGGACCGCCGCCGCCTGGGCGTCGGGCGCGGTGGAGAGCACCACCGCCGCGGCCGTCCCGGCCACGGCGAGTGCGAGGGAGAGGGAGGCTGACAGACCGCGCCGGAGCAAACGGCCTCTTGGGGTTGGGGGGAGTGTCACAGACATACGTCCTTGCGGCTCGTGGGGACTCTGCGGACGCGAAAAGGCTAGAAGCGGTGCCGCAGGAAGTCTATGAATCTGCGCAATTTTTGAAGACCGAAGCAAAAATCTTCGACCCAAGGTCCTGTGTGGAGTGGGGCATAGGGGATCCTTCGCCTCAACTCGCCGCGCCCGTCAGGCGGTACGAGGGGCCTCGCCGTCCGCAAGGAGGCGACGGCGGGAGGCCGGAGCCGGCCGGGAGTGCGGGCGGGAGCACGGCCGGGAGCGCGCCCGGCGGCGCTCCGGCTCCTGTTCCCCACCAGTCCCGCGCACACCTCTTGTTCGGCGCTCGCGCTCGGCCCTACGATGCTTGACACGGAACGTGAAACGTTTCAATCGGGAGGGGCCGCAATGGGTATGGGCTGGACGCGCAGAGGGCTTCTGCACACCTCCGTGATCGGCGCGGGGGCGGGAATCGCGGGACTGGTGACGGCCTCACCGGCCGCCGCCGGGACTCTTCCGGGGGCGGCGGTCACGGGCCCGGAGGGGAAGGGCGCCCGGACGGGCCGGCTCCGGGTCGTCCGTACCACGGTCGAGTACGCCGAGCGGCTCCTCGGCACCGATGTCACGGCCCCGCTCCTGTCCTGGGAACTCGACGGTGGCGAGGGTGCGCGCGAGGGCGAGGGCGAAGGCGGCAGCGAAGGTAAGTACGAAGGCAAGGACGCGGGCAAGTACGAAGGCAAGGATGACGGCAAGGGCGTAGGCAGGGACGACGGAAAGGGCGTGGTCCTGGGCACCGGTCCGGGCGGCGGCCGGGGCGCACGGCAGAGCGCGTATCAGATCCGGGCCGCGGCCGATCCGCGCGATCTCGCGGCAGGCCGAGGGCTTCTCTGGGACACCGGCCGGGTGGAGTCCGACCGCGCTGTCGCCGTCCCGTACGCGGGCCCACCGCTGCCGCCGCGTACCCGCTGCCACTGGCAGGTCCGGGTCTGGGACGCCGAGGGGCGCGCCTCGCGCTGGAGCGCCGCGGGCTGGTGGGAGACCGCGCTCGGTGACGAGGAGTGGCACGCGCGGTGGATAGGCGCCGACCCCGCCGCCGAGCCGCCGGGACCCGACGGCGCGTCCTGGATCTGGACCCCGGGGGCGACGACCGGCAACGCCCCTGCCGGAGCACGGTGGTTCCGCGGCGCTCTCACCCTTCCGGCCGGTACGGCGGGCGCCCCTGCCCCGGCGGGAGCGGCGGGCGCCCCTGCCCCGGACTCCGCCGCCGCTCCCGCCGGGGCCGTCGCGTCCGCCGACTCCGCCCGCATCCGTGCCGCCCGCCCCGACATCGCGCGCGCGACCCTTCTCGCCACCGCCGACGACGACTTCACCCTTCATCTCAACGGCCGGCAGGCGCTCCACGCGCCCGAGCAGGTGGACGGCTGGCGCACCGGTCTGATGGCCGATGTCACCGAGGCCGTACGGTCCGCGGCCGACGGCCGGCTCGTCCTCGCCGCCCGCGCCACCAACCGCGGCGCTGTCTCCGTCAATCCGGCGGGACTGCTGGTCCGGCTGCTGGTCGAGACCGCCGACGGCGCACGCCACCAACTCGTCACCGGCGCGGGCTGGCGTGCCGCCGAGACCGAGCAACCGGGCTGGGAGGGCCCGGACTTCGACGACAGCGGCTGGACCGGGGCCGCCGTACTCGCACCGTACGGCCAGGGCCCCTGGGGCACCGGTGTCTCGTTCGCCGCGCCCGAGGCGCCCGCGCCCCTGCTGCGCCGCGAGTTCACCGTCACCCGGCCGGTCCGCCGGGCCCGGCTCTACATCAGCGGACTCGCCTACTACGTCGCCGAGTTGAACGGGCAGCGGGTCGGCAGCCAGGTACTCGACCCGGCCTTCACCGACTACGACGAGACGGTGCTGTACGCGGTCCACGACGTGACCCCGCTCCTGCGGCGGGGGAGCAACGCCATCGGGGTGACCCTCGGCCGGGGCTTCTACGGTATGACGACCCCCAACGTCTGGAACTGGCACCGGCCGCCCTGGCACGGCGAACCCCGGCTGCTGTGCCGGCTGGAGATGGAACACGCCGACGGCTCCCGGACCACCGTCGTCTCCGACACCGACTGGCGTATCACCGAAGGCCCCACACTCACCAACTCCCTCTACGCGGGCGAGACCTACGACGCGCGGCTGGCTCCCGAGGGCTGGACCCTGCCCGGCTTCGACGACAGCGCCTGGCGCCGGCCGGGCGCCCAGCCGGCCCCCGGAGGCACACTGCGCGCCCAGCCGCTCGACCCCATCGAGATCATCGAGACCCTCACCCCCACCGCGATCAGCGAGCCTCGCCCCGGTGTGTATGTCGTCGACATGGGCCGTACGACCGCGGGGTGGAGCCGGCTGACCGTACGGGCCCCGGCCGGCACCACCGTCCAGCTCGTCCATGGTGAGAAGCTCAAGGACGACGGCACCGTGCACGCGGAGACCGGACATGTGCCGGGCCGGTTCCAGCGCGACGAGTACATCTGCGCGGGCGGCGGTACCGAGGTCTGGGAGCCCTCGTTCTCGTACAAGGGCTTCCGTTATGTCCAGGTCGGCGGGCTGCCCGCGCGCCCGCTCCCCGCCGACGTCCTGGGGCGTGTCGTCCACTCGAAGGTCGCCGAGGTCAGTGACTTCCGCTGCTCCGAGCCCTTCTACGAACAGCTCGACCGGGCGATGCGCCGCACCCTGCTCAACAATCTGCACGGCATACCCACCGATACCCCCATGTACGAGAAGAACGGCTGGACCGGCGACGCCCAGCTCGGCGCGCCCGTCATGACCTATGCCTTCGGGGTGCATCGCTTTCTGGGCAAGTGGCTCGGCGACCTGGCGGACAGCCAGAACCCGGACGGCCGGCTGCCGGTGATCGTGCCCAGCGGCGGCTGGGGCTACGGCGATCTCGGACCGTCCCCGGAGTGGACGACCGTATATCCGTTCCTGATACGGGAGATGTACCGGATCTACGGCGAAGACCGGGTGGCGCGCGAGCACTGGCCGGCCCTGACCCGCTATCTGGACTGGGAGCTTGACCGGCTGGTGGACGGTCTCGCGGTCACCGCGCTCGGTGACTATCTGCCGCCCGGCTACGGCGGGAACCCGCCCGAGGACACCCGGCTGACGGCGACCGCCTATCTGCACCGCGCGCTCACACAGACGGCCGAACTGGGCGAGCTGCTGGGCCACGACGAGGACGCGGTGCGCTACCGCGCGGCGGCGGACGGGCTGCGGGACGCCTTCAACGCCGCCTTCCTCGACCCCTCTTCCGGGCACTACAGGACCGCGAGGGACCCCGGTTACCGGCAGACCTCCAACGCCCTGCCGCTGGCCTTCGGCCTGGTCCCGAGCGGCGCCCGCGCCTCGGTGCTCGACAGCCTCGTCGCCGACATCACCGCCCGTGGCGATCACCTCAACACCGGGGCCCTCGGCACGAGCGTGCTGCTGCGGGTCCTGTGCGCCCACGGCCGCCCCGATGTCGCGCACGCCGTCGCCACGCAGCGTACGTATCCGAGCTGGGGCCACTGGTTCGACCACGGCGCCGACACCATGTGGGAGATGTGGCCGCTCGACTCACGCTCGCGCGACCACTACTTCCAGGGCACGGTCGTCCAGTGGCTGTACGAGAACGTGGCGGGGCTGCGCCCGGGGGACGCGGGCTACCGCACCTTCACCGTACGGCCCGACGGACGGACCGGAGTCACCTGGGCACGTACCTCGATCCGTACGGTCCGTGGCACGGCGTCGGTGGCGTGGTCGCGGATCGGCCGGGATCTGCGGCTCACGGTACGGGTGCCGGTCGGCGCGACCGCCGAGGTCCATGTACCGGCGGCACGCCGCGAGGAGGTGCGGGCGCCGGGCGGCGCGGGGTATCTGCGTACGGAGCCGGGCTTCGTGGTGTACCGCGCGGAGCACGGCGAGTGGGAGTTCGTGGGACGGAGCTGACAGGGCGGGGAAGCGGAGGGAAGAGCTGACGCGAGCACACGGGGGCTGACGGGGGGCTGACGGGAGACTGACCGGGGGAGTGGATTTGAACGTTTCAGTTTCCCCGTCATTCCCCGTCATTCCTCGTGGAGATCGCGGTCGTGGTCCGGATCCCGGCGCAGCAGATAGGTGTCCATGATCCACCCCTTGCGCTCCCGGGCCGCCGACCGCAGCTCCTCGATCCGGCCGGCCACCTCCGAGAGCCGACCGGAGACCAGGATCTCGTCCTCCGTTCCCACATAGGCGCCCCAGTGGATGACCGGGTCGGCCGCGAGATGGTGCCGGAAGGACTGGTGCGCGTCGAGCATCACGACGATGTCGTCGACGCCCTCCGGCCATCCCCCGGCGAGCCGTCGGCCCGTGGTGATCTGTACCGCCCCGCCCACCCGGTTCAGCCCCACACGGTGCTTTGCGGCCAGCGCGGAGACACTGCTGATGCCCGGGATCACCTCGTACTCGAACCGGACCGTGCCCCGTGCCAGGACCTCTTCCAGGATCCCGAGCGTGGAGTCGTACAGGGCGGGATCGCCCCAGACCAGGAACGCCCCGGTCCGGTCGCCGTCCGGTCCCTCGCCCAGTTCGTCGGTGATCATGCGCTCGTAGAGGGCGGCCCGCCGGCCGCGCCAGTCGTCGACGGTGCCGGGATAGGCGGAGCCGTCGGCCGCGGAGGCCCGCAGCGGATCGCGGGCCTCCACCAGCCGGTAGGCGTCGCCCCGGACATGCCGGCGCAGGATCTCGTGCCGGAGACCGATGAGATCGGCCTTCTCCGCGCCCTTGTCGAGGAGGAAGAAGACATCCACCTCGTTGAGCGCCCCGACCGCCTGCACGGTGAGCTGGTCCGGGTCGCCCGCTCCGATACCGATGACATAGATCTTTCTCACCACGTCGAGTCTGCCGTACGCCGGACCGACCGCGAGCCCGCCCCCTACCCGACCGCGAGCCCGCCCCCTACCCGCCCCCGAGCGCGCTCCCGCGCCCGTCCCTGAGTCCGTCCCCGCGCCGGGACGGGAGAGTCGTCCACTCATCCGATGTCTGACAGCTCTTCACGCTTCCCAAGGGTCTTACGCGTATCGCCGCGCACCGCATATGCTCCGCCCATGCGTGCCGCCCTTTTCGTCACCTGTGTCAATGACGCCGTCTATCCGTCCACCGGGATCGCGACCGTGCGGCTCCTCGAACGGCTGGGTGTCGAAGTCGACTTTCCCGAGGCGCAGAGCTGCTGCGGCCAGCCGCAGTTCAACACCGGATACCGGCGTGAGACCGAGCCGCTGGTACGGCGGACCGCACGCGCATTCGAGGGGTACGACTATGTGGTGACCCCGTCCGGATCCTGCGCGGCCATGGTCCGTCAGCACTATCCGGCCTTCGGTGACACGGCCGCCACCGCCCTCGCCGCACGGACCTATGAACTGACCGAGTTCCTTGTCGACGTGGTCGGCGTGACGGATGTCGGCGCGTATTTCCCGCACACCGTCACCTACCATCCGTCCTGCCACGGACTGCGGCTGCTGGGGCTCGGTGAACGGCCCAGGAGACTGCTGGAGGCGGTGAAGGGGCTGGAACTGCGCGAGCTGCCTGGCGCGGACGAGTGCTGCGGATTCGGTGGTACGTTCGCCGTGAAGAACTCCGATGTTTCCGCCGCGATGGGTCAGGACAAGGTACGCAACGCCGTGTCCACCAGGGCCGGTGTGCTCTGTGGCGCGGACAACTCCTGTCTGATGCATCTCGGCGGAATCGTGAGCCGTGAGGACGCCCCGCTGCGCCCCGTACATCTCGCGGAGATCCTGGCGTCGACGGAAGAGGAGCCCTGGTCATGAGCGGTACGTATCTGGGGATGCCGGCGTTTCCGGTAGCGGCCAAGGAGGCCGTGGGCAACGAGACGCTGCGGTCCAATCTGCGCCACGCCACCCATACGATCCGGGACAAGCGCGCGAAGGCCGTCGCCGAACTGGACGACTGGGGGCGGCTGCGCGAGGCGGGCAAGCGGATCAAGGACCATACGCTGCGCCATCTCGACCGCTATCTCGTCCAGCTGGAGGAGTCGGTGACGGCGGCGGGCGGGGTGGTGCACTGGGCGGCCGACGCGGCCGAGGCCAACCGGATCGTGGCGGAGCTGGTGAAGGCCACCGGTGAGTCCGAGGTCGTCAAGGTCAAGTCGATGGCCACCCAGGAGATCGGCCTCAACGAGGCGCTGGAGGCCGAGGGCATCTCCGCGTACGAGACCGATCTGGCCGAACTGATCGTGCAGCTCGGTGACGACCGGCCGTCCCACATCCTGGTCCCCGCGATCCACAAGAACCGCGCCGAGATCCGGGACATCTTCCGTGACCGGATGGGCGCCTGGGGCCGGGCGGCTCCCGAAGGACTCTCCGACACCCCCGGCGAACTCGCCGAGGCGGCGCGGCTCCATCTGCGGGAGAAGTTCCTGCGCGCCAAGGTCGCCGTCTCCGGGGCGAACTTCATGGTCGCCGAGACCGGGACGCTCGTCGTCTTCGAGTCGGAGGGCAACGGCCGGATGTGTCTGACGCTCCCCGAGACGCTGATCTCCGTGGTGGGGATCGAGAAGGTGGTGCCCACCTGGCGCGATCTGGAGGTCTTCCTCCAGACCCTGCCGCGCTCCTCCACCGCCGAGCGGATGAACCCGTACACCTCGATGTGGACCGGCACCCATGACACCGACGGTCCGAGCACCTTCCATCTCGTGCTGCTGGACAACGGCCGTACGGAGACACTGGCCGACGAGGTCGGCCGGCAGGCGCTGCGCTGTATCCGCTGCTCGGCCTGTCTGAATGTCTGCCCGGTGTACGAGCGGGCGGGCGGGCACGCGTACGGCTCGGTCTACCCGGGGCCGATCGGGGCGATCCTGAGCCCCCAGCTCCGGGGCACCCAGAGCGAGATCGACGCCTCGCTGCCGTACGCCTCGTCCCTCTGCGGGGCGTGTTACGAGGTGTGTCCCGTCGCCATCGACATCCCCGAGGTCCTGGTCCATCTGCGGGAGCGGGTGGCGGACCAGGGGGGCAAGGGGCACCGGCTGGAGAAGGTCGCGATGAAGGCGGCGGGCTGGGTCTTCGACCATCCCCGGATCATGGCCGCGGGGGAGAGGGCCGCGTCGAAGACCCGTCGGCTGCATCCGTCGAGACTGCCGGGGGCAGGGGCGTGGACGGACACGCGCGATCTGCCGAAGCTGCCGCCCGAGCCGTTCCGCGAATGGTGGAAGAAGAACCGCGCGGATGGCCGCGGGAGCGGTGCGCGCCCGGCGGACGGGGGCAGGGACGGCCGCGACGCCGACGGTCCCAAGGCCAAGGACCCCAAGGCCAAGGAACTCAAGGCCAACGATTCCAGCACCAACGATTCCAGCGCGGATGGCCGCGGCTCCGACGACCGTAAGGACAGTGGGACATGAGCACCGGTTCCGGCTCACGGGAGCGGATCCTCGCCCGTATCCGTACGGCGGTCGCCGAGGCCCCCGACGCCCCGGAAGCCGTACGCGACTATCTGGAGACGCACACGCCCGCCGCCCGTATCGTCGATCTGCTCGCCGAGAACCTCGCGGACTACCGTGCGATCGTCCACCGGGCGGACACCGAGGAACTCCCCGGGCTCATCGCACGGCTGCTGGCCGCGCGAGGGGCCCGTACGGTCCTCGTGCCGCCGCTGCTCCCGCCGTCCTGGCTCTCCGCGACGCCCGTGGAGATCACCCGGGTCGAGGACGACATCGACGCGACGGCCCGGGAACTCGACGCGGCCGACAGCGTGGTCACCGGCTGCGCCCTCGCCATCGCCGAGACCGGCACGCTGGTCCTCGACGCGGCCCCGGACCAGGGACGACGCCGTATCACGCTCGTACCCGACCACCACATCTGCGTGGTGCGGACCGCCGACCAGATCGTCGGTTCCGTACCGCAGGCCATGCCGCGTCTGGACCCCACCCGCCCGCTGACCTGGATCTCGGGTCCCTCCGCCACCAGCGACATCGAACTCGACCGGGTCGAGGGTGTCCACGGTCCCCGGACCCTGGAAGTCATTCTGCTCACCGAGTGACCGGGGTGAGCCTCGGCGCCTCGGCGCCCGCGTCGACCGGACCGTCCTGGGCCACGCGTGCGGCCAACTCCCGTGCCCAGGAGACCAGTCCGGCGATATCGATGCCGTACGGGGAGGGGTAGGCGGCGATCCCGCCCGCGCCGCGCAGCAGCAGACGGGCACCGCCCGCCGTATTGCCTCGGGCCGCGTGCGTCAGTCCGACGGCCAGCTGGGCCAGTCCGCGCCACAGGGCCCGTTCGTCCTCGGGCCCTGACTTCCACGCGTCCTCGAACACCTCGTGCGCGTGGAACGGCTTGCCCGCGTCCAGCAGGAGCTGGGCCTCCCGGACGGTCTCCTCGGGCGTACGGACCACCCCCTCGGGCTGCCGCTCCACCCCCTCGGTCCCGTACGGCAACGGCCGCCCCAACCCGTCACGCGGGCGCGCGTTACGCGCCCGCCCCTCGCTGTCACGGTCCCGACCGGTCTCCGTCATACATCGATTGTCGCCCGGACAGAGTGAGTCTTCCTGCCGCACGGAGTGGGGTAATGTTGTCCTGCGCGGTCAGCCGGGGGGATCTTCCCCGCGACAGCCGGGCATCGGGACGTGGCGCAGCTTGGTAGCGCACTTGACTGGGGGTCAAGGGGTCGCAGGTTCAAATCCTGTCGTCCCGACCAGCGTTTTCGCAGGTCGCAGGCGGTATCGGAGAAATCCGGTACCGCCTTTCCGTCTTTCTTGGGGACCAGTTGGGGACCAGTCGCTCTGGCGTGATCCAGCGGCCGTGTCCGGGGTGGGCTGGAGTGCGAGGCTGACGGGGGTGCGGACGGGGTTGAGGTGTGCGGTGAGGGCGTTGCCGGCGTTGGTGATCTGGGTCATGTCGGGGTGGAGGTAGCGCTGGGTGGTGAGCAGAGAGCCGTGTCCGACGATCTTGCGGAGGACGTGGGCGGGGACGTCGGCGTCGGCGAACCAGGTGAAGCCGGTGTGACGGAGATCGTCGCGGCGCAGGTGTTCGTGGCCGAGCGAGGTGACCACCTCGTCCCAGTGGGTGGCGTCGCGGAGGACTGCGGTGGAGATGCGTCCGCCGCGGGGTCCGGTGAACAGCCGGGCGTCGGGGTTGGGTCCGGCAGCGAGGAGGCGTTCGGCGACGAGGGGGCGGATTTCTTCGATGAGGGGGACCTGGCGGGCGCGTTTGCCTTTGGTGTTCTTGTCGGTGAATCCGCCGGGTGCGGGGGTGGTCTGGCGGCGGACGGTCCAGATCCAGGTGCGGGTGTCGATGTCGGCGACGCGTACGCCGGAGACTTCGCCGATGCGGGCGGCGGTGGCGGCGGCGAAGACGACGACCTCCCCCCATCCCCGGTAGTGGTCGTGGGAGCGGTCGACGAGTGCCTGGGCGAGGCGGAGCAGGGTGGGCCAGTCGGGCAGGGCGAGGGCACGGGGGTTGTCGAGTTCGTCTTCTGCCTGTTTGTACTCGCGCTGCCAGCCGGTGACCCGGGCCGGGTTGATAGTGATCAGCCCGTCGCGGACCGCCTGCTCCATGACGCGGACGAGGACGGCAAGGCTGTTCTTGACAGTCGACCGGCTCTGCTCCTCGGCGATCCAGCCGTGGACCGTGCGGTCAACGGCGCCATTGGTGATCATCCGGACAGGGAAGTGCCCGAGGGCGGGAACGACACGGCGGCGCCAGCCGGCGAGGTAGGGGTCCAGGGTTTTGAGTTCCAGGCCGCGCAGGGCGAGGTCCATGTTGGTGGTGCCGTATTCGGCCAGGGACATGGTGGCCACGTTCGGCGCGATCCCGGCCTGGGCGGCCTTGAGGATGTCGGTGACCCATTCCTCGGCCTCGTCGTGTGTGTTCCTGGCGGCGGAGAGGGACTTGCGGCGTTTGGAGACGGGGTCGAACCAGCGGACGCGGGCACGGTAGGGGGAGGGCCGGCCGGGGCGGTGCTCGATGTCACTGGACACCCGTACACCGAGCGGGACGGTCTCGGTGTGGGGCATCAGGCAGCCGGCCCGGGGGAGACGCGGCGCTGGGCGATCCAGTGTTCGACATCGCGGGCGCTGTAGAGGACGACGCGCTTGCTCACGCGGACGTACGGGGGGCCTTGGCGGGGGTGTGCGGTGCGCCAGCGGCGCAGCGTGGAGGGATCGACGTGGAGGATGCGGGCGAGTTCCTCGGTCGAGTACCAGGGGCCGGGCAGCAGGGCGGCCGGTTCGGCGGTGGTGGTTGCTTCGGGCGGGGTGGAGGGGGTGGTCATGGAGTCCTGAGAAGGGGGCGGGACGGGCGGCGGCGGTGTGCGCGTGGCGGAGGGGGCGCGTGGGGGTAAGTCACCCTTCAAGTCTCCGAAGATTCCCCGGTTACCGAAACCGGCGATCACGTGCTGCAGAGCCCCCCGCCGGACACCGGCACAGCACGTGCCATCCAGGCGAAGACGCAGCCGCGACCGCCACCGCAGGACGCGAATGCCTTGTCCAGCTAGGAGGTGAGGGGCCGGAGAGATCCTTCTTTTGCTGGGACTCGGCCGCAGGTGACGGGGGTGCTGCCCCTGCTCTCTTCGGCCAGCCATAACTCGTACGGCTGCTCGCTCTCGCTGATTCCTCAGTGTGCTGGGAGTGGTTGGCCGGTGAGGAGCGGTGGCTCCGGCCGCGCTCCGGGTTCTGGGAGGAGCGAGACGCATTTACGAGTTGGTGCGTGATAGCGGGTGGGGTGTCGTTGCAGGTGGGTGGCATGATCCATGTGTGGCGATCATGGTCAATCGAGCGGTGCTGGCACATCGGCTGTTCACGGGAGTCTCTCGGCGTCATCTCGCCCGCCTGGCCGAGGAATTGGCAGTGCCGTGGCAGGTCGGCGTCGAGGGCCGCCGCCATGCGGCACGAGGTGGGGCCAGGAAGCGGGCCGCAGGAGCCGGCGCCCGTCACCAGCTGGTGTTCGTCGACCGGCTGGTGGCCACGCTGATCCATCTGCGGCACGATCTGCCGCATTCGGTGCTGGGCCTGCTGTTCGGCGTCGACCGCTCCACCGTCACCCGCGCGGTCGCGGAGATACGTGCGCTCCTGGCCGAGCGGGGATGCGCGGTCCCCGACCGCCCCGGTCTGCGATTACGGACGCTGGCGGACGTGTTCGCCTACGCCCAGGCCGAGGGTATCGAGCTGCGCCTGGACGCCACCGAGATCCAGGTCCGCAGGCCACCGGCCGGACGTGGTGGCCGGCGCGCGTTCGTCTCGGGGAAGAAGAAGCAGAACACGATGAAGGCCACGGTCGTCGCCGACCGGCGTGGCCGCACGTTATGGACCGATGCCCTGCGGCCTGGACGTATGCACGATGCCACGGCCGCCCGCAACGAGGGCATCGCCGTGTGCTTCCAGCACTTCCCCGACGTCGAGGTACTCCTGGACGACGGCTACCCGGGTCTGAGCCGCGACCACCGCGGGCAAGCGATCACACCGCCCAGAAAACCGCGTCCGGGAGCACTGCCCGGCAGAGTCGAACAGTGGGAGCGTGACCGCCACTGGCACTCCTCCGACCGCATCACCGTCGAGCATGCCCTCGCCGATCACAAACGCTGGAAGCAACTGATGCGCTGGACCCACCGCCGCGACCGCCTGCCCGACACCTACCGCGCCATCGCCAGCCTCGTCTCCGACCGTACCTTCAACGCCTGAAAACAGGTCACGACCAAGCGAAACACGGCCCACCCGCTATCACGCACCAACTCGCTATCACCGCCGTGCATGGATACCTGGAGGAGGCTGGCAGGGTGGGTGCTCGGTCAACGCCGCCCGGCGAGTATCCGGCGTCGCCGCCCACATGGCTGTTGTCACCGTCGTCAACGGATCGTGATTCCGGGGTAGTGGGCGCGCACCGGAACTGCCCTCCGGAACGGCCGTCGACATGTTCCCGATGACGCATCATGTGGAGTGCGTTGCCATCCTTGAACCGGCGGCTAAGGGCTCCTGACCTGCGGTTTTGTGTGTGCGCATTATGTGCGGTGTGGGCGCTACGGGCGATATCTTGACGCTGAAATGACGCTCGTTCTGATGGGCTGTCAGGCGTGTTGCTGGGCTGGTCAAGCCACGTGAATCGGTGTGGTCGCAGAAGCACAGCGGGAAAAGGTTCCGTGGGTCGGTCGGGAGATAGCCGGGACGGCATCATGGTGGGGTGGATCACAACCTCAGCGGGCTGAGCACCCGGGAGTTCGAGCACATGTCGCAGGCCCTGGCCCCGGAGATCCTCGGGCCGGGCGTCTCCGCCTTCGGGGACGGTAAGGACGGCGGGCTTGAGGCAGCGTTCGAGGGCGGGTGCCCTACCCGAGCGAGCTTGAGGCATGGGACGGCTACGGGGTCGTGCAGGCCAAGTTTCGGCAGCGTACGGATCAACAGCCCCAGGCTGCGGTCTTGTGGCTGAAGGGGCAGGTCAAAGAGGAATTCGAAGCGTGGCTGAGCCCGACCTCGAAGCGGGAGCGGCTGCCCGAGTATCTGATCTTCACCACCAATGTGATCCTGACTCCCGTGCCGGGAAGCGGAGGCATTGCCCAGATCGAGCAATTCGTGTCCACGTATGCGGCACGCCTCAGACTCAAAGGCTGGGCGATTTGGCACTACGATCAGCTGTGCCGCTACCTTGATCGGTACGACTCCATCCGCCGCACCTACGCTGGTGCCATCACGTCCGGTGACGTCCTTGCGCAGTTGCTTGACGCCGTATCCGCCGGACACAAGTCCAGGTCAGATGCCCTCATCGATGCGACCCGTGCCTCGCAGCACCGCCGTGAGGCACGAATGAGCCTGGTGCCCGAGGAACTCGTCGATGCCGTTCTGGATGGGCTGACAAATCCTCATCGCAGGTGGTGACCGTCCCCGCCGGCACTCTGGCGGTTCTGGTCGCTCCGATGGGAGCCGGAAAGAGCGAGGAAGCCGAGAATTGGTGGAGGGAAGGGCTTCGCGAGGCTGCGGGTGACCCTGATGTAGTGATCCCTGTATGGGTGGATGCGGGTAAGGCCGTACCGGATCTGCTGGACGCCGTCACGCGCGCGGGCGGCGAGCCGGTAAGTGGCCTCGGACGTATCGTGATTGACGATCTCGATAGGCTTTTATCTGAGCAGGTTGCACAGCTCCTGTACGAGGCCAGGCTTCTGCTGGCCGCCCACCCGACGGCCCGGATTCTCGCCGCATGCAGACCTGGAATCGAGCTGGGCAGGGCTGCCGTGCACGAGGTTGCCCCGTGGTCAGTGCGGAAGGGCGCGGAACTTCTGGATCTTGTGGTCGGTGACGACGGGCCCATGCTTTTTGAAGAGCGTGAAGTGCAGGACCTGCTGACCAGCCCCCTTCAAGCCCTGTCCGTCGCCTCCCGCCTCCTGGCCGGTGAAGACGCACGGGTGTCCAGCCTGGAGCTGATGTCCGGTCTGGCCGCTTCCTGAGCTGAACCGGATTTTGTAGCGGCCCTGAAGCCAGGCATGATCGCCTCGGCAGATGGGAGAACACAGGTCCGATGCCTGCACCACGGAAGTACCCCGACGAGCTGCGTGAGCGAGCACTCCGCGAGGTCCAGACCTCGGGCCGCCCAGTCGCGCACGTCGCCCGGGATCTGGGCGTCTACAAGGAAGCCCTGCGGCAATGGGTCCGCCAGGCCGAGGTCGACCACGGCGACCGGCCTGATCTGCTCACCACGGCCGAGAAGAGCGAACTCGCCCAACTCCGCAGGGAGAACGCTGAGTTGAGGCGGGCGAATGAGATCCTGAAAGCTGCCTCGGTGTTTTTCGCGAAGGAGCTCGACCAGCCCCGCACGAGGCCGACGCGGTGATCAACCACCTCCGCGACGACTTCGGGGTCGAGCCGGTCTGCCGGGAACTGGACCTTTCAGTCTCGGCATACAACGCCCGCCGCAGGCGGGCGAAGTCCGCCCGGCGCTTGCGCGACGAGCAACTGCTTACAAAGATCCGCGCCGCCCACGCTGCCTCCTGCGGGACCTACGGCGCCCGCAGGAGCCACAGCGGTGACTGGCCACACCGGACCGCTCCCAGGAGCCGCGGGCTTGGTGCACCTGAGCCGGACAGGGGACGCCACCGCCAGCAACGGCGGTCTGGCCAACACGGGGTACCTGGCGATCGACCACCTCACTCTGGTACAGCAGACTGCCCCGCGCGCATTCGTTGCCTGGCCGCACCAAGTCGGCGTGCTGCCGCCCCCAGCTCAGTCCTTTCAGCACCGGACAGAGGTTGATCGGCTGCGTGACGCGGTCAACCGTGGTGGAACCGCAGTGCTCACCCAGGTTCTGACCGGGACCGGCGGGGTTGGCAAGACTCAGCTGGCCGCCGACTACGCCCGCACGGCCTGGGACAGCGGCGAAGTGGACATCTTGCTGTGGATCAGCGCGAGCAGCCGCTCAGCCATCATTGCCGGATACGCGCAAGCGGGAGTCGAAGTCCTGGCCGCCGACCCCGGCAACCCCGAGCAGGCCGCGCGAGCTTTCCTGGTCTGGCTGGAACACAAAGCCAACCAGAATCCGTGTCGCTGGCTGGTCGTACTGGACGACCTCGCGGACCCCGCCGATATGCGCGGCTGGTGGCCTCCCACGAATCGCCACGGTCGCGCCCTGGTCACCACACGCCGCCGCGAAGCTGCCCTGACCGGAGAAGGTCGGCGCCGGGTGACCGTGGGCCTCTTCGCCCCCCCCAGGAAGCCGCCGCCTACTTGACCGCCGTACTTGCCGCGCACGACCGCCACGAACCAGCCGACCAAATCAATAGCCTTGCCGCCGACCTGGGATACCTGCCCCTCGCCCTGGCCCAAGCTGCTGCTCATATCATCGACGCGAATCTGACGTGTGTCTCCTACCGAGAGCTTCTGGCCAACAAGATCAGAAAGCTGACTGACCTCCTGCCGGAACCTGGCGCACTCCCCGACGACCAGACCACCAGCGTGGCTGCCACCTGGGCACTGTCCATCGAACGCGCCAATCAACTCCGACCGGTGGGCCTGGCCAGCCCCATGCTCCAGCTCGCCGCGTTCCTCGACCCCATCGGCATTCCCGCTGCCGTCCTCACCAGCCAGCCAGCTCTCGCACACCTCACCGAGCACCGCAATCCACCCGGCACCACTGGCGCCCACCAATCAGCCGAAGTCTCGGCCGAGGACGCTGTGCTCGCCCTGCGGGCACTCCACCGGCTCAGCCTGATCGACCACGACCCCGGCACCCCGCACCAGGCCCTCCGCGTCCACCAACTCGTTCAACGTGCCACCCGTGACACGCTCTCTCCGGAGCAAAGCGACCAGCTCGCCGTGATCGCAGCCGACGGCCTTACCGCCTCCTGGCCTGACATCGAACGCGACATCGCCCTCGCTCAGAGCCTGCGGGCGAACGCCTCCTCTCTCGCCCGCACTGCGGAAGATGCCCTGTACCGGCCTCCATTCCACCTGGTGCTCTTCCGTATCGGTGTGAGCCTCGGGAGAAGCGGACAGACTGCCAATGCGCGTGACCACTTCCAACCCCTGGCTACCACGGCCCGCAACCGTCTAGGCCCGGACCATCACCGGACTCTGACAGCCCGCCACCTTCTCGCCGAATGGCAGGGTGAAGCGGGAGATACAGCCGGTGCGGCAGCCGCATACGAGGAGCTGCTGGCTGACCAGAGCCGGGTGCTCGGCCAACGCGACCGCAATATGCTGATCCTTCGCGGCCATCTCGCCTATTGGCGCGGCCAGGCAGGGGACGTGGCCGGCGCCATCGCTGCACTCGAGAAGGTGCTCGCCGACCAAAATCGGACCGGGGACCGCTACCACGGTGTCGACACCATCAACACCCGCAGCAGACTCGCCCAATTGCGTGGCCGGGCAGGAAATGTCGCCGTCGCCGAGTTCACATCGCTACTGCGCCTCCAAGCGGAGATGTTGGACCCGGACCACCCAGCCACCTTGAGTACCCGCCACGAGCTCGCCCACTTGCAGGGTGCTGCGGGAAACGCAAACGACGCGGCCGCCGCCTTCGAGGAGCTGCTGGGTGATCGGGTGCGTGTGCTGGGCCCTGACCACCTAGACACCCTGAACACCCTAGACGCCCGCGCCCGTTGGCTTGCCCGGGCAGGGGACGTGGCTGGCGCCGTAACCGCGTTCAGTGAGCTGCTGGACGGCCAAGTGCGCGTGTTTCTCGCGGACGACCGCCTCGCTCTGGGCACCTGCCACGAGCTTGCCGAATTGCGTGGCCGTGCGGGGATTGCGGACGGCACCGATACCGAGGAGCTGCTGTTGCTGGGCCACACGGTGTTGGGCCATGGGGGTGCGTGATGGGGGTGCGGTGGTGGTGCGCACTGGATGGGCACCACCACCGCGGTGGAACTGGCGGGCATTGGCGGTTACGCCTGGGCCCGTCCGTCTTCACCGTTTCCGAGGGGTACGGCCATGGTTGCCGTTACTGGGTGCTGCCGGTGAGGGCTACTTGGGAGGAGACGCCGGGGTAGCCGGTCGGCTGGTCGACGGCGTCCCATTTTCCGTTGGCGTGGCGCAGGGTGTGTTCGATGGTGCCGTCGGGTGTGACGGCGGCCATCTGGAACTCGCCGTTGACCGGGGCGGCGGCGAGGCTGCTCAGAGGCTGCTGTCCGAGGCGGGAAGTGAGGTCGCCGAAGGTGCTCCAGTGGCCGTCGGCGTCGCGGATGGCGTGCTTGGTGATGCCGTCGGTGGTGCTGAGGACGATCTGGAGGTCACCGCCGGTACCTGCGAATGCCATGCTCAGTGCGGAAGTGGGGGCGGTGGGGAGGAGGGTGATGCGTCCCCAGTCGGACCAGGTTCCGTCGGAGTAGCGCACGGCGTGATAGGCCTTCTTGTCGGCGACGACGCCTACGTGGGTGTTGCCGCCGGAGGTCTGTGTGACGGTGACTTGGGTGGCGTTACCGAGGATGCCGAGTTTGGCGCTGACGTCGCCCCACTTGGTCCAGGTTTCGTCGGGGTTCTGGATGGCGTGGTAGACGCGTCCGTCGGCGAGGCCGATGAGGGCGAGGCCGGTGCCCGTGGAGGTGACGGCGACGCGGGTCATGCCGGGCTTGTCGCCGAGGTCGGGGGTGATGTCACGGAAGGGGTCCCAGCCGCCGGTGTTGCGGCGGTTTGCTTCGTAGACATGTCCGTCACCGCCGACGGCGAAGACGTAGTTCTTCCCCTTGATCGCCGCGTCGGCGGCATAGGCGATGTCTTCGATGGAGCCGGCGACTTTCTGTACGTCGCCGAAGCCGGTCCAGTCGCCGTTGCTGTCGCGGATGGAGTGGTAGAGCCCGGTGGTGGTACGGGTGAGCAACTGCGCGTGCCACACGCCGGCGGTGGTGGTCGTGGTGGCGGTGATCCAGGGACGGATGTCGTCCACCCGGATGGCCGCCGCGCCAGTGCGTGTTTCGTCGGAGCCGAGACACCCGCCCTGCCAGGACAAGCTGGTGACGGCTGCCAGTTCGTTGCGGCCATTGACAGTACGGAACACAGGGGCTCCGGTATCGCCCTTGCACACGGGGGTGCCGTCGATTTCTACGGTGGCGTCGGCGATGGTGCCGGCGGTGAACGCCGCTGTGTGGAGCTGGTCGGGGACCCAGGTGTCCTTGGTGCGGCCGTACCCGGCGCCCAGGAGAGACTCACCCGTGGTGGGAGCCTTGGTGGAGGGGTGCAGGTAACTGATGCTGTAGACGGGAGCATCGAGTTGGGCCAGAACGATATCGCGGTCCGGGTGGGGAACGAGCTGCGTGATCTGCCGGACCTCCCCCGTGGTGTCGGTCAGATCGGTGCGACCGACAGTAACGGTGGACTTCAGCGTGGGCGCACCAGCCTTCACCGTGCTGGGCAGCGCCGGGTCGTCGGCGAAGCATCTTGTAGCGGTGATGACCCACTGGTTGTTCAGGAGGGTACCGGTGCAGGCCCTTACGCCGCCGATGTCGATCTTCGCAGTGAATGAGTTGGTGCCGGCCGCTGCCGCGTCGCCCCCTGTCGCCTGGGCAGCGGAACCAGTCATCACCGCTCCCGAGACCACAGTCGTAAGAAGCGCGGCCATCCACGCCGCTCTTGAGCGCTTGCCAAGCATAGAAGTTCCTTAATCTCAATGAGTACCGATTGATTGCTGCCGTGATCGTTCCGCTTCACATACCTCGCCAGTTAGGCGTGTCGATCAGTACGACTGACTCGTAGACGCGGCGGTGCAGTCCGCAGAGCGATAGCCCGCGCCAGAATGTTGTGGCGGTACCGACCGGGTCGCAGCACAGTTGATGTGGAATGTTGACCGGGTGTTACTTGCCGAACTCGATCTCCACGAGTCTGTGTTCATGAAAGGCGCTGGTCTCAGCCGGTGACGCGGAGCTCGATGAGTGAGCTGGGGTTGACAACCTGGCCGGACTCGCCGTAGCCGGTGAAGTTGTTGGCAGGAGCGTTGATGACGGTGGTCGTGCCGTCGGCTGCCCTGATCGTGGTCTTCACCGGGTCGTCGGAGGTCCAAATGCCGTAAGCCTGAGGGATTTCGAGCGCGAGGTAGGCGGGCTTTGCTATGACGTTGAAGCAGAAATCCAGCTGTCCGTCGCGGCTCATGATCAAAATATCCTCGTTGCCGTCGCAGGACGTCATTAGGAGGTGGCCGTCGCCGCGCTTGAGGGTGGCTCCGGTCTCAGCCTCGATCTTTTCCGCGTTCGGATAGCTGAAGTCCTCGACTGCGTGCGGCATGTCGTCTTCGGCCGCGGCCGTCGCAGTGCTGCCGTTGGCGGCCTCAGCTACACCGAACGCTGTTGCGGTGGCCGCAAGCACAGTGGCCACACCGACCAGCAGGGCTTTATACGCGCGGGATATCACCATGTTATGCCTTTCAGGAAACGGGTTGACGGAGATGAATTACCCCATCAGTTCGCAACAGAGTGAACCACGGGCGAGATCCCACACGTAAGCAGTCGCGAGTGATCCACGTCACCGAGAATCCACACTGTCGCACACAACCGTTCACCTTGACACTTCGACGCCCGCCCCCTCAACCGAATTAAATCGGCAATCAATTAGCATCCCCTCCCAAACTGAACAAATTGCTTCCTGTTGGAACTTTTTCGCAAACATGTCGATCTTGGTCGGCCATGGACGCCAGGCCGCTTGACCTGTACGTTCCCCTCCTTGGGGTGGTGCGGGGTTACGATCCGTAAGCAAGCACAACCGGAGCGGCATGTACGATCAAGCGACTCCGGTCATGCGCGAATATTGCAGCCCTCCACCTATCTCAGGTGGAGAAGTGCTGCTTTTTCGCGCCTCGCTTATGACGCTTCTTCGCTTGATCGGCTGAATTTCTATTCAAAATAGAGGGGGGTTGCCGAGTGAAACGGCACATACCCTCCCGGGCACCAGGCTCGGGAGCATTGAAAACATTCTCGGTTCGACGGCGAGCGCTGCGGATACTGCTGTCCGCAGGAATGTTGTCGGGTCTACTAGGGGCTCCGGCCGCCGTGGCAGCGGACACCTCGACGCCGCCTACCGATGTGCGGGCTCAGATTGTCCGCTACTGGGAAACCGGTGGAGTCGGTCTGAAAGCGGCAGCAGAACAGGCGCTGCTCGGCGGCGATGCGGACATCCAGAAGTTCTTGGACGAGGCCGAGTCCATCCAGTTCAGCGACAACCGCGTTGAGACCGCGCGGTTGGCGATGACCGGCGGTCCCGGGCTGAGGGAGGCGGCCAAGGACGCGCTCCTGACGTCGCCGGCCGAGCTGGAGACGTTCCTCCTCTATGGCTACGAGGAACCGCTGGACGTGGACCGTAAGGTCGAGATCGCCCGGTTGGTGACTCTGGGGGGCGCCGGTGTGCGGGAGGAGGGCAAGGCGGCCCTCCTCGGTACTTTTAATGACCGCGAACTCTTCCTCAACACGGGTCGGTACGAGGCGCTCACGGCTGACAACCGCGTGGAGACCGCGCGGTTGGCGACGATCGGTGGCCCGAATGTGCAGGCCGCGGCCAAGGTCGCACTGAGGGGCACTCCCGAGGACATTGCGGAGTTTCTGGCCATCGGGCAGTTCATCGCCCGCAACCGCGACCAGGAGCACGCGTCGATCGCCCAGCTGATCGACGAGGCGGAGAAGGCCGGCAAGCAGGCCGAGGACGCCACCAAGCAGGCGACCGAGGCATCCCTCAAGGCGATCGAGGCATCCAGGCTGGCCAAGGAAGCCGCACAGAAGGCGGCCGCGGAGACCGCGGCCGCCAAGGACGACGCCAAGACAGCCGCGGTCAAGGCCCAACAGGCCGCCGATGCTGGGCGAGCCGCGGCAGAAGCTGCCCAGGAGGCCATCGGCGCGGCGAACGCGGCCAGCAACGCCGCACGACGCGCCGCAGTTGCGGCCGCGCAGACCGCCTCAGCCGCCGCCGCGGCTGGAGAGGCAGCGAACAAGGCGTCCAGGGCTGCGATCGCTGCCGCCGGTGACGAGGCAAACGCCAGCGCTGCCACCGCTGCTGCGAAGGAGGCGCGCGCCGCGGCAGCCCTCGCTGAAACCTCGGTAGCCGCGGCTAATGCTGCCGGTGTGGCTTCGGCGAATGCCGCGATCGCCGCCGAGTCGGCCAAGGGAGCCAACGCCAACGCGCGTGCGGCAGCCGATGCTGCTGACGAGGCGAATGATTACGCGGATGCCGCAGGTCTGCATTCCGACGCCGCCCGGCAAGCAGCTGATGAAGCACGCCGCCATGCCGATGCCGCCGATCGTGCCGCAGACCGCTCCGCCGCTCTGGCCCGCCGCGCCGCCACCGCCGCCTTCGACGCTCGCGACGCCGCCAAGTCGGCTGCCGCACACGCGAACAAGGCCGCTGACTACGCGGATGACGCTGCCGCCCACGCCGGGAACGCAGCCACCTACGCCGCAGTGGCCCAGAAGAACGCCGATGCCGCCATGGCAGCGGCAACCGACGCGAAAGCCGCGGTGACCAAGGCCAAGGAAATCTACGCCCTGGCTCGGGAGACCGAGAGCGCCGACCTGCAGACCCGCACGGAAGCAGCCATCGAGCGCGCCCGGTCGATGAAAATGACCACGGAAGCCGGTATCTCCGCCTCCGCCGCCTCCCAGGTCAAGGCCCTGTCCTTGAACACCACCGCAACCGAACTGGCCGAGGAGGCCGGGCGGCCCGACGTGGACATCCCGGCCACCGCGGCCAAGGGCCGCCAGCTAGCCATGCAGGCCATGCAACTGCTCGGCCCCTGGCACCAGGAAGCAGCCGCCCGGGCCCTGTCGGGCACGGACCAGGATGTCCTCGACTACCTGCGCACCCGTTGGAAAGAGGCCAACCACAACGACGTCCGCGAGCGCGTCGTCAATCTGAGCACGCAAAGCCCCTACGCCTCCGTGCGTACCGCGGCCACCACGGCCTTGGACGGTACCCCAGAGCAGATCGAGGCATTCTACGAGTCAGGTCAGTACGAGGCCGGCCTCGTCGACATGAAGGTCGACGTCGCCCGGCTGGCTCAAACCGGCGGTCCCAGCATCAGCGAGAAAGCCAAGACAGCGCTCGCCGATGGCACCGGAAAGGTCCTGGCGACCTTCCTGCAGATCGGTCAGTACGGTGAACGGTTCACCGATGAGAGGGTCGTCACCGCTCGCCTGGCCCAAACCGGCGGACCTGAACTGAGCGCGGCCGCCAAGGTCAGCCTTGCCGGCCCGCCCGAGTTGGTGCACGAATTCTTCATCACAGGCCAGTACATGGCCCAGCGCAAGGACGACCTTGCCACCGTCCACGCGCACGAGCTCAACCGCCTCTTGGCCGGGGGTTCCATCATCGCGGCAGACGCGCAGGCGGACGCTTGGCGTGCCGCCGAAGCTGCCGCCCGGGCCCACCAAGCCAGCGATGAAGCGGACCAGGCTTCCGCAGAGGCACAGAAATCCGCAGATCAGGCCAAACAGGCGGCTGCCGACGCCAAAAAATCTGCCGACGCCGCCGCCCAAAGTGCCGCAGCCGCAGCCGCATCGGCTGCCACCGCACGCGATGCCGCCAACCGGGCCGACACAGACGCGAAAGCCGCCGAAAGCTCCGCCTTCCAGGCCGAATTCTCCGCCAGTTACGCCCGTAACTCAGCCCAGCAGGCCGACGACGCCGCCGACGCAGCCCACGCATCCGCCATCGCCGCAGGCAAGAGCTCCGCCGAGGCAGACGCGGCAGCCAAGGACGCCTGGCAGACCGTGCGTACCCTCGCCGAGCAGGAAAGGGAAGAAGCGCTCCGGCAGGCAGAAGCAGAACGCGCCTCGAGAGACGGCGAGCGCAAGCCTTTCTGCATGGACCCCGGCATGGGGATCCTCGAACCATATGTCAACACCACGATCTGTACTGACTTCTTCAATGAAGTCAAGGACGTGGCAACAGACCCTGAAACATACAAAACAGCCGCCTGGGAACTCTCGGGCCTCGCAGACATTCAAAGATGCATCGACGACCCCACCGCCCTCGACTGCACGATGGCCGTGGTCGGCCTTACCCCCTGGGGCAAACTCAAACTCGCCGCAAAAATCGATAAAGGCATCGAAGCCCTCAGAGCTGGACGCGCAGTTCGTCTTACCACCAGCTGCCTGAAAGGTTCCGCACACAGCTTCGTCGCCGGTACCAAAATTCTTTTGGCCGACGGCACCAGTCGCCCGATCGAACAGATCGAAACCGGTGACCGCGTCACGGCCACCGACCCCACCACCGGCGAAACCGGCCCCCGGACTGTCACCCGAACCATCCACACCCCAGACGACCGGAACTTCACCGACCTCACCCTCGCCGACGGCTTCACACTCACCTCGACCAGCCACCACCCCTACTGGTCACAAAACGACCAGAAGTGGAAAAACGCGAGCGAGCTCCAAGCTGGCGACACCCTGCGCACCCCGCAGAACAGCACGGTTGCCATCGCCCATACCCGCAACTGGCAAGGCCTTCAGGACGCCTATGATCTCACTGTCGACGACCTCCACACCTACTACGTCTCCACCGGCACCACCAACATCCTCGTCCACAACACCGACGTACCCTGCCCCGAATGGGTGGCAGAAATCTTTCCCAAGATACAAAATGAATGGAAGACGACTGGTGTAATCAGGGATGCTGAGGGCAAGCGGCTACCGAACCTCCCGGACCGTATAGTCAGCGCAAAAGACGCCGATGCGAAAGCAGTGACCGAATACCTGAAGAGTATCGGATATGGGCATCCACTCCAGACAAATTTTTGGGCTGAAAGTCACGTGGAGGCGAAGCTCGCTTATTGGATGATGATGAGCGAGCCCGCTGTAAAGAACGCGATTGTCGTCATCAATAATAACAAGGGAGTGTGCAAGGGGAAAGACAGCTGTAGCGAACTGGTGGAAGCTATCCTCCCGAAGGGTTACACGCTCACCGTGTATTATCCTGAGGCAAGAACACCTACCACCCTAACCGGCATGGGTCCAAGTAAGGAATGATCCTGGACATTCAACGGAATTGGACGGTCTGAAGCCCTGAAAGAAGAAAGGCGCCGTGGGCTTGAAATTCCAGTGAGTTAGCCTCGGATGAGGGTCCGTCAGTTTGCTGGCGGGCCCTCTCTGTTGGTTCAGGGTGGTGATTTCTGATTGTGGCAGTTTTGGGCCCGGCTGTTGCGTCGGGTTACACGGCTCCAGCCATGGTGGGCTTGCTCGGGAGGGAATGCTGCTGGTCAGCCGGGTTCGGTAGGGCATCGAACCGGGCCCGGGCGTGGGTGATGATGCCGGTCCGGAACCAGTGGTGAGCGAGGCAGAGGATCCGGTGGTGCCCGGTGGTGACGAGTGGGCGGCGGCACAAAACAGATAGAAGCGTATTTTCTCGACTTCCCAGCGGCAAGTAGGTCGATCCGCATCCAGACGAGGCGGTCAGGCCGGGCGGCTTCCCGTGGCTGTCCCTCCCCGAGCTCTCTGGATGGATCACGTGCGAAGCGGTTCGTTGGTGACGTCGGACCGTAGACTGAGCCCGACCAGTAGCGATGGCGGGCTGGGTCAGCTTCTGGATTATTCTGTTGGATTGTGTCGGCGGTGCTGTGTCGACGATCATTAGGTCATGGACACAGACTACTGGGCGGTGCTCGCAGACTCGGAGCGGGAGCAGTGGGGGTACGTTCCCCGGCGGACCGTTGGACCGCTGAGCTTCGGGGTAGATCGGCGCGATGTCATGGCAACGATGGAAAAACACGGTTTTGCCGCGAAAGAAACCGAGATCGAACGCTGGAACCCGCAGCGTGCCCAGTGGCGCGTCGAGTTTCGCAGGGCCGCGTCGGACGAGCGTCGGCCAGCCGTGAAGTGTTACTTTGTCGAGGGCGTGGGTCTGACGAGCGTGCTCGTTGATGGGCTGCGGGGCCCCCAGGTCACCTGCGAGGGTATTCGCCTGATAGGCCGTGTGCCGTCGGAGCTCTCCGCAGAGATGGAGGCGTGGGCGCTGAAGCGGGGCGAGGGCATCTGGTACGGCCCTACTGGCGACTTGGGCTGGCCTGGCTTCGAGTTCGATCGGGGCGCGCAGCGCGCCGGCGATACCGTCGTGAGCTGGGCTGTGTTCTTCGATACAGGTGAGATCGCTGATACCTCCTGGGACATCAATCCGGAAGAGGTCTGGCACCACTGGTAGATCGCCCCCACTTTGGACCGCAGTCGAGCGCTATTGATCAGAAACTCATTGGGTTCACTCATCGATCACGTAGCGGACTGCGGGCTGCGGGCTGCGGAAGTATCCGTGCACGATGTGGGGCTGACGTTGTCGGCGATGGAAGAACCTGCGGGTTTCGGCGGCGAGTTCGGCCTGGCCATCGCCGACGGCGAAGTCACGCCCGAGGAGGGCGAGCCTGAAGTGATGTTCTGCCTGGACGAGTTCGGGCCGCTCAACCTCCAGCCCCACCCCGGCCGGCAGTGGGCGGAGCGCGGCGGCCGGCACAAAGACCCCGACCGCGAGCCCCGGCCCCGCCGACGGGCGACCTACACCCGCCCGCACGGGGTTTGGCACCTGTTCGCTGCCTACGACCTGGCCAAGGAGCAGCTCTACGGCCACATCAAGAAAACCAAGAACAGGTCCAAGTTCCTGGAGTTCTGCCGCTACTTGCGCCCGCTGCACCCCGCCGACGTGCGCATCGCGATCGTCTGCGACAACTACTCGCCTCACCTGACAACGAAGCGGTGCCAGCGGGTCGAAACGTGGGCGGCAGCGAACAACGTCGAGATCGCCTACACCCCGACCAACAGTTCCTGGCTTAACCGCATCGAGGCCCAGTTCACCGCCGTGCGCTACTTCGCCCTCGACGGCACCGACCACCCCAGCCACAAGGCCCAGGGCAGCATGATCCGCCGCTACATCATCTGGCGGAACAAGCACGCCACCGATCAACGCCTACGTGCGGTCATCACCAGGGCGAACGTTGCCTGATGCGGCACTCGCCACCGCCGTGCGCGTCTTCGCCCCGGACCTGCGCTACCTGACGCGGCGTCTGCTGCGCGCCGCAGAAACGCCGTTCTGACACAGGGACTCGCAGCGCCCTACTCGTCAGCTGTCACTCAGCGTGGTGGCACCACAGAACCTGAGCCAGAGTCATCTCGGGCTCTGGCTCGAATTCCGTGATGCGGGCACGCTGGGTGACGGTTTGTGGCCGCACCGGCCTCTGGGAAGTCGCCCGAAAATGATCCGGGGCGATCTCGAGTAGCTGACAGTTCGAGGCCGTGGACGAAGTGGTCCTCCGGCTGGAGGAGTTGCTGTTCCCGTCGATCGCGGACGTGGCGGTGGTGGCGGTGGACGTGGAAAACGAGACGGTGCGGGTCGAGGCCCGCAGTACGGCGTCCGGTTCGGCCTGTCCGGGCTGCCGGAATTGGTCGAGTCGGGTTCATAGCTTCTACTTGCGGTTTCCGGCGGATGTGCCCAGCGCAGGGCTGCGGGTGGTGCTGTGTCTGCGGGTCCGCCGGTTCGCTTCGTGTTCGCGGCAGACGTTCGTTGAGCAGGTGCCGGGGTTGACTCGGCGGTACGGCCGGTGGACCGAGCGTCTACGTTCGACGCTGGCGTCGGTCGGTCTCGCCCTCGCTGGTCGAGCGGGCGCCAGGATGGCTGGTGTGTTCGGGGTGACCGTAAGCCGCAGCATGGTGCTGCGACTGATCGAGGCGCTGCCCGAACCGGAACCACCGACCGTGCGAGTGGTCGGCGTCGACGAGTACGCCACGCGCAAGGGCCGCCACTTCGGCACCGTGCTGGTCGACGTCGAGACGCGACGGCCGGTTGACCTGTTGCCGGACCGGGAGGCATCGAGCCTTGCCGCCTGGCTGGCCGAGAGGCCAGGGATCGAGGTCGTCTGCCGGGACCGAGCCCCGTTCTTTGCCGAAGGCGCCACCGCTGGGCACCTCAAGCGGTGCAGGTCGCGGACCGCTGGCACCTCTGGCACAACCTCAGCGAAGCCGCTGAACGGTGTGTCGCCGACCATCGGGGGTGCCTGCGCGGCACTGCGCCCGAGCCGCCCCGGCAGGTCAAGGAACCGGAAGAACCCCGCGCACAAGAGACCGAAGTTCCTTGTCTCCCGGGCCCTTTGGGCATGGGTCGGCCTGCCGGTGGCCGCCGAACTTGTCGCCGGATTCCCGCCCGGCCTGCTCCAGTGGCCGGCTGCCGCCGTCCAGCACCTCACCCGCAACCGGATCACAGGCGGCGGAGCGGGTTCCGTCTCCTCGGGAGCTGGACGGGCGAGGTGAGGGCTGATGTCCGCGATCCCCCTGTCCTCGCGGCTGTCAGCGGCCGCCGCGAGGACCCACGAACTCCCAGTTTGCGAGGCGTTTGTCTCAGGAGCTGGGCGAGCAGGCCTGGCGCGAGCCGGGCCTTGGTGCTCCCACCGGCGAGGCGCCTCAGCGAACGATCACGCGGCTCGAGCAGCGCAACGTCGGGCTGACCGAGGCCTGGAAGAGAGCCAGTCCGATCTGGCGGCGTCCCGGGAAGCCAATCGTGAGCTGACCCGGACCCTCAACCAGCGCGGAGAGCAGCCGAGACCAGGGCGCGCCCGCCCCTAGTGACGCTGGATGAGGAACCGGGGCGGGCCCATCACCGGATTGTCCTCCCGCCCCGGGGAAGGGCTTGCGCGAAACCGTGCGCGGAATGCCGCCTGCGGGATAGGAGGCCCGCCATCCCTCCTCCATCCCTCAAGTTCCCCGAACACATGTGTCATAATCGAGCGCTGATCATGGCAAGAAACGATCGGGGGCCGTGTGAATGCCGTTTCTCTGGACGCCCCCTATCGGGACACGGATGCGGATCAACTCTGCTTCTCGCTGGACCTGACGGAGCGTCCGGCGCTGGCAGAACGTGTGGTATCGCTCGGCGGGCTGGACGTGCGGCTGCGGCTGCTCGGGGCCTCGCACCAGGTGTTTGCCGGTCCCGTGGGGGAGACAGTGGCCTGTCTGCAGGGCGCGGTGAAGGGTCTGCCCGAGACCTGCATCCGTCATCTGCCGGGCTGGGTCTACGACTTCGGCGCCACCACCCGCCGACTGGTTCCCGAGGAGTTCAGTGCCGAGGTCGCGCAGGTCCTCGACCAGGCCGACGACGCCGAGCACAGCCTGTGCGGAGTCTTCCCCGGTTCGCCGGATGCGGTCACCGCGGTGGTCGTCGAGACGGCCGAGGGACCGCACGGTGCCGGGCTCGTCTGGCGCACCTGGCACACGTATCCGCAGAACGGCCAGATCGTATCGACGTACAGTCGGCTGGAGGCCCGATGAACGCCCGACTCGTCCGCGCAGCGGTGGCGGCAGTGCTGGCCGCGTCCCTGCTCACCGCCTGCTCCGGCGACGCGGACAACAACGCGGTACCGCGCGAGTGGATCAGGAAGACGTACACGGAGACCGGGGCGGGCTGGCTCGACCCGGACAGTACCCCGAGCGGGGTCGCACAGGCGATCCGCACCGAGCGGACTGAACTGGACCGTTCCTCCGGAGGCGGCATGGAGTTCCTGCGTTACGGCGACGACATGATCACCGTCTCACCGTACCGGAGCGGCAGCCTGATCGAGATCGAGGACTACCGCAACGGCTACCACCGCCACCAGCGGCACCTCACCTACTGGCCGGCCCCGGACAGCACGAGCTTCCGCGGCGGCGGCCCCGGCGAGGGTAAATAACGCCCGGTGACCGGCCGTATCTCCACCCGGCGCATCCCACGCTCCTCCCGCACAGCACCTGATCATGCCCCGACTCCGCCGCCAGGAAAGGCAACGCAGTGACCGAGATCTTCGAGTCGACCGGCCAGGCCCTGCTCTACGGAGTCGTGGGCCTCGTTGTGATGGCCGTCGGCTTCATCGCGCTCGACCTCGTCACACCGGGAAAGCTGTACCACGTGGTATGGACCGACCGGAACCGGGGCGCGGCCGTTCTTTTGGGCAGCCAGTCCGTCGCCGTGGGCCTGGTCGTCATGAAGGCCATCGCGGCGAGCGAGTCCGAGCAGGGGATCGGCTACGGCCTGATCAGCACGCTGCTGTACGGGCTGGCCGGGGTGATGGTGATGACCGTCGTCGGCATTGTGATCGGCGTGTTCGCTCAGGGCCAGATGGGCGCGGTCGTCCTTGACGACCAGGACGGCCGTCCGCACCCCGCCGCCTGGGTCCAGGCCGGCATGTACCTGGGCACCGGGCTCATGGTCGGCGCGGCGATCTCGTAACGCCGCCCGTCGATGAGCGCCACCACCCTGCAAGGCCGCGACGCCACAGCGGCTCCCTCCCGTCCCGCCGCCGTCCGGCACACCCGGGGGGCTCGTTTCCTGCTGCTCTTCGCCGTCTTCCTCTGCGCGGCCTGCGGCCTCGTGTACGAGCTGGCCCTGACCGCGCTGGGCAGCTACCTCATCGGAAACTCGGTGCTCCAGACCTCCGTGGTGATCTCCGTGATGGTGTGCGCCATGGGGCTCGGCTCTCTCGCCGCCAAACCCCTGCGCCGCCGCGCGGTGGGCGCGTTCGCGGTCGTGGAGGGCGTGCTGGCGCTGGTCGGCGGGCTGTCGGTCCTGGTGCTGTACTCGGCGTTCGCCTGGCTCCAGCTGTACACCCCGGCGATGATCGTGGTCGCGGTGGCGGTCGGCCTGCTGATCGGCGCCGAGATCCCGCTGCTCATGACCATGCTCCAGCGGATCCGGCGGCAGGAAGCGGGCAGCGCGGTCGCCGACATGTTCGCCGTCGACTACATCGGCGCGCTGGCCGGCGGCCTGGGCTTCCCGCTGTGGCTCCTGCCGACATTCGGCCAGCTGAAGGGCACGCTGGTGGTCGGCGCGGTCAACGCGGTGGCCGGTGTCATCGTGGTTGTGTTCATCTTCCGCCGGCAGATGCGGCGCTGGGTGCGCAACGCCCTGCTGGCTGGGGTCACAGCGGTACTGGCCGTGCTCGGGACCACGTACGCCCTCGCGGACGACCTGGAGGTGACCGCGCGCCAGCAGATGTACCGGGACCCGATCGTCCACGCGGAGACGACGTCATACCAGGAGATCGTCGTCACCCACTCCACGGCCTTCACCGGCGGACCGGACATCCGGCTCTTCCTCAACGGCGATCTCCAGTTCAGCTCCGTCGACGAATACCGCTACCACGAGTCCCTCGTCCATCCCACGCTCGCGGGCTCCCGCGCCAACGTGCTGATCATGGGCGGCGGCGACGGACTCGCCCTGCGCGAGGTGTTGCGCTACGACGACGTACAGCACGTCACGCTCGTGGAACTGGACCCGGCCATGACTCGGCTCGCGCGCGACTTTGAGCCCCTGCGCGACCTCAACGACAAGGCGTTGGACGACCCGAGGGTCACAGTGGTCAACGCCGACGCCTTCAACTGGCTGCGCGGCGCACGTCAGCGGTACGACGCGGTCGTCATCGACTTTCCCGACCCGGACACGGCGGCACTGGCCAAGCTGTACTCGGTGGAGTTCTACCACCTGCTCGGGCAGGTCCTGACACCGCAGAGCAGGGTGATGGTGCAGAGCGGTTCACCGTTCTTCGCACCGAAGACCTACTGGTCGATCGCGAAGACGATCGAGACGGCGGGCTACTCGACCACCGAGTTCCAGGTCGACGTACCGAGCTTCGGCAACTGGGGTTTCGTCCTGGCCAAACCGGGCGACGGTGCGTCTCCACCGCTGCGGCTGGCATCGAGTGCCACCCAACTGCGCTACCTGGACGAGGCGGTCCTGAAGGCCGCTGCGGTGTTCCCCGTAGACCGCCGCCGCCAGGACGTACGGCCGAGCACGCTGATGGACCCGGCCGTGCTGGAGTACGTGCTGGACGAGTGGGAGAACTACTGACCACGCGGCCCGTTCACCGCGTACACCGAAACAGCGCAGAGCCCTCCACGCGCTGCACCTCAGGATCGGACAGCGCGACGGAGACTACGGCGGCGGCGAGCGCCGCCGTCAGACCGCCGGGCGCCAGCAGCAGGGTCATCAACTCGCCAGTTGCGCCCATTGATCCGGGTGCGGGCACCCGCGCAGGCTCCCGGAGGATCTGCGACCGCAAGTCCGGGTGGCGTCCCAGCCACCTCCGCAGATCGTTCGACGCACCAGCCACGTCATCGCCGATATCGCTTACGGCCAGGGTTGTCCGCATGCGCCCCTCCCCCTGAGAGATTCCATCTTCCTTCTCCCAGTGCGGGGTACAAGGCCGATCCGGAGATCTGGCCTGATCCGTGACGACTGCTCCGGGGGGTGTCCTGATTCCTCGCTCCGAGGGTGTGTTGCTCTGGCACGGATGGTGGAGAGCCGCCCGTCTGCGGCTCCCCGCACAGCGGCGCAGCACCGTGGACAAGACCATGGAGGCGACCACGGCACCGACCCGTATGGGCACGTCTCGGTGCAGGTCGAGCCCGGACAGCGCGAGTACCGCGAGACCACCGTCGCCGACGCGATCGTTATCTAGCTGTCCTCACTGCTGTCACGCTCTGCCCCAGCCCCTCCAGGAAGTTGCCAGCGATGAGAGTTGCGGCGCGGGCCTGCATTCATGTGAAAGCCTTGGCGTTCAGTTCGGCCAGTTGCTGCTGGCGGGCTTGGTCGGCGGTACGGCCCCAGCGTGCGTTGTCGTAGTGGATGCCGGTCCCTGTGGGGTCGATGAAGTCGACGGTGCAGTTGCTGTGCTTCTGGTCGCATGGGCAGGTGCAGCGCTTGCGGGTGACCTGCCAGCCTGCCCCGGTGGGTCCGTCACCGAGGAGGCGGATGAGGTCGGGACAGGGCGGACCGTCGGTGGCCTCCATTCGGAAGCCTCCGTTCGAGGTCCAGGCGTCGGTCGAGTTGACGTTCCCGGGGCTGGCCGTGGCCCGGATCCGGCGTAGCAGGGGTGAGAAGACCGGGGCGGGGTCGTAGGGCGAGCGGGTAGATGTGTCGTGAGCGGCCTGTTCGGCAGGGGTCCAGCCGGGTTGGGGCTGGAGAAGGTTGTCGTAGGTGTGGCGCCGGTCGGTGATGCGGTCCCACCAGCGGGGGTTGAACCCGGTGAGGGTGATGCTGGTGGGGGTGTCTGGGCGGTAGAGGCGGATGGTGCGGCGGTCACGGCGAAACCGAAGCCCGGGGATGCCGGAGACGCAGTCGCGGGGATCGCTGTCGGGTTCGTCGTGGAAGCGGGGAAGGAGCAGGTCCGCCCAGCACATGACGATGTAGGGGGCGTTGATCACCTGGATGGTGAGCCGGTCGGGTTCCGGGCGGAGACGGACGATGCCGAGCGGATGCGCGGATAGGCCGCCGATCGCGCCGAGGCGGAGAAAGACCTCCGCCTCCAGACGGGCCTGTTCCACGTGCCGGGCCGGTGGGATGGTCAGCACGCCGCCGTCGGCGGGAAGCATGGCGTGGAGTGCCTGGTGGGTCTCGCCGGTGCTGCGGCGGCGGTCGGCGGTGCGGGCCAGGGCTTCGGGAACGCTCATCGTGATCTTTCCACGCCGGACCGGCCCCGTCCGGTCGGCGGCGATCCGACGGCTGAACTGCGATGGTGAAGCGGTTGATGAATGAGCTTCTGACCGGTCCTCGGCGAAGGATCGACGGGGTTGTCTCTTTCGCGCGGCCGGGCGCCCACTGGCCCGAAGCCGATGCAACTCGACCTGGGACGATCCATCAAGCCGCCACGCCGTGTGCTCTTTCCTTCGGCCTGATGAAGGGCGTGGCGCCTGAGGTGCACTTGGCTGACACGCCCGAAGTGAGTCCGACGGCCAGTGCTTGTTGTCTATCGATGAAGCCAGTGGCGGTGAACCTGCTCAACGTCTGCCTCAAGGACGTCGCGCAGTTCGTCATTGCCCTGCGGGATCTCCAGGCCCAGTGTGGAGGCAACCTCTCGGTACGCCGTTGTCAGTTCGGGGTCACCTGTGGCGAGAAGGGCAGAGAGCAGCGGCTGGTCCTTGGACGACTGCCGTTCGACTCTGATGAGGACGTCGATCCGTTCTGCGGCGGTCATTCGCGGCAAGGCCGTGCCGAGTTGCTTCTGCAGCTTGCTCCAGGTGGTGATCTTCTGTTCTCGTGCGGCCTTCAGCAGGGCCCCACGAACTGAGGGGCCTCGCGTTTTCCGGACAGGATTCTGACCGTTTATTTCACGCGGCGATTCGCAACTTCTCGTACTCGGCGTGGACTTCGCACGGAGGGCGGTAACCCACCGCCGAGTGGAGGCGTTTGCGATTGTACCAGAATTCGATGTAGCGAGTGATGTCCTGCCGAGCGGCCTCGCGGGTCAGGTAAGTCACCCTTGATACGAGCTCGTTCTTCAGGGCGCCGAAGAATGATTCGGCCATGGCGTTATCGAAACAGATCCCGGTGCGGCCGGAAGATCTGCGGAGCCCGAACCGGTCGAGCGTCTTCCCGAACTCGGCTGACATGTAGTTGCTTCCGCGGTCGGAGTGAAATATCGCGTCGACCGAAAGGTTCCTGTTGCGTGCCGCGTTGCGAATTGCCCTGGACATCAGTGGGGTTTGGTAGTGGTCGTCCATCGCGTAACCGATGACTTCCTTCGTGCAGCAGTCGATGACCGTTGCAAGGTACAGCCAGCCTTCCCCGGTCGCGATATAGGTAATGTCGCCGACGAGCTTTTTGCCGGGCGCATCCGCAGTGAAGTCGCGGCCGACGAGGTCCGGCACCTGGCTGGCCGCGGCCTGAGTGAGGTTGAACCTCTTCGGCCGTGGCAGGCCAGGGCACCAGGCCCAGTTCGCGCATGAGGCGACGGACCAGCTCCACGCCCGCGGCGACGCCCCAGCGGTGCAGCTGGGCCTGGATGCGCCGGTGCCCGTAGGTGCTGTCGGACATGTCGAAGGCTTTCTCGATGAGCAATTTCAGTTCTTCGCACCGCTGAGCTGTCGCGGATTCCGGGCGGGATCTCCAGTCGTAGTAGCCGGATCTGGAGACGCCGAGTCGGCCGCACATGAACTCGACGCTGTATGCGTACTCCTCGGTGTCGAGCCGCATCTCGTCGATGAACTCGTACTTGCTTGCTACCGGGGATCCTTCGCGAAGTACGCTGCGGCTTTTTTCAGGAAGGTAACTTCCATCTCCAGCTCGCGGTTGCGTCGTTCGAGTTCCTTCAGGCGCGCTCGCTCGTTCACCGTCAGTTCCGCATCGGGAGCCGGTTCCTGCTGCTTCTGGTACTTCTTCACCCAGCCGCGTAGCGTCTCCGGGTTCAGCTCAAGCTCCCGGGCGACTTCGGAGATCGTCTTGCTTGACCTCAACGCGATCTGGACGGCTTCCTCGCGGAACTCCGGCGAGTACTTACTGGGTGGCGCCACTTCTTCCTCGTTTCCTTGTTCAGGACAACCCTATTGGGTGGCTGTTCGGAAACTTCGTGGCCCCTCACAGGTAGCGGTGGCTGTAGAGGGGGACCAGCTGCGGGACGGCCGCCAACTCGGGCCGTGCGATCTGCAGCGCGTCGGGTGTCCCTGCCGGCCTCGGGCTCCAGGCGGGGTGCCAGAAGCTGTTGTGCTCCACGTCGAAGAGCACTCCCTCGACCGGTTGAGAGAGCCGGGCGGCCAGGTCCTTGGGGTCGCCGTTCCGCCAGTCGGGCCAGCGTGGCGACCCGTGCGGGAGCCCGGCGGAGAGGAAGATTCTGTGGTCCGCCGAGAAGATGAAGCCGCATCGCGCCTCGACCGCGTCGAGTTCCCGCTCGCTGAGGCCGGGCCCGATCTCGGCCCGGAGCATGTTCTGAAGGTCCCTGGCGGCTTCCAGGGTCAGCGGAGGGGGCGACTGTGCGGTCATCCCGGCAGCATAGTGACCAGTACGACTACAGATCCTCACTGACCAGCAGCGATGAAGAACGGGCACTCACTTACTGATCGTTTCAGAATGAGGTTCGGGGTCGTCTCAAGCAGATGATGCTGCGGGCGAGTTGGAGTAGGCCGAGGTGGAGGTCGGCGCGTATCTCGTAGCGGATACGGAGTCGTTTGAAGTGGTGGAGCCAGGCGAATGTGCGCTCGACGACCCAGCGGGTCTTGCCGAGTCCGGAGCCGTGCGGGGTGCCGCGACGGGCGATCTTCGGGGTGATTCCACGAGCCCGGACCAGACGGCGGTACTTGTCGAAGTCGTAGCCGCGGTCGGCGAACAGCTGTCGGGGGCGACTGCGTGGCCGGCCGCGCGGACCGCGGATGGGTGGGATGGCGTCCAGCGGAGACATGAGCTGAGTGACATCGTGGCGGTTTCCGCTGGTCGGTGAGACGGCCAGCGGAGTTCCGTGCCGGTCGACGATCAGATGGTGCTTGCTGCCGGGCCGGGCCCGGTCGGCTGGCGAAGGTCCGGTGTGAGCCCCCCTTTGAGCGCCCGGACGTGTGAGGCGTCGACCGCGGCGTCGTCCATCTCCAGGAGACCCTCTTTGCGCAGTTCCGCCAGGAGGACCTCGTGCAGACGGGGCCACACCCCCGCTTCAGTCCAGTCACGCAGGCGCCGCCAGGCCGTCACCCCGCTGCAGCCGACCTGCTCCGCGGGGACGTCCCGCCAGCTCACGCTTTTGCGCAGCACGTAAACGATGCCACGCAAAGCCGCACGGTCATCCGCAGGCAACCGCCCGGGATACCGATGCCGCCGAGGCGGACGAGCAGGCAGCAACGGAGCCACGCGCTCCCACAGGTCATCAGGCACAAGATCAGCAGACACCCAACAGATCCTGCCTACACAGAACCCAACTGCCAACCCTCCCAACGACGCTCATTCTGAAACGATCAGTAAGACCTAAGTGGGCGGTTCGTAAGGTGATGTCCTTTTCTGGCTGAGGTGGGAGCAAGGACGCTGGTGGAGGTTCGGTCGGCTATTGCTTTCGAGCGAAGTTGCCGGTGTCGGCCTCGGTGAGGATGCCGAGTTTGACCAGGCGTTTCAGTTTGGCGCGGGTGCCTTCGACGTTCTTCGGCAGCAGTTCGTGGCCGAGGGCTTCGCAGACGTCCTTGGCCCGTAGCGGCCCGGTCGTGTGGTTGAAGGCGGCAAGGATGCGGGGGTAGTCCGGATGCTCGGGCAGGTCCGGCGCGACGGCCGGGAGCCGGTCGGCAAGGCTGGTGACGGTCTTGCGGGTGATCGCGAGGTGCTCCAGGTGCATCTCGGCCTCCCGCAACCGGGTCTGCAGGCCGTCGATCTGCGCACGAAGGTCGTCGGCCAGGGCCCGGGCGGCGTCTTCCTGCAGGTCCAGGGCATCGAGCAGGGGCCGGAGGTTCACGCCGCCACCGCCGCCGTCTCGCGCCAGGTGGGGGCGTTCGCGCCGGTGAGGCGCCGGGTCATGACGTGGGTCATCGCCCAGTAGACGCGGGAGACGGAGGAGGACGGGCGGTGCTCGTAGTCGCGGACCAGGCGCCGGTGCAGTATCAGGATCCCGTAGGTCTGCTCGACCCTCCACCGCTTCGGCTGCGGCACGAACCCCTTGACCTGCGGGTTGCGTTGGACGATCTCGACGTCGATCCCCAGGCCGGCGCCGTGCGCGACGACCTGGTTCTTGAAGCCCTGGTCGACCAGGGCTTTGCGGACACTTCCGCCGGCGTGCTCGGCGACCTGGTCCAGCAGGAGATTTCCCGCGGCGTTGTCGTGGGTGTTCGCAGCGAGGACGACGACCGCGATGACCAGGCCGAGGACGTCCACGGCAAGGCCCCGCTTGCGGCCGGGCACCCGCTTGGCCGGATCATGGCCACTCGTGGAGACGGGGACCCCGGCGGCCACATGGACACTCTGGGTGTCCAGCACCACCAAGGTCGGGTCCTCTAATCGTCGGGCGCGTTCGCGGACCTGGCAGCGCAGGAGTTCATGGATGACCTGGTCGGTCCCGTCGTCCCGCCAGGCGGCGAAGTAGTAGTACGTCGCGCTCTTCTGCGGCAGGTCGTGCGGGAGATAGGCCCACTGGCAGCCGGTCCGCCCCTGGTAGAGGATCGCGTTCACGATCTCCCGCATGTCGTACGCGCCCTGGTGGCCGCTGACCGAGCGGTGCCGGCCCTTCCACGCGGTGATCACCGGCTCGATCAACGACCACTGCTCGTCCGATAAGTCACTCGGATACGGCTTGCGTTCACTCACCCGAACACATCACCAGATCAACAACCGCGGACCGGCAGATTCCGCCCCGCTGCCACACCATCAGGCGACAGCAGAACCACTCAAAGACTCACGAACCGCCCACTAAGACTTGGTGGCCCTGTCCGGTCACGCGTCCTGGCCTGATGCGCAGGCCAGAAGCTCGTGTACCGCTTCGGAAGGATCCGCGAGCAGAACCGGCGTGTTATTGATTGGCAAGCCCATATTTCGTGCGGAGGCGAACGGGACGACGTTGTCGGGAGGCGGGACGGCTTCCTCAGACCCCGACGTTCGCCGTCAGCTCCCGCCGGGCTCGGGCCGCGGCGCCGACCGGTACCGCATCGGTGGCCAGGGTTGCCCTGACCAGCCGGACCGGGTGGCCGCTGACCGGCGGGTCGGCGGCCAGCGATGCCATGATGAGGGGTTCCAGCAGGGGCCAGGCGCGGCTGACCCCGCCGCCGACCACCACCGTGGTGATGTCCACGATGCCCGCCGTCATGACTATCGCCCGAGCGATCCCGGCTCCGGCGGCCCGGTACACCGCGAGGGCGTCCTGGTCACCGTGGCCGGCGGCCTCGGCGACCTCGCGGGCGGTCAGCCGGCGGCCGGTGCGGTCCGCGTAACGAGCGCTGATGGAGCGGCCGGAGGCCAGGGTCTCCAGATGGCCCCGGCCGCCGCACGAGCAGAGCAGATCGCCGAAGCCGGGGATGTGCCCGATCTCGCCGGCCGCGCCGTGCGGCCCGGTGAACAGGGCGCCGCCGGTCCACAGCGCGCCGCCGACCCCGGTGCCCAGTGTCATCCCGAGGACGTCCGGCTCGCCGCGTACGGCGCCGCCGGACACCTCCCCGTAGAGGAAGGCGTTGACGTCGTTGTCCAGGAAGGCCGGGACGCCCAGGGCCTTCTCGACGGCGTCCGTCACCGCGAAGCCGGCCCAGCCGGTGAAGGAGTCGCTGGCCACCAGGATGCGGCCGGTGGCGGAGTCCACCACGCCGGCCGCGCCGACCCCGCTGCCGGCGAGGCGGCCGGGGGTGCGCTTCAGCAGCGGGGCCAGCGCGCCCATGGCCGCGCCGATCATGGCCTGGCCGCCGTCGGTCGCCGGGGTCGCCACCTCGGCGCGGTCCAGCACGGTCAAGTCCTCGCCGCAGAGCACCACTTGGGTGGTGGTGCCGCCGATGTCCACTCCGGCGAAGAGCGTACGGTCGTGGGAACTCACCCCTGGGCCTCCGTCCGGTCGGCCGCGAGGGTGGCCAGGCGTTCGGCTCTGCGGCCGCGTTGGATCACCGGGTCGGGTACCGGCACGGCGGCCAGCAACCGGCGGGTGTAGTCGGTCTCCGGGTGCAGCAGGGTCGCGCCGGTGGCGCCCTGTTCCTCGATCCTGCCGGCCCGCATCACCACGACGCGCTGGGCGAAGTGCTGTACGACGGCGAGGTCGTGGGAGACGAAGAGACAGGCGAAGCCCAGCTCGTCCTGGAGTTCGGAGATCACTTCGAGCACGGCCTCCTGCACGCTCACGTCGAGCGCGCTGGTGGGCTCGTCGGCGACCAGCAGCCGGGGCTCCAGGACCAGGGCGCGGGCCAGGCTGACCCGTTGGCGCTGACCGCCGGACAGCTCCCGGGGGGCACGCCGGGCGACATCACGCGACAGCCGGACCCGTTCGAGGACGGCGGCGACCTTGGCCTGGCGGTCCTTGGCGGAGAGCCCGCGGCCGTGCACCCTGAGCGGCTCGGCGATGCACTCGCCGACCGTCATACGGGCATCCAGCGAGGCCACCGGGTCCTGGAGTACCACGCCGATACCGGCCCGCAGTGCCCGCCGGGCCCGGGACCGGGTGCGCGCCAGGTCGGTGCCGAACAGCGAGGCGGCGCCGGAGTCCGGCCGGATCAGACCGAGCGCGACCCGGGAGGCGGTGGACTTGCCGGAGCCCGACTCGCCCACCAGGCCCAGGGTTTCCCCGGCGTGGACGGTGAGCGACACCTCGTCCAGAGCCCGTACGGCACCCTTGCCACGGCCGAACACCACCGAGACGTCGCGGAGTTCGACGACCGGCTCGGTGTCCGGGCGGGTGGCGGCGGGCGACGGTACCGGCGGGCCCGCCTCGGCGACCGACAGCCGGGGCACCGCGGCCAGCAGCCGCTTGGTGTAGTCGTGGGACGGGCGCAGCAGCACGTCCTCGACCGGACCGGTCTCCACGATCTCGCCGTCGTACATCACGGCGACCCGGTCGGCGAAGTCCGCGACCACGCCCATGTTGTGGGTGACCAGCAGGACGCCGGTGCCGGTCTCCACGGCGAGGCGGCGCAGCAGGTCGAGGATCTCGGCCTGCACCGTGACGTCCAGCGCGGTGGTCGGCTCGTCGGCGATCAGCAGGGTGGGGTCATTCGCGATGGCCATGGCGATGACCACGCGCTGGCGCTGTCCGCCGGAGAGCTCGAAGGGGTAGGCGCCGGCCCGCTTCTCCGGCTCGGGGATGCCGACCTTGCGGAGGAGTCCGACGGCCTCGGCGGCGGCGTCCTTGCCGGACACCTCACGGTGGTTGCGGATCACCTCGGCGATCTGCTTGCCGATCCGGGTCAGCGGGTCCAGCGCGGTGGCCGGCTCCTGGAACACCATGGTGACGGTCCGGCCGCGCAGCGCGGCCAGGTCGGCCTCACGGGCACCGACCATCTGATGGCCCGCGATGGTGGCACTGCCGGTGGTACGGGCGTTGCCGTCCAGCAGGCCCATCGCGGCCAGCGCGATCGTGGACTTGCCGGAACCCGACTCGCCGACCAGGGCGAGCGTCTCGCCGGGGCGGACGTGCAGGGAGACACCCCGGACGGCCGGCACGTCGCCGGTCTCGGTGGTGAAGACGACCCCGAGGCCGTCGAGTTCGAGAATGGGCCCGGCCTGCGGGGCGGCGGAGCCCTGGGCGGCGGTCATCCGCGTCCCCTCACGTCGAATGCGTCGCGGAGTCCGTCCCCGATCGCGTTGAACGCCCACACCACCAGGATGATGGCCAGGCCCGGCGGCAGGATGAGCCACCAGTAGCCGGAGTAGGCGGCGGTGAGACCGGCCGAGAGCATGCCGCCCCAGTCGGTGGCCGGCGGCTGGACGCCCAGGCCCAGGTAGGAGACGTACGCGACGAGCAGGATGGCGTCGGCGATCTGGAAGGTGGCCGCGACGATGATGGTCGAGACCGAGTTCGGCAGGATGTGCCGGGTGATCGCACGGGTGTGCGTTCCGCCGATGGCCCGCAGGGTCAGGACGTAGTCGCGGTTCTTCAGGGTGAGTGTCTCGGCCCTGATCAGCCGGGACGGCACCAGCCAGGAGACGACGCCCAGGATGACGATCAGTCCGGTCGGGCCCGGGGTGGTGATGGCGGAGACCACCAGAAGGATGAAGAGCGCCGGGATGGCGATCCCCGCGTCCACGATCCGCATCATGACCGCGTCGATCCAGCCGCCCGCGTAGCCGGCGGCGGCGCCCCACAGGGTGCCGATCAGGGTGGCCAGGATGCCCGCGGCGAGGCCGACGGTCAGCGACACCTTGCCGCCGTACATCAGCCGGCCCAGCTCGTCGTGGCCGACCGCGTCGGTGCCGAGCCAGTGCGAGCCGCTGGGGGCGAGGTTGACCTGTTCGAGCATCGTGTGGGTCTGGTCGGTGGAGTACACCAGCGGACCGGCGAAGCAGAACAGGAAGAAGAAGACCACGACGCCGAGCCCGACCACGGCGAGCCGGTTGCGCAGGAAGCGCCGGACGGCGAGCCGGGAGCCGGACGCCGCGGTGGCGGCGGTGGCCTTGCCTGGCATCTGCTCCGGCTGGATGAGGGCGCTCATGCCCGGCCTGCCTTCACTCGGGGGTCGATGAGCCGCTGGACGATGTCGGCGAGCAGCGTGCCGGCCACGGTGGCGATCGCGATGACCAGCACACAGCCCAGCAGCACCGGGTAGTCGGAGGACTGCGCGGCGGTCCAGAAGAGCAGGCCCATGCCGGGGTAGTTGAAGAGCTGTTCGACCACCAGGGCGCCGCCGAACAGTACCGGCACGTAATAGCCGAGCATGGCGATCACCGGCGTCAGCGAGTTGCGGAACACATGCCGCCACAGGATGGCGCGGGAGCGGGAGCCGCCGGCCCGCGCCGTCCTGACGTAGTCCTCGGACAGGTTCTCCAGGGTGGCCGCCCGCATGTAGCGGCTGAACACCGCGATCATCGAGGCGGCACCGGCGACGACCGGCAGCACCAGCGCCTGCGGATCGGCGAACACCTGGGCGAGCGTGTCCCCCTGCGGGGCCTGCGACGGGAACCACGGCAGCACCTGGCTGAACACCAGCACCAGGATCAGCCCGAGGAAGTACACGGGTGTGGAGTAGGCGATGAAGCTCAGCGTGGTGATGACGTAGTCGGCCGGCCTGTTGCGCCGGACGGCCTGCCACATGCCCAGCGGGACAGCCAGCAGGAGGCCGACGACCGCCGACAGGGCGGTGAGCACCAGGGTCTTGGGCAACCGCTCGGTGATGAGCTGGGAGACCGGCTCATTGAGGGTGTACGAGGTTCCCAGGTCGCCGTGCAGCAGTCGGTCGAGGTAGTAGAGGTACTGCACGGGCAGTGGCTTGTCGAGGTGTTGCTCGTGGTTGAAGGACGCGATCTGCTGCGCTGTGGCCTGCGGGCCGAGGATCCCGCGAGCGGGACCCCCGGGCAGGGCGTGCAGCAGACAGAAGACCACGATCGTCACGATGACGATCACCGCGACGGCCTGGAGGGCCCGTCGAATCAGGTACGTGGAAGTGGTCATGTGCTTTCCGGTCGCTTCGGCTCAGTGCTGCGCGTGGTCACAGGCCGGGCTCACTTGGTGGTCCACTTCCACATGGCCGGGTGGAAGTTGGCGAGCGAGTCCTGGGCGAAGCCGCCCAGGCCGTTCTTGACCACGGAGACCTGGTAGTCCGGCTCCGGCAGCCAGATGACCGGGAGGTCCTCGGCCAGGGCCGCGCTGTACTTCTGCACCGCCTCGTCGGAGGAGGAGGTGGTGGTCTCGGTGATCAGCTTGTCCACCGCGGGGCTGGAGTAGTTGCCGAAGTTGGAGCCGCCGCCGGTGGCGAAGAGCGCGTCACCGCTCGGGTAGGCGGGGAAGTACCAGCTGCCGGCGGTGCCGAAGAACGACAACTGCCACTTGCAGCCCGCGTCGTCGGGCTCGCACTGGCCGGACTGCGCGAGGACCGAGTTGACCGGGGCGGTCTTGATGGTGAAGCCGATGCCGCTCTTGGCGAACGACGACTGCAGGGCACTCATCATGTTGTCGGTCACGGTCGAACCGGACTGCGAGAGCACCTGCATCTGGAACTTCGTGCCCTTGTCCACATCGGCGCCGCACTGGTTGTCGCCGGTGCCCGGCGCGGTGCACACCATGGTGCCGTCCTGCTCGGTCCAGCCGTGGTCGCTCAGCAGCTGCTTCGCCTTGGCGGTGGAGAAGGGGTACGGGTTGTTCTTCTGCTCCGGCGAGACGAAGGACGAGCTCTGGCCCTGCGGGATCGGACCGTAGGTCGGGACCGCGGTGCCGTTGAAGACGACCTTGGAGAGCGTGGCCTGGTCCACCGACATCTGGATCGCCTGGCGGGCGTAGAGCTGCTTGAAGACCGGGCCCATGGCGGGGTTGTTGAAGTTGTAGGGCATGTACGTGATGGCCCAGCCGGACCACGGCTTCACCGTGTAGCCCTTGGCGGCGAACGATGACTCCTGGCTGAGGTTGGTGGCGTTGATGTAGCCGTAGTCGACCGTGCCCGCCCGGAGCGCGTTCTCCTCGGCGTCCGTGGTGGTGAACGGCAGCAGGTTCACGTTCTTGATGCCGGCCTTGCCGCCGCCGTCGTACTTGGCGTTGGCGGTCAGCACGACCTTGCCGGCCGTGGAGAACGACTTGATGGTGTACGGGCCGCTGACCGTCTTCCAGAGCGGGTCGGTCGCGTAGCCGGAGATCTTCTTGGCGGAGTCGTTCAGGTACGTCCAGACCTTCTTGGCGCCCGCGGGGGTGCGGTCGAGGTCCGACACGGTGCCCGAGTCGCCGGTCTTGTCCCAGGCGTGCTGAGGCATCACGCGGATCATGCTGAGCTGGTTGGCGAGCATCCACTGCTGGTTGTACGCCTGGTCGAAGGTGATCGTGAAGTGCGTCGGGTCGACGACCTTCAGCGAGGTCCAGTTGTCCGGCGCCTTGCTCGGGCTGTAGCTGGCCCATTCGGCCTTGTTGGCCTTGACGAGGTTGAACCAGAACTCCATGTCCCGGGAAGTGATCTGCTTACCGTCGCTCCAGTGCCGGTCGCCGAGCGTGATGGTGACGCTCCTGCTGTCCTCGGCGAATTCGGCGGCGGTGGCCAGCGAGTTCTTCTTGTTCCAGCCGACCGTACCGGTGGAGCCGTCAAAGGCGATCAGCGGTTCCCAAAGGGACTGGGATATGGAGGAGTTGTTGGTGTTCAGATGCGCGGCAGTGCCGACCGGGAGTATCCAATTCGGTGTGAAGTTCGCCGGCAGCGCGTAGTTGACGGTGTCCGACGAGCCGGAGCCGGACGACGAGGTACCGCTGCCGGAACAGCCGGTCAGCAGAGCGCACGCGGTGGCAGCGGCGCCCGCGACGAGGGCCCAGCGGCGGCTGTTCGCCGTGTGACCAGGGAACATGATTCTCCTCAGAGTGAAAGGGCCCGCATGCGTCCCAGGGACCGGGCGGGTGCCGCAGGACCGGCACTGCGTTCACGACAGCTAACGCCGGACACGCCTGAGAAACAAAGCAAGAATTAGTAACAAGTAAGTTACTGCGAGTTCGAAGAAAGTCTTCCCGCCTCGATCGGCCCTCTTTTGTGGGTGCATTTGGATTGATTTGAGAGATTTCGTGGACGGTTTACTTTCTTCACCGGACTCTTCCCTTGCATGAAGCGCGGGCATACTGTCGTCGCCATACACGCCGCTGCGGAAGTTACTTCTTACATGACTGGAATAAGTGCTTGGGACGGCAAGGCCGCGAAAGGCACCTCAGCTCTTGCCGCGCGGGTCCTGGAACTCGTCGCATCGGGCCAGGCCTCGTCGCGCGCCGAACTCGCCGGACTGCTCGGCGTCTCCGCCTCCACCATCTCCCTCAGCGTGGCCCAACTGGTGGAGCGCGGGCTGATCGCCGAGGAGGGCACCCAGACCTCTACAGGCGGGCGCCCTCGCAAAGCGCTGAGACTGGGAAGCGACGACGAGTTCGCCGTCGCCGCCGACCTCGGCGGCCGGCACGCCAGGATCGGTGTCGTGCTGCCCGGTGGCGGCCTGACCGATGTCTCGACCGTCCCCTTCCTGATCGCCGACGGTCCCGAGGCGGCCCTGCCGCGGCTCGCCGAGACCCTGGAGGCGCTGGCCGAGCAGCGTGGACGGGACCGACTGCGCGGGGTCGGGCTCTCGCTGCCCGGACCGGTGGACATCGTGTCGGGCTCCGCTGTCATGCCGTCCCGGATGCCGGGCTGGAACCGGTTCCCCGTCACCGCCTGGCTGGAGGAACGCTTCGGCGTCCCGGCCGCCGTGGACAACGACGCCAACTGCATGGCGGTCGGCGAGCACACCGTACGGCCCGCCGAGTACCGGAAGACGATCATGGTGAAGATCGGCTCCGCGATCGGCGCCGGCGTCATGGTCGACGGACATCTCTACCGGGGCGCCACCGGCGTGGCCGGTGACATCACCCACATCCGGATCGGTGGCGGCGGCGACATCCCGTGCTCCTGCGGCAACACCGGCTGCCTGGAAACCGTGGCGTCCGGCGCCGCCCTGGTCCGCATCCTGCGTGAGCGCGGGGTCGACGTCAGCCGCCCGGAGGACGTGGTCCGGCTGGCCCTGGACGCCGACCCGGAGGCCACGCGCGCGGTTCGCAGGGCCGGCGACTACCTCGGTCAAGTGCTCGCGGCCAACGTCAACTTCTTCAACCCGGACGCCGTCTACCTCGGCGGCATCCTCTCCACCTTGGAGCCGTTCGTCGCCGCTGTGCGCAGCCAGCTCTACGAGAGCTGCCACCCGCTGGTCACCGAACACCTCACCATCGAGCGGGCCAGCCTGGGCGCCGACGCGGGACTGGTCGGCGCCGGACAGTTCGCCCTGCAACGCGCCATGGCCCATGCCCTGCGCGGGGTCGGCGGCGCCGAACCGGCCACCGACCGGTTCCCCGTCCCCGCGCCCCGCAACGCCTGACGCCCTGAGGCCCGACGCCTGAAGCCCCACTCCCTACGAGCTACGAGGAGCCATGCCGCAATCCCGCACCGCCGCGGCCCGCCCGGTCATCGCCATCGCCGGACTCGGCATCGAGTCGTCCACCTTCTCCCCCGCTCGCACCCGGGCCCCCGCCTTCCACCCCTCGCGCGGCGCCGACGTGCTGGACCGCTACCCCTTCCTGGCCCCCGGCGAGGAACTGCGCGAGGCAGCCGACTGGCACGGCGCCCTGGTCGGCAAGTCGCTGCCGGGCGGCACCGTCACCGCCGACGCCTGGGCCGAGCTGACCGACGAACTGATCGAGCGGCTCGCCGCGCTGCCCCGGCCGGACGGCCTCTGGTACGACATCCACGGCGCCATGACCGTGGAGGGCATCGACGACGCCGAGGCGGTGCTCCTGGAACGTATCCGCGCCACCGTGGGCCCCGGCGTGATCATCTCCACCTCGATGGACCTGCACGGCAACGTCTCCCGCGAACTCGTCCACGGCAGCGACCTGATCACCTGCTACCGGATGGCCCCGCACGAGGACCACATGGAAACCAAGGAGCGGGCCGTCCGCAACCTGGTGGACCTGCTGGTCTCCGGCGCGCCCCGCCCGGTCAAGGCCTGGGTGCCGGTGCCGGTGCTGCTGGCCGGCGAGCAGACCTCCACCCGGATCGAGCCGGCCAGGAGCGTGTACGCGGCCGTGGCCGAGACCGAGGCCGTGGACGGTGTGATCGACGCCGCGATATGGGTCGGCTACGCCTGGGCCGACGAACCGCGCAACCGCGCCGCGGTGGTGGTGACCGGCACCGACCGGGCCGCCGTGTCGGCCGGTGCCGAACGCCTGGCCCAGGGCTTCTGGAAGGCCCGCGACGACTTCGACTTCGTCGCCCCCACCGGCACCTTCGACGGCATTCTGGACGAGGCCCTGGCCGGTGACCTGCGCCCGTACTTCATCAGCGACACCGGGGACAATCCGACCGCCGGCGGCGCCGGTGACGTGACCTGGGGCCTGACCCGGCTGCTGGCCCGCCCGGAGTTCCGGAAGGACGACGGCCCGACCGTCATCTACGCCTCGGTGCCAGGACCGGCCGCCGTCGAGACTGCCGTCGCCGCCGGTGCCGGCGCCACCGTCACGGTCACCGCCGGTGCCGAGGTGGACGACCGGCACGCGGGCCCGGTCACCCTGACCGGTGTGGTGCACGCCGTCCGGCACGACGACCGCGACGCCGAGACCGAGGTCGTCATCCGTGTCGGCAGCGTGTACGTGATCCTCACCAAGCTCCGCAAGCCCTACCATCACGAGCACGACTTCACCGACCTGGACCTCGACCCGCGCGGCGCCGACATCGTGATCGTGAAGATCGGCTACCTGGAGCCCGAGCTCTTCGACATGTCGGTCGGCTGGAAAATGGCGCTCACCCCCGGCGGTGTGGACCAGGATCTGGTGCGCCTGGGCCATCACCGCATCCGCCGCCCGATGTTCCCCTTCGACCGCGAGATGGCCGACCCGGACCTGTCGGCACGCCTCATCCCCGCCTCCGACCAGCCCCTCGGCGGGGACGACGAGTGACCGCACGACCCGCCCTGGAGATCGCCGTCACCTCACCGGCCGGGGCCCGCGTCGCCCGGGAGAACGGGGCCGACCGGGTCGAGCTCTGTGCCGCCCTGGAGCTGGGCGGGCTGACCCCGTCGGCAGCCCTGGTGGAGGCGGTTGCCCGGGAGGGGCTGCCGGTGCACGTGCTGGTCAGGTGCCGACCCGGCGACTTCGTTTATGCCGCGGAGGAAATCACGCTGATGGCCGCCGAGGTGCGGTCCGTCATCGCCTCCGGCGCCTGTGGCGTGGTGATCGGCGGGCTGACCGCCGACGGCGCCCTGGACACCATGGCGGTCGCCCGGCTCGTCGAAGCGGCCCGCGCCTCGGGCCGCCCGGTGGACATCACACTGCACCGCGCCATCGACCAGTCCGCCGACCCGGTGGCCACCGCCGCGCTGCTGCCCTCGCTCGGCCTTACCAGGGTCCTCACCTCGGGCGGCGCCCCCACCGCGGCCGAGGGGCGGGAGACGATCGCCGCGATGGCCGCCGCCGCACCCGGGGTGCAGGTGATGGCCGGCGGCGGGGTTCGCCCCGCCGACATCCCGGCCCTGACCTCGGCCGGAGCCTCCGCCGTCCACCTCTCAGCCAAGACCAGGGCGCTGACCCCGCGGGGAGGCCGCTGGGTACCGCTGGGCACCGGGGGCGCGTCGGCCGAGCAGGACACCCACTTCGTCACTGATCCCGAAGTGGTGGCCGAGGCACGGCGGGCAGTGGAGAGGGAGGGCCGGGGCCCTGCTCCAGGGTAGGCAGTCCTGGACCTCGCTCCGGGCACCTGAGCGGATGGGCAGTCTTTCCCGGGACCGGATGGGGACCAGTCGGTCCGGCGGGATCCAGCGGTGGTGTCCGGGGGCGAGCCGGGGCATCCCGACCCGGTACTCCTGTGGGTTCGATCTTCCACGGGCGAGGGCGTCGATGTCAGTGGTGACCACTAGCTTGAAGTCACTGGAGATCGGCCGTACCGGCCGGCCGGGGCATTTGGGGAGGGGTGTGCTGTGTCCACTGCGCAGGCACGACAGACGGGGAACACGACGTATCTGGAGCTGTCCCAGGAGAGCGGCGGTGCCCACAAGTTCTACGAGGTGACCGTCGAGGGGACGACCGTCGCCGTGCGGTACGGGCGGATCGGCGTGGACGGACAGCGCCAGACCTCCGCCTTTCCGACTGTGGAGAAGGCACAGGCCGCGGCGGCGAAGAAGATAGCCGAGAAGGTACGGAAGGGGTACGCGCCCGCCGTTCAAGGGCAGCGCGCGGCCCGCGCCGTGACCCGCCGTCAGGTGACGTCCGCCCCGTCCACCGCGCGGGCGACGGCCCCGGTGCTGTGGCGGTTCCGCACCGGCGCCTCGGCGTTCGGTATCCATGTGGACGAGGACCGCTGCTGGGTCGGCAATCAGCACGGCGACGTCTACAACCTGAGCCATGCCGGCGAGGTGCTGGCGCACTACTCACTGCCCGACGGTGTGAAGTGCCTGGTGGCGGACGACTTCTGGATCTACGCGGGCTGCGACGACGGCCGGGTGTACGACCTCTCCTCGAAGGTGCCGTTCGCGGCTTACGAGATAGCGGACGAGGTCGACATCTTCTGGCTGGACATCCACGCGGGCGTGCTGAACGTCTCCGATCGCAACGGAGGTCTGACGGTGATCGACCATGAGGACGAGCTCCAGTGGTCGCGCAACTCGTCCGGGGACAACGCGTGGATGGTGCGGGCCGACGACCGCGCCGTGTACCACGGGCACAGCCGCGGTGTGACGGCGTACGCGGGGGACGGCACCGGCCAGCTCTGGCACACCGCGACCAGCGGCAATGTGCTCTTCGGATGGCAGGAGGAGGACGCGGTCTACGCCGGTACGGGGCGGCGGGTCGTCCAGCGCCTCGCGAAGTCCAACGGATGGATCGAAGCCTCCTACCAGTGCGACGCGGCGGTGTACTCGTGCGCCACCTCCCCCGGCGGGCGGTATGTCTTCGCGGGTGACTCCGCTTCCTCCGTCTACTGCTTCGACGCCGACGGCACCCGGCTGTGGAAGCTCGGAACGGGCGGCGGCTCCGCGCTCTCCATGCAGTACCACGACGAGAGGCTGTACATCGTCTCCACGGACGGGTCGCTCGCCTGCGTCGACGCGACCGAGGCCGCGATCAACGCAGCCCAGTCGGGCACCGTCCCGGTCGCCGCGGACATCAAACTGGCGGCCGCGCTGCCGACGTACGCACCGCTGACCACGGCCGCCTCCGTCGCCACGGTCAGCGCTGTCCCCGCGGCGGGGAGCGGAGTCCTCGTGGAGTGCGTTCAGGAGGGAGGACGAGTGCGGGTGCATGTGGTTTCCGAAGGCTATGAGACGGGTTGGAACGTGCAGTTCCCGCGCGCGATACGCCAGCCCGGCGCCCGCTATGTGGTGGACGCGCTGCACTCCTCCTCGGGTGGCTTCTACCGAGTGCGTGGAGAGATCAGGCGCCTGGTGTGACAGGCGGCGTGCGGCCCTTCCCAGCTCCGCCGCCCGCGCGGGCGGCGGCACGGGCGCACGGCGTGCGGGCCTCGGCTCTGCCGGAACCGCCCGGTCCTCGCCCGGCGTGATACCGGACGCGCATCCACCCGGGAGGACACCACGATGGACGAGCGACCGCCGCTGCTGACGCTGCCCGAGGAACTGTCGCTGCTCTGCGTAGACCCGCGGACCGGGAGGCTCAAGCTTCCCCCTTACGTCCACCACGCACTCGCCGGAGCCGTGCTCGCCGAGCTCGAACTCCGCGGCGCCATCACGGTCTCCGACAACCGGATCACCACCGTTCAGCCGCTCACCCTGGGTGAACCGGTCGCCGACCGGCTCCTCGGCGCCCTCGTACGCGATGTGCAGCTCGGCCGCCCCGGTGCCAAGCAGACGCGGCTGCTGGGTCTCGACACGAACTACGCGGGCGTTTCCGGCCCGTCTCCGGAGCGTCCCTTCGCCCGCCGTGTCGCCCGCGCTCGCGTCAACATGCGAGCCGTCGTGGCCGCCGAGGCGCCTCCCCGTCAGCTCACGCAGTGGGTCCGGCTCTTCTCCCAAAACCTCGACACGCACTACCGAGAGTCCATGGAAACCCGCGGCCTGGTGACCGCGCACCGTCACCGTGTTCTGGGGCTTGTGCCCTGGACCACGTGGACCGCCGTGCCGGGTTCCTCCGCACTGGCCCATCCCCGCCCGTCCGGTCCCCGCGGTCTCCACCTCGACACGATCGCCGCCACCGTAGGTCTCGTGCGGTCGGCCGCCCAAACCGGTCCGATCGCTGCCGCCGTGTCCGCCGTCATCGAGAGTGACAAGCGCCGCCGCGACTGAAGTTCTCGGAGCCGGCGCGGACCTGGCAGGTCACGGCAGCGGGGCAGCGCTGCGAATCATCCACTGCCACGGGGCCGTTGAGTCCAGGCACGCATACGGTTTCGAAGATGAGGGGAATCTTCCAGGGCTGCAATCACCCTGATCCGTTGGCCAGGACCAGCAGATGCGTCCTGGCTGATGTGGATCTCTCGACCAGGAAGGATTTACCTCGTGGCTCAGGTGTTTCGTAAGCTGCTCGTACCTGCCCTTCTCGCACTGACGTCCTTCGTGCTGCCGTCGGCCGCCGTGGCGGCCGACGCGCCTGCCGACGCGGGCCCGGCCGTCGGCACCATGTGTCTGTCCAGTGATTACCCGAGAACCCGCATAGTCAATGTGGACTCGTGCAACTCGTCCAGTCCCAACCAGCGTTGGACCATCATCGGTGAATTGATCTCCGAGTCCGCGTACCCGGGTATGTGTCTGTCCAGTGACTACCCGAGAACCCGCATAGTCAATGTGGACTCGTGCAACTCGTCCAGTCCCAACCAGCGTTGGACCATCATCGGTGAGTCGATCTCCGAGTCCGCGTACCCCGGTATGTGCCTGGCCAGCGACTACCCGAGAACCCGCATAGTCAATGTGGAGTCGTGCAACCCGTCCGGGCCCCGCCAGCACTGGACCGTGCAGGGAGAGCAGATCAGTATGACCTTAGTGTGACCTTCTGATCCACTTCGGTGGCCTCTGGCCGGCGGCGCCGGGTGGACCGGCGAAGTGGTTGGGCCAGGTCGTGGGCGGGTTGGGCGATCAGGGTAGTGAACAGGCGCTGGATCTCGTTGCGGGTGAGCGGGACCGGTCCGTCGGGGCTGGTCGCGTCGTCGGACTGGGCCTGGTTGCGGCGTTCGAGGGCGGTGGTGACGGCGAGGAAGGCGTGGGCGAGCAGGGCCAGGGTGACCCACGCACCCGACGCCGAGGTTCGACCCGCGCGAACCGGCTCGCGATCCGACCCTTCAGGCCCTCGAACACTTCCTGCCAACCGGCGGGGTCTACGCTGTGACCTGCGGCCACCGCATGATCATCTGTCTTCACACGCCGATGACCAGCGGTGGCCGCACGCGTTCCCACGGCAGCCCCCACCAAAGATCAGGATCGTTGGCCAGGTAGTGGCGGCCGACCTGGCGACACAGATTAGAGTCCTTCAAACAGTCAAGGCGTCCGGAGACGGGGCTGCACTACTTCCGTGCTTCGGTCGCGAGCGTGCGGGGTTCGCCCGCAGTCCCGGGCCAGGAGGACATGTGCAACGCGGCGAAGTCTGGTGGGTCGAGTTCGACGAGCGGCGGCCGGTCGTACTCCTGTCGGGAGACGAGGCGCGCGGGTTCCGGGCGATGCAGGTCGTCGCTCCGGCTGACGTCGACATCAGCGGTCTGGGAGTCGAAGTGGCAGTAGGAGCTACGGAAGGACTGCCCTTCGAAGGCGTGCTGCGGTTCGGCTTCTCGTATCCGGGCTTCACCCCTTGCACCTGGCTGACCACACTGTCCCGGGACGACCTGATCGGGCAGGCGGGCGTCCTGTCCTCGGCGAAGCTCAGTGCGGTTGAGGATGCGCTCCGTCTCAGTGAACAGGAGAAGGAGTGGACCCCGGCTACGGCTGCGAAGCTCAGCGGCATCAGGGACGCTCTCCGTCTCGGCGAGCTCAAGTAGGCGGAGAAAGAACGGCCTCCCTGACAGTCCGGCCGATCTCGTCGAGATGATCAACGGTGGCCCCATCTACCCCTCCCGGGCGCCACCCGCAAGACCACGATCTACGGCCGGAGTACTAGGCTGACAGCATCGGGACCCAGTGAGCCATCACCCGGTGCAGACGCCGCCGGTGGTCCGCGATCCAGTCGTCCGGCAGGTCGACGGGGACGCGCACCGTGACCATGGACCTCGACTCGTCCTCCACGACCACCTCCGGGCAGTCACGCTCGCCGGTGAGCTGGACGGAGATGGACGGTCCCCTGCCCCACTCCATCCAGACGACGTCCTCGCCGGCGTCGAGCTTGTCGAGTGCGGCGGCCCAGCGTTCCAGCTTCGAAGTCGACAGCATCAGATTGGTGCGGCCCGACACGAAGGGTGTCCTGACGACGATCTCGGCGCCGAGTCCCGCGGCCCACCTCGGCTCACGCCCCAGAACGTTGACGGCGACGCTGTTCCCTTCGTCGTCGGCGAGAAGGATGAGGTCCCTCGGCGCGCTGCCGTCCACTGCTGCCCTCCGTCGATGAGCGAGTCGATGAGCGATGAGTACGGAGAGATCGTCGCCCTCCCATGGGACCACCCGCCATCCCTTTTCCGGTGCCGCGCGTACGGGGCCTCGGACACGACGAACGGAGCAACAGGGCGGGCGGGGGGCGAGTTGTGTAGGGCGAGCGGGGTCAGGCTCGGCAGAACGGCATGGTCCGCAGGTACGGGAACTCCTCAGCGACACAGCGTCGGTCCATCCCGTCGACGCTACTCTTGCGAAATGCGCCCCCTCCGGTTCTCCATCAACGTCACATTGGACGGATGCTGCGACCATCGCGCAATCGTCCCGGACGAAGCCCTGCATCGTCACCACGTCGGGAACCTCGACCAGGCCGACGCGCTTCTCTTCGGCCGCGTGACCTACGAAATGATGGAGGAGGCGTGGCGGCCGCCGGCGCCGTCGGGAGCGAGGCCTGAGTGGATGGAACCCTTCGCCCGGACGATCGACGCGGCGAAGAAGTACGTCGTGTCGAGCACCCTGGAGCGGGTCGACTGGAACGCGGAACTCGTGCGCGGGGATCTGGCCACGGCCGTTGAGCAGCTCAAGCAGGAGCCTGGTAAGGGACTGTTCGTAGGAGGAGTGAAGCTCGCGCTGGCGCTGACGGAACTGGGATTGATCGATGAGTACGAGTTTGTGGTGCAGCCCAAACTCGCGGGCCACGGGCCGACGTTGTTCGCGGGGCTGTCGAAGCATGTCGACTTGAAGCTCGTGAGCCAGGTGGAGTTCAGCTCGGGGGCGGTGGCGATGCGGTACGAGCCGAGAAGATAGCCATCGGCCTTCTCGGCCCCTGCACGACCCGCGTCATGGAGCCCCGGCCGCGGCCAGGAGCGAGTCTGATCGCCGAGCCGTCCTGCGCTGTCGCGACGGCGGTGTACCTGTGCCGGCCGGACCAGGTGATCAGGGCGGCGATGCCTCCGGCGAGCAGCCCCACGACGACGATCAGCGGGCTGCCCTTGAATCTGAGCGGAGCGCTGCTCGCAGGCCGCGGTTCGCATGCGCGGGGTCACGGGAGCAGAGGGCCCAGTCCGTTCTCCAGCAGCCCGAACGCGTGCTCTGCGTCACTCACCGCGCCCGTGTAGCGCTCGTCGGCCGGTTCCCCGTACGCCAGGCGTTCGGCGTTGTCCCGGGCCAGCGCCCACTGCACCGCGATGAGCTGGACGGCGGCCAGCCGCGCGGTGAGTTCCGGGGTGTCCGCCGTGTCGCGCAGTGCCTGCGCGAGTGTGCGTTCGGCGCCGATCTTGAACCGTTCCATCCGGGCCACCAGCGAGGGGGTGTCGAGGATCATCCGGTGGAGCGCGCGCACCTCGGGCCTGTCGTTGAGCCCCGTGATCGGGTCGCGCTCGCGCAATCCCTTGAGGAAGTGCTCGCGCAGTGCGGTCAGCGGGGTGCTGCCGACCGGGCGGGCCCGTACCACCCCGGCGGCTTCGGTCTCGTGGTCGGCGAGGCGGTGCACCACGAGGTCTTCCTTGGCCGGGAAGTAGGCGAAGAGCGTGCGTTTGGACACCTCGGCCGCCTCGGCCACCTGGGCCACCGAGACCTGGGTGAAGCCGTGTTCGAGGAAGAGCGTGATCGCCGCCTCGGAGATCGCCGCGTGAGTCCGCTGCTTCTTGCGCTCCCGCAGTCCTGGCTTGCCGTCCACGAGGACGACGGTAGCAGAGACCTGCCCCAGGTGGATTTCTGCACCTGGTATACATGTGCACCAAGGCGAGTGATCGGATGGAGTGAGAGTGAAAGCGCTGTCGGAGATCGAGACCGAGGTCGTCATCGTGGGCGCGGGCCCGACCGGGCTGATGCTCGCGTACGAACTGGCTCTGGCGGGGGTCGAGACCCTGGTGCTGGAGAAGCTGCCCCGGCGCGTCGAGCAGGTGAAGGGCGGCGCGATCCAGCCCCGTACCGCTGAACTGCTGGAGTCGCGCGGGCTGCTGGAGCCGTTGCTGCGGCGGGCCACGCCGAGTGATCCGGTCGGCGGGCACTTCGCGGCCCTGCCGGTGCCGCTGGACTGTGCCCCCTGGCGTACCAGACACCCTTTTCCGATCGGGATTCCTCAGTGGGTGATCGAGGAGGTGCTGGAGGAACGGGCGGTCGCCGCCGGCGCGCGGATCCTGCGGGGCGTCGCGGTCGCGGCGGTCGCTGCGGTCTCGGACATCGGGTCGGACGAGGGCGTGAGCGTCACGGCGGGCGATCTGCGTGTGCGGGCGCGCTATCTGGCGGCGTGCGACGGGGGGCACAGTACGGTTCGGAAACTGCTCGGGCTGCCGTTCCCCGGCAGGCCGGGGACCTATCTCGCGGTCCTGGCCGACATCCGGTTGTCCGCTGTCTCGTCGCTGGTGCCGCGACGGGTGGGACATATGAGTGATCTGACCCGTCAGGCGGACGGTTACTGGGCGATGCTGGTCCCCATCGGCGGTGACCGGTACCGGTTCACCTTCGGGCGCGCGGACCCGACGGACGTCACCGGCGACGCCGAGGTGACCAGCGACACCGATGTCACCAGCGACACCAGCGACATCAGCGACACCGGCGACACCGAAGTCGTCCGCGACACCGAAGTCACTCACGAGGAGATCGCCGCCGCCCTGCGGGCCGTCTACGGCGAGGAGACCACCCTCGGCGCGGTGGACAACTCCTCGCGGTTCACCGATGCCACCCGGCAGCTGGAGCACTACCGCGTCGGCCGCGTCGTGTTCGCCGGGGACGCCGCGCACATCCACCCGCCGCTCGGCGGCCAGGGTCTGAACCTCGGCATACAGGACGCGGTCAACCTCGGCTGGAAGCTGGCCGCGGCCGTCCAGGACCGGGCCCCGAGCGGCCTCCTGGACAGTTACCACGCCGAACGGCACCCGGTCGGGGCCCAGGTGCTGCACCACACGTCGGCACAGCGCGTCCTGGCGGCCCCGCGGCCGACCGAGGACGTGGCCGCGCTGCGCGACATCTTCATCGACCTTCTGCGGCTGCCGGACGCCAACCGTCATCTCGCGGGCCTGATGTCCGGCCTCTCGCTGCGCTACGAGCTGTCCGGCGGGCATCCGCTCACCGGACAGCGGCTGCCGGACGCCGATCTGGTCACCCGGACCGGGCCCACACGGCTGTCGGCGCTCTTCGGTTCCGGGCACGCCGTCCTGCTCGATCTGGCCGGAGTCGTCCCGGCCGACCTCCGGCTCCCGGCGCGGGTCGACCTCGTACGTGCCACAAGCGCCGACGATCTGGGCGCCGCCGCCCTGCTCCTCCGCCCCGACGGTTATCTCTGCTGGGCCGCGGACGACTCCGCCGCCTGCCGCACAACCCTGCTCCCCGCCATCGCCGCCGATCTGACAAGCGAGCAGCTCTAGACGCTAGACGGCAGTGTGCGTGTTTCGGTGTTCGTAGACGCGCAGATTCATGGTCGCGAGATCCATGAGCGGAGTGGAGACGGAGAGCGCGGCGGCCCTGCTGGTCAGATCACCGAAGACATGCTCGACCTCGGTCGAGCGGCCCGCCATCACATCCCGGTAGAAGGACGGCCCGAATGACGAATCCGGCTGGGTGAGCGTCTTCTGAAGGGTGGCGAACCGTTCGTCCGGGAGCGGGAATCCCGCGGCGGACGACACGGCGGCCGTCTCGGCGAGAACGGCCTTCGCGTACTCGGTGCCACCCGGTACGGAGACGATGTCACCGACCGTGCCGCGCATCAGGCAGGTGATCGCGCCCGCGGTGGCGATGAAGACCCACTTGTGCCACATCTGCGCCAGGATGTTCTCCGAGACCGTGACGTCGAAGCCCGCTCCGCCCAGCAGTTCAAGGGCTCGCCCGGCGCGCGGACTCGCGGCACCGCCGCGCTGATCGCCGAGCGTCAGCGTCGCACCGGGAGCCAGTACGACGATGTCCCCCCGCGCGTCCACGGACGTGGCCAGCAGCGCCACCCCGCCCAGCACCGCCGCCGTACCGAACCGGGCGCTGAGCGCATCGAGGTGCCCGATTCCGTTCAGGACGGGCAGGATCGCGGTGGAAGGACCGACGGCCGGCGCGATGTCCTCCATCGCCTGAGCCAGCGCTGTCGCCTTCACCGACATCAGGACCAGGTCGTAGGAACCGTCCGAGCCGTGGGAGTCGCGGAGTTCGGCCGCCGTGACCAGCCGCGCGTCGATACGGTCGTCCTCACCGGCGCCCGTGATCCGCAGCCCCCGCTCCCGGAGGACGGTCGCCCTCCCGGGGCGCACCAGAAAGGTGACATCCCTGTCCGCGCGCACCAGTCTGGCCCCGAAATAACCCCCCGTGGCCCCAGCGCCTACGACCAGAAGTCTCATCAGGATCTCCTACTGCGGTACGACTGCCGGTGGGGGCACAGCGGGTGGGGGCGGTACAGCACCCGGTGGTAGGGCCGCCTTACCCCATGGTCCGGCCGCTGCCATGGCCGTCGGTGCCGTGGCAGCGGCCGGTCTCCGTGGGGTTCGGGGTTCGGACTCCGTGAGGGGGCCGGACTTCCCGGGTCAGGTCGGGGTCAGGTCAGGTCAGGCCAGGCCAGGTCGGGGTCAGGTCAGGGTCGGGCCGGGGACAGGTCCGGGCTCAGGTCGGGTTCAGCTCGGCCTTGCAGTCACGGATCATGTCCAGGTGGCCCTCCACCACGGGACGAGCCGCCCGTGCCGCTGCTTTGACCTGCGAGTTGCTCCCTGTGTCGATCTCGTGGTCGATCAGCTTGAGCGTCGCCACGTGCCCCTTGTCCTCGGTGGTGAGCCAGGCGCTGTCGTACCCGCTCGTGCCGGCCTTCGCCTGCACGGCGGCCAGTGCCTGCTTCTGTTCCTCGGAGGGTGAGGCGGGCAGAGTGACGCCGAGTTTGCCCGCCAGCGCCTTGACGTCGGCGTCCAGCTTCTTGTGGTCGCGAACCAGCGTGGCGCCGACCGTCTTCACGCATGTCGCCTTGGCGTTCTTGCCCGCGTCCTCTCCCGCCTGGATCTCCGCCAGGTTCCCCTGATGAATCTCTTTCAGAAAAGGCGCGTCGTCGGCGGCCCTGGCCGCCGCGAACGCGGAAGGCGCGGATATGCCGGCCAGCGCTGCCAGCGCCGCGGCAGCGGCGATGCGTCGCACAGCAATCATCAGCGTTGCTCCCTTCGCCCGGCCCAGGACGCACACAGCTCGTGTCAGACCGGTCGATGAACGGGCACGCGTGTCGGTGTCCGATGGTCATGCTTTCCCTCACCACGCCGTGTGCTCACCACATCACCACATTCATCACACGAATGGCCGTCATGTCCGGTCGTGTGCCCATCGCCCGGACTTATCTTTTCACTCGTTTAGACCGTTTAGACCGTTTGAGTACCATTGGTTCGAAGTCTGAACCGCGAGGGATCCGCAGTGGACAGTTATGACTTCATCGTCGTGGGCGGAGGGACGGCCGGATGCGTACTGGCCGCCCGGCTGTCGGAGGACGCGGACTCGCGGGTGCTCCTGCTGGAGGCCGGCGCCCGTAGGCCGCCGGAGACCGCGCCGTCCGCCTGGCCGAGCCTCCAGGGGACACCGGCGGACTGGGCCGGCACGTCCGTCGTACAGCGCGCGACCGGGACGGCGATTCCCTGGCCGCGCGGGCGCGGGCTCGGTGGATCCTCCGCCATCAACGGCATGTGCTTCATCCGTGGTCACCGTTCGAGCTATGACGCGTGGGCCGCGGCCGGTGCCAAGGGCTGGGGCTTCGACGAGTTGCTCCCGTATCTGATGCGTGCCGAGGACAGCCAGGACATCGAGCGGCGCGATCCCGCTGTCCGGGGAGTGGGCGGACCGCTGACGGTGGCGCCGGCGGCCGTACGCCATCCCGTCGCGTACGCGGGTCTGGCGGCGGCGGCCGAGATCGGCTGTCCGACCGTGAACGACATCGGCGACGGACTGGAGGAGGGGTTCGGCTGGGCGGATCTGAATGTCGTCGACGGCCGGCGCCAGAGCTCCGCCGACGCCTATCTCACGCCGGTGCTGGGCCGCCCGAACCTCCATGTGGTGACCGACGCGTCGGCTCACCGTGTTCTGGTGCGGAACGGGCGGTGCGGGGGCGTGGAGTACAGCGTGGACGGCGAGATGTTCACGGCGGGATGCCGGGGAGAGGTCGTACTCGCCGCGGGTACGGTGGGCTCCGCGCAGCTGCTGATGCTGTCCGGCATCGGTCCGCGCGCACATCTGCGCCAGGTGGGGGTCGAGGTCGTCCTCGATCTTCCCGGGGTCGGGGCGAATCTCCAGGACCACCCCAGGTCCACCGTCGTCTACCGCCCGGCACGGCACATACCGCCCGGTGTCAACAATCACGCCGAGGTGATCGGCCTGATACGCGGCGACCCCGCCCGGGACAAGCCGGATCTCCAGTTCCAGGTCATGGAGATCCCGTACTACGCGCCCGCTCTGCCGCCCCGGCTGCCCGATCCCGGACAGGGCGTCTCCGTCGCCTTCTCGGCGGTGACGCCGCACAGCCGTGGCTCCGTCCGGCTGGCCGGCGCGGAGCCCGGGACACCGCCCCGCCTCGACCCGGACTACTACGCCGACCCGCGCGATCTGGCGGGAATGGCCGCCGGACTGCGCTTCGCCCGTGAGATCGGGCGCGCCCGCGCCCTTGATCCATGGCGCGACGAGGAGGTGCTGCCGGGCCCCGATGTGCGTGACGACGACAGCGACAGCGTGCGCGCCTATCTGTACCGGAGCCTGCGGACGTACTCGCACCAGGTGGGCACCTGCCGGATCGGCACGGACGGGATGGCCGTCGTCGACACCGAGCTGCGGGTGCACGGCATCGGCGGACTGCGGGTCGCCGATGCCTCCGTGATGCCCTCCATCGTCTCCGCCAATACGGTCGCCACCGTCTACGCGATCGCCGAACGGGCGGCGGATCTGCTGCGTCCCCGGCCCCGGACCCCGGCCGGACAGCCCGTACCCGCCGCACCCCCGCCGTCGTCGCCCGGTGTGTAGCCCCGCCGCCTTCCGTGGGAGCGAGCGGCGGCGGGGGTCCGTACATGGTTCGTTCCGGTCAGCCGTCCAGGGCCGCCGAGACGACGCCCTTGGCCTCCTCCTGCACCCGGCCGAGATGGTCGGCGCCGAGGAAGGACTCGGCGTAGATCTTGTAGACGTCCTCGGTGCCCGAGGGGCGGGCCGCGAACCACGCGTTCTCGGTGATCACCTTGATGCCGCCGATGGGCGCGCCGTTGCCGGGCGCCTCGGTGAGCACGGTGGTGACCGGTTCGCCCGCGAGGGTGTCCGCCGTGACCTGCTCGGGCGAGAGCCGGGCCAGTACGGACTTCTCCGCCGGGGTGGCGGGCGCGTCGATACGTGCGTACGCGGGCGCCCCGAAGCGGGTGGTGAGCGTGGCGTAGTGCTCGGAGGGCGTCCTGCCGGTGACCGCGAGGATCTCGGAGGCCAGCAGGGCCAGGATGATGCCGTCCTTGTCGGTGGTCCACACCGAACCGTCGCGCCGCAGGAAGGACGCCCCGGCCGACTCCTCCCCGCCGAAACCGAGCGACCCGTCGGCCAGCCCGGCCACGAACCACTTGAAGCCGACGGGTACTTCGACCAGCTCACGCCCGAGATCCGCGGCGACGCGGTCGATCATCCCGGACGACACCAGCGTCTTGCCGATGCCCGCCGTGGCGGGCCACCGGTCCCGGTGGGCGTAGAGATAGCCGATGGCGGCGGCGAGATAGTGGTTGGGGTTCATCAGCCCGGCGTCCGGGGTGACGATGCCGTGCCGGTCGGCGTCGGCGTCGTTGCCGGTGGCGATCCCGTACTCGTCGCGCCGGTCGATCAGCGAGGCCATCGCGTACGGCGACGAGCAGTCCATCCGGATCTTGCCGTCCCAGTCCAGCGTCATGAACCGCCAGGTGGGATCGGCCAGCGGATTGACCACCGTCAGATCGAGCCGGTGCTGCTCGGCGATACGGCCCCAGTACGCGACCGACGCGCCGCCCAGCGGATCCGCGCCGATCCGCACCCCGGCGGCGCGCACCGCGTCCAGGTCCAGCACGGCGGGCAGATCCGTCACATAGGTGCCGAGGAAGTCGTACCGTCCGGTGGACGGCGCGGCCAGGGCACGGACGTACGGGATCCGCCGTACGTCCTTCAGCCCGCCCGCGATGATCTCGTTGGCCCGGTCCTGGATCCAGCCGGTCGCCTCGGAGCCGGCCGGGCCGCCGCTCGGCGGGTTGTACTTGAAACCGCCGTCCGCGGGGGGATTGTGCGACGGCGTGACCACCACACCGTCCGCGAGCCCCGCGGTACGCCCCCGGTTGTGGGCCAGGACGGCGTGCGACACCGCCGGGGTGGGGGTGTAGCCGTCGGCGCTGTCGATGAGCACGGTCACGTCATTGGCGGCGAACACCTCGATGGCGCTCACCCGGGCCGGTTCGGACAGCGCGTGGGTGTCCGCGCCCAGGAAGAGCGGCCCGGTGATGCCCTGACCGGCCCGGTACTCACAGATCGCCTGGCTGGTCGCGACGATGTGGTCCTCGTTGAACGCGGTGGCGAGGGACGAGCCGCGGTGTCCGGAGGTCCCGAACGCGACGCGCTGGGCCGGCTCGCCCGGGTCCGGGTGCAGCGCGTAGTACGCGGTCACCAGCCGGGCGACATCGATGAGATCCTCCGGCCGGGCCGGCTGTCCCGCTCGTTCGTGCGGCATCTGCCCACTCCTCCAGGTCGGTTGCTGCGATCGGTTCGCGGTCCTATTTTCCCGGGCCGTCGTCGCGCGTGGCGGGTGCCCCGCCGCAGGGACGTTCCTGCCGGGCCGGTCGCGGGCCGGCCACGCGAAGGGCGGTGCCATCGAGCCGATGGCACCGCCCTCACCGTGTGTCATGGGTGTCCGCTTCAGCAGCTGAGATTGCCGCCCGTCTCCACCCCGAGGATCCGGGTGAAACTCGTGTAGCGGTCGATTCGGCTCTGTACCTGGGCGGGGTTCCCGCCGTTGCATTCGATACTGCCGTTGATGCTGCGAATGGTCTCGCCGAATCCCGCGCCGTTCACGATGGCATTGTGCGGAGTCATGGTTCCGGGACCGCTCTGGGTGTTCCAGTACCAGAGACCGGTCTTCCACGCCACGGCGGAGTCGTTCTGCACGAGATCGGGATTGTTGAGCAGATCGATGCCCAACGCGTCTCCCGCCGCCTTGTAGTTGAAATTCCAGCTCAGCTGGATGGGGCCGCGGCCGTAGTACTTGGCCGTGCCCGCCGGGCAGCCGTAGGGCTGCGACGTGTCGCAGTAGTGCGGATAGTTCGCCGTGTTCTGTTCCACCACATGGACCAGGCCGCCGGTCTCATGGCTGACATTCGCCAGGAAAGCCGCCGCCTCCTGCTTCTTCACGGTGTCGCTGCCCGTGCCCGCGAAGCCCGGATAGGCGCTCAGCGCGGCCGTCAGTCCGCCGTACGTGTAGAACGGATTCCGGTTCGGGAACATCTGGTTGAACTGGGCCTCGTTGACGACGAAATCGGCCGTCGGCGCTGTCCCGGCGACCGATGAGGGCGCCAGGGCGAGCAGGGAGAGAGCGGCGGCCGAGGCGGTCGCGGTGAGTGCTCCGAGCAGGCGTGTACGCATGGGATCTCCTTCCTCAGCCGCCGATGTTGACGTCGACGCAGGCGTAGAACGCGTTGGTGGTGTCGGAGATGTTCCACACCGCCAGTACCTTCTGCCGGCCCGTCAGGCCGCCGAAGTCCACCTGATGGCTGACCGTGGCACCGGGCTGCGCACCGTTGTCGTCGAACTCGGCGATCTGCCGGCCGCCGACGAAGTACTGCCAGGTGCTGGTGGCATGACGTGCGGTCAGCCGCCACTGGAATGTCGTGGAGCTGCCGACGGGTGTCACCGTCCAGCCCTTGGAGTCGTCGTCGAGGTCGGCGAACCGTGAGTTCCCGCCGCTGCAACTGGTGAGCCCCTTGGGGCCCTCCACGCTCTGCGGCTCGTAGGTGATGTCACCGCAGCCGACGGTTCCTGCCGCGCACTGGGCCTGCCTGCTGGGCGGCGAGGAGATATATCCATGGGCGCTCGCGGAACTCGCGGGAAGGCTTATGGCGAGAACCGGAGCGATGACCGCACCGAGCGCCGCCGCCATTTTCCTTTTCGTATGCATGAGTTCTCCTTCACATCAGGTCTTCCTGCGCGATATCCGCACCGTGGGGGATCCGGATACGGCAGGTCGGCCTCTCGAGTGTGGGGGCCAAGAGGCGCGAAGGGACGGTGGTGGATTCCCGGCCCGGGGCACCGCCGGAGGCGTTGCGTTCGGAAAGGTCTCGACCACTTGGACTAGACCATACCGGCGGACGTGTCCTCGTCAAGGGTGTTGCGCGAAAGACCAGTTGAGGCTTGTGTGATGTGACGGAAAGTCACAGAGGCCTGTGTGAAGGGTGCGTGGATGTGCGGGGAGGCGCGTGAAAGGCCGGGGCGCGCCGGATGAAGTCCTGAGCCCGTCTTTTCCCGATGAACCATATAAAATGCCGACATTTATCGGGCCAGGACGAGGCCGGCACCCTCGGGGGGACCGTATGACGTCGCGGAGCGAGCGGAGCGACAGCGAGCGGAGCGCCACGGACACGGAAGCACCGGGAAACCGTCCGGAGGCCGACGGGCTCCAGCGGCTGGGGGAGTGGTGCGCGCGGCGCTTCGCCGTCGTGCTCGTACTCTGGCTGGTCGCGCTCGGCGGGGTGCACGCGCTCCAGGGAGCCTTCGGCGGCACCTACTCCGACAACTTCTCGCTCCCCGGCACCCAGTCGGACGACGGCGCGCGGGTGCTCGCCCGGCACGCCCCCGGCACTGGCGGTATCGGCGGCCAGGTCGTCCTGCACGACACACGGAGGCCTCTCACCGCCGTACGGAGCCGGATCGACCGGACCGTCGCCTCGCTCCGGACACTTCCGCATGTCATCTCCGTGGTGAGCCCGCTGCCGGCGACACCCTCGGCACCGCCCACGGGCGCGCTGACCGCCGACGCGAGGACCGGATTCATCACCGTGGGGTTCGACGCCATTCCCACCTCGTTCGGCGCCGCCTATCTCCAGGAGGTCGACCGGGCGGTCGAGCCGCTGCGTGCCGCCGGGGTGCGCGTCGAATACGGCGGCCCGCTCGGGGAACTCGCCCGGCCCCTGCCGACGGATCTGCACAGTGAGGTCATCGGGTTCGCGGTGGCGGTCACCGTCCTGCTCCTCGGATTCGGCAGCGTCATCGCCGCGGGCGTCCCCCTGCTCACCGCGCTGATCGGCGTCGCCGTCGGGCTGGGCTGTCTGGGACTGATCGCCGCCGCGTCCACCTTCGCCAGTGTCTCGCCCACCCTGGCCACGATGACCGGACTGGGCGTCGGGATCGACTACGCGCTGTTCCTGATCACCCGTCACCGGCAACAGCTCATGGACGGCGCGGATCCGGCGACGGCGGCCGGCCTGGCGGTCGCCACCAGCGGCCGGGCCGTGGTGGTCTCGGGATGCACCGTCATCGTCGCCCTGGCGGGGCTGTATGTCTCGCAGGTCAGCTTTATCGGCAAGCTGGGTGTGGCCGCCGCCGTCACGGTCGTCACCGCAGTCCTCGGCGCGATCACCCTCGTACCCGCCCTGCTCGGACTCGCCGGCCGCCGTATCGACCGCTACCACGTCAGAAAGCCTGTCGCGGAGGGTCTTCCGGCCCCGCGTGCGGGCGGTGCGCGGCAGATGCGCGAGCGGCGGTCCGCCGAGGCGCGGGGCAGCTGGCACCGCTACGCCCAGCGGGTCGAGCGCCGTCCCTGGCGGTTCCTGCTGGCCGGGCTCGTCGCCGTGGGCGTACTCGCGATCCCCGTGCTCTCCATCCGCCTCGGCCATGTCGACGACGGCGCCGACCCCAGGAGTTTCACGGACCGGCGCGCGTACGACCTCGTCACCGAGGGCTTCGGGCCGGGCGCCAACGGTCCGTTCCTCCTTGTCGTCGACCAGAGCCGGGTGCCGCCCGCCGAGCGTCCCGCGCTGGCGGCCGGCCTCACGAGGGCGCTCACCGGCGTCCCGGGCGCGGCCGGTGTCAGCCCTCTCCGGCCCACCGGAGACGGTCAGGTGCTGACCGCCACGGCGGTCTCCGCGACCTCGCCGCAGTCCGCGGGGACCTCCGCGCTCTTCACCCGGCTGAAGGACGACGTCCTGCCCCGGGGTGTCTCCGGCACCGCCGCCCGGACCTATGTCACGGGCGCGACCGCCGCCGCGGAGGACTTCCTCGACATCATCAGGGCGCGGCTCCCGCTGATCATCGGAGTGGTGGTCGCCCTGGCGTTCCTCATCATCCTGACCGTGTTCCGCGGGTTCCTGGTGGCGCTCAAGGCCGCCGTGCTCAATCTCCTGTCGATCGCCGCGTCGTACGGAGTGGTGGTCGCCGTCTTCCAATGGGGGTGGGGAGGGCCCTCGCTGGGGGTCTCGGGGACGGTGCCGATCGAGAGCTATGTGCCGATGATGATGTTCGCCATCGTCTTCGGACTGAGCATGGACTACGAGGTCTTCCTGCTCGCCCGGGTCCATGAGGCCTGGCTGCTCACCGGTGACAGCAGAGCGGCGGTCGCCCATGGTCTGGAGATCACGGCGCGGGTGATCACCTGCGCCGCGCTGATCATGGCCAGCGTCTTCGCCGCCTTCGTCCTCAGCGACAACATCGTGGTCAAGATGCTGGGCCTCGGACTGGCCGTCAGTGTGCTCATCGACGCCACGATCGTCCGGCTGCTGCTGGTCCCGGCGATGATGACACTGCTCGGCGCACGCGCCTGGTGGCTGCCCCGCCGGCTGGACCGGATCCTGCCCCGTATCGGTACGCCACATGTGGGCGGGAGCCATGCGGGCACGCCCCGCGCGGATACGGAGGACCGGCACGACCGCGCCGTGGCCGGGGGCCGCCACCGGTCCCGGAACCGGTACCGGGATGGCGGGAACCAGTCATGACACCTGTGCGTCCCGGCAGTTGGCGTGATCACTTCCGGTCGGATCGCGTCGCTCGGATCACGTGTACGGCCTGGGTTCGACCACTCCCATGCCGTCGAGACCCACTTCCTTCTGGAACGAGCCGAAAGAGAAACATGCGATACCGCACCAGAGTGACGGCCCCGGCGGCCGCGCTCCTCGGCACAGCAGCAGCTCTCACCCTCTCCCCGGCCGCGCAGGCGCAGAGCGCCGACGGCCGCGGCGCACGGGGTGCCGGAAACGGGGGGACCCCGGGCGGTGACAGTCTGGACGACCCCGTCTACCCCGTACTCGGCAACACCGGATACCGCGTCTCCGCCTATCTGCTGGACTTCACCTACCGCGCCGACACCAAGCTCGTCGACGCGAGCGTGACCGTCACCGCGCGCGCCACCCAGGACCTCTCCCGCTTCTCTCTCGACGCGGTCGGTTTTGTGGTCCACCGGGTGTGGGTGGGCGGCCGGGAGGCGGCTTTCGAGCAGCTGGCCGAGAAGCTGGTGGTGACCCCGAGGTCCTGGGTGGCGAACCACGACAAGTTCACCGTACGGGTCGACTACACCGCCGACCCGCGCAAGATCCAGGCGCCCTACAACGGCTGGGTGCCCACCCCCGACGGCTTCGCCGTGGCGGGACAGCCGGATCTGGCGCGCACGGTCTTCCCGTGCAACGACCATCCCAGCGACAAGGCCGACTTCACCTTCCGTATCACCGCGCCCGACGCACTGACGGCCGTCGCTACCGGTTCGCTGGTCTCCACCAGGAAGGCCCACGGCACCACCACCGTCACCTACCACTCACGTGACCCGCTCGCCACCGAGCTGGTGCAGATCACCGTGGGCGACTACCAGGTGGTCGAACGGCAGGGCCCGAGCGGGCTGCGGCTGCGCGATGTCGTACCGACCGCACGCGCGGCGGCACTTGAGCCCGCGCTCGCCCTGACACCCCAGCAGGTCACCTGGCTGGAGGCGCGGCTGGGCAGCTTCCCGTTCGAGGCGTACGGCATCCTGCCCGCCAACACCGACGATCCCGCCGCCTTCGACTTCACCGGTCTGGAGACCCAGACCCTCACGATCTACAAGCCGAACTTCCTTCTCCAGACGGAGAATCTGATCGGCTCGCACATGATGCACGAGCTGGTCCACAACTGGTTCGGCAATCTCGTCTCACCCGCCACCTGGGCCGACCTCTGGCTCAACGAAGGGCACGCGGACTACTACGGGCTGCTGTACCGCTACGAGCGCGGCTGGCCCGACTCGATCGGCCTGACCAGCATGGAAGCCCGGATGAAGGACATCTACTCCCGGGGCGACCAGTGGCGCCAGGACGCCGGTCCCGTCGCGTCGCCGACGGCGGCCAACCTCTTCCACAGCCAGCGCTACACGGGCGGCGTGCTGGTCCTGTACGCGCTGTGGACACTGGTCGGCGAGGAGGTCTTCCGCAATATCGAGCACACCTTCCTCGACCGGTACCGCAACTCCAGCGCCTCCACCGAGCAGTACATCGCCGTGGCGTCCGAGGTGTCGGGGCAGGATCTGACCGGTTTCCTCACCGAGTGGCTGTACGGGACGAAGACCCCGAGGATGCCCGGCCACCCGGACTGGACGGTCACCCCGGTGAGCGGTGCCACCGCGCGCCGTCAGCCGCTGCCCGTCTCCCCGAAGGACCTGGGGAGCGCGACGCTCGGTTAGCGAAAACCAGGGCCGCGCTTCTCCCGGGCGGCCCCTGGACGCCGTGCCGTTCGCGGTACCGGTACCCGTACCCGCTGGTGCCACGTATCCACGGGTACCGCGTGTCTACTGGTACCGCGAACGCACGCCGATGTGATGGTGGCCGGCCGCGACCGATTCGAGGACCGGCCGCCAGTCCTCCATGATTCCCGCGTCCAGTCCGACGGCCCTGCCCTCGTCGTCGGCCCTGCGCAGCCGTACCGCGTCCTCGGCCAACGGGTCCTGGACGAAGGCCTCGACCTCCGCCCGGGTCATCGCCCCGCCCTGGAGCCGCAGTGTCCGCGCGCCCTGCTCCGAGAGCGTGTGCCACGGTTCCATCGCGGCCAGATAGCGCTTGGCGGGCACATGGAGCCGTACGAGCCGCGCCACCCGGTCGCCGAGCAGCGGGCGTACGGCGTCGGCGGCCCGGTCCCCGTGCCCCGCGTCGTCCCCGGGCAGCAGCAGATGGCCCAGGTCGTGGACCAGACCGGCGATCTGGAGCTCCTTGTCGGCGGGGTGCCGACGGCGCAGCAGGGCGGCCGTCTGGAGGGCGTGGTCATGGAGATCGACGGGGCCGCCGCTGCGGTCGGGGGTGTCCCAGACGCCCCGGCACGCGTGCAGGAGATCCATCAGCTCATCGACCGAGTTCGCAGCCATGCCGGCCCTTTCTCGTCCTGAAATGTCTGCCGTCGCCCTGCCGAGGAGATCATGGAGGGATGAACGGGCCGGCGGACGGAGCGTTGAACACGTGGCGAACAAAAGCCGTCCGCCCGAGGCTCACCCGGGCGCGCGGAACTCCGCAAAGACGAGGACATTTGTTCTCGTTTTCCCTGTCCGCGGAGGTCGTGGTACGGCACGCTGAGAGCATGAACGCTGCCAGACATGCCGGCGAACGGCTGATGACATGGCCGGGTCTCAGCGGAGGCCGGGCCTATTGCGGCACAGATCCGTGTGTACGCACGGATACACAGGAAATAGTTCATTTCCACGGTGAGAACGAAGCAGATGTTCATCTCACCAACGCCATGATCGCCAAGCTTCGTCCGGCGCTCAAGAGGTCCACCGCGCTTCGGTTGCGGGCCGGCTGCGGCTGGGTCACCGTACGGCTCGACACCGGGGCGGACATCGATCTCCTGGCCACTCTGGTCAGCGCCGCGCTCCAGGCCGTCGCCGGGCTGCCCGGGGACGACGGCACGGGTGTGGTGAGCGATCCCTGCACCCGGCAGCGCGCCTACGCCCACACCCGCTGATGTCCCGTCCGGGCGATGGCGCCGTCCGTGCGGCACTGCGGATGCGGGATCGCCGGACAGCGGTGATGGTGGACATGAACCGTTCTGAGCGAGGAGCCGAACATGTCGATGCTCGACAAGCTGAAGGGCCTCATCAAGGGGCATGAGGGCACGGTCCGCCAGGGGGTGGAGAAGGCGGGCGACGCGTTCGACAGAAAGACGGGGAACAAATACAAAGGGCAGGTCGACACCGCCCAGAAGAAGATCAACGAGCAGCTCGGCACCAACGAGCCGCCGCGCCGGCCCCACGACGACCGGCCGCCGACCACCTGATATCCGACGGGCATCATCCGCCGTGAAGGCGCCTTGCCGTGCGAGGAGTTGCACGGAGAGGCGCCTCATGTGCGGAGAGACGCCTCATATATGGCGGGCGCTCCGCCTCCCGGTGCTTTCACGCTTCCTTCCCGGTGCTCTCGCTCCGTTTCCCGGTCCTTTCGAGAGCGGCCCGTACCATCGCCGCCGCGAAGACGGCGGGATCGGTGTGATCGGCCAGCCGCGCCAACGCCTTGGGCTCATCGGGCAGTCCACGCCGCCGCGCGCCCTGGAGGGTCTTCTGGTCCAGATACGGGGCGACCTCCGGCCAGACCCCCTGGACCTCGCGGAGAAAGATGTCCGCCCCCACGGGACCGAGCCCGGGAACCTCCCGCAGAAGCGACCGCAGTGCGCCGGTGTCCGCGCCCGCCGCGTCGCGCAGCCCGCGCAGATCGCCGTGGTACTTGTCGAGCAGCAGCTCGGCGCCCACCCCGAGCTGGGTCGCGGTGCGCTCGTCGTAGCGGCGGTAGCCGCCCCGGCCCAGCGCGTCCACCCGCTCCTGCCAGGTGGCGTCCGCCATCCGGCGCGCGTCGCGGAAACCGGCCTCCGAGAGAGCGCGGGAACTCGCGACCGCGGTGTCGCTGCGGATGCGCGCGCTCAGCAGACAGGCCAGGACGAGCAGTTGGTAGAGCGGCTGGGGGGTGTTCCGCAGATGGATGCCCGCTTGATCGGCGTACGTACGGCCATGGGTGGCGAGCAGCTTCCGTACGGTCTCGCGATCGCTGGTCTCCGGCACAGCGCACCTCCTCCGTCCGGCTGACATCGCCGTATCGGCTCCGGCTCTTCCATTGTGACGCGGTCCGACGGCGGCCGCACATGTGCGCGTACCGAACCGGAAGCGCTTTCTGTCCGTGTCTATTTATGACATGAGCACGACTGTTTCTACGGAGGGTTCAACCCGCAATGAACAGAACGGTGTTACCCCTGCGCGCCTCCCGCGCGATCGCCGTCGTCGCCCTCGCTCTCGCCACCGTCCTCGGCGCCCCCGCTGTGTCCTTCGGCTCCTCGGGGCTCCCGGACCGTCCCGCCGCCACCACCCCCGTGGTCACCTGGGGCGCCAGCGCCGACCGGCTGGACGCCGCCGTCCCCGACCAGACGCACCGGATCGTCGTGCGTACCAGCGCGGGCGGCAGCGGTCTGCGCGTCCGGCTCTCCAACGCCTTCGGCGAGCAGCCGGTGACCTTCGGCCGCGCCTACGCCGGGGTACGGGGATCCGGCGCCGCCGTGGCCGCCGGCACCAACCGCGCGCTGTCCTTCGGCGGCGCCGCCTCCGTCACCGTCGCGCCGGGCGGCTCCGTCTACAGCGATCCGCTGCCGGGCACCGTGGCTCCGCAGTCCGATCTCGCCGTCAGCGTGTACGTGCGGAACGCGGCCGGTACGGCCACCGGCCACCGGATGGGGCTGCAGACCTCCTACATCGCACCCGCCGGGGATCACGCGGCCGAGGAGTCCGCCGCCGCCTTCACCCAGCAGACGGGTTTCCGCTTCTATGTGGACGCGGTGGTGGTCGACGCCCCGAGCGGCACGGGAGCCGTCGTGGCACTCGGGGACTCGATCACCGACGGCGCCATCTCGACCGCGAACGCCAATCGCCGCTGGCCCGACTTCCTCGCGGGACGGCTGCGGAACGATCCCAGGAGCACGCTCAAGGGCGTCGCCAACGAGGGGATCTCCGGCAACAAGGTCCTCTCGGACGGCGCCGGGGTGAGCGCGCTGAAGCGGCTGGACCGTGATGTGCTGTCACAGCGCGGGCTGCGTACGGTGATCCTGCTCGAAGGCGTCAACGACATCAAGGCCACGCCCGCGCCCACGGCCGCCCAGCTGATCGACGCATACCGCCGGATCATCGAGCGCAGCCATGCCGCCGGGGTCTGTGTGGCCGGAGCCACCGTCATGCCGTACGAGGGCTGGTACGAGTGGAACGCGGGCGGTGAGGCCATACGCCAGGAGGTCAACGCCTTCATCCGGGGCAGCGGCGCCTTCGACGCGGTCGTGGACTTCGACGCGGCGGTCAAGGACCCCGCGGCCCCGGCGAAGATCCTGCCCGCGTACGACAGCGGGGACCATCTGCACCCGAACGACGCGGGGATGAAGGTCATGGCCGACGCCATCGATCTGCGCAGCCTGCGCTGCGCCAGGTAACACCCTTGCCGCGCCGGGGGGTTGACGCTCCCACTCGCCCCCTGGCGCCGCACCTGCGGGGACGAGGTGCGACGGGGCTGGGAGACCGAGGGGGCTGGGGGACCGGGGGCTGGGGGACGGGAGGGACGAGGCGGCCGGGCCGAGGGGCGCGCTCACCCGAGCAGCCGCAGCGAGGTGGCGGATCTGCCCACCCGGACCGTCTGTCCCCAGGTCAGCTCCAGGGCGTCGCTCTCCATACCGTCCCCGAAGGCGACCAGCCGGTCGGACTCGACGGTGATCCGGAGCCGTTCCGTGGCGGTCAGCACCCCTTCCACCAGCGAGGTGCCGGTGACCGGGGAGGGCCAGGCCTCCCGTACGTACCAGATCAGCCGGGGTTCGGCGGGCCCCGGGAGCGGGGGCCCGCCGCCGCGCTCGCGCCGCAGCGAGCTCAGCCAGCCGGTGGCGCCCGTGCCGGTGCCGACCAGTACCCCGGACGACGCCTGGGACTCGGCCGGGCCGTTCTCCTCGTCGGGACCGAGCTGGTAGCGGGCCGTCCTGTGGTCCGGCCGGCCGAGGTAGATCTCGTTGAGCGCGAGGAGCCGCTGCGCGTCGTCGGTGACGGCCTCCGCCATGGTCAGCTCGTCGACGGAGCCCCCGCCGGCGGTGGCCGCCCGCAGCAGCGCGGGCGCGTCGGCGGCCCGATGGCGCACCAGCACACCGGGATTGCGTCCCGGGTCCGTGTCGATCCCCACCACCGGCTGGCCCGACAGATACTTGGCGGCGTTGGCGACCAGACCGTCCTGCCCCACCACGACCACCACATCCTCGGGCGCGAAGAGAAACCGGTCCAGATCCGCGCGCTCCACCCGGGCCTGCCGCCAGCGCGGCGGTACCGCCGCCGCCACCTCGGCCAGCGCCCGGCGCGCCCGGTGGTGCCGCTCCGCGACCTCCACGACGGACCGGCCGCGCGAGGAGAGGAAGAAGGCGGCCTGGCCATGGGTGCCGTGCCGGGCGAGCAGCTCCTCGTACTCACTGGTGCGGTGGACCAGCACCGCGCGGGGCGCGAGACTCACGCCGCGTCCCCGCTCGGCCGGCCCAGCCTGGCCAGCAGACCGGTGAGCACATCGGGGGAGAGGGTGACGCTCTCGACGCGCGGCAGATTCTCCGCGAGCCGCGTGGCGGCCAGGGCGTGCAGGGTGGCGGCGTCCACCTCGGCGTGCACCCGCAGCCAGGCGGACTGGGCGGCGGCCCGTGCCTCGCCGGTCTCCCGCCCGGCCTCGGCCTTCGCCCTGGCCAGCCGTACGGTGCGCAGCGCCTCCGCCTCCGCCCGTACCGCGTCGGCGGCGGCGCTCTCCTCGGCCTCACGACGGGCGTTGGTGCCGTGCTGCTCGACCAACCGCTCCTCCCTGCGGGCCAGTTCGATCCTGCTCGCGAGTTCGTTCTCGGCGATGGTCCGCTCGCGTTCGACGGCCACGGCTCTGCGCTCGTAGGTGGCCCGGTCCGCCTCCTGCTGGATCTGCTCCCTGGCGGGGGTGCGCAACGCGCGCTCCACCTCGGGCTCGGGGCGGACGGCGACGACCCGTACCGCCACCACCTCGATACCGGTGGCGGGCAGCCGCGGTTCCGCGCCGAGCCCCTCGGAGATCCGCTCGCGCACCGCCGCGACCCCGTCCGCCAGGGCCACCGAGAGCGGCGTACGGGCCAGCACGTCGAGTGCGTGCTGCTGGGCGGTCTCGGTGAGCAGGGTGGCGATCTGCTCCAGCGGCGCGCCCCGCCAGATCCCGCTGTCCGGGTCGATGGAGAAGTCGATACGGGCGGCGGCGACGGCCGGATCGCTGATCCGGTAGGTCACGGTGGACTGCACGGTGACGTCCTGGAAGTCGGCCGTACGCGCGTGGAAGGCCATCGCCAGCTCGCGGTCGTCGACGGGGACTTCGGAGAGCGCGGCGGTCAGCGCCCGGAACCAGAAACTCAGTCCGGGCCCGTCGTGCACGAGCCGGCCGCGCCGGTGGTGGCGGACATGGGCGGTGGGCGCGGAGCGGAGATGGCGCCGGCCGAGACGGCGGGTGATGTCGGCCATGGAAGGGTCCCCCTCTTTCTCTTTGCCTCTTCCCTTTTCGTCATGGCGACGATATCGAGATTCTCCGCTTATCGTCAAGGTGACATAAGGAGGGGTGGGTGTATCGGGGCGACCCGTACGGCCCAGCAACGCTGCCCCCTCGCGTGCCCCTCCACCGAGAGTGGAGTCGTACGTCCGTACTCCTCGGCACGCCTGACGCCCCCACACCCCGGAGCCCGCCATGACCTGTGTGAACCGACGTGACCTCGGACTGCTCACCCTGCGGCTCGGCGTCGGAGCCGTGCTCGCCGCACACGGCGGCCAGAAGCTCTTCGGCTGGTTCGGCGGCGCGGGGATCGGCGGGACCGCGCAGGGGATGGAGGCCATGGGCTACAAGCCCGGCAGACCGAGCGCGATCGCCTCGGGACTCGCCGAGGCCGGAGGCGGTCTGCTGCTCGCCCTGGGGCTGGCCACCCCGGCGGCCGGGGCGGCGGCGGCCGGCGGTATGGCGGGCGCGTCGGCGGTGCACTTTCCCAACGGCTTCTTCGGCCAGTCCGGCGGATTCGAGTTTCCGGGCCTTCTCGGCTGGACCGCGGCCTCCGTCGGTCTCATGGGCGCCGGCCGCTACTCGCTGGACCATGTCACCTGTCACCGGTTCGACCAGCGGTGGATGGTCCCCGTCGCCTTCGCGGCCAGCGCCGCGGGTGCGGCACTGGTCATCGGGAAGCGGGCCAGGGGCATGGCGGCGGCTGCCCGGGAGAGTGACGAGGACGCCCCCGTCGGACAGTGAGGGGGCCGGCGAGCCCGCCGGACAGTGAGGGGCAGCGAGAAGGGGCGGTGGCCGCCGCCCTGGCCACCGCCCCTCCACCGGGGAGGACGCGTCACCTCACGACGACGCGTCCCGCCCGGGTTCTCCGCGGTTACGGAGTGATGCGGAAGGCGTCGATCATGCCGACCGCTGTGCTCCTGTTGACGATCCTGATGGTGTGCGAGCCCCGGGAGAGCCCGGATCTCTGCCAGACGGTCTGCTGGGCCTGCCGGGCGCCGGTGATTCTCAGATCGACCGTCGCCTGGAAGGCGTTGTCCAGATAGACGTCCACCGTCCCCATGTCACCGTTGCGTTCGGAGAGGTACTGGATCCCGGTGCCGGTGAAGGTGTACTGGGCCGTCGCCCCCACCGTGTTGCTGTGATGGGTGTCGTCGTTGTAGTCGCCGTAGCCGCGGTTGGTCGTCAGGTACCAGTTGCTGTCGTAGGTCACCGCCGTGTTGTTGACCATCGGGTTCGCCGTCGAGCCGAGGCCGAGCGTGGAGTTGGTGTTCGCCAGGGACTTCGCGTCCTGGTTGGCCGTCCCGGTGAGCCGGGTGGAGGTGTACGAGCTGAGCGGCTTGGCCGTGCGCTCGACGACGTACACCGTGTTGGCCGAGGTGCTGAGCGCGAACTCGGCGGCGCTCGTGGTCAGTACGGTCGCGTTGTCGGAGACCCGGCGGACGCGGACCTGCTGCGTACCCCACGGGTTCACGATCCGGGTGCTGTTGCCGTACTGGCTCTTCAGCCCCACGTACTTGATCTCGCCCGCCTCGCGCTCCGAGCTGACGAGGAAGCCGCCCTTGGCCAGCAGACTGAACTTGCCGACGAACGAGGAGTCCGAGGGCACGGCGGGGAAGACCCGGATCTTGTCGTTGTACGACTGGAGCAGCGACTCGTTCGTCGCCGTCAGATGCACCCCGAGATACTCGAAGACACCGTTGGTGTTGGCCGTCAGACCGTTCGGATAGTTCTGGTACTGGCGCAGCATGGTCTTCATGCCCTGGAACGTCTGGTCCCCGAGGCCGAGCCTGGCGGCCTGGACCGCGTCGTTCGCCCATACGTTGCCGTACGGGAACGGCCGGGCGTTCCAGGTGTTGATGGCCTTCTGCTGGTCGGGGTAGCCGATCCCGGTGAGGTCGTACGGCCAGATCAGCTCGGCGGCCACGTTCTCGTTGTTGCGTGTCTGCGCTATCGGGGGAGTGTGCGGCAGATACACGTTCGCGTCCGACGGATACGCGATCAGATTGTCCACGATCCGCTGCCACTGCGGACGCAGATCGGCGTCCAGACCCAGATCGGCGCCGGTCTGGATGGCCAGCGGGAACAGGGTGCGTACGGCGGCCAGATCGGTGATCGCGTTGGGCACGTTCCAGTAGGTCTCGTGCGAATTGGACGTGGCCACGTAGTACTTGCCGGTGCCGCTGTCGTACGAGAGCTTCGCCGCGTAGAACTTGGCGACCTCACGCATGAACGGATAGGCCGTGTTCCGCAGATAGTTGGTGTCGTTGGTGTACTTGGCCTGGAGATACATGTTGTACGCGGCTTCGGCGCCGGTCGACCAGATGTTCTTGGTGTAGTCGCTGTTGACCGTGCCCCGGGCGTTGCCGTCCCAGCCCATGGTCTCCGGTACCCAGATCCCGTCCACGTTGTATCTGGTCCGGGTGTACGCCTTGAGCGCGTCGAAGTTCCGGCTGTACAGCTTGTTGAACCCGCTGAACAGATCGGCGTGGTTGGAGGCCAGGAACGAGTTGTAGACGTCCCGTTGGTTCCAGTACCAGTACGAGTTGCTCCACTTCGTCGCGTCCCCGGTGGCCCGGAAGGTGCCGTTGATGAAGTGGAACGGATAGTTCGCGTATCCGCCGGCGGCGATCATGTACGTGCTGAGGTAGTAGACGTTCTCCATGTAGTCCGCTTCACGGGACCCGTTGGAGTACTGCACGAACGACTTCTCCCAGAACGCGTGCCACCAGTTGCGGTAGTTGTTCAGGGTGGTCGTGTAGCCCGTGCCCTTCACCGAGTTCAGCGCGTTCTTGGCCTGGGTGACCGAGTCGTTGCCGGGGGCGTTGACCCGGCTGCTCGCGGTGAACCAGATCGTGTAGCTGCTGGACGGTGTGATCGTCAGCCGTACCTTGCGGCCGTCGACGACCTGCGCGGAGTACGCGGCGCCTTCCACGGTCGCGGCCAGGGTGTAACCGAATTTCTGCGGATCGGCCTGGCCACGGCTCAGTCCCGCGCCGCTGGAGTCGGCGTAGGTGGACACCGTCTTCCAGGTGTCGAGATTGGGTACGTCACCGCTGTTCCCGAGCTGGCTCACATCCCACAGGCTCAGGTCCAGCGCGATGCTGGACACCCCGCTCCGTGTGTCGTCCACATGGATGCCCATCACCTCGGAGTTCGGGGAACCCATGACGGTGACGGTCCGGTTGTTGTCGTACTTGGTGGTGAGTGTCCCGTCGTACAGCGAGAGCCGCTGCTGGTAGGTGGAGTACCCACTGTCCATCGCCGGGGTGGTGGCCAGATTGAGCAGCCCGCCGCCGAACGCGGTCTGCTGGGAGGTGTCGACCCCGGACACCTGCATGGACAGACCGTTGTTCTGCCATGCCATGGCACCGATACGGCCGTTGCCGACGGTCAGTCCGTAATCGGGGTTGGTGTTGGGCCGGTTGTAGACGATGTCGTGCTTGGAGAGATAGCTGGCGTAGTCGACGTTCAGCGCGCCGGTCGCGTTGTTGAACGCGGCGTCGGTGGTCGACGCGGACGCCGGACCGCCGGCGAGACCGCTCAGCAGACAGCCGACAGCGAGGACGAATACGACTATTCGGTTGGGTCTCATCGTGTGTCACTCCCACGAGTGGCGAGGGGGTGCCGAAAGGCAGGGGGGCGTACGGGTTCGCTATGGCGCGGGAAACACCTGATCGGCACGGTGCTCCAGGAAGCAGCAAGGTGACATGTTCGCAACATGCAGTGAACATCGGAGGTTTCAGGCCGTCAAGTAGCCGCGCAGAACTATTCCGCCGTCCTGTGCGCACATTGATCGGATCTCCATGGATACGTCTGCTGCGGACGGTGCCGATGGGCTCACGGGGGCGGTCCCGGCGGAGCGCTGCGGCCACTTGCGCCCACCGGGTGGTACGAGCGGCGGCCACGCGCTTACATGCGGATACGGGACGAGGACGGGCCCGCCGTCGGCGATGCCGTCGTGGGGTTCCCGAGGAGGGCCATGGCAGACGACGAGGGACGGCCGGAGGGCGATACCGCCGCGGAGGAGGACCGGTCCCACGGCTTCGCACGGCACGAGAGCCCGGAGCGGCGGGCGGACCGCCAGTGGGGCGAGATGCTCCAGGAAGTGCGGGTGGCGCAGACGGGAGCGCAGATCCTGTTCGGCTTTCTGCTCAGCGTCGCCTTCACACCGCGTTTCGCGCGGCTGGGCTGGTTCGACAAGAACCTCTATGCGGTCACCGTGGTGTTCGGGGCGCTGGCCACCGGAGCGCTGATCGCCCCGGTCTCCGTACACCGCATGCTGGCCGGGCACCGACGCAAGCCCCAACTCGTCCGTACGACAGGGCGGCTGCTCGGGACCGGTATCGCCCTGCTCTTCGCCGCCATCGCCTGCGCGGTACTCCTGCTGCTCCGGGTCGCACTGGGATCCGGCTACGCCTGGGCCGTCGCGGCCGTCGTCCTGCTGTGGTTCGCGTGCTGCTGGCTGGTCCTGCCGGTGGTTCTCAAACGCCATCTGGAACGAGAGGGATGACGGAGGACCGGCCGTCCGCGCGGGCAACCCCGGCGGCAGGGGCAGCGTCATACGAGGGGCAGCGTCCTATGGGGGGAGCCGGATTCCGCCCGGCCGGTGCCATGGACGAGGAAGGAGCGTGGGCCGTGAAGTGGTCGACCTAGCCGCCCGCCCGGAGAGTCCGGGAGCAAGGGCGGCGGGTTCCGTGAGGAACGAGATGTCCCGTACCGACAGGACGAAACCGATGTGGGTGCGCCGTGCGGAGCACAACCCCCGGCCGGCCCACGATCACCGCTACGGCGGCTGCGATCTGCCGCCGAACCCGACGCGGGAGGACACAGGCACACGCTGCCGGTGGGAACACGCCGAGTTCGGCCGGACGTGCTGTTCGGGGCCCAACGGGCGTGCCGCCAAGAAGGAGTTGGGGGAGATGAACCGCGCCGAGAACCGCAAGGAGCGCTACGCGGGCCGGCGCGAGGCCCGGCGACTCGCCGCCGGGGAGGACAGCGACTGATTCCACTCTTCTGGCCTGGCCTGGCCTGGCCCCTCGTCGTCCGGTCCGGCCTCGCGGTCACGCGCCCGCGGCCACCACTTTGAGTTCGTCGAGCGACTCCCGCAAGAAGTCCGCCAGACCGCGTTCCCCGTTCTCACCGACCCAGCGCTCGAACCCGACCTTGAAGACGGCGATGCCCGCCTCCGCCGTGAGGCTCGCGGCGGGATCCTTGACGCCGCGTCGACGGAGCGTGGCGGCGAGCGCCGCCGACAGCGACGCGAGCTTGATCAGCTCGCGCTCGCGCAGCTCCGCGTTCGCCATGATGACGGCCTGACGCCGCCGGGCGAACTCGTGGCGATCCGCGAAGAAGGCGGCGACGGTCTCCAGCGTGGAGGCCATCGCGTCGATCGGCGCGGCCGTCTCCGGAGTGCCGCCGAGGGTGTCCACGAAGACCTCCTCCAGCGCGCGCGAACCTCCGAACAGCACCTCGCGCTTGTCGGCGTAGTGCCGGAAGAACGTGCGCTCGGTGAGCCCGGCGCGTTCGGCGATCTGCGCGGTGGTGGTCTGCTCGAACCCGCGCTCGCTGAAGAGGTCCAGCGCCGCCTGTTCGAGCCGCCCGCGCGCGTTCGGTTCCCATCGAGCCATAGCCCCGACTCTACGTGATGGCAGTGACTGACATCCAGTGCTACGGTTGATGTCAGTTACTGACATGGCCTTCTCCGCCGCACCTTCCGTGTCCCGGTACCCCCGGTACCCGGTACCCCGCGGCGAGGACAGGCCGACCTACCCGGAGGTTCTCCTCATGCGTGTGTTCATCACCGGCGCGTCCGGCTGGATCGGTTCAGCCGTTGTCCCGGAGCTCATCGGTGCCGGCCACCAGGTCGTCGGGCTCGCCCGCGCGGACGCCTCGGCCGCCGCCCTCACCGAGGCCGGCGCGGAGGTGCGCCGCGGCACGCTCGACGATCTCGACACCCTGCGCGGCGCGGCCGCCGAGTCCGACGGCGTGATCCATCTCGCCTTCAAGCACGACATCGCGTTCAGCGGCGGCTTCGAGGAGGCCGCCGACGCGGACCGGCGCGTCATCGACACGTTCGGCGAGGCGCTCGCCGGCACCGGCCGCCCGTTCCTCATCGCCTCCGGGATGGCCGGGCTGGCGCCGGGGCGGCTCGCGACCGAGCAGGACGGGCAGGACGGGCAGGCGTCCGGCCCGGCAGACGCCCATCTGACCGGCGGCCCGGCCAAGCGGCAGGCCAACGCGCGCGCGACGGTCGCCCTCGCGGACCGTGGCGTCCGCTCGTCGGTCGTACGGCTTCCTCCGACCGTGCACGGCGACGGGGACCAGGGCTTCATCGCCACCGTGGTCGCCGTCGCCCGCGAGAAGGGTGTCTCCGGCTACATAGGCGACGGCGCCAACCGCTGGGCCGCTGTGCACCGGTCCGACGCCGCACACCTCTTCCGGCTGGCGCTGGAGAGTGCTCCGGCCGGCTCCACGCTGCACGCGGTGGCGGACGAGGGCGTACCGATCCGTACCGTCGCCGAGGTGATCGGGCGTCATCTCGGCGTGCCCGTGGCCTCGGTCTCCCCCGACGACGCGGCCGGGCACTTCACCTGGCTGGCCGCCTTCCTCGGCTTGGACAGCCCCAGCTCCAGCGCGCGCACCCGCGAACTGCTGGGGTGGCGCCCGGTCCAGCTCGGGCTCGTCGAAGACCTCGACAAGGGCCACTACTTCGCCACCCCGTCCGCCTGACCGCTCAACGGCGCCCGGGGCAAGGCGAAGGGGGCGCGACAGCTCCAGGGCGCCGAGCACGGCAGCCGCTCGCGCCGATGTCCCGGGTGTCCGTGTCCGGCCGGCGTCAGGAGCTCGTCAGGAGCTGGTGAGGATGACGAGTTGCCTGGTCGCCCGGGTCATCGCGACATAGCGGTCGACCGCTCCTTCGATGCCCTCGCCGAACGTCTCCGGGTCGATGAGGACGACCAGGTCGAACTCAAGTCCTTTCGACAGCTCCGGGGTCAGCGACCGGACGCGGGACGCCGTCCGGAACGCGGGATCGCCGATGACGCAGGCGGTCCCGTCGGCATGCGCGGCGAGCCAGGTGTCGAGGACCGAGCTCAGATCCGAGGCGGATCCGTGGACGACGGGGATGCCGCCGCCGCGGATGGAGGTCGGCACGTTGGCGTCCGGGAGCACTGCCCGGATGACCGGCTCGGCCTCCGCCATGATCTCCTCGGGCGTCCGGTAGTTGATGCTCAGGGTGGCCAGGTTGATCCGGTCGAACCCGATCCGCTCCAGCCGCTCCCGCCACGACTCCGTGAACCCGTGCCGGGCCTGGGCACGGTCCCCGACGATGGTGAAGCTCCGGGACGGGCACCGGAGCAGCAGCATCTGCCACTCCGCGTCGGTCAGTTCCTGGGCCTCGTCCACGACGATGTGCGCGAACGGACCGGCGAGCAGATCCGGTTCGATGCCGGGCGACACGGACTCGTCGACGAGGGTGTCCCGCATGTCCTGCCCGTGCAGCATGGTCACCGCGCCCTCACCGTCGTCGTCGGCCTGGAGCAGGGCGTCGACGACCTTGGCCATGTGCTCGCGTTCGGCGGCGACAGTGGCCTTGCGCCGCCGCTCGCGCAGCGATGACTCCGGGTCGCCGAGCCGCTGCCGTGCCGCGTCGAGGAGCGGCAGGTCGGACACCGTCCAGCCCTGGGCGTCCTCGCGCCGCAGCCGCCGGACGTCGTCGGGGCCGAGCCAGGGAGCGCACTTGCGCAGATAGGCGGGTACGGACCACAGGTCTCCGACGAGGTCGGCCGCCTCGATCAGCGGCCACGCGCGGTTGAAGGCCGTGAGCAGTTCCCTGTTCCGCGACAGCGACTTGCGGAGCAGGGCTTCCGGGGCGTCGCCCTCGTGCTTGTCCACCAGGATCGTGAGCAGCTTCTCCCAGACCTGGTCGCGCGCGTCGTTGTGCGGAGTACCGGGTTCCGCCGCTTCGAACGCCACGGCCCAGTCGTCGGCGCTCAGCTGGATGTCGGACCAGTGGGTCGTGACCGTCATCCCCTTGGCGGGCGGCTCCTCGTAGAACCTGACGGCCGTCTCGATCGCCTTCACCAGGTTCGCGGACGACTTCAGGAGGGCCACCTCCGGGTCGGTCTCGGTCGCCGCCGAGGCTCCCTCGGCGACGAGGTCCCGCAGGGTGCAGGTCTGCACGCCCTCCTCGCCGAGGCTGGGGAGGACGTCGGCGACATAGCCCAGATAGGGCTGGTGCGGACCGACGAACAGCACGCCGCCGCGGCGGTGGCCGAGACGGGGGTCGGAGTAGAGGAGGTAGGCGGAGCGGTGCAGGGCGACGACGGTCTTCCCCGTACCCGGACCGCCGTCGACGACGAGAGCGCCGCGGGATCCCGCGCGGATGATGGCGTCCTGGTCGGCCTGGATGGTGCCGAGCACGTCCCGCATCCGTGCCGAACGGTTGCCGCCCAGGCTGGCGATGAAGGCGGACTGGTCGTCGAGCGCGGCATGCCCGGCGAACCCGTCCGAGGTGAACACCTCGTCCCAGTAGTCGTTGATCCGGCCGCGGGTCCAGCGATATCTGCGGCGGCTCGCCAGACCCATCGGATTGGCGTGGGTGGCTCCGAAGAACGGCTCGGCCGCGGGGGAGCGCCAGTCGAGCAGCAGCCGGCGACCCGCGCTGTCCGTAAGACCAAGCCGGCCGATGTACATGGGCTCCGGATCGTCCGCGCCGACCATATGTCCGAGGCACAGGTCCAGACCGAAGCGGCGCAGTGCGCGCAGGCGGGCGGTCAGCCGGTGGATCTCCACATCCCGGTCCAACGCCTGCCGGCCCGCGCCGCCGGGTGCCCTGCGCTCGGCGTCGAGGCGGTCGGACAGTTCGGCGATCGACTGCGCGAGGCACTCCGCGACGGCCGCGAAGTGCTCTTCGTCACCGGCGATCAGCGCCGGGTCGGCCTTGGGGGAGAGGCGGTCGGGAAGGTCAAACGCGCTGGCAGTCAGGGGGTTCACGTCAGCAGCTCCGATCTGAGGTCGCTCGCGACCATGGCGCGTGGCAGGGCGTCCGGACCGGCGTGACGAGCCTGGTGGCGGCAACGGCGGTCGCTCGTGCGCGGGTCCCGGGGATGAGAGTGGTCCTGAGCGCGGCTGACAGTGACTCGGTGGCCGGGACCGGACCGTCGTGTGCCGTGCCGGTACCCGGACCGGCCACCCTGCGGGCCCAGTATGGCTGGTCACCGGCTGGGGTACGACCACCCGAGGCGCCCCGGCCCTGGGCGGCCGTCGGCACCCGGTTGTCGGTCACCTCCGGTGGGAACGGCCTGCCCCGCCGCGGCGACGGCGGGTGGTGCGGCGACGGCGGGGTGACCGGCTGGCGGCTCGCGAAGACGTAACGGATGCCCGGCTTCTCGGCCACCGGCCGCGCGGCGACCCGCGTCAGGCCGGCCGCCACCAGCGGTTCGACATCCCCGCGCGACCCATACCGCGACCCATACGTCGACAACACCACACGCACTTCGCGACTCCCCGTTTCCGCAGGTTCCGGCCTCGGTCGGCGATTCTGCGGTACGACCCGGGCCTTGCCGCAAGCCCCCCGGTGCGCTATACGTTGAGCACGGAAAGGAGAGCGGATCTCCTTTCCATTGTTTTTTGTCGTCCGCCGTGGCCGGACGACCGACAACCCCTTCACGAAGCGGCGGAGTGCCGCACACCTGACCAACATCCGGAACCTGGTTCCGTATGTGGGAAATGGCCGCAGGTGCGGAAGAGAGTTGCGGGAACGGTGTTCCGGATTCCTGAACGGTGTTCCGGTACATGCGACGGCCAGGGTCCTGTCCGGCCTAGCGCGGTAGGCGCAGTCCCGCGATGAGGAGTTCGACCAGTCGGCGCGCGTCGTAGCGGGGATCGCTGTCCGCGCCGACGCAGAGATTCCCGACGCCGCGCATGAGTTCCAGGGCGTCCATGTCGGACCGGATCTCGCCGGCGGCGGCCGCGGCTTCGAGCAGCTCGGCACACACGGGCACGAGCCGGTCCAGGAAGTAGGCGTGCAGCGTGTCGAAGCCGGCGTCGTCGGACTGCAGCGCGGCCGCGAGTCCGTGCTTGGTGACCAGGAAATCCACGAAGAGATTGATCCATCGCCCCAGCGCGGCGTGAGGGGTCGCGCAGGTCGCCAGCAGGATCGGCCCGGCCTCGGCGCACGCCTCGACCTGGTGCCGGTAGACGGCGATGATGAGATCCGCCCGCGTCGGGAAGTGGCGGTAGATCGTGCCCGTCCCGACGCCGGCCCTGGCCGCGATGTCGCGTACCGGCGCTTCCACGCCCGACGTGACGAAGATCGCGGCGGCCGCGTCGAGCAGAGTCTCCTTGTTGCGCCGGGCGTCCGCCCGTTTGGGCCGGGCCGTATGCCCCGCGCCCCCGTCGCCGTCGTTCACCGCGCCGTCCTTCCCTCACCGGGTTTGCCAAACGGAACAGCGTTCCGTATCTTTATCGGAACAAGGTTCCGTTTGCTTATGATGCCAGAGCAGGAAGCAGACGGCCAAGCCACGCATTGCCACCACAGCTCACCCGCGATGGAGGAACGCTGTCATGCAGTACCGCACCTTGGGCCGCACCGGTGTACAGGTCAGCTCGCTCGCGCTCGGCGCGATGAACTTCGGCGCCATCGGGCGCACCACCCAGGACGAGGCCACCGCCGTCGTCGACGCCGCCCTTGAGGCCGGGATCAACCTCATCGATACGGCAGACATCTACAGCGGCGGCGAGTCGGAGGAGATGGTCGGCCGGGCCATCGCCGGACGCCGCGACGACATCGTGCTGGCCACGAAGGCGGGCATGCCCATGGGTGACGAGCGCAACCACCGCGGCGCCTCGCGCCGCTGGCTGGTCACCGAGCTGGACAACAGCCTGCGCCGCCTCGGTGTCGACCACGTCGATCTCTACCAGATCCACCGGTGGGACCCGAGTACCGGCGACGAGGAGACGCTGTCGGCCCTGACCGACCTGCAACGCGCGGGGAAGATACGCTACTTCGGCTCCTCGACCTTCCCTGCGTACCGCCTCGTGCAGGCGGAGTGGGCCGCCCGGGACGGCCGTCTGAGCCGTTACGTCACCGAACAGCCCAGCTACTCGATCCTGCAGCGCGGGATCGAGACCGACGTCCTGCCCGTGACCGAGGAGTACGGCCTCGGTGTGCTGGTGTGGAGCCCGCTGGCCTCGGGCTGGCTGTCGGGCGCGATCCGCGAGGGCCGGGACATCACCACCAGCCGCTCGACGTTCATGCCGGACCGTTTCGACATCACCGTCCCGTCCAACCGGGCCAGGCTGGACGCGGTCGAGCGACTCGCCAAGGTCGCCGACGAGGCCGGTCTCACGATGATCCAGCTCGCGCTCGGTTTCGTGACCGCGCACCCCGCCGTGACCAGCGCGATCATCGGTCCTCGCACGCTGGACCACCTGCGCTCGCAGCTCGCCGCCGCGGACACCGTGCTCTCCGCCGACGTGCTCGACGCCATCGACGAGGTCGTCGCTCCGGGCACCGACCTCGCCCCGCACGAGAAGTTCGACACTCCGCCCGCCCTGCTCGACCCGTCGCTGCGGCGCCGCTGACCGCACCGGCGGTGACGTGCGGAAGCTGCCCCGGCACACGATGCGTTATAGAGTGTGGAGTCGCCCTTGACCTGCGAGAACGCGGGCAGGGAGCCTACATTCAGGAGTGCCTCGATGGTGCGTACCATGTTCAAGTCGAAGATTCACCGGGCCACCGTGACCCACGCGGATCTCCATTACGTCGGCTCCGTCACGGTGGACGCCGAGCTGATGGAGGCCGCCGATCTGCTGCCCGGTGAGCTGGTGCACATCGTGGACATCGACAACGGTGCCCGGCTGGAGACCTATGTCATCGAGGGTGAGCGCGGGTCCGGGGTCATCGGGATCAACGGCGCCGCCGCGCATCTCGTCCACCCCGGCGATCTGGTGATCCTCATCAGCTATGCCCAGATGGACGATGCCGAGGCGCGCGCGTTCATCCCGAGCGTCGTCCATGTCGGTGCGGACAACCGCGTGGTGGCGGTGGGCGGCGACGCGTCCGCTCCCGTGCCGGGCGGCCGTACCGTACGCGCACCGCACGCCGTCGCGGGCTGAAGCGGCGGCGCCCCACCAGGAGCAGGGAGAACCCACCGTCATGTCAGATCTCGACATCCGGGACAACCGGTCCGAGGGGCGTCTGGAGGCGTACGAGAACGGCCGGGCCGTCGGCTCCGTCGTGTATCTCGCCATGGAGGCCACGGAGGAGTCGCCCGGAGCGCTGGTCGCCGTGCACACCGTGGTGGAGGAGGGGCACGAGGGCAAGGGCATCGCGGGCGCGCTGGTGCGCGAGCTGTACGCGACGGCCGGGCGCGAGGGCCTGCCGGTCGTCCCGATCTGCCCGTATGCCGCGCGATGGGCACAGCGCCATCCCGAGGAGGCCCCGGAGGCCCCGGCCGAGGCGGTCGAGAACGCGCGGGAGCTGCTGAAGGCCGCGCTCGACGCGCGGGAGGGCGGGGAGAACGGGGAGAGCCGCGGAGAGGCGGCGGGCGCCTGACGGCGTTCACGTCCCTCCGGCAGACCCCTTCTGTCACTCTTCGTCCTGTCGGGCGAACATTGCCGGACTCGGCGTGCGGTCCTGTCCTAGCATCGCGATCATGCTGACTCTGCTGCATACCTCCCCGGTCCATGTCCCGGTCTTCGACGCCCTGCGGGACATGGACCATCCGGGACTCGTCCTGCGCCATGTCGTCGAGGAGTCCCTGCTCAGCAGGGCGAGGGCCGAGGGCCCGGAATCCGTGGCGGCCGATGTCGAGGCGGTGCTCACCGCCGCTGTCGCCGAGGGCTCGGCCGCCGTGCTCTGCACCTGCTCGACCATCGGTGAGGTCGCCGAGAAGACCGGTGCGGCGCTCGGGATCCCCGTACTGCGGGTCGACCGGCCGATGGCCGCGGCGGCCGCCGCGGCCGGCCGGGTCGTCGTGGTCGCCGCCCTGGAGAGCACACTGGAACCGACGGCCGCGCTGATCCGCCAGGAGGCCGCCGGACGCCCGGTCGACCTGCGGATGGTGCTGGTCGAGGGCGCCTGGGAGCGCTTCGAGGCGGGCGATCAGGACGGCTATCTGAACGCGGTGGCCGCGGTGGTGGACGAGATCACCGGCGCGGATGTGGTCGTGCTGGCGCAGGCCTCGATGGCCGACGCGGCGGACCGTACGACCTGCGCCCTTCCGGTCTTCTCCAGCCCGCGCCCGGGGCTGAACGCGGCGGCCGCCGCGGCGGCCGCGATCTGACGCCGGGCGTGAAGCGGCCGGGCGCGCTCCGGGCGCCGCACCGGTGGCCGAGTGCGCGCGCCGGACACCGTGTTCGGCACCGCGGCCCCGGGCACCGCGCCCGGTCCGTCCGACGGCCCGGTGTGTCGGCGCGTATCGGCCGCGTACGACGGTGCGTACGGCCTGTGCGGCTGCCCACGGGCGTCCCGGCTGCGTCTCGTGGACGTCGTCCGCGCGGGACGCCCCCGCGCGGACGTGCGGCCCGTACCGGCCGGATCACGCGTGGACCCGGCGCGCGTGGGCACGCGCACCGGGAGACAGTGAGAACGCACAACGCCCGCACCACGGGAGGCAAGGCCATGACCAGCCCGAATCCGGACCCCGTTCACCCCGATCCGGTACCGCCCGCACCCATCCCGCCGCGGCCCGGCCCGGATCCGGTGCCGCCCGGTCCACCGCCGATGCCCACACCGCCGCCGCACCCGACGCCGCCGCCGAGCCCCACGCCCATGCCCCCGCCGGACCCGATCCCGGGCCCGCCGCCGGGCCCCGACCCCGTACCGGGGCCGGAACCCGAACCCGCACCCGGGCCGCTCGGCTGACCGGAGCCGTACAGGACCTAGTCGGTCGAGACCTCGGAGCGGTCGCCGCCCCAGAGGGTGTGGAACGAGCCCTCGCGGTCCGTGCGCCGGTAGGTGTGCGCGCCGAAGAAGTCCCGCTGCCCCTGGGTGAGCGCGGCGGGCAGCCGGTCGGCGCGCAGCGCGTCGTAGTACGAGAGCGCCGCGGCGAAGCCCGGCGTCGGCACCCCCTGGTGCACGGCCGTGGCGACCACCGCGCGCCAGTCCTCCTGCGCCGCGCCGATCTCCTCGGCGAACTGCTTGTCGGAGAGGAGACTCGGCAGCTCGCGCTGAGTGTCGTAGGCCTCGCGGATCCGGTCGAGGAACGCGGCACGGATGATGCACCCGGCCCGCCAGATCGAGGCGACCGAACCGAGGTCGATGTTCCAGTCGTACTCGTCGCTGCCCGCCTGGATCTGGTGGAAGCCCTGGGTGTACGAGACGATCTTCGACGCGTACAGCGCCTGCTCGACCTGGTCGGCGAAGCGCGCCGCGTCCGCCTCGGAGAGCGGCGCCGCCGTCGGGCCCGGCAGCGAGCGGGACGCGTCGCGCAGCCCGGCGTGGCCGGAGAGCGAGCGCGCGAAGACCGCCTCGGCGATACCGGAGACCGGCACCCCCAGATCGAGGGCGATCTGTACGGTCCAGCGGCCGGTGCCCTTCTGCTCGGCCTGGTCGGTCACGATGTCCACGAACGGCTTCCCGGTCGCCGCGTCCGTGTGGGCGAGCACCTCGGCCGTGATCTCGATCAGATACGAGTCGAGCCGGCCGGTGTTCCAGGTCCTGAAGGTCTCGGCGATCTTGGCGGGGGAGTAGCCCGCGACGGCCCGCAGCAGGTGGTACGCCTCGGCGATGAGCTGCATATCGGCGTACTCGATACCGTTGTGCACCATCTTCACGAAGTGGCCGGCGCCGTCGGGGCCGATGTGCGCCACCGTGGGCGCGCCGTCGGGCGCCTTGGCGGCGATCCGCTCCAGCAGCGGGCCGAGCGAGGCGTACGACTCGACGGAGCCGCCCGGCATGATGCTCGGTCCGTGCAGCGCGCCCTCCTCGCCGCCCGAGATGCCCACACCGACGAAGTGGATACCGCGCTCACGCAGATCCTTCTCCCGGCGCCGGGTGTCGGCGAAGTGGGCGTTGCCGCCGTCGATGATGACGTCGCCCTCCTCCAGCAGCGGGGCGAACTCCTCGATCACGGCATCGGTCGGGGCGCCGGCCTTGACCATGATGATCAGCCGGCGGGGCCGCTCCAGCGCCGCGACGAAGTCCGCCGCGGACTCCGCGGCGACAAAGGTGCCCTCATCGCCGAACTCCTCCACCAGGGCACGGGTCTTCGACGCGGTGCGGTTGTGCACCGCGACCGTGAAGCCGTTCCGGGCGAAGTTCCGGGCGAGATTGCGGCCCATGACCGCGAGCCCCGTGACACCGATCTGGGCAGTTCCACTCATGTCCTGTGCTCCTGGATATCCGTAGGATGCGCCGCGCGCCGCCGGTAGGTCCCGCTGGGGAGCGGTACGTACCGTCGGACATGGCCGTTCATCAGTCGTCAAGCGGGCCCGGACCTCATACATTCCGGACCTGACGCATCGTGCCGTGTTCTGCGCGTGAGCGCGAGACGAGTACGGCGTGCCTCGACCGGGCCTCGTTCACGAAGTATTGACACTCTCTCAGCGACGGCGTAACACTGACAGCGCTTTGGAGAGCGCTCTCCCGCAGTGATCCCGGGTTCTTCACCGGCTGTGGGACCGGCTCTCCGCGGTGCACCTTCCGGCTCCACTTCCCCCCCACCGCACCCTCTGACGGGTGCGGCTGAAGAGCGGCATGGAGGTCCGCATGGCCGAAAGATTGCGCGAATTCCGCAGTACCGCACTGGTGTCCGCGTTGCTTGTCGCCACCGCCCTTGCTCTGGTGGCGTTCGGGCTCATCGCGATACCGGACACCGCGACCGCCGAGGCCACTCCACAGGCGGCCGGTCCGCCCGCGGCGGCCCAGGCGGCCCACGCGGGTCACCGAATGGCCCCGGCCGTCCCCGTACCGTCCGGCGACGATCCCGACGGGGACGGATATATTCCGGCCAATCCGCCGGTGACCGGTGTCGTGCCGTCCGCGGAGATCCCGCCGACCCGGTATTTCCACGAGTTCCAGGCGAACTGTTCCATGACGCACACCCGGCCGGACGACCCGATCGTTTACCCCGGCCAGCCGGGCAAGTCGCACGACCACACCTTCATGGGCAACAACACGACCGACGCGAACAGCACCACGGCTTCGCTGAGCGGCGGCGGCACCGCGTGCAAGGCGCCCGGTGACAAGTCCGCGTACTGGATGCCGACCCTGTACAAGGGGAACACCGCGGTCGCGCCGGTCGGTCCGCAGACCATCTACTACAAGTCGGGTGTCACCGACTACCGCTCGGTGCGGCCGTTCCCCAAGGGACTGCGCTTCGTCGTCGGCAGTCCGATGCAGACCGCCGAGCAGTTCCGCAACCACCGGGGCTGGGTGGAGGGCTGGGAGTGCGGGGAGAGCTACAAGAACACCGAGTTCCCCGCGTCCTGCCCGGCCCGGCCGGATGTCCAGCTCAATCTCCGTTTCCAGGCGCCGAGTTGCTGGGACGGACGGTATCTGGACACACCGGATCACCAGAGCCATATGGCCTATCCGCGAGCGCAGGGCGCCAACCAGGACGTCTGCCCGCCCTCGCATCCGGTGGCGCTGCCGATGATCGAGTTCAAGATGGCCTGGCCCGTCAACGGTGATATGTCACAGGTGAGGCTGGCGAGCGGGGTGGGGCACACGTTCCACTACGACTTCTTCAACGCCTGGGACGACCGCACGCTGAACGCCCTGGTCCAGCACTGTGTCATCGGCGGGCTCCAGTGTGACGCCCGTGGGTACGACCAGACGCACCCCGAGGCGGGCGCGGCGCTGAACGCGAACTACGAACTGCCCTGATCCGGGCCGCTCTCCCGTAGGGGTGGACCGCACCCTTACGGGAGAGCGCTCTCCCGTCCAGATCCCCACCCGCACAGCCACCCCCACGAGGAGACAGCACCCCATGCGCCGACCACCCGCACACCAGCCACCCGCACATCGACCACCCGTCGACCGACCACCCGTCCACCGGCCGGCCGTCCACCTGCCCGCCGTGCGCCGACGAGTCGCGCGGCTCTCCGCCGTCCTGCGACGGGCCGTCGGAATCCGGCGCGCGGCCCCGGTCGCCGTCGCCGCCCTGTTCGCGGCCTGCGTGGTGGTCCTCCCCGCCCCCGCCGCGCACGCCGCGGGCAGCGTCGTCAAGGTCACCGGAGCGCAGGGCGCCTGGCAGCTCACCGTCGACGGGGCGCCGTACCAGGTCAAGGGTCTGACCTGGGGCCCCGCCGCGGCCGACGCGGCGCGGTACATGCCCGACGTGAAGTCGATGGGCGCCAATACCGTACGGACCTGGGGCACCGATGCCGGCAGCCGGCCGCTGTTCGACGCGGCGGCGGCCAACGGCGTCAAGGTCATCGCGGGCTTCTGGCTCCAGCCGGGCGGCGGTCCCGGGAGCGGTGGCTGTGTCAACTATCTGACGGACACCACGTACAAGAACAATATGCTCGCGGAGTTCCCCCGCTGGGTGGAGACCTACCGGGACCACCCCGGTGTTCTGATGTGGAACGTCGGCAACGAGTCCGTCCTCGGCCTCCAGAACTGCTACAGCGGCGACGCGCTGGAGCAGCAGCGCAACGCGTACACGACCTTTGTCAACGACATCGCGAAGAGGATCCACGCCGTCGACCCCAACCACCCGGTGACCTCGACCGACGCGTGGACGGGCGCCTGGCCGTACTACCGGCGCAACGCGCCCGACCTCGATCTGTACGCGGTGAACTCGTACGGCGATGTCTGCAATATCCAGAAGACCTGGCAGGACGGCGGCTACACCAAGCCGTACATCGTCACCGAGGGCGGTCCCGCCGGTGAGTGGGAGGTGCCGAACGACGCCAACGGTGTGCCCGACGAGCCCGCCGACACCGCGAAGGCCGCCGGCTACACCAGGGCGTGGGACTGCGTCACCGGCCACCGGGGCGTGGCGCTCGGCGCGACTCTCTTCCACTACGGCACGGAGTACGACTTCGGCGGAGTCTGGTTCAATCTGCTTCCCGCGGGCCAGAAGCGGCTCTCGTACTACGCGGTGAAGAGGGCGTACGGAGGGAACACCTCCCAGGACAACACCCCGCCCGTGATCTCCTCGATGTCGGTCGACGGGGCCGCCTCGGTGCCCGCGGGCCGGGAGTTCACCGTACGCGCCTCGGTCACGGACCCGAACGGCGATCCGCTCTCGTACCAGCTGCTCCTCGGTGGCAAGTACCTGGACAACTCCGGGCAGTTGGTCGAAACGCCCTTCACCGCCCTGGGGAACGGCACGTTCCGGCTCGTCGCGCCCGAGCGGCTCGGTGTCTGGAAGGTCTATGTCAAGGCGAGCGACGGCAAGGGCAATGTGGGCATCGAGACCAAGTCCTTCAAGGTGGTGCCGCCGCCGGTCGGCGGGACCAATGTCGCCAGGGGCAAGCCGGCCACGGCGTCCTCGGGGCAGGCGGCCGGCACCGGCTGCCCCTGCCCCGCGGGCAATGCCGTCGACGGCTCGTTCGACACGCGGTGGGCGAGCGACTGGAGCGATCCGCAGTGGATCCAGGTCGATCTCGGCCAGAAGACGGCGTTCCGCCATGTCCAGCTCGCCTGGGAGACCGCGTACGCCAAGGGCTACACCGTCCAGACCTCCGACGACGGGCAGAACTGGGCCACGCTGAGGACCGTGGCCGATGGCAACGGCGGGATCGATGATCATGAACTCGCCGGAAATGCCCGCTATGTCAGGGTAAATACCACAGTGCGGGGAACCGGCTGGGGTTACTCCCTCTACGAGTTCGGCGTCTACAGCTGACCCGGACACCTGGCCGGACGTCTGGCGCGGAGGCCCGACCACGCGCCTGACCACGCGCCCGACCCGGTTCACCGACCCCGGCCGCGCCGTCTCCTCCCCCGCCGGCGGCGCTGGGCGGCACTCCGCGGCGGGCCATGGACCCCCATGGCCCGCCGCGGATTCTCTCTGTCCCGCGCCGGGCTTCGGGGGTGGCGCGCTTCCGTATACCGGTTCCGATTGCGGGAAAAGCGTGTACCGCACCGGGCGCCGAACGGGCGCGAGGCGCACGTCAATCGGGCAGTGATCCGGGCAACAGTCACCCCGGTCGCTGAGGTGATCAGCGCAAACACCCTTCCCGAAACGGGCATGAACGGGCACAGTCGAGGCTGTGAAGAAGCTGGTCGCGGCCGGTCTCTTGCTTGTACAAACGACCCATGAGCCCGAACGGGTGCTGAGCCGCAGCAAAGCAGGGAAGTGTGTTGTCGTGGACACCGACGAGCGCCGACGAGAAATCCTTGAGATCGCCCGACGAGACGGGTCGGTGGAGGTCACCGCCCTGGCGGGGAGACTTCGGGTCGCCAAGGAGACCGTTCGGCGCGATCTGCACGCCCTGGAGGAACACGGGCTGGTGCGGCGCACCCACGGCGGCGCCTATCCGGTGGAGAGCGCCGGATTCGAGACCACTCTCGCGGTACGGACCACCCGGCTCGTGCCCCAGAAGTCCCGGATCGCGGCGGCCGCCGCCGATCTTCTCGGCGACGCGGAGACGGTCTTCGTCGACGAGGGCTTCACCCCTCAGCTCGTCGCCGAGGCGCTGCCCCGGGACCGCCCGCTGACGGTGGTGACCGCCTCCCTCGCGGTGGCGACCGCGCTCGCCGACGCGGAGAAGATCGCCGTACTGCTGCTCGGCGGCCGGGTCCGCGGCTCCACGATGGCCACGGTCGACCACTGGACCACCCGGATGCTCTCCGAGTTCGTCATCGACCTGGCGTACGTCGGAGCGAACGGCATATCCCGTGAGTACGGTCTGACCACCCCCGATCCGGCGGTCAGCGAGGTCAAGGCCCAGGCCATGCGGAGCGCGCGCCGCCGGGTCTTCGCCGGGATCCACACCAAGTTCGGCGCGGTCAGCTTCTGCCGCTTCGCCGAGGTCGGTGACTTCGAGTCGATCGTCACGGACGCGGGACTGCCCTCGGCCGAGGCGCAGCGCTACTCGCTGCTCGGGCCGCAGGTCATTCGCGTCTGACCCCACCACGTCCTTGTGTCCCCTCGCATCCCCGCACATCCCGTCCCGCCCCACCGGGTCACTCGGGTCACGTTTTTCATTTCATACCCGTAACCCCCTTCGTGTATCCGTCCCACCCTCCATCCCCTCAAGCAACCCTGGTGCCTTCCCATCCGGCACCCCCATGTCTTCCCGCATCAAACGATCAGGAGAGAACGTCATGCCACTCCAGCCACTCCAGCAACGGCGCTTCGGTGGAAGCGGCGGAATCCGTGTACGTATGGCCGCGAGCGCCGCCCTGGTGGCCCTGCTCGCGGGGTGCAGCGGCGCGGGCGGCACCTCCTCCTCGGGGGACGACACGCTCAATGTGCTCATGGTGAACAACCCGCAGATGGTCGAGTTGCAGAAGCTCACCGCGGACAACTTCACCAAGGAGACCGGGATCAAGGTCAACTTCACGGTCCTGCCGGAGAACGACGTCCGCGACAAGATCACCCAGGACTTCTCCAACCAGGCCGGTCAGTACGACGTCGCCACCATCAGCAACTTCGAGGTCCCGTTCTACGCGAAGAACGGCTGGCTGCACTCGCTCGACGAGTACTCCGCCAAGGACAAGGCCTTCGACCAGGCCGACATACTCAAGCCGCTCCAGGAGTCCCTGACCGCCGAGGACGGCAAGCTCTACGGCGAGCCCTTCTACGGCGAGTCGTCCTTCCTGATGTACCGCAAGGACGTCTTCGAGGCGAAGAAGCTCACGATGCCCGCGAAGCCCACCTGGCAGCAGGTCGCCGACCTCGCCGCCAAGGTGGACGGCGCGCAGGAGAACATGAAGGGCATCTGTCTGCGCGGACTGCCCGGCTGGGGCGAGGTCATCGCGCCGCTGACCACCGTCGTCAACACCATGGGCGGCACCTGGTTCACCAAGGACTGGGAAGCGCAGCTCACCTCCCCGGAGTTCACCAAGGCGACCCAGTTCTATGTCGACCTGGTGCGTGACCACGGCCAGGCGGGCGCTCCGCAGTCCGGCTACGCCGAGTGCCTCAACAACATGACGCAGGGCAACTCGGCCATGTGGTACGACGCCACCGCGGGCGCCGGATCGCTGGAGGCCAAGGGCTCCCCGGTCAAGGGCAAGATCGGCTATGTGCCGGCCCCCGTGGACAAGACGGAGAGCTCGGGCTGGCTCTACACCTGGGCCTGGGGCATGCAGAAGGCCTCCACCAAGACCGAGAGCGCGTGGAAGTTCATCTCCTGGGCGTCCAGCAAGGAGTACGAGAACCTCGTCGGCGAGAAGATCGGCTGGGCCAACGTGCCCGCGGGCAAGCGCGCCTCGACCTACGCCAACCCCGACTATCTGAAGGACGCGGCGGCCTTCGCCGAGGTCACCAAGGAGGCCATCGCCACCGCGAACCCGCGTGACCCGGGCACCCAGCCGCGCCCGACCGTCGGCATCCAGTTCGTCGACATCCCCGAGTTCACCGATCTGGGCACCAAGGTCTCGCAGGAGATCAGCGCCGCCATCGCGGGCAAGAAGTCGGTGGCCGAGGCGCTGAAGACCTCGCAGGCGCTCGCCGAGAAGGTCGGCAAGGAGCAGCAGTGAGCACCTCCGTCACTACCCCCCCGCTCTCCCCGGCCGGCGCGTCGCGCCCCGGCGCCCCACGGCGCGCCGGCCGGAGGGCCTCCGGCCGGGCCCGCGCCTGGGCCACCCGGGCCCCGCTGCTGCCCGCGCTGGTCTTCCTGATCGCGGTCACCCAGCTGCCCTTCGTGGCGACGCTGGTGATCTCGGTCTTCGACTGGAACTCGCTCGCCCCCGACGAGCGCGGCTTCGCCGGACTCGCCAACTACGGGTCCGTGTTCTCCGACGCGAGCCTGCGGGAGTCGGTGTTCACCACCGTCCTGCTCACCGCGAGCGTCGTGATCGTCAGCGTGATCCTCGGACTGCTGCTCGCCCTGCTGCTGGACCGCAAGTTCTTCGGCCGCGGCTTTGTCCGTACCCTGCTCATCACCCCGTTCCTGCTGGTCCCCGTCTCGGCGGCGCTGCTGTGGAAGCACGCGCTCTACAACCCCGAGTACGGCCTGTTCAACGGGGCCTGGGCGTGGTTCACCGGACTGTTCGGGGTGAGCAGTCCGGCCCAGCCGGACTGGATCTCGGACATGCCCCTGATCGCGGTCGAGGCGTCCCTCGTCTGGCAGTGGACACCGTTCATGATGCTCATCCTGCTCGCCGGGCTCCAGAGCAGGCCGGCCGAGATCATCGAGGCCGCGAAGCTGGACGGCGCGACCGCCTGGCAGACCTTCCGCTTTCTGACGCTGCCGCATCTGCGCCGCTATCTGGAACTGGGCGTCCTGCTCGGCTCGATCTACATCGTGCAGAACTTCGACGCGGTCTTCACCCTCACCTCGGGCGGGCTCGGCACCGCGAACCTCCCGTACACCATCTACCAGACCTTCTACCAGGCTCACGAGTACGGACTGGCCTCCGCCGCCGGAGTCGTCGTCGTGATCGGCACGATCGTGATCGCGACCTTCGCCCTGCGCGTCGTCTCGTCCCTCTTCAGTGAGGAGGCGAACCGCGCATGAGTACCTTCTCGGCCCCGCGGACGGCGGTCGCACAGCCCAGGATCGATCCGTACGCGCCCGCCGCCCGGCGGGCCAGGCGGCGCTCCGCCGGACTCGGGCTGCTCGCCTGGATCGTCGGTGTCGTCTTCTGTCTGCCGGCGCTCTGGATGCTGCTCACCTCGTTCCACTCGGAGGCGGACGCGGCGACCAACCCGCCCTCCTTCGGCGCGGGACTCACCCTCGACAGCTACCGGGTCTTCTTCGGCGCGGGAGGCGGCGCGAGCCCCTGGCCGCCGCTGATCAACTCCCTGACGGCGTCCCTGTTCTCCACGGTGTTCGTGCTGGTCCTGGCGCTCCCCGCGGCGTACGCCCTCTCCATCAAGCGGGTGGAGAAGTGGACGGACGTGATGTTCTTCTTCCTCTCCACGAAGATGCTGCCGGTCGTGGCCGGACTGCTGCCCGTGTATCTCTTCGCGAAGAACGTCGGCATGCTGGACAACATCTGGCTGCTCGTCATCCTCTACACCTCGATGAATCTGCCGATCGCGGTCTGGATGATGCAGTCCTTCCTCGCGGACGTCCCGGTCTCCATCATCGAGGCCGCCCAGGTGGACGGCGCCCGGCTGCCGACGGTGCTGGCCCGGGTGGTCGCACCGGTCGCCGCGCCGGGCATCGCGGCCACCGCCCTGATCTGCTTCATCTTCAGCTGGAACGAGCTGCTCTTCGCCCGGGTGCTCACCGGGGTGACGGCCCAGACCGCACCTGTTTTCCTGACGGGCTTCGTCACCAGCCAGGGGCTCTTCCTCGCCCAGCTCTGCGCGGCGTCCGTCGTTGTCTCCCTGCCGGTGCTCGCAGCCGGTTTCGCCGCCCAGGACAAGCTGGTCCAGGGCCTTTCTCTTGGAGCTGTTAAGTAATGAGGGCAGCGATCGTCGAAGCCGTCGGCAAGGTCTCCGTCACGACGGTGCCCGACCCCACCCCGGGCCCCCGGGATGTGGTCGTCTCCGTCGCGTCGTGCGGCCTGTGCGGCACCGATCTGCACATTCTCCAGGGGGAGTTCGCGCCCACCCTGCCGATCGTGCCCGGTCACGAGTTCGCCGGTGAGATCGTGGAAATCGGCTCCGACGTCACTGAACTGGCCGTGGGCGACAAGGTGGCCGTCGACCCGTCGCTGTACTGCCACGAGTGCCGCTACTGCCGGGCCGGACGGGGCAACCTGTGCGACCGGTGGAACGCGATCGGTGTCAGCAAGCCCGGCGGCGCCGCCGAGTACGCCGTCGCGCCCGTCGCCAACTGTGTCAAGCTGCCCGACCACATCGACGTACGGGACGCGGCGCTGATCGAACCGCTCTCCTGCGCGGTCCGCGGATACGACGTCCTCAGCTCCACGCTCGGCGCCGAGGTGCTGATCTACGGTTCGGGGACCATGGGACTCATGATGCTCGAACTCGCCAAGCGCACCGGCGCCGCCGCCGTCGACGTCCTGGACATCAACCCGGAGCGGCTGGCGACGGCGAGCAAGCTCGGCTGTTCGCGCACCGCCGCCTCGGCGGAGGAGTTCGACCGGCCGGGCGGCTGGGACTTCGTGATCGACGCCACCGGGAACGCGGCCGCCATCCAGGACGGTCTCGGCCGGGTCGCCAAGGGCGGCACCTTCCTCCAGTTCGGGGTCTCCGACTACGCGACGACCGCGGTCATCGAGCCGTACCGCATCTACAACCAGGAGATCACCATCACCGGCTCCATGGCGGTGCTGCACAGCTACGAGCGGGCCGCCGCGCTCTTCGCCACCGGTGTGCTCGACCCCGCGGTCTTCATCAGCGACCGGATGCCGCTGGAGGAGTACCCGCAGGCGATCGAGCGGTTCAAGGCGGGCCAGGGCCGCAAGATCGTGGTGGAGCCGTGACGCAGGAGCGGCCGGTCCGCGAGGGCGCCGTCCTGGTGATGGGGGAGGCGCTCATCGACCTCGTACCGTCACCGCAGGACCCGGCGGCCTACCGCGCCGAGCCGGGCGGCGCCCCCGCCAATGTCGCGACGGGACTCGCCCGGCTCGGTACGCCGAGCTGGTTCGCGGGCGCGCTCGGCGGGGACGGCTTCGCGCGGATGATCGAACAGCGGCTGGTCTCGGCCGGTACGGAGCTCGGTCTCTGCGCGCGCTCGGAGCTGCCCACCACGCTCGCGGTCGCCGACCCGGGCCCGGAGGGCACCAGTTACCACTTCCATCTCCAGGACACGGCGACCTTCCGGCTGCCGGACCACTCCGCCGAGGTGGACCGGTTCGCCGCGGTGTACGCGGGCGGTGTCGCGGCGGTCGTCGGACCGGCCGCCGAGGCCGTCGCGTCCACCGCGCGCGCCGCCGCCGCGCGCTCCCTGCTGGTGGTGGACCCCAATGTGCGCGAGGACCGGACGATCGATCCGGAGACGGGCGTGCGGCGGCTGCGCGAGCTGTGCTCGCTGGCCCAGGTCGTCAAGGCCAGCGACGAGGATCTGGTACGGCTCTGGCCCGGCACCGACCCCGACGAGACCTGCCGGAGGCTGGCCGCGGAGGGCAGGCTCGTGGTGGTCACCCGTGGCGCCAAGGGCAGTACGGGGTACGCGGGCTCCTCGGAGCCGGTGTCCGTGCCCGCAGTGCCGGTCGAGGTGGTCAACACCATCGGCGCGGGAGACGCCTTCATGTCCGGACTTCTCCACTGGCTGACCACCACCGGGGCGCACCGGGAGGGGGGCGCCGCCGCGCTGTCGCCCGACGAGGTGGCGCGGATGCTGGGCTTCGCCTCTCAGGTGGCCGCCTCGGTGTGCGCCCAGACCGGTACGGAACCATCGAAAGAAATTGATATCCGCCCTTATCTGAACCAATAACACCGGGGTCCTCACCCCCAACGGCCGGAGCCACCGTCCCCCTCCCCAGGGCGGTGGCTCCAGCCGTTCACACGTCAGGCGTTACGCGACGCGCTCGGTGCTCATGTCCGTGTCAGGCCGCCTCGCGGTTCCTCCCGGACAGGGCGCGGATGATCTCCGCGTAGCGGTGGCCGCTGCCCTTGATGGTGCGGCGCTGGGTCTCGTAGTCCACGTGGACCAGACCGAACCGCTTGTCGTAGCCGTACGCCCACTCGAAGTTGTCCATCAGCGACCAGGCGAAGTACCCGGCGAGCGGGGCGCCCTTCTCCACGGCGCGCGCGCAGGCGGCGAGATGCTCGTCCAGATACCGGGCACGCTCGGGGTCGTCGACGGTGCCGTCCGCCCGTACGGTGTCGGGGAAGGCCGAGCCGTTCTCGGTGACGAAGATCCGCTGCGCGCCGTACTCGTCCTTCAGCCGGAGCAGGAGCTGCTCCAGACCGTCGGCGTGCACCTCCCACCCCATGTGGGTGTGGCGGGCGTCCGGCACGTCCACCTGGCGGGCGAACGGCGCCGGGCCCGTCGGGTCGTCCTGGACGATCTGGCGGAAGTAGTAGTTGAGCCCCAGCCAGTCCAGCGGCGTCGCGATGGTCTCCAGATCGCCGGGGCGCACCGGCAGATCCACCCCGTACAGATCGAGCATGTCCTGCGGGTAGCCGCGGCCGTGGATCGGGTCCAGCCACCAGCGGTTCGTGTGACCGTCGGCACGGACGGCGGCGGCGCGGTCCGCGTCGCTGTCGCTCGCCGGCTCGATCGGGCTGAGATTGTTGACGATGCCGACCCGGGCGTCCGAGGAGGCCGCGCGGATCGCCTGCACCGCGAGACCGTGCCCGAGGTGGAGGTGGTACGAGGTGCGCACGGCGGCCGTCAGATCGGTCAGTCCCGGCGCCATCGTGCCGTCGAGATGGCCGATCCAGGACGAGCAGAGCGGCTCGTTGAGGGTCGCCCAGTCCTTCACCCGGTCACCGAGCCGCTCGGCGACGGCCGAGGCGTACGCCGCGAAGTGCTCGGCGGTGTCCCGGGACGGCCAGCCGCCGCGGTCCTGGAGGATCTGCGGCAGATCCCAGTGGTAGAGCGTGGCGAACGGGGTGATGCCCGCCTCCAGCAGACCGTCCACCAGCCGGTCGTAGAACGCGAGCCCGCGCTCGTTCACCGGTCCGTCACCGCCGGGCACGATCCGCGGCCAGGCGATCGAGAACCGGTACGCGTCCACACCGAGCTGCTTCATCAGCCCGATGTCCTCGGGCACGCGGTGGTAGTGGTCGCAGGCCACATCGCCGTTGTCGTTGTTGTCGATCTTGCCCGGAGTGTGCGAGAACGTGTCCCAGATGGAGGGGGTACGGCCGTCCTCGGCCACGGCTCCCTCGATCTGGTACGCGGCGGTGGCGACGCCCCAGGTGAAATCGTGGGGGAGGGCGTTGAGGTCGTTCACGGACTGCCTTTCTGAATGGGTCACTTCACGGCGCCCGCGGTCAGGCCGGCGACGAGGTAGCGCTGGAGAAGAAGGAACCCGATGACCACGGGCACGCTGACGACCAGCGAGGCGGCCATGATCTGGTTCCAGTAGACATCGTTCTGGGTGGCGTACCCCTGGAGACCGACGGCCAGGGTCCTGGTGGTGTCGTTGGTCATGACGGAGGCGAAGAGGACTTCGCCCCAGGCCGTCATGAACGCGTAGACGGCGACGGCGACGATGCCGGGTACCGCGGCGGGCACCACCACCTGGAAGAGCGCGCGGATGGGCCCGGCGCCGTCCACCATGGCGGCCTCGTCCAGCTCCCTGGGGATCGAGTCGAAGTACCCGATCAGCATCCAGATGGAGAACGGCAGCGAGAACGTCAGATAGGTGAGGATCAGACCGCCGCGCGAGCCGTACAGCTCGACGCCCGTGCTGTTCCCGATGTTCACGAAGATCAGGAACAGCGGGAGCAGGAAGAGGATACCGGGGAACATCTGGGTGGAGAGCACCGTGACGGTGAACACCCGCTTGCCGCGGAAGCGGTAGCGGCTCACCGCGTACGCGGCGAACACCGCGATCACGACGGAGAGCACGGTCGCGGAACCGGCCACGATCAGCGAGTTCACGAAGTACTTCGCGAGCGGGACGGTCTTCCAGATGTCGAAGTACGGACGGACCGTGAGGTTCGTCGGGAACCACTGGAACTTGCCCGACACGTCCTGGAGCGGCTTGAGCGAGCTGCTGACCATCACATAGACGGGCAGCAGCGCGAAGGCCGCCAGCAGTGTGAGAACGACACGGCGCGTCCAGATGAACGACTGCGGCGGTGCGATGGGAGACCTGGGCCTAGGCATCGGAGCCCTTCCTTCCCCGTGAGGTGACGAGCAGATAGACCGCCGTGACGACCAGCAGGAAGAGCAGCAGCAGGACGGACATCGCGGATCCCGAACCGAAGTTCCAGGTGACGAACGACGACTGGTAGATATGGATCGAGATCAGGTCCGCCGCTTCCGGGGCCGACTTGCCGAACAGCACATAGGGCGTGTTGAAGTCGTTGAACGTCCACAGGAACAGCACGAGCACCAGCACCTGGTTGACCGGGCGCAGCGACGGCAGGGTGATCTTGCGGATCTGCTGCCAGATGCCCGCTCCGTCGATGGAGGCGGCCTCGTAGAGATCACGCGGGATGTTCTGGAGGGCCGCCATCAGCATCAGGAACGCGAAGGGCCAGGACTTCCAGAGCGAGACGATGACCAGTGCGACGAAGCTGTTGTTGCCGATCAGCCAGAACGACGGCTCGTCGGTGAGGCCGAGCTGGTCGTGCAGTACGTGATTGATGATGCCGTTGTCGTGCTGGAACATGAACGCCCAGGTGATGACCGCCGCGTACACGGGCAGGGCGTACGGGACGAGGAAGATCGTCCGCAGGATGCTCCGGCCGCGGAAGTTCTCCTGGAGCATGATCGCCGCCGCCACACCGAACAGCCAGGACAGCCCGACGGAGAGCACGGTGAAGGCGCAGGTCACCAGGAACGAGTGGAGCAGCGCCTGACCGATCGGGGCATCGAAATCGATGGCGATCTTGTAGTTGTCAAAACCGGCGGAGGGCGAATTGCCCCAGTTCCTGATGAAGAACTGGGTGAGCTGCCGGAAGCTCACCCAGATCCCGATCACCATCGGGATGATGTGGATGAGCAGTTCGAGCACGACCGCGGGCAGCAGCAGGAGATAGGGCAGACCGCCCTGACGGATCCGGTCGGGGATGCGCAGCAGACGACGTGGTCCGCGCGCACCCCCGTTCTCCGTCTTCTCCGATGTGCCCGCCTTGTGCCCGGTACTGGGTGTCACGGTGGCGGTCATGGAGAAAGCCTCACTGTGCCATCTGCTGCTGGGCCTTGGTCAGGGCCGCCTTGACGGATTCGGTGGTCACCGGCTTGCCGGCCGCGGCATCGGCCCACAGCTCCTTGACGGCCGTACCGACGGTCGTCTCGAACTGCGACTCGTTCGGGACCTGGGGGAGCGGGGCGGCGCTGGTGGCCAGCGTGTCACGCAGGACCTTCAGGTCGGGCGCGGCGAACGCCGGGTCCTCCTGGGCGGCCTTCACCGGCGGGATCGCGCCGAACGTCTTGTTGAGCAGCTTCTGCTCTTCGTCGCTCGTCATGAACTTCACGAACTTCTTGGCGCCGTCGACGTTCTTGGTGTTGTTGAACACCGCGATGTTGATGCCGGCGACCATGGAGTTGGTGTTCTGGCCGGCGCCCGGGGTGCCGGACTGGACCGGAACGGGGGCGACGCCCCAGTCCTCGGGCTTCATGCCCTGGGAGGCGAAGGTCGAGGCCGCGGCCTGCCACAGCACCATGGCGGTCTTGCCCTTGGAGAAGTCCTGGAGGGACTGGTTCTGGGCGTACTCCGCGTTGCCCGGAGCGATGATCTTGTCCTTGGCCATGAAGTCGACGTACTGCTTCACCGCGGCGACGGCGCCGTCGGAGGTGAAGGTCGGCTTGCCCGCCTTGTCGAAGAAGTCGACACCGTGCTGCTTACCGAGCACGAAGACCTGGTGGATGTTGTTGGAGAGGTTGCCACCCTCGGCGCCCAGCGCCCACTTGCCGTCCTTGGAGATCTTCTTGCCGTCGGCGACAAGCTGGTCCCAGGTGGCCGGAGGCTGCGTGATACCGGCGTCCGCGAACATCTTCTTGTTGTAGTAGAGCGCGTAGGACAGCGAGTACAGCGGCACGGCGGCGGGGTCCTGACCCTCCGCGCCGGCCGAGGCGACCGCCGAGTCGACGAACCGGTCCCGGCCGCCGATCGCGTCGAAGTTCTTCTGGTCCCACGGCAGCAGCGCACCCGTGGCCTGGAGGGAGGCCGACCAGGTGTTGCCGATGTTCAGCACGTCGGGGCCCGCGCCCGACGTGGTGGCGGCGAGGATCCGGTTGAGCAGATCGGACCACGGGATGACTTCGAGCTTGACCTTGATCCCGGTCTGCTCCTCGAACTTCTTGAGTTCGGGCGTGAGTATCTTCTTGTCCGCCTCGATGTTGGGCCCCTGGTTGGATGCCCAGTACGTCAGGGTTTTGGGTGATTCGTTACTTCCACCCTCGCTGGAGGAACCGCCACCGCAGCCGGCGACGGCGGTGAGGGCACTGGCGACGGCTACTGCTGCTGCGGCTCTGATGGTGCGCATGTGAGATGGCCCCTTTCCGGGGGTGGCAGCGTTCGAGAGTCGAACGGCCTCCATGACTTAATTTATGACGTGATTTAAGAGCTGAGAGAAGGTCGCGTCAAGGCCTGGGACCGGGGTATGTTGCGTCCACGGAAGGAGCACCATGGGAGAGCGCGGCAGACGGACGGTGCGTGACCTGCGAAGGGACAACCGTGCCAGGGTTGTACAACGGTTGTATTTCGACGGTCCGCTGAGCCGCCAGGAGCTGGGTGCCGCCACCGGACTGAGTTCAGGTTCTATCAGCAACGTCGTTGCCGAACTCGCCGCCGAGGGCCTTCTGGAGGAGGCGGGAGTCGTCGATTCCGACGGCGGACGCCCCCGTACACTGCTGCGTGTCGCCCCCGGCGGGGGACTGCTCATCGGAATCGACATCGGTGAGACACGGGTCCGTGTCGAACTCTTCGATCTCTCCCTCACCGAACTGGCCCGTACCGACCGGCTGCTGGCCCAGCACGGCTACGACGTCGAGCGCATCGTCTCCCATGTCTGTTCCGGTGTCGCCGATGTGCTGCGCGACGCGGGCGTGGATCCGGAGCGGCTCCTCGGTATCGGTATCGGGGTCCCCGGGATCATCGAACGCGGCGGGCGGGACGGGGCCGTGGTGCACGGCCAGACCATCGGCTGGACCGCCGTCCCCTTCGAGAAGCTGCTGCGTGCCGTTCTGGGCGTACCGTCCGAGGTGCCGCTCTTCATCGACAACGGAGCCAAGACCCTCGGGCAGGCCGAGATGTGGTTCGGCGGCGGCCGGGGAGCCGGCACGGCCGCGATCGCGCTCATCGGCTCCGGGGTCGGCGCCAGCGTCATCCACGGCGGCGCGCTGGTCGAGGAGAGCGGCCGTGGCAGCGCGCTCGAATGGGGCCATACCACCGTGCACATGGGCGGACGCCGCTGCCGCTGCGGCTCCATCGGCTGTCTGGAGGCGTACGCCGGAGCGGAGGCGATGCGCGAGAGATGGTACGAAGCGGGCGGACCGCTCCCGGACGACGCGGACGACGAGACCGCGCTGGCGGCGCTGCTCGAAGCGGCCTTTCCCGAGGACGACGGCATCGAGCCCGACCCGGTGGCCGTGTCGCTCCTCGACGACACCGCCAGATGTCTGGGCGCGGCCGTCGCCGATCTGATCAATCTCTTCCTGCCCGAGCGCATCCTGCTCGGCGGCTGGGCGGGACTGCTGATCGGGCCGCATCTGCTGCCCGAGATCCGGCGCCACGCGGAGGCGTACGCGCTCCGGCACCCGGCGGAGCGCACCACCATCGAGCTGGGCCATCTCGGCCCGGACGCGGTGACGGTGGGGGCCGCGACGCTGCCCCTCGCCGCGTTCCTCGCGCGCGGCGGCAGCCGTCCGAGGGTCCCGGGGCCGTCCCAGGAACCGGACCCGGGCGGTATCTCCGTGTCCCGCCGCTGGCACCGTGCTTCGACGGCGGCGGGGGAGCCGACAGGCTGACCGGGCTGACGGCACCGGCCTTATGACGGGTCGATGGAATGTAGCCACTTGGGTTATTTCGGCCGAAATGCCCGTTTGATTCGACCCGAATCCATGCCTGTGGTCCGACGGAGACCCGAGCCCGTACCCATGGTCTGACGGAGAGCCGGGCGCAGTGGCGCGGGAGCCCGTCGGGTCAGGCCGAGCCGCGTACCACCAGCGACGGTTCGAAGATCACCGACGTGACCGCGTGGTCCGGGCCCGCCAGCCGGTCCAGCAGCAGCCTGGCCATCTCCCCCGCCATCTCCTCCACGGGCTGTCTGATGGTGGTCAGCGGCGGCCGGCAGGCGAGCGCCGCGCTGCTGTCGTCGAAACCGATCACCGCGACATCCTCCGGCACCCGTCTGCCGTGTTCACGGAGGACATGGCACGCGCCCACCGCCATCAGGTCGTTCGCCGCGAACACGCCGTCGAGATCGGGGTGTTCGGCGAGCAGCCGCTCCATCGCCGTCTCCCCGCTCTCCTGGGTGAACCGCCCCTCGGCGATGGGGATGTACGGATGGCCCCGCCGCGCCATCGTGTCGCGGAAGCCCGCCAGCCGGTCCTGGCCCGCGGGCACGTCCAGCGGACCCGTGATCGTGGCGATCCGCCGGCAGCCGCGTGCGAGCAGATGCTCGGCGGCCAGCCGCGCGCCGTCCTGATGGGCGAGATCGACATAGCTGATACGGGCGGGCCGGGCCGGGCGCGCGTAGAGAACGGCGGGCAGCCCCGCGTCCGTGATCAGCGCGGGCAGCGGATCCTCGGCGTGGGTCGACACCACGAGCGCGCCGTCCGCGTTGCCCTGGCGAAGATATGAGACGACCTCGTCACGGGTGCGGGAGGTCTCGGCGAACATCAGCACCGGATACATCCCCCGGGGCCGGAGGTAGTTGACGACTCCCGCCACCACCCGGCCGAAGAACGGGTCGGCGAAGACCCGCGCGGTGAAAGAGCTGTTGGCGCCGTCGGGACCGGCCGCGCCCTCGCTCCCGTCCGCGGCCGCGCCGGGGGCGGTGGCTTCCGTGTCCCGCGGGGCCGGTCCGGCGGCGGTGCCACCGGCCGAACCGTTCGCCGCGCCGTCCGCCGATTCCCCGTCCGAGTCGTCCCCGGCTCCCGAGACCACCAGCGCGATCGCGTCCGCGCGCCGGGTGACCAGGGAGCGGGCCGCGCGGTTGGGCGTGTAGCCGGTCGCGGCCACCGCCTGCCGTACGGACTCCTGTATCGCCGGGTCGACATTGCGGACGCCGTTGACGACCCGCGAGACCGTGGCGCGGGAGACACCGGCGGCTCGCGCCACATCCTCCAGGGTGGGTGCGCCTGCCGGTCGCGGGTCTTCCGTCATGACCCCCTTTATAGCATCAGCGGAGAGCGCTCTCCGTGGTTGCCCCTGGTGAGCGCGGTGGCGCCGTGGACAGGGTGACCGGCGCCCCGAGCGGCAGATCCCCGGCCGAGCGTCCGCCGTGCAGGGTGTAGTCGCCGGGGGCGCACTCCCAGCGGTGGCGCTCCGTCGACCAGCGCGCCGGCGCGCGGCCGTCGACCCGTACCACCGCGACCACCTCCTCGCCGGGCTCCGCGACGACCGCCGTATATCCGACCAGCCTGTGCGCCGGTGGCTCCGCCGGCCCGGGACCGGACAGATAGAGCTGTACGACCTCCCGTCCGCGCCGCCCGCCCGTGTTGCGCAGCCGTACACGGACGTCGAAGGGCTCACCCGCGCCCACCGTGTCCGGTGCCTCCAGCGCGCCGTACGACCAGGTCGTATAGCCCAGCCCATGGCCGAACCAGTACGCGGGCGGGGCGTCCGATCTCAGCCAGGCGCGGTAGCCGACATACGGCCCCTCGGCGTAGACGAGTCTGTTCTCCTCGGGCCGGGTACGGAGTACGGGTACGTCCTCCCGCGCCGCCGCCCAGGTCGTGGGCAGCCGGCCGCCGGGCTCGGAGTGTCCGAAGAGCACATCGGCGAGACCGTCCCCGGCCTCCTGCCCGGGGAACCAGGCGAGCAGCAGCGCGGGCACCTCCTCACGCCAGGGAAGGGTGACGGGAGCGCCCGCGTTCACGATCACCACCGTCCGCGGATTGGCCCGCGCCACGGCCCGTACCAGCTCGTCCTGACCGTCCGGCAGCGCCAGCGAGTCCCGGTCGCGGCCCTCCGACTCGCTCTCCTCGGTGGTGCCGACGACGACCACGGCGACATCGGCGTCCCGCGCCGCCGCGACGGCCGCGGCGAGACCGGCCGCCGGGTCGCCGGGCGGCGGGGCGGCGGCCAGCACCGTGGCCACCCCGGTGCCGGGCGCGAGCCCGCGCCGGGCGACCACCTCGACCTCGGTCCCGGCGGTCAGCGCGACCCGTACGGACCGGTACGGCGGGGCGACATGGATCCGCGTCGGATCGTCGGAGTCCAGCGGGAAGGTGCCGTTCAGCACCGTGCGTCCGGCGACGGACAGGGTGACCGGTCCCCAGCCGCCGACCGCGAGCGTCCAGGCGCCGTCCCGGTCCGGGCGGATCAGCGCCCGGATCTCCACCGTCTCCGCCCCCGGCACCCGGGCGGGCTCCACGATCCGCCCCGACAGCCGGTGCTCCGCGTGGAGTTCGGTCCCGCCGGCGTCCAGCAGGCGTACCAGCACGCCCGGTTCGCCGTCGCGCGGGTCACGGGTCCAGCTCCGCTCCAGGGGCCTGGGCAGACCGCTCGGCGGCAGCCCCGGGACATGGGTCACCTCGGCCGATCCGTCCAGAGCGGCGGTGATACCGGCCAGCGGCGAGACCACGGAGGCGGGGAACACCTCGGCGCTGCCGCCGCCCTGGATACGGACCGCCGTGGCATGGGGGCCGATGACCGCGACGGAGCGCGCCCTCGCCGGGTCGAGCGGCAGCAGCCAGCCCTCGTTGCGCAGCAGGACCGTCCCCGCCGCGACCGCACGGCGCAGCAGTCCGCGCGGGTCTGCCGCCGGAGCCGACGGCCGCCGTGCCACGGGCCGCTCGCCCAGCGCGCCCACCCGGTCGGCGAGCCGCAGCAGTCTGCGCACCTTGTCGTCGATCCGTGCCACGGGGACCAGCCCCTCCCGTACGGCGGCGAGCAGCCCGTCGGCCCATGGGCTTCCGGGCCCCGGCATCGCCAGGTCCTGCGCGGCGCGCGCGGTGTCGAGCAGCGAGCGGACCGCGCCCCAGTCGGAGATCACCGCTCCCGTGAAGCCCCACTCGCCCTTGAGCGGCTCGGCCAGCAGCGGTCCCGCGGCCATCGTGACCCCGTTGACCTGGTTGTACGCGGACATCACCGCCCAGGCCCCCGCCTCGACGGCCGTCTCGAAGGGCGCGAGATACACCTCGCGCAAGGTCTGTTCGTCGACCCGTACGTCGACGGTGAGCCGGTCGGTCTCCGCGTCATTGGCGACGAAGTGCTTGGCGGTGGCCGCCACCCCGCCGCCCTGGACGCCCCGGACGAGCGCGGCGCCCGTACGGCCGGTCAGCAGCGGGTCCTCGGAGAAGCACTCGAAGTGGCGCCCGCCCAGCGGCGACCGGTGCAGATTGAGGGTGGGGGCGAGCAGGACGTCGACCCCCTTGCGCCGGGCCTCCGCCGCGAGCAGCCCGCCCAGTTCGGTGACCAGCTCCTCGTCCCAGGAAGCCGCGAGCGCGCTCGGGGAGGGCAGGACGAGGGAGGTGTCCCGTTCGTCCCAGGCGTCGCCGCGCACCCCGGCGGGACCGTCGGAGAAGGTGAGGGCGCGCAGTCCGAGGGCCGGTTCCGGGTGCGTACGCCAGTTGCTCGCGCCGGTCAGCAGCCGCACCTTCTGCCGGAGGTCGAGCTTCTCCAGCAGATGGCCGATCTCTTCCTCGGTCATAGGTGACCCCCTTCGCCCTCCAGCGGGAGAGCGCTCTCCCACTGGCTCGGCCAAGACTCGCGGGCGGGCCTCGGCGCTGTCAATGGCGGACCCGGTCCCGGCCGCCGACCGGGCAGGACACCGGTCGGCCGAACCGGGTTGCTGTCGCCGGTAGTTGAGGTCTTGTCACGGTGCGTACCCAGCCCGTAAGTTGTCCGGTTGCGACGTGTCCTACAGCCAGTGGGGGAGCCCAGTCATGGCCGCAAACGGTCGGCACCGCAGGTACCAGCCGAGCCGAATCAACCGCGCATCGCTGACCGTTACGGCGAGCGGAGCGGGGATGGCACTGCCGCTCATCGCCGCGGGGTCGGCGCACGGGGCGTCGGTGGACGTCTGGGAGAAGGTCGCGGCCTGTGAGTCGACGAACAACTGGCAGATAAACACCGGCAACGGCTACTTCGGCGGGCTCCAGTTCACCCAGTCCACCTGGGAGGCGTACGGCGGCGGGAGCTACGCGCCGCGCGCCGATCTGGCCACGAAGGACCAGCAGATCGCCGTCGCGGAGAAGGTGCTCAAGGGGCAGGGCCCCGGAGCCTGGCCCAACTGCTCGGGCCCGGCCGGACTGACCCGGGGCGGCGACGCGCCGGACATCGGCCCCGAGCGGACCGGCGACGGCGGCAACGCGCCCCAGGCCGCGAGCGAGAGGACGAGCGGCCCGCTCAGGACGAAGAGCGAACAGAGCCGGCAGACCGAGCAGACCCGGCAGAAGAAGCCCGCGTCGCCCACCACCGTCCCGACCCAGCGCGAGGGCTACACCGTGGCGCGCGGGGACTCGCTCTCCGCGATCGCCGTCGAGGAGTCCGTCAAGGGCGGCTGGCAGCGGCTGTACGAGGAGAACCGTCAGCTCATCGGCACCGACCCCGATCTGATCTTCCCTGGCCAGAAGCTCGTCCTGCATGTCCTGGCGCCCCCGAAGGGCGGCGGCACCGCGCGGCCCGAGGAGAAGGCGAAGCCCGCACCGGCCGAGAAGCCGAAGCAGACGGTCCAGCAGAAGCAGCCGGAGAAGCCCCGGCAGGCGGCGGCGAAGCCCAAGCAGGCCGAGAAGCCCAAGCAGGCCGAGAAGCCGAAGCAGACGGAGAAGAAGCAGCAGGCCAAGGCGCCGGCCCGCGCCGAGAAGCCGAAAACGGCCGCGGCCACCGCCCCCGTCTCCGCCTCCACCGGGACCCAGTACCGCCAGAGCGGCTCCTGGGCCAGCGGCTACCACACGGGTGTGGACTTCCCGGTCCCCACCGGCACCTCGGTGAAGGCCGTCGCCGCCGGACGCGTGGTCTCGGCCGGCTGGGCGGGCTCGTACGGCTATCAGATCGTCATCCGGCACGAGGACGGCAAGTACAGCCAGTACGCGCATCTCTCCGCGCTCAATGTGCGCGAGGGCCAGCAGGTCGGCGGCGGCCAGCGGATCGCGCGGTCAGGATCGACCGGTAACAGTACGGGACCGCATCTCCATTTCGAGATGCGTACGGGGCCGGACTACGGGTCCGACATCGATCCGCTCGCCTATCTGCGGGCCATGGGCGTCAGGCTCTGAGGGAGCGTCCGGGGCCGGGGACACCGTGCTGCCGCCTGCCCCGGCCGGTCCAGGACGGCCCGGGTGCCCGGAGGCCCCCTGGGCGGCCGACGGCGCTCCGGGCCCGCCCGCCCGCGAGGCCCCGAGGCGCTCCGTGGTGAGCATGATCAGCCCGCCCGCGGCGACCACACCGGACCCCAGCGCCAGCACCGTACCGAGCACGCCGTACCGGAACTGCTCACCGAAGAGCGTCAGACCCACGGTCGCGGCCACCACCGGATTCATGACGGTCACCGTCGCCAGCGGGGCGGCCAGCCCCGCGCCCCGGTAGGACGCCTGGGAGAGCAGCAGCCCGCCGACCGCGAGGACCGCGATGATCAGCAGGCTCGGAAGCCGCACGCTCGGTGTGTCCGAGGTCCAGTCCACCGTGACCGTCTTGGTGAAGACCGAGGCGATACCGAACGCGACACCGGCCGCGCCCGCCAGCAGCACGCTCCGTACGGCCGGCCGGCCCACGATCTGCGCGGCCAGGAAGAGCACACCCACTCCGCCCAGCGTGGCCGCGGCCAGAACCAGCCGCTCCCCGCCGTCCAGCGTGCGGGCGTCGCTGCCCGAGGTCAGCGCGAGCAGCCCCGCCAGCCCCACGCTCGCCATGAGCGCGCCGCGCCAGGCCACGCGGCCGGCCTTCCGGCCCACGAAGAGCGCCGCCATGGGCAGGGCGAAGACGATGGTGAGCGCGCCGAGCGGCTGGACCAGGCTGAGCGGCCCGTACGCCAGCGCCACGACATGGAGCGCCGCACCCAGACCGTTCAGCACCACGGCCGCCCACCACACCCCGTGGTGCAGCGGCGCGTAGGGGCGGTCGGGGGTGTTCGCCGCGACCCGCTCCTGGAGGATCGCGCCGGTCGCGTACGCGACCGCGGAGACCAGGGAGAGCAGCACGGACAGCGCGAGGGCACTCATGCCTCCCACGATCTCTCGTTCGTGCGTTCAGGGCGTCGTCCTGGAGAGGTCAATCCGGCGTACTGCTGTCGTAGTACGAGGTGGAACAGGATGTCCTCCCATGGAGGGTCGCCCAGGTCAGCGCCGGATGGATGGCCATGGGCGACGATGATCCGGGTACGCCGGGACCGGTCGCGGGCCGTGGCGGCCCCGGGAAGAAAATCACGGACAGTGAGGGAGAGGGAGCAGAGTGGATCAGCAGGACCCGCCGGACCGTATCGGTTCCGTGGCACTGGCGGAGATCGGCTCCGTGGGCGGATTCTTCGCCCTGCGGACCGGTGCGCCCGGTGGCGCGCACATTCCGCTCGCCCAGGTGTACGAAGGTGACCACGCCCCGCTGACGGCGCGGGTCGAGAGGGTCGCGGCCCGGCTGCGCGCTCCCGAACGCCGGATCGCCGCCTCCGTCGCACAGCTCGGTCTCGCCGCCCGGCTCTGGTCGGTCGCGCTCGGCGGCGCCGTACTGGCGGGCGCCGTGCCCGATCTGGATCCGCGCGGGCTGTACTGGGACCCGGATCTCACCTCGCCCGACGATCTCGTCCTCACCGGACCCCCGGCCGGAGCCATGACCGGGTCCACGGCCGGAGCTGTGGCCGGGCCCCCAGCCGTGACCAAAGCCGTGACCAAAGCCGTGACCGAAGCCGTGAGCGGAGCCGTCACCGGGGCGCGGGCGCTGCCCGCCACCGCGGCGAGCGTGCGCGAGGTGGTGCAGTACGGCCATCTCGTACCGCTCGCCGAGGCCCTGCGGCGCGACGGACGGATCTCGCCCCGGCTGCTGTGGGGCAACGCGGGCTCCGCCCTCGCCGGCGCCGCCCGGGAGCTGAGCGCCTGGGGAGAACGGAACGGCCGGCCCGGGGTGGCCGAGCGGACCGGCGCCCTGGCGGCGGAGCTTTTCGGCCATCCCGACCTGCGCGCCACCGGTGCCACGGTGGCCGGATCCTTCAGACGGCGCAGCTGCTGTCTCTATTACCGCTGCCCGGCGGGCGGGCTCTGCGGGGACTGCGTCTTCGACCGGCCGCCGTCGCGCTCTTCCGTCCAGGCCGAATCCGGGTGACCATGACAGGGCTGCGACCGCTAGGGTCTTTCGTTTGGATCTGGCTGGGTGAGGGAGCGGGGGCTGGTGCCGTGGATCGCAAGGCGGAGGAGGGAGTCCACGCGGAGCGTAGGCGACCGACGGCAACGCGGCGAGGCGCGGTGCCAGGGCACGCGAGCCCAGCAAGACCCAAACGAGAGGCCCTAGGGCGAGAACGGGGGATGGCGTGAAAGTCGGCCTGCTCACGCGCGAATATCCGCCGGACGTCTACGGCGGCGCGGGCGTCCATGTGGAATTCCTGGCCCGGGAGCTGCGCTCCCTGACCGATCTCGAAGTGCACTGCTGGGGCGCGGGCGGGGAGCCCGTACCGGCGGGGCCCGGGGGAGTGGTCCGGCACCGGGCCGCCCCCGGACTCGACGGAGCCAATGACGCCCTGCGCACCTTCTCCGTGGATCTGTCGATGGCGGCGGCGCTCGACGGGCGCGAGCTGGTCCACTCGCACACCTGGTACGCCAATCTGGCCGGCCATGTCGCCAAGCTGCTGTACGGCATCCCCCATGTGGTGACCGCGCACTCCCTGGAGCCGCTGCGCCCCTGGAAGGCGGAACAGCTCGGCGGCGGCTACGCCCTGTCGAGCTGGGCCGAGCGTACGGCCGTGGAGGCCGCGGACGCGGTCATCGCCGTCTCCCGGGGGATGCGCGACGACATCCTCGCCTGCTATCCCGCGCTGGACCCCGCCCGGGTGCATGTCGTGTACAACGGCATAGACACCCGGCTCTACCGTCCCGACCACGGCACCGCCGTACTGGACCGGATCGGTCTCGATCCCGAGCGGCCCTATGTGCTCTTCGTCGGCCGGATCACCCGCCAGAAGGGCGTCCCGCATCTGCTGCGCGCCGCCCGCGCGCTCGACCCCGGCGCCCAGCTCGTGCTCTGCGCGGGCGCCCCGGACACCCCCGAGATCGGCCGGGAGTTCCGGGAGCTGGTCGAGGAGCTTGGGCGGACCCGGGACGGTGTCCACTGGATTCCCGAGATGCTGCCGCGCCCCGAGGTGATCCAGCTCCTCACCCATGCCACGGTGTTCGTCTGCCCCTCGGTGTACGAGCCGCTCGGTATCGTCAATCTGGAGGCCATGGCCTGCGGAACGGCCGTCGTCGCCTCGGCGGTCGGAGGTATCCCCGAGGTCGTGGACGACGGGACGACGGGACTGCTCGTGCCGTACGACGAACGCCATCCGGAGGTCTTCGAGTCGGGACTCACCGAGGCCCTCAACCGGGTGCTCGACGATCCCGAGTCGGCGGCGCGGATGGGGGCGGCGGGCCGGGAGCGCGCCGTCGGCGCGTTCGGCTGGGACCGGGTCGCCCGCCGTACGTACGAGGTGTACCAGGAGCTTCTCAAGTCCGAATAGAGGGAGCGGCGATGCGTGGCGGACCTTCGGTGCTCGGGATCGTACTGGCGGGTGGCGAGGGCAAGCGCCTGATGCCGCTCACCGCGGACCGGGCCAAACCAGCGGTGACCTTCGGCGGTACGTACCGCCTCGTCGACTTCGTCCTGTCGAATCTGGTGAACGGCGACATCCTGCGGATGTGTGTGCTGACGCAGTACAAGTCGCACTCGCTGGACCGCCATGTCAGCACCACCTGGCGGATGTCCAGTCTCCTCGGGAACTATGTGACACCCGTCCCCGCCCAGCAGCGGCTGGGCCCGCGCTGGTATCTGGGCAGCGCGGACGCCATTCTCCAGTCGCTCAATCTCGTCCATGACGAACAGCCCGACTACATCGCGGTGTTCGGCGCCGACCATGTGTACCGGATGGACCCGCGCCAGATGCTCCGGCAGCACATCGAGAACGGCGCGGGTGTCACCGTCGCCGGGATCAGGGTGCCGCGCGCGGAGGCCTCGTCCTTCGGGGTCATCACCCCGGCCTCGGACGGCACCCAGGTGGAACGGTTCCTGGAGAAGCCGTCCGATCCGCCGGGCCTGCCGGGCGACCCCGACCGTGTCTTCGCCTCGATGGGCAACTATCTCTTCACCACCAAGGTTCTCGTCGACGCGCTGCACCGGGACGCGGAGGACGAGAACTCGGTGCACGACATGGGCGGTTCCATCCTGCCCATGCTCACCGAGCGGGGGATGGCCCAGGTCTACGACTTCCAGGACAACCATGTGCCGGGCGAGACCCCCAGGGAGCACGGCTACTGGCGCGATGTGGGCACGCTCGACTCGTACTACGACGCGCACATGGATCTGATCTCGCACCAGCCGGTGTTCAATCTCGACAACCGCCGCTGGCCCATCTACACCCATCCCGGCCAGCTGCCGCCCGCGCGCTTCGTGGCGGGCGGGATCGCCAGCGACTCCATCGTCGGACCCGGGTGTGTGATCCGCGGCCAGGTCACCCGCTCCGTGCTCTCGCCGGGTGTGGTGGTGGCGGAGGGCGCGGTGGTCCAGGGCTCCGTGCTGCACGACAACGTACGGATCGGGCGCGGGGCGGTGGTGCGCGGCTCGATCCTCGACAAGAACGTGGATGTGCCGCCCGGCGCGACGATCGGTGTCAATCCCGGGCGCGACCGGGAGCTGTACACGGTCTCCGGGAACGGGGTCATCGCCCTGGGCAAGGGACAGCGGGTCGTCTGACCGGCCCTGCCTTGCCCAGCCCGGAATGACCTGACCTGACCTGACTTGGCCGGACCGGAAGGGGTGCCCGGCGATCCGGGCGGCACCCCTTCCGGTCCGCCGCGGACCGGCCGTACAGGCGTACCGGTCAGAGCATCCGGCGCCGCCGGCCCAGCCAGGTCTGGGCGATCACCACCACCGCGAGAAACGCTCCGCTGACGACCTGCTGGTACGCCGAGTCCAGCGAACCGATCTGGTTGATCACATTCTGGATGACCTTCAGCAGCAGGACGCCCACGAGTGAACCGCTGATGAAGCCGAAACCGCCGGTCAGCAGGGTGCCGCCGATGACCACGGCCGAGATCGCCTCCAGTTCGAGACCGGCGCCGAGGATGGTCACCCCGGAGACCAGCCAGGCCGCGTTGAGCGCCCCCGCGAGTCCCGCGCAGAGCCCGGAGAGGGTGTAGACGGCGATCTTCGTACGGGCCACCGGGGCGCCCATCAGGGCCGCCGCGTCCTCGTTGCCGCCGACCGCGTACACATACTGGCCGAACCGGCTGCGGCGCAGCACGACCGCGCCCAGCACGAAGAGCGCCGCCGTGATCCACACCGGTACACCGATTCCCAGCAGTGTGTCCTGGCCGAGCCGGGCGAAGAAGGACGTCTCGTCCACCAGATAGGTGGTGGATCCCTCGTCGGTGACCGACAGCAGTACACCGCGCGCCAGCAGCATCGCGGCCAGCGTCACGATGAAGGGCGCCAGCCGGGCCCGTGCGATCAGCAACCCGTTGACCAGGCCGATCGCCCCGCAGACCGCGAGCGGCAGAAGCAGCGCGACGGCCGTGCCGTACCGGGAACCCCAGGCGGCGAGTACCCCGCCGAGTGCGAACAGCGAGCCCACCGAGAGATCGATACCGCCGGTGATGATGACAAAGGTCATGCCGAGGGCGACCACGGCGAGGAACGCCGAGGAGACCGCCATGTTCGCCAGATTGTCGCCGGTCGCGAAGGTGTCGAAGCCGATCGAGGCGGCGAGCGCCACCAGGATCAGCGTCACCAGAGCGCCGTGCCGCTGTGCGAACGCGCTGAGCCGCTCGGCCCGGCCCGCGCCGGGCTGTTCCTCCGTCACCCGCGCGGAACCGCCCTTCCCTCCCTTCCCGGCCTTGACGGCCCTCCCGTCCTTCCCCGCCCTCCTCCCGCCGTTCCCGGTCGTCCCGCCGTTCCCGGTCGTCCCGCCGTTCCCGGTCGTACCGCTCGTCCCGCCCTTCCCGGTCTCCACCGTGGTCATCGCTTCCCCCGTCCCCGTGCCGCGTAGACCGCCAGCACGATCACCACGGCCTGGGCGATCTGCGTCCAGGACGGCGGCAGATCGTGCTTGATGAGCGTGGCGGTCAGCAACTGGATCAGTACGGCGCCCGCCACCGTGCCGCCGATCCTGATCCGCCCGCCGCTCAGCGGGGTGCCGCCGACCACCACGGCGGTGATCGCGGACAGCTCCATCAGCGTCCCGAGCGAGGTCGGATCGCTCGCCTGGAGACGGGCCGTGGCCAGCACTCCGGCGATGGCGGCGAGCACGCCCGAGCAGATGTAGACAAGGATCAGCACCCGGCGCACCGGGAGCCCGGCGAGCTTCGCCGCCGGCCGGCTGTCACCGATCGCGAGGAGCTGCCGACCGAAGGTGGTGCGCCGTACGGTGAAGGCGACGGCGAGCGCCAGCACGGCCGCGATCAGCACCGGATAGGGGACGCCGAGCAGATCGCCCGACCCGAGCGAGGCCAGTCCCGGGTCCCGTACGTCCTTGAGCTGAGGGAGCAGCACCAGCGCCAGCCCGCGGCCCGCGACCATCAGGGCCAGGGTCGCCACGATCGGCTGCACCCCGATGAACGCGATCAGCGAGCCGTTGGCGAGACCGACCGCCGCGCCGCCGGCCACCGCCGCGATCAGCGCGATCCAGGGGCCGTAGCCGAGATAGAGCGAGAGCAGCGAGGTCGACAGCGCCATCACCGAACCGACCGACAGATCGACTCCCTCGCTGCCGATGGCCAGCGCCATGCCGAGCGCGACGACCAGTACGGGAGCGACCTGCACCGCCTGGGTGCGGAAGTTCTCGGCGGACAGGAAGTGCGGGGTGAAGAGGGTGTTGGCCAGCAGCAGCACGGCCACGCCCGCGTAGACGCCGTACTCCTGGAGGAAGGCCAGCGCCCGTGCCCGGTCCAGGGGTACGCGCCGGGCCGCCGCCAGCTCAGTCATCGTGGCCCCCCTCCTCCGAGGCGATGGCGCGCAGCAGCCGCTCCTCCGTCACCTCGGCCCCGGTCAGCTCCGCCACCACCGCGCCGTCCCGGAGCACCACGACCCGTTCCGAGCCCTCGATCAGCTCCTCCATGTCGGACGAGATCAGCAGCACCCCGAGCCCCTCGCCGGCGAGTTCGTCGATCAGGCCCTGCACCTCGGCCTTGGCGCCGACGTCGATGCCCCGCGTGGGTTCGTCCAGAAGTAGCACCTTGGGCCGCATCACGAGCCACCGGGCGAGCAGCACCTTCTGCTGATTGCCCCCGGACAGCTCGCCCACCTTCTGATGCGGTCCTGACGCCTTGATCCGCAGCCGCTTCACCAAGGTGTCCACCACCCGGTCGATCCGGGCGTCGTCCACCAGACCGAAGCGGGCGAGTCCGGGCAGCGCGGCCAGCGCGATGTTCTCCCGTACGGAGAGTCCGGGCACGATGCCCTCGGCCTTGCGGTCCTCGGGCAGCAGACTGATGCCCGCCCTGATCGCGGCGGGCGTGGAGCCGGTCCGTACGGGCACACCCGCCACCAGCACCCGGCCCGAGTCGGCCGGCAGCGCCCCGGCGATGGCCCTGGCGGTCTCGCTGCGGCCGGAGCCGAGCAGTCCGCCGAGCCCCACCACCTCACCGGGGCGGACCCGCACGGACACCCCGCGCAGTGAGTGACGGATCGTCAGATCCGTTGCTTCGAGCACCGGTTCGTCGTCCGTCCGGCGGGCCCCGGTGAACTTGGTGCGGCCCTCGCCGCGCACCTCGGCCATCTCCCGGCCCAGCATCAGCGACACCAGCCTCAGCCGGTCGAGTTCCGCGAGGGGGCCGGTATGCACCCGTCTGCCGTCGCGCAGCACGGTGACGGTGTCACAGATCTCGTACAGCTCGTCGAGCCGGTGGCTGACATAGATCACCGCGATCCCGCGCCCCTTGAGCGTCCTGACCACCTCGAACAGGGTGCGGACCTCGCGCGGTTCGAGCGAGGAGGTGGGTTCGTCCATCACGACCACCCGGGCGTCGGCCGCCACGGCCCGCGCCAGCGCCACCATCTGCTGGGCGCCGACACCGAGCGAGCGCAACGGGCGCCGTACGTCGACCCGCAGCCCGAGCGCGCGCAGCGCCTCGTCCGCCTCGCGGTGCATCCGGCGGAAGTCGATCAGCCCGAGCCGGCCGCGGGGCTCGCGCCCGAGGAACAGATTGCGGGCCACACTCATCAGCGGGACGAGATTGACCTCCTGGTAGATGGTGGAGATCCCGGCGTGCTGCGCCTCCAGCGGGGTGGCGAACCGTACCGGCCGGCCCGCGAGGACGATCTCGCCCTCGTCGGGCCGGTACACCCCGGTGAGCACCTTGATCAGGGTGGACTTGCCGGCGCCGTTCTCCCCGATCAGCGCGTGGACCTCGGCGGGCCCGACGGTGAGATCCACGCCGTCCAGGGCCCGCGCACCGGGAAAGGACTTGGTCAGTCCGCTGACCGACAGCATGTCAGTAGGCCTTGCCCAGACCGGACTTCGCGTTCTCCTCCGTGTACGCGCTGTCCTGGATGACGATGTCCTGGGCGACCTTCTCGCCCTTGGTGAAGGCGTCGAGGGTCGCGAAGGCGAGCGGTCCGAAGCGCGGGTTGGACTCGATCACCCCGGAGATCCAGCCGTCGACGATGCCCCGCACCGCGTTGCGCGTACCGTCCACGGTCACGATCTTGACGTCACCGGGCTTCTTCCCCGCGCCCTTCAGCGCGTTGACGGCGCCGAGGCCCATCTCGTCGTTCTCGGCGTAGATCCCGGTGATGTCCGGGTTGGACTGGATGAGCTGCTCGGTGACCTGCTGGCCCTTCTCCCGGGCGAACTCACCGGTCTGCTCGAACACCACCCGGAGACCGGGGGCCTCGGCCTTGATCCGGTCCTTGAAGCCCATGGTGCGCTCGGTGGTGACATTGTTCCCCGCGGCGCCGAGCAGAATGGCGACCTCGCCCCGGCCGCCGGTCGCCTCGATCATCCGGTCCGCGGCCCGCCTGCCCTGTTCGACGAAGTCCGAGCCGATGAAGCTCACATAGTCCTCGCACGGCGTCGCGTTGATCTTCCGGTCGACGGTCACGATAGGGATCTTTTTGGCCGCCGCCGCGCGCAGCACCGGACCCCAGCCGTCGGAGTTGAGCGGGGCGATCACCAGCAGGTCGGCCCCCTTGGCGATCAGATCCTGGACATCGCTGATCTGCTTGGAGAACTGCGTCTGCGCGTTGGCGGTGAGGAGCTTGACGCCCCGCTTCTCCGCCTCCGCCTTGATCGAGGCGGTCTCGGCGATCCGGAAGGGGTTCGCCTCCTTCTCGGACTGGGAGAAGCCGACGGTCGCGGTGGCGAGATCGGTCCTCGTGCCGCCGAACTGCTCGACGGTGCAGGTCTCGCCGCCTCCGGGGACGGGAGTGGCGACGATCTGGCCCGTGTCGCCCCCGGCGGCGGAGGACGTGTCACCGGCCGCGTCGTCCTCGGTCTTCGCGCATCCGGTCAGGGCGAGAGCGGCGGTGAGGCCGGCGGCGAGAACGGTCGTGGTCGTGGTGCGGCGGAACGCGGAAGACTTCATGGCGGAACCCCATCTCGGCGCGGCCCCGGCGCGCTGAGCGCCCACGGGAGGCCAACTCGTACGGTCAGTTGGTGCGTTGAGATCGTTCGGAAGGTTTTTACATCGTTGTACGAGACCTGTAAACCCCTCCTGCCGCAACGGTGCGGCGGGGCACGGTCACCGTCCGCCGCGAGTGCTCTCCCTCTCCACCAGGGTGAAATCCGCGCGGAGTTCACGCGCCGACGCGGTTTCCCGGACCTCCGCACCGTCCCGCAGCCGCTCCACCAGCGACTGCACGGCGAGCCGGGCGATGGTCTGCTTGTCCGGTGAGATCGTGGTCAGGGTCACCATGCCGTAGCGGCCCTCGGTGATGTCGTCGAAGCCGACCACCGCGACATCCTCGGGTACCCGGAGCCCGCGCTCGGACAGCACCCGCATGGCACCGATCGCGATCAGATCGTTGTACGCGAAGACCGCGTCGGGCAGCTCGCCGGAGTCCAGCAGCCGCGCCATCGCCGCCGCGCCGTCCGCGTGGTCCCAGCCGCCCGTCGGCGCGACCAGCGAGTCCGGCGCGGGGACCCCGGCCGCCGTCAGCTCCGTACGCCAGCCGCGCAGCCGAAGGTGCGAGGGCTCGTTCACCCGGTCCGTACGGGCTCCCAGAAAGGCGATCCTGGTGCGGCCGAGAGCGAGCAGATGCCGTACCGCGGTCCTGGCCGCCGCGACATTGTCGATCGCGATGTGGTCGTACGGCAGGTCGTACTCCCGCTCGCCGAGCAGCACCAGCGGAGCGTCGTGGTCACGCCCGAGCAGATCCTCCGGCTCCAGCTCGATGGGGCTCAGGATCAGCCCGTCGATGACCCGCGCCCGGAACCCCTGGCTGACGAGGAGCTCCTGCTCACGGCGGCCCCCGGTGTGGTCGAGCAGCACGGTGTACTCGTGCTCGGCGGCGACATCGATCACCGCCCCCGCCAGCTCGGCGAAGTACGGGTTGCCCAGCTCGGGCACGGCCAGCGCGAGAATGCCCGTACGCCCCTTGCGGAGGTGACGAGCCGTCAGATTCGGCCGGTAGCCCAGCTCGTCGATCGCCCGCTGGACCCGGGTCCGCATCGCGGGCGTGACATGCCGGTAGTTGTTGACCACGTTCGACACGGTCTTGATGGAGACGCCCGCGCGCTCCGCGACATCCCTGAGGCTGACGTTCATCGGCACTTCCCCTCCGGGGTGGTCCCTCGGGTCCGCCCCCGCCCAGTTTGTACAACGTTATATACGGTGCCGGTCCCGACTCGGTCAGGACCCTGGACAGTGAAGGAACGGCGTGCTGTCATGCCAACTGCCGTTCCTTCCAACGTTGTACAGACCGTCGCAACGAGCCGCCACCCTCAGCTTCAAGGAGGACTTGTGCGCATCCGAAGAAAACTGGCCCTCTTGCTCGCCGCCGCGGGACTCACCGCGGCCCCCGCCGCCTCGGCCGTGGACGACCCGGCCGAGGCCCGTGGCCTCAAGGGCGAGTACTACACCCAGTCCGCTCCCGGAGCCTTCGACTTCCATGAACTCAAGGCCACCGTCTTCGACCCCGCCATCGACTTCGGCAACCTCGATCCGCGGCTGAGCGCCACCACGGGACGGGCGGACGACGCCACCGTGCGCTGGACCGGGAAGATCGTGCCGGAGACCACCGGTCCGCACACCTTCTCGATGATCGGCGACAACGGGTTCCGGCTCTGGGTCGGCGGCCGGCTGACCATCGACCACTGGGTCGACGACTGGGAGAACGAACAGACGTCCCCGCCCGTCGAGCTGACGGGAGGTCAGTCCTACGACATCAAGGTGGAGTACTTCGAGCACTACGGCGGCTCGAATCTGCATCTCAGGTGGACCGAGCCCGGTGGTACGGAACGGCCGGTCCCCCAGTCCGCCTTCCGGCTGCCCGACGGCTTCGCGTACGACGGCGCCCTCGCCGCCACCGTACTGCCCGACGGCCGCACCCTGAGGCTGGACTTCGCCCAGCCGCTCGCCCCGCCGCCCGCTGGGCTCGCCGCCCATCTCAGCGCGGTCATCGGTGGCGCGGCCTGGCCGCTGACCACGGTCACCGCCGATCCCGCGGATGCCAGACGGCTGCTGGTGGGCCTGAAGGAGCCGGTCGTCGGCAGGGGCGGCACCGCGGATCTGCGCTACGACGGAACCGGCGGACTCGCCGCACGGCAGGGCAAGGCCGTCGCGGCCTTCTGGAGCAGCGGACCCAACACCTCCGAGTACCAGCTCACCACCCCCTGGGCCAAGGACGTGGGACCGGGGAACGCCCATCCCGAGTACCCGCGGCCGCAGCTGACCCGTGACGCCTGGCAGAACCTCAACGGGCAGTGGCAGTTCGCCGCCGCCGAGCGGGGAGAGAGCCCGCCCGTCGGCAGAACACTCCCCGAGAAGATCCTCGTCCCGTACCCCGTCGAGTCGCGGCTCTCCGGAGTCGAACGGCACGAGGACCGGATGTGGTACCGCCGTACCTTCACGGTCCCGACGAACTGGCGGATCGGCGACGGCAAGCGGCTGAAGCTCAACTTCGACGCCGTCGACTGGCAGGCCGAGGTCTATGTCAACGGCACCAAGGTCACCGAGCACAAGGGCGGTTACGACCGGTTCGCCGCCGATGTCACCGACGCGCTCCGGCCCGGCCGCACCCAGGAACTGATCGTCGGCGTCTACGATCCGACCGATTCCAGGGACGGCGAGAACCCGCCCGTCGGCAAACAGCGGCTGGACCCCAGCGGTATCTGGTACACCGCGTCCTCCGGGATCTGGCAGACCGTGTGGATGGAGCCGGTCGCACCCGACCACGCCGAGTCCCTGAAGCTCACCCCCGATGTGCCCGGGGAGAGGCTCACCGTCGAGGTGCGCGGGATACGGGACGGTGTGCCGGTCACGGCCACCGCGTACGAGGGCAGGCGCGAGGTGGGCACGGTCACCGGCCGCGGCGGAGAGCCACTGCGGGTGCCCGTCCGTGATCCGCGGCTCTGGTCGCCCGACGATCCGTATCTCTACCGGCTGGAGGTGACGGCGGGGAAGGACCGGGTCGGCAGCTACTTCGGTATGCGTTCGATCGGCGTCGAGACGGTCGACGGAGCGCCGCGTACGGTCCTCAACGGCGAGCCGGTCTTTCTGATGGCCACCCTCGACCAGGGCTTCTGGCCCGACGGACTGCACACCGCGCCGACCGACGAGGCGCTGGCGTACGACCTGAGGACGCACAAGCGGCTCGGCTTCAACTCCGTGCGCAAGCACATCAAGGTGGAGCCCGACCGCTGGTTCTACTGGGCGGACCGGCTCGGACTGCTGGTCTGGCAGGACATGCCGGCCATGAACACGATCACCCCGGACGCGGCCTCCCGCGCCCAGTACGAACACGAGATGAAGGAGATGATCGACCAGCACAGCGGCAGCCCATCGGTGGTCATGTGGGTCACCTTCAACGAGGGCTGGGGCCAGTACGACCAGGCACGCGTCGCCGACCAGGCCAAGTCCTGGGACCCGACCCGGCTGATCAACAATATGAGCGGCCTCAACTGCTGCGGCGCGGTCGACGGCGGCAACGGCGACATCGCCGACGCCCATGGCTATCCGAGCCCGCAACTGCCCGCGCCCGGCGGCGGACGGGCACTGGTCAGCGGTGAGTACGGCGGACTCGGACTCGCGGTGCCGGGTCATGCCTGGCCGGTGCAGCACACCTATGTCGGCGTCGACCAGACCGTGTACACCGACGAGTATCTGGCCCACCTCGACACCGTCAGGACGCTCGCCTGCCGGGGCGGCAACGGCGCGGTCTACACCCAGATCTCCGATGTGGAGGGCGAGTTGAACGGGCTGCTCACCTATGACCGCAGGGTGCTGAAGCCCGACGCGAAGCGGCTCAAGGCGGCTCATGACGCACTGATACGCGACGCCTCCGACCCGGCGTCGATGGAGTGCGCCACCTCCTGATCCGGCCGACCCGGCCGGCTGCCCCGGCCCGCCCGCGCGCCGGGCGGGCCGGGGTCACGGCCCCGTCATCGGCGGTCGCCACACGCCGTCTCCTGTGCCTCCACCCGCTTCAGGTAGGTGGCGTGTTCCGCTTCCAGGTCCACCACCGTGAACTCATGGAATTCCATGATCAGCTGAGCCGCCAGCACCCATCCGAGCCGCCAGCTCTCGAACGGCACCCCGTCCGCGTCGTACGCCACCGGAAACGCCCCGCCCGGCCGGTACACCGCCCCGTGCACCCCCGCCGGTACGAACGTCCGCACCCGCAGCGCCACATACCGCTCACGCAAGTGCGGACACACCCCCACCGACGTCGCCGCGCACGGCACACACACCGGCGGATGCGTCGTGACATACCCCGGCTCCCACAACTCCGGCCCGTCCGCGTTCTCCCCCACCAGCCACAACGTCCCCTCACCGGTACGGTCCGACGGCCCACCGCAGATCTGGCACAACAGCTTCCGCATCGCCCGCCGCTGCCGCAGAAAATGCACCCGCCCGAACTCCGGCCGTCCCTTGCCCGGACTCCACCCCACTCGCTTCCACAACACACCCAGGTCGTCACGCTCATACGGCCCCTCATCGGCATACGCGATCCCCGGCCCCTTCACGATCACCACACCCGGAGGCCGGTGCTCAGAGGACCAGAAAGCGATGTACGGCACGATGTCCGGCCGCGGAAACGCGCCCAGCGGCGATCGTTCAGCCTCTGCTGCCGACAGGTCAGTCACGCCCTGACCCCCCGTCCCGCGATGACGCCGCGCCCTGCACCGACAAGCACGCCCAGACCATCTTCCCCGACCCGCTCCGTTCGGCCACTCCCCACTCGTCCGCCAGTGCGTCCACGAGCAGCAGTCCGCGCCCGTCGCACGACTCCGGGTCCGGAGTGCGCGGCTGGGGGCAGACGGGCGACGCGTCGTGCACCTCGACCCGCAAACCCCCCGGCCTGCGGAAGTAGCGAGTCTCGATGGTCTGTTCCGGCGTCACCCTGGCGTGCAGCCGCGCGTTGCTGAGCAGTTCGGACAGGATCAGGACCGCCGAATCCTCCAGCACGGACAGCCCCCAATCGGCCAGCGCCTTGCGCAGCTCCAGCCGTGCGGACGCGACGCATCGCGGATCCCGACTCCATCGCAGCACAATGGTGCTGTTCGTTGGGTTCTGCCGACAGTTCTCGTACATGTCACGCGCCCTCCATCTGAGACGAATCCCTCTTTCGTACGACTGGCCGACCGGAGAAGGGCTTGAAGCTGAGCGCACGCGGGGCACATATGCGGATCCACGGAGCCGACTCGTCGTGTGGCCAAGTCCCTTCCCTTCTCGCTCCAGGCAACTGGATGACTACGCACAGCGCTACGCTGGTTACAGCGTCAGGACTTAAGAGCTTTAAGGGCTATCCGCACGGGGAGTTGGCGAGTGAAGGCACCGGAGCCGAATACGGCGCTTGAGCGGCTGTATCGCGAGAGCGGGTGGACCCTGCGCCAACTCGCCCAAGAGGTCAACCGCATCGGGACCGAGCGAGGAACGCCGCTCAAGTACCGAGAGCCGTCAGTCCATCAGTGGCTGCGGGGACACATGCCCAGGGAAGGCGTACGGCCACTCGTCCTTGAGGCGTTCACCCGAAGGCTGCTCCGTCCCATCACACATGCCGACGCAGGGTTTCCAGCACCCCTAAAGGAGTCGAACGCGTATCCGGGTACGGTGGAGGGGCTGATCGATCTGGGAGAGCAGGACATGGCCCCATCTCGCCGTAGTGTTGTCGGAGCAACTCTCTTCTCTGTCGCCCTTACCGTCCCCAACTGGCCGGACGTCGTCGGTCGGATGGAGGCCGTCCAGACCGGAAGGACGCAACGTATAGGGATGGCCGAAGTCGACATGGTCATCGCCATGACGGAACGCGTATCCGAACTGGACGATCAATTCGGAGGCCGGCACGCCCGGCCGATGGCGGCGGCGTTCCTTGTGAACACGGTCGCCCCCTACCTCAAGGCAGATGCTCCGGAGGAGGTCCGCAGAGCGATGATGTCGGCGGCCTCCGATCTGTGTTACCTCACCGGATACATGGCTGTTGACGAGGGCATTCATGGATTGGCCCAGCGGTATTATCTGAAGGCGCTGGAACTGGCCGGAGCATCGGAGGACCATCTCACCTACTGCACCACACTGCGGGGAATGAGTGTCCAGGCCGTTGACCTGGGTCATGGACAGGCCGCGATGAGGCTTGCAGATGCCGCCGCTGCGGCTTCCCCGCAGGCGGGGCCACGGATGCGCGCGTTCCTGGCCGGGCAGCAAGCGCACGCGTCGGCGCAGATCAGAGAGCGCTCGAACGCCCTGCGGTATCTGCGGGAAGCCGAAGTCGCCATGGACAAAGCCGAGTCCCAGCAGAGAACCTTCGGTTCCTATGATCCGGCGGCCTTGAACTACCACACCAGTCAAGTCCGGTATGAGCTGGGTGATGTGGCAGGAGCGGTGGAAGCGATGCAGCAGTCTGATAAATTGCGGTACGACATCTATCGACGTACGCGTGTGAAAGAGCGAACAATTCTCGCCGAGCGCCAGTTCGCGATCGGACATCTGGAAGCGGCCTGCGCCACCTGGCACAGCGCGTTGGACGACTATCCGCTCGTCCAATCAGGAAGAGCGGATCAGCGAATGCGCAACCTACTGCGACTGGTAAGGCCGCATCTCAAGAATCATCTAGCACGCGACCTCTACGAGCGCGCACGCCTGGTCGTCCCCAGAACGCTGAGCGTCTGACCGGCAGACGCGAGCCCCCACACCGGCAGCCCCGAGCTTCGCGCCTGCTCCGGGCCCCGCCCCAACCGCCCGGCGTCCCCTCCTCGTCACCGATGGCCCCCTCTATTTCCCCTGCATGAGAGCCCGGGAATAGTGGTCCGCCGATCCGCCTTGGACACTCTGTTGTCCCGGGTGGCGACACCGGTGCCATCGGTCGGAACGAGGAGTCCACTTTCATGTCCCAGGCCATCTCCAAGGCGTATGTCTTCACCGAGCACGGCGGCCCGGAGGTGGAGACCTTCGCCGATCTGCCGGTGCCCAGCCCCGGTCCCGGACAGCTTCTGGTGGCCGTGCGCGCGGCAGGCGTCAACCCCGTGGACTGGAAGCTGCGCAACGGCTATCGCCGGCCCGGCTCCGCCCCCGCCGAACTGCCCGCCGTCCTCGGCAGCGAGGCGGCGGGTGTGGTCGAGGCGATCGGCCCGGGGGTGGCGGGCTTCGCCGTCGGGGACGCGGTCTTCGGCTCCACCCTCACCGGCGGTTACACGGAGTACACCCTGCTTCCGGTCGAGGTCGCCGCGCACAAGCCCGAAGCGCTCTCGTTCACGGACGCGGCCGCGCTGCCGGTCGCGGCGGCGACCGCGTACGACGCCCTGCGCCAGCTCGATCTGGAGTCCGGCGCCACTGTGCTGATCACCGGCGCGGGCGGGGGAGTGGGTGTGGCCGCCGTGCAGATCGCGCGCGGTCTCGGTATCCGGGTCCTCGGTACGGCGAGCGCGGGCAAGAAGGAGTTCGTCGAGTCCCTGGGCGCCGTCCACGTACCCCCGGGGCCCGGTCTCGCCGAGCGGGTGGCGGCCCTGGCGCCCGACGGTGTCGACGCGGTCCTGGACCTGGTCGGCGGACCGGCCCTGCGCGAGGCGGCCGAAGTGCTCACCGACCCCAAGGGACTGATCAGCGCGGCCGACAAGGGCACGGTCCCGGAGCTGGGCGGCGCGGCGGTCGTCCGGGCCCGTACCGCCGAGGTCCTCGACGAGGTCGCCAAGCTCGTGGTGAGCGGGACCCTGCGGCCGTATGTGACAAGGACCTTCCCGCTGGAGCGCGCGGACGAGGCGCTGCGCGCGGTCGAGGACGGACATGTCCAGGGCAAGATCGTGATCGAGGTCGGCGCGTGAGCACCCGTCCCTCCGCACCGCGTCCCACCGAGCCGCATATGCGGGATTCCCGGCCCTCGGGGCCCCGTACGCCGGATCCCCTGCCACCCGCCCCCCTGACTCCGGATCCCGGTACTGCGAGCCCTCGTACCCCCGATCCCCGTACGCCGGATTCCCGTACGCCCGGTGCCCGTACCGCCGCTCCCGGGCCCGCCGGCCGGCGGCCTCGCCGGCATCCGCTGGACGAGCCCGTACGCTCCGCGCTCACCGGGCCGCACGCCCACTTCGCCGAGCGGCGCGGCCGGCTGCTGCGCTATCCGACCGAGGTGTCGCTGTGGGCGGCCCTGCCCGAGGACCCCGGCGCGCGGGACTGGGCCGACGCCGCCGCCCTCGCGGGACCCGGCGGATCCCTCGGTCTCGTGGGCTTCGACGGCCCCGCGCCCGACGGCTGGGAGGTCACCTTCCGGGCCGGCGGGGTCCAGCTCGTGGACGCCGGGGTGACCGCCGCACCGGATCCGGAGACCGTGCGCCTCGGTCCCGCCGATGTGCCGGAGATGCTCGACCTGGTCGAACGCACCCAGCCGGGACCCTTTCTGTCCCGCACGGTCGAGATGGGCACCTATCTGGGCATCCGCCGCGAGGGCGCGCTGGTGGCGATGGCCGGGGAGCGGATGCGTCCGACCGGCTGGTCCGAGATCAGCGCGGTCTGCACCGCGCCGGAGTTCCGCGGGCAGGGGCTCGCGGCACGGCTCGTCCTGGCCGTCGCCCATGAGATCCGCGCCCGGGGCGAGACGCCCTTCCTGCACGCCGCCGCCTCCAACACGAACGCCATCCGGCTCTACGAGTCCCTGGGCTTCCGGCTCCGCAAGGAGACGGCCTTCCTCGCCGTGCGCGTCCCGGAGGTCCTGGAGAGGGAGCACCGGCACGCCGCGACCGGATAAGATGGCGGGATTTTGTTGACTCCCACCCCATCGGTATGCTCCTGACCTGCGGGGATGTCCGCAAGGTCGGTAAATACCCCCATGTGGGACTCAGGCGTACAAGTGATCGAGGAACGGCAGCGGCGATGACGGTGACAGAGGACGGCCCCGCGTACGGCGAGAGCCCCGTCCATGGCGGGATCCCGGTACAGGGCGGATCCTCCGCGCGGGACGGGATCCCGGAGCCGGAGTCGCCGGACGGGACCGAGGAGTACGGCCCCGGTATCGACCCCGAGCGTATGGCCGTCTGTCTGAGCGTGCTGGACGAACTCGACTCGCTGGACGTCGACCACCCCGACGCGATCGCGGTCCGGCGTGCCACCGCCGGTGTCTACCGGACCGTGAAGCAGCGCCGCCGCCAGGAGCGCAGGGCCGCCAAGACCGCCCATGACAAGGCCGTCACCGAGGCCACCGCCACCGGCTCGGCCGAGCGCATCGACGACGAGACCCAGGGCCTGCTGCCCTCCTCCTCGGTCACCGGGGAGATCGCGGGCATACTCCGGCGCCCCCGCTCCTGCTACATCTGCAAGACCCGCTACACCGAGGTCGACTCCTTCTACCACCAGCTCTGCCCGGCCTGCGCCGCCGAGAACCGCGCCCGCCGTGACGCCCGTACGGACCTCACGGGCAAGCGCGCGCTGCTCACCGGCGGCCGGGCCAAGATCGGCATGTACATCGCGCTGCGGCTGCTGCGCGACGGCGCCCACACCACCATCACCACCCGCTTTCCGGCGGACGCCGTCCGCCGCTTCAAGGCGATGCCGGACAGCGACGACTGGATCCACCGGCTCAAGATCGTCGGTATCGATCTGCGGGACCCGGCGCAGGTCGTCGCCCTCGTCGGCGCCGTCGCGGCCGAGGGTCCGCTGGACATCCTGATCAACAACGCCGCGCAGACGGTACGCCGCTCCCCGCAGGCGTACCGCGAGCTGCTGGCCGCCGAGTCCGCGCCCCTGCCCGCAGGGGAGCTCCCGGCCTCGCAGGTGATCGGCGCGTTCGGCAGCGGCGCCCAGGCCGTGCTGCCCGCCGCCGGCGCCGAGGCCCTGAGCGCCTCCGACATCACCTCGCTCGCCCTGGTCGGCGGCTCCGCCACGCTCGCCAGGATCGAGGCGGGCACGGCGATCGACGCGGGCGGGCTCGTACCCGATCTGCACGACACCAACAGCTGGGTGCAGACGGTCTCCGAGGTCGACCCGGTCGAACTGCTCGAAGTGCAGCTCTGCAACTCCACCGCGCCGTTCATCCTCATCAGCGGGCTCCGTCCGGCGATGGCCGCCGCCGAGGCCAAGCGCGCCTACGTGGTGAACGTCTCCGCGATGGAGGGTGTCTTCAGCCGCGGCTACAAGGGCGCGGGCCATCCGCACACCAATATGGCCAAGGCCGCGCTGAACATGCTCACCCGTACCAGCGCCCAGGAGATGTTCGAGTCCGACGGCATCCTGATGACCGCCGTCGACACCGGCTGGATCACCGACGAGCGCCCGCATCCGGACAAGATGCGTCTCGCCGACGAGGGCTTCCACGCCCCGCTGGACCTGATCGACGGCGCGGCCCGGGTGTACGACCCGATCGTGCGCGGCGAGGCCGGTGAGGACCTCTACGGCTGCTTCCTCAAGGACTACGCACCTGCCAACTGGTGATCCGCCGTTCGACCGGAACATCACCAGAACGTGAACCCGGGAGAGCGCCGAGCCGCTCATCTGGTTACTCTGGGAGGTACGGGCGGCCACGCACGGGATACACCATCCCCACGGCCGCCCCTGGGACAGGCCCACCACCAAGGCCGCGGTCCCGTCTCTGAAACGGCGACACCGCGACGGAACTGCCCCTGTCCCAGAGTTACACGACGCAGAGGAGTGCGCGGTGACACTTAAGCCGACCAAGCAGGAAGAAAGACCGGCGAAGGCCGACAAGTCCAAGCCAGGCCCCGAGAAGATCGGCAACCTCGAAGTGTGGGCCAGATCGGCTCCCATCCGGCTCGCCGGATACGAGGACGACCTCGCGGAGCCGCACATCCTGCCCGGTATCGACTGACCGGACACCGTCCGTCCCGTACCCCCGTGAACCCGGGGTACGGGACGTCTCACGTCCGGCGGAGATTCTTCCGCCGGCTCAGCCCCCGGCGGCGATCCGCCGCAGCGTACGGCCCAGCCATCGCGCGTAGCCGAGCTGGAGCACCGGCACCAGCGGCCCCGCGAGCCGCGCGTACCAGCGGGCGGGGCGGCTGAACGCCATGACCGTGAACCACACCGAGCCGTCCTCGCGCAGATCGACCACGAACGACTCCTCGCCGCGCTCCGGATGGCCGGGCAGAGTCCCGTACGCGAAGCCGGTGCGGTCCCTCTCGTACGCCGTCCAGACCACCTGACACGGGGCGCGCAGCCGCAGCGGGCCCAGCCCGGCGGAGACCTCCACACCGGTGCCGGGCTCCGCCCAGGGTGATCCGGCCCGGATCCGCGCGCCCGCCGCGCGGTGCAGCCGCCAGGTGGTGACGGCGGTCCCGGCCGCCTCGAACACCGCACGGCCCCGGCCGATCCTGACGCGGTGGTGGAGATGGTGATAGCCCTCCGGGAGCGGGCCGAGCCGGGTGGCGCCCACCTCGCGGTAGCTGAAGGCACCGCCGTCCGGTGCGGGCCGTGACCGGGCGGGAAGGACGGGCTTCATACGGTGGTCTCCTCACGGAGGACGCGCGGGTGCTCCCGGCGGGTGCCCCGCGCGGTGCCGGTGCGCACGGCGGGCCGGCGCCACCGGCGGCGTAGTCGGGGCGGACCCGATGCGACGGGGATACGCGACAGCTCGACGGGACGCGGCTCGCCCGGTGTGACCGACGGCGCGCCACCCGCCATGATCGGGCTGACCAGCACGGACATCCCTCACCGCCCTCTGGACTTGAACGTGTTCAAGTCTCGTGATCACCCTATGCCGTCGCTTGAACGGGTTCAAGTCCCCGGCCCGCCCGCCTCGTTCCCGCTTGCGGGGGCGCCGACCATCCGGCAGACATAAGGAGGACATCCATGGAGGAAGAGGCGGGAGATCACGGTGCGCTCACCCAACCGTCGTCGGCATGCCACGCTTGCCGCGCTGACCGCGGGCATTCTGATCACAGCAGGCTGCGGCGGGGACGGCGGCGGCGAGAACACGTCGGGTCCCCAGGTCAACGAGCTGTACTTCCAGCGGGCCGACGACCAGGGCCCCGACCCGTTCACCCCGTCGACCGCCATGGACCCGCCCAAGGGCGCCGCCAGGACCGGCGCTTCTCCGGAGGCGGAGGGCGACGACTCGTACGACGAGAGCGGCAGCGGGCGGACGGCACGTGCTCTGCCCGGCTCCACGGCCGGTCTCTACGGCGGAGTCCAGGCCGTCTCCAGCTGTGATGTGGAGCGTCAGATCCAGTTGCTCACCGAGGACGAGGTCAAGGCCGGGGCCTTCGCCCAGGGCGCGCGGGTCGGCCAGGAGTCCGTGCCGGAATTCCTGCGCGGTCTCACACCCGTCTTCCTGCGTGCCGACATCCGGATGTCGAACCACGGCTTCCGGGACGGCGCCGCCGCCGAGTTCCAGTCCGTACTCCAGGCGGGCACCGCCGTCCTGGTGGACGGTCATGGACTGCCGAGGGTGCGCTGCACCGGCGGCAGCCCGCTGCGTCCGCCGATCGTCGCGCAGGGTTCCATGACCCATCGCGGGAATCCATGGCCCGGATACCGGCCCGAGCGTGTCGTCGTCATCGACCGCACCACCCAGCCCCTCAGCAGTCTGATCCTCGTCGACACGGTCAACAACGACTGGATCGAGCGGCTGACCGGCACCCATGGCGAGGCCGACGGACGTCCCGGGGCCACCCCCGCCTACGGCCCGGACGCCGACATCACGGACCCGAATGTCGTCAGGACGCCGGAGCAGCCGTCCTCGGGCATTCCCGGGGGACCCCGGCAGGCCCCGGCTCCCGAGGCGCCGGCTCCGGGGCGGGCGCCCGGCGGGCCGCCCCGGCAGGGCGACGGGCCGCTCACACCCCCGTCCCAGCCGGACGCGCAGCCCGATCTCCAGCCCGACGGCGGCTCCGGGGCGGACGCCGACGAGCAGCAGATGCAGGGCCTGCTGATCGGTCCCATCTCCTTTCACGGCTGACGTGAGGGGACGGGAGAGGGGACGTTCCAGGCCTGACGGGACCGGTCGAAGAATCCGACAAATGATGACAGAGTGTCTCCATGGCTGAACGGGCAGCGGGGCTGCTGTCGCTCCCCGACGACTGGCCCGCCCAGCCGGACATCAGCCTCTCGCTCAACGGGATGGGCACCTTCGACTGGGACCTCGACAGCGGACTGCTGTATCTGGACGAGACCGCCCTCGATGTGCTCGGTACCCGGCCCGACGAGTACGACGGCCGGCCCGAGAGCCTGGGGCCCCGGGTCCCGCGCGAGGAGGGCATCCGGCTGGACGCGGTGGTGTCGCGGGCGCTCGGCGACGGCAGCACCGGATACGGCGCGTACTTCCGGGTCCGGCTGCGGGACGGGACCCTGCGCTGGACCCATACCCAGGGCAGCATCCTCCGCGACGGCGACGGCCGGGCGACGCGCGTCATCGGTATCGTCCGCGACGCCGTCCAGGAACTGGCCGACTCCACCGCGCGGAGCGAACTGGCCGCGGTACGGCGGGTGCGGACGAGTGTCGTCGAGAGCACCGCCGCCGCGCTCGCCCACGCCAGGACCGTCCAGGACGTCATCGACGTACTCAAGGAGTCCGGCGGTCTGGAGCAGCTCGGCACCACCAGTCTGGTCATGGGTCTGCTGGAGTCGGGGCGTATCCATCTGGTCGCCGAGGGGCCCGAGGGCTCCTATGTGCCGGGCACCCGCGTGACGAGGATCGACGAGGGCTACCCGATGAGCGAGGTGGTGCGGACACTGGCTCCCCGCTTCATCGAGTCCGCCAAGGAGTTCGCCGTCTCCTACCCGCTGCTCTGGCCGCACATCAGCGAACTCGGTATCAACGCCGCCGCCTATCTGCCGCTGATCGCGCAGGCACGGCCCATCGGGGCGCTCGGACTGCTCTACCGCGACAAGGACGGATTCACCGCCGAGGACCGCAATCTGCTGGTCGCCCTCGGCAGCAGCATCGCCCAGAGCCTTCAGCGCGCCGTCCTCTTCGAGCAGGAGCACGATCTGGCGGAAGGGCTCCAGCAGGCGATGCTGCCGCGCCGGATTCCCGCCGTGCCCGGCGCCGAGATCGCGGTCCGCTACCGCTCCGCCCGGCTCGGCAGGGACATCGGGGGCGACTGGTACGACGTCATCCCGCTGCCCGGCGGCCGGGTCGGGGCGGTGATCGGGGACGTACAGGGCCATGACACCCACGCGGCCGCCGTGATGGGCCAGCTCCGTATCGTCCTGCGCGCCTACGCGGCCGAGGGGCACGCGCCGGCCACCGTGATGGCGCGCGCCTCGGTCTTCCTCCATGAACTGGACACCGACCGCTTCGCGACCTGCACCTACGCGGAGGCCGACCTGTCGACCGGGGTGGTCCAGCTCGTACGGGCCGGTCATGTCGATCCGCTGATCCGGGACATCGACGGCCACTGCCGGAGACTGCCCGTACCCGGCGGGCTGCCGCTGGGGCTCTCGGCGTTCTTCGGACAGCTCGACTATCCGGTCGAGACCGTCGAACTCGACCCGGGCCAGACCCTGATGCTCTACACCGACGGTCTGGTGGAGCTGCCCGGCGCCGATCTGGACGACGGGATGCGGCTGCTGACCGCGCTGGTCCGCGACGGACCGCGCGACCTCCAGATACTGGCCGACCGGCTGTGCGCGGTGATGGACGAGCGCGGCGGTGACGACGATGTCGCCGTACTGCTGCTGCGGCGCGGCGGCGCACGCGCCCCGAGCCCCGGCGGCCGGCTCCGGCAGCAGGTCTCCCGGGGCGACCCGGAGGGTCTGCGCACCGCCCGGCACATGATCCGGGCGGCGGTGGGCGCCTGGGGTGCCAGGGAGAGCGCGGACGAGATCGAGCTGGCGGCGGACGAGCTGATCACCAACGCGCTGGTGCACACGGAGAACGGGGCGATCGTGACCGTACGCGTGCTGTCCGGCGCGGAGCGACGGTTCCGGGTCGAGGTGGAGGACCGTTCCAGCACCCTGCCGCACCGTCGCGACGCCGGTGAGTCGGGCGTCTCGGGCCGGGGGCTGCTGCTGGTGGATCAGCTCTCCGACGTATGGGGGGTGGAGTCCCGCGGCAGCGGGAAATGCGTCTGGTGCGAGTTCATCGTCCCGGACCGGCCATCACCCTGAACGGCCGTCACACCGTGGGACATAGGTCGTTAACTGTATGCAAAGTGATCATACTTAACCGTAATATTGCCTTCTACGATCTGAGGCTCCCTTGACCACCGAGCTGCTGGCACCTCTCGATCTGGCTTTCTGGCATCTCGAATCCGCCGACCACCCCATGCATCTCGGTGCGCTCGCCGTCTTCACCGCCGCGCCCGGTACGGCGGGCGGTGCGGGGCTGCTGGAACTCCTCGCCGCGCGCGCCGCTGCCATTCCCCGGCTGCGGATGCGCGTACGGGACGTCTGGCTCCCGGTCGGCGGCGCCGCCTGGGCGGCCGACAAGGACTTCGACGTACGGCGGCACGTACGGCGGCTGACGCTGCCCGAGGGAGAGTTCGCGGCCCAGGCCGCGCGGCTGGCGGGGGAGCTGATGGAGCGTCCGCTGGAGCGTGGCATTCCGCCCTGGGAGATGTATCTCCTGACACCGAGGGACGCGGCCGGGGAACGGGCGGGACGGCGAGCGGGCAGACCGACAGGGGCGGGCAGAACGACGGGAGCGGGCAGGCCGGCGGGGACGGGCGGCGGGCCCTTCGCCGTCCTGGTGAAACTGCACCACGCCCTCGCCGACGGGATGCGCGCGGTCGCCATCGGCGCAGGCATCTTCGACCAGATCGCCGACGCGCGGGCGGCCGGGGTCCGCCGGGTCAGACCGGTGCCGCCGAGGTCCTGGCTGCCGGGCCCCTGGCAGGTGGCGGGGCTGGCCAGGGGCCGGATCGAGGAGCTGGGCCGGGCGGTCGGTATCGGTGCCTCGGTCGTACGGGCCAGCCGGCTCGACCCGCGCGGCACACCCGCGCTCACCGCCGGATCCAGCGGTACGCGCAGGCTCGCCACCGCCGTGCTCGATCTGGCGGACGTCCAGCGGATCCGCAGGGGGGCGGGCGGCACGCCCAACGACGTCCTGCTCGCGACGGTGGCCGGGGCGCTGCGGCGCTGGATGCTGGAGCGGGGCGAGCGGCTGCCCGCCGCGCCCCCGCGCGCCCTCGTACCCGTCTCCCGGCGCCGCCCCGGCAGCCCGCCGGGATCCGGCAACAAGCTCTCGGCGTATCTCCTCGCCCTCCCGGTCGCCGAGGCCGATCCCCGGGTCCGGCTGGCCCTCGTCCGCCGGGGGATGCACCGCAACAAGGCCGGCGGTCCCTCACGCGGCGCCGGCGCGGTCGCCGTACTCGCGGACCAACTGCCGCCGCTGGCGCACCGGCTCGCGGCGCCGCTGGCGGGCAGCGCCGCCAGAATGCTCTTCGACATCCTGGTGACCAGCGTGCCGCTGCCGCGCTCGACCCTCTCGCTGGGCGGCTGCCCGCTGCGCGAGGTGTATCCGATGGCGCCGCTGGCACGCGGACAGTCCCTGGCGGTGGCGCTGACCACCTACGGCGGGCGGGTCCATGTGGGACTGGTCGCCGACGGCAAGGCCGTACCGGACCTGGACCGGCTGGCGCGCGGGATGACCGATGAACTGGATGAACTTCTCCGTGTCACCCTGTAGCCCCGGTCCCGTAAAGAGATCGGACAGATTATCGGCGAAGAACCCCAGAAAGCTGCTTCAGGGGTGTTGACGGCACTCAGTCATCCGATGAATATTCGTCGTGATCGACGACGGAACACGGGCGTCGGCACATGGGGAGGCGGCGGTATGCGGTACACCACGCTCGGACGCGGTGCGGTCCGGGTGACCGGACTGTCCTTCGGGGCGGCCGGGATCGGCAATCTCTACACCCCGGTCGACCCCGGGCGGGCCACGGCGGCGGTCGACGCGGCCTGGGACGCGGGCATCCGGTACTTCGACACGGCGCCGCACTACGGGCTCGGACTCTCGGAGCGGCGGCTCGGCGAGGCGCTGCGCGACCGGCCGCGCGACGAGTACACCCTCTCCACCAAGGTCGGCCGGCTGCTCGAACCCGTCGCCGGGGGCGCTCCCGTCGACGACGATCTGGCCCATGGCTTCGCCGTACCGGCCACCCACCGCCGGGTCTGGGACTTCAGCGCCGACGGCATCCGCCGCAGCATCGACGCCAGTCTCGGACGGCTCGGGCTCGACCGTATCGACATCGTCTATCTGCACGACCCCGACACCCACGCCGAAGAGGCCTTCCACCAGGCGTATCCGGCGCTGGAGCGGCTGCGTGCCGAAGGGGTCGTCGGTGCCATCGGCGCCGGGATGAACCAGACGGCGATGCTCACCCGCTTCCTTCGAGACACCGACACCGATGTCGTCCTGTGCGCGGGCCGTTTCACCCTGCTCGACCAGTCGGCGCTCACCGAACTGCTGCCCGAGGCCGCCGCCCGCGGCAGGAGCGTCGTCGTCGGCGGGGTCTTCAACTCGGGGCTGCTCGCCGATCCGCGCCCCGGCGCGACCTACGACTACACCGCGGCGCCGCCCGCACTGCTGGAGCGGGCCCTGCGGATGGACGCCGTGACCCGGCGCCACGGGGTCCCGCTGCGCGCCGCGGCCCTGCACTACCCCCTGCGTCATCCCGCCGTCGCCAGCGTGCTCGTCGGAACCCGGTCGGCGGCGGAGGTACAGGACGCGGCCGAACTGGCCGCCCGTACCGTCCCCGAGGACCTCTGGGCCGAGCTGCGCGCGGAGGGACTGCTGGCGGAGGGCCCGCCGGGCGAGGAGCCGCCGGCCGCGGCACGGCCGGCCGAGGACGGAGCGCTGTCATGAGGGTCGCCCTGCACACCACGGTCCGCGCGGACCGGATCGAGCGGTACGAGGCCGCGCACCGCGAGGTGCCCGCCGAACTCACCGCCGCGATCCGCGCGGCGGGCGCCACCTCCTGGACGATCTGGCGCAGCGGCACCGATCTCTTCCATCTGCTGGAGTGCGAGGACTATCCGCGCCTTCTCGCCGAGCTGGACCAGCTGCCGGTCAATGTCGCCTGGCAGGCTAGGATGGCCGAGCTGCTCGATGTCCGGCACGACTACTCCGCGGCCGGCGCCGACGCCGGACTGCCCGTCGTCTGGGAGCTCTGACACCCGGTGACCTCGATGACACCGCTGAACGCCGTCGACGCCCACCACCACCTCTGGGATCTGTCCGTACGCGACCAGGAGTGGATCACCGGTCCCGCGATGGCACCGATCCGCCGGAACTTCACCCTCGACGATCTGGCGCCGGAGGCGCGCGCCGCGGGGGTGACGGCCACCGTTCTCGTCCAGACCGTCTGCGTCCCCGAGGAGACCCCCGAGTTCCTCGCCGCGGCCCAGGGCAGCGAACTGGTCGCGGGCGTCGTCGGCTGGACCGATCTCACCGCGCCCGGGATCGCCGACACCCTTGCCGCGCTGCGCGAACTGCCCGGCGGCGACCGGCTCGTGGGGATACGCCACCAGGTGCAGGGCGAGCCGGACCCCCGGTGGCTGCTGCGTCCGGACGTACAGCGCGGGCTGGCCGCGATCGCCGACGCGGGTCTCGTGTACGACCTGGTCGTCCTCCCGCACCAGCTGCCCGCCGCGGCGGAGGCGGCGGCGCTGCTGCCACAGCTCACCTTCGTCCTCGACCATCTCGGCAAACCGCCGATCGCGGACGGTGCGCTCGATCCCTGGGCGGGGCACATCAAGACGCTGGCCGCCCGTCCCAACACCGTCTGCAAACTCTCCGGCATGGTCACCGAGGCCGACTGGGACTCCTGGACGGCCAACGGACTGCGCCCTTACGCGGACACGGTCCTCGACGCCTTCGGCCCCGGCCGGCTGATGTTCGGCTCCGACTGGCCCGTGTGCCGGCTGGCCGGGACCTACGGCGAGGTGTTCGACGCGGCGCGGGTGGTGACCGACGGACTGGGCGAGGACGAGCGCGGCGCCGTCTTCGGCGCGACCGCGCGGCGCGTCTACGGACTGTGAACCGGGCGCGTTCCCGGTCGGCCGCGCGGCCGGCGGGGCCGGCCGGGAACGCGCCGGGGGCGGGTGGTGGCGGGCGGGCGGTGGCGGGCCCGTACGGGTCAGCCGGGGCGCAGTGCCCGCCGTACCGCCGCCGGATACGGGTCCATGCCCAGCAGCGCGGTGACCGAGCCGGTGGTCAGCCGGTGCCAGGTGCCCGCCCGGCGCAGCATCGCGTGATCGCCGCCCGGCAGCAGTACGGCACAGGCCTCCGCGCCCGCCTCCCGGGCGCGGGCCGCCAGCTCGACGCTCTCGCGCGGATCCGTCACCCGGTCACGGTCGCCGTGCAGCAGCACCGCGCGGCGGCCCGCGAGCTGCTCCACCGGCTCGCCGCGCGGGCACCAGGGCGCGAGCCCCACCACCCCGCTGACCCGCTCGTGCCCCGCGACGGCCAGGGCGGCGCGCCCTCCCATCGAGTGCCCTACGAGCACCACCGGCACCGGGCCCGCGAGCTGCTCCAGCTCGTCGAGCGCCCGGCGCGCGTCACGGGCCGCGTCGGCCCGCCCGCCGTTCCACCCCTGGTAGCGGTAGCGCACCCGGCCCACGACCACGTCGTATCCCTCGGTGGCCCGCAGCACCCCCCAGGTGAAGGGCCACATCCGCACTCCAGGCGCGTTCACCCGGCCCGGTGGCCGCTCGCCCTTCGAGCGTCCGCCGTGCAGTACCAGGACGGCGGCGCGGGGCCGTGGCGAGGTCCTGTCCAGAACCAGGGCCGACTGAACGGACGCGCGGCGATCGCTCACGGACACGCGGGGGCCTCTCTTCCGACGGGCGGGGCCCACGTGGGGCGCCCCTCTTGCTGGTCGTACGGACCTGGTCGTACGGACCTGGTCCTGCGGAGCCGGACGGGCATGGCCTGCCCGCGTGTGCCGGCGACGCATGGTTCACCGGGCAGCCGTACGGGGACTGCGGCACCCTTGACGCATGCCGGAAGTACCCGAAGTCGAAGCGCTGCGCGAGTTCCTCGACGACCAGCTCGTGGGCAAGGAGATCGTCCGCGTCCTGCCCCTGACGGTCAATGTCCTCAAGACCTATGATCCGCCGCTCTCCGTCCTGGAGGGCGCCACCGTCACCGCCATCGCCCGCCACGGCAAGTATCTCGACATCGTCGCGGCCGGCGCCGACGGCGGCACGGAGCTCCATCTCGCCGTCCATCTCGCGCGGGCGGGCTGGCTCCGCTGGAAGGACTCGTTCCCGCCGGAGCCGCCCCGGCCCGGGAAGGGCCCGCTCGCGCTGCGGGTCGTCCTCGCCGGGGGAGAGGGCTTCGATCTGACCGAGGCGGGCACCACCAAACGGCTCGCGGTCCATCTCGTCCATGACCCGGCCCAGGTCCCCGGTATCGAACGGCTCGGACCCGATCCGCTCGACGGCTCCTTCGACCGGGACGCGTTCGCCCGGCTGCTCGCCGGTGAACGGCGGCAGATCAAGGGCGCGCTGAGGGACCAGCGGCTGATCGCCGGCATCGGCAACGCGTACAGCGACGAGATCCTGCATGCCGCGAAGATGTCCCCGTTCAAACCGGTCCAGAATCTCTCCGAGGACGAGATCACCCTCCTCTACGAAGCGCTGCGGTCCACCCTGCGCGAGGCCGTGGAACGCTCGCGCGGGGTGGCCGCCGGGCGGCTCAAGGCGGAGAAGAAGAGCGGGCTGCGGGTGCACGGCCGTACGGGCCAGGCCTGTCCGGTCTGCGGTGACACCATCCGGGAGGTCTCCTTCAGCGACTCCTCGCTCCAGTACTGCCCCACCTGCCAGACCGGCGGCAAACCGCTCGCCGACCGCAGACTGTCCCGGCTGCTCAAATAGCCCGGCCGCGCGAGCGGGTTCGATCGCTCACGCGGGTCCGGCAGCGCGAGTGCGTCCGGGACCTCTCACGCGGAGGGACGCGCCGTACGGTCCGGCCCTCCGCCGATCGTCACCAGCCGGCGGCCGTCCGCGCTCCGTACCTCGAAGTGGTCGATCTGATCGGGACGCAGCGCCGCCCCGCCCCGGGTGACCAGCGCCGCCCCGTCCCCGGCGCGCGCGGCCCAGGTCGTCACGGTCTCCCGTGAACCGTCCACCCCCACCGCGATCAGGGCGCAGACACCGGCCGCGCCCGGCCGTACCAGCTCCAGCCCGACATCCGTGCCCCATCCCGTCTCCGCGGCCGTGACCACGGCCGCCGTCCCCGTCGCCCGGTCCGACGCGGTCCACCGTACGGCCCGCGCGGCGCCCGGATCCGGCCCCGGGGCCAGCCGCAGGGCGGCGAGCGGACCGCCCACGACGAGCACCGCCGCCGCGGCCACCAGCGCGAGCCGCCGTCCCCGGCCGGCGCGCCGCCCCGCGGCGGTCCTGGCCAGCAGCCCGGCCAGCAGCTCCGGGCTCGCGGGGGCGAACGGCGCCACCCCGGCGGGCGTCCGCCGCGCGTACTCGTCGAGCTGCGCCTTCACACCACCGAGGTCGGCCAGCAGCAGAGCGCACCGCGGACACTCCATCAGATGGTCCTCGAAGCGGAAGGCGTCCGCGGCGTCGAGCACGCCCAGCGTGTAGGCGCCGACATCACGATGGAGGTCCAAGGTCCGCATGGTGTCTGGTACGCATCGGAGCGCGGAATCACTCAAGCCGGGGAAGCCATCGTGTGTTCGAGGACCTACACTCCGGCGTCATGCTGCGCGTACTGGCCGTGGACGACGAGGAACCGGCGCTCGAAGAGCTTCTCTATCTGCTCAGGGCCGACCGGCGGGTCCGCAGCGCCGAGGGCGCCACCAGCGCCACCGAGGCGCTGCGCCGGATCGGTGCCGCGCTCGACGCGGGGCCCGACGGCTCCGCCGCCGTCGACGTGGTCTTCCTCGACATCCATATGGCCGGGCTGACCGGGCTCGATGTCGCCAAGCTGCTGGCGGGCTTCGCCGAGCCGCCGCTGATCGTCTTCGTCACCGCGCACGAGGGCTTCGCCGTCCAGGCCTTCGATCTGAAGGCCGTCGACTATGTCCTCAAACCCGTCCGCAGGGAGCGGCTCGCCGAGGCCGTGCGCCGGGTCGCCGAACTGGTGGGGGAGCGCGGCCCCGCGCAGGTGCCCGCCGCCGATCAGATACCCGTGGAACTCGGCGGGGTGATCCGCTTCGTCGCCGTCGACGACATCGCCTACGCCGAGGCGCAGGGCGACTACGCCCGGCTGCATACCGACAGCGGCAGCCATCTCGTACGGATTCCCCTCACCACCCTGGAGGAGCGCTGGCGGACCCGCGGCTTCGTCCGGATCCACCGCCGCCATCTGGTCGCGCTGGCCCGGATCGACGAACTGCGGCTGGACGCGGGCACGATGAGCGTGCGTGTCGGGGACGCCGAGCTGGCCGTCAGCCGGCGCCACGCCCGCGCCCTGCGCGATCTCCTGATGCGACAGAGCGGGCGCTGACCAGGCCCTTCCCCCGGGATCGCCCGGCTGCGTACACTCCGGGCCCGGGTACAGGGCGGTTCCGGATACGGCAGCGGGGCGGGACCGGCGCGGGCCGGACGGGGAGGAGCGAGGATGACGGGGGAGTCCCGGCAGCCCGCGCCCCGGCGCGAGGTCGTCACCGGCGAGCCCCGGCGGGTACGGCCGCTGCCCCGCTACCGCGCCCAGGCGGAGATCGAGGAGCAGACCGCCCTCGGCGACGCCTATGTCCGCTCCCTGATGCGCAGTCAACTACGGGCCGGGCTCTCCGCGTTCGCCGTGCTCGCGCTGGTCGCCGGCACGCTGCCGCTGGCCTTCGCCGCGCTGCGGGACACGACGGCGGTCTGGGTGGTGCTCGGCTTCGCCGCCTATCCGCTGCTCACGCTGCTCGCCTGGTGGTACGTACGGCGAGCGGAGCGCAACGAGCGTGATTTCGCCCGGCTGGTGAAGGGCCGGCCCGCTCCATGAGCCAGAGTTATACGGTGACGGCCGTCACCGTCGTCGTCCTCGCCACCGTTCTCGTTGGCGGCTTCGGGCTGCGGATCTCTCGTACCACCTCCGACTTCTATGTCGCCTCCCGCAGCGTGGGACCCGGGCTCAACGCCGCCGCGATCAGCGGTGAGTATCTCTCCGCGGCCTCCTTCCTCGGTGTCGCGGGCCTGGTGCTGCTGCACGGCCCCGACATGCTCTGGTATCCGGTCGGCTACACCGCCGGCTATCTGGTGCTGCTGGTCTTCGTGGCCGCGCCGCTGCGCCGCTCCGGGGCGTACACGCTCCCCGACTTCGCCGAGGGACGGCTCGAATCACGCGCGGTACGCCGGCTGGTGAGTGTGTTCGTGGTCGGCGCGGGCTGGCTGTATCTCGTGCCCCAACTCCAGGGCGCGGGGCTGACCCTGAGGATTCTCACCGGAGCGCCCGACTGGTTCGGCGGGGTGCTCGTCGCCCTCGTCGTGGTGGTCGCGGTCGCGGCGGGCGGTATGCGCAGCATCACCTTCGTCCAGGCGTTCCAGTACTGGCTCAAGCTCACCGCGCTGCTCGTACCGGCGCTCTTCCTGCTGCTGGCCTGGCAGGGCGACGGCCGGCCGCGTGTCGATCTCGGACTGACCGGCGCCGTCGCCGGCCGCGCCGACCATCCTCTCTACGCGACCTACGGACTGATCGTGGCGACCTTCCTCGGCACCATGGGGCTGCCCCATGTCGTCGTCCGCTTCTACACCAGCCCCAACGGCCGGGCCGCCCGCCGCACCACCGTCTTCGTCCTGGCGCTGATCGGCGCGTTCTATCTGCTGCCGCCCGTCTACGGCGCGCTGGGCAGGCTGTACGTGGCCGAACTGCCCCACGGCGCGAACGCCGACGCCGCCGTACTGCTGCTCCCGGAGCGCGCGATCGGCGGTCTCGGCGGGGCGCTGCTGGGCGCGCTGGTCGCGGGCGGGGCCTTCGCCGCGTTCCTGTCCACCGCCTCCGGGCTGACCATGGCCGTCGCGGGGGTCCTCACCCAGGATGTCCTTCCGTCGCGTGGCGTACGGCACTTCAGACTGGCCACCCCGCTCGCCATGGCCGTACCGCTCGGCGGCTCCCTGCTGGTCAGCGGGATGCCCGTGGCCGACTCCGTCGGGATGGCCTTCGCGGTCTCCGCGTCCTCGTTCTGTCCGCTGCTGGTGCTGGGCATCTGGTGGCGGCGGCTCACCCCGCCGGGCGCGATCGCCGGGCTGCTGCTCGGCGGAGGGCTGGCGTTCGCCGCCACGGTGATCACGGTGAGCGGCACGGTACGGTCCGGCTGGCCGCACGCGCTGCTCGCCTGGCCCGCCGTCTGGTCGGTGCCGGTCGGCTTCCTCGCGATGATCCTGGTGTCCCTGGCCACGCGCGGCCGGATACCGCCCGGCACCAACGCCGCCATGACACGGTTCCATCTGCCGGAGGCCCTGATGCCGGGCGCGCGCGGCGGTCCTGGCGGTGCGGGCGGTCCGACCGGTACCAGTGGTCCGACCGGTAGCAGTGGTGCCGACAGCGCCGGTGGTACGAGCGGTACGGGAGGTGTCCGATGAGCGGCGCGGCCCTCGCCGTACTGATCGTCCTCGGCCCGCTGCTGCTCGCGGGCGGCTTCGTCCTCGGCCGGCGCACCGCGCGCCCCGAGCGGACCAGCGATGTGGGCACCCCCGTGGAACACGCCACCTTCGAGACCCTGCACACCGCCTCGCTCGCCGCCCCGCCGCTCAGGGCCGGGCTCACCGAGGAGAGCGCGCGCAAGGCCGCCCGCAGACTCCGCTCCCTGCTCGGCACCGACGCGCTCTGTCTGACCGACCGGGAGCGGGTCCTCGCCTGGGACGGTCTGGGCGAGCACCACGGCAGACATGTGATGGACCATGTGCGGACGCTGCTGGACAGCGGCCGTGACACCGCCTTCGCCAGCGGCTGCGGCGATCTCGACTGTCCGCTGCGCTGGGCGGTGGCGGCCCCGCTCACCGTCGACCACCGGGTGCTCGGCACCCTGGTCGCCTACGCGCCACGCGAGTCGGCGGTGCTGGCCAGGGCGGCGGGAGAGGTCGCGCGCTGGGTCTCCGTCCAGCTCGAACTGGCCGAGCTGGACCGCTCCCGCACCCGGCTGATCGAGGCCGAGATCAAGGCGCTGCGGGCCCAGATCTCGCCGCACTTCATCTTCAACTCCCTGGCCGCCATCGCCTCGTTCGTCCGCACCGACCCGGAGCGGGCCCGTGAACTCCTGCTGGAGTTCGCCGACTTCACCCGCTACTCGTTCCGCAGGCACGGTGACTTCACCACCCTCGCCGACGAGCTGCACTCGATCGACCAGTATCTGGCGCTGGTACGGGCCCGCTTCGGCGAACGGCTCTCGGTCACCCTCCAGGTCGCCCCCGAGGTCCTGCCCGTCGCGATGCCGTTCCTCTGCCTTCAGCCGCTCGTCGAGAACGCGGTCAAGCACGGACTCGAAGGAGCCGTCACCCGGAGCCGTATCACCATCAGCGCGCTCGACGCCGGAGCGGAGGCCGAGGTGGTGATCGAGGACGACGGTGTCGGTATGGAGCCGGACCGGCTGCGCCGGATCCTGCGCGGTGAGGGCGGCGCGTCCACCGGGATCGGACTGCTCAATGTGGACGAACGGCTCCGCCAGGTCTACGGGGACGAGTACGGGCTGGTCATCGAGACGGGAGTGGACGCCGGTACGAAGATCACCGTACGGATACCCAAATACCGGGCGGGCGTACACGGCACCTGAGGCCCCGCGTCCTCAGTCCCCGCGCCCTCACCCCCCGGCACCTCCGTACCTCGGTACCCGGGCGGACACGGTGGGGTCGGCGCGCCCGGTGTGTCCCGGTGTGTCCCGGCATGGATCCGTCCCGGTCAGAACAGCTGCGTCGCCAGATGGCCCAGCGGCAGCCCGAGCTGCCACGCCGGCGTCCACACCTGGGGACCCTCCTCCTCTCCGCCCGCTCCGAACCCCCGCTCCGCCGAGGCCGTCCCGTGCCCTCCGGGCATGAAGGGATCCCCGCCGGCCGGATCCCCGCACGCCGGACCCACGGCGTCGAGATCGGCAGCCAGCAGCTCCGTCTCCTCCAGCCACCGCCAGGCCGCGCCCGCCAGCTCCAGATCCGGATCACGGGTCCGGGAGCCGGCTTCGAAGGCGGCCGCCTCCAGCCGGTCGAGCCGCCCGCAGACCCAGTCGCGCCAGCTCGTGCCGTACGCGGTGAGCGAGCGCCATTCGTCCATCCGGGCCACGAGCCCTTGGAACCGTCGGCTGCTCACCGGGCCGTCGGAGAGGAAAATGGTCAGGGCCAGCGCGTCCCGGCCGGCCCGGTACTCCAGTGTCGTCGGCGGCATCAGATCACCGGTGCGCAGCAGCTCGTCGGCGATGTACTCGGCGTACATCCAAGCCATCGGCACCAGCAGACCGCCTCCGCCTACCCCTTCGGTACTTTCCGGACGCATCGCTTTTCCGCCTTCCTTCCTTCCCCCGAAGCCTGCTTCAGGGAGCATTGAACCGGCGGAGGGCGCCTCGCGTGGCCAGAAGGGCAGGATCCGACGGCGGACGGGAGCGGATTGTGACGGGTGTGGCCGGCGGTACCGCGGACGGCGGTGGAACGGCGGACTCCGACGGCGGAACGACTGATTCCGGCCCATCGTCGGACCGGTACCCGGACTCCGGTGCCGAGCCGTGCGCCGGGCCGCGTGTCGAGCCGGACATCGAGCCGGACATCGAGCCGGACATCGAGCCGCGCGTCGAGCCGCGCCCCGGTCCGGGTCCCGGTCCGGCCGGCCCGCATGTGCGCCTACTGCTCGGCGCCTACGCGCTCGGGGCGCTCGCACCCGAGGAGGACCGGCGGGTCATGGACCATCTCGCCGGCTGCGACCTGTGCGGCGCCGCCTATCAGGAGGTGGCCGGCATGCCGTCGCTGCTCGCGCTCTGCGACGAGGACGACCTGCTGTAGCCGGGCAGGGAGCGGCTCAGCGCCCGTAGCGCGTAGTACGAGCGGGACTTGACCGTGCCTTCCGGAATCCCCAGCGTCCGCGCGGTCTCACCGACGCTCAGCCCCCGGAAGTAGATCTGCACCAGGACCGCGCGGTGCTCGTGGCTCAGCGTCTTCACCGCCTCCCGTACGTCGAGCACCGCGACCGCGCTCTCCGTGCGGTCCTCCGGATCGGGCGTGGCGGCGAGTATCCCGTCGCTGACCTCGCTGGGCCGGGCCATCCGGGACCTGCGCGCGTCGATCGCCAGCCTGCGGCCGACCGTGAACAGCCAGGGCCGCATGGAGTCGAAGGGCGCCTCGAACGCCTCGGGGTGCTGCCAGGCCCGTACCAGCGTCTCCTGGGCCAGATCCTCGGCGCGCTGCCGGTCGCCGTAGGTCAGCCCCAGCAGAAAGTTCATCAGGGCCGGGCCGTGCGCGCGCTGGAGCTCCTTCAGCGCCCGCTCGTCGGTCGTCTCCGTGGCCGTGGCGGTGGTCATCGTGAACGCCCTTTCCCGTCGGGTTCGCTGTCCTGCGGTGGTGCTGCCGCCTGCCGTATACGAGCGCATGGCGGCGCCGAGGGACAGACGGAGCGCAGAGGTCTGCGACGAGCGGTCGCTCACTGCGACGAGTGGTGCGATGAACGGTCCGGTGGGGGCGTTCGGTCCCTTTCTCCGGTCTTGTCGGCTCGGTTACTTGACATCCATTTATAGGACTATATGGATTCATTGCGTCGATATCCCCGAAAGACGGAGTACGGCTCATGACCAAGCGCATGCGACAAGGAGCGATGGCCGCCGCCGCGGTGCTTCTGGGAACCGCGGCGGCCTGCGCGGGACCCGGGCGGCCCGCCACCCACGACCGTCCGCCGCACCACGGCCCGGCCGGCACAGCGGCGGACGGTGCCGCACGGAAGGGCGGATTCACCCTGGTCGCCACGGGTGACGTCCTTCCGCACGACTCCGTCATCGCCCAGGGAGAGGCCGACGCGGAGGGCGACGGCTACGACTTCGCGCCGATGTTCGCCGCCGTCAAGCCCGTTGTCTCCGGCGCGGATCTGGCGATCTGTCATATGGAGACCGTGTACGGCGAGGAGGGCGGCCCGTACAGCGGCTACCCCGCCTTCGTCTCACCGCCGGAGATCGCCCAGGGGCTGAAGGACACCGGTTACGACTCCTGCTCCACCGCGTCGAACCACAGCCTGGACGACGGAGCCGACGGGGTACGGCGCACCCTCGACGCCCTCGACAAGGCGGGCGTCGGACACGCGGGCTCGGCCCGCTCGGCCGCGGAGGCCATGCGCCCCGCCCTGATGAAGGCGGGCGGCGCCAAGGTCGCCCAGCTCGCGTACACCTTCGGCACCAACGACGCCCCGTTCCCCGAGGACCAGCCGTGGGCGGTCGGTCTTCTCGACGAGGACCAGATCATCGCCGACGCGCGCGCCGCGCGGAGCGCCGGGGCCGATGTCGTCGTGGTCAGCGTGCACTGGGGCACCGAGTGGCAGACGGAGCCCGACGCGGAACAGCTCGAACTGGGTAAGAAACTCACCGCGTCCCGCAGTGGGAACCGGCCCGACATCGATCTGATCCTGGGCACCCACGCGCATGTGCCGCAGCCGTACCAGAAGGTCAACGGCACCTGGATCATCTACGGGATGGGCGACCAGGTCGCCGGCACGATGACCAACGACGACGGCGAACTCGACGGGCGGGGCAACCATGGCTCGATCGGCCGCTTCACCTTCGCGCCGCCCGCCGCGAAGGGGGAGCGCTGGCAGGTGAAGAAGGCCGAGTTCATCCCGCAGATGATGGATCTGGACACCCTGCGGGTGGTCCATCTGCCGGAGGCCGTACAGCGGGATCCGGGACGGGACGACTACCGCGAGATCCAGTCGGACATCAGCGAGGCGGTCCTCAGCCGGGGCGCCGCGGCGGACGGGCTCACGATGGGCCGCTGAGGGCCGCGCGGGAGGCCGGGGAGCCCGGCGGGTGCCCGTGTCCGCCGGAGAGCGCGAGCGGACGGCGGACGGCGGTCACGGGCCTCGCGGGCGCGGCGGTCACGGCCCCTCGGCGGCAGGACCCGCCGGGACCGGCGGATCCGCGTGGTCCCGCGGATCCGTCGTGGGCGGCCGGTTACGGGACGACCGTCACCGGCCAGCGGCCCGCCTTGACCAGCCGTACCGCCACCGAGCCGACGATCCGGTGCCCCGCCGACTCGGAGGCACCGACCACCACGGCGTCGGCCTTCAACTCGTCGGCCGCGGTGACCAGTCCGTTGTACGGGTCTCCGTGGAAGGTGTGGAACTCCCAGCGGACGTCCCAGACGTCCTTGACCCGCTCGATCCCGTCGCGGATCTCCTGGACCAGCCCCTCGGCGATCTCCCCGGTCGTCTCCGAGACCGGGGCGCCGAGGGCCGCGCCCGCCGCGAGCACCGGCTGTACATAGACGACGGCGAGGAGCGCGTTCTGCCGCCGGGCGAGACCGCCGGCGTACGCGGCGGCGCGGAACGAGGACTGCGATCCGTCCACACCGACGACGATCACCTTCGGGCCGTCGGTACCGCGTTCGAATCTGGTTGGCTGCTGCGTCACGCCACGCAGGCTATCCGTTCCCGGTGGACTGTCCATGAACGGTGTCCCCATAACCGCTGTCCGCGACGGCGGGGGACGGCCGGGGACGGCCGGACGGTCGCCCGGGAAGCGCGGAGAGCCGCCCGTCCGGCAGCGTGGAACGAGTCGACGGGCCGCTGGTCACGGGGGTGGCCGGGTGATCGCGATTGTCACCCGGTCGGCCATCCGTGAGACACTTCCGGTCCCGTCGGCGCGCGGGGCCCGGGGCCGGGCGGTGCTCATCCCATCGGGTGCTTTCCCCCGGCTTAGGGGTGTTGCTGAGCGGCCGGAAGCATCCGCCGTGCGAGCCATTGGTCATGAAAAAGGATCAGATGATTCCGGGGCGCCGTGCCGTCCTGCGGGTCGCCGCCTGCCTCGGCGCCGCTCTCGCCGCCCGGATGATCACCGCGGGACAGGCTCAGACGCCCGGTCCCTCCGTGGTCCCGGCCCCGCCCGCGGGCTCCAAGGACGCGGTGGAGGCGGCGGGAGCGAAGGCCAGTGCCCCCCTCAAACCCTCCGCGTACCGGCTCCAGCCCATGATCGAGAGCGCTCCGCTCGGCTACCGCAGAGCCGCGCCCCCGGTGCGCAAGAAACCCCTGCTGGCCCTGCCCGAGCTGGGCCGCAGCATGGTGCTCACCTTCGACGACGGGCCCGACCCCCGCTTCACACCGGGCATCCTGCGTACGCTCAGAACCTACGACGTGCGCGCGATGTTCTTCGTCTGCGGCGAGATGGTCGAGGAGTACCCCGATCTGCTGCGGGAGATCGCCGACGACGGGCATCTCGTGTGCAACCACACCTGGAGCCATCCGCTGGTGCCGAGCCTCGCCCCGTCCGCCATCCGCAAGCAGCTGGGACGGACCAGCGAGCTGATCGAGGAGGTCATCGGCATCCCGCCGCTCTGGTACCGGGCGCCCTACGGTGCCTGGAACAAGCATTCCTTCGAGATCGGCGCCGAACTGGGCATGGAGCCGCTCGCGTGGACCGTCGACACCCTCGACTGGAACGTACCGGGTACCAAGACGATCGTCAGCAGGGTGCTGGACGGCGCGGGTCCGGGGGTCGTGGTCCTCTCGCACGACGCGGGCGGCAACCGCTCGCAGAGCGTGGCGGCGCTCCGTCTCTATCTGCCCGAACTGCTCAAGGACGGCTACCGCATCGCGGTGCCGCACCGATGAGACGGGCGGTTCGATGAGACGACCGCACCGATGAGATGTCCGTACAGAAGGGCCGGCCGGCCCGAGTGAGCCGGCCGGCCCCAGTCATTCCTCACGCCCGACGCGGATCAGCGCGTCTCGACCAGCCGGGCGAAGACCACGACATTGCCGGCGTAGCCGCCGGCCTTTGAATAGCCGCCGCCACAGGTGATGACCCGCAGCTCCGCATGGCCGGTGTCCCCGTAGACCCGGGCTCCCGGGAAGTCGTCCTTGGAGAAGACCTCGACACCGTAGATCTCGAACACGGCCGTCCGGCTGTCGAACCGGGTCACCTCGATGCGCTGGCCCTTCTCCAGCGAACCCAGTGCGAAGAAGACGGCGGGTCCGGCCTGGTTGTCGACATGCCCCACCACCACCGTGGTGCCCCGCTGGCCCGGCGCGACGCCGTTCTGGTACCAGCCGGCCAGATTGGGATCCCGTGGCGGCGGTGCCGCGATCCAGCCGTCCGAGTCGAGGCCCACGTCCACGACCGGGGTGTCGACCTTGATGGCCGGGATCCGCACCCGTGACATCGGGGCGTACGGCAGCGGCTTCACGATCGGGACCGAGTGCGCGGCCGCGGCAGCCGGGTCCGGCCGGCCCAGTCCCGCCGCCGCCGCGGGCTGCGGCGGCCCCAGCGGTACGTCCACCCCGTTCCGTATCAGGGCGATGCCGGTGAGCATGACGAGAGCCAGAACCCCCCAGGGCGAGCGCATCCTCGACTCCGGAGCGTAATGGTCCTTGGCCATAGTTCTCCCTTCGTGGACGTCTGCTGGCACGGTAGGCGCGGTCCGCCGAGCCCGCGATCGGAGACGGGCGAACGGGTGGCGGTGCCGTCCGCGCTGACCCATCCGAGTAATCGGCATATAAAAACTTCTGACGGGCCGTGACCTGCGCCTCCGTGCGGGCGGACGGCCTTCGTCCGGCGTGTCGGCTCACCGGGGTGGACCAGTGCCGAAGTGCGGCGATGGGGTCGCGCGGTGATGGTTCGTCATGGAAGGCGTACTCGTCGAATCTCCCGGAGCACCGCTTTGGGGCGTCTTCCGCTGGAGGTTCAACGATGCGTGCTTCACGCGCTCTCGCGGTGTCCGCGGCCGCCTGCGCGGCCGTGGCGCTCTCCGCCCCACTCGCCGCCGCGACCGACGGTCCGAGGAATGTCACCGTCAACCCGTTCTCGGTCCATCAGGGCGGCAGGATCGAGATCACCGTCCAGGGTTGCGGCCACGGGGGGACTGTCACGTCCAACGCCTTCCGGCGGGTGGAGCTGTCGGTCAATCCGTCGGGGCACTCCAGGGCCACCGCGCGGATCCACGACGACGCCACACCGGGCCGTTACAACCTCGCCGTCAAGTGCAGCGACAACAACCGGGTCGAGACCCACCAGTTCGAGGTGCTCCAGGGGCGGGGCGCGCTGGGCGGGCTCGGCGGGTCCATCGGCCCCAGTTCCACGGAGATGGCGGTCGGCGGCGGGCTGGTCGCCTCGGCGGCCGTCGGCGGTTCCCTGTTCATCGCGCGGCGCCGTCGGCTGACCGGTGCGGGAGTCTGACCGTCCGGACCGCCCTGCCGTCCCGGGGGCCGGAGAGCCCCGAACGCCCGTCGCCCCGAGTCCAGGCGGAGGACTCGGGGCGACGGGCGTTCCCGGGAGGGGAGCCGGGGTGGTGGGAGTTCCGTGGGACGGGCGGGGAGACGCGACGGGTGGGTCAGTGCCCACGGTTCAGCGCTCGTCGGCGGATGGCGTAGACACTGCCGGTGGCGCCCGCCACCACGAGTGCCGTACCGGTGACGATCTCGGCGACGTTCAGACCTCCGATGCTGCCGCCGAGGCCGCCCCTGACACCTCCGGGCGAGCTGGAGCTGGCCGGAGCCGCCGTCGTCCGGGTCGCGGTGCCATTGCCGTTGCCACTGGCCGTGCCGACCGGGTTGGGCACGGGGGTCCGGGTGGAGCTGGAGATGGCCAGGGTGGTCTTCGCGGACACCCCGTTGCAGGTGAAGGTCACGATGTACCTGGCACCGGCCTTGGCGTCCCAGTCGACGGTGGCCGCGGCGGTGCTGCCGGACGGGATGGTGACGGTGTCGAAGACCCCCGAGGAGGCGGTGGCGGGAGAGCTGCACTTGGTGACGGCCAGGGTCACCTTTCCCCCGGGGTTGATCGTGGAAGGGGTGACCGTGAATCCGAACGGCGTGACACTTCCGTCGACCGCGGCCACGGCGGTGGGAGCGGTCAGGGCGAGTGCGGCCACTCCCAGCAGAGCGGCGGACGCGGCACGTATCGCGCGCATGGTGAATCCTCCGGGTCCCCGAGGAGCAGCAGCGGAACCTGTTTCCGCAAATGTCAGGGAATGCACCTCGATGCGAGAAACGGTAGGAGCCCGTTATCACACCCGCGATCGCTGGCGGGCGAATGGGGCACGGGTGTCCCCCGGACGGCGGACACCCGTGTCGCGTTCGATGCCGTGCGGCGGCCTCAGGAGCCGATCTGCGGGAACAGATCGAGGAAGGGAGCCGCGGTCGCGGCGATCCCCCGGCCGTACGGGGCGTCGAAGTCCCAGATGAGGAAGAGCAGGAAGGCGATCAGCGCGCTGAAGAGCCCCGCCAGCAGCAGTTCACGGAAGGTGCGGCGGATCTGGAGGACGAAGATCAGCCCCACCGTGACCACGGCGCCGGTGATGAGACCGAACCAGACGACTCCGGGCATCGTGGCCCCCGCGTTCTGTCCACGGGCCCCTCTGGCGTCGTCCGCGGTGGCCACCTCGTCGACCAGGGGCTGGTAGGCCTGGCCCTCCAGCTCGGTGCGCGGCGCGTACTGGGTGACATCACGCCGTATCCGGTCGAAGAGCCGGGTGCCCTCCGCGCTGAGGGCCTCGTGCTCGGACATGTGCGGCCACTCGGTGTGCACGACGTACGAGGAGTACGCCTCGATGTCGCCCCGGATCCGGTCCCTGACCTCGGCCGGGTAGACCTGGACCCGCTGCTGGATCTCGTGCAGCGACTGCGCCTCCTGCCGTACGGACTCCTGGGCCGCGCTGCGGCCCTCCCAGACACCGGCGATCGCGAGGCCCAGGACGATCGCGTAGATCACGCCGATCATCATCGTCATGTACTCCATGACGTCGGGTGTTCCGCTGGGATCGTCGTCGACGGGGATACGGCGGTTGTTGATGACCACGATGGTCAGGACGACCGCGCAGGCGGCGGCCATCGCGATGCTCAGAACGAGCCATTCCGACATGGATCCTCCGTGGATCAGCGAGAGCGCGGACGCAGGATGGCGACGGCGAGTACGGCCGGAGCCGTGATCAGGAGCATCAACGAGACCATCGAGGGGCCGCCGTCGGGCTGCTCACGGGTCGCCTTGCGATAGGCGGGCAGGGCGATCGGCGGCGCCGGGGATTTCGAGGGGCTCGCGGACGGGACCGGCGACGGCCGCGCCGGGCTCGGGACCGGGGCGGGCGGTGGCTCCGGCGGGGGCGCGGGCGGCGGTGGGGCCGGCGGCGGAGGGGCCGGGCGCGGCGGCCGGGGAGCCGGCCGGACCACTGGCGGCGGTGGCGGCGGCTTCGGCGCGACGGTCGGAGGCGGTGGCGGCGGAGGTGGCGGGGGTGGTGGGGGCGGAGGCGGAGGAGGTGGCGGAGGAGTGGGTGGCGGTGGTGGCGGCGGCGGTGTCGGCGGTGGGGGAGGAGTCGGCGGGCAGTCACCGCTGCCCGACACGGACACCACCGTGCCCGGTCCGCCGGGACCGAGCGAGGCGTACGCGCAGCTATGAGCCGCGGCCGGTACGGGGACGGCCGACAGCGATATGAGCGCGGCGGCCGCGAGCAGCCGTCCGACAAGTGATCCATACACGGCAGGAGCCTGTTCCCCATTTCGGCGTGGCACGCAGGAAGTTGCTCGGATTCCCCCGGATAGGGGCTTTTTGACCGCTGGAGGTTTGGCTGCCGGAAGGCCGTCGCGAAACCCTCCGAAGTTTTTTCGGGCCGCGTTGAACACGGCGGTGGTCCCGGCCCGTACTTAGGGCCATGAAAGGCGCACCCAGGCGCAGCAACTGGCTTACGAACAACAGGAGTTGACATGAACACCTGGCGGAACGCCTCGCTCGCGGTGACCGCGGCGGCCGTACTGGCCCTGACGACGGCGTGCGGTCAGGACCAGGGCACCGAGACCGGACTGTCCGTCGGCGCGGCCAAGCCGGCCGACGCCGGTTACGGCGCGGACAGCGGCTACGGCACCGACACCGGCGCCGCGGCGGCGGCCAAGCCGGCCGGTCAACTCGCCGTGTGGGACAGCAAGGAACTCGGCGAGGTCGTCACCGACAGCGAGGGGTTCACGCTCTACCGCTTCGACAAGGACACGGCCAACCCGCCCAAGTCGAACTGCGAGGGCGACTGTGCGACCGCCTGGCCCGTGGTGGCCGCCGGCGACGCCAAGGCCGCGCCGGGCACCGACCCCTCCCTGCTGGGCGAGGTCACCCGGGCCGACGGCACCAAGCAGCTCACCATCGCCGGCTGGCCGATGTACCGGTACGCCGAGGACACCAGCCCCGGCGACGCCAACGGCCAGGGAGTGGGCGGCACCTGGTTCGCCTCCGCGCCCGACGGCAAGAAGGCCGCTCCCGCGGGCGCCGCGGGCTCGGATGTGACCGCCGGTGACCTTCCGGGCCTGTCCGTGCGCAAGGACCCCAAGCTCGGCGACATTGTGGTGGATTCAAAGGGAATGACGGTGTACCGGTTCAAGAAGGACACCGCGTGGCCGATGTCGTCGGCCTGCACCGGCGACTGCCTGGAGAAGTGGCCGGTTGTCGCCCCCGTCGACAAGAATGACACCGAAGGCATCATCGAGAAGGGGTTCGTGACCTTCGACAGGCCCGACGGAATCAAGCAGCAGAGCATCGACTGCTGGCCGATCTACACCTTCAGCGGAGACACAAAGCCGGGCGACACCAATGGTCAGGGCGTCGGCGGCACCTGGTTCGCGGTTTCGCCGAATGCCAAGCTGGTCGGAGCGCCCAAGTAGGGTCCTCCGGCCCGCCGGTCCGCCGTCACGCCCCTCCGTGTGACGGCGGACCGGTCGCACATGCCGTCGGTGTGTGACCAAGAACGGATCGCTAATTTCCGTTTGGGCTCGCCCTCTTGGCGGTCGATCAGTAGCCTCGGCTCGAACAACCGGCCAGGTACATGGCCGCGATCCGTGGCGACTTGTTGGAGACATCGATGGAGCGACCCGCCTGGGCTCCGCGAGGCATCGACATATCGATGCCGAGCGTGTCCCGCATTTATGACTACTATCTGGGCGGTTCGCACAATTTCGAGGTGGACAGGGAAGCCGCACGCAAGGCAATGGAGTTCATGCCGGGGCTCCCCAAGATCATGAAGGCAAACCGGGCGTTCATGCGCCGTGCGGTGGAATTCGCCCTGAACGAAGGCATCTCGCAGTTCCTCGACATCGGTTCCGGCATTCCCACCTTCGGCAATGTCCATGAAGTCGCCCAGGCCGCGAACCCCGACGCCCGGGTGCTCTACGTCGATCACGACCCGGTCGCCGTCGCCCACAGCCGGGCCGTTCTCGACGGAAACGCCAACGCCGCCATCGTGAGCGCCGATCTGCGCAAACCCGCTCAGATACTCTCCAGTCCCGAGGCGCTCGACCTGCTCGACCTCGACCGGCCCGTGGCGCTGCTGCTCGTCGCGGTGCTGCACTTCCTGGAGGACGAGGACGAGCCGTACCGGTCGGTGGCCGAGCTGCGCGACGCGCTCGCGCCCGGCAGTCTGCTCGTCCTCACGCACGCCTCGTACGACCGTCTGCCGCTCGCCCCCGAGGAGGCGGACGGCGCGGTCGGCGTCTACCGGAACATCCGCAATCCGCTGGTGATCCGGACACGCGCGGAGACCGCCCGTTTCTTCGACGGCTTCGAACTGGTCGAGCCCGGCCTGGTGTTCATGCCCCAGTGGCGGCCGGACTGCCCCGCCGCCCAGGAGGATCCGTATGCCTACTCGGGCATCGCCGGTGTGGGACGCAAAGCGTGATGGTGCCGTCGCAGCCGGCGGGCCCGGACGGTCTGGACGACAGACTGAGACGGTTCGCGACCATCTGGAGCCGGGCGATCTTCCCGGCCACGGCCACGTCGCTGACCCGCCCCGAGTTCGAGACACATCTGATCCCGCTGGCAAGGGAGTTGACGGACGCGCTGCACGCCCGCCCCTTCGACACCGCGCCCGCGGGACGCGTCGGCGCCGAACTGGTCACGGCGCACTGCACCGACCCCGAGGCCCTCGCCAGGACGCTGGGGGTCATCGACGACTATCTGGTCCTGTACTGCGGTACGGACGATCTGCCGGTCGAGGAGGGCCGGGCCCGCTGCGCCCGCCTCCAGCACTCCCTCGCCGCGGGCTTCGCCCAGGCCCTGCGTGAGCGCACCCTGACCGAGCAGGAGGCCATCGCGCGCTCCGCGCTCGCCGCCCGCGGCCATGCCGAGGAGGCGCTGCACGCCACCGAGACGCGGTTCCGCGCGGTGTTCGAGGGCGCGGCCGTCGGTATCGGCATCGCCGACCTCGACGGCAATGTGCTGGAGGTCAACGAGACCCTCACCGAGATGTTCGGCGGACTGGAACACCATGTCCGCAGCAGGAACGTGAGCGAGTGGGTCCACCCCGAGGACGTGCCGCACGTCTGGCGGATGTACGGCGAACTGGTGCGCGGGGAGCGTGAGCACTTCCGGGTCGAGAAGCCGTTCTTCCGCAACGACGGCACCGTGCTCTGGACCAATCTGACGGTCTCGCTGCTCCGGGACGCCGAGGGCGCCCCGCAGTACCAGCTCGCGCTGATGGAGGACACCACCGAGCGGCGGCTGCTCAATCTGCGGCTACGGTACGAGGCCACCCATGACGCCCTGACCGGACTCCCCAACCGGACCCTGTTCTTCGAGCGTCTCGACAAGACCCTCTCCGCCGCGGGGAGCGCGCGCTTCGGCCTCTGCTATCTCGATCTCGACGGCTTCAAGGCGATCAACGACAGCCTCGGCCACGCCTCGGGGGACCGGCTGCTCGTCGAGGTCGCGGACCGGCTCCAGAGCTGCGCCACCGCGCCCGGCGAGATGGTGGCCCGGCTCGGCGGCGACGAGTTCGTGGCGCTGACCACGGGACCGGACACCCAGCGCGGGGTGGCCGATCTCGCCTCGCGGATCCTCGGTGTACTGGCCACGCCGATCATGCTCGACGGCCGGGAGTTCACCGTACGCGGCAGCATCGGCATCGTGGAGGGACTCGCCGCCGAACACAGCCCCGCGGAGGTGCTGCGCAGCGCGGACATCACCATGTACCGGGCCAAGGCCGCGGGCGGCAACCGCTATGAGCTGGCCGACGCGGAGGCCGATGCCCGCGCCATCACCCGGCACGGGCTGACGACGGCGCTGCCCGCGGCCCTGGAGCGCGGCGAGTTCTTCATCGAGTACCAGCCGCTGGTCCATCTCGACGACGGTTCCGTGCACGGCGCGGAGGCGCTGGTGCGCTGGTCGCATCCGCAGCACGGCGTGCTCGGGCCCGACCGGTTCATCCCGCTCGCCGAGCACACCGGACTGATCGTGCCGCTCGGCCGCTGGGTGCTGGAACAGTCCGTACGGCAGGCCATGTTCTGGCAGCAGACACTGCCCGCGAGGACGCTCGGCGGACCGCTGCGCATCAATGTGAATCTCTCCCCGACGCAGCTCCACCACCCCGGGCTGGTCTCCGACACGGTGGAGGTGCTGGAGCGGGTCGGTCTCCCGCCCGGCTCACTCTGTCTGGAGGTCACCGAATCGGGACTGATCGGGGCCGACGAGGATCTGCTCAAGCCGCTGCGCCAGCTCGCCGAGATGGGCGTCGACATCGCGCTCGACGACTTCGGGACCGGCTACTCGAACCTGGCCAATCTGCGCCGGCTGCCGGTGAGCGTGCTCAAGCTGGACCGCTCGTTCACCCAGGGGATGCAGCAGCACCCCGCGGACCCGGTCGATCTGAAGATCGTCGAGGGGATCGTGTCGCTCGCCCACAGCCTGGAGCTGGCCGTCACGGTGGAGGGTGTGGAGACCGGGGCGCAGGCGGAGCATCTGCGCCGGCTCGGCTGCGACACCGCGCAGGGCTGGTACTACGCCCGCCCGGGGCCGCCGGAGCAGCTTCACGAGCTGTCGCTCGCGGACGCGGTCTGACCGTTCGCGACAGCCGCGGTCCCGGCTCTCGCCGGGACCGCGGACTGGGTGGCCAGCAGCACCCGCTGGAGCTCGCGGGCGGCGCGCGGCGGGGCGACATCGCTGCGGTGGGCGAGCGCGATCGTACGGCGCAGTCCCGGTCTGGCCAGGGCGGTGACCCGTAGATCGCGCGCCCGCCCGGCCACCATGCTCGGTACGACCGCCAGACCGAGACCGGCCCGTACGAAACCGAGGACGGCGTCCATCTCGCCGCCCTCCACGGTGAACGACGGTTCGAACCCGGCGGCCCGGCAGGCGGCCACCGTCAGCTCGCGCAGATCGTAGCCGTGCCGGAACATCACCAGCGGCTCGCCCTCCAGATCGGCGATCCTGAGCGGGCGGCGCGGGGGCGGGGCGGCGGCCGACGAGACCACCACCAGATCCTCGTGCAGCAGCTCGACCGTGGTCAGCGCGGGGGACGCGGCCGGCAGGGGCATCACCACCAGCGCCAGATCCAGCGCCCCCCGGGCCAGTTCCCGTACGAGATCGTGTGAACCGCTCTCCTCGATCAGCAGCTCGATGCCCGGGTGCAGATCGTGGAAGGCGCGCAGCACATCGGGGAGCAGCCCCGTGCACAGGCTCGGCGGCGCCCCGAGCCTGACCCGGCCGCGCCGGAGCTGCACCAGCTCCTGCACCTCGTGCCGGGCGGTCTCCGTGTCGGCGAGGATGCGCCGGGCGAGCGGCAGCAGCGCCTCGCCCGCGTCGGTGAGGGCCACATTGCCCCGGGCGCGGCTGAACAGCTCGGCGCCCAGCTCCTTCTCCAGCGCTCTGATCTGCTGGGAGAGGGAGGGCTGCGACACATGGACCCGTTCCGCGGCGCGGGTGAAGTGCCTGGTCTCGGCGACGGCCACGAAGTAGAGAAGCTGCTGGAACTGCATAAGAGCCAGGGTAGATCGCATCATAGGCGGGGGCTATGGACATCAGCCGGACCATGTCTTGGACCACTGGGCAGGAGGCGGCCTAGCGTTCTGTCCATGGCGCTGGCAACGCGGGGGACGGACCAACGGCCGTCCATGACCCGCACCCTCTGGGGATCGACGATCGGGAAGAAGACGGTCATGGCCGTGAGCGGCCTGATCATGCTCGGCTATCTGGTCGCGCATATGCTGGGCAATCTCAAGATCTTCTTCGGGGCACCGGAGTTCAACGGATACGCGCACTGGCTGCGGACCCTGGGCGAACCGGTACTGCACTACGAGTGGGCGCTCTGGATCTTCCGGGTGGTGCTGGTCGCCGCGGTGGTGCTGCACGCGGTCTGCGCGTACCAGCTCAGCCGCCGCGACCTCGCGGCCCGTCCGGTCGGCTACGCGCACAAGCGGGCGCGTGCCACCTACGCCACCCGCACGATGCGCTGGGGCGGGATCATCCTCGCCCTGTTCATCGTCTGGCACATCCTCGATCTGACGACCGGCACCGCGCACCCCGGGGGCTTCCAGCCGGGCCATCCGTACCAGAACGTGGTGGACACCTTCTCCACCTGGTACGGGAACGTCGTCTACATCGTCGCGGTGCTCGCGCTCGGCCTGCACGTCCTGCACGGCTTCTGGAGCGCGGCCCAGACCCTCGGCGTGGGCAGCGCCGCCCGTGAACGCGTCCTGAAGACCTCGGCCGGAGTGCTGGCGTTCGCGCTGACCGCGGGATTCGTCTCCATACCCGTCGCCGTGATGACCGGAGTGGTGAGCTGAGCATGGACAGGGATGAGCAGGGCATGGACAGGACCGCTCTCTACGCCGATTACACCGCGTACACCGTCGGCGAGCCGATCGCCGACACCAAGGCGCCGGACGGGCCCGTCGCCGAGCGCTGGAACCGGCGCCGCTTCGAGGCGAAGCTGGTGAACCCCGCCAACCGCCGCAAGCACACCGTGATCGTCGTCGGGACGGGCCTCGCGGGCGGCGCGGCGGGCGCCACCCTCGCCGAACAGGGCTACCACGTCGTGCAGTTCTGCTACCAGGACTCACCGCGCCGCGCCCACTCCATCGCCGCGCAGGGCGGGATCAACGCGGCGAAGAACTACCGCAACGACGGCGACTCCGTCCAGCGGCTCTTCTACGACACCGTCAAGGGCGGCGACTTCCGGGCCCGTGAGTCCAATGTCCACCGGCTCGCCGAGGTCTCGGTCGAGATCATCGACCAGTGCGTCGCCCAGGGCGTCCCCTTCGCCCGTGAGTACGGCGGGCTCCTCGACACCCGTTCCTTCGGCGGTGTCCAGGTCTCCCGTACGTTCTACGCGCGCGGCCAGACGGGCCAGCAACTGCTCCTCGGCGCCTACCAGGCGCTGTCCCGGCAGATAGCTGCGGGCGCCGTCGAGATGCATCCGCGCACCGAGATGCTCGATCTGATCGTCGTCGACGGACGGGCCCGCGGCATCGTCGCCCGCGATCTGATCAGCGGCAGGATCTCCACCCACTTCGCCGACGCGGTCGTCCTCGCCTCCGGCGGTTACGGCAATGTCTTCTATCTCTCCACCAACGCCAAGAACAGCAACGCCACCGCGATCTGGCGGGCCCACCGGCGCGGCGCGCTCTTCGCCAACCCCTGCTTCACCCAGATCCACCCCACCTGTATCCCGCGCTCCGGGGAGCACCAGTCCAAGCTGACGCTGATGAGCGAGTCGCTGCGCAACGACGGGCGTATCTGGGTGCCCCTCGCGGCCGGGGACCGGCGCCCGCCGGCCGAGATCCCCGAGGACGAGCGGGACTACTACCTGGAGCGGATCTACCCCTCCTTCGGCAATCTCGTGCCGCGTGACATCGCCTCGCGGGCCGCGAAGAACGTCTGTGACGAGGGGCGCGGTGTCGGCCCCGGCGCCCAGGGCGTCTATCTGGACTTCGCCGACGCCATCGCCCGGCTCGGCCGCAAGGCCGTCGAGGAGAAGTACGGCAATCTCTTCGAGATGTACGAGCGGATCACCGCCGAGGACCCCTACGAGGTGCCGATGCGGATCTATCCGGCGATCCACTACACGATGGGCGGACTCTGGGTCGACTACGACCTCCAGACCACCGTGCCCGGCCTGTTCGCGATCGGCGAGGCCAACTTCTCCGACCACGGCGCCAACCGGCTCGGCGCGTCCGCGCTGATGCAGGGCCTGGCCGACGGCTACTTCGTCCTGCCGTCCACCATCAACGACTATCTCGCCCGCAATCCGCACCACGACCGGATCGACGACTCCCACCCGGCGGTCGCCGAGGCCGTCGCGGAGACCGAGGACCGGCTGCGGCTGCTGCTCGCCGTCGACGGCGACCGTACCCCCGACTCGTTCCACAAGGAGATCGGTGAACTCCTCTGGGACCACTGCGGTATGGCGCGGAACGAGCAGGGCCTGCGCAAGGCGCTCGACCGGATCCCGCAGATCCGCGACGAGTTCTGGCGGCGGATCAAGGTGCCGGGCACCGGCGAACAGCTCAACCAGTCGCTGGAGAAGGCCAACCGCGTCGTCGACTATCTGGAACTGGCCGAGCTGATGTGTCTCGACGCGCTGCACCGCGCGGAGTCCTGCGGCGGTCACTTCCGTGAGGAGTCGCAGACCGAGGGCGGTGAGGCGGCGCGCCGCGACGAGGAGTTCGCGTATGTCGCGGCCTGGGAATTCCGGGGCTCCGGGGGCACTCCCACGGCGGAGCACAGCACCGGCTCCGGCATCGCGCCCGTCCTGCACAAGGAAGACCTCGTCTTCGAGTACGTCCACCCCACCCAGCGGAGCTACGCATGAGGCTCACCCTGCGCGTCTGGCGTCAGCCGGACGCCGACGCCCCCGGTGCCATGGTCACCTACGGCATCGACGGCATCTCCGAGGACATGTCCTTCCTGGAGATGCTCGACACCCTCAACGAGGAGCTGATACTCAAGGGCGACGAGCCGGTCGCCTTCGACCACGACTGCCGCGAGGGCATCTGCGGCGCGTGCGGTGTGGTCATCAACGGCGACGCCCACGGCCCCGAGCGCACCACCACCTGCCAGCTCCATATGCGGCACTTCGCGGACGGCGACACCATCGATGTCGAGCCCTGGCGGGCCGGGGCCTTCCCGGTGGTCAAGGACCTGGTGGTGGACCGCTCGGCGTTCGACCGGATCATCGGCGCGGGCGGTTACATCACCGCCCCGACCGGCGCCGCCCCCGAAGCCCACGCCACCCCGGTCCCCAAACCCGACGCCGACTTCGCCTTCGAGCACGCCGAGTGCATCGGCTGCGGCGCCTGTGTCGCGGCCTGCCCCAACGGCTCCGCGATGCTCTTCACCTCGGCCAAGGTCAACCATCTCAACGTCCTGCCCCAGGGCGCGCCCGAACGGGAGACCCGCGTCCTCGACATGGTCGCCACGATGGACGAGGAAGGCTTCGGCGGCTGCACCCTCACCGGTGAATGCGCCACGGCCTGCCCGAAGGGCATTCCGCTCCCGTCGATCGCCGCGATGAACAAGGAATGGCTGCGCGCCACGCGGAAGGTGGCGCGTTAGGCCCTGTTCGGACAGGACCTAGCGGGCGCTCGTGAGGACGTGCCCTACGTCGGGATGGCGCAGATAGTCGTGCGCGTAGTGCGGCCACAGGGGCGCGATGGTGATGTCGGGCCGCTGCTCCACCCCGGAGAAGAGCCGGGCCAGTTCACCCTTGGGAACGGCCACGAAGTCCCCGGTGTCGGCGATGTTCACCCATCGCCCGACCCCGGCGGGCCGCGAGCCCCGGCCTTCACTCAGGCCTGGGGCGAGCCGGTGGAAGACCGCGTTCGGCAGCGCCAGCGGGGACCCGAGGGTGAGCAGCAGCCTCACCTCCACCTCCGTGCCGATCTCGTGCAGGGCCTCGTAGGCGACGACACTGCCCAGCGAGTGTGCGACGACGATCTCGGGCCGATGGCGCAGCAGGGCCTCCCGCACCCGCTTCCGCACCTCCGTCCTGCCCGTGGCGAAGTAGCGGGTGACCTCGGGGAAGAAGAGCTTGACGGTCCGCTCGACGACGGCGGGCCGTTCGCCGGTGCGCTGGGCGATCTGTCCGCACACCCAGCGCAGCCAGCCGGTCGCCCGGCCCTGGACGCCGTCGAGCTCCACGCCCCAGGCCGTCGCCCAGTCGCCGACGAGTGCCAGCTCGTCCTCGGTCAGCTCGCCGCCCTGGCGCTCGTCGCGCAGGAGGTCGGCGTAGTAGGCGTGCTGGAGGTCGAGCCCGGCCCCGGCGGGCCCGAGGGCCTCCAGCCAGTCGGCCGTGAGCCGCGCGCCGCCCCGTCTGAAGGTGGTGTCGGCGGCCTTGTAGTTGCGTACGCCGTGAAAACCGAGGACGCGGGTCATACGGGTTCCTCATCAGGTCCGGAGCAGTCGTATACGGCCATGGCGCCGTCGAGGGAGACGAACAGACGGCCGGGGCCGGTGAAACAGAAGCCGTCGGGCTGTCCGGGAAGCGGAATCCGGCCGGTGAGCCGCAGCCCCCGGGTCTCCCAGACCTTGATCACCGAGGCGTTGCGGTTGAGCGCGCCGCGCCCCTGGGTGATCACCAGAGCGAGCAGTCCCCCGTCGGGGGAGAAGGCAGAGTCCTGCACCACTCCGCGCGATTCACCGATCGGTACGGTCTCGATCACCGGGGGAGTGAGCGCTCCGGTACGTACCACGAGGAGGTTCTTCTTCTCGCTGAGCATCACCAGGAGATCACTGCCGGGGGAGAATTCGAGTACCTGGGCCACTTTGTGCCGTCCCAGCGGTACACCGGGGAGTGCCTCTCCGCCGGCCGGGTCGTACAGAGCGAGCACCCGCTCGTCGTTGTCGGCGACGGCGAGCAGCCGGCCGTCGGGGGAGCAGGCCACAAGCTTCCTGTCGTACTGGGCCAGCGGTTCCGTCGCGGGGTCCTGCTCGAACCCTTTCCACAGGCGCAAGCCGCCGGAGATCTCGCCGCAGCTCACGAACTGGGGTGGTGAAGCCGGATGGAATGTGACGCTCCGGATATAGCTGCCGTGCCCGTGAAGACGGCGGACGATCTCCTTCGATGTCGCGTCGATCACGATCAGGGAGCTGGACATTCCGGACGCGCCGACGACGAGGCGCGTGCCGTCGGGGGAGAAGACCAGGGCTCCGAACACGGCGACATGGCCGGTCGGCACCGTGTGTACCAGTTCCTCCGTCGCACAGGACCACCACTCGATGTCGCCTGAGGAGTCGAGCGCGACGAGGAGCGATCCGTCCGGTGAGAAGGCCGCACCGCTGGTCCACTTGGCCGTCAGCCACTTCCTGTTCTGCCAGTCGTCCGTGCCCCAGAGCGCCAGTCCGTTCTGACCGGCCGATGCCATGAGCCGCCCGTCCGGGCTGAACAGCACATCCCGTACCTCCTTGCCCTGCTCCAGCCTGGCGATCTCGACGGGAGGCGCCTTGTCGACGTTCCAGACGGAGATCCGGCCGTCGTCGCTCCCGGCGGCGAGCAGCCGGCCGTCGGGGGAGAAGGTCACGCTGTTCACCCGTTTGCCGTGGACGGGCCACGCTTCTCCCACCAGGGTGCGCTCCGTCACGTCCCAGAGCCGGAGACACTGTCCGTCCTCGGCTGTGTTGAAGGCGAGCCGCTTGCCGTCGGGGGAGAAGGCGACGGCCGAGACCCAGTCCTGGGTGTTCCCGAAGCGGCGTGTGACGAGCCGCCAGGCCTTGGTGTCACGGATTTCCACACCCTGGTTCGTGGCCGCCGCGAGCAGTTCGCCATCGGGGGAGAACGCCACGTCGTGCACCGTCCCGCCCGTGCCCTCGATGAGCCGGGCGGTGGTGTCGACACGTCCTCCCCTGGCCCAGATCACCGGATGGCCGGTGCTGTGCCGGTACACGGAGGGAGAACGGCCGACCGCGGCGAACTCCACCTGCCGCTCCGACAGGTTCAGCCGGTGCGCGTCGTAGGCCAGCACGGCCGCGCGGTCGGCGGCGGCGGTGAAGTGCGTATGAGCCGCCCATGACATGGCGAGCAGCCGGCGGTACTCGGCCGCGCGCGCCGAGCCGGTCAGATCCAGCGCGCGAAGATCCTGCCGCGGGTCGAAGCGGACCAGGAAGTAGGGATCGGTGAGGAACGCCTCGGCGTGCCGGGGGGCTTCCGCCTCCATGACATGCTCCAGCGCGTGGCGCAGCACATAGGGCTCCGCCTCCGCCCACTGATCCTCGCCCTCGGCGGCGCCCGTGTACGGCGCGACGACCGCGTCCAGCACCTTCCCTTCGAGCGCCGTGCTCTCCGGCGCCCTCACGAGTTCCAGACCGGTGCGCGGATGTGCCCGGAGATAGTCCGTCAGCCCCTGGTGGAAGAGCCGGTAGAGCGCCACCTTGCTCGACGGGTCCCGGGCGGTCCGCAGGAAGGGCGAGGCCTCGCGGAGGGTTTTGGCGAAGTCGGCGTCCGTACCGGTGCCGGGGGCACCGTCCCGGAACGCCTCCACGCACCGGCGCAGGACCGTCAGCGGCATACCGTCGCCCTTGGACCGGGCCAGTGCGGCCAGCACCGGCCGCAGCAGCGGGAAGTCCTCGCCACGGGCGGTCAGTACGGCTTCGAGGATCGTCGGAAGATCCCCTGCCGCACGCGACGCGTGGGCTTCCGCGTCGGCCTTGTTCTGGGGCGGGGTCGCCAGGGTGACCAGGTAGTGCACGAACATCCCCGCCAGCAGGAAGGGTCCCCAGGAGGCGCCCGGGGGCCGCTGCCCGGTGATGCGTCGGGCCGCGATGGTGGCGATCGTCTCCACATACGCCGCCGCCGCTCCCGTGGCATAGGGCTCGCTCGCCCGCAGCAGCGCCACGATGTACTGGCGGATGTCCCGCTCGACGACGGTGTGCTCGGCCTGGTCCAGATCGAGCAGGACGGCGGGGGACGGGTCCTCCGCGGCGATCGGCAGTGCTTCCACCGCCTCACCGCGACTGCCGATCAGAACGCGGCAGGGCGGTGCGGGGTGCTCGTCGTCCCCGGACGGGGTGACCAGGGTCGCGATCAGCTCCATCACCGCGTCGGGCTGGGTGCTCTCGTCCACCGCGTCGATGACGATCAGCCGCCGCTTCCCCTCCTCGGCCAGGGCCGTACGGAGCTTGGCGCTCGTCCAGCGGGTGCCGCTCGGGCGGTTCCGCTCCTCCCGGTCGTCGTTCCCGGTGTCCTCTTCCTGCTCGTCGGACATGGGTGGAGCGAGGGCCGCCTGCGACACGATCATCTCGGTCACCTGACGCGCCGTCCGCTGCCGGGCATGCAGAGCGATGATGTCCGCCGACTCCGGAAGATCGCCGCCGGGCTTCTCCCATACCTGCCGGAAGCGCTGGCGCAGCTGAGGATGGGCCGCGCAGACGACCAGACCCAGCAGCCCCGACTTCCCCGAGCCGGCCGCTCCCGTGACGATCAGCAGTGGGCTGCTGTCGTCCGCCAGCCACTTCCGGAACGCCGCCAACGGCTCGGCCTGGCCGGAGAAGAAGCCGGACGTCCTGCCGACGGGGATCAGTCCGCGCCCCGAGGCACGGTCCAGGAAGTAGTCCGCGTCACCGATCTCCTCGCCGGCCGCGATCTGGGTGCCGAGATCCTGGCCGGTCACATACCAGAACGACCCCCGCTTCTCCTCGATCTGCTGCTGGGAGAGCCGCATCGTCTGCGGATTCGGCAGGAACGGCCACTCCCCGTCGCCCTGTTCCACACTGAACCCGGCCGAGACGCGCCAGTCGCTCTCGGCCCTGACCACCTGGAGCACCTCACGGACGAACTCCGCGAAGTCCAGTGAGTCCGCCTCCAGCGCGAAGTCCTTGTCCCAGAGCCGCAGCAGCCCCGTCGCGATCCATCCGCTGAAGCGGCCACGTTCCGTGGGAGAGCCGCTGACGGCCGCGCCCAGCGACCAGACACCGCGCTCCGTACCGAGATCCGTCAGTGACTGCCGCCCCGTCGCCGTGCCCGCGTCACAGGTGTCCACCAGGAACACGACCCGCTGGGCTTGGGCGCCGCGGTCGGCCTCGCGCTGCGCGGTCGCGATCCACCGGTCCAGGTCGACCTCGCGCCCGTCCCGGGGGATGAAGAGCAGCCGTCCGGCACGGTCCGTATGGCCGTGCCCGATGAGATGGACGACGACCACATCGGCGTCGGGTCTCCGGGGTGAGATGATCCAGGACCGCAGAAGGGCCTCGGTCTCTTCCTCGGTCGGGTCGACATGGTCCTCGACCTCCGCGCCGAAGCGCTCGAACGCCGCCTTGATGTCGTCGACGCGTGTGCGTACGAAGCCCAGATCGTCCCAGTCCACCCCGTCGTCGAAAGAGCCCACCCCGATCGACAGCACCTTGACCGTGGGCGTGTCCCGGACTCCCGCTTTCCTGTGCAATGAGGCCCCCGCGATGAGCAGTTGACGCGACGCCGGAAACACCGTCGGCGTAGTCCGACGACGTTACCCGATCGCGCGGGGCCTCACGTGCCGGTGCTCCCGAGCCCCAGCAGGGCCGCCAGTCGCTCGTACGAGTCCACAAGGGCCGCGGTGTCATAGGTGCTCGTGGTGACCAGGAACTCGTCGGCGGCGCTGCGCGTGATCAGTTTCTCCAGACCGGCCGCCACCTCGTCCGCCGTGCCGTGGAGCTGGCCGCGGGACGCGTCCTCGAAGAGGGTGCGCTCCCGGTCGGTCATGGCGGTGGCGAGGACGGTGTCCACGGGGACGAGCGGCGGGAAGACCCCACGGGTACGGGAGTACACCGAGGACCAGGCCTCCGGAAGGAGCAGCCGGCGGGCCTCCTCGGTGGTGGCCGCGACCGCGACCGTGCCGGAGAGCACCACATAGGGGCGTTCGCCCCAGAGGGACGGGCGGAAGTCGCGGCGGTACTCGTCGATCGCCCGCAGCATCGCGTCCTCGCCCCGTACCGCCGCGATGACCAGCGGCAGCCCGGCCCCGGCCGCGACCCGCGCGCCCTTCCCGGTGGCCAGGACGAACGCGGGCACCCGCAGTCCCTCGGCGGGGCGGGCATGGACCTGAGGGTGGGCGGTCTGGGTCCCGGTGAAGTAGCCGAGCAGTTCGGCGACCTGTCCGGGGAAGTCCTCGGCGTCCCGCTTGTCCCGGCCCAGCGCCGCGCGTATCCCGTCGGTGAATCCCACGGAACGGCCGAGCCCCATGTCGATCCGGCCGGGAAAGAGCGACTCCAGCACCCCGAACTGCTCGGCGACGACCAGCGGCTGATGATTGGGGAGCATCACACCGCCGGTGCCGACCCGGACCGTCGAGGTCGCGGCGGCGACGGCCGCCGCGAGCACGGTCGGCGCGGAACCGGCGACCCCCGGCACACTGTGATGCTCGGAGACCCAGAACCGGTGGTAGCCGAGTGCCTCGATCCGCCGTGCGAACCGCACGGTGTCGCGCAGTGCCGTCGGCCCGTCCTGGCCCTGCCGGGTACGGGAGCGGTCGAGTACGGAGAACGGAATGCCCGCTGCGGTGCTCACACAGCTTTCAACGCCCTGCCCGCGCCAGGATTCCCCGGGAACATAGGCTGACCTCCATGCCCCGCAGCAGCAGGCCACTGGCCGTCTTCGATCTGGACGGAACCCTCGCGGAGACCGGCCACCGCCAGCACTTCCTGGAGCGCGCGCCCCGCGACTGGACCGGGTTCTTCGCCGCGGCCGGGCAGGACACGCCCCTGCCCGAGGGCGTACGGCTGGCGCTGAAGGCGGCCGAGGAGTACGAGGTCATGTATCTGACCGGCCGGCCCGAGCGCTGCCGCGCGGACACCGTGGCCTGGCTGACCGAGCACGCTCTGCCCGAGGGCCGGATCTGGATGCGCCGTGACGACGACCGCAGGCCCGCCCGTACGACCAAGCTGGAGATCCTGCGCCGGCTGAGCGGGAACCGCGAGATCCGGATGCTGGTGGACGACGACGAACTGGTCTGCGCCGCGGCCGAACGCGCGGGTTTCCGGGTCGTACGCGCAGACTGGGCCAGTACGTCACAGGCGCTCACGGACGCCCAGGGGCGTGAGGGACGGACCTGACACGAGGGGACCTGACGCGAGGGCACCTGACACGAGGGACCTGACGCTCCGGCACCCGCTCACCCTCTCACCCGTCTTCGAGGCGGAACCCGACCTTCAGCCCGACCTGGAAGTGCTCGATGTCACCGTCGACGATATGGCCGCGGACCTCGGTCATCTCGAACCAGTCGAGACCGCGCAGGGTCTCGGCCGCACGGTTGACGCCATTGCGAATGGCGTCGTCGATTCCCTCGTGGGACGTGCCGACGATCTCGGTGACCCGGTAGGTGTGGTGGGTGTGGTGGGACATGGGCTGCTCTCCTCACTCGTACGCCGCGCCACGTGTCCGTACGTCGTGTCACGCGTCCGTTTACGCGTCCGTACGTCGCGCCATGCGTGCGCACGGTCGTGTCACGCGCCGCGGGTGCCGCGGGTGTCACTCCACCGTGCCCCACCACGCGGCGCTCCGCGAGGCGTCCGGCGCGGGCCGGTCCTCCGCCGCGGTGCCCAGGGCCAGCCGGGAGACGATCCGGTAGCGGTCGCCCCGATACAGCGAGCGCACATACTCCACGGGACGGCCCGACGCGTCCGAGGTGATCCGGTCGAACAGCAGCGCGGGTGAGAACACCGGTACCCCGAGCAGCTCCGCCTCGTCCTCGCTCAGTACCGTCGGCTCGATGGACTGCACGGCCTCGGACAGGGTGATCCGGCGCTCCTCGCGCAGATACGCGTAGAACCCCGACTCCATCCGCGCCGGTGTCAGCCCAGGGACCAGCTCGGCGGGCAGATGCAGATACTCCAGGGCGACGGCCCCGCCGTCCACGAACCGCAGCCGGGCCACATGGACGACCTCGGCGGCGGGGGAGAGCCCCAGTCTGCGCCCCACCCGGGCCCCCGCGCCGACCGTACGGAACTCCAGCACCCGGGCCGACCACACCCCCGGCGCCCGGGGCGCCACGGCGGAGCGGTCCTCGGCGACCAGCTCTTGAGTGATCTTCGCGGGTGCGACGAACATGCCGCGGCCGTGTTCGCGGACCAGCAGCCCGGTGGCGACGAGCTCGTCGACCGCCGTGCGCAGCGTGGGCCTCGACACGCCGAGTTCGGCGCAGAGCGTGCGCTCGGACGGGATCGCGTCACCCGGCCGGCGGGTGTCGACCAGCCCGAGCAGATGGTCCCGTACCCGCTCCCGCTTGAGCACCGGGTGAGGGGAACGGGTGTCGCGCACGGGCCCTCCCGGTGAGCCGTCGGATGAGCCGTCGGAAGCAGCGGTCAGTATGCATCACCGGTGGTGGACGAGGTGATGATGCCGTCGTGGGCGAAGTCCCCCGGGGGGATGCCCGGATGGTGGCCGTCGGGGCGCGGGTGGGGCGGCCGGGTGCCCAGGGCCAGCCGGGAGACGATCCGGTAGCGGTCGCCCCGGTAGAGGGAGTGGACGTACTCGACGGGACGGCCCGAGGTGTCGAGGGTGAGGCGTTCGATGAGCAGGGCGGGGGAGAGCACCGGGACCCGCAGCACCGCGGCCTCGGACTCGCTGACCACCGTCGGTTCGATGGACTGGGTGGCCTCGTGGACGTAGAGCTGGTGATGCTCCCGCAGATGGTCGTACAGCTCGCCCGACTCCAGCTCCTGCGGGGTGAGGGCGGGGGCGAGTTCGGCGGGGATGTGCAGATGCTCGATGGCGATGGGTGAACCGTCCACCAGCCGCAGCCGGGCGATGTAGATCAGCTCCGCGGCGGGGGAGACCCGCAGCTTGCGGCCGATCCGGGCGCCCGCCTGGAACGTGGTGCGCTCCAGGATGGTGCTCGACCAGGTGCCGGAGGCCCGGGGGACGACGAACGCCGTGTCCTCCGGGGTGAGTTCCTGGGTGATCTTCGCGGGTGCGACGAACATGCCGCGGCCGTGTTCGCGGACGAGCTGCCCGGTGGCGACGAGCTCGTCCACCGCGGTGCGCAGGGTCGGACGGGAGACGCCGAGTTCGGCGCAGAGGGTGCGCTCGGACGGGATCGCGTCGCCCGCGCTGCCCGCCTCGATCAGGCCGAGCAGATACTCCCGTACGCGTTCACGTTTGAGTACGGCACCTGACGAGCCGCTCCCCATGGGCATGACCTCTTCCGTCCCTCGTGCTTCCGTCCCGTGACCCCGACTGGTCAACCGGTCTGACGGGTCAACTGGTAAACACAATTGTAACCAGTGGATGGTGTGTTCACTCCGGACGGTGCCGGTGCGGTCTCTGGGCAGCGCCTTCCAGGCAGTAATTTCTGGGGGGTTGACGCCATCATTGGTCCATGCCACCTTCTGGGCACACACCTTACCAGTTGACCAATTGGTAAATCCCCTATCGAGGTGGCCCGTGAAGATCCGCTTCATCGCCGGCGCCGCGGCACTCGCGGCGACCCTGGCCGTCAGTGCGTGCGGCTCCTCCTCCGGCAGCGCCGACGGACCGGAGAAGCTCACTGTCTGGATCATGAAGGACAGCGTCACCGAGGACTTCCTCACCCGGTTCTCCGAGGACTTCGAGCGGCGGCACAAGGACATCGCCCTGGACATCCAGATCCAGGAGTGGGACGGCATCGGCGAGAAGGTCACCGCGGCCCTCGCCTCCACCGACGCCCCCGATGTCATCGAGGTCGGCAACACCCAGGTCGCCCAGTACGCGGCCAGCGGCGGGGTCAAGGATCTCACCGGCCGTACGGAGGACCTGTCCGGCGCCGACTGGCTGCCGGGGCTCGCGGAACCGGGAAAGATCGACGGCAAGCAGTACGGAATCCCCTGGTACGCGGCCAACCGGGTCGTCCTCTACCACAAGGACCACTTCGCCCAGGCCGGTATCACCTCGCCGCCCGCCACCCAGGACGACTGGCTCGCGGACACGGCCAAGCTCGACAAGGGCGGGGTCCAGGGCATCTATCTGCCGGGCCAGAACTGGTACACCCTGGCCGGCTTCATCTGGGACGGAGGCGGCGATCTCGCCGTCCGGTCCGGCGATGGCTGGAAGGGCGCGCTGGACACCCCCGAGGCGCTCGCCGGGATGGACTTCTACCGGCGCCTCCAGGCCCTCGGGAAGGGACCCAAGGACTCCGACGAGGCCAAGCCCCCGCAGGCGGAGGTCTTCGCCAAGGGCGATGTCGCCCAGATCATCTCCGTACCCGGCGGAGCGAAGATCATCGAGGAGACCAACCCCGCGCTGAAGGGAAAGATCGGCTTCTTCCCCGTGCCGGGCAGGACGGCGGGCGAGCCGGGCGCGGTCTTCACCGGCGGCTCCGATCTGATCGTCCCGGAGGCCTCCGCCCATCAGGACGCCGCCTACCAGGTGATCAAGGCGCTCGCGGGCGACACCTGGCAGACCGACATGGCGAAGACCATGAGCTATGTCCCCAACAGGACCTCGCTCGCGGGCGCCGTGAAGGGCAGCGAGGGCACCGCCGCGATGGCCGCGGGCGCCGCGCGGGGCCGCGCGACCCCCAACTCACCGCAGTGGGCGGCCGTCGAGGCCACCAACCCGATCAAGCAGTACATGACCGCGGTGCTCACCGGAGCCGATCCCGCGAAGGCCGCGAAGGAAGCGTCCGACAGCATCACCAAGACGCTCGGCTCATGAGCGCGGCAGCCGGGCCCCGCCGGGCACCCGGGTCCGGCCGGACAGATGGAGCGGGCCGGACAGCCGGAGCAGGCCGGATACCCAGGGCCCTGTGGCCGTATCTGCTGATCGCGCCCACCGTGCTCGGCACCGCGTATCTGCTCGCCTATCCGCTCGTGCGCAATCTGGTCATCTCCTTCCAGACCTATGGAATGGGCGAACTCATCCGCGGCGGGGCACCGTTCGCCGGCCTCGCCAACTACCGGGAGATCCTGGACGACACCGTGTTCTGGGAGGTCGTGCGGCGGACCTTCTGGTGGACCGCGGTCAATGTCGTCCTGATCATGGTGCTGGCCACGCTGGTCGCGCTGATGCTCCAGCACCTCGGCCGGCGGATGCGGCTGCTGGTGATGAGCGGACTGGTGCTCGCCTGGGCCAGCCCGGTCATCGCCACCACCACGGTCTTCCAGTGGCTGTTCTCGTCCCGGCTCGGAGTGGTCAACTGGCTGCTCGTCACGCTCGGATTCGAGTCGTACGAGAACTACTCCTGGTTCGCGGACGGCACCGCCACCTTCGTCATCCTGGTCCTGCTCGTCGTCTGGCAGTCCGTGCCGTTCGCCGCCATCACCCTGCACGCCGCGCTGCTCACCGTCCCCGCCGAGCTGTACGAGTCGGCGCGGATCGACGGCGCGGGCGCGGCCCGGATCTTCCGCTCCGTCACCCTGCCCGTGCTGCGGCCGCTCTTCGCGCTGGTGCTCTGTCTCGAAGTCATCTGGGTCTTCCGGTGCTTCGCCCAGATCTGGGCGATCAGCAAGGGCGGTCCCGGCGACGCGACCACCACGCTGCCCGTCTACGCGTACCGGATCGCCCAGTCCCTGCACCGCTACGACCTGGGAGCGGCGGCGTCCACCATCACCGTGCTGCTGCTCGTCGCGGTGCTGGTCGTTTACTTCCGTCAGATGTTCCGGCAGGAGGCCGAACTGTGAGCCCCGTGGCCGTGGCGGGCGGCGCCGCGCGCCACGCCCGGATACGCCGGATACCGCTGCACGCCGCCGCGCTGCTGGTCTTCGTCCTCTCCGTCTTCCCCGTCTACTGGATGGTGCTGACCGCCTTCAAGCCGACCCGGGACATCCAGTCCGAGACCCCGCTGTTCCTGCCGACGTCGGTCACCCTCGACCACTTCACCAAGGCCGTCCAGGCGGACGGGTTCTGGCTCTTCTGGCGCAACAGCCTCGCCGTCACGGCCGGGTGTGTGCTGCTCGCGCTGATCGTCGCCCTCGGCGCCGCGTTCGCCGTGGCCCGGCTGCGCTGGAAGGGCCGCCGGGGATTCATCCTCATGGTCTTCATCGCGCAAGTGGCGCCCTGGGAGGCGCTGCTGATCCCGATGTATGTCATCGCCCGTGACACCGGCATGCTCGACAAGCTGTCGATGCTCACCCTGATCTACTTCATGATCACGCTGCCCTTCACCATCGTGACCCTGCGCGGCTTCCTCACCGCCATCCCCGTCGAGCTGGAGGAGGCGGCCCAGGTCGACGGCTGCACCCGCGCGGTCGCCTTCCGCCGGATCACCCTGCCGCTGCTCGCCCCCGGACTGCTCGCCACCTCGCTCTTCGGGTTCATCACGGCCTGGAACGAGTTCGCCTTCGCCAACATGCTGATCATCAAGAACCAGGACGACCGCACCCTCCCCGTCTGGCTGTCCTCGTTCTCCAATGTCTTCGGCACCGACTGGGGCGCCACCATGGCCGCCTCCACTCTCTTCGCCCTGCCCGTTCTGGTGCTCTTCCTCGTCCTTCAGGGACGGGTCGCCTCCGGGATGACCAGCGGCGCCGTCAAGGGATAGGAGACCAACCCCCCATGACCGCGGTACACCGCGCCGGACTCCAGCTCATTCCACGGCCGTCCCAACTGGCCCCGCTTCCCGGGAGGTTCACACTCGACGAACACACCGCGGTACGCGCGGCCCCCGGCGGCGCCGAGGACGCCGCCGCCCTGCTCCGTACGCTGCTCGCCCCCGCCACCGGACTGCCGCTGCCGGGCGCCGACGACGGCAGGATCGTCTTCGTCCTCGATCCCGCCCTCGGCGGACTGGGCGGCGAGGGGTACGGACTGACCATCGGCACCGACGCCGTACTGCTGCGCGCCGGCGGCCGGGCGGGTCTGCTGCGCGGTGTCCAGACGATCCGTCAGCTGCTGCCGCCGGGGGCGCTGTCGCACGAGGTGGCGCGCGGTACGGAATGGGCGCTGCCGTGCGTACAGATCACGGACGTACCGCGGTTCGCCTGGCGCGGCGCCATGCTCGATGTGGCCCGGCGCTTCCGGCCGGTCTCCTTCCTGCGCCGGTTCACCGATCTGCTCGCCCTGCACAAGCTCAATGTGCTGCACCTCCATCTCACCGACGACCAGGGCTGGCGGATGCCCGTCGCCGCGTATCCGAGGCTCACCGAGGTGGGCGGGGAACCGCACGGCGGCGCCTACACCCGCCAGGAGCTGAGCGGTCTGGTCGCCTACGCCGCGGCCCGCGGTGTCACCGTCGTACCGGAGATCGAGATGCCCGGTCACGCGCGGGCGGCGCTCGCCGCGTACCCCGAACTCGGCAATGTGCCCTCGCGCAGACTCACCGTGTGGGACCGCTGGGGCGTGTGCGAGAACGTCCTCGGCGTCCATGACCAGGTGCTCGACTTCTGCCGCGCCGTACTGGACGAGGTCATGGAGACCTTTCCCTCGCCGCATGTGCATGTGGGCGGCGAGGAGTGCCCCACCACCGAGTGGGAGCGCTCGCCCGACGCGCGCCGGCGGGCCGCGGACGAGGGGCTCTCCGGCCCCGAGGCGCTGCACGGCTGGTTCATGGGACGCGTCGGCGGCTTCCTCGCCGAGAACGGCCGGCGGCCGCTGGGCTGGACCGAGTCCGGGAGCGATCTGCCCGTCGGGTTCACCGCCGTGCCGTGGCGGGCCGCCGAGCACGGACTCACCGCCGCCCGCCGGGGCCAGGACGTGATCATGGCGCCTTACCGCTCGACCTATCTCGACTACCCGCAGAGCGACGGTCCCGACGAGCCGCCCGGCCAGCCGGGCGGTGTGGTGTCCCTGCGCGATGTGTACGACCTGGAACCCGCGCCCGCCGCCTGGGAACCGGACGCCGCCGCCCGGGTCCTGGGCACCCAGGCACAGCTCTGGAGCGAGTACGTGCCCACCGCCGCGCACGCCGAGTATCTGGCGTTCCCCCGGCTTTGCGCGCTCGCCGAGACCTCCTGGTCCGCGCACCGGGACTGGCCGGGCTTCCAGCGGCGGCTGATCCACCACCGAACCCGGCTCGACGCGCTCCGTGTGCCGAGCCGTCTTCCGCACGACCCCTCGCACGGCCTTCCGCAGCACTCCCCGCTCGGCCCCCCACCAGGAGAGGAAACCGGTCGATGACCACACAGGAGAACGCCCCCGCGCCGACGAGTCCCACACCACCGACGGACACCACCGCGCCGACGGACACCACCGCGCCGACGGACACCACCGCGCCGACAGACACCGTGCGCCGCGCCCGCCGCGCGGGGATACGGACCGCCGTCGCCATGGGCCTGGCGGCCGGACTCGGCTGCGCCGCGCTCACCGCGCTGCCGGCCGCCGCCGCCGACCCGTCGCTGAAGGTCCAGTACCGTCAGAGCTCCACCGGCTCCGACCAGGCCGAGCCCTGGTTCAAGGTGGTCAACACCTCGGGCTCCGCCGTCTCCCTCGGCACGGTCAAGGTCCGCTACTACTTCAAGGCCGACGCGGGCGCCTCGTACACCTTCGCCTGTTCCTGGGCGGTGAAGGGGTGCGCCAATATCACCAGTACCTTCGGCACCCTCGCCCGTCCGACCTCCACCGCCGACCGCTATCTGGAGATCGGCTTCACCGCGGGCGCGGGCTCCCTCGCCCCCGGCGCCGACACCGGCGACATCCAGCTCCGCTTCTACCGCTCCAACTGGGCCTCGCTCAACCAGAGCGACGACTACTCCTTCGGCCCCTCGCAGACCGCCTACGGCGACTGGACGAAGACCACCGCCACGGTGGGCGGCGCACTCGTCTGGGGAACGGCCCCGGACGGCAACGACCCGGGCGGCCCGACGAACCCGCCCACCGATCCGCCCACCGACCCCCCGACCGATCCGCCCACCGGCGGTGCCGCGCTCTTCGACGACTTCAACTACACCTCGCACACCGATCCCGCGATCGACTCCCACGGCTGGAGCGTGCGCGCGAACTCCGGCGGACCCGGGGTACCGGGGGCGGCCTGGGCGCCCGAGAACGTCACCTTCGCCAAGGAGGGGACGAACTCGATCATGAATCTGGAGACGTCCACCGCCGGCACGAGCGGTACGACCGAGCAGACCGAGGTCCTCACCAAGGCGATGAAGTTCAGGAACGGCACCTACGCGGCCCGGGTGAGGTTCTCCGACACCCCGAAGTCGGGCCCGGACGGTGACCGTCTCGTACAGACGTTCTTCACCATCAACGACCTCAAGGCCCCGATGGCGGACGACTACGCCGAGTACGACTTCGAGTATCTGCCCAACGGCGGCTGGGGCGAGCCCGCCAACATCCTCTACACCACCTCGTGGGAGACCTACCGGCCCGATCCCTGGGAGGCCGTCAACCAGCACTCCGAATCCCGGATCAGCTACGCGGGCTGGCACGACCTCGTGGTCACCATCGACAACAACGCGATCACCTACTACGTCGACGGGCAGACCTTCGGCACGCACGACGCCCGCTATCTGCCCGAGCGGCCCATGTCGATCAACTTCAACCAGTGGCTGATCGATCTGGCGGGGCAGACGAGCACCACACCGCGGGCGTACGACCAGAAGGTCGACTACGTCCTGCATGTCAAGGACCAGGTGCTGACCCCGGCTCAGGTCGGCGCGAAGGTCAACGCCTACCGGGCGGCGGGCACCGTCTTCGAGGACACGGTGCCCGGCGGTCAGTGACCGGCCCCGGGTCATCGGAGGAACGGGTGCCGTTCAGGCGCCCGTTCCTCTCCGTGCCCTTGCGGGACTTGACCCTCCCCTTGGTCCATACCAAAATCCCACACACCCGTGCGAACGCTGTTCGCTCCCCCCACGCCGGGCTCCCTTTCGTGCCGTTAAGCCAGAAGGTTGACCTACGTGAAGAACCGCTGTCTTCCCTGTTCCGTGGCTCTTGTCTCCTGTGTCGTGCTCGGCGGCTGCGGAATGATGCCGGGCGGAGGCGGAGGCTCCACCACGGTGACCGTCTGGCTGATGAAGGACAGCGTCTCGGACGCCTTCCTCGACCGCTTCGTGACCGACTACGAGGACGAACACCCCTCCGTCGAACTGGACATCAAGATCCAGGAGTGGACCGGGATCGGTGAGAAGGTGCTGACCGCGCTGGACGCCGAGGACGCCCCGGATGTGATCGAGGTCGGCAACACCCAGGTCGCCCAGTACGCGGAGAGCGGGAATCTGCGTGATCTCACCCTGGAGTCCGTACGGGACCTGGGCAGCGCGGACTGGCTGCCGGGTCTCGCCGAGCCGGGCAGCATCAACGGCGCGCAGTTCGGTATCCCGTGGTACGCGGCCAACCGCGTCGTGATCTATAACAAGGAACTGTTCGCGCTCGCCGGGATCGACGAGGTGCCCAAGACCCGTGAGGCATGGCTCGCGGACACCGAGGAGCTCAACCGCGGTGGCAACCAGGGCATCTATCTCGCGGGCCAGGACTGGTACACACTCGCCGGGTTCATCTGGGACGAGGGCGGCGAACTGGCCGTCGAGGCGGGCGGTGAGTGGCAGGGCACGCTCGACTCGCCCGCCGCGCTCAGAGGCATGTCCTTCTACAAGGAACTCCAGTCGCTGGGCGAAGGGCCGAAGAACTCCGACGAGGCCAAGCCCCCGCAGGCGGACGTCTTCGCCAAGGGCGATGTCGCCCAGATCATCTCCACCCCCGGCTCGGCGCGGCTCATCCAGGAGCAGAACCCGGAGCTGGCGGGCAAGCTCGGCTTCTTCCCGATACCGGGCAAGACGTCCGAGAGACCGGGGCGCGTCTTCACCGGCGGCTCCGATCTGATCGTCCCGAAGAACTCCAGCCACCACTCGGCCGCCGTCGAGGTCGTCAAGGCGCTGGCGGGCCGGAAGTGGCAGACGGACCTCGCGAGAACCATGAGCTATGTGCCGAACAAGGTGACGCTCGCCGGTGTCATCGACGGTGACGAGGGTACGGCCGCGATGGCCGTGGGGGCCGCCAGGGGCCGGGCCACCCCCAACTCCCCGCAGTGGGCGAGTGTCGAGGCGGACAACCCGATCAAGCCCTATATGACGGCCGTCCTGGAGGGCCAGGACCCGGAGGAGTCCGCGAGGACGGCCTCCGAGCACATCACCGCCGCGCTGGTAACCGGCTGAACCCGACCTGACCCGACCCGCCCGGTCCGGCCCCGCACGGCCCCCGCCGGGGCATTCGCCGGTTTCTCCGTCGCGGGACGGTGCCGATAGGTTACGGGGTGACGCCCATGAGGCGGGAACAGGACCCGGAACGAGACACTCCGGTGTGCGCCCCGGTCCCGGCCATTCAACCGTCTCACATCCGCACTCCGCCGTGTGGTCATGTCAAATCCAGCCGGTCAAGGAAGAAACAAGGTGCCGGACCCGCCGCGCGAGCGACGGACTCCGGCAGCCGCCTTCCCCACCGGCACAGGAGACAGCCATGTCCGCCATCGCACCAGCACCGCTCACGACCGCTCCCGCCCCCTCGCCCGTCGGCGTTCCCGCTCACGCCGACGCCGAGACGCGCTATGTGGTCTCCCTCGCCCGCAACCAGGAGGACGTACGGGCCGCGCAGCGGCTGCGCCATCTCGTCTTCGCGGGAGAACTCGGCGCCCGGCTCGACGGCCCCGAGCCCGGCCTGGACATCGACGAGTTCGACGCGTACTGCGACCATCTGCTGGTACGTGAGGAGACCACCGGCGAGGTGGTCGGCACCTACCGGCTGCTGCCGCCCGACCGCGCCAGGGCCGCGGGACGGATCTACTCCGACAGCGAGTTCGACCTCTCCAGGCTGGGCCCGATCCGGGACGACCTGGTCGAGGTCGGCCGCTCCTGCGTCCACCCCCTGCACCGCACCGGCGGCGTCATCGCCCTGATCTGGGCCGGACTCGCCCGCTATATGACCACCACGGGCCACAACTGGCTGGCGGGCTGCTGCTCGATCCCGCTCGGGGACGGCGGCGCCCTGGCCGCCTCCACCTGGAGCACCGTGAAGGCCAAGCACCTCGCGCCCGAGGAGTACTGGGTCACCCCGCACCGGCTCTGGACGCCGGCCTCCGAGGCCGAGGCCGCCTCCGCCGCCGAGCTGCCGCCCCTGCTCCGCGGCTATCTGCGGCTCGGCGCCTGGGTCTGCGGCGCGCCCGCGCACGACCCGGACTTCGACTGCGCGGACCTCTATGTCCTGCTGTCGATGAAGCGCACCAACCCGCGCTATCTGAAGCACTTCCTCTCTCTCGTTCCCTCGGCATGAGCGTCTGGCTGCCCACCGCGCCCTGCGTCTCGCCGGAGTGCGCCACCCACAGTGGACCCCTCACCGGCCCGCTCACCGGGATCGCCCGGCTGCTGGTGGGGATTCCCCTTGTGCTGGCGGGGGTGCTGCTCACCCCGCTCGTCTCGCTGCTGCGCGGGGCGCACCGGGACCGGCTGACCCGGCTCTGGGCAGGGGCGGTGGTCCGGAGCTTCGGTCTGCGCGTGCGCGTGGTGGGCGAGCCGGCGCCCCCGCGCGGCAGCGGATTCCTGGTCGTCTCCAACCACATCTCCTGGCTGGACATCCCGCTGATAGCCGCCGTCTTCCCCGGGCGGAATCTGGCCAAGAGCGAGATACGGGGCTGGCCGGTCCTGGGCGCGATGGCGACCCAGGGCGGCACGGTCTTCGTGGAGCGCGAGCGGCTGCGGGCGCTGCCCGGCACCGTACGGACCCTGGCCACGGCCATGCGCGAGGGCTCCCGGGTGATCGTCTTTCCCGAGGGGTGCACCTGGTGCGGCCAGGACCACGGCCGGTTCACCACCGCCGTCTTCCAGGCCGCGCTGGACGCGCACGCCGATGTCCGGCCCGTACGGCTCACCTACCGGGGTCCCGGCGGGGAGCCGTCCGGCGCGCCGGCCTTCATCGGGAACGACTCGCTGGGGGTCTCGCTGTGGCGGGTGGTGACGGCCGGCGGGCTGACGGCGGAGATCACGGTCCTGCCGGTGATCCCCGCCGGACGCCACACCGACCGCCGCGCGCTGTCCGCCGCCGCTCAGACCGCCGTCGCGAGCGAGAGCGCGAAGCGCCCCGCCTCATCGGTCCACCAGCGTGTCAGCGCCATCCCGGCGGCCGAGAGCTCCGTCCGTACCCCGTCCTGACGGAACTTCGCCGACACCTCCGTCCGTACCTCCTCACCGGCCTCGAAATGCACCACCAGATCCAGTTCCGGGATTTTCACGGTCAGGGCCCGGCGGGCCCGCAGCCGCATCTCGATCCACTCGTTCCCGGCGTCCCAGAGCGCCACATGGCCGAAGTCGCGCGGGTCGAAGTCCGCGCCCAGCTCCCGGTCGATGACGGAGAGGACGTTCTTGTTGAACGCGGCTGTCACCCCTGCGGCGTCGTCGTACGCCCTGACCAGTACGGACTCGTCCTTGACCAGATCCGTGCCGAGCAGCAGCGAGTCGCCCGGCGCCAGCAGCGCGCGGACCGACGTCAGGAACGCCGCGCGCTCGGCGGGCAGCAGATTGCCGATCGTGCCGCCGAGGAACGCGACCAGCCGGGGACCGGGCGTCTCCGGCAGTGTCAGCCCGGCCGTGAAGTCGGCGATCAGCGCGTGCACCCGGAGTCCGGGCCGCTCGGCGAGCAGCGACCGCGCGGCCCCGCTCAGCGCGCTCTCGCTCACATCGACCGGAACGTAGAGCTGGAGCGCGGTCAGCTCGTCGAGCAGATGACGCGTCTTGTCGGACGATCCCGATCCCAGCTCGACCAGGGTGCGCGCCCCGGTCTCCGCCGCGATCGCGGGCCCGCGCGCCAGCAGGATCTCCCGCTCGGCGCGGGTCGGATAGTACTCGGGGAGCCGGGTGATCTCCTCGAACAGTTCGCTGCCCCGGGTGTCGTAGAACCACTTGGGCGGCAGCGTCTTGGGGGTACGGGTCAGCCCCTGGAGCACATCGGCGCGCAACGCGGCGCCGGTGGCGTCCTCGGGCAGGGTGCGGGTCAGCTCGAACGGGCTCACGCGGGTGGCTCCTTGAGGGGGGTGAGCAGAACATCGGCGCGGGTCGCCACCAGCAGGGTGCGGTCGGGGACCGCGCGCCAGCGCGGATCGTCGTCGTAGGGCTCCGACGCCACCACCGTGCGGTCGCCGGGTCCGGTGCGGTACCAGAGGGTGTCGCCCCAGGTGGTCGCCGCTATCCGGGCGCCGTCGGTGAGCAGCAGGTTCAGCCGGGACGCGGGGGCCGCCGTCGCGACCTCGTGCACGGTGTCGGCCAGCGCCTGGCCGAGCTCGTCCCCGGCCCGCAGCCGGTGCAGCACCAGCGCCCACAGCAGGGCGGAGTCGCTGCGGGCCGGCAGGGAGAGCAGCTCGGTCACGGACAGGGCCGCGGCCGTCGCCGCGACACTGTCCGGCCAGCCGCCGACCGAGCCGTTGTGGCCGAACAGCCACGGCCCGTCGGCGAACGGCGCCGCCGCGGCCTCGCCGTCGGCACCCGGCACCGTCGCGTCACGTACCGCGGCGAGCAGGGCGCCGGTACGGACCACCCGCGCCAGATCGGTGAAGCCCTGGTCGGCCCAGATCGGCAGGGCGCGCCGGTAGCGGGCCGGGACCGGATCGCCCTCGGCGTACCAGCCCACCCCGAAACCATCGGCGTTGACGGTCCCGTACCGCTGGTGGCGCGGCGCCCAGGACTGCCGGTAGAGCCCGTGCGGAGGAGCCAGAAGCACCTCGCCGAGCGCCACTGGCGGTCCCAGGTAAGCGATCTGACGGCACATCAGGAATTCCCTGGGGTACTCGCGGCCACGTCGGCCCCGGCCGTACGGGCGGTGCGGAAGCCGGAGAAGATCTGGCGCCGCACCGGCAGGTCCCAGTTGCGGAACGTGCCCCGGCAGGCGACCGGGTCCACCGCGAACGACCCGCCCCGCAGCACCTTGTGCGCACTGCCGAAGAACACCTCCGAGTACTCGCGGTACGGGAAGGCGGCGAAGCCCGGATAGGGCAGGAAGTCGCTCGACGTCCACTCCCAGACATCACCGATCAACTGCCGTACACCGAGCGGCGACGCGCCCCGCGGATAGCTGCCCGCGGGCGCCGGGCGCAGATGGCGCTGCCCGAGATTGGCCCGCTCCGGGGTGGCCTCCTCGTCGCCCCACGGATACCGCAGCGACCGCCCGGAGACGGGATCGTGCCGGGCTGCCTTCTCCCACTCCTCCTCGCTCGGCAGCCGCCGCCCCGCCCAGCGGGCGTACGCGTCGGCCTCGTACCAGCTCACATGGAGCACCGGCTCGTCCAGGGGGACCGGCTCCACCACACCGAAGCGGCGGCGCAGCCACTGCCCGCCCTCGCGCCGCCAGAAGAGCGGGGCGCCGATGCCGTGCTCCTGGATCTGGGCCCATCCCCCCGGAGCCCACCAGCGTTCGTCGGTGTATCCGCCGTCCTCGATGAAGTGGAGATAGGCGCCATTGGTCACCGGAACGGTGTCGATGAAGAACGCGGGCACGAGCCGCTGATGGGCCGGCCGCTCGTTGTCCAGCGACCAGGGCTCGGCGGAGGTGCCCATCGTGAAGGGCCCCGCGGGGACGAGCACTTCGGCGGGCAGCCCCGTCATGTCCCCTGCGGGCGGCGGGGGCGCGGTCAGCGCGGCCGGCCCACGGCGCAGCTGATGGGTGATGAGCATGGTCTCGTCGTGCTGCTGCTCGTGCTGGGCGATCATGCCGAACGCGAAGGCGGCGTCCAGCAGCGGACCGCCGTGCAACGGGGTGCGCTCGATGACGTCCAGGACCCGGCCCCGTACGTCCGACGCGTACGCCCGCGCCTCGACGGGCGGCAGCAGCGGCAGGGTGGGCCGCGCCGCGCGGGGATGCTCGAAGGCGTCGTACACCGAGTCGATCTCGGGGCGGATCGCCGCGCGGCCCGCGACGGTCCGCAGCAGCCACTGCTCCTCCTGGTTGCCGATGTGCGCCAGATCCCAGACCAGCGGCGACATCAACGGGGAGTGCTGCGCGGTCAGATCGTGGTCGTCGACGCACGAGGTCAGCAGCGCGGTACGGTCCCGGGCGGTCGTCAGGGCGTCGACGGCCCGCTGCCGCAGCCGTTCCACCGGTATCCCGACGGTTTCCGCGGAGTCGGTCATGTCCTGGGGTCCTTCCCGTTCAGAGAGGCGCGCAGCTCGTCGGCGGGACACCGGCCGGGCACCACATAGCGTTCGTAGAAGTCGGCGACGGCCTTCTGCACGGCGGAAGTGGCACCGATGCGCGGAAGCGCTTCCTGCGCGACGGCGAAGCAGGCCATCGCGGCGAGATGCAGTTCCGGGTCGGCCAGGCCGTACCGCGCGGCGTTGACCCAGAGCAGATTGCGTGGCGCGGGCAGCGAGCCCGCCGTCTCCGCGAGTGACTTGACGGTGCGGTAGACGGTCTCCGACGCCTCGGGATCGTCGAACAGCGCGGTGGTGACGGCGAGCGGCACCAGCCAGCCGTCCTCGCCCGGCTGCTGGTCGATCATCCGCAGTTCCAGATGGCCGCGCGGCCGGACCGGCGGGAAGAGCGTCGTGAGGTGGTAGTCGAGATCGGCGCGGACCGGCGGACGGGGCGCCCCGGAGCGGATCCAGTTCCGGAAGGTCAGCCCCTCCGGCACCGTCCAGGGGCCCTTGGGCGCCCGGATGCACATCACCGGGGCGTCCAGGGCGAGCGCGGCCCAGCCCGCGCGCGGCTCGTGCCGCGCGGACGGCGCGGTGGTACGGGCAGGGTCGAGCTGGGCCCACAGCGCCTGCCGGGTGGAGCGCCAGCCGGTCGGTCTGCGCTCGCGCATCGGGGAGTTCGCGAACGCGGCGACCAGCACCGCGCCCAGCAGATGGGCGAGTTGCCAGCGCCGGCCGTAGCCGAGCGGGCCCGGCTCCTCGTGGCCCGCGTCCAGACAGACCTGGATGGAGGCGGTCGTCCGCATCATGGCGCGGCCGGCCGGACCGATCCGGTCGAGATAGATCTCCATGGCGTCATAGCGCGGGGCGCGCAGCAGCCGGTCGGGAGAGTGCCAGGGGTCCTGTCCGAGACCCGCGAGAGCGAGTCCCGCCGTACGGAGCGCCGACCGTACGAGGGCCAGATCCTGGGCGGTGGAGGTGACGCACTCCATCAGTGACGCGGCGGGCGCCGAGCTCAGTTCGAGCTGGCCGCCGGGTTCGAAGGTGAGTGCCGAGCTGAGACGCAATGTGCGCAGTCCGTCGAGGGCTTCCCTGAGCCGGCGGACCGGGACGGGCTGTTCGGGGCTGTGCAGATCGTGCACGAGCCATTCCAGTTCCACGCCCACGGTGCGGGGCGGGCCGGTCTTGAAACAGATGCCGCGCAGCAGCTCCTCGGCGTCGTCCTCGCCGATCGCTGGTCCTTCGTCGCTGAAACTGTCGGATGGCATGGCCGGATCCTCCTGTCGAAGACCTGTGGCCTGTCTTTCGGACCGGACTCCACCCCGGGTTCGGGGCGGAGCGCTTCGTCCAACCTAAAGCCCCTCTCACCGCTTCGCACAAGAGTGCCCCTGGGGCCGGTGTTTCGCCAGAAAACCTGTTGCCCCGGACGAGATCGTCCACTCACGATTCGCCGTATGAGCGCACGGCTGCGGGGCATCGCGAAAGAAACCGAGGAGATCGTCCGAATGGGGAAGTACCGTGCCCCGGACGGCCGTGACGTGGTGATTCGCACGGCACTCGACGCCTCGCTGAAGGGCACGCGGATGTACGGCCCCGAACCGGTCGGGGTCGCGGTTCCGGCTGTGGCGGCCATGCCGGCGGCGGGTCGAACGGCCGGTCCCGAGGCGGGTCGTACCGGTCCCACGGCGGGTCGTACGGTGAACCGGGTGACGGCGGCGGTCGAGGTGACCGGTGAGAGCAGCCTTGAGGCGGCGGGACGGCTGACGGCGGCGGGAACGGGCCCGGTGGCCGTGCTGAACTTCTCCTCGGCCCGCAATCCCGGCGGAGGCTATCTCAACGGGGCACAGGCACAGGAGGAGGCGCTCTGCCGGGGCTCCGCCCTCTACACCACACTGCTGCGCGTGCCCGAGTTCTACGCCCACCACCGCGCCGACCGCAGCCCGTTCTACAGCGACCGTGTGATCCACTCACCGGGTGTGCCGGTCTTCCGCGACGACCGGGGCCGGCTGCTCGGTACGCCGTACCACGTGGGCTTTCTGACCTCGGCCGCGCCGAACGCGGGGGTGATCGCGCGGCGTGCGCCCGAGCAGGTCCACCGGATACCGGCCGCGCTCGCCTCCCGTGCGGAGCGTGTGCTGGAGACGGCGGCGGAGCGCGGTTACCGGCGGCTGGTGCTGGGCGCCTGGGGCTGCGGTGTCTTCCGCAACGACCCGGCGGCGGTCGCGGAGGCGTTCCGCGCACAGCTCACCGGGGACGGCCGGTTCGCGGACCGCTTCGACGAGGTGGTCTTCGCGGTGCTCGACCGGACGGCGGGAGCGACCACACTGGGGGCCTTCCGGCGAGCGTTCGCGTAGATCCGTCCGCCGGCGCCGTGTGAACGGTGTCAGCTCCAGCCGTAGCGCTCCCTGAGCCGGTTCACCACCAGATTGAACCGCCCTCGGTCCAGGGCACACGCCTCCCGCCGCATACCCCGCTCATGGACCCGCAGCACCCGGTCGACGTCCACCCAGGACTCGCGCCCCGCGCGGTCCCACGGCCCCACCCCGATCGGCACCCACTCGCGGTCGCGGTCATGGCGCTTGCTGGAGAGCTGGACGGCGAGCAGCGTGCCCGCCGCCTCACGGGCGACCACCAGCACCGGCCGGTCCTTGCCCCGCCCGTCGTTCTCCTCATAGGGCACCCAGGTCCAGACGATCTCGCCGGGGTCCGGGTCGCCGTCGTGCTCGGGGGCGTACGAGGTGCGGACCGGCCCTACAGCACGGGGATCGGCCTCAACGGTGGCGGTGGGACCGGCACGGCCGGGAAGTTCGCCGGAGGCGTCGGAGAAGGTCGTCATCCGCACGACGTTAGAACGTCCGTGCAGCGCTCCGACGGCCGGGGCCGGGTGAGACGTCGCCCGGTACGGCAGGCACCCGCCCGTCCCGTCGACAACACGTCCCGTCGACAACACGTGTCATCGACAACACCTGAGTCGAAAAGGTGTGCACCGGTTCAGGGCATCCGGGGGACCCCGCCGCGCGGTGTCTGGAAAGATACCGGGAGCGATGAGCCCGTTCCCCGAGCAGTCCGCCGCACACTCCGCCGTACGCCCCGTCCCGGTCGAACGTCCGGTCCCGACCAGCGCCGATGTGGCACGGCTGGCCGGTGTCTCCCGTGCCACCGTCTCGTACGTGCTCAACAACACCTCGGCCGTCCGGATCAGCGAGCCCACCCGTCGCAAGGTGCGCGAGGCCGCGGAGCGGCTGGGGTACGTACCGCACGCGGCGGCCCGCAGCCTGCGCGCCGGGCACACCGGGATCGTGCTGCTGCCCGCGGCCCATGTCCCCGTCGGGCCCCTGTACAGCGCCTTCTTCAACGAGCTCCAGTGGGCTCTGCGGCGGCTCGGCTACACCGTGGTGCAGTACGGCAGTCTCGGCATGGACGGGGACACGGCGGCCCGCGCCTGGGCCGAGCTGCGGCCCGTCGCCGTCGTCTCGCTCGGTGAGATCGCCCTGACCCCGCAGGGAGTGGACCTGCTCAAACGGTCCGGTGCGCGAGCCGTGATCACCCTCGGTCCCCACCGGGTCGCCGGCGCGCACGCGCTGGTCATGGACCAGCGTGAGATCGGGAGTACGGCGGTGGCCCATCTCCTCGGGCGCGGCCGTACCCGGATCGGTGTGGTGATGCCGGAGGAACCGGGCCTGGACCTGTTCGCGGACCCGCGCCTCGCGGGGGCCCGTACGGCCGCCGAAGGCACCGGCGCCCGGATCGAGCCGCTGCCGCTCGCGTACGAGGAGGAGTCCGCGGCGGCCCTCGCCGCCCGCTGGCGCGCGCTCGGCCTGGACGCCGTCTTCGCGTACAACGACGAGTACGCGATGCTCCTGATGCGGGCGCTCCAGGACGAGGGGATCGGCGTCCCCGAGGAGACGGCCGTGATCGGTGCCGACGATCTGCTGCTCGGCAGACTGCTGCGGCCCCGGCTCTCCACCGTGCGTATCGACATGGTGACGGGACAGCGGCTGGCCGAACTCGTGCACCGGGTCGTCCGCGACCCGGACGGCGAGCCGGAACGCCACGATCTGATGGGGGCGCGGGCCGTCCACCGCGAGTCGACCTGAGCCCAGGGCCCGGAGCCGGGGCGGGCGAGGCCCGGAGCACGGCTGACGGCGGCGACATGGCGACATGCGATGCCGTCGCGGGGTGGCTAGCGTCGGCTGCATGAGCACCGTGCCGCAGCGCTTCGAGATCTTTCTGGTCGCCGAGTTCACGGAGGCCGACGAAGGCCCGCCCAGCGCGGCGAACGCCCTGCGCTCGGCGGTCGTCGAGGCGACCGGTGACACAGGAGCCTCGGGCTATCCGAGGTACGCCGGTAACGGCATGGTGGCGGACATCGACCCGGAGACCCTGACGGTGGAAGCGCTGCTGGTGGACGGCGCGGAGCTGGACTACGGGATGTCGGTCCGGGTGATCGCCGTCCCAGGGCTCTGAGGCGTCCCGAGGCTCTGAGGACGGAACGGGCGTACGTATCCGACGGGTTGACGCGTACTCACCCTGCTCACCGCGTCACCACCGCCCCCGTCGCCGGACCGGTCCGACCGAACCGGTCCGTATCGCCGGGGGCTTGGGCCCGCGGACCCCCGGCGCCACGTGTTCACGGGCCGTGCCGGACGCCCGTACGCCGCGAACCGGACAGGGCTCCGTACGCCCCGAACCGGGCAGCGACTAGGCGCTCTCGGTGTTCTGGGCCTTCGCCTCGGCCTCCGCGACCGACTTGCGGACCTCGTCCATGTCCAGCGCGCGGGCCTGGCCGATCACATCCTCCAGGGCGGTCTCCGGCAGCGCGCCGGGCTGGGCGAACACCGCGACATTGTCGCGGACGATCATCAGCGTCGGGATCGAGCGGATGTCGAAGGCGGCGGCGAGCTCCTGCTGTGCCTCCGTGTCGACCTTGGCGAAGACGAGGTCGTCATGACGCTCCGAGGCCTTCTCGTACACCGGCGCGAACTGGCGGCACGGTCCGCACCAGGAAGCCCAGAAGTCGATCAGGATGAAGTCGTTCTCCGACACCGTCCGGTCGAAGTTGTCCTTGGTGAGTTCCACAGTGGCCATGGCCTGTTACCTCTTCCTGCTCTCCGGTGGGCAGCCGCATGCGACAACCGTCGGCGGTATCGCGGTATTCCTTGGCCCCTGCCCGAAGATCGTGTGGCCATGCGGCGACCGTCGCACCAGACTGACCCCATGACGGAAGCGATGGAATATGACGTGGTGGTGCTGGGCGCGGGACCGGTCGGGGAGAACGTCGCCGACCGTGCCAGGGCCGCCGGACTGAGCACGGCGGTCGTGGAGAGCGAACTGGTCGGCGGCGAGTGTTCGTACTGGGCCTGTATGCCCAGCAAGGCGCTGCTGCGCCCGGTGATCCTGCGCGCCGAGGCGCGCGGAATGCCGGGGCTGAGCCAGGAAGTGGACGGCCCGCTGGACGTGCCCGCGGTGCTGGCCCGCCGCAATGAGTTCACCTCGAACTGGAAGGACGACGGCCAGGTCGGATGGCTCGAAGGCGTGGGAGCGACCGTCGTACGCGGGCACGGCCGGCTGGCCGGTGAGAAAAGGGTCGTGGTCACCGGCCCCGACGGCGAGCAGCGGGTGCTGATCGCCCGCCATGCCGTCGCCGTGTGCGTGGGCACCCGTGCCCTGCTGCCCGATCTGCCGGGACTCCCCGGTGCCAATCCCTGGACCAGCCGTGAGGCGACCAGCTCCCAGCGGGTCCCGGGACGGCTGGTGGTCGTCGGCGGGGGAGTGGTGGGCGTGGAGATGGCCACCGCGTGGCGTGCGCTCGGCTCGGAGGTCACCGTGCTGGTGCGCGGCGACGGCGTGCTGCCGAGGATGGAACCGTTCGCAGGTGAGCTGGTGGTCGACGCGCTGACCGAGGCGGGCGCCAAGATCCGTACGGGGGTCTCGGTCGCCGCGGTCGAGCGCGACGGCGGTACCGGCCCGGTGACGGTCGTGCTGGCGGGCGGTGAGCGGATCGAGGCCGACGAGGTCCTCTTCGCCACCGGCCGGGCACCGCGCACGGACGACATCGGCATGGAGTCGGTGGGTCTTGAGCCCGGTTCCTGGCTGACCGTGGACGACAGCTGTCTGGTCGAGGGGAGCGACTGGCTCTACGCGGTCGGCGATGTCAACCGCCGCGCCCTCCTGACCCACCAGGGCAAGTACCAGGCCCGTATCGCCGGCGCCGCCATCGCGGCCAGGGCCCGGGACTCGGCCGTACCGGACGCGGCGCCCTGGGGCCCGTACGCCGCCACCGCCGACCACGGCGCCGTTCCGCAGGTCGTCTTCACCGACCCGGAGATCGGAGCGGTCGGTCTTACCCTCGCCGAGGCCGAGCGGGCGGGCCACCGCGTGAGGGCCGTCGACTACGAGATCGGCAATGTGGCCGGCGCGTCGCTCTACGTGAACGGTTACCAGGGCCGCGCACGCATGATCGTCGATCTCGACCGTGAGATCCTCCGCGGTGTCACGTTCGCGGGACCGGGGGTGGGCGAGCTGCTCCACTCGGCCACCGTCGCGGTCGTCGGGGAGGTGCCGATCAGCCGTCTGTGGCACGCGGTCCCGTCGTATCCCACGATCAGCGAGGTGTGGCTGCGGCTGCTGGAGACGTACCGGGGCTAAAGGTCCTGTCCGGTCGCGCGGGGGCCGGTCCGGGTCGGGGCCTGCCGGGCCGTCGACCGGCCGGTCCTGTCCGGTCCGGTCCGGGTCGATCGGTCCGCGCGGATGTGTTCCGCGTGTGTATACGGCCGTACGGTCCGCCGAACGCGGGGCGCCCGCCGCCTGGATGGCGACGGGCGCTGGCACTGTCGGCTTCTTGACAGTCCGTTACGGTCTATGGCGGTCCGTTACGGGACTATCTTCAGGAGCTTGTTGGGCGAGCCGGTGCCCGGACCGGTCACGACGTTCGACGAGGCGCCGTTCACCAGGGCCGTGGAGACCTGCGCCGGGGTCGCGGTGGGGTGGCCCGTGAGATAGACGGCCACCGCTCCGGCCACGTGGGGAGTGGCCATCGAGGTGCCGTTGATGGTGTTGGTCGCCGTGTCCGAGGTGTTCCAGGCGCTGGTGATGGAGCTGCCGGGAGCGAACAGGTCGACGCGCGTGCCGTAGTTGGAGTAGCTGGCGCGGGCGTCGGTGCTGGTCGTCGCGCCCACGGTGATGGCGGCGGCGACACGGGCCGGCGAGTAGTTCTGCGCGTTGGCTCCGGAATTACCGGCGGCGATCGCGTAGGTCACACCGCTGTTGATGGAGTTCTGCACCGCGGTGTCGAGCGCGGCGTCGGCGCCGCCGCCCAGGGACACGTTCGCGACGGAGGGACCCGAGTGGTTCCGGGTCACCCAGTCGATGCCCGCGACGACCTGGGCGGTCGTACCGGAGCCCGAGTTGTTGAGCACGCGGACGGCCACGATCTTGGCCTTCTTGGCCACACCGTACGCGGTGCCCGCGGCGGTGGCGGCGACATGGGTGCCGTGGCCGTTGCCGTCCTGCGCGGTGTTGTCACCGTCGACGGCGTCGTAACCGTACGAGGCCCGCCCGCCGAAGTCCTGGTGGGTGATCCGGACCCCGGTGTCGATGACGTAGACGGTCGCGCCCTGACCGGCCGTGTCGGGGTAGGTGTACTGCCGGTCGAGCGGCAGCGCCGTCTGGTCGATACGGTCCAGGCCCCAGGACGGCGGGTTGGTCTGGGTGGCGAACGCGCGCACCGTGCGGTTCTGGAAGACCTTGTCCACGGCGGGGTCGGCCGCCAGTCGCCGCGCCTGCTCGGGCGAGAGGTTCGCGGCGTAGCCGTTGAGGGCCGCCGTGTACGTACGCTCGACCGTACCGCCGTACTCGGCCACGACGCTCCGGCCCGCGGCCGAGGCGGACTTGAGACCGGCCGTCTCCTTCAGGGTGACGATGTAGCTGCCCTGGACGGCGTCCTTGGAGTCGGCCCCGATGACGGTGCCGACCGCGGGGGCCGCCTGGGCGGGAACGGAGACGGCCGCGAGAGCCGTGACTGCCGCGGTCGCGGTGATCGCGGCCGCGATCCGCGTCCTGGTGGTACGCATCCTTGCCATGTGAGGGGTCCTCCTCAACGTGTGCGCGGGGGTGCGTGCGCAAATGTGGGGGACGCATACGGATGTATGCGTGAGGCGGTGCGGGTGATTCCTGCACCGCCTGTGCCAGAACGATCGCGGAGGGTGGGGGGCGCCGACAAGATGGTCTGAGGCCATGTCATCGACATGACATGGCCATGCAATGACTTGGCAATGACCCCACGTCAAGAACCGTGCCATGAAGGACTTTTGGCGCACGGGAACGCCACCCGGAGGCCCGGGTGGCGTTCGAGAACCGAGGGCGGGTGTGTGTCAGGCGCCCGTGGTGGAGCCGGGGCGGATGATCATGAGGACCGTCACGGTGGCCCAGAGAAGATTGAAGATCCCGGTGACCATGGCCAGTCGCGCGGTCGCCCGGCGTCCCGGCGGTTCGGGGGCGGGGCTCGTGGGCCTCGTGGGCGAGGCCGGCGCGGGAGCCGGGGTGTTGTGACCGGGCACCGTCGCTGTCGCTGCCTCTGTCGCCGTCGACTCGATCGCCTCGATTTCGGTCAACAGGGCTTCCTGGCGAGGCAGTACGAGCGCGCCGAGGGCGATGGCCGCGAACGCGGTCAGAACGATCGAGACGATCAGCCAGGTGTCCCCGAGCACACCCATCGAACTCGCGGTGGCGAACCCGAAGACGGGCACCGTCAGGCCGATGACGGCGTAGACGCGGCAGATCCGGTGCAGCAGACGCACCCACGCCACCGCCTGCCGGTCGCCGGGCTCGGCCAGTGCCCGGCGGACGGTCGGCGGAAACATACTGGCGGCCACGGTGACCGGTCCGATCGCGACGATCGCGGCCAGGACATGAACGGCAAGCAGGAATTTCGTCACAGGTGGGTGCTTTCTCAGGCGTGCGGCTGGGGCGGCATGCGGTGGGCGACGGCATCGGAAGGAGGTGCGGAGGCCTACCGCGCGGGAAGCCGTGCCCGACGTTAGGCGTGGGTTCCGCCCCTCAGTAGTGGCTTGAGTGCCAGGTTTCAACGGATTCTCGCCAGGTGCCGCGAGTCAGGTGAAAGCGGACACCATGCCGACATGGCACAGGCGCGGTACCGGCATCCAGGGGCGCTCACCGGCGCACATCGCCGCGCGGTGGGGACGATACGGACACGTCACCGCAGCGTCCCCGCTCCGACGCCCTTGGCCGTGAGCCGTTCCTGCCCTAGCCTCTCGCCATGCACACCGTGGCCGTACTCGCGCTCGAACAGGTCGTCTCCTTCGACCTCGCCACCCCCATCGAGGTGTTCTCCCGCACCCGTCTGCCGGACGGCCGCGCCGCCTACCGCGTCCTGATCTGCGCCGCCACGGAAGAGGTCGACGCCGGTCCGTTCGTGCTGCGCGCCCCGCACGGTCTCGACCGGCTGCGCGAGGCGGACACGATCATCGTCCCCGGCACCCTGGAGCACGCGGGACCGGTCCCCGTCGCCGTGCTCGACGCGCTGCGCGAGGCCGCGGCGGCCGGCACCCGTATCGCCTCCATCTGCGCCGGCGCCTTCGTACTCGCCGCCACCGGTCTCCTCGACGGGCTGCGCGCCACCACCCACTGGATCGCGGCCGACCGTCTCGCGGCCCTTCACCCCGAGATCGCCGTCGACCCCGATGTGCTCTACGTCGACAACGGACAGTTCCTCACCTCGGCGGGAGCCGCCGCCGGACTCGATCTCTGTCTGCACATGGTCCGCAAGGACCACGGCTCGGCCGTCGCGGCCGACACGGCCAGGCTGTCGGTCATGCCCCTCGAACGCGAAGGCGGCCAGGCCCAGTTCATCGTCCACGCCCAGCCGCCCGCACCGTCCGGATCCCTCATGGAACCGCTCCTGAGGTGGATGGACGAGAACGCCGACCGGGATCTGACCCTGGAGGACATCGCCGCGCGGGCCAGGATGAGCAGCCGTACCCTCAGCCGGCGCTTCCGCGAACAGACCGGCACCACGCCGCTGCGGTGGCTCCACCGCGCCCGTGTCCGCCGCGCCCAGTACCTTCTGGAGACCACCACCCACTCCGTCGACCGCATCGCCGCGCAGGCGGGATTCGGCTCGCCCACGGCCTTCCGTGAACGCTTCAAGCGTGTCGTCGGCACCAGCCCGCACACCTACCGGCGCGCCTTCCGCGGCCCCGGCGGTTGAGCGGCGCCCATCGAGAGGCCCCGAGAGGCCTGAGAGGCCTGAGCGCCCCCGGTGCCGCCGGTCCGGGGGCGGCTCCCCGGTGACGTCCGTGACTCAAGTGACATGACGAGTGAACTCTGCGATCAACATGGCATCCCCACATACCAGTTGCTGTGGCACACTGCCCGAAAACGGTGGTGTTGCTCGGGGGTGGGACATGAGCGAACCGCGGTCTGCCCCGACGATCGGGCAGCTCGTTCTCAGTAGGCAGTTGCGTGCCCTGCGCGAGAAGGCGGGGCTGAGCAGGGAGCAGGCCGGCAGGCTGCTGCGGATCACCGCGGCCACCATCCGGCGGATGGAGACGGCCGAGGTCGGGCTCAAGATCCCGTATCTGCAGATCCTGCTGCCCGCGTACGGTGTGTCCGAGGCGGAGGCCGCGATATTCGTGCGGCTGGCCGAGGAGGCGAACGAGCCGGGCTGGTGGCAGCGTTTCCATGACGTACTCCCGGAGTGGTTCAGCGGCTATGTCAGCCTCGAAGAGGCCGCCACGACCATCCGGGTCTACGAACCGCACTTCGTACCGGGTCTGCTCCAGACCGAGGACTACGCCCGCCAGGTCCTGACCACGGGCGCGCTGGGGAGGACGGCCGACTCCGAGCGGATAGAGCGCCATGTCTCCCTGCGCTGCCGGCGCCAGGCGCTGCTCACCCGCGCCGACGCACCGGCCTACTGGGCCGTCCTGGACGAGACCGTCCTGCGCAGACCCGTCGGCTCGGCGGCGGTGATGCGGGCGCAGATCGACCGTCTGATCGAGGCGACCGAGCAGCCCAATGTGACGCTCCAGATAGCCGAGTTGGAAGCGGGACACCACCCCGGGACGTACAGCCCGTTCGTACTGTTCCGCTTCGACGTCCCCGAAGTGCCCGACATGGTGTACATCGAGTATCTGACGGGCGCGCTCTATCTGGACGAAGCGGGCGAGGTCGCCGAGCACATGGAGGCGATGGACCGCATGGTGGCCCACGCGGAGCCCGCGAGCCGCACCAAGGAACTGCTCACCGTGCTCCGCAAGGAGTTCTGACCCGGGGCGAGCCGATCTGCCCGCCCGCCGGCTCATCACCCCGCGGCACGCCCTAGAACGGGTAGCTGTACGGACGGGCCCGCACCTGGTCGTAGATCGCGCGCAGCCATGGCTGCCGGACGGCGGGCAGGCGTGCCAGAGTGTGGAGGAAGACTTCCGGGTCCGGCTGGAACCGGCTCCCCGGACGCAGCGGCAGCGGATCGTCGCGGAGGACTCCGTCAGGCAGTCCACCTGTCGCCGGGACCCGCGGTCCTTCCTCGGGGAAGGCCAGCCGCAGCCACACACCGGCGGGCAGGGGCACGGTCGGCATGGCGCCGGAGGGCTGCCAGGGTTCCCCCGTCACCGTATTCCGCGGTACCAGCAGGATGTCGGGGGCAGGATCCGGGACGGAAAGGCCCGGTCCGGCCAGTGCCACGCTCTTCGCCGGCGCCCCGGCCGGCAGCAGCGCGCCGAGAGCGTGGCCGAAGAAGTCCGCCACAAGGCCGTCGGGCACGGTCACGGGTGCCCCCGCCGAGGCCGCCAGCAGATACGCCAGTCCTGCCCCGACGGCCGCCGCCCACTGCGGGCTCCGGTCCCCGCGCTGATCGACCGGTGGCGGGCCCTGCCGCTCCCGCATCGCCGCCGTCTCCCAGCCGGCCCGGCCGGCGGGCTCGTCCGAGGGCTCGTCGGCGGGCAAGGCGCGTACGGCGTCCGGAGCGAACCACACCGACTGCCAGAGCGAGCAGTCGTCGATACGGGTCGCCACGGCCCGTCCGCACCGCTCGCACGCGAGGTTCGGGCCGTCGCCGCCGTCCAGCCCGCAGCAGTAGCCGTCGCACCGCTCCGGGATCAGGACGGTGCCGCGTGTGTCACCGGGCGCGACGACGATCGCTCCCGGTGCGGCGAAGGACAGGGCGTACACCGGCGCGAACACGCCACGGGCCGCCGCCGTGTCCGCCCCGACCTCGCTCCACGACCGCCAGGGCGGCCCCCAGGGCGCCGGGTCGACGGCGTACGTGCCCGGATCCATGAGCACGGGGAGCAGTACGCCGTTTCCCCAGGTCTGGTGAGCATGGGCCGGCAGCGCGACCCGCGAGACCGAAGCGCTCAGCACGGCGTCGCACCCCGCGCACGTGAACACCGTCATGCACCCTCCCTGCCCCTGATGGCCGGATCATCCCCCCGCTCCCCGACCGAAGGCCAACGGATTTCGCGCGGTGCCGCGGTGACTGACCGGACGGTTCCCCTGCCCGGAGACCGACTCGCCCTCCGCCGGTGCCTGTTCGGCACACTCGCGTGCGTACCGGCCCATACGTACCGCGAACGGGCAGATGGCGTTCAGTTGTCCGCCATCGTCGCGCCATGGCTGATCAGAACAGTGCGGCTGACACAGATGTACAGCGCAGGGAGTTCGACATGAGCACAGCAGACAACCACGGCAAGCCGGCGAGAAGGACGCTGCTTCAGGCGGCCCTCGCCGTGCCGGCCGCGGGGGCGGCGGCGACCCTGTTCGACGCGGCACCGGCGCAGGCGGCGTCGAGCGGCGAGACCGGTCGGTTCGACAGCGTCAGCCCCCGGTTCGCGGTGGCGGTCCTTCCCGACACCCAGTACCTCTTCGACGCCGACAGCTCCGACCCGGCGCCGCTGCGCGAGACCTTCGACTACCTGGTGAAGGAGCGGAAGGAGGCCAACATCGCGTTCATGACACACCTCGGTGATGTCACCGAGCACGGCACCAGCGAAGAGATCGAGCTGGCCGCCGACACCTTCCGTACACTCGACGGCAAACTGCCCTACAGCGTGCTCGCGGGCAACCACGACATCAACGGCGCCGACGACCAGCGCGGTGACTCCGCCTATCTGAGGGCCTTCGGACCGGCGCGCTACGCGTCCATGCCGACCTTCGGCGGTTCCTCGCGCGACGGTTACAACAGCTACCACGTGGTGAACGCCGCGGGACGCGAGTGGCTGGTCCTCGCCCTGGACTGGCGTGTGTCCGACGCGGGGCTGGACTGGGCGCGCTCGGTACTCGACCAGCATCCGACGCTGCCGGCCATCCTGACCACCCATGACATCGCCTCGTCCGGCGACGACGGCAAGGCCCAGCTCTCGGGCAACGGGCAGCGGCTGTGGGACGGCCTCATCCGCGACCACGACCAGATCTTCCTCGCGCTCGGCGGTCACTACTGGCCGCCCGGCCGTACCGTCCTGACCAACGGCGCGGGCAATGACGTCCATGTCCACATCACCAACTACCAGGACCGCTACTACGGCGGGGCCGGGATGATCCGGCTGTACGCCTTCGACCTCGCGCGCGGAGTCGTCGACGTCGAGACGTTCTCGCCCTGGTTCCTCGCGCGCAACCCGGAGAAGCGGACACCGCTGGAGGCCGAGACGATCGAACTGACCGGTCCCACCGACCGGTTCAGCCTGGACATCGACTTCGCCACCCGGTTCGCGGGCTTCGCCCCTGTCGTACCGCCGCCGGCCCGTCCGGCCTCCGCCGTGATGCCGCGCGGCACCGTCGCCTACTGGCGCTTCGACTCCTCCGGGCTCGGGGGCGCGGGCACGGCGGGCGCGCCCGTCGCCGACGGAAAGGTCGCGCGCGATCTGACCGGCAACGGCAACGACCTGACCGTGAGCCGACTGCACTCCAGCGGCGCCGACGCGCTCACCTGGTCGGACGACCACCACGCGGGCCAGCCGGCCCACGCGAGCCTGCGCTTCGACGGCGGGAAGTCCCCCGACCGCGGCGCCATCCTCACCACCACCGCCAACGCGCCGCTCAACAGCACGAAGTTCACCTCGGGTTACACCATCGAGACCTTCATCAAGCTGCCGGAGCCCTTCGAGGGCGATCACGCCTGGATGGGCATCCTGAGCTGGGAGGGACGCAACAGCGAGGCGGGCAAGACCACCGGCTGGTCGCCCGACGAGCCCACCTGCAGCCTCAACATCTCCCCGGAGCGGTTCATCCAGTTCGTCGTCTACGCACACCGCCAGGACGCCGACCCCACCTCATGGAGCCACGCCCTGCCGGTCGGACGGTGGACGCACATCGCCGTCGTCAACGACGGTCACCGTACGGTCATCTACGTCGACGGCTCGAAGATCGCCCGTAACCCCACGCAGGAGTCGACCGGTATCGCGACGCTGGGCAAGCCCTTCGTCATCGGCGGGACCCAGTTCGACGAGCAGTTCGGCCAGGGCTTCTACGGCTGGGTCGGTGACACCCGCATCGTGGAGCGTGCGCTCAGGCCGAAGGAGTTCCTCACGCCGTTCGAGTAAACGCTGTAGTGGCGAGCGGCGTACGGGTAGCCGCTGTACGGGTAGCCGCATGCGGGCAACCGGCGCCCGGCCGCCCCGCCGTTCCCGCCGCCGCCCTGTCCCCGGCTCCATCGCCGGGGGCGGGGCGGCGGTCCCGTCAGGACGTCCCGCCGCGGCGGCGCCTGCGGTTGCCCAGACCCGCGTGGACGCCCCGGCCCCGCCGCCAGTGGTGGGTGAGCAGCAGGAAGACCGTGGCGAGGACGGCGACCGCCATCGCGACGACGGCGACGAACTTCTCGTCGTACCACTTCGGTTCGTACATGTTCGGGATCGGCCCGAGCGTGCCGACATCGACGTACCGGTACACGAACACCAGCGCCAGACCTCCGGCGGCGACGCACCAGGCGAAGAGATCGCTGATCAGCCGGTGCCAGACCAGGACGAGCAGCGCCGCCAGCGCGGCCAGACCGGCCTCGATACGGAAGAGCGTGCCCTGGCTGATGTTCTCGGAGACGAGGTCGTAGCGGGGGGCGAGATCGGCGTGGACATAGGCGTCCACGGCCAGGGCGACGGCGGCCACCAGCCGGGCCGCTCCCCGCAGCACACGGAGCTTGCGTCCGCGATGGGGGGATACGACGGACGTGTCTGATGGCATCGCTTCTCCTGTCTCACCGGTGGCCAGGGGGTTCGGAGGCGGGGGCGGGGATCAGTAGAGACCGCCGGTGTCCTGCTGCGGGGTGGTGTTCCTGTTGCCCGCGGTGTCGACGACGTACCACCTGTGCTGGAAGGAGATGTCGCCCTGGCCGTTGGTGTCGCCGGGCTTGCGGTCGAGTTCGAACGTATAGAGGGGATGCCCGTTGTAGGTGACCTGCCGGGCGCCGTCACCGCGGACGGCGACGGCCAGCAGGCTCTCCTCGACCCCGCCGCCACCCGAGGCCGCCCTCTTCACCACGGTCAGCGGATGCCAGATCTTCACACAGGGCCCCGTACAGGTGGACAGGTTCCTTCTGTCCCCCTCGAAGAGATAGAGGGTCCGGTCAGCGCCGTCGACCAGGATCCTGCCGAGCGGGGTGGACCGTGCGGACACCTCGTCCCTGTCCACGCCGGGCGAGGACGGGCCCGAGGGGGTGGGCGCGTCCGCCGCGAGGCCGTCGGGTGCCTCGGACCGCGCCGCCGGTGAGCCGCCTCCGCCACTGTCGGCACAGCCGGCCGCCGCCGCGACGCAGAGCAGCGCCACGGCCATGACACCGGCCGTACTGGACGTGCTCCCCATCGAGGCTCCTCCGATCCGGCCCTCACGCGGACGGCACACCGACCGCCCGGCCGGGGCCGCACCCTCCACTACACGGCACCCGCGGACCCCGGGCCACCGGACAGAGCCGTCCGACGTACCCTGCCGCCCGCTCCCGCGGGCCCGTGGTGTGGTGCTCCCGGTCGGCTTCGGTACCCCTGTTCGACGCGTGGCCGATCCTCGTTCTCGCCTGAATGATTGTCCGACACATCCGGCACATCGGGCACGTCACTCCCCGTACGATCCGTTCCACGACCGGGCCGCAGCAAGGAGTTTGACGCCGTGAACGCAGTACGGACGAGCCCGGGGAACCGGCCCGCGCGGAGCGGGGGACGCCCGCGCTCCCCGCGCCGTCGGATCGGACGCTGGATCGCCCTGGCCGCCGCCCTTCTGGTGCTGGGCACATCGGGGGCGGGCGGCTGGCTGTACACCCGGCTCAGCGGCAACATCCAGGGTGCGGGCGTGGACGACGCGATCGGCGACAACCGGCCCGGGGCCACCCAGGGCGGGCAGAACATCCTGGTCATCGGCTCCGACAGCCGTGAAGGCGCGGGGGACGGCTACGGCCGGGGGCTGACCACCATGCAGTCCGACACCCTGCTGCTGCTCCATGTCGGCGGCAGCGGGAAGTGGGCCACGGTGGTGTCCTTCCCGCGTGACTCCTGGGTCCGGATCCCGGCCTGCGACCAGGGGGACGGCACCTTCTCCGTACCGCACGACTTCAAGATCAACGAGGCGTTCGCGATCGGCGGTTCCACCGGGGACACCGGCAAGGCCGCCGCCTGCGTGATCAAGACAGTCGAGCAGAACACCCGTGTCCGCGTCGACCACTTCCTCGTCGTGGACTTCCGGGGATTCACGGGAATGATCAACGCCCTCGGGGGAGTCGAGATCTGTCCCGAGCGGCCCATCCACGACAGAAAGGCCCATCTCGATCTCCGCGCGGGATGCCAGACGGTGAAGGACAGCCAGGCCCTCGGCTATGTACGGGCCCGCTACAGTCTCGGCGACGGCACGGACATCGGCCGTATCGGCCGGCAGCAGGAGTTCATGCGGGCGCTCGCCGCCCGCGCCAAGGCGAGGCTCTACAACCCCCGGGCCCTGTACGGATTTCTCGACTCGGCCACCGGGTCGCTGACCACCGATCCCGAACTGGCCGGCCTCAAGCCCCTCTACGAGCTGGCCTCCGGCCTCAAGTCGCTGCCCACGGAACGGATCTCCTTCCTGACCGTGCCCAACTACCCCCGGGAACGGGACGTTCCCAGTGACAGGGCCAATGTCGTCTGGAACGGGCCCGCCGCCCAGCGGCTGTTCACCGCCCTCACCCTCGACCGGGAGATGACCGGGGCCCCGCTGGCGGCGGCGGCCCGTCAACTGCCCCCGGCGGCGGCCACCGTGGCGGTGACGGTCCTCAACGGTACGGGCGTGCCCGGCAAGGCCCGGGAGACGGCCGACCGGCTGAGGGGGCTCGGCTTCCGGATCAGCGGCACCGGCAACGCGCCCGCGCCGGCCGACCGCACCACGCTCAGCTATCCGGAGGGTCTCGCGGACCAGGCCAGGGCGGTCGCCGCGCGGCTTCCCGGTCTTGTCCCCGTCCGGTCCGACCGGGCCGCGCCGGGCACGGTGACGCTCACCATCGGCCCCGATCTGCCCGCGGTCACCGGATGAGCGGGGGTTGAGCGGCCGGTGAAGCCGCGGCCCGTGAGGAACGGCTCCGATGTCTCCGATGTCACGACTGTCCCGACAGCGACAGCAGCGTCCCGTAGGCGCTCTGGATGAATCGCTGGTCGGCGGACGGCGCGGTGTTGGCCAGGGCGACCACGGCGGTCCGGTGCCGGGGACTGAATCCGGCGAACGCCGTGAAACCACGGGTGCCGCCGGAGTGGTGATAGACATCGCCGTCCGGCCGGACGCGGATGTTCCAGACGAGCGCCAGCCGTCTGGTACCCCCGCGCAGTGCGAGTCGTGGACGGACCACATCCGCCAGTGCCGCCCGCAACGGCGCGGACAGTGACAGTGACAGGGAATCGGCGCCGGTTCCGGTGTTGCTCGTGGTGCCGGTGTCGGTGCCGGTTCCGGTGTCGGTCCCGGTCCCGGTGCTGGTGGTGACCGGAGCGTCCGGCGAGGCATCGGGTGAGGTGTCGAGGAGGGCGTCGAGCAGGGTCAGCAGATCGCGGGCGCTGGAGCGGATCGCGCCCGCCCCGGCGAGACCCGGGATGTGCCAGGGCGGCCGGGCGCGGCCGTGCCAGTAGCCGGTGGCCTGTCGAAGACCCGGCGCGCAGCCGGTCCGGTGCAGCCCGAGCGGGTCCAGGATCCGGTCCGCCAGCAGTTCCCCGTACCCCAGCCGGCCGGGCACGGCACGGCCGAGGAGATGACCGAGCAGCCCCACCCCGAAGTTGGAGTACCGCACCCGGTCACCGGGCCGGGCGAACGGACGGGTCCTCGCGAGCGCGCGCAGCAGATCGTCGGTGCGGAAGCCCTCGTACGGATTGGTGAACCAGCGCGGCGCCGCCCCGGCGAGCAGGCCGGGGGGCAGCCGGGGCAGCCCCGAGGTGTGGGTGGCGAGATGGAGCAGGGTGATGGGCCCGCCGCGCGGTACGGGTACGCGGTCGGGAGGCAGCAGCCGGGTGAGGGGATCGCCGTACGAGACCTCGCCGCGGGCGGCCAGTTCGGCGAGCAGCAGCGCGGTGAAGCACTTGGTGAGCGAGCCGGTCTCGAAGCGGGTGTCGGCCGTGACCGGGGCGCCGCCGTGCGCGGTACGGCCGTAGGTCACCACGGCCCGCCGGTCGCCCTGGCGGATCGCGACGGCCACCCCGCTCGCTCCGCGGGCGGAGGCGGCGATGGCCGAGGCCGGACCGCGGGCCCACTCCGGCGCTCGCACCGGCCGGTCGTGAGCCGCTGTCGCGTACGCCGTCCCCACTGCTTCCGATGACACCGCTTCCGATGACACCGTCCCCATCGCGCCCGATGTCATGGGCGGGCGCCGAGGGTGCGGGAGAGGGCGAGCGTACCGGCGACCGCGGCGACCACAGTGGTGTGGTGGTGCGCCGCGAAGCGTTCGCCGGGATCCTCGCTGACGGGGTGTCCGTCGCGGGGCATCAGCCCGTCCTCGTGCTGGAGACGGGCCAGTCGCTCCCAGTCCGCCGGATCGCAGTACGGATCGGGCAGCGAACTCCCGACGATCATAAGCTCGGCCACCAGATCCCACTCGCCGATCTCGGCCCAGATGTCGATCCAGGCGGGCAGCCAGTCGCCGAGGTAGCGGGCCGTCCCGGCCGGCAGACCCGCCGGAATACGGCCCCAGTCGGTGAGATGGAAGACGGTGTGCGTCATGTTGTAGGCGGTCATCCAGTCGATGAGCCACGGTTCGGGAAATGAGCCCAGCCAGGTGGCCTCGGTCAGCGCGGCCCAGTCGACGGCGCGGTCGTCGTCCTGGCCGAAGCCGCCGACCCGGGCGGCGTTGGCGATCGCCAGCCGCCGGTTGGGCATCACCTCGACGGCGCGGGCGGAGCGGAGCGAGGTGGTGTGGGTGAGCAGCCGGTCCAGCGCCTGGTGGCGGTAGCCGCTCCGGGCGAAGTGGGCGTAGGTCTCCAGCGGGTCGCTCATCATCGGATAGCGCAGCAGCCGCTCATGGAGCATGGCCCCGGAGCCGAGTTGCTCCCAGCTGAAGTCCAGCAGTTCACGGGCGAGCCGCAGTTCGGCGCTGCCGGCCACCGCCTCACGCAGGACGAGGGAGGCGGCGAGAGCATGGGCTCCTCGTGTAGACGCACTTGCCCTATCTGGGCAGTGCCATCGCTCACCCTAGATCGAAACGGATAAACCGACCAATTGGAATGAATGGTGAGCATTCAATCCGCTCTTCGGGCTGGGCTCCCTGAAGGCCTACGCCGTCTCACTGCCCGGCAGGTCCACACCCCGTCATCCCTCCACATGGAAGGGGACGGTCGTCACCACGATCTTCGGCAGCGGCCGGAGCGCCCGCCGCAGCCGCCCGGCGAGCGGGCTGTGGAGCAGCCGGTGCCACCAGTGCCGTACGACGATCTCCGGAAGGATCACGGTGATGGTCAGATCGGGTCGCTGATGGTGCAGCTGCTCGATATAGCTGATCAGCGGGGTCACGATGGCCCGATAGGGGGAGAGGACGATTCTCAGCGGCAGATGGTCCCCCCACAGGAGCCAGCCCTCACGGAAACGTTCGGCGTCCTCGTCGCTCGGACTGACATGCAGGGCCAGAACGGGCTGCTGGAGGGAGGCCGCGTAGGCCATCGCGCGCATGCTCGCCTGATGCAGCGCGTCCACCAGGACGACGGAGAGATGGCGGATCTCCTCGGGGGTGTCCTCTCTCTCCTCGTCCTGCTCCCTTCGGGGGAGCACGTCTTCTGACGGCCCCTCGGCACCACCGGGTGCCTTCTCCGGGGTACGCGCCCCCGGCCGCGGCGGGAGCGTACGGCTCGGGATCTCGATCAGCTTGGAGTGCAGCCGCAGCGCCCGGCGCACCATGTCGTAGTGGCGCCGGATCCTGGTCGTCACCAGCAGGAACAGGGCGACGGTGAGGAGGGCGAGCCAGGCCCCCTCGGTGAACTTGGTGATGCCCGCGGTGATGAAGACGACGGCCGAGAGCAGGGCGCCCACCCCGTTGAAGACGAGGCTTTTGCGCCAGTGCCGCTCGCGCCTGCGCCACCAGTGGACCACCATGCCGCTCTGCGAGAGGGTGAAGGCGAGAAAGACCCCGACGGCGTACAACGGAATGAGTGACGCGGTCTTCCCGTCGAAGGCGGCATAGACCACCGCCGCCGCCACGGAGAGCAGGATGATTCCGTTGCTGAACGCCAGCCGGTCGCCCAGCCGCAGAAAGGTCCGTGGCGCGTGGTCGTCACGTGCCAGCAGATACAGCACCCGGGGGAAGTCGTTGTACGCGGTGTTCGCCGCGAGCAGCAGGATCAGAGCCGTCGCCGCCTGGATGAAGACATACATACCGCCCGAGCCGAAGGTGGTGTGGGCGAGCTGCGACAGGACCGTCTCCCGGGACTCGGGTACGACACCCGTCAGATGGACCAGTGCGATCGTGCCGGCGAACAGGGTGACGAGCAGTCCGATCATCCACGACAGCGTCGTACGCGCGTTGCGCCAGGAGACGGACTCGAACGCGGGTACCGCGTTGGAGATCGCCTCGATACCGGTCATCGCCGTGGAGCCGGAGGCGAACGCCCGCATCACCAGCAGCAGACCGACCCCCTCGACGGCGTGCGGCGGCGGGGCCGGGGTGGCCTCGAAGCCGCGTCCCGACGCGTCGTACAGCCCCACGGCCACCAGCGAGAAGATGGCGAGGACGAACGCGTAGGTGGGCGCGGCGAACAGCGCCCCGGCCTGTTTGACACCGCGCAGATTCCCCGCGAGCAGAACGGCGATGACCAGCAGACCGATCAGGACGACATCGTCCGAGAGCCCCGGAAGCGCCGAGGTGACCGCCGCCATCCCGGACGAGACCGAGACGGCGACCGTGAGGACGTAGTCCGTCATCAGTCCGGCCGCGGCCACCAGTCCGGGCACCCGCCCGAGATTGTCCGTCGCGACGATGTACGACCCACCGCCGTGCGGATAGGCGCGGATCGTCTGACGGTACGACAGCCCGACCGCCAGCATCAGAAAGACGATCGCCCCGGCCACCGGCAGCGAATAGGCGAGCCCCGCGGTACCGGCCAGCACCAGTACGGCGAGCAGCGCCTCGGGACCGTACGCGACCGACGACAGCGCGTCCGCCGAGAGCACCGGCAGCGCCACGATCTTGCGCATCCGCTCCCGCGCGATCGCCGTGCTCCGCAGCGGCGCCCCGAGGACCGCGTGCCGGATCCGCGGCCCGAGCGCGGGCGGCTCCGTCCGGCTCTCCACCGTCTCCATGTCACCGGTCCCGGCGGGCGGCGGCAGCCCGCCGAGCGGAGGTACCCGTACGATCCGGCCGAAGCGTGCCGGGGTGATCTGCGCGGGCTCGGGATAGCGGCCGATGTCGGGGTCCACGGGCAGTGCCGCGCGCCACGCGTCGCGGGCGGCGGACACCCGCCCCCACTCGCGGCCCACCTGACGCAGCACCATGGACTGCTCCGGGTCGAGCTTCTCCACGATGACGGGTTTGGGCGTGCCTTCGCTGTCCTCCGGTACCTGCCCCGGCCGGCCGTCTTCTCCCTGGTTATCCGTCACATGGGCGAGTCTCATCGCCAGGAGCGTGCCGACCGTCTCTCCCACGGCGGACGACACACGGGCGGTGACACCGACAACCCGTTCGGAGGTACGGCGAAGGCTCCGGGCGGGGCGGGGCAGGGCAGGACGGGACGGGGCGGGGCAGTGGCTAGTCGTTGTCGGCCCAGAGAGTGCTCGGTGCCTCGCGGCGGACCACCGGGGCGATCTCCTCCGCGAAGCGCTGGAGTTGCTCGCGCTGCTCGGGCAGGCTCAGCCCGAAGGCGTCCACGGTGATGGACTGGAGGTCGTGCCCGTAGACCTCGTGGTAGCCGAGGATCTTGTCGATGACACGCTGTGGACTGCCGATGAGCTGGGGCCCGTTCGCCACGGCGTCCTCGATCGTGCGGAACGGTGTGTTGTACCCCGCCTTGCCGACGAGCCGCGGCCGGAAGGTCTGGCGTATACGGGCCTCGTACTGCTCCTTGAAGTCCGTGACGGCCCGGTGCGTGGTGTCCGCGATGTAGAGACCGCCCGACCCCGCCGCCACCCGCGCCCGCGCCGGATCGTGTCCGTACTCCTCGAACTTCTCGCGGTAGTGACGGATGAGCCGTGCGTACGCCTCACGGGGCTGGACGGCGTTGGCGGTGAAGAGCGGATCGCCGTGCTTGGCCGCCAGCTCGGGGGAGTTGAGACTGGTGGCCGAGCCGTGCCAGACCACGGGCGGACCGGCGTAGGGACGCGGCACGGTGGTGACGCCCTTGAGCGGCGGCCGGAACCGGCCCTCCCAGTCGAGGTCTTCCTCGCGCCAGAGTCTGCGCAGCAGCTCGTACTTCTCCGCCTGGTACTCCCACTGCCGCTCCTCGTCCAGCCCGAAGAGATCGAAGTGCCCGGCCTCCGCCCCCTTGCCGATGACGAGTTCGATCCGCCCGCGGGAGAGCTGATCGAGCGTCGCGTAGTCCTCGGCCACCCGTACCGGATCCAGGATCGCCACCACGGTGACACCGGTGAGCAGCCGGATCCGCGAGGTGCGGGACACGATGGCGCCGAGGAGCACCGTGGGGCTGGAGGAGAGGAACGCACCCGCGTGCCGCTCCCCGACGGCATAGGCGTCGAAGCCGAGCCGCTCGGCCTCCACCCCCAGCTCCACGACTTCGTCGAGACGGTCGGCCGCGGAGAGGAGTTCCCCGGTGAGGGGGTGCGGTGCGTGGCCGACGATGGTGAGGACGGAGAACTTCATGGCTGCCTTCCGCTGGGTACGGGCCGGTCGGAGGGGAGCGGCCGGCGGAGGTCCGGGGCCCGGAGCGGGACCGGTGGTCCGGGGGCCCGGCTACTCGTCGGTCTTGGGCAGCCCCGGGGGGTTCAGCTCGGAGGACGGCACGGTCTCGTTCGACAGTCCCCAGCGCGCCAGGACCTTCTCGTACGTACCGTTCTCGATCACGGTGCCGAGCGCCTCATGGAGGGCCTTGATCAGACCGTTGTCCTTCTTGGTGGTGGCCGCGATCTTGCCCTGGACATCGGCTCCGCCGCCCGAGTAGGTGCCGATGATCTCGGTCTCCCCGGTGGAGGCCGCGTGGTACGCGGCGACGGGGTTGGGCCCGAGATAGGCGTCGAGGCGTCCGGAGCCGAGGGCGAGGTAGTAGTCGCTGGAGTTCTGGTAGTACTTGATGTCCGTCGCCTTCAGACCGTTCTCCACGTTCTGCTTGCTCCAGTCGACCAGCAGCTTCTCCTGGTTGGTGCCCGAGCCGACACCGATGGTCCGGCCCGCCACGTCCTTCGGGGCCGAGACCTTCCAGTCGCCGCCCTTCTTCGCCTCGAACGCGAGATTGTCCAGCCGGTAGGTGGCGAAGTCGTACTTCTCCTTGCGTTCCTCGGTGACGGTGATGTTGCTGAACCCCACGTCGTACTTGCCGCTGTCGAGACCGACGAAGATGTTCGCCCAGTCGACCGTGTGGTAGCTCGGCTTCAGCCCGAGGACATCCGCGATCAGCGAGGCGATGTCCGTCTCGACGCCGATGACGGTCTTGTCGTCGGTGGCGTAGAAGGCCAACGGCGGTACGGAACCGGCCGAGTTGACCACTTCGAGCGTGCCGCGATCGCGGATCGCCGCCGGGACGAGCGCGGCGATGGAGTCCACCTCGGGCGTGGTGATCCGCTTCTGGTCGGGGCTGAGATCGATCCGCAGACCGTCCTTGCTCCCGTCCTTGGCCACCACCTGCTCGGTGGAGCCGTCGGCGGAGTTGCCGCAGGCCGAGAGGGAGAGCGTGGCGACAAGGCCGAGAAGGGCGGCGGTGGTACGGAGGACGGGTCTGGACGGCACGGAGGGCTCCTCGTGGGAAGGACGCTGGGTCGAAAGGACGGTGGGTCGGTGGGACGGGAAGGGCGGGTCAGAGCACCTTGGAGAGAAACGCCTTGGTCCGCTCATGGCGCGGCCGGTCCAGGACCTCGGCGGGCGGCCCCTGCTCGACGATCACACCGTCGTCCATGAAGACGACGGTGTCGGCGACCTCACGGGCGAAGCCGATCTCATGGGTGACGACGATCATGGTGGTGCCGCTGCGGGCCAGGTCCTTGATGACATCGAGGACCTCGCCGACCAGTTCGGGGTCGAGCGCCGAGGTGGGCTCGTCGAAGAGCAGCACCTTGGGCTCCAGCGCGAGCGCGCGGGCGATCGCCACGCGCTGCTGCTGGCCGCCGGAGAGCTGTCGTGGATAGGCGGCGGCCTTGTCGGCCAGACCCACCCGCTCCAGCAGCCGTTCCGCCTGCTCGACGGCGGCCTTACGGGGGCGGCGCAGCGCCGAGACGGGAGCCTCGATGATGTTCTCGACCACGGTGAGATGCGGGAAGAGATTGAAGTTCTGGAAGACGAAGCCGATGTGCAGCCGCTGCTTCAGGACATCTCTCTCCTTGAGTTCATGCAGCTTGGAGCCGGAGCGGCGGTAGCCGATCAGCTCGCCGTCGATGCTGACGTACCCCCGGTTGAGCTTTTCGAGGTGGTTGATGCTGCGCAGCAGGGTCGACTTTCCCGAGCCGGAGGGGCCCAGTACGACGGTGACCTCGCCGGTGCGGACCTGGAGGTCGACCCCGCGGAGCACCTCCAGCGGGCCGAAGTTCTTGTGCACACCGCGTACGTCCACCATCAGATCGCCGGTGTCAGCGGTGGCGGTGCCGGTGGTGGCGGCGGTGTTTTGGGCGCGGTCACCGCGGTCCGCGCGGTCCGGGCGGTCCGCGGTGCTGTCCCGGTCGCCGCCGGGTGCCGGCTCGGGAGCAGTGTCCGTACTCATCGCGGGAAACCTCCGGTGGCGGCAGCGGCCCGCATCCTGCGGGTGAAGCTCCTGGCTCGCTGGAACGGGGTGGGCGGGGGAGTGCGCTCGGCCCCGCGCGCGAAGTGCCGCTCCACGTAGTACTGGGCGATGGACAGCAGGGTGGTCAGCAGGATGTACCAGGCGGTGGCGACCATCAGCAGCGGTACGACCCGGCCGTTGCGGCCGTAGATCACCTGAACCTGGTAGAACAGCTCGCCGATGGCCATCACGGAGACGATCGAGGTGCCCTTGAAGAGGGAGATGACCTCGTTGGCGGCGTTGGGCAGGATGCCGCGCATCGCCTGCGGCAGCAGGATGCGGCGTATCTGACGCGACCGGGGGATGCCCAGTGCCGCCGCGGCTTCGAGCTGTCCGCCCTCGACGGAGATGATCCCGCCGCGTACGATCTCGGCCGCGTAGGCTGCCTGATGCAGCGCCAGACCGATGACGGCGGCCGACATGGCGCCGACCAGGTTCATCGTGTCGAAGCTCCACAGGACGGGACCGAAGGGGATGCCGACCCCCAACTCCTGGTAGAGATAGGCCAGGTTGAACCAGAACAGAAGCTGGACGATCAGCGGGATCGAGCGGAAGGCCCAGATATAGGTCCAGGCGACCGTCTGGAGAATCACACTGCGCGACAGCCGCATAAAGGCGAGGACGACACCGAGGGCGAAGCCCAGCGCGGTCCCGTACGCGGTGAGCTGGAGGGTCACCCAGACGGCCCTCAGCACGCTGTCCGTGGAGAGATAGAGGAAGAAGGTCTCCCAGTCCCAGCCCGGATTGGTGGCCAGCCCGTGTACGAACTGCGCGACGACGACGAGCGCGGCGGCACCGGCCACCCAGCGCCAGTAGTGGCGCGCGGGCACGACCTTCAGCGCGGCGAGATCCTCCGTGCCCGGTGGTGACGCCTCCTTCGGCGAAGGGGCGGACGACGACAGGGCGTCCGTCGGCGTCACGGAGGACGACGGCGGCACGGACGGTCTGTCCGCCTCGGTGCCGGTTGCGGTATCCATCGGGGGCTCCTGCCGCTACTTCGTCTCGGGCGGGCTGATCCGGGACTCCTCGATGGCGGAATCCTGTGTCCCCCACTTCTTGAGAATCCGGTCGTATGTGCCGTTGTCGATCAGCTCGTTGACAGCACCTTGGAACGCCTTGAGCAGTGGGGAGCCCTTCTCGAAGGCGAAACCGACATCGAGCCGGTGGAACTCGCCGAGGAATCTGACCCCGGCCGCCGGCTGCGCGGCCTGGTAGCGCAGACCGTTGATGGTCGACATGACCACATCGATCCGGCCCTGCTGAAGGCTGGTCAGAAGGGCGCCGTTCTCGGAGAAGACCTTGACCGTGTACGGCTTCTCGCCGGCGTCCGCGCAGACACTCTTCCGGGAGTTCAGCGTCGCCTCGAAGGTGGTGCCCGCCGAGGTGCCGACGGTCTTGCCGCAGAGCTGGTCGAGCCGGGTCACCTTGTTCAGACCGGTGTCGTCCTTGCGGACGGCGAAGCCCTGTCCGTCATTGATGTAGGTGACGAAGTCGATCGTCTTGAGCCGCTCCTCGGTGACACCGAAGTTTCCGGTGCCCACGTCGTACTTGCCGCTGCTGAGCGCGGGCAGGATCGCCTCGAAACTGGCGTCCTGGCGCTCCAGCCTCAGCCCCAGCAGTTTGCCGACGGCGTCCGCGATGTCGATGTCGAGCCCCGCGGGCCGGCGGCTCGTCGCGTCGGGGAAGTACGCGCTGGGCGCCGCGCCCACGGAGGAGGCGATCCGGAGAGTCCCCTGTGCGCGGACGTTCTCGGGCAGCAGTTTCGCCAGCCCGGCGTTCTTCGTCAGCGAGGCGGCGACATCGTCGGACGGCGCGGGCGAGGCGGCGCCCGCCGTCTCCGCTCCGGACGATGTGTCCGCACCGCAGCCCGCCAGGACGGGCAGGAGCAGAGCGGCCAGAACGGCGGCCGGCAGCCGGCGGTGACGGCGTACGGAGCGGTCCGTCCGAGGAGGTACGGGCCGGTCGCGGCGCGCAGGCCGGAGACGGCCCGGGATCAGGGTGCGCACGGGCTCATACCTTTCCTTCGGTGGAGACGGTGGAGACGGTGGAGACGGTGGGGGCAGTGGGGGCGGCCGAGTCGGCGGGGGCGGCGGAGCCGGCCGGGCCGGAGCGACGGGCGGCGAGATGCTTCTCGAACCGGAGCGGACCGATGGTCTCCGGGTCGGCGCTCGTGTCGAACAGCGGTGTGTATCCGGTCCTCAGATACAGCCCCCTGGCCTCGGGCTGGCGCGGCCCGGTGGTGAGATGGATCCGGCGGTAGCCCCGTACGGCGGCGATCCGCTCCAGCTCCCCGACCACCCGCGCGGCCAGCCCCCGTCGCCGGTGGGCGGAGTGGGTCCAGATCCGCTTCAGCTCGGCCGTGGTGGTGTCGTACCGGCGGAACGCGCCGCCCGCGACCGGCTCGCCGTGCTCCAGCAACAGCAGCAGGACGCCGTGCGGCGGGGCGAACTCCTCCTCCGGATAGCGGGCCATCTCGCCGTGGGCCGCCTTGCCGTAGCGGGAGGTGTACTCCTGGTCCAGCTCGCGCAGCATCGGCAGCACCAGCGGATCGGAGAGGGCGGTCCGTACCCAGGTCAGACCGCCGGGTTCGGCGACGGAGGTCATCAGCCGGCCTCGACCAGACTCCGCGTGCCGGGTACCGCGCGCTCGGCGTCCCTCTCGGCGTCCCTCTCGGCGTCCCGCTTGGCGACCTCTTCGCGTACGAGCGGGATGACATGACGGCCGAAGTCGATGGCGTCGCCCAGCAGGTCGTAACCGCGCGCGGAGAGGATGTCCACGCCCAGGTCGTAGTAGTCGAGCAGCGCCTGGGCGACCGTCTCCGGCGTTCCGACCAGGGCGTTGGAATTGCCCGCGCCACCGGTGGCCGCGGCGGTCGGCGTCCACAGCGCCCGGTCGTAGCGCTCACCCGACTCCGCGATCGCGATCAGCCGCTGCGACCCGGTGTTCTCGGGCTCTCCCCGGCGGTAGCGGCGTACCAGAGCCGCGTCGCCCTGCTCCCTGCGGGCCTTGATCGTGTCCACCGTCCGGTGCGCCTTCTCCCAGGCGAGTTCCTCGGTGGGCGCGATGATCGGCCGGAAGGCCACCTGGATACGGGGCGGTGCCGTACGCCCGGCCGCGCGCGCGGCGGCCCTCACCGCCTCGATCTGCTCCGCGGTCTTCTCCAGCGGCTCGCCCCACAGGCAGTAGATGTCCGCCTCGGCGCCGCCCGCCTCGTACGCGGCCGGTGAGGAGCCGCCGAACGAGACGTCCGGGCGGGGCCGCTGGACCGGGAAGACATCGCTGACGAAGTCGTGGAACCGGTAGTGCTCGCCCTCGTGGTCGAAGGCCTCGTGCGTGGTCCAGATCCGCTTGACGATCTCGATGTACTCGCGCGTACGCGAGTAGCGCCGGTCCTTGGTGAGCGTGTCCCCCTCGCGGCCCTGTTCATGGTCGTTCCCACCGGTGATGAAGTGGACCGTGAGCCGCCCGTCGCTGATCCGGTCCAGTGTCGCGAACGTCTTGGCGGCGAAGGTCGGATACGACACATTCGGCCGGTGCGCCAGCAGGATCTGGAGCCTGTCCAGCCGGGACGCGATGAACGCGGCGGCCGGCGCGGGATCGGGCGAGCCCGAGCCGTACGCGAACAGCACCCGGTCCCAGCCGTGGTCCTCATGGGCGCGGGCCAGCTTGAGCGTGTACTCCTTGTCGAACGCGGCGCCGGAGCGGGGGTTCGTCTCCGACCCGTCGTGGGTGGCGGCGATACCGAGGAACTCCACAGGCATGACGGACCTTTCGTACGGCGGAGAAACGCGGTGCGTACGCGGATGGAGGGCATGCCGAAGGAACCCTGGGCAGACCGCGGGCACGGCGGAAGCGGAGTGACGTGTGGAACGCGTGGAAACGGAGTGGCGCGTGCGGAGTGGCGCGTGGAGCGTCAGGAGGAAGACGGCAGCGTGCACCCGGTGAAGAGGGGGAACTCGGCCCGCGACGGGGTCACCGAGGGAGGGAGGGGCCGGTCGGGCGGCCCGCTGCCGGGGTCAGGTGCGATCAGGCGCAACAAGAGGCGGACCACACTCGACCGAAGTCGATGTGGCCGCGGGTGACCAACGGCAGCTGCTTCTGCATGCAGCCAATTGAGCACGGGACTTTCACCGAAGTCAACCGGTGCTCGCACAGTGGTACATGAGTGGTCGGGGCGCCGGGGCCTCCTTGACAACCGCGCCGCCCCCGCCCGTACGATCGAGACGCGTCCGGCCTCCGTGCGCACCTCGGACCCCAGGGTCTCCGAGGTGAACACCGGGCCGTACCGGCCGTGTTGAGGGACGCGGTGCGTGACGACGTTCGGAGCACTCGAAGTACCCGGAGCATCCGGATCTGGAGCACCCGGAGCACCTGGAGCGTCCGGACCTGGAGCACCCCGGGGCACCCGGAGTACACCGACCACCGCCGACCGCACTCCCGCCGGAGCCCCCTCATGTCTGTATCGCCCCCGCCCGATGTCCTCCGCGTGCCGGACGCGTCCCCTGCCAGACGCGACCTCACCCCGCCCCCGCGCGACGAGATCTCCCGTATCGTGCCGCGCCGGCATCCCGGACGGTGGCTGTCGGCCGCCGCCGCGCTGCTGGTCCTCGCGATGGTCGTCAACTCCGTCGTCCGCAACCAGCGGTTCCAGTGGAGTGTGGTCGGCCAGTACTTCACCACGCCCGCGGTACTCGACGGGCTGCTGCTCACGCTCTGGCTGACCGCTGGTGTGATGGTGCTCGGTTTTCTCATCGGCACGGTCTTCGCCGTGATGCGGCTCTCCGCCAACCCCGTGCTGCGCACGCTCAGTTGGGGTTACGTATGGATCTTCAGATCCACCCCGCTGCTGGTGCAGCTCCTGTTCTGGTTCAACATCGGCGCGCTCTATCCGACGCTCGGCGTCGGTATCCCCTTCGGCCCCGAGTTCCTCACCTTCAAGACCGTGAACCTCTTCGGCGCCGGACTCACCGCGCTGATCGGTCTCACCCTGCACGAGGCGGCCTACGCGGCGGAGGTGGTACGCGGCGGGATCCTCTCGGTGGACGCCGGCCAGACCGAGGCCGCGCAGTCCCTGGGGCTGAGCCGGTGGCGGGTGCTGCGCCGTGTCATCGTGCCGCAGGCGATGCGCTCCATCGTCCCCACCGCGGGCAATATGCTCATCGGCACCCTGAAGGGGACGAGCATCGTCAGCGTCCTCGCCGTACAGGACCTGCTGTTCTCCGTACAGCTCATCTACAACCGTACGTACCAGGTCATCCCGCTGCTGATGGTGGCGACCATCTGGTACATCGTCGTCACCAGTGTGCTGTCCGTCGGCCAGTTCTATGTCGAGCGGTACTACGCCCGGGGCGCGGCCCGCGAGCTGCCGCCCACGCCCCTCCAGCGGCTGCGCCGCCGTACCACGACCGTGACGGCACGGCTCCGTACCGCGACCGCCCCCGACGCGAAACGTCTCTGAGCCCCCCGCCGCGTCCTCGCGCCCGGGACCGATGCGGATTTCTGGGTAGGGGACAAGGTGTACGAGAAGAGCCGTACGAGCAAGACGCGCGGGAAAGGACGTGAATCACATGCGTGTGGCATTCCTCGCGGCTCCAGAGGGTGTGGAGCAGATCGAGCTGACCGAGTCGTGGAAGGCCGTGGGTGACGCCGGCGGAGAGCGTGTACTGGTCTCCACAGCACCGGGCGAGATCCAGGCGTTCGACTATCTCGACAAGGGAGACACCTTCCCCGTCGACCGTACGGTGTCCGAGACGGCCGCCGGCGACTACGACGCGCTGGTGCTTCCCGGCGGTGTCGCCAACCCGGACGCCCTGCGGATGGACCCGGCTGCCGTGTCGTTCGTCAAGGACTTCTTCGACGCGGGCAAACCGGTGGCGTCGATCTGCCATGCCCCATGGACGATGATCGAGGCGGATGTGGTGCGCGGCAGGACACTGACCTCCTGGCCGAGCCTGCGGACCGATCTCACCAACGCGGGCGCCACCTGGGTCGACGAGCAGGTCCACGTCTGCACGTCCGCGCCCAGCACCCTGATCACCAGCCGGAAGCCGGACGACCTCAACGCCTTCTGCGCGACGTTCCTCAAGGAGTTCGGAGCGTAGGCCCGACGGGTGGGCCGCGAGCCATCGGCCCCGGCTCGACAGACGTCCCGCGGGTGCGGTCCGGTCGCACACCGCGGTCGCCGGGGAGAGGGTGGAGACCGGACACCGGGACACCGGGACACGGAGAGGAACGATCGACGTGAACAGTGCGGACCAGCCCATGGACGAGGTGGTCGTGGCGCTCACAGACGGGGCGAAGGAGGACGCGCGCGCTGTGTTCGGTGTGCTCCGTACGGCCTTCGCCTGCGATCGCGCGGCCGACGACATCCCGCAGGACGTGGCCGGGCGGCGACCGACCGTATGGCTCGCGACCTTCGACGCCTCGCATCCGGGGAAGAAGCCGGACCCCGCGCGGCTGACGGCGCCGCTCACGGCCACGCTCCAGGGCGGCTACTCGGCGGTGGACACCATGCGCAGGACGCTGGCCTCCGCGTTCACCGTCCACGATGTCGGTACGGCCTTCGGCGACCAGGAGGAAGAGATCCAGGTGCTCCTGGAGAGCCGGTAGCCCACCGACAGCCGCTACCGCCGGCTGCCACCGCTGGGCCGCACGTCGCCGGGTCAGCTCGGAGCGGCTGTGGCCTGAGCTGCTGTGACCTGCGGTGATTCGCCCCGGTACGGCTCGTGTTGCGGTTCCGGACGGCCCACCTCACCCTGAGGATGACCCAGAAGTGGCTTTCGCTCACGCTTCGTACTCGGGGGTCGTTGATCCAACGTGGTGAAGCTCGTGGGCCTCTCTGTGAGGAGCCTCGACCATGACCGTTCCACCCGACCGTCATTACGTGGTCGAACTGCACGCCTCTCCGGAGCGTGTTCCGCAACTCCGGCGCATCGTCGCCGCGCATCTTCGGCACTGGAGGCTCGACCTGCATGTGGCGTCCGTCGGCAAAGGTGTCGAGGAACTGCTGACCAATGTCCACCGCCATGTCGGTGACGGCAATCGCTGCGTGCTCGAACTCCGCTGGACGGGCCGGCATCTCACGGCCTCCGTCGAGGACAACGGCCCGCGCATGCCGCGGCTGCTCACGGCCGGTGGCGGCGGCCTCGCCAGGGTCGCGGCGCTGAGCGACAGCTGGGGTACGTGCGCCACGGCCGAGGGCAAGGTCATCTGGTTCACCAGAAGTGTCCGAAGTCCGCAGGACGTCCCGCGTGTGCCGTGGACACCGCTCACCGGGGTCGGCACAGCGCGGCGGGAGCCCGTCCCGACGCCCGTGCCGATGCCCGTGCCGGTTCCCGCCCCGGCCGCGCCGCCCGCCCCCGCCCCGCTCATTCCAGCCCCGCTCGTCCCGGTGCTGGTGTGACCGTAATGGTGTGAGCGTCGTGCGCGGTGGAAGTGCCGTACACCGGGCGGATGTTCACCCGCTCCGCGCCCGGTGTACGGCTTCGCCCGGGTTCACACCGGGGCACACACCGCGCGGTTCACTCCTGCTCGGTCTCGTCCGGGTAGGGAACGAGATGGACCGCGGCCTCCTCCGCCGAAGCGGCGGCGCCGTCGATGCCGACATCGCTGGCGATCATGTCCTTCTCGGCGTCCTCGTGCGCACCCTCGTCCGGCGCCACCAGCCGCCCCGACCGGCCGTCGCCGACCTCGTCGTCGAGCGTCTCGCCCTCGCCGTACGGCAGATCACCGATGCCGTCCCCGATGGGGACCGTGAGGTCGGGGACCTCCTCCGCGAGCCGCTGGTCCAGCGTTTCCCCCGCCCGCTGCTCGGCGGCCGTCGTGCCCATGTGCTCCACGCCGAGGGGACGCTCCGGCGGCGACCAGCCTTCGTCGAAGGGGTCGGAACCACGGTCGAGGAGAGTGTCCTCGGCGTCGAGGATGCCCTCGTCGTCGATGACCTCCGAGCCGTCCGGCTGATAGACCTCGTCGCCCATGGTCTGGCCGCTGTCGCCGCTGTCGCCGCTGTCGCCGCTCACGTCGTTCTCCTCGCCTCCTGCGGTCCGGTCGTGCGCCGGCGCGTGGGAGTTACTGCCCTGGGGAGGGGGCGGCTCCTCCCTCTGCGTCCACCTTCCCACCTCTCACGACCGTGTCAACCGGCAGGTGGAGGGGTCTGTGGCAGCGGGGGAGCGCGGTGCCGCACACCCCGGTGCGCGACACCGCGCACAACGCTTCCGAGAACCCTTCAGGACCGGGGAGGTGTTTGTCGTTCCCGTCGGCGGGCACGTGACAAGTCAATCCTTACGACCCGATATGTCACACTCCGGAGTCGAATGTGAGCCGAGAACGCATTGTCATCGTCGGAGCCGGATTCGCCGGGTACGAGGCTGCTCGTACCCTCTCCCACCGCGTCCGGGACACCGCGGAAGTGGTCCTGCTGAACCCCACGGACTACTTCCTCTATCTCCCGCTCCTGCCCCAGGTCGCCGCGGGCATTCTGGAACCGCGCCGGGTGACCGTCTCCCTCTCCGGGACACTGCCGCGGGTACGGCTCGTCCTCGGCGAGGCCGGCCATGTCGACCTGGAGTCACGGCGTGTCGAGTACACCGGGCCGGAGGGCGACCGGGGTGAGCTGACGTACGACCGGCTCGTCCTCGCTGTGGGCAGTGTCAACAAACTGCTTCCGGTCCCGGGTGTCGCCGAGTACGCGCACGGCTTCCGGGGGCTCCCGGAAGCCCTCTACCTGCGGGACCATGTGACCCGTCAGATCGAGCTGGCCGCCGCCACCGACGACCACCGCGAGGGCACCGCCCGTGGCACCTTCGTCGTGGTCGGAGCCGGATACACGGGCACCGAGGTCGCCGCGCAGGGCCAGCTCTTCACGGACGCGCTGGTCCGTAAACAGCCCGCCTGGTGTCATAAGCGCAAACCCCGCTGGCTGCTTCTCGACATCGCCCCGCGCGTCCTGCCCGAACTGGACAGGCGGCTCTCCACCACCGCGGACCGGGTGCTGCGCCGGCGCGGCGTGGACGTACGGACCCGCACCTCCGTCAAGGAGGCGGGACGGACCGGGATCACGCTGGACGACGGCGAGTTCATCGAGACCCACACCCTGGTGTGGTGTGTGGGAGTACGGCCGGACCCGCTGGTCTCCGAGATCGGGGTGCCGGTCGAACGGGGCAGGCTGCTCGTCGACGCCCGGCTCAATGTGCCCGGCCACCCCGAGGTGTTCGCCTGCGGTGACGCGGCGGCCGTCCCGGACCTCACCAGGCCGGGCGAGTTCACCCCGATGACCGCCCAGCACGCGAGCAGGCAGGGCCGACTGGCGGGCCGCAATGTGGCGGCCACCCTCGGCCATGGGGAGCAGCGGGTCTACCGCCACCACGACCTGGGATTCGTCGTCGATCTCGGCGGTGTCAAGGCCGCGGCCAATCCGCTCGGGGTACCGCTCTCCGGACCGCTCGCGGGAGCGGTCACCCGCGGCTACCACCTGGCGGCCATGCCGGGCAACCGGGTACGCGTCGCCGCCGACTGGCTGCTCGAAGCGGTGCTGCCGCGTCAGGCCGTACAGCTCGGTCTGGTCCGCTCCTGGACCGTACCGCTCGAATCGTCGTCGCCCGAGCTGGCGAGGGTCCCCGGCGGACCGCACACCTCAGACACGTGAAGCACGTCCAGTACGTCCGGCACATCTCGCGAGGAGTGACATGAACAGCGAACAACTGACCGAACTGGGCCAGCAGTTGAGGGTCGACTCCGTACGGGTCGCCGACAGGGCGGGCTCGGGGCATCCGACCTCCTCGATGTCGGCCGCCGACCTGATGGCGGTGCTGATGGCCAAGCACCTGCGCTACGACTTCGACCGGCCGGGACGGCAGGGCAACGACCGGCTGCTCTTCTCCAAGGGGCATGCCTCTCCGCTGCTGTACTCCATGTATCTGGCGGCGGGCGCGATCGACGAGAAGGAGTTCCTCACCTACCGGACCCTCGACAGCCGGCTCGAAGGCCATCCGACCCCACGGCTGCCGTGGGTCGATGTCGCCACCGGCTCGCTGGGCCAGGGACTGCCGGTGGGCGTGGGCATGGCGCTCGCCGGACAGCGGCTCGGCCGGACTCCGTACCGCGTCTGGGTGCTGTCGGGCGACAGCGAGATGGCCGAGGGATCGGTGTGGGAGGCGATCGAGCACGCCGGTGTCGAACACCTCGACTCGCTCACCCTCGTCATCGACGTCAACCGGCTCGGCCAGCGCGGACCCACCCGCCATCAGCGGGATCTGGAGGCGTACGGCCGCAGGCTGCGCGCGTTCGACTGGCACACCATCGAGATCGACGGGCATGACGTCGACGCCATCGACGCGGCCTTCAACGAGGCCCGGTCGACGGGCCGCAGGCCGACCGCGATCATCGCGGGCACCCGGAAGGGAAAGGGTGTCGCCTCCGTCGAGGACCGCGAGGGGATGCACGGCAAGCCGCTGCCCGACGCGGAGAGCGCCATCGAGGAACTGGGCGGACGGCGCTCGATCCGGATCTCCGTGGCGAAGCCCGCCGAGCCCGAGACCCCCGCCCGTACCGCCAGGCACCCCGTCACGCTCGAACTGCCGCGCTACGACCTGGGCGACTCGGTCGCCACGCGTGACGCGTACGGCAGGGCGCTCGCCGCGCTCGGTACGGCCCAGGGCGATGTCGTCGCGCTCGACGGCGAGGTCAGCGACTCCACCCGGGTCGAGTTCTTCGCCAAGGAGCACCCCGACCGGTTCTTCGAGTGCTACATCGCGGAACAGCAACTGATCGCGGCGGCCGTCGGTATGCAGGCGCTCGGGCATGTCCCGTTCGCGTCGACGTTCGCGGCCTTCCTGACCCGCGCGCACGACTTCCTGCGGATGGCGTCCGTCAGCCGGGCCTCGATCAATGTCGTCGGCTCGCACGCCGGTGTCGCGATCGGGCAGGACGGCCCGTCCCAGATGGGCCTGGAGGATCTGGCGATGTTCCGCGCCGTGCACGGCAGTACGGTGCTGCATCCCTGCGACGCCAATCAGACGGCACGGCTCGTGGCGGAGATGCACGCGCTGTCGGGCGTGCGCTATCTCCGTACGCTCCGGGGCGCGACCCCGGTCGTCTACGGTCCCGACGAGGAGTTCCCGGTCGGCGGCAGCAAGGTGCTGCGCCGCTCGGACGCGGACCGGGTCACCCTGATCGGCGCGGGAGTCACCGTCCACGAGTGTCTGAGGGCGGCCGACCTGCTGGCCACCGAGGGCATCCCCGTACGGGTGATCGACCTCTACTCGATCAAGCCGGCCGACGAGCACACGCTCCAGGCCGCGGCGGCCGACACGAACTGTCTGATCACGGTGGAGGACCATCACCCGCAGGGCGGTGTCGGGGACGCGGTGGCCGAGGTGTTCTCGGACGGCCGCCCGGCGCCCAAGAGGCTGGTACGGCTGGCGGTGAACAGGATCCCGGGCTCGGCGACACCTCGGGAGCAGCTCCGTGCGGCGGGTATCGACGCGGACTCGATCGCCGCGGGCGTGCGGCTGCTGGTGGAGAAGATCATCCGCTGAGGACGCCGGCGGGGGCGCCGCACGGAGGACCGTGCGGTGCCGGTGCCGGTGCCGGTGCCGATGTCTTTGCCTTTGCCGGTGCGCTGAGGTTCCCGCGGGCGGGGCGAGTTCAGGGGCGGACGCGGTAACTCACGGCGGGGAAGCCGAAGTTGCCGAGGTGGAGGCTGCCCAGCCGGTAGAAGAGGTCGCTGGTGGTGCCGGGCGCGCCGGTCCGGCAGTCCGCGTTGAAGTAGACATCGATGTCCTGGGCGGACAGATTCGCGCCGGACAGGACCGGCTGGGACAGGTTCTGGCAGGTTCCGGTGTCGGCCAGGTCGACAAGGATCTCGGTGCCGGACTGACCGGCACCGGTGTAGAAGGCGGCCTCGGGGTAACCGGCCGCGGCGGCGGGCTGTGCCCCGCCCATGACGGCGACCAGTGCGGCGGCGGTTGCTGCGGTGGCGGCGAGCTTCCTGGTACGTGCGGTCATGAGGGTCCCTTCACGGTGGGGTGCTGGGGGCGGCGGGGCGCTGCGGACCGGCCCCGGGGAACGTGTCACTGCCGGGATCGGCAGCCGGGCGAAATACTTACACGTTCAACAAGATGCGGAAAGGGAGAGAACGAGCCACCGGCAGGCTCGCCGGCGTCCGGCGTCAGGAGCGCTCATGCTCCTGACGCCGGTGGCGCTCGGTGGCGCTCACGGCACGTACGTCATGTGCGCCATGTACGTCGCGTCACGCCGTGTCGTGGGTGGCGTCGTGCGTCGCGTCGGCGGCCGGTGCCGGGAACTCACCGGTGAGCGCGGCGGCCATCCGGAGGTGGGTCGCGGCCTCCGTACGGCGGCCCTGACGCTCCAGCGTGCGGCCCAGCATCAGCCGCGCGTACGGCTCCACCGGGTCGCGCTCCAGGACGGTGCGCAGCTCGGTCTCGGCCTTGGCCAGCCGCGCCGAGTGGTAGTACGTACGGGCGAGCAGCAGCCGCGGGGCGACCTGCTCCGGCACCTCGGCCACCAGCCCGTCGAGGATACGGGCCGCCGTCATGTACTCCTTGGCCTCGAAGAACATCTGCGCGCGATCCCAGCGCTCGGCGGCCGTTCCGTACTCGTAGTACGTGCTCTCCACGTCTCCTCCTCCGGTCTCCGATGGTCTCGTACGCTGACAACAGCGGAACATGGTTGAACATTCCACTATCGATTTGGTGTGGATACTGCCCCTCCGGACGCCACAGGATTAGGTTGGGCGCCATGAGCAATCTTGATCGTCAGGCCGCCCTCACCGTCTGCGGCGGTCGCGGCTTCGTCGTGGCCGAGCCGGTGCGCGAGCTGCTGAGCCCGCGCCGGGTCCAGCTCGGTGAATCCACCGAGGTCCGCAGACTGCTGCCCAACCTGGGGCGGCGGATGGTCGGCGCGTGGGCCTTTGTCGATCACTACGGTCCCGACGACATCGCCGACGAGGCCGGCATGCAGGTGCCGCCCCATCCCCATATGGGCCTCCAGACCGTGAGCTGGCTGCACGACGGTGAGGTCCTGCACCGCGACAGCCTCGGCAGCCTCCAGACCGTACGCCCGCGCGAGCTGGGCCTGATGACCTCGGGCCGGGCGATCTCCCACTCCGAGGAGAGCCCGCGCCGGCACGCCCGCTTTCTGCACGGCGCCCAGCTCTGGGTGGCGCTCCCCGACGCCCACCGCCACGTCCAGCCGCACTTCCAGCACCACGCGGAGCTGCCCGTCGTCACGGCCCCGGGCCTGACCGCCACCGTCATCCTCGGCGCGCTCGACGGCGCGGTCTCACCCGGCACCGCGTACAGCCCGATCATCGGCGCCGACCTGGCACTCGCCCGCGGCACCGAAACACGCCTCCCGCTGGAACCGGACTTCGAGTACGCGGTCCTTTCCATGTCCGGCGAGGCCGAGGTCGACGGCGTCCCCGTACTGCCGGGATCCATGCTCTACCTCGGCTGCGGCCGCTCCGAACTGCCCCTGCGCGCGGAGTCCGACGCCGGTCTGATGCTTCTCGGCGGCGAGCCGTTCGAGGAGGAGCTGGTGATGTGGTGGAACTTCATCGGCAGGAGCCAACAGGAGATCGAAGAGGCCCGCGAGGCCTGGATGTCCGGATCCCGCTTCGGCGAGGTACAGGGCTACGACGGCGCCCCGCTCCCGGCCCCCGAACTCCCCCCGGTCCCCCTGAAACCACGGGGCCGCACACGCTGATCTGCGCGTGCGTGTTCGTGGATCGGATGGCATTCATCGATCGTCAATTCCCCGGCCGGGCGATTCGGCGCACCCGGCCGGGGTGGTCCAGGTCTGCTTGAGAGTGCCGGTCCGAGTCTCAGGTGTGGTCGCCTCTTCTCGTATGCGCCAGACCTCATGCTGACCCAATGCTGACTTTCGTGACGCGTCGTCAGCTCACGACCAGGGGCTTCTCGGCCGAGCGTTCCACGTCGTGATCTCAAGGGGCTGGTGTGAGACAGGGGCAAGTAGAGGCTGGACGGTAGGGTTGCGGTGACGTTACCGTCCGACACGGAAATTTACTTACTGTGACCCCTGCTGCTGTGGCCCCGTCGACTTCGGACTTCTACTGCCACCAGGCCATCCCTCGGCTCACGCCGGTCAAGGTGGTGGTGGAGACCGAGGACGTGCTGGCGTTCGAGCACACCAACCCTGCCCATCCGGTGCACGTCGTGGTGGTGCCCAAGGAGCACATTCCGTCGCTGATCGACCTTGGTGGTGGAGGCGGGGAACTGCTCTCGAAAGTCATGGCGGTTGTAGGGAAGGTCGCGGCGCAGATCAAGGAAGAGCACGGCGCGGCTTCCGTCACCACGAACGTCGGGCTCTATCAGGAGTCGCAGCACCTGCATTTCCACGTGTACCACCGTGGGGAGTCCGACGAGCAGATCCTGGCGATGTACGGGCACCACGACGGCTGAGTTCTACCGGGCGTGACGGCTGCGCCCCGGCCTTGCCGCAGCGACGGTCTCCTGCGAGATCAGGTCGGCGGCGCGATGGATGACCTCCGGGCCGGGCGACTTCCAGCTACGAGCGCGATGCTGAAGCCCTCCTTGCCGAAGCGGCGGGCGAGCGCGGTGCCGAGACCGGATCCGGCGCCGAAGATGGCCAGAACCTTGGACATGGGGAGCTTCCTTCGTGGTGAGGGGCAGGCGTGATCGTCTGGTGATGGCTTCGCCGGGCAGCGTCGGAGTGCCGGCGCGCCGCCCGGCGGCGTGGGCTCAGAAGTCGATGGACGCGGCGGTCTGCTTGCCCGCGTCCAGTTCGGCGAGGCGGCCGGTCAGGGCGGTACGCATGGCGTTGTAGGCGTCGCTGCCCAGAGCCAGGCGGCGGGGCGCGGGGGTGGAGTGGGCCGAGGCGATGATCGCGGCGGCGACCTTCTGCGGGTCGCCGGACGCCTCGGCGGTGACGTTGTCGACGCCGGCTATGTAGGCGCGGATCTGCCCGGCCGGTCCGTCGGCGTATTCGGGCATGGCCGGGGCGACGTCGATGTTGGCGCCGAAAGTGGTGCGGATGATGCCGGGCTCCACCATGGTGATCCCGACGTCGAAGGGCTCCACCTCGGCGATCACGGACTCGAAGAAGCCTTCCACACCCCACTTCGAGGCGTGGTACATGCTGGCGCCGGGCGTGGTGATGTGGGCGCCCATGGTCGACATCTGGATGAAGCGGCCACCGCCCTGGGCGCGGAAGTGCGGGAGCGCGGCGCGCAGCAGGTGGATGGGCGCCGTCATGTTCAGCGCGATCTGCTCGTCGATCGAGGCGACGGTCATCTCCTCCGCGGCCCCGACGGATCCGCGTCCCGCGTTGGAGTAGACGACGTCGATCTGGCCGAGGTCGGCGAACGCGCGCTCGACGGTCTCATTCAGCGCCTTGGTGTCGGTGACGTCCAAAGAGGCGGTCCACAGCCGGTTGCCGAAGCGGTCCGCCAGATCGGACAGGACCTCGGGGCGGCGGGCGGTCGCCGCCACCCGGTCGCCCCGCTCCAGCAGCTGCTCGGTGACGGCGTGGCCGATTCCGGCCGACGCACCCGTGACGAACCAGGTCTTCGAAGCCATGGTCACTCCTTAATCCAACCGTTTGGTTTAGTTTCCCGACCTCAAGCTACGACGACCTTTCGGGTAAGTCAAACGGTTGGTTTATTGTGGAGCCATGACTTACGACTCCGCTGCTACCAAGGCCCGGCTCTTGGACGCGGCCTATGACGAGTTCGTCCGGGTGGGCCTCGCTGGTGCCCGCGTCGACCGCATCGCGAAGGCCGCCTCGGCGAACAAACAGGCGATCTACCTCTACTTCGGCTCCAAGGAAGTCCTGTTCGACGTGGTCATGGCCGACCGCCTGCGCGTCCTCGCCGACGTCGCGCCCGTCACCGCCGACGACCTGCCTGGCTACGCCGGCGCCTTGTTCGACGCACTCGTCGCCGACCCTGGCCTGCAGCGCCTCAGTCAGTGGCGAGCCCTGGAGTTCCCGGAGACTTCGGAAGCCGAGATCGAATCCCACGTCGCCAAGGCCACAGAGATCGCCGCCAGCTACGGCGTCCACCTCAACCTGGCCACCGACCTCATGATGATCGCCCTCAGCGCCGCGATGGCGTGGAACAACACCGCCGAACGCATCCGCAACCCCCTCGGCGACCCCGAAGAACAGCGCGCCGCTGCGCACCGCCAAGCGGTCGTCACCGCAGTAACCGCACTCACCGGCGCACTCACCGCCACACCGAAGAAGGCGACCTCGTGAGCACCCGCACCTGGTTCATCACCGGCGTCACCAGCGGCCTGGGCCGAGAAGTAGCCAACCAGCTCCTCGAACGAGGAGACCGCGTCGCAGGAACCTGACGCGACACCGACGCCCTCAACGAGATCGCCACCGCCTACGGCGACGGCTTCTGGCCCGCCAAGCTCGACGTCACCACACCGGCACGGTCGGCAGGACCGTCGACCGTGCAGCAGCTGCCCTGGGCCGCATCGACGTCCGTCATCAACAACGCCGGCTACGGCATGTTCGGCGAGAGCACGTCGATGATTTTTGTCACGCGTATGCCCATACGGGCGGCGATGCGCGTGGTGGATTCCTTTTCGTCTCTCCGGCGGATGATTTCCGCTGCAGTTTTGTCCGGGCTGCGGTGGTAGCGGATGGCGGCATCGACCTCGGTGCTGGTGATGCCCAGCTCGTGTGCGATCTGCGAGGTGGTCCGGCGTTGCTGGGAGCGCTGGAGGATTTCCCGGTCGCGTGTTTCCCACGGGCTGGGTGACGGCGGGGCCCGGACCGGTGCGGTGTCCGGGTCGGCTGTGTGACGCCGGTTGCCGCCTGGTGGGCGGATGGGCGCGCCGCTTTTGCGGAGCCGGACGAGGACCGAGCGGGGATTGGTGTGGAAGATCTCCGCTTAGGACTCGCCGGGAAACACGTCGTGGCTTCCGGCTGCGGGGATCGTTGTTCCGGTACGGGGAGACCGTATGGGGTCGAGGCCGTCCTGGCCGCGAAGTTCCGGGCGTTGTCGCCGCACCTGGATGAGCGTCAGCGCCGGTTGGCCATAGGGGCGGAAGCGCGGTCGTTGGGGGCATGGCGGGATCAGAATCGTTGCCGCTGCGGCCGGGGTTCGGGAAGCCACGGTCTCGCGCGGGGAGGCTGAATTGGAGTCCGGCCAGGCGCCGTTGGAGCGGATCCGTCGTCCTGGCGGAGGTCGGAAGAAGGCGAGTGAGCTGGACCCGGGGCTGCTGCCCGCGCCGCTGGTGCTGGTCGAGCCCGACGAGCGGGGCGATCCGATGCCGCCGCTGCGGTGGACGACGAAGTCGACCCGGAAGCCGGCAGCGGAGCTGACCCGGTCATCGGGCAGGAAATCAACTCGCATGAGGCGGAACGTGGACCCGCTGAACAGGTCAGATAGACCGGGTCACCGAACCGGAATCAAGATCACCGGGGGACCGCCGAATTCCGTTCCGATCCTTCCCGAAGGCCATATTGCTGTAGGTGTGCTGGCGTTCGGGTGGTCTCGATCCGTGATACCGAGATCGTGGCGTCCCTCATGGGAATTATGCAGTGAATTCTTACTTGCGAAGCGTGTCGGTCCTTGGCATCGGGTGGGCGCGCTGTGGGTCGGGAAGGGAGCGAGCTGTGCCGGTCACCCGTCGTGATGTCCTGAAGCTGGGGGGCTCGGCCCTGGTGGTCGGGGGTGGCACCGGCGTGCTCTCGTCCTGCGGTTCTACGGAGCTGGCTGCGCGGCCTGAGGCGATGCGTAAGGCGGATTACACGGTGCGGATCGCGACCGGACGGGTCGAGCTCGCGCCGGGCACGGTCGTCTCCACCACGACCTACAACGGGCAGTTTCCCGGTCCGCTGCTGCGGTTCACCGAAGGCCGTCCGGTCGTGGTCGACGTCCACAACGACACCGGCATCCCCGAGCTGTTGCACTGGCACGGCCAGGTGGTTCCCGCGGAGGTGGACGGGGCTTCGGAGGAGGGCACCCCGTTCATTCCCGCGCGCGGGACGCGGCGTCTGTCCTTCACACCCGGACCGGCCGGTTTCCGCTTCTACCACACCCATGTGGCAGCGCTCGGTGACCTCACCCGGAGTACCTACACCGGCCAGGCGGGTCCCGTCTACATCGAGCCGAAACTCAATCCAGGGGCCTACGACCAAGAGGTCTTCCTGACACTGAAGGAGTTCGAGCCGTCCCTCAGCCACGGCGGGGACATGGCCCAGGACTTTCTCGCGGGCTCCGAGGTGCCGGAGCTGAAACGCAAGGGTGAGAAGGCGATGGCCGACTCGCTGGCCCGGGGCATGCCGCACGGCTACGAGGTCGGCTACCGGGCCTTCAGTGTCAACGGCCGCAAACTGGGCCACGGCGAGCCGATCAAGGTCAAGTCCGGGCAGCGTGTGCTGTTCCACGTCCTGAACGCCAGCGCCACCGAGATCCGCAGCCTCGCCCTGCCCGGCCACACCTTCACCGTGGTCGCCCTCGACGGCAACCCCGTACCCCGCCCGGCCGGCGTGCCGGTGCTGTGGATCGGCACCGCCGAACGCGTCTCGGCCCTGGTGGAGATGAACCACCCGGGCGTGTGGGTACTGGGTGACCTGGCCGACGACGACCGCAAGAACGGTATGGGCACCGTGGTCGAGTACGCCGACCGCACCGGTACCGCGCGATGGACCGCACCACCGAAAACCACCTGGGACTACCGGACCTTCGCCCGCACCGGCGCCACCGCTCAGCGGCCCGACCACACCCTCGACCTGCTGGTGGAGAAACGCAACGCGGCCGACAAGGGATTCAACGTCTGGACCCTCAACGGCGTGCCCTTCTCCATGGACACCAACAAGCCTGTGATCGAGGTGGAGCGGGGCAGGCGCTACCGGATGCGGTTCCGCAACGCCACCGACGACATTCACCCCCTGCATCTGCACCGCCACACCTTCGAGATCACTCACATCGCCGGCACCCCCACCAACGGCCTGCACAAGGACGTCATCATGCTCGGCGGCTACCAGACCCTCGACTTCGACTTCACCGCCGACCAGCCGGGACTCTCCCTGTTCCACTGTCATCAGCAGCTCCACATGGACTTCGGATTCATGCTCCTGCTGCACTGCACCTGACCCACCCCGCCCCCACCGGGACCGCATACGCCTGGACGAGCCCGAATCAGAGGGCTCCCTCAGTTCAGGCAAAGACAGAAAGGGTGACCTGCCGGGTCCAGGAAGACCCGGTAGGACGTACCGGGCTGCTCCGGGTGTTTGGTCGCACCAAGATCGATCACCGCCGCCTCGGCGGCATCGAGGTCGTCAACGATCATATCGAGGTGCATCTGCTGAGGCCGGTCCTGGCCGGGCCACAGCGGCGGGGTGTAATCGGCCACTTTATGAAAGGAGATGCACCGACCGTCTCCAGCACAAACCGAAGCCCGGTCGGCGGAGACGTCAATCTTCCAGTCCAGCATCGCACCGTAGAACCCGGCGAGTGCGCCAGGATCGGGACAGTCGATGACGATGAGGGGCAAGCGAGCGACAGCCATGCCGGCCACGCTATCGACGATCGCGGTAGGTGCACGTCCGATTTCCGCGGAGAGGTGGCAGTGACGTTCACCGGCAGGAAGGTGGCGTCGCCGGCGGTGCGTATCTCAGGTGCCCTGGAGGCGCCGCCACCCTCGCTGTCGGTCTGCCGCCGGACCGGCCCTCTCGTGAGCGCGCGCGGTCATGTCATCGCTGGGCGCCGATTCCTATCAACACCTTCCCGGGGTAGTCTTCCGCGCCCGTGGCCATGCCCATGATGAGAGCCGGGAAGTCATCGAGACCGATCTGCCGCGACGCCAGCCTTTCCAGTGGGAATTCGTGCGGATGCCGGGCGTGCAGCCTGTAGCCTTCTTCGTAGTCTTCCTTGGAACACCCGTAGGCACCCGATATGCTCAGTCGTTTCCCGTTGTGGACGGCGGACTCGATTCGTTCCTCTCTGCGAATCGCATCGACATCCCTCTGGCCGAGGGGGAAGCTGTCGCCCTTGCGTGTGCCACCGTATACGAGCAGGACCGCCTCGTCGGCGGCCATGGCGGCGGCGGTTTCCAGGATGTCCGTACTGGAAACAGTGGGTGCGACTATCACCGCGTCGAACTCGTTCTGGTGAGCCTTCGCGTCCTCCAGCGAATGTATCTCGTCTGCGGTGAGAATTTCCCGTTCTCTCGCAAAGGTGCGTCGCATTTCTCCGCGGTTGAACACCGAGATGGACGCCCCCAGGTGCCTCGCGTACATGGCGAACATCAGCCCCGCGCAGCCGGCGCCGATAATTCCCACCTTCTTTCCCGCCAGGGAGGGAAGGTTTGTGAGTTCGAGGAATTTCCGGAGTGCGTGCACAATGCAGGCGAACGGCTCCGGCATCCAGATGCTGTTCTGGATTTCCGGCTCCGGCACCCGGATGACTGTCTGCTCCAGCACTTCCTTCGTGCCGTGTACGAAAACGTACTCGGCGAATCCGGTCGTGCGGGTCGGGGTAATATTTGGATTGAGAGTGACCACGTCACCCTTCTGAAGTCCCGTCCCGGCCCCCGAGAAAGAAACGGTGCCGACGAGCTCGTGGCCGAACAGCGGGCCGCGGTCTCCCATGACATCACGTGACCCGATGACCTCCTTGACGTCGGCCCGGCAGATCCCGATGTAGTGGGGCTCTATTACGACCGTGTCGTCGCCAAGTGCGTCCTGAGGGAATGCGTGCACGCCAAGGGCTACTACGCCGTCCATGAGCGTGGACGTTTCGTAGGTGTACGGAACGCTGGACAATGCGACTCCCGGTTTGGTTTCTGTAGGTGGCGTGGAACGGGGAGAGCGAAGAGCTGACCCGCCTCGTAGAGATGAGTCGTGAGTGTCGGGAACACCGATTCATCGAGCTGGGGGATGCCGCAATTCCGTGTGAGTGGTACGGGCGCGTACGCGTTCGATGTCGAGGCCGAGGCGTCGCATGTCGCCGTCGCGGTAGTCGTTCTCAAGGACCAGCGCGTCGGGTGCGCGCTGTGCTCGCAGGGCGGCGAGGGCCTCCCATACCCGGCCGTCCCCGTCTCCGAGCAACTCCTTGCCCACGACGCCGTTCGTGCCGTCCTTGAGATGGATCTGCGAAGCCGTCCACTTGTCGAACGCCTCGATCAGTGCCAGCACGTCGAGACCGGACACGCGCGGGTTGTACGTATCGAGCAGCAGCCGGAAGGAGGGTGCTGCCACCTCCGCTGCCAGAGTCCGCACGCACGCCGGTCCCAGACCGTTCTCACTGGCCAGCAACAGTCCGCGTGCTTCGGCCTCCCGGGCCGCCCAGCCGAGAACTTCCGCGGTTCGGAGCAGATCCCGCATGCCGTGGATCGCACTGCGGCGGAAGCTCGGTACGAATGCCAGAGGCGTGCCCAGGGCGGAGGCCGTGTCCAGCACCCGGATCAGGACGCGCTGGGCACGCAGCGCGTCCCGGCTGCCCTTCACCGCCGTGAGCCCGATGTCGTTGAGTGTGTTCCCCGCGACGGCGAGCGGTTTCAGCCCGAACTCGGCGAAGTCGTCCCGGAGCCGGTCGACGGTTCCCGCCGCGTCGAGCCAGGCCCCTCTGCCCGGACCGCCGAGATCGAGCTGGAGACCCTCGGCGCCCGCCTGGTGCGCCAGTCGGACGGCGCCGAAGTGATCCCCCGGCAACCGCCAGGCGGCGAGTCCGACGAGAGGGGACCGCGTCACGACGCCGTCCCCGAAGAGATCCTGCGGCTCTGGGACCGCGGCATCTTCTCGCGCGCCGGATACCAGACACCCGTGTCATCGACCACGAGGTGGGCGCCGTGCAGTCCCGCACCTGCGGTCGCCGCCAGCTCTCGGGCCAGCGGGGCGAAACTCGCCGGCTCCATATAGGTGCTGTAGTCGAACCCCTGTGGACGCCGGCGCCGGATCCCAGGGGTGTCGACCATGCCGGCCGGCAGGGCCTGCACGATGCGCAGTGCTTCCGTATCGGACGCCTCGGCGGTCTCTTCCTGCGCGACGGAGTCGAGCAGAGCGGAAGCGGCCGCCTTGGAGGCGGCGTATCCGGACCGCCCCGGACCCGCGTTGTAGACCACTTCGGAAGAGATCCCGAGAAACACCCCGGGGGTCTCGGCGGAGCGCAGTACCGGCTGCGTCCGAGCGAGAGTCAGCCAGAGCCCGTGCAGATTGACGTCGATCTGCCGACGCCACTCCGTCTCGTCGCAGTCCTTGAAGAGAGCCCGTCCGCCACCGTAGTGGACCGCCGAGTAGCAGACCGCGTGCAGGGGCTCCTCGACGGCGGCCGTCAGACCGCGGGTGACCTGGGCGGGGTCGGTGAGGTCTGTGGCCAGCCAACGGAGCCGGTCGGCACCGGCACCGGTCGGAGCGGATCTGCTGAGCACCATGACGTCGAGTCCCGCGTCGGCCCAGGCGTCCGCGACGCCGCGGCCAATGCCCGTCGACCCGCCGACCACCAGGGCCCGGCGGCGGTTCCGACCGTTTGCGGTCACTGGCTCTCCTTGGGGGAAGGCGGCACCGGAGCGAAGCGCACCGCGAGTTTGATGAGCCGGGTGCCGGCCACAGTCCGCCTGCGGCTGACCGACAGGCCGTTCATGATCTGGACGGCTTCCCGGGGGCCCACGACATGTGTCACCAGGTCGTGGTACAGCGCCGGATCACGGCGCAGTTCGGCCGCCGCCGCTGTGAGATGTTCGTTGCCCACACCGCGGTGACCTGTCAGGCGTACGCTCCGGCCTTCCGCGGTGCGCACTTCCGCGAACGCGGCCGGCACGGGATGTCCCGCACAGTTGGCAGCCCGGACGGCGGTCAGGTCGACCCCGGGCAGCAGTGGAGTGGCGGCGTCCGGCGGAAGACCGCCGAACATGTCGATGGTCAGCTCGCCCTTGCCGAGACGCAGCGCGGATTCGAGTGCGTTCCGGGTACCGTCACGTGGCGTGGCGAGCAGTGCGGCCACCGGGCCTTCGTCCAGCGGGGGCAGCTCGGCGTGGTCTCCGCCGAGCAGCAACTCCGTACCCTCCGGCGGATGCCGGGTGCTCCATTCCAATCCCTCACGGGTGTGATGGACAAGGAGGGTGCGTACCTCTCCCTTGAACCACCGGCGGGCGGCTCGTACGGCGAGTTGGCCTATCGTGCCGTCGCCGTACACCACCAACGTACGCGGACTGCCGGTGGCGAGCAGACCGAGGGAGTACCGGACCGCCGCGAGCGGTTCGATCAGTGTGCCGAGCACTGCCTCGGGCGGCCTGTCCAACGGCACGACAAGCCCGGCCCGTACCGCCGTGGCCGGGATGCAGGTACGTTCCTGCAACAGTCCGTCCACGTTGTGTCCGAGCAGAAAGGACGAGTCGGATCTGTGGGTCGGGTTGATCACGACCGCTGTGCCCGGACGCAGGGAGTCGGGGACGCCCGCACCGACGGCGACCACATGGGCGATGCCTTCATGGCCGATCACCGGCGACGGGTCGTCACGCAGCCCGCGCAGCATCTGGATGTCCGTCCCGCACAGTCCTGCCACCTGGGTGGCCACCACCAGCTCACCGGGTGCGGGTGGTTGGCTGTGCCGCAGGCGCAGTCCGACTCTTCCCGCTTCCCGGACGATCGCCTGGTGATTCGGGATGTCCTCGGCTGCCCTCATGCCGGTACTCCGGCATACGCGGCGATCCCTGCCCCTGCCAGGCTGTCGGCTTCCCCCGGGCCGCTGACGGTGATGCGCTGATCGAGCCACTCGGGGCTGCGTTCGCTGGTGAGATACAGCCCCTCCCGGGTGAGGTGTCCCATCAGGGCGTGTCGGTAGTGGTGGCCCAGGCCGTGCACGACGCCGCCGGTCAGGACCGCTTCGTCGATCTCGGGATCGAGACACAACGCGGTACGCAGGACAGCCGCGACGGGAGCGGTGGCCGCGTCGAGCAGTTCGACGGCCAGGCCGTCCTGTTCGTCCAGCGCACGACGGAGCGACGACTCGAAATCGGTGCCGTCGGATGTCAGGAGACCGAGCCGGGATGCCGCCCAGCGCCTCGGCTCCCGCTGTGCGAGGACTTCCGCCATCCGCGCTATTCCAGGACCCGAGGCATACGCCGCGAGATGTCCTGTCTGCCCGCAGTCGCAGTCCAGTTCCACGGAGCGGCCGGCGAGCTCGCAATGGGCCGGCAGGTGGCCGATCTCGCCCTGAAGCCCGCAGATGTCCACCGGAATCAGACCCAGCCGCTGGTCTATGACCCGGCAGGCGATTCCCGTACTGATGGTGGCCAGGAGAACCTTGCGGTGTGTGCTGCGGCCGGGGGCGGCGGCGGCGTGCAGGAGCGCGGCCGTGACATCGTTGACGATGTGCCAGCGGACCTCGGGCCGCCGGGCCGCCAGGGCCGCCCGCAGGCTGTACGGCTCGCTGTGCCCACCCCACAGGGGCGCCGAGGCGTAGATGGTTCCGGAGCGATGGTCGAGCGCCGCTCCGAAGGAGATCCCGACGACGGCGTCCGGTGTCTCGGCCACGGCGTCGCACAGCTCCCGGACCATCATGGCCTGGAGTTCCGCGACAGAGGTGCCGGGGAAGCGCTTGAAACTGGGGGAGGGGCGCGAGGTCCGGGCACGCAGCTCTCCCTCGCGTAACCACAACGCCTGGCGAATGTGTGTTCCGCCGACATCCAGGACCGTGATGGCCGCGTTCATATCGTCGCGCCGACGAGTGCGCTCTCCGCGGCTGTCTTCCAGGCGTCGACGAACTCCAGCGCCTGGCCGAGCTCCTCCGGCGTGAGGTCGTTGACGAAGACGACGGAGCCGATGCCGCGGGTCAGGGGGACACGCTGATACCCGTCGCGGTGCTTGACGGCATCCGCCAGCGCTTCTTCGAGGAGTCCCTGGGTGAAGATCGGATGCGAGATGGGGAGCTGGAAGCCGACGAGCAGCCTCAGCGCCCGGTCGATGTCGCTCTTCGCCAGATGTCCTCGCAGATGGGCGAGTGCGAGGCAGATCGCCATGTCGACGGCGACGGCCTCGCCGTGAAGGAGCGGCGGGTCGGCGCGCAGTTCCAGGGAAGGGCTGAAGGTGTGGCCGTAGTCGACAGATCTCTCCAGCACCTGCTCCCACAGATTGGGTTCGAGCTCGTCGAGCATTCCCGAGATCGCCCGCGACAGGACATCGCTCAGTGTCGAGCCGCAACCCGCCAGGGTTTCCGGGGTGACGGTGCCGACCGCCACCTCCAGGAGCTCGAAGAGGGCCGAGTCCTTCACCAGGGCCATCTTGATGATCTCGGCCATGCCGTTGGCCACGTGCCGCGGATGGATGGTACGGAGGAACTCCGGGTCGATCAGGGCGAGTTCCGGTGCGAAGTAGGAGCCCAGACGGTTCTTGTGGTGCCCGTAGTTGATGCCCGTCTTGACCCCGATCCCGGCGTCGATCTGACCCACGAGCGTGGTGGGGATACGGACGTAGGGCACACCGCGGCGGTACATGCTCGCGGCGAATCCGACGATGTCCAGGGCGACACCGCCGCCGACGGCGATCACCTTCTCGGCCCGGCGAAGGATCCCCATCCGCGTCATGGCCTCGGTGACGCGGACGGCCTGCTCGAGGTACTTCGCTTCTTCGTCCCCCTGGACGGTCTGCCAGATCGCCTCGATCCGCCAGTGCTCGAAGTACGCCTCGAACTTCTCGCGGTACAGGGCCTCGACAACGGAGTCGATCACCAGGAGGCTTCGTAACGGACGCCCCTGACCGCCTCCGCAGGCGTGGGCGAGGGCGGGGTTGTCGAGGTCCAGCAGTCCGCGCACCATGCTGACGCTGTAGGCGATGGGCTGCTTGGCCCGAACGTTCCAGTGCAGTCCGGGCGGCTTCGGAAGATCGGCACCCGGGTTCAGACCGGCAGGCCGGGACATTGCGGGAGTGGACATAGCAAGACCTCCGTGAGCGTGAGTCACTGGGAGTACGCAGCATTGTCTTGATCGGGAAGCCACACAGATGTCGTCCTGAGCGGTCACGGCGACACGGACGGGTGTGGACCGCAGGGCCCGGCATGGCGCCGAGGTGGTGAACCACCCCTCCGCGGCGTGCCCGTCTTAGGTGGAAAGCTAGAGCGTCACCTGTATGTGCTGCAACGTGAGCGGGGTCACATTCAATGCATTCAGATGCATGTAAATTTCTCTTTACGTCTGCTGGGGGCAGAGGAGCGGCCCCGGTCGCAGGCGGGGGGCCTGCGACCGGGGCCGCTCGGGGGTGACGGGGGCGCTCAGTCCACCGATGCCGCCGGCGTGTACCTCAGCCGGGCGACGAGGGAGGCCGTGGAGTCATCGAGTGCGGCCGCGTCGAGGGCTTCGGCCAGGACCTTGCGCAGTGTCCTCTGCCCGGTCTTGGCGAGCAGTCTGCCCGCCTCCGTGACCTGCACGTCCACGCCTCTCCTGTCGTCGACGGCGCTGCGGCGCACCACCCAGTCCGCCTCCTCCAGCCGGGCGACCATCCGGCTGACGGACGGCTGGTTGGTCCCCAGGGCTTTGACGATGTCGGAGATCCGGAGAGTGCCGTCCCGCTGCTCCGACAGGGAGAGCAGGAGGAGCAGTTCGCCCATGGTGGCCCCGTGACTGCGGGTCAACCGCCTGCCGACCGTCGAGTTGACCTGCTCCGTCAAGCGCGAGAGCTGCCGCCAGAGGGCAATCTCGTCCCGTTCACTTGCCGGTCCCCAAGTCTCCATTGACGTGGCCCTTCGCTGAGTCCTACGAGCTTTGCGTGTGCCCAACCGTCCCCGCAGCCCAGCGTAACTCCTTGCGGCGGTTGACCATACCCTCTTGTTCGGCCATGATTTGCATGCAATCGCATACATCTTAGCGATCGGCTCCCCTAAGAAAGGCTTGGATCGCCATGCCACTGCCCCTATTGGCCTTGATGCTCGGGGTCTTCTGTGTGGGCACCGCCGAGGTCGTCATCGCCGGGATCCTGCCCGAGATGTCGGCCGATCTGGGCGTGTCCATCCCCACGGTCGGCCTCCTGGTCACCGGCTACGCGCTGGGCGTGACCATCGGCGGCCCGGTCATCACCATGCTGACCGTGAAGCGGTCCCGAAAGGCCCTGCTGCTCGGCCTGATGGGCATCTTCATCGTAGGAAACGTGGTCGCGGCGCTGGCCCCCAACTACGCGACGCTGATGGGGGCGCGTGTCTTCACCTCCTTCAGCCATGGCACCTTCGCCGCCGTGGCGTGGCATGTGGCCGCTCTCATGTCCCCGCCGGACAAACAGGCGACCGCCATGGCCAAGATCGCGCTGGGCTTCAACTTCGCCAATGTGCTCGGCTCTCCCATCGGGACTTTCATCGGCCAGCAGTTGGGCTGGCGGGCCACCTTTGTCTTCATCACCGCTTTCGCCGTGCTGTGCACTCTTCTCGTCTACAAGTTCGTGCCGAGAAACCTGTCCACCGGGAGCGAGACGGCTGCGGAGGATGCCTCGCTGCGCGAACAGCTGAAGGTGTTCCGCAACGGGAGTCTCCAACTCTCCATGCTCATCACGGTGCTTGCCCAGGGGGCGGTCTTCACCACGTCGACGTATCTGGCGCCCCTGCTGCGCGATGTGGGGCACTTCGCCGCTCCCATGGTGGGCGTTCTGCTGATCGTCTTCGGAATCGGATCGGTGCTGGGCAACATCCTGGGCGGCCGGGCCGCGGACGCCAACGTCATGCGCGGAGTCCTGCGCGCCCAAGCGGCGCTGCTCGTCGCACTCCTGCTGTTCTGGGTCGCCAGCCCCCACCAGCTTCCCGCGGTCATCGCGCTCTTCTTGTTCGGTGCTGCCGGTTTCTCCATCATTCCGGCGCTTCAGGCGCGGATTCTCTCCGTGGCCTCCGCGGCGCCGGCCCTCGCGCTCTCGGCCAATGTGTCCGCCTTCAATCTGGGGAACGGGCTCGGGGCATGGCTCGGCGGCACGACCATCGACCTCGACTTCGGCGTACGGGCCGTCACCTTGACCGCCGCCCTCGCCACCTCCCTCGCTCTGATCCTCTCGTTGGCCATGTGGGCCCGCGGACGTCGCGTGTCCGCGGAATCCGCGGCGCTCGACACGGGCACCGCCGACACCGGGCTTCCCCAGAAAACGCAATAACCCGACCCGTGTCCGGGCCGGCCAGGCAGGCGGCTGCCCGCCCATGACCGCGCCCGGCCGGTCGGCGGGCCGGGCGGGTCACGTATCCGGATGGCTCGGCCCACTTCACGAGGCCGGGCCTCCTCGGGTGAGTGGGGCGGTGCGGGCCGGGCGAGCGCCCGAACATCTGAGAAGCACGTACCGTGGCGTACTGTGCGCTGCCGTACGGGTCGTGCGGGCTGTTCCATCTGGAGCCGGCCGCACTCGACCGTGGCGTCCTGTTGTGCGGCACTCCGCGTCACATCCGGAACACCAAGCAGTCATTGGGGACTTCTTATGCGCAATCCGCCGCGAACAGTGCGATCCGGGAGGTCTGTCACCTCACCGCCGGCCGTGTCGTCCGTCCCGAGGAACGCCGGTGTCCTGTGCGAGCTGTCCGGGGCGCTCTTCGCCCACCTGCCCCGCAGCGACCAACGGCTCAGGGGGGACCAGTATCTGCGCGGACTGGTCGCGGCGGAGGGCCGTAAGTCGGTCCGGAACATAGCCTCTCATGTCGGTGGCCCCGAACTGGCGCAGAGTCTCCATCACTTCATAGCCTCGTCCACGTGGGACTGGGAACCGCTCAGCACGGCCCTTCGGCACTATGCCGACAACGAGTTACGGTTCGCCGCCTGGGTGGTGGGATCGGTGCCGGTCCCCAAGGGGAGGACGCAGCGCCTTCACCGGGCCGGTCCTGACGACACGTCCGGCCCGCAATCGTCCAGAGGGCAGCAGGCCATCGGGGTGTGGGGGGTCGCGAAGGACGCCACGGTGCCGGTGAAGTGGAACCTGCTGCGTGACGGCGAACAGATCGCGGAGTGCGTCGCGGCGGCGACTCTGGGAGTCGACCAGCATCCACTCGGGCCTCGTCCGGTCGTCCTGAACCTCCCGGGGGCCGATCTGCGCCCGGTTTTCGATCGGTACATGGGAGTGGGCGCGCCCCTGCTCGCCGCCGTACCGGCCCATCTGCCCCTGGACCAGGGGCCGGGGCATGCGCGCCGTTCGCTTCCCGCCGCCCGACTGCTTCGCCAGAACGGCATGCTACGGCGTCCCGTGGAGTGGACGGACCCGGCGACGGGTCTCGTACGTACCAGCCTGGTCGCCGGCGTCCGGGTGGAATGGGGCGGCCGGCCGCTGCTGCTGCTCGGGCAGTGGGACTCCGGAGAGGGGCAGGCGGTGCACAGCTGGCTCACGAACCTGACGGCGACTCCCCTGGGGGTTCTGCTGCGCCTCGCCAAATTCCCGGAGCGCGTCGAACGGGATTTCGCGAGCTCCGCGTCACATGTGGGGACCTTCGACTACGAGGGGCGAAGCTCCGACGGCTGGCACCGGCACATGACCTTGGCGGCGGCCGCGCACGTCGCCCAGGTGATAGCCGCCGCCAGGGCACGCGTTCGCCCCTGGAGCCAGTGCATGGCCTCGATGGAGCGTATGGACTACTCATTACAACCAGGACGAGTCGGGCGCGGGGTTGGTTAAACATCTTCCTTTCGATCCGTGTCACCTCTCCGACAGGATCTGACACATGCTGCTTGGGCGAATCGCCCGATCCGCCCCTCGGGGACCATCATCGAGGCATGCGAATTCTGGTTGCTGGCGGCAGCATCAGTGGTCTGGCCACAGCGGTTGCTCTGGGAAGGCGAGGCCATCACGTTGTTGTGCTGGAGCAGCGACCGGTCTTCACCGAAGGCGGGCTGGGAGTCCGGCTGGTGCCCCGCACCTTCCAGTTGCTGGACCAACTGGGAGTCGGGGACGCTGTACGGGAACGGTCGCTGATGATCGACGATTTCCACGTCATGGACGGCTCGACCGGGGAACTGGTCACCTCGGTGGCATTACCCGGGTGCCGTCGGCGCTCGTGCCCGGCTCACGCGACGGCTCACCGGCTCGATGTGTACGAACCGCTGCTCGAAGCCTGCTGGGATGTGGGTTCCGTTCAACTGCGCACAGACAGCCGCGCGGTCGGCTACACCCAGCACGGTGAGTCGGTGACGGTCGCGCTCGCCGACGGACGCACTGTCACGGGGGACGCTCTGATCCTCGCGGATGGCGCCCGCTCCATCGCCCCCAAGGATTCGGAGTGGGCCGGTGATGTCTCAGAAGGGGAAGTCGCGGTCTATCGCACCGTCGTTCCCATGGAATCGGCGGTCGGCGCACGGCAGGAGGCCGCGGCCACTTCCTGGGTGGGGAGCGGCTGGCATGTGTCGCACTACCCCTTGCCCGACTACGGGTATCTGAGTATCTCCGCCACACGGCACTGTCACACCGGTGCCCGCCTCTTCGGCGCGCGACTGGATCTGGAACAGGTGCTGGCGGCCTTTCCGGAGATCGGATACGCGGCGCGCAACGTTCTGACGATGGGGGAGTACTGGCGGGCGTGGACGGTCCGCCGGCGGGAGAAGACGTCAACCTGGGCATCCGGCAGGATCGCCCTGGTCGCCGACACCGCGCATCCGGCACGTCTGCTTGAAGCGTCGGGTGTGCATCACGCGTTGGAGGACGCCGTCGCACTGGGGGAGTCGGACACATCGGGCGCCGGGGTGAGAGGGTGGCTCGCCGACTACCACGCCCGACGCAGTGAGCAAGTGCGTCAGGTCCACGCGGAAATCCGGTCCGGACACCGGCACTGCGATGAGGCCGACGGCCGGACCCTCGCTCCTCACCTCTCCTCGCCGGACACGGCCCCGAATTGCCCGAAGCCGCTTCTGACGTCGGGGCTGCGATCGTGAGTTGACCGGTCCCGGGGCGTGTTCGACGCCCCGCCCGGCCCGTGACGCCCGGCACGTACACGCGTCCTCGCACTCGCGGTCGTGCCGGGCGCCGTGATCGGCGATCAGGGGCAGCACGGCCGGATGACCGAACGGCCGTAGAGGGCGCGGTCTCAGTCGCGCGAGACCCGCCAGGAGGACTCGACCACACGGTCGCCCGGGTTCCACACAGCCGTCGTACGGCGGTTGTCGCTGACGAACATGGTGGCGTAGAGCCAGCCCTCGTAGTACGTGTTGTTGAGTCCGATGTCGTCGCCGTCGGCGAGGACTCCGCTGCCGCCGCGCTTGATGTCCTTCTCCACGCTCAGCCCTTCCCGGATGACGAAGTCGTTGTCCGAGAGCACGTCGACCGAGCTGTTGACGGAGATCTTCTCGCCGTACGGGCCGCGTAGTTCCCGGATCCGGACGTATTTGTCGTCGCTGACGGCGGTGACATAGCCGTTGGCGGTCAGATCGCCGTTGACGGTGAGATCGCTGTTGGCGGTCAGGGAGTCCTCCACGGTCAGGTATCCGCTCACGTCGAGCCTGCCCCGGGCCGTGGTGTCGCCGTCGACGCTCAGGTCGCCGAGGGCGCTCAGCGTTTCCTCCACGTAGAGGCGGGAGCGCACGGTGGTATCCCCGTCGATGGTGATATCGCTGCCGGCGGAGATGCGCCCGCTCACGTCGAGCCCCGAACGGGCCGTGATGTCGTCCCGGACGGTCAGTCCCTCCAGGGTCGGGTCGGTGATGGTGAGGGTGAGGGTGGCGTACTGGTAGATCGGCTCAAAGCCGCCCCCCTCGGTCTCCGGGGACATGGACGCCACCAGCGTGAAGGTGGTGTCCATGCTGATGACGCCGTAGCCGATGGGGCAGTAGGTCTCGGGCCCTTCCTGGACGAGATCTCCGTCGCCGTCGTACAGCCGGAAGTACGTACCGTTGCTCTCCCAGGTGAGGCGGACGGAACTGCCGCTGGTGAATTTCGTTCGCGGGACGGTGGCCTCGCCCTCACCGCGCGCCAGGAAGCTGTGCAGATAGAACACGGGCTCGGTGACGGTCAGGGTCAGCACGCGTGACTTCTTCGTGTAGCCGTCACGGTCGGGCGTGGTGCCGGAGTGCTCCTGGAGGTAATAGGCGAGCGGGCCGGTGGAGGCGCTGAGCGGGCCGCTGAGGCCGAAGTCCAGGGTGTCGCCGATCAGGTCGTACTCCTCGTCGGCGGAGCGGAAGGTGGCGCGGTAGAACTTGCCGCTCTGGGCCAGGCCCAGCTCCTCACCGGTCACCTGGAGGAGGGACGCGACGGTCCACTGGCCGCTGCTCGTCGAGAAGTTCGGCTGCTCGGTGAAGTACGCGCCCCCGCCGTGATCGTCGGCCGGGACGGCTATCTGGATCTGGTCGCAGTAGACATCCTGCTGGTCGTCGGTGACGGCGAGGTTGACACGGCCCTGGGTGGGGGTTCCCGGGCTGCTCGCCTGGAGCGGTGCCGGGCTGGTGGAGGTGCGGTAGCCGAGCAGGAGGTTGGGCTGGTCGGGCATGACGGGGCCTCCAGATACATAACGGGACCGGGAAAGGTCGGACTGCTGCTCCTAGCTGGTTCCAACTGCTGTCACTGCTGCTGTTGTTACTGCTGCTCCTGCTCGGGTTCGGGTTCGGTGAGGAAGCGGAGCAGACCGTCTTCGAGCAGGTGGGGGCCGCCCTCGAACTGCGCGTTCGGCAGCGGCTGGGCCAGTTCGTACGGCGTCCAGGGGCCCGGCGCCGGACCGGGACGCAGCCAGGACCAGGTGCCGTGCTTGCCGCCCGGCAGGGGGAAGGTGATGGTGCGGTCGTGTTCGCCGGTGAGGACGGGACCGAAGCGGAAGAGGGCCTGGAGATGGCGGAGTGCTTCGTCGATGTGCCGCGACGGGACAGTGACGGTGGCGGTGGGGGTGATCCCGCAGACGGCGTGGACGGCCGCGCGCGGGTCGAGGAGCAGGAGCAGCCTGGTGGGGGCGGGGTCGCCGAAGGTCAGACGGAGGTAGTTGGCGTCCTGCGGGGGGTTCTCGGTGCCGGGCTGGCCGATCCGGGTGATGTGGTCCTGCTCGCCGTCGGGAGCGGTGACGCTGTCGAAGCGTTCGTAGTCGTAACCCCCGTCGGGGGAGGCGCGGTAGAAGCCGATGAGGCCGTCGTCGCGGGCGGGCTGGTCGCCGAGCCGGACGGCGAATTCTTGGGAGGTGAAGGCGGGTGGTGGCGGGTCGAGGGTGGCCGCCCAGCCGGTGTCGCGGATAGGCGGTCCGTCGAGGGTCAGCCGGAGCTGGGCGTGGACCAGGGCCAGGGGCCGCCCGATGAGGACGGACAGGTTCTGGTCGGCGCGCCGGCCGAGGGGGTCGGTGGTCCACAGGGTGGAGTCGATGACATCGAGGAAGGCGGTGAGGTTGGCCTCGGTGGCGAGTCCGCGGGAGCGGAGGAGGCCGGCGACCGCCGGGGCGAGCGCTTCGACCTGGTCGAGGGTGGTGACCGTGCCGTCGGGCGGGGGCTCCCACTGGCCGGTGCGCAGGCCGTCGGGGCCGGTGAGCAGCCGGTAGGTGCCGAGGAGCCGGCCTGTCGGGTCGTACAGCAGCAGACTGTGGTCGAGGTGGTTGGGCAGGAGCCAGCCGGCGACGGGGCTGGGGTCGGCGGCCGTGTCCACGACACGGGTGCCGGTGGGACCGTCGAGGAGTTCGAAGTCGAGCCGGGCGGGCTGGAGGGGGCGCGGCGGCAGCTGGGCGACGGCGGCGACGGTGGGGACCAGCGAGGTCTCGGTGGTGAGGGCGTCGTCGATCGTGAGCGGGAAGCCCCGGTAGTCGTGCAGGCCGCCGTACTGGAGGTCGGGGCTCACGACGTCGAGGACGCGGCCGAACTTGTCGTAGAGGAAGAGTTCTTCGATGTAGATCTGTCCCTGCCGGGTCTCGTGGAACGTGGCGCTGTCGCCTCCGGGGAGGTAGGGGACGCTGGTGACCCGGCCCCGGTAGCGGGCGGGCAGGCCGTCCTCGGTTTCGGCGTCGGGGTAGCCGGCGAGGCCGACGATGTCCGGGGAGCCGGTGTCGTGGGCGGTGGGGCGGCGGAAGGCGCGCGTGTCGCGGGCGGCGAGGCGGTCGTTGAACCCGGTCAGCTCCTGGGCGAGGAAGCCCCAGTCGCCGATCGCCGACAGCCAGGTGTCGAGTTGTGCGCGCTGGTCGGTGGAGCCGTGGTGGGAGACGAACTCCTTCAGCCGGGCGGCGAACAGGGAGCGGGGGTGCGGGCCGAGGGCGGAGATGCCCTTGACGGTGACCGGCTCCGATTCGATCGCCGCGTCCGGTGTGCAGCGGTAGTCGGTGCCGTCGAAGGCCCAGCAGCGCCGGTCGCCGACGGTGTGGGGGATGTGGCGGTAGGCGGCCTTCCACTCCATGAACAGCGGTTCCCAGGGCTGGGCCCAGGGGTCCAGTCCCAGCGCGGGCAGGGCGCCGGTGTAATCGGCGGGGCGGTGAGCCGCGAGGGCGGCGGTGACCTCGTCCACCGTCAGACCGGTGGACCCGGCCAGCGCGGGGGCGTTGCCCGGGTCCAGCAGGAAGTACTCCGCGAGCAGCCCGGGAACCTCGGGCGGAAGCGCGCCGAGGCCCGGGAGGGCGGGCATCGGGCCCTGTCCCGGTGCCGCGGTGACGGCTCTTCCCCGGATCGTGACGGCGCTGACCAGCGGGGAGGCGTCGTCGGTGAGCGGCCGTACGGGCACGGCCTCGTCGGGGACGGTGGCATCGGCCGGGGGACGGATCCCGGACAGGCTCACCACGGGGTTGCCGCTGTGCCAGTACGGGGGCCTGGGTACGGCCTTGAGCGTGGCGCCCTCGGCCAGCCCCTTGGCCTGGGCGAAGGAGCGGATCCCGGCGAGGAGCGCGTCATGGGCGTTGGCATGGGGCCCGGACCGGTCCGGCTGGGGCACCTCGGCCGCCTGGGCGCGGGCCTGGACGGTCTTCACGCGCACCGTGTGCGCGAGGGACCCCTCTCGGGTGGGGTCCAGTTCCGCCCGCATCAGCTCTTGGTCCGGCGCGTCGCCGGGGGGCGGGAACAGTACGTCGGCGAGGCCGTTCTTCAGCCACAGGGCGTTCAGCCGCCACTGGAGCGCGTGCACCTCGCCGAGCTGCTCGTCCAGCCGCCGCTGGTCCTCGTTGAGGGTGGCCAGCCAGCCCGGCGGGGTGAAGGGCTCCGGCGTCGTTCCCCCGTCCGCCGCGTCGGCGGGCGGCGGGGCCACGGTCCAGCGGTATCCCCCCGACGAGGCACCGAACGAGGCGCCGTGGACACCGCGGCGTACCCGCTCGTCGCCGCCCTTCTCGTCGGCGACGGACAGCAGGTTGTGCAGGAACGCGCGAAGCAGCTGCATGTCCGCGGCGGCGGGCCGGGCGCCGGCGGCGTGCAGCGCGTGTCCGGCGAGCGCGGTGAAGGCGTCCTCGGTGGTGTTGCCGATGGCGACGTCGAGCGCGCCGTTGTCCTGGATGGTGTGGAGGGGGTCGGGGGCGGGAGCCGTGGTGGCGGCCGGATTCCAGGGGACGGTCAGGGCCAGGCCCCGGTAGAGGCTGCGGACGGCCGGGGCGACGGAGGGGTCCAGGGCGGGGTCGCCGGTCAGGCGCGGGTCCTGCCAGCCGAGGTGTGCGAGCTGGTCGGCGTAGGAGGTGCCGGGCGGGCGTGAGGCGAGCACATCGGCGTCCGGGTTGGAGTACCAGCCGATGACCTGATAGCCGAGCGTGTCCGCCGAGGTGAGGTCGGAGAGGTCGTCGAGGAAGGAGAAGACGTTGGTGTTGTGCGGGGTGTAGGTGGTGAAGTACGGGTCGCCGGTGTTCATGGTGGTGAGGAACAGCGGGTCCCGCGCGGCCCGTTCCGTCCAGGGCGTCGTGTCGGTGAGCGGGAACGCGAGCCCGATATGGACCTGGGAGGCGTTCGATGTCCTCGCGCTGCGGTAGGCGTCGGGGCTCGCCCGCCAGTCGCGGAGGATGTCGGCGGTGACCAGGTAGGGGCTGGAGTGCTCGACGGGATGGTCCTCCTGGCGGGCGTAGGGCGTGTGCGGGCAGTCGCTTTCGATCACCCACGCCTTGGCGCGGCGTGTGGTGGTGCCGCTGAAGCGGGTGACGAGCCACCGGTTGGGCACCAGCGGGTAGCGGACCTCGCCGGTGGCCGGGTCCTCGACGCCGTGGCGCAGCCCTCTGGGCAGCGTCCAGTGCAGGTGAACCCCTGTGTGTGCGAACAGCGGGTCGTTGCTCTGCCGGTCGCCCTCGTCCGGTTCGGGGCTCTCGTAGTCGTCCAGGGCCAGGTAGTTCTGGCGCCAGGTGCGGAAGCCGTCCTGGCGCAGGAGGGCCGCATTCACCACAAGGGCGTCGAGGGAGACGGGGACCACGAGGGCGGGGCGAGTGCTCATCATCAGCCTCCTTCGGGACCGTTGAAACGGATGGCCTCGGGGACCTTGACCATCTGCATCGCGAGATCGGCGGGGCCGACCGGGCCGACGGTGGTGCCGTGCGCGGCGTCCAGGGCGGCTGCCAGCGCGGGGACGAGCGAGCCGATGTCCAGGACCCGGACGTGTCCGTCGGCGGAGGGGCGGAGATGGTCCAGGACGGGGAAGGTGACATCGGGGCCGAGCTGCTCACCGAGCGGCAGGTCCCGGCCGGAGTGCGGCGACGGCAGCATGTTCCGCAGCGGGATCAGACCGTCGTCCTCGACACCGAACCGGAAACCTTCCTGGGGTTCCCCGAGTTCGACCGCCGCGGGCACTCCGTCGAACAGGCACAGCAGCACGGTGGGCGAGAGATGGTCCATCCGCAGTACCGGAAGCGGCTCGCCGGTCCGGTCGCTGGCCCGTACGGCGAGATTCGGCCAGCCGGAGACGAGCGCCGAGCGCAGCAGCAGACCGCAGACGGAACCGGGGGCCGGGGCCGGCGTGTCCGGCGTCTCGCCGTCGGGGCCAGCGCGCTGGGTATCGCGGTGCCCGGCCGCCTCGGAGGCCGCCGCCGCGCGGACGGCGGCGGCCACGATCCGGTCCTGGAGGGTGTCGCGGCTGGACTGCGCGCCGATGCCGAGGGCCCCGCCGACCAGCGCGTCCAGCCAGTTCGGGTCGGCGTGGAAGAAGCGCAGCGACTCCGGCGGCAGCATCCGCTCGTCGGGCACCAGATGGGTGAACGGCACGGGGTGGAGCAGCAGGAGCCGTCCCAGCCAGTTCACGACGGGGGTGAGGTGTTCCTTGAGGCCGTCGTCCTCCTCCAGCGCCCGCGTGACGGCCGCGCGGGCGGCGTCGGACCGCAGGAAGTCGCTCAGTTCCTGGGTCGGATCGCCCGGCGGGGCCGCGGGCGCCGGCGGCGACCATGTGCCGTCGGGGCTTGTCGGCGGCGCGCCCAGGGTGGTGAGCAGATGGCCGTCGAGGAGCGTGCCGAACGCCGCGCGCGCGGTCGAGGGCCGCCGCGGGTCACCGAGGTCCGGCGGCAGATGGCTGCTGGTGGCCTGGTGGTAGAGCGTGTCGGCGAGGTCGCGGGTGGCGTGTTTGAACGCGATCAGGTGCTGGGCGAACGGGGCGTCGGCCAGGGCGAGCGCCCGGCCGGTCTCGAACGCGGTGGCGAGCGACACGTCGAAGCTGCCCCAGGCGGGGTCGTAGCCGATGAGGGAGTCCGCGGTGGTGGCCGTCGCCACCCGGTCGGTCGCCAGGGGCAGTACGGGGGTGAGCGGCCCGCGGTACCAGCCGTAGGTGGTCTCGCCCGACCGGGTCAGATACGGCAGCGGCACATAGCCGTCGTTGATCCGCCGGGCCACCTGCCGCCGGGCGGCCGGGGTGTCGCCGGTGTCCTGGTACGGGGAGGTGAGCTTCAGCCACATCTCCTCGCGGGTCGCCGGGCGGGAGCCGTCCGGGGTGCGGGTGAGCCCCTCGGCGAGGGCGCGGAAGTGCGCGTTGCCGTCGGGGTAGGCCCAGAACGACCAGCTGCACAGGGACAGCAGCGCGACCGACGTACGGCCCTGGAAGTCCGGATCGTCCACGAGAATCCTCTCGTGGCCCTCCAGGGAGACCAGGTGCACGATGTTCTTGGTCGCGGCGTCGGGGGGTGAGCCGGGCGGGGCGGCGGCCGGGAAGCGGTTGGCGACGACGACGGAGAACAGTCCGTCCTCCTCGATGCCCAGGATGGGCCGGTCCCCGGTGTTGGCGCCCCGGCTGTGGGCCAGGTACCGCATCTCGTCCAGTCGGGGCGCCACCTCGGGGAACACCGCCGTGGGGACCTCGATGAAGTCGCACGGATCGTCCTGGCCGATGTCGGCCTCCAGAGGCGGGTCGGGTTTGAGTACGGCGGGGTCGGGGGCGAGGAAGCCGCCCACCGTGGTGGAGACCGTGCGGGTCGGGGCGGTCGTGCCCCCGATGAGCTGGTCGTCGGTGAGGACCAGCAGCGCCAGCCACGGAGTGGTCCGCGACGCCCCGCGCAGCGGGCGCTCCCACGGCAGCAGGGGGTCGCCGAGGACCAGATGCGGCAGGACCTCGGCGAAGCGGCCCCCGGAGGCCTCCGGGGGTTGTCTGGCGACCACCGCGGTGGTGTCGATGGCCACTTGGGGCGCGCGCACGGTGAACCTCTGGACGGCCCGGAACGGGACACCGACGACCTGCGCGTTCTCGTCCGCACTGGTACGCAGTGTGTGGGTGGCCTCGATCCGGTAGTCGCCCGCGGGCAGGGCGGGCAGATAGTGGTCGTGCAGCTCGATGTCTCCGACGGGGATGGTGTCGCGGGCGGGGTGCTGCGGGCTCGGGCTCACGTCCGGCTCCCTGGGTCCTGGGACGGGTTCTGGGCCATGGGGGCCTGGCTGTAGAAGTGGCCGGCTCCCGCTGCCAGGGCGGTCAGGGTGTCGCCCCCGCCGGTGAGCAGCTTGGCGTCGGCCAGGGCCGCGTACACCTGGTCGCGTCCGGTTCTCGCCTCGCCGCGGTCGGTGCGCCCGATGAGGTCCACGCAGGAGCTGTCGGGTACGGAGACGAAGTCGCCGTTGGCGGCGGGGTGCTGGGGCAGGGGCGCCAGGCCGGGCGGGATCTCGTCCGCCTCGTACTCGCTGAGCGGGAAGACCCCGCGCGAGGCTGCCAGCTCGGGCCGGGGCGCCTGGATGTCGTAGCCGACCGGCCGGCCGGGGAGCACATCGGCGCTGGGCGCGCCGGGGGTCTGGCTGAACGGGACCGGTGGGGCGCCCCACAGCGACGCGGGAAGGGCATGGGTGCGGGGGGCCGGTGTCCAGCCGTCCATCGCCGTGAGCGTGTCCTCGTAGTACAGCTTCAGACGGTGCTCACCGACCAGGCCGGTGCGGTTCATGGGCCGGATGTCGACCCCCGGCCCGTCACCGGACTCCGGTGAGGCGAGCGGGGCCTGTCCCACCCGCAGATGGCTGGCCGGCACCGCGGACTGGGTGAAGAAACGCAGGTCGCGGGAGCGAGCGAGCCACACCTTCCCGCTGTTGCCACGATTTCCGGCGGTGTCGTCGATGGTCTTGTCCACGCCGCTGACCGGCGCGATGGTGACGACTTCCTCCGGCTTCGGCAGCATGCTGCCGAACTCGTCCCATCCCAGCGACTTGGTGCCGGTTCCGGAGCGCCCGGGACCGAAGCTGATGGTCTTGGAGAAGCACGCGAAGTGCGCGGTGACCGAGCCGCCGGTCGGCGGCCCCCACAGCTCCAGGGTCGCGCCGACCGACGCGCTGATCGTCTTATGGATGAACCCGACGTCGACCTGGTAAGAGGCGCCGATACTCACCGAGATGCGCGCGTTGAAGAAGAACGGCCGCCAGGACAGCAGCACATCCGCCTGGGCGGTGAACCACGCCCGGAAGCCGCCCGCGTGGAAGACGATGCTGAGCCTGGCGCCGGCCATCGCGCACGACGGCGTCACCGCGAGATACGCCTGCGCGGTGATCGACACATTGTCGCTGACCGCCCAGTCGATGCCGAGCCGTGGCACATCGGGGTAGTAGGAGGGGCGCTGGAACGCCGGGTGGTAGCCGCCGAGGGTGATCACGAACTGTCCGGCGTTGGGGTTGGACCCGAACCACACCGCGCAGGCGAACCCGCCGGTGAGGTGGCAGGCGGGCGTCAGTACGTACGAGGCCGGGGACAGCTGCGCGGACAGCTCGAAGCTGCCGCGGAGGGGACGGATGACCGCTTCCAGGCCCAGTTCGGCGTAGACGTAGGTGCGGGTGGCGGACTCGGCCGGCATCGGCAGCTGGAGGGTCGCGATCCCCAGCACGGCCAGCGCCAGCTCCTGGCCGAACTCCGCGGCCAGCAGCACCTTGGCGTTGACCACCTCGGCCACGGTGAACTCCACCCCCAGAGCCAGCCAGTAGGAGCCCTGCCGCGGGGCGATCCACTGCCTCGGCCGGGAACCGGACACGGCCGGCTCACGCCCCTCCAGGACGTCCAGTACGTGGGAGGGCTTCTGCCCGCCGGAGCCGGGCCCCTGCTTGTTCAGGATCAGAAGGGGGAAGCCGGATACCTCTCCGGCGCTCGGCAGTGCCAGCTCCCGGTTGAAGCCGAACCCGGCCATCAGCCCGGTGACCAGGATCGGCGGGGGGCCGCCGATGGGCGCCTCCAGCTGGGCGAAGACGAACAGCGACGGCTGGCCGTTCTTCAGTTGCGCGTAGGAGCCGACGGCCGCCAGCGAGAAGCTCGGCAGGGCGACCGTCGCCGTGCCGTCGAACTGGAAGGCCACCCCGTCGGCCAGTTGGGCGTCGGGGATGTGCAGCAGGGCCCCGGAGATCTCCACCGGAGGAGCGGCGTAGCCGAGCCCGAGGCCGTCGAGGTGGAAGGTCGGTGCGAACCTGTCCAGCGGTGAGCCGACCGCCAGACCGTCCAACGAGAGGCTCAGCGGGCCCAGTTGGACCCCCGCGTCCAGGGCGAACAGCAGCGCGTTGTGCTGGTACAGCACACCCACCCGGTTGATCTGGACCACACCGAGCTGCTTCTGCACCGTCACCCACACACCACTGGAGACCGGCGCGCCGGATTTGCCGGGGGCCGGGGGAGCACCGGGGGCAGGGGTGTCGGGCGTCGCAGGGGTGTCAGGTGCCGTGGGGGCGGTGGGGGCTTGGGGGGCGGCGGGCTGTCCGCCTCCTCCCGAGGGGCCCGGGGACCCGGAGGGCAGGCCGAGGGCGACCGGTGTGGTCTCCTGCCCGATCCGCAGCTCGGCCAGGGCGGCCGGCCCCGCCTTCAGCCCGGCCGCCGGAAGGGGCACCACCCCGGCCTGCTCCAGCAGCCCGTTGACCGAGGCGGCCGTCGCGGCGTCGAAGAGACCGGAGGAGTAGAGGACCTGGAGGTTCTCCACGCTCAGCGTGCCCGCCTCCGACAGGAATCCGCCGACGAGCGGAAGCTGCGCGAGATCGATGCCCGCCGAGAGGTCGATACCGACAAGGAACCGCGCCGGGCCGTTCGGGGGCTTGACCCGTACGAACTTGGCGTCCTTCAGCCCGATGCGCAGACTTTCGGGGATGTCCGCCGCCAGATCGGCGGAGAAGTGCGCGACCCAGTCCCGCAGAACGACCTGGGCGCCCTCCTGGGCACCGCGATAGGTCGCGGCGAGCATGTCGGTGCCGGACTTCTCCTTGTCGAAGACGACATCGAAGGAGAAGCCGTCGACGGACAGCGTCCCGCCGTACCGTGTCGTGGAGCTGTCGCGGGTGACCGTCAGCCCGAGCGAGGCCGTGACCCCGTCCGCGATGGTGATCTCTCCTCGGCAGAGGAAGTCGAAGACCTGGGTGCCTGTGGTGTGGGAGAGCCAGAGGCTGGTGAGTTCCAGCGTTCTGAGCGGCTGCGGCACATCGGGCAGACGCAAGGCGTCGATCACCTCGCCCACGCCGATGGACCCACCCGCCACGATGCCGCCGCTGAGGGTCCAGCCGCCGGTCGCGCCCCCGAGCTGCGCGGCGGAGACATCGATGCTGATCGATGAACCGATCTCGACGGTGCCCGCGACGCCGGCCACGAACTTCTGGACCTCGTCGTAGTACAGCTCCAGGGACAGGGCCGTGACCGCGAAGGGGCCGATCTCCCAGTCGCCCGTGGCCTTCATCCGGACGATGTACGCCTCCCCGAGGGCGGCGGCGAACGACAGCTCGCTGATGGCCGCTGCTCCGGGCACATCGCCCACGGGCATGCCGAACGACTCCAGCAGCGACCGGACATCGAGCGGCTTGTGATCGCGCAACGCACCGGTGACGCGCAGATCGGGCAGCCACAGGGCGATGTCCAGCGGGAGCGCCTTGATGTCGAGCGCGGCGACGACCGCCATGGACGTCACCTCGTAGCCGACCGGTGCGGCTCCTTTTTTCCTCACCAGGCGGTAGTCGAATCCGGCGACATCCCGGAGAGCGAAATCGAATTCGCGCAGCCCGTTCCGGGCGCTCTGCCACACGGTCGTGTCGGAGAGACGTCCGCCCAGATCCTCCAGCGCGCCGGCGAACGCCCCCGACTGCCGCGGCCGTACGGCGGCGGTCAGCCGTCCGTCCTCGTCCGCGGTCACGGTGGACACGACCTCGACCTGGTCGAACGTGCCGCTGAGCGTCATGGTGACGGAACCTTCCGCCGGCACGGTCACCGTCACACCGGTCACCGTGAGCGTCACACGCCCATCGGCGGGCCAGGCGGCGGACGCACAGGTGAGCGTGAGCGTCAGTTTCGTACGTTCGTCATCGACCTGCGGTTCCCCCGAGCCGGCCGCGCCCTGGCAGGTGCCGTTCGTGAACGTGGCCAGCATGTCCCGCAGTTGCGTGGGAAGCGCGTCGTCCGCGGCGCGTAGCGCCGGCGGCTTCCCCAGACTCGATATATGCGTTTTCAGGGCATCGAGATCCACCGAACCCCCTCCATCGGATTGCGGCACTAGGGCCTCGGCTCGCCGTGCCGGGCGCCGTCCATCAGGATCAGCTCGGCCTCGGCCTGGGACACGGGACTTCCCTGATAGGTCAGGGAATCGGTTCCTCCGCGCGCTTTCTTCGACAGCTTGGCCCAGTTCTTTATTGCCTCTTCGAAAGGCTGGGTCTCTTTTCTGGTGACTCCTGGAAGGTCCATCGGGAGGGCGGTCGACTGACTCCATCCACTTGACCACAACCCCAGGAAATTCCGGTAGAACCCATCGAACCGGGCCATCTCGGCCGTCATCCTGGCAAGCGTATGGAATGCCTTTTCCGCCTTTCCCAGATCCTTCTCGTCCGGGGTCCTGCCGGAATGCTCCTCCGCCTTCACCACCTTGAACAGATAAGTATGGAGGACTTTCAGCTGAGCCGTCAGCTCCCTCTGCCCCAGCTGGACTTTCGAGACCTCCGTGCCGTAACTGAGCGAAATGGTGCCATTTCCGCTCCGGGTTGTCTCCTGGGGGACCACGCCCCCTTCGGCGGCAAAGTACCTGCTTTTGCCATTGTAATCGATCGCCCACCCTTGAAGGTAAAGATCCTCCTTCTGGAAGTAGAGCATGACCACGAGGTTTCCCTCGTCCTCAGGCAGCTGGAAATCGACCCGGAAGAGGCGCTCATCGAATTTCTGCGTTGCTTTGTACTGACCGAATCTTTTACGCAGGAATAAAATCATGCAGTTGAAGCGAGCCCTGACGGGCACTTCCATGTCGCATTTATGTATGTCCTCGTCGCCGACGGTCATAGCGCCCTCCCCCTCCCGCCCCACCGGTCCGCCACAGGCTCGCGGCCTCCCGGCGGGCAGCGCAAGCCCGCCGCTGAGGTGGACGGGAGTTTTCAGACATGCACGGAGCGTGAGGCTTGCGCCAAGGGTTTTAGCGGGGTCCGATTCCCCGGACGGAAGCGAAAAGGCCGCGAGGCCGGCGCCGTGGGAGGGAGGCGAACCATCGATTCCGATTGCCCGGTGCCCGCGCGGGCCAAGGGCTCCGTACCCATATCCGCCCTTGCTTCTCCTCCCCGCGGCCAGGCCGTCCGGCTCCGCCTTGCCGCGGGGTTTCCTCTCGCGGAGTGGCTCCGATGGGCCGGCGCCTACGACATGCCCCGCCCAGCGGTGGCAAGGCCCCAGGCCGCGCTCGTGCCGCACGGGAAACGTTTCGAAATCCCGGGAAGTGGCCGAACGCCGGTCCTTGCCCGCGCTTCTTGAATCTTGTTCAGCCGGATTGGAGTGAGTGGACTCGCTCAGCAGGCGGCGAGCCGCATGGCTCGCGTCAGGTCCCGGCGGTACGACCATTCCTCTTTGGGTGACGTTCGGAGAACACCTCGAAAGAATTCGATCGCACCCCTACGCAACTCGCTCAGAAATTCCGCCTTTGCCGCCACGGCGGAGCGCGGTACGTCTACCCCGCCCACCCCGATCAATATGCGACCGCCGGACATGGATCTCATGCGGACGGTATACGGGCGCTCGGGATAACTCAGCAGGGCTTCGTCGTTCCGCTCCAAGTCGACGCGTGATCGAACGCGTATAGCCACAATGATCCCTGATTTTGAGTTACTGATCAGAAATTTCTTAACGTTACACCAAATAACGCACTCCTCGGGGGGCGAAGAGTCAGCTGGTGCTCTGAGCGGGAGGGTTCGCCGGGTTGCGGGGAGGGCGGACGACATGCGACGACTTCCGACGACGGAGATCCGCCCCATAGGATCTTGAGCCCAGGCATGGAGGCGGAGGGCGACGATGGAACAGCCGCGGATACGCCTCGGCAGCGATGATGCGTGGCTGGAACTGGCTCGGACCGGTGGGAGCAGTTGGCAGATCACCGCAGACTGGAGCTCCTGCCTGACGGCTGACTTCACCGCGGATCTCAGCGCTGCGGAGGCTGCGGACTTCGCAGCGAGGATGCTCTCTCACCTGCGCACTCCGTCGGGTGTCCGCTTTTCGACGGCGGTGACTTCGGGCCGGGACAATCCGCTGACGCTGAACGCGGAGCCAGTCGGGGACAGTTTTGCCTTCTTCGTGCGCCTGACCCCTAACGGCGACGACACCGTCTGTCACTTGCAGATGGAGATCGATCCGATCGCCACGTCGGAACTCCGTGAGGCGTTCAACGCGCTGCACACGGCGCTGGCGGTGTGACCGCCCGGAGCGTTTTGGTCAGGCCGCGGTCGTGCGTGGGCGTCCGGGGTGGAGTTGGCGATGGTGAACTGCCTCAGCGGTCCGAAGCGCGCCTCGATCGGGTTCGCCCACGAGGCGTAGGTCGGGGTCTTGAGACGGCCTGCTCCAGCAGGGCGAAGTGCGGATAGCATCCGCCGTCAGACTGGAGGAACTGGCCGGGCGTATCCCGAAATGTGCTTTGTCCAGCCCCTCCTCCCAACTCAACCACATGGAAGGGAACAACCCCTGTGAGCGTTATCGGCTCCGGCGGGCGGGTCCTGCCTGCCCGTCCAGGCGACCCGAAGAAGGTGGGCCCCTACCGGATCATCGGCCGTCTCGGCTCGGGTGGTATGGGAACCGTCCATGCCGCGCTGGACCCGCAGGGTGCGCGGGTCGCGGTGAAGGTGATCCACCCGGCGCAGGCCGAAGACCCTGAGTTCCGGGCCCGGTTTCGCCGCGAAGCCGCCTTATCCTCCCGTGTCACGGGCCCCTGTCTGATACCGCTGCTGGCGGCTGATCCGGAGGCAGCGGCCCCGTGGCTGGCTACCGCGTACGCACCGGGTCCGACCTTGAACCAGCACCTGACCGCTCACGGTCCCCTCACCGGCGGCGGCCTCTACGCCTTCGCGACCGGTACAGTCCAAGCATTGGCCGCGATCCACCAAGCCGGTGTGGTGCACCGGGACGTGAAGCCGCAGAACGTCATCCTCACCCCCGCCGGTCCCCGTGTTCTGGACTTCGGCATCGCTCACGCTGCCGACGGCACCTCCGTCACTCGCACCGGCGTGATGACCGGAACACCGGGTTGGATCAGCCCCGAGCACTACCGCACGGGCACCGCCGGACCAGCCGGAGACATGTTCGCCTGGGGCGCGCTCGTCGCGTACGCCGCCACCGGAAGGTTCCCGTTCGGCACCGGAGCCCCGGATGTGGTCGCGTACCGCGTCATGTCCGAAGCCCCCGACCTCGACCGTCTCCCTGAAACGCTGCGGGAGATCGTGGAGAAGGCTCTCGCCAAGGACCCCGACGAGCGGCCGACCGCCCAAGAGGCCGCCGAGAAGTGCGCCGGCCTGCTGGCCGCCCAGGCCACGCAAGTTCTCCCGGCGTTGGCCGGGATGGAGCCGACGCTGGTCGGCGACCTCATCGAGGCTGAGTGGGAGATGCCCACCTTGGACGATCCCATGTGGTACGTCCCTCGCCCGTCGTCCCGGAAGCGCACGGTCATCGCCGTCATCACCGCCGCGGCCGTCATCGGCGGCATCGCAGGGGGTACCCTCGCCTTCCCCTCGAAGGGCGGCAGCGCGGGCAGGACCACGACGGCCAGGCCCACACTGCCGGTCAGCGCCGACCCCCACCCGGTCAGCGCCGACCCCCACCCCACCTCGGTCGCGCAGACCACCGGCACTCCAACGGCCCGGTCGGTCCAAGACGCGCTCGCCTCGGTGCCCAACCCGGCCTACACCCGCTCCGACGACGAGACCCAGCCGGAGCCTGGTGAGTGGGCGACGAGCACCCGCGCTGAGACCTCGGAGGAGAAGGCCGCAACGCAGGAGATCCGGGACCTCGCCAAAGCGATGCTCGCTACCAAAGGCTGGGAGAAGGCGATTCCTGAGGTCAGCTTCAACCGCGAGGCGCAAACCGTGGTGGTCACCGCCGGTCCCATTCCGCAGATACCTGAAGATCACCAGGACATGTTCCGTCGCGTGGGAGAGATGGCCGCCTGCACGGTCAACTCCCGCCGCCTGAGAGATCAGCCTGCTGTGTGGCCGTACGGGCGGTTCTCTGTGTACTGGCTGTACGGAGAGCAGGGAGGCGACGAGTCGGTCCTCGGATTCGGGGACGCCGCCGACGGCTGCACCCGCGAGATCGCCGGAAGATGGCGGGGTGACCATTTCGGCCTGGCAACCGCCGGAATCCCGAGCAGCGACAAGGAGGAAATCCGCGTCGCAGACGCCACCGTGAAGTCCCTGTATGGCGCGTGGGATGCCAGGGCCGCCGACGCAGGGTTGGAACCTCTCGGTACAGGCACCGTCCAGCTCGGGTTCGACCCGGTGGAACAGGCGATGTACGTGTGGGCGCACGAGGACGGCTACGGGCCGCTCGGAGGCCGCGCACAGCAGTCCCACCTGACCGATGTGGTGGAGAAGACCGGCTGCGAGAAGCTGCTTGCCGAGGCGAATACGAACAGCGGGTGGCGGTATACCCGCTACGTCGTCGCCATGTACTGGGGGAACAACGGCGAGACGCAGATCATCGACTCGGGAAGCTGCCTCAAGGACTGAGCCCCCGCACCTTGCTTGCGAAGGACTCGTACCAGGAAACGCACCTGCTTTGGCCTTGCCGTCTACTGCTGCGTCAGAACCGAGTTGCTGACCCTTGCCGGATGCCGCCCGCATCGAATGGATCAACAACGGGTGTGCCGCCCACCCGTCCAACGAGACCGCGGCGGTGGGCCTTTGCCGAGATGCCACGTCAAAGAGGTGGAGGCGCCCAGAGCGGTCCGGCCTGTACGCAAGAGCGGCGGGCCAGCCTCAGGACACGGCCCTCGTTGTCATGGGCGGGATCTTCGTCGTCGCGCAGGTGGAGGAGGCCGTAGGAGCCCGGAGCGATCGTGCCGACATGGCTGAACAGGTCGAGGATCTCGGGTGAGGTGCGGTGGTTGGAGAAGCCTCCCATATGGAGGAAGGGCTCGCCGTTCATCCACCGGAGGTCGAGAAGGTAGGGGCCGGCGATCTGCTGGATGTGGTGCTGGAGACTCTCGACGATCTCCGCCAGCCGGCCGTCGTCCTCGTCGTCCGCGGCACTGTCACGGATGGTGATCCAGCCGTGGTACTCGTACATAGCGGGAGCCTATCGGCGCGTCACGGAGCGCGGCCAAGTGTGGGCCTTGGATGTCGTTTCTTCTGGTGTGATGGAGGCTGTCGGGGCTATGCATCGGCCCATCCCGCGGTGTTTGAGTAGGACTCGTAGGAGTAGCGGGTGTTGCGGTCCCACTCTTCACCCGTGATGCGTCTGTACGCCTCGTCCGGCACGTAGAGCAGGCTCTCTGCCCAGATGAGGTCTCGGACGTAGGGAGTGAACAGTTGCGGATCGCGGATCAGCGCTTCGTAGGCTTCACGGCCGGCGGCCACGACCGCTGCGCGGGTGTACAGGAAGCTGTCGCTCGACAGGTCGTGCCCGTACTCCTTGCGGTCCAGTCGGTAGAGCGCCGACGACAGCTCTTCGGCGAATCCGATGACCGTCGCCGGCGGGCCGGCTGAGAGACGGCTTGTCAGTGCCGCTGCCAGTTGTTCGGCATCCGGGTCGGGCGTTGACGAGGTGCAGTCGTCGATGAGCTGCCAGAAGGCGTTCTCGTTCATGCCGCAGAGCATGACGGATGGCTGTGACAGTGACCGGGCGGTGCCTGCCCGTCGCTCGTGGCGTCATCGTTTGTCGAACTCGTTGCCTGGTCCTGGAGTTCCGAGGCTCCAGGGTGTCGCTATCCTCCATGCGTACTGAAGAGTGGTGAGGAGTGCGGTCTCCGGGGTGGAGCACCGAAGTGGGGAGACCAGTCGCATCTCGGCAAGCTCGGGGAACTTCCAGTACCGCTCGTAGCGCTCGATCTGAACGGCGCCGTCCAACTGAGTCCCAAGTCGCCTGGCCACATGCTCGGCACCGCGGCGGTCGGTAGCGCGCACGTGACAGCGCCACCGGATCGTTTCGAACATGTGAGAGACCATAGGCGTGTCACGCGTGGGAAGCTGCTTCATTTCATGAGGCGGCGGTGGCGGATGAGGGCTGCCTCTGTGCCGGCGAAGGCGAGGAAGTTTTCGGCCTTGTGTTGGTAGCGGCGGTGGTGACGGCGGCAGCCCGCCAGCCAGGACACCGTCCTCTCGACCACGCACCGATGACGGCCGAGACGGGCAGGGTTGGAGCATTGGTCTACGCCAAGCCGCCCCTGTCCCTGTATCCTCATCCGTGGCCAGCGGCACACAATCCCCCCACCCAGGTTGCGTGCTGGCACGGGCTGACGCCCATGCAACTCTGCCCCAAGCAGCTGGGTTCCCCCCATTCGCCGCCTCTAGGAGGGTCACGGTGAAAGTTCGCACCAGAAGCTCGGCGATCATCGGCACCATCTGTCTCGTTGCTTCCCTCACCTTAGCCACGGCGTTCGCAGACGAGCCCGCCGCCCCACGTCAGGCGGCGGAGGTCACGCTTGAGCAAGTGGCCACAGCTCAGAATCCGATCGCCGGCGCGGCCGGGCCCGGTGACACGGTCTGGATAGCCGAACGCGCGGGCACCGTACGGGTCTTGGGCGACGATGGGCTCGGTCAGCCCGTCCTCGACATATCCGACGAGACCACCACCGACGGCGAACGCGGCCTGCTGGGTATCGCGTTCGACAACGAGTTCGCGCACTTCTACATCTCGTTCACGGATCTCGAAGGCACCAGCACCGTCGACGAGTTCGCCGTGCAGGACGGCAGTATCCAGCCGGACACCCGGCGCACCGTCATCACCCAGACGCAGCCGTACTCCAACCACAACGGCGGCGACATCAAGATCGGCCCCGACGGCTACCTCTACATCGCGCTCGGCGACGGCGGCTCGGGCGGCGATCCGCACGGCAACGGGCAGAACCTCGACACACTGCTCGGCAAGCTGCTGCGGATCGACCCGAGCGGCGGCGAGCCGTACGCGATTCCGCCGGACAACCCGTTCGTGAACGACCCGAACGCGAAGGACGAGATCTGGGCGTACGGGCTGCGCAACCCGTGGCGCTTCTCCTTCGACGCGGGCACGGGCGACCTGCTGATCGGCGATGTCGGCCAGACCGCCTGGGAGGAGATCGACTGGGCCCCGGCGGACAGCGACGGCGGCGAGAACTACGGCTGGTCCGGGATGGAGGGCAACCATCCCTTCCGGGGCGGCACGGAGCCCGCGAACCATGTGCCGCCGGTCCACGAGTACGACCGTAACGGGCTGGGCTGCTCGGTCACCGGCGGATACGTCTACCGCGGCGAGGCGATCCCGGACCTCAAGGGGCAGTACGTGTTCAGCGACTACTGCGACGGCACCGTCCGCACTCTGCAGATGGAGGACGGCGAGGTGACCGGAGAGAGCGACCTCGGAGTCAACGGCGGCGAGGTCATCTCGTTCGTGGAGGGCGGTGACGGCGAGCTGTACGTGCTCGCCATCGGCGGCAGCGTCTTCCGTATCGACCCGGCGTAACCACCACCACTGCTGGATGAAGGAACCATAGGTCAGGCCCGGTGCTGAGAGATCAGCACCGGGCCTGATCCGCGTCGCGGCCCGCGTCGGCCCGTGTCGGCCCGCGCCGGCCCCCGGTCGGTCCCTGTCGGCTCCCGGAGATCGAAGGTGACGCCGTAACCGCGCTTCGCCTGGCACCCTGACCTCGTCAGGGACCTCGTCCGGTAGGTGCGATTTGCGGACTCACCTTCCTGCGTTACCGTTGCAGGGTGAGTCGAAAAAACGAACCAACGAACCTGGGAGCGCCCCGGGTGTGCTCCATCGCTGACGCGCTTGATGTCGTGGGCGAGCGCTGGACGCTGCTCGTGCTGCGCGAGCTGGGCTTCGGCGTCCACCGGTTCAACGACATCCAGGCCAACACCGGCGCCCCGCGAGAGACGCTCGTGCTGCGTCTGCGCAAGCTCGAAGACGCCGGGCTCATCGAGCGCCGTCAGTACTCCGAGCGCCCGCCCCGCGACGAGTACCTGCTCACCGCCGCCGGCAAGGACCTCTCACCCGTCCTCCGCTCCCTGCGGCAGTGGGGCGAACGCCACGTGACCCCGGTGCTCCGCACTTCCTGAGCGGCCCGCCCGCCCGCTGCTCAGCCGGACGACCCGACTTCGGTCGTGGTCCGGGTCGCCACGACCGACTGCCGGGCCGGCGGGCTGTCGGGCTGCGGGCTGCCGGGCCGGCGTACTCAGGAACTGGACCCTGTCCGGTCGGTGTGCTCAGGAACCAGGGACGAAGGGGACATCCTCGGGTGCGGCCTTACGGGCCGCGAGGACCGCGGCGGCCTGGTCGCCGATCGGCAGTCGCAGCGGCGGCGCGTCGAGTTCCGCGGCGTCCGCGACGGCGCGGGCAACCTGCTCCGGGGTGATGGAGCCGCCGCGGTCCATGCTGTCGGTGGCCAGCGTGGTGTAGGGGTCGTCGGGCAGCCGGTGGATCAGCGGGGCGTCGAGCGCGCCCGAGCTCACCGTACCCGGCTCCAGCAGGGTGGTGTGGATCCCGAACGGGCTGGTCTCGATGGCCAGCGCCTCGGCCAGGGCCTCAAGTGCCCACTTGCTGGCCGAGTAGGCGGCGTTCCCCGAGAAGACGAGGCGGCCCACCACGCTGGAGACGAACAGCAGGCGTCCGCGGTGGCGCTCGCGCATCTGCGGCAGCAGCGCCTGCGCGACCCGGATCGCGCCGGCGGTGTTCTGCGAGAACAGCCGCTCGATCTCGGCCACCGGACTGGCCTCGACCGCGCCCAGGAAGATCACGCCCGCATTGGACACCAGCACGTCGACCTCGCCCGCGGCGGCGACCGCCTCGTCGACGGTTGCCTGGTCGGTGACGTCGAGGCGTAGCCGCTGCGCCACGTCGAGGTCTTTGAGCGTACGGGGATCGCGGGCGGTGGCGATGACGCGGTAGCCGCGGGCGGCGAACTCCGTGGCGGTGGCCCGGCCGATGCCCTTGGAGGCCCCGGTGATCAGGACGGAAGGCATGGACTGCTCCTGTCAGTACGAAAATCGAACTTACTTGACGTCTGACACGCTAATGGCAGTGAGTCCGAAAAGCGAATCCACTCGGACTGGCGTTGTCGTGGTCCGCTACGGGAGCGGATGGGGTGGTGAGGTCGGGGCCCGGCCGTCGGTGCTGGGTGAGGCGGGTGAGGAAGGACGCCAGCAGGGCGCCCATTCCCTCACGCCCCGGCAGCCGTCGGTTGACCAGCCGGTCGACCTTGTCCAGGGGAAGTGGCATCAGGGCCTTGGGGAACTCGACCCCGATCAGTGCGATCTCTCCGCCGCGATCGCCGGGGGGATTGTCGGTGGCGGGTGCGATGCTGCTTGTCATGGATGAACTGCTGCGGCGGCGACGGGTGTACGGAGCCGACCACGACGATCCGGATCCGGGGCCCCGGCCGGGACATGTCTACCGGGAGCTGGTCGCCGGGCCGCTGGACGGTCTGCTGCTGGATGTCACCGGCTGGAGCGAACGACGGCTCAAGGAGGGCGCCGCACTCGACACCGAGATCGGCTCGTACGGATCCGGCGGTCATGCCCTGTACGGACCCAGACCCACCGACCCCGACCGCTGGGACTGGCAGGGCGACACACCCTGACCGTGCCGCCGATCGTGCTGCCCGTACGGCCGGTCGTCACAGCTGTCGTCCCCTCGGCGTCCCTCTGCCATCCTCCTGCCATCCCTCTGCCGGCCCGCCGGCGCGGTCGGCGGGCCCGGGTCAGCAGGGCTGTCGCCAGGTGTCGAGGCTCAGGTTCTTGCGCATGGAGGAGAATCCCAGACGGCGGGTCTCCGTGCAGAAATCCTTGTTCGGCAGCTCGTATTCGACATGGAGGACGGCCTTTCCGGCCCGCACGAAGGGGGTGAGCCGCGCGCACTCGTCGTACTGGGCGCACTCCTCGTTCACGGCGAAGTCGAAGGTGCCCACGAGCGCGGGCACCTGCGGCAGATCGTTCTTCAGACCGACCGACATGCCTCGCTGGTGCGCGATCCGGGCGATCATACGGTTGTAGGCGAGCTGATGGGCGGCGCGGAGCGGGAATCCGGTGTCATTGAGATAGCCGTCGAGCAGATCGGGCTCGACGGCGTCGAAGCCCTTCGCCCGGCACATGTCGAAGCGCTTCTCCATCAGGGGGCCGAGGATGTCCAGCCGCCGGATGTCGAGCCAGCGCTCACCGTCCCAGCCGTTGGCCCGGCCGAGGACGGAGGCGGGGAAGGCGGCGCGGTCCGGACGGAAATCCTCCCAGGCACCGGCGTTGATGTAGCAGATGACCTTCCGCCCGTCCCGGTGGAGGCGCGCGACATCGGCGGCGGTGTTCTCGAACCCGTCGATGTCGTACACGGGCACATCGGGTCCGGGATCCACCCGCCCGTCGAGCTGCCATTGCCAGGGAGTGCCGGGCCGGGGCGACCAGCGCTCCGCCGGAGCCCGCCGCTCGCCGTCCGCCGAGCAGCCGGTCACGAGCAGGAGAAGCACAAGGAGCATGGAACCCACCAGGGCGTGTCGGGGAAGTCCCGTCCGACTCACGACGCCCGCCTCACAACGCCGCGCACTCGCGCACGCGCCGCGTTGTGCACGTCGTCCAAGTACATGTGGTTCATCGACCACACCGATCCTCCGCCTCTCGATGCTCCCCCCGCCGAGCGCGAGGAGGACGGGTCATGGTGCCTCCCCGAGCAGAGAGAACGGAGGAGCCGCCCACGGATTGGGCAGTTCCCCCGCGACCGGACAGGAGACGGCCGCGCCACGCTCCAGGGCGGTGCGTACGGCGAGACGGGTCAGGGCGGGCGGCACGCCGTACACGAGATGGCAGAACCGGTCCGGCGGATAGCGGGAGGTCCAGCGCGGACGGACGAAGGAGGACAGATAGGTCGTCCAGTGCCCCTCGAACGTGACGACCAGATCGGCGGTACGGGCATAGCCGCGCGCCGGATGGACCCCGGGGTTGAGGACGACCGTGGCCGCTCCCCGGCGCCGTGCGGCACGGACCAGCCGACGGCAGCGGCGCAGATCCGCGGCCCCGGCGGGCGCGCGGTCCAGGAAGCAGCCGTCGACGCCGTACCACTCACGGTGGCGGTCGAGATCGTCCCGTACGGCGGTGCCCGGCCGCTCCCCGTAGGCGAGATCGACATATCCGAGGACGCGTGTACCCGCCTCACGCAGAGCGCGCGCGGCGGTGACGAAGGACGGATCGGGTGCATCTCCGGGCCCGTCACCGGGATTGAGCACCACACCATGGATACGGCCGGCCGCCGAGGCCAGCAGACGCCAGGCGGCCGGATCCTCGGCGGGATGGATGTAGAGCGGTACGAGCAGGGTCATCGGACCCGGTCCCCGGCCGGGGCCGCCGCCGGCCCGCCGCGCGCGGAGGCCCACAGGGCGGTGAGGGAGTCCTCCAGCGTGTAACGGGGAACCCAGCCGAGCGACGCCGCGGCGGCGGTGATGTCCGAACACTGCCAGGGCACGTCCGAGGAGCGCGGCGAACCGTCCCGCGTCTCCTCGACCCGCCCGCGGAAGCCCGCCGCCCGTACCAGACCGTGCACCAGCTCACGGACCGGCAGGGCCCGTCCGCCGCCGATGTTCAGTACGGGAGGCAGCGGCCCAGGAGCGGTGGTGGCCAGGACGACCGCGCGGGCGATGTCCCGTACGTCCACGAAGTCGCGGTACGCCGAGAGATCGCCGAGACGGACAACGGCGCCGGGATCTCCGCCCGCCCGCCGGAACTGCTGGACGATACGGCCGGGCAGTCCGGCCGGTGGAGCCCCCGGCCCGACCGGGTTGCCCACGCGCAGGACGACGGAGTCCAGCCCGGAGGCGGTGACGGCGACGGTGCCCGCGAGCTTGGTGGCGCCGTAGGGTCCCGTCGGGCGGGTGGGGGACTCCTCGGTGACCAGCTCGCCGTGCGCGCTCGGACCGTACTCGGCGGCGGACCCGAGGTGAACCAGCCGGGCCCGGGGGGCCGCCTCACGCAGCGCCGCGCAGAGCACCGCCGGTCCCCGGGCGTTGACCTCGGCGAGTGTCACCGCGTCACCGCCGACGGCTCCCGCGCAGTTGACGACCGCGTCCGGGGCGAACGAGGCGATCCTCTCCGCCAGTTGCCCGGGGCTGATGCCGGCGAGGTCGAGTGCGGGCCCCGGGACGATGGCCCGGCCGCCGCCGAACAGCCGCACGCCGGGCAGGGCGCGAAGCTGTTCGGCGGCGTGTCCGCCCAGGTATCCGGTGAGGCCCAGGACGAGGATGCGCATGGAGTGCTCAGGCTCCCTTGAGCAGGAGGGACCGGTAGGTGGTGAACTCGGCGTTGGCACGGTCGTAGTCGTCGGGGCGGCCGATGTCGAGCCAGTATCCGTCGAACTCGTAGGCGTGCGGTGGATTGCTCGATCTCAGCAGGTCGAGGACGAGTTCGTCGAATCCGAGCGGCAGCCCGGGTGTGTAGGCGTCGAGGGTCTCCCGGCTGAGTCCGTACGCGCCCATCGAGACCCGGTAGTCCACGCTGGGCTTCTCGGTGAAGCCGACGACCCGCCCGGCGTCCGTGGTCAGGACGCCGAAGTCGATGTGCACCTTGCGCGCGTAGGTGGTGATCGTCAGGGGCGCGCCGGAACTCCGGTGGCGCAGCAGGACATCGCGGTAGTCGAGGTCGGTGAGGATGTCACCGTTCATCACCAGGAAGGTCTCGGGCAGCCGGTCCCGCATCATCAGGAGCGGGCCCATGGTGCCCAGCGGGCTCTCCTCGCTGGAGTAGTCCACATGGAGTCCCCAGCGGGAGCCGTTGCCGACGTAGGCGCGGATGATCTGTCCCAGATGACCGATGGCGAGGGTGCAACTGGTGAATCCGGCGGCGGCGAGCTGGCGGAGGACGATCTCCAGAATCGCGTGCTGGTCGCCGATCGGCACCAGGGGTTTGGGCAGTGCCGTGGTGTAAGGGCGTAACCGGACGCCCTTGCCTCCGGCGAGGATCACTACGTGCATGGGATGTCTCCCTTGTCTGGGGGGCGGCCGGCGGCGGCCACCGGTGAGGGTCGTCCGGAGTGGTGTGCGAAACGGACGTGTGAAGCGGGCGTACGGGACGGGTCCGGGAAGCGGGCGTGTGAAACCTGCGTACGAGACAGGTGTACGAGACGGGTGTACGGAGTGCCGGGCGGAGCCGTGTACGGGACAGAGGCACGGGCAGGGGCAGCGGCACGGGCACGGGCAGGGTCAGACGTTGTAGATTCCGGCCTTGTAGCGGGCGAGGCTCGCGGGATCTCTGAAGAAGTCGGCGGTACGGGCCAGTCCGCTCTCCAGGTCGTGCTCCGGCGCCCAGCCGGTCGCGGCACGCAGCCGGCCGGCGTCCGCGACCAGGCGCATGACCTCGGAGTCGGCGGGGCGGATACGCCGCTCGTCCTCCCGTACGGCCAGTTCGGCGTCCATGACCTTGCCGATCAGCCTGACCAGATCACCGATCGAGATCTCGTCCCCCGTCCCCGCGTTGAAGGTCCTGCCCACGACGGCGGCGGCCGGGGCGGTCCCCACCGCCAGAAAGGCACGGACGGTGTCGGACACGAAGGTGAAGTCGCGGGTGGGGCGCAGATCCCCGAGGGTGACGATCCGTGAACCGGCGGCGACCTGACCGATGACGGTGGGGATCACGGCCCGCATGGACTGGCGGGGACCGTATGTGTTGAACGGGCGCAGCACGACCACCGGAGTGCCGAAACTCGCGTGGTAGCTGTCGGCGAGCCGGTCACCGCCCGCCTTGGAGGCCGCGTACGGGGACTGGGTGTGGATGGGATGGTCCTCCGTGATGGGCACGGTGCGCGCGGTGCCGTACGTCTCGCTGGTGGAGGTGTGCACCAGCCGGGGCGTGCCCAGGGCGCGGACCGTCTCCAGCACATTGAGCGTGCCGGTCACATTGGTGTCCACGTAACTGTGCGGTGCCTGGTACGAGTAGGGGATCGCGATGAGCGCGGCCAGGTGGTAGACGGTCTCGGCGCCCTCGGCCAGTGCCCGTACGGAGCCCGGGTCACGGACGTCTCCGAGCACGATCTCCACCTGGTCGAGGACATCGGGCGGAAGGCCGTCCAGCCAGCCGTAGGAGGAGAACGAGTTGTACTGCACCATGGCCCGGACCCGGTGTCCGGACGCCACGAGCGCCTCGGTCAGATGTGAGCCGATGAAACCCTCGGCTCCGGTGACGGCTACGAGCGGTACGGAAGTCAACGGGTGTCTCCTCGCGTTGTCTGCGGTCGTGGTCGTGGTCGTGGACGGTGGGGGAGGGCGGTGGAGTCCCGGCCGCGGGTGTTTCTCCGGCGGGTGCGGGTGCGGGTGCGGTGGCCGGTGGTCGGTGGTCGGTGGCCGGTTCCTCCTGCGTGGCGTGCGTGGTGTGCGTGGTGTGCGTGGCGGGCATGGCGGGCGTGGCGGGCGTGGCGGCGGTGGGCATGTCGGCCCGGCGGGCACGGCCGGTCGGATCAGGCGTGCGCCGTCGGTCTGCCCAGCAGCCGCAGCGCGCAGCCGACGAGCAGGAGCGCCGCGGCGCCGCAGGACAGCGAGAGCGTCAGGGGCCCCGGCGGACCGTGCAGGAGATCCGCGGCGGTGAGACCCGCCGCCACCGCGCAGCAGATCGCCGCGGGCGGCCGGCCGATACCGAACGCCTGGAGCAGCAGGGCCGTCCACAGCGTCGCTCCCAGCGCGACCAGCGGTACGGGATCCGCCCCGGTCAGCAGCGCCCCGGGTATCAGCGGCAGCACATAGGCCGTCAGACAGACCGCCAGGACGGCCGCGGAGCGCAGCCGGAACCCCCGCGGTGTCACGGTGGCACGCAGGGCCGCCACCGAGAGTCCCCGGTAGCGGTACAGCAGCCACTCGGCGGGGCCCATGCTCACGGTCAGGACGACCACCGCGAGGGGGTGGCCGCGCCCCACGGACAGCACCAGTACCCCGGCCGCCAGACCGAACAGACCGTACGGCAGGGAGGCCGCCGGGGAGGGCCGTCGTACGCCGGGCACGGGAGGTGCCTTGAGCGTTCCCCGTACGGCACGGGCCGCCGCCCCGGTGGCCAGTACCAGGGTGAGCAGGGGAAGTACGGTGCGCGGCAGGGGACCGGGTTCCCACCAGGGCAGCGCCGCCGCCCCCGCGGCGACCGGCGCGAGCGCGGCCAGCAGGACGCGCTCCCTGCCGAGCACCAGCAGGACACCGGCCGCCGCGAGATAGCACGACTGGGCCGCGGCGAAGAGCGCCGCGGGACCGGGCCCGGCGATGGCGGCCCCCACCGCCGACGCCAGCAGCGCTCCCGCCGGGGCACCGGTGAGGAGCACCCGGCCGGCCTCGTGGGGGCCGACGGCGAGCCGCAGATGGGTCCGGTGCCCGAGGGCCTGGCCCCATGCCCAGGAGACCAGCGCGGCGGCGATCAGCCCCTGGGCCGCGTGCCCGCCGTGCCCCAGCGGAGGCACCAGCAGATAGGCCAGGGCCGGCAGGGCGAACAGCGCTCCGCGCAGCGCGCACCGGACATGGTCGGGCGCCCAGGGATCGGGCGGGAGAGGCGGCTCGGGGAAGCTGCGGGGCACCTTGCGGAACAGGTCCTCGGCGAGCGAGAACAGATCCGGATGCCCGTACTGATGCTGTATCCGCTCGCCGGTCAGCCCCTCTGACTCAAGCAGCGCGGCCACCTCGTAGGCGTGCACGGCGGGCCCTATCCGGTCGGCCAGTTCCGCCGCCAGCCGGTCCACCGGATCGTCGGTGCGCGAGCGCCGCCCGACATGGCCGGTACGGGGCAGGCGCAGCGCCGGCGTCGTGTCCTGCGCCAGTCTCAGGGAGAGTGTGTCGTCCTGCCCGCCGTCGGGCTCCAGGGATATCGGGCCGCTCATCCCGCCCTTCCTCCGAGCTCGGCGACGGCCGGCTGCCCGGTCGGCGCGGGAGCGGTACGGTCCGGCGCGTGGTCCGGCACTCTCCCCGCCGCCGGGTACGGGAGCGACGACACCGCGCGGGGGAACGCCCTGGGCAGGGCGGGATCCGTGGCCAGCGGCCCGGCCGGAGCGGAGGTGCCGCGCGCGGACAGTTCCAGATAGATGGCCCGGAAGGTGTCCACCGTCTGCCGCAGGGTGAACTGCTCGATCACCCGCAGCCGGGCCGCCTCGCCCATCGCGGCGCGGCGGGGCGCGTCGGCCAGCAGCTCCAGCGCCGCCGCCGCCATCGCGGCGGGCTCGCGCGGGGGGACCACCAGACCGGTCGGACCCACCGCCTCGCGCACCCCGCCGACATCGGTGGAGACGGTCGCCCGCCCGCACGACATCGCTTCGATCAGGGTGAAGGGGAACCCCTCGCTGATGCTGGAGAGCATCACCACATTGCCCGCCGCGTAGGCGTCCTTGATGTCGTCGACCCGTCCCTCGAAGGTGACCGCGTCACCGTGACCGAGGGACGCGGCGAGTTCCTCGCACCGCTCCCGGTACGCCTCGCCGCCGCGCGGGGTGCCCCCGAAGAGCCGCAGCCGCGCCTGCGGCAGCTCCGCGCGGACCCGCGCGAACGCCCGTATCAGGGTCTCCAGATCCTTGATCGGGTCGACACGGCCCGCCCAGCTCAGGGTCGGTAGCGGTGGTTCCGGTCCGGCGGGCGGGAACGCCGAGGGATCGACCCCGTTGTAGACCGTGCGGATCAGCCGGGGGTCGGCTCCGCCCTGTTCCTCCCAGAGCCGGTTGTAGCGGTTCCCGGGCGTGATCAGCGCGGCCCTGCGGTACGTCTCCTCCGCCAGCAGACGGAAGAAGCCCAGCAGGACCGCCTTGACGGGCCATCGGTAGGGGGCGGTGCGGTAGCCGAGATAGCGCTCCCGCAGATAGACACCGTGTTCCGTCAGAAGCAGCGGGACACCGTGGAGTTCGGCCCCGGCCAGGCCCGGCAGTGCGGCGACGCCGCCGCTGACCGCGTGGCTCACACCCCGCTCCGGCGGACGCGCGGCGAGAGGACGCAGCGCGTGCTCCAGGAGCCCGGTGGCGGTGACCGCGTCGTACAGGGTGGGGCGTGCTTCCCGTACGGGCAGCCCCGGCCGGTTCCACACGGCTGTCAGTATCCGTACCGCGCGGTCGTCACGAAGGACGGGGCTGAGCGCTCCGTCCCGCGCGGCGCGCGCCATCTCGTAGAAGGCGGGCGCGAAACCGCTCTCGGCGGCCGGGTCGAGCAGCGCCGTCAGGAACCGTTCGTAGGCGGCCGTCAGCCGGCGCAGCGCACGGCCGCGCGGCATGGCTCCGTCGGGGGCGGGCCCCCACATGGGGACCGTGTCGAGGCGGGTCACCTGCGCGGGCAGCTCCCACACGGCGCTCTCACGGCCGGTTCCGGTCACCGCGACGACATGGAAGTCCATGTCGGGCATACCGCTGACGAGTTGGTCGCACCAGACGCTCACGCCACCGTGACTGTGAGGGTAGGTGCCTTCGGTGAGCAGGGTGACACGTGCCGCGCCGGGACGCGGCGCGTGGTGACGCAGGGGCATGGAGGCGCTCCACGGCGAGAAGGATGCGGAGGCGTGACGGGCCCTGCCTGCCGTACGGCGGACAGGACCCGGTGCCGCGGGAGACGTGCCGGGATCAGCGCCCGGTGCCGGGCGGTACGGGCCGCAGGACACCGGCGGGCACCGGCAGACGCGGCGCCGTCAGCAGCGGTGGCTCCGCCGCGCGTGGCGTGGTCCGTCCGGCCGGTGCGCCCGCGCGGTCCGGTGCGCCCGTGACAGGTGCGCCCGTGACGGTCCGCGTGTCCTCGCCGCCGGACGCGGCCGGGCCGGCCGGTGCGTCCGGGGCAGGCGCCGGAGCCTGGGCCAGTGCGAGGGTGACGCGGTCCTGGCCGGCCGTCCGCGAGACCCAGCCGGAGACGGTGCCCGCGTACGGCTGCCCGAAGCCGGTGGTCCCGGCCGGGAGGCTCTGCACGGTCCCGGACGGCATGGTGGCCGTGACGGCGACCTCCGCCGGTGCCTGTACGGACACGGCGTCGCCGATCCGGTAGCCGGTGACGGTGCCGTTCGCGACGGCGGAGTTCCAGAGGGTCCGGCGGCGCAGCTCCTCGCCGATGTCACTCATCCGCGGATTCACCAGAGGCGTGTTGTCGGCGTGGAGAGCCGCGTACTGGTCGAGGACTCCGTCCAGGACCGGGAATCCGATCCGGTCCTCGGCGAGATTGGACTGGTGCATGAAGTGCGGACGCGGGTCGTTGGCGAGGACATGCCCCAGGGCGATCCTCGTCTCCAGCGGCACGATGTAGCCGCTGTAGCCGGCCGCGAGATCCAGCGGGGTGTCGAGACAGGTGGTGTTGGCGAGGTCCTCGCACAGTCCGCTGCCGCCCTGCGCCCTGCTGGTGTAGAGCCAGTTGTACTCGTCGACCTGCTCGGACGTGCGGCCCGCGTTGTAGAAGATGTTGATCGGGTACCGGGCCACGGTGAGGGCGGGGCCGACCGCGCGCTGCCCGGGGTCACGGGAGTTGTCGGACGCGAGCCAGGCGATGCCGTTGTCGGAGAGGGCTGGAGCGAGGTTGGGGTTGTCGTCGGGCTGCTGGGGGAGCACCTTCAGCCCGGAGTGCTCACCGGTCACCAGCTCGTCGTCGCCCAGCGCGAGTCCGGCCCGTTCCCCCCACTGCCGGTTGTCCGATATCTGCTGGGATATATCCGTACGGCTGACATAACGCGTGCTGCCGTCGGCGTTGGTGGCGCACTTCCACGGCACGACGTCGACGTTCTGCTCGCAGCCGAGGAACGCGTGGTCGTAGGTGTGGTTGAGCCAGCGGAAGTCCGCGCGCCTGGCCAGGAATTCGTCGGCGACGGGATCCGCCCCGTCGTTGTCCGCGCGGTGCTGCTCGCTGCCGCCGCCGTTGTACGCCAGATCGAGCGCGAAGCCGCGCCGCCGCGACCAGTCGGAGACGTTGCGCACATCGTCGACCGACATCCGGATGGGGTTCTGTGTGCCCTGGCCCGGCGGGCAGTCCACATCACCGGGAGTGCAGTTGAGCAGGGGGTCCCAGCGGTCGTCGGCGCCGAAGACGTCGTCCACATGGACGGCGAAGTAGTTCCGGGAGGCGCCGAGGCGTACCTCCTGGGTCATCCAGTCCACGATGCCCCGGGCCAGCAGCCTGAACTGCTGCTGATACTGGTTGTATACAAAAGTGACCACCAGTTCCCGGCGGCCGTCGTGCCGGTACTCCCCGACGAGGGAACCCCTGGCCGTGGAGCCGGGGATCGGCGCGTCGACATAGGTGGTGAAGTCGGCGCCCGCGCGGGGCCTGGACAGATAGGCGTAACTCTCCCCGACGTCGGGCGCGTTGTCCTCGAAGGGGACCGCGCCGTCGAGATAGGCGAAGGGGCCCGCGCTGCCCGCGGCGGTCACCTGGGCCCGCACCCCGTCCACGGAGCCGCTGTAGCCGCCGCTGGTGGGAACCTCCAGCCCGGCCTGGGGCCGCGCATAGGTGTACGCGTCGACCTGGGGGATCGCGTACGTCTTCTCGTAGGCGGCCAGCGCGGCCATCTCGGCGGAACCGGCGGCGAACGGATTGTCGTTGGGCAGGACGACGGCCTGGAACTTCGCCCGTGGCCGGCCGTCCACCGTGTCGGCCAGGAACGCCGGTCCGATCACGGGCCGGTCGGAGCGTCCGAGATCCACGAGGGTGTAGGGCGTACCGGCGGTGTCGAGTTCGGCGGCGATGGCGGCCGTGGCCGGACCGCCGTCGGTGACGACGAGGACGCGCAGATCGATACGGGGCGCCGGTTCCTCGGCCATCGCCGGCGCCCCGGGTAAGGCGAGCGCGAGCAGAAGCGCTCCGGTGGTCAGTGCGGTCGTGCGGATGCTCCGCTTCATGCGGTCGTGTCCCTCCCCGGCGGGTCCGGTCGGCTCTCCCGACCCACCGGACCCCATCCCCCAGCACGGCGCCGGCCCTCGCAAGGAGGACCGGCGCCGCGCTCTTATGTCTCACATGGTGATGGGTGCGTGCGGGTTTCGTGCGCCGGTTGTGAAACATGACGGAAAAACGCGGGCGATCCCGGCGTCCCGTCCGCCCCTCGACGGCGGTCCGGCATGCCTGTGATGGTCCCTTTGCCGCGCCCCGCCCGCGCCGCGCCCCGCGATGGCGGTACGGGCGACCGGCGCGGTCCGCCCGCGCTCCCCGGTGGAACGTTCCTTCTCCGGGCGTCTTGTTCGGCGGGATTGCGGTCGTGTTGGCGCTGTGTTACGGAGACGGCCGCGCTACCGGTGCGGTACGGGCGGGCCGCCGGGCGGAGACGTTCAGGCGCGGGCCGCGGCCGGCGTCGGGGGCGTCGCGCAGTTCACCCGCGTGGTCGGGGTGGAGTAGGTGCCGTCCTTCACATTCTGGCCGTAGTTGTACTCGTAGTACAGGTACGAATAGAAGGCGATGTCGGCGTTGCAGCCGGAGTCCGCGGCGATCTCGTAGGCGAGAGTGACGGTACGAGTCGCTCCGGGCGGCAGCGGAATCTCGTAGGTCACACCGAGTGTGGTGGTGCCGGTTCCGGTGCAGGCGACGCCGTCGGCGGTGCACGACGTGAAGGCGTACTTCAGATCCGTGCGCTGGGTGGTGGTCCAGGTGGGCTGGACGGACTGGTAGACGAACCAGATGTCCGTGGCCTGGTTGTTGGTGAGCGTCATCGTGATGTTGACCGTGGACCCCGGGACCGTGGTCGGCTGGTCGACGGAGAAGGCCAGGTCGGGGGTGTCGGCGGCGGCCGGCTGGGCCAGGCCGAACAGGGCGACGGCGAGGGCGACTACGACAGAGAGACCGAAACGTCTCAGGTGTGTGATTCGCATGGCGGGGAGGCTAGGAGACGGTTCGGTCCCCCGTCTGCACCACGACGCTCCGGCTGTCCCGTAGCGGCTCGAACGGCACGCCCGCACTCCGCGCCCGGCACCCCCCGCGCCGGCTCCCGGGTCCCGCGAACGCACCGGGTAGTGGCATGACGACTGTGCGTGCGGACCGCTGGAGTCCGTAACAGGGGCAAGCCGATGAGAATGGCGCATTCCGTGCGCCCGGTGTGTGTGGGGGGCGAAGCGAATGGCCCGGACGGGCGGTCCGGGCCATTGCGGTGGTGAGGGAGTGTCGGTCAGTCGCCGGTGTTGGTCGCCCAGACGGGCCGGTTGGCGTTGTTGTAGACGACGACGTTGCCGTCGTCCTGCACGGCGAGGTAGTGGCCCTTGCGCCAGGTTCCGGCGGCCCAGAGGGGCTGGCCGGCCTTGTTGTAGACGACGAGGTTGCCGTCGCTCTGCATGACGAGGCGGTCGGCGTTGGGGTAGACGTTCGGGGCCTGCCAGGCGGGACGGTTGTTCTTGTAGAGGACGACGTTGCCGTCGCTCTGCACGCGCAGGATGGCGCGGCCGTTGCCGGAGGTCCACGCCTGGTTCTTGCCGAGGGTGGCGGGCGCGTAGAAGCGCGAGTCGCTCCGCAGGGTCTCTCGGGGCTGCGTGCTCTGGACGGTATGGCTGCTCCCCACGGCGTCAGCGGCGGGAACGGCGGCCAGGACGGGCAGGGCTGCGAGGGCGAGCGCGGGGAGGCCGCGCCGCACGAGATTTTTGATCACAAACCCGGATTTAGGCAGTCCGCATGGGCCTGCGACACCCCTGTGGCGCTGAACTCACTCGTATGGCTCAGCGATTTCATCGCTGAAACGACACTGCTTCTGCCGCACCGTCCGCTTCCGTGGGGCGGTGTCAGACCCGCGTGCCAAGCTCGGCGCATGGGATTCTTCGACGATCTTGTACTGGCCGGGGAGCCGGCCGCCGAGCGGACGGTGCTGGTCCGGCTGGGGCCGCCGGGCGAGGAGGACGGGAGATACGCACCGCCCGTCGACCGGTTCGCACCCGCGCTGCTGCCGCAGCTCGAAGTGGCCGGCGCCGGTCCGGACACCCGGGTGCTGGTGACGGGGTGGTCTCTGTGGCCGCGGTCGGTCACCCTGCATCTGACGGTCTTCCGGAAGACCCGTTGGCAGAGCGCGGACACACAGCGGCAGTCCGGGCTCCGGGTGGGCCTGCTGTTCTCCGACGGCCGCCGGGTGACCTCGCTGGACGGCACGGTCCAACGGCGGGTGGCGCTCACCGGAGGGCCGGAGCGGGGGCGGGCGTCCATGGCGTCGACGACGCAGGCGGTCGGGCTGATCCCGTTGGATCCCGGCCCGCACCACTCCCACCGGTCCCTGTTCAAGACCGACGTCTTCGCCTATGCCTGTGCGGCGGCCGGCCTGAGCGTCGAGGACGGCCGGGAGGCGGTGAATCCTCGTACTCCGCGCCGCTGGGTGGCACTGCCCGCCCGGCTTCAGGGCTGAGAACCTTCGGCAGCGGACGTTGAACGGCCGGTACCGCACATTCACCGCGGGCGCCCGGGGTCGATGTACGCGGCCCTACCGCGTACATCGACCCCCGGGCGGTGATGATCTCAGCGCTTGGCGCAGCCCTGGGCATAGCCGTACCACTTCATCTTGGAGCTGGTCTGGGGGCCGAAGACCCCGTCCTGGCCTGCTCCTGACTGCTGCTGCGCGTACAGGACGGCGGCCTTGGTTTTCGCCCCGTAGTCCCCGTCCAGGGCGAGGCGGGTCTTGTTGGCGGGCGCCAGGTAGCAGTAGTTCAGCGTGTTCTGCAAGGCCACGACCGCCACGCTCTGGTTCCCCGGACCGAGTACACAGTTCGTGTTGTCGGTCTCACTGCCCTTGGTCGGAACCTCCGCCCATCCTCCGTTGGTGAGCTGGAAGTGACTGTACGAGTCGCAGCTGACGGCCGCCGATGCCGGAGTCGCCATGGTCATGGTTCCGGCGGCCGAAGCCAGGGCGAGCATTGCCGCCGCGGCGGCTGTACGAATGCGCATGATTAACCCCCTGTTGAAGCGGGCGTCCGCCCCAGCCGGCGCGAACTCCCCCCGTTTTGTGGGAGTTTTGCACACCCAACGGTGGAATTCGACCTTCCATGCAGATGCGTTCGAATTTGGTTCGGGCGATCTTGCCGATGGTGTGAACCGATGGGTCCCGGCACCGCGATCTCCAGGCTGGGGCCGTGCGCGCTTGAGCCGAACCCGGTCTCCCTCTGACGGAGCAGGGCGTGGAGCCGGGGCGTGGAGCCGGGCATCGTGGGCATCGGCGGGGAGCGGCCCTGAGCGGTGCGCGCCGATGGACATTGTTCGGGTATTCACGCGGAGCGTAAACTGGCTGCTGTGGATTGATTCCGTGTGCGTTCGGCGATAAGGGCGTTGCTCGACCCGGCCGTACGTTATTTGTCGTTGCGCGGACTCAGTCGGGACTATTTCCTCGGGGGCCGTATGACTGGAGGAGCATATGTCCACCGCTACCCCGACCCGTGAACAGCCGGCCACCCACTTTCACACCGAGAACATCGACGGCGTGAACGTGTTCTACCGTGAAGCGGGCCCCGAGGACGCGCGCGCCGTGGTTCTGCTGCACGGATTTCCCACCTCGTCGCGCATGTACCGAAATCTCATGCCGCGGTTGTCGGACCGCTACCACGTCATCGCGCCCGACTACCCGGGGTTCGGACACAGCGACGTACCCGACCGGGAAAGCTTCACCTACGATTTCGACCATATCGCCGACATCATCGACAAGCTGCTGGACCGGCTGCACATAAGGGAGTTCACGCCCTACATGATGGATTTCGGCGGATCCATCGGCTGGCGTCTCGCCGTCAGGCATCCCGGGAGAATCAGCGCCGTCGTTCTCCAGAACGCTCCTCTGTACCCGGAAGGCGGCGACGACGGGTTCTGGAAGGATCTCATTCCCTACTGGGGCGACGGATCCGATGAGCATCGGGATGTCGCCCGGTCCTATGTGACGCCGGAGTGCACCAGGGACCAGTACCTTGACGGGGCACACGATGCCTCTCTGATCGACCCCGACTGCTGGTTGATCGACCAGGCGCTGCTCGACCGTCCGGGCGTCGACGAGATCATGCTGGACCTCCTGTACGACATCTCGAAGCAGGAGGCCGTCTTCGGTGCGGCGAAGGAGTTCCTCCGCGAGGAGCGGCCCCCGGCCCTGATCGCTACCGGCGCCAACGACGAGGTGTTCCCCGAGTCCAGCATGCGGCACTTCCTGGACGACCTTCCCGACGCCGAGTTCCACGCGCTCGACACGGGTCACTTCGCGCTGGAGGAGAAAGGCGCGGAGATCGGGAGTCTGATGCGGTCCTTCCTCGACCGGACCTTCCCGCACGCGTAGTTCCGCCGACGCGGCAAGCGATGACGACGCGGCAAGCGATGACGACGCGGCAAGCGATGACATGGACCCGCACTTCCGGGCCCGGTTCCGGCGCGAGGTGGCGGCGGCCCGCAAGGTGAGCGGGGCCTTCACGGCACCTGTGGTGGATGCCGCGCCGGACGGAGATCCGCCCTGGCCGGCCACCCAGTGACGCGCAGCGGCGGCATGTACGACACGCTGCTGACCGCCGCCCGGGAGGTCGCGGGTCCGGATCCCGCTGAGTGACACAGCCGAGTGACACGGAGACCCCCGGAGAAGACCGGGGGCCTCTCGCGTCGTCCGTACAGCAAAGTGTCGCGCCGGACGCCCCCGCGTCAGAGGGAAACGGCGACGGCGTTGAATGTCGTGTCGGGCGTCTGGGGGCTGGTGAAGCGGGCGTTGACGAGGTAGAGGCGATCGCCCCGGCGGGCGGCGGTGGTGGGGACGTCGAAGCGGGGGTCGGTGATCGTGCGGCGCAGGGTGGCGGAGCGCACCTTCGCGTCGAGGCCGAACACGCTGATGAGGTTCAGCCGGTTCTGTACGACATACAGTGTGCGGCCGATGCGGAAGAGACCGTCGCCGTTGGCGACGTCCGCCGCGCCGCTCAGCGCGATCTCCGTGGCCCGACCGGTCTTCAGGCTCACCTGGTACAGCTTGCCGGGCGTGCTGCTGACGACGATCAGCCCTCGGCCGTCGGGGGTGCTGACGATGCCGTTGGCGTTGTTCACATCGGGCGTCTGCACCCAGTCGCCGCTGAGCGGCAGACTGCGGATCTCGCCTCGGTGGCCGCGCGGTATGCCGTAGAGCACGCTGTCGCGTGAGTCGGTGAACCAGGCGCGGTCGCCGAGCAGGATGACATCGTTGATGAAGTGCCCGGTGCTGTCGGTCAGTTGATACGTGGCCACGAGCCTGCCGGTGCGGGAGTCGACGACCCGCGCGGATCCACCGCCGCCTCCGGCGATGTAGAGCAGGCCGTCATGATCCAGCTTCAGCCCGATGGCCACCGATCCCGTGGTGCCCTGATGGATGAACCCGCCCTCCCCGGTGCGCAGATCCGTGCGGTAGACGGCGCCGTCGGCGCGCGAGCCCATGTAGGCGTACGGCTTGGCGCCGATGGTGATCCCTTCGGGGAGGAAGCCGTTCGGGAGAGGGAACTCGGTCGGCCACGCGGCGGTCCGGGCGGTGGGAGCGGCGTTCGCCGTGCCGGCGCCGGTCGCCGCCGTGAGCGCGGCGAGGGCGGCGCCGCCGAGAACGGCGCGCCGGGACGGTTGGAGCTGGTTCCTGACCATGGTTCGGGGCCTCCGTGAAGAGTGGGGGTGGAAGTCTGCGAACTCGGTAACTCGGCAACTCGGCGAACTCGGCTTCGGCTCGGCTTCGATTCCGACCCGGTGCCGGGTTCTCCTCGTTCGTAACGGACCGTCACCTGCCGGAGTTCCCGGTCCGGCCCCCGCCGACCCCTGCGGCGACATCGCGACGCACGTGCGTCAGCTGCGGACGCCTGCCGGGCGAGCGCCGGAGTGGCCTGTGACTGTTCAGGGTCCTTCATCTGTGAAGCGTTATGCTGTAGGGCCGAGATCCAGAGAGGCGGCCGAGCAGCGATGGCGGAGATGAAGAACAGCCGCGTGACGGCCGGTGTCCCGTCTGCGGGGGTCGTTCCGGGAAGCATGCTCAGTTTTCACCTGAAGCGCGCCGAGCAGGCGATCATCGCCCGCAAAGCGCACGGCGTTCGCGATCTGGATCTGACCGAGCCGCAGTGCAAGGTCCTCGGGTATCTCGTCGGAGGGGTCGCCAAGTCCTGCACCCAGCTTTCCCGTGAGGCGCTGGTCACCTCGCAGACGATGACCGGCATCGTCAAGAACCTGGAGACCAAGGGTCTGGTCGAGCGGCACAGCTCGCCGGACCATGGACGGGTCATGCTGGTCTCGCTCACCCCGGCCGGTGTCGAGCGCGCCGCCGCGGCGAGCGGCTTCTCCGAGCGGGTCGAGCGCGGACTGCGCGAGGCCATGTCGGACGAGGACTATCGCAGGCTCGTGGAACTCCTCGACCGCGTCGCGCGGCTCGCCCCCGAGGTCACGGCCACCGCCGAGGCCTGACGTATCGGTTTGCGGCACCGAAGGAGGGCTCCGTCGGGTGACACCGCCCCGACGGAGCCCTCCTTTTCTCGCGTGATCACGACAGGCACCGACAGTCCGGGCTCCTGGCACCGTCGGCCCGGTCGCGTGCGGCGCTTGATCTCCGACCGCACGCGGTCCGGCCACCGGGAATAAGGGCGTCGCCCTCCTCCGTTCCCTCCGAAAGTTGAAGGAACCTTCAATGAGTCGCTGCTGGCATACATGACAGGGTCCTACATTGAAGTAGGGTGCTGCCTGTGGATGCGTGGCCGGAGCCGTCGGCTGCCCGCCGGGACGGCATACGTCCGTCCTCGCAGACCGAATCGCAGACCGAAAGGGAACCTGACCATGGGAATGTCCGGACTCACCGCTCTCGTCACCGGCGCCACCGCGGGCATCGGCCGCGCCGTGGCCGTACAGCTCGCGCAGGAGGGGGCCGAGGTCGTCGTCCATGGGCGTGACGCCGAGCGTGGAGCCGATGTCGTCGCGGAGATCGAGAAGGCGGGGGGAGCCGCGCGCTTCGTCCGGGCCGACCTCGCCGACACCTCGGACGTCCTGCGCCTGGCCGAGGAAGCCGGTGACATCGATGTGCTCATCAACAACGCCGGCGTCTACAAGTTCCTGCCCACATCCGGAATGACCGACGCACTGTTCGACCTCCATATGGACCTCAACACCAAGGCCCCCTATGTCCTCGTTCGCGCCCTGGCCCCCGGCATGGCCAGGCGCGGACGCGGATCCATCGTGAACATCAGCACCATGGCCGCGTCCGTGGTCACGCGCGGCACCGGGATGTACTCCGCCTCCAAGGCCGCCCTTGAGCAGCTCACCGAGGTCTGGGCCGCCGAGTACGCGGAGCGGGGCGTCCGCGTCAACGCCGTCGCACCCGGTCCCACCCGCACGCCGGGCACCGACGACATGGACGCGGCCACTCTCAAGGCCGTGGCCGACACGACCGCCATGCGCCGTCTCGCCGAACCGGAGGAAGTCGCCGAAGCCGTCGTCTTCCTCGCCTCCGACCGCGCCAGCTACATCACCGGCGCCGTCCTCGATGTGGTCGGCGGCCGTCCCGCCATCGGCTGAACCCCGGGAACACCTGGACCTGGCCCTGGGCGGTGCACACCTGGCCATGGCCGTCCAAGGGGCACCCCCGTCCAAGGGCGGACCCCACACCACTCACACGAACTGTTGAAAGGCCACGCCCGTGCCACTGGCCCTCTTCGCCCTGGCCCTCAGCGCCTTCGGTATCGGCACCACCGAATTCGTCACCATGGGCCTGCTGCCCGATGTGGCGGCCGATCTGCACACCAGCGTCCCCACCGCCGGCAACCTGGTCTCCGCCTACGCCCTCGGCGTCGTCATCGGGGCGCCCCTGCTCGCCGTCATCGGTGTACGCATGGCCCGCAAACACCTGCTCATACTCCTTATGAGCGTCTTCGTGGCGGGCAATCTGCTCTCCGCGCTGTCGCCGGACTTCGGCTGGGCCCTGGCGGGACGCTTCATATCCGGCCTGCCCCACGGCGCCTTCTTCGGAGCGGGCTCCGTCGTCGCGGCGCGTCTCGCCCCCAAAGGGCGCGAAGGCCGGGCCATCGCCACCATCCTGCTCGGTCTGACGACCGCCAACATCATCGGCGTTCCCGCCGCCACCCTGCTCGGCCAGGACCTCGGCTGGCGCGCCACCTTCCTCGTCGTCACCGCCATCGGCGTCGTCGCCGTCGCCGGCCTGGCCCTGCTGATCCCCTACCAGCCCGTCGAACCCGGACAGAGCCTGCGCCGCGAACTGCGCGCCCTGCGCAAACCGCAGGTCCTGCTCGGCCTCGCCACGGCCGTGTTCGGCTTCGCAGGTGTCTTCGCCGTCTACGCCTACCTCTCCTCCATCACGACCCATGTGATGGGGCTGGGCGAAAGCTCCGTCCTGTGGGTACTGGCGCTGGCCGGCGTCGGTATGACCATCGGTGTCGCCGCGGCCGGTCCTCTCACCGACCGCGCGGCACGCCCCACCGCCTACGCCGGTCTCGCCGGTCTCGCCCTCGCGCTGACCGTCTTCCACTTCACCGCGCACATCGTCTGGATCGCGCTGCCCATGGTCGTCGTCCTCGGGGCGACCGGCTTCCTCATGACAGCACCCCTGCAGACCATGGTGATCCGCTACGCCGCAGACGCCCCCACTCTCTCCGCGGCCTCCAACCACTCCGCCTTCAACCTCGCCAACGCCGGGGGTGTCTGGCTGGCGGGAGCGGGTGTCGCCGCGGGCTGGGGCTGGATGTCGACCGCTCTCGTCGGCGCCGTACTCGCCACGGCGGGCCTGGCCATCGCACTGACCGCCGGATATCTCGACCGCGGGTCCCGCACCACGCCTCCCGGGCCGGACCGTCCCCTCCGTACGCGGGTTGCCGTTGGCCGAGAAAAACGCGTGGACCGCGCGGGCGCTGTCACGGGACACTCAGGATCTTGACCTGGCCTCCCCGTACTCGCGCTTACGCGTCGCCGCGAGCCGCGTGGGGGGTCTGCCACCGTGCCCCGCCCGTCCCAGGACCAACGGGCGAGGGCACTTACTCGGACCGAAGCTCCGCGCGGCCAGTGAGACGACGGCTTCTCCCCGCAGAGGCACGTGGCGGGCTGCCGCACGACCACACAGGGTTGGTATGGGATCTCCTGAATCGGGTGAGGTGCCGGGCAGGGGCCCGGTGCTTCTCGCACTTCGTTACTACGGACGGGAGCTGGCCCGGCTCCGGCTGGTGACCGTGCCCGCGATGCTGTTGCCGGCGCTGGGCAACATCGGCATCAACTACATCGCGCCGCTGGTCGTCGCGAAGCTTGTCGGCCGGATCGCCGGCGACACCGGCATCACCATCGGCTCGACACTGCCCTACGTCCTCGGCTTCGCCGTCGTGCTGCTCCTCGCGGAGACGCTGTGGCGTATCGGTCTGCACTTCCTGAACCGTCTCGACGCCCTCGGTATCGAGCACCTGTACGTGATCGGAATGGACGAGCTGTTCGCCAAGGACGCCGCGTTCTTCCACGACAACTTCGCCGGGTCGCTGACCAAACGGGTTCTGAGCTTCGCCTCCCGCTTCGAGGAGTTCGTCGACACCCTGACGTTCTCGGTCGTGGGCAGTCTCGTACCGCTGGTGTTCGGGTCGGTGGTGCTCTGGCGCTACGAACCGCTGCTCGTCGTCGGGCTCCTGACGATGATCGCGCTGACGGGGCTGTGCGTGGCCCCCCTCATCCGTCGCCGCCAAGCGCTCGTCGACCAGCGCGAGGAGGCGATCGCCCGGGTGTCGGGCCATGTCGCCGACAGCCTGATGAACATGGACACGGTTCGGGCCTTCGCCGCCGAGGACCGCGAGGCCGCCGAGCACCAGTCCCGCGTCGCGGAGTCGCGGCGGCTCACGCTGCGTTCGTGGGACTACGGCAATCTGCGCATCGACACGCTGGTCGCGCCGATGTCCGTACTGACCAACGCGATGGGCCTGCTGCTCGCGGTCGCTCTCGGCGGGGGTGAGCACGGCGTGGAAGCGGTCGTTCTCGCCTTCACCTACTACAGCAACGCGACACGGATCATGTTCGAGTTCAACCAGATCTACCGCCGTCTGGAGAGCTCGATGACGGAGGCCGCTCAGTTCACCGAACTGCTGCTGACACCGTCGACCGTGCTCGACCCTGAGTCGCCGGAACCGCTGCTGTCCCGGAGCGCCGATGTCCGCTTCGAGCAGGTGACCTTCGCCCACGCGGGCGCGGAGCCTCTCTTCGAGGGCCTCGACCTGGCCGTGCACAGCGGGGCGAAGATCGGCCTGGTCGGCCGGTCCGGCGGAGGCAAGACCACGCTCAGCCGGCTGCTGCTGCGGATGACGGACATCGACTCCGGCCGGATCCTGATCGGGGGTCAGGACATCAGCAGGCTGCGCCAGGCCGACCTGCGCCGCATGATCGCCTACGTACCCCAGGACCCGGCGATGTTCCACCGCACGCTGCGGGACAACATCGCGTTCGCCCGGCCGGACGCCACGGAGGCCGAGATCCGCCGCGCGTCCGAGGCGGCGCATGTCACGGAGTTCGCCGACGCGCTGCCGGACGGCTTCGACACCATGGTCGGCGAGCGTGGTGTCAAGCTGTCCGGCGGACAGCGCCAGCGGGTCGCCCTCGCCAGGGCGATCCTGCGCGACGCGCCGATCCTGCTGCTCGACGAGGCGACCAGCGCCCTGGACTCCGAGAGCGAGACCCTCGTCCAGGAGGCGCTGTGGCGGCTCATGGACGGGCGGACGGCGCTCGTGGTGGCGCACAGGCTGAGCACGGTCGCCACCATGGACCGGCTCGTGGTCCTGGACCGCGGCCGGATCATCGAGCAGGGCACGCACCAGGAACTGCTCGCGTCGGAGGGCGCCTACGCGAAGCTGTGGCAGCGTCAGTCGGGCGGCTTCCTCGACGACACCCCCGCGCCGCGGGCGGATTCGGATCTGCGCTGAAGCCCCGGCCGTGCTCTACGCGGAGCCACGCCGGTCACGGTGGGGCCATCGCCGGGTCCGGGTGATGAGTTGAGCGAGCAGATGGGCGCGGGGGACCATCCGCGCCACCTCGACGTACTCGGTGTCCGCGTGAGCGCCACCGCCCACGGCGCCCAGGCCGTCCAGTGTCGGACAGCCCGCAGCGGCGGTGTAGTTGCCGTCCGAGGCGCCGCCGACGGCGATCCCCCGCGGCGGCTCCTGGCCCAGTTCCGCCGCGAGCCGGGAGGTGAGGGCGAAGAGTTCGGCGGACGACTCCGGTTCCATGGGCGGCCGCTGCCTGCCGCCCAGCACCTCCAGCCGGGCGCCGGGCGTCCGGGCGGTGAGCCCCCGCATCAGCTCGTCGATACGGTCCTGTGCCGCCGCGGTCGGCGCCCGCACATCCACCGAGACGCGCGCCAGCGCGGGAACCGTGTTGCGTGTACTGCCGGCCGACAGCAGGGTGGGCGTGACGGTGGCGAGGCCAAGGGCGGAGTGGGCGGCACCGACGGCATCCGCCGAGGCCCCGAGGCCGGCGATGGAGAGCACCTGGTGAGCGGCCTCGACCGCCGCATTGACCCCCTTCTGGGGTTCGAGACCCGCGTGCGCGGCCCTGCCGCGCACCACGACCTCGTACCGCGACGTGCCCTTCCGGGCGGTCTTGAGCGCACCCTTCTCGTCACCCGACGCCTCCAGCACAAAGGCGGCCACGCAGCCCCGCGCGGTCTCCTCGATCAGCTGCCGGGAGGTCGCGGAGCCGACTTCCTCGTCCCCGTTGACCAGGACGCACACCCCGTCCGGGGAGGGCAGGGAGGCCAGTGCGTGGAACATCTGCACCAGACCCGCCTTCATGTCCAGGACTCCCGGGCCGCGGGCGATCCCGTCGGCCACCGACCAGGGGTGGTGCCGGAGCGAGCCCAGGGGCCACACCGTGTCGTGATGTCCCATCAGCAGGACCCGCGGGGTGCCGAAGGCCCACCGCAGATGGGTCACACCGTCGATCACGACCGTCTCCGGCTCCGCCCCCAGCAGCCTTGCCCCCTGGGCGCCGACCACCTCCGCGCTGCGCGCCACCGCCGCGTGGTCGTTCGAGAAGGACTCGCAGAGCACGAGCTCCTCCAGATCGGCCAGCATCGCCGGCAACGCGAGCACACCGGACCGGGTCACCGGTCCCGTCCCCTCTCAATTCCCCTTCGTGACAACACACTTCCCCCTCGGATCTCATCGGCCTTTGGAGCGGCGGAGCCCGTCCCCCCGGGGAGCCCTGCCGCGTGAACGACGTTAGGACGGGACAAGGCATTCCACCAGCGACTGAATCGCATGGAACCCATGCGCGTGATGAATGGGTTGGGCGAAGATGGTGATGGGCGGAGAAGGAACGTGGAGGCGGGAGGAACGTGTTCGAGAGCGACGCGCTTCGGCTCCTCGTGGCCGTGGCGGAGACCGGATCGTTCACCAGAGCGGCGGTCCGGCTCAACTACACGCAGTCCGCGGTGTCCCGACGGATCGCCGCGCTGGAACAGCAGGCGGGCGGACCGCTGTTCGACCGGCTTCCCCGAGGCGTACGGCTGAATCCCGCAGGCCGCGCGCTGCACCGGCACGCGACGGAGGTACTGGACCGGCTGTCGCGGGCGGAGCGGGAGCTGGCCGTGCTGCACGCCGGGCACGGCGGACTGCTGCACATGGGCGCGTTCGCCACCGCCAACATCTCGTTGGTGCCCGCCGCCCTGCGGACGCTCCAGAACGCGAGGCCGGATGTCGAGGTCGTCGCGGTGGAAGGCCCGACCGACACGCTGATGGAGCGCCTCGCGGACGGGGCGCTGGACCTCGCCGTCGTCAGTGACTACCCGTCCGGTCTGCCGTCGGCCGACGGTGTCACGACGACCGTGCTCTGTGAGGACGAGCTGTTCGTCGCCCTCCCGCGCGGGCACCGCCTGGCCGGAGCCGGGACGGTCGACCTGCGTGAACTGCGCGACGAGGCGTGGATCCACAACGCGTACGGCGACCGTCCCACGATGCTCGCCGACGCCTGCGCGCGGGCGGGCTTCACCCCCAGGAAGATCATCCGGATCGCGGAGTGGTCCGGGAAGTTCGGCTACGCGGCCGCCGGGCTGGGGGTGGCGCTGGTCCCCTCGCTGGCCGCGCGGGCGGTCCCCGGCGAACTCGTCCTGCGCCGCCTCAGCGACCCGGCCCTGCGCCGGACCGTCCATGTGGCGCTGCCCGCTGCCCCGCTGCCGGCGGCACTGAAACTCTGTGAGCTGCTGAGCGACGCCGTCGACTGAGCCCGGCACGGCCCCGGCACGGCCCCGGCACCGTCTCAAGACCGGCGCTGATCTGCTCGTAGCCCAGCACGGTCCAAACGAGAGGCTCTAGGAGGCCGGCGGACCGGTCGCCCGCTCCACGAGCGGCAGTTCGGCCCAGATGGTCTTGCCACTGCGCCCGTAGCGACAGCCCCAGCGGGTGGTGCACTGGGCCACGATGAACAGTCCGCGTCCGCCTTCGTCGGTGTCGCCGGCCCGTACCAGCCGAGGCTGTGTGTTGCTCGGATCGGTGACCTCGCAGATCAGGGACTGGTCCCGGATCAGCCGCAGTTCCACCGGTCCGCCCGCGTAGCGGATGGCGTTGGTCACGAGTTCACTCACCACGAGTTCCGTGGTGAAGGCGACACCGGCCAGCTTCCAGGCCGCCAGCTGGTGCCCGGCCACGGCGCGAGCCTCGGAGACCGCGTTCAGATCCGCCGGGAACGCCCAGCTCCGCATACTGTCCTTCGGCAGTCGTCGCATACGGGAGAGCAGCAAGGTGACGTCGTCGCGTGACGGTCCCCCGTGGACGTCGCCGAGAACGGCCTGTCCGATGTCGTCCAGCGCCCGGTGCGAGCGCGTCTGGACGGCGATCTCGTCCTGGAGACGTCGTATCCCGTCGCCGTCGGCATACGGTTCCAGGCCGAGTATTCCGTCGGTGTAGAGAGCGAGGACGCTGCCCGCCTCGATCTCCATGGTGCTGGACTCGTAGGGGACGCCGCCGACTCCAAGGGGCGGTCCGGCGTCGACGTCGATCAGCCGGGCTGTGCCTTCGGGACCGACGAGTACGGGAGGCGGCTGCCCCGCGCTGGCCAGGGTGCACCGGCCGGTGACCGGGTCGTAGACCGCGTACAGACAGGTGGCTCCCACGACGTCGCGCATGGCGGGCGGCGCTTCGGCCGCGAGCCGGTGGACCAGGTCGTCGACATGGGTGAGGACCTCCGCGGGATCCAGTTCCAGATCGGCGAAGGTCTGGATGGCCGTACGCAGCCGTCCCATCGTGGCGCTGGCGATCAGTCCGTGCCCGATGACATCACCGACGACCAGCGCCACCCGCAGGGACGGCAGCGGAATGGCGTCGAACCAGTCTCCGCTGATGCCGTGTCCGCCGTGGGACGGCCGGTAGAGGGCGGTGGTCTCGGCCGCCGGGGTGTCCGTGGTCGCCCATGGCAGGAGCCGTTGCTGCAAGGTCATCGCCGTACGGTGCTCCCTGGCGTAACGACGGGCGTTGTCGATGGCGAGCGCGGCCCGGGAGCCGATCTCCGCGAGCAGTTCCATCTCGGTGTCGTCGAACGCCCCGGGCTGCCGGGTGCGCCACGCCGTGATCGAGCCGAGCACCCGGCCCCTGGCGTGGAGCGGTGTCACGACCAGATCGTGGGCATCAGGGGGGACGAGAAGAGGAGCCATTTCCCCCAGCGCGTGGATCACCTTGTCCCGGGTCAGCCGGACGGAACGGTTCTTCTGCAACTGGCGCAACTCCGGGCTCGGCGGCAGGGCGGGATAGACGGCGCCGGCCTGGAGCAGTTCCGGGGGCCACGGGCCGTCGGTGGAGGCGACCGCGACGCGGACCAGGTCCGATTCACCGCCGCCGAACACCTGCGGGGGTTCGCCGCCGGACAGGATGGGCTCGGACAGGTCGACCGTGACGATATTCGCCAGGTCGGGTGTGACGATGTCGGTCAGGGCGTGCGCGGTCCGCGTGATGTCGAGGGACATTCCCAGCCGGCTGGCGGACCGGTGCAGCAGATCGCGATGGCGGCGGATCCTGCTCTGCTCGGTGACATCGACGACCGACACCATGAGTCCGGCCGGCTCTCCCCGGGCGTTCTCCATCCGCATCACGTTCAGGGACAACGTCCACTCACGCTCACCGGGCTTCCGGGAGCGCATCTGTGACTCGTGCCCGAAGATGGGCGTACCCGTTTTCAGGACCTGCCGCAGCAGCACCTCGACCGCCGCCGCGTCATCGACCCGCAGGACGGCGTCCAGCCGGTCGCCGGGAGTGAGCGGCGGGCCGCCGAACATCTCCGGGGTGATGTTCGTCCGCACCACGGTCAGATCGGTGTCGTGGAATGCCATGCCGACCAGTTCCTGCCCGAACACCGCGTTCAGGAAGGAGAATCCGTGTCCCCATCCGAGCGCCTGGCTGAGCGGAACGAGCAGTACGAGGCGGCCTCCGGAGCCGGCCAGTGGTGACGACCACAGGAAGACGTCCGTGTCCCTGCCCGGGGCGGACCGCGCGAGGACCGCGCGAGTGCCGTGGGCGCCGGACGCGGCGGGCCCTCCCGACTCCGGCCGGGGGTCAGCCGCCGGCCCGGTGTCTGCCGACCGCGCTTTCGACCCGGTGCCTTCCGCCCGCGCTTCCGGCCCCGTGTCTGCCGCCCGTACCGGCGGCGCTACCAGCAGATCGGCGAACGGCCGGCCTTCCACCTCCGCGAAGGTCATGCCCACGAGGCGCTCCGCTTCCGCGGACCACTCCATGATCCTGCCGTGTCCGTCCAGCACCGCGACGGCGGGGGCGGGAAGGCAGAAGCCCGGCTCGCCCATGACATCGGCATGCTCATCCATTGCGGCTCCTTGGTTCCCCGGCGGAGCGCTCTACCCCCGTCTGGCTCCTACCCGGCCATATCGACCCATAAATATCTAGATCGGTTCGGTGGGGTGGCGCCCGGAGGAGACCGGATAGTCCGGATTTGAGCGTGATCAAATGTAGTACTGAATATTGTCTACAAATCATGCTAACGTCGGAATGATGAGTTTTGAGTGTGGGCTGCCGGCTGACCGGCTCGACCGTACGGCCGACGCGACTCCGGCCGTCCGGGAGGCACCTCGTAGGCGGGATGGCCACGGTGGACAGCACTGAGCGCATGGCGTTCGACGCCGTGCAGGGGGCGGTGCGGATGGTCGGCACGGCGACAGCGGTGCTGGACGCGAAAGGGGTCGTGATCGGGTGGACGCCGGCCGCTGAGCGGCTGGTCGGCTACCCGGCCGCGGAGGTGATGGGCCGGCTCGCCGGGATGATGCTGCTCCCCGACGGAGACGCGTCGAAGGCTTCGGTGTTCGCGGAGCGGTGCCGTGCCCAGGGCGGCTGGTCCGGTTTCGCGGCGCTCCGCCATCGCGACGGCCGCAGGCTCGATATGAACCTGCGGGTCTCCCCGCTGTCCGGACCGGACGGAACGGCGCAGTGGCTGGTCTCGGCGAGCGACACGGCCGCGGTCTCGCCGGGAGTGGCGAAGGGGCTGGTGCTGGAGTCGCTGCTGGCCCGCGCGCCGATCGGGATCATCGTCCGCGATCCGGAGCTCCGCTGCACCTGGGTGAACGACACCCTGGAACTGCAGGACGGCATCCCCCGCGAGGAGCGGCTCGGGCGCCGGCTGACGGAGTCACTGCCCGGCATCACCGAGGCCGTGGAGGCCGAGGCGGTGATGCGGCGGGTGCTGAACACCGGTACACCGGTGGTGGACCTGGAGTTCCGGGCGTGGGTGCCGCTGGACCGGCACCGGGAACGCGCGTTCTCCGTCTCCATCTTCCGTCTGGAGGACGGAGACGGCCATGCGCTGGGCGTGTGCGCCATGTGGACGGATGTCACCCGCAGGGAGCAGGCGCGCGAACGCCTGGCGATCCTCAGCGAGGCCAGCACACGTATCGGCAGCACCCTCGACGTCATGCGGACCGGGCAGGAGCTGGCCGATCTCGCGGTGCCGCTCCTCGCCGACTTCGCCGCCGTCGATCTGGCGGAGTCGGTCCCGCTCGGTGAGGAGCCCCTGGCCCGGCTGGGGCCGATGGGCGGCCGTATTCCCGTGTTCTGCCGCGCGGGTGTGGCATCGGTCCGGCCGGGTGCCCCCGAGGCCCTGTGGGCACGGGGGGAGGCGGTCTTCGTCCCGCCGGATTCGCCCTTCACCCGCGTTCTGTCCTCCGGGAAGTCCCATATGGAACGGGTCGTGGACACATCTCCCGGGTCATGGCTCGGCCAGGACCCGGTACGGGTGGAGAGGATCCACGAGGTCGGGATGCACTCCTGCATGTATGTGCCGATCCACGCGCGCGGCACGGTGCTCGGCGTGGCGCTCTTCGCGCGTACGGACGACCCGACGCCGTTCGAGCAGGACGATCTGATCCTCGCCGAGGAACTCGTCAACCGGGCCGCCCTGTCCCTGGACAACGCCAACCGGTACACCCGCGAACGCGCCACGGCCTTCGCGCTCCAGCGCAACCTGCTCCCGCAGCGCCTCACCGGCGGGACCGCCGTCGAGGTGGCCTCGCACTACCTGCCGGCCGACAGCCGCCACGGCGCCGGGGGCGACTGGTTCGATGTGATCCCGCTGTCCGGCGCCAGGGTGGCCCTGGTCGTCGGCGATGTGGTCGGGCACGGCATCAACGCCGCCGCGACCATGGGCCGGCTCCGTACCGCCGTACACACCCTCGCGGACATGGACCTGCCGCCCGACGAACTGCTGGCCCACCTCGACGATCTGGCCATCCGCCTCATCGAGGAGGACGCCGACGGCAAAGGCATGGCCACCGCGGTCCTGGGGGCCACCTGTCTGTACGCCGTCTACGACCCGGTCATCCGGCGCTGCACGATGGCGCGGGCCGGCCATCCGCCGCCCGCGATCGTCGACCCGCACGGCCGGGTCACCTTCCCCGACCTTCCCGCGGGAACCCCGCTCGGCCTCGGACTGGTGCCCTTCGAGTCCGTGGAGATGGAACTGCCCGAGGGAAGTGTGCTCGCCTTCTACACCGACGGCCTCGTCGAGAGCCGCGACCAGGACATCGACGCCGGGATGCACCGTCTGAGCGCCGTTCTGGCGCAGCCCGGCCTTCCGCTGGGAGACCTGTGCTCGGCCGTGGTCGCTTCGCTGCAGACCCCGGCGCCGTACGACGATGTCGCCCTGCTCCTCGCCCGGACCCGCACGCTCAGCCCGACCCAGACGGCCTCCTGGGAGCTGCCGCCCGATCCCGCCGTCGTCAGCACCGCCCGGTCCCTGGCCGTCGGGCAACTCGCCGAGTGGGGGCTGGAGGATCTGGCGATGACCACCGAGCTGATCGTCAGCGAACTGGTCACCAACGCCATCCGCCACGCCGCCGGCCCGATCGGTCTGCGCCTGATCCGGCACCAGCTCCTGACCTGCGAGGTCTCCGACGGCAGCAACAGCCTTCCGCGTCTGCGCCACGCCAGGACCACCGACGAGGACGGCCGGGGCCTCTTCCTCGTGGCGCAGATGTCCCACCGGCGGGGCACCCGGTACACCACGGACGGCAAGACCGTGTGGGCCGAACAGGAACTGACTCCGCTGTCCTCGTACGACCTCGGCTCCACGGCGGCCGCGCAAGGGTGAACGCCCCCCGTCCGGCCCTGACCGTGCGACGCCGCACGGTCGTACGGTCACGCCGCCCGAAGCGCCGCCCGCTCGCGACGCGCGGACGAACTATTCCTTTTCGCTGCCCGCAGACGGGTTGGTGGTCGGAATCCCTTGCGCCGCCGTGCCGTCGTAAGCGGTAAGGCTTCCCAATATCGCCAGCAGTTCGGCGTTCCGGCTGCCGGGTTCCGCGTTGAAGGTCACCATGATCAGGCCGTCCGTACCGCCGATGGTGAATTTGTTGGACTGAAGATCCATGTCGCCGACCTGTGGATGGGAAAGCCGGCTGACGCGTCCCTTCTTCGGCTGTATGTCATGGCGTCCCCAGAGCTGCCGGAATCTTTCGCTCCGGACCGACAGCTCTCCGACCAGCTCCACCAGCCGGGGATCGTCGACATCGGGCCCGACGAGGGTTCTCAGACCGGCGACCCCCTCCGCCGTCACCTCCTCCCAGTCCCTGCGCAACGTACGCTCCGCGGGATCGAGGAAGACGGCCCGCAGAAGATTCACCCCGGGCGCGTAGTTCGGAGAAAGGGCCGCCGCCGGCGCGTTCACCGCCAGTATGTCCAGAAACCTGTTCTGCACATATGCGGGATTGTCGGGCCAGCCGTCGATCAGCTGGCGAATGCTGGCCGGCACCCTCTCGGGTTTCTGTGCCGTCCGTTTCCGGGGCACCGGCTGCGCCAGCCGGTGCAGATGGGCGACCGCTTCGGCGTCGAGCCGCAGAACGCGCGCCAGGGCGTCGAGAACCTCCGGCGAGGGACGATGATCGCGGCCTTGTTCCAGCCGGAGGTAGTAGTCGCTGCTGATACCGGCCAGCATCGCCACCTCCTCGCGCCGCAGCCCGGGTACGCGACGCAGACCACCGCCCGGCAGTCCCACGTCCTGCGGGCGAACCAGGTTGCGCCGGGCACGGAGGTACTCACCGATGCGGTTGTCGCTGCTGTCCATGGCATCAACGGTAGCGACGGGAAATGCTCTCTGCCTGGCCCTGTTACCCCCAGGAACGCTCTCTGTTACTCCCAGCAACGTCCTGTTGTTCCCAGGAGGGGGCGGGATGCCTGCTGCCTACGGCGAGAGCACGAAAGCCGGAGGGCGATCTCTCACCAGGGCAGCACTCCCGCGCGGTCGGAGAAGGTGCCGGTGGGGCCGTCCGGACCGATGGTCGCGAGCCGTACGATCGCGTCCGTGCCCTCCTCGACGGTCTGCGGCCCGGTGCTGCCGTTGAGATCGGTCGCGGTGAAGCCCGGGTCGACCGCGTTGACCCGTACATCCGGCAGGGCCTTGGCGTACTGCACGGTGAGCATGCCGACCGCCGCCTTCGACGAGCCGTAGACGGGACTGGCGAACGCCGATTCGTGACGCCTGGCGTCCGTCACCACTCCGAACGAACCGAGACCGCTGCTGACGTTGACGATCACGGGCGCGGCGGACGCGCGCAGCAGCGGCAGGAACGCGTGAGTCGTGCGGACGACGCCGAACACGTTCACGTCGTAGACGAACCGCGTCTCGGCGGCGGTGATGTCCTCGGGCCTCAACAGGCCCTCGAAGACACCCGCGTTGTTGACCAGCACGTCGAGCCGGCCCTCCGTCTCGTCGAGCTGCGCCGCCGCCGCGGCGACGGAAGCGTCGTCGGTGATGTCCAGCCGCACGAACCGGGCGCCGATCTCCTCGGCCGCCGCCTTTCCGCGTCCGGTGTCACGGGCCCCTATGTAGACGGTGTGGCCGAGGCCGACGAGACGGCGGGCGGCCTCCCGGCCGAGCCCCTTGTTGCCGCCGGTGATGAGTGTGATGGGCATGGGGACATCTCTCGTTCGGGGATCGAGCGTCGAGTCGTTGAGCGCTGATCTCCAGTCTTGGGCCGTGACGGGCGACGCGGGTAAGCCCTGTCGGTCCGAGGACCGGCAGGACCAGTGACCGAGGTCGCAGGCAGATTCCCCGCCGCGGAGGCAACCTGACCGGCGTCCCAACGTGTTCCAGAGGCGTGGGAGACCGAAGAGAGTGGCGGGGACGGGACGTCGGACCCGGGCGTGAGCGGTGGGAGCCGGAGGAGCGGGAGCTGCGTGTTCTGCTGGAACGGGCCGTGCCCCGGCTGCCCGCACCGGAAGGGCGGCTGCGTCAGGTACGGGAACGGGCCGTACGCACCGGGCGCCGACGGCGTACGGCGGGTGCCGCCGCGGCGGCCGTGACCGGGCTCGTGCTGGCGGGCGCCCTCCTGCCCGACGCGCTGAGCGGCGGCTCGGAAGCGGTGTGGCCCGCCGCGCCCGTCCCCTCGGTGGCCACACGGGACAACGCGCCGGACACCCGGGTCGGATTCTCCGAGGTGGCCGGTCTGACTCTGGGGCTGCCCGAACACTGGCAGGCGCTCCAGACGCCGGCGGACCTTGGACACGAGGCGCAGGCCAGGGGCTTCGCCTCGTCGCAGCGGCTCATCGCGTACGAACCGCCCTGCCCGGCCCAGGGACTGGACCTGGATCCGTCCCAAGACCCGGACCCGGACTTGGACCCGGGCTCGGACTCGGATTCGGACCTTGGGACCGATCCAGGCGGGCGGGACTGTCTGCCGGTGCGGGCACTTCAGCGCGGCGGTGCGTTGCTCATCCTCGTTCCGCGGACCGACGGCTATCTGGCGAGCAAGATCCAGCAGCCGCCCGTGCTGTACAGGTCGGACGATCCCTCGCCCTCCTGCCGGAAGATCCACGGAACCACGGAGTACAGCGGGCTGCTGGGCGGCACCCTCGCTCCCTATACGGCGGTGTCCGTCAGCCTCTGCGTGGCAGGCGACGCGCCCGCGACCGTCGCGGACGTCCGCGCGATGATCACCGGCGCCGAATTCGCCACCACCGGAGTCCCGGCGGCCCCCACTTCCGCCGCTCCTGCCGGTCCTGCCACTCCCGCCGGGTCTGCCGCTCCCGCCACCACCAAGCACCCCTGAACGTACGACGAACGCATGACGAAAGGTCCCTCCATGTCTGTCAGATCTGTCCGCAGAAGGCCGCGCCTGGCCGCCGCGTTGCTCGCTTCAGGCCTGCTGCTCAGCGGCTGCGGGAGCGCGACGGGCGACGGAGGATCCCCGCCGGGCGGGACGACCGCCGACGGGAAGGGCGTCGACGGCAAGAGTGCCGATGGAACGGACGGCGCCGGTTCCCTCGGTGGCGCCGCCGGCCGGTCCGCCCCCGAGCCGCGGACCTCCGAGTCGCGGACAGACGGGCCGCGGACGGCCGAGCCGAAGGAGATACCCGGACTCGGCCCGAAGACCCTCGCCGCCATCCCTCCGGAGACGACCCAGGCCGTCGTGGCGACCGGCTCGGGCAAGAACCGCAACACCGGTACCGTGCTGGTCTACGAGCGCGACCCGGTCACCGGCTGGGCACCCGTCACCGACGTATGGCCCACCCACAACGCGAGGCGTGGCTGGACCGACGACCACAACCGGGGCGATCTGCGTACGCCGATCGGTGTGTTCGGCCTCACCGACGCGGGCGGGCTGCTGCCGGATCCGGGCACGAGACTCCCGTACGACCGGGGCCCCGCCTTCTCGGTCTCGGGCACCGGTTTCCAGGGTGAACCGCTCGCCGGGTCCTTCGACTACGTCGTGGCGATCAACTACAACCGCGTACCGGGCAACACACCGCTGGACTGGACCCGCCCGCTCGGTGCGGACAAGGGCGGCGGCATCTGGCTCCATGTGGATCACGGCGGCCCCACCGAGGGATGTGTCTCGCTGCCGCGCGGGCGGATGAAGGAGCTGCTGCGCCGGCTGGATCCGGGGAAGAGGCCGGTGGTGGTGATGGGGGACGCGGAGTCACTCAGGCGCTGAAGTCCGGAAGTGCGGCGGATCTGCCGGGCTTGGGGTTATATGTCCCCGTGTGATGGTTCCCGTGATCTCACCGAAGGGAGCGGGCGCGATGGAGCGGACCACGTGCTGTGTGGTGGGCGGCGGCCCCGCCGGAATGGTTCTCGGTCTGCTGCTGGCCCGAGCCGGTGTCGAGGTCACGGTCCTGGAGAAGCACGGCGATTTCCTGCGTGACTTCCGCGGCGACACCGTGCATCCGTCCACCCTGGCCCTGCTGGACGAGCTGGGCCTGGCCGAGCGGTTCGCCCGGCTGCCGCAGCGGCGGGTGACAACGATCCAGCTGCCGCTCGGCCCGGACCGCTCGCTGGTCACCGTCGGGAACATCGGCGCGCTGCGGGCCCCGTACAACTACATCGCGATGGTGCCGCAGCGGGATCTGCTCAACCTCCTCGCGGACGAGGCCGGGCGGGAGCCGTCCTTCTCCCTGCGGATGAACACCGAGGCCACGTCCTTCCTGGTGGAGCGCGGACGGGTCAGGGGGGTGCGGTACCGCACGTCCGAAGGCCGTACCGGTGAGCTACGGGCCTCGCTGACCGTGGCCTGCGACGGGCGGGGCTCGCTGGCGCGGTCGCGGCCCGAACTGAGGCCTCGGCGGTTCACCTGCCCCATGGACGCCTGGTGGTTCCGGCTGCCGCGGCGGGACAGCGACCCGCGCGGGCTGGTGGTGAGCGCCGGCGACCGGCTCCTCGCCGTCACGATCGACCGCGGGGAGTACTGGCAGTGCTCCGCGCTGATCCCCAAGGGATCCGACGGCAGGCGCCGCGCGGCCGGTCTCGACCGGTTCATGGCCGAATTCGCGACCGCCGTCCCGTGGCTCGCGGACCGGGTGCACGCGCTGCGTTCATGGGACGAGGTGAAGCTGCTCGACGTACGGCTCGACCGCCTCAGGCGCTGGCACCGCCCCGGGCTGCTGTGCATCGGCGACGCGGCACACGCGATGTCGCCGGTCTTCGGGATCGGCGTCAACCTCGCCGTCGAGGACGCCGTGGCCACCGCGCGGTATCTCGTCGAGCCGCTGCGCGAGGGCACGGTCGGGCTGCGGGACGTACGCGCGGTCCAGCGCCGGCGGTGGCCCACCGCGGCCTTGGCGCAGACGCTGCAACGGATCGCCCACGCACGGGTCGTCGAACCGGTGCTGGCGGGACGCCCGGCCTTCGGCAGTCCCAGCAGGGCGCGGCGGATGACCGAGTCGCTGACCGCTTCACCGTGGCTGAACCGGGTACCGGCGTACTTCTTCGCGTACGGCGCCGTACGCGAGCGTCCCCCGGCGGCGTCGGTGCGCTGAGCCGCGGCGCACGGGCCGGTGGCTCGGGGTCGGGGCGGCTCCCTCGGTGGTCAGCGCCGGCCGCGGAAGGTGCGGCGCAGGTCGTCGACCCAGCCGTCGGGGATCTCCCACGGGATGAAGTGGCCGCCGCTCGCGTGCGCGGTGAGATTGACGTGGTTGTACCAGTCGGCCCGGTCGCTGGAGCTCCAGTTCTCGATCCGCTGCTCGGTGGTGGTGACGCCGGGCGGGTTCTCGTGGCCGACGAAGGTGATGCCGGTGGGCGCCTCGATCACCGGACGGCGGTCGTGGGAGGGAGTCCAGGGGTAGCGGTTGGCGTTGGCGTAGTAGCGCATCGAGGTTCCGATGGTGTTGTTCACCCAGAAGATCATGGCGTGGGTGAGGAGGTCGTCCTTGGAGAAGACGTTCTCCACGTCGCCGTGGTTGTCGCTCCAGCTCGCCCAGCGCTCCAGGATCCAGGCGAGCAGGCCGACCGGTGAGTCGGAGAGCCCGTAGGCGAGGGTGCTGGGATCGAGGACATGGACGGCCAGATGGACGGCGAAGCGCCGTTCCAGGGAGACGAGCCGCCGGTGTACGGGTTCGGGCAGGCCCTCGGGGATCGGCCGGCCGCCGCTGAAGTCCCAGGCCCGGTCGCCGTTGAAGAAGGTGAGTTTCTGGCCGGAGCCGATATGGATGGCGTGCAGTTCGTCGGCGTACTTGTGCCCGAGCTGCCCGGTGACGAGGGCGCCGATGTCGCATCCGGCGGCGGCGTACTTCCGATGGCCGAGCGTGCCGGTCATCAAGGTGTGCCAGAGGTCGGCGACCTTCCAGAAGTTCATGTCGGGGTGGTCCGGCAGCGGGGCGGAGAAGCCGAAGCCGGGCAGGGAGGGGACGATGACGTCGAACGCGTCGGCCGGGTCGCCGCCGAACGCGGCGGGGTCGGCGAGCGGGTCGACGACCTTGGACCAGTGCCAGAAGGTCCAGGGCCAGCCGTGCGTGAGGATGAGCGGAGTGGGGTCGGGGCCGACGCCGGGCCTGCGCATGAAGTGGACCGGTACGCCCTCGATACTCACCCGGTAGTGCTCGTAGGCGTTGATCGCGGCTTCGGCCTCGCGCCAGTCGTAGCGATGGAGCCAGTGCTCGGCGAGTTCCTGGAGGTAGCCGCGGCCGACGCCGTAGTGCCAGTCGTGATTGCCCGTGTCGTCGGGCCATCTCGTGAGCCGCAGCCGTGCCTTGAGGTCGTCCAGCACGGCGTCGGGGACATGGATGGGCGTGGGTTCCAGCGGGAAGCGCGCTGTGGCTGCCATGAGATTCCTTCCGGATCAACGTACTTGGTCTCCGCCCGGCGGCAGCCGCTCGGCCTCCGCCTCGACTCCGGCGGCACGCAGGCGCTCGACGAGAAGAGCTGTCTCCGGCATCGTCCCCACGAACGCGCCGTCCCTGATCTGCTGGAGCATCCGTTTGGCATCCGCCAGGCCGCCGCCGAACTCGGCACGGAGAACCTTCATCACGGTGGCCGGACGCGGCGGACGCGCCGGAGGATCGCCGAGGGCGACCCGGGCCGCACCGTGCTCGGCCAGCAGACGCCCGCGCAGATCCTCCGGCATGTCGCCGCCCCCTGGCCCGCACTCGTGCAGAGTCATGCCACAGGAAGGGCAGTGGTGGCCGATGTCCCATTCCAGGGTGTGCCCGACCAACGCCTGAGCGCCGACGCACTCCGTCACCGAGCCGCAGTCCGAACACCGCGACAAGTACCTCACGGACTCGACCACCACGATGTGTTCCATCCCCCCCGTGCGTCGCTCGACGCCCTCAGGCTGCCCTACCCGACCCGGCTCATCCATATCCGGGGCGTTCGTTCCCCACGGCCGATCGCCGTCCGGCGGACCCGGTGGATCCGACTGCTCCGCCCGGCGGTTGTGGACACAGGGATGTCGGCCATACTGCTCCCCGTGGAGCAACACACAGATCCCAAAATTCTGCCGACGCACCCGGCCGGGACCGATCCGGCGTACGTACCCGGGCTGCTGCCCTCGCACCCTGTCGGGGTGGATGAGGCGGACGAGAACGCCCCGGCCCCGGAGCCGACGGCGGTGGACACGCCGCCGGAAGACTCCGAAGACGCCGTTCCAGGGGAGAAGACCGCCGGCTCCGCCGAAGGGAAGGTGGCCGACAGCGAAGCGGTGACGCCCGCCGAGGAGGAACAGGAAGACGACGGACCCGTCTTCGAGGCGTCGGACCGGCGCGGAGTCATCCTCGCCGACCACGCCGGAATCAGGTTTCGGCTGGACGGCGAGGAGGCCGATTTCGACTGGGAGGAGATCAAGGCGGTGGAAACGGACGTCCCGCGGTTCGGGCGCCGTTTCGGCATCACGGTCTATACGTCCTCCCAGCGCTGGTTCCAGCACGATGTCGAGGGCTCGTCCAGGGAGCAGCTCAAGAAGTGGGCGGCCGAACTCGACGAGGTCCTCGACGCGCGGTTCGACGACACCGAGGGCTAGGGCCTGGCCCGCCGTAGGGCGGACGACGGGCGGATCGAGCCGACCACGCCCGCGCGGCGTGGTCGGCTCGCGGACCGAAGACAGGGCGGAACCAGTGCCCCGGGTGTCGTCTACTGCATACAATCGTTTTGGCCGGTGGGTCGACGCATCGGTGGAACGATGGCGATGGATCACCCCAACTCGGAGGTGTCATGGAAGACTTGGACCCCGAAGTCGTACTCGGAATGGCGGCCAAGGCGCCCGACGGTCTGGTGATCATCGACCGTGAAGGGCTGATCCGCTACTGGAACCGGGGCGCCGAGAGGATCTTCGGTTACTCGGCCGCCGAGGTGGCCGGGCGCGATCTGGATGTGATCATTCCCGAGAAGCACCGGCAGCGTCACTGGGACGGATTCGTGGCGGCCATGGCCGCCGGAGCCAGCAAGTACGGGGATGACGACCTCCTGGCCGTGCCCGCGCTGACCGCGGACGGTTCGACCGTCTCGATCGAGTTCAGTGTGGTGCTGCTGACCGATTCCGACGGCAACGCGAGCCATGTCGGGGCGGTCATCAGGGATGTCACCGCGCGGCGGGCCCAGGAGAAGGAGATACGGCGGCGACTGCTGGCCGCCGAGCCGAGCGGTACGGCGTCCTGACCGGGTTCTGACAGGCACGGGCACAGGCACAGACAGGTACAGGCGGTCCGGCGCGAACGGCCGGGGCGCGAACGGCCGGGCCGGTGCCGTCCGTCAGTCGTTTCCGGAGGCGCGCCGCGCGAGGTTCTCGCGGATTCCCGTCAGCCGGCCGATCTCGGCGTCGAGCGCGGCGAGCCTGCGGCCGACGACGCCGGAGGCGGGGGCACCGGCCTCGACGGCACCGGCTTCGACGGAACCGCACCGCCGCCCGGGGTTCTCGGAGAGAAGATAGAGGCGGTCGGCGCAGCTGCGCAGATCCTCGACGGTGAGTCCGAGACCCAGCAGCTCGCGGATGACACGGACCCGCTCGATCTCGGCGGGACCGTATTCGCGCTGGCCGGAGGCCGTACGGACGGGTGGGGGCAGCAATCCGCGCTGTTCGTAGAACCGTAGCGCCCTGGGCGTCGTGCCGGTCGCCGCCGCCGCTTCGCCGATCCGCATCCTTCGTCCCCCACTTCCGTCCTCCGTCGGCCCCCGGCTGACGGACGGGGGCTACGGCAGGCACTACGACTACAGTTCCACGACGACGGTCCCGAAGTGCCGGCCTTCGATCAATTCCCGCAACGCCAGCGGCGCGCGATCGATGCCCGCGATCCGGGTGTGGGGGAAGCTGATCTCACCGGAGCGCAGCCAGTCGCCGAACCGGCCGGTCCACTCCTTCTCCATCTCGGGGTGGTCCGCGCCGCTGTATCCGCGCAGCGAGACGCCCTTGACGACCAGACGGAAGGCGTCGATCTCCACCGGCGCGCTGCCGCCGGCCCGCTCTGCCGACAGTTGCCCCGACAGCGCTCCGACCAGGGCGAAACGCGCGCCTTGCCGGGCCGCGCCGAGTGCCGCGACCAGTTGCTCGCCGCCGACGTTGTCCAGCAGGACATCGATCCCCTCGGGCGCGGCCTCGGCGAGCTGCGAGGCGATGGGACCGGCGCCGCGCAGTACGACCGCGTCGTAGCCCAGTTCGGCGACCAGTCGCTCGGCCTTCTCCGCCGAGCCGGTGCTGCCGATCACCCTGCCGGCGCCCAGCAGCCGGGCGATCTGCCCGGCCAGGGAACCCACGCCGCCCGCCGCGCCGGTGACGAATACGGTGTCCCCCGCGCGGACCTCGGCGAGACGGGTCAGCGCGCCGTAGGCGGCGGATCCCGAGGTGAGGTGGGCGACCGGGTCGGACAGTGTGCCGTCCACAGGGGTGCAGTCGGCGGCGGCCACCAGGGCGTACTCCCGCCAGCCGAGCAGATGGGTGACCGTGTCGCCCACGCGCAGCGGGCCGCCGGCCGGCGCGGCCACGACCTCGCCCACGGCCGGACCGAACAGGGTGTCGCCGCCGCGCAGCGGTGGCAGCGGTACGCCGTCGACCTCCCCGCCGATCAGCGTGCGCAGACCGGGGAAGACCAGGAAGTGCCGGTTCCTGACCAGGACATGGTCCGATTTGGGCTCGGGCAGCGGTGTCCCGACGACGGCGAAGTGTTCGGGCGCGGGCAGTCCCTCGGGGGTGGCGGCGAGCCGGACCTCGCGGGCGGTACGGGGCAGGGCTGCGGTCATGTTCGGGCTCCTGGGGTGGGGTGGGGTGAGGTCGGGCAGCGCGGCAGGGCGCGCGCGTCCGTCGTCCGCGTGCGGTGACGCTAACCCCTGACGCGTACGTCAGGGTCAAGCCGGCGCGGGCCGCGGTGAGCTGTCGGGAAGCCGTGGGGGCGGCTCCGGGGCTGACGAGGGAGGGGGAGAGGGGAGAGAACGAGGGAGTCGTCCGTGGGACGCCGGTCCTCCCTCACTGGCATACGCGGTCACCGGGAGCGAGAATTGCCACGGCAGGCCGGGTGCCGATGGGCCCGGCGTTACCGATGCCCTGGAGGCGGCGAGAGGCATGACCACATCGCGGGACCTGTTCCTCGTCTCCATGGACATGCCGTCCGGCCGCCCGGTGGAGCGGGGCGATCTGTCGCTGGCGCTCGCGGGAGCCGAGGTGATCGACCTCCTGAACGCCCGTGCCGTCAGGCTGGAGGACGATCACCTCGTGCCGGACGACACACCGGACGACCCGCCGGCGATGACGGACCGCCTACTGGGCGAGGCCGCGTCGTCGCTCGTCCGGCAAGCGCCCTACGAGACGGTCTCCGACTGGCTGTGGCGCAGGGGCCGCGGTCTGGCCGCCGTCTATCTGGCCGAGCTGGAGGCGCAAGGGCAGATCACCTCGCAACAGCGACGCCGCTGGATGGTCTTGCGTACCAGTCGTACGGTACTGACCGATTCGCCCGCCCGGCGCCAGGCGGCGAACCGCTGGGCAGCGGACGAGCCCGTCCTCGCCGCCCTCGCGGCAGCGGTAGGAATCCACGGCGGAATCCACGACGCTCCGACCGAGGAGGCCCCCGGCGTGCTCGACGACACGGTGGAGCGGGTGCTCACGGAGGTCGAGGACGCGGTGGGAGAGCTGGTGGCGGAACGTCAGCGGCGCGTCCGCAGGCGAGAAGAGGCGGCCGAGGACAACCGCCAGCGGGGCTACTGAGCCCCGGCGCCCGGCAGAGAGGTCCGCGCCAAGGTCTTTCCCGAGTCTCGGAGTGGACCTCCCCGGATCTCGGAACGGACCTTCCCGAGTGCAGGAACGGACCTTTCGGATGTCCGGGCGCCGGAGATCCATAAAGGGTCTGGACCAATCGTCTTCACCTGCTCCCTTATGCTCCTTTTCGCCTGATTGACGGGACGATCATGGGGCTCTTAGCGTGTCCGCGCCAAGGGGCGAATCCATGCCCTCGGCATCTCCGTCCGGGGCGCAACAGGCTGCCCCGACTGGGCAAGGGGGCACGTTGCGGAGAGCACCGCGCAGGACACGGAGACCAGGGAGCAGCACCGCCGCCGTCGTCGTCGCGGGCGCGGCGGCACTCACCTTGGCGGCGACGGCCGGGACGGGCACGGCGGCGACCGGCCCCGCCCCGGCCCGTACCTCCGGACAGACAGCTTCCGGACAGATGGCTACAGGGGCCACAGGACAGACGGCCACAGGACCGACAGCTTCCGGGCAGGCGGCCCCCGGGCGGACATGGGCCGCGCCGACAGCCGCCCCGGCGGGGGCCGAGGCCTCGCGTGAGGTCACCCTGATCACCGGTGACCGGGTCCTGGTCGACGATCACGGAAAGACGGTCGGACTGCGGCCCGCCCCGGGCCGTGCCTCGGTACCGGTCCAGATGCGCGAGGTCAAGGGCCACTCGTATGTACTCCCGGCGGACGCGGCCGGGTTGATCGCCACCGACAAGCTGGACATCCGGCTCTTCGACGTCACCGAACTGAGCCGCCCCGAGTACCGGACCCTCACGGGCGACGGGGTGCCGCTGCTCGTCTCGTACTACGGCTCCGGGGCGCGCAAGGCGGCGGGCCAGGAGGCCCGCGCGGAGCTACGGGCGCAGGACGGCACCACCGTACGGGCCGAGATCGACGCCGTGGACAGCGAGGCGCTGACCGTACGGACGAGTGCGGCGGCCGAGGCGTGGGCCTCGCTGACCGCGCGCTCCGCGCGGGGCCTGCGGCTCGCGTCCGGGGTCCGCTCCGTACGGCTCGACGGGCTGCTCAGGACGACGCTCGACGTCAGCGTCCCGCAGATCGGCGCGCCGAGCGCGTGGGCCGCCGGACACGACGGCAAGGGCGTGAAGGTCGCCGTCCTGGACACCGGTGTCGACACCAACCACGGGGACTTCGCGGGCCAGGTCGTCGCCGGGAAGAACTTCACCTCCGCCGACTCCGCCGACATCATGGACCGTTACGGCCACGGCACCCATGTCGCCTCCATCGTCGCCGGGACCGGCGCCCAGTCCAAGGGCCGGTACAAGGGCGTCGCCCCCGGCGCGCAACTGCTCATCGGCAAGGTGGCCGGCGACCGCGGCGCGGCCACCGAGTCCGCGATCATGTCCGGAATGGAGTGGGCCGTGGACGAGGGGGCGAAGATCGTCAACCTCTCCATCGGCGGCCCCGACACCCCGGGTGTGGATCCCCTGGAAGAGACCGTCAACAGGCTCTCCGCCAAAGCCCTGTTCGTCATCGCGGCCGGCAACTCGGGGCCGCGCGACTCCACCGTCGGCACACCGGGCACGGCCGACGGCGCGCTCACCGTCGGCGCCGTCGACAAGCAGGACGCGATCGCCGACTTCTCCTCACGGGGCCCGCGCATCGGCGACGGCGGGGCGAAGCCCGACATCACCGCGCCCGGGGTCGCCATCACGGCGGCCGCCGCCAAGGGCAGTGTCATCGACCAGAATCCGGGCGTACCGCATCCCGCCCCCGGATATGTCACGCTCGACGGCACCTCCATGGCCACCCCGCATGTGGCAGGCGCGGCGGCGCTCCTCGCCCAGCAGCACCCCGACTGGAGCGGTCCCCGGCTCAAGGCCGCGCTGACCGGCTCCGCGAAGCCCGGCCCGTACAGCGCGGTCGAGCAGGGCAGCGGCCGGGTCGACGTGACACACGCCATCACCCAGAGCGTGGTCACCGAGCCCGCCTCACTGAGCTTCGGCGCCCCGGCGTGGCCGCACACCGACGACCAGCCGATCACCAGGACGCTCACCTACCGCAACACCGGCACCGAGCCGCTCACCCTCGATCTCGCGGCCACCGCCACCGGTCCGACGGGCGCGGAAGCGCCTGCCGGCTTCTTCGCCCTCGGCGCCTCGCGGGTCACCGTCCCGGCCGACGGCACCGCGTCCGTGGACATCACGGCCGACCCGAGGCTCGGCGGCGATACCGAAGGCGTCTACAGCCTCGCCGTCACCGCGACCGGCGGCGGCCAGAGCGTACGCACCGCGGGCGCCGTCCTCCGCGAGGGCGAGATGTACGACCTCACCCTCAAGGCCACGGCCCGCGACGGCTCCGCACCGGCGGACGGCGACTGGACGGCGTTCATCTACGACCTGGGCGCGCAGACCATGGTCAGGGTGTCCGGCGACAACGGCTCGGCCCAGGTGCGCCTGCCACGCGGCATCTACACCATCCTCGGCGAGGTCCCGCTGCTCAGCCCCGACCTCGTGTACATCGGGGACGACTGGGTCGCCGCGCCCCGGCTCGAACTGACGAAGGACACGGTGCTCGCGGTCGACGCGCGCGCGACCGAGCTGGTCGACATGACACCGCCGGACCCGGACGCCTCGTACCAGTCCGGATTCCTGACCATCTCGCCGCGGGAGGCGCCGGGACCGATCATCCTCTACATGGGCAACCTGTCGGAGGGCTTCCGTACCCAGCAGGTCGGCCCCAAGCCCCGGCCGGGCACGGTGAGTTCGTATCTGCTCTCCTCCTGGGCGGGCGACGGCACGGACTATCTGCTCGCCGACACCCTCAAGAACGCCTTCTACACCGGACATGTCCAGCACGCGAAGGCCGGAGACCTGGCGAAGGTGACGGTCAACACGGGCGGCACGGTCACCGGCGGGCGCTGGGGGCAGATCGCCTCGACGCCGGACTTCCCGACCTCCGTACCGATCACCTTCACCGACCTGGCGAGCACGACCACCTCGTATCTCCAGGGCGGTTACGCGTGGCAGCGGACCTTCCAGCAGCGGCGCGGAGGGACGGCCGAGACGCAGTACGGCCTTCCGTCCCGGGTGTACCGCGGCGGAAAGTCGTACACCGAGGACTTCAACACCGCCGTCTTCGGGCCCGCGCTCGTCGAGGGCGGCGGTCTGACGCGCGACGGCGACCGGCTGACCGGCGCGATACGTCCCTTCGCCGACGGCGCGGGACATGACGGAAGCAGTCTGTACGACCCCGCCACCGCGTCCACCACGCTCTACCGCGACGGCGAGGAGTACGCCACGGCCGACGGCGTCCTGGACACGGTGGGCTTCGATCTCCCGACGGAGAGGGCGAGATACCGGCTGGTCACCACCGTCGGCCGCGCCACCACGGGCGTATCGGCGGTCACCACGCGGGTGAGCTGGTCGGCCGAGTTCACCTCGGGACACACCGGGAAGCCGACCGCCCTGCCCGCGAGCGTGGTGCGCTACACGCCGCAACTCGGCCTGGACGCGAGGGCCGTGGCGGGCGCCACGCAGAGTGTGCCGGTCACCGTCCAGGGCTCGGCCGCCGGCCGGAACCTCAAGGCCCTGACGGTGTCCGTCTCGTACGACGGTGGTACGTCGTGGTCGAAGGCGGCGGTACGTGATGGACGCGTGCGGGTGGTCAACCCGGCGGCGGGCGGCACGGTTTCGTTCCGGGCCGATGTCAAGGACCGTGCGGGGAACGTCTTCTCGCAGACGGTGCTGGACGCGTATCTGACGGAGTAGCGCGTCGGGGACGGAGCGGGGCCGGGGACCGGCCGCACCAGCCCCCGGCCCTTCTCCATGTGAGCGAGGAGCGAGAACACCGTCCTGACAACGATGTCGCGCGATCTTGCGTGATGCCCGGCTCGCGCATCAGGCACGGTCGCCGTCGTGCGGATACGTTGGAAGGGACGCGCCACTCGGCTCGCCGTCCGATGGGAGACGTGCGATGGGAAACGACATGGAGATGTCCGGACAGACCGCCCTGGTCACCGGCGCCACCGCCGGTATCGGCCGTGCCGTGGCGGTTCAGCTCGCGCAGGAGGGAGCCGAGGTCGTCGTACACGGCCGTGACGCCCGGCGCGGCGATGAGGTCGTGGCCGGGATCGAGACCGCCGGAGGCAGGGCCCGGTTCGTCGAGGCCGATCTCACCGACACCGCGGAAGTGCTGCGGCTGGCGATGGAGGCGGGCAAGGTCGACATCCTGGTCAACAACGCTGGCGTCTACAAGTTCCTGCCCACCTCGCGGATGACCGACGAACTGTTCGATCTGCACATGGGCCTGAACACCAGGGCTCCGTATCTGCTGGTGCGTGAGCTCGCCCCGGGCATGGTGGCGCGCGGACACGGATCGGTCGTGAACGTCGGCACTCTCGCGGCCTCGGTCGCCACCCAGGGCACCGGTATGTACGCGGCCTCCAAGGCAGCTCTGGAGCAGCTGACGAGAGTCTGGGCCGCCGAGTACGCCGACAAGGGCATCCGTGTCAACGCCGTCGCACCCGGCCCGGTCCGGACCCCCGGTACCGACGCGATGGAGGCCGCCACCCTGAAGTCCATCGCCCACACCACCGCGCTGGGCCGGGTCGCCGAGCCCGAGGAAGTGGCCGAGGCCGTGGCCTTCCTCGCTTCCGACCGCGCCAGTTACATCACCGGAGAGGTGCTGGAAGTGGCCGGTGGCCGGCCCGGCATCGGCTGACACGCCGATGCTCCCGCGCGCATCGGCCGCCGACGCTTCCGTGCGCACCGGCCGCCGGTGCGCACGTGAGCATCGGCGGGGTGCCCGGCCGACCCGGACAGGACCTACGGGTTCTCCGAGCTCCGTTCGACCCGCCGCAGAATGGCGGCGGCGGCCAGTCGCATACCGCCGTGGCCGAAGCGGTCCGTCAGCGCCCGTGCCTTGCCCGGCGTGCGGCCGAGCCCGGCCGTCAGACCGGCGAGTTCTTCCGCGAGCCGTTCCCGCAGGCGCTGTTCACCTGCCAGTCGGCGCACGGCGCCGCTGATTTCCCGCATGACCACCGCCGGCGGCGCGGTGTGGTCGACGACGGGCAGGCCGATGTCCTCCCAGTCCAGGCGCGCGTCGCAGTAGCCGTGTTCGGAGAGCAGCCGGACCTGTCGGGTGTGGCTGTCGTTGGCGCCCGGCAGCCACAGGGTGGGGACGCCGGTCGTCGCGGCGTCGTAGATGTTGCCGAGTCCGGAGGTCATGCACGCGTACGCGGCGGTGCTCATCAGTTCCAGCATGGTGCCGTGGTCGTACGTTCCGACGGCCGGATCGGCGAGCGCCGCGGCGATGCCCCGGTTCGTCACGGCGACGACCGGTCGGCCGGCAGGCAGGCCCGCGCGGACGGCGGCCAGCATGAGACGTGCGTAGGCGACGGCGTCGTCCGGCCGCCAGAGCGGGTTGTCCAGTCCGCCCAGATTGACCAGGACGTGCCGCCCGGCCGTCCAGTCGCGTCCGGGAGGAATGACAGGCGGGACGACCACGGCGCGCTCCCGCAGCGCGGCGTCCGCCGCGACGCGCTCCCGTACCCCGAAGAAGTCCTGGGCGATGTACGGGTCGGCCTCGTACGCGACCGCGGGCAGGGCGGGCCAGTACTACGTGAGCGCGTCGTAGATCGCCAGTCCCATACCGGCGCGCCGGGCCAGCGCGGCCATCCCGGAATCCATGGCCGTGACGAACAGGTCGTACCGCGGCGCCAGCTTCAGTAACCGCGCCAGCCGCTCGTCCTCGGTCAGGCCCGTCGTGTCGTGGATCGCGTGGTACGGCGGTCTGCTCTGGAGGTCGAGTGTGTGTCCCTCCCCGATGTACGCGATGCTCCCGCAGTCGGGCGCGAGCTCCGCGGCGAGCAGGGCGACGGCCGCCGCCGGCCCGAAGCCGAACGGCTCGGCGTTCAGCAGCAACCGAGGCCCGGCCGTGGCGGGCCGGCCGGCTCCCGGCGCGCGCGGCTCCTGCGTATCGGCCATCACGGCCACCCCCTGGGGAAGGGCCGGACAGGACCTGGGCCGGCCGTCACGGCGCGCTCGTCCGGTGCCCGCCTCGCACTCAACGACGACCGGGGCGACCGGGTCACGGCAACCGGGTCAGGCCCTTGATCTTCCAGAGCGAGCCGCCTCCGGTGACCTGCGTCGCGTAGGCGTTTCCGTCGCTGTCGAGCCGGAAGATGACGGAGTTGAGCCCGCGGACGGTCGCGATATGTGTGCCCCGGCCGGTGGCCGGATCCAGCCGGGTGACCTGGTCGCCGACGGAGAAGTAGACGAGACCGTCGGCCGCGACCGAGATCGACGTCGGCTCGTAGAACTCCTTCGCCACGCTCCTGACGGCGCCGGTGGCCAGGTCGGTCTCCAGGACGCGGCCGGTGAACATGTCGGCGGTGTACGCCAGGCCCTTGCCGTCGAGCGCGATGCCCTGGGACAGACCGAGCCCGGAGGCGACGACCCGGACGCTCCCGCCCGGCGCGAGTTCGTAGAGCTTGCCGCTGCCGCCCGTGGCATAGGTCGTGCCCGCCGTATGGACGATGCCGTGCAGCGGACCGAGCCCCGAGGCGAGGAGTTCCCGTGATCCGGTGCCGAGGTCCACCTTCAGCAGATTGCCGTCGAAGTCGCCCACGTAGGCGCCGCCTTCGCCGTCCAGATCGATGCCACGCAGATTGCCGAGCCCGCGTGCGACCGTGCTCGTGGCCCCGGTCGCCAGATCCACCTCGCGCAGATCGCCGCTCTGGTACGTGATGTAGGCGTGCCCGTTCGCGTCATAGGCGGAACCGACCGGCTCACCGAGCCCGCCGGCCACCTGAGTACAGGCGGCGGAGGGGCAGTTGACGACCGTGACCGCGGCGGCCGCACTCGGTGAACCCGCCAGCCCCGCGCCGACGAGCGCACCCAGCACCACGCCCGCGGCACGGACACGCCATGTCCTTGATGAAGTCACGATCGATCCGCTCCCTGGGGGATATGGCGCCCAACCCGACGTCGGCCGCAGCCACTTGGTAGCACGCGCCGTCGATGTGATCGTCCATCACGCGACAGGAAGGCCGAAAACCGGCCGAGCGCCGGCGAACGAGTGCCGGCGAACGGACGGGCGTCCGCCGGCGCTCATCCCCGCGAGGGCGGGGAGAGCTGTTCCGGGACCGCTTCGTCACCGAAGGAGCCGGCGGTGGCCGTGGACGGGTCGCCGGGCGCCGGGCGGGGCCAGACACGGCCCAGTCGGCGTTCGATGTCGGAGTTGAAGCGTTCCAGCGCGTCGGTGAAGGCGCTGACCTCTTCGGGGGTCCAGTCCGCGAGTACGTTTCCCAGGCCGTTCACCACGCGGTCGCGCTCCGTGTGGAGCCGGCTCCGGCCGACGGGCGTGATGCGGAACTTGCGGGCGATACCGCCGTCGGGATCCGCGACGCGGTCGACGAGATCGGCGCGGAGCATCGCGGAGGTCTGCCGGTTGAGGGTCGAGACGTCCAGTCCGAAGGCGTCCGAGAGCTGCGCGATCGACATCGGGCCTTCGAGCTCGATCCTGCTGAGCAGCAGGTAGGCGCTGCGGTCCATCAGGCCGCCCTCCCGCTTGCCCCGGGGAGATGTGGAGTGGCGCCCAAGGAGCATCAACTCGCGCTCAAGCCGTCGGCTCTCCCTCTCCACAGCGACCATCCTTCATCGTCTTTTTCCGGGCTCGTTCCTCTTGTATACCACGCCATATGCATAGCGCATATCGCATGTATGATGCCTATCGTTTGCATGATGCACATCCTTGCCGTGGAGGGAAACACAGTGAACGACCAACAGTCCGGCTCCGGCCCCAGCGCGAGCTCCGGGGTGATCGTCCTGGTGCTGGCGTGCGCCGGGATCGTCGCCGCCTTGATGCAGACCCTCGTGGTACCCCTGGTCGGCGAGCTGCCCCGGATACTGGACACCAGTCCCTCCAACGCCTCCTGGGCGGTGATCGCCACCCTGCTGGCGGGAGCCATCTGCACCCCGGTCGTCGGCCGGCTCGGAGACATGTTCGGCAAGCGGCGCATGCTGCTGATCTGTGTGGTGCCCCTCGTGGCGGGCTCGGTGGCCTGCGCGCTGGCCGACTCGCTCGTCCTGATGGTGATCGGACGGGCTCTCCAGGGCATGGGCATGGGCATAGTCCCGCTGGGCATCAGCGCCGTCCGTGATGTCGTGCCGACCGAGCGCGTGGGCTCCTCCATCGCCCTGATCAGCGCCTCCCTGGGCATCGGCGGAGCGCTCGGCCTGCCGATCGCCGCCGCCGTCGCCGAGAACGCGAGCTGGCGCATCCTGTTCTGGGGAGCGGCCGGGCTCAGTGCCCTGGTCGGCGTGCTGATCTGGCGGGTCGTGCCGCACACCGAGACCACCGGGCGGGGCGGCTTCGACTATGTGGGCGCCGTCGGACTCGGCGCGGGACTGCTCTCTCTGCTGCTGGTCGTCTCGAAGGGCGCCGACTGGGGCTGGGGGAGCGGTACCACCCTCGGTCTGTCCGCCGTGGCCGTCGTTCTGCTGCTGCTGTGGGGCCGGTGGGAGCTGCGCGTCAAGGACCCGCTGGTCGATCTGCGGGTCACGGTCAAGCGTCAGGTCCTGCTGACGAACCTCGCCTCGGTCGTCGTCGGCTTCTCCATGTACGCCCAGTCGCTCATCGTGCCGCAGCTCCTCCAGATGCCCGAGGCCACCGGCTACGGGCTGGGCCAGTCCATGCTGGCCGCGGGTCTGTGGATGGTGCCCGGCGGTCTCTTCATGATGGCTCTCTCCCCGGTGGGCGCCAAGCTCTCCGCGGCCCGCGGCCCCAAGGTCACCCTGTTCGTCGGTTCGCTGGTCATCGCCGCCGGCTATGCCTCGTCCCTCTTCCTGATGGGCTCCGCCTGGGGTCTGATGATCGTCGTCTGCATCGGCAGCACGGGCGTCGCCCTCGCCTACGGCGCCATGCCGGCGCTCATCATGTCCGTCGTGCCCCAGTCCGAGACGGCGGCCGCCAACGGCTTCAACGCCCTGATGCGTTCCGTCGGCACCTCGGTCTCCGCCGCGGTCGTCGGTGTCGTCCTGGCGCAGATGACCGTCCGGATGGGCGGATTCGAGATCCCCTCGGAGAACGGGTTCCGTACCGGCATGATCATCGGCGGTGTGGTGGCGCTGGTCGCGGCCGCCATCACCCTCGCGATCCCCGGCCGCAAGGCGCCCTCCGTGGACCAGGCCGCCCCCGTCTCCTCCGGCCCCCAGGAAGTCTCCGGTCTCGCCCGGGGCTGATCCGTACGAAGCGGACCGGTCGGACCGGTAGGGGGCCGATCGGTCCCGGCCGCGCTGTCCGCGCGCTCCTCCGTGGCCGACGAGACGCCGTCGACCGGACCAGGGTCGGCAGGTCGCCGGGGATGTCCCCGGCGGCCCTTTCCGGATCAGCCCTTTCCGAATCGGCTCTCTCCGAATCCCTGAGTACGCGTACTCACGCCGTCCGGGGGCTACCGGGCGACGATGAAGACCCGAACTCGCCGTGACCGGAGGGCCGTTCATGCTCAGCCGTATCGCCGGCGCCGTCGTGCCCCTCTTCGGACACCTCACGGTCACGGCCGACACCGACGCCGAACTGCGGCCCGGCAGCATCATCGCCGCGAACCACACCTCGCTCGGCGACCCGGCGGTCGTTCTCGCCGCCCTGCACCGCCTCGGCGTGGCGCCCGTCGTGCTGGCCGCCGCCGGGCTGTGGCGGATCCCGCTGCTCGCCTCGGCACTCACCCGGGACGGCTTCGTGCCGGTCCACCGCGGCGATCCCCGGGCCGCCCACGCGCTGGAGGGCGCCGCGGAGGCGCTCACCGCGGGCCGGCTCGTCCTGCTCTACGGCGAGGGAGGTCTCCCGCACCGCAAGGACGCCGGTGAGGCCGCGCCCCGGCCCTTCCGCAGCGGTATCGCCCGGCTGGCGCACGCCACCGGCGCCCCGGTCGTCCCGCTCGGCCAGGCCGGGGCGCGCCGGCTCGTCTCCGGGGGCCCCGCGAAACAGCTCGCGGGTCTGGCCACCGCTCCGCTGCGCAGGCCGGACCTCCATGTCCATATCGGTGCCCCGGTGCTTCTGCCCGGTGAACGGACCGTCGCCACGGCCTGTGCCCACCGCGCGGTCTCCGCCGCCTGGCGCACGGCGGCGGCCCGGATCGGTGAACCGGTCGCCGCCGCCGCTTCCGTGCGTCCTCCCGGGCCCTCTCCGGCGTCTCTTCCGCCTGAAGAGGCGGCAGCGGGGTAAAGGAAGGGGGTAAAGGAAGCGGCATGCGGTCCGTAGCACCCTCGATCCGCTCCCCTCGATACACGCAGGTGGACCGTGATGTCTCCGCTCTCTCCCCGACGCTCCCCGTTCCCTCCCGTACGAGGGGCGGCCGCCCATGCCGCCCGCTGAGCGGAAGAAACCGGACGGCCAGGGGGAGGCGCTGCTCGACGGGCTCACCGTCGACGAACGGCGCCCCGAGCGGCCCGTCCTGCTGGACGAGAGCGGCCGGCCCATCCGGACCTGGCGCGAGAACTATCCGTACGGCAGAAAGGTCCGGCGCCGGGAGTACGAGCGGCGCAAACGCGTGCTCCAGATCGAGCTGCTGAAGCTCCAGCGCTGGGTCAGGGAGACCGGACAGCGCCTGGTGGTCGTGTGCGAGGGGCGGGACGCGGCGGGCAAGGGCGGTACGATCCAGCGCTTCACCGAGCGGCTCAATCCGCGCGGCGCCCGGGTCGTCGCCCTGGAGAAGCCCACCGAACGCGAGGCCGGGCAGTGGTACTTCCAGCGGTATGTCGCACATCTTCCGTCCGCCGGTGAGATCGTCTTCTTCGACCGCTCCTGGTACAACCGGGCCGGGGTGGAGCGCGTCATGGGCTTCTGCACCCCCGCCGAGTACGAGCATTTCCTGAGCCAGGCACCGGTGTTCGAGCGGATGATCACCGAGGACGGCATCCTGCTGGTGAAGTTCTGGTTCTCCGTCTCCCGCGACGAGCAGCGCACCCGTTTCGCCATCCGGCAGATCGATCCCGTACGGCAGTGGAAGCTCTCGCCGACCGATCTCGCCTCCCTCGATCTGTGGGACGCCTACACGGTCGCCAAGATCGAGATGTTCCGGGCCACGGACACCCCGTACGCGCCCTGGACCGTCGTGAAGACGAACGACAAGAAGCGCGGGCGTCTTGAGGCGATGCGCAGTCTGCTGCGGCGTCTGGACTACGCCAACAAGGACGTGGAGGCCGTCGGCGAACCCGACCCGCTGATCGTCGGTCCCGCCGACACGCTTCTGGAGCCGGGGGAGGAGAGCACCGACCTGACACCCACGCCACTGACCGGGCGCCGGCACGGGCCGGGCGCCCACCCCACGCCGGAGGACTGACCCCGGCCGAGGGGCACCGGTCCGGGCGGGGTGTCGGCGAGCCCACCACCCCTTTCACGCGCGGGGGCGCGTCCCCGGCCCCCGCGCGGTGCCCCGGACGGGTACGAGGTGTTCCCACCACCGGACCGGGCCCCTGTTAGGGCGTGGGCACACCTCTGCGTGACACCCCCGGATCGGACAGTGTTGAGCCGGACCGAAATCTCAGTGCCGAAGGGGAGACAGTGACCGTGTCGTTCGATGAGGGTGCGGCGGCCGTACGTGATGTGGCCGGCGCCCGGTGGCGGATGGCGGTCGAGGGGCAGGAGGATCTGCGGGAGGCGGCGACCAGGGAGCTGGCGGATGCGCTGTTCGCGTCCTTCCCGCGGCGGGATCAGCGGCGCAAGGGCGAGTTGTATCTGCTCGGATCGCTGAACACCCCGGGCCGCAAGTCCATCCGTAACATCGCCGCGCACATGGGCGGTTCGGCGGCCGAGCAGAGTATGCACCACTTCATCAGCAGCTCCACCTGGGACTGGAAGCCCGTCCGGGAGGCGCTGGCGGTCTATCTCTCGCGGCTCAGCCCCCCGCAGGCCTGGGTGGTGCACCCCATGCCGATCCCCAAGGCGGGCGACCTCTCGGTGGGTGTGGAGCAGGTCCTCGATCCCCGTCTGGGAAACTTCCGCGGACAGCGGGCCTTCGGGGTGTGGTACGCCTCGGCGTCCCTCGACACCCCGGTGAGCTGGCGGCTGTTCCTGCCGGACTCCTGGACACAGGACGAGACACGGCGACGGCAGGCCGAGATCCCGGAGGGCGCGGGCGAGGAGACACTGGAGGAGTGCGCGGTCGAGGCGGTGCTGGACGTTCTGGGCTCCTGGAAGGTGCCGTCGCGCCCCGTGGTGCTGAACACGGAGATCGGCCATGTCACCGCCATCATGGACAGGTTCACCCGGGCCGGTGTCCCGGTGATCGCCCGGGTCACGGACACGGCCCGGTTCGTCGTCCATGACCCCGCGCTCCCCGGACACGCGGGCGGACAGCTCACCGCCCAGCAGATCGCGATGGCGGCCCGGGGGCTGCGCAGGCGGGTGGGTCTGACGGAACGCTCAGGCGTGGCCGCCGGATCCCCCGGGACGCTCGCGGTGGCCCTGTCCGTGGAGCCCGCGGGCCCGGCGGCGGGCCGGCGCCGGGCCGGTACGGGCGACGAGAACGGGGAGCTGGTGCTGCTCGCCGAGTGGAACGGCCCCCGCGGTATGCCGGACGCCCTGTGGGTGACCAATATGACGGCGATGTCGACCGGCGCCCTGCTGCGGATGACCAGGCTGGGCGGCAGGTCCGGTCACGATCTCGCGGCGAGCGGCGCGGACATGGGACTCAGGGACTTCAAGAGCCGTTCGTTCAACGGCTGGCACCGGCACATCACACTCGCCTCCGCCGCCCACGCCGTGTCGGCCCTGATCGAGGCCTCCACCCGGGCCGGGGCCTCCACCCGGGCGTCCGACTACGCGCACCGGTCCGCCTGAGCCGCCGGGGGCCGCGCGGTGCCGGGCCGGTAGACACTGTGGCGGGCCCGCTGGAGACGCAGCGCGAGCTGGATCTCCAGCGCGGTCGCGGGCTGCTGCCAGTCCGGTCCGAGCAGCTCGGTGACCCGCTCCAGCCGGCGGGCGACCGTATTGGTGTGGACATGGAGGTCCTGCGCGGCATGGGTGGGGCTGCCGCCGGAGGCGAAATAGGCGTCCAGGGTGCGCAGAAGATCCGTGGAGCGCTGCGCGTCGTACTCGATGACCGGTCCGACGGCCGAGGCGATGAAGGCGCCGACGTCATGGTCGTCGGAGAGCAGCAGCCCGAGGAATCCCAGATCCCCGGCCGCCGCCGTGCCGCCGACACCGCCCAGCGCGACGAGGGTGTCGAGGCAGCGGAGGGCCTCCCGGTAGGTCTTGCCGACCGAGGCCAGATTCCGTACCGGGCCCGCCGCGCCCGCCGAGACCGCGTGCCCGAGCAGAGGGGACAGTTCGTCGGCCGCCGCCCTGGCGGCGGCCGACGGGTCGGAGCCGGGCAGGAACAGCACCACGCACTCGCCGCGCAGGGTCTTGAGACCGGAGAGCCGGTAGGCGTAGGAGGAGGCCCAGATCGCGGCCTCGCCCTGCTTGCCGCCCTCGGGCCGCAGCGTCACCACCACATGCGGGGCGGTGGGATCGAGCCCCAGCCTGCGGGCGCGCTCGGCGAGATGACGCGGGGGCTGGAGGACGCCGGAGAGCAGATCGTTGAGGTACTCGTCACGGGCCGGACCGGCCGCCGCCGCGAGATTGTGCCGCAGCAGCAGCGCCATGGCGACGGTCTGGGCGGTGAAGTACAGCAGCCGCCGTCCCTCGTCGCTCAGCGGGCCCGGACTCCGGCAGATCAGCACCCCGGGGCCCTCCACCCCGGTGGTGACATGGGCGGCCCACAGATTCCCGGCCAGCTCGACCACGGAGGTCGAGGCATGGGAGCCCACCATGGCCCCGACCAGGGTGGCCGTGTCGACGTCCGGGACCTCGCCGGTGCAGGCCAGCACCAGGCCGTGCGCGTTGCGCACCATGAGATCGGCGCCCAGTGTGGTCGCCGCCAGCCGGATGATGTCGTACAGATCCGCCCCTTCCAGGCACATGCCGGAGAGTGCGGCCTGGACCTCGGCCAGCGACCGGCTCTCGGAAAGGGCCGCGCCGATACGGGAGTTCTCGGCCCGCTCCCGGTCCAGCTCCGCCCGGACCCGGTCCATACGGCGGGTCGCGTCGATGACCGAGGCGGACAGATCGGCCAGGGAGCGCAGCAGACTGACCTCGTCCGGCGAGAAGTGCCGGACGACCCGGGACGCGCCGTACAGCGCCCCCACGGTCCGGCCGTCATAGGTCATCGGCACCGCCAGAATCGCGTGCAGCCCCTCGGAGAGCACGACTTCGTCGATGGCGTCCGAGTGCGGGAACCGGTCGTCGTTCAGATAGTCGGGCGTCCAGAACGGGGCGCCCCGCTCCTGGGCCATGTCTCCCAGCCCCTGCCCCGGGCCCATCTCCAGTCCCACGTTGAGCGCGGTGGTGTCTCCGTCGGACTTGTGGACATAACTGCCGCCTCCCGGCAGCCGGAGGCTGACATACGCCATGTCGAAGTCGAGCAGCCGTCTGGCGTGCCGGGTGACGACACTGAGCCGGCCGTCCAGCGCCTCCTGGAAGGTCATGTCCTGAAGGACGTCGACCAGCGCGGCCAGCGCCGACTGGCGCCGGCGCCGCTGCTCGGTCCTGGTCCTGATGTCCAGCGCGATACGGACCGCGCGTTCGAGGTCGGGCAGCCGGACGTCGTCGGGGGAGCGCTCCCGCGCCTCCCGTAACAGGTCCTCGAAGCTTCTCGTGGGCGCCTCGTCGGCCAGCAGTTCCAGGATCGCCAGCACCTGAGAACCGGCGCTCGTGTCCTCGGAGTTCATCAGTTCCCCCTGGGGCGTCTCGTTCGGATCGTGCCGCGCTCGCGTGCCCTGGTGTCGCGCCTCGCCGCGTTGTCGTCGGTCACCAGGGCTCCGCCATGGCTCCCTCCTCCGCCCCGCGGCCCACGGCACCCGGCCCCGCTCGCTGATCCGGCCGGATCCAAACGAAAGACCCCGCGCCCCGAAGCCAAGATCATTAGCCGGACTTTAGTTATGGGATTTACATGGGTCAAGCCGCGCCTTCCCGAAACGGGATTCGGCATGGTGCTCCGACCACCATATGGCCGGTCGCCGCTGTCGCGAGGCGACCTTCCGGCCACCACCGCACTCGGAAATGATCACGGCTGGGCATCGCGGAGAGCGAAGTCCGAGGATTAGCGGGGTAGGGATGACAGAAATCGCGAGTTATACGAGTTCGCTCGCTCGAAGCAGGGCATCTCAGGCGAACGAGAACAGGCCGGATGTGTTCGCCATGGCGGGCCGCGAATGGGATCTGCTGGACGGGGTCTTCGCTCCGGTCCACTCGCCCACGACCGGCGTGGCCATGGAGCTGCTGGGGCTCCCGGAGGCCCGGGACCCGGATCCCGTGTTCCGTGCGGACGGTACGTTCCTGGAGATCGGGGCCGGGACGGGCGTCATCGCGGTCACGGCCGCGCTGGCCGGCTGTCCGCGGGTGGTGGCGACGGACATCAACGCCCTGGCCGTACGGAACACCGCCATGAACGCCGAGCGGCACGGGGTCGCCGACCGGCTCGTGTCACTGCACGGCGACCTGTTCGACGCGGTCGGGGAGGGGGAGCGCTTCGACACCGTCTACTGGCACTCCAACTATGTGCTGGCACCGGCCGAGTACGAGTACCAGGCCGACCACGAGCGTGCCTATGTCGACCCGGGCTACGGTGCGCACCGCCGCTATCTGGCCGAGGCGCCCGGTCTGCTGACCGACGGCGGCACCGTACTCCTCCAGTTCAGCGAGCGCGGCGATCTCGGTCTGCTGCTGCGGCTCGCCGGGGAATGCGGGCGGACTCTGCGTCCGGTGCGAAGGCGTCATTTGACCGAGGGCGACGAGACGGTGGAACTCGTCCTTTACGAAGTCATTATGAAGAATTGACGCTGTCGTTTCCGTCATTCGTCGCGGAGACGGCTCCGACACCCTCTGCGGAATCATCGTACGGACACTGATCATCGACAATTGCGATTCTTTCACGCATAACCTCTTTCACTTCCTCGCCGAGGTGACGCGGCGGGAACCGGTCGTGGTATGCAACGGCGATCCCGCATGGCCCCCCTTCCGAGCGGTCCGGGCGGCCGTCGGCGCACCGGTCGGCAGCGGTTGGACAGGCGCCCTGTTCGGGAGGGGCCGCGCCCTGATCTGATCTCCTCGGACGTCAACGCCGTTACTCATATGGACGCTTCACTCCCCGAGGAGGCCATCGTGACCAGAGGCAGATCGGAAACGCTCACCGGGACGGTCGAGATCCCGTTCCCGGAGTACGACAACCCGCCCCCCGGGCCGTCCGGGCTCTTCCGGCACTGGTACGACACCGCCGTACAGGCCGGGGTGCGCGAGCCCACGGCACTGGCCCTGGCCACCGCCGACAAGCGGGGCCGGCCGTCGAGCAGGATCGTCGCGGTGAACGAGATCACGGACGAGGGGATCGTCTTCGCGACCCATCTCGGCAGCCGTAAGGGGCGGGAGATCAGCGAGAACCCCTGGGCCTCGGGCACCCTGTACTGGCGTGAGACCAGCCAGCAGGTGGTGATCAGCGGGGCGGTGGAACACCTCGGGGCCGAGCGGGCCGACGAGAAATGGCTGAGCCGGCCGGTGTTCACCCATCCGGCGTCGGTGGTGTCCCGCCAGAGCGAGGAACTGGCCGACATCGGGGCCATGCGGGCCGAGATCGGGCGTCTCGCCGCGATCGGCGGCGCCCTGCCGCGCCCGGACGGCTATGCCGTGTATCTGCTGCGGTTCGACACCGTCGAGTTCTGGGCCAACGGCCAGGACCGGCTGCACCAGCGGCTGTGCTACGAGCGCGCGGACGAGGGGGAGGGGTGGACCGTCCGGCGTCTCCAGCCCTGAGCCGCGAGGGCGGGAGCGCCGTACGGTGAGGGCGCGGGCGAGTGCCGGAAGGGCGCCCCCGCGCCGTCCCTCTGCCCGCGCCCTCCTGTGTCACCCGTGGCGTACATCCAGCGCCGCCCCGGCCCCTGCCCCGTACCTGTCGCTGTCGAGTACGAGGCCGGTCTCCGCCTCGACCCGGGGAGCGAGAGCGGGGTCCTCCTCGACACAGCGCAGGAACGCCGACCTGGCCTCCGCGGGACGGTCCAGTTTCAGCAGACAGACGCCCAGCTGGAGTTGGGCCTCGGGGTCGCCGGTGGCCTCGAACGCCGCCGACAGGTCGGCCAGCGCCTTGTCGGGGTTCCCCGTCTCCAGATACGCGACTCCTCGGTTGAACCGGACGTCGGGGGTGTCCTCCAGGTCCAGTGAGCGGCCGAAGTCGTCGATCGCGTCCATGAGTTCGCCGCGCTCGTAGGAGACCGCCCCCCGGGCCGCCCAGGCCGGGGCGTAGCCGGGGTGGACGGTGACCAGGCCGGTCAGTGCCGTATGGGCGGCGTCCGCGTCCGACGCCGCCAGCAGTTGACCGCGCAGACAGAGCAGCGGGGCGTTGTCCGGGTCGAGTTCGAGACCGGCGCCGATGTCCTGGCCCGCGCCGGCCGGATCGTCCGTCGCGTACCGCAGGCTCGCCCGGTTCACATACGCGTCCACCCGTTCGGGGTCGAGCTCGATGGCATAGCCGAAGTCCGCCAGCGCGCCCGGTATGTCGCCGAGTTCCAGCCGCGCGTCCGCGCGGTTGTACACCACCTCGGGGAACGGCGGGGACAGCGCCATCGCGCGCTCGTAGCAGACGACGGCCTCGGCCGGCCGGTTCAGCCTGCGCAGCAGATTGCCGCGGTCGAAATGGTATTCGGCGTGATTGGAGTCGACGGCGATCACATCGTCGAGGTCGGTCAGGGCCTCCTCGTAGCGGCCCAGCGCGATGAGGACCTGGGAGCGGTTGTGCTTGAGCACCGAGCGGTGCAGCGCGTGCTCGTCGGCCTCCAGACTCCGGTCCAGCCAGGTGATGCCCTCGCTGACCAGCGCCAGCGCCTCGTCCAGTTTGCCTTCGTGGACGGCTACCAGGGCCAGGCCGTTGCGGTTGAAGACGGTCTGGAAGGCGCGTTCCCCCGGGTCCGGGATCGCCTGGGCGAAGGCGACCGCGGCGTTGGCCCAGGCCCGCGCCGTCGAGTGGTCCTGCTCGTCGCGGGGGAGATACCGGGTGTGGATCATCGAGGTGGCGTAGGCGGCCTGCATATGGACCATCGGGCTGTCGGTGGCGGCGCGCGCCCCCTCGTACAGCACCAGGGCCTCTTCGGGCCGGCCGAGCGCGGCCAGCGACGTGGTCTTCTTGGTGGTGAACGCCCACCAGTCTTGCCGTGCCGTGGCCGGGTCGACCAGGGCCAGACCGCGCTCGGCGAAGTCCACCGTCGCATGGTAGAAGCCCAGGTCCACACAGATGTCCAGGGCGGTGCGCAGCGCGCCGGCTCCGGCGCCGGCCGGATCCCCGCCGCGTTCGCGGTGGTACGGCACGGCCCCGAGCGCGAGCGAGGGCTCACCGGCGGCGACGAGCGCGTCGGCGCGTGCCTCGTGCAGGGCGGCCCGGTCGGCGGGAGCGAGACCTTCATAGGCGGCGCGCGGCCGGGGATCGTCATCCACGCAGTCGCCGTCGACCCATCGGGCGGCGAGATCCTCCGCGGACAGCGGCGGGAGCGGCGGCAGTCGGGTCTCCCCGCCGGTGATCACCCGCGCGTACCGCTCCAGGGCCGGGCGCAGGGGCTCCGCGAGCGGGCCCGGCGGTGTGTTCAGCTCGTCGGCCGCCGTGGCGATCCGCAGCCGCAGCAGAGCGGGGTCGGCCCGGCGCAGCAGGATTGCCAGCAGTTCCTGGTCGGTGGGGTCGGCCTCGTGCGCGTTGTCCACGAGGAGCAGCCGGGGACCGCCGCCCAGGTGGCGCAGATAGCCGTGCAGGAACTCCGTCAGACCGTGGGCGATCCGGGCCGTGCGCAGCCGGGAGTAGAAACGCGTCCGCTCCTTCGGCACGGCGAGCGAGGTGAGCGTCTCCCGGGTGGCCGGCACCACACCGCGCAGTTCGGGGGTGAGCGCGAGGATCTCCGTCTCGTGCGAGGCGACGAGGCCGGGCCGGTCCCGCAGCGCCTCGGGCACCACCGCGCGCATCAGGGCACCGCCGGCCGAGTAGGGGCCGCGCAGCCGGCGGTGCGCGTCGAGCACGGCGAGCACCGGCGCCTCGTCCCCGGCGGCGAGCAGCCGTCGCCGGTCGTGCTGATGGCGGGCGCGGATCCACTGGTGGGGGACGTCTGACACGGCTGCTCTCCTACTCACTGGCACGACGGGTACCCGCCGGAACGGCGGGGCTACTCACTGAGGGGACGGAGTGTCGACTTCCTGGCCCGCCGGGCCCGGAAGGCCAGCACACCCACGATGCCGAACTGGATGACGTTGAGCGCCACGAGCGTGGCCGAGTCGGCCAGTTCCGCGGTCGCGGGGTCACCGGTCAGCCGGCCGAAAACACCCGTCAGGAACTGGTACGCCGTGGGCAGTCCGGCCAGGACCAGACTGGTGATCATCACCGCGTAGCCGACGAGCATCACCCAGCTGTACCACTGCGCGGCCTTGCGGTCGGCGGGGGCGAAGACGGACTCGTCGACCAGCCGGTCCGTCCTGCCGCGCAGCCGGTTGTAGCGGTTCTTCGTCACCTGTACGGAGGTGCCGTGCAGATCGGTACACCCGAGCACCGTGGTGACCAGGTAGTAGACATCGGTGCGCAGATAGAAGTACATCTGCCAGACCATGCGCAGGATCGTGCTGAAGGCGAGCGCCAGAGCGACCCTGCCGAGGGCGGAGAAGCTTCCGTCGGGCTCCCGGGTCGCCGCGGCGATCAGGGTCAGCGCGGACCAGACCACCGCGTCGGTGCCCAGACCGGCCAGCATCGGCAGATACCGCTTGCCGCGCTCGACGACGACCAGGCCGTCCATCCGGGTCTCCAGCACGACGAAGTACAGCCGGCGTCCGATCGACAGCCGGGTGCGCAGCCCGAGCCGGCGGCCGGCCAGCGCGTGTGCCGCCTCGTGCAGCAGCATCAGCGGCACCTGGCCGACGAACAGGCCGAGTTCGACGATGGTGTAGTAGTCGGAGAAGAAGATGTGCCGGTAGTGCGGCGCGAGATCCGTGCGCAGTACGGAGGCGGTGATCGCGGCGGCGACCAGCAGGGCGTACACGGCCGCGGCCGGCGGGGAGAAGACGGCCTTCCCGAGCCGCTGCCAGCGTACGGGCCCTTCGCCGGCCGGCGCGCCGGCGGCGGAGTCCGTGCCGGCGGGGTTCATACCGCTCGGGTCCTTGGCGGCCTGGTCCGTGGCGGCCGGGTCCATGGCGGACACCGGGCCCCGGGCGGCCGGACGCAGCAGGCCCACCTCGCCGAGATCGGCGATCAGTCCGGCGACATCGGCTTCCTCGCCGTAGGTCGACTCGTACCACAGGGCGGCCTGGCGTGGGGTGTCCCCCGCGGCCAGACGGCGTACCAGCTCGGCCCCGTCGGTCGGCAGGATCACATACGCGTCGATGTCCGGGCGGCCCAGCGTGGTCGTCTCGCCCTCGTCGAGATAGACCAGGGGATGCACAGTGACCGGCAGGTCGAGCTCGACATCGCCGGAATCGTACTCGACAGTGCCACTCATGACGGGTTCCTTCAGCGATCGAGGGGTGCCGCCCCGCGGTGCGGGGCGGCACCCCCCCGGCGGATCAGTGCGGGAAGGGGAAGGTGGGGAGGGTGGGGATGTTCGGCTCGCAGGTGTTTCCGTAGATGGCGCTGGCGGCGGCCGTCAGGCGGACGGGGCCGGCAACACGCACCGTGATCTTCTTGAGGGATCCGGTCTTCTTCATGGTGTTCACCTCCTTCTGTGTGTCGATCGCGGAACCGGCTCCGGGGATTCGGGGCCGGAAACTTGGGGGCGCCCGCCGTCAGACGGGCGACTGGAGGACGCTGCGCAGGTCCTCCAGCAGATCCAGCGCCCGGGACCTCGGGCCCTCCGCGAGATCCGGCGAAGGGCGGGGATCCGCAGGGCGCGCGGTCCCGCGGCGGTCGTCCGCCAGACGCAGGGCCGTGGCGGCCTGCCGGGCGAACAGGGCGAGCAGATCGAGTTCACCGAGGCTGGAGCGGGCCTGCGGGGCGGGGTCGAGCACTTCCAGTACGCCGAGAACCCGGTCACCGTGGATCAGCGGCGCGGCCATCAGCGCGTCGGGCACGAACTCCGTCGACTTCGCGAAGTCGCGGTCGAACGCGGCGCTGCGCGACAGATCGGCGACGATCATCGGCTCACCCGAGGTGACGACCCAGCCCGCGATACCGCTGTCGGCCGGGAAGCGCCGCCCCACCAGGAACGCCTCCCCGCGTCCCGAGACCGCCTGGAAGACCAGCTCGTGCGCGGCCTCGTCCAGCAGGAACACCGAACTCGCCTCGGCGCCGAAGATGGCCCGCGCCACTTCCACCACGGACCGGAGGAGCTCTCCGGCGAGCGGGTCGACGGCGGACACGGTGGACTCGTTCCCTGCACTGCTTTCGCTCACTGGGCACCCCTGGCGGCGACTTCGACGTTTGCTGCGGAAAGGTAGAGAGCGGTCTTGAGCTGAAAGGTCGTCATCCGGCGGTGCTCGGAGAGGATCCGCGCGCACAGGCCCGCGACATACGGCGTCGCGAAGCTGTTGCCCGTCGTCCGCATCGTGGTGCCGCCGAGCCAGGCGACCTGTACGTCCTGGCCGGGGGCGAAGAACTCCACGGGGGGCCGCGGGTTGTAGAGATACAGGTCCGGGTCGCTCTCCCGGTGGCTGCCGACCGAGATCACGGAGGCGAACCGCCACGGAAAGCTCTCCACCGGGGTGTTGTGGGCCGAGGCCACGATCACGGTCCTGCGGAAGTACGCCTCGTCGGCGAGGGCGTGCAGCTCCGGCGCGAACCGTGTACGGGTGGTGGAGAGGCTCAGATTGATCACGTCGAAGCCCTGGCGGACCGCCCAGCGCAGACCGGCGAGCATGATGTCGCCGGTGCCGGAGAACCCCTTGCCCAGCACCCGGACGCTGTACAGCTCGCACTCGGGCGCCGTGGCGCGGATGATCCCCGCGCAGGCCGTGCCGTGTCCGCAGGCGTCCCCGCTCTCGGTGCGCTCCACGGTGATCCCGTCGGGGCCCTGGACGACGGCCCAGGCGCCGTCGACGGCGCCGATCAGCGGATGGTCCCGCTCCACACCGGAGTCGACGACACACACCTTGATCCCGCGCCCTCGGGCATGCGCCCCGGGCGACGGCGCGGGCATGGCCGGCGCGTCGGCGGTGACGCGGACATCCCGCGGGCCCTCGCCCCGCAGACTCCAGACCAGGCCGGGGCGGTGTGCCGCTCCGTCACCGCCCGTGGTGCGGCTCCCCGGGGTCTCGCCGTACCGGTCGCCGGTCCCGGCGTAGCCGTCGCTCATACCGACTCCGCCGTTCGCGCGGCCCGGCGCAGACCGGGCAGGTGCTTCTTCGCCCCGAACCGTCCGCGCGCCAGCTCCGCGGCCTCCCGTGCCTCCGGCCGGCGGCCGAGCCGCCCCAGCACCTCGGCCCGGTCGAGCAGGGCGACCGCCTGGACGACCGGGGAGTCGGTCGCGCCGGCGGCGCTCACGGCGTCGGAGGCCAGTACGAGTGCCTCCTCGGCGCGCTCCCGCGCGGCGGAGATACGGGCGAGGACGCCGTAGAGAGCGGCGGTGTCGGAGCGGGGCAGACCGGTGGTGGCCATGGCGGCCCCGCCGCCGGGCGACAGGCCCGCCGCGGTCGCGGAGTGCGAGGCGAGGCGCTCCTCGGCCTCGTCGACACGGCCCGCGTCCAGCAGTACGCGCGCGGCCTCGCGGGTCACCGTTCCGAGCAGTCCGCCGGCCCCCAGCCCGTCCGCGGCGTCCGCCGCCTCGTCCAGCAGATCGAGCGCGCGCTCGCCCCGGCCCGCGAGGGATTCCACCGCCGCCGCGAACATGGGTACCACCACAGCGCCCTCTGCATAGCCGAGTTCGGCGGCGATCCGGCGCGCGTCGGCGAGCCGGGCACGGGCCTCGTCCCACCGCTCCCGCAGGGCGACGAGGACCGCGAGCGGACAGTTGAGCGTCAGCCGTACGGTCGGCCGGGGGCCGCCGTGCTCGGCCAGCAGCGCGCAGCCGCGTGCCAGCGCCGTGGGCACCGGCTCGGGTCCCCGCCACAGGGAGACACCGATGGCGCCGAGTGCCAGGGCGCGCTCCGGTTCGGCGCCGTGGCGCACCGCGTGGTCGAGGGCGCGGGTGAGCAGGGAGTCGGCCTGGCCGTGCCGGCCCTGGAGCTGGCGTTCCTGCGCCATGCGGATACACGCCCTGGCCTGGCCCAGTTCATCACCGGCCCGCTCGAAGACGGGCAGGGTGAGCCGGGCCGTCTCCGCGATGTCCCCGGGGTCGTCGGCGGGCGGCGCGGCGGCCAGCGCGAGCCGGGCGTGGGCCGCTTCCACGGCCGGGACATCTCCCGTACGCGTACTCCCGCCGGCGCCCCGCCGGGTGCCGAGCACGGCGAGCAGCAGGCCACGGCCTTCGTCGGTCCGGCCGGTGGCGAGCCGTACCTCACCCAGGCGCCGCGCGGCCTCGGCCCACTCGGGCTCCGTTCCCGTCCCCGCTTCCGTCCCTGTCCCAGTGTCCGTCGAGAGTTCCACCGCTCGTGCGAGCAGCGTGCCGGCCCAGGCGAGGTCGGACCGGGCGAGTGCCTGGGAGCCGGCGTTGATCAGCAACTGGGCGGCGCGGCGGCGCAGTTGTCCGGTGCGCGCGTCGAGTACGCCCAGTTCGGCGCGGTAGCGGAAGGCGCGCTCCAGATGGCCCGCCACGGCCGCGTCCCGCTCAGGCGACGAGTACTCAGAAGATGAAGGCAGGGAAATCGGGTGCTGGGGAATCGGGCGCTGCTGAGCGGGGTGCGGGGGAGCGGGGCGCTGGGAAGTGGGACGCAGGGGAGTCGGGCGCTCGGCGGCCGGGCCGCCGCTTTCCCCGCCCGTCCGGGTCAGCAGCACATCGGCGGCGCGCTCGTGCCGCTCGGCCCGGACCCGTTTGGCCATGGACTCGTAGGTGATCTCGTGCACGATGACATTGCTGAACCGGAGCGGGGCGCGGCCGGAGGCGGTCCGCCCCACCGGCTGCACCAGACGGCGCCGGCAGAGCCGGGTCAGCGCCGAGCGGACGGAGTCCTCCGGACAGCCGTCCACACCACCCGTATGCGCCGCGCCCGTACCCGAGGTACCCGTACCCGCCGACCCCGCGCGAGTGCCCGCACCCGTACCCGCCGTACCGCTGTGCAGGGGGCCGCCGGGCGCGCCCTCCGGGCAGACGGCCGCGAGCGCGGCCACCTCGTCGGTGGTGAACTCCCGTCCCACGACGGCCGCGAGGTCGAGTGCGGCCCGCTCGGGGCCGCCGAGCGCGCCGATACGCGCCCCGAGCAGCGCCTGGAGGGTGGGCGGCAGATCGCCGCGGCCGTCCGCCCCGTACGCGGACTCCGGCTCCGAGACAGTGGCGAGAAGCTGTTCCAGATAGAACGGGTTGCCACCGGCGGCCTCCAGGACGCGCACGGGGACCGCGCCGCCGTCCGCACCGGCCCAGTGGGCGCTCACCTCGGTCAGCGCGAGAGCCACCGTCTCGGACTCGGCCGCCGTCAGCCGCGGCAGCATCAGCGCGCGGGAGCGCAGCCGGCCGCTGCCCCAGCCGGGCCGCCGGTCGAGCAGCTCCGGACGGGCCAGACAGACGAACAGCACGGCGGACGGGTCCAGTTCCTCGATCAGACGGCCGAGGACGTCGAGCAGCGGATCGCTCGCCCAGTGGCAGTCGTCGATCATCACCACGACGGTCCGGTACCGGGAGAGGACGGTCAGCAGGGCCACCACGGCGGCGCAAGTCTCGCCGACCGAGGGATTGGGGGTGCCGTCCTTGAGCAGACCGGCCGCCAGTACCTCCGACGCGGCGCTCCACATGGCTCGTTCCGCCGGGTCGGAGAGGTCAAGGCCGGAGAGGTCAGCGACGTCGGAGAGGTCGGCGAGGTCAGCCAGTCCGGCAAGGCCGGCCGGCTCACCGGGCCGTTCCCCGGTGACTGTGTCCGCGTCGGCGGTGTCCGCGCCGGTCCCCGTCCCGGCGGTCCGGCCGAGGAGCGCGGTGATCGCCTCGGCCAGCGGGGCGAGGCTGCCGTGGTCCCCGTAGGGGCGGCAGCGTCCCGGGCCGAGGACCACGGACGACGCGGTGCGTTCGCGCCACTCGTGCAGCAGACGGGTCTTGCCCATTCCCGCGTCGCCGTAGACGGTGACCAGATACGAGCCATGGCCGTCGGACACATCGGCGAGCGCCAGATCCAGTTCCGTCAGCTCCCGCTCGCGCCCGACGAAGGGCACGTCGAAGCGGCGCAGCAGCTCCGGCGCGTCCTCCCCGATGCCGGTGAGCCGATAGGCGGTGAAGGGCCCTGACTTGCCCTTCAGCGTCAGCGGACCCACACTCTCCGTCCGCGCGCCCGCCCCGGCCGCGCGCCGGGTCTCCGGGCCGATCAGAATCTCACCGGGGGAGGCGTGCTGCTCCAGCCGCGCGGCGATATTGACCGTCTCGCCCGAGACGAGGGCCTGGCGGGCGCTGACATCCGTACCGCTCACCACGGGGCCCGAGTTGACACCGATCCTGACGCGGAGCCGGATCCCGAGGGAGGGTTCGAGCTCCGTGTCGTTCAGTTCCTCCACCGCGTCCAGCATGGCGAGCGCGGCGGTCAGCGCCCGCAGGGCGTCGTCCTCGTGCATCTCGGGGATACCGAAGACGGCCATCACCGCGTCCCCGATGAACTTCTCCACGGTGCCGCCGAACTCCTCCAGCCGCGACCGCATCAGCCCGAAGTACCGGAGGGTCACGGCGCGCAGTGCCTCCGGGTCCAGCGTCCCCGACAGCGCCGTCGAGCCGACGAGATCGCAGAAGACGACGGTCACCGTCCGCCGCTCCTCGGCCTGCGGGACCGGGCGTGCGGCGACGGTCGCTCCGCAGAGCGGGCAGAACCGCGCGCTCCGCGGCAGCAGGCCTTCGCACGAGGCACACCGCATGGATCGTTGTCCTTTCAGCTCTGGGGGAGACATCGGCTTCGGGCGGGAGAGATCAGCTCGGGGCGGGAGAGACCGGCTTCGGGAGGGGGAGACCGGACCCGCGAGGGGGCGTCACATGGGGGCGGAAGACTTCAGAAGAGGGCCCCGCCGGCGATCTCGCTGTGCGCCTGGACCTCGGGGCCCACCTCGTCGAGGCGTGCCTTGATGTCCAGGAGAAGGAAGACCTCGTCCGGAGTGAGACCGCCGAGCACCTGGCGCTGTTCGGCCGTGAGTTCGGAGAGTGGGAAACCGTGATCTTCGAGGGTGGTCAGCGCGTCGGGGGCGGGGGGACCGGGGAGGGGGCCTCGGGGCTCGTTCATGACGTGTCCGTTCCTGGCGTGGGGCCGTACGGGCGCGGTGCGGAACGTGTGTCGCGGTCGACGCACCCGAACAGTTCGACGAGCGCGTCCAGCGTGTGCAGACCGCTGACGGTGACAGCGGAACTCAGGGCGGGGCTCAGCGGCAGCCGGTCGAGCAGCGCGAAGAGCGTCCCCGCGTGTCCGGTGTCCAGACCGGCGTGTTCGCGGACGGTGGTCACGGCCGCCTCCGGCAGACCGGTCGCGGAGACGATGCGGTCCGCCAGCCAGGGCGCGGGTGCGTTGGCCTCCAGGACCGCGATGTGACCGAGCAGGGTGACCGGGTGGTGGTACTCGATCCAGTACTGCTGCGCCCCCACGAGACGGGCGACAGCGGGCTGGGGAAGCGTGGTGAGAAGGGTCTCCGGGTCGCCGCCGAGGGCCGCGAAGTCGGCCAGCAGCCACTCGTCGTGGCCGCGCTCCTCGGCGATGTGCTCCCGGAGATAGCCCGCCAGCGGTGCGGCGATCCGGTCGCGCGGCCCGAGTTCGGCGCAGCGCGCCGCCGCGCGCTCCATCAGCGGCACCGATGCCCGGATTACTCCGTGCATGGCCTGTACGTAGACGGTGTACCGCTCCCGGAGTCCCGGGGCACGCCACAGCCGGGCGGTCGACGCGGCGAGCGCCGGAGCGGTGAGCGCGAGCCTGGCCCGCAGAGCCTGTCCGGTGAGGACGGCCTGTCCGGCGAGGACGGCGGCGCCCGCGTCGGTCGGGGTGGCGCGGCTCCGGTCGGTCTTCGGATGTACGGGCGCTCTCATCGCGGTGTCTCCCGCTGTGAGGTCCCGTGCCGTGAAGTGCTTTGCCGCGCAACGGAGTCCGGCACGGCGCCCGGCACCAGCGGACCCGGCACCAGCGGACCCGGCGCCAGCGGACCCGGCGCCAGCGGAGCCTGTGCCGTAGGAGTCGTAGGAGTCGTAGGAGTCGCCGGGGGCGGGCTCGCGGGCTTCGGACGGAGGGACACCAGACCGGCGTGCCGGGCGCTGCCGTGGCGGCGTACGAGCGCGACCGGGCCCGCTTCGGCCTGGAGCCGGGCCGCGTGCCGGTCGAGCAGCGCGCCCGCGGCTCCGGAGGCGACCTTGTCCGCGGTGGCGAGTGCCTCGGGGTGCTCACCGAGCCGTCGGCATCCCGCGCAGTAGCCCCGGGCGGAGGCGCCGGGCACGGACCGGTGGAGCAGATTGGCCGGCCCCACCGTCCTGATCATCCGCAGCGCCGGTGACGAGGACGACCGTTCCCGGATCTCTCCCCAGGTGTCCACCGCGATATGACCCAGCGTCAGATGGGCGGGTGGCGGACGGGTGTCCACCGTCTGCTGGTTGCAGCAGGCGAGGACGGTCCCGTCGTGGGCGACGACCGGCCAGGCGGCCATGGAGCAGGGGAGCGCGCGCCGTGGATCGGGCGCCGCCGGACGGGCGGTGGCCCAGGACGCGGCGCGGCCGACGGCCCGTACGGTGTTCACCAGCATCGGCACCCGGTCCGCGAAGGTCTCCCGGACCTCGGCGACGAGGTCGGTGAGATACGGATCGTCCGGTCCCGAGCCGACGAGATGGAGGCTGGCGGGCACTCCGGCGTCCAGCACCCGCCGTACCGTACGGAAGACCGCCCGGCGCGGCACCTCCCGTTCGTGGAAGGCGTCGACACTCACGGAGAAGTGGTCGACCGCGGTGATCGCCCGCAGGATTTTCGCCGGGATCGGGGTGTCCCGGGAGCCGGTGTCCGCCGCGAAGAACGCCCCGGTCAGCAGGGCGCAGCGGGTGCCGGCCCGATGGGCACGCCCGGCCAGTTCCGTCACCAGATCCGGTCGCAGCAGGGGTTCACCGCCCGACATCATCAGCACGTCGGGGCGGTCGTCCGCGCGGAACGAGCCGACGAAGCGCAGCAGTCGGCCGCCGTCCGGCTCCTCGGACCCCATGGTGGACGAGGAGGAGCAGTGGGCGCAGTGCAGCGGACAGCGGCGGGTGAGATTCAGCAGCAGCCCGGCGCCGGGCAGCGGGCGCAGGCTCATCAGCTCGGCGAGTTCCACGGTGCTTCCTCCTCTCCCGGTGGTGCGGTGCGGATCGCGTGGCGGTCCGGGTCGCGGTGCGATGCGGTCCGGGTCGCGGTGCGGGGCGGGTCGCGGTGCAGGGAAAGTCTCCGGGCGACGGGTTCGGAACCCCGGTCACAGCCGCCTGGTAATCGGTAAACCCGCAGGTCGGCGGGGGGTCCGAAGGCCCTTGCCATGACCTGGTCAGGCCATCGCGTGACGGGGTCCTGCCGCGTCCGCGAGGGACTGTTGCCGCGCGTAGACATGCAGCAGACGCGGGAGTTCGTAGAGGACCGCGTGCGCGGTGACCTCGCTGTCCGGCAGGGCGATCATTCCGGCGTCCATCAGGGATTCCAGCTCCCTGCGGGCCTGGTCCTGTCCACGGGCGAGCACGGTCGCCGCCTCGTGGAGCGTGAAGACGGGCTCCGGAAGGGTCCCGAGGCGGCGCAGCACGGTTCTGCTGGCCTCGGGCAGATCACTCCAGCACTTCGACAGCCGGGGGCGTACGTCCATGTCGCCCGCGGTGAGTTCGTCGAGCAGGATGCTGTCGTCGGCCAGTCGCGCCGCGTACTCACCGAGCGGGAGATGGCGCAGTACGGCCAGTTTCAGTCCGCTCACCCGGACGGCGAGGGGCAGCATGCCGGTGGCCGCGACGATGCGTTCGGCGGCGCCCCGGTCGCCCCTGAGCCGGTCGGGTCCGATGATGCCCGCCAGGAGGTCGAGGGCCTCGGACATGGAGAACGGGGCCAGGGCGACCCGGTGGGCCGGGGCGAGTCCGCCGAGCTGGGAGCGGGCGGTGATCATCACGGCGCTGGCTCCGGCGTCCGGGAGGAGCGGCCGGACATCGGCCTCGGCGGCGGCGTCGTCCAGCAGGAGCAGAAGTCTTCGGTGCGCCAGCCAGGCCCGCCACACGGAGGCCGTCTCGTCCGGGTCGTCCGGGCCGTCCGGTACCGCACCGCCGGACACCGGACGGGCGAGGCCGACGAGCCGGGCGAGTTCGGTGAGCACGGCGGGCCACGGCCGGGGGACACCGGCGGCGTCGCGCATCCGTACCAGCAGCCGGCCGTCGGGGAACGCGTCGGCGAGCCGGTGCGCGACATGGACGGCCGTCTCGGTCTTTCCCATGCCGACCGGGCCGGTGAGGACCGCGACCCGCCGTTCGGCGTGGCTGTCCTGACCGAACAGCGTCATCAGTTCGCGCACCTGGTCGTGGCGGCCGGTGAAGTCCCCGGGATCCCGGGGCAGCAGAGAGCGCAGACCGCCGCGCGCGGGTAAGGCGACGGACGAGCTGGGACCCGGCGGGGCGCCGGTGCCGTCCTGACAGCCGTCGAGCATCGACCGGTACAGCGCCTGGAGCGAGGGACTCGGCTGAAGGCCGAGTTCGGAGGCGAGAAGCTGGCGCAGTCCCTCGTACGCGGCGAAGGCCTCGGTCTGCCGGCCCAGCCGGCACAGCACATTCATCTGGACCGCCCGCAGCCGCTCCCGCAGCGGATGCTGTTCCACGAGATCGGCGACGGTCTCGGCGATACGCGGGGCGTTGCCGAGGCTCAGCTCCGCCTCGGCCCAGTCCTCGTACAGCTGGAGGTAACGGCTGTTCAGACGCTCGCTCTCGTCCAGGACCGCCCGGGAGCAGAGGAGTTCGGGGAGGGCGGGACCGCGCCAGAGGTCGAGCGCCTCCCGCAGCAGCCGGGCGGCCGGGACCGGGGCACCGTGGCGCAGCGCGTCCCTGCCCGACTGCACGAGGCGGTGGAAGCGCAGCGAGTCCAGCTCGTCCTCGCCCACGCGCAGCACATAGCCACCGGCCTGGTGTTCGAGCCGGTCCCGGGCCCCGGCGTCGTCCAGCAGTTTGCGCAGGGCCGAGACATACACCTGGAGGTTCTTACGGGCCGTACGCGGTGGCATGTCGGCCCACAGCGCGTCCGTCAGTGCGTCGACGGAGACCGGCTTGTTCGGCCGGCAGAGCAGCATCGCCAGGAGCAGACGCTGCTTCAACGGACCGAGAGAGAGGGCGCGTCCGCCGAGATGAACCGAGAGCGGGCCGAGGACGGAGAACCGTACGGCGCCGGTCCGCGGTTCGGCGATGCCGTTCATCACGTTCGTACCCCCTGGGTGTCGAGGCGGCGTGTCGGCGGCCGGCGGCGCGGGAGCACAGGGCGACCGCGCCTGCCCGGCGGCCATAAGCTGAAATGAATAAGTGTGGATACATCATTAATCTCCGTTCGGATGGACGCAAGAGGTACCTGGTGGCGGCCGGTTCACCGGGGCCGTCCGGCCCGTACCAGCCCTCTGGAATGCGGGGATACCGGACGCATACCGACCTTTGGGCATCTGTGAATCGGCCTGTTCTAGCTTCTGGTGCTGCCGGCGCACCCCCGTCGTCGGACACGGTTCGCTATCCGAGGAGAAGTCATGGCCGAGAACACCGAGCCCACGAACGAGTCCACCGAGCCGGCCGAGGCCGAGGTCGAGGCGCACGCCGAGTCGCCGCTGGAGCTCCAGGAGCTGGACGGCGCCGTCCCCGGCAAGGACCTGGAGCAGCCGGGCACCAGCAACATCAGCGTCGCCCTCTGCTGACACCCTCCCCACGATCGATGGTGCGTCCGGCCGCTGTCACCGCGCGGCCGGACGCGCCGCCGTCCCGCCCCACCCGAAGGCCATGCGAAGCCATCGGAAGTCGTCCGAAGTCACTTGAAGTCGCCCGAAGTCCCGCCGGAGAGAGGTTCATGGACATGCCCGTCGCTTTCGCCGTAGCGGACAGGGAGTTCTACGCGCCGCTGGAGAGCAGCCGGGACCGGGGCGAGATCTTCCGGCCCGCGAACCCGCCGGAGGGCTGGCTCGACATCGACTTCGGAGTCTGGACCACCTGGTACAGGGAGGACAGGAAGCCCGGTGTCGAGGACGGCTGGAAGGTCCATGTCTCCGCCCGTGCCGACCGGCTGGCACACGTTCTCGACACCGTCGCGGAGATCTGTTTCGAGCAGGAGGTGACGTTCAAGCACCTCTCCTGCCGGCTGTTCTATCTGTGGACCCATCACAAACAGGCCGCGCGGCAGGCGAACGGCAAGTTCATCGCCGTCTATCCCCGGAGCGCGGAGGCCGCCGGCGCGCTGATGGAACGGCTGCGCGAGGCCCTCGCGGACGAGGAGGGGCCGCATATCCTCACCGACCGCCGTTACAAGGACTCCCGTACGGTGCACTACCGTTACGGTGCCTTCACGCGCCGCAGCCGTATCCGGCCCGACGGTACGGATCTGCTGCTGGTGCGCGACGGGAACGGCCAGGAGACGGAGGACCGGCGGGGGATGTCCTTCGTCCTTCCTGAGGGCGTGTCGGATCCCTTCACCGAGCGGGTGACCGCGGCCCGCCGTCCCGCGGCCCGTTCCGCCTCCGGCCCCGCCGCCAAGAAGCTCTCCTTCCAGGGATATGTCTTCGACGAGGCCGTGCAGTTCAGCAACGGCGGCGGTGTCTACCGGGGGCGCGAAGAGGCCTCCGGCCGCCCGGTGTTCATCAAGGAGGCGCGCGCGCACTCCGGTGTCGACCAGGACGGCGCCGCCGCGCCGGACTATCTGCGCGGCGAGTGGCGGGTCCTCCAGGAGCTGCGGACGACCGATCCCGGACTGGCCCCCGAGCCGGTCGCCTACTTCCGCCAGGGGGAGCACGAGTTCCTGGCCATGGAGCTGATCGAGGGCAAGTCTCTGAACAGCTGGATGGCGGACAACCAGCCCATGCTGAGCGGGGAGAGGACCCCGGAGGCCTTCGCCGCGTACTACGCGCGGTGCGAGAGGATCCTCGCCGGGATCGAGGAGGCGCTGGAGCGGCTGCACACGGCCGGCTATCTCTTCGTGGACGTCAGCCCCGGCAATGTCCTGGTGACCGGGGACGACGGGGTGAGACTGGTCGACTTCGAGGCGACGCGCCGCCCCGGCACCCCGTTCACCCCGCTGGGTACCCTCGGCTACTCCCCGCCGCCCGAACTCGTCGCCGGGGCGGGCGGCGATCCGTTCCTCTACGACGACTACGGAGTCTCGGCGCTGGCCCAGCTGCTCGTCGGTCCCTACCACCATTCCATTCGCCACAACTCGGACACGCTGTCGCATCTGCGCCATGAACTGAGCGCCTACGCCCCGGTCTCCGAGGTCCTGTGGCACCGCGCCACCAAGTTCCACCGGCCGGCCGGACCGACCGCCGGACCGACCCCCGGGCCGACCGCTGGACCCACCGCCGGGCCGCACGCCGGACCGGTCGCCGGAGCGGCGGGGCCCGGCCGGCCGGAGCGGCTGCCCACGCCCGAGTCGGTGGCGGCGGAACCACTGCGTCATCTCGCGGAGCTGAGGGACCGGACCGGGGACGCGCTCCTCGCGATGGCCGATCTCGCCCACCCCGCCCGGGTGTTCCCGACGGTCCCGGACGGATACCGCACCAACACCCTCTGCGTGGCCTATGGCACGGCGGGTGTCGTGCACGCCCTGGGCAGGGCCGGCCGTACCCTCCCCGACGGTCTGCTGGAACGGCTGCGCCGTGACGCCCTCGCCGCCAGGACCGATCTCGCCCCGGGCCTGTACGTCGGTCTCTCCGGTATCGCCTGGATACTCGCCGACCGCGGTCTGCTGGACGAGGCACGCGAACTGCTCACCGTGGCCGACGGCCATCCGCTCACCACCGGCGCCGCGTCGGTGACGCTGTACGGCGGCTCCGCCGGACTCGCGCTGGCCCATCTCGCCCTGTACGGCCGTACCGGCGACGAACACCACGTCGACCGTGCCCAGGCACTCGCCGCGGCCCTGCCCTCCGACGAGGCGATCACCCCCTCGCTCGGGCCCGACGACGCCACCGGTCTGATGCACGGACGCTGTGGCGTCGCCCTGATGCTGGGCCAACTTGCCTCTGTCACCGGCGAACGGGACCATCTCCGGCGCGGGGTACGGCTGCTGCACGCCGAACTCGACCGGGACCCCGCCCCCGGGACACCCCGGATGTACTTCCCGATCTCCGCGGCCGACAGCCGCAGCCTGCCCTATCTGTACTGCGGCTCGGCGGGAATGGCCCACACGGTGACCCGCTATCTGGGCGCCGTCGACGACCAGCGGCTGACCGAGGCGCTGCCCCGGCTGCTGGCCGCCCTGCGCTCCGGGGCCCCCGCGATGTCCGGACTCCAGCAGGGACTCGCCGGTCTCGGCTTCGCCCTCGCCGACCACGCCGTGCTCACCGGGGACGAGCCGAGCCGCCAGGAGGCGATCCGGATCGCGCGCGGACTCTACAAGTTCGCCGTTCCGCACCCCACCGGAGTGCGTTTCCTGGGCGACCGGCTGCTTCGGTTCAGCGCCGACCTGTGGAGCGGTTCCGCGGGTGTCCTGCTCTTCCTGTCGCAGCTTCTCGACCCGCGCCCCGGCGCCCTTCTCACGGCGGGCCTGCCGGCCGCCGTGCCCACACCCGAATCCGCCCTGGCCCCCCGGTGAGGCACTTCCATGGATGAACCGGAGAGCACCCCCAGGCCGCCGCGCCGGTCCGGCGCGAAGCAACCCGTGCCCGGCGCGGAAGCACCCGTGCCCGGCGCGAAGCCACCCGCCCCCGGCGCGAAGCCACCCGCCCCCGGCGCGAAGCCACCCGCCCCCGGCGCGGAAGCCGCGACACGACACCGCGACCTGACCCTGTACTGGTGGGGTCAGACCGCCTCCGCCTTCGGCTCCGTGTTCACCGCGATCGCCCTGCCCATCGTGGCGGTGGTCCAGCTCGGCGCCTCGGCGATGGAAGTCGGTCTGCTCAGCGCCGCCGCCACCCTGCCCGTCCTGCTCTTCGGGCTGCCCGCGGGCGCGCTCGCCGACCGGATCACCCGCCCCCGGCGGGCCCTGATGGCGCTGGACTGTGTGTCGGCGGTGACGGTCGCGGTGGTCGCGCTGGGGCTGGCCCAGGACATCGTCACCGTGGTCTGGCTGGCCTGCCTCAGCGCCGCGCTGGGCGCCATGTCCACGCTCTCGACCGCCGTGTACTTCCTGCATCTCAAGCAGTTGGCGGGTGCGGACAGGGTCGGTCCCGCGCGGGCCAAGCTCCAGGCGGGCCAGTACGGCGCCTCGCTGATCGGCCGGCTGCTGTCGGGCCCGGCCGTCGCCGTGCTCGGCGGGGCGTCGGCCCTGGCGCTCGACGCCGTGAGCTATCTGCTCAGCGCCGTGGCCCTGCTGAGCATGCGTCAGCCGGAGCGGATGGCTCCCCGGGCCGGGCAGCCGCTGGCCGCCACGCTCCGAGGGGCGGCCGACGGACTGCGGTTCTTCACCAAGGACCCCTTCCACCGGGCGCTCGCGGTCTTCGTCGTCGTCCCGACCTGTACGGCGGCGGCGGTCACCGCGCTCACCGGCCCCTTCCTGCTGCGGACCCTGGAACTGCCCACGGAGGCCTTCGGAGCCGTCTTCGCGCTCTCCGGGATCATGGGTCTCGGCGGGTCGGCCGTGGCGTCGCGGCTGCTGCGGCCGGGCAGCGACGCGCGCCGGGTGTCGCTGTTCACGTTCACACTTGCCGCCGCGTGCACGCTGCTGCTGCCTCTCTCCAACGGACCGCTCGCGCTCGCCGCGCCGAGCGCCGCTCTGGGCATCGGACTTCCGGTGTTCTTCGGGGCCATCGCCAATGTGGCCGTGACCTCCGTGCTCGTCGCCGATGTACCGGAAGCCGTACTGGGCCGGTCCATGGCGGCACTTCAGGTGTGCACGGCGGCGGCCGGGATACTCGGCGCGCTCGTGGGGGGCGCGCTCGGCAGCCGGTGGGGGGTCCGCGAGGCGCTGTGGGCCATGACCCTGCTCGGCCTGGCCGGTGTTCTGGTGACCCTGCCACGGGCGCTGCGCACCGCCCGGCGGCTGCGCGAGGCCGCGGAGCGGGAAACAGCTGTCGCCCGCGACGAGTCTCTGGACGCGGAGGGGCCGGCACGACGGGCGACGTGACGGCCGGCGAGGGAGGGAACCCGCGAGGAGCGATCGGGGAGGAGCGCCCGGGGGAGCGGCGGAGAGGCGCGATCGGGGAGTGTCAGCGGCGGACGGTATCGCTCACGCGGTGCCGTCCGCCGCTCCGTGCTCCCTCTCCCGTCGTGCGATCACATCGATCATGTCGCTGATCGTGCCCACCGCTTCGGGGGAGAGACCGACCGCGCGCAGGGCCATGCTGCGCACCTGCGCGTCCCGCAGCGCGCCGAGCAGTTCGAGCTCCTTGGCGACCGCCGCGCCCTGGTCGTCGTCGAAGAAGTAGGCGACCGGTACGTGGAAGAACTGGGCCAGGGCTTCGAGATGGCGCTTGGTCGGATTGTCCCGGCGCCCGGTGCGCAGCTGCCACAGATACGTCGCGGAGAAGCTGTCCCCCGTGGCCTCACGGCAGGCCCTGGCGACCTCTTCGTGGCTGTACGGCTCACGGTTGGGACGGCGCACCACACGGAACAGGGCGTCGATCCTCCCGGCCAGTGTCGACGGAGCGGGCTCCTCGTCGGCCATCGCGTCCGTCACCTCCTGGGCCCGGTGGATTCCCGGTACTGCCGGATCGTTTCCGACTGCGCATTCATCCTAGTTCATGGGCCGTCCAAGGCGGAGGGGGGCGGATCCGGCCGATGGCGCCGTCCTCCCGACGGTACGTACGGCCGAAATACCGTCAGGGACGCGCCAGTTCCTCGCGGGCCAGCCGGCGGGTGTACTCCACCGCGCCGGAGAAGGTGAAGGCCTCGGCCACCCTGATCAGCCAGGCGGCCTCGGCGTCGACGGTGTCCTCGGCCGGCGGTGAGGTGAGCCCGGCGGCGGTCGCGTCACCGTATGTCCGCCCTGCCCGCGCGGATTCGAGCGCCGCCGCGATGGTGGCCGCCTCGACCGTGGCGGCCAGACCGGCGGGCGGGACCGGGAAGCGGATGAGGGCACCCTCCACCCACAGCTCGATACGGGGATCGAGATAGGGGCGCAGGGCGAGATAGCCGTCCCTGATCTCCACCACCCGCCGGTAGAGGGCGAATTCGGCCGCACGCGGATCCACCCGGCCCGCCCACCGCCAGGAGACGCCCAGGGCCGTGCCGGGAACCACGGCGTGCAGCGCCGACCACAGCGGCTCCAGGGCCCGCAGATCGCGGTAGGGGCGGAGCCAGCCGGACGGGGCGGCGAGCGCGGGACCCCAGCGGGCGGCGGTCACCCCCAGGGCCGCGAGAACGAGACAGCCGGTCCCCAGCGCCACCGCCACCGGGTCCAGGCCCGCCCCCTGACGATGTGTTCTGACCATGCTCACGACGGATGTCAGACCCCAGAGTCCCCAGACCAGACCGACCAGGGCGCCGGCGCAGATCAGCCGGAGACCCGTACGCAGCGGCCCCGGCGGCAGACCCCGCGCGTGCAGGCCCACCGGCACGGTGAACAGGACGAGGCAGAACAGCGTGTACAGCGTGAAGACCGAGTCGAACGCGGCGAACCAGAGCGACCCGGACGCGTCCGTGGTGACCGTACTCCCGACGACCTCGGGCCGTGCGACGAGGAAGAGCACGGGGCAGCCCGCGAGGACGACGGCGGTCGTGCCGAGATGCCAGAGCCCGGCCATCCGCACCGGTGGCCGTGGCGTCAGCCGTAGCGCGGCCTGGGGCAGAAAGGCCATCGCGGCCATCTCCAGCTCACGCCCCGCGAGATGGAATCCCGCGGCGGCCTCCGGTACGAAGAGCTGGGCCGCGGTCACCGTGGTGGGGGCGAGCAGCACCATCGCCGCGCCCATGGTCAGCCCGAACCAGCACAGCAGCCGCACCGCGGAGGACGATCCCCCGCGCCGCGCCAGCCGCAGTTCGTACCAGCCGACGGCGATGGCGAGCCCGGCCGGACAGTACGCCAGCACCTCACCCATGGCCGGGTTCCTCGCCGTCCACGGCGCCCACGAGCCAGCCCGCGTCGCCGTGCCCCTGGGCCGTCCGGGCGGGCCTGGCCCCGTCCCGGGCCACCCGGTGCAGGATCAGCGAGGCGAGCAACTCGGCCTCGCACTCCTGCGGTTCGCTGTACACGGTCCGGCCGAGGACCCGGCGGATCAGCGTGGGGGAGAGACCCGGCATCAGCAGACGCGCCGCAGACGACTCGGCGGCCGGCTCCTGGTCGTGGCCGCACAGCAGATGAGCGGCCTCGTGCAGCAGGATGTGCCGCCGGTGGAAGGCCGTGGTGCCCTCGGCGCAGAGGATGTAGTCGGCGCGGTCGGTGGTCACGAGCAGCCCGCAGGGCAGCGAATGTCCCATGGCGACGGGAATGATCTCGATGGGCCGTCCGCGCTGTTCCGCGAGGGCGGCGATGAAGGCCTCGGGGGTGAACGGCCGTGGCAGCGTGAGTGACGCGGCGATACGGCGGGTCCGCTGCCACATGCGCCGTTCGGCGCGGCTCCGGTTCACGCGTGCCCCCTCTCGGCACCCGCGGACCCGGAACCCGCGCGCTGTATCCGCGGGTTGGGGGCGTGCACCGGACGAGTGGGCCACGCGCCTTCCACGTGCCCCGTGTCTTCCACGCGCCGCGCGTCTTCGGGCCGGGGTGCGGTCAGGCGCACCGCTATCCGTAATCGGCTGTGCTGGCCTCTCGTACCTCTCGCAGGCCCCTCGGCGCCGTCGTCGGCGTCCTGCCGGTCCCCGGAGGACGGCCGCGTCCCACGGGCGGCCGGGGCCGGCGCTGCAGTGGCGTCCATTCGCGTCTCCTTGCGTAGCGGGCGAAGCGGATGACCGGGGACGTGCGTGCCACGGGTCAGCCGGCGGGGGCGGCGCGCATCCGGCCCACGGGCGGCGGGTCGGGCAGGATCAGCGGAGTCCTGGGATCGGGCAGGCCGTACAGCTCGTACAGCCGGCCCCGCACCCGCTCCATGGGGTACTGGTCCGCGTAGACGGCGGTCTTGAAGATGACGCCTTCCAGCACACTGCGGAAGAAGACCTCTTCCAGCGCCGGATCGGCCGCGCCACGGGCCGCGAACAACTCGCGCAGCCGGTCCTCCAGCTTCACGACCCGCTCCTCCTTACGGGCCTCGACCCGCGCGAACAGATCGTGCGTGGCGGGGCCGACGACCAGGCTGAGCGCCATGCGCTGCACGGGGATCGTCCGTACGGCGGCGAGCAGGACACCGTCCAGGATCGCGGCCAGCCGCTCGTCGGGGCTGCCGGTCACCTCGGCGATGGCGACGACACCGTCGAGATAGCGGTCGAGGAGTTCGTCCACGAGCGCCTGCTTGCCGGGGAAGTAGTAGCTGATCAGACCGCGCGAGACACCGGCGCGGGCGGTGATGTCGGAGATGCTCGCCTCGTGGTAGCCCTTCTCGGCGAACTCCGTCAGCGCGGCGGCGAGGATCCTCTCCCGCGACTGCTCACGCATTTCCTCGTTCGTATGCGCCGATCGCGGCGACACGGTCCCCCCAGCTCCTCACCCCAAGGCCCGCCAGGCCGGCGGCGGGCCCCGCGTCCGGTGTCGCGGCCTCGCGCGCACTCGAACTATGTACACGTCAAAATACACTGGCTGTCCGTACAGTCAACGTCACAGCAGCCACAGGGACATCGGCGGACATCAGACGAACGTCCCGTGCATATAGCACCAGCGCCAGTCCTCACCGGGCTCCAGGGGCGCCACCAGCGGATGGCCGAGGGTGCCCGCGTGGGTACGCGCGTGACGCAGCGGCGAGGAGTCGCAGCATCCTACGTGACCGCAGGTCAGACAGAGCCTGAGACGCACCCAGGGCGAACCGAGCCGCAGACACTCCTCGCAGCCGTCGGGGGTGCGGGGAGTGACCGGCCGGGCCATGGAGAGATGCCAGTCGGCCGCCGCGCCCATCTCATGCCGCCTTCCCCCGCTCGGACCCGGGCGCGTCCTGATACGTCACGACCAGCTCGCCGTTCTGCGCGTCCACCCGGATGACCGACCCGTCCCGCGCGTCCCCGCGCAGCAGCGCGCGTCCGATCAGGGTCTCCACCTCGTGCGAGATGTAGCGGCGCAGCGGCCGGGCGCCGTACACCGGGTCGAAGCCCTGGTGGGCGATGAGTTCACGGGCCTGCTCCGTGAGTTCGACGGTGATCCTGCGCTCGGCGAGACGCCGGCGCAGCTCCTCGAACTGGAGGTCGACGATCCGCTCGATCTGGGCCAGGCCCAGCGGCTTGAAGAGCACGATGTCGTCGACGCGGTTGAGGAACTCCGGCCGGAAGTGCGAGCGCAGTTCGGCCATCACCTGGGCGCGGGCGTCGGGCTTGATCTCGCCGTCCACGCTCGCGTCCAGCAGATAGGTGGAGCCGATGTTGGACGTCATGATGACGATGGTGTTGCGGAAGTCGACCGCGCGGCCCTGCGCATCGGTGATCCGGCCGTCGTCGAGGATCTGGAGCAGGGTGTTGAAGACATCGGCGTGGGCCTTCTCCACCTCGTCGAACAGCACCACCGAGTAGGGCCTGCGGCGCACGGCCTCGGTGAGCTGGCCGCCCTCCTCGTACCCGACGTAACCGGGAGGCGCGCCGACCAGCCGGCTCACCGTGTGCCGTTCCTGGTACTCGCTCATGTCGAGGCGGATCATGCTCTCCTCCGTGTCGAAGAGCGCCGCCGCGAGGGTCTTCGCCAGCTCCGTCTTGCCCACACCGGTCGGGCCGAGGAAGATGAACGACCCGATCGGCCTGCGCGGATCACGGATCCCGGACCGGGCCCGGATGATCGCGTCGGCGACCAGCCGTACGGCCTCGTCCTGGCCGATCACCCGCTCCTGGAGGATCTCGTCCAGCCGCAGCAGCTTCTCGCGCTCGCCCTCCTGGAGACGGCTCACCGGGATACCGGTCCACGCGGCGACGATCCCGGCGATCTCGTCCTCGGTGACCACCTCACGCAGCAGCCGGGTCTCGCCCTGCTTGGCCCGCAGCTGCTCCTCCTCGGCGGCGAAGCGGCGTTCCAGCTCGGTGAGCGTCCCGTAGCGCAGTTCGGCGGCGCGGTTGAGGTCGTAGGCGCGCTCGGCCTCGTCGGCCTCCTGACGGACCCGTTCCATCTCCTGACGCAGCTCCTGGACCCTGCGGATGGCCTGGCGCTCGGACTCCCACTGGGCGTGCCCGGCGTCGGCCTCGGCCCGCAGACCGGCCAGTTCCCCGCGCAGCTCCGCCAGTCTGTTCACACTGGCCGGGTCGGTCTCCTTGGCGAGCGCCGCCTCCTCGATCTCCAGCCGGGTGACCCGCCGGGTCAGCTCGTCCAGTTCCGCGGGCATCGAGTCGATCTCGGTACGCATCCGCGCGCACGCCTCGTCCACCAGGTCGATCGCCTTGTCGGGCAGGAAGCGGTCGGAGATGTAGCGATGGCTGAGGGTCGCCGCGGCGACCAGCGCCGTGTCCTGGATCTTCACCCCGTGGAAGACCTCCAGACGCTCGCGCAGTCCGCGCAGGATGGAGATGGTGTCCTCCACGCCCGGCTCGTCCACCAGGACCTGCTGGAAGCGGCGCTCCAGCGCGGCGTCGGTCTCGATGTGCTTGCGGTACTCGTCCAGGGTGGTCGCGCCGATCATGTGCAGCTCGCCCCGGGCGAGCATCGGCTTGAGCATGTTCCCCGCGTCCACGGCTCCTTCGGCGCCGCCCGCGCCGACCACCGTGTGCAACTCGTCGAGGAAGAGCAGGATCCGGCCGCCGGCCGCCTTGACCTCCCCGAGCACCGCCTTGAGCCGCTCCTCGAACTCACCGCGGTACTTGGCCCCGGCCACCAGCGCCGCCATGTCGAGCGCGAAGACGGTACGGTCCCGCAGGCCCTCGGGTATGTCGCCGCGCACGATCCGCTGGGCGAGCCCCTCCACGATCGCGGTCTTCCCGACCCCCGGATCGCCGATCAGGACCGGGTTGTTCTTGGTCTTGCGGCTGAGGATCTGGGTCACCCGCCGTATCTCGGCGTCCCGGCCGATCACCGGGTCCAGAGTGCCGGCGCGCGCCTCGGCGACGAGATCGCGGCCGTACTTCTCCAGCGCCTCGTACGCGGACTCCGGAGTCGCCGAGGTGACCCGCTGATTGCCCCGGATCCGGGTGAGCGCGGCGAGGAGGGTCTCCTTGGTGAGCCCGTGCTCCTTGAGCAGACGTCCCGAGGCGGAGGCGGAGCCCTCGTCGGCCAGCGCCATCATCAGATGCTCGACGGAGACGTACTCGTCCTTGAGCCGCCCGGCCTCCCGCTCGGCGGTCTCCAGCAGCCGCGACAGCCGCTGGGTGACGAACACCTGGCCGGGTGCGGCACCCGGCCCGGTCGCCCTGGGCCTGCGCGACACCTCGCTCTCCACGGCCGCGCGCAGGGACGGCGGATCGACACCCGCCTGGCCGAGCAGCCGGGGGACGAGCCCGTCGGGCTGGTCGAGCAGCGCCAGCAGCAGATGCTCCCCGTCGACCTCGGTCTGCCCGAGGCGCACGGCCGCGCTCTGGGCCTGTTGCAGGGCTTCCTGGGACTTCTGGGTGAGACGGTTCATGTCCATGGCGAGTCGTCACTCCTCGCGCCGGTACGGCGCAGCGCCGCCTCCAGCAGACTGATCCGGTCCAGCAGATCGAGTACCAGCCCGATGGAGGCGTAGTTGAGGGGGAGTCCGGCCCGCAGCCGCTGGACACGGGCCAGTCTGCGCGGGGCGGAGAGATCGAACGAGAGCCGGCCGGCGCGGTCGCGGGTGGCGTCCACCAGACCGAGCGTCACCAGACGCCGGACCAGATCGGGATGGAGTCCCGAGCGACGGGCCACCTCGTCCAGGCCGAGCCGGCGGACGGGCACGAGCTCGTAGACCCGGATCCGCCCCGCCTCCGGCCGCTGATGCCGTTGATCGGCCGTCATCCCGGCCTCCTCGGGTCGAAGTCGGACGCGGCGGCCAGTTCCTCGAACAGCTCGCGTTCACGGTCGGTGGGACGGGGCGGGACCATCACCCGGAGTTCGGCGTAGAGATCGCCGTCGGTGCCGCGCGCACGGGGCATGCCCTCGCCGCGCAGCCGCAGCCGCCGGCCGCTGGAGGAGCCCGGCGGGACGGTGACCTTGGCGGTGCCGCCCGGGGTGGGCAGCGGTACGGTGGCGCCGAGCGCCGCCTCCCAGGGCGTCACGGGAAGCCGGACATGGATGTCATGGCCCTCCAGCCGGTACCGGTCATGGGGCCTGATACGCACCCGCAGATACAGATCACCGGCGGGTGCGTCACGGCCGCCCCGGCCGCCCTCGCCGGCCAGCCTGATCCGCTGTCCGTCCGTCACGCCCCTGGGCACGGTGACCTGGTAGTCACGGCGGCCGTCCGGTCCGGCGAGGCCGACCGCGCGCCGGCCGCCCCGGTAGGCCTCCTCCACGGTCAGCTCCAGCTCGGCCTCCTGGTCGGCCCCGGGCACGTTCCCGCGTCCCCCGCCGCGCCCCGCGCCGCCGAACAGATCGCTGAAGAGGTCCTCGAAGTCCACGTCCTGATAGGCGCCGCGCGTGCCCTGCGCGAAGCGCGTCCCGCCGCCCGGCGCGGTCCAGCCGCCGCCCGTCGAGGCCCGGCCCCCGGGGCCGCGGCCGGCCGCGGCGGCCACCCGCTCGTCGTAGTCCCCGGGAGACCCGGGGAACTTGCGGAAGTCCGGGCCGAACCGGTCGTAACGCGCCCGGGTGTCCGGGTCGGACAGCACGCCGTAGGCCTCGTTGACCTCCTTGAACCGCTCCTCGGCCCGCGGGTCCTTGTTGATGTCGGGGTGGTGGCGGCGGGCCAGCTTCCGGTAGGCCTGCTGGATCTCCTCGTCGCCCGCCGTACGGGGGACCCCGAGCACCTCGTAGTAGTCCTGTGCCATGGACCGTCACTCCCGCCGCTGACTGACCGTCACGGCCATCGGCCGCAGCTGGCGGTCGTCGAGCCCGTATCCGGGACGCAGGACCTTCACGACCGTGCCGGGCTCGGCGTCCGGGTCGTCGACGACACCGACCACCTCGTGCCGGCCCGGGTCGAACGGCACGCCCTTCTCCTCCTGGCGGGGATAGCCGAGCCGTTCCATCGCGTCGACGGCCTGGTCCCGTACCGCCTCGACCCCCTGGACGATGGAGGCGGGGTCGGCGCGGGCGTGCGCGAGGGCCAGTTCGAGATTGTCGAGTACGGGGAGCCACTCGGCGGCGGTACGGGCACGCTCGGCCCGCCGTACGTCCTCCAGCTCCCTGGCGTAGCGCTTGCGCAGATTGTCGAGATCGGCGAGCGCGCGGCGCCAGGCGTCCTGGACCTCGGCGAGCTCCTGCGGCGGACCGTCCGGCGGCGGTACCGCTTCCGGTTCCGGCTGTGCGGCCATGGCGTGACCTCAGCTCCGGTCGAAGTCGGCGTCCACGACATCGTCGTCACCACCGCCGGTTCCCCCGGCCTGCCCCGGCCCCGGACCCGCCGCCCCGGGCTCCGAGGGCCCGGCGGGACCGGCCTGCCGCGCGGCGAGACCCTGATAGACCTGCTGGAGCTCGGAGGTCAGCGACCTGACCCGGTCCAGCGGCGCCTCGCCCTTCACCGCCTGGCGCGCGTCGCCGATCAGCAGCTGGGCACGGGCCCGCTCGTGCTCGGGGGCGCTCTCGCCCAGCTCGCCCAGCCGGCGTTCCACCTGGTAGGCGATCGCGTCCAGCTCATTGCGCGCGTCCACGGACCGGCGCAGCGCCTGGTCCTCGCCGCGGTTGCGCTCCGCCTCGGCGATCATGCGCTCCACCTCGGAGGATTCGAGGTTGGAGCCCTCGCTGAGGGTGATGCCCTGCTCCTTGCCGGTGTCCTTGTCACGCGCGGTGACATTGAGGATGCCGTTGGCGTCGATGTCGAAGGTGACCTCGATCTGCGGTTCGCCCCGCGGGGCCTGGCGGATGTCGGTGAGCTGGAAGCGGCCCAGCACCCGGTTGTCGGCCGCCCGCTCGCGCTCGCCCTGGAGGACGACGACATCGACGGCGGGCTGGCTGTCCTCGGCCGTCGAGAATGTCTCCGTACGGCGGACCGGAATCGTGGTGTTCCGCTCGACGATCTTCGTCATCACACCGCCGCGCGTCTCCACACCCAGCGAGAGCGGGGTGACGTCCAGCAGCAGCACGTCCTTGACATCGCCCTTGAGCACCCCGGCCTGGACGGCGGCGCCCAGCGCCACCACCTCGTCCGGGTTGACGCTCATATTGGGGTCCTTGCCGCCGGTCATCCGCCGCACCAGTGCCTGGACGGCCGGGATCCGGGTCGAGCCGCCGACCAGGATGACCTCGTCGATATCGCTGTCGGTGACCTTCGCGTCGGACATCGCCTGCTTGACCGGCCCCAGACAGCGGTCCACGAGGTCGGCGGTGATCTGCTCGAAGGTGGAACGCATGACGGACTCGGTCAGATGCTTGGGCCCGGTGGCGTCCGCGGTGACGAACGGCAGGCTGACCTGGGTCTGGGTCACCGAGCTCAGCTCGGTCTTGGCCTTCTCCGCCGCCTCGAAGAGCCGTTGCAGCGCCTGGGTGTCACCCCGCAGGTCGATACCGTTCTCCCGCTGGAACGTGTCCGCGAGATGGTCCACCAGCCGGCGGTCGAAGTCGTCCCCGCCGAGATGGGTGTCGCCGGCCGTGGAGCGCACCTCCACCACACCGTCGCCGACATCCAGGATGCTCACGTCGAAGGTGCCGCCGCCGAGGTCGAAGACGAGCACCGTCTCGTGCTCCTTCTTGTCCAGGCCGTACGCCAGGGCCGCCGCGGTGGGCTCGTTGATGATGCGCAGCACTTCGAGCCCGGCGATCCGGCCGGCGTCCTTGGTCGCCGTGCGCTGGGCGTCGTTGAAGTACGCGGGTACGGTGATCACGGCCTCCGTGACCCGCTCTCCCATCGACTTCCCGGCGTCGTCGGCGAGCTTGCGCAGCACCAGCGCGCTGATCTCCTCCGGCGCGTACAGCTTGCCCCGGATGTCGAACCGCGCCTCGCCGTTCTCGCCCGCCACGACGTCGTACGTCACCGCCCTGGTCTCGGCCGGGACCTCGTCGTGGTGCCGGCCGATGAAGCGCTTGGCCGAGTAGATGGTGCCCTTGGGGTTGAGGATCGCCTGGCGGCGGGCCAACTGCCCGACGAGCCGTTCGCCGGAGTCGGTGAAGGCGACGACGGAGGGGGTGGTGCGGGCGCCCTCGGCGTTGGGGAGGACCGTCGCTTCACCGCCCTCCCACGCGGCGATCACCGAATTGGTGGTGCCCAGGTCGATACCGACTGCCTTCGCCATGAGGTGCTCCTTACGCGCACGGCTGCCTTCGTCCGGTGCCCCCGTCCCTCCCAGCGTGGCGGGCGCACCGGGCCGCTTCCTGCTCCTGGGAGGTCGAAATCCGTAGCGTCGCTGGTCCTGTCGGCACAGGCCAGTCGTGCATCCGGTCCGGACATCCGGACCGGATGCACGAGCGCGGTGCCTCGGTAGAGTTGTGGTGGGGGCCGCTCTCCAGGAAGGTGCCGGACCAGGGCGATGGGCACGGCCGCCGGAAGAACCGGATCCCCGGGGCCTCCGGGCCACCGGTCCTCCCGGCTGCCCCGTCTGATGGCACTGTCGAGCGCGGTGTTCGACGGCCGCGACGAGTACGAGGTGATGCGGCTGGCCGCCGCCTGTGTGGCGCGGCTGGGTCCCTGCCGTACCGAAGCCGGATATCTGCCGGCCGGCGGACGGCTGGTCCACTGCCCGATGGGCTGCTCCGCCACCAGCCGGTCCCTGGACACCCAGATCGCCGAACTCGGCGACCGGGACGGCGCGGTCAGGCTCCCCGACCGGGTGTGGTCATGGGCTTTCGCCCTGCGCGAGCCCGGTGGACGGGCCGGGTCCCGGCGGGCCGGATATCTGGTCGTGAGCGCCCAGCGGCAGCCGGGCCATGACGAGATCACGCTCCTCGGCCTGCTGGCGCGGCAGACCGGGGCGGCCCTGACGGGCGCCTCGGCCCGTCGCAGGGAGCGTGAGCACGCGGTGGAGCTGGACCGGGCCCGCCAGGAAGGGGCCGCCGCCCGCGCCCGTCTCGTCGCCGTGGAGTCCGAGCTGAGATACCAGCGGTCGGTGCACGACGCGCTGAGCGGTGCCACGGCCACCGGGGACACGGAGGCAGGCATCGCCAGGACGGTGCACCGGCTGACCGGTTTTCCCGCCGTGGTGGAGGACAGATTCGGCAATCTCCGCGCCTGGGCCGGGCCCGGCCGCCCCGATCCGTACCCGAAGCCCGACCCGGCCCGCCAGGAGGAGCTGATCCTCGACGCCGCCAGAAACGCGCACCCGGTGTATCTGGGACACCGGCTCGTCGCCGTCGCCCGCCATCGCGGCGAGATCCTCGGCACGGTGTCCCTGATCGACCCCGAGGCGCGCGCGGGCGAGCACGAGGAGTTCGCGCTCGGTCACGCGTGCGAGGCGCTGGCCCTGGAGATGGCGCATCTGCGCAGCCTGGCCGAGATGGAGCTGCGGCTGCGCCGTGAGCTGGTCGACGACCTGATCACCGGCGCGGACGACGAGAGCGCCTTCGCCCGCTCGGCGGCCGTCGGGCACGACCTGCACGGCCCCCAGCATCTGGTCACGGTGGGATGGACGGGGATGGCCGCCGACGACACGTTCGTCCAGGCGGTGGCCGCGGCGGCGACGGGCCTGGGGCTGCGGTCACTGGTGGCCCGGCGCTCGGGCCGCGCGGTGCTGGTGGTCCAGGGCCGCCCCAAGGGGGACGAGCTGTACCGGGCGGTCGCCAGGGAGCTGGGCTCGCGCGCGGGAGCCGTCGGCCTCGGCGGCCGCTGCGACTCCCCGTCCGAGATCCCGCGCTCGTACCAGGAGGCACTGCGCGCGCTGGAGGTACGCCGGCGCTCCCGGGTGCCCCATGGCGCGACCTCGTTCGACGATCTGGGGCTGTACCGGATCATCGGGACGGGCGACGACTACCGGGAGATCGAGGGGTACGTCCGGGAGTGGCTCGGCCCGCTCCTCGACTACGACACGGCCCACCGCACCGATCTGGTGCCCACCCTCTCCCAGTACTTCGAGGCGGGCGGGAACTACGACAACACGGCCGCCGTCCTCGGTATCCATCGCAGCACCCTGCGCTACCGGCTCCAGCGGCTGCGCGAGATCGGCGGCCACGACCTGGGCGATGTCGAGACCCGTCTCAATCTGCATGTGGCGACCAGGGTCTGGAAGGTACTGGGCGGCGTGCCCTGACCGACGGCCCGGTGGCCGGAGGGGTCGGAGGACGTCAACGCGGCGTGCTGATACGCGCGTTGCTGTGGCAATATTCGTCGGGGTGGCGATGATCCGCAGGGGGAGTGTGCGCTGGTTCGCGTCTCTCTTTCCTGTATGACGATCAGATTTTCTTGGAGCCCTTTATGACGGCAGGAACGCCCAAGTCCCAGGTCGACACCAGCAAGCCGCACCCGGCCCGTATCTACGACTACCTCCTCGGCGGCAAGGACAACTACCCCGTCGACCAGGCGCTGGCCTCACGGCTGACGGACGAGGCCCGCGAGGGGGCCCGGCAGAACAGGGCCTTCATGCAGCGCGCGGTCGGCTGGGTGGCCCGGAGCGGTATCGACCAGTTCCTCGACATCGGCACCGGTATCCCGACCGCGCCGAACCTCCACCAGATCGTCCAGGGGATCGACCCCAAGGCCCGGATCGTCTACACGGACAACGACCCGATCGTGCTGCGCCACGCGGAGGCCCTGCTGATCAGCACGCCGGAGGGGGTCACCAACTACATAGAGGCCGATGTCCGCGAGCCGCAGGTGATCCTCGACCACGCCCGTACCCTGCTGGACTTCGACCGGCCCGTCGCGCTGTCCCTCATCGCCCTGATGCACTTCATACCCGACGAGGACGACCCGTACGGCATCACCCGCACCCTCATCGACGCCCTGGCGCCCGGAAGCTGTCTGGTGCTCTCCCATCTGACGGGGGACTTCCTCAGCGAGGAGCAGAACAAGATCGACGCGTACCGTTCGAGCGGGATCAATCTGCGTCCCCGTAGCCGCGCGGAGGTCGAGCGGTTCTTCGAGGGACTGGATCTGGTCGAGCCCGGTCTGGTGACCCGTTGGTACAAGGACACGCCCGCGCCGGAGAACGACACGAGCACCGAACTCCTCTACGCCGGAATCGCCTACGTCCGCTGACGGACGGACGACGGCCGCGACGCGGGCTCCGGGCCCGCGCCGCGGCCGTCGTCATGACCCGGCCGCCAGGGTTCTTCCGTGCTCTCAGCCGGCGGGAGTGCTGACGCCGGGGCCGGTGAAGGTGTAGCTGTCCAGATCGAGAATGGCCCCCGAGCCACCGGTGAAGACCACGTAGAGGTCACGCGTCCGTTCCTCGGCACCGGAGACCGGAGCGCTGACCTCGGTGTACGTCTCCCAGCCGCCGGTGTTCGGCACGGTCACCCGGGCGAGGACCGGCCCGGTCACGGAGTCGTAGCGGAAGGTGGCCACATTGCCCGCCTTGTCCGAGGACACCCGGGCCCTGATCCCGGTCACGCCCTTGAGACTCACCGGGTGGTAGCGGACCCACTCGTTGTTCTGTACGTCCCCGAGGCGCTTCCCGCCCTCCGCTCCGGCGGCGGTGATGATCTGCGGTCCCGACAGCTGCGCGAAGTGCTCGGCCTGCCACCGCTTGGGCCACAGCGTCCGCTGCTGCTCACCGGTGAGCGGGACGGTCCCGGTGGCTCCCCGGTCGGTGTAGGTGGCGCGCACCACATAGAACTGGGTGGCGTCGAGTCCGGAGTGGATCGGCCCGGTGTTGAACGTCGTACCGCAGCCGGTGCCCTCGGCGACCTCATGCGCGTGTTCCTGGTGGCCCAGGGCGATCCGCACGATGACCCTGGAGCAGTCGATGGCACCGTCCTGCGGATCCGTCGCGGACGCGGTGACGGTGACGTTCTCGTTCCACTCGTACACCCCGCCGTCCGGTGGCGAGGCGATGCTCAGCGTGGGGCGGTTGTTGCCGACCACGACCGGGACGGTGGTGGTGCCGGTCCGCCCGGTGCCGTCACTGACGGTCAGTCTGGCCTGGAAGCTGCCGTTGCCGGTATAGGTGAACGTCGGATTGGCCGCGGTGGAGTCGGTGCTGCCGTTGTCCGTGAAGTCCCAGGCGTAACTGAGCGGATTGCCGTCCGGATCGCTGCTGCCGGCGCTGGAGAACGTCACGGCCAGCGGCGCGAGTCCGTTGTCCCTGTTCACCGATGCCTTGGCGAGCGGAGACCGGCCGCCCTGTACGTAGTTGATCTTGTAGAGCCCGGCGTCCTCGGCGCCCGAGAAGTATCCGCTGCCGTATTCGAGCAGATACAGCGAGCCGTCCGGGCCGAACTCCGAGTCGATCGGGTGGACGAAGCGCATCCCGTCCAGCACCGGCTCGATCGCGGTCGGGGTGCCGGTGGACGGATTGCCGTTGCCGAACTGCACCTCCTTGATCCAGTTACGGCAGTACTCGGAGATCAGCAGCTTGTTGTCGTAGTACTGGGGCCACTTGACGTCGGAGGCGAGATTCGCGTCGTAGTGGTAGACCTCGGTGTGATTGGGCGAACCGCAGCCGCCCGGATTGTCGAGCTGCGGCCACTCCTTGCTGCCGCCGTGCTGCTCCCACACCAGCGCGGGCTTGGTGGGCGGGAGCTGCTGGATACCCGTGTTGCGCGGGGAGTTGTTGACCGGCCCGGCCGTGCCGCCGCAGGGGAACCAGCCGCGCGGGGCGTTGGCGGCGAAGTCCCAGTCGTTGTAGGCCACATTGGGCCCGCCGCAGTACGGCCAGCCGTAATTGCCGGGACCGGTGGCGCGGTTGAACTCGTCGTAGGCCGCGGGCCCCCGGTTGGCGACGGTCGCCCCGGCGTCGGGACCGACCTCGCCCCAGTACAGGGTGTTGCCGGCCTTCTTGTCGACCCAGACGCGGTACGGATTGCGCACGCCCATGACATAGACCTCGGGGCGCGTGCCCGCGGTCCCCGGGGCGAAGAGATTGCCGCTCGGAACGGTGTACGTCCCGTTGTCCTCCGGATGGATCCGGTTGATCTTCCCGCGCAGGTCGTTGGCATTGCCCGAGGTGCGCTGGGCGTCGTACTGCGGGTTGCGGGAGGTCCGTTCGTCGATGGGGGCCATACCCGCCGAGTCGCCGCCGGAGTTGGTGTTGTCACCCACCGCGAAGTAGAGGTTTCCCGCGGTGTCCCAGGACATCGAGCCCGCGGAGTGGCAGCACAGCTCACGCTCGGTCGGCCACTCGATGATCACGTCCTCGCTGGCTGCGGAGAGCGTGTTGGTGGTGTTGCTGAAGGTGAACCGGGAGATCCGGTTGACCAGCGGGGTGACCTTCGGCGAGTAGAACAGCATGACCCAGCCGGTGGTCGCGAAGCGCGGATGCAGGGTGATGCCGATCAGCCCGTCCTCGAACCGGGCGTCCAGCGGCAGGGTGAGCGCCACCGTCGTCGACGAGGTCGCGGGGTTGTAGAGCCGTACCTGACCGCCCGAGGCGCTGGTGCCCCGGTTGATGTAGAGGACCTTCTGGTCCGGCAGTACGGCGAGTTCGATGGGCTCGCCCATCTGGAGTCCGCCGTCGAGCTTGACCTTCTCGAACCCGGCCGTCGGCGGGGGAGCGGCGGCGGCCCGCGATACGGCGGCTTCCGCGGCCGCGGCCTGCGGAGCGGCGGCGGCGCCGGGTGCGAGTAACAGGGCGGACAGGGTGAACAGCGCGGCGAGTAAGGAAACGGCGCGAGAGAGCACGGTACCTACCTCCAGGGGCCGATCGCGGGTGAGAGGTGTCCTGCGGGAACGTGCGGAATCCGTCCGGCCGGACGGACGGGGCCGGGTGATGCCCGGCCGGACAGGATCTAGCTGCCGAGTACGGCGAGATCCCACAGGGAGTAGCCCCACTGGGTGGCTCGCGCCGTGCCCTGGACCCGTACGTAGCGGGCGGTTCCGCTCACCGCGATGTCGTCGATGCCTCCGTCGCCCGCCGTGGTGGTGTTGACGGTGCGCCAGGTCTGGTTGTCCGGTGAGGTCTGGACGGTGTACGCCCTGCCGTAGGCGGTCTCCCAGTTCAGCCGGACCCGCTGGAGGGTACGGACCGAGCCGAGGTCGACGGTGATCGACTGCGGGTCCGAGTAGGCGCTGCTCCAGCGCGTGGCCGGGTCGCCGTCGACGGCGTTGGCGCCCACGTGCGCGCTGCCGGGCTCCACGCTGGAGACCGAGACCGGACGGCCCCGCGCCAGATTGCCGGCCGGCGTCGCCCCGTCCTGCTTGATCCTGATGTCGCGGTAGTTGATGTCCATACCGGTGCCGTCGTTCTGGACGCCGATGTGCCCGAGCGCGATATCACGGGTGCTGGTGTAGTCGTTGACCTTCACACCGTTGAGATAGATCTCGACATGGCGGCCGTGCACCGCGATCTCGTAACCGTTCCACGTTCCCGGCGGGTTGAGCGCGGCGGCCCGTGCCGCCGTGTCCGGCGCCTGGAAGCTGTAGACGCTGCCGGTCGTCCGGGACGGATCGCCGTCCGTCGCGTCGATCTGGATCTCATGGCCCGTGTCGACGGGCTTCCACGGGTCACCCTGCGGATCGGGGAAGCCGATGAACACCCCGCCGTTGTCGTCGCCCGGCATCATCCAGTCCACCTTCAGCGAGTAGTCGCTGAAGGGCGTCACCGGGTACCAGAGCAGCCCCATGCCGCCGACCGAGGTGAGGGTGCCGTCGGCGAGTGTGAATCCGCCAGGACCCGCCTGCCGCCAGCGGTCGAGACTGGCCTGCGTACCGTCGAACAGCGGGGTGTAACCGTTCTCCGGACGGCAGTCCGCGGGCCGTGCGCCCGAGGCGGTCTGGATACCGCCGAGCAGCATGGTGGTGAAGTTGGGATCGGCGTAGGACTCCTCGGTGTGGCCGAGACCGGTGTACCAGGCCCGTCCGCCGCCGTAGTTCTGGCACCAGGTGATCGGATGATCGCCCATGCTGCCGCCGGAGTACGAGGACTCGTCCAGGCTCGCGAGCACCTTCACCGCCGAGCGGGGATTGGCGCGGTAGTTGTACCACTCGTCGGTCCTGGTCCAGCGCTGCGGAAGATGCGCGGTGGAGACGGAGGACCGGTCCTCGACCTCGACGGTGGCCTGCTGGGTGGCCGGATGCGAGGCGAAGTACGCGCCGACTAGCCCGCCGTACCAGGGCCAGTCGTACTCGGTGTCGGCGGCGGCGTGCACGCCGACATAGCCGCCGCCCGCCGCGATGTACGACTCGAAGGCGGTCTGCTGCGCGGCGTTCAGCACATCACCGGTGGTCGAGAGCCAGATCACCGCCTGGTACTGGGCCAGATTGGCGGCGGTGAACGCGCCCGCGTCCTCCGTGGCGGTGACGGTGAAGCCGTTGGCCGTGCCGAGGCGCTGAACCGCCGCGATCCCGGCGGGAATCGACGAGTGCCGGAATCCGGCGGTTCTGGAGAACACCAGGACCTTGGAGAGCGGCGCCGCGGCGGAGACGGGCGCGGCGGCGGAAAGGGGGGTGGTGGAAAGGGGGGTGGCGGCGGACGCCGGTGCGGCCTGCGGCGTGTGCGGCAGGGCGAGCAGCGACAGGGCCGACAGGACGAGCGCGATCATGGTGCGGGACACAAGGCGCACGATCCGGTCCTCTCTCGGGGCGCCCGGAGGCGCCGGCTGAGGTACGAGTACGTGGCGGAACAAGGCAGCACGGTGGCCGCGTCAGACGTAGTGAACATCGGAGGTTTTTAGGGGTCAAGGGAAGATGCTGAACTAGTCAAAGATTGTTCTCGCCATGACAAAGATCGCTTCTCCTGGCCAGTCTCACGGCCCGTTCGCAGAGAAGAGGCGGTCGCCCCGGTTCTGATGGGGATCGTGGACGCTGTCAGGAAGTCCCCTGATTGGTCGGATCTCCATGCGGTCCTGGCCTCGGTATGACCACGTCACGACATCACGGCCTGACGCGTGACGCCTGACGGCATGACAAAGCCGCGCCCGGCCCGGTACGGAGCTGAGCGCGGCACTCGCCGTGGGGAACGGCCGGTCAGCGCCCGGGGACGGGGAAGGCCACCGGGCTGCGGTGACCGGCCCGGTTCACGGCGCGCACACCGAAGAAGAGATTGTCCTTGGAGAGATCCACGGTGTGGCTCGTCGCGCCGTCGGCCTCGGTCACATGGGTCCACTCCGGCGCCGTCGTCTCGCGCCACACCACTTCGTAGCCGGTCAGATCGGTCTCCGTGCCCGCGTCCCACACCAGCTCCGTGGCGTTGGTCAGTGAGCTGGTGACGATGTTCACCCCGCGCGGAGTGGCCGGTGCCTGCGCGAGGGTCCACAGGGCCGCGCCATTGACCCGGGCCACCCGGGCGATATAGCCGAAGTCGCAGAACTCGGGCAGGTCGCCGTACTGCCGGCCGTCCTCCACCCGTACGTCCTGGTGCTGATGGGCGTAGTCCTCGGCCGGCTCGGTGAAGCGGGCCGCCGCGTAACCGCGTTCGAGGAAGGGGATGTGGTCGCCGCCGCGCAGATACCGGTCACGGCGGTAGATCACCCGGACATTCATCCCCGTGGCGTCGTTGTTCGCGACGTCACGGACGAACCGGGCGAGCTGACGGGTCGGCGAGTCGTTCTCACCACCGACCGAGCGGCGGACGTCCGCCTGCTGAGGTGTCTCCGCGGTGGGCACACCCTCGGCGAAGAGCCGCACCGAGTACGGGTCGCGGGTGCCGTCGTCGGCCTTGGGGCTGCCGACGATGTCGTTGGTGAACATGGCGAGGACATTCGTCCCCGCCGCCTTGAACCGCTCCGCCAAATGGGCGGCCCCGTACAGTCCCTGCTCCTCGCCCGCGACGGCCGCGAAGACGATGGTCGCGGCCGGACGGCGGCGCGCCATGACGCGGGCCAGTTCCATGGCCACCGCGACACCGGAGGCGTCGTCGTCGGCGCCCGGCGCGTCGCTCACCGCGTCCATGACATCGCTGGCGCGCGAGTCGTAGTGGCCGGAGACAACATAGGTGCGGTCGGGGTCGACCGAACCGCGGAGGGTCGCGACGACATTGGTGATTCGGGTCGCCACCGGGATCCGCGAGGCGGGCTGCTGTACGTACGACTGGAGTTCGACGGTCATCCGGCCGCCCGAGGCCGCCGCGTACCGCTTCAGTTCCTCGTATATCCAGTCCCTGGCGGCACCGATACCGCGCTCGGGATCGTCCTGGGTGGAGAGCGTATGGCGCGTTCCGAACGCGGCGAGCCGGCGTACGGTCGCCTCGATCCGGTCGCGGTCGACCTCTTTGAGCAGTTCCCGCAACTCCCGGCCGGGGGCCTGGGCGGTGGCGGCACGCTCTTCCTTCCCCCGCCCGGACGAGGCCGCCGCGGGGGCGGCCTGGGCCACCGCCGGCGCGCCGGCCACGGCGGTCGCGACGGTGGCGGACAGGACGGCCCTCCGGGGCATCCCTGTGGGGTGCTGGGGCATGACAGGTCCCTTCCCTGGCTGCGTCGACGGCACGGCACTGGCGCTCCATGGTCATGGACAGGCCAACCACAGCACAAGGTCGCCAGGTGCCGGCCACGGCACGGGGCCGCCGGTGCCGACCGCGGCGCGAGGTCGCGGGTGCTCCGCGCATGTCCGCCATGTCGGCTCACATCCCCCGACAGCCGCCCATGGCGGCAACTGGGCCCGCTTGTGGGGTACTTGACAAGGTCTAGACCTTCCCCTTCAATCCAAGCGAAACCGTCAGAGGCGCCGTCGGCGCGAAGAGGGGAAAGCAACCGCAGATGCCAAGAAAAACCTTCCGAGGTCTCTCGCTCGCGCGCTCCGCAGTGGTCCTCGCTGTCGGCGCGCTTCTCGCCACCCTGTTCGCCGTACCCGCCTCCGCCGCCGATCCGGTCGGCCAGATCACCGGCCTGGGCGGCAAGTGTGTGGATGTCGCCGCCGCGAGCAACGCGAACGGCACCCCCGTACAGCTCTACGACTGCAACGGCAGCGGCGCCCAGAGCTGGACCGTCGCGGGTGACGGCACGCTGCGCGCGCTGGGCAAGTGCCTGGACATCGTCGAGCGCGGCACCGCCGACGGCTCGCTCGTCCAGCTCTGGGACTGCGGCGGCGGCGCGAACCAGCAGTGGGTCGTCAACTCCGCCCGTGACATCGTCAATCCGCAGGCGAACAAGTGTCTGGACGTGCAGAACCGCAGCACCGCCAACGGCACCCGGCTCCAGATCTGGACCTGCACGGGACAGTCGAACCAGAAGTGGACGGCGGCCGGCACCAGTGGTGGCGGCAACCCGCCGGCCGGTGGCTTCGTCGTCAGCGAGTCCCAGTTCAACCAGATGTTCCCGGGCCGGAATTCCTTCTACACGTACAGCGGGCTGACCGCCGCGCTGAGCGCGTACCCCGGGTTCGCCAACTCCGGCAGTGACACGGTGAAGAGGCAGGAGGCCGCGGCCTTCCTCGCCAATGTCAGCCATGAGACCGGTGGTCTCGTACATGTGGTGGAGCAGAACACCGCGAACTACCCGCACTACTGCGACCCCAACCAGTCGTACGGCTGCCCGGCAGGTCAGGCCGCGTACTACGGGCGCGGGCCGATCCAGCTGAGCTGGAACTTCAACTACAAGGCCGCGGGCGACGCGCTGGGTATCAATCTGCTGGCCGACCCGTGGCGTGTCGAGCGCGAATCGGCTGTCGCGTGGAAGACCGGTCTCTGGTACTGGAACACCCAGAACGGTCCGGGCACGATGACCCCGCACAACGCGATGGTCAACCAGGCCGGCTTCGGCCAGACGATCCGTTCCATCAACGGCTCCCTGGAGTGCGACGGACGCAACCCGGCGCAGGTCCAGAGCCGGATCAACAACTACCAGCGCTTCGTGCAGATCCTGGGCGTCGGTCCGGGCAACAACCTCTACTGCTGACGACCGGCCGCCGGGCGGTCCAACGCCACGGCTGCCACCCCCAGGTGCGCGGTTCCGGAACCTCCGGGACCGCGCACCGCGCCGTTCGGCGGGAAAACCGCTGCCGCCGGTCGCGCTGCCGCCGGTCGTGCTACCGCCGTCAGTCGTGGGGCGGGGTGCCCGTCACCAGATGGTCGGCGTGGTTGAGCGCCTCGATCGCCAGCCTCCGCAGATGCCCGTCCCGCAGTGTGTATATCGAACGCCGGCCGTCCTTGCGCACCTGGACCAGTCCCGCGAGCCGCAGCTTCGCGAGATGCTGGCTGACCGCCGGACGGGCCGCGCCGCAGATGTCCGTGAGCGTGTTCACATCGGCCTCGCCCTGGGTCAGGGACCACACCAGGTGGAGCCGGGTGGGATCGGCGAGCAGGGCGAAGACGCCGGCCGCCGCGTCGAACTGCGGGGCGCCTGGAGTGTGCCGTTGCGACTCGGGCGCAACTGAGGGCGGATTGCTCGCTGGCATCTCCCCATCGTAGGACCCCGGGTGGAGACCGTCCGCTCGACAGGTGCATTGGTGCGCGCTTAAATACGTATAGGAAGTGACCCACCCGCGGTGCCTGTCCCTCCCCGCGATCTTCCCGACAGGAGAGCCCCATATGAACGCTCCCCACGCGCACCCTCATGACCACGACCGCGACCATGACCAGTCCCACGACCAGGATCATGACCACGCCCATGGCACGGACCGGCTGGCGCGTCTGAGGCATCAGGCGGCGCACCTCGTCAAACCGCACTCCCACGAGGCGTCGGACAAGGTGGACTCGGCCATGGAGTCGTCGGCCGAGGGAATGCGTGCCCTCTGGGTCTCCCTGGCCGTTCTGGGGGGCACCGCGCTCCTCCAGACCGTCGTCGTCCTCATATCCGGCTCCGTGGCCCTGCTCGGTGACACCATCCACAACTTCGCCGACGCGCTGACCGCGCTGCCCCTCGGCGTGGCGTTCGTACTCGGCCGGCGCGCGGCGACACGCCGCTACACCTACGGCTACGGCCGCGCCGAGGATCTGGCGGGCCTCGCCATCGTGCTCACCATCGCCGCGTCGGCGGCGCTCGCGGCGTACCAGGCGATCGGCCGGCTGCTCGACCCCCGGGACATCTCCCATCTCGGTATCGTCGCCGTCGCGGCGGTCGTCGGGTTCGCCGGCAACGAGTGGGTGGCCCGCTACCGCATCCGCGTCGGGAAACGGATCGGCTCGGCCGCGCTGGTCGCGGACGGCCTGCACGCCAGGACCGACGGCTTCACCTCCCTGGCCGTTCTGCTGGGCGCGGGCGGCGCCGCCCTCGGACTGCGGTGGGCCGACCCGGTCGTCGGCCTGCTGATCACCGCCGCCATCCTGTTCGTGCTCAAGGACGCCTGCCGGGAGGTCTTCCGGCGGGTGATGGACTCCGTGGACCCCCTGCTGATCGATACGGGCGAAGCCGCCGCGCGCGAGGTCCCCGGCGTTCTGGCGGTGACGGATCTGCGGATGCGCTGGATCGGCCACCGGCTGCGGGCCGAGGTCACGGTCGTGGTCGACGGCGCCCTGAGCGTCCGGCAGGCCCACGCGGTCGCCGTCGAGGTCGAACACGCCCTGCTGCACTCGGTGCGCGGACTCACCGCCGCGCTGGTCCACACCGATCCGGCGACCGCGTCCGATGCCGAGGACCCGCACCGCAAGCTGGCGCACCACATGGCAGGAGCCGTGTGAACGCCTCCGGCCCGGCGACGGGGTGCCCGGGGCGGGTACGTTCCCGCGCCGGCCTTACCCGGGCCATCGACAGCGGATCCGGGCGCTGGTAGGACTTCCTGACGGGAGCAGGGGGGTGCCCATGACGGACCGGCCGCCAACCGGAACCGGTGAGTTCGGTGAGACGTTCGAGACCGGCGGGACGTTCGAGATCGACGCGAGCAGGCCGAGCATCGCGCGGGTCTACGACGCCGTGCTGGGCGGGGACACCAACTTCGCCGTGGACCGCGCCATCGCGGCCGAGTCGCTGCGGATCGTGCCCGAGATCGGTGATGTCGGCCGCTACAACAGGGCCGTCCTCGGGCGCGGCGTACGGTATCTGGCGCGGTCGGGCATCCGGCAGTTCCTGGATCTGGGCTCCGGACTGCCCACCGCGCAGAACACCCATCAGGTGGCCCGCGCCGCGGCACCGGACTCCCGTGTGGTGTATGTCGACAATGACCCCATCGTGCTGGCGCACGGACGCGAACTGCTCGCCGAGGACGACCGCTCCACGGTGGTCCTGGCGGATCTGCGCGATCCCCGGAGCGTACTGGACCACCCTCAGGTACGCCGTCTGATCGACTTCGACCTGCCCGTCGGTCTCCTGCTCCTCGGCGTGATCCACCATCTCAACGACGAGGAGGACCCGGCGGGCCTGGTGCGGACCTTCCTCGACGCGGTCCCGCGCGGGAGCTGGCTCTTCCTCACCCACTTCTGCGCGTCGGGCCCCGAGGCCGCCGGACTGGAACGGGCGCTTCTGACCGATCTGGGGACCGGCAGATTCCGCACCCTGGAGGAGATCACGGCGTACTTCGACGGACTGGAACTGGTCGACCCCGGTGTCACCTATCTGCCGCTCTGGCGGCCCGTGACACCGGTCGAACCGCCCCTGACCGTGGGACAGTCCCTGATGGCGGGCGGACTCGCCCGCAAGGTGTAGGCCCTGTCCGGCGACCTGGCCCGCACGGTGCCCGGCGGCTCCCCCTGGTCCCTCGTCCACGGGACGGTTACCGTCCTGGGATGTCTGACTTCGCCCCCTCGTCGCCCGCGTTCCTCGCCGACCCCTACCCCGCCTACGCCGAGCTGCGGGCCCGTGGCCGGGCGCACTACTACGAGCCGAGCGACCAGTGGCTCGTACCGCACCACGCGGATGTGTCGGCGCTGCTGCGGGACCGGCGGCTCGGCCGTTCCTACGGGCACCGCTTCACCCACGAGGAGTTCGGCAGAACCCCGCCGCCCTCCGGCCATGAACCCTTCCACGAGCTGAACGACCACGGGATGCTCGAACTGGAACCGCCGGACCACACCCGTATCCGGCGCCTGGTGTCACAGGCGTTCACCCCGCGTACGGTGGAGCGGCTCACGCCGTATGTGCGCGGACTCGCCGCCGAACTGGTCGAACGACTCGTGGCGGAGGGCGGGGGCGATCTGCTGGCGTCCGTCGCCGAGCCCCTGCCCGTCGCCGTCATAGCCGAGATGCTCGGTGTCCCCGCGGCGGACCGCCCGCTGCTGCGGCCCTGGTCGGCCGCGATCTGCGCGATGTACGAGCTGAACCCGCCGGAGGAGACGGCCCGCCGCGCCGTCACCGCCTCGCTGGAGTTCTCCGCGTATCTGCGCGAGCTGATCGCCGTACGGCGCGAGAAGCCCGGAGAGGACCTGATCTCGGGACTCATCGCCGCCCATGACGACGGCGGGAGACTGACCGAGGCCGAGATGGTCGCGACCTGCGCGCTGCTGCTCAACGCCGGACACGAGGCGACGGTCAACGCCACCGTCAACGGCTGGCACGCGCTGTTCCGGAATCCCGCGCAGCTCGCCGCCCTGCGCGCGGACCGCGCCCTTCTGCCCACCGCCGTCGAGGAGCTGATGCGCTACGACACGCCTCTCCAGCTCTTCGAACGCTGGGTGCTCGACCCGGTGGAGATCGGCGGCACCACCATTCCGCGCGGCGCCGAGGTCGCCCTCCTCTTCGGCTCCGCCAACCACGACCCGGCGGTCTTCACCGCCCCCGACGGCCTGGACCTGTCCCGCCGGGACAACCCCCATATCTCCTTCAGCGCGGGCATCCACTACTGCGTCGGCGCCCCGCTGGCCCGTATCGAGCTGGCCGCGTCCATGGCCGCGCTGCTCGATCTGGCCCCCGGACTGAGCCCGGCGGGCGAGCCGCCGCGGAAGCCCGACTTCGTGATCCGCGGACTGGCGGCACTGCCGGTCACGGTGTGAGCGGTACGCGTCCTGCGAGCGGCGGGAGCGGTACGCGCCGTACGAGCGGTCACGGCCGCCCCGTACGGTCCATCACGACGCGCGGTCAACCGTCCCGCGAGGCTGCAATGGACGCGTGACCGCGCCTCCGGACGACTGCCTCGCGCGCAATGAATGGATCTGCGGCGCCTATCTCACCAGCCGTCGCCAGATCCTCTGGAACGCGGTGCTCGAACATCTCGAACTGACCTTCTTCGCCGTGCTCCTGGGACTTCTGATCGCCGTTCCCCTCGCCCTGGCGGCCCGCCGCTGGAGCTGGCTCGGCGGACCCGTGCTCGGGATCACCACCGTCCTCTACACCATCCCCTCGCTCGCGATGTTCTCCCTGCTGCTCCCGCTGTACGGGCTGTCGGCCTCGCTCGTCGTCGCCGGGCTGGTGCTGTACTCACTGACCCTGCTCGTACGGAACATCCTCGCCGGACTGCGCGCCGTCCCCGAGGAGACCCGGCAGGCCGCCCGGGGTCTGGGGTACGGACCGCTGCGGCTGCTGCTCGCCGTCGAAATGCCGCTCGCCCTGCCCGCCGCCATGGCGGGGCTGCGGATCGCCACCGTCTCGGCCGTCTCGCTCGTCACCATCGGAGCGATCGTGGGCCACGGCGGGCTCGGCAATCTCATCTACGCCGGGATGAACACCTTCTTCAAGGCGCAGGTACTCACCGCCTCCGTCCTCTGTGTGCTCATCGCCGTCCTCGCCGATCTGCTGCTGCTCGGACTCCAGCGGCTGCTCACCCCCTGGACGAGGGCGGCGCGCGCGTGAACACTCTCGCCGCCGCCTGGTCCTGGCTCACCAGCGCCGCGCACTGGTCGGGCCCCGACGGCGTCTGGCACCGGCTCGGCGAACATCTCTTCCTCACCGTCGTCTGTCTCGCCCTCAGCTCCGCCATCGCGCTCCCCGTCGCCCTGGTGCTGGGCCATCTCGGCCGGGGCGGCGCGCTGGCGGTCAATATCTCCAACGCCGGCCGGGCCGTCCCCACCTTCGCCGTCCTCGTCCTGCTGCTGCTCACCCCGATCGGTACGTACGGGGACTGGCCGACGATCATCGCGCTGGTCCTGTTCGCGATCCCGCCGCTGCTCACCAACGCCTATGTCGGTATGCGGGGCGTCGACCGGGATGTCGTACAGGCCGCCCGTGGCATGGGGATGACCGGCGGTCAGCTCGTCCGACGGGTCGAGGTGCCGCTCGCGCTGCCGCTGATCCTCACCGGTGTACGGATCGCCGCCGTACAGCTCGTGGCGACCGCCACGCTCGCGGCGCTGGTGGGCGGCGGCGGGCTCGGCCGGATCATCACCGCGGGGTTCAATCTCGCCGACACGGCGCAGGTGGTCGCGGGGGCGGTGCTCGTGGCCGTGTTCGCGCTGCTGGTGGAGGCGGTGTTCGAGGCGGTGCGGCGGCTGGGCCCGCGGTGGGTCAGGGAGGGTGCCGGATGAGAGCGTTCCGCATCCGTATCCGTATCCGTATCGCCGTCGGCGCCGCCCTGCTGCTGGCCGTCGCCGGCTGCACCACGGGTCCGTCCCTGGAGCACCGGGGCGAGATCACCGCGCCGCCCGGCGACAGCAGGCATCTGACCATCGGCTCCGCCGGCTTCACCGAGAGCGATCTGCTCGCCCAGATGTACGCCCTCCTGCTGAACCACGCGGGCTACCACACCCGGATCCTCTCCGTCACCAACCGGGAGATCTATGAACCCGCCCTGGAGAGCGGCCAGATCGATGTCGTACCGGAGTACGCGGCGACCTTCGCGGACTGGCTCAACGCCAGGACCCATGGCCCCGGCGCCAGACCCGTCGGCTCGCCCGATCTGGCCGCGACGATGCGGGCGCTGCGCGCGCTGGCCGCACCGCGCGGACTCACCGTGCTCGACCCGGGCCGGGCCGTCGACCAGAACGCCTTCGCCGTCGCCGCCTCCTACGCCGCGCAGCACCGGCTGCGCACACTGAGCGATCTGGGCGCGTCCGGGCTGCCCGTCAGGCTGGCCGCGGGAGACGAATGCGTGGAGCGGCCCTACTGCGAGCCGGGGCTGAGGAAGACGTACGGCATCGACATCACCGGTATCGACCCCAAGGGGGTGGGCACGACCCCGGCCAAGAAGGCCGTCCAGGACGGCCAGGACCAGATGGTGCTGACCACGACCACCGACGCCACGCTCGGCCAGTTCGGTCTGGTGCTCCTCGCGGACGACAAGCATCTCCAGAACGCCGACTACATCGTCCCGGTCGTCAACCGCTCGCGGGCCGGAGCCGCCGGGGTGACCGGCGCACTGGACAAGCTGAACACCGTACTGACGACCAGGGACCTGGCGTCGATGAACGAGCAGGTGGACAGCTGGCGCAGACTTCCCGAGGACGTCGCCGGGACGTATCTGAAGTCGAAGGCCCTGATCCCGTCGCACTGACGGACCGGACGTACGGGCTCGGCCCCCGATCCGGTCGGAGCCGCCTACGCGTCCGACACCGAGTCGAAGTCCACCTCGCTCCGCCCGATGCCCTGGGCGTCCGCGTCCACGGAGCGGCGCAGGGCCTCATGGAGCTTCGCCGGGGTCAGGACGCCGAGGAAGCGCGCCCCGTCGAGCACCGCCACCCACCCCGCGTCGTGCTGGAGCATCTCGCTGAACGCCTGCTTCAGCGGGGAGCCGAGCGGTACCCAGGCCTCCATCCGGCGGGCCAGATCGCCGACGGAGCCCCGCTCACCGGCCTCGGCCAGCGCGTCCGCGGAGACCCAGCCGTGGAGTTCGCCGCCGGCGCCCAGGACCACGGCCCAGCGCGCACCCTGTCCGCGCATACGGGCCGCCGCGTCCCGGGCCGGCTCGTCGGTCCTGGCGACGGGGGGCTCCTCCAGATCGGCCGGTTCGACGGCGGTGACCGACAGCCGCTTCAGCCCCCGGTCCGCGCCGACGAACCGGGCCACATACGCGGTGGCGGGGGCGCCGAGCACCGCGGCCGGGGTGTCGTACTGCTCGATGTGCCCCTCCCCGTACACCGCGATACGGTCGCTCATCCGCACCGCCTCCTCGATGTCGTGCGTCACCAGCAGCACGGTCTTGCGCATCGTCGCCTGGAGCCTCAGGAACTCGTTCTGGAGCCGCTCGCGCACCACCGGGTCGACCGCGCCGAACGGCTCGTCCATCAGCAGCACCGGAGGATCGGCCGCCAGGGCCCGTGCCACCCCCACCCGCTGGCGCTGCCCGCCCGACAGCTGCGCCGGATAGCGCGGACCGTGGATCGCGGGGTCGAGGCCCACCAGTTCGAGCAGCTCGGCCGCCCGGCGGCGGGCCTTCGCCCGCTTCCAGCCGATCAGGGCGGGCACGGTCGCGGTGTTGTCGAGGACCGTCCGGTGCGGGAACAGCCCGACCTGCTGGATGACATAGCCGATACGGCGGCGCAGGGCGACCGGGTCGACACCCGAGATGTCCCGGTCCTCGACCAGGACACGCCCTGAGGTCGGCTCGATCAGCCGGTTCACCATCATCATCGTGGTCGTCTTGCCGCACCCCGAGGGCCCCACCAGAGTCACCAGCTCGCCCTCGGCCACCTCGAAGGAGAGATCCCGTACGGCGGCCGTTCCGTCCGGGTAGACCTTGGTGACCTGCTCGAACCGGATCATGCCCTCACGCTAGAAGCGGGCGGGGCCCCGCGCGACCGCTCGTGACCCGTGTGCTGAACTGTCCGCCGTGACCGCCCCCGGCGGGGGCGCGCGAGAACAGGAGCACCCGTGACCAGCTACCGCCAGCCCGGCGTCGTCCTCACCGACCACCGCTTCTCGGTCCCACTGGACCACGGTGATCCGTCGGGCGAGCGGATCGAACTCTTCGCGCGTGAGGTCGTCGGGAGCGCCAAGGCCGACGCGGACCTGCCCTGGCTGGTGTATCTGGAGGGCGGTCCCGGCTTCGGCGCCCGCCGTTTCACCGGGCGGCAGGCCTGGCTCGGGCGCGCCCTCCAGGAGTTCCGGGTGCTCCTCCTCGACCAGCGGGGCACGGGCCTCTCCACCCCGGCCACCCGGCAGACCCTGCCCCTGCGCGGCGGTCCGCGCGAGCAGGCGGAGTATCTCGCCCACTTCCGCGCCGACTCGATCGTGCGCGACTGCGAGACCATCCGGCCGGGGCTGACCGGCGGCGCCCCCTGGACCGTGCTGGGCCAGAGCTTCGGCGGCTTCTGCGCCGTCCACTATCTCTCCACCGCCCCCGAGGGGCTGCGGACCGTACTGATCACCGGCGGACTGCCCTCCCTGGACGCCACGGCCGACGAGGTCTACCGCGCCGCCTATCCGCGGATCGCGCGCAAGGTGGAGGCGCACTACGCCCGCTATCCGCAGGACATCGGCAGGGCCCGCGCGATCGCGGAGCATGTCGCCGAGCACCGGCCGGTGCTCCCCACCGGATACGTTCTGACCCCCGAGGCGTTCCAGTCCCTCGGCATCCTGCTCGGCGGCGGCGACGGCAGCCACCAGCTCCACTATCTGCTGGAGAACGCCTTCGTCCGTACACCCGGGGGCCAGGCGCTCTCCGACGCGTTCCAGGAGGGTGTGGCGTCGGCCCTCTCGTACGCCGGACACCCGCTGTACGCCGTGCTCCACGAGGTGATCTACGCCCAGGGCGGCCGGCCCACCGACTGGGCGGCCGAGCGGGTGCGCGCCGAGTTCGCCCGCTTCGACGCGGCCAAGACCCTCGCGGGGGAAGGCCCGTTGTACTTCACGGGCGAGAGCATCCACCCCTGGCACTTCGAGTCCGACCCCGCGCTGCGCTCTCTGCGGGAGACCGCCGGACTCCTCGCCGCCCGTACCGACTGGCCCGCGCTGTACGACACCGGCCGGCTCGCCGCCAACGATGTGCCGGTGGCCGCCGCCGTCTACCACGACGACATGTATGTCGACACGGAACACTCCCTGCGCACCGCGCGGGCGATCCGCGGGCTGCGGACCTGGGTGACGGACGAGTACGAGCACGACGGACTGCGCGCGGGCGCCCCGCGGGTGCTGGACCGGCTGCTGGCGCTCGCGCGCGGCGAGGACTGACCCCCGCCCGCGGTGGCGGTCCGCGCCCGCAGCAACGGTCCGGACTGTGGCGGTCCGGGTGGCGGCGGTCCGGGTGGCGGCGGTCCGGGTACGGTTCCGGACCCTCCCGCCCGGACCGCTCCCGGCGCACCGGTGGCATGGCTCGGCATCGCTTCCGTCAGGGCCGCCGGACCTCGCCGAGCGGATGCGGGGCGGCGGGGGGAGAATGGCCTCCAGGGGACTGGTCTCGCGCTGCGCGCGATGACGGGAGGTGGTGGACATGCTGCTGCCGGACAGACATCTGGTCGCTGATCTGCTGGCCCGTTACCGGGCCTGGGAAAGGCTCGTCCTCGCCGACCCGCTCGACGAGACCACCCGGGGGCGGTTCGAGGACGTCGCGTACACCCTCTGTGTGCTCATGGGGCAGCGCACCGCGCGTGAGGCGATCTGGCACGCCGAGGCGTATCTGCGCAGGACCCGGCCCGTTCCGATCTTCCCCGACCGAACGGAGCCCGTCCGCCGGGGAGTTCACGAGATCAGCGCGGAGTGACCGGCGCGGACCGCGTCGCGATCCCGGTCGGTCCGTGGCACACCCAGGTGGGTCCATGGCCCTCACACCGCATGCGGTTCACACGGTGGCAAGCGACCGCTTAGTATGCGATCCAGTGCGGTACCGCCCATCGTGTGGAGGCCCTGAATGCAAGCATGGCGAGTACACCGGAACGGAGAGCCGGGCGAGGTGATGCGGCTCGAAGAGGCGGAGCGCCCCGAGCCCGCCGACGGCCAGGTGGCACTGCGGGTCCGGGCCGCGAACATCAACTTCCCGGACGCTCTGCTGTGCCGCGGCGAGTACCAGGTACGGCCGCCGCTGCCCTTCACACCCGGCGTGGAGATCTGCGGGGAGACCGAGGACGGACGGCGGGTCATCGCCACTCCCGCCCTGCCGTACGGCGGACTGTCCGAGTACGCCGTCGCCGACGAGTCCGCGGTCTTCGCCGCGCCCGAGGCGCTGGACGACGCCGAGGCGGCGGCCCTGCACGTCGGCTATCAGACGGGCTGGTTCGGACTGCACCGACGGGCGCGACTGCGGGCGGGGGAGACCCTGCTGGTCCACGCGGCGGCCGGCGGGGTCGGCAGCGCCGCCGTACAGCTCGGAAAGGCCGCGGGAGCCACCGTCATCGGGGTCGTCGGAGGCCAGGACAAGGCCCGGGTGGCCCTGGAACTGGGCTGTGACCTGGTGATCGACCGTCGTACGGACGACCTCGTCGCGGCCGTCAAGGAGGCCACCGGCGGCCGGGGCGCGGATGTGGTGTACGACCCGGTGGGCGGCGAGGCCTTCACCAGGTCCACCAAGTGTGTCGCCTTCGAGGGCCGAATCGTGGTCGTGGGCTTCGCGAGCGGCACCATCCCCACTCCCGCCCTCGGTCACGCGCTGGTGAAGAACTACTCGATCATGGGCCTGCACTGGGGGCTGTACACCGGCAAGGACCCGGCGGCGGTGGCCGCCTGCCACGAGGAGCTGACCGCGCTCGTGGCCCGGGGCGCGATCAAGCCGCTCATCAGTGAGCGGGTGCCGATGAAGAGCGCGGCCGACGCCGTCCAGCGGGTCGCCGACGGCAGTACCACCGGCCGGGTCGTCGTCCTTCCGGAAGGCGCGCCCCGATGAGCGACGCCGCCCAACTGCGCTCCCTCACAAGGAAGCTGCTCGCCGACCACCCGCCGGCCGGCACCGACCGCACCGACTTCCTCAAGGCACGCTTCGACGCCGGACTCGCCTGGGTCCACTGCCCGGTGGGGCTCGGCGGACTCGACGCGCCGCGCTCCCTCCAGGGCGTCGTGGACGCCGAGTTGGCCGCGGCGGGCGCGCCCGACAACGATCCGCGGCGGATCGGTATCGGTCTCGGCATGGCCGCGCCGACGATCCTGCGCTACGGCACCCGGGAACAGAAGGAGCGCTTCCTGCGGCCCCTGTGGACCGGCGAGGAGGTGTGGTGCCAGCTCTTCAGCGAGCCGGGCGCGGGCTCGGACCTCGCCGCGCTCGCCACCCGCGCCGTACGCGAGGGCGGCTCCGCCTCCGGCGACTGGATCGTCAACGGCCAGAAGGTGTGGACGTCCAGCGCGCATCTCGCCCGCTGGGCCATCCTCATCGCCCGTACCGATCCCGATCTGCCCAAACACCGGGGCATCACCTACTTCCTCTGCGACATGACCGATCCGGGTGTCGAGGTGCGGCCCCTGCGCCAGATCACCGGTGAGGCCGAGTTCAACGAGGTCTTCCTCACCGATGTGCGGATCCCCGACGCGCACCGGCTCGGCGAGGTGGGCGAGGGCTGGAAGGTCGCCAGGACCACACTGATGAACGAGCGGGTCTCCATCGGCGGTGCCCCGCTCCCGCGCGAGGGCGGCATGATCGGTCCGGTCGCCAGGACCTGGCGCGAGCGGCCGGGACTGCGCACCCACGAACTGCGCCAGCGGCTGCTCACACTCTGGGTGGAGGCCGAGGTGGCCCGGCTCACCGGGGAGCGGCTGCGCCAGTCGCTCGTCGCGGGACAGCCGGGTCCCGAAGGCAGCGGACTGAAGCTCGCGTTCGCCGGGCTCAACCAGGAGATCAGCGGACTTGAGGTGGAACTCCTCGGCGAGGAAGGCCTGTTGTACTCCGACTGGACCATGCGCAGGCCCGAGCTGGTCGACTTCACCGGACGCGACGCCGGTTACCGCTATCTGCGTGCCAAGGGCAATTCGATCGAGGGCGGTACGAGCGAGGTGCTGCTGAACATCGTCGCGGAGCGGGTCCTCGGTCTTCCCGCCGAACCCCGCGACGACAAGGACGTCCCCTGGAAGGACCTGACACGATGACACCGCCGCCCAGCGGACCCGAGGCCACCCCCGATCTGCTCTACTCCGACGTCGAGGACGATCTGCGCGCGGCCGTACGGTCCCTGCTCACCGACCGCCGCGATGTGCCGGCGGCGCTCCTGCGCGCCGAGTCCGGAGATCCTTACGACCCCGCGCTGTGGACCTCGCTCACCGCCGGGATCGGTGTGTCGGGGCTGCTGGTCCCCGAGAAGCTCGGCGGCCAGGGCGCGGGCCCGCGCGAAGCCGCCGTCGTACTGGAGGAGCTGGGCCGGAGCGTCACGGCGGCGCCGTATCTGACCAGTTCGGTGATCGCGACCGAGACGCTGCTCGCCTGCGACGGAGAGAGCACGGAGAGCACCGATGTCGCGGGGCTGCTCACCGCGCTCGCCCACGGCCACCGGGTCGCGGTGCTCGCCGTACCGCTCACCACCGCCCCGGACGGACCGCTGCCCGTCGGCGCGGGGACCATCACCGGTGTCGCCGACGCGCGGCGGGCCGATGTCCTGCTGGTGCTGGAGGAGGACGGACTGTACGCGGTCGAGACGGCCTCACCCGGCGTCGTCGTCGAGCCGCTGACCCCGCTCGATCTGACCCGTCCGCTCGCCGCGGTCACCGTCGACGCCACCGCGGGTCTGCGGATCGCCGCACCGCCCGTGGCGGAGGCCGCCGTACGCCGCGGACTGCTGGCCGGGGCCGGGCTGCTCGCCTCCGAGCAGCTCGGAATCGCCGAATGGTGCCTGGAGGAGACCGTCGCGCACACCCGCGAGAGGCATCAGTTCAACCGTCCCGTCGGATCCTTCCAGGCGCTCAAGCACCGGATGGCACAGCTCTGGCTGGAGGTCGTCTCCGCCCGCGCCGCCGCCCGCAACGCGGCCGACGCGCTGGCCACCGGCAGCTCCGAGGCACCGCTCGCGGTGGCCCTCGCCCAGGCGTACTGCGCACGGGTCGCCGTCCACGCGGCCGAGGAGTGCGTCCAGCTCCACGGCGGGACCGGGATGACATGGGAGCACCCCGCGCATCTCGCCCTCAAGCGCGCCAAGTCCGATGAGCTCGCGCTGGGTTCACCGGGCCGCCACAAGGAGACGCTGGCCGCGCTCGTGGATCTGCCGGGGCCCTGATAGCGCCGGCACCGCCCGGTATCCGGGCGACCGCGGCCGGGAACGGTGGACCGACACCGACACCGACACCGACACCGGCACCAGGACCGGTGGACCGGCTCGGGGCCGGCTGAACCACAGGTGGCGCGGTGACGAACTCTGCGGCGGACGGCCCCGGTCGGGACCCGCCAGGGCGGATACTCGCCTGGTCCGCGCCCCACCGCGTCCACCGGAGGCATCAGCATCATGGCCCTCACCACCCGCCGCAGAGCCGTCAGCACGCTCGCCGCCGCGCTCGCGGGAGCCGTCGCGGCTCCCGCGTACGCGCAGGCCACCCCGCGTACACAGGTCGGCCGGAAACCCCTGCCGCTGCGTCAGGCACACGCCCACAACGACTATCTGCACCCTCGCCCGCTTCTTGACGCCCTGTCACACGGCTTCACGAGTGTGGAGGCGGATGTCTTCCTGGTGGACGGTGAACTCCTCGTCGCCCATGAGCCCGCCGCTCTCGACCCGACCCGTACCCTCGCGGGGCTCTACCTCGATCCGCTGCTCGCGCGTGTACGGGCCAACCACGGCTCCGTGTACCGGGGTTGCCACCGTCCGGTGCAACTGCTCATCGACATCAAGACGGACGGCGTCGCCGCCTACGACGAACTCCACCGCCAACTGACCTCGTACCGCTCCATGCTGAGCACCTATACGCACGGCTCCGTGCGCCTCGGCGCGGTCACCCCGGTGATATCGGGCGATCGGGCGGCCCGGGTGCCGATGGAGGCGCAGCGGGTGCGGTACGCGTTCTACGACGGACGGCTGGAGGACCTCGGGACCACCGCCCCCGCCTCCTTCGTACCGCTGATCAGCAGCAATTGGACCCAGAGCTTCGGCTGGCAGGGCGTGGGCGCCTTCCCCGCGGCCGAACGCGCCGAACTGCGCCGTATCGTCTCCGCCGCCCATGGCCGCGGCCGGCGGGTGCGGTTCTGGGCGACTCCGGATCTCGCGGGTCCCGAACGGGACGCCGTCTGGGCCGAACTGCTCGCCGCCGGGGTCGACCATCTCAATACGGACGACCTTGCGGGTCTCGAACGTTTCCTGCGCACGCGCCGTCCCTGAGGGTTGTCCGGGATCACCCGAGGTCAACCACCCGTACGGCGGACACGCCAGTCGGGGGTACGGGCCTCCTCCTCCGCCACACTGGCGGCCGAATGCCGCGATTCCGGTGCGGCGGAGGAGGTTTGTCGATGGCCATTTCGATCTCAGTGGTGTTGCTTCTGGTGATCCTCGCGGTGATCTTCGTACGCAACGGCGGACTGAAGTTCTCGCACGCCGCGGTCTGCGTCCTGCTCGGGTTCTTCCTCTCGGGCACGAGCATGGCGCCGACCATCGCGAACGGGATCTCCGCCACGGCCGGGGTGGTCAGCAGCCTCAGACCGTGACGGCGACCGGGGGCGTTCCAGCGGCCGGGGGTGTTCCGGCGGGCGGGGGCGGTCTACGTTCCCAACAGCCTTGAACGGATCAGGAAGCGCACCCCCTCGGGCGCCTCCAGGGAGAAGCCGCTGCCGCGTCCCTTCACCACATCGACGATGAGCCGGGTGTGGCTCCACACCTCGTACTGGCTCACCGACATCCAGAAGGGCACCGGCTCGGCGACGCCCTCGATCTCCAGGGACTGGAGCAGCACATCCGAAGCACCCGTGCGGAACTCGCCGTCCGGGAAGCACATCGGCGCGCTGCCGTCGCAGCAGCCGCCCGACTGGTGGAACATCAGCGGCCCGTGGTCCGTCCGCAGCCGCCGGATCAGGTCGGCGGCAGCGGGGGTCAACTCCACGCGTGGCTCTTGAGGGGGAGCCTGCTCGGTCATGGTTCCTCCAGCGCGATCGGACCGGACGGAGCTTGAGACAACCCCACGGAACGTTGCGAGGCGGTTGCACGCGGGGTCCGGCGGTCAAGCGTGAAAGACCACGGGTCCCCTGATAAGAGACCGGTGGTCTTCCGGTCCGGTTCACCCCCCCGGTCTGTCGGCCCACTGGGCGCCGTCAGCCCACCTGGCGCCGATGCGCCGTACGGCGCCGGGCCGTCCTGGACGACCGTGTCTCACTGTCCTTCCGCTCAGGGGTGCTCACTTCGGGTGCCCTGACCTCTCTGCGGCCACGCTTCCTCACCGTGTCTCCGACGACTTCACCGGCCGTGTCGCCGACGTCCTCGACGGTCTCCCGGGCGCCGCGTCCCGCGCCCTCGACCGCTTCGCCCGCCCCGCGCCCCACGTGTCCGACCGTCTCACCGGCCCCCCGTCCTACGTCCTCGACGGCTCCACCGGCCCCTTGCCCCACGTCCTCGACGGTTTCCCGGACGCCCTGGCCCACGCCCTCGACCGCTTCGCTGGCCCCCCGTCCCACGTCCTCGACGGCTTTGCCCGCGCCGCGTCCCACCTTGTCGACCGCTCCGCCGGCCCCGTGCCCCACCTTGTCGACCGCTCCGCCGGCCCCGTGCCCCACCTCTTCGACCGCTCCGCCGGCCCCGTGCCCCACCTCTTCGACCGCTTCGCCGGCGCCTCGGCCCACATGCTCGACCGCGCCGCCGGCTCCGCGTCCCACATCCTCGACGGCCCGGCCCGCGCCATGGCCCAGTTCGCCGACGGCATGACGGGCACCCGTTCCGACCTCCTCGACGGCCGCACCCACACCTCGCGTCAACTCGCCCAGAATCTCGGGGTGCCGGTCGATCGTCGTCAGTACGCGATTGACGATGGCGGCCACATTGCCGAGGCGGACCTCCAGACGGGCCTGTGCCTCCACGCCCTTGATGCCGAGTTGCACCCTGCCGAGTTCCACATCGGCGCCCACCTGCAGCTTGAGCAGATCAAGGACCTCGGCCCGCAGCGACACCCGTGCGGAGAGGTCCTCGACCTCAAGATTGATCTCCTCGATGTTCAGCACCGGGACATCGAGGTAGACGTCCGGGTTGCGCTGGTCGACCATTTCGTCCCCGAGCGCTTCGTACCCCGCCGTCTCGTCGTCGGCCGTCTCGTCGCCGTCAGGCAGCGCGACCTCGTCCCTCGGGTCCTCCTCGGCTTCGAGGCCGCCATACCCGGCATCGGCGTTTTCGGCGTCGTCCATGGTGTCCGCACATCCTCAACGATTCGGCCCCGTAAGCAATTGTCGGCTCCACCGGGGCCCGGCGCAATCGATGTCCGGCGCTCGGAAAAGGACGTACAGTCATGATCATTTCTCATGGCGTCACTCGAATGGCGTCACTACGACATGCCGGGCAGAGTGGAGAGAAGAGGCAGCGCCGTGAGGGGTGACTCTCCGGTCGAGCACTCCATTTTCGCTTACCTCATCAAGGTACTGGTGTGCGGAACCTCATTGCGGGAAGGGGCGTCCCCTGATGGCAACCAATGAAGCCACTATGGCGGGTAGCAAGGAAAGCACGGTCAAGGGAAAGACCACGGTCGCCGACTCGGTCGTCGCGTCCATCGCGGGCATCGCGGCCCGTGAGTCATCCGGTGTCTATGCCATGGGCGGAGGAGTATCCCGCACCCTGGGAGCCGTGCGCGGCAAGATGCCCGGCTCGGACGACTCCGCCGGACGTGGCGTGCAGGTAGAGGTCGGAGAGAAGCAGACGGCGATCGATCTGGGCATCGTCGTCGAATACGGCACACCGATCACCGAGACCGCCGGCAGCATTCGGTCGAATGTCTCCGAAGCCGTGGAGAGCATGACCGGACTGGACGTGGTCGAGGTGAACATCGGTGTTCTCGACGTACATGTGCCCGGAGCCGACGACGAGTCCGAGGGCGAATCGTCACGCGTGCAGTGAGGCGGGCGCCGCCCGGCGAGGCGGGCACCGGCCTTATCCGAACAATGTGATCAAAGGTGGCACAGTCATGGATCGGAGAACCAAAGTGGCCGTTGCTTCTGCGGTGCTGGGCGGCTATGTGCTCGGCCGTACGAAGAAAGGCCGGCTTGCCCTGACCGTCGCGACATTTGTGGCGGGCAAGGGCCTCGGCCTCGATCCGAAGCGACTGGTCACCGAGGGAGTACAGCGCCTGGGCGAGATTCCGCAGGTCGCGCAGTTGCAGGAGCAGGTGCGCGAGGAAGGGATCGACGCGGCGCGCGGCGCGCTCTCGGCCGTGGTCGATCGGGGTGTGGGCTCGCTGAGCGACTCGATCAGCAGCCGCGCCGTCAATCTCGGTGGGAAACAGAAGGAGCCGGACGAGGACGAGATGGAGGAAGAGGAAGAAGGGGCGGAGGAACCGGAAGGCGAGTACGAGGGCGAGTACGAGGACGAGGAATCCGGGGAGGAGACGGAGGACGAGCCGCCCCCGGGCCGCCACCGTACCCGCGAATCCGATGAACTCCGGCGCAAGAAGCGTCAGTCGGGCGGGGCCCCGGGGAAGAGCGCCTCCCGAGCGGCGAAGAAGCCGGCGGCGGGCAAGGGCGCTCCGGCGGGGAGGGACTCCAGGAAGACAGCCTCACCGAGGAAGAGAGCGACCAACACTTCCACACGTGACAGCCGTCGGAGGTAGGCAGCCATGGTGAAGACAGCGGAGAAGGTCCGCGACGCCGGAAGTTCGGTCGCCGGTCGGGTGCGCGGAGAGATCACACATTTCGTCGGTATGCAACTGGAGCACGCCGCGGGGAAGGCGGCGGAGAAGCTCAGCGAGAAAGTGTCAGGAGTCACCGAAAAGCTCACACAAGTCGCGGAGAACGGGGGACAGTTGCCCGCCATCGGCTCCCGTATCCTGCATGGCGAATCGCCGCTGAAGGCATTCCTGAGCGAGAAGGCGAAGAGCGTGAAGGACAGTGTCGTCGGGCGGGTGAAGGGTCTCTTCGGCGGAGGTGGCGGCGGGAAGGCCGGTGACACGAAGGTCACGAACATCGTTGAATTCATCGATGTGGGAGTACCGGTCCGCACCGCCTATGACCACTGGACGCAGTACGAGAAGTTCAGCGGTTTCACCAAGGGCGTCAGAAGTGTCTCGATGAGCGATGACGTGACAAGCGACTGGCGGGTCAAGGTCGGTCCTTCGACACGGAGCTTCAAGGCCACCGTTCAGGAGCAGATACCCGACGACCGTATCGTGTGGAACTCGGAAGGTGCCAAGGGATCGACCCACGGTGCCGTCAGTTTTCATGAACTGGCTCCGAATCTGACCCGGATCGCCGTCGTCGTCGAGTACTACCCCTCAGGGTTCTTCGAGAAGACGGGCAATCTCTGGCGTGCTCAGGGCCGTCGGCTCCGTCTCGACGTCAAGCACTTCCAGCGGTACGTGACGCTCACCGACGAGGATCCCGAGGGCTGGCGCGGCGAAATCAGGGACGGCGAAGTCCTCCGTACGCATGAAGAGGCGATGGAGGAGGAAGCCGCGGAGGACGACACGGAACTCGACGAAGCCGGTGAGGCGGACGACGAGGAAGAAGGCACGGAGGCCGGGTCCGAGTACGACGACGAGGAAGAGGACGAAGAAGAGGAAGAGCGGGCCGCGGACGAACCCGTCAGGAAATGACCTCGGTCTGTCCCTTGACGAGGGTCTCTCCCTTGATGAGAGCCGCCGCGCGTTCGGCGATGGCGTAGACGCCCGCGTTCGTGTTGGAACACACGATGGAGGGCATGACGGAAGCGTCCGCGACGCGGAGCCCGGTGACCCCGCGCACCCGGAGCTCGGGATCCACCACGGCGGTGGTCCCGTCCGGTCCGATCCGGCAGGTGCCCACGTAGTGGTAGTAGACCAGCAGGCTCCTGCCGAGATAGTCACGGACGGCGTCCTCGTCGTCCGTGATCCCCGGGCCCGGCAGCACCTCTTCGTCCCGCCACGCACCCAGCGCGTCCGCCGCGCCGATCCGACGGGCAACGCGCAGACCGGTCGTCATCGTCTCGATGTCGCGGCTGTCCCCGAGGTAGTCCGGGTCCACCAGGGGCGCCGTTCCGGCCTCCGCGCTCGCGAGACGTACCGATCCGCGGCTCTGGGGATTCACCGCCGAGAAGGCGATCGTGTAGCCGTTCTCGGGCCCTGGCAGTGACGGGGCACGGTAGGGCAGGCTCGCAAAGAGGATCTGCAGATCAGGCACGGCCAGGTCGGCACCGGCACCGGCACCGGTCCGTACCGTCCCCATGGCTTCCCCCGGGGGATTGCCCATGTTCCGCGGGACCGCCCGCCTGGCGGTGTAGGTGACGGTCGACATGGGGTGGTCGTGCAGATTGGCTCCCACACCCGGCAGGTCGAGCACCACATCCACCCCCACCGCGCGCAGATGGTCCGCCGGTCCGATCCCCGACAGCAGCAGGAGCTGTGCGGAACCGATCGTGCCCGCCGTGACCACGACCTCCTCGGCGCACTCCACGGAGCGGGTCTCACCGTCCTTCGCGTACTCGACCCCACGGCAGCGGCCGTCGGCCACCACCAGGCGCAGTACGAGGGCATCGGTCACCACATCGAGGTTCGCCCGGCTCATCGCCGGCCTGAGATAGGCGTCGGCCGCGCTCTGGCGGGCGCCGTCCGCGATGTTGTTGTCGCACCAGCCGAAACCCGTCTCCACGCCCCCACTGATGTCGTCCGCGCGCGCGTGCCCGGTCTCCACCGCCGCGTCGACACACGCGGCCACCAGGGGATGGGGCTCGACCGGAGGCCCTACCGTCAGCGGCCCGTCCTGGCCGCGCAGCGCGGGATCGTGTCCCCCGGCCGTTTCGCTCCGCCGCATGTACGGCAGGAGGTCGTCGAATCCCCACCCCGTGGCGCCCTGCTCCGGCCATACGTCATAGCTGGAGCGATGCCCGCGGATGAAGTTCAGCCCGTTGATGCTGGAGGAACCACCGAGCCCCCGCCCCCGGGGCGTCGGGATCGCCGTCCCCGTCGACGTCTGTACGACCGTCGTACCGCCCCAGTCGGCCGTACTCCCCATCAGCGCCGGCCAGGCACCCGGCACCGCCATCAGCTCCAGAGGATCCCGGGCACCGGCCTCCAGCAGGAGCACCCGGACGTTCTCGTTCTCCGTCAGCCGGGTGGCGAGCACACATCCGGCCGTCCCCGCGCCGACGACGACATAGTCATAACTCATGGTCGAACCCATCGGTCCGCTCCTTCCCTCATACCCTCCATCAGGCCATTTCGGATACGGATCCGCATGCCGGGGATATGGCAGGACGCGGGGAAGTGGTGATCGCCGCCGAAGCCCCATCCGAAACACCGGCCACGGCCGTCGCGAATTTAAAGCCCTCCGCTCAATGCCTGGTGTCCGGCAGGGAAGCCCGTTACGCTGAGCGGCCGGACGGCGGCCCAGGGGGGAAGTCATCATGGCCGGACTGATTCATGGCTGGCGGTAACGCCCATATCGGCAATGTGGCCGAGTACAATCGTCAATTCTTTCCGGCGCAATTCCGCAGCGATCATTTGCGGTCGTGGGACATGGAAGGTCATCACTACGCCGGGCTCGCGTTGTTCTATTCGGCCGATCCCGGTCCGGTCTTTCTGCCGTTGCGTTTCGACCGTTCCTGGCTCGACATGCAGCGCAGGTATCTGCACTGGCCCCGGATATCGGTCCACTGGACCGCCGGTGAGCCCGGGGTGTCCGATGTGCTCGCCGCCGATCCGGCGACGGTGGCCGCGTTGCGCACCGCCCTGGACGCGCCCGGCGGGGGCCGTCTGCTGGCATGGGGCGAGACGGCCGGGACGGAGCGGCTGCGCGCCGCCGTGTCCGGTCCCGCGGCCCCGGGCGGCGGACCGGCCCGGCGGCACGGACAGGCGTCCTTCGAGTCCAAGCGCGAGGCACACCGCCGTTTCTCCGAGTGCGCGCGGGGCCGGCCGGAGATCCTGATCCCCCGTCAGGAGGTCTACGACGACGCGGAGACCGCGGCGACGGCGCTCGCCGCACGGGCCGAGGCCGGCACGGGTCCGGTGATGCTCAAGTCGGACTTCGGCGTCGGAGGCTTCGGGACCCGGCTGGTCCGGCCCGACGAGATCCCCACCCAGGACGGTATGTGGGCCCTGCTGCGCGCGCTGACCGACGACGACGCGATCTTCGGCGTCCTGCCCCTGCTCGTCGAGGAGTATGTCGAACCGCACCCGCTCCACTGCCAGCTCACCTACGACGGCGAGATCACCGGTGACGGCGTCGCCGACCGGGGGACCGCGCTGATGCATGTGACGGGCACCCACTACCGCGGGGCCACCACCGGGCCCGGCGCACTGCCCGAGCCGCTGCGCCGGTCGGTGACGGACTTCGGCCGCGCGGTCGGCGCGATGCTGGCGGCCGAGGGCTACCGGGGCTGGTTCGACGTCGACTTCGTACGGGCGCGCGACGGGCGGCTCGCGCCGACCGAGATCAACGCCCGCCGCACCGGCCCCTGTGTCGCCATGGCCATCGCCGCGAACCTCGGAGCGTCGTCCGGCCGGCCGGTGGTCGTCCGGACCGAGGACACCCTGCCCCTGCCGAGGGCGATCCCGGAGGAACGTCTGCACGCGCGGTTCGAGACCGTGGCGCGTGTCCTCGCCGGCCGGGGCATCGCCTTCGTCCCGACCCTCGTGACGGCGTCCTCGGAGAAGGTCCCGTACGCGGGGTTCGCCCTGGCCGGCACGTCGATACCCGAGGTGGACGCGGCGATGCGGCATGTCGTGCGTCTGATGAGCGGATCTGCCGAGGAGGACGAAGCATGAGCACAGACCCGGACCTGAGCGGTCCGCTCGCGAGGGAATGCGAGTACATCACCTACTTTCCCGTGAACATCCGCCCCTTCACCCCGGCGGATCTGACGGCCCGGCCGACCGACGGCTCGGCAGGCTTCGGGATCTATCTGCATGTCCCGTTGTGCGATCAGATCTGCCCGTTCTGCAACTACAACAAGTTCCTCAGCGGCACACACCCGGACCGGCTGGGCGGTCTGCTGGAACAGGAGATCGCGCTGTACGGGAACGTCGTCTCGCCGCACGTGGACCGGGCGGACTTCGTCTACTTCGGCGGCGGCACCCCGTCGGTGCTGTCCGCCGCCCGTGTCGGTTCGCTGCTCGCCCGGCTCGGGGAGAGGTTCGATCTCGAAGCCGCCGAAGTCTGTCTGGAATGCCATCCCGCGCACGCCACGGCCGAGTATCTGACCGCGCTGCGCGAGGCGGGGGTGAACCGGATCAGCTTCGGCGTACAGAGCTTCGACGCCCGTATGCTCACGGCCATCGGCTCCCATCACACCGCGGACGACTCGGCGGCCTGTGTGCCCGCCGCCCGGAGGGCCGGCTTCGACAACGTCGCCATCGATCTGATGTTCCTGCTCCCCGGCCAGGACATGGACTCCTGGTCGGCGGATCTGGACCGGGCCGTGCGTACCGGCGCCGACCACATCAGTACATACCGGATGCTGCTGGACCCGATGGGGCCGCTCGGCCGGGGCATCCGGCTCGGGCGTACCGTCCCCCAGGCCGGTGAGGAGACCGAGGTCCGGATGGCGCAGACGGCGCTGGACACCCTCGCCGTCGCCGGATACCGGCACTACGGCTCGTGCAGCAGCGCGGGCTTCGACCTCTGTCTGCCGGGCCGTGAGTCGGTGTACGAGCTGAGGCACCGGGCTGCGCCCCAGTGCGAGTACGCGGCGATCGGTCCGGGCGCGGTCGGATTCCTCAACGGCTCGGTGTACTGGAACATCCACACCCTCGGCGAGTACGCCCGTACGGTCGCCGGCGGCGCCCCGCCCGTACTCGCCGGACGTACCCTGACCGACTCCGACCGCCGCTCGCGCTACGCCGTGCTCGGCGTCAAACACCTCGAACTGCCCCTGGCGCCCTTCCACGAGCGGTTCGGCCGTACGCTGCGCGAGGCGTTCCCGGACACACTGGATCTGCTGGCGGCGGGTGGTCTCACCGAGGAGAGCGGGGAGACACTGCGGATCACACCGCGGGGTGTGCACTACATGGACACGATCTCCAAGGCGTTCTTCAACGCGGACAACCACCGCTTCCCCCAGCCCTACAAGCCGGAGTTGCAGATGATGTCCGTCGACCTCCACGGCAGCCCGGCATGAGCACCGGGGACGGAGCGCCGCTCGCCAGCAGACCTGAGCACACACTGCGCGCCGCGGCACACCGCGCGGCACAGGCATCCCCGCACTACCGCGATCTGCCGGCCGGCGGCAACGGCAACGGCAGCGGTAGCGGCAACGACAGCGATGTCGACGGCGATGGCGATGGCGATGGCGGCGCGGACGCCCGCGCGAGCTGGGCGGACACCCCGTTCACCAGCGCGGCCGACCTGCTGCGCGGCGGTCCGCGGATGGCCGCGCGGACGGGCGTCACCGCGTACGCGAGCAGTGGCACCGGCGGGTCCGCCAAGCCGGCCTTCTTCACGGCTCGCGACCGCGCGGCGACGGTCCGCAGGACCGCCGCAGGTCTGGTCGCCTGCGGTGTCGACCCGGGCGACACACTGGTCGTGGCACACGGCTTCGGCATCTGGCTGATCGGACCCGACTTCACCTCGGCCGGTGAGGAACTGGGGCTACGGGTGGTGCCGGTCGGCAAGGGGCCGGGTATCGCGCACACGCTCGCGCTCCTGCGTGAGCTGGGCGCGGATGTCATCGCGACCTCTCCCGGATACGCCCAGCGGCTCGCCGCCCTCGTCGGCCCCGGGAACGCGGCCGAGGCGCTGGGCACCCGGATGCTGCTGCTGTCGGGCGAGACGGTCTCCGGCCGGCTGCGCGCGTCGATGCGGCGGTCCTGGGGGCTCGAAGCGGTCCACAGCTTCTACGGATCGGCCGAACTCGGCCATCTCGGCTGCGATCCGGCCGCCGACGGCTCGATCGCCCTCACCTCGGACCTGGCGTACGAGGTGCTGACCGCGCACGGGCCCGCCGCGTTACGGGAGGGCACCACCGGTGAACTGGTCGTCACCACGCTGTTCCAGGAAGGCATGCCACTGGTGCGCTACCGCACGGGCGATCTGGTACGGCTGACCCGGGTCGGACAGGAGGGCCCGGTGATTCCACTGGAGGTACGGGTCCTGGGCCGGATCGCGGAGTCCGCCGTGCTGGAGTCCGGCGAGAAGCTCTGGGCGTGGCAGGTGGAAGAGGCAGTGGTCGGCGCCGAGGGGATCACCGACTTCCGGGCGTATGTCGACGAAGTCCCCATGGAACGGCAGTGGTTCACCACCGGCGACCGGCTGTCGGTACGGGTCGCCACCCAGCACGACCGGCCGCTCACCCCCGAGGCGGTGCGGCGGCTGATCGCCGGGCTGCGCGAGATGTCCCTGGACATGTCGGCGGCGGTCGGCTCCGTCGAGATCGAGCTGGAGTGGTGCGCGTACGACGACCTCGTGGCCGACGACGGTCCGGGCAAGCCGCGCCGGCTCGTCGACCGCCGCGACGGGTTTCCGGCCCCCGTAGAGGCCCCCGGCGAGGCTCCGGCAGAGGCGGGCGGCGCGCGGTGAGCGCGGCCCGTGAACTGCGGGTCGGCCTCATGACCGGGGAGAAGGCGGTGCCGCTGCTGGCCGCCGCGCACACCGGAGCCTTCGCCCGCCGTGGGCTCGCGGTGCGTCTCACCCTGGTCACCGGCGCGGCGGAGCGCGACGCGGCCTTCCTGGCCGGGGAGTTCGACGTCGCCCTGATGAACCTCGTCAGTGTGCTGCGTATCCATATGACCGCCACCGCCATGCGGATCATGACCAATCTGCTGGACCGGCCGGGGGAGGGCGGGATGTTCCGGCTGCTCGCGGCCCCGGCCGAGCCACGGGCGCGGCCGGTCCTCGCCGTCTCGCGCGGAACGATCGCCGACTTCAGCGCCTTCTTCCTGCTGGGCCTGCTCGACCGCGGCTGGGAGGAGGTCACCGTCGTGGACATCCAGGACATCACCGCCCGTGGCCGGGCCCTTGTGGGCGGCGCCGTGGACTGGGCCGTCCTGCCGGAGCCCGCGGGTTCCTGGTGTGTGAGCCGCGGCTGTACGGTGCTGGCCACCGACCGTACGCTCACCCCGCCCGGACCGACCCTGTGCACGGCCGCCGGGGAGCGGGCGCCCGGAGCCGGGACGGCCGCGGCCTTTCTCGCCGCGTGCCGCGACGGAGCCGCCGCTGTGGCGGCCTCTCCCGGTCTCGCCCACGAGGTGCTGACCGCCGCCGGCATAGAGACGGACGACCGGTGGTCACCGCCGCCGTACCGCATCGGCGGACTGCCCACCGTGGCGGACGTCGCGGCGGTCCTGGAGTGGATGGACTCCACCGCACCCGGCCCGGCGGGGCGGGCCCGGCCGACGGCGCCCGGCCGCTCCGCGCGCGACATCCACCACGCCCTGGTCGGCTGACCTCCTGCTCGATGACGGGATGCGCGGCGGAGCGCGCCCCGGTACGAGTCGGCCGGGCTCGGCCCGACCTGGCCCGGCTCGGCCCGACCTGGCCCGGCTCGGCCCTCCGGCCCGGATCGGCTCGAACTGCCCCGGCTCGGCTCGGGCTGGCCCGGACCGTCGTGTGCCATGCTGGTGCGCCCATCGGCCGGGGGAGGACGACCGGATGAACACGCCCGCCACACCAGCCACACCCGTCCCGTCGCCACAAGATCTCGCCGGGCGGCCGGTCGCCGCGTTGCGGGTGACGGCCAAGGCACTGCGTACGGCCCCCGCCGCCGAACACACCGCGATCCTCGGCCGGCTGGCCGCGTCCGCCGTCCCGGAGGCGCGCTGTGTCGCCGGATACGCCGCCGCCTGGTTCGTACTCCGTCACCAGGACGACGACGCCCGGTCGCTGGTCGATCCGCTGGTGGGCGACGGAGACTGGACGGTGCGTGAGGCCGCCACCTTCGGCGTGCGGGAGGCACTCGTCGCGGACGCCGGACGCGTTCTGCCGCTGGTGCGCCGCTGGGCGGCCGAGGGCCGCGGCGATCGCGAGCACCGCGCGTTTCTCGTCGTGGCCCGCCAGCCGAAGCGGCAGACGCCGTCCGTGGTCGAGGAACTGATCCGGCTGCTGCGTGTGCCGCTCGCCGACGACGCGCCCTATGTACGCAAGAACGTGCCCTTCTGTCTGCGCTATCTCGCCCGCACCCACCCGCACGTCCTCGCACCCGCGCTCCGCGAATGGTCCGCGGCGGACGACCGCTGGCTGTCGCGCGCCTGTGTCACGGCGCTCACCGGCGAACTGCTCGCCGCCGAGCCGCACACCGCCGCCGATGTCGCCCGCCGGCTGCGGCGCTCCGGCGACGACTGGACGGTCCGGCGGCTGCCCGCCCTCCAGGAACCGCCGGTACCGACCGCGACGGTTGGCGTCCCCCTCGACTCCTCCCCGAGTGGTGTCCCCCTCAACTCCCCTTCCCCAGGCGCGGAATGATGTGCCGGAGCAGGTCCCGGCGTTCCATCACCTCCACGAACCGGCGGACATCCTCCTCGTCGCTGTAGGCGTGGAAGGACACACGCAGCCAGTCCAGCCAGGAACCGGTCAGTACGTCCTCCTCGGCCAGCGACCGCCGTACGGCGACGATGTCGTCGACCGGGACGCACAGCATCGCGCCCGCACTCCGCAGCGGCGGGGGCGTGCGCGGTCCGGACGCCCCCGCCAGCGCCTCGGCGGCGCCGGCCACCAGGGCCCGGACATGGCGCTCCACCGCGGCCCCGTCCCAGGACAGCACCTGCTCCAGACCTGCTCGGGCGGCCGACGCGCACAGCAGCGACGGCAGCCCCGAGTCGAAGCGGGCCGCGTCCGGCCGGCGCCGTACCGCCGAGCGGGCCGTGGTGAACCGCTCCGCGGCGCCGAGCCAGCCGACCGCCAGCGGCCGGGCCCGCTCCAGCAGCAGGTCGCCGCAGTACGTCAGGGTGAAACCGCCCGCCGAGCCGAGCAGATACTTCATACAGCCCGAGGTCCACGCGTCGACCCCGCTCGCCGTGACGTCCACACCGATCACACCTGCCTGGTGGTAGCCGTCGACCACGCACAGGCTCCCCACCGCGTGGCACATGTCCGCCACCTCCGCCAGCGGAAGTTCGTACCGGCCGTTGTGATGGACCCCGCTGACGACGACGGCCGCCACCCGCTCGGTCAGCACCTCGGAGAGGGCGGCGAGCGCGGCGTCCGTACCGCCCCGGCCTCCGTCGGGCGCGGACAGCAGTCGTACCCGGGCACCCAGCCGGCGGGTGCTCAGCGCGATATCGCCCAGGGTGGGGAAGTCGTCCTCGAACAGCACGAGTTCGGGCCGCTCCCGGTAGTCCAGCGCCGTCGTCAGCGCGGCGACGGCCGACGAGACGGAGCTGCCGACGAACACCTGCTCGGGTGCGCAGCCGACGAGCCGGGCGAAGGCGCCGCGCGCCGCCTCCATCTCCTCCAGCCACAGGTCCCAGCGCGCGCCTCCCTCGTCCCACTCGTCCAGGAAGCGGGCGACGGCGGTCCGGACCGGCCCGCCCAGCGCGCCCTTGCTCGCCGAGTCGAGATAGGTACGCCGCTGCACCAGCGGGAAGTCCGCGCGGTCCACGAGCGCGGCACGGCCCGTGAGCGGGGACACCGTGGACCCGGCCGGGGCAACCGGAGCAACCGGAGCGATGGGTACGACGGGGACGACGGGAGGGACGGGAGGGACGGGGACGACGGGTCTCCCGCCCTCGTCCGCGGCGGTCACGGCCGCGCCCCGACGACGCGGTGGACGGGCCCACCGTGCGGGACGGGCGCGTCAGGGGTCAGCCCTGGTCCTCCTCCGCGAGAGCGGCCGTCAGCCGGGCCGCGATCCATCTCGCGTCCGCCGCCGACACCCCTGGGTGCACCGGCAGCGCCAGCAGCCGGTGCCAGACCGCCTCGGCGTGCACGGGCCTTTCCGGCACCCTGCACACCGACGCCAGGAAGGCGTGCCGCGACAGCGGCGCGTAGTAGGAACCGGTCACGATCCCGGCGCGGCGCAGCCGCTCCGCCACACGGTCGCGCGGACCGTGGCCGCCTGGACCGTGGCCGTCCGGACCCGCCGTCAACTGGATCTGGTAGAGATACCAACTGTGCTCCTCCGTGGAAGTCCGGTGGGGCAGTTCGACGCCGGGCAGCCCGGCGAGGGCGTCGTCGTAGATCCGTACGACGTCCCGGCGGGCCCGCTGCAGCTCCGGCAGCCGGGCCAACTGAGCGCGGCCCACGGCGGCGTGCACATCGCTGAGGTTGTACTTCCAGCCCGCGGCGACCGCTTCGTAGGAGGCCGCCGTGGCCGGGAGCGCGGGGTCCCAGGAGAAGCGCAGTCCGTGCCGGGCCAGCAGCCGGGCGCGGTCGACGATCTCCGCGGGACCGGTCAGGGCGCCGCCCTCGACGGATGTGAGGTTCTTCGTGGCGTAGAAGCTGAAACAGGACACATCCGCCTCACCGGCGATGTGCCGGCCGCCGGTCCGGGTGTCGACGGCGTGCGCGGCGTCCGCCACCAGCCGCAGGGAATGGCGGTCCGCGATGTCCCGCAGGGCCGTCATGTCGCAGGCGGCGCCGCCCATATGGATGGGGACGACGGCCCGGGTGCGGGGGGTCACCGCCGCCGCCACGGCGGCGGGGCTGATGTTCAGGGTCCGCGGATCGACGTCGACGAGCACCGGGACCGCGCCGACGGCCAGTACGGCGTTGACGGTGGCCGGGAAGGTCAGAACGGAGGTGATCACCTCATCACCCGAGCCGACGCCCAGACACAGCAGGGCCAGATGCAGAGCGGCGGTGCACGAGTTCACCGCGAGGACCGGCCCGGTACCGAAGTGTCCGGCCAGTTCCTTCTCGAAGAGCGCGGTCTCCGGGCCGGTGGTGAGGCCACCCGAGCCTAGTACGCGCGCGACGGCCGCGAGTTCGGCCTCCCCGACACCGTGCCCGGTCACGGGGACAAGGCGGCCGGGAGGCGACGGGGCCGCGCCGTCGTTGTCGCCGACGCCGTGATGTGACCGATACGCCCGGTCGTCCTCGTCGCTCTGTGAAGCGTGCGGCACCGTGCGTCTCCCCACCCCGAGAGCCCTCTTCCCGCGTGGGGGACCGGTGAGTACCCCCCCAGTACCAGTGAGCACCCCAAGTACCCCAGTATCCGGGCAGCCTACGCCGATCGGTCGTCAGCGAGGGGAGTTTCGCTGTTGTTTGATCCGATTGTCTGATGGGTATGCCCCACCTCTCCTCATCTCTCCCGAGTTCACATGGCTTTCCCCACTTCATCGCTTCGGTCCTCCCCGCTCGCTCCTCCCCGCGCACCTTCGCCGCCTCTGGAGGCATGTCATGCCGACCCTCGCCGCTTCCGAGGTCGAACGCACGCTCCTCCGGGCCAACCGGCAGATCCGGGCAGGGCGGACGCCCCATCCCCCGGACACCGACTGGACCGTGCGCAAGGGCACCGTGTGGCTGCGACGACCCTCGGCGGTCGTGGACTTCTACCAGTTCTGGTTCCGCACCCGAGGCTGCACCTTCGACCGGGGCGGACAGTGCAGTATGTGCAACTACGGTGTGGGCCCGGAGATCGACCCCGACGCGGTTCACCGTTCCGTCGCCGCCCGCATCGCGTCCGTGCCGGAGGGCTCACTGATCTATCTCTCACCCTCGGGCAGCCTGTTCGACGAGCGCGAGGTGCCGGCCGGCCTCCGCCGGAACCTGCTGCGGAGCGTCGCGCGCCGCAGACCGGTCGGCTTCACCTTCGAGACCCGCCCGGAGTTCTGTTCCCCGCGCCTGCTCGACGAGGTGCAGAGTTTTCTGCCCGGTGCCGCCGTCGCCTGTCATCTCGGTGTGGAGTCCTGGGATCCCGACAAGCGCCGCCGCTGCCATCTCAAGCGCACCCCCACCGCGTGTTACGAGACGGCCGCCCGCGAACTGCGGGCCCGCCGTATCGCCCCCATCGCCAACATCACCCTCGGCGGGCTCGGCCTGTCCCCGGCCGAGGCGTACGAGGACACGCTCGCCACGATCCGCGGTACCCGCGCGGCGCGCTTCGCCATCCAGATGCTCTTCCCGCTGAGCGCGAAGCAGGGCAGTCTGCTGGGCTGGGCGCACGAACAGGGCCTGTGGGAACCGCCGTCCCTGTGGCTGCTGATCCGGGCGCTGCGAACGGCCACCGTCGAGGCGTACGCGGCCGACGAGGCCGGCGATCTCAGTCTGTCCTGGTACAACCCGCAGGTCGGCGAGGTCGTGACCGCCCGGCCGGACAGCTGCCCGGTATGCCGCCCCATGCTGATCGACACCTTGAAGGCGTTCGCCCTGACACCGTCCGCCGACTCCCTCGGCGAGGCCGCCCGTTGGGACCGCTGCGGCTGCCGGTCTCGGGCCGAGCGGGATCTGACGGAGGATCAGGACGGTTATCAGGAGCGGCTGGAAGCGATCGCGGCCCGTTGGACCGAGACGACCGGACAGCCGCCCCGCTTCACCGGAGATACGGGGACGGCACGCGGGTAGGCGTCCCGGTGTGAGTGACCACGGATACGGACGGGAGCGCCGGCGGCGGCCCACCCGGCTTCACCCGTTGCTCCACCCGTCGCTTCACTCGTTCGCCGAGAGGACCCTGCCGTACCCCGGAGGCGGTTGTGATGACACTGGAGAACATGATCGACCACATCACCCTCCAGGTGAGCGATGTCCGTGCCAGCCGTGCCTTCTACGAACGCCTGCTGGCCCCGTGCGGCACCCAGGTCGTCGCGGAGGACGGCGACACCGTAGGACTCGGCCGCGGCGACAAGGCGGACATCTGGATCATCCCCGCCGAGGGCCGTACCGACCGGGAACTCCATGTCGCCTTCGGCGCCGACAGCCGCGAGCATGTGGACCAGGTGCACCGGACCGCGGTCGAGATGGGCGTCGCCGTACTCGGTGAACCGGCCCTCCTCCCGCAGTACGAACCCGGCTACTACGCCTGCTACGTCCGCGACCCGGACGGCCACAACATCGAGGTCGTGGCCCGCGCCACCTGACATCCCGCCCTGAGCGCAGAGGGTGCCGCCGGGTGGGTAAGCCGCCGAGTGGGTAATGGGTAAAGGTGCTACGCTTGTTTCTATCTGTTGTGCCGACGCTTGAGACCACGTGGTGAGACGACGTGGCAGTGGTCCGGCACGCACACCCTCCACGGAGGGCCCGAACCGTCGGCTCGAAGAGGCGTACTCCGACCACGGGAAGGAATTCCCTCATGGACGCCCTGCTGTCCAAGGTGCTCGACGCCCATGGCGGCCTCGACCGCTGGAACGACGTCGCCACGCATCTCTCCAGGAAATCCTTCACCGGCTTTCTCCGCGCCACCCCCTGGGACCGGCTCCACCTGGGCTATTTCCTCGGCTACGCGCTCTGGAACTACCTCACCAGTCCCTTCCTGTTCACCCGCCCCGGTGTCGAGGCCCGCGAGATCGAGCCCTGGCACGAGGCAGGTCAGGAATGGCGGCGGCTGCGCGTCCGCTTCCCCGATACCGTCACCACGCACAACCCTGAGCAGGTGTTCTACTACGACACCGACTTCATGCAGCGACGCATGGATTACGTCACCGAGATTCTCGGCGGCACCCTCGTCGCGCACTACTCCGGCCGTCCGAAGACCTACGGCGGGTTCGTCTTCCCCACCTGGCGACGCGTCTTCCGCCGCAACCAGGACGGAACGTCCAATCTCAATCTGCCCTCGATCACCATCGACATCGATGACATCACCATCAACCGAGGTGGCTCATCATGACAACGTTCGACAACCACTCCGTCGAGCATCTGACACGCAGACTCGATGTCGCTCTGCCCCTGCCCTACGAAAGGGCCGTTCAGCGCTACGAGGAGCTCGTTCCGCCCGTGGACAGGGCCCGGTTCGGCCAGCTCGCCGACTGGGACGCCGTGCGCGCCTTCGCGGAGATCAACGCCCCGCACGGCTTCATGATCTACTGGAGCATCGACATCACGGCGATCATGGCCGGATCGCCCTCGGGCTGGAAGTGCACCGAGTATCTGATGGGTAACCACGTCATCGCCGAGCGCATGTTCCGGCACGACCCCTCGGCGGTGCTCCACGCCCCCCTGCGCACGGTCATCTACGCGGACGCGGAGGGCACCACCCGCCTCGCGGTGGACCAGCCGAGCACCCTGTTCGACAGCTACGGCAACCCCGCGATCGCGGAGGTGGGGGAGGAGCTCGACCAGCTCCTCGCGGACCTGCTGTCCCTCATGGGCACTTCACCACCGAAGGAACTCGTCCCCTGAGGGGAAGGAACTCGTTCCCCTGAGGACCTGGAACTGAGGATCTAGAGCGCGGTCTTCCGCTGACGGGCGCGGAAGGCCCGTACATTGGCCGGGTTGCCGCACTTGGCGGTGTTGTGCCAGACCCCGCTGTTGTTCTTGGAACGGTCGTAGAAGCCGAGACGGCACTCCGGATGGCGGCACAGTTTGAGCCGGCGGAGATCATCGCGGCCCGTCGCGAGAAGACACTCGATCGCGACGGCGGCCGTCAGCCATGAGACACCCGTCCCGGTGGGCACGAGAACGGCACGGGTGGCGGACACCGAGACCGTCGCACCTGCGGTGATGGTGGTCCCCGTGAGCCCCTCCGCACCCCCGGCACGGGCGTCGAGGACATGGCGCAGATCGTCCCGCAGGGCACGCAGCCGTGACAGATCCGTCCCGGTGAGCACGATCCGTGGATCGGCGAGCTCGTGCCGGCGGCACCAGTCGGGAATCAGCACGTCCAGCCATGCCTGTGCCCGCTCCCGGTCGTGCAGCAGATCGACCGCCGGCTTCACGGTCCGGCCGACCGTATTGGCCAGCTCCTGACTCAGCCGCAGCTCTTCGGGCGCCAGTGACGTACTGAACCGGCCGCTCGCGGGGAACACGGCTTCACCGGCAAGACCGGAGACCGTCATCACGGAACTCCCCTCATCGACGAAAGCGGCGACCTGACGGAAACAATCGTAGTCCATACAGTCATTACAGGTGGGTGTCCGGACCGGCCGCGGCGGTGGTCCCGGCCGACTGGCGGTGCTCGGCCGACTGGCGTGGAATGTATCTGGAGCGTCCGGTCCCCGCGCCAGAAGGGCCGGGCCCCCATTGGGCGAGCCCGATCCCAGGAGTCCATGTGTCTGTCGTGCCGCTGACCGACATCCTGTCCGACGCCTTCAAAGAGCGTTACGGCGTGCCGGCCATCAATGTCTTCAACGACCTCACGATGGAGGCGGTTCTCGCGGCGGCCGTGGAGAAATCCTCGCCCCTGATCGTGCAGACGTCCGTCAAGACGGTCAAATCGATCGGCAGCGATGTGCTCTACGCCATGTGGACGTCCATGACGGCGGGTATCGAGGTGCCCGTCAGTCTGCATCTGGATCACTGTCCGGAACGTGCGGTCATCACCGAGTGTCTGCGGCAGGGCTGGAATTCCGTGCTGTTCGACGCCTCCCAGCTGCCGGTGGAGGAGAACATGCGGCAGACGGTCGAGGTCGTCGCCGAGGCCCGTGCGCACGGCGCTCATGTGGAGGGCGAGATCGAGTCCATCACGGGGGTCGAGGACGGGGTGGGCACCGACAGGGCGGCCGCCCAGCAGGATCTGGACGTGGCGCTGGAATTCCTTGAGACGACCCATGTGGATGTTTTCGCGCCCGCCATCGGAAACGCTCACGGTACATACAAACGCGCGCCGGTACTCGATTTCCAGCGGGTCTCCGACATCGTCGCCGCGCATCCTCTGCCGATCGCGCTCCACGGCGGCAGCGGTCTGTCCGAAGAGCAATTCCGAGATCTTATCTCCCGGGGATGCGCGAAGGTCAATATCTCGACCGCGCTCAAGGAAACATTCATGAAGTCGAGTCTCGCCTTTCTCGAATCGGCGGCGGAGAAACAGAAATGGGATCCGCCCTCCCTGTTCCGTTCCGTCCGCCAGGACGTCATCGGAATGGCCGGCTCGCTCATGACGCTCTTCGGCAGCGCCGGACGGGCCGGGTGACGCCGTGCCCGCCCTTGTCTTCGACTGCGACGGAGTCCTCGCCGACACCGAGCGCTACGGGCACCTGCCGGCGTTCAACCGGACCTTCGAGGAGTTCGGCCTGCCCGTGCGCTGGAGCGATCGCGAGTACGCGGAGAAGGTGAAGGTCGGCGGGGGCAAGGAACGTATGAGGACGCTCCTCACCCCCGAGTTCATCGCGGCGGCCGGGCTGCCCAGCGACCCCGACGCGCTCGACGAGCAGATCGCGAGATGGCACCGGCGCAAGACCGAGGTGTACACCGGGATCATCGGCAGCGGCTCCATTCCGCCCCGGCCCGGCGTACGGCGGATCGCCGCCGAGGCCGACGCCGCCGGATGGACCCTGGCCGTCGCCTCCACCTCGGCGGAGCCGGCCGTACGGAGCGTCCTGGAACTCGCCGCCGGGCCCGAACTCGCCTCGCGCTTCTCCGTGTTCGCCGGGGACGTCGTCCCGCGTAAGAAGCCGGCCCCGGACATCTATCGGTACGCGGTGGACCGGCTCGGGCTCGGCCCCACGGGCACCGTGGTGATCGAGGACAGCCGGAACGGGCTGCTGTCGGCGCGGGACGCGGGCCTCGGGTGCGTGGTCACCCCCAGCGCCTACACGGGCGAGGAGGATTTCACCGGCGCTCTGCTGGTCGTGTCGTCCCTGGGCGACCCCGCGCCGGAGGAGAGCACCGGGAGAACCGGGAGCACCGGGAACGCCGGGAGCACCACCGAGGTGCTGAGCGACCCTCTCGGTGCGGATCCGCGCCCCTTCGTCCGGCTCGCCGATCTCGAATTCCTGCTCTCCGCTGCCCCCGGCGCGAAGTGACGCAGGCCAGTGAGGAGTCAGGAGAGACATGTCATCGACAACAGACAACGGCAGTGACCGCAGCAGTGGGCGCCGTCCTGACCGCGGCAGTGGCAGTGGCGGTGTCCGTGGGAGCGGTGACGGCGACAGCGATCTGGAGTTCGTCGTCCGGGTCATCGCGCGGACCGCGGTGGACAACGAACGCGAATTCGGCGAACTCGACGCCGTCGTGGGCGACGGCGACTTCGGATACTCGCTCGCGCGGGGCTTCGAGATCGTGCTCGCGGACTGGGACACCTTCGACCGCGCCGCTCCGTCGGCGTTTCTGAAGAAGGTGGCCCTGGTGATCTCCAAACGGGTGGGCGGCACGTCGGGGCCGCTGTGGGGTACGGCGTTCCTCCGGGCCGCCGGGGCCGTCAACGACCGGTCCTGGTCCGAGCTGGGCGGCGCGGACGCGGTCGCCATGCTGCGCGCCGCCGCCGAGGGCATCAAGGTACGGGGCAGATCCGATCTCGGCGACAAGACGCTGCTGGACGCGCTGATCCCGATGACCGACGCGCTGGAGAAGGAGACGCGGCCCGGCCGTGGCCCGGCCGCCGACCCCGCCGAGCTGGCGCGGGTCGCGGCGACGGCGGCCCGTGTCGCGGCCGACGCCACCACTCCGATGCTGGCGAGACGCGGCCGGCCGAGCTACACGGGGGAGCGCAGCATCGGCTCGCCCGACGCGGGAGCCGTGGCCATCGCCGTCATCGCGGAGCGCGTCGCCGACGAATGGGCCCGGCGCATCTGACCTCCGGTCCGACCCGGCCCGCACCGGTCGGCGCCGATCCCCGTCACCTCGTATCCCTGCTCCCTGCTCGCTACTACCTGTCCCTGTCCCTACCCCGTGTCCCTGTCCGTGTCCCTGCCTCAGCGTCGAGTCCCAGGAGCGACCCTCATGAAGAAGTTCGTCAACGACCCGAAGAACTATGTGCCCGAGATGCTCCAGGGGCTGGCCCTGGCCAACCCCGACAGCCTCCGGTACGTCCCCGAATACAACCTGATCATGCGCGCCGACGCACCGCGCGCGGACAAGGTCTCCATCGTCCAGGGATCGGGATCCGGTCATGAGCCGGCCCATGTCATGACCGTGGGCAGGGGAATGCTCGATGCCGCGTGTCCCGGGGACGTCTTCTCCGCGCCGCCCGCCGACTATGTGTACGAGACGGTCAAGCTGGTCGCGTCCCCGAAGGGCGTGCTGCTGCTGGTCAACAACTACACGGGCGACCGTATGGCCTTCGAGATGGCCGAAGAGCTCGCCGAGGCCGACGGAGTCACCGTCCGTACCCTGTACATCGACGACGACGTGTCCGTGCAGGACTCCACCTACACGGTCGGCCGGCGTGGGGTGGCGGGCAACTTCTTCGTGATGAAGGCGGTCGGCGCGGCGGCGGAACGTGGAGCGGACCTCGACGAGGTGCACCGGATCGGCGTGAAGGTCAACTCCGTCACCCGCACCATGGGGATGGCGCTGACCGCGTGCACCCCGCCGGCCAAGGGGTCCCCGCTGTTCGATCTGCCCGAGGACGAGGTCGAGATGGGCGTGGGGATCCATGGCGAGCCTGGGCGGCGGCGCGAGAAGCTCCAGCCCGCCGACGCCATGGTGCGTGAGCTCGTCACCGCTGTCGTCGACGATCTCCCCTACACCTCCGGTGACGCTGTCGCCCTGATGGTCAACGGTCTGGGCGGCACCCCCATCGGCGAGCTCTATCTGGTGTACGGGCTGGCGCACCGGCAGCTCACGGAGCGCGGCATCGAGATCCGCCGCAGTTACGTGGGTGAGTACTGCACCTCGCTCGACATGGCCGGAGCCTCCGTCACCCTGGTCCGTCTCGACGACGAGATCTCCGATCTGCTCGCGGCCCCCGCCGAGATCCCGATGCGCTTCGCGTGAACGACGCCCGCCCGAGATTTGTTGTCCAAGCCTTGACGTTGCCGGTCTTGGAAATGTGTCCGCTCCCTAGCAGTGTGTAACGCGACTGGGCGGCCCAGGGCGATCACACCACGTCAGGTCGGTGTCCTCCTTGCTGACGGCCGCTCAGTTAGCCGTGCCGCCGGTCGACTTGTGGTGCGGTGAGCCGCGCTGTAGGAAGAGACCGACGTGGAACGAGTCAGCGGGGGATACACCCCGGACGTCACTTTGGAGTCGCTGCCGACCGAGCCGCTGCTCGGGCGTGAGTACCAGGACCGCCCGGAGGCCGTGCACGAGCGTCTGCGCAGCCGGTACGGCGCGGTCGCTCCGGTGGATCTGCTGGGTGTGCCCGTGTGGCTGGTGCTGGGATATCCGGAAGCCCTGCACGTACTCCAGAACGACGCCATGTGGCCCAAGGGCATACAGCACTGGCGGGCCCGTAACGAAGGCCGCGTCCCGGACGACTGGCCGGTCGCTCCCGCGCTGGTGGCCGAGAACATGATGGCGCGCGGCGGCCCCGACCACGCCGAATACCGGGCCGCTTGGGACGCGGCGCTGAAGCCCTTCCAGGACCCGGGCCATCCGCAGACCCGCAGGCTCAAGGACAACATCCGCCGGACCGCGAAGGACCTCGTCGGCCTGCTCGCGCAGGGCGGCAGGTCGGGTATGGCCGATCTGGCCGCGCAGTTCTCCCGGCCGCTGCCCCTGATGGTCGCCGGCGAGCTGCTGGGCGCCCCCGGCTCCCTCGATGACGAAGCCCTCATGGACATCTGGCGGATCCTTGACGCCGGACCGGCCTCGGCCCAGGCCTCCGAGCGGGTCCTCACCGCCATGGGCAGGCTCGGCGAGGAGAAACGGCGCCGGCCGGGCGAGGACTTCCCCTCCTACATGCTGGCCGCACGGCCGAATCTGACGGCCTCGGAACTGGCCCATGAACTCATCATGCTCATGGGGATGATCGCGGACCACGGAGGCATCCTCATCGCGAACGCCGTCGTCGAGATCATCACCGGCGACGGCCGCGCACGCGCCAGTCTCTCGGCGGGCATGATCCGTGAGGCCGTGAACCATGTCGCGCTGCGGAAACCGCCGTTGTCCAACTTCGTACCGCGATTCCCGGTGACCGATCAGCGGCTGGGCGAGTACATCATCAGGGCGGGCGAACCGGTGTGGATCGCCACGGCGGCCACGCACACGGACGTACGCTTCGCGACCGGTACGTCGGCTCACCGGGCGACCGGCACCCGGGCCCATCTCTCCTGGGGCGCGGGTCCACGGCAGTGCCCGGCCCGTGAACTCGCGACCACCATCACCACTCTGGCCCTTGAGTGTCTGTTCGAGCACTTCGAGCATCTCGAACTGGCGGTGCCGGTGGACCGGCTCCCCTGGCGTTCCTCGCCCTTCGTACGGGGTCTGCTCTCCCTGCCCATCAGATACCAGCTCGACGCGGGCTTCGAGATACCCGCCGCCCCTGTCCCCGACCGGCGGGCGGCGGAGAAGCGGGCGGCGGACGAGGAGCGGCAGCCCGCCCCGGCCACCACACTGCGTCAGTTCCTCACCAGCCTGGTCACCGGAACGATAGACCCGAACTCCTTCTGAGCCCGTGATCCGGTGCCGGAAAGGCAGAATTGCCCTATGGCCGACTCATGGTTGTTCAGGGTGCTCGCCGCCGTACGCCGGCCCGTGGGACTCCCCGCGCCGGTGCCGCCTCCACCGGAGGAGGCCGCCCTGGAGTACGCCTCCGTCCTGCTCGCCGAAGCCCGTTCCGAGGTCGACCGGGCCGACAACAAGGCACAGATCCTGCTGGCCGGCGCCGGGATCGGGGGCGGGGCGCTGGCCGGCGGGCTGCTGGCCAGGTCCTGGTCGCCGCTGGAGCTGGTCGCGTCCGTGCAGTGGCTGTGGTGGGCGGGGCTGGCCGCGGGCGCGGGCGGGATCGGTCTTCTCGGCACTGTGGTCTATCCCCGCAGATCGCGGCGCGGTGCCACCGGCGGCTCGACGGTGGAGTACTTCGGCGATGCCGCAGGCTTCGGCACCGACGCCGAACTGGGCGCCGCGATAGACCGGTCGGCCGCCGCCCGACTGAAACTGACGGTCAGTCAGCTGCGTCAGGTGAGTCTGATCGTGTCCGTGAAGTACCGAGCCGTGGCGGGCGCGATGTGGCTGCTCGTCGCCGCTCTCGCCTGCTGCGGCGGGGCCGTTGTGCTGGACCGGCTCGTCCGGTGAGAAGTCCGTCCCCCGATGGCATCTTCTGATGTGGTGATGCCGGCCGCCGGTGCCTACGGTCCACTCCTCGGAACTGAGACTGAGGAGCACGGACATGTACGGACCGGAGAACATGGCCGGAACCGCCGACACCACCGAACCGCTCACCCCCGGTGCGCGGGGCGACGACCGTACGGCCTTCACCGAACTGGCCGGCCGTCACCGGGCCCGGCTCCTGGGCCTGTGCCGGCTCATCACCTGCGACGAGGAGGCCGCCCGCGCCGCCGCCACGGCCGCGCTGCGTGACGCCTGGAAGGAGTTCGCCGACGGGGGGACGGGCGGGACGGCCCCTTCCTCGGCGAGCGCCCTGTTCGACCGCTGTGCCGTGATCCACTCGCTGGCGCTCGCCCCACGTACTCCGGATCGGGAAGGGGGAGCGGACAACGGTTCCTTCGAGTCGGCCTTACGCCGGCTTCCGCCGGGACAGCGGGCCATGCTGGCGCTGAGCGACTTCGCCGGGCTCTCCTACGACGAGATCGCGGACACCATGGACGAACCACCCGCCCGGGTACGGCTGGAGGTCGGGAAGGCGCGCAGGAATCTGCTCCGGCCGGTCCCGACCGTGCGGTGAGGGCGGGTACCGTCCCCGGCCGGGACGGTACCCACTCCCTTCCCCCCTCGGGAGACCCCCGGCTCCCGATCCCCCGGCTCCCGCCGCCCGGGACCCCGTGACCCGCGACCCCCCGGCCCCAGGGGCTTCCGCGAGCGTCAGGTCTCGTCCGGCGACTCGTCGTCGAAGTCCTCCTCGTCCTCCTCCCCGTACTCCTCCGTCTCCGCCGAAGAACCGGCGTCCGTCCCCGCCCCCGTCCCCGTCTGACCGGAGACATGGTCGCCCGGGGCGTCGTGGCCGTCGCCGTGGTGCCCGTGGTGTCTGTCCCCGGCCCGGCCGTCGTGCTCCTTGGACTCGCTCCCGCCTCCGTGCTGTCCGGTGCCGTCGCCGGGGTGCTCCTGCTTCAGCTCATGGATGAGATAGCCGGCTTCGAGCGTCCGTACCGCCGTGTTCAGCGGTGAGCCCGGCGCCTTGCGGGGACGCCCGTCTCCGGCGGCGGGCTGTTTGCCCGTACCCTTGACGCCCGAAGGCCCCCCGTAGCCCTCGACCGTCCGCGGCTCCGGGACGGCGGGAGCCCGGTCGGGGACGGGGGCGTCGATCCACGCCCGTTCGCTGAACCCCTTGTCCTCCAGCGTGACCAGTACCTCGCGGAACGCGGACGGGTCCAGGCCCGGATACCGCTGCTGTACGACCTGCTTGTACGTGTGGTCCGTGACAGCGGTGACCAGGTCGCGGTCCTTCGCCTCGCGCAGAGCGGCCTTCAGCGGACCCGAGTTGAGGAACCGGCAGACCTCGATCACCGCCCCGCTGGCGAAACCGGTCCGCGCCACATGCACCGTCCCCTCACCGAGCGAGGCCCGGAGCCGGATCCTGCCCGTGGGACCGCGGTCCCGGTTGTCCACCTCCAGACCGTCGCGCAGACCGGTCAGCAACCGGGGCAGCACCCAAGCCTGGTCGATACCGGGCTCCAGGATCAGCAGGACTCCGTCCCCGCTGTCCTGCCGCGCGAAGTACTCGGTCCCCGCGTTGGTGAAGGCGTGCCGGACTATCCGGTCCAGCCGCTCCTGCTCACGCATCTGCTCCAGGTTCAGCCGCCTGCTGTACCCCTCGATGTCCACGGCGAACACGACCCGGGTGATACCGGGAGACACCAGCGCCATCGTCACTCCTGTCCGGCGGCCGGAGGGGCCGGACGACGCCGCCTCCCCGGGTTCAGTCCCGCATGGCACGTTCCAGTTCCGTACTGTTCACGATCATGATGCGGCGATAGCCGGTGTCGACCGCGCCACCGCGTCTGAGCCCGGTCAGCGCACGGTGCAGCGCGGGCTCCGAGGCGCCGACGAGCCCGGCCAGGGCCGACTGGGGCAGCGGCATGTCCACCAGCACCCCGCCGGGGACCGGACGGCCGAACTTCTCGGCGAGTTCGATCAGCACCCGCGCCGTCCTGGCCACGACCCGACTGCCCGAATGCACCCGTGAGCGGTTGGCGTCGCGCAGCTTGGCCGTGACATAGCGGCTGACGGTCAGCCAGTCCCCGGGATGCCTGCCGAGCAGGGCCAGGAACTCGTCGCCGGACAGCCGGCGCGCGGTGGTCGCCAGCACCGCTGTCACCGTGGCCGAACGCGGTTTCCCGTCCAGCGCGGCCAGTTCGCCCACCAGATCGCCCGCGACCCGGATGGCCAGCAGGGATTCGCGTCCTCCGGGACTGACCCCCACCACCTTGGCGCAGCCGTCGAGCAGGATGAGCACATGCCGGTCCTCGTCCCCCTCGCGCATCAGCGTCCGGCCCGCCGGATACACCACGAGCGTCCCCGACCGCCCGAGTTCCGCCATGCCTTCGGAGGACAGATCCGCGAGTAAGGTACTCCGCGTCATCACACGCCCATTGTGGCCGAGTTCCGCCACAACAGGGTGCCGTCCCACCGGATCGGAGCGGCGCGCGGACCCGCGCGTGGACCGGCGTACGAGCCGATCTACGCACCGGCGCACGGACCAGCGGGTCCACCGGGACGCCCGGCCCGTCCCGCCCGCCCCGCCCGCCTGTGCCGTCCACGGGGTTCACCCGTCACCTCCCGCCCTGCCGTCCACCGGTCCGATCCGGTTCAGCAGCAGGTCGTAGCCACGGCGCACGGTCCGTACCGCCTCGGCCGTCGCCGGGCCGCGCGCCGCGTCCAGATCGGCGCCCGCCCAGTACGCCTGCTGTCGCAGAGCCGCGCTGATCAGCGAGGACCGGCCCGAATCGGCCGGAAGACCGAGCCGGACCGCGGGGGAGTCCCCGTACTCTCCGGTGATCCGCAGGACTTCGGACAGCTCCTGGGCCGTCAGTACGACCGAGCCGTCATACACCCGCCGTAGCAGGGCCAGTTCACGGAACGCGTGCTCCGTCAGCCGCAGCCGGGTGACCTGGTCCGCCGCCTCCTCCAGCCGCCAGCGCATCCACGGCTCCGCGCCCTGACCGCCCAGCGCGGGCAGTTCGCCCATCTCCTGTACGGCGGCGTCCAGCTTCACCAGATCGGCGCGGTTGCCGAAGTGCTCGGTGAGTACCTGGCCGAGACGCACCACACCGCTGCGCCTGAGCAGTTCCTCCCGCAGCCCCGCCCGGTCGGTCAGACCGTCCCGGGCCAGCGCGCAGGCCAGGACGGTGCCGTAGCCGCCGAAACGGCGGAGCAGCGCCGCCCGCCGCTCGGTGCCCACCGGCAGATCGGGGTAGTCGCGCGAGGCGAAGTACGGCCCCCGTCTCACACGCGCCTCCAGCAGGGCGGGCGCGACCCGTGACAACTCCACCAGATCCGCGGCGTCCCGCTCGGTGCAGGCGGCGGCGCCGGTGGCGAGCAGACCGGCCACCGGCACCAGTTCGAAGAGGATCCGGCGTCCGCCCGACTTCGTCATCAGCCGGTCGGCGACGCGGCGGCCCTCCGCCATGGGATCGGGACAGACCGGCCAGTAGTACTCGATCTTGGTGAGCGCCCCCACCGAGGTCATCGGCTCGACGGCGCGCAGCCCCGCTCCGGTGACCTCCGCCAGAAGGCGTTCCTCCGACTCGGCCAGTCCCGAGGCGAACACCATCACCAGGGCGTCCGCCCGGCTCGCGTGCTCCACGGTGGCGGTGTGCACATCCTCCCCCGTACGGCCGAGGAAGCGCAGCGTCCTGGCGGACTCCTCACCGAAGTACGAGTCCAGGCCCGGGGTGTCCACCAGATCGAACTGGGCGAGCCGCAGATTGGGGATGCCCAGATCGAGCCAGTCCACGGCGCGCAGCTCGGCCAGCCGCTCCGGGTCATGACGGGCCTGTGCCACCAGCCGCCACAGATCGTCCGGGGCCCGCTGCCGGCTGGGACGCCCGTCCCTGTAGTGGACGGTCAGCGACTCCTGGGAGGACCGGCGCAGCCGGGTGACATTGAACGTCAGCTCCGTCACCCCGGTCGGCGAACGCTCCTCCCCGAGCAGCGCGTTGACCAGCGTGGACTTTCCCGCGCTGACCCGGCCCACCACGGCGACCCGCAGCCGGGCCCGGAACCTCTCACGGATCTCGTTCAGCCGGACCCGCGCCCGGTGGAACTCCGGGCCGGGCAGCAGTGCCTCCCCCCGGGCGAACGCCGCCTCGGCCCTGTCCCGCGGCTGCGCCGTCCCGGCCCCGTCCCGCGGCATCAGCCATACGTCACGATCCCCTGGCAGCTGCCGTACGTCACCGTCCCGCGGGGTCAGCCGTACGTCGTGATCCCGCGGCATCAGCCGTACGCCATGATCCTGTGGCATCAGCCGTGCCCCGCGTTCTCGCCAGGGGCCGCCGTGCCCGGCTCCCCCGAGCGCTCCGGGGAGACATACAGCAGGTCCGCCTCCTCGGTCAGCGCCGCGATCCGCAGACGCAGCCCGTCGAGCAGGGCCCGCTCCCCGTCCAGTTCGGCCCGGCGCGCGAGCGCCTCGCGTGCCGTGGTGTCCCGGGCGCTGTCCAGCCTGACCAACGCGCGCGTGGCGGTCTCGCGTTCCTGTGCGATCCGGCTGTCCAGCTCGGCGACGACGGCCCGGCTCCACTCCTGGATCACCTCGGCCGTACCCTCGTCGAGATGCCGCTCCTGCTCCTTGCGCAGGGGCGTCAGAGCGCGCCGCAGGGCGTCGCGCTTCCCGGTGAGCTGCTCCTTCTCCAGGGTCTTCGCCGCGTTGACATAGCCGGCTCTCGTCCCCAGCAGTCCGCCGACGGCCGAGCCGATACAGGCGCCCCACTGCAAGCCGGCCGCGGTGCCGAGCCCCGGCATCAGCAGGGTGCCGACCAGGGCCCCGATCGTGCCGCCTCCCGCCGCGCCCGCCGAACTTCCGGCGGCCAGGCCGACGCTGGAACCCATCAGCTTGCGCCGTTCCGCGTCCTCCCTCTGCTGTGTCCCGGCCACCGGCGGCAGGGCGGGTACGGGCGGGTCGGGCAGCCGGCCGATCCGTGCGGGGGCCAGGGCCAGACCGTTGTACGTCGAGAACTCCCGTACCACCCTGGACGCCTCACGGGCCGCCAGTTCATTGGCCGTGCCCAGGAGCTGGGCGACCTGCGCGGTCACCTCGGACAGCAGCCGGTCCGGGTTGTCCAGATAGACCTCCTGATAGAGACGGTCGGCGCCGACCTGTGCCCATACCTCGGCCAGTCCGTTGCGCGCCTCCCGCCTCAGCCTGGCCTCCACACCGCTCAGCGCCGCCCGCAGATCGGCCCGCCAGCGGGATCCGCCGTCGTTCAGCTCGTCCAGCCGCCGCTGCTGCTCGGTGAACTCCTCGGTGAGCCGGCGCAGTTCCTCCTCGCGCCGGTCCCCGAGCGCCGCCGCCTCCGCCTCCACCGGGCGCAGCAACGACAGCGCGCACGATTCGAGACCGGTCAGGGCGCCGCCGAGGAGCAGTTTGGCCCGGCGGCGGGAGAGAGCCGCCCATACCGTGTTCTCCAGCGCCGTGAAGTTGCTCAGCTCCAGATCCTCCGGATCGCCGGAGACCAGATGGTCCAGCTTGGCCTGGCTGGAGACGGGCAGGAGTGTCAGCTCACCGGGAGCGAGCCCGGTGGCCTCGGTGAGTTTGTCCGTCGTGTTGCGCAGCAGCTCCGTGTGATCGGGCACCGCGTCGATCTTGGTGAGGACGAAGATCTGGCCGTCGGCGTCGTCCGTGGTGCGGGCGGCCTTCATGGCCCGGCGCAGAAAGGCCAGTTCGCTGTCGGTCAGCGGTTTGACCACATCGGTGACGAACACCAGGGCGTCGGCGCTGGGCAGGAACGCGGCGGTGGCGGCGGTGTGGTCCTGGTGGACACCGCCGATGCCGGGCGTGTCCACCAGGGTCAGCCCACTGATGAGCCGTGGGTTGGGGGTACGGATCTGTACGGTCAGGGCCCGCCGGACATTGGCGGTGTTGCCGCTCTCCGTCACATATCCGGCGATCTCGCCGCGGTCGATCTCCCGCTCGACGACCTCGCCGCTGTCGTCCTCAAGTGTCACCGTGACGCGCTCGGCCGGTCCGTACGAGACGGTGGTGACGACATTGGTGGTGTAGGAGGTCTCCACGGGAAAGAGCGGCGGATCCTCCTCCAGCAGGGCGTTGAGCAGACTGGACTTGCCCCGGTTGAACTCACCGCACACCACGACCGTCAGCCGTCCCTCGTCCAGCCGCTCACGCGCGGTGCCGAGCCGGGTGAGCGCCTCCTCCCCGCCGAGCCGCGCGGTGGCCTCGGTGAGCGGAGGGAACAGGGCGAGCACCTCGCCGCGCAGCCGGTCGAAGGCGGCGGAGTGCTGTCCCGTGGCGGCGGCCTGGTGCGCCGGGGTCGGGTGACTTCCCGTGGCCGTGTTCCTCGCGGCGGCCGGGTCGCTTCCCGGGGCACCATGGGGTTCGTCCAGGGCGACGGAGAGCATCCGCGCCCAGTTCTCGTCGTCGATCGGTGACGCGGCCGTCTCGCGCAGTAGCTGACGCAAACGGTTGAGGGCCTCGTCCGAGACGGCCTCGTCCGGGTCCACGTCGGGGAGAGCCGACATGTCGAGCCAGCGTCCACCGTCCATTACATCTCTCCTGGATCGTCGTTGGGGCGGAGCAGGTCGGCCAGTGCCTGCCGTGCGCGCGAGATCCGGCTTTTGACGGTGTTGATCGGTATGCCGAGGATTCCGGCGATCTCGCTGTACTCGCATCCGCAACAGTCCCGCAGGACCACGGCCACCCGGAAGTCCAGCGGCAGCAGGGTGAGGGCCCGCCGGACCGAGAGCCCGTCCGTCACCCGGTCCGCCACCGATCTGACCGGCTCCTTGCGCTCGGGTATCTCCTCCACGGGCAGCGGCCGGGAGTTCTGGCGCCCGGCCTCCTTCAACGCGGCGTTGACCGCGATCCGGTACAGCCAGGTGGAGAATCTGGCGTCGCTGCGGAAGCCGGGCAGACCGCGCCAGACGCCGATCAGTGTCTCCTGCACCGCGTCGCCCGCGTCGTCGGCGTCACCCACGATCCGCAGACAGGTGGCGTGGATCATCGCGCGGTACCGGCTCATCAGGAGCGTGAACGCCTCCTGGTCACCGTTCGCACCACGCCGTGCCAGTTCGGCGTCCGTCGGCTCCTCGAACAGCGGGGCCTCCGGCGGCGCTTCGGACGGTGCTTCGGACGGAGTCCCGGACGGGGCTTCGGACAACTGGACGGCGACGGGCCCGTCGTACGGCGCGGGCACGCCCTGCTGGGTGCCGGCGCTCTTCGCCGACGGTCCCGGAACGGGATGTCTGGTCATGATCCCCCCTGAGCCGGCGCCGGCCATCAGGCGATGAGAAGTTCCACCTCGGCCGCGACGCTCGTCAGCTGTTTCTCGATCGACGCCGTGATCTCCCGGGCGAGCCGCCCACTGCCGTCCGACCGGAACTGCGAGGCGAGTTCACTCGCCAGCGCCGCCTCCTGCGCCGTGGCCTGCTCGCGCAGCTTGCGGATCATGGATGCCTCACTGCGGAGCTTCCGGGCCGCCATGGGCAGATCCTTGTCCCCGATCTCCTCCATGATCGCGTTCTTCATCGTGCCCAGCCCCATGAAGATTGCCACCGCGGCGAACAGGACCGCGAAGGGACCCGTCGCCATGATGATGGCGGAACCCGCGCCGAAGAGCGCGGTGGCGACCACCCCGGAAATGGCCGCATTGACCAGGGTGCTGATGTTGTCCAGCACATCGGTGGCCGCCGAGGTGTTCACCTGGGCGGTCATCTTCCCCCCGCTCATGGTCACTTCGGGAAGTGACAGCGCGGTGGGTTCGAGATTCCACCGCCGGCAGATGACGGCGGTGTGCTGCGCCAGCTCGGGACGCAGCTCGGCCATCCACTCCGCGACGATCTTGTTGAGTACGGCGTTGTCGGTGCTGTTCAGCTCGGCGTTGACCCCGGAGACGATACGGTTCCGCATCCCGTCGATGGTCACGATGTCGCGCCGGCGCCAGGCGGCGAACGCCGGGATGACATGTTTCTCGGTGAGCCCGGAGGCGACCGCCGCGCCCATGGCCTCGGTGAGCTGGGGCAGGCGCTCGTTCACCAGATCGCCGACGGTCTTCGTGGCCAGGAACTCCTCGATGTCCTTGCGGAACCCCCGGGTGCGCTCGTCCATGCGCCCGGCGAGTGCCAGGCCCCGCGCGATGGCGAACTCGGGCTCCGTGCCCAGCATCACCCGTGCGCCCGGGGCGAGTTCCCTGGTGCTCTCCTGCACGAAGCGCATCCGGGACGGGCCGCCGGTCAGCAGGATCATGTCCACCTCGCTGCCCGTGTGGGACAGGGCCGCGCCCAGGTCTCGGCGGTAGGCGTGGTGCCAGGACAGACCGTCGAGCTCGGGGTGCGGGGTGTCCAGGATCCGCGCCATGTCGTTCCGGTCGATCTTGATACGCAGTTCGAGGGCATCCCCGTCCAGGGTGAAGACCTCTTCGGTGGTGGTCGCGGAGGCGTTCGGATTGTGGGTGAAGCGCTGGGGGTTGATGCTGAAGAATCTCTCCTTGAGCTTGCGGCAGCTGATCTCCAGCAGCTGCCGGGCACCTCGCGAGGCCTCCGCGGTGAGCTCGGCCCGTATCCGCTCCGCGTGGGGCGAGCGGGCGATCGCCATCTCCAGCACGGACTTGTCGATCAGATGAGCGCCGAGGACGACATTGCCGTGGTCGACCGGGCGGCTCGTGCCGTGCACGATCGAGGTGTAGTCGGTGGTGGACGAGCCGATGTCCACGATGAGGGTCGAGGCGGTGAGCGACTTGCTGCTGAGCGGCCCGGACTCCGGGAGGTCACCCGCGTCACGCGCGTACAGCAGCGCGGCCCGGGACTCGGGGACGAGACCGACCTCGTCGGGGGCGCAGACCCCGGCCAGCAGCTCCCGGTATCCGGCGACCTGCTCGGTGTCCCACCCCGAGGGGTGACCGAAGATCCAGCGGACCCGGCCGCCGTCCGACAGCCGCGACTCCCTGATGTCCTCGACCACCTGCCGTGCGAACAGCTCCAGGGGGCGCCGGACCTGTTCCCGCTCCACATACGGGCTCTTGAACGCGACATGGATCTCGGACTTGGGGAACTCGAACACGGCCTCGCCCACCAGGACGACACCCTCGGGTGTGACCGTCACCGCCGTCACGAGCTGCTTGCGGTCCCCGCCCAGTTCGATGATCTCCGGCGGCGCGTTGCGGTCGCCGAGCGACGCGCTGTCCGGGCGCGTGCCCGCGTGGACCTTGGTCACGGCGGTGTCACCGTGCCCCAGGTCGAATCCGATGATCGTGATGTTCGTGTCGTCTGCCATCTCGTCCCCCAAGAAGTGTGTGCGCTGTCGATTGCTCTGTGATGGCGTGGTCAGCCGGTCAGCCGGTCTGCGCGCCAGGGGCGCTGTCCCGCGCGGTACGGGGCACGACCGGCGGCCGCACCCGTCCCCGGCGCAGGGTCCGGCCGTCCGCGGTGAGATCCACGAGGGCGGGTACGAGCGTCATCCCCGGAGCCCCCGGCCGGGCGCCCTCGACGAAGTCGAACAGGCCGGGGTCGCCCTCGGGGCCGGTGCCGGCCGTGTCGTACCGCACCGCCTGGATGCCCCGGGAGTGCAGCGTCTCCTCCAGATCGGCGATACGCGCCAGCGCGAAGCCCTCGCGTCCGCGCGAACCCGCCGCCAGTACGTCATGCAGCATGTCGATCAGTTCGTCGTCCTCGGTCCAGGGCAGAATCTCCGGTTCCGGCGGCTGGGGGGTCATCGCGACGCTCACCTGGTCGGCGGCCTCCAGGGCGCCCCGTACACCGTCCAGCACCTTGGCCACGCGCACCTGGGCGGGAGACGGCGGGGGCGGTGGGGCGGCCTCCTCGGGGGAGGTGTGCGCGGCGAGGGGATTGAGCTGCTTGGCCCGTGTCTTGAAGCCCTGGAGCCGCTCGCCCACCCCGCTGCCGGACTCCGCCGGCGCACCGGTTCGCGTCGGCGATCCGGCCGGCACGGACACGGGCACGGGTACGGGATCGAGTACGGCGTAGAGCGCGAGGCAGACGGCGGACTGCACGGCCTCCGCGAAGGGCGCGGCGGCCGGTGCCGCGGTCGGCGGCGATCCACCGGGCGGCAGCGCGGTCAGCGCCCCGGCCAGCGCCTTGGCGACATCGCCCGGAGGGGCGCTGTCGCCCAGGGACTTCCGCAGCCGCTCCAGGGCCGGCCCGTACACGTCGAGGAGGGATATATGGGTCACAGTGGCCTCGCTATCCGTTGTCCTGCGCTGTCGCTGTCGCTGTCGCTGTCTGTGTCTGTGTCCGGTATGCCGACGACGCGGTGAGCGTCCACAGCGTCAGACCCCGGTCCGTACCGACGGCCAGGGCGTGTCCGTCGGGGGCGAAGGCCAGGGCGCGGACCGCCGCGCCCGTGCCGTACGTACGTATCTCGCGGCGCCGACGGGTGTCCCACAGCCGTACGCACTCGTCCTGGCCGCCCTCGGCGAGGAGATGTCCGTCGGGGGAGAACGCCAGCGCCGGTGCCGATCCGCGTCCGCGCCGTACGAGTACGGCGGCGCCCTCACCGGCGTCCCCCGCCCTCATGGCCCGCGCACCGGCGTCCCGTGCGTCGGAGTCCCGTGCGTCGGCGTTCGGTACCCGGGTGTTTCCCGCGCCCGGCAACCGGTCCCGGTCCCAGAGCCACACCGCGGCCTCGCGCCCGCTGCGCGAGCGGGCGTCGCCGCCGGGCCCCGAGGCCGCGAGCCTGCCTCCCGCACCGAGGGCCAGCCGTTCGAGGGGCGTGTCCAGGTCCAGATCGGTGACCACCGCGCCGTCGTGGACGCGCCAGGTGGTGATACGGCCCCGCTCCTGGCGGACCCGGCTCACCGCGGTCACTTCGCGGCCCGAGAGGCCGAAGGCGATGTCCCTGATCCGGCCGGGCTCTCGCGGAGCCGTCTCGTTCACGGAGAGTCGCCGGGCGCCGGTACCGGTACCGGTACCGGCGCCAACACCGTTGCCGGTACCCGCGTCGATCCGGACGGCGGCCAGCCGGACCGTTCCGTCGTGGTGGCCGGCGGCCAGCAGCCGTCCTCGTGGGGCGAAGGCGACGGGACCGTCGCCCGCGTGGTCCTGGTCCAGCGCCCCCAGCGGGGCGAGGGACCGCGCGTCCACGACACCGACCCGGCCCTCCGGGTCCTTCGTCCCATGGACAAGGAGCAGGCCGTCCGCACGGACCGTCAGATGACGTCCGGGGCCCGCGCCCGGGAACGAGGCGCCCGGCTGTCCCGACTCCCCGTCCACCACGCTCACCCAGCCGTCGCCCGCCGCGTACAGCAGCCGCCCGTCCGGGCTCCAGACCACGGAACGCACCGGAGCCGCCCCGCCCTCGTTGGCGGCGGTGCTTCCCTCGCGGACGACTCCGGGGGTGGTGAGCAACTCGCCCTCGGTAGGCGGCCGGAGACCGGTCACCAGCCAGTCCCCGTCCGCGATCCGCCGGCCGGGCCCGGCATGGCGGCGCAGCACACGGCCCGGTCCCGCGGCCGTCAGATCATGGAGCGAACCGTCCGCCAGCCGTACCCGGGCCAGTGCGGTGCCCTGCGCGTAGGCGTCTCCCGGGGCACGCAGCCAGCGGGTCAGCCGGGCGGAGCCGCCGGGGATCTCCCACGCCAACGGCTCGACCCCACGGGCCGGTTGCCGCGCGGCCAGCCGTCTGGCGGCGCCGCCCGCGGCCCAGACGCCGGCCCCCAGGACCACGGCGAGATCCGGGTCGTCCGACGGCACCACCGGCAGACGCAGTGACGCCTCCACCGCCTCCCGGACCGCCGGCATCCGCGAACTGCCGCCGGACAGCAGGACGTACGCCACCTCGGCGGTGCCGACCCCGCACCGGCGCATGAGCGCGCGGCAGCAGTCGACGGTGCTCGCGACCGTGGCGTCCGCGAGTCCGGCCAGCACCTCGCGGGTGACCCGGACGACAGGGGATTCCGGGAACAGCCGGTCCTCCGTACCGCTCACTCCGCTGAGCTGGTGCTTGATCCTGCGGGCCAGATCCTCCAGTGCCATGGCCCGTCCCAGCTCGGCGCCGTCCCTGACGGCCAGCAGCGGCTCCAGCCACGCCCGTCCGGTCTCCCGCAGCCACCGGACCAGCGCACCGTCGATGTCCCGCCCGCCGCAGGAGTCCAGACAGGCGTGGCCCAGAACCCGGGGCACGAGGTGTCCCTCGCCGCTTTCGCCCGCGCTCGCCCCGGTGCCGTAGCGCACCAGCGCCGTGTCGAAGGTCCCGCCCCCGAAGTCATAGACCAGTACCGTGGCCGGGCCCCCGGACCGCACCGGCCGGGGCGCAGGACCCAGCGCCACCGCCACCGGCTCGGACAGCAGCTCCGCGTCCTCGAAGCCCGCCAGGCCGCAGGCGTCCAGCATCGCCGTCCACCGCGCCCCGTCCGGCCCGTAGCCCGCCGGAACGGTGACCACGACGCGCCCCAGTCCGGAGCCCGACGGCAGCATCGCCAGGGCCTCGTCCCGCACCGCGCCGAGCAGCCCGGCGACCAGTTCCGTGGCGGAGAAGGCCCGGCCCCCCAGCCGCACCGGCTCGTCGGATCCCAGCAGCCGCTTGAACTCCTTGAGATAACGCGCCGGGTCCCGCTGGCGCCTGCCGTACGCCGCCGCCCCGAACACCGGGCCCTCGTCATCGGCGTAGACCGCCGACACCCAGCGCCATGACCCGCTCACCGGATCCTTGACCAGCCGGTCCCGTCCGTCGACGCCGACCAGCACGGCACGGCTCGTCGACGTGCCGAAGTCCACGGCCAGCACATTCTCCGACCGTTCCGTCCACCGCGCGTCCACATCGTTGATGAGCACGGCAATTGGATTCCGGCCGACAGGGTTTTGTTCCCGGCCCCGGCAAGATCTTCCCCGTCGCCGTCGAGGACCGGTCGGGAATGCGGGCCGGCCGGACCGGGGGGCACGGGCGGACGGGTCGGCCGGGCCGGCGGGTCAGCCCGGCCGGACGGGTCAGCCCGTCACGATGGCGACGCCCAGCATGGCGGCCACCACGGTCCACGGCTCGATATAGCCCGTGGTGTTGTTGCCCGCGATCACATGACCGCGGATGTAGGCACCGGCGTTGTCCTTGGCGTAGAAGGCGCCGCCGGAGTCACCGCCCTGCTGGAGGGTGCCGCCGGTGTAGGCGATGACGGGCGACTTGCAGCCCGTCGAGGTACAGACCTGCGCGGTGATACTGGTCGCCGTGTGGCCGCACTGCTCCCCGGTGGTGCGTCCGCTGTGGCAGTAGTTGTTGAAGCCGACGACGGCTCCGCCGGCCGAGACCACCGGGACGCTGGTGTCGCTGGTGACACCGCCGGTGAAGACGCGGCCCGCGTAGGACTGCCCGCCGATGAGTTCCATGTCCGCGGCGTCATTGGAGACCGGGGGCAGACGCCGGTCGGAGACGGTGCCGTACGTTCTCGCGCCTGACTCGGTCGCGACGGTGGTGCCGTTGTTGAAGCAGTGGCCGGCGCTGGTCATGAATCTGGTGCCGGATCTCTGCACGGCGTAGCCGGAGGAGCACAGGAGGCCCTCGGCCGCGAGGCCGCCGCCTCCGTAGAACGGCGGTGAGTCGTCGCGTCGGTGGAAGGTGTCGGTCGTGGTCCCGGGGCGGAGCTGGAGCCGGGCGGCGGCCTGGCTCTGGGCGGCCCCGGCGCCGGACAGATCCGTCAGCGCGGACACGAGGCGGGCCGGCGCGTCGGTTTCGAGAACGATCCTCCCGCTGGCGGGATCCACGTAACTGGCGAACGTGTACCGGGTGCCGTGCGTGGCCACATAGTCGGCGATCCGCTTCTGGATCGTCGTCAGCGCCGATGTCACGCCGGGCGACGGCGGCGCGGCGCGGACACCGGCCGCGTGGTCCGGGGCCGGACCGCCGCCCTTCGGAGCGGTCGCGCGGACGGGCTTCTTGTCCTTGTCCCTGCCCGGTGCGCCCTGCGCCGGGCAGGCGCCCAGAACCGCCAGAACGGTGATGGCCGCGCCGACCGCGCCGAGCAGCTTCCTCTTCGTCTTGGGCATGTGGAATCCTTCCGGTACCCACGACCCGAGGCCGTGGCCTGGTGGGATGACGGGCTGTCAGCTCTACCGGCCGACAGCGGACACGCCTCGCTCCACCACGGACGCGCCGGCTGGAAGGCCAACCCGACATGGACATGGCGTAAGAGGCGAGTCCTCAGCATCTCGGCGGCGACGGGGAAGGGGGGAGCTACCGAAAGTGTGGTGTCCCGGCGGACGGCAGCACTCAGCGGGCGCGCACCCCTGCCGCACGCCCGCGCCGTACACTTCCCGCCCCGGCGCGCGCCGTCGGCGGAGCGGCTGAGGCCCGCGCCTCGAACAGCGGAGACCCCGGACGGGACCCGGACGGGACCGGCCGAGACCAGGACGGGCTCTTGTCGCCTGTTGCGGAATCCCGGACAGGAACTCCCGTCGCTGGTGGGGCGGTTGGGATGGCGGGGGGAGACCTGGCGTCGGGAGAGGGCCGGCCCGCGTCGCACCCGAGGGGTCCGGCCGCGTCGCTCGCGGCGACACCGCCGTTCGACAGCAGGAACGTTACGGCGCCGCGTGTCGCCGACGGCTCTTCTCGGTCAGTTCATTGATGGCTCACTACGAACAGGCCCAAGGAGACAACGGCTTCGCGGGCCCGATTCCAAGCCTCGGAGCGCAATCTTTCGGCCACCGTGTCGAGTGGTCATGGGCAGTCGCGGGTGGCTGATCCCTCTGGCGCGGGCCGTTCGCGCCGGCGCATCGGGTCTCGGGAAACCGGAGCGTGGCCTGGCTGTTCAGGGACACCTCCGACCGCAGTCGTGGTGCTGACGTGCTTCGGGGTGTTGGATCTTCGGATCCAGGTGTACTCAGACAGAATGCTACATCAGGGACCGAATCTACGCGGGGTGTGTGACGCAGTGTGGCTGGATTCTTGTTTGGTGTTTGCTACCATAGTCGATGAGAGCAGTGGACACTTCAGAGCAACTCTCAAGTGGCAGGCGTGAGGGTTGTTCTTGCGTGTGGCCTTCACGGGGGATGCTCACTCTCGTCGCGCGCGAGGGGCCATCCCAAGAGCTCATGAATGTGGGTGTCACATGAAATGGACGATTACTGTCGAAGCGTCCGATGGAAGCGTCGACGAGGCGCCGGCGACGATCACCGCGGTGATGCAGCGCGGCGCTGACGGTACGCCGCGGATAGTTGAGCTGATTGTTCGTGCCTCCGAGGAAGGCGGCATCCCTCCGCGAGCCGCACTCGACATCGACTTCGAGATGCTGGCCAGGGCGGTGAGCGGGGTTGCTTCCCGGACCCCTTCCCAGACCCCTTCTCAGGCTGCTCCCGCCCACTCCAGGGACGAGGCGGAGAGTCTTAAGCGTGCAGCGACGACTCCCGTGGTCGAAGGACAGAGCGAGCGCCCGTACCGCAAGATGCCTGACGCGGACGAGGTCAAGGGTGTGTTCCTCGAAACCGGCAGTGTAGGAAAAGTAGCCCGGCACTACGGCGTGCCCCGCTACACCGCACAGTCATGGGTGGACAGACTCCGTCGTATGGGGCATCTGGAGGAGACGACGAAGCCCGGCGACTCCCGCCGGGCGCGAGGCTAGTGCTGTGACCGGAAAGGTTCACCGGCTCGCGACGCCCGGCACGGCACCTCGCCGCGTTGTCGGAGTCGCGCGAGTACGTCCAGTACGAGCGCGATCCTCCGCCTTGCGATCCACCGCACCGGACGCCGCGAGCCCCCGGCAAACCTTCCCGGCCACAGCACTAGTGAGAGAGTTACGGCAGTGCGGAGGCGAAGCTCCGCTGCCGTTGGGGTACGCAGCGACGACACGAAGTGTCTCCGGCGTCGTCGCTGCGTTTGACGATTCCCGCGATTCCTACGATCGATTCGCGCATTCCCGCGGTGACCACGGCGCGGCCTGACGTTCCATGAGTCACGGCATCCGGTCCGGCCGCCTCGGCGGTCAGGGCGTGATGCTGACCGCCAGCGAGCGCACCGTCGGTGACTCGTAGAGCGAGCCCACGGAGACCCGGCCGCCGAGACGCTCACTGAGCGCCTCGGCGAGCTGCACCGCCCGTACCGAGTCGCATCCCAGACTGAAGAACGAGTCGTCCCGGCCCACCTGGGACACCCCCAGTACATCCGCCGCGGCCCCGGCCACCAGCTCCTCCAGCCTGCCCTCGGGCGCCACATAGCCGGCGCCGCCTGAGCCGAGGGCGGCCAGTACCGCCGCCGGGTCGGGGACGCCACCGCGGTCGCGCTCTATCCGGGAGGTCACCGCCACCCGGGCGAAGATCCCCTGACCGGCCAGCCGGGTCGCCACCGCGGCCCTGACCCGCTGCGGGTCCTCGCCGGGCCGGGGCACCACCGCCACCGCGATCGTGCCGCCGCGCAGCTGGTCGGCCGCCAGGAACGGTTTGATCTGCTCGTTCGCGGGATCCGCGCCGATCAGCAGATGCACCGCCCCGGTGTGCAGGGCACCGAGCAACGCCACCGTGCCCCGGGCCGGATCGATCAGGCCCAGCCCGCGGTGACGGGCGGCAGCCACCAGCGGGCTGCCCTGGTTCATCCCCGGCCCGTCCCACATGCTCCACGCGAGGCTCTGCGCCCGCCTGCCGGTCGCCGCCCAGTGCTCGGCCCAGCCGTCCAGCACCGCGTTGGCGGCGGCGTAGGCCCCGAAGCCGGTGCCGCCGAACAGCCCGTTCACCGACGAGAACAGAATCACCGCGGTGTCCGGCCGGGCCGCCAGCAGCCGGTCCACGGCCGCGCAGCCACCGGCCTTGGGCCGCAGCATCCGGTCCAGCCAGTCCGCGGACTCGGCCCGCAGCTCGTGTTCGGACAGCCGCTCCCACTGCGCCGCGACCGGGGCCCCGGCCAGGTGCACCACCAGATCCAGCCCGCGCCCCCAGGACGCCTCGGACTCGGCCACCTCGCGGGCCAGCGCGTCCGCGTCGGCGGCGTCGGCCTGTCGGTAGCGGACCTCGCCGACCGCGGCGAGGATCTCCAGCGCCTCCCTCGCGTCGGTGTCCAGCCGCGCCTCCGGGGTCCGTCCGACGATCAGCAGCCTGGCGCCGTGCGCGACCACCAGATACTCGGCCACGGTCCGCCCCAGACCGCCGATGCCGCCGGTCAGCAGACAGGTGCCGCCGCGGGGCAGCACATCGGTGGGTACGTCGAACGCCTCCGGCAACGGCACCGTGCGCAGCCGCTGCTGAAGCGGGGCGCCGTCACGTACGGCGACCACGTCGCCGTCGTGCCGCAGACCGGCCAGCGCGGCCAGCTCGTCCTCCCCGGCGTCGGCAGGGGCGTCGATCAGCGCGGTGCGGGCGACCAGACGCTCCGAGCGAGCGGTCCGTACCAGCGCGGTCAGCCCCGCCCGGCCCGGTACCACCCGGTCGCCCGGGGCGGTCTGCGCGGCGCCCCGGGTCAGCACGGTGAGCTCGGCGCCGGGCCGGACCCGTACCAGCGCCGAGGCCACGGCGAGGAACCGCGCCAGCACGCCGGTGTCCCCGTCGGCGGGCGCCGCCGCGGGATCGCCGGTGGCCACGAACAGCACCTGCGGCACAGAGCCGCCGTCCTCCCCGGCCAGGTCGTCCGGGACCTGCCCGCCGGCCTGTTCCAGGGCCCGCTCCAAGTCCTGGGCGAGCCGCGCCGGGTCGGTGCCGGCCGGGACCACGGCGTCGGTCACCCCGTCCAGCCAGCCGGCCACGGGACCGTGGACACACGCCACCAGGGGACCGGCCGATCTCGGCCGCAACGGTGTTCCGGCAGGCTCCCAGCCGACCGCCAGCGCCGAGGTACCGGTCCCGTCGCCGGACGCGGTGCCCGCGACGGCACCGTCCGTCTCCCTGCCGTAGCAGCGGTCGTCGAACCGTCCGTCGCGCCAGCCCTCCAGCAGCCGCTCGCGCTGCACCTTCCCGCCGTTCTGCCTGGGGAACTCCCGCGCCGTCACCGGCACCAGGAAGGTCGGGCGCAGGGCCAGATCGCGGGCCAGCGCGGTACGGATGGCGTCCACCAGGGCGGGCACGTCATCGGTGTCGGGCACGAAGAAGACCACCAGGGCGTCGGTACCGGTGTCCTCGTCCGGCACCCCGGCCACCGCCGAGGAGGCCGGCCGCACGCCCGGGACCTGCTCCACCACGGCCTCGATCTCGTGCGCGGGGAAGTTGGCCCCGTTGACGATCACCATGTTCTTCCGACGGCCGGTCAGGAACAGCCGGCCGTCGCGCAGGAATCCCAGATCCCCGGTGTCGAACCAGCCGTCGGCGGTGAAACTCTCCCGGTTGGCCCGCTCGTTGCGCGCGTACCCGTTCTGCACGGTACGGCCGGACACGTGCAGCCGGCCGACGCGGCCCTCGGGCAGCACGCTCCCTTCCTGGTCCACGATCCGCAGTGCCACCCCGGGCACCGGCGCGCCGACCTCGGTCACCACCACCGCGCCCGGCGTGCCGGCCGGCAGTTCGCGCAGCCCGCCGTCCAGCGAGGCCGGATCCAGCGCGATGGTGCCGGCCGACGGTTCGTCGAGGCGCATACGGGCGTAGGTCACCCCGGAGGAGGTCTCCGACATCCCCCAGCAGGGCACCATGGCGTCGGCCGGGAGCCCGTGCGGGGCGAGCAGTTCCAGGAAGCGACGGGCGGTGCGGGCGACCACGGCCTCGCCGGCGTTGCAGACATTGGTCAGGGCGCGCAGGTCCCAGCCCCCGGCGGTGATCTCCTCGGCGCGCTGGCACACCAGCGAGAACGCGAAGTTCGGCGCCCAGGTGGAGGTGGCCCGGAACCGGTCCAGGCAGTCCAGCCACAGCAGCGGGCGGCGGATCACCGACTCGGTCCGCACATTGATGTGCTCGCAGGTGAGGAACACGTCCCGGAGGTTGAACATGATCATGCCGCCCACATGGTCCAGCGGCATCCAGTTCAGCGAGACCTCGTGCTCGGTGAAGCCGTTCGCGGCGATCGCCGCGTAGGTCCGGGCGACGATGGTGTGATGGCGGTGCTGCACGCACTTGGGTGTACCGGTGCTGCCGGAGGTGAGCAGATTGACGATCAGCTCGTCCGGGTCGGGGACCGACCAGTCGGCGGGCTCCGGGCCGAGCAGCGTGCCGGCGTCCAGTACGCGCAGCGCCTCGCCGCCGGGCAGCCGGGCGGCCAGCGAGCGCACCCCGTCCAGGAGCCCGGGGTCGGCGATCACCGGCGGGCGGTCCAGCAGTTCCCAGGCCGAGGCGAGCTTGCGCACGCCGGCGTTGTCGGTGGCGTACTCCGGCGCCGGGGCCACCGGGGTGGGCAGGAATCCGCCCAGTACGCACGCCCACCAGGCGGTGACGAAGGTCCGGCTGTCGGCGCACTGGAGCAGGACGGAGTCGCCCGCGGCCAGGCCGTGCCCGCGCAGCCCGCCCAGCATCCGGCGGGCCTCGTCGTACAGCTCGGCGTAGGTCTGCCGGTCGGTGCCGCCGTCCGGCAGCAGATAGGTGGTACCGCGGCCGGGGGCCATCCGCGCGGCACGGGCCAGCGCCTGCGGCAAGGTCGCCACCGCGTCCGGCGGCAGCACCGGTTCCGGCCCGTGGACCAGCGCAGGACGGTCGGCCGGGACATCGGTGCCGGCCGGGACGCCGCCGGTGCCCGCCCCGGGCGCCGCCCGCCGCGAGCCGGGGGAGCGCAGCCGGCGGTCGTACACGGCGGCGGCGTCCTGGACCCCCGCCGCGTCGGCCGCGATCCGGGCGATGGCCTCCGGAGTCATCCGTCCGGCAGCGGCAGCGGCAGCGGTGGCGGTGGTGGTGGCGGAGACGGTGCTCACGCGGGTGTCCTTCCGTCGGGGGCGGCCTGCGGTCCGGCGGAGAGCACGCCGCCTATCCGGCCCGCCGCCCCCGCGGTCAGTCCGACGACGAAGTAGTGACCGCCCTCGACGCTCAGGGCGGTGCGACCGACGCTGGTCTGCTCGGCCCAGCCGGCCAGGGCCGTCTCGTCCACCGAGCCGGTCAGACCGCGGACGGTGGTGATCGGGACCGGCAGCGGGGGGCGCGGCAGATGCCGGTAGTTCTCCCAGAGCGCGAAGTCGCCGCGCAGCAACGGCAGCAGGAACTCCAGCAGTTGCGCGTTGCGGGCCACCGCCTCGGGCAGTCCGCCGCGCTCGCTCACGGTGGCCAGCAGCTTCTCGTCCGGCAGCAGATGCAGGGGCTCGTCCGGCGGCGGGGCCTGCGGGGCGGGCTGCTCACCGACGATCAGCCGCTGCGGCCAGACCCCGAACCGTTGGCCCATCGCGTGCGCGATCTCGAAGGCCAGCAGACCGCCGGCGCAGTGTCCGTACAGCGCGTACGGCATGGTGGTGTACGGCCGCAGGGCGATGGCGCAGGCCGTGACCAGCCCGGCGACGCTGCTCGGCGGATCCTCCCGGGACCGGTCCTCGCGCCCCGGGTACTGCACGGCGAGGATCTCCACCCAGGACGGCAGCAGCGCCGCCATCCGCTGGTACACGGACGCGCCACCACCGGCGAACGGCAGACAGATCAGCCGCATCCGGGCGTCCTCCCGGGGCACCCGGCGCACCCAGCGCGAATCCGCGGTGAAGCTCACCGGTCCGATGTCCGGTCCGGTGTCCGTGGCCCCGATGTCCGTGGCCGCCCTCACGGGGGCGCCCGTGCTCATCGAGCGCCCTCCTTGTCCAGCTCGGCTGCCAGCTCGGCGATCTCCGCGTCGCTGCGCCCCTCCACCAGCTCCAGCGCCTCGGCCAGCGCGTCCCGCTGGGCTCCCTGGCCCGAGGTCGCCGTGGCGACGAGCGCGGCCAGACCGGACACCGTGGGGGTGGCGAAGAAGTCTGCGATCGGCAGCGAGACCCCGAACACCGCGTTCACCCGGGAAGACAGCTGGATCGCCTGCAGACTGGTGCCGCCGGCGGCGAAGAAGTTCACGTCGTTGCCGATCCGGGCGCCCAGGAGCGGGGCGAACACCTCCTCGCGCATGGTGCGCTCGACGGGCGTGCTGTTCTCCTCGTCGGCCTCGGTCACCTCGTCGACCTGCGCGAACTCCACGGCGGGCAGCTTGCGCCGGTCGATCTTCCCGCTCGGGGTGAGCGGGACCGACTCCAGCGGCACCAGCACCGAGGGGACCATGGCGGACGGCAGCCGGCCGGCGACCGCGGAGCGGACCGTGTCCAGATGCAGCTCACCCGGGCGCTCGGGCACCACGTACGCCATCAGCAGGGCGCCGGACCGCGGGTCGGTGGCCACCTCGGCCACCGCCTGGGCGACACCGTCCACGGCCTGGAGCGCGGCCTCCACCTCACCCAGCTCGATCCGCACACCGCGGACCTTCACCTGCCGGTCGGCCCTGCCGACGAAGCACAGGTCCCCGGCCTCGTCCCAGAACGACAGGTCGCCGGTGAGGTAGCGGCGCGAGCCGGGCGGACCGTCCGGGTCGGGCCGGAACCGGTCGGCGGTCAGGTCGGGCCGGCCGAGGTATCCGCGGGCCACGCCCAGCCCGGCGATGGCCAGTTCACCGATCGCGCCGGGCGGGAGCACGCCCACCCCGGCGCCGTCCACCACATAGGCGCGGTGGTTGGCCATCGCCCGGCCGATCGGCGGCGATGAGGTCCACTCGCCCTCGCACTTCTTGGCCACGACGGTCACCGTGGTCTCGGTCGGGCCGTAGCCGTTCCAGAACCCGCGGCCACGGGCCCACCGGGTGGTCAGCTCCCCGGTGAACGCCTCGCCTCCCACGAACGCCACCCGCAGGTCGGGGTAACCCTCCGGGGCGAGCAGGTCCATGACCGCCGGCGGCAGGTCGACCACGGTGATCCGCTGCTCGCGCAGCACCGCGTCGAGGGCGTCCACCGAACGCCGCTGGTCCTCGTGGAGCACGTACAGGACGGCGCCGTTGAGCAGCGAGCCGAAGATCTCGAACACCGAGACGTCGAAGCCGGGTGAGGCGAAGTGCAGGATCCGGTCCTTCGGGGAGAGGCCGAACATCCCGCGCACGGTACGGACGAAGTTGGCGGCGTTGCGGTGCTCGACCACCACGCCCTTGGGCCGGCCGCTGGAGCCGGAGGTGTAGATCACGTACGCGGCCGAGGCGGGCGGTACGGCGACCGGGGTGCCCGGATGACCCGCGTCCGGCCCGTCCTGCGTCCCGTCCGCCCCGTCCTCCGGGTCGGTGCCTACGACCAGCCGCAGCGGGTGCGGGATCCGGTCGGCGGTGCCCGGGGAGACCACGGCCGTCCGGGCCCCGGTGTCCTGGAGGATCATCGCCAGCCGCTCGTCCGGCTGGCCGGCGTCCACCGGGACGTAGGCGCCCCCGGCGCGCAGCACACCGAGTACGGCGGCGATCAGGGCCGGGCCCCGCTCCATCACCACCGGCACCAGGTCGCCGAGGCCGACACCGGCGGCCACCAGCCGGCCGGCGATCCGCCGGGACCAGACGTCCAGCCCGCGGTAGCTCAGACCGCCGTCCTGCCAGACCAGCGCGGTGCGGTCGGGGTCCGCCGCGACGACGTCGGCGAACAGTTCGTGCAGCGGGGTGTCGAGCGGCTCACCGATCGGCGCGTTCCAGCGCTCCAGCACGTCCGCGCGCTCCTGCGGGGTGCCCAGCGGTGTGTCGCCCAGTGGCCGGTCGGGCCGCTCGCACAGCGCGCCCAGGGTCCGCAGATAGCGGTCCAGGAGGCGGGCGGCCGTGGAACGGCGGTACAGCGAGGTGGCGAACCGGACCGCCAGGGTGGGCCGCTCCCCGTCACCGACTTCAAGTGCCAGCTCGAACGTCCCGGCGCCGGCGTCGATCTGCTCGCAGCCGATCCGGACCCCGTCCGCCCCGTCCGCCTCGTCCGCCCCGGGTGAACCGTCCGGCCCGACCGCTCCGTCCGCTCCGACCGGCTCAGCCGGCTCGCCCACGGTGGCGAAGCCGATCTGCACCAGGGGCAGCCGGCCGGCGTCGGGCTCCACGCCGAGCGCGTCCAGGATCAGCTTGAACGGCAGGGTGGCGTGCTGGGCACCGGCCTGCCGGGCGGCGCGCACCCGGGCCACCACGGCGGCGAAGCTGTCCGCCTCGTCCAGCTCCACCCGCAGCGGCATCAGATTGCCGCAGTCGCCGACCAGCCGGTCGGCGTCGAACGGGCCGGTGACGTCGAACGGCAATCCGACCGTGAGATCGCCCCGGGCGGTGTGCCGGGCGATCACGACCAGGAACGCGGCCAGCAGGACGTCGTCGCGTTCGGTGTCCGGTCCCGCCAGGGTGTCGGCAGCGGCGGCCAGTTCCGGGGGCATGGGCACCCGGACCACATCGCTGCTCAGGTCGAGCAGGCGCGCACGGGGAGCGTCCGGAGGCAGCTCGGTGCCCTCCCAGCCGGCCAGGGCGTCACGCCAGTGGTCGGCGGCCTCGCGGGCGGCGTCCTGTGTGCTCCAGTCCCGCTGCCATCCCGCGTAGCTGCCGAAGTCGACCGGCTCCCGCGGCCACCGCGGTGGAGCGCCGCCCACCCGGGCGCGGTACGCGAAGGTCAGATCGCGCTGGAGCACCCGCGCCGAGCGCGGGTCCAGCACGATGTAGTGGGTGCTCAGCACCAGCAGATGCTGTTCCGCGGTGGCCCGCAGCAGCCGGAAACGGACCATCGGACCGGTGTTGAGGTCCAGTCCGCGGCGCAGCTCACCCTGCACCACCTCGTCCGCGCGCGGACGCAGCCGCCCGTCGGGGACGTCCTCCACCTCCAGCCGTACCTCGGGCACCGGCTGCACCTGCTGGGTGCCCCGTGTGTCCTCGTCCGGGAAGGTCGAGCGCAGCACCGTGTACCGCTCCAGCAGGTCGCCCAGGGCCGCGCGCAGCGCGTCGGAGTCGAGCCGGCCCTCGATCGGGAAGGCGAAGCCGAGGCCGTAGGCCAGGCTGCTGGGAGCGAACCGGTCGAACAGCCAGAGCTGCTCCTGCCGGTACGACAGCGGGGCCGATCGGATTCCCGAGGAGACTCCCTCAAGCCGGGCAAGCAGCTCTTCCCGGCGCCCCCCGGGGAGCTGGCGCAGTCGACGAAGCAACTCGCTCTGTTGACGCATGCCACTGTCCTCCCAGTCAGCGTGCAATTCACTACAGATGATATACAGTCTTTCTGCGAGAGACGCTCAAGAGTCAACAGATACTTCGTAGTCGACGTTGGGACAGTGCCCAGATGGACTTCGAGATCCCACCGCAGACGAGCCAGTTCGAACGCGAGATCGACCGTCTGATGAACTCCTCCGAGATCCAGTCGCTGGTCCGTGAGGTCTCCGCGCGGGCCGACGGGATGGACGGCGATGTCCGCCCGCTCTACCGGCGGCTCGGCGAACACGGCGTCCTGGCTCCGGCCTGGCCGAGGCATCTCGGCGGGCGGGACGCGGACTTCACCGCGACCGTCGTGCTGCTGGAGCGGCTGGTGCGCCACGGGATCCCACAGAGCCTGTACTACATCTCTGTGCAGATTTTCGGTTCGCTGATCCTGGCAGGCGGCACCGAGAAGCAGCGGAGTGAGCTGCTGCCCGCACTGGCCCGTGGCGAACTGACCGCGTGCATCCTGTTCACCGAGCCCGACCATGGCTCGGACCTGGCCGGAATCACCACCACGGCGAGCCGGGACGGACAGGAGTGGGTCCTGGAGGGGCGCAAGATCTACAACCTCAAGAGCGCCTACGCCGATGTCGCGCTGTGTGTGGCCCGCACCGGTGGTCCGGACACCAGCCGGTACGAGGCGCTCTCCGTGTTCCTGGTACCGCTGGACGCGCCGGGGGTGACCGTGCGCCCGCTCCCCAGCCTGGCGAACGAGCAGTTCCACGACGTCCGGCTCACCGGGGTACGTCTGCCCGACGAGGCGATCGTGGGCGGTGTCGGCCAGGGCTGGGGACTGATCACCCGGATGTTCTCGGCGGAGCGCAGCGGGCTGGACTACTACGTGCGCGCCCGGTACTGGCTCGACATGATCGCGGAGCGGCTGGTGCGCGGCGGGCGGGAGCTCGAACCGCACGAGTGCGCGGCGCTGGACCGGGCCCGCACCCGGGTCGACGCCAGCCGGCTGCTGACCTGCCGGGCCCTGCAACGGCTTCAGGACGACGAGCCGGACATCGCCCTGGCCTCGCTGGCCAAGTGGCACTGCAGCGAGACCGCACAGGAGGTGGCCTGGCTGGGGTACGACCTGCTCGGTCTTGACCTGGTGCTGCCGCGGTTCGACCTCGGCGAACCGGCGGTCGGTCCCGACCGGGGGTGGGCCGCGCTGGAGGCCGCCCACCGCGAGGCCCCGGGGATGGGCATCTCCGGCGGCGCCTCCGAGGTGCTGCTCGACATCGTGGCCGGTGCTCGGCTGATCGACGTTCCGGAAGGCGGCTGAGACATGGATCTGCGCGACGACCCGGTGCAGGAACGGCTGGCCGCCGCGGTGGACACCGCGCTGACCTCGACCGGTGACCTGTATCTGGCGCTTGCCGCGCTCGGTGTGCCCGAGCTGGGGATGCCCGAGGAACTGGGCGGATTCGGGCTCGGGCTGAGCGCGGACGTCACCGTCTCCCAGCGACTGGGGTACGCACTGCAGCCGTTGCCCGGCCACCGGGAGACCATGCTCGTGCTCGACCTGCTCGAACCCGCCGATGTGCCTCAGGACGCGCTGGCCGCGATCATCACCGGCACCGGCCACGCGGCCGGCGTGGGCGTCACCGGGACGGTGGGCGCGCTGCGGGAGCGAGGTGGCCTGCTGTGGGGCGAGGCCGGGCCGCTGCCGGTGCCCGCCCTCCGGCTGGTGCTGGCGCGGGCGAGCACCGAGGCCGGCGCGGGCGGATGGTTCCTGGTCGACACCGGCGCCGCCGGATGCACCGGCCTCACCTCCGAACACCTCGGCCAGCCCGCGCTGTCGCTGTCCTTCACCGGCACACCGGTGTGCGAGGTGGTGGTCTCGCGCGAGCGGCGGGTCCGGGCGCTGGACGCGGCCCGCATCCGCCAGGCCGCCCTGCTGCTCGGCCTGGCCGACCGCGCGCTCGGGACGGCGACGCGGCATGTGCGGCGCAGACAGCAGTACGGTAAGCCGCTCGCCGAACTGCAGACCGTGGCACACCGGCTGGCCCGCCTGGTCGGGCTGGCCGACGGATGGCGGCTGCTGCTGCATGAGGCGGCCTGGCGGCACGACCGGCACCAGGACTGCACAGGCCCGGCCACCCGGCTGCTGGCCGCCGCCACCGAACATGCCCTGGCCGCGGCCCGGTTGTGTATCCAGCTGCACGGGGTGCGCGGCATGCTCAGCCACTCCACCGCCGCCACGATCTACCGGATCGTGTCCGTCGAGGCGGCGCGGCTGGGCGCCCCGGCGACGCTCCGGCACGGCCGGCCCGGTCCGGCCGGCACACCCGTCGGCACGGCCGCGCCGTTACCCGTAACGCTGAACTGATCCGGCGCGCGGACGACGACGGGACCCCGGCACCGAGGTGCCGGGGTCCTGTTCGTTCTCACCGCCGTTGGTTCTCACCGCCGCCCGGACGCGGGCTGTCCGGACGCGGGCCGTCCGGACGCGGGCCGTGCGGATACGGGCTGTCCGGACGCGGGCGATCCGCTCAGCCCGCCGGTTCCGGCTCCCGGGGCTGGGATCCGGTGCGGAGCCGGTCCGCCAGCACCCCGATCAGCTCGGGCGGCGCGTCCAGGAAGCTGTAGTGCGTGCCCGGCAGGACCTTCTTCTCCGTGGCCGCCCAGGCCCCCCAGCCACCCATCAGGGTGTGCGGCACCTCGACGTCGTCGCTCCAGCCCAGCGCGGTGATCGGGCAGGGCACGGAGCCGGCCTGACCGTAGTAGTACTGCCGGTTGGCCTCCAGGTCGGCCTCCATCACCTCGATGAACAGGTCGACCAGCTCGCCGGCCGAGGCCGCGGCGCCCATCGCGGTCAGCAGTCCGGCGATCTCGTCGCGCAGTTCCTGCTCGCTCAGACCGAGGAAGCGCCCCCAGGGACCGTCCTGCGGCGCCACCTGACTGGACACGAAGTACCGCCGCGGTGCCGGCAGTCCGCGCCGCGCGATCTGGATCACCGTCTCGAACGCCGGCAGTGCGCCTCCGCAGTGCCCGAACAGCGCGTACGGGCGCGCGGTGAGCAGCTCCCCGACATCGTCCAGCAGAGCCTTGGCCAGCTCCTGGTAGGTGCCGAAGTGCGGCTCACGGATCCGGTTCTCGCGCCAGGGCAGTTGCAGCGGGACCACCTCGGCCTCGCCGATGGTGGCAGGCCACGCCCGGTACATGGACGCGCCGCACCCGGAGTAGGGCATGCACAGCAGGAGCATCCGGGCATCGGGGGACGGCTCGCGCAGGAACCAGCGTCGCTGCTCCGGGTTCATCATGCCTTCTCCCCGATCACCACTCCGTTGGCTCCCGGCGCGTCGAACCGGACCGTACGCACCCGTACGCAGCCGGCGTCGCGCAGCCAGTCGGCGTACTCGGCCGCGGTGTAGTTCCGCCCCCAGGTGCCCACCAGCATGTTCATGCTCATCAGGGCCGCGTCCACCGGACCGGACTTGTCGTCCGCGACCAGCAGCTCACTGATCAGCACGGTGCCGCCCGCGGGCAGCGCGTCCAGACAGGCGGCGAGGATCCGCCGGTTCTGGGTCTCGTCCCAGTCGTGCATGATCATCGACAGCAGTACGGCATCGTGCCCGGACGGCAGCGGGTCGGCGAAGAAGTCGGCCGCCGCGGTGCCGATCCGGCCGGACAGCCCGGCGGAGTCGATCCGCTTCCGCGCCAGCTCGCACACATGCGGCAGATCCAGCACGGTTCCGTTCAGATGCGGGTGTTGCCGGCACAGCTCGATCAGCGTGGCCCCCGCTCCTCCGCCGACATCGAGGATCCGGTGTACGCCGGACAGGTCCAGCGCTCCGGCCATCCGGCGGGCGGTGAGGGTGGAGAACGCGTAGAGCCCGTCCCAGAAGGCCTGTGGGCGGTTGCCCTCCTCGAACATGTTCCGGTCCGGGTCGGGCACCGGTTTGCTGGGCGCGTCGGTGCGCACCGCGTCGGTCGCGCGCAGCCACCCGGGCGCGGTGTACTGGGCCACCATCCGCACATAGCCGCCGAAGTAGTCGGGCCGGCCGGGCACCAGGTAGTGATCGGCCACGGCACCGTTGCGGTAGCGCCCGTCCTCCTGCTCCAGCAGCCCCAGCGCGGTGCACGCGGTCAGCAGGATCTCGGCCGGACGCTCGCCGATGCCGAGCCGGGCGGCCAGTCCGGGGGCGTCGGCCGCGCCGGCGGCCAGGGATTCGAAGACTCCGGTCTCGATCGCCGCGGTCAGGGTCTGCGCCCGCCACAGGCCGGTCGCCAGATCGATGAGCAGGGTGGGCGGCGGTCCCGCCGGCCCGGCGGTCGTGCCGTACGCCGTGCCCGGTTCGGCGGCAGGGCCGGGCACCCCCGCCCTGCCGGTGGTCGTCTCGGCGGTCATCTCAGCGCTCCTCCCCGGTGCGGAACCGCACCGACACCCGGTCGAACATCACATGCCGGCCGTTCTCGAAATGCAGCTCACTGGGCCCCTCCAGGTCGAACACCGGCAGTCCGGCCAGCTCGTCGAGCACCGCGGCGAACTCGGCCCTGGCCAGATGCAGGCCCATGCAGTGGTGGATGCCGTGCCCGAACCCGAGGTGCTGGTGGGAGTTCCCGCGGTCGGGGTCGAAGCGGTCCGGGCCGGGGAACTTCTCCGGGTCCCGGTTGGCCGCGTCGAACAGCAGCACCACCCGGGCCCCGGCCGGGATGACGGTGCCGGCGACGGTGACCTCGCGGGTGGTGATCCGGGTGAACCGGTCGGTGGGGCACCAGCGGCGCAGCGCCTCCTCCGCGACGGCGGGGCGCAGTGCGGGTTCGCGGCGCAGCCGCAGCTGAAGGGCGGGATCCCCGGCCAGGGTGTGCACCAGACGGGTGATCGAGTTCATCGTGTTGTCGTGCCCGGCGACACAGAAGCTGACGATGATCGAGTACAGCTCCTCGTCCGGCAGCGGTCGCCCGTCCTGCCGCATCGCCGCCAGCCGGGCGATATAGCTGCCGTCCGGCTCGCGCCGCACCCGCTCGATCTCGTCGGCGAGCAGGGCGTGGAACGCCGGCCAGAACTTGCTCGCGTCCCGGTCGCTGGAGATGTACGTCCACATCGTCCGCGTCGCCTCGCGGATCCGGCCGCGGCAGGTCTCGGAGAGCCCGAAGGCCACCCCCAGCACCTCGATCGCGAACGGCTCGGCCACTTCGGCCATCAGATCCCCGTACCCGCGTTCGACCACCGGTGCGAGCAGACGGGCGGCGATCCGGCGCAGTTCCGGTTCCAGTCCGTGGACCGCCTCCCGGGTCACCGGGGCGGCCATCCGGTCACGGATCTCGCGCTGCCGCGGCGGGTCGTAGTCGATGGGCGAGAACATCGGCATCCCCTCGGCCCGCGGGAAGTGCACGCCGCGGGCCGAGCTGAAGGTCCGCCAGTCCGCCAGGGCGGCGCGCACGTCGGCGTACCGGGACAGGATCCAGATCCCGCCGTAGGCGGGCGACCAGGTCACCCCCCGTTCCCGGATCTCTCTGTTCACGCGCTGCGCGGTCTGCGGGGTGTATGCGGGGTCGTGGTGGTCGAACGCGGTCACCAGCCGGTCGATCGCGTCTGCGGCCTCGGTGGTCATGCCTGCCTCCATGCCGGTCCGCGGATCGGTGGATCCGCGGAGTCCTGTTTGGTCGCGCGGGCGGTGCTCAGCGCTGCCGGGGCGTGATCGGGGGGAGTGCGGGCGCTCCGGCGCCGGTGGCGGTGGCCGCCGGGATCAGCCGGGCCAGGGTGCTGATGGTCGGGTCGCTCACCAGGTCGGTCATCTCGACGCGGGCGCCGAGGTCCTGCTCGATCCGCCCCTGCAACTGGGCCAGCAGCAGGGAATCCCCGCCGAGTTCCAGAAAGTGGTCGTCCGCGCCGACCCGGCCCACCCGCAGCAGGTCGGCGAAGAGCCGGGCCAGTTGGGTCTCCGCCCCGGGGGCGGGCGCCCGCCAGGCGCGTGCCGGGCGCCCGCGGGTCCAGTCCGCCGGTGGCAGCCGACGGCGATCGATCTTGTTGGAGGTGTTCACCGGGAGCTCGGCCAGCTGCACATAGGCGACCGGGATCATCCAGTCCGGCAACCGCTCCACCACATGGTTGCGCAGCTCCAGCGGTGAGACCTCCCGCTCTCCGACGAAACAGGCCACCAGCCGGCGCTGGTCGCCGTCCATGGTCGCCACCACGGCCACCTGCCGGACGTCCGGGTGCTCGCCGAGCACCCACTCGACATCGCCCAGCTCCACCCGGTGGCCGCGGATCTTCACGATGTCGTCGATCCGGCCGTGGTGCTCCAGGATGCCGTCGGGGCGGAACCGTCCGGCGTCACCGGAGCGGTAGATCCGGCTGCCCGGGGCGCCGAACCGGTTGGGCCGGAACCGGTCCGCGGTCTGCGCCGGATCCCCCAGATAGCCCAGGCTCAGACAGTCCGAGTCGATCCACACCTCACCGATGCCGCCGTCGACGGGCGTCAGCCCGTCGTCCTCCAGCAGATGGACGGTGACCCCGTCGATCGGGCGGCCCACCGGCGGAGCGGCGGCCCGGTCGGCGTCGGTGGCCGTGGCGGGGGTGCACCGCTCGGGCCAGGGGTGGCACGAGTTGGTGATCTGGAACGCCTCCAGGCTGCCGTACGAGACGGCGACCTCGAAGGGCAGGTCCGCCGGTCCCCACCGGTTCAGCCGGTCACCGCCCAGGGTGAGCAGCCGCAGGGCGCAGTCGCGCGGCCAGGGCAGGTTCTGCAGCACCTCCCCGACCGGAGTGATCACGAAGCTCTGGGTGATCCGCTCGGCCAGCAGCCAGTCCCGCAGAGCGGGCGGAGAGGCGATCACGTCGTGGTCACCGATCACGATGTGCGCGCCCTGCCAGAGCAGACCGCCGACCTCGTGCAGTGCGATCCCCGCGCCGGCCGCGCCCAGCCAGGAGCCCCGGTCGGCGGCGGTGGTGGCATTGATCGTGGCGCTGCGGGCGGCGCTGAGGGCCAGCCAGGAGTGCTGCGCCAGCACGATCTTGGCCTCCCCGGAGGAGCCCGAGGTGTACATGGCGTAGGCGAGTTCCTCCCGGCGCGGTGCCGGACGCGGACCGGGCAGACCGTCCCCGGCGCGCGGGCCGGACAAGCCGTCTCCGGCCGGGACGCCGGCGTCGAGGGTCAGCACGGGCAGCCCCTCGGGAACGGGCGGGAGGGGGTTGCCGGTGCTCCGGCCGGGGGCGGCGGTCACCACGGCGGTGGGGTGACCGGCGCCGATCGCCCGGCTGAACCGCTCGGCCGGGACGGCCGGGTCCAGCGGCATGCAGACGCCGCCGGCCTTCAGACAGCCGGCCATGCCGACCACCCACTCGACCGAGCGGCCCAGGTACATGGCGATCATGTCCCCGCGCCGCACTCCCAGTCCGGCCAGTCGCCGGGCGAGTTCGTCGGCCTGCCGGTTCAGCTCCTGGTACGTCAGTTCCAGGCCGCCGTGCCGGACGGCAGGCGCCTGCGGGGTGGTACGGGCGAAATCCTCGATCCTGGAGACCAGGGTCGTATCCGTATCGGCTTCCCGGACGGCCGGGGCGTCCTGCTCGCTGATCATGTAGTCCTCTCTGGTCACGGTGCGGAGTGCCGCCGACCGGCCCGGTGCGGGCGGATCGGCGGCGGGTGCTCGTGCGGGGAGGGCAGCGCAGGGTGGTCCGGCCGGCGGCCGGTCAGTCGACGACCACGCGCATGTCCTCCGGGACGTCGTCGACCAGCCGGGGAACCGCGCCCAGCACAACCCAGACCACGGCGACCACGGCCAGTACAGCGGCCAGGTAGAAGGCGGCGACATTGCTGATCGTCACGGCCACCGCGCTGCCCAGCAGCGGGCCCGCCGCGTTGGCGCCCCAGACGAGCGGAAGGGAGGCCCCGCCGACCCGGCCCATCGCCTGCGGGGGTGTGGCCTTCTGGATCAGGGTCATGACCCCGACGTTCCCGACCGGCGTGGTGAAGGACGAGATGCCCTGCGAGACGATCAGTACGGTGACGGCGAACGCGGTGCTGCCGAGCTGCGCCAGGGGCAGCAGCGCGAACGCCACCACCAGCATCGAGTGGGTCAGCAGCAGTGTGCGGCCGATACCCAGGCTCTCGTTGATCCGCCGGGACAGGAGCGCGCCGATCACGACCGGCGCGCCGCCGATCCCGAGGGTCAGTCCGACCTGCGCGGCGCTCAGATCGAGATCCTCGTACCCGAACACGATGATCATGGCGAGCACCATGGACACGGCCGTGTTGCCGAAGGTGGCCATCAGCGTCAGATACCGCAGCAGCCGGTTGCCGAAGGTCATCGTCACACCGCCGCGCAGGTCCGTCAGCGTGGCGCGCAGACCGCGCGAGTGGCTCTGCGGCTCCGGCTCGCGGAACCGCACGAACATCAGGGTGATCCCGGCCAGCAGATAGGAGAAGGCGTCGACGGTGATCGACCGCGCGGCTCCGAGCAGACCGACCAGGCCACCGCCCGCGCTGCGCCCGAAGATGAGCGCGACCGACCGGCTCAGCTGGGTCTTGGCATTGCCGTCCACCAGGTCCTCGCGTGGCAGCAGTTGCGGCAGATACGCCTGGTAGGCGAGCTGGAAGACGACGTCGAAGACGCCCTTGAGCACCGCGGCCACATACAGGTGACCGATCGTCAGCCCGTCGAGGGTCCAGGCCAGTGGCAGGGAGAGGAGGATGACGAACCGGGCCGCGTTGGCGACCTGCATCATCGTCCGCCGGTTCATCCGGTCGGTGAACACTCCCATCACCGGCGCGAGTAAGACGAACGGGAGCCACTGCAGGGCGATCAGCAGACCGACGCCGACCGCGCCCTCGTCGAACCCGATGACCGCCAGCGACGGCAGCGCGACCACACTGATCTCGCTGCCCAGCAGACTGATCGACTCGCCGCCCCAGACCAGCCGGAAGTCCCGGTTGCGGAAGAGGACCGAGCGCCGGGGACCGCCGTCGCCGCCACCGGCGGGGGGTGTCGCGGTGCCGGCGGGGGATGTCGTGGTGCCGGAGGGGCCCGGCGGTGACTTGGGAGAGACCCCAGTGGTGCTCTCGGCCCGGGTGGGTCCGGTCCCGGATGACGAGTTGGTTGAGGTCATGCCCAATGGCTCCTCTATAGGATTTCGGTGGAGACGCTTGTACTCCGCTGTGTGGGCGCGCGCGCGTGCGTCGGCTGCGAGTCTTGTGACGACACACCACAACTGCGGACGGGCATCACCGTACAGTCAGTCTGCACCGCGCAGCCAGTCTGCACCTCAAAGCCAGCCCGCCGAGGGCGCGCGTCCGGTGAGGCCGTTCGTCGTGGAACGCGCAGGTCGCGACACCGGCGTGACATGGGACGGCGCTGGGCGCTGTGGGTACGCCGATGCGCCCGCAGCGCCAACTTCCGCACACTGACACGCTGTTGAGCGGTGGCTTCGAGGATTCTGGCTCGATCTGTCCCTCGGCTCATCAGACGTGTCCTGAAATGAACCGTCCAAAAGAGCCACCATGTAGTACTGGTGAACGACGCCCTCGCTCCGCGACCCTACTGGGCACTGTCTGCATGCTGAGTTACCGTATCTCCATGAGAGACTACGAAGACTTCATGCCGCTCGCGGTCATCCAGGAGCACTTCTGGTCCTCCGACGGCTCGGCCGCCGAGCAGGTCCCGTTGACCGAGTGCGTGGCACTGGCGGTGCCGGGTCGGCTGGATCCGGTCGCCCTGCGCGCCGCGGTCCGCGCGCTGCTGTCCCGGCACGAGATCCTGCGCACCGCCGTGCGGCTGTACGGCGGGCAGCCGGGTCAGGTGGTGCTCCCGGTGCCGGAGCCGCTGCCGGTGACCGAGACCGTCCTCCCCGCCCCTGACCGTGCCGAGGACGCCGACCGGGACCGGGACCGGGAGCTGGCCCGGTTCGCCGGCACCGGGATTGATCCCGCGGCCGGGTGCGGGATCGCGTTCCTGCTGCTGCACGGCGGCGGCCCGGCCGGCGAGGACGTCCTCGCGCTGACCGTGCACCACATCTTCGCCGACGCCACCGCGGTCCGGCTGCTGCTGGCGGAACTGGCCGCGGACTACGACGCCGCACTGGCCGGGACCCCTTCACCGGTGCCGGGACCCGAGCTGCAGTACGGCGACTTCGTCCGGTGGGAGCACGAGGCGCTGCTCCCGGCCGTCCAGGACGCCGACACCGCGTGGTGGCGGGAGACTCTGCGATCCGCGCCGACCAGCTTGGACGTACGGACGGACCGGCCCCGCCGTCGTCATCGGCGCGGGGTCGGTCTGCGCACCGAGTTCGTCGTGCCGGGGATCGACGGTCCCGCCCTGCGCCGCACGGCGCGGACCCTGCACTGCTCGCCGTACGCGCTGTGCCTGGCCGGCTGGGCGGCGCTGATCTCCCGTTCCACCGGCCGCGAGGACCTGATGTTCGGGGTGCTCGCGGCGAATCGCGGCGCCCCCCAACTGGAGCCGCTGGTCGGGCAGCTCTCCAACACCGTCCCGCTGAGAATGGACCTCGGCGGCGGGCCCGACCTGGCCGCGGCGGTGTCCCGGTGTTCGGCCGGGGTGGCGGCCGCGATCGAACACGTACGGCTGCCGTTCAACCGGATCGTGCGGGCGGTGGCCGCCCCGCGCCCGACCGACCGGACCCCGCTGATCCAGCATCTGTTCCTGCCCCGGGTGGACGCGGTCGGCGAGCTGAGCCTGGGCGGACAGCCGGTGCGGGTGCTGGAGGTCGAACGCGGCCGCGGCCGGTTCGACACCGTCGCCGAGATCGAACTCGGCGACGAGCGGGTGCGCTTGTGGCTGGAGTACGACAGCGACCTGTACACCGCGGCCGGGATCGGCGCGCTGCTGGACGACTACGCCGGGGTCCTGCGGCAGTGGCTGGAGCGGCCCGAACTGCGGGTGTCCGAGCTGGAGCTGAACGCACCGGACGCGGTACCGGCCGGCGCGGGTCCGATGGGCGCGGGTCCGATGGGCGCGGGTCCGATGGGCGCGGGTCCGATGGGCGTGGGCCCGGTGGATGTGGGTCCGGTGGGCGCGGGTCCGATGGGCGCGGGCCCGGTCGGTACCGTACCGGTGAGCGCGGAGGCGGCCGAGGAGCTGCGGCTGGACCTGCCCGACGGCACGCCGGTCACCCTGCTGCTGGACCGCTCACCCGGGCCCGAGTGCTGGCCGGTGCTGACCGGGCTGACCGGGGCCCGCGCCGAGGACCTGGAAGTGGAGCCCGGCCTGTCGGCGCACCAGCCCGCCGCACTGCTCCTGGCCGGGACCCCCACCGGGCTCACCGCCCGCCGGGACACGCGGGGCCGGCTGGAGATCGTGGCCGGACTGCCGGCCCCCGCCGCGGACACCACCCCGCCGGACACCCGCACGGCGGCGGGCACGGACCGGCTGCTGGAGCTGGTCACCGAAGTCTGGGCACAGGTCCTGGAACAACCCGGGCTCGCCCCGGACGACGACTTCTTCGCCTGCGGCGGACACTCGCTGCTGGCCACCCGCCTCGTGGCCGAGACCCAGGAGGCGCTCGGCGTGCGGATCCGGGTGCGGGCGCTGTTCGAGCACCCCACCCCGGCCGAACTGACCGCCCATCTGCGCGCGGCCCATCCGGAGCTGGACGGCATGCTCGAACTCGTCGCCGAACTGCCCGACGACATCGAGGCGGACGCCGTCGCCGGCACCGTACCGTCCGGTGCGCCGCACGCCCTCACCCCCGGGCCGGACGCGCCCGAGACGGCGGTGGACGTGCCCCTGCTGTCCGGCCAGCGCCAGCTGTGGCTGGCCGAGCAGGCCGACCCCGGCTCGCTCACCCACACCATCCCGCTGATCCTGGACCTGACAGGACCACTGCGGCCGGAGGCGTTCGCCGTCGCGCTGAACGACGTGGTGGCGCACCAGCCGGGCCTGCGCGGAACGTTCGTCGAGGTGGACGGCCGCCCGGTGCAGCGGATCCAGCCGCACACCGGGATCGATGTGCCGGTGCTCGATCTCGGCGGCCTCGGCACCGCCGCGCGCGACGCGGAGCTGGAGCGGCTGGAGCAGGAGATCGCGTACACCGGATTCGACATCACCCGAGGCCCGTTGCTGCGGGCCCGGATCGTCCGGCTGGGCGCGGAGCGCCACCAGGCCCAGCTGCTCTTCCACCACCTGGTCACCGACGAGGTGTCGATGACCCTGCTGATGCGGGATCTGAGCACCGCCTACGGAGCCAGGGCCGCCGGCCGGGAGCCGGTTTTGCCCCCTCACGCGGTGGACTTCGCCACCCTGGCCCGCGCCGAGCAGGAACTCCTGGACGGTCCCGAGGGCGATCGGCTGCGCCGGTTCTGGGCCCGCGAGCTGGCCGGCGTGCCGACGCTGCGGCTGCCCACCGACCGTCCCCGTGGCGACAGGGCGAGGTTCCGCGGCGAGTTCCTGGAGCGGCCCGCGTCCACGGCCGCGGCCGGCACGCTCCGCGAGCTGGCCGCCAACGGCCGGACCACCCCGTTCACCGTGTTCTGCGCCGCGGTCGCGGTCGTGCTGCACCGGCTGAGCGGCCAGAGCGACATCGTGCTCGGCATTCCCACGGCCAACCGCACACACCGCGGGGCCGAGCAGCTCATCGGCTGCTTCCTCAATGTGGTCCCGGTCCGGCTTGACCTCTCCGGCAACCCCCGCTTCGACGAGCTGGTGCAGCGGGTGAGCGCCGCCGTGCTGCGTGCCTACGAGCATCAGCAGGCGCCGTTCGCCGACATCGTCCAGACCGTCCAGCCCCGCCGGGTCGCCGGGATGCACCCGGTCTACCAGGTCACCTGCGAATTGCAGCTGGAGTCCTGGATACCGGCCCGGTTCGCCGGCCTGGACTGCGAGTACCGCTTCGTCTCCCATGGCACGGCCCGCTACGACATGGCCTTCCACGGGCTGCTGCGCCCGTCCGGACTGTCCGCGATGGTGGAGCTGAACACCGACCTCTGGGACCACGCGTCCGGCTACCGGCGGATCGATCAGGTGCTGGAGCTCCTGGCCACGGCGGCCGGGGCGCCCCGCACCCCGATCGGCGAGCTGACCGGAGCGGGCGAGCGCCTGGCGGGCGAGCGCCTGGCGGCCGGGCCGCCCCGGAGCTGACAGGCGCTCGTCCTGGCGCCCGTCCCGGGACTGGTCAGAAGTCCCAGCCCTCCTCGTGCGCCACCGCGTCGGACACGGTGGCGTACGAGGAGGCGCCGGCCGCGCTGCTTCCGAAGGCCTCGCCCGCCATCCCGGCCGCGAGGGTGGTCCCGTCGGCCGGGTCGATGAGGAGGAAGGAGCCGGTGCGCCGGGAGTCCGCGTAGGCGTCGAGTGCGAGCGGTTCGGCGGTACGCACCTTCACCCGCCCGATGTCGTTGGCGATCAGCCGTCCGGGCTCCGGGTACTGGGACAGGTCCTCCAGCGTGAGCCGGGAGGGGATCTCCTTGACGATCGCCTTGACCGTGCGGGTGGTGTGTTTGAGCAGCACACGCTGGCCGGCGAGGAGCGGGGTGTCGGCCACATGGCAGACGGTGGCCTCGATGTCCTGGCTGGTGGCGGGGGTGTCGCCGACCGGGACCAGCAGATCGCCGCGCGAGATGTCGATGTCGTCGTCGAGCAGCAGCGTCACCGACTGCGGGGCCCAGGCCATCTCGACCGGCTTTCCCAGCAGATCGATCCCGGCGATCTTCGAGGTGCGGCCGGACGGCAGTACGGTGACCGCCTCGCCGACCCGGAAGCCACCGGCCGCGATCTGGCCCGCGTAGCCCCGGTAGTCCGGGTGCTCGGCGGTACGCGGCCGGATGACGTACTGCACGGGGAAGCGGGCATGACGGCCTGCCGGGGCACTGCCTGCCGGCACGGTCTCCAGGTGTTCGAGGACCGTGGGGCCGCCGTACCAGTCCATACGGGCCGACGGCTCCACCACGTTGTCCCCGGTGAGCGCGGAGATGGGGACGGCGGTGATCTCCGGCACGCCCAGCGAGGCGGCGTATGCCGTGAACTCCTCGGCGATATGCGCGAAGACCCGCTCCTCGTACGCCACCAGATCCATCTTGTTGACCGCGAGCACCACGTGCGGCACCCGGAGCAGCGCGGCGACGGCGGCGTGCCGGCGGGTCTGCTCGACCACCCCGTTGCGCGCGTCGACCAGGACCACCGCGAGCTCGGCGGTGGAGGCGCCGGTGACCATGTTGCGGGTGTACTGCACATGTCCCGGGGTGTCGGCCAGGATGAACCGGCGCCGGGCGGTGGCGAAGTAGCGGTAGGCGACATCGATGGTGATGCCCTGCTCCCGCTCGGCCCGCAGCCCGTCGGTCAGCAGCGCCAGATCGGGGGCCCGCAGGCCGCGGTCGGCGGAGACCCGCTCGACGGCCTCCAACTGATCGGTGAGGATCGACTTGGAGTCGTACAGCAGCCGGCCGACGAGGGTGGACTTGCCGTCGTCCACGGAGCCCGCCGTCGCGAAGCGCAGCAGGTCGGTGGCCGACAGGCCCGAAAGGCGCGCGGGCCGCTCCGCGTTGACGCTGGACATGGTCAGAAGTACCCCTCGCGTTTGCGGTCTTCCATGGCGGCCTCGGAGAGCTTGTCGTCGGCGCGGGTCGCGCCCCGCTCGGTGAGCCTCGACGCGGCGATCTCGGCGATCACGGCTTCGAGGGTGGTGGCGTGGGAGTCGACGGCGCCGGTGCAGGACATGTCGCCGACCGTGCGGTAGCGCACGAGCCGCTTCTCGGCGCTCTCGCCGTCCTTCGGCCCGCCCCATTCGCCGGCGGTGAGCCACATGCCGGAGCGCCGGAACACCTCGCGCTCGTGCGCGTAGTAGATCTCCGGCAGTTCGATGCCCTCGCGGGCGATGTACTGCCACACGTCCAGTTCGGTCCAGTTGGACAGCGGGAAGACACGGACGTGTTCGCCGGGGGCGTGGCGGCCGTTGTAGAGCTGCCACAGCTCCGGCCGCTGCCGGCGCGGGTCCCACTGGGAGAACTCGTCCCGCAGGGAGAACACCCGCTCCTTGGCACGGGCCTTCTCCTCGTCCCGGCGTCCGCCGCCGAAGACGGCGTCGAACCTCTCGGCCCGGATCCTCTCGGTGAGCGGCACGGTCTGCAGCGGGTTGCGCGTGCCGTCGGGGCGTTCACGCAGCACACCGCGGTCGATGTACTCCTGTACGGAGGCCACATGGAGCCGCAGTCCGCGTGCGGCCACCACACGGTCGCGGTAGTCGATGACCTCGGGGAAGTTGTGTCCGGTGTCCACATGGAGCAGGGAGAAGGGCAGCCGCGCCGGTGCGAACGCCTTCAGTGCCAGACACAGCATGACGATCGAGTCCTTGCCCCCGGAGAACAGGATCACCGGGTTCTCGAACTCGCCCGCCACCTCGCGGAAGATGTGCACCGCCTCGGACTCCAGGGCGTCCAGATGGTCCAGGCCCAGATGCGGGAGTGGTTCCGTGGCGGTCATGCGACGAACCGTTTCGCTGTGAGCAGGTCCATGAGCATGGAGGCCGATTCGGCTGCGGACTGCCGGTGCGCGGGGATGACGAGTTCCGGTTCCCCGGGCCTCTCGTACGGAGCGTCGACACCGGTCAGTCCTTTGAGCTCGCCGGCCCGTTGTTCGGCGTACAGGCCCTTCACATCCCGTTGTGCGCAGACCTCGGCGGGCGTGGCCACATGGACCTCCAGAAAGGTCGTACCGCTGGTGACGTGCCGTTGGCGTACGGCGTCGCGGCTCTCGGCGTACGGGGCGATGACCGGTACGAGAACGATCACGCCGTTGCGGGCGAGCACTTCGGCCATCAGACCGATCCGCCGCAGATTCTCCTGCCGGTCCTCGCGGCTGAAGCCGAGGCCCGCCGACAGCGTCTCGCGCATCACGTCGCCGTCCAGGACCTCGACGCGGTGTCCGTCGCCACGCAGCCGCTCGGCGAGCAGACGCGCGATGGTCGACTTGCCCGCGCTCGGCAGACCGGTCAGCAGAACGGTCACACCGCAGTCACACGATCCGGGGCGAACCACCATGGTCGGTTCAACCTCTTTCCAGGCCAGTGTCACTGACCGGTGAGACGTTCCAGATGGATTGACATACGCGCCGGACAGGCCGCGGCCACCGCGGGGAGCCTGTCAACAGAGATGTCGCTGGAGCGTAGTATGTGGAAAAAGACTTCTCCACTCCCCGCGACACCCGACAAGTATCGCTCCCGCGTCGGCCGGGGAGCAACAGGATCACACGAGCCCTTACGTGCCGGACATCTTCCGCTTCCGACCGTGGCCCCGCACGGGCCGGTGGACCCTGGGATACTCGGAACATGACAACGGACAAGGTGGAGACAGGACTTGGGCCCTATGTCGAGCATCTGGGCCTGCGGTTCGAGGAGGTAGGACCCGACCGTGTGGTGGCCGGCTGGTCGGTCCGCGGCGACCTGCTGCAGCCTCACGGAATACTGCACGGCGGGGTGCACTGCGCGGTCGTCGAGTCCGTGGCCAGCGTGGCGGCCGACCACTGGCTCGGTGAGAGGGGCACCGTGGTGGGGGTCAGCAACACCACCGACTTCTTCGCGCCGGTGACCGAGGCCAACGGCCGGCTCACCTCGACCGCGGTACCGGTCCACCGGGGCGCCACCCAGCAGGTGTGGGCGGTGGAGACGGTGGACGCCGTGGGCAGCCTGGTCGCCCGCGGGCAGGTCCGGTTGCAGAATCTGCGGTGAGACGAACGGCGTGGTCCTTTCCGGACAGGATCGACGTCCTGCCCGGAAAGGACCACGCCCGGCTCGTCCGGGCGGGCGCCGCCGGTGAGGGCCGCGTCGTGGCTCACACCCCTTGACGGGTCCGGGCAGGACGGCTCCACCGTCGCATGACGGGCCGTTCCACCAGTACGTACAGCAGCCAGGCCAGCACAAGGCTGACGGCGATCGTCACCACCGCCAGGGTGAGCACCATGGGCCATGACGAGGCGGTTCCCGGACTCGCGCCCCAGGTCGGGGAGGTACGGCCGATCCAGCCGTAGGCCACGACCAGCCAGTGCACCAGATACAGGGCGAAGGAGATCTCGCCCAGGAACACCATGACCCGCCCACGGAGCACGCCCTTGCCGCTGCCGGCGATGTCCGCCTGGGCCGCCGCCGCGACCAGGAAGGCGAGCGGGACGGCCGTGAGCGTCACAAAGCCGATGCTGTCGGTCACATCGGCCTTGACGACGAGCGGTATCACCGGCAGAACGAGCGCCACGGGGAGCGGGAACCGGATCCACCGTCCATGAATGACGATCAGCGCGGTCACGATGCCCAGCACGAACTCCAGCATCCGCACCGGCGGAAAGAACGTCATGAACCACACGCCGTGCCACGGTTCACCCGTGCCGCGGTGGACCCCGCCGCTGTTCAGGAACAGGGAGGCCACCAGGGGAACGGCCCAGATCGCGGCGTACGTCCCGGCGAACCACAGCCACAGCCGCGCGGGCCGGATCTTCCGCAGGAGCGTCAGCAGCCAGGGGAACGAGAGATAGAACAGGAGCTCGCAGGCCAGGGACCAGGTCGGAGTGTTCGACCACAGGTTGAACAGGAGCGGCTGATCCGGGATCCAGGCGTGCACCAGGGTCAGCGTCGCGATCGTGTCCCTCCCCGACAGGGCGTGATTCGCGGTCACCGCGAGCAGACACGCGGCGACGAACGTCACCAGGTGGTTCGGGTAGATCTTGAAGAACCGGCGCCGCCAGAACTGCGGCCGGGTGTCCTCCTCCCGGGCGACCCAGGTCAGTACGAATCCGCTCAGGATGAAGAAGAACGACACTCCCACGGCGCCGAATTCATGGAAGAGCCGGATCCCGAATATCTGGTCCGGAGCCACTCGCGGCAGCAGGTTGGTGCCGATATGGCCCAGCACCACCATGAACGCGGCGATGAACCGCAGGCCGGTCAGGGACGGCAGCTTCTGCTTACGGTGTGCGAGCGCGGGGACGGGGGTTTCCCGCGTCCCGGCGGGTCTTGAGATCTGAGCGCCTCCGGCGATCGCGCCTTCGCGGGGAGTACGGGCTCGTGGCAGCATGGTCAGACACCTCCGTCGGACTCGGCGCCGGCCGGGGGGAGTTCGCCGGCCAGCTCACGGACGATCGTGGCCTGGTAGAAGTTCCGCACCGGCACGCGCAGGCCCTGTTCGGCCTCGATCAGGTCGATCACCTCCATGGCGGTCAGCGAGGTGCCGCCGAGCGCGAAGAAGTCGTCGTCCGCGGACACGTCCTGCGGCAGTTTGAGCACCCGCTGGAACACGCTCTGCACATAACGGATCCGGTCCTCGTCGGGGACCAGGGCCGAGCCGGCCATCGTCATCACCTCATCGTCGGGCGGCGGCACCGTGGCGCGCCGGTCACTCGTTCGGGTCGTACGTCCTGTCGTCCGCTCACGCGGTCGTCGGTCCCAGCCGGCCGCGGTGCTCCGGGCGACCAGTTGCCGGGCGGCGTCCACCACCGCGCCGGTGCTCACCCCGTGCGCCTCCAGCGCGGCCCGCTGGCCGGCCACGCGCGCGCCCGGACGGCCCCGTACGGCCAGCCGGCGCAGCGGCAGGGCCAGTTCGGCCGACACCACCTCGGCGACCGCGTCACCCAGGCCGCCCTGCGGGCGGTGCTCCTCCACGGTCACCACCCCGGCGCGGCCGCGGCATCCGGCCAGCAGACCGTCCTGGTCCAGCGGGTGCAGCGTGTGCAGATCCAGGACCTGTGCGCCGATCCCGTCGCCGGCCAGCTCCTGGGCCGCCTCCAGCGTGAACAGCAGCGGCAGCGGACCGGCAGCCACCAGCGTGATGTCCGCGCCCTCGCGCAGCACCCGGGCCCGGCCCAGCAGAAAGCCGGGCGCGGGACCGGGCGGCACCGGTGTGGCCGAGCGGCCCAGCCGCAGATAGCCGGGACCGGGCAGCTCGTGCAACTGGCGGGTGGCCGCGCCGATCTGGCGCGCGTCGCCCGGGACGACGACCGCCAGATCGGCCAGGGCGCGGGTCACCGCCAGGTCCTCCAGGGCGAAGTGGCTGGTGCCGAAATGCGCGGCGGCCAGGCCGCCGTGGGTGGCGATCACCCGCACCGGCAGCCGGTTGCCGACCACGTCCAGCTTGAGGAACTCGCCCGCGCGCATGGTGGCGAAGGTGGCCATGGTGTGCACGTACGGGACGAAGCCGCGCCGGGCCAGCCCGGCGGCCACCGTCATCAGATTCGCCTCGGCGATCCCGACGTTGACGTAACGCTCCGGGAACCGCTCGCCGAAGGTGTCCTCCAGGCCACCCGTGTCGGAGTCCAGACAGATCACCCGGGGGTCGGCGGCGGCCAGTTCCAGCAGGGCCTCGCGGTAGGCGGCCCGCGGGTCCGGGCCGAGGACCGGTGACGGGTCCCGCTCCGCGTCTCCCCCCGCCGCCACGGGTTCCGCCCCGTTCGACGGGACGGGGACGACGCTGTCCTGGACGGTCGGTGTGCGGCTCACGACGCCTCTCCTGTCGTCCGCCGGCCGAGCGCGGCCAGGGCACGGCGTACCAGGGCCGGCTTCAGCTTGGCGTAGTGCCCGGCCACCCGGTGCTCCAGGAACGGCACCCCGCGGCCCTTCACGGTCCGGGCGATCACCGCGACCGGACCGGCCGGGGAAGGCCGCAGGGCCTCGTGCAGCGCGGGCAGGTCGTGCCCGTCGACGGTACGCACCTGCCAGCCGAAGGCCGCGAACTTGGCGTCCAGCGGTTCGAGCGCGACCCGGTCCTCGGTGCCGCCGGTGATCTGCAGCCCGTTGCGGTCCACCGCCGCGACCAGTCCGGGCAGTTCGCGGTGCCCGGCCAGCAGGGCGGCCTCCCAGACGCTTCCCTCCTGGAGTTCGCCGTCGCCCAGCACGGTGTAGACGTGCCGGTCGCCGCCGCGCAGTTGCTCGGCCATGGCCAGCCCCACCGACAGGCCGAGCCCGTGGCCCAGCGAGCCGGTGGGGAACTCGACCCCGGGCAGGTCGTGCGGCGGGTGCCCGAACAGCCGGCTGCCGGGCTGGGCGTAGCCGTCCAGTTCGTCGGCCGGGATCCGGCCGAGCTGGACCAGCGCGCTGTAGAGCGCGGGGGCCGCATGCCCCTTGCTGAGCACGAAGGAGTCCCCGGGACGCAGCAGTTGGGCGTGCAGGACGGCCAACAGGTCGGCGCAGGACAGACTGCCTCCGGCATGCGCGCCCTCGGGGCCGCCGGCCATACGGATCACGTCCTCACGGATCCGCCGGGCCATCACCGCCGGGTCGAGAGCCGTCGCGGGGAGACCGGGGGCGCGGTCCGTTGTCACGGGGGAGTGCGGGGGGTGTGTGGGGGCGGGCGGGTCAGGCGGGCCGGTTGTGGTCGGCACGGCCATGTCTGGCTCCCTTCGGGTGGGTCGGTCCGGTGCGCGGATCGGGCGGACGGGTCAGCCCCGGCGCAGTACTTCCCGCCAGCCCGGGGCAGGGCGGGAGAGAGTCATCCGGCGGATCAGGTCGAGGTGCTGCCAGACCTTCTCGAAGCCGTCGGCGTACCGCCGCAGCAGCGGCCCGGCGGCCGGGTCCAGATGCCGGCGTTGCAGGCACAGCGACCCGTCGACGACGGCGGCGGTCACCGGGAAGCGCTCGGCCACCTGCTCCAGCGCGGCCGGCTCGGACAGCCCGGCGGGCCGGAACGCGGGGTGCGCGGGCAGCGGGGCCACCTGGTACTGGGAGACCGGCACGCCCTCGGCCCGCAGCACCCGGTGCAGGGTGGCGCGCAGACCGGCCCGGTGTTCCGGACCCAGGCCGAGTTCCTCGGGCTCGGGCATCAGCCGCAGAATGTGCCAGGCGTGGGTGCGCCCGGCCGGGATCCCCGGCACCCGCAGGCCGGGCAGCCCCGCCAGCCGGTCCAGAAAGCCGCGGATCCCCGGCTCGCGCCGGCGGGCGTCGTCGTCGAAGCGGGACAGCTGGGAGCCGGTGAACGCGGCCGCCATCGGCGCTATCCGGGCGTTGAGCGCGGCCCGGTGGGCGACATAGCTGCGCGCTCCGGTCGGTACCAGCTCGCCGAAGTTGCGCAGCCGGACCAACTGCTCGTACAGATCGTCGTCGTCGGTGGTGATGAGGCCGCCTTCACCGCAGGTCGGCAGGTTCTTGCTGGGGTGCAGGCTGAAGCAGCCGGCCGTGCCCAGCGCGCCGGCCCGGCGGCCGTCGAGCTCCGCGCCGTGCGCCTGGGCCGCGTCCTCCACGACCGGGATGTCCAGCCGGCCGGCCAGCCTGCCCAGCGCCGGCATATCGGCCGGCAGCCCGTGCAGATGTACCGGCAGCAGAGCGGCGGTGCGCGGACCGGCGACCGGTGCGGCTGCCCGCGGGTCCAGGGTGTAGGTGTCGGGTTCTATGTCGGCGAACACGGGCGTCGCCCCGGCCGCGTACACGGCGTGGGCCGTCGCGTTCATGGTCAGGGCCGGGACGATCACCTCGTCGCCGGGACCGATCCCGAGGCCGCGCAGGGCCAGATGCAGCGCGGCGGTGCCGGAGGCGACGGCGACGCAGTGCCGGGTGCCGGTGGCCAGGGCCCATGCCTCCTCCAGGCCGGCGACCTCCGTCTCCCCGGCCGAGGCGGCGTTCAGCCGGCCGCTGCGCAGCACCCGGAGTACGGCCTGCTCGTCGGCCGGGGTGATGATCGGCCAGGTGCCGCCGGGGCTGTCCCTGGGCACGGCCCGGGGCCCGCCGAGCAGGGCCAGACCGGCCCCGGTCGCCGGGGTGCGGGGCGCGGTGCGGGTGGTCTCAGTCATGCGCGGGAACCTCCGGGCGGACAACGTTGTGCTCGAACTGGTCCGGACGGGATACGGCAATCACCCGACGATCAACACCCCGCGATACAGAGTCTGCATACTCGTCAATCCTTTGTCGCCGGGGCCGCGGGGTGGCGTGGCTGTCCCGTATCACCCGGGTCGCGGGAGTCCGCAACTCGATCCTCACTGGCCGCGCCCCCTGTTCTGCGATGAAAACGCATGACGAAAACGCATGTGGCGCAGCCGAAGCGGCCACCTCGGCCCATCGAGTCGGACACCCGCGACCACTCCTGCCGGACCTCTGGCCGCTCCGCTCCGGTCCTTCCGCGGTCGGTCCCCGAACCTGATCTCCCGGGGGTGTGCCGTTCTGAAGCATGTGCTAGCTTCTGCAGTGTTCTCGACAGACAGTAGTCACACAATCTGCAGGAGGCAACACATGACTACTGCACTGAGCGTGCAGTGCCCCGAGTGCCGAGGCTCGGTGAGCGTGCCCGACAAGGTGATGGCGGCCGAGATCATCATCTGCCAGCACTGCGGGAGCGAGCTCGAGGTGGTGGCGACCGAGCCCGTGGTGCTGGCCCTGGCTCCCGAAGTCGAAGAGGACTGGGGCGAGTAGGCGCCGGGAGGCGACTCCCGGATCAGACCGGAGCGATCCGCGCCCGTGCCGCCTCGGTGAGGTGTGCCCACGGTGCGAGGCGACGAGCCTCCCGCGGCGAACAGACTGCACAATCTTCAGCAAGGTGAGGCAAGAGTACGACCGGACAGGGCCTGGCCCGGGGTCCGGATCGGGGCGCCATGGCGGGCGGCGGTGTACTCGGTGTGACCGGCCCGCGCCGCCGGTCGCCGATGTGACCGTAATCCACGAGCTGAAAGAGGTTCCCCGGTGAAGGTGAGTGTCCTCGGTGCGGCCGGCTACACCGGTGGGGAACTGCTGCGGCTGGTGCACGGCCACCCGGAACTGGAGCTGGTGCAGGCCGTCTCGCGCCGGTACGCGGGCCGGCCGGTGGCGGAGCTGCATCCGAACCTGCATCACCTCGGGCTGACCTTCCACGCCCCGCAGGAGCTGGACCGGGTGGACACCGCCTTCCTGGCGCTGCCCGCCGGCGCCTCCGCGGAGGTGGAGGCCGGAGTCGGGGAGCGGGCCGGGACGATCGTGGATCTGAGCCCGGACTTCCGGAGGGGCGCCCACTCGGCGTCCGGCGACCCCTACCGGACCGGCCTGCCCGAACTGTTCGGCGACGAGCTCCCCGGCGCCAGGCGGATCAGCGTTCCCGGCTGTAATGCCACCGCCGCCGTGCTGGCCCTGGCCCCTTTGCGGCGGGCCGGCCTGGTGACCGGTGACGTGGTGGTGGACGCGCGGGCCGGCTCGTCCGGCTCCGGTGCCGAGCCGGGCCCGGCCTCGCACCACGCCGAACGCGGGCACGCCTTCCGGGTCTACCGGCCCGCCGGACACCGGCACGAGACCGAGATCGCCGAACTGGCCGGGGTGCGGGCCCGTATGACGGTGACGGCCGTCCCGGCCGTGCGCGGCGTGCAGGTGATCTGCCATGTCACGCCCCCGCGGCCGGTCACCCGCAGGGACGTACTGCGCCTGCTCCAGCGCGACTACCGCGACAGCCCGTTCGTCCGCGTGGTCGCCCGTGGCCGCGGGGTGCACCGGATGCCGGATCCGCAGTTCCTGTCCGGCAGCAACTTCGTGGACATCGGCTGCGCGGTGGACGAGGACGGCGGGCGGATCGTGCTGGTGGCCGCCCTGGACAACCTGGTGAAGGGGGCGGCAGGCGGCGGGGTGCAGAGCCTGAACGTGGCCCGCGGGCTGCCCGAGGACACGGGACTGGAATTCCCGGGCCTGCACCCCGCCTGACCGGCGGGAGCGGGCTGTGACGGCACGGCGACACGGACTTGACGGGGAGCTGAGCGGGGACATGGCACAGGAACTGACCCAGGACCTGGCGGGGGACGCGCCCACCGGCCGCGCCGCCACCGGCGGGGTGATCGTGGTCAAGATCGGCGGCGGCGCCGACCCGGGCCCGGTGCTGGACGAGGTGGCCGAGCTGGCCGCCGCAGGCCGGCCGACGGTGCTGGTGCACGGTGGCGGCGCCGTCGCCGACGGGCTGGCCGACCGGCTCGGTGTGGAGCGCCAGGTGATCAGGTCCCCGGACGGCACACACAGTCGGCGCACCGACCAGACCATGCTCGATGTGATCACCCTCGCCCTCCTCGGTCAGGTGAAGCCGCGGCTGGTCAGCGGACTGAGGGCACGCGGGACGCGGGCGGTGGGACTGAGCGGCGCGGACGGCGCGCTGCTGACCGCGTCGCGCAAACCCGCCATCCGGTCCGTGCAGGCGGGGCGGACCGTGCTGATCCGCGACGACCGGTCGGGGCGGATCGAGCACGTCGATCCCGCTCTGGTGCGCGCGGTGCTGGAGCGTGGAGACGTCCCCGTGGTGTCCCCGCCGGCCATCGACGCCGAGGGCAACCTGCTCAACGTGGACGCCGACGAGGTGGCCGCCCGGCTGGCGGCGGCCCTGGAGGCGTCGGCGCTGGTGCTGCTCACCGATGTGTGCGGGGTGCTGGCCGATCCCGACGATCCGTCGAGCCGTATCCCCGAAGTGGGCCCGCGGCACCTGGCCGGGGACACCGTGCGGGGACGGATGCGGCACAAGGTGCGGGCGGGACTGAGGGCCAGCCGGACCGTGGAGCGGGTGGCCATCGGGGCCGCGCACCAGCGGCGCCCGATCCGGCAGGCGCTCGCCGGGACCGGCACCTGGGTGCGCGAGGGGGAGCCGCATGAGTGAGCGGCAGCGGACCGCGGGCCGGACCGCCCGCGGGGTCCGCGCGGGCGAGGACTACCCGGCGTGGCTGCTGCGGGCCGCGCTCAGCATCCCCTCGGTCTCCGGACAGGAGCTGGCGTTGGCCGGCTTCCTGGCCGAGCAGATGACCGGCCTCGGCTTCGACGCGCATGTCGACGAGGTCGGCAACGTGCACGGCGTGATCGGCCCGAGCACCGGACCCACCGTGATGCTGCTGGGCCATATCGACACCGTCCCCGGGCAGGTGCCGGTGTGCCAGGTCGGCGACCTGCTCTACGGCCGTGGCTCGGTGGACGCCAAGGGCTCCATCGTCACCATGATCTGTGCCGCCGCACGCGACCGCCAGGTGCGGGTGCACGTGGTCGGCGCGGTCGGCGAGGAGGTGGCCGGCTCACGCGGGGCCGGGCATGTGATGGCCACCGTGCCGCGTCCGGCGGCGGTGGTGATCGGTGAGCCGAGCGGCTGGGACGGGGTCTGCCTGGGCTACAAGGGCCGTACCGGCCTCGGCTACGAGATGCGTCAGCCGCCCCTGCACACCAGCAGCCCGGAGCCGACCGCCGTGGAGCGGGCCGCCCGCTTCGCCCATGAGGTACAGGGCTATCTGCGGGGTCTGTCGCCGGAACAGGACCCGGTCGCGTTCGGTGTCGCCGCGGGCACGCTCACCCGGCTGCACGGTGATCTGGCCCGCGCCGAGGCCTTTCTGACCTGCCGGGTGCCTCCCGGATTCGACTTCGCGGCGCTGGAGAGCTTCGCCCGGGGCCTGCCGCACACCCGGATCTGGGTGGACGAGCGGGTGCCCGGGGTGACCCGGCCGCGCGCCGACCCGGTGGTGAGCCAGCTGCGCGCCGCGATCGCGGCCCAGGGGGCCCGTCCGACGCTCAAGCGCAAGGCCGGCACCTCGGACATGAACACGCTCGACCCCTGGGGCGTCCCGATGGCCGCCTACGGACCGGGGGACGCCCACCTGGACCACACCACCGACGAACACATCTCGCTCAGCGAGCTGTACCGCGCGATCGACGTACTGGCACTCGCCCTGCCCCGGCTCTCGCGGCAGCTGGCCGCCGCGCCGCCGGAGGAGGACCCGGCCGCGCCCGCCGCCCACGACCGCGAGCGGACGCGCCCGCCCGGACTGGCGCTGACCGTCCCGGCGTCCGCCGGGCGGGCGCCGCACGCCCGTCCCGATCCTCTGGAGGCATGATGCTGCTCGACGGGAACGTCGCCATGATCACCGGCGCCGCCCGTGCGCTGGGCCGCTCGCACGCGCTGGCCTTCGCCCGCGAGGGCGCGGACCTGATCCTGACGGACCACTGCGATCCGGATGCCGGGCCCTATCCGATGTCGGGCAGGCGCGACCTGGAGGAGACCGCAGACTCCTGCCGCCGGCTCGGCAGCCGGGTGCTGACCGGGGTCGCCGACGTACGCGACCAGGCCGGTGTGGACAAGGTGGTGAACGCCGGGCTGGACGAGTTCGGCCGGATCGACGTACTGCTGAACAACGCCGGCGTACTCGGACCCGGCGGGCGGCGGGTGCACGAGCTGACCGAAGAGCAGTGGCAGCTCGCGCTGGACGTCAATCTGACCGGCACCTGGCGGTGCTGCCGTGCGGTGCTGCCGCACATGGTCGGCCAGGGCGGCGGGCGGATCGTGAACACCGCGTCCACCGGCGGGCGGGTGGCCTTCGAGCTGTACTCCAACTACGTCGCCTCCAAGCACGGCGTGATCGGGCTGACCAAGTCCATCGCGCTGGAGTACGGACGGCACGGCGTGCGGGCGAACGCGGTCTGCCCGAGCACCGTCGCCGACGACTCCGCGCTGGGCACCCGCAGCACCCGCGCGGTGGCCGCCTCGATGGGGGCCGAACTACAGGACTACGAGCGCAGCTCCGCCTCCCTGCACCCGATCGGCCGGCTGGTCACCGCGGCCGAGGTGTCGGCCGCCTGCCTGTGGCTGGCGAGCCCCAACTCCGGCGGTGTCACCGGCACCGAGCTGGTGGTGGACGGCGGCTTCACCGCCCACTGAACCGGAATCCACGCACCGACAAGGAGTCCCCTGCCATGGATCTGCCGACCCGGCCGGACGCACCGGTGGACGGCGCGGCCCCGACCGACCTGACCTCGCTGCGGTCGCGGCTGGCCGCGCTGAGTCCGCAGCAGCGCCGGCTGGTGGAGCGGATGCTGGCCCAGCGTGGCGCGGACCTCGGGATCACCCGCCGGGCCGGCGGCGCCGCCGAGGCCCCCTGCTCGTTCGAGCAGGAGCGGCTGTGGTTCATGTACGAACTGCTGACCCGACGGGAGATCTTCCATGTCCCGGTCGCGCTGCGGCTGGAAGGCGAGCTGGACACCGGGGCGCTGGAGCGGGCGCTGCAGCGGCTCGTCCTGCGGCACGAGGCGCTGCGCACGGTCTTCCGCCAGCGGGACGGCCGCCCGTACCAGCTGGTCCTGGAGCGGATGACGCTCCCGCTGGAACAGATCGACTGCGGCGACGCCGCGGACCCGGCGGGTACGGCCCGGCGCCACGCCTCCCAGCTGGTCACCGAGGATTTCGACCTGGCCGACGGCCCGCTGCTGCGCTGCACGCTGTACCGGATCGGGGAGCGTACGCACCTGCTCGCGCTGGTGCAGCACCACATCGTCTCCGACAACTGGTCGCTGGGGATCCTGCTGAACGACCTCGGCAAGCTGTACGCGCGTGAGCGTGGGGAGCCGGTGCGGCTGACCCCGCTGGACCTGCACTACCCGGACTTCGCCGAGTGGCAGCGGGCCACGGTGGACGGCGCGTCGATGCGGCGCACCCTGGAGCACTGGCGCGAGCGGCTGGACGGCGCCCCGAGCGCGCTGGACCTGCCCACCGACCGGCCCAGGCCGGCGATCCGCGGCAGCCAGGGACAGTTCCACCATGTGCGGTTCGGCGCCGATCTGGTCGCCGGGCTGCGCGAGCTGGCCCGGCGGCACGACACGACCCTGCTCGGCGCGTTCCTGGCCGGTTACGTCGCCCTGCTGTCCCGGCTGGTGCGCTCCGACTCGCTGGTGGTCGGCGTGCCGGTGGCCGGCCGGCCGCGCGCGGAGATGCAGCGGATGATCGGGTACTTCCTGAACTGGCTGCCGATCCATGTCCGGGTCGGCGACCGGCCGGACCTGCACACCCTGGTACGCCGCACCGGCGCCGCCCTGACCGAGGCGATGACCCACCAGGACGTGCCGTTCGACATGCTGGTGCGCGAGTTGCAGCCCTCCCGCCGTCCGGGCGAGACACCGATCTTCCAGACCTCCTTCTCGTTGCGCGACGGCGCTCCCACCCCGCCCGAGATGCCGGGCCTGGAGATCTCCTTCGCCGAGCTCGACGGCGGCGCGACGCACTACGACCTGATGGCCGAACTGTGGTGCGAGGGCGACGAAGTGGTGGGCTATCTGCCCTACGACGACGAGTTGCTGGACGGCGAGACGGTGGCCCGCTGGGCCCGCTGGCTGGAGGCGCTGCTGCGCGCCGGCCTGGCCGCGCCGGACGTCCCGGTCGCCGATCTGGAGATGCTGGCGCCCGACGAGCACATGGTGATCCCCGCCCGGGGACTGACCCGGGCCGGGGACGCCGTTCCGTCCGGGGGAACGCTGCACGCCGCGTTCGCCGCGCGGTCCGCCCTGCGACCGGACGCCGTCGCCGTCTCGGACGAGCGGGAACGGCTCAGCTACGCGGAGCTGTCCGCGCGGGCCGACCGGATCGCGGCGGCACTACAGGCCAGGGGCGAGGGGCCGGGCAGCATCGTCGGCCTGGTCGTGGACCGGAGCGTGGACCTGCCGGCCGCCGTACTCGGGGTGCTCCGGACCGGGGCCGCCTATCTGCCGGTGGACCCGGAGAATCCCGCCGACCGTACCGCGGACCAGTTCGCCGAGTGCGGGGTGCGGACCGTGCTGGCCACCCCGGCCACCGTGTCGGCGCCCGCGCTGGGCAGCGCCGACGGCGGCCCGCGGACCCTGGTGCTGGACTGGCAGGACCCGGCATGGGCGGCCGGCGGGCCCGGACCGGCCGCCGTGGACGTACCCCCGGACGCACCCGCCTACGTGATCTACACCTCCGGTTCCTCGGGCCGGCCCAAGGGCGTGCTCGTCGCGCACCGCCATGTGCTGCGGCTGCTGGCGGCCTGCGACGAGCATCTGCGGCTGGGTCCCGACGACGTGTGGACGCTGTTCCACTCCTACGCGTTCGACTTCTCCGTCTGGGAGATCTGGGGAGCGCTGCTGCACGGGGGCCGGCTGGTGGTCGTACCGCAGTGGGTCACCCGGGCCCCGGACGTGTTCGCCGAGCTCGTGCTGGCCGAGCGGGTCACCGTGCTGAGCCAGACCCCGTCCGCGTTCGGACAGGTGAGCGAGGCCCTGCTGGAGCGTCCCGATCCGCCGGCGCTGCGCTATGTGGTGTTCGGCGGGGAGGCGCTCCACCACGCCGCGCTGCGCCGCTGGGTGGGCGCGCACGGTGACCGGCGGCCGGAACTGATCAACATGTACGGGATCACCGAGACCACCGTGCATGTCACCGTACGGCCGGTGCGGGAGGCGGACCTGGCCGAACCGGCGTCCCTGATCGGCCCGCCGCTGCCGGACCTGTCGCTGTACCTGCTGGACGGGGCGCTGCGTCCGGTCGGTACCGGGGTGCCCGGCGAGATCTTCGTCGGCGGGGACGGGGTGAGCCTGGGGTACGTGGCCAACCCCGGGCTGACCGCCGAGCGGATGCTGCCCGATCCCTTCAGCGGGCGCCCCGGTGCCCGGATGTACCGCAGCGGCGACCTGGCGGTGCGCCGTCGCGACGGCGAGCTGGTCTATCTGGGCCGCGGCGACGACCAGGTGAAGGTGCGCGGGCACCGGATCGAGCTGGGCGAGGTGCAGACGGCCCTGGACGCGCTCGACAACGTCGTACGGGCGGCCGTGGTCCTGGAGCGCGACCGGATCGGCGCGGCCACCCTGGCCGGATACGTGGTGCCGGCCGCGGACGCCCGGGTGAGTGGCGCCGGGATCCGCCGGGCGCTGCTGCGCTCGCTGCCGGAATGGATGGTGCCGGCCTCGATCACCTTGCTGGAGGAGCTGCCGCTGACCCGCAACGGCAAGCTGGACCGCCAGGCGCTGGCCGACCGCCGGGACCAGGCCGCGGCGACCGGACCGCGCGGCGAGCCGCCGCGCGGCGACACCGCGCGCGAACTGGCCGGGATCTGGCGCGAGTTGCTCGGCGTGCGCGCGGTCGGCGGCGAGGACAACTTCTTCGAGCTCGGCGGGCATTCCCTGATGGTGATGCACCTGGTGGCCCGGATCCGCACCGCGCTCGGTGTCGAGGTGCCGATGGACACCTTGTTCCACCGCCCCCAGCTCCAGCCGCTGGCCGACGCGGTCGACGAGGTGCGCTCCGCCGCCGAGACCGCCGAGACCGCCGAGACCGCCGAGACCGCCGAGACCGCCGAGACCGCCGAGACCGCCGCGGCACCGGGTCAGGACGCGGACGCCACGAGCGTGGCGGCTGGGAGCGCGGAGGCCACGAGCGCGGAGCCGACCGCCCCCGGACCCACCGCCGAACTGGTCGCGGTCCGCGCCGACCTGGCCGTCCGGGCCGCCGGGATCCCGCGCCCCGGCCCGCGCGCCGAGGCCGACCGGAACACCGTCCTGCTCACCGGGGCCACCGGGTTCGTCGGCCGGTTCGTGCTCGCCGAGCTGCTGGCCGGCGGGGCCCGTGTGCTGTGCCTGGTCCGCGGCGGGTCCGCCCGCCACGGGCGACTGGTGGCCGGGATGGCCGATCTCGGCCTGTGGCGCGAGGAGCACGCGGCGCGGCTGGAGCTGGTGGACGGTGACATCGCCGCGCCCGGCCTCGGCATGACCGGGGCGGACCGCGACCGGCTGGCCTCGGACGCGGGCCGGATCGTCCACACCGCCGCCTGGGTCAACCACGTCTATCCGTACGAGCAACTGGCCGCGGCCAACACACACAGCATGGCCGGTCTGCTGGAGCTGGCCGCCCGCGGTCCCCGCTCCGCCCTCACCCTGGTGTCCACCAGTTCGGTGTACGACTCCGGCGCCTACCCGCCCGGCTCCACCGTGGTGCCAGGACCGCTGCGGGCCCTGCCGTCCACGGCCAACGGATACGTACGGTCCAAGGCGATGGCCGAGCAGTACCTCGAACTCGCCGCCGAGCTGGACGTACCCGCCGTGGCGGTGCGGATCCCCAGCGTCTTCGGCGACCAGCACAGGTTCCAGATCAACCCGGCCGACGCGGTGTGGAGCTGGTCCCGGGCGATGATCGAGACCGGCGGCTTCCCGGAGAGCTTCGCGCTGGAGGGCAACGAGCTGTTCCAGGCGCTGCCCGCGGACGCCGTGGCACGGGCGGTGCTGCTGGCCGACCGCGACCACACCGCGGCGGGCGCCCGCTATCTGGACGCCGTCCCGGCGGCCATCGGTGACACCCAAGACCTGGTGGCGGCGATCCGCGCCGCCGGGCACCCCCTGCGGCCCTGCCCGGACCGCGACTGGTACTCCCGGGTGGCCGGCCTGGACCCGAGCAGGGTCTGGGTGGCCGGCATCGCCGGCCAGGTCGCCGCCCGGCTGGCGGCGGATCCGTCCGCCGCCGCTCCCCGCACCCTGCGCCGCTTCATCGCCCCGGACGGACTGGGCGAACTGCTGCGCACGCGGGCCCTGCACACCCCGGCCCAGTTGGCCGGGTACATCCGGACGCTCGACGCGTCCTGACCCGTTCGGCCACGTCCCCGGCACAGCCGCCGGACCGCGGTCGGAACCGCATGTACACGCGACCGGAACCGACCGGGGAGGATGCCCGGCCCCAGTCCTCGCACGGCAAGGACGAGACCGCACGCCATGAGATGGGAGTGACAGTGAGCACGGACGAGCGTAGGTACCTCGTGGTGCGCAACCACGAGGACCAGTACTCGATCTGGCCCGCCGGGCAGGACATCCCGGACGGCTGGGCCGCGGAGGGCTTCGACGGCCCCAAGAACGACTGCCTGGCGCACATCGCCGAGGTGTGGACCGATCTGCGGCCGCTGAGCCTGCGCCGCGCCGTTGGCGACGAGGGAGACGTACGCGTTGGCTGAGATGGTGCAGAACCCGCCCGTGACCCCGGACCGGGCCGAGGAACCGCTCGCGGTGATCGGTATGAGCTGCCGGTTCGCCCCCGATCTCGACACCCCCGGCCAGTTGTGGGACTTCCTGCGCGCCGGGCGCAGCGCTGTGGGGGAGATGCCCGCCCGGCGCTGGGACCCCTACGAAACCAATCCGCAGACCAGCGCCATCCTGCGCAGGACCACCCGCAAGGGTTCGTTCATGCGGGACATCGAGGGCTTCGACGCCGAGTTCTTCCAGATCACGCCGCGCGAGGCCGAGTACATCGACCCGCAGCAGCGGATCATGCTGGAGCTGGCCTGGGAGGCGCTGTGCGACGCCGGGCTGCCGCCGACCGCGCTGGCCGGCACCGACACCGGTGTCTATGTGGCGGCGAACTCCAACGACTACGGCCGCCGGCTGCTGGAGGACCTGAACCGTACGGGTGCCTGGGCGGTCAACGGCACCACCTTCTACGGGATCGCCAACCGGATCTCGTACTTCCTCGACACGCACGGCCCGAGCATGGCGGTGGACACGGCTTGCGCGGGCTCGCTGACCGCCCTGCACGTGGCCGGCCAGAGTCTGCGCGGCGGGGAGACCGGCGTGGCGATCGTCGGCGGGATCAACATCATGGCCTCGCCGGCCCTGGTGGTGGCCCTGGACGCGGCCTCCGCGACCTCCCCGGACGGGCGCAGCAAGGCGTTCGACAAGGCGGCCGACGGCTACGGACGCGGTGAGGGCGGCGGCGTCGTCGTACTCAAGCGCCTGTCCGACGCGGTCCGCGACGGGGACCGGGTGCACGGGCTGGTGATGGGCAGCGGTGTCTTCCAGGACGGCCGCTCCGACGGGATGATGGCCCCCAACAGCGACGCCCAGCGGCGGATGCTGGAGGAGGTCTACCAGCGGGCCGGGATCGACCCGCGCACGGTGCAGTACGTCGAGGCGCACGGCACCGGCACCCGGCTCGGCGACTCCGCCGAGGCCAGGGCCATCGGCAGTGTTTTCGGCCCCGGCCGGGACAGCGACGACCCGCTGCTGATCGGCACGCTCAAGCCGAACGTCGGACATGTCGAGGCGGCCTCCGGCATCGCCGGTGTGATCAAGGTGCTGCTGGGGATGCGCCATGGCGAGCTGCCGCCCAGCCCGCACGACGAGGCCGATCCCGAACTGGGCCTGGAGGCCGCCGGGATGCGCCTGGTCGGCGAGACGACACCGTGGACCGGGGGCGAGTACGGCCGGCGCGCCGGGGTCTCCAGTTACGGTGTGGGCGGCTCGATCGCGCACGCCGTCCTGCAGCAGGCCCCGGCGCCGCGCCCGGACACGGCCGGCGGCCCCGGCGATACGGCGGAACCGGCCGGGCTCCGGGTGTTCCCGGTGTCGGCGGCCTCGGAGCAGGGCGTGCGCGGGCTGGCCGGTTCGGTGGCCGACTGGGTGCGCGCGTACCCCGGCACCGGTCTGGACTCACTGGCCCACACGCTCACCGCCCGTCGCTCCCATCTGGCCCGCCGGGCCGCGGTGGTGGCCGGCACCACCGAGGACCTGCTGGCCGGTCTGGACGCGCTGGCCGACGACGAGACCTCGTCCGCGGTGGTCTCGGGAGCGGCGTCCGCGTTCGGTGACAGCGGCGCCGCCGGACCGGTCTGGGTGTTCTCCGGGCACGGTTCGCAGTGGTCCGGGATGGGCCGGGAACTGCTCGACACCGAACCGGCGTTCACCCAGGTGATCGACGAACTGGCCCCGGTGTTCGCCGAGGAGCTGGGCTGGACCCCCCGGGAGGCGATCGAGGCGGGCGGTCCGTGGACCGTGACCCGTACCCAGGCGATGACCTTCGCGATGCAGGTCGCCCTCGCCGAGGTGTGGTCGCGGCTGGGCCTGCGTCCGGGAGCGGTGATCGGGCACTCGGTCGGTGAGATCGCCGCCGCCGTGGTCGCGGGCAGCCTGGAGCGGGCCGAGGCGGCGCGGTTCGCCTGCCGTCGTGCCCGTGCTCTGGACCAGGTGGCCGGACGCGGTGCCATGGCGATGGTGCCGATGGCCTTCGGCGAGGTCGAGGAGCGGGTGGCCGGCCGGGACGGCGTGGTCGCCGCGATCGCCGCCAGCCCCCTGTCCACCGTGGTGTCCGGCGACATCGACGCCGTCGAGGCCCTGGTGGCCGAGCTGGCGGCCGAAGGCGTCCAGGCCCGCCGGGTGAACACCGACGTGGCCTTCCACAGCCCGCATGTACGGGAGGTGCTGGACCAGGTCGGACAGGCCGCCGGTGAGCTGCGCGCCGGTGCCCCGAGGGTGCCGCTCTACAGCACCGCACTGGCCGACCCGCGCTCGGACGCGCCCCGCGAGGGCGGGTACTGGAAGACCAACCTGGCCGATCCGGTGCGCTTCCACCAGGCGGTGCGGGCCGCGCTGGACGACGGGGCCCGGGTGTTCCTGGAGGTCTCCTCGCACCCGGTGGTCGCGCACTCGATCACCGAGACCGCGCTGGACGCGGGGGTCTCCGACGCCCAGGTGGCGATCACCCTGCGCCGGGAGCAGCCGGAGCTGCGCACCATGCTGGCCAATCTGGCCCGGTTGCACTGCCTGGGCACCCCGGTGGCCTTCTCGTACCCCGGTGACCTGGTGGATGTCCCGGCGGTGCGCTGGCAGCACCGGCCGTTCTGGATCTTCCCGGACACACCGCAGGAGCAGGGCGCGGGCCGGGGCCACGACCCGGACACGCACACGCTGGTCGGCGGGCACACCACCGTCGCCAGCGCCCCGGTGCAGCGGGTCTGGCAGACCGAGCTGGACATGTCCAACCGGCCCTACGCGCAGTCGCACAAGGTGGTCGGGGTGGAGACCGTGCCCGCCTCGGTGGTGCTCAACTCGTTCATCGGCGCGGCCGCAGGCGAGGGCGAGGTGCCTTACGGACTGCGCGACATCGTGTTCCGTATCCCGCTGGCCGCGCACCCGCCGCGCGTGGTGCAGGTGGTGATGGAGCAGGACAAGGTCCGCCTCGCCAGCCGGATCAAGCGCGAGCAGGAGGGCGGCGGCGTCCAGGACGACGAGTGGCTGACCCACACGACGGCCACCGTCGTGCGCGAGCCGGAGGTCGGTGCCACCCCGATGGAGGACCCCGACGTGATCCGGGCCCGCTGTCCGGTGTCCTGGACCTGGGCCAAGGTGGACGGGATCTTCCGGACGATGGGCGTGGACGGCTACACCTTCCCCTGGGTGGTGGAGGAGCTGGTCCGCGGCGAGGACGAGCAGCTGGCCACCGTGACCGTGGACCACACCCCGAAGCTGCACCCGTCCAGCTGGACCGCCGTGGTCGACGCGGCGCTGACCGCCAGCGGCGTACTGGTGATGAGCGAGGACTCCAGCGTGCTGCGCACCTGCTCGCACCTGGAGTCGCTGGCCTTCCGCGGCGCCCCGCCGGGACGGATCTTCGTGCACACCACCCGTAGCCCGCACACGCCGGACACCATCGACATGCTGGTGGCCGACGAGAGCGGCCAGGTGGTGTGCGAGGCCCGGGGTCTGCGCTACGTCAAGGTGCAGGACATCGGCTCCGGCGCGGTCAGCCCGCGCGACCTGGTGCACGAGCTGGCCTGGGAGCCGCTGGAGGTGCCGGCCGACGCCCCGGCGCCGCGACGGGCCCTTCTGGTGGGGCGGCCCGCCGGCGGTCCCGCGCTGGTCGAGGCGCTCGCGGCGCGCGGGGTGGAGTGCCGGGCGGTGCCCGACACGTCCGCGATCGGCGACGGCCTGCTCGCCGCGGGCGACGCGGTGATCGTGGCGCCGCCGGCCCTGCTGCCGGGGGAGGTCCCCGAGCAGGCGGCCCGCCGGTGCTCGCAGGCGCTCCTCGACGCCGTACAGCGGGTGGCCGCGATACCGGACGAGCGGCGCCGGCCCACTGTCTGGGTCCTCACCCAGGGAGTGCGCGAGGGCGGTTCCGAGGCGGCGCTGGCGCACGCCCCGCTCTGGGGCGCCGGCCGGATCGTCGCCGGAGAGCGTCCCGACCTGTGGGGTGGCGTCATCGATGTGTCCGAGGGCGCCGAACCGGCGTCCGCGGCCGGGCTGATCGGCGCCGTGCCGCCCACCGAGGACGTGCTGTCGCTCGACCCGGAGGGTGTGTACGTCGCCCGGCTGCGGAAGGTCGAGCGGCCCGCCGAGCGCGAGCCGGTGGACTGCCGTCCAGACGGGACCTATCTGATCACCGGTGGCCTGGGCGCGCTCGGTCTGGAGGCCGCGGCGCATCTGGTCGAGCAGGGCGCCCGCAGACTGGTGCTGATCGGCCGGCGGGGCCTGCCGTCGCGGTCGGAGTGGGACCGGGTGAGCGACCCGGCGGTCGCCGCGCAGGTCGCCGAGGTGGCCGCCCTGGAGGCGGCGGGTGCCACGGTACGGGTGCTGCGGCTGGACATCTCCGATCCCGAGGCGACCGCCCGAGCGCTCGATCCCGGTGCGCTGGACATGCCGCCCGTGCGGGGCATCGTGCACTGCGCCGGTGTGGTGTCCGACGCGCTGGTGGAGAAGAGCAGCGCGGCGAACCTGGACACCACCATGGGGCCGAAGGCCGACGGCGCGATGGTCCTGCACCGGCTCTTCCCGGCCGGCACGCTGGACTTCTTCACCATGTTCTCCTCGTGCGGCCAGCTGGCCCGGCTCACCGGCCAGGTCAGCTACGCGTCGGCGAACTCCTTCCTGGACGGGCTGGCCGCGCTGCGGCGGGCCCGGGGCGAGTCCGGCGCGACCAGCATCGCCTGGGCGCAGTGGATCGGCCGTGGGATGGGCGAGACCACCGGCAGGGCGACGATCCTGGAGGCCGAGTCCCGCGGGCTCGGCGGGATCACCGTCACCGAGGCGCTGCGCAGCTGGAGTTACGCGGACCGGTTCGGCCTGCCGTACGTCGCGGTGATGCGGGTGATGCCCGACCACACGCTGCCGGTGTTCTCGCATCTCTCGGTCACCGATGCCGGGGCGGAGAGTACCGGTGGTGGCGCGATGGACTGGTCGGCCGTGCCGGCGGGGGAGCTGGCGGAGAAGGTGCTGGCGGAGGCGCACCAGCAGGTCGCCGCCGAGCTCAACCTCGCGCCGGACGACATCGGGATCGACCGGCCGCTGCTCGAACTCGGGGTCGACTCGGTGCTCACCGTGGCTCTGCGGGTGCGGCTGCACCGGTGTTTCGCGGTGGATCTGCCACCCACGATCCTGTGGAGCAACCCGACGGTCCGCGCGCTGGCGGAGTTCCTCGCCACCGAGGTCGGGGGCGCCGCGGACGAGGACGACGGGGCGGGCGCCGAGGCCTCGTCCGCGACCGGCGAACCGGACGCGGACGGCGGACCGGCCCCGGCGGGTCAGATGCGGTCGGACGCCCCGGTGGCCGAGCCGGTCGGCTGACCCGCCGGTGACCGGTCCGGGGTGGTGAGGATCTCGCCACCCGGCTCCACCCGGACCCGGGACGGTGCGATCCATCTGTCCCGGGCCCGGTCCCGCACCGACTCTCCACATACTGCAAAGTCAGGACACCAGCCCCTGTCGCCCGGTGGTTCCGCCCCTGTTGGACGCGTTCCACGGCGCCCGAAAGCTCGCGACCGGGCGACAGTCGGCAAGACATCGATGTAAGTGTATGTAGTATAATTCTCGCGACGACTGTGGCTTCTACGCAGAGACTGCAGTCAACGCAGATCGCCGCACACCGAGGGTCGCAGAGAATCCTGTCTACCCATCGTGCTCGACTGAGCTCGAGGTGGTGATCACGGCACCGGTTCTCCTCTCCAGGGCGCCTGAGACGGAAGAGAACCGGGAGGGTAGCGCCACACTCTGGGCCAGATGACACGCGTTCACGTTGAACCGCTGAGGGGAAGCCAATGATGGACGACTCCGACCGGGCACTTGAGCATGCGGTAGTTACCAACAGGAGGAGCAGCACTCGATCGGGCGGACCGGATCCGGACGTTCAGGTCAGGACCCGGTGATGCACGACAAGTCGACGCCCGGAGAACTTCGCGCCGACGACTTCGCCCAGTACGGTTGGACACACGGCCGTCTGCGTCTGCCGACCGAGGGAAACGACTGGCAGCAGTTCGCGGCATCGTGGAACGAATTGGTTCCGGATGCTTACCTCGGCTCGGCACGGTGCCGCCGAAACCGCCGGTACGGCAGAGTACTCGCCCACCGCGACGGCATACTTGAGCCGTTACGCGGCAGCGAGTTCTTCCAGACCAAAACGGTCAACCGCGCGTTCGGCGATCAGTTGCGCGTATTCGAGCCGCTGACCGACACCGCGTTGGCGAGCACCCAATTCACCCGGATCCTGAGCGAGACCGTCGCACTCGTCAACGAGGTGGCGGGGAAACGCGACTGGGAACTCGGAATCCACTTCATCCGCGTCATAGCCGACGCCCAGGAAGCTTCCGAACCCGCGCCGGAGGGACGGCACTCGGACGGCCACGCGTATGTGGCGATCCATCTGATCGGACGGCACCAGTGCGGCGGAGGCGAGAACCAGCTCTTCCGGCGCCGTGAGTCGAAGGCGCAGTACACGGTCACCATGACCGAGCCGCTGGAGACCCTGCTTCTGTCCGACACGACGATGGAGCACTCCGTCAGCGAGATCCGCAGCGAGGACCCGCACGCGCCGGGCTGGCGGGACACCATGATTGTCGACTTCAACACCGTGCTCGACCTTGCTGGCGTGGCGGGGCGCACTCACACCTCTCTTCCGTGACTGGGGGTTCGATGAGCCAGGTATCAAGCGATTCGGTGCTCACCCGCACGAAGTCCGATCGCCCCGTGCGGACGCTGCCCGGAACGACATCACCGCCGGAATTCTGTCTGATCGGTATCGACGACCTGCTCAACAACCGGGCCACCACAAGCGTCGCCGATCTTGAGCACGGACGGTTGAACGCATGGGGAAACTCCTTCCCGGCGGAAGAACTGCCCGAGCCCGGCACCCTGGTCGAGGTGGCCGGCATCCCCTTCCAATGGGCGAACGCCCATGCCGAAGGGGACAACGTACGGTGCGAGGGACAGCTCATCGATATCCCGTCTCGTCAATACGACTGGATCTACTTGCTCGCCGCCTCGGAACGGCGCGGCGACAGCACACTCTGGGCACATTACGAGGACGGGCACTCCGACCCGCTCCGGGTGGGCGTCTCGGATTTCCTGGACGGCACACCGGCGTTCGGCGAGGTCCCCGCGTTCCGCACCCGTCGGATGCACTATCCCCACCATGTTCAGCAGGGCCTGCCCACCACGATGTGGCTGACCCGGGTCGGTATGCCACGCGCCGGCTCCGCGCGGGCGCTACGGCTGCCGCGGTCCGTCGCGTTGCATGTCTTCGCCGTCACCCTGCTGACCGGAACCGACGCGCGGCTCGCGGAGGGGACGGCGATATGAGCGACACCGCACAGCGGATCCAGTTGTGGACGCGCGACCTGGGCAGTTGTCTGCACGCCACGCTGGCGACCGTGCTGCTCCACGACGGTCATGACCCGGTCACCGTCCTGGGCGCACCGTGGGAATTCCGCCGCCGCCCCGGAGCCTGGACCTCCGAGGAGTACTACTTCCTCTCGGAACCCGACTCGCTCGCCCAACGGCTCGCCCTGTACCACCCGTTCGAGTCGACCTGGCACCGCGGCGGAGGCGACGGACTGGACGAACTGCGCGACGCGCTGGCGGCGGGCGTGCTGCCCATCGCCGCGGTGGACAACTTCTATCTGCCGTTCCGTCCCGCCTTCCACGATGTCCACGCCGCGCATCTCCTGGTGGTGTACAGGATCACCTCGTCCGAGGTGTTCGTGTCCGACGCCCAACCGCCCGCGTTCCAGGGCGCGATCCCCGTCTCCGATTTCCTGGCGAGCTGGGGGTCGCCCAACCCGCCCGACGACGCCGACGTGTTCTTCAGCGCGAGCCCCAGTGGCCGGCGCTGGCTGCGGACCCGTATGCGGGGACCCGTCCCGGAACCCGACCTCGACTGGCTCGGCCGGGTGATACGGGACAACGTCGCCCGGTACCGGCGGGAATCCGCCGCCGGCATCCAGACGGGCGTGGCGGGCCTGCGGCGTTACCTCGACGAACTGTGCTCGCTCACCCCCGGTACGGACGCGGCCGCCGACGCGCTGAGCGAGCTGTACGTGATCAGCTGGAACATCCAGGCACAGACGGGCCTGCACGCGGAGTTCCTGCGCCAGCAGGGGAAGAGGTGGGAGATCCTCGAACTCGCGGAGGCCGCGGCCGGTGTGGACGCCGTCGCGCACGGCTGGACCGGAGTGCGTATGACGGGCGCGCACGCGCGGGTCTGGGAGCGGCACCGGTTCGACGAACTGCGAAGGCACAGTACGGAACTCGTCCGCCGCCTCGACGTCGCGCTCGAACAACTGGATCTGGCGGCGGACGTGTTGTCCCGATCGGTATGACCGGTCGCGGACCAGTATCCGAACCACCCGGCATGGACCCACGCCGACTGATGTACGGCGTAGATCGGGAAGGGCAGTCGTGGACAGAACCGGTATGCCGATAGCCGTTGTCGCCTCCCGGATCCGCCGGGAGGAGCGACTGATCCTTGAGTCGCTCGAGCGGCGCGGGCTGCTCTACGAGCACGTCGACCCGAGGAAGCTGACGGTGCTGCTCACCGACGGCCGTCCGCCCTATCGCGCGGCGCTCATGCGCGAAGTGAGCCACAGCCGCGCCACCTCCGTCGCGTCCGTGCTGACCGGACTCGGGGTTCCCACGCTCAACCGGCCGGAGGTACTGGACGTCTGCGGGGACAAACTCCGCACCGCGGTGGCGTTCCACGCCGCCGGACTTCCGATCCCGCAGGCGGCGGTCGCCTGGGGAGCCCCGTCCGCGCTGGACGCCATGTCCAAGCTGGGTTATCCCGTGGTCGCCAAACCGGTGACCGGATCATGGGGGCACTTGACGACCCGGATCCACGACGAGGAGCAGGGCAGGGCCATTCTGGAACACCGGGCCGCCCTGCCGAACCCGCAGCAGCACGTGTTCTATCTCCAGGAGCACATCGACAAGCCCGGACGTGACATCAAGTCGTATGTCGCGGGCGACCGGGTGGTCTGCGCCATCTACAAGAACGCGGTGGACGACTGGCGGACCAACACCGCCATCGGCGGCGCCGCCACGCCCTGCCCGATCACCCCCGAACTGACCGAGCTGGCCCTGGCGGCGGCGCGTGCGGTGGGCGGGGGCTTCCTCGGCGTCGACATACTGATCGACCAGCAGGAACGCATGTACGCGAACGAGGTCAACCACACCCCCGAGTTCCACGGTGCCATCGACGCGACCGGGATCGATGTCGCGGGATTCATCGTGGACTGGGTGATCGAGGAGATCGAGTCGTTGGAAGCGGCGGAGAACTCATGAAACACGCGTCGTTCCGGACCGAAGAGAGGCTGACGCGATGAGCGCGACCGCGGACCGACGTTCGCTGCTCGCCCTGTGGAGCGCACCGCGCTCCCGCTCCACGGTGTTCTTCCGAGCGATGCTGGAGCGCCAGGATCTGCTGTCGTTGCACGAACCGTTCTGCAATATCGTCAATGACGGCAGGACCGAGGTCGGCGGCCGCGGGATACATTCCACGGACGCCCTGATGGACGTACTGCTCGAAATCTCCGAAGAGCGGACCGTGTTCTTCAAGGACACCACCGACTGCCAGTACGACGCCATATTCGAGCGCCAGGACTTCCTGAAGGGCGGACGGCACGCTTTCCTGCTGCGCGATCCGCGGGAGATCATTCCGTCGTTCGCGGCGATCAAACCGGACATGGCCCTGCATGAGGTCGGCCTCGAGTATCTCCACAGGATCTACCGGGCGGTGCTCGAAGTCGGCGGCGATCCGGTGGTCCTGGACTCCGACGACTTCGTCGACCGCCCGGAGGCAACGGTGCGAGCGTACTGCGAGGCGGTGGATCTGCCGTTCCGCGGCGACGCTCTGCGCTGGCGGCCGGGGGAGAGATCGGAATGGCGTCAGTCCGCCCGCTGGCACACCGATGTCAGCGCCAGCTCGACGGTGGAACGCCGGCAGCGGACCTATGAGCGGACGATCGACAACGATCCCTCGCTGCGACGCTTCTACGAGCACCATCTGCCGTTCTACGCAGATCTGTGGGAGCGACGGATCCGTGTCGTCTGAGCCCACCGCCGCCGTCGTCAGCGGCTACCAGGAGGCCGACTGTGTCACCCTGTCACCCCTTACCCCTCACCACTCTGACCGGGTTGCCTCTCATAGACTCCACCGTTAGTGTTGCCTCTGCATGAAACCCAACACACACAACATGGACGTCGGATCAGCCACACGTGAAGTCCGCGCTCTGGTCATCGAATCCGAGAGGCACGGTTGATGATTATCTCCAAGCCGCCGTTCTGCCCCGTGCACTTCGAGGCTCCCGATCTGCTCGACTCCGGTTTCCACGCCTCGACGGACATGCACGCGCTGTGGGCCGAACTGCGTGAGAACCAGCCCCTCTACCGGGCGGACCCCGGCGGCGGACGGGAGCCGTTCTGGGTGGTGACCCGCCATGAGGACGTCAGCAGGGTCCTGCGCAGCCATGCGGAGTTCTCCTCCCGGCGAGGCACGATTCTGAGCATACTTGACCTGAATACGCCGGATATCGCGACCGACAACATGCTGGCCGACACCGATCCGCCGCGGCACAGGGAGTTCCGGGAACCGCTGAACAAGGCGTTCGCCCCGCGTGTGGTCGCCACACAGGAGGAGCTGCTCCGGAACCTGGCGCGGGACATGCTCCAGTCGGCGCTCCAGGCCGATGTCTACGACATCGCCAAGTCGACGATGATGTTCCCGATGGCTGTCACCGGCACGCTCATGGGTCTGCCTCCCGAGTCCTGGGAGCGGCTGGTGGAGCTGGTCATGATGACGATCGCCTACGACGACCCGGACTACTCCACCGGCAGTGGGCAGGCAACCGTTCGCCAGGCCCGGCACGAGCTGTTCGAGTACTTCCGCGAGGAATTCTCCAGCCGTTCCCGCGACGACGCCGATCCCGATGTGATTGGCACGCTGCGCGCGATGGACCTGACGGAGGGACCGCTGTCGCAGGAGCAGGCACTGCTGAACTGCTTCGTGCTGCTCATCGGCGCCAATGTCACCACGCCCCACGCGCTCTGCACCTTGTTCACACTGTGGGCCGAGCACCCCGAACAGTTCCAGGCGGTGCGGGAGAATCCGGATCTTCGCGCCTCCTGCCTCCAGGAGCTCCTGCGCTGGTCGTCGCCGGTCACCGCGCTCATGCGATACGCAGTCACGGATCTGGAGCTGCACGGACGGACCATCCGGGCAGGCGAACCGGTCAGCGCCTGGCTGGGTTCGGCCAACCGCGACGAGCGGGTCTTCAAGGATCCCTACACCTTCGATGTCACACGCCAGCCGAACAGGCATGTCGCGTTCGGTGTCGGACCGCACTACTGCATCGGCGCCGGTCTGGCCAAGGTGGGGCTGGAGATCTTCCTCGACGAGATGCTGGACCTGGTGGACACCGTCGAGATCGCCGGTGAGGTGCGGCATGTCGCGTCGCACTTCGTGCCGGGCTACAAGAACATGCCGGTGCGGTTCACGCCCCGGAAAGTGGCCGCTAGGTGAGCAGCCACCAGATCCACCGGCCCAGCGCACGGTTGTGGTTCGACCACCGGTTCCGCTCCGCCACCGCGAGCCACAGTCTGTACTGCTTCCCCTTCGCGGGCGGCTCCGCGACCTACTATGCCGACTGGGTACGGGACTTCACCGGGCCGGTCGAACTGGTACCGGTGCAATTGCCCGGCCGTGGGGCCAGGATGAGCGAGCCGCCGGCCACCGACATGCTTCACCTCGCCGACGAAATCGCCGAACTGATCGCCGCCGAGCCCACCGAACCCCTGCTGTTCGGACACAGTATGGGCGCCATCCTGGCGTTCGAGGTCAGCAGGCGGCTCATGGCCCTCGGCCGCCCCGTCCGGCACTTGTTCGTGAGCGGCCGTCCCGCACCGACCATCGCCCGTCCTGTGCATCGCGTCAGCGACCTTCCGCGCGACGAGTTCGTCCAGATGCTGCGGGAGTACGGTGCCGCGGACGAGGCGGTCTTCGATCACGCCGAACTGCTGGACCTGCTCATCCCCACGATCAGAGCGGATTTCGCGATGATCGAGAAGTACCGCTGTGAACAAGGACCGCTGTTGTCGTGCCCGGTCTCCGCCTGGTGCGGGGACGGCGACCCCGAGGTGCCGCCGACGGCGATGCGCCCCTGGGCGGACCAGACGTCGGGGGCCTTCACACTCTCCGTGCTGCCGGGCGGACACTTCTTCCTCACCGAGAACAGGTCCCGGATACTGCGGACGGTCCACGCCGCGATCCGGGCAGCTTGACCGCCGATGCTGTGAGCGCCCGCGGACTACCGACAAGGAGCCGGAACGTGGATTTCGATGTTCCACCGGAGACTCTCGACTTCGCGAACGAGGTCGACGGGATTCTGCGGACGCCACAGACCGCACGGCTGCTGCGGAACGTCCAGGCCCGGGAGGACGGCATGGACGGTGACGTCCGTGAGCTGTACCGGTACCTCGGCGGTGCGGGAATCCTCGCTCCCTCGTGGCCGGCCGAGTACGGCGGCAGGGGCCTCGATTTCACCGCGACGGTGGCGCTGCTGGAGCAGCTCGTCGCCCATCGGATACCACAGAACCTGTACTGCATCTCGGTGCAGAATGTCGGGTCGCTGATTCTGGCGGCAGGCTCCGAGCAGCAGCGCGGGACACTGCTGCCCGCGATGGCGAGCGCAGACCTGACCGCGTGCATCCTGTTCACCGAACCGGGACACGGCTCCGACCTGGCGGGTATGACCACGACGGCGGTCCGGGACGGCACCGGGTGGGTCATCAACGGGCGCAAGACCTACAACCTCAAGAGCGCCTACGCCGACCTGGCACTCTGCGCGGTGCGTACGGACCCGCAGAGCAGCCAGTACGAAGGGATCACCCTCTTCCTCGTACCGCTGAGCGCACCCGGCGTGGTCATTCGTCCCATCCCCAGCCTGGCCGACGAGCAGTTCCACGACATCTGGTTCACCGATGTGCGGGTGGACGAGGACGCGCTGTTCGGCAGCGCCGGCGCGGGATGGTCGCTGATCACTCAGATGTTCGCCGCGGAACGCACCGGCCTGGACTACTACGCGCGAGGAAGGCACTGGCTGAACGTGGCCGGCGACCGTCTCACCGAGGACGGCCGGCGGCCGGCCGACCTCGTCCGTGTCGACCTCGCGCGCCACCGGACGAGACTTGAGGCCAGCAAGCTGCTGAGCTGTCAGGTCATGCAGAACCTCCAGCAGGGGACCCCCGACATCGCCGAGTCGTCGTTCGCCAAATGGCATTGCAGCGAAACCGCCCAGCGAATCGCGTGGTGGGCCTTGAACGCACTGGGTCCGGACATGCTGGAACGCGGACCCGACGCCGGGGACCGAGTGCTGGAAGCGGCCTTCCGCGAGGCGCCCGGAATGACCATCTCCGGCGGTGCGTCGGAGGTCATGCTGGACATAGTGAGCAGTGCTCGCGTATTCGACAACGGGCTTACGGGGGACTGACCGCGATGGACCTGCGACTCGATCCGCTTCAAGAGCGACTGCGGGACGCGGTGGACGCGGTGCTGACGCGCACCGGTGAACTGTCCGCCCAGCTGGCGACCATAGGCGTGCCCACCCTCAGCGCACCGGAACGCTTCGGCGGCCTCGCGCTGGGGCTGAGCGCCGACATCGTGGTCAACGACCGTCTGGGGTACGCGCTGGCGCCGTCGGGCGGTTACCGCGAGACCGTGTTCGCGCTCGACATGCTCGACAGCGACGACGTACGGACGGAGCATCTGGCGGAGATCATCGCCGATGTGCACAAGGGGACGCGGCAGGCGGTGCCGGTCGGCGCGCACCTCCCGGTCGGGGTGCGGGTGAAGTCGGGGAGGAGGCTGTGGGGCGAGTCGGAACCGTTGCCCCGCGGCGACATCGGGCTGTGCGTGGTCCGGGCCGTGGACGATGACGGCGGGAGCGGGTGGTATCTCGTACTCCCGGAAGCCGGTACCTGCTCCGTCGAGTCCATCGACCATTTCGGCACGCCCGCCGCGCGGTTGCGGTTCGACGGAGCGGTCGCCGAGCCGCTGCCGGTGAGCGCGGACCACGGGGAGCGCGCCCTCGCGGCGGCCAGACTCCGCCAGGCGGCCCTGCTGTTGGGCATGGCCGACCGGATCCTGGATGTGGCACGCGCTCATGTCAACACACGCACACAATCCGGCAAGCCGCTCGTGGAGCGGCAGACGGTCGCGCACCGATTGGCGCTGCTGAAGGGCCAAGCGGACGGCTGGCGACTGCTGCTGCACAAAGCGGCCTGGGAATTCGACTGTGACGAGCGCCCGTCCGCGGCGGCGGTTCTTGCCGTTACGGCCGAACACGCCCAGGTCGCCAGTCGCACCGCGCTCCAATTGCACGGCGTACGGGGAATGCTCGCGCATTCGATGGCGGCGAACGGGTACCGGATGATATCCGTGGAGTCCGTCCGCCTGGGCAGTCCCATCGATCTGTGGACGGAGGCCGCGTCCGCCGCCTGACATCCGCCGCTGACATTCGCCGCCCGATATCCGTACGCGGATCGAGACTCGCGAACACGAGTTGTATGTGCAGTAATCCCCTGGACACTGGAGCTTGTCCCGACAAGTGACGTACGTGGTCACGGTGTAGGGTGAACACCTGTTGTCTGAGAGGGGTGTCGTGTGAAGGTTAGCTGGAGTCAGGTTTTCGCGTGGCGGATGCGGCGGCAATTCCTGGACCCGCGCAGTAAAGGTGACGCGAGCGAGATTGTCAGCAGACTGTGTGGTGTCCAGGCGCAGGTCTGGAGTGCCGGTGAGTTGGCCGTCGCGTTACGGCAGTCGACACCCGACAAGGACAGTGTTGACCGGGGCATCGCCGACCGGACGCTGATGAAGACCTGGGCGATGCGTGGAACCCTCCATCTGCTGCGGCCGAGCGAAGCGGGCGCCTATCTGTCCCTCATGGCATCGACGGGCAGCTGGCTCAAACCCTCCTGGCAGAAGGCCTCCGGAGTCTCACCGAAGCAGATCGACGAGTTGACCGAAGAGGTGGCCGCCATCCTCGGCGAGGGTGCCGTGCTCACCAGGGACCAGTTGGTCACCCGGCTTGTGGCCGACAAGCGGTTCCAGAGCATGGAGGAGCGGCTGCGATCGGGATGGGGCTCGGTGCTCAAGCCGTTGGCATGGCGCGGTGTCCTGTGCCACGGCCCGAATCAGGGCAACAAGATCACATTCACCCTGCCGGAGAGGCAGTTCGGATCGGACTGGAAGCAGGTTCCCGAGCCCGACGAGGCCGCACCCGTGGTGATCGAGTCCTATCTGGGTGCCTACGGTCCTGCCACTCCTGAGATCTTCGATCGCTGGCTGTCGCTCAACAGCACGAGCAAGCCGAAGCTGCGGGGCTGGTTCAAGGACATGGGTGACAAGCTGACCGAGGTCGATGTCGAAGGCCGCCAGGCGCTGATGCTGACGGAACACGCGAACGAGCTCGCCGACATCGCCCCGTACAAGGGGGCCCGACTGCTCGGCAGTTTCGATCAGTACGTTCTCGGCCCTGGAACCAAGGACGAGGTGATACTCGCGGCGGAGCACCGTTCCGCGGTGAGCCGTGCCGCCGGATGGATCTCACCGATCGTGGTGATACACGGCCGAGTCGTCGGAGTGTGGGAGATCCTCGATCAGGAGATCGTCGTGACCCCGTTCCCGGACAGCGGCCGTCTGCCGTTGAAGGAGATGGAGAAGGAAGCAGCGCATGTCGCGCGCGCGAGCCAACTGAGCCGGCTGCCGGTTCGCGTCGTCTGAAGTTCTCAGGTCCGTTCGGGGCGGGGGGCGCCGGTCACCGGCCACCGGGCCCGGTGGCCGGATGCGGTGGTCACGAGGCGTGAGCGCGATAGAGATCGCGCAGCAGGGCGATCTCCGCTCCGTGATGCATGACCTCACGATTGACGTGCAGGACCAGGGTGGCCATCGGCCGTTCCCCCCACTTGCCTTCGGTGTCCCCTATCGGCCGCTGCAGCGTCGTGTCATCGAGCGAGGTCACCCCCTTGCGCCAGGCGTGATACTGCTCCCGCAGTGCCGTGACGCCGTCGTCGGCGGTGACCGGCAGGGACGCGGTCTCCATGGTCAGCGAACCGTCGCCGAAGTGCGCGCTCGTCCGCGTACCGAGCACTTGGAGCGCGACATGGGTCAGACGCCAGGCGATGGTGGTCACCGGAGGCGGTTCCGGAACCGGCTCCTGCCAGTCGAACATCGCCCGGCCGTCCTCGTCGGTCCGGACCGTCCAGCAGTCCGGCACCGGCTCCCAGAGGTATTCGTCGTCGGTCAGACCAGCCAGCCGGGGCATCAAGTGGTGCTCCCAGTAGAGGTCGAGCTGATCGAGCATTTCGGCGCGCCAGATCATTCAGCAGCACTCCTGTCGGGGTCGGTCGTTGCCGCGTACCACGATACCCGGCGGGAAACCTCACGTGGTCGAACGGTCGCGTAGCGTAGTCGCGATGGTCCACTGCCACACATCGGTCACCACCGCCCCCAGCTCCACCGGCCTTTCATTCCACGGGTTCCCGCCCGATCCGCTCTTTGGCCCCCGCCCGGAGGTGCGCGGCGGCCTTCTCCGCGATCATGATGGTGGGAGCGTTGGTGTTCCCACTGGTCACCGTCGGCATGACCGAGGCGTCCACGACACGCAGCCCGTCCACGCCGCGCACCTTGAGCTGGGGGTCCACCACGGACTCTTCGCCCTGGCCCATGGCGCATGTTCCCACCGGGTGGTAGCACGTGGCGCTCCACTCGCGGATATGGGCGTGCCACGCCGCGTCATCGAGGGAGTCGAGGTCCGTGGTGTCCGGAAGGTACGGGCGGGCGAGGTGATCGGCGAAGGGCGGGGAGTGCGCGATGCCGGCCACTGCCCGCAGCCCCTCGGTCAAGAGGTCCAGATCCGCGGGATCCTCGAAATACCGGGGATCGATGAGCGGGTGCGCCCGCGGATCGGACGACGCGAGGCGGACGGTCCCGCGCGCTTTCGGATTCAGGGCGGTCGAGTTCATCGTGAACACCGGCCGCTGCGGCACCTCCTCTCCGCTGAGGATCAAGGCCGTTGCCCCGCCGCACAGTTGGATGTCGGGCCTGTCGTGCCTGTGGCCGCCTTCGGTGGAGCTGAGGAACGCGCCGACCTCTCCGTAGTTGGAGGCGAACGGTCCGCCGCCTGTGGTGCGCCACAGTTCCAGATGCTCCGGTGTGAGCAGGTCCCGGATGATGTCGCTGGTGTTCCTGGTCTCCCACACGACGGGGGCCAGCAGTTGATCCTGGAGGTTCCTCCCGACTCCCGGCAGTGGCACCCGCACGTCGATGTCCAGATCACCGAGGTCGTCCGGGGGCCCTATCCCGGACAGAAGCAGCAGCTGCGGTGAGTTGACGGCTCCCGCGCAGACGACCACCTCCGCGTCGGCGTACACGGTTTCCTCCGCCCCGTCCGCCAGGTACGACACACCGGCCGCCCTGGAGCCCGCCAGCACGATCCGCGTCACCAATGTGTCGGACCGTACGGTGAGATTGGGGCGTGTGAGGACCGGGTGCAGATAGGCGTCGGCGGTGGAGCAGCGACGCCCGTTGTGACAGGTCACCTGGTACGGGCCGGCGCCGAGCGGCGACGGCCCGGCGAAGTCGTCGTTGTAGTCGAGTCCCCATTCCAGGGCCGCGTCCACCCAGGCGCTGGACAGTTCGTGGGTGTAGAGGCGGTCCTCGACATGGAGCGGACCGTCCGATCCGTGGTAGGGCGGGCGCAGACGGCGGTGGGATTCGGATGCGACGAAGTACGGGAGTACATCGTCGTAGCCCCAGCCGTCCGCTCCGAAGTCGTCGCGCCAGCCGTCGTAGTCGTGCCTGTTGCCCCGGATGTAGATCATGACGTTGGTGGATGACGATCCGCCCAGCGTCCTGCCCCGGGGCCAGTAGAACGTGCGGCCCGGCGGGGACTGCTCCACCGTCCGGTAGTTCCAGTCGACGTCCAACTTGAACAGCGTCCCGAGGGCGGCCGGTATGCGCAGGGTCTCGTCGGTGTCGGAGCTCCCGGCTTCGAGCAGGAGCACGCGGGCGGAGCCGTCGCCGCTGAGGCGGTTGGCGAGTACGCACCCGGCGCTCCCGGCGCCGACGATGATGTAGTCGTAGCTTTCCGTCCTGGTCATGGGTGGTCCTCGGGTCGCGTCCGGTCACCGCGCCGGGCGTCCGGTCATGGGCGGTAGATCGACTGGAGCTCCTGGTACGCCTGGAGTCCTTCGGGGCCCAGTTCCCTGCCGAGTCCGCTGGCCTTCCTGCCGCCGTAAGGGGAGGTGACATCGGGGAGATAGCCGTTGAGTCCCACCGTCCCGGTACGGATGCGCCGGGCGACCCGGGCGCCCCGGTCGAGATCGGACGTCCACACCGTGCCCGCCAGGCCGTATGCCGAGTCGTTGGCGAGACGTACGGCTTCGTCCTCACCGTCGTACGGCGTGATGGTCAGAACAGGACCGAAGATCTCTTCCCGCGCGACGGTGGACGAGTTCTCCACGTCGGCGAAGATCGTGGGTTCGACGAACCAGCCCCGGTCGAGTCCGGCCGGCCGGCCCCCGCCCGTGGTCAGCCGGGCGCCCTCGCTGAGGCCCTTGCGGATATAGCCCTCCACACGGTCCCGTTGCGAAGCGCTGACGAGCGGGCCGATCTGCGTGGCGCGGTCGAGCGCGTCGCCCACTACGGCGCCTTGTGCCATCGCGGTGTACAGCTCCACGATCTCGGGATAGCGGCCGCGCGGAGCCAGGATCCTGGTGCTGGCGAAGCAGGTCTGGCCGTTGTTGATCAGGCTGGCCATGAAGAGCTGTTCGAGGTGGGAGGCCAGGTCCGCGTCATCGAGGATGACCGCGGCCGACTTGCCTCCCAGTTCCAGGGTCACCGGCCGTAGCAGCGCCGCGCACGCGGCGGCGATCCGGCGGCCCGCCGCGGTCGATCCGGTGAACGACACCTTGTCGACACCGGGATGGGAGACCAGATACGCGCCTGCCTCAGGCCCGCCGGGCACGATATTGATCACGCCCTCGGGGAAACCCGCCGTCTCGATCGCGTCCGCCAGCAGCGCCGGGTCCAGCACCGTCTGCGGCGCCGGTTTGAGTACGAGCGTGCAGCCCGCCGCCAGGGCGGGAGCGATCTTGAAGAAAGCCATGGTCTGGGGGAAGTTCCAGGTCATGACGGCCGCCACCACACCTATGGGTTCCCGGCGGACCACAGTGGTGCCCTGCGGCAGGCCGACGCGGGTTTCCTCACCGGACGCGTCGGCGGCCAGGCCGGCGTAGTAACGCAACAGCATGGCCGGGACCTTGCCCTCGAAGGGCTCGGCGGTGGAGATCGGCATACCGTTCTGCGCGCTGACGGTCCTCGCCATCACCTCGCTTCCGGCGTCCAGTGCTTCCGCGAGCCTCACCATGGCCGCCGCGCGCCGCTCCGGCTCCCAGGCGGGCCAGCCGCCCGGCGCGTCGAACGCGGAGCGGGCCGCCTGGACGGCGTGGTCGACGTCCAGGTCCACCCCGGCGGGAGCCGAGCCCAGAAATTCACCAGTACTGGCCGATGTCACGGTGATGGTGTCGCCGCCCGCGGGCGCGGTCCACTTGCCCCCGATGAACAGGTGATTCACCTTCATGGCACGTGCTTCTCTCGGTTGCGCTGTACTGGGCGCGCGCCCAGCGACCGGAGAGGGATACCGGAGAGGGATGCCGGAGGGGACGAGAGCACCTCTTCGTCCAGCCCCGAATGATCTTCGCGGCCCGGAGGACACCCGGAGGACAGGCGGGCACACCTGGTTCTGGCGGCCACCGGCGGACGGTGATGACTCCACCTGGTGGCGACTTGTCTTATTTGTTCCTGATGTCCGTCAGGGTACACCCATCTGGTGGCGCATGCCATCAGATGGGTGCGGTGCGCTACTGGGAAGCCGCTGAACGGTTTACGGGCCACAGCCGCCGATAATATGGAGCCCGAGGAGTCTGGTCGCATGAGAACTTATGACGGCATGACCGCCGAAGAACGCGTCTCGGTACGGCGTCACCGCATCATGGAAGCCGGACTCGATCTCTTCCACGCCCAGGGCTACACCCATACCTCGATCCGCGCGGTGCTGCGCCGCAGCAGGCTGCAGGACAGGTATTTCGCGGAAAATTTCTCCTCTCTCGACGAGTTGATGGCGGAAATCCTCAAAGAGATACACGAGGAAGAGGCCGCACGGTGCCGGAGCGTCCTCGATATGCCCGGAACCCGTCGCGACAGGGCGCGAGGAGTACTCGACGTCCTGGCCCGCGGAGTCACCGACGATCCGCGCAAGGGCCATGTCAAACTCATCGAATCCCTCGCGGCGGGCCCGCTGGCGGCCAAGGAACGGCGGCGCGGGATGCGGCACATGGCCGAGCTGGTGGAATCACTGCTCCGTGAGGACTGGCCCGACCCGGCAATCGATGTCACGGCGATGTCCATAGCCGTGGTCGGCGGTGTGAACCAGATTCTTCTGAACTGGGCGGACGGCAGCATTCGATTCTCTCGCGAGGGCGTCGTCGAACAGGCACTCCATCTGTTTGAGGCCGTGGCCGAATTCGGCGGTGCCCCGGGCGACACCTGAAGGAATCACAATCCCCCCGTAGCATGGGAAAGCAGTCATGGAAAGTGACGCGTTTACGGAACATGACCGGTTGTTCATCGGTGGCGGATGGGCCGCCCCGCATTCCACAGCCCGTGTTCCGGTGACTTCACCGATGTCCGAGCGGTTCATCGGATCGGTCCCGGAGGCTGATGAAGAGGATGTCGATACGGCGGTGTCGGCCGCACGTGCCGCGTTCGACGACCCGGGGGGATGGGCGCACTGCGAGCCCGCTCGCCGGGCGGAGGCCCTGAACCGTTTCGCCGCCGCGCTGGAGGCACGCGGTGGCCGGATGGAGAGGCTGGTCGTCGGTGACCCCTTCGACCCGGGAACACAGATCGGTCCCATGGTCAGCGAGAAGCACCGGACGCGGGTGGAAGGCTATATCGCCAAGGGGGCGGGAGAAGGGGCCCGTCTGGTGACCGGAGGGGGCCGCCCCCGGCACCTGGAAAAGGGATGGTTCGTCGAACCCACCCTTTTCGCGGACGTCGACAACCGTTCCACCATCGCCCAGGAGGAGATCTTCGGTCCCGTCCTGTGTGTGATCCCCTACCGGGACGACACCGACGCCGTACGCATCGCCAACGACTCCTCCTACGGACTGGCCGGCAGTGTGTGGACCGGTGACACGGACCGCGCGATCACCGTCGCCCGCCGTGTCCGCACCGGTGTCTTCTCGGTCAACGGACAACGCACCGATCTGGGCGCCCCGTTCGGAGGCGAGAAGAACAGCGGACTCGGACGGGAACTGGGCACGGAAGGGCTGGCCTCCTACCAGCGCCTCCAGTCGGTCTTCGTGTGAACGACACCGCGAGGCCCCTTGGTGTGGCCGCGCGGGTGACGCGGATCGATAGGATTCCGCCCGGGACCTGACCGTTGAGGAACGGGCCAACGAGCGCCGATTCAGGCGGACTTCGGCCGGTCACATCGGTGCGACAGCGACCGGAACGGTGACCGGAACACCAAGTAAGGGGAGAGCCAGTCATGCGCGGAGGCAGCATCGCTGTGGTCGGCGGCAGCATAGCGGGGTGTGCCACGGCCTTGGCCGCGTCGCGCGGGGGAGCCGAGAGGATCACGGTCTTCGAGCGGGCCGACGCCCGACTCCGCGACAGGGGAGTGGGAATCGCCCTTCACAGCGACCGGTACGACGAGCTGAGGGACGCGGGCTATGTGGCACCGGAGATGCCCTGGGCGCCCCTGACCCGGCGGGTGTGGAGCATGCGCGACGGCGAGGCGGACCACGGGCGGGCCATCGGTGAGCAGCCGTTCCCCTTCCGCGCCTACAGCTGGGGCTCCCTGTGGAGCGAGCTGCGCCGCCGGGTGCCCGAGGAGGTCTCCTACCGGTCCGGTGCGACGGTCACCGGTGTGGAGCCGGACGCCGACGGTGTGACACTGCGGCTCGCGGACGGAAACCAGGAGCACTTCGACGTGGTGATCGGGGCGGACGGGTACCGCTCCGTCGTCCGCGAGGCCATGTTCCCCGGTGTCAGCGCGACGTACGCCGGTTACATCGGCTGGCGCGGCACGTCGTCGGACGTCGCCGACCTCCCCTCGGACGGCCAGGACGCGCACAACATCGTCTTCCCCGGCGGCCACTGCATGATCTACCGGATCCCCGACGGCGCCGGCGGGCACCGGCTCAACTGGGTGCTCTACACGACACCCCCGCGGACCGAGGGCCTCCACCCCGACCTGCGGACCCCGACCTCCCTGCCGCCGGGCCGTCTGCACGAGGAACTGACCGCGCATCTGCGTGCCCTGGTGGCCGACAACTTCCCGCCGTACTGGGCTCTCAGGGTGCTCCGTACGCCCCCTGAGACCACGTTCATCCAGCCCATCTACGACCTGGAGGTGCCCCACTACACCTCGGGACGGATGGCGCTCGTCGGCGACGCCGCCAGTGTCGCCCGGCCGCACATCGGAGGTGGCAGTGTGAAGGCGCTCCAGGACGCCACCGCCCTGGAGGCCGCGTGGGTGGCGGGGAGCGGCTGGAAGGAGGTCCTGGAGAGGTACGACGCCGATCGCCGCGCCGTCGGGACGGCCATGGTCGCGCTCGCCCGCAGGATGGGCAGCGCGCAGGTCGAGAACACACCGGACTGGTCGGCCATGGGCCAGCCGGAGTTCGATGTGTGGTGGCAGGACCAGAACAGGGGCTCCGACCGGCGCAGCGGCTTCGGCGGCCACAGCATCAAGGCCGAGTAGGGCCGGAGCGCGACGGGGGCGGTGACCGCGCACCGGTCACCGCCCGCATGTCCGTACCGCTCGTATGCCGTTACCGCCCGCGTGCCGGTCACCGCCCGCTCCCCGTACCGCTCGTACGCCGGTACCGCTTCCGTCTCAGAGCGCCGTCGGCGCGAGTTCGAGCGCGGCGTGCAGCGCGGTGGCATCGGCACGGGCGTCCGCGCCGTCCAGTCGCAGTGTCGCCCGTCCCGAGGTGAGAACCGTGAGCGTACGGGCGCACTCGGCCGCCTGCGCCGGGCTGGGGGACACCAGCAGTACGGCGATGCCCTCGTCCGCCAGCGTGGTCACCAGCTCGTAGACCTGCCGGACGAGCACGGGCGCGAGGCCCTCGGTCGGCTCGTCGAGCAGCAGCACATTCGGTGAGCCGAGCAGCGCGCGGGCCAGGGCCAGCATCTGCTGTTCACCGCCGGACAGGTCCGATCCACGGTTTCCCCGGCGCTCGCCCAGCCGGGGCAGCAGTTCCAGGACGCGCGCGGGGGTCCACACGCTGGGGCGCGCGGTGTCGCCTCGGCGCGGCGGACGGTAGGACAGCCGCAGGTGTTCGGCGACGGTGAGCCCGGCGAACACCCGGCGGCCCTGCGGTACGAGACCGATCCCGGCGCGGGCTATCCGGTGTGCGGGCTGTCCCGTCACATCCCGGCCGTCGAGCCGTACGGTGCCGGCGCTGGGGCGCATCAGTCCGGCGACGGTGTGGACCAGTGTGGTCTTTCCGGCGCCGTTGTGGCCGACGATGGCGTGGACCGTGCCGGCGGGCACCGACAGATCGAGACCGTGGAGGACGGTGCCGCCGTGGTAGCCCGCGGTCAGGCCGGTGAGTTCGAGCATCGGGGGTCGGTCATCCTCTCGTGTCGGGAGACGGATCGGGGGACGGATCGGCGGCCGGGCCGACGCTGGACGCGCCGACGGTCCCGGTGTCGGTGTCGGTGTCGGAGTCCGGGGCGTCGGCTGTGGCCTTGCCCGCCGCCCTGCCGGTGTTGTGGTAGGCGTCGCGGACCTCGGGGTGCGCGAGCACCTCCTGGGTCGGACCGGTGACGAGCACGCGTCCGGCGGCCAGGACGGTCACGGTCGCGGCGAGTTGGGCGACGACCTCGACATGGTGCTCGACCAGGACGATCGCGACGCTCTCCGGCAGGCCCCCCAGGACGCCGAGCAGCCGGCCGATGTCGCCGTCCGTCAGCCCGGCCGCCGGCTCGTCCAGGAGCAGCAGGCGCGGCTCGCCCGCCAACGCGGCGGCGAGGTCGAGCATGCGGCGCTGTCCGTGGGAGAGCGCCGAGGCCGGCCGGTGGGCGATGTCCGCGAGACCGACGGCCTCCAGATGGCGGCCCGCGGACTCGGTGTGCAGCCGGTAGCGGGACGGGCGCCGCCAGGCACCGCGGCGCTTCGGATGATGCGGCCAGCCGGCCAGCACGACGTTTTCCAGCACCGTCAACTCGGATATCACCGACGGCTGCTGGAAGCTGCGGGCGATACCGAGACGGCTGCGCTTGGCGGTGGCCGTACGGGTGATGTCCGTGCCGTCCAGGACGATGGTGCCCCGGTCGGGCCGGTCGGTACCCGCGATGAGGTTGAGCAGGGTGGTCTTGCCGGCGCCGTTGGGGCCGATGACGGCGTGCCGGGCGCCCGCGGGGAGCCGCAGGCTGACGTCGTCGACGGCGGTGAGACTGCCGTAGCTGCGGGTGAGACGGGTGAGGTCCAGCACCGGGGATGCCGATGCGACGGTCGGCGTGGGCGTCATGGGGAGACCTTCCCGGCGGGGGTCGTGGTGCGCGCGGACATGGACGCGACCGGGGGCCGCTCGCCGGGCCGGGGTTCGCCGGGCGGGGGCCCGTCCGGCGGTGGCCCGCTCCGGCCGGATCCGCCGCGCAGGCCGGCCAGACCGCGAGGCAGCAGGTACACGGCGGCGACGAACAGCACGCCGAGCAGCAGCGGCCCGTGGCCGGGCCATGAACTGGCGACCCAGTCCCGGGTGATGACGATCAGCCCGGCGCCCATCAGAGCGCCGATTACGGACGTCGTACCGCCGATGACGGCCGCCAGCAGCGCGAACGCGGCGATCTCGAAGCCGACGTCGGCGGGGGAGAGATACTGCTGGACGGTGACCATCAGCGAGCCGCCGACACCGGCCAGCGCGCCGGCGCAGACATGCGCCACCAGCAGATAGCGCCCCACCGGGTGCCCCGAGGCACGCATCCGCGCCTCGGCGCCCCGGGTGCCGGTCAGCAGCTTCCCGGCCGGGGAGCGCAGTACGAGCAGGGTGACGGTGACGGCTATGACGGCGACGACGAGCGCGTAGGTGTAGACCTCGCTCTCCTCGAACATCCCCTCCCCGCCCCACAACGCCTGTGTGGAGGGGAAGCCGACAAGACCGTCGGCGCCGCCGGTGACGGACTTGAACTGGTTGATGACCGCGCCGGTCAGCTCACCGACCGCCAGCGTGATCATCAGCACGGTGGTGCCACGGGCCCGGATCACGGCGGGCCCCGTCACCGCGGAGAAGACCGCTGCCGCGAGCGCCGAGAGGACGATCTGGACCGGACCCATGGTCCACCCGGCCTGCGCGAGATTCGCGGTGGCGTACGCGCCGACGGCGAACGGCGCGGTCTGCCCGAGGGTGGGCAGTCCCGCGTAGCCGGTGAGGACGGTGACACTGACCGCGAGCAGCCCCAGGGCCAGGGCGGAACCGGCCAGCGAGATGCTGTACGGATCGAGCATGCCCGGCAGCGCGATCAGCACCATGAGCAGTACGAGCAGCGGAGCGGCCCGCCGCCACGCGGCCCCGCGCGGAAGCCGGCCGATCCGGGCGAGCGCGCCCCCGCCCCTGCCGGGCGACCCCGCCGCGCCGGCCGAACGGCCGGGCTCCGTAACGGACTTCGCCTCATCCGTCCCGGGCGCCGGCCGGGCGTCTTGCTCGGGGTCGTTGGTCCGGATCTGTCCGGGCGCCGTGGCGCCCCGGCCCGCCCCCGCCGCCCCGCGCGGTCGCGACTTCGACCGTGCGGCGAGGCGGCGGCGGAGCCGGGCCACCGGGTCCGGGGACGGGCCCTCCGGGCCGTGCGAGGTCGCCGGTTCCGCGAAGCGGGAGCGGAGCACCAGCACCGCCGCCATCGCGGCGAAGAGCAGATACGGCGCCAGGTCCGGCGCCACCGAGACGCCCAGCGTCTGGACCTCGCCCACGGCGATCGCCGCGAAGAACGTCGCCCAGAGCGAGCGCAGCCCGCCGAGCACGACCACCACGAGGGACAGCATCAGCACGTTCTCGGACGTACCGGGCCCGGGACCGATGATCGGCGCCCCGAGCACGCCCGCCGCACCGGCCAGCGCACCCGACGCCGCGAGGACGCCGGTGTGCACCGCCCGGGGGTTGTGGCCGGTGGCCGCGAGCATCTGCGGATCGTCGGCGGCGGCCCGTACCGCCGCGCCCACACGGGTCCGGGTCAGCACCCATGTGCCGAACGCGGCGAGCAGCACGGCCATCACGATGAAGCAGAGCCGGTACGCGGGGTACCGGTGGCCCAGCAGTGTCACCGAGGAGTCGAGCGCCTCGGGTACGCGTACCGGAAGCTCGTCCGCCCCGAAGAGCTGGATGAGCAGATCACCGCCGACCAGGGCGAGCCCGAAGGTCAGCAGTGCCTGAGCGAGATGCCCACGCCTGGCGAGCGGAACCGTCGCGGCGGACAGCCCCGCCCCGGCGACGCACGCCGCCGCGGTTCCGGCGGCCAGCCCGAGGACGAGGCCGCCCCAGGTTCCGTCGCTCAACTCGGCCCCCGTGTAGGCGCCGATCGCGTACAGCGTGCCGTGCGAGAGGTTCAGCACGCCCGCGGTGCCGAAGGCGAGACTCAGGCCGGCGGCGACCACGAACAGCAGCAGCCCGTAGGCCACCCCGTCCACCGCCGGCATGAGGTGGGCATCGAGGATTTCCACGTCAGCCGCCGAGCGTCGCCAGGTCCTGGACCATGACATTGGCCAGCTGGTTGCCGTCCGGCCGTACCTGGCGCAGGTACCAGGCCTGCACCGGCGAGTGCGCCTTGTCGCCGAACTCCCAGGCGCCGCGCGGGCTGTCGATCTGGCCCAGGTCCGCGATGGCCTTGTTGATGGTCTGCGGCGTCACGTCACCGTTCTTCGCGGCATCGGCGATCGCCTTGTCCAGCACGGCGGCCGCGTCGTACGACGCCATCGCGTACGTGGTGGGCTGCGTGTCGTGCTTGGCCGTCCAGTCGGCGGCGAACTTACGGTTGGCCGCGTTGTCGAGGTCGGCCGCGTAGTTCAGGACCGAGTAGATGTCCTTCGCCGCGTCGCCCTGCGCCTGGAGCACACTGCCCTCGGTGACGAAGGCCGTGTACAGCGGCAGATCGGCGATGTCGGACTGCGCGTACTGCTTGGCGAAGTCGATCGCGGCCTTGCCGGCGTAGAAGCAGTACACCGCCTTCGCGTCCGTCTTGGCGATCTCGGCGAAGTACGGCATGAAGTTGGTGGTCTTCGGGAACGGCGTCCAGGTGGTCTTGCCGTCCGGGTTGGCGAGTTCACCCCCCACCCGCTTGAACTCGTCGGTGAAACCGCGCAGTTCGTCGTAGCCGCCCTGGTAGTCGGGGCCGATCGCGTAGACCGGTCCGTCGACCTTCTCCTTGACGTACGGGGCGATGGCCTTGCCCGGCTCGTCGGACAGGAAGCTCGTCGTCCACACGTACTCGAGGTCCTTGATGACCGGCCGGCCGTTCGACCCCAGGAAGGGGATCTTGGCCTGGTTGACCAGCGGCAGCACCGCGTTGACCGAGCCTCCGCCGACGAGGCCCGTCAGCGCGTCGACCTTGTCCTTCTTGACCAGCTTGGTGGCCGCGGGCACGGCGGTGGGCGGACCGTCACCCTCGTCCGCCACGATGAGCTCGACCTCGCGTCCGCCCAGCTTGTTGCCGTGGGTGTCCAGGTACAGCTCGAACCCGGCGCGCAGGTCGGTGCCGACCGGCTTGTAGGTGCCGGACAGGGAGGCCACCAGGCCGACCTTCACGGTGTCGTCGCCGGCTCCGCTGTCGCTGCTGCACCCGGTGACGGCTGCCAGACCGAGGGCGAGGGCGGCGGCGCCGGCCGGCCGGAATCTGCGGCGGCGCGATATGGACACGTCGAAGAACATAAGGGCTCTCATCAGTAGGAACGGGCAGAACGGGTCGAGTGACCGTGAAGCGGGCTCGACATGGGTGACGACCGCGGTGGTGCGGTGGTGCGGGTCGTACGGACAGAGCGGGTGGTGCGGGCGGTGCGGGTGGCGCGTGTGGTGCGGGCGTACGGGAACGGCCCGGCGATCAGTGTGAAAGCTCGGTGCTCGCCTCGCGGACCTGGGGAGACAGCGCGTCGCCGACCTGGTTGATCAGTTCGGACATCATGTAGCTGACCTCACCGATGTCCGCGTCCCTGGTGGTGGTCACCAGCAGCGAGGCGCCGCTGGAGACGGCCATCGAGAACATGTAGCCGCCCTCCATCGCCGTGAGGCTGTGCTCGACGGGATCGGTGTTCGTCAACTGGGCGGCGGCGGAGAGCAGGTTGACGACGCCGGAGGCGATGGCGGCCAGCCGGTCGGCGTCGTCACGATCCACACCGGTGTAGGCCAGCGCGAGTCCGTCCACGGACACGGCTATCGCCTGAGTGACTTCCGGGATGCGTCCCGCGAAGCCGCTCAGGATCCAGCTCAGGTCGGCGGGGGAGGTCATTTCTTGCTCCGTTCGGTGTCGTCGGCGGTGGCGGAACGCCCGCGCTGGTTGGTGCTCCTGTTGATCCCCTGGGCGTAGGCCGCCAGGACGTCAGAGACTTGCCGGGAGTCCCGGCGGCGGGGCGACGGCCTGGGCGCGGTGGCGCCGGAGCGCTGTTCTGTGCCGTCCCGTTTGCCCAGGGTGGACCGCTGCTGCGGAGTGTTGCGCTGCCGTACGGGCAGTCCCGAGGAGCTGACTCCGGCGATGCGCGAAACCGGCTCGTCGCCCAGGGGACGCCGGGCTGGCGTGTCGCCGCGCTCCCGCTCGCGCGTGCCGGAGCCCGGACCGCCATCGCGGAACCGGTCGCTTCCTGCGATGCCGCCGGGGGGCGTGCCCCGGTCGCTTCCGCCCCGCTCCGTACCCCGCGTCCCGCCGGGCCGGCCCGGCGCGTAGTCGCCACCGACGGGAGCGCCGCCCGTGGCGGCCCCGGCACCCGCGCCGACGGGGGCGCCGTTGCGGTCAGGCCACCCGCCCGCTCCGGCGGGCCGCCCGCGGCCGGGCTGTCCCGGCTGGGTGAACGGACGAGACGTCTCGTAGCGCGCGCCGACGCCACGGCTGTCGTTGTCACGGTCCTCGCCGAACGTGCTCCTCGGCTGCGGTGCGGCCTTCCGGGGGGCCGAGGCCAGCACGTTCACGGGCAGTGCGACCTCGGCGATGGTGCCGGGGCCGGACGAGTCGCACAGTTCGACCACGATGCCGTGACGCGCGGCGAGCCGCGCCACCACGTGCAGACCCATGGACCGTACGTCGCCGATGCCCGACTGCGGCTCGCGCAGCGCGGCGTTGTAGGCCGCGCGGCGTTCCGGGGTGATGCCCACTCCCTCGTCGACGATCTGCACGACGGCCCGGTCCCACAGCCGCCATACGGCGACCCCGACCTGCTTGTCGGGAGGCGAGAACCGGGTCGCGTTGTCGAGGAGTTCCGCCAGGATGTGCGCCACGTCGTGCACGGCGCGGGCGGCGATACCGATCTCCGAGTCGACGACGCCGAGCGACACGCGGTCGAAGCGCTCGATCTGCTGGGCCGCGGCCATGATGACGGTGGAGCAGTCGATGTCCTGCGAGCGCACCCGGGCCTGACCGTAACCACCCAGCACCAGAAGGCTGTTGGTGTTGCGTTCCATGCGGATGGCGAGGTGGTCGAGGGCGAAGAGGGTCTTCATCCTCGCGGGGTCGGCCTCGTCGCGCTGCACCATGTCCAGCTCGGACACCATGACGGTGGTCAACTGCGCGCCCCTGCGGGCGACACCGACCAGCGTTTCCGCGAACTGCTCGTGGATATGGGCCTGTTGGGCGGCCAGCCGGACGGCTTCGTGGTGAACCGCGTTGAATGCCTCACCGACCTCGCCGATCTCGTCCCCGCCGGTGGTCCCGATCGGGTTGCCGGACCGCTGGGCGACCTGCTCGGGTGTCGCGCCCTTCAGCGCGCCGGGCTGCGACAGTTCGCTCATCACGGCGGGCAGCCCGGTGTGGGCGACCTCGTGCGCGGCGTTGCGCAGATCGTGCAGCCGGCGGATCATGACGCGACCCAGCCGGATGGCCACGACGACGGCGCCGACCAGGGTCAGCACCACCAGGGTGATCTCGCCCCCGGCTGTCCAGACGAGCGTGGTGCGCGCGTCGGAGACCGTCGAGAAGACGGACCCGTCGATCCGCTTCTCCACCGAACGCAGCAGTGTCAGACGGTCGTTGGAGGCCTTCCGCCACTCCGTCGGGGTGACCCCGATGTCCTTGCCCGGACCCGTACGCCCGATCTCGTCCTCCAGCCGCCGGGCCTCCAGCGCCTTCGCGCCGGAAAGGGTGCGCTCCAGCCAGGTCCGCCACTGGCCGGGGCCGAGGTCGAACAGGACGCTGATCGACTCGGTGTAGCCCAGCCGGCTGGCGTCGAAAGTCCGCTGGGAGGCGGTGGTGAAGCCGCCCGCGGCCTGCGCCCTCGCCACCGTGACCTGCTGCTGGGCCGTGTACTCGGCCGCCTCCGACAGAGCGGCGGCGGCGCGGATCCGGTCCGCGATGTCGGCGTCGACACCACTGGCCTGAGCGATGCCGTCACGGTAGGCGTTGAGGTCGGCGATCACGATCCGGTAGCCGAAGGCGAGCGCGGAGATGGTGCTGCCGCCCGAGCGCACCTGGGCGCGCAGGGAGGGCATCTCGTCGATGAAACGCTCGATACGGTCCAGCGCGCCCTGTGCGTTGCCGGGCACCTCGGACAAGCGCTCGATCTGGCCGCGGAACTTGGCGACGCTTATGTCGGTCGCGTTGGTACTTTCCTGGAATGTCTCCGCGTCTCCCTGTGCGGAGACCAACGCGGTGGCCGCTGCCCTCTCGCGCTGCAACTGATAGGTCAACTCTCCTGCGGTCGCCGCGACTTCGACCATCGTGGCCAGCCGGTCCGCCTGGAGCGCCTGGTTGGTCGCGGGTGCGAGAGCCAGAGTCGAGAAGGCGACGGCCACGGTGAGGGGCGCGGTGACGAGCAGGACGAGGCGACGATTGATTTTCACTGAGCGGCTCCATCGCCGGAACCGGTGCTGAGTATCGGTAACACGCAGATACCTATTAACGGGTTGTGGCGGAGTGTCGGTGGGGACGCTGCTATGTCGGTGGGGACAGTGGTGAATGTGGGGACTGTGGTGCGTCAGTGGGGACTGGTGTGCACGTGTGCGTTGTTGTGGATGAGACGGAGGGGGCCCCAGCGGCGCGGCCCGATCTTAAGGGGTAGCGCGTAGCCACGGACGCGTCCATCGCCGGAAATTCCGCGCACCTGACTGCGCGGGAGTGATCCGGTCCCGGTCACAGATGACTGGAGAGCGGTCCCTCCCGAGGCCAATCGGAATGACCGAATCAGCCGGGCGAGATGATGACGGAGCAGCGCACCGGCCCTTCGCGCTGCGTGGCCGGCAACAGGCGGAATGTCCACGAGGCGTTCTGCCATGGGGACTTGACGGAGTATCAGGTACTTGAGTTTCGTTGTGGAAAGGTTAGATCCGTTGATCGACGACGGCCGCGGCGTGCCTGCTCGAAGGTGAACATTTCGACGCGGGGCGGCGGCCCGCCCATGGCGCACGCTCGATCCGATCGGCGTCCGGGGCCCGTCCTCGCCGGGGGCGGTCCGGTCTCGTCGGCGCGGGGAGGAGAGGACGTCATCGCGCGGAAATGACCCGCCGAAGTGCCGCGAGCGGGAATATGGGGCGGTGAGCGAGAAAAGGCGTGGTCGGCGGCAGGCTCGGTCCACCGCGGTCTCCGGCGTGTTCAATACCGTGAACGCCACGGTGTACGGCCCCGTGGTCCAGATCGGAGTCGCCAATGGACCGGTGACCATCCATCCGACGGGTCCGAGGGAAGCCGTGCCGGTGGTCAGTCCGGTTCCCGGTACGGACCAGGCCGCGCCGGAGGTGTTCGTCGGCCGGACCCGGGAGATCGAGCACCTGCTCGCGAGGCTCGACCCGGACGGCGAGAGCGGCGCGGCGACAGTCTCCGTGGTGGCGGGCATGGGCGGGGTCGGCAAGACAGCTCTGGCCCGGCGGGTTTCCGCGACCGCCGTGACCCGGGGCTGGTTCGCCGGCGGGGCCGTCATGGTCGATCTTCACGGCTACCACCCCGACGGTGGGCAGGTGCGCACGGCGGCGGCGTTCGGGCCCCTGCTGGCCGCGCTGGGTGTGTCCAGGGAACGTGTCCCTGCCACCGAGCCGGAGCAGGCCGCCGCCTACCATCACCTGCTCGACGCTCTGGCCCGCCAAGGGCGGCGGGTACTGCTGGTGCTGGACAACGTGTCCTCAAGTGACCAGGTACGGGACTTCCTGCCCCGCTCCGCCGCCCACCGAGCGGTGGTGACGACCCGTGACACGCTCACACTGCCCTCGGTGCGCGCGCTCGAACTGGACGTGCCGGAGCCCGGTGAGGCGGGGGTGATGCTGGAGCGGATCCTGCACGGACACAGTCCGGGCGATCCCCGCGTGGGCCGGGAACCGGCGGAGGCCACCAGGGTGATCGAGGCATGCGGGCGGCTGCCGCTGGCGCTGGGGATCGCCGCCGCCATGCTCGCCGACGACCACGCCCTCACCCTCGCCGAACTGGTCGACGAACTGGACCGGTCGGCGACGCGCGAGGAGGTGCTCCGGCACGGCGAGCCGTCCATAGCGCCGGTGTTCGACCTGTCGTGGCGGCGATTACAGGCCCGTGATCCCTCCGCGGCGCGGGTGCTGCCCCTGCTCGTACTGAATCCGGGCCCCGGCACGAGCACCGAGGCCGCGGCGGCCCTCGCGGACGAACCCGTCCCTGTCGTACGGCCCCGGCTGCGGCGGCTGCGCCAGGCGCATCTGCTGTATCAAGCGGACGGTCACTGGCGGATGCACGATCTGATCCGCTCCCGTGTCCGCGGGCGGACGGTCCCGGGCAACGCCGAGGAGAGCGACCCCCAGGCCGCGCTCTCACGCCTGCTCCACCACTACGGGCACACCGCGACCGCCATGGCCGGCCGGCTGACGGAGCAACCGGACGGGCCGGGCGGGCCGGGTGAGCTGGGCGAGGCGGGCGAGAGCGCGGGCCGGGGAATCGCGGAGGACGCGTACGCCGCCGATCGGGCAGGGGCATGGGAATGGTTCGCGCGTGAGCGGCCCAGCCTCCTGGCGGCGGTCCCCATGGCAGCCGTCTCAGGCCACCATCACCTCACCGTCGACCTGGCCGAAACCCTTCTCGATGTGCTGGACACGGCGCATGACACGCTCGCTCAGGCGGCGATGGCGCAGTATGCCGTGGACGCCGCCGCCCAACTCGACGATGCCGAAGTCCATGCCGGCACCCTTCACCGGCTCGGTTCGCTCCACACCGCCTCGGGGCGGCACGACAGGGCCGCGACGGCGCATCGAGAGGCACTCAGGGTTTGCCGGGCCGCCGGCGACCGGAAGGGCGAGGCGGCGGCTTCGCACCTCCTCGGCTCCAGCCTGCTGGACGCCGGACGCCTGGCGAAGGCGGTCACGGCGGTGCGGCAGGCCGCGCACATCTACCGTGTCATCGGCCACCGGGAGGGCGAGGCCAGGGCACTGGGCACCCTGGCCAGGATCCACTGCCGGACGAAACGGTACGACACCGCGGTCGGCGTCCACCGGCAGGCCATCGGCATGCACCAGGACGCCGGCGACACCAGGGGCGAGGGCGCGGAGCTGAACAATCTCGGCCTCACCCTGTGGCTGGCCGGACGGAAGGAGGAGGCCGTCGTCGCGTACCGGCGGTCCGCCGATGTCAGCCGGACCGCTGGTCACCACTGCGCCAAGGCCGCCGCGCTGCGCAACCTGGCCATGCACACCGGCTGGCTGGGACGGACCGAGGAGGCACTGGCCGCCCAGCAGGAGGCCCTGGAGACCTGCCGGTCGCTGGGAGACGTGGCGGGCGAGAGTGCCGCGCTGTCGGCCCTCCCGGTCATCCTCAGCAGGGCGATGGAGCCCCGCGCCGCGGTCGCCGCCCAGCAGCGCTCCGTCGAGGTATGCCGGGCCGCCGGCCATAGGCGCGACGAGGGGCTGGCGCTCTCCCAGCTGGGCCAGGTGCTCGCCATGGCCGCCGGGAATCTGGGCGGCGCGATCGACGCCCATCGGCGTGCCGTCGACATCTGGCGCGACCTCGCCGACAGGGACGCCGAGGCCACGGAGCTGAAGGTGCTGGCAGGCCGGCTGGCCGAGGCCGAACGGAACAGCGCCGCGCGGCGGACCGGTGAAGAAGCCGTCGCGGCACTGAACGACACCGGCCGGCACGCGGAGGCGGTCGCCATCGAGGAGTGGCTGGCCACCCTGCCCGCGGCGGACCATGGGACGGAACGAGCCGTTCCGTCCGATGCGCCGACCCGCATGCCGCGGGTCTACACCACACCGAAAGGCTGCACCGGCGGCTGCCTTCCGTTCTCCGCCACCGTCGGTGCGGTTGTCGCCCACTTCCTCGACGGGCCCTGGTGGCTCGTGGCGATCCTGACCGTCCTCGCCGCCTTCGGATGGGGCACCTGCCTGACCTCCGTGGTGTTCCTGTCCGCCGGGGTGTTCATGGTCTGCGCCGCATGGGGCACGTGGTGGTCCGCCGCCGGGTTGGCGCTGCTGCTGTTCGGCGCCGGCTCACTGGTCACCGGAACCACCGAGGCGGAGCCGGACGGACGAGAATCCGACCGTGACCGTCAGCGCCGTCAGCGCCGTCCGTGAGGACGACGCCCCGGCCACGTACCCCGGCCACGTACCCCGGCCGCGCGACATCCGGGCTGGTCAGGAGGGGGCTCCGGCACCGAGGGCTCGGTAGACGGCGTTGACGTAGGCCGCGGCCCGCTCCGAGCCGAGGATGTCGGCGCCCATGTTGTTCATGACATAGCTGATGGTCACGCGCCGGTCGAGGTCCATGATCGCCATCGAGCCGCCCCAGCCGCCCCAGAACGCGATGCGGCCGTCAGGGATCCAGGGCAGGGTGCGCCGGTCGGGCAGCGCGTATCCGATGCCCCACCGCAGATGCAGACCGTTGACGAGATCCGTGCCCCTGGACTGCTCGTCGAAGATGAGTCCGATGGTGTCCGGCTTGAGGAGCCGACCGCGGGCGGAGTCGCCCCCGCGGGCGATGGGGGCGAGGATCTCGGCCACCGACAGGGCGTTCCCGTGCGCGTTGGCCGCGCCCAGGTCGGCGGCGCGCCAGGCCGGGGTGTTGGCCGCGCCCGCGCTGAACGAGGGACCGGTGAAGGTCTTGTACGCGACGGTGTCGTGATCGAGCGCCGAGGGATCGAAGCCGGGCGCCGGCACGATGACGTCGGCGACCCGTTCCAGGTCGGCCTCACACAGCCCGATCTGGAAGTCGGCGCCGAGTGGCCGGACGATGTGCCGGTGCGTGAAGTCGCGCAGCGACAGGCCGGTCAGGCGGTACACCAGCTCGCCGATCAGATGGCCGTAGTTCAGGACGTGGTAGCCGGACGCCGAGCCGGGCTCCCACCAGGGCGCTTGGGAGGCCATCCGGGCGGCCGCCGCGCGCACGTCGTAGAGATCCTCGAGCCGCGCGGGGTGATCCAGGCCGGAGACACCCGAGGTGTGCGACAGCAGATGCCGCACTTCGATGTGCCGCTTGCCGTTCGCGGCGAACTCCGGCCAGTAGCGGGCGACCGGCGCGTGGACGTCCAGTTCGCCGGCGTCGACCAGCAGCAAGGCGGCCAGGCCGGTCACGGTCTTCGTGACCGACCACACGTTGGTGATCGTGTCGCGGTGCCAGAGCCGCGTACGTGCCGCGTCGCGATGGCCGCCCCAGAGGTTCACCACCTGCTGACCGTCGACATCGACGACCAGTGACAGACCCACCTCGGCGCCGCGGCGCAGCTGGTCCTCCACGGCGTCGCGGACGGGTTCGAACGACGTGCTGACGGTTCCGTTCAGTTCGGTCATACCGACAGCGTCGGACCTTGACACCAGCGTCAAGGTCAAGCGGTACCGTGGAGACGTGCGTATTGGCGAACTGGCCGCGCGAGCGGGCGCGACTGCGCGGCAGGTACGGTTCTACGAGGCGAGGGGCCTGATCACCTCGGTCCGTGGGCCCAACAACTACCGTGACTACGACGAGGCGGCCCTGGCCCGCGTCCAGCAGATCCGCGAACTGCTGGAGGCCGGACTCTCGACGCAGCTCATCCGCGCGATCCTGCCCTGCCTGGAATCACCGCGTGACCCGATCGTCTTCGAAGGCGTCACCGCCGAGACGGTGGCCGCGCTCGAACAGGAGCGTGACAGGCTGACCCACCGCGTCGACGTCCTGACCCGCAACCGTGACGCGGTCGCCAACTACCTCACCGAACTGCGGCAGCGCGCGAACTGATCCGCCGTGAGCAGCTACGACCGCGCGCACCGCTGCCACGTCGTACCGCCGCTCACGTCGTACCGCCCCGCACGTCGTACCGCCGCTCACGTCGCACCGCGACTCCCGGTCGCGCACGCCGGTCCCGTGCTCTTCGGCCTCTTCGCCTCGCGGGCAGCACTGAGGGCGAGCACATACATGCTCGCCCTCAGCCGGGCCGCCCTGTGTGTCGGACCGCTCGGAAGCCGATCCGCGCCGACAGCCCGCCGGTGCTGGTGATTACCTGTCGCCCCGCTCGAACGGTACGACCTGGATGGTCTTCGAGGCCGTGACCGGCGCGAGGGAGCTCTCGTCGGTGTAGGCACGCATGGAGTCGTTCGTCACGGTCACGGTCACCGAGCCGGCCTTCAGCGCGGTGAGCGTCCGGGTCCGCGGGTCGAGGATCGCGACCTTGCCCTGGCCGCGGGCGTCGTCGACGGCGCTCTTCCCGCTGCCGATCGCCAGGTTGGACGAGCCGCTCCAGTCGACCGACATCGGGTACCGCAGCGGCACCACACGCGAGCCTGTCGACACGCCCTGCGGCTGCACGATGCTGCCCGAGAGCCGCGCCGTGTCGTCGACCTCGACCGTGGTCGGGGTGTCGAGCGCGATCGACTGCGCGAAGGCGCGCACATCGGCCTCGACCCACTGCTGTGTCGCGTCCCGGCCCGCGTCGACGGACCAGTCGACCCAGCCGGTGAAACCGCCGCGGTCCGGCGTGCCGTACGGGTCCTTGCCCGAGGACGGCAGCACCGTGTAGGGGACACCCTCAAGGCGGTGGACATTCGCTATCTGCGCATGGGAGCCGACCATCGCGGCACCCTTGCGCGAGGAGTCACGGAAGTCCGTGAGCATGTCCTCGATGAGCGCGGCCTCGTCGCGGTCGCCGAGCTGACTGGACTTCGCCTCGGCGGGGTCGTCCACCGGGTGGTGGGCGAACACCATGACGTTGCGCACCGACTTGTCCGTCTTGGCGTCGGCGAGCGCCTCCCGCATCATCGGGAGCTGGTCCCAGGCCGTCCCGCGCAGCGATCCGAGGGAGCTGGCGAGCAGGATGAACCGCGTGCCCTTGTGGTCGAACGTCCGGTACGGCCGGCCGAACTCGGTGGTGAAGTTCGTCAGATCGCTCTGGACGTTGTTGAGCCCGTAGGACTCGTGGTTGCCCGGCACGTAGTAGCACGGGATGGAGCCGGCCTTCGGGTCCGGCGTGCTGTCCGGCGCCGGCTCCTGGCCGACCGGGATCAGGTCGCACCCGGCGTCGGTCAGCACCTTGCGGGCGAGCGCGAGGTCCTGTGGCAGGCCCCGGTCGGTGATGTCACCGTTGAGGACGAGCAGGTCCGGGTCGGTCTTGCGGATCCGCTGGATGGCGGCCGTCGCGACCTGGGTCAGTGCCGGGTTGTCGGCCGTGAACTGCACGTCCGACAGCGTGGCGAACTGCCATGTCTTACGGCCGACGAGCAGCGAGCCGTCGTCGGAGATGAGCGGATCGGCCTGCGGGGCGGGCTGGGCGGGCAGGTCGATCGACGTCGGGACGTCGGCCTCGATGCGGTCCAGGACGAACGTGCCCGCCTTCTGCTGGGCGACGTTGGTGTTGATGCCCTGGAAGCTTGAGATCACGATCGGGAACGCCGTGGTCGCCGGCACCGTGAACGTGGCGTTCTGCCAGTCGCCGCTCGCGGCCAGGCCGGTGCCGTAGATGCCGTTGCTCTTGCCGGCCGCGTCGATGTAGCCCAGGTAGGTCAGACCGCTCGGCACGCTGATGTTCGACTTGATCCGCACCCGCACGCGCAGCGGCTGGCCGGGAACCGGGACGCGCTGGGCCGACGATGCCGCCGAGATGCCCACGTTGCGCATCGCGTTGAAGTCGATCCGCAGGCCGTCGGGGTCCGCCGAGAACGTCGTGGCCGCGGTGCTGTTGTTGCGCCAGCGGGCGAGCACGTCGTCCTCGAAGTCGTACAGCGTCCTGGTCTGCACGCCGATCGTGACGGGAAGCTGGACCGACTTGCCCGCGACCGAGAGCTTGAGGGTCGTGCTCGCGTTGGCGAGCGGGGTGATCTTCAACTTGCCGTTCGCGGGCCGGACGTCGACGACGCTGTGGTCGTAGTCGAGCGCGAGGTCCCGCGGGTCGATCGGGGCGGTGTAACCCTGGGCGTCGCGGCCGGTCACGGAGACCGTGGCCGCCTGATCGGGCGACACGTCGGCAATCGACAGCAGCTGGGACGACAGCTCCACGCTGTTGAGCGGGCCGAGGACGGTGACCTTCGTGTCCTCGTGCTCGCCGTCCACCCGCGCCTCGACCTTGACCGTGCCCGCCTCGGCCGGGGCCGTGAGCGTGCCGTCCTCGACGGACGCTTCGTCCGCGGACCACTCCACGGACTCCTGGTCGACCGGCACCGGGGTCTCGTGCTTGTCGAGGCCCCGCGCGACGAGCGCGCGGCGCAGTCCCGGGAAGACCTTCACGCCGCCGTCGGCCGCCGCCGCACCCGGCGCGGGCTTGACGAGGAGCTCGTGCAGCTTGCCGTCGCCCTTCGCGACGAACACCCCGACGCCGTTCGGGTCGTTGCGCTCGTGGCCGTCGGACGGGACGTTGCGGACGGTCGCGTCGTCCTCGCCGAGCGCGCGGGCGACCATCGTGGTCGAGCCGCCGCCGTCGAGATTGACCGCCGTCTCCACGCCCATCGCGGCGAGGTCACGCGCCTCCTTGTCGATCCCGACGCCGCCCTTGCCGGTGCCGCCCGGACCGTCCCAGGTGGCGAGCACGAGTGTCCGGCCGCCGTCCTTGAAGCCGAGCGCGGTGCGCGGGGCGATCGAGGTGTCGAGGCCCTTGACGACCTGGCCGCCGGAGATGATGGTGCCGCCGTGGCCGATCGCGAATCGCATCGTCTTGGCGGCGCTGTCGGCGAGCGAGTAGCTGAGCGTCGCCGGGGCGCCCGGCCGCAGCGCGCGGATCGCGGTCGCCGCGGCGCCGCGCCCGACCAGCACGAAGGCGCCGTCCGGGATCGTCCCCGAGCCCGCGGGACCGTTCGGCGTGACCGACACGACCGAACCGTCCTTGACCAGGACCTCGGCGATCTGGTCGTTGGCCACGCCCGTCAGGCCCCCGTTGCGGCTGTAGTCGCCCCAGGCGGAGGTGAACGCGACCATGCCGTCGGCGGGGATCCCGCCGCCGTTCGCGGCGTTGATCGACAGGACTTTGTGGCCCGCCCCGGCGAAGTCCGCCGTCGCGTCGACCGAGAGGTCCACGAGCTGGGTGATGCCGTCCTTGCTGACGCCGACGTGCTTGCGGCCGCCGGCGATGTCGGCGGTCTTGAGGAGTTCGCCGTCCTGGATCTCGCCACCGAGCGCCGCGTTGGAGCTGCCGATGTCGAAGAAGTCGCCGTTGACGCCCGCGACGGCACCGGCCTTCTTGGCGGCCTCGCTGAGCGAACCGCCGGACGCGACGGGTCCGGAGGTGAGCAGGTCGGTGCTGACGTCCTTGTCGGACAGGTTCACGGTCAGGAACTGCGCGTCGTACCAGCCCTTCTGGTCGAGCGCCTTCACATGCTGCAGGTTGATCCCCGGACCGATCTTCTCGGCCGTGTTGATCAAGGGGATCCCGCCGGTGACCGGCGCGGGCCGGCTGTCGTCCGCGTACGCGACGGCAGGTGCGGCCGCCAGCGCGGTCGCCGTGGCGAGCGCCACCAGCAGCGGCCTGGTACACCGATGGTTCAGGACCATCAATTTCATTGGAACCTCGGGTCAAAAGATGACGCGGAGGCAGAACGACCCCCACCACGCCCATTTCGGGCGCGCACCCATTCGAAAGATCAACTGAGAAGCGCGGGTGACGCCATCACGAGCCCGCAATGAACCCTCGCTGTGAAGTTGAGTCCTGACGTCGTGGCGGACCGTGGTGGTCCGTGGCGGACCGTGGCGCCCGGACACTCCTGGTCCGTGTCCGACGAGTCATGAGGTAAATGGTTCGCGGGTCGACCGATTGGTTCGTAGCCTGCACCGCGTGATCAGTTTTGGGCTGTTGGACAGAACCGGGCGACGCGTCGCCCTGCATGAGGTGCACGACGAGAACTGGAGGGCTGTCGCGGACATCGCTCCTCTGGACGGCCAACGCCGATACGCACCCGCCTTGGCGGCTCGCTATCTCGTGCTGTCGATGCGCGAAGGCGTGTGGAACTCGTTTGCGGTCTGCGCCGACGACACGGTGGCGGGGCACGTCATGTGGGGCCGCGACGACGACGGTTCGCACTGGATCGGTGGCATGCTGATCGACGGCGCCGAGCAGGGCCAGGGGGTGGGGCGGGCCGCGGCGCGCACTCTGATGGGATGGCTGGCGGGCCATGAGGACTGCCGGGTGCTTCGCCTGTCGTATCACCCGGACAACGCCGCGGCCGGGCATCTCTACGCCTCTTTGGGATTCGAGCCGATGACAGCCGTCGAGGGCGACGAGATCGTTGTCGAACTGTCCGCGCGGGCGGTCATCGCACCGTCAGCCGGCTAGGACTTGTCCGGAGGGCCCGCTGGAAGTGTCACGGGCGGAGCCGGAGCCGTAGCCGGATACGGCCCGGATTGGTCCACGGTCTCCGTCCGACTAGAGTTCGCTCCTTGCGAAAAGCACAAGAAGTACACACCTGGGGGGGACATATGAGGCACATCCGGACCGGAGCGTGGGCGGGGATCACCTTCGCCGTGCTGGCAGCGACCACCGCGTGCGGCGCGGACGCCGCGAGGAAGACCGTCGATGCCGTCAGCCACGCCGACGCGATCATGGCGGCGCTGACCCGTGCGTCGGACAAGGCGTCGAAGCTCGGTTCGGCCGAGGTCGAGACGACGACGGTGATCGACGCGGCCGGGGGCAAGCCGGTATCCATGGACGGCACCTACTCCTGGGGCGACGGTGCCGCGCTCGATGTCGAGATGGACACCGCGAACGCGCAGATGCAGTCCGTCCAGGACGATCCCACGCTGACGGTGAAGATGGTCGACGGGGCGTACTACTACGAGGTGGACCCGCAGCCCAGTGGTCCGCTCAAGGGCAAGCACTGGATGCGGATCGACGTCTCCGCCGTCTTGGGGGAGTCGGGCGCGGACAGCATCGCGGACAACGCCGACCCGACGGCGGGCCTGCGCTACATCGGCGCCGCGAAGGACGTGGAGAACCTCGGCGAGGAAACGATCCGCGGCAAGAAGGCAACCCACTACCGGGGCAGCGTCGGCACGGAGCAGGTCAACGCGTCCGCCCTCACCGCCCAGGAGAGGAAGGCCGCCATCGAGTCCCTGAAGACGAGCGGCGGGAAGATGACCGTCGACATCTGGGTCGACGGAAAGGACCTGCCCGTGCGCATGAAGCAGAGCGGCGGCGGTGTGGCGACCACCATGGACTTCCTGAAGTTCGGTGCCATCAAGCCGATTACGGCCCCGCCGGCCGCCGACACGGGCGACCTCACCGACCAGGTCAGGGAGCAGCGCGACCAGTCGCTGGGCCAGTGAGGGGCCGAGCGAGGATTTGACGCGCACCAAGGCGGCCCGGCCGACGCGACGGCCGGGCCGCCGGTGTGAACCCCGCCGGTGTGAACCCCGCCGGTGTGAACCCCGCCGGTGTGAACCGAACCGGCTCGGTTCGGTGAGCCGGCGGTCCGCTCGCGCCCCGCGTATGGCGCGTCACCGCAGACCGCCCCTGAACCGCGTCCCCTACCGAGCCCCGGGCGATTGGGGGATCGGCATGTCGGGTGTCTCTTCCGGCAACGCCGGCTGCGGAGGGGCGAACACGCGCAAGAAGGTGTCCAGGAGCGCGCGAGGTCCGTCCAGTTCGACCAGTCCGCATCTGGCGGCCTGTACGAGTGCCCGGTAGGAGGGCAGATCGTGGTCGTTCGGCTCGAAGGCGATGACGAGGTCGGGCTTGTCCGTGGTCGGGCCGACGCCGGCTTCGAGCCGCCCGCCGGTGACGACGGCGTGCAGCACGAGGCCGGTGGAGCGGATCTCCCAGGACGCGGTCAGCCCGGCCGCCGCGTCGGGATCGAACACACCTCGTAGCGACATGGTCACCGATTCGGGCGTGACGATGTCCCCGGGCCGGGGCTCGTCGAGCTGGGTGGCTCCCCAGCGCCCGAGGGCGAGGACGGCCGGTTCGAGCTCGTGCCCGGCGGACGTCAGGGCGTAGAGGACGCCGCGTCGCGGCGCCGGTGCGATACGGCGCTCGACGAGGCCCGCCTGCTCAAGTTCCTTGAGCCGGGTGGAGAGCACGTTCGTCGGAATGCCCGGCAGCCCGTTGAGCAGGTCGGTGTACCGCTTCGGGCGCACCGTGAGATCGCGGACGATCAGCAAGGCCCATCGTTCACCCACCAGCTCCAGAGCACGGGCGAGGCCGCAGTGCTGCCCGAAGTCGCGACGCTTCATCTCGTAACCATAGCAAGCTTCTGATTGTGCTGTGCACAGCTACATGGCAACTTCACTTGCAATAATGCAGTATCCACGTCTACGGTCGCCGTCAGGGACCGACCCGCGACCCGTACCGCAGATATCGAAGAAAGCAGATCACCATGTCCATCTCCGTGTTCGCAGTCACCTTCGACGCCCACGACGCCAAAGCAACCGCGGCCTTCTGGGCCGAAGCCCTCGGCCGGACCGTCGACACCGGCGCGGACGAGACCCAGGCCACCGTCGCCGCCGACCCGGCCGTCCCCGGTTCCCGTATCGGATTCCGCCAGGTCCCCGAGGACAAGACGGTCAAGAACCGGATGCACTTCGACCTCGTCACCGATGACTTCGACGCCGAGGTGGCCAGACTGACGGGTCTGGGCGCCACCAAGCGCAACGAGGTCGACGCCGGCATCCACTACGCCACGCTCGCCGACCCGGAAGGCAACGAGTTCGACCTGATCGCCCGCTGACCACCACCACCCGCTTTCACGGCCGTTACCGCCGTTACCGCCGTTACCGCCGTTACAGTCGGCCGGTCGTCACGGGGCCGGCCGTGGGCCTCACCCCCGCGGTCGTGAGCGCTGTTCTCGATCCTCTGTGACGGCCCGTCGGTTTCTTCCGCGGGCCGGTCCGCGGGTGCGGGCCAGCAGCAGGGCGATGTCGTCGTCCAACAACTCCGGCATCGCCGCGTCGGGGATGACGGCGTCCGATGTGCGGCGCGGCTTCAGGGACATCGCCGTGATCACTTCCGTACAGAGGTCCTCCAGCGGGACGCCGGGATGCGCGAGGGCCGAACCGAGCCGGCGCAGACCCTCGTCGAGATCGGCCTCGCGGGACTCGATGAGCCCGTCGGTGTAGAGGGCGATGACGCTGCCCTCGGGCAGCTCTATCGACCGGGACTCGTACGAGCTGAGGCCCGTACCGATCGGCGTCCCCGCGGGCAGTTCCGGGAAGGTGACGCCGCCGTCCGGGGTGAGCACCGCGGGCGGCGGGTGTCCCGCCCTCGCCATGGTGCAGATCCGGGTGGAGAGGTCGTAGACGGCGTAGACGCAGGTGGCGCCCATGGCCTGGGACCAGAGGCCAAGCCCGCAGACCTCTCCGCTGTCCTGCTCGGCCAGACGGACGACGAGGCTGTCGAGCCGCGAGAGCAGTTCATGGGGCGGCAGATCCAGCTCCGCGAGGGTGCGGACGACCGTACGGAACTGTCCCATCCTCGCCGCCGCGTTGATGCCGTGCCCGACGACATCGCCCACCACCAGGCCGACCCGGTCGCCGGGAAGGTGGATCACATCGAACCAGTCGCCTCCGACGCCCTCGTGCGTGTCCGCCGGCAGATAGCGCGACGCGACCTCGATCGCCTTGCCTCCAGCGAGACGCTGGGGGAGCAGATTGCGCTGGAGCGCGAGAGAGGCGGCCCGCTCGCGGGTGAAGCGGCGGGCGTTGTCCAGACTCAGTGACGCCCGCCCGGCGATTTCCTGGAACAGGAGCAGTTCGTCCCTGGAGAACGACACGGGGTTGTCGTTACGGACGAACACGGCTTCGCCGAGGAGTGTTCCGCGCGCCTGGAGGGGGACGATGATCAGGGAGTGCATGCCGGTCGCGCGGATGTTCCGCAGCCGGTCCGGGTCCTGGTCGAGCCAGGTACCGGGTGAGGTGTCCAGGACCGGTTCGTAGTGGGACTCCCGTGAGCACAGGGCGCGGGTGAACGGCGACGAGGGGGGCACGAAGACCACGTCCCCGATGCCCCACAGGGACTCCGGCATACCGGAGTGGATCGAGGCCGCTCCCGCACGGCGGAACACCGGGACGCGCTGGTCCGGGGAGGTGAGCCGCTGGAGGGGCTCGCCGCCGAGCGGCACCGATTCCGCCAGGTCGATCGTGATGTAGTCGGCCAGGCGCGGCACCGCGAAATCGGCCAGTTCCTGTGCGGTCCTCATGACATCGAGAGTGGTACCGATGCTCTTGCCCGCCTCGCTGAGCACAAGGAGGTGCTTGCGGCCGTCGGACCTGCTGATGTCCGTGGCCATGCAGCACACACCCAGCGGCCGGCCCTCCGCGTCGTCGAGGCGGAAGTACATGCAGGAGAACACGCGCTCCTCGTCCGTGTCCGGGACGGGCCACCGCTGCTCACGCTCGATCACCGGTACCCCGGTCTCGAATACCCGCCGGATCAGGGCCACGACGGCCCCGCTCTCGCTGCCGGGCCACAGCTCCGTGAGCACATGCCCCACCCGCTGGTTGTGTACGAGCCGGTCCCAGCGTTCGGCTTCCTCGTTCACCCAGACGTACCGGCCGTCACCATCACAGATCGACACCGCGATCGGCGAGCGGGCCAGCGCGGTCCCGAGAGGTGTCTGCGGCGGTGTGCGGGGCGACGCTTCCGTGACGGCGACGGTGACGGCCGTGGCCATCACGAGCCATTCCTTTCTGCCGCCGCCGGACAAGGGGAACGCCTCGATGGACGCCCGGACGCCCGTTCCGTCCCTCCGGCGCAGTTCGGTCCTCCCCGACCACGGCTCCCGCAGCCGTGCCCGCCAGATCCACTCGGCCAGGCCCCGGGGCGCCAGGCGCGGCTTCAGCAGCAGCGTGGCGGAGCGGCCGACGATCTCCGCGGCGGTGTACCCCAGAAGCTCCCCGGCCCCTTCCGTCCATCCCGTGACGGTTCCCCGGACATCGATCATCGCCACGGCCGTGTCCATCCGAGTGGATTCCGATGTTCCGGCTGTGGGGTTGATCATTACTCAGTCTCCCCTCCTCTCGTCGAAGGTTGAGATAGCACGCCCCAGCTCACCGGACCAAGAATAAGCCGTTGCACCTTGTCCCCAGTTCTTGTCCAAATCCGCAACGTTCCCGTCTGTACGCGCATGCGTCTCTACGCAGGGTGACGCGAACGTCGCACATCCGTTCCCGCGATAAGTCGCGTACTTTTCTTTCGGTCCGCGGCTGTCCTGAAGCCGAGTCGCTGCGTTGAGCGGTCTACGGTGTCACCGTTGCCCATTACGTTCAACGGCTCAGCTCTTCGCTCCGGCCGCCTGCAGAAGGGACAATGCGATGGATCCTGATATCCGGACCAGAGCCGCGATCGAGGAACACTGGCGGGCATCGGAGCGTGGGGATACCGAAGCCGAGCACGCCATCTACGCAGCGGACGCGATCCTCGACTATCCCCAGTCAGGTGAGCGATTCCAGGGCCGGGCGACGATTTCGGCGCAACGTGGCGGACATCCCGCCAGTCGGCACTTCACCGTCAACCGGATCGTCGGCAGCGCGGATCTGTGGGTGAGCGAGTGTGTCATCACCTACGACGGGGTGCCCACCTACTCGGTGAGCGTTATGGAATTCGCCCACGGACATGTGGTGCATGAGACGCAGTACTTCGCGGACACCTTTGGCGCGCCTCAATGGCGGACAGCACTGGCGGAGCCGATGCCGGGCAGGAGCATCGCCAGGGCCTGAGTCAGACCTGACCCAGGCCTGACTCAGGCCCTGGCCCGGAACCGGCTTCGATCCTCAGACGAGGCGGTGACGGGTCCCCGGCGCATGACGACGATCTTCTCGGTGGTGTCGGTTCCGTCGGTGCGTCGGGTGATGCCGAAGCCCATGGCCTGGTCGGCTCCTTGGGGTGCGAGCTCCCTGGTCGCGCCGGTGACCTGGTGTTCGTCGCCCCCGGACTTCAGGGTGAAGCCGCCGGCGCAGGCGTCGGCCGCGGTGGAGAGGTCTCTGTCAGTGCGGCGACGGCCTTCTCGTCATGCTCGTACGAGGCGAGGGTCACCGTGGTGACCAGGCCGTCGCCGGTGACCCGGCGGGTCGCGGCGTCCTCGGGGGAGCCGAGGACCGCGCCGGCGACGGCGCGGGCCAGGGACCGGCACGGTGCGTTCGTCTCGACGTCCTCGGCCCCCGGGGCCTGGTCGCCGGTCGGGGTGGTGACCGTCGCGCCGGGGATGCTGCCGGTCTTGAGTGCTTTGGCGGTGAGTCCGGCGGGGCCGGTGGGGGCGGGGCTGGCGGCGGCCTGGCGTTGCAGGCCGTAGGTGCCGCCTCCACCCCCGCCCCCACCGGCCCCGGCGACGGAGCATGCCGAGGCGAGGACCAGGGCCGCGGTCGACAGGATCGCCGCGGTGGTTCTGCGGGTGGGTCGGCCGGGCCGGGGGCTGGGGCCCGCGGCCGTGCCGTGTTCGTACCGCTTCATCGTGTCGTCCTTCGTGCGGGCCCGGTTCTCGGTCGTGCCGGCGGCGCTCATCAGCCGAGTGCCATCTTGTTCTCCCAGCCGCCGCTGATGACCGTGGTGGCGCTGCCGCCCCAGGTGGCCGTCGCCTTGTAGAAGCGGACCGTGCCGTCGGTGGTCGAGGAGGAGATACCACCGGTGCGCCAGACCTGCGTCTCACGCGCCGAGCAGGACCAGCTGTAGGGCTCGTAGAGACGGAGGTCGGCCTTGGTGACCGTGGCGCCCATGATGCTGGAGGTCCAGGCGAGCCGGAAGAAGGACCGCGACGGACCACCGGTGGTCGATTCGTAGCCGACACGTGCCTCGGTGGTACCGGTGTTGTAGTTCGCACCGTCGTAGAAGCTGGACGTGGGGTACTTCTTGTACGTCGTCGTCCAGTTCTTCGTCTTCCCGGTGATCGACCGGTCGATGAAAAGAGGCCACACCGTCTTCGGACTGGTCAGCAGGTCCTTGTCCGGTGTGATCGCCAGCGTCGCGTCAGCGGTGCCGCCGGTGGGCGTGGCCCTGCCCACCGCGGTGTGCGCACCGATCAGGTACGTCTGCTGCGAGAACAACCCCGTCACCTTCGCCGACCCCACCGGTCTGATGATGGACGGCGGCGGGGGCGGTACGGCCGAGGCCGCGCGTGAGGCGGCCGAGAGGGCCGCCGCTGCCGCCAAGGCGGCCGCCAAGAAGGCCGCGCAGGCGGCGAAGAAGAGAGCACAGGAAGCGGCCACCAGAGCCGCGAAGAAGGCGGCCGAGAAAACCGGGAACGCGGTACAGAAGAGCAAGAAACTCGCGGCCAAAGCCACGGAGAAGCGCGGTTCTGGAGCCTCCTCAAGCGCACGGGGCCCAAGGACTCGAACAATCAGCCGCTGGTGGTGAAGGGGCGCGAACAGAAGAACGCAGGGGACCACGCTGAACTTCTACATTCCGCACCGACGGACCCTCAACGACAGCGCGGGGCTCGCGGTCGAGCGCGGCAGTCCGGACGCCCCGGACGTCGTGGAGTCCTTCGGGCCGGGGGGCAAGGTATGGGTAACGTCCACACGGCCATGTGCCGGGAGTTCAACCCGTTCTTGTGATGTCGCGAACGACGTAATGTGGCCGGTGTCCGCCATGGGCGCCGGCCATGCCGTCTTTCCTGCCGGAAAGGAAATCCTTGACTTACTATCCCGAGCTTTCGCTGTATGACTTCGACTATCACGCCGAGCCCGAGGGGCTGACCGTGGGCTGGCTCGAAGGTGATATGAGCTACAGCACCGGGGATGTGTCGGTCGACGACTGGGAGATCCTGTCCGACCTCGGGTCTCTCATGCAGAACAAGAGCCGTGGATATCACTACTGCGCGATATGCGCGGAAATGCTGGAGCAGTTCGGTGAGTCCGCTCGATTCGGATCGAGCTACCGTCTGGGTAATGCCGAGATCCGGGTGGTCTCCGATGCCGGGGAACTCTATGTGGCGCCGAATCTGGTGCTCCACTACATCGTCGATCACGGCTATCGCCCGCCTGATGAATTCATCGAGGCGGCGCGGGACGAGGCGCGACGCCGCTGGGGCGCCTGAAGCACGTAGCGGAACGCTCAGGAGTGTCGCGCCCTCACACGCGGCCGACATCGGCCCCGCACGAGTCCCGCCACCCGTCGTCCCATGAAGTTGGCGCCTTTCGTATGGCGCAAAATCTTCGATGCGCCGCGCGATATCGGCGGCCATCCGATGTATATGGCGAGATCTTGCCCTCCCGCACCGCGCATCGCACAGCAAATCATCCATAGCGGGATGTATCAGCAATGGCAGCTGGGACCATTGACGAGCCATGAGTTCGGCAGTTCAATCTCGCCCATATGGTCAAGCTGCCGGCACAGAAGGCGGAATGTCCCGACCGTCTTGGCGTCCGAGCATCCTCGGGCACGTAGTCGCTCGCGGTTTGGCGGTTCCCGCACAATCGCCAATCCCATCAAGGGGTGAAACATGTACCGCAGAATAATGCCCGGCCTGTGCGGCCTGTGCGGCGTCGCGTTGCTCGCCGCGGGCGTGGTGTCCGTCCAGAGCGGCGACGCGCGCCCTGACAACGTTGCCGTGGCAGCCGATGCCCAGCCGGCCGCCACGTCCGAGGCCCAGATCGTGGCCGCGGCCGGGGCCACCACTCCCTTCGTGACGGTCGAGGCCGAAACCGGGGGGCTCGGCGGCGGCGCCCGTGTCCGCTCCATCGGCCCGGGTACGACGCCCCCGACCAAGGCCACACTGGAGGGCGAAGCCTCGGGCTATTCGCTGGTCGAATTGAAGGCCAACGGCGATTCCGTGACCTTGACGAACAACACGGGGAAGAACGCCAACAGCCTTGTGGTCCGCGCCTCGATCCCGGATTCGGCCGGGGGCGGCGGAATCAACGCGACGCTGAACCTGTACGTGAACGGCGCCTTCCGCCAGGCGATCTCCCTCAGCTCTCAGCAGGCGTGGAACTACCGCGGTGCCACCACCAATCCGGACGACCCCGGCGCCGGAGGCCAGGCGTACCGCTTCTACAACGAATTCCCCCTGCGGGTGACGGGCGCCGCGATCGCCCCGGGCAGCACCATCCAGTTCAGGAAGGACGCCGGCAACACGGCCGCCGTCTACGACATCGACTCCGTCGACCTGGAGAACGTCGGCGCCGCGCTGGCTCAGCCGGCGAACTCGATCTCGGTCGTCAGCAACGGCGCGGACCCGAACTTCCAGAAGGATTCGACGGTAGCCATCCAGAACACGGTGAACGCCGCCCGCACTCAGGGGAAGTCGGTGTGGATCCCGCAGGGCAAGTACCTGACGAACAGCCTGGTCTCCAAGCCGTTGGACTTCACCGGAGTGAAGGTCCAGGGCGCCGGCATGTGGTACACCACCCTCTATCGCAAAGTTCCGCTGCCGGCCAACTCCTGGCGTTCGCAGATCGTGGTGGGCACGAGAACCACGGTGACGGACCTTCAGATCGACACCAACGCCGTCTGGCGGGGAATCGGTGGCACCGGCGGTTCGGACTACGGAGTCAACGCCGGCGGTACGGGCTGGCTGATCGACCGGCTCTGGACGCGGCACATCGACGCCAACTGGCTGTCGGGCACCGACGGCATCCTTCAGAACAGCCGGACCGCCGACAGCTACGGCGACGGTTACAACATCAACAACGGCAACGCGCCGAACGGGGAGAAGCTCGGCCTCAACATCACGGTCCGGAACAGCTTCGCCCGGAACACCGGTGACGATTCCTTCGCGACCTACTCCGACGCTGGCCCCACCGGCACGAACGGCCAGGTGTCCGGAGCGAAGATCCTGAACAACACCGCGATCGCACCCTGGTGGGCCAACGGAATCAGGGTCGCCGGCGGAAAGAACGTCGAGGTGCGGAACAACGTGGTGAACAGTGTGTCGTCGAACAACGCCCTGGAACTCAGCGTGTTCGGCGATTCGGGGCACCCCCTGGAGTCCGCCACGGTCACCGGGAACGTCCTCCAGGGCGGCGGTGGCTGGAACGGCGTCCGGCACGGTGTACACATCGGTTCGACGGGGAGCACCTCACAGTTCCCGAACGCTTTCACGAACGTCACCATGAGCGACAACATCCTGCGTGGGTCCCTCACCGCGGGGCTCAGCATCGATCGAACGCGCGTCAATGTCACGCTGACGAACAACACGATCGACCGTCCGGCGAAGCAGGGAATCTGGATCAATTCGGGAGTCACCGGCACAGGGACGTTCACGGGCAACAAGATCCAGAACCTGCTCCCGGGGCAGGTGGCGCAGCAGAACGATTCACCGAACACATTCAAGATCGTGACCAGCGGCTGACCTGGGATACCGGTGGGAGGCAGCGGGAGCCGGGGAGCGTTCGGCTCTCCGTCCGGTCCGCACCCGCCGTGGGACTACCCGGCCGGCTCCACGACTACCAGGCCAGCTCCACGTGGACGGTCTTGCCGTTGGGGCCGGGGACGACGCGCACCCGGCGGGCGAGGCTCTGGACGATGGGCCAGCCGCGTCCGCCGGTCCGGTCGGGGGTCCGGGAGTACGGGGGACTGGAGCTGGTGTCCCGCACGGTGATCCCGATCCCGCCGGGAAGCAGGTCGAGCCTCAGGGTGAGGGGCCCGGGGGCGTGGCGGACGGCATTGGTCACCAGTTCGGAGACGACCAGCAGGACGTCGTCGCGAAAGGTGGCGCGCGCGTGCGGGACGTGATGGCGGAGAAAGGCGGCGGCGGCTTCCCGTGCTTCGGCGATACAGCCCGCCATGCCGTCGAAGTCCACGCACACCTCCGGAGGACGGGCGCCGTGCGGAGTGGCCGGCGGGAGGTCCATCCCGCTCCCTTCCCAGTGGGTAACTCACCGCTGCCGGTGACACCGTCGTGCTGCCGGGACGCCTTCCACCCGGCCTCTCCCTCGCACAGCAGAGTACTCAGCCGACGTTCACAGCCGACATTCACGGGTTCGCGTCCCCTGCGGCCCGTGCGCTCGCGCGTTGCGCTCGTGCGCTGATCCGCCCGTGCGTGGTGGTGGCCTGTTCGGGGAACCCCACTGTTCCCTTCTAGTGCAGATTCACTACTCTGGCCTAGTGCCCACCACCCAGGCAGGGACTGCACATGAGAGAAGACGTAACGGTGACCGACCCGTTGTTCCAGGTCAGCACCACACTCGACGGCGACGGCGACGTCACCGGCCTCTGGCTCGTCGGAGAGCTGGACGTGGACGGCACCGCGACGTTGCGTGCCGCCCTCGCCGACTGCTTCGCGCGGGGGTCCGACTGCGTCGTGCTCAACCTGCGGGGCCTGCGCTTCTGCGACTGCGCGGGGTTGAACGTGCTGCTGGAGGCCAAGGCCACCGCGGATAGGATCGGCACCGAGCTGTGCGTGGAGGGGGCCCGCGCGCAGGTGGCCCGACTGCTCGCCCTCACCGGCGCCGACGAACTGTTCGCCGACCGTGTGCGGCGTCTACCACCGAGGACCATCTGATGCCTTCGCCACCGCACACCGCACCGGATACCGTGCCGCGCACCGGCGGTACGCACATCACCATCCTGCTCGTCGAGGACCACGACATGGTGGCCGAAGCGATCCGGCTCGCCCTGGACCGTACCGACGACCTGGAGGTGGTCGGCCGCAGCCTGTCGGTGAAGGACGCGCTGGCCGACGCCGCCCGGCTGCGTCCCGCCGTGGTGGTGCTGGACCGGCGACTCCCCGACGGTGACGGCATCGCCGCCATCCCCACGCTCAAGGCCGCCGCGCCCGGTACCCGGGTGCTGGTGCTGACGGGCGAGGCGACCCCGGCGGTCGCCGCCGACGTCGCCGAGGCCGGTGGTTCCGGACTCATCCTCAAGGTCGGCAATCTGGGCGAACTCCAGGACGGTGTACGCCTGGTGGCGGCGGGCGAGGTGGCCTACAGCAAGGGCCTGCTCAGCGGGGCGCTCGACCTGCTGACCGGCCGGACCGCCGACCTGGGCGCCACCCTCACCCCGCGCGAGCGCGAGACCCTCGGCCTGCTCGGCGACGGCCTGGGCACCGCCGAGATCAGTCAGCGGCTCGGTGTCGCCCTCAACACCGCGAGGAACCATGTCCAGCGGGTCCTGGGGAAGCTCGGCGCCCGCTCCCAGCTGGAGGCGGTCGCCGTGGCCCGCCGAGAGGGCCTTCTCCGGTGACCGGGAAAAGCCCCGGCGAACAGGACGGCACCCCCGCCCCGTCCGAGACCACCCCGTCCGAGATCACCCCCGCCCCGTCCGAGACGGCGTTCACCCTGCTGGTCAACAGCGTTCTCGACTACGGCATCTTCATGCTCGACCCCGGGGGCTACGTGTCCACCTGGAACGCCGGCGCCGAGCGGATCAAGGGCTACCGCGCCGTGGACATCATCGGCAAGCACTTCTCGGTCTTCTACCCGCCCGAGGACATCGCCGCCCGCAAACCCCACCTGGAGCTGGAGGCGGCCATCGCCGACGGCCGGCTGGAGGACGAGGGCTGGCGCATCCGCAAGGACGGCTCCCGCTTCTGGGCCAACGTGGTGATCACCGCCCTCTTCGACGAGACCGGCGAACTGCGCGGCTTCGGCAAGGTCACCCGGGACATGACCGAGCGCCGCGCCGCCGAGCAGGCGCTCAGCGAGCGCCGCCGTCTGTTCGCCCACCTGGTGCAGGCGCAGGAACTGGAACGCCGCCGTATCGCCTGGGACGTGCACGACGACTCCATTCAGGCCATGGTCGCCGTCGGCATGCGGCTACAGCTCCTCGCCGACCGGGCGAGCGAGCCCTGCGTGAGTGAACTCACCAAGCTCGACGCGTCGGTACGCGAGGCGGTGGGCCGCCTGCGCAGTCTCACCTTCCGGCTCCAGCCGCCCGGCATCGACCGGCACGGCCTGGTCGAGTCGTTGTCCCAGCACCTCGACGAGGTCGTCAGGAGCTGGGGTCTTGAGCCGTCACTGGAACACACCCTGGTGAAGGAACCCGCCCCCGAGACCGCGATCACCATCTTCCGCATCGTCCAGGAGGCGCTGCTGAACGTGCGCAAGCACGCTCGGGCGCGCACCGTACGGGTCAGTGTCACCACCGAGAACCGCGGCCTGCTGGTCCGGGTGGCCGACGACGGCACCGGACGCCCGGCGGTCGCCCCCACGCTGCACGAGCACTTCGGGCTGATGGAGATGCGCGAGCGGGCCGAGACCGCCGGCGGCTGGTGGACGCTGCGCAGCGAGCCCGGCGCCGGCACCACCGTCGAGTTCTGGCTGCCCGACCTGCCGGCCGGTCGGCTGGACGAACCGCTGCCCGGTGCACCCGCCGGCGACTCCGGCTCGCGGACCTCCCCCGAGGGACCGCCGTGACCCGGCCCGCCACGCCCAGGGGCCCCGTGCGGGTGCTGATCTGCGACGACAACGACATGCTGCGCGCGGTGCTGGCCGAGATCGTCGAGGCTCAGCCCGACCTCACCCTGGTCGGCGGCGCGGCCGAGGCCGACGAGGCGATCCGGCTCGCCATCGCCCGCCGGCCGCATGTCGTGGTGCTCGACGTGCGCTTTCCCGGCGGCGGCCCGTACACCGCCCGGGAGATCATCCGCGCCGTCCCCGGCGTGCGCATCCTGGTGTTCTCCGCCTATGGCGACCAGGGCGCGCGCACCGAGATGGCCGAGGTCGGCACCGCGGGATACCTCGTCAAGGGCGTCAGTAACGCCCAACTCCTGGCCGAGGTCCGGGCCTTGGGCGCCGAAGCCCTCACATCCACGGCTTCCGTCGCCGAGAGGGATCGGGCGTAACCACCGGCTCCCCACCCCACCAGCGCACTGCATCAGGTGGCCAGTATCAGGTGGTCAGTCACCAGTACGATCCATCGCAGGTGCCGGGGTCCGATTGGCCTGTCAGCGCCGGCGGGACCAGCCCGCCCCGATTCCCGCTATGTGCAGGGCCAGCGCGATCAGGCCGAGAAGCATGATGTTCCCGGAAGAGAAAACATGGTTGGTGCTGATCTCAGCGGCATTGATGAGAAACGCGATGAAGAACAACACCGCTGCGACTATACCGAGCATGACGAAATCCTCTCAATTCGATGAAGCACGTGTGCCCCGCTTTCGCGCCGGCAGGCAGAGAGAGCCCGCGCGATGTCGCGAGGCGGCTGGAGTGCGGGCGGCGGCCCGGTCCTGCCCCGGGTTCAGAACTCCCGGTCGATGCCGGTGATCACGGCCGGCCCCAACGGCGCGTCCCCCCGCGTGAAGCCGCTGTCCCGCAGTGCGGCCACGACAAGGCGTACGGCTTCTGCCTCTGCGCCTGCCCGATCGGCGGCTTCCACCTCAAGGCGAACGGAGAACGCGGCGCCGTCGTCCTCGATCGTCAGGAGCTCCAGCTCCTCACTCTCACCCAGGTTCGTGTTCTTCGGATCCTTCGGGCGCAACCTGCGCTTCACATCGGACCGCTGGGCGCCGGTGATGCCGCGCACGAACGTGCCTGGCACTGTGATGACATATGTGGTCACAACGACTCCTTCGGTACGTGCGTCGGCGACTGTCATCCGGCGGGGGTCTCGGTGCGGCTCTGCGGGCGTACGGCCCGCGGGGTGAGGGGGACGGTCTTCTTCGATGCCATGCCGACCCGTGTACCCGATCGCGGCCCTTCCACCGGGGAAGCCTCCCGACAGGTCCCGGACACCGTGGGACGGCCTGACCCAGGCTCATCCGCGAGAGTCCAAAAAAATCGGGCGGCGATGTCGAGAACCCGTGGCCGGCTCCGTCCCCGTGATGAGCGCGACGACAATAGGTCGCATCAGCACCGAGGAGAAACACGATGGCCAAGTACCTGATGCTCAAGCACTACCGCGGCGCCCCGGCCGCGGTCAACGACGTACCCATGGACCAGTGGACGCCGGAGGAGATCTCGGCCCACGTGCAGTACATGAACGACTTCGCGGACCGGCTGGAGAAGACCGGCGAGTACGTCGACAGCCACGCGCTGGCGCCCGGGGGAGTGTGGGTGCGGTATGACGGTGAGGGGCGGCCGCCGGTCACCGATGGTCCGTTCGCCGAGACGAAGGATGTCATCGCCGGCTGGATGGTGATCGACGTCGACAGCTACGAGCGCGCCGTGGAACTGGCCGGGGAACTGTCGGCAGCCCCTGGGGCGGGCGGGAAGCCGATCCACGAGTGGCTGGAGCTGCGCCCCTTCCTGACCGCGCCGCCCACCATCACGGAGTGACCTCTCAGGTGCCCCGGATGAACGAGGCTCTGCTCCGCGGCCTCACGCCGAGCGTGCTCACCATCCTCGTCCGCCGCGGAGCCGACTTCGCGGCGGCCGAGGACGCGGTGCAGGACGCGCTGGTCGAGGCAGTTCGCGTCTGGCCGGCCGACCCGCCGCGGGATCCGAAGGGCTGGCTGGTCACGGTGGCCTGGCGCAAGTTCCTCGACGCGACGCGCGCGGACACCGCCCGCCGCCGGCGGGAGGACCGCCTCGACGAGGAACCGGCGCCCGGCCCCGCGCCCGCGCTCGACGACACGCTCCACCTCTACTTCCTGTGCGCCCACCCGTCACTGACCCCGGCATCCGCGGTCGCGCTCACCCTGCGCGCCGTCGGCGGGCTGACCACCCGCCAGATCGCCCAGGCCTACCTGGTACCCGAAGCGACCATGGCGCAGCGCATCAGCCGGGCCAAGCGCACCGTGACCGGCGTGCGGTTCGACCAGCCCGGCGACGTCGCCACCGTGATACGCGTCCTCTACCTCGTCTTCAACGAGGGCTACAGCGGTGACGTCGACCTCGCCGCCGAAGCCATCCGCCTCACCCGGCACCTCGCGGGCATGGTCGACCACCCCGAGGTGGCAGGGCTGCTCGCCCTCATGCTGCTCCACCACGCCCGGCGCGACGCCCGGACCGCGCCCGACGGCAGCCTGGTGCCGCTCGCGGAGCAGGACCGCGGCCGGTGGGACACCGGCTTGATCGCCGAGGGCGTCGGGATCTTGCAGGCGGCTCTCGCCCGTGACCGGCTGGGCGAGTTCCAGGCCCAGGCGGCCGTCGCGGCGCTCCACGCGGACGCGCCCACCGCCGAGGAGACCGACTGGGTGCAGATCGTCGAGTGGTACGACGAACTCGTGCGCCTGACCGACAGCCCGGTCGTCCGGCTCAACCGCGCGGTGGCCGTCGGGGAGGCCGACGGACCGCGCGCGGGACTGGCGGCCCTCGCGGTGCTGGACGACTCACTGCCCCGCCATACCGCGGTGGCCGCGTACCTCCGTGAGCGCGACGGCGACCTGGCGATGGCGGCACGGCTGTATGCCGAGGCGGCCCGGAAGGCCCCCAACCTCGCCGAACGCGACCACCTCACACGCCAAGCCGCCCGCCTCAACACCCGCCGGTGACGCTGACGGGTCGTGCTCGTACACCTCCGCGGCATTGGGCGCGGCCGAGTGGCCAGAGCGGCCTCACCTCGGGCGACTACAACAACAGCGGCGCCGACGACCTGGTCCCGCTCGGCACCATCACCACCTACGAATCGCTCCATCCCGTCGAGACCGTCGGAGCGGCGAGTTACTTTCCCGGTGGCCGTGGCGGGCTGACGTACGGACTTTGCGGCGGCTCGGTCGGCGCTTGCGGTGACATCGACTTTGGGGAGATCCTCGCCCCGTAGCAGTGACGCCGGGGCGGGTGGTGTGGTGCCGCGTGGAGGGCCGCCCCTGAGGTTCGAGTCCCGCGATCCGGGTCGGGCGTCAGGGGCGCTCCTTCGTCGGGGCGGTGTCGCCGTCTGGAGGAGGTATGCGGGCGCCGGGAAAACCACTTGATCCACTGGCCTACGGTTCGAGAATGACGACTACACCCCGACTGGCGACGGTCACCGCCGCCAACTTCGACGCCGCGATCGGCCTGAAAGTCCGTACCGACCAGGAGCACCTGGTCACCCCGGTCGTGAAGTCCCTCGCCGAGGCGTACGTGTACCCCGACATAGCCTGGCCCCGCCTCATTTTCGACGGCGAGCGGCTCGTCGGCTTCCTCATGGCCTTCCTCGACATCGACTTCGCGGGCGATGGCAGGGGCATCGACATCCGTTCGGGCCTGTGGCGGCTCAACATCGCGGCCGGCGAACAAGGCCGCGGCTACGGTCGCTTCGCGGTCGAGTCCGTGGCCACTGAAATCCGCCGCCGCGGCGGCACCCGCCTGACCACCACCTGGCACCAGGGCGAGGACGGCCCTGAGGGCTTTTACCTGCGGCTCGGGTTCCGGCCGACGGGGGAGTTGAGCGGGGACGAGAAGGTCGGGGAGTTGGAGTTGGGCCAGGCAGATCCATCGGACGCTGCGGTCCACTGCCCGAGTGTGCAGGAGTCCTCCCCGTAGAGGCTGATTGGTCTTGCGTTCGAGTTCGGGCCCCTGGACGACCGGCATCTGTGGAAGAACCCGAGCGGATGACGTGGCTCTAGCTGCCCGCAACCACAGATGCGGGACAACCCCTAGCCTGGCCCTATGACGGATGCGGGGGGTTTCCGGGTCGGTGACGTGCTGTCGGTCGCCTGCCCCTTCACACCGGCCAGAGTCGAGCAGGCCCTGACGTGGAGCCATGTGTCGGTGCGATGGCCGTGGTGGGACGTTGACGTCGGCAGCGATTTCGTGCACTGGAACGGGATCGTCGCTCTGGGCGTGAACAGCGGCGGGCGCGTCGCGCCTGAAGTGGAGGCGGAGCTGTTCCGAACCGACCCGCCGCCCGAGCAACTGAAGGCGGGAGACTCCTGCCGGGTCGGAGTACCACCGACGGTGGTGCACGTGACGGCTGTCGACCACCACGATCCTCCGCTGGAGACGGGCTGGCTACCACGCCCGCATCGCACCGTGTCTGTGCTGCGCCATGGCCTGTCCTACCGCGAGTTTCCGGACGAGAGCCATCTCGACGGCACGGGCTACACCCTTCACCCCGGCGACGGGATCCCCTTCACCTTCGAGCTGTTGATGCGGCCGTACGCGGCCCTCCGGCCCGGCGATGAGGTCGCCGACGCAGCCGGGCGGGCCTGGCGATTCGAGGGGCCCTGGGACTGGACCGCCTTCGACGGAGCGCCGACCGGAGCCGGCCCCGAGTGGCCGCTCGTCCTGCTGACCCGTGCAGGAACGCCATGCTCCGACGTAGACGCGCAGGCAGTGGCCGCAAGCACGGCGATCGCTTCCCACCAGGAGACCGTCCGACAGTGGATGTCGCTTACCGAGGCCTCGCCCACGCCCTGACCGGACGATACATCCGTCTGTCTCCCCTGGGACTGAGCACCGACCTGACCTGACGGGCAACCACGACACTCACTCACACTTCCCACCCCGCGCCTGCTGACCTTGGCGACAACAAGCCCGCCTGTATGCCGATGTATGCCGACTACCGTGCTTCGGCTCACGCGATGGGGGAGGCAGGGTGCTCCGCCCCGGTCTCACGAGAACCTGGGATCCGCGGCTCGCCATGGGCCCGGGGCTCTCGAAGTGCTTCGACTTCTCAGCGCAACTGTCGGCGCGTTCAGAGAGTCGTACCCGCCGTGACCGAAACACCTACACAGCACAGTGTGACGCTGTCGCCCGCCGTCTCCACAGCCATAGGCATCGGGAGCCTGGCCCTCGCCGCGGTGGCGAGTTGGAGCGGACTCCTGCTGGTCGTGCGGGGGCGGGTGGTGCCCGGCTGGGGGGTGAGCGCGGCTCTCCTTGTCGTGGCGTTCGTTCTCCGATGGGCCCTCACCCGGGTGGGCCGCCCGGCGGACGCTTCGAGTCTCCCGCGGAAGCGAGTCACGTCGGCACGGTTCGCGAGCGGGTTGCTGATCGTCATGGCGATGCTCGGCACCGCATGGGGAGCGGCGGACGATCTGATCTCGGACGCGGAGTACCACGTTCTCGGCCCCGCGGGGCCGGGGGGTTGTACGGCCGTGGTGCGGGAGACGTCCTTTCTCGTGATCGGTAATGGCGAGGCGTACGCGGTGGGGCGCACCGGCCTGGCCCTGGGCGAGTCGGCATCCTGGACGGTCGACGATGGCTACCGGCCCGTCGAGGCAGGCACGTACGAGTTGGACTGGGGGCGGGGCGGCGGTTTTCTGCGGATCAGCGGTACGAGCACCGATCCGGTCGTCGGTGGGGGATCGGCCGACATCGACTGCGGGTGGTGAGGCCGGTCCCGCTCACCGGTGTGCCCGACGTGAGGCCCTCGTGGGACCGCGTGGCAAAGGGCGCTTCCCCGCCCGGCCCGAGGACGCGCTTCGCGGCGTCCGGCTCGCTCCGGGCGGCGGCCCGTCGGCTCTCGGCCGCCGGGGTGGAACTGGGGGAGCGGGCCGTGTATCCGGTTGGAGGTGCGAGTGGCCTCGGCCGGCAGGTACCGGCGAGGTCGAAGCGCACCAGAACGGTGGGCTCGGCGGTGGGGAGTCCGCCATACCCCGATCCTCGCCGCCCGCACCGTTGACTCCTTCCGCCAGTGGCACTGGTCCTCTCCGACGCCCCGGCACATTCCCGACCTGGACGAGGCGTAGGCACTTGTGCGCCGCCGCTTCGTCGTCGTCCGCACTGGCTCTCGGTCACGTGCGCGTCCGGGGCATCGGACGGTGAAGTCGGCCGCCTCCGTGTCCAAGGTCGTGGTGCCGTCCTGTGCGGTGGCCAGGATGGCGACGTGCCAGGCACCGCGCGGGGACGACTCGGCGTCGGCACCGGTGACCTCGAGGGTGTAGGTGCAGCGGACGGTGTCCTGACCAGATGGCTTGCAGACGGCCGACTCCGCGGCGGCCATGTCCTTGGCGGTCAGCCCCTTCTCGGCGAAGGACGAACTCTGCGGCCAGGCCAGCACCTTCACGCTCTTGACACCGGAGGACGCCGTGACATCGGCGACGACGACCAGGGAGCCGTCGCGGGCCCCGTCGGGAGCGGTGTAGCGGGCGGTGCTGTGCGCCAGCGCCGGGGTCCGCTCCCCCGCATGGGCGAGAACGAAGGCACCGGCACCACCGAGGACAACGACACCGGCGGCCACGGACAGAGCGATACGTCGGGACATGGGATTCTCCTTAACCGTCTCAACACCGGATCGGATCGGCGCTGCACCGATACTCGCCGCGCGAGGGTTCGCCGGAATGAGCGCGCATACTCACTCCGGCCTGAGTAAGCCGACCGGGATCTGCTCCCTCGTCCTGGACTCACACCTCACGGCCTCGCCGTCCGCCGACTACTTGTCTGCGGCGCCTGCCGGCTGGCCGATCACGCTCTGTCGCCGGTGTGCGGGGTGCGGCGACCGGGCGTCGTACCCGACATCCGTATCGGATGTCGGGTGCGCCATCCATGGCGTTCGCGCCACCGCCGGGCGCGGGCGCGCTGTTCGCCCGGGTGCCCTGCGTGTCAGTGGCGCTCGCTATCGTCCGTGTCATGACCTCAAGTGATCATCTGCTGGGCCTGATCCAGAACACCCCGGAGATCGACCTGCTGCTGCGGTCGTCGTTCGGCTTCGACATCGGGCGGAAGCACCATGGCGATGGCTTGAGGCTTGCCTCGGGTGCGCCGCTGGAGCCAATGGCCGGGGAGTCCGCCGGCGGGGCGTACTTCCTGTGTACGGAGCAGGACGGTCGCCGGCCGGTGGTGTTCGCGAGTTCCGAAGGAGAGGGCGGGCTGATCGCCGATGACCTGGCGGACGCGCTGGAGATCATCATCGGACTGGCATGGCAGGACTGTCTTCGCTTCTCCGGCGGCGGCGATGTGGAGGTCATGCAGGTCTCCGCTCAGCATCTCGAACGGTCCCGTGACAAGTACAATCCGGAGATCTTCAGGGAAGGCGCCCGTGTGGCCGCAGTCCTGTCGCTGCGTGTCCTTCCTGTCCCCGAACTCGTCGTCCGACTACAGGAAGCCGCCTCAAGAACCGAACCGGACTACGTCGTGACCACCGACGACGGGGACGTGTACGACCCGCTGTTCGGCGAGTACTCGGAACCGCGCCACGGCGGCTGGCGCTGAGCCGGACGGATCCGGATCGTCTGACGCGTCGATCCGGACGACTCCGCCGGAGCACGGCCGGGCCGTGATCAACGGCTTGGCGTCGACCGCTTCACCAGTCCCAAGTCCGCCGCACAGGCGTATGGTTGGCCGATGCGCGCACACCCTGTTGACCGCCCGGCAGATCTCGACGTGGTTCGTGAGTCCTATGACCGCGTGGCCGACAACTACGCAAACATGGTGGTGACGACGGGAGTCGGCGACATCCGTCGCCATCCATGGCTCAAGGCGTCGATCGACGCCTTCGCCGACACCGTCAGCGGGCTCGGGCCCGTCCTCGACGTCGGCTGCGGACCCGGAACGGTGACCGCCTACCTCGCCGAACGCGGACTCGACGTGTCCGGGGTCGATCTCTCCCCTCGCATGATCGAGAACGCGCGCCGTCTTCATCCGCACTGCCGCTTCAGCGTCGCCTCTGCCACCGAACTCGACCTTGGCGAAGCGTCCCTCGGCGGCGTACTCGGGTGGTGGTCGCTGTTCAACCTCCCCCGTGACGTCCTTCCCCAGGTTCTCGCCCTGTTCGCACGCGCGTTGAAGCCAGGCGGACACTTCATCACCGCCACACACGTCGGCGACGAAGACGCGGTGCGCACCGAGGCATACGGGGGCGTGCCCGTTCGCTGGACGACACACAAATGGCGGCCGGAACAACTCGTGGACCTGATCGAGCAGGCAGGTCTGCACCTGGTCGCCGAACTCCGGCTCCCCGCGGAGGAGTACAGAGGGCCGGGTCTGGTCGCCATGGCCAAGCGCCCCGGCTGACGATCAGGCGTCGGAAGCGGTGCGGGATCTCCTGCCGGAACCATCACCTGACGCTTACCGCCTACCGCTCTTTTCTGTTCGGATGCTCCTCCCGCCGCCAATCGCATCGGACGCGAATAGGCGACACCTGTCCTGGATACCGGGGCGAGGCTGGGGATGAGTCCTCCCACCAGCACAGTTGAGCCCACGATCCATGGTGAAGCCCCCATGGTCTGGACAACACCCAAGCCGCCGAACAGACACGGCCACCAGAGCCCGACCCACCTCATTGTGTTAGGCGCTCCAAGGGTGACTGACGGCGCGCCTCGGACAGGTATACGCGACACCTGAACATGCGAGCTCACCAGTCCCGAGGCCGTTCTCAGTCGAGGACGGCGGTGGCCTCGATCTCGACCAGGTGCTCGGGTACGTCCAGGGCTGCCACGCCCAGCAGGGTGGCCGGGGGGACGGGGGTCAAGCCCAGCTTCATGGTCGCCCGAGCGATGCCCTCCATCAGCAGGGGCATCTTGTCCGGGGTCCAGTCGACGACGTACACGGTCAGCTTCGCCACGTCCTCGAACGAGCCGCCGGCCCCGGCGAGGGCGGTGGCAACGTTGAGGTAGCACTGCTCGACCTGGGCGGCGAGGTCGCCCTCCCCGACCGTGACCCCATCGGCGTCGCCGGAGACCTGGCCGGCGACGAAGACGAGCTTCGAGCCGGACGCGATCGCCACTTGCCGGTAGACGGGGACCTCGGGTAATCCGGCGGGGTTCACCAGGGTGATGGGCATGATGCGCGGCCTCCGTGTGTCAGGGAGCGGGGGAGCCTGGGCTCCCGTGGTCTCTTGTGGTTACTCAGAAACCATAGGAGAGTGTCTGCTGACATGGAAGAACGCACTTTTCGGTGACTGGGGAACCTGATGGTGACCAAGCAGTTCAGCGGCGTACGCGACGAAGCGGACCTGCGCCGCGCAGACTCCCTGGCGCGGGAGATCTTCTCCGACGTCGCCAACAAGTGGGCACTCCTGATCATCGAGGCCCTCGGTGACGACACCCTGCGTTTCAGCGAGTTGCGTGACGAGATCGACGGCATCAGCCACAAGATGCTCACCCAGAACCTGCGCATGCTGGAGCGCTACGGACTGCTGGAGCGGACCGTGTACCCCACCGTGCCGCCGCGGGTCGAGTACACGCTCGCCGAGCCGGGCAGGGCACTGCGCAAGACGATCGAGGGACTGTGCGACTGGACGCACCACTACCTCGGCGACATCGAGGAATCCCGCCGCCGCTTCGACACCCACGCGTGACGACTGGACGTGGACGGCAGCCGACCGCCACCTCGCACTGTGGGCCAGAGGCAGAGACCGAGGTCCACCCGCAGTGCAGCGCCAACTTCTGGCTCGCTGTCAGTTGCTCGTCGGCGCCCAGGGCTCCCAGGTCCGGCGCAGCGCAAGGCCCCGCCGCGAGTACGAGAACCGCGTGACCGCGATCACGCCAACCGAACCATGATCGTTCTCAGCGGTCCCGGCACACGCGGAGATCCTCCCCGTGCCGGCCCCGACGCGGACGAAGAGGACGAGGTCCTCTTCGAGCGCCTGGCCCGTAGCGAGGACATCGGCGCCAGGCGCCTTGAGAAGGCAGCCAAGGTCTGTGCAAGGTTCTCCCAAGGTCGGTGGAACAGGGTACTGCCGTGCAACCGCACACCGACCTCGTTGGATGAGGAGCCGCACATGCGCTTTCGTCGAACCATTGGGACCGCCATTCTTGGTGGCACCCTCGCTCTCGGCGCTGCCACTCTGCCCGCTCAGGCCGCCCCGTCCGCTCAGGCGGCCACGGAGACCGTTCAGAGTGGTGCCTCGGCCGCGGCCACCTGGTATTACACGGGTGAGATCTACCCGAACCGCAGCGCGTGCGACTCGGCGGCCAACTACATCTGGAACACGCAGGGAGTCCGCGGTCAGTGCCGCGGCCCCTACACGAAAGGTGTCTTCGAGCTCTGGGTCTGGCTCTGAGCCGAGCATGCTCCGACAGAACTGTCCGCCGGGCCTGTCAGGCCCGGCGGACAGCCGCGTTTCCGAGCCCAGCACAGGCACCGCCTGCTGTTTCCGTCACGGCTGAGACCGGTTTCCCCGGCGATCCGCTCGCCGCTCAGGCCCGTCTGCACCAGGCCAGCGCGGAACTCGCCGCTCTCCTGCGCGCCTTGCCTTCCACACCGTGCCGAACAAAGAGACGCGGCGGGCGCGGCGGCGGCCGGGAAAACAGTGAGGCGAAGGCCAAGACCGTGGTGAACGCCCCATGAAGAATGCCCGGCCGGATTCCTCGTGGCCTCGTGCGGAGACGGTCACCTGCCTATCGTGCGAACGGTGATACGTCCCCGGGGCATCACCGCCCTCCTGTTCTGCCTTCTGACAGCCTCGGCCGCCGTCGCGTGCGACGTCACGCCACCGCCCGACCTCGGCACCGCCGTGTCTCCGGCCCCGCGCTCCGGCGCGCCGCATGCCGCGGTCACCCCGTCGGCGGTTCCCACGCGGGCGGCCCGACGAAGCGCCACACCCGCCTCGGGCGCGTCGCCGACGCGATCCACCGTGTCCACTTCCCCCGCCGCCGCCCCCGCCGCCGCCTCCAAGGGAGGAAGCGGGAACGACTGCGCCGCGCGCGATCTGGTACCCACTTCCGGCATGCCGAGGAGGGCCGTCCTGGGCACCCCTGGGGACGTGGCCATGGACGTGCGGCTGCGCAACCGCTCCGGCATCGGATGTGCACTCGACGGGTGGCCGGGCATCGCCTTCATCGGCGGGGAAGCCCTCACCAGGGAATGCGTGCCGAGCTATCCGGGCCCGCAGTGCCTCGGCCGCATCGACACGACGACCCGGCGGCCCCTGTCGGTGACACGCTACGGTCCAGGGCACCCCACGGCTGTCCGGCTCGCTCCCGGGCAGAGCACGTCGTTCAGCCTCGTCTGGCACTCGGCCACGGCCACGGCCTGCGACGGCGCCGACTTCTACACACCGCCGTACGCCGTGGACATCTGGGTCCCCGGCGACTCCGCGCCCCTGATCCTGGCCCCGGTGTCCATCTCGCCCTGCTACGGAAAGATCGGAATCACCCCGTTCGGGGTCACCGGCTGACGAGTTGGCGCGTGACAGCGGGTGAGGCGTCGTTGCCGGCTGGTGGCATGATCCGGCTGTCGCGATCATGGTCAGCTGTGGCGACCTTGGTCAATCGGGCGGTTCTCGCGCATCGGCTTTTCACGGGGAATCTCCCGGTGTCGTCCGCCCGTTCTGGTGTCCCGCGTACCGCCGCCCTGCGGCCGCACCTTCGACGCGGGGATCAACGGCCGCGCGATCTCCCACAGCCCATCCGGACAATCCAACTCCACCCACCCCGCCCCATGCCCAGCTCAACGAGCCATTTCCACATGGGACGCTGTCATAAGCTCGACGGATGGCGAAGTATTTCGACGTACACCCCGAGAACCCTCAGCGGCGCACCATCAGCGGTGTGGCCGACAGCGTCCGGTCCGGCGCGCTCATCGTGTATCCGACCGACTCGTGTTACGCGCTGGGCTGCCGGCTGGGCAGTCGTGAGGGTATCGACCGCATCCGCACGATCCGGAAGCTCGACGATCGTCACCACTTCACGCTGGTGTGCCAGAACTTCGCGCAGCTCGGTCAGTTCGTCCACATCGACAACGACGTGTTCCGCGCGATCAAGGCAGCGACACCTGGCAGGTACACCTTCATCCTGCCGGCGACGAGGGAGGTGCCGCGGCAGTTGCTGCACCCGAAGAAGAAGACGGTCGGAGTCCGGATCCCCGACCATGCCGTCGCTCAGGCCCTGCTCGCCGAACTCGGTGAGCCGCTGCTCTCCAGCACCCTGCTCCTGCCCGACGAGGAGGAGCCGATGACTCAGGGCTGGGAGATCAAGGAACGACTCGACCATGTCGTGGACGCCGTGCTCGACTCGGGCGACTGCGGCACGGAGCCGACCACGGTCATCGATTTCTCCGGCGGCGAACCGGAGATCGTACGCCGGGGCGCGGGCGACACCGCGCGGTTCGAGTAGCGATGTCATGTCCGCAGGGCCCGCGCGGCGTCCGTAGCGCGCACCAACGCCCCGGTCGAAGGCCGGGCATGCCGCCGTGACCGGCCGCAGGGAGCCGTGCGCTGGTAAAATGGGCTCACGCTTCGACACAGCCGGGGTCCGTACCGAGGAAGGTACGGACCCCGGTCCGTTCCGGGCGTCAGACCGAGGAAGGGTCCCCATGAACGCGAAGCCGTCAGCCTCAGGGCGCTCCGGCGCCGGCAGGACCGACCGTGCCGGGGCGCCGAGGGGCGAACTCTCGGTGCCCGAGCCGGTGGCCCCGGGTCTGCCGCCGGCCGAGTCCTTCGCCGAGCTGGATCTGCCGCCGGAACTGGTGAAGGCCATGACCGCGCACGCCGTGCGGGAGCCGTTCCCCATTCAGGCGGCCACCCTGCCGAACGCCCTGGCCGGCCGCGATGTCCTCGGCCGCGCCCGGACCGGCTCGGGCAAGACGCTTGCCTTCGGGCTCGCGCTGCTCGTCCGTACGGCGGGCCGGCGCGCCGAGCCGAAGCGGCCCCTCGCGTTGGTCCTGGTGCCGACCAGGGAACTCGCGCAGCAGGTGAGCGAGGCACTGGAACCCTACGCACAGGCGCTCAGGCTCCGGCTGGCGACGGTCGTCGGCGGGCTGTCGATCGGGCGGCAGGCGACATCGATGCGGGGCGGCGCCGATGTCGTCGTCGCGACCCCGGGGCGGCTGGCCGATCTGGTCGGCCGACGGGACTGCCATCTGGACCGGGTACGGATCACGGTGCTGGACGAGGCCGACCAGATGTGCGACATGGGATTCCTGCCGCAGGTCTCCGAGATCCTGGACCAGGTGGGCCCCGAGGGACAGCGGATGCTGTTCTCGGCCACGCTCGACCGCCATGTCGACCAGCTGGTCCGGCGCTACCTGCACGACCCGGTGTTCGCGTCGGTCGACCGGGCGGCGGGCTCGGTCACCACGATGGAACACCACGTGCTGAACGTCCATCCCGCAGACAAGTACGCCACCGCCACCGAGATCGCGGCCCGCGACGGGCGGGTACTGATGTTCCTGGACACCAAGCTCGGCGTGGACCAGTTCACCCGCCACCTGCGGGGCAACGGCATCCGGGCCGCCGCCCTGCACAGCGGGAAGTCTCAGCCGCAGCGCACGCACACACTGGCCCAGTTCAAGGACGGGGAGATCACGGTGCTGGTGGCCACCAATGTCGCCGCCCGCGGTATTCACATCGACGACCTCGACCTTGTCGTCAACGTCGATCCGCCCGCCGACTCCAAGGACTATCTCCACCGCGGCGGGCGCACGGCGCGCGCGGGCGAATCCGGCCGTGTGGTCACCCTCGTCACCCCCGGTCAGGGGCGTGAAGTGAACCGGATGATGTCGGAGGCCGGGATCCGGCCGACGGTCACGCAGGTACGGTCCGGCGAGGAGAAGCTGACCAGCATCACCGGCGCCAGGCGCCCCCCGGCGGGGGACAAGGCGAAGACCGCCAACGCCCCCTTCCGCGGTCTGGGCACCCGTACGGGCCGTCCCCCGAAAGAGACCCGCAAGGCGGCCGAAGCCCGCAAGACCGCGGAGGCCAGAAAAGCCGCCCAGGTACGCAGGGGCCGCTGACAGCCGTAGGGGCACGCGCCCCAACCGCTGACAGCCGTAGGGGCACACGCCCCACCTGGTCAAGGAAGAACCATCCTCCGATCGGGCAACCCCCAGCGCCTATCCCGGCAGTGGCGGGTCGATCCCGAGGACGGGCAGACAGTCGGCGACGGCGACGAGCTCGATGTCGTCACGCCGCTGCTTCACCCACTCCTCGCGGGTCAGCCGCCAGCATCTGATCTGCGCCCGCTCGCCCCGCCGGGTGTCCCAGGAGACACCGTTCGGCACATACCCCAGGGCCTCCGAGACACGGTTGGAGGCATGGTTGTCGACGAACGCATCGCTGCCCGCCTCACCGGCCCCCATCCCTTCGAAGGCCAGATGCAGCGCCGCCTGGCGCATCTCCTTCCCGAGCCCGCTGCCGCGCACATCGGGGCTCAGCCAGGAGAACGTGGTGACCGTTCCGAACGTGCCGAAGTCGACGCCGATCAAATCCTGCATTCCCACCGGCTCCCCGCCGACGGTCACGACGAAGTACAGGCGCCAGGAGCCGGCACTGACCCGGCCCCGGCCGGACCATATCCCCCGCAGCCAGCGCCACTCGCGTTCCGGACTGTCCTCATACAGGGACATCGGATCGTCGAAGGGCCACGGAGGGCCGGTGGCCACCCCCTTGCGCACCACGGGGACCAAGCGTTCCAGGAGCTCATCCGTCGCCCCCAGCAGAGACAGCCGGGGCGTGTGCACCCGCACGTTCAACGGGGGATACGCGGACAGCGGCGAAGCGGTCGTCGGCATGGGCGCAACCGTAGGACCTGTCCGGGCGATCATGCCATCCCTTTTCCGGGGGATCCGCGCCGTCGAATTCTGGGGTGAGATGGGCGGGTATGGGGTTCGCGGTTCGCATCGGCTCCGCTCGGAGCGGATTGCGGATCGCTGGCCCGAGAGCGGCCCGGATCTTGGTCGGTTGTCGACAGCGGAGGGTCTTGCTCGGGGCGGGGGAGTGCCGGGGCGGCGGGGTCAACCTGGTGTTGAGGATGTCTCGTTCGGGGGGCCTGCGTGGTGCTTGTGGTTCGTGGGTGTCTGTGGGGGGAGAGGGATGGGGGGCTGCTCCGGGGCCGTGTCACGGCGGCGGGCTTCTGAGCCGGGGGCTTGCTGGGCGGCCGAGGAGATGGGAGTTGAGCGAGGGTGAACCCGATCGTCGAGCAGTTCGTGCAGCGGCTGTCACCGAAGCAGCAGCAGTGGTTCGAACGGCAGCCGATGTCCAAGCAGACGCGCTTGGCCAACAGTCTGGTGGGGAGCAGGAAGACTGCCGGTGAAATGGTCCGGGAGAACGGCGGCCCGGTGGATGAGCGGTCCGCAGGCGGCTTCGAGGAGATCAAGTAACCTTCCGGGCCCGCTCGCTGCCGAACGAGACCACGGGTGGGTTTCATCAACCACGTCCGCACCCGGCCGGGCGGGTGGCTTCCGCTACCGCTACCTCTACCTCTACGCGAAGACCGGGTCACGGGCCGCCGCACCGGAACGGTCCCCGCCGGGGGCCGGGACGAGGGGGACCGGGCGTTACCGACCCCGGTGCGCCCGGCCGCCAGTTCGCCGCTAGACCGCGCACCCGGCCGCTTGACCGCGCACCGGTGGCGTGAAGTCACGGCCGCTGCGACTGCTCCGCCGCACTCCGTACGTCGAGGTAGCGCTGCAGTGCCCGGCCCGCCCCACGGACGTGGAGGCGGATATGCCGCTCCGCGGCGCGCGGGTCGCCCTTCCTGATCGCCTCCAGAATGGCCTCGTGCTCCTCGATGGCGACCGGCAGCCGGCCGGGCGCCCGTGCGGAGAGCCGGTTGCCCAGGCGCACCTGGGCGATGAGGTTCTCCGCGATGGGGATGAGCCGTCGATTGCCCGAGCCCTCCCAGATGAGGCGGTGGAACGCGAGGTCCAGTTCCCCGTAGGAGTGCAGATTGTCCGCCTCGATGGCCTCGCGTTGCTTTTCCAGAAGCTCGCCCAGCTGGGCGGCGATCTGGTCATGATCGGGGGCGCCGGCCGTCCGGCGCGCGGCGATCCCGTCGAGCGCCTCCCGCAGTTCGTACAGTTCCAGCAGGTCGTCGGTGGTGGCTTCGGGGACGAAGTAGCCGCGGTGCGGGACGGCGATGAGGAAGCCTTCGCGTTCGAGCGCGGCTAGGGCGGCCTTGATGGGGGTGGGGCTGAGGCCGAGCTGTTCGGTCAGGGGACGGACGGTGACGCGGGAGCCCGGGGTGAGGGAGCCTTCGAGGATGGCGGCCCGCAGGTGGTCGTAGGCGGCGTTCAATAGAGTGTGGCGCGGGACGGTCATGGTCGCCGGAGCCCCCCTTTTCTCCGTGAAGATGTCTACCGATCACGGTACTTCCCCGGAGTGGCTACGGTGCGCGCGGGCGCGTCAGTGAAGTCTGCGCTCGTACCAGCGGGACAGCATCGTCAGTGGCAGGCAGATGACGAAGAAGACGGCGAGTACGGCGCCGAGGATCGGTACCGCGTGGGAGGAGCCGCCGGAGAGGGTGAGTCGTTCGATGGAGCGTTGTGATGCTTCGAGGATGTCGAGCAGTCCGATGACGGCGGCCAGCGAGGTCTGTTGGGTGAGGTTGACGACGAGTCCGATCAGTGGGGGGAGCGCTCGCCGGGCGGCCTGGGGCAGAAGGACGTGTCGCATGCGTCCGGTCCAGGAGAAGCCCAGTGCCGCGGCGGCCTCGGCCTGCCCCCGGGGCACCGACTGGACGGCGCCGCGGACGACTTCGGCCATGTTGGCGCTGCCCCACAGGGACAGTCCGACGGCGGCGGCGGTGAAGGTGTTCACCAGTACGCCGATGATGGGCAGGACGAAGAAGATGAAGTACAGGATGATGATGATCGGCAGGCCCCGCCAGATTTCGACATAGGCCCGGACCACCGCCCGGACCGGTCTGCTGGGCAGGGTGAGCAGGGTACCGAGCAGGGTGCCGGCCAGGAGGCTGGCGGCGATGCTGACCAGGGCCAGCAGGGCGGTTTCGCGCAGGCCGTCGGCGAGGTAGCCGGCTACGGGTCCGACCCATGGGGGCATCAGTGTTCTCCTGGTATCGCGAAGCGACGCTCGATGGCCCCGGCGCCCAGTGACATGAGCCAGACCAGTCCCAGGTAGACGACGCCGATGGCGAGGAACATCTCGAACGCCCGGAAGGTGACGGCGACGATGTTGACAGCGGTCTCGGTGAGTTCCGGGAAGCTGATCGCGACCATGAACGATGAGTTCTTGAAGACGGATATGAGGATGTTGGTGACCGACGGCAGTGCGATACGGGCGCCGAGGGGGAGGGTGACCTGCCGGAAGGCGGCCAGGCGGGGGAAGCCGAGGGCTCGGCAGGCTTCGACGTAGCCGCCTTCGACGGCTTCGAAGCCGGCGCGGAAGTTCTCCGCGTTGTAGGCGCCGCCCCACAGGAGCAGTGACAGCCAGCCGACGGTGAAGCTGTCGAGTCGCAGACCGATTTCGGGAAGCGCGAAGTAGAGGAAGAAGATCTGTACCAGGAGCGGGGTGTTACGGAACACCTCGACGTAGACCGTGATCAGTTGCCGGGCGACCGGTATGCGGAGCGTGCTGATCGCGCCGAGCAGAACGCCGACGATCAGGGCACCGGCCATGCCGATGGCGCTGATCGCCAGCGTTCGCAGCAGGCCGGCGCCGAGCTCGCCGAGATGCTGGGCGATGAAGCCCGGGTCGAAGTGGTAGCCGGAGTCGTCGGACATGCTCAGCACTTCAGGGTGGAACCGGACGGGTAGGTCAGCTCACTGCCCGGCCGGGGTACGTACTTGGCGAACTGCTCCTGTACGGAAGGGTCGGTGACGGTCTTCTGGAATTCGGTCCAGAAGAAATCGGTCTTCTGCATATGGGCGAGGGCGCCGTTGACCCAGGCGAGCATCTGCGCGTCACCCTTGCGGACACCCATTCCCCAGGGACTGTCGGCCTTGACCTCGCCGACGACCTTGAGGTCGGAGTTCTTCGCCGCCAGGTCGAGGAGAAGTGTGTCGTCCTGGGCGAACGCGACGCCGCGGTCCTGGTTCAGCGCGGTCAGTGCCTGGCTGGTCTCGGTGAACAGTGTCTGCTTGACGTCTTTCATGCACTGGGTCAGCCAGAGGCTGGCGGTGGCGCCGGAGATGCTGATGACCGGCTTGCCGGCCAACTGCTCGAACGAGGTGATCGGGGAGTCCTTGGGTACCAGCAGTTTCACACCGCTGTCGAAGTAGGGGGTGGAGAAGTCGATGGTCTGAGCGCGTTCCGCGGTGTAGTTCATCGTCGCTTCGATCAGGTCGATGCGCTTGGAGGTCAGGAACGACACCCGGTTGGATCCGGTCACGCAGGTCAGGGTCAGCGCGTCGGGGTCGCCGAACGCGTAGGAGGCCATCTGATGGGCGATGGCGATCTCGAAGCCCGCGTTCTTCGACGATTCGTCGATGTATCCGAACGGCGGGTAGTCGCACTTGACGCCGACGGCCAGCTTGCCCTTGCTCTTCACCGCGTCGGGCAGCGGCGCCCCCACGTCCACGGGGCTGCTGGAGGCGGCGGTGGACGAGGACGGCTCGTCGGGTGAGGAGGAGCAGCCCGCGGCGAGGACCAGGACCATCGCCGCACCGATGACAGTGCCGAATTTCGATCTCAAGATGTACTTCCTTCTGCCCGCTCGGGCGGGCTATCTGAGAACCTTGCGCAGGAACTGGCGGGTACGGTCGTTCCGGGGCCGGTCCAGCACCTCGGCCGGGCGGCCCTGCTCCGCGATCACACCACCGTCGACGAACACCAGGCGGTCGCCGAGCTCACGGGCGAAGCCCATCTCGTGGGTGACACACAGCATCGTCATCCCGGAGCGTGCGAGGTCGCGCATCACATCGAGGACCTCGCTGACCAGCTCCGGGTCCAGCGCGGAGGTCACCTCGTCGAACAGCATCACGTGCGGGTCCATCATCAACGCGCGGGCGATGGCGACCCGTTGCTGCTGCCCGCCCGACAACTGCCTCGGGTACGCGTCGGCCTTGCCGGCCAGCCCCACGCGGTCCAGCAACGCGGTGGCCCGCTCCCGCGCCTGCTCTTTGGGCAGCTGTAGCAGCTTGCGTGGCGCCAGGGTGAGATTGTCGACGGCGGACAGGTGCGGAAAGAGGTTGAACTGCTGGAACACCATGCCGATGCGCCGGCGTACCTTGTTCAGATCGACGCCGGGTCCCGTCAGGTCCTCGCTCTCCAGCAGCACCTGGCCGGAGGTCACCGGCTCCAGCAGGTTGACACAGCGCAGCAAGGTGCTCTTGCCACCGCCGGACGGGCCGATGACGGCGACGACCTCACCGCGGGCCACTGTCAGGTCGACGCCCTTGAGCACCTCGACACTGCCGTAGGACTTGTGTACCCCGCGCAGCTCCACCATCACCGGCCGGGTGTCGGCGGGTGACCGGGCGAGCTGACCGTCCACACTCGGCGACTCCGTCATCACGGTGTCCGAGAGCCGCCGGCTGTGCCGGTCGCGTCGGTCGCGGAGGCCTCCGGCGGCAGGTCCGCGTCGCGTGGCAGGAGGGGCGGTACGCCGACCCCCAGGGTGTCGGCGTACTTGACCGCGCTGCCGGTGTTGAGCACCAGGACCTCCTCGTCCCCGTCGAGCCACCCGTCGGCGCGCAGCCGGCGTACCGCGGCCAGCGTCGCCGCCCCCTCCGGGCACATCAGCACACCGTCGGACGTCGCACAGGCCAGCTGCTCCTGAAGGATGTCCCGGTCGTCGACGGCGACCGCCGTGCCCTTGCTGTCCCGCAGCGCGGACAGGATGAGGAAGTCGCCCAGCGCGGCGGCGACGTTGATACCGAACGCGACGGTGTTCGCCTGGTCCGCCGGCCAGGGTTCGGCGGTCTCGGCCCCCGACTCGAAGGCACGCACGATCGGCGCGCAGCCGGTGGACTGTACGGCCACGAACCGGGGCAGCCGCCCGGTGATCCAGCCCAGCGCGGCCAGTTCGTCGAGCGCCTTGCGGATACCGATCAGGCCCACGCCGCCGCCGGTCGGGTACACCACGACATCCGGCACCCGCCAGCCGAACTGTTCGGCGATCTCCAGGCCCATCGTCTTCTTGCCCTCGATGCGGTAGGGCTCGCGCAGCGTCGCGGCGCTGAACCAGCCGTCCCGTACCGCCTGCCCCGCGATACGACCGGCGTCGCCGATCAGACCGTCCACCAGGTACACCCGGGCGCCGGCCGCAAGACACTCCTTGCGGGTCACCTCGGGAGCGTCCTCGGGCATCACCACCAGACACTCCGTGCCCGCCCGCGCGGCATAGGTGGCCCAGGCGGCGCCGGCATTGCCGTTGGTCGGCAGCGTGAGGCGCCGTACTCCCAGTTCACGCGCCCGGGAAACGCCGACCGCCGCGCCCCGCGCCTTGAAACTGCCGGTCGGCAGCATTCCCTCGTCCTTGGCCAGCAGGCCCGGTACCCCGATCCGCCGGCCGTACTCGGCCAGTGGCACGATCGGTGTCCAGCCCTCGCCGAGTGTGATCACATGCGCGGGATCCCGTACCGGCAGCAGTTCCCGGTACCGCCACAGGTCCGCGCCGCGCGACGCGATGTCCTGTGGCCGGACCGAGGCCCGGACCCGGTCGAGGTCGTAGCGGACCAGCAGCGGCGAACCGCAGCGGCACACGTTCTGCGGCACATCCGCGTCGTACCGCTCGGCGCACCGTCCGCATTCCAGGTGGGTGAGCGCGCTGGTCCAGGTCCCGTCGTCGGGGTACAACCGGGTCTTCCTCTCTACTGGGCCGGGGTTGGCCGGTGGTGGGGGCGGGAGGACCCGTCCCCACCACGCGATCTACTTTCCGAGGCGCTTGAACTGCTCGGCCGTGAGCTTCGTCGACGGCCCGTGGTACGCGGCGTTGAAGAGCGTCCGCTGCTCGGACCGGTTCCAGGTGCGGAATCCGATCTCGTTGCCGAACGTGACGACGTAACCCTGGCCGATCGTCCAGGACAGCCCGTTGACCGCCTTGTTGAGGTGTTCGCCGCCGATCAGCCAGCCGCTCTTCAACTGGTCATCGCTGGCGGGGTACTTGGAGATCACGTCCACCGGGTAGGTGCTCGTGCTGGTCAGCTCGTACGCGTCGTTCGACACGAACCACACGGGGTTGTCCGCCGGCACGCCCCAGGCCACCGGGTTGTTCGTGTCGAACTCCTGGCGGAGCAGTGATCCCGGGCAGTAGAAGTCGGAGTTGGAGCCGCTGGGAAGGGTGGAGGTGATGGGCAGGCTGAACAGCGACTGGGCCGTGGCGGTTCCGCTGCCGAAGGTGACGAGTGTGCCGCCGCCGGTCACGAAGTCGTGCAGCTGGTTCCAGCCGGTCGTGCCGACGCCGAACGCCCAGGCCCACTCGGGCGGGTACCTCGTCGCGCTCAGACCGTTGACGATGGAGTTCCTGCTGACCCCGTCCGGCATGATGATGGCGTCGTACGTGCCGGCGAGGTCGGCGTAGTCGCCAGCCTCCACGACCGAGTAGTTCACCCCGTACTGCTCGAACGTCCACATCAGCCAGCCGGACGGCATGTTGTCCGGGGGCTTGAGCAGGCCGATCCTCGTGCCCGGCTTGAGCTGGACACCGGCCACGGCCGGCACCGCGCCGACGGTCGACACCGGGATGCCGGTGTTCTTCGACTGCGTGCGCAGAAGCTCCCGGGCCGCCGATGACGGCGGGACGAGGAAGGTGCCGGCGGGGAAGGTGCGACCGCCGTCGGTGAACTGGGCGGCGGCACGGAAGGTGGGGATGTCCTCCTTCTGCAGCGCGGCGACGATCCGGAACACCCCGTACGATTCAGGTCCGATCGCGTACGCCCCGTCGCGCCGTGGTGTGGACGGCGTGGTGACCGTCGCGGGGCTGACGGAGCTCAGCAGCTTGGCGCTGGCCGGGAAGGATGCCTCTATCAGGTCGGCCTCGAAGCCGAGCAGCATCGGCAGGGTCTGCGCGGTGGTGTCGTACGGCCGCTGCGGCGGGCCACCGGGGTACTGCAGCAACTGCGGGTAGTTCTGCACCTCCAGCAAGGTCTTGGCGAACCCCGCGTACGGCTGCTGCAGATAGATGATGTACGACCCGGCGGGGTACTGCTTGCCGCCGGCGGTGAAGGCGGCCCGTGCCTGATGGATCTCCACCGCGCCGAGGTGGAAGATCTCCAGGGCGTCGTGGACCGCCTGCGGGTCACGCTGCCCGGCCGGGATGACATACGCGTACGGGCTGGTCCGGGTGACCGCCTTGACCCCGACGCGGTAGGAGTTGTAGAGCCAGTTGTAGGTGTCGTAGGCGACCGCCTCCAGGCCCGAGTAGAAAGCCTGTGAGACCCAGTCGATGATGTTGCGCAGCGTCCAGGTGTTGGAGTCGTACGGCTCGATGAAGTTGATGTCGGTGGTCTGCTGGCCGAGCGGCTTCGTACCCACATTGGGGTAGGCGAGGTTGGATGCCGACGCCGCCTCGGTCAGGATGCGCGCCGAACCGTGGTAGACGCAGTACTGCCGGGACGGGGACCAGTAGTCGTACGTCGAGCCCCAGCCGTTGCCCTTCATGCCGGCGACGGTCATGCCCCGCTGCATCGCCAGGCCCACGGTGTCGGTCTGCTGCACCAGGATGGTGTCGATGTTGGGGTCGTACGGCGACAGGTACGGCGGTGTGAACAGCCGGGGGGCGTTGGCACCGGCACCGTGGGAGTCCTGGAAGACATGGGGCCGGTACTTGTTCAGGATCGAGACGTTGTATCTGCTCTCGACCTGGGTGAGCATGATCCAGTCACGGTTGTCGTCGTGGCCGGTGTACTTCTGGTACAGGTCGGGATAGGTGCGCGAGTAGCTGGTGCCGGCCGTGGCGGCGAAGTAGTCGTTGACGAGGACGAGGCCGTCCGGGTTCTGGCACGGCTGGAGCAGGATGACCAGGTTGTCGAGGATCTTCTCGATGTAGTCGGACTTCTCGGTCGCCAGCCGGTAGGCCCATTCGATGGCGGCCTGGGAGTTGCCGACCTCGGTCGCGTGGATGCCGGCCTGCACGTAGTAGAACGGCTTGCTCTTGGTGGCCAGCTTCTTCGCCTCGGCCTCGGACAACCCGCGGGGGTCGGCCAGCCTGGCGTTGGTGGCGACCAGCTTGTCGAGATCGGCCAGGTTCTTCGGAGAGCTGATGGTCAGCAGGACGTACGGATGTCCCTCGGTGGTCTTGCCGATCTCTTCGTACTTCACCCGGTCGCTGCGAGCACCGATCAGCTGGAAGTACGGGACCATCTTGTTCCACTGGGCCAGGAAGCCCTCGGTTCCGATCGGAGTTCCGAAGTACTCCGCCGGGGTCGGGATGCGTCCGCTCTTCTGCCCGGGGGACGGCTGGTCATGGTCGGTCAGGGGGGTCGCGGGGGCTGCCGAGGCGGCGCCCGGGTGGATCACCGTCGCGGCTGCACCGGCGCCGGCCGCCGCGGTGGTCCGAAGAAGCGTCCGGCGGGAGAAACTTGAGCTTTCACTGCTAGTCATCTACCGACATCGCCTTTCACGGTCCGGCTGAGCCGGGCCGTTGTCCGTCACGGAGTCAGGGTGGGTCGACTTCGCTGGTCTGCGGGGTGTCGTACAACGCCGTACGAGTGGGTGGCGCAGCGCCGCGCCACGGTGGTTGTCGCGATGCCTGGGTGCCGCGCGCTGCTGTCGGGCAGACCCGCGTCATGATTCGCGAGCGCCCCGACCCCGGGCAGTGGAACCTCGTTGCGCAACGCAATCTGTCATCCGGCACCGAGCGAGGGCAACGGTTCAATCTTGGATTTAATATTCATGTTGCATCGGGCCTGGCTGGAGCGGTGGCTGGCACGGTGGCAGCGCGGTGCGCGTCGGAGGAGTAACTGACGCTCGACAAGGGCCCGTTGACGCCCCGGCAGTCTTCCGTCGCGCCCGCTGCCACCAGCGACGGCTTCAAGTCCGACGCCCTTGGTCCGGGTTGGCCGTGAACGCGTCTCGCGGGTGGGCTTTCGGCCGTCCTCGGTAGCGGTGGTGGCCCATGCCGTGCCCATGGGTGAATTCGTTGACGGTGCCCTCGATTCCGGAGCTGACCGCCGACCGAGCCTGCCAGTTGGGTGTCCGCGTCGGGAGAGTAGGCGCACCGGTTCGGACGTGCCGCGGAAAACGGGACCCGGCAGCCGTGCTGTCGGCAGGAGATGACGAACGCGAAAGCGGGCTGCGGTCCGGCCGCGAGCGAAGGCGGACGGCCCGCGACTCCCTGTTATTTCTTGGAGCTACTCCTGACTGCCGAAACGTCGCAGCACGTGCGGCACGACAACCGCTGCGGGGCCGGGAGTCGGGACACGGTCACCGGCATTCTGGTGCCCACCTCAGGCACCGTACGGGTCGCCGGGGCCACGCTCCGGCGCGACCGTGCCCGTAACGCTCGCCTGCCTCGACGAACCGACCGTGGGACTCGATGTCCTTGCCAAGGAGCGAATACGCGGCTTCGTCGCAGAACTCAACCGCCGGTCCGGCACCACGGTCGTCCTCACCACCCACGACCTCGACGACGTCGAGGAACTGTGCAGGCGCATCGTGCTCATAGACCACGGCGAAGTCGCCTCCACGGCGACATGGCGGAGCTGAAGGCCCGCTACGCCCCGCACCGGGGGGTGGGCAGTGAGTCATGCCAGTGGTCTCAGCCGATCAGCAAGGCCGCTGTCGCCAGCTCTTCCCGCCCGGAGATACCGAGCTTGCGGTACGTGTTCGAGAGGTGGAACTCGACCGTGCGTGCCGTCAGGTGCAGACCGAGCGCTACTTCCTTGTTGGTCCGGCCGGCGAGCGCGAGTCTGGCGACCTTCTTCTCCTGCTCGGTGAGCGACGGCTTCCAGCCGTCGTCGGCCATCCGCCGAACGGTGGCGGCGGCATAGGCCGACCACGGCTGGAAGCCCGTGTCGGCCGCGGCACCGAGGAATTCCCTCGCCTCTTCGAGTCGTCCGAGCGACAGCAGCAGGCACCCGAGGCCGTATCGCACCTTGGCCGTCTCCATGGTGTCGAGTGACCTGGACAGCAACGACTCCGCTTCGAGGAATGCCTCGACCCCCCTGGAGTCCCGTTGGGCGATGCCGAGCGCGTGCAGGGCGATCCCCCGCGCGTGAACTGTTCCCCACCGCTGGGCCAATTCGTGCTCCCGCCGCGCGAGCACGACGGCGAAGTCGGATCGCCCGAGCGCCGACGCGCAGAGCGCGGCCCGTGAACGCCACGGGAGGACGGCCGGATTATGAACCCCCCACGTGCCCACGCATTCGCCACAGGCGAGTGCGTCTTCGAGCCCCAACTGGAAGTTTCCGGCGGCGAGATGCGCGGCGCTGCGGGCGGCGAGTAGCTGCGCTCGCTCGGGGTGATTCGTACCGGCACCGTCGAACCCGCTTTCGTGCAGTTCGATGTACGCCTGCCGGTGCTGCCCGACCGCGCTGAGGGCCTCGGCATACCAGGCGGCAGCCACCCCGGCGAGCTGAGGACTCGTGTTGCGCTCCCGGACCCGGCCGAACGCCGAAACCGCTTTCGGCATCTTGCCCGAGGCCGCCCATATCCGTCCGCGCAGCAGCGCCAGCGCATCCCGGTGGAGAGCGGATCGGGTCCACAGCGGTACGGCGCTCGCCCGCACACAGGCACCGTTCGCGGCCGGCAGCTCGTTCGCGTAGATCAATGTGAGCACGGCCGCCCAGAAGCCGCCGACGTCGTCCCGCCCGGGGGAACCCAGCACGAGATTGGCCTGGCGGACGGCCTCGGTCCGGTTCAGGCCACGGTTGGCCAGGAGCAACGCACGAACCGCACCCGAGCGTGCCACCGTGCTGTATCCGAACCGTCCGTCGCCTTCCTCGGAGCCGAGCGCCTGGGCACCCGGAGCGTAGGCCAGGTAAGCCAGATCCGGTCCGCTGACCGCACTCGCGTCGTACAGGGCGTCCCGCAGGGCGCGTTCGACCAGAACGTCCGCCTCCTGCCAGCGCCCCCGGGAGACGAGTTCCTGCCGTTTCCTCCTGGCTTCCGCCAGCAGGCGGCGTGGTTTGCCCACGGCACGCTGACGGTCCAAGTCCGACGCGGTCATTTCGTTGTCCCCAATCGCCTGTCCGCGATAACTGATTTCACGTGTATCCGTCGAGGCACCCGGAGCGGGGCTTGTCGATATTCCGTGCGGCCCGGGGCGCCCCTTGGACACGTCACTGGTCCGTACCACGGCCGACGAGAATCGGCGGGCTCGCGCTCAGGAGGCAACGGTGCTCAGCGCCGTGGCGGGTTCGCGTCTGCCGGAGATGCCGAACTCGCGGCAGGCGCCCGGCAGATGGAACTCCACTGTCCGTACCTGGCCGCACGTCGTCTCCGCGACGTCGTTCCGCTCCATGCGGAGCACGCTGAGGTTGTACCGCGTCCGCGTCATCTCATCGGGTGCCCGCCCGAGCGGGAAAACCGTCGCCCATCGGACCGGACAGTCCGCGACCGCGCGGGATTCCCCGTGCCCGCTCGACCACGCCGGTCCGGAGGAGTGCCTCGACGAGCCGCGCGATCGTCAGGCCTGTCACCGATCCGGCGAATTCTCGTCCGAGCCGCGAAGCCAGGAGCTTCGCCGCGTCGGCCGGGCGGCCGGACAACGTGTCGAACGGTCAGCGAGTGGTGCTTCGTGCGCGAGATTTTGTCGGTTCACAGCGTCCCCCAGAATGCTATGCCTATCTCTTTCACGAATTGGGAAAGGTGATTTCGGATGCCAGGACACCGAAATCACCAAGAACCGATACCCCCCTTTTTTTGGTCGACCACACAGTCTCATGCTTTCTTCGGGGGCAACAAGGGGATGTAAGGAAACCTACGGGTGGCCCGCAGAGCCGGGCACCGGCGGGCCGTCCCCGCGTGCCGCCGTCAGAGGAAGCTGTCCGCCAGCGGATGCAACTGCTGGTCCAGCACCTCGAACCCGCCGTCTACCCGGATCACCTGGCCGGAAGTGAACCCGAAGCCGTCGTCGGCGACGAGGGCCACGGCGCGGGCCGCGTCCTCCGGTTGCACTCTGCGCGCCACCACGGAGCGGTCGGTCGTGTACTTCCAGAAGCTCTCACTGAAATTCGACGTGGCGTCGGTGTGCACGGCGCCGAAGGCGACGGCGTTCACCGTTACCCCGTACTGAGCCGCGATACCGGCGATGTGGCGGCTGAAGGTGTTCAGCGCCGCCTTGGCGACGGAATGGGCCATTGCCATGCCGATGGTGTCCGACGCTGTGCTGGAGATGTAGATGATCCTGCCCGACTGCTGCCGGCGCATGACGGCGAGCGTGCGCTGAGTGAGGAAGAAGGAGCCGGCGAGCTCCCCGTTGATCTTCGCGGCGAACGTGTCGAAGTCCAGCTCGGAGAAGGGTACGAAGGGCGGTGTCACGGTGTTCGCGTTACAGATCAGCAGGTCGATGCGCCCGTGGTCGGCCCGCACCCGTTCTACCAGCGCGTCGACCTGGTCGGCGACGCAGACGTCGGCCTGGGCCGCCTCGGCCGTGCCGCCGTGCGCCTCGATCGCCGTGACCACCTCCGCCGCCGCGCCGGCGTCGCTGCGGTAGTTCACTATCACGTGGTATCCACGGCCGGCCAGCTCCTTGGCCGTCGCCGCCCCGATGTTGCGGCCCGCACCACTGATCAGGGCGATTCGCTTCGACTGGTTCACGGTGTCTCCCGTTTGATGTCGCCGACATTCCCTGCGTACTTGCCCCTAATAGGGCGAGTGAATTCACGCATTTCGGAGTGGCCCCAGAAAAGGGATGCGGGCCTTGTGATGCCGTTGTGCGAGTGCGACCCTGGGCGTGGTTTCGGCAAGAGACAGAACGGGATCCGACTGCGCTCGAGAGGAATCGTGATGGCGGACGGGGTGGGCCTGGAGGCCCGGATGGACGAGCTGTCGGCCAGAGTGCGGGAGCTGGAGGCGATCCGCGAGCTCACGAAGCTGCGCAACGCCTTCCATCACTGCCTCAACAGCCTGAACTGGACCGGCCTGGGCGCTCTGTTCACGACGGACGCGCACCTGGACTACGGAAGCTTGGGCGACGTCCGTGGCCGCACGGCGATCCAGGAGTACTACAGCACCCTGCTGCCGAAGATGGTCGAGTTCCAGGGGGCCTCCGAGGTGGTACTGATGAACTTCAACCAGGTCCACCAGGTGGCGGTCGACGGCGACCGCGCGACCGGCGCCTGCTTCTTCGAGGAGCACGTGCGGTTCGACAAGGAGGACTTGGTGTACCAGAGTGTCGGCCGGTTTTCCGACAGCTATGTGCTCGCTGACGGACGATGGCTGTTCGACAGGGTCGAACTCGACCATTACTGGCTGGTTCCCGAGAACAAGAAATTTCGTTGGCCGTGGTGACGGCGAACGGGCACTTCAGAGGAACTCGGTCATCGCCAGGAACAGATGCCGCCGGTCGGCGAGCCCGAACTTCCGGTAGATCGAGGACAGATGGTGCTCCACCGTGCGGCGCGTCAGCGACAGATGGTCTGCGATCTCGGTGTTGTTGTACCCGGCCCAGACCAGCTTGACCACACCGAGTTCGTGCTTGGTCAGGACCGGATCGCCGTGGACGGACAGGAACCCGGACAGCTCCTCGGCGGCACGGTCGGCGGCGTGCCGGCTCCCGCTCCGTTGCGTGAGATCGGTGATCCGCCGCAGGATCTGACGCACTCCCGCCACATCATGCTGGAGCCCCGGGATGGCGCCGAGGACGTGGGCCGCGTACGCGACGTCGCCGCGGGCGTCCGACGTGGCGAGCAGATCGACGGCCTCGGCGACGAGATCCCTCGCGTCCGAGCCGTCTTCCAGTAACGCCGCGGTGAGCAAGGTCCTGCCGATCTCCCGAGGAGAGCCCCATCGCCTCGCTCCGGTGAGCTCGGTGCGGGCGAGCGTGCGCGCCAGTTCGACCTGCTTGAGTTCACGCAGGCACAGCGCGACGCCGGTGCGCCACGGGATCACCGTGGGATTCGCGAAATCGCAGGCGGCGACCTCGGCCCCGCAGGCCAGGAAGTCCTTCAGCGCGCGGTTCGACCGCCGCAGCGCGAGATGGAGCTGCCCTCTCGCGTGGAGCAGGAGCGCCTTGCCCGGTAGGTGCGCCGGGAGGGTTCCCGCATAGCCGCGGCCGATCAGCAGGTTCTCCGCCGTGTACGGCTCGCCCAACTGGACCAGCGCCTCGGTGAGCCAGCCCACCACCACCGCCTCCAGCGATTCGGCGATCGGGGCCTGCACGAGCTCTCCAAGGATGCGCCGGGCGCCGCCCGGATCCCCGACCAGGAAACCGATCCGGCTGCGGACGATCTGCACCACCTGCGCCGCGGGGCTGGTGCCGGACCAGCGGGGCTGCTCGGACAGGCGCGAGCAGTGCAGGTCCGCCAGCATCAGATCGCCGGCGAACACGAGCGCGAGCAAAGAGCGCCATACGCACCCGGAGTCGGGGCACCGGTCGGCGTCGTACAACTGGGCGTCGGCCTGGGCCACGACCGCACCCCGGTCGACACCGAGGCTGAGCAGCGTGGGGCACTGGCAATCGCGGGTGACCCGGCAGCCGCACGTTCGCGGGGCCCGTTCGCTGCGGGGGCCACCGAGGAGACGGATGAGATCCGGCGATTCCGGACGGGCGGGCGGACCGGGCAGCGATTCGAGGATCGTGCTGGTTACCCGCTCCACAGGTGTTCCTCCTCGTGGCTGGTTACGGGACAGCCCTTGGCGCCCGGCGTCCGCGCATCACGGTACTGCACCTGCTTCCGCTGTCATTGCGGACTGTCCGCAGGTTCATTTCGTCCGAGGGGCGCGGCTCTTCGGGCTGTTCCGCCATGGAAGAATCACGTGCCGGGTTCTCCCGATAGCTGCTTCTCATGGGGGCTCTTCTCGGGGATGTCGCAAAAGTGCGTCGGCTCTTTTGGCTTCCCCGTCGAATCGGTGCGACGGAACGGCATGTCGCGCATCCATATATCCGAGAAGAACTCAAGGGTTCGTGCGTGGCCACGGCCGGAGCCCGGTCGGCCCCCGGATTGACACGCGGATCGAACTGTCACTAACCTGGTTGCGGTTCGATCGGTGAGGTCCGGTCGAGAGGGAGCCATGATGAGTGTCAGCAGCAGGAGCGCGGTCGCGATTCACGCGCTCACGATGCTGGCGCGCTGGGGTGATCGCTCGTTGACCTCCGCGGAGATCGCGGACAGTCTGGCGAGCAATCCCGTTCTGGTGCGGCGGATCCTCGGCAGCCTGCGGGATGCCGGTCTGGTCTCGTCCGCCGAGGGGCGCAACGGCGGCTGGTTGCTTGTCCGTCCCGCGCGTGAGATCACGCTCTATGACGCGTACACCGCCGTCGAGGCGGGGCCCATCCTGTCGCGGCACCCGCATCCACCGAGTGCTGAATGCGAGGTGGGGCGCAATATGCAGGGCCTGCTTGAGGTGGAGTTCCGGGATGCGGAGCGAGCCATGGAAGAGCGGCTCGGCCGGACGACAATCGCCCACCTGGTCCGGCAAGTACTGGCCAGCGAACGTGAGCTCGCGCAACCCAATCACTAGCTGACCATGGCGGAGGCGCGTTCCTCCGCTATTCTTTTGCCCTAACTGTAACTACGATGGTGGCAGTAAGTCACCCGAAGGACGTGTCGAATGACTTCCACGTCGACAACGACCGAACGGACCGGCCCGGGATTGGCCTTGTTGGCGGTGCTGATGCCGGCGATCCTCGTCACGGTCACCGCCAGCGACATGGTCGTTCTGATGCTTCCGACGATCGGGGCCGAGTTCGGGGCCTCCGAGGCGGAACTCGCCTGGGTCGTCACCGGCTTCCTGCTGATGTTCTCGGTCGGAATTCCCCTCTACGGCCGTATTTCTGACCGGGTGAGCCTGCGGCGTCTCTTCGCTTTCGCGCTGGTGGTCTACGCCGTCGGGAGCCTGATCTGCGCGATTTCCCCGAGTCTGGCCGTGCTCGTGATCGGGCGGATCGTGACGGGCATCGGAGCGGCCGCGATCCCGGTGCTCTCGATCATCGCCGTCACGAGGTTGCTGCCGGCGAACAAGCGCGGCGTCGGGATCGGCGTCGTCTCCGCGGGCGCGGGCATCGGCACCGCCGCCGGACCGGCGGTGGGCGGCGGGGTCGGCGAGCTGCTCGGCTGGCCCGCGCTGTTCTGGATCATGTTCGCGGTCTCGCTGCTGCTGCTTCCCGCGGCCCTGCGCGTGCTCCCGGACGAGTCCCCGGCGGGCGGGGGCCGGCTCGATCTTCCCGGCGGCATCCTCCTCGGCCTCGGAGCCGGGCTGGTCCTGTTCGGCATGACCCAGGCGCAGGTCTCCGGCTTCACCGCTCCGCTGTCCTGGGGCAGCCTCGTGGTCGCGGTCGCGGCGCTCGTGCTCTTCGGATTGCGCACCGTCCGCGTCGAGCAGCCGTTCGTCCCGCCCGCGCTGTTCACCAACCGCGTCTACCGGACCGGCATCCTGGTCGCGTTCCTGGCTATGATCGTCAACCTTGGTGGCCTGGTGTTCGTCCCGCTGCTGGTGGTCGAGGTCAACGGCCTCACCCCGGGAGAGGGCGCACTGGTCATGATCCCGGCCGGGGTCGCCGTCGCCCTTCTCTCGCCGTTGATCGGCCGCCTCGCCGACCGCGTCGGCACCCGCTCCCTGGTGCTCGCCGGGCTCACCCTCATCGGAGTCTTCTCCCTGTCACTCTCGACCTTCACCGGCGGCTCCTCGGTGATCCCCGCCGGCATCGGGATCTTCGGGCTCAGCATCGGCTTCATCCTTGTGATGACCACCCTCATCGGAGCTGCGGCAGGCGAACTGCCCCCCGAGCAGGCCGGCGTCGGCCTCGGGATCCTCCAGGGGGCTCAGTTCCTCGGAGCCGGCACCGGCCCCGCAGTGTTCGGCGTGCTGGTGTCCGCGAGGCAGCAGAGCGGCAGCGACGCCGTCAACCCCCTCTTCTCCGGTGATGACGGCGCCGCCTACTCCGATGTCTTCCTGGCCATGGCTGCGGTCGTCGTCCTCACGCTGATCGTCGCGTCACGGATGCGTCCCGCGGCAGTCCCCGCGGTCGCGCCGGCCCAGGAGGCGAAGAGTGTCCATTAGGCCCGGGGAATCTCCGTTACGTTACGGAGTTGATCCCGATCGGCCGAGCGACAAGTGACGATCACCTGACTGCCCCTGCATCAGGGGCCCATCCAGATTCACCAACTGTTAGTTGATGAGCTTGCGAGCGACAAGGGGACCGGCATGACTACGGAAGAACGGACTTTCTCTCAAAAGAACATGGAATTCGACGCGTTGTACGCGGGCCGCGCGGCCTTCGGCGGCGTTGAACCGGGTGAGATGGTGATTCCCTGGGACATCGGCGAGCCCCAGCGGGCCGTTGTGGACCTGGCGCGAGCGGGAGGCTTCGCGGGCAAGGTGCTCGACGCGGGCTGCGGACTGGGTGAGAACGCCATCCTGCTGGCGGGCCAGGGGTACGAGGTGACCGGTGTGGACGGTTCGCCCAGTGCGATCGAGCAGGCGGGGCAGCGCGCGTCGGCCCATGGTGTCGAGGTGCGGTTCCTGGTTGCCGACGCCACCGAACTGCAGGGTGTCGGGACCGGTTTCGACACCGTGCTCGACAGCGGTCTGTACCACTGCCTGAACGACGAGCAGCGGTCGGCGTACGCCGCCGCGCTCCACCGGGTGTGCGGACCGGACGCCACGCTCCACCTTTTCTGCTTCGCGGAATCCGTGCCGTCGGGGACACCGATCGTGGAGGATGCCCTGATCAGCAAGGACAATCTGCACGCGAATCTCGACCGGTACTGGCACATCCTGGACATCACCGAAGCCGTCTTCGCCACGAGCTTCACCCATGAACTGCTGGCCAGGATGAGCGAGGCGGGCGCGCCGGACACCGCCGCCAGGCCGGGCCCGGACGCGGTCCAAGTGGACGAGCGCGGGCGGGTGTTGACGCCGATGTCCTATGTGCGTGCGCGGCGGAGGTAGTCGGCTGACGGAAAGCGGAACGTAGGGAAGGCCGGGGGGAATCTCGCCCCCGGCCTTCCCTACGTTCCGCTTTCCGACCTCACCACCGAGTCACTGGAAGAACTTCGTCGTGGCGTGGAGTTGCTGGTCGAGGACGTCGTAGCCACTGTCCACCCGGATTATCTGGCCGACCGCCGCGCCGAAGCTTTCGTCGGCGACGGCTGCCACCGTCCTGGCCGCGTCGTTGGCGTCCAACACCCTGCCGAGGACCGAACGCTCCTCCGTGTACTTACGGAGATCGTCGTTGAGCACACCGGCCGTCGCGTCTGTTCGTACCGTCGCGAAAGCGACCGTGTTGACCGTGATCCCGTGCTGCGCGGCCGTCGCGGCGACGTGGCGGCTGAACGTGTTCAGCGCCGCCTTCGCGGTCGAGTGCGCCGCGACGCTGCCGACCCAATCCGCGGCGGTACTGGAGATATAGACGATCCGCCCCGCACCTCGCTTCTGCATCGCGGGCACCACGTTCTGGGTGAGGAAGAAGGCGCCCGCCAGCTCCCCGCTGACCTTCCCGATGAACGCGTCCCACGACAAGGAGAGCAGCGGCTCGAACGGCGGGTTCACCGTGTTGGCGTTGCAGATCAGCACATCGATCCGGTCGTGGGCGGCATACACGTGCCGAACCAGATCCCTGACCTGCTCACCGTCACAGACGTCGGCCTGCCGCGCCTCCGCGGAGCCGCCGGCCTCCTCGATGTCGCTGACCACACCCTGCGCGGCGACCGAGTTCTCGCGATAGTTCACCACCACGTGGTATCCGCGTCGCCCCAGTTCCCGGGCGGTCGCCGCGCCGATGCCCCGGCCCGCCCCGCTGATCAACGCTACCCGCCGTGGCTCACTCATGTGTCCTCCAGTTCACGTGCGTCGTAGAGAAACCCTGTCCTCAAGCTAAAGCCGGCAGGCGGTCGCCGCCCCTGTGGCTGTCCCACAGGATTCACCGGCGGATCACCACGCGACGGGAAGGCTCTTGACCCCGAACACCAGTGATTCGCCGCGGTACGTGATGTCCTCGAACGGCACCGTGAGCCGAAGGTCCGGAAAGCGGCGGAACAGCGCGGGCAGCGCGAGGCGAAGTTCGAGGCGGGCGAGTTGCTGGCCGACGCACTGATGCCGGCCGTAGCCGAAGGCCAGATGCGGCACGGGTTTGCGGCGCAGGTCGAGCGCGTCGGCGGGGGACGACAGGACGGCGCCGTGGTTGGCCATGAGCGTGGAGACGACGACATGCTCCCCGGCACGGATCTCCTGGTCGTTGACCGAAAGGTCCGTGTTCGCTTGCCTCACCAGTGGGGGCGCCACCGCCAGCAGTCGCAACAACTCCTCAACGGCGCCGCCGGACAGCGAATCGTCGTCACGCAGGATCGCGAGCTGCTCCGGGTGCGACAACAACGCCAGCACGCTGAGCCCGATCATGCCGGAGAGGGTGCCGTGTCCGGCCACGAGGACGTCGAGCCCCATGCCGACCAGCTCGTCGTCGCTCAACTCCGCGCCGTGCTTGCGAACCAGGTCCCCGAGGATGTTGTCGCCCGGCTCCCGCCGATGCGCCGCGACCAGTTCGGCCATGTAATCGGTCATCGCCGCGAAGTTGTCCTGCTGGACCTCCAGCGTGGTGTCGACGCTGCTCGCGATCGAACTGCGCTCCAGGATGCCGCTTCGGTCCTTGAGTGGCGCCCCCAGTAACTCGCAGATCACGATCAGGGGCAGCGGTTCGGCGAACGTCTTGATCAGGTCGACGCCCGGACCGGCTTTCTCCACGGCATCCAGATGGTCTTCGACGATCTGCTCGATCACGCCGCTGAGCGCCCGGATCCTCTTCATCGTGAAGGCTCCGGACTGCATCCGGCGATACCGGGTGTGCTCGTCCCCGTCGTAGTTGAGCAGGACGCCCGGCTGGTTCATCACCGAGCGCGGGCCGGTCCAGTTCGGATCGAAGGCGAACCCGACCTCGTAGCGAGCGTCGGACAACACCGCGCGGGCATCGTCCTCGCGGGTGATGAGGACGGCCCCGACCTCGCCGAGCTGGGAGTTAGGCACCGGAACCCGGTGCAGCGACGGGTCGCGGTGCAGCTCGACGAGATCGGGGCCGGGGCGGAACGGGCACTTCCCCTGGCGGTGGTTGTGGGGCATCGACACCGGTTCGGTCATGGCGTTCGCTACCTTCCTGACGACACGAGGGTCATTCAGTGGGAATGCGCGTGCAGTCGAGCGCCGGCTCACCGAAGACGGCAGACCGATCGGGCCGGCGCGATGTCTCCCAAGGGCTGTCCCGTAGGGACCGTTTGCTATGAGGCGCTGAGCTTGTTGTGCAACAGCTCCCGCGTGATGCTGTCCAGCCGTGCCGCGGCGTCCTTGTCGAAAGCCGGGCGGAGGAGACTGAGCGGCGTGCCCTCCACAATGGCGCTCAGCGGTTCCCGGGGCGGAGCGTCGATGATCTCGACGATCGGGGGGATGGCGAACTCGACCGGCTGCGCGGCGTTCTTCATCCGGTCGACGTAGGCCGCGGTGGCAGGGTCGAAGTCGCCCGCGAAACCGGTGCGTGTCCCACCGGGGAACAGCAGTACGTACCGGGCGCGATGCCCCTTGCTCTCGTCGGCGAACGAGACGCCGAGGAGGTCGTTCAGCCGTCCACCCTGGAACATGGCCGACCAGCCGTCGTAGCCGTGCTTCAGCCCGAGGTCGTTCCACTGGATGCCCGCCGTTCCCGCACCCGGGCCGGCGATGTTCATGATGATCGGACGGTCGGCCTTGTCCATCTGGTCGGCCAAGCCGTATCCGAGCAGGTACCGACTGAGGTAGTACAACGCGAAATTGTGCTCGAATCCTTCCGGAGTCACCGTTCGATAGCTACGGAAATACCGCGCACATAACACGAGGACGTCCACCGCCGTGAACCTCGTCTTGATGTCCCCGATGACGCGCTGGTTCTCGCTGACGAGGCTGAGATCGGCCTCGATGAAGAAGGCCCGGTCGGCCGCGCCCGTCTTCTCCGCCCTGTCGAGGAACTTCTTCCCCTTCGCCGGATCCGGACCGAGGATGACGACCTGATCACCCCGGTCGAGATAGGTGTGCGCGAGCGCCTGCCCGATGCCTGAGGTGCCCCCTGTTACGACAATGGTCTTCATCGTGATCCTCCTCGGAGCACTGAGTGGCAAATTGTGTGCTGCAAAAAATCTCCCGCCCCAGGGCAGACTCCACCACTGGGCGAGCAGTGGAAAAAGAACCACTGGGCGAGCAGTGGAAAAAGAATCAGACGGCCGCGGCGGCGATTTCTGCCCGAACCACGTCCCGGGCGAGTCCGACGGCCGTTGCCGCGGCGCCGGTGGGACCCAAGGTCGACCCGCTGACGTAGAGACCGTCGATGATCAGCATGATCCGGTCGCCGAGCTTGTCCGGGTCCGCGGCCGGAGTCCGGCGTGCGAGTTCACGCAATTGCTCGCGCACGTCCTGGAAATGCTTCAGGGAAACCTGATGTGCCGGGTGATCGGGATCGGGAAATTCCGCGTGCGTGTTGCGGAGTGGGCAGCCCCTCGTGTTCGGCGCCATGCCCTGGACCGTTCGGACCAGTTCGACCAACTGGTCCTCCGGTTTGTCCACCACGGCACACACGGCGACCACGGTCTGTTCCCAGGCTCGGGCGGACCGCTCGAGATAGGCCACCACCAACTGGTCCTTACTGGAGAACTCCCGGTAGAGCAATTGCTTGCCGCACCCGAGTTCGTCGATGATCTGTTGCATTCCGACCGCGTGCACGCCCCGCCGGTCGAAGAGATCGGCAGCGGCGTCCAGAATGCGCTCGCGGGTATCGGGAGCAGGTTTCCTGGGCATGTTCCGACTGTAGCAGACCAATCGGTCCCGTACGGGTGAATGCCGATCGCCGTTCGGGTCCTCCATCCTCCGAGGAGGTCGGCGTATTCGGTTCAGTCCTTGATTTCGCAGACGGTGGCGCCGGCGGTGAGGGAGGCGCCGACCGCGGCGGCGAGGCCCTTGATCGTGCCCGTGCGGTGGGCGTTGAGGGGCTGTTCCATCTTCATCGCCTCCAGTACGACCACCAGGTCGCCCTCCTTGACCTCCTGGCCCTCCTCCACGGCGACCTTCACGATCGTGCCCTGCATCGGGGAGACCAGGGTGTTGCCCGAGGCGGCCGAGGCGGATTTCCTGGCGGCGCGGCGCTTGGGCTTGGCGCCGGCGGCGAGGCCGGTGCGTGCCAGGGTCATGCCGAGGCTGGTGGGGAGGGAGACTTCGAGGCGTCTTCCGCCGACTTCGACGACGACGGTCTCGCGGCCGGGTTCCTCGTCGGTGTCGGGGCCGGTGCCGGCGGGGGAGGTGAAGGCCGGGATGTCGTTGGCGAACTCGGTTTCCATCCAGCGGGTGTGGACGCTGAACGGGTTGGAGGTGAAGGCGGGGTCGGTGACGGCCTTGCGGTGGAAGGGGATCGCTGTGGCCATGCCCTCGACCGTGAACTCGTCGAGCGCGCGCGACGCGCGCTGAAGGGCCTGTTCGCGGGTGGCGCCGGTGATGATCAGTTTGGCGAGCAGGGAGTCCCAGGCCGGGCCGATGACCGAGCCGGACTCGACGCCCGCGTCCAGCCGGACGCCGGGGCCGGTGGGCGGGGTGAAGGCGGTGACCGTGCCGGGGGCGGGGAGGAAGCCGCGGCCGGGGTCCTCGCCGTTGATACGGAACTCGAAGGAGTGTCCGCGCACGGCCGGGTCGTCGTAGCCGAGCGGCTCGCCGTCGGCGATCCGGAACATCTCGCGGACCAGGTCGATGCCGGTGACCTCCTCGGTGACCGGGTGCTCCACCTGGAGACGGGTGTTGACCTCGAGGAAGGAGATCGTGCCGTCGGTGCCGACGAGGAACTCGACGGTGCCCGCGCCGACGTACCCCGCTTCCTTGAGGATCGCCTTGGACGCCGTGTACAGCTCGGCGTTCTGCGCGTCGGTCAGGAAGGGGGCGGGGGCCTCCTCGACGAGTTTCTGGTGGCGGCGCTGGAGGGAGCAGTCGCGGGTGGAGACGACCACGACATGGCCGTGCGTGTCGGCCAGGCACTGGGTCTCGACATGGCGGGGCTTGTCGAGATAGCGCTCGACGAAGCACTCGCCGCGGCCGAAGGCGGCGACCGCCTCGCGGACGGCCGAGTCGTAGAGTTCGGGGATTTCGTCGAGGGTGCGGGCGACCTTGAGACCGCGTCCGCCGCCGCCGTAGGCCGCCTTGATGGCGATCGGCAGACCGTGCTCCTCGGCGAACGTCACGACCTCGTCCGGGCCGGTGACCGGGTCGGGGGTGCCGGCCACCAGGGGGGCGCCGGCGCGCTGTGCGATATGGCGGGCGGCGACCTTGTCACCGAGGTCGCGGATGGCCTGCGGCGGCGGGCCGATCCAGGTCAGCCCGGCGTCCAGGACCGCCTGGGCGAATTCCGCGTTCTCGGACAGGAATCCATAGCCCGGGTGGATCGCGTCCGCGCCCGAATCCTTCGCGGCCTGGAGCACCTTGGCCATGTCCAGGTAGCTGGCTGCCGGGGTGTCACCGCCCAGGGCGAACGCCTCGTCGGCCGCGCGGACGTGCAGGGCGTCCCGGTCCGGGTCGGCGTAGACGGCTACGCTCAGGATCCCGGCATCCCGGCAGGCACGGGCGACGCGGACAGCGATCTCGCCTCGGTTGGCGATGAGCACCTTGCGCACGATGAGGCCTTTCGTGTCGGTCCCCTGGTTTCGAGGAGGCACTCCTGGAGGTCTTCCGCGGCCGGGAACCTCAAGACGGCCAGGGCCACCGATCCGCCCGGGGCGCCATGGACGAGGGCATCGAGAGCGGGGAGCCGGGTCCCGTCCACAGCGGGCGGCCACGGACCGGCTTTCCATCGCGCCTGGGGTGGCACTCCGGCGTGACGATATGTGCGTCGCCGGTACGACGGCCCGTCAGCTCGGTCGAAGGATCAGCGTGTCACCTTCCCGGCACCGGGCTCGCTGATGCTCTGGAAGCCGGAATCAGCGGCGAGACGGTTTCACTCATTCCATTCTCTTTCGCGTTCCCCGCCGAGCAGCGACATCATCTCGATATCGGAAATCTTCCGGAAACCTGGTGTCCCGGGCAGACAGGGCGGGCTGCTTTGCAAGGCGTTTACTTCGCGGAAACTTTCGAGTACATCGGCCTTTTCCTGTTCGCATCGTAGTGGAAACATTGAGTACGCGATCGAATGCGAAGCCCTGGGGGACGATCTGCTTATTTGCCGGCAGCACGATGCTGACATGCTTGTTTGCATGCGACAAGAGTTGATCGCAGAACCTACGGGGGATCCGTAAGAACGCCCGAGGTATGGCTGAGAAGGCTCGTGGTGCGGCATGAACCAGGATTTCTCGGCCGGGACACCGCCGTTGAGTTGCCACCGGCGAACTGCCCAGTCGCCGCACGCAAGACCAGAACCGGCACTGTGCGGGGGAGAAGGTGCCGCAGGTAGACCAATGAGACCGGCGGGCGGACGCCGGGAGCCGTACATGAGTACGCGCATTTGTCAGGACTGAGCTGGCAGGACAGGGCCGGTGTCAGTTTTCGCGGTACGGACGAGGACGGGATGGAATCGGCCACTCTGGCGCTTGCCGCCGGGTGGGGCTTGGTATATGCCATGCCCTGATTTACAGTCGAACGACAACTTTGCAGTTCCGCGTTCTTCGTAGAGGTGGTTCACGGACCCGAGGATCGGCAACGCAAGACTCCCGCGCACGGGTGGTGCCGTGCCGTCCCCCATCACTCCGTCCGGACGACCCTCACGAAGGAATTCCCCCCGGCTGCACCGGACAGTGCTGTCCGTTCGTAGTCGAACGCAATGACGTCCCTCGGTCATCACCGACAGGTGACACGGGCGGCGCGCCCTGCAATATGCCCGACCGGCCCCGACTGCCGGACCGATGTCGTCCACGTCTTTCCCGCCCGGCACCCTCCCAGTCCGTCCGCGACGATGCGCGTCGGGCAGTCGGCGCTCCGGTTCTGCGGACGCGCGACAGAGAGACGCTTCTGCCATCCCTCCACAGCCGACGACAGTGGCCGATTGCGCCGGTGTTGAGCGATTCACCACGTCAAGGAGAGTTCCTTGCTTCCGCCCGATGAGAGATCTTTTGTGGCACTGTGCCGCGCGGAGCCGACCTCAAGCCGTGAAGCCGCGGAGGCGCGTGCCACCAAGGCCCCTCGAGGTCGCCAGACGGCCCGGCTCCCGGAAAACCACAGGTCACTCCAGGAAAGGCGCGTCATCAGCGAAGATCCGACGCTGCTCTCCGAACGGGCGGCCCCTGTGGGATCGCGCCCCCGAGGCACCGCGGGCCGCGATGCGAAGAGCGGGAGGGACTGCGCACCCCCGGGGCCGGTCTCCCACCAAGGGGACACCACCACCTATATACCGGCGGCTTCCGTCCTGGACCACGATGAGCGATTACCGTCCAACGGGCAGCGCGTGGTCCTGCGCAACATCGAACTGGCCAACCTCGGGGCGAACCGTGCGATGGTCGCCACGGAGACGGACTGGGTCCTCGGCACGGACGCGCTGCGTAGCGAGCCGTATTCCATGTGGCTGGCGATCCTGACGCTGCTCTACACCGGCGACCTCGCGTCCGCGAACGCGCAGTGCGAACGGCTGGCCAGTGACCCCGTCTGGGTCGCTTCGGCCTGTCACCAGGATCTGCTCACGCTGCTGCGCGCGCGCAGTCTCCTGCTGTCGGGGGACGCGCGTCAGGCGTCGGGCATGCTCGGTGCGTTGCTCACCCGCGGAACGTCGAGGTCACTGACCTGTCTCGCGGTCGCCTGGCTGGTCGAGGCGTTCGTGCAGATCGGCGAACTCGACAGCGCCCACAAGGTACTGCTCGACCACGGACTGGCCGATCGTCTCGACGCGTGTCTGCCGGACCGGATGCACATCCTGGCCGCGCGTGGCGCTCTTCACGCGGCGATGGGCCAGTTCCAGCAGGCAGTCGACGCGTACATGGACTGCGGCCGGATTCTGAACGCCCTCAATGTCGCCAACCCCGCGGTCATTCCCTGGCGTTCGAAGGCCACGTTCGCCGCGCTGGCGGCCCGCAGATACGATCTGGCGCTCGCGCTGTCCGGGGACGAGCTCATCGCGGCGAGGAAGTGGGGCTCGCCGCGCAGTATCGGAACGGCACTGCACGCCGTGGCGGTGTCGCGCCGGGACGAGACCTCGGTGCCCCTGCTCGACGAGGCCGTCAAACTGCTGGAAGTGGGCCGTGCCCGCACTGAGTTGATCCAGGCCCTCTACGACCTGGGCATGCTGCTTCTCCGGCAGAAGGATGTGCCGGGGGGACGGGGCCGGCTGGAGGCCGCCGACGCGGTGGCGCGCGAGTGCCGCAATGTCTTCTGGTCGGAGCGCGTCCGGGGCGCACTGGGACTCCAGAGTGGCTCCGACACCGCCCGTCTGCTCACCCGGCAACAGGACAAGATCGCCCAACTCGCCCGTGCCGGATACAGCAATCGGCAGATCGCGGAGACGCTCTTTCTGACGGTTCGTACGGTCGAGTTCCATCTCTCCAGCGTCTACCGGAAACTCGGTATCTCCGGCCGGCGGCAACTCGTCACGGCGATGAACACTGTTTCATAGGGGCCCGGAAGCCGCTCGGAGCGCCGCTCATCTTCACCGAGGTGAGCGGCGCTTTCCGCTGTCGCGGACGGAACTGACGGAGGTACGGAATACGAGGAGGACCGACCGGTCCCCCTCGTCATGAAACCTGCGTTCCACCGTAGACTCTCAAACCCTGCGGTTCCACCGTAGATTGTCAGGTCTCCCCTTGTAGCCCACTGACAGAAGATGCCAGAGTAAGGCTGTCGGGTGATCGAATGTGAACCCCCGGCGATCGCGAACTCATCAGCTCGATTCGAGATTCTCCACGCCGTATCGATAACTCCTTGGAGCGGGTCGGGGATCTGATCGGCAGGGCCGCGCCTCGGTTCGACGGCAGGAATGCCCTGGTCGCGGGTGATCGTCCGCAGGTCCGTATGCGCAACTCGCCGTACCGGGGAGGTAATTTCCATGCTCCAGCAGAACACCACGAAGCGTATCGGTTACTGGCTTCTGTATCTGCATCAATTGTTCGACGAATCGACCGCCCGCGCGCTGTCCGGCGAGAATCTGAATCGGCGGCAGTGGCAGGTGCTGCACGCGATCAGTATCAAGGTGGACACCGTCGCCGGTATCGACAACGCGTTCGCTCCCTTCCTGGCCGTCGACGGGGCCGATTCGTACCGGCCGGTCGTCGACGGGTTCGAGGGCCGCGGCTGGGTCGCGGAGAAGGACGGCTCCCTCACGCTCACCGAATCCGGCGCGGCGGCGCACGAGCGGGCCGAATCGCTGGTCAATGCCCACGCGGCCGAATCGCTCGCCGGTATCTCCGAGGCCGAGTTCCTCGCTGCCAACGATGTTCTGGCGCGGATCGCTTCCAATGTCGAGAAGCAATAAGGAATCACCGTGATGAGCGGCTTCTTCCTGAACACCGGGAAGCCGCCGAGTCATTTCCGGAGCCGGACACTGCTTGGGACTGCTGGTTCCGCCGAAGCCGACGCCGTCACTCGTGGAGAATCATATGGACGCTTCAGTCATTGTCGTCGGTGCTGGGCCCGCCGGGCTCATGCTGGCCGGAGAACTGCGCCTGGCAGGCGTCGATGTCATCGTGCTGGACCGGCTGCCCGCACGTACCGGGGAGTCACGCGGTATCGGGTTCACCATCCGCACCATGGAGGTATTCGACCAGCGGGGTCTGCTGCCCCGCTTCGGCGAGATCCAGACCAGCGAGGCGGGGCACTTCGGTGGTCTGCCGCTCGATCTGGGCGTGCTGGGTGCCGCCCATGGATCCGCGCAGGCCGTGCCGCAGTCGACGACCGAGGCCGTGCTCGAAAGCTGGGCCCGGGATCTGGGCGCCGACATCCGGCGCGGGCAGGAGTTCACCGGGCTCACGGAGGACGCCGACGGAGTGAGCGTCACCGTGCGGGGCGGCGACCGGGCGCTGCGGGCCCGGTATCTGGTCGGCTGCGACGGCGGGCGCAGCACCGTTCGCAAGGCCGCGGGCTTCGACTTTCCCGGCACCCCCGCCACCACGGAACTCTTCCTCGCCGATGTCCGGGGAGTCGAGCTGGAACCCCGTATGGCCGGTCAGCAGACCGCCGGCGGCATGGTGATGGTGGCGCGGCTGCCCGGCGGGATCCACCGGATCATCGTCGGGGAACGCGGGACGCCACCGCGGAGGCGGACCGGAGCGCCCGACTTCACCGAGGTCTCCGATGTCTGGAAGCGCCTCACCGGCACCGACATCTCCATGGCGGAGCCGGTATGGGTCAGCGCGTTCAGTGACGCCGCCCGTCAGGTCACCGAGTACCGGCGCGGCCGGGTGCTGCTGGCCGGTGACGCCGCGCACGTCCATCTCCCCGCCGGCGGACAGGGGATGAACACCAGCATCCAGGACTCGGTGAACCTGGGCTGGAAACTCGCCGCCGTGGTACGGGGAACACACTCCGAGGCACTGCTCGACAGCTACCACGGCGAGCGGTACGAGGTCGGCCGCAGGCTGCTGCTGAACACCCGGGCGCAGAGCACGCTCATCCTCGGCGGTGACGAGGCAGGCCCGCTCCGTGAGGTCCTCGGCGAGCTGCTGGAGCGGTCCGAGGCCGAGCGCCATCTGGCCGCCAAGGTCAGCGGCCTGGACATCGAGTACGACGTCGGCGGCGGCGGGAACCCGCTGCTCGGAGCACGGATGCCGCAGCTCGAACTGGTCCGCGGGAACAAGCACACGACCACCTGGGAACTTCTGCGGCCGGCCCGCGGAGTGCTCCTCGATCTGGACGACAACGCCGCTCTGCGACGGCGCGCGCAGAGGTGGACCGACCGGGTCGACATCGTGACGGCGACGGTCCGCGACACCCCGTCCGACGGTCCGCCGACGGGGATCTCGGCGGCGTTGCTGCGCCCCGACGGACATGTGGCCTGGACCGCTCCCGGCAGCCACGCCGACCTACCGATGGCCCTGGACCGCTGGTTCGGGCCGGGACGATGACGAGGAGAGGGAAAGCATGCACAGCACATTGATCGTGGCCAGGATGGCCCTCGGGTCAGCCGGGGACGTTGCGGAGATCTTCGGCGCCTTCGACGGGACCGAGATGCCGGCGCGGATGGGAACCCGGCGCCGCCAGCTCTTCGAGTACCGGGGCCTCTATTTCCATTTGCAGGACTTCGACGAGGACAACGGCGCCGGTCGTATCGAGGAAGCGAAGACTGATCCCCGGTTCATCCGGATCAGCGAGGACCTCAAGCCCCACATCGACGCCTACGACCCCACGACCTGGCGCTCGCCCGCGGACGCCATGGCCCGTCGCTTCTACAGCTGGACGGCGTCATGAGCGGCGCGCGGGGCCGTCGGGTGGTGATCACCGGTGTCGGGGTGACCGCGCCGGGCGGCTCGGACGTCAAGGGCTTCTGGCAGTTGCTCACCGACGGACGGACCGCCACCCGCCGTATCTCCCTCTTCGACCCGTCGCCGTTCCGTTCACAGGTCGCCGCAGAGGTCGACTTCGACACCGAACTGTCCGGGCTGACCCCGCAGGAGATCCGGCGGATGGACCGGGCCGCGCAGTTCGCCGTGGTCACCGCCCGCGAGGCGGTTTCCGACAGCGGGCTGGACTTCGACGCGCTGACCCCCCACCGTACCGGAGTCACGATCGGCAGCGCGGTGGGGGCGACCACCGGCCTGGATCAGGAGTACCGCGTCGTCAGCGACGGCGGCCGGCTGGAACTGGTCGACCACGACTACGCCGTACCGCATCTCTACAACTACCTGGTGCCCAGCTCGTTCGCGACCGAGGTCGCGTGGGCCGTAGGCGCCGAGGGGCCGAGCACCGTGATCTCGACCGGCTGCACATCCGGTCTGGACGCCATCGGCTACGCGGCGGACGTGATCAGGGAAGGCTCGGCCGATGTGATGATCGCGGGCGCGGCCGACGCGCCCATCTCCCCGATCACCGTGGCGTGCTTCGACGCGATCAAGGCCACAACTCCCCGCAACGACGATCCCGAGCACGCCTCGCGGCCGTTCGACGCGAGTCGCAACGGGTTCGTCCTGGGCGAGGGCGCGGCCGTGTTCGTACTGGAGGAGCTGGAGAGCGCCCGCGCCCGCGGTGCCAGGATCTACGCCGAGGTGGCCGGCTTCGCGACCCGTTCGAACGCGTTCCACATGACGGGTCTGCGTCCCGACGGCAAGGAGATGGCCGAGGCCATCCGGGTGGCGCTCGACGAGGCCAGGCTCAACCCGGAGGACATCGACTACATCAACGCGCACGGCTCAGGCACCAAGCAGAACGACCGGCACGAGACCGCCGCGTTCAAACGCAGCCTCGGCGAGCACGCCTACCGGACGCCGGTCAGCTCCATCAAGTCGATGGTCGGGCACTCCCTCGGTGCCATCGGATCGATCGAGATCGCCGCCTCGGTGCTGTCCATGACGAACGACGTGGTGCCCCCGACGGCGAATCTGCACCAGCCGGATCCCGAGTGCGATCTGGACTACGTACCGCTGACCGCCCGCGTCTGGAAGACCGATGCGGTGCTGTCGGTGGGCAGCGGATTCGGCGGATTCCAGAGCGCGGTCGTGCTGGCGAACCCCGAGCGGAGCACACGATGACCACGAAGACCTGGGTCACCGGACTGGGGGTGGCCGCGCCGACGGGGCTGGGTCTGGAGGAGTACTGGTCGGCGACGCTGGCCGGCCGCAACGCCATCGGCCGCGTGACCCGGTTCGATCCCTCGTCCTACCCGGCGCGACTGGCGGGTGAGATCACCGGGTTCGCCGCCGAGGACCACCTGCCCGGCCGGCTGCTTCCGCAGACCGACCGGATGACGAGGATCGCCCTGGTCAGCGCCGACTGGGCGTTCTCGGACGCGGGCGTCGTCCCGGAGGAGCTGCCCGACTACGACGTCGGGGTTATCACGGCCAGCCACTCCGGTGGCTTCGAGTTCGGCCAGAACGAGCTCAGGGCGCTGTGGAGCAAGGGCGGCCGGTATGTCAGCGCGTACCAGTCCTTCGCCTGGTTCTACGCGGTCAACAGCGGTCAGATCTCCATCCGCAGCGGATTGCGCGGACCGAGCAGTGTTGTGGTCAGCGACCAGGCGGGCGGACTCGACGCGGTCGCGCAGGCCCGCAGACAGATCCGCAAGGGCACCGCCATGGTGATCTCCGGCGCGGTCGACGCGTCGATCTGCCCATGGGGGTGGGTCGCCCAGCTCACCAGCGGCCGGCTGAGTGTCAGCGAGGATCCGGAGCGGGCGTATCTGCCCTTCGACGACCGGGCCGGTGGCCATGTCCCCGGCGAGGGCGGGGCGTTGCTGGTGCTGGAGAGCGCCGAACACGCCCTGGAGCGCGACGCTCCGCACATCTACGGTGAAATCGCGGGCCACGCGTCCACGGTGGATCCCCGGCCCGGCAGTGACCGGACGCCGACGCTGCAGCACGCGATCGAACTCGCCCTGGAGGACGCGGGTCTGGCCCCCGGCGACATCGGAGTGGTGTTCGCGGACGCCGCCGCGATCCCAGAGCTCGACCGGGTCGAGGCGGAGGCGATCACCAAGGTCTTCGGACCCCACGGGGTGCCGGTGACCGCGCCGAAGACGACGACCGGCCGGCTCTACTCCGGCGCCTCACCGCTCGACCTCGCCGCCGCGTTCCTGTCGATGCGTGACGGAATCATTCCGCCGACGGTGGGCTCCACGCTGTCGAGCAGGTACGAGATCGACCTGGTGACCGGTACGCCGCGTCCGGCGGCACCGCGCACCGCCCTTGTACTGGCGCGCGGCCAGGGCGGATTCAACTCCGCCATGGTCCTGCGGGCCGTGGACCGCTCTCAACTCTGACGAAGGACCGGACATGTCGGACACGGAATTCACCCTCGACAAGCTGGTGCCCATCCTCCTGGAGGGCGCGGGCGCGGACGAGCAGGTCGACCTCGGCGGAGACATCGCCGACACCTCGTTCACCGATCTCGGTTACGAGTCGCTCGCGATGCTGGAGACCGCCGGCCGGATCGAGCGGGAGTACGGCATCAGCCTGGACGAGGCGGCGCTGGCGGAGGCGGTCACCCCGCGCGCGCTGATCGATCTCGTCAACGCCCATCTGCCCGCCGCGCGGGCCGTCTGACCGGAGGACGCCATCATGACTGACAACGCGCCCAGGACCGCCCTGATCACAGGTGCGACCAGTGGGATCGGTCTCGCCGCCGCCCGTCTTCTCGCCGAGCAGGGACACCGGGTGTTCCTCTGCGCCCGTGACGAGAAGGCCGTCGCGGACACGGTCAAGAGCCTGCAGGGCGAGGGGCTGGAGGTGGACGGCACCACCGCCGACGTACGCTCCAAGGAGGATGTCGCGGAGTTGGTGCAGGCCGCGGTCGCCCGGTACGGGACGATCGACGTCCTGGTCAACAACGCGGGCCGCAGCGGGGGCGGGGTGACCGCCGACCTCGCCGACGAGCTGTGGTCGGACGTCATCGCGACCAATCTCACCAGTGTGTTCGTGGTGACCCGCGAGGTGCTCAACGCCGGCGGGATGCGGGCGAAGGACCGCGGCCGGATCATCAACATCGCCTCCACGGCGGGCAAGCAGGGCGTGGTGCTGGGCGCACCGTACTCCGCGTCCAAACACGGCGTCGTCGGCTTCACCAAGGCACTCGGCAACGAGCTCGCTCCGACCGGTGTCACGGTCAACGCCGTGTGCCCCGGCTATGTGGAGACGCCGATGGCCCAGCGGGTCCGGCAGGGCTACGCGGCGGCGTACGACACCACCGAGGACGCGATCCTGCAGAAGTTCCAGGCCAAGATTCCCCTCGGCCGGTACTCGACGCCCGAGGAGGTCGCCGGCCTGGTCGGCTATCTGGCCTCCGATCTCGCCGGCTCGATCACCGCGCAGGCGCTGAACGTCTGCGGAGGGCTCGGCAACTTCTGACCCCGGGCCCCCGGGCCCGCGTATGCGATTCCCGATGACGTGACGGTGTAAGGAGAAACGCGTGTCCGAGCAAGCCGGCCGCAAGGTCGAACACGAGATCACGGTCCAGGCGGGCGCCGGCGAGGTCTATCGCCTGCTCGCGGAGGTCGAGAACTGGCCGAGGCTGTTCCCGCCGTCGGTGTACGTCGAGTACGTGGAGCGCGACGGGAACCGGGAACGGATACGGATCTGGGCCACCGCCAACGGCGAGGCGAAGAACTGGACGTCGCTGCGCGAACTCGACCCGGAGGGGCTGCGCATCACCTTCCGGCAGGAGGTCACCGCGCCCCCGGTGGCGGAGATGAGCGGCACCTGGATCATGGAGCCGCGCGGTGACCGGGAGACCCGGCTGCGCCTGCGGCACGAGTACCGGGCCGTCGACGACGATCCGGAAGGGCTGGCCTGGGTCGACCGTGCCGTCGACGAGAACAGCCGCTCCGAACTCCCCTCGCTCAAGGCCGGACTTGAGGAGGCGACGCGGACCGCGGAGCTGACGCTCTCCTTCGTGGACTCCGTCCAGGTCGACGGTTCCGCCAAGGACCTCTACAGCTTCGTCAACGACGCCGATCTGTGGACCGAGCGGCTCCCGCACGTGGCCAAGGTGAATCTGACCGAGGACACCCCGGGTCTCCAGGTACTGCGCATGGAGACGCTCACCCGGGACGGCTCCGCGCACACCACGGAATCGGTCCGGGTGTGCCTCCCGCACCGCAGGATCGCCTACAAGCAGACCACACTGCCCGCGCTGATGACCCTGCACACCGGGTACTGGCAGTTCGACGAGGAGACCGACGGGGTCACCACCGCCAGTTCCCAGCACACCGTGGTGATCAACGCGGGGAACATCGGTGCGGTCCTCGGTCCGGACGCGGGCATCGCGGAAGCCAAGGAGTTCATCCGTGAGGCGCTCGGCGCCAACAGCCGGGCGACACTCGGCCACGCCAAGGAGTACGCGGAAGCGCGGCGCTGACCGATGTCCGCCCAGACGTCCCCAGCCCCCGTGGGCACCGATGTGGTGGTCGTCGGCGCGGGCCCGGTCGGGCTGCTGCTCGCCGGTGATCTGTGCGCCCGGGGCGTGCGGACCATCGTGGTGGAGCGGCTGACCGAGCCGATGACCGAGTCGCGGGCGTCCACCCTGCACGCCCGCACGATGGAGGTGTTCGCCGAGCGTGGCATCCTCGACCGCCTCGGAGAACTCCCGGACGGCGGGCCGGGGCATTTCGGCGGCATTCGGCTCGACTTGACCCGGGCCGACCCCGGCCATCCGTACGCCGGGCAGTGGAAGTGCCCGCAGGCTCGCATCGAGGCGGTGCTCCAGGAACGGGCCGTCGAGCTGGGAGCGCGGATACGGCGCGGACGGCGGCTGGTCGGCCTGGCCGACCGGGGCGGCCAGGTGCTGGTCGAGACCGTCAGGGCCGACGGGGCGAAGGAGCAGACGATCGGCTCCTACGTGGTCGGCTGTGACGGCTGGCGGTCCACCGTACGGCGGCTCGCGGGGTTCGACTTCACCGGCCAGGACGCGACCCGGGAGATGCTGCGGGCCGATGTCGCGGGGATCGACATCCCGGACCGACGGTTCGAACGGCTGCGGAACGGACTCGCCACCGCACACCGCTGGCCGGACGGCAGCACCCGGGTCATGGTGCATGTGTTCGGGGCCACGCCCCGCACACGCGCCGGCGAACCGGACTTCGCCGAGGTCGTCGGCGCGTGGGCGGAGGTGACGGGCGAGTACATCGGCCACGGAGAACCGCTGTGGCTGAACGCCTTCGACAACACCCGGCGCCAGGTGGCCCGGTACCGCCGGGGCCGGGTACTCCTCGCGGGTGACGCCGCCCACGCGCAGATGCCGGTCGGCGGACAGGCACTCAACCTCGGTCTGCAGGACGCGGCCGAACTCGGTGCGCGGCTCGTCGAACGGTTCGCGGGCGGAGCGGGCGAGGAACAACTCGACGGCTACCACGCGGTACGCCATGCCGTCGGCGCTCGCACACTCACCAATATCCAGGCGCAGTCCTTCCTGCTGCTCGGCGGGCACGAGGTGGACGCGCTCCGGGAGACCTTCGCCGAGCTGATGCGGTTCGACGGCGTCCGCGCCCGGCTGGCGCGCATGATCAGCGGCCTTGACGTTCCGGGTACCACGGCCGTGCCACCGCCCGCCGCCGCTTCAGCCGCCACAACGACACCAAGGGACAGGAGTACCAGGATGGACAGGCTCACGAACAAAACGGCGCTGGTGACCGGTTCGAGCCGGGGAATCGGCCGGGCCACCGCGCTGCGGATGGCCGGGGAAGGCGCGCTGGTCGCCGTTCACTACGCTTCCGACGAGCGGGCCGCGCAGGAGACCGTGGGGCTGATCGAGCGGGAGGGCGGCCGGGCCTTCGCCATACAGGCCGAACTCGGCGTGCCCGGTGATGTGCACGAACTGTTTCTCGGTCTGGAGCGCGGGCTCAAGGAGCGGACCGGTGAGACCGTGCTCGACATCCTGGTCAACAACGCGGGCCGGCAGACCGCCGCCGGGGTGGCCCCGGAGGACATCACCCCCGAACACTTCGACCGGCTCTTCGCGGTCAACGCCAAGGCCCCGTTCTTCATCGTGCAGCGCGCGCTGGCCCTGTTGCCCGACGGCGGCCGGATCATCAACATCTCCTCCGGACTGACCAGGTTCGCCAACCCCGAGCAGACCGCGTACGCGATGACCAAGGGCGCGATCGAGCAGATCTCGCTGCACTTCGCCCGGCATCTCGCCCCGCGCCGTATCACCGTCAACAGTGTGGCGCCCGGCATCACCAACAACGGCAGCCCGGTCTTCGACATCCCCGAGGCCGTGGAGCAGATGGCTCAGCTCTCGGCGTTCAAACGGGTCGGCGAGGCGGTGGATGTCGCGGACGTGGTGACGTTCCTGGCCACCGACGAGGCCCGCTGGATCACCGGCGCGTTCATCGACGCGAGCGGCGGGACCCTCCTGGGCTGACCGCCCAGGGCGAGCACACGAGACAACAGGAGGACCGATGACGACGGTTCAAGGACCGCCGAGCATCGCCGACCAGCTCGGCGAGCTCAAGCAGTTGAAGGAGCTGGCGCGGCTCGGGGCCGATCCCGAGGCCACCGAGCGCCAGCACGCCAAGGGCAAGCTGACCGCGTACGAGCGCGTCGACCTCCTGCTGGACCCCGGGAGCTTCACCGAGGTCGAGCCGCTGCGGCGGCACCGGGCGACGGGCTTCGGGCTCGAAACGAAGCGGCCGCACACGGACGGTGTCGTCACCGGCTGGGGCACCGTCGAGGGCCGGACCGTGTTCGTCTACGCGCATGACTTCCGGATCTTCGGCGGCGCGCTCGGCGAGGCCCACGCACAGAAGATCCAGAAGATCATGGACATGGCCATGGCGGCCGGCTGTCCGCTGGTCTCCCTCAACGACGGCGCGGGCGCGCGTATCCAGGAGGGTGTGTCGGCGCTGGCCGGCTACGGCGGGATCTTCCAGCGGAACACCCGGGCCTCGGGAGTCATCCCGCAGATCAGTGTGATGCTGGGCCCGTGTGCGGGGGGCGCGGCCTACTCCCCGGCGCTCACCGACTTCGTCTTCGCGGTCCGCGGGATCTCGCAGATGTTCATCACCGGCCCGGACGTGGTCCGTACGGTGACCGGCGAGGAGGTCTCGCAGGACGGGCTCGGCGGCGCCGATGTCCACGGCGGGGTCTCGGGGGTCGCGCACTTCGTCCACGACGACGAGGAGACCTGCCTCGCCGAGGTGCGCTCCCTCCTGTCGATGCTGCCGTCCAACAACCGTGAGCTGCCGCCCGCCGTGCCCGCCGGGGACGCGGCAGACCGCCGGGTCGACCGGCTGCTCGACCTGGTGCCACTCGACGGCAACCGGTCCTACGACATCCGCACGGTGATCGCGGAGATCGTCGACGACGAGGACTACCTGGAGGTGCACGCGCAGTGGGGACCCAATCTGGTCTGCGCGCTCGCCCGGCTCGACGGGCAGGTGACCGGGGTCGTGGCGAGCCAGCCCGCCGCGCTGGCCGGCGTCCTCGACATCACCGCGAGTGAGAAGGGCGCCAGATTCGTTCAGTTCTGCGACGCCTTCAACATCCCGCTCCTGACGCTGGTCGACGTGCCCGGCTTCCTTCCCGGCGTGAGCCAGGAGCACGGGGGCATCATCAGGCGCGGCGCGAAGCTCCTGTACGCGTACTGCAACGCCACGGTCCCGCGTATCTCTCTGATTCTGCGCAAGGCCTACGGCGGGGCCTACATCGTGATGGACTCGCGCTCGATCGGTACGGATCTGGCGCTCGCCTGGCCCACCAACGAGATCGCGGTCATGGGCGCGGAGGCCGCCGCCGACGTGGTCTTCCGGCGGGAGATCGCCGCCTCGGAGGATCCCGCGACCACTCGCGAGCAGAAGATCAAGGAGTACCGGCGGGAGCTGGTGCACCCCTACTACGCCGCCGAACGCGGACTCGTCGACGATGTGATCGATCCCGGCAGCACCCGCGCCGTCCTGATCCGGGCGTTCGCGATGCTGCAACGCAAGGACGCCGACCTGCCGCGCCGCAAGCACGGGAACCCGCCGCAGTGACCGCGCCGACGGTCGGACCGGTGAGCGACGGCCCGGCCCGCGCGTACGCACCGCTCCTCCTGCGGATCGAGAAGGGCGAGCCGGACCTGCACGAGCTAGGCGCGATCACCGCGGTCCTGCTCCAGCGCCTCACCGCCGCGGCGCCGGAGACCGAGGGGCGGGCGCGGGCCGCGGCCCGGTGGCGCCGCCCCGAGCGGTCACGGGACTTCCCGGGCCCGAGGACCTGGCAGGACAGCCCCCGTTGACCACCCCTACGCTGAACGGAGACCGGAGCATGGATGTCGGGATTCTCTTCGACCTGCGCAATCCGAACGCCTGGCACCGGCCCTGGGCCGACCACTACGCGCGCTCACTGGAGTTCTGCGAGGAGGCGGACGCGCGCGGTGCGGGAGGTGTCTGGTTCACCGAGCACCATCTCTTCGAGGACGGCTATCTGCCGCAGCCGCTGACCTTCGCCGCCGCGGCGGCGGCCCGCACACGTCGTGTCCGTATCGGCACGGCGGTGGTGCTGCCCAATCTGCGCAAGCCCGCCCAGCTCGCCGAGGACGCCGCGATCGTCGACCTGATCAGCGGCGGCAGGCTCGAACTCGGTGTCGGCGCCGGATACCGGGTGCCCGAGTACAACCTCTTCGACGCGGAGTTCGGCCGCCGGTTCACCATGGTCGAGCGGAACATCCGCGAGGTCCGCAGACTGTGGGCCGAGGGCGGTATCACGCCAGGGCCCGTCCAGAGCCCGGTGCCCGTGTGGGGCGGCTTCTACGGCCCGCGCGGTGTGCGCATCGCGGGCCGGCTGGGCATCGGTCTGCTGCATATCTCGCACAAGCTGTTCGAGCACTACCGTGAAGGTCTGATCGAGGGCGGCCATGATCCGGAGATCGCCCGGGTGTCCGACCTGCTGCCGGTGATCCTCGCCGACGATCCCGAGGCGGCCTGGTCCCGGATAGCGCCCCATCTGGCCCATCAGATGAACACCTACCGGCAGGGGTCGGTGGAGGGCACCGACCATCCCAAGCCGCCGCTGCTCGGGCCGGACGACTTCCCGGACCGTCCCGCTGACGGATCCTGGGCCACGCTGGAGATCCTCACCCCGGAGGATGCCGCCGTTCGCATCCACGAGCGGACGAAGGGGCTTCCGGTGAAGCACCTCATCTTCTGGGCGAGTATCGCGGGGATGCCGGACGACCTGGTGGCGAGGAACATCGAGCTGATCAGCGAACGGCTGCCGGTACTGCTCGCGAAGCTGTCCGGCACCGAGCAGGAGGGGGGTACCGGGCGGTGAGTGAGCCGCTCGTCGACCGGACGGCTCCCGCCCGGACCGAGCGCGGCCGGTCACTGCTGCTGGTGGTCCTCTCGGGGAACATGGTCCTCGACGCCATCGAGGTCTCGGTGGTCCTCGTGGCCCTCCCGTTGATCGGGGCCGACCTCGGGCTGACGCTGTGGTCGGTGCAGTGGCTCATGAGTGGCTTCGCCCTCGGATTCGCCGCGATGCTGATGTCCGGACCGGTGATCTCCGCCCGGTGGGGACTGCGCCGGGTCTATCTCGCGGCGATGCTGGTCTTCGCCGCGGCCTCCGTCATCGGGGGTCTGAGCGACAGCCTGGCGCTGCTCATCGCCTCCCGGGTGGTCAAAGGGGCCTGCGCGGCGCTGACCGCCCCGGCCGGGCTGACGCTGATCACCGCCACGTTCCCCGACGGGCCGCGGCAGCGCAGAGCGCTGTCGGTCTACTCGCTGTTCGGCGCGGCCGGGTTCACCGTCGGGCTGCTGCTCGCCGGGGTGCTGGTCGCCGACAGCTGGCGGTGGACGTTCCTCTTCCCCGCCCCGGTGGCGCTGGTGCTGCTGGTGTGCGGACTGCGGGTGATTCCGGACTCCGTACGGCAGGCGCCGCGGCGGCTCACCGCGGCGATCCTGTGCAACGGTCCCCTGATGCGCGCCACCCTGGGCGCGGCCACCCTCAACGGGACCTTCATCGGGCTGCTGCTGATAACACTGTGGACGAGCGGCGCGTTCGGCTGGCGGCCCTGGCAGATCTCGCTGGCGCTGCTGCCCGCCTGTCTGCCGCTGGCGCTCTCGGTCGGGTTCGCGGGGCGTGTCGTCGAGCGGTTCGGTACCCCGAGGCTGATTGCCACCGGGGCCCTCTCAGCGTTCGCGGGCGTGACGTTTCTCCTGCTGCGCCCGGAGACGACCTCGTACGCGACCGGCCCGCTGCCAGCGCTCCTGCTGGTCGGAATCGCTCTTCAACTGGCGTTCGCGGCCTTGAACATGCAAGCGGCACAGAGCGTCGGACCGGCGCTGCGCGGCACGGCGATGCCGGTCTATCAGGCCGGCGTCCAGATCGGTAGCGTCGTCATGCTGCCTGTGGTCGGCGCCCTGCTCACCGCGCCCGACGGCTACCGTCCCGCACTCCTGGCGGTCTCCCTGGCCGGGGCGCTCGGCCTCGGTGCCGCGGTCGGAGGGCTGCGCGCCTACCCTCCTGAGGAAAGGACCCCGCAGTGACCGACCAGCCCGAAGGCCCTTGAAACCGGCCGTCCTCGTGGGCAGTGTCCGCGACGGACGGTTCGGACTTGAGGTGAGCCCGGATGCCCCTGCGCCGGAGGAGGGGACACCGGCCGCCACACCGAGCCCGTCCGGCCTCGTGGACCGGGTGGACGCGGCCTCCCGCACTGAGCCGCCGCCTGAGGAAGCCGCCTGGGACATCGGCGTCACCAAGGGTAAGAAGGGTGAACTGCTGCTCTTCTTCCTGACGTCGTACCCCGATGTACGGGACACGTACTGCCTCACGAAGGACGCGACCACCGCGTCCCCTTAAAGTACGGACGGTTGGGGGTGCGGCACCGCGCCGCACTTTCGTCCTGTGCCTTCCAGACGTCCGGGGCGAAGCCGCTGGTGCGGTGCGTCAGGCTCAGGTACGAGCCCGGTGCCGGCCGTCCCAGCAGGCGGTCCACGATGCCGTACGGGTTCATGTCGTCGGGCACGGCCGGGATTCCTCTACCCACGTCGACGAACTGCCGCGCCAGATACCGCCCAACACGGTGCGTACAGGCGCGGCTGACCCGAGCGGCCAACTCGATGGCGGGGAATGCCGTGACGACATCGCGGGCCGCCGCAGTCCATACGGCGATGGGAGGAGCCGGCCGACGATGTGGAGGGCGCGTCAGCGGGACCTTGGCCCGGGAACGCCCCGGAACTGCTGGTCGGAGGCGCGATACCGGTGGGAGATATCGGGAGTAGGAGAGCGTTTCGACTCGCCGCTCAGGTGCGCGCCGCGAAGGGCGCCTGACGGGCATCTGCCCTGGTCAGGCGCCTTTTTCCGTGCGTTTAGAAGAAGTCGAGCTTCTTCGGCGAGTAGCTCACCAGCAGGTTCTTCGTCTGCTGGTGGTACACGGCTCAGATGCAGTTTGACCAGCGAAAACAGCTTCGATCGCCACAAGCTGCGGACGGCTGGTCCGGGTATGGCCCGGATCTTGGTTCGTGGTGATGAGCGCTGCTCGCATGTTGCGCTTGTACGAAGATGACGGCCTCGGCGCTGCTTCGAGAGGCGACGACGGGCCGCAGAAGACTGTCCTGACCGGGCTGCACCAAAGCTGGATCCGGCGCTGGCGGAGGCCAGCGGCGGTTTCTTCGGCCCGGCCCTACAACCGTGGCGCTGTCCTCGCAGGACCGCGACGACACCGCGTTGAGAATTCGTCCCGTGGGGGCTCGGTTGGCCGAGGCGTCGCGGCGGCGGGTTGATCAGTGCCTACCAGTGCCTCCCGACCCTGTGACGCCCCCGGGTCATGGTCGCAGAACCACGGCTTGAAGGGGCGGCGCCGGCGCACTATGGCTGTGAGTGCGCTTCCGCTGCTTTTCGCCATTCGTCGGCAGAGCTCCGCTTGGCGTGACCGGGGCTGTTTCCGCAGGTGAGAGACGGACGGTCACGCGCCGCGTGAGGGCTGGCGGAAGGGCCATGGTGAACCGCTTGGGAGCTGAGAAGGGCATTCGCCCAGCTGAGCTGCCTCAGGCTCGCTGCCCCGTGAATTGGCCTGACGGTGTGGGCCCTCCTGGCCTGATGGCGACTCGACCGGGGCGTAGCGCCGTGATGACCCATCAGCTGCTGTCAGTGCCCACTGCTACACCCTTGTGTTGGGATGAGCCGCGCTCCGCGGCCCACCGACGGGAGGGGGAAACATGTCGAAGGTGCCGGACGGGTTCCACCGGGTACGCGGTCACATCCGTCGCAATCCGAAGCCCAGGAGCGCCAAGCGCATGAGCGGTTGGATGATTGCCGGCTTACTGGCCGGCGTGTGGCTGTGGGGGCAGGTGTTCGGGTTCAGTGAGTCCACCGCCACGACACCGCCGACGGATCCGAAGCCGGCGGCCAGCGCGACGGCCGACCGCTGATGGGACGGATACGTCTGCGGCGCCCTCGCGGTGCCGCGGAACTGGTCGCAGCGGCTGTAGTCGCCCTGGCTGTGCTCGTCCTGGTGGCGCGGACGGCGGCCACCGCGGTCGGCACACTGAAGGCGGCCTGGCCTGCCCTGCTGGCTCTCGCTCTGCTCACGGGAGCCGTCGCGGCGTGGCGGATCAGGCAGGCGACCACGATGCGGCGTCGGGAGAAGGAGCGGCTGGCCACTCTGCGGATCACGCTCGCGGAGTTCGACACCATGGACGACCGTCGCTTCGAGTACGCCCTGCGGGATCTGCTGGTCGGCGACGGCTGGCCGGCCCGCAGAGTGGGTGGCGGTGGCGACCAGGCCGCCGACGTCATCGGTGACCATCCGCAGCGCGGCCGGATCGTGGTGCAGGCCAAGCACACCCGCGTCGGCGGGAAGGTGGGCTCAGCTGTGATGTACGCGGTGAAGGGGACGGCCGGGCCGGTCCACAAAGCCGATCACGCTGTCGTCGTCACCAACGGAGCCTTCACCCGCGATGCCATGGCGTGGGGCGACCGGCACGGCGTCCACTGGATCGACCGGGAAAAGCTTCGGCGCTGGGCCGAGGACGGTGCCGCTCTGCACGAGCTCCTCGGATTGTCCGCGCGCTCCCGCCCGAGCCGATTCAGGCGTGCGGCATGACTGGCAAAGATCGTGATCGCTGCCCAAGACGTCTGGAGGTGTGGTGTTCGATGAGGACGGGTCGCTCGACCCGCTGCTGAAGTTCCTGCTGTATGCGGTCATCGCGCTGGCCGTCGGCAAGATGCTCTGGGAGTGGCTCACCGAGGATGTCGGCCAGTGGATCACCGTAGATTTGTGGGGGCTGATAGCCGATCACCCGTGGTGGACCGGGCTCTTCGTGGTCGGCGGACTGCCCATGCTGCTCCTGCTCGGCAGAATCCTGTCATTCCTGTTCGGCGCCAACACCTAGGCCAACGCGGACGACACGTTCGCCGCTCCCTCTGGCGATGCGATCGAAGCGGACGCGCTGACCTTCAAGATGAAGCAGCTTTCGTCGATGAGCGCGACGGGTTTCGAGCAGGCGTGCACTGATCTCCTGGCCCGTGACGGATTCCGGCGTCCGAAGCGGGTCGGGGGCGCCGGTGACCTCGGCGTGGACATCACTGCCCGCGATGACGAAGACCGCCTCCTGATCGTGCAGTGCAAGCAGTATCAGAGCCCAGTCGGGTCAGGCCACGTGCAGAAGTTCAACGGGACAGCCCGCCCGCACCACGGAGCCGACCTCCCGATCATGATCGCGCTCAACGGCTTCATGCAGCCGGCGATCGACTTCGCCCAGCATCACCAGCTCATCCTCATGAGCCGCCCGCAATTGAAACGATGGGCCCACGGCGAGCACCTCTACGACGTCCTCGGCATCCAAAGCACGACACACTGACGCCAGCGCACACGCAGCAGAGTCAGTCTCGGGAGCTCCCGCCTATCCGTCGGCGGTCCCTTCTCGGGATCAGTCCGGAAGGCCCTACCCAATGGGCCCGCGTCGGGATCCGCTTGCCCGCTACCTGGCTTGCAGCGTACGAGCGCTTTGATCAAACGGGCACGCTACGGAGCCACAGGGCCGCCGGTGTCAAACGCCCTTCAAGGCTCCTTCGCGCTCAGTAGGATCACCGGCAGAGTGGGGCGGGAGGCGCACGGGGTGGGGAGCAGCGGTATGGCAGCGGGGGGCTGGCGACCGTCGGCGGAGCGTGCGCGGCAGCGCCGGTCGGCCGCTGTGCGCAGGCGTGTGCACGAGAAGGCGTTGGTCGAGGTGCGCGGCTGTCTGCGGGACTGGGACGACGGCCGTGACGCGGCCCGCGAGGCTAAGGCCGTGGCCGAGACGATCATCGCGCCCGAGTACGAGGGCCGGGTGCTCATCGAGTTGTTGCAGAACGCGCACGACGCGCACCCGGCTAGAGCCACCGACGGACGCATCGAGATCCGGTTGGACGAGGACGAGGGTGAGCATGGCACCCTTTATGTGGCCAATCGTGGCAAGCCGTTCGGCGGCAAGAACTTCAAGGACCTGTGCAGCATCGCCCTTTCCAGCAAGCGTGCCGACGCCGGGATCGGCCACAAGGGAGTCGGTTTCAAGAGCGTGCTGCACCTGTGCGACGCGCCCGAGGTCTACAGCGTGGCCAGGGAGGGGTCCCGGCTCCTCGACGGGTTCACCTTCCGGTTCGCCCGGCTCGACGACTACGACGCGCTCGCCCGGGAGGTGGCGCCCGAACGCGATGGTTTCGCCGACTACTTGAAGGAGAACCTGCTCACGCTGAAGGTGCCAGTCTTCCTGGAGGAGCCGCCGAAGACCGTCCAAGGCTTCGCGCGCCGGGGCTTTGTCACCGTCATCCGTCTGCCGCTGAAGTCAGCCGACGCGCGCTCGGCCGCCGGGGCGCAGGTGCGGGAACTCATGGACGACAACGCCCCGTTCGAGCTGTTCCTCGACCGGCTGGAACGTGTCCGGCTGGAGTGGCGGGCCGCGGGGGAGACCCGGCGCAGGACGTATGACCGTCAGGTAGAGGTGCTGCACCACGCCCGTGGCCTGAAGGTGCAGCAGGTCACCTTGCGTCGGCGGATGCGTCTGATCGTCGTCTGTGGGAAGGCCGACCCGGACCGCGCCCGGGAGGCGCTCGCCGCGTCGATCGAGAAGAGCGGGATGCGACGCGACTGGATGGCCTGGGAGAAGAAGGCCGAGGTACGGGTCGCCGTACCGGTCGCCGATCCCCTACGGGACGGGCGGCTCTACGCCTTCCTACCGATGGGCGAGCAGATCCCGGCACCCGTCCGCGGCTATGTCCACGCACCGTTCTTCGCGGAGATGAACCGTCGTTCGTTCAACGAGGCGGTGCCATGGAACGGCCTGCTGCTCGACACAGTGGCTGAGGTGTGCGGCCGCGCGGTGCTCGCAGCTGCGGACAGGCGGGCACCGATTCCGCCCGGCGCGCTCGTCGACCTGATGTGCTGGCAGCCCAAGGCACTGGCACGGCTGACGTCTGCCTTCCAACGGCTAGACAATGGCATCGCCCACGTGCCGTTCATCCCGGCGATCGGAACGACACCCGGGGCTCGCACCTCCCTGCACCGTGCCCTTCTGTGGGAAGGGAAGGACGGCTCCACGATTTTCACCCCGCACGCCGTCGCCGCCACGGGGGTCATGGATCTCCTCGATCCGCATCTGCACCCCCTTCGGTTGCGGCGGCTGGCGTCCCTGGCCAGGAGCGCGGGCACGCGCCTCGAACCCTCCGCAGAGCGCCTCGCGTCGTGGGCGGAAGGGCTCGCCGGGGTCGCCGTACGTGACACATTTGATCCCGGATGGTGGGCGGACTTCTACTACGACCTCTCCCAGGCGTTCCCCGACGGCTCGGCCCTGACCGGCAAGCGGATCGTCATTACTTCCAGGTCGACGACGGCACCGGCCGGCGCGGACGGCGTCTTCTTCGACCGCGACACTCCGCAGGGCGGCTCCCTGCCGACCCTGCCCGACGGCCTGTCCGACCGCCTGCACTTCGTGCACGAGGGCATCGCCTGGTCCGGCAAGGGCCGCAAGCGCAGAGCCCAGGGCCGCAAGTGGCTCAGGACCGCGAACCTCGTCCACGACTACGGCGCCGACCGGGTGCTCGCGGTTGTTGCAGCCGCACTGAGCGCGGACAGCGAGGACAACGGCGTACGGCTGGCCTGCCTCCGCTACGCCTGCGCGGTCTCCCACTCCCTGGAGACGGAGGGCCGCAGGGCTCCCTTCCTGGGGAATCTCCACGTACTGACCCGGGCCGGCTGGATCGACGCGAGCCGTGCCATGTTCGGGCCGGGATGGCCCGCCGAGCACTCCTCCGTCGACGACACCCTGACCCGATTCCTGGAGCGCGTCCGGGAACTGTCTCCCGTGCTCACCCAGACGGAAGGACGGCTCCTCGTCCGCCCCGACGAGCTGTGCGGCGACGCGATCCCCGTGGAGGCCATGCGGCGCTTCCTCGAACGGCACCACGTCGCTCATGGCCTCCGTCCCCGTTACGAGACCTTCCGCACCAGTGTCAGGGGAGACGCCCTCAACCGGCCCTCCCGTTTCTGGGCCCCGGACCGGCCGGATCTGCTGCCGCAGTGGCGGACGAGCGCCGAGCGCTGGCGGAACCGGCGTACGGTCGGCTACATCAGCGTGGAGTACCACTCACGCTCCCGTGCCGCGGCCATGCTGCCTGGTCAGGACGACTACGCCGCCTTCTCCGAGGAGGACCGCAGACTCTACGCGGAGCTCATCGTCAACGGCCTCGCGTTCGCCTGGGGCGACTCCGCGCTGGAGATGCAATTCGTACGCCACAGCGATCCCACCGGGACCCCCTGGCCCACTCCGCTGTCCGCCTTCCTCAACCACGCACCGTGGATCCCGCAGACGGCCGCCCCGAGCGCCACCTCGGAGGGGACCGTGTTCGCCACCGCCAGCACGGCCTGGTGGTGGCACGGCACGCAGCCCCCGCCCCAGTTCCTCGGCGTGGTGCCGGCTTCCTTGCGCAGCAGGCGGTCCGCCAAGCTCGTGGCACGGCTCGGCCTGCTCGGCATCCGCTCCTGGGACGATGCCAGCACCGCGCTCGACCGGCTCCGCCACCTGCCGGACCTGGTGCAGGCCAACGTCCACCTCAGGGAAGGAAGACTCGCACACGAGATCGGACGGGAGTACGAAAAGGCGTGGGCGCAGCTGCTGCCAGCGGAGGGCGGGACGCGCACCGCCAACGGCGGGCAGCCCGCGGCGCCGCGCCGGCTGCTGGTGACCCGCGCTGGCGCCCTCGCCTCGCTGGACCCGGCGGAGACGGACGAGACGGTCTTCGTCCCGGATCCTGACGGGGCCCAGAACCGAGCCCTTCTGGACCGGGTCCCCGTGCCCGTGATCCCGGTACGGGACAGGGCACTGGGCGGCCGGGTCCACGCCTTCCTCCAACGGAGGACAACGTTCGACGTCCAGCGGTGCGGCGAGGCCGCGCACGACATCCACGCCGACGGATTGCCCGTCCGTGACGCACCGCACGTGCCGTTGACGGAGTACGCGGGATCCTGGCTGCTCACCCTGGTCGCGGCCCTGGTGGAGTTCGACGAGGAACGAGCGTCCCGTCCGGAGCCCGTGGCCGCGGCCGAAGTGGCCAGCCTACTGCATCGCTGCGACGTGACCGTGGCTGGCGAGGCCGTCCTCTGGATCGCCGGCCACCGCCTCACCGAGCACGGAGCGGACCGAGCCCTGCTGCACCCGCACCCAGACCGGCCCCGTGTGGTCGTCGTGCACAGCGAGCCGCGTACCGGCTGGCGAGTGCTCCGCACCGCCGCCCCCGCCGTGGCTGCCCTCATCGGCGCACCCTACCTCGCAGACCCGCTGTGGAAGGCGCTAACCAAACTGGAGGAACGCGGCCTGAAGACCGACCACGTCCCGGAGGAGGATCTCACGGACGTCCTGGACCTGCGGCCGCACCAACTGCACGCCGTCCTCGCCGAGCGGGCGTCACAGCGTTCCGGTAGCGCGCGGCTTGTCCCCCTCCTCGCCTGCCTCGATCTCGACCTCGCGGAACAACTGCGGCAACACGCCGACGACTTCTCCGACCGCGCCGCCCTCCTTACCTGGCTCACCGACCGGATCGGCGCACCGAACGCGGAACAGCTCATGCGGTTGCTGGAGGACGACGATCGGGAACGGCAACTGAGCGCCATATCCGTGCCCCTGGCCGACGCCAACCGCGCATGGCGCGCCCTGGGCCTCCCGGAGATCGACAACAGGGACCGGCATGAACGGCATTTCGCGGCATGGCTTCAGCGGAACCGTCCCGCGCTCGCCGAGCGGATCAGGGACGCCTATAGGGACGTCCACCGGTCTGGATGGTCCCTGGCCGGGTACGTGAAGCTGCGCGACCTCTCCCTACTCGCGCCGGACCCGGCCTGGCACACGACGCTGTGGCATCTCTCCGACGAACTCCTCCAAGCCCACGCGGACGCCTGGCTGTTGAAACAGCTTCCAGTACCCTCGTCGACGTCACGCCCGCTGAGGCCGCTGGCCGAGGTACGCGAGGCATCCAGCACAGCGGTGCACAAGCAGGTACCACGGCTGCGGCAACTAATCGAGGAATGGGAGTGCCTCCATCCCGCAAGCCGCCCCACGGTGCTGCCCTCCGCCCAGGACGTCCTGCGGGAACTGGACGACGACGGCCTGCTGGACTTCGAAGTCCTGTCCGTGAAGGCATTGATCGCCTGGCTTAGGGCCCGCGGCCACTGGCCCCAAGACATGCCTCCATCAGACCGGCGCGCAGACCTCGGACTGGCCGCGACACGTCCCCCGGAGCCCGCGGGGAGCACCGGCGGAGCCACGGGCGGGTGCGGACACGGAGGGTCCGCACCCGGCCCCCATGTAATGCTGAACGGCAGGCCCGTGTCGGCCCGGCCCGACGACCTGGCAGCGCTCGCCTGCGGGGTGGCCGCAGACCTCACGCCTAAGCAGCGGGCCACCTCGGCCACGTCCGCCACGGCGCTCGCGCCCCGCATTCCGCAGCCACGCACCTTCTCGTCGTCCGGTGCAAGGTCGTACAGCGGTTCGTACCAGGTCCCCGCGAGCGACCAAGACCGGACATTGGCCGTGGGCCTTGCGGGGGAGGCGGCGGTGGCCGCGTGGCTGCAAGAGCAGTTCGGGGTCGAACCACAGGACTCATGGAAGTCCGGCCTGCGAGTCCACGGGCTCGCCGGCGCGCAGCCGGGGGACGACCGGCTCGGCTACGACTTCCTCATCCACGACGGCGACACGACCTACCTCTACGAGGTCAAGGCATCCACCGGCGACAGCGGCGAGATCATCCTCGGCGAATCCGAGGTTCGACGCGCGTCTCGCCTGAAGCCGGACGAGACGTACTTCATCGTGTACGTCTCTCACGTCCTCGATCGCGACCGCCGCAACATCACCGTCCTGCCCAACCCATTCGGCGCCCCCGACCTCGCGGGCTACGAACTGGTCAGCACTCAGCTGAGGCTCCGATTCAACCTTGGCTGAATCAAGAAGTTCGTGCCCGGCTGGCCGTGGGACGACGGAGGTGGCTCGCTCCATCCACGCATGCCCGCCCTCGGTCCACTTTGCCGCCGAGTTCCACGAACCACCGGGGCCGATGACCCTCAGTAAGGAGGGCACGGTCCATGAGATCCAGTTCGCGGAGCAGCAGTGGATGGAGAACAGGTGCTTCGCACTGCTGCATGACATCACCGACTGTCTGCGTATCGGCGACGTGACCGCGTTCCGTGATCGGGGCGACGACGAGCAGGACATCCTCCTTTACGAGCTGAAGACGAATCCGAGGCGGCGGGAGAGCACCCAACTGACACGGACCCGGTTGGCGGCGGAGGCACTGCACACTGGCGGGCCGCTCCCCGGTCCGGACAAGGCCGTTCTCGTCGAGACCGGCGTGCCCTACGCCACCCATATGTCCGTGCTGAGTGACGCCTTGGGCCGCGCCCACCAGGAAGGGCTGAAGACGATGCGCGTGCCGGGGCAGCGTGGGCTCCTGGCGCTCGACATCGCGGCAGCTGGGAACAGGTGGGATGCGGAGGAAGCGGCCCGACAGTTCCATGCCGCATACGCGGCACTGCTGCGTCGTATGCGACTGACGGGACAGCGCATCTGCTTCAGCAGCGGAGACAGCGGCGCGCAACACCATGGCCGTGCCGTGGGGTATCTATCCGCTCCAGTCGGCGCAGTGTGCCGGCATCATCGCGGATCTTCTCGTCTTCACCGTGACACTGTCGTCCGACGACTTTGTTGACGAGCTTGGCAAGCATGGGTTGGACGCTGAGTGGGCACTGCCGAGCGGAGCTGAGATGCAAACAGCCCAGCCTGTCATGGTCATTCGAGGGCACGGCCATCAGGTCACGATGGCTAGAGCAGGACTCGAGCAGCTCATGCTGGAGCTTAGCGATCTGCAAGCCTGGGCGCGCGGCATGGACCAGCTGCTTCGGAAGGGCAGAGCCGGCCGGCAGCCGTGGCCGTACTTCGCTGATGAGTACAAGGTGTGGGCCTGACGCCGGTTGCGTATCAGGTTGCCCCTCGAAGTCGACGTGTTCCCGATGACCAGCCATGTCGAGTGCGTGGCGATCCTGGAACCGATGAAGAAGGGCGCCTGACCTGCGGTTTTCTTTTTTTCTCGCGTTCCTGGCGGATTGTGTTGACCTGTTTCGCAAAGCCCACCATGCACAGACTTCCTCGCGTGGCACAAGGCCGTGATCCAAGGCTCTGCGGTGACAGTAAGCAAGGTGTGCAGCGCCGATATCGGGAGGATATCGCAGGTGTTTTTGAGTACGTGCGACGCTCATTCTGACGAGGTTTGAGGAGTCGCCGTGAACGCTCCGCGGGAGCCGTTCACTATAGAATCGATCAACCCGAAGGATTCTCCCCATTTTCGGTCACGTGGAATTACGGTCGGGTCCGAACCACTCGGTCTCCGGGTCGGCCGACGACATGGGCAGGTTTACGAACTTGACCGGGCCTGGATAGAAGACAGAGCTGTTCGGGCCTGTCATGTCCTCTCCCGCCAGGTGCCTGTACAGCCACTCCGCAAAGGAAACGGGGTAATGATGGAACTCCCCGTCACCTCGTTCGACAAAGATGGAGCTCTCCGTCCCCTGGGCGCCGTGTGCCAGGAAGACGATCTCTCCACGATCACTTCCCAGGAGCGGAGTCAGCCCTCGAGCGACGCCGAACCTGATCTCATCCACTCCGAGAATCGGTCGAGGGTCGCCCTCCAGCTCGTCGTCCCACTCGACATCGGACCAGACGGCCACTGTTTCCCGGACCCACTGCACAAGATTCCATCTGTGTGTTGCGGGGTGAAGAAGATAGAGGTGCGCGTTGAGGCGCACGGGGGCATACCCGTCGATGATGGCCTTGTAGTCCTCCGGGAGTTCGAATCCGAGCTCTCGCTCAAGGACTTGCCACGCTGAGGGGGACGCATGAAGTGTCGGCGGTTCACCCAGTACACCGACGAGAGACTCAAGATAATCTGCCGCGTCCATGATCATCGTATCTTACGGCAATTCGCCGTCCCGGTAGTCGTACCTCCGGTCAGAGCCTGCCGGCCGGGCGTCTGTGTCGGGTGCGCTGCCTGCTGATTTGCCCCGGGGTGCCGCGTTCATGCACGGCACCCGCGCCAATGGACGACACTTGGGCGGAGCGAGATCACGGTTGGCGTCGAACTCGGGCCCGGCAGCGCACGGCACGTGCATTGCCGACGTCGTGGCCGGTCACGCCTGTGGCATTGCCGAAATGCGCCGAAAAATAAGACGGAGGGGATGCTGCTCCTGGTGCAATTAGTATTTACTATTTACTGTGCCTTTCGTCATCCCTCTCCAGTCGATCAATCAGTTTCGAACCAGTGCCTGTCCGGCCATTCCGGCATCCAGTCCTTTGCCACCTCGTCGCCGAACACGCCGACCAGCCAATCAATTATGGGCAAGCCCGACTCGTACCAGTCCCCCAAGTTTCGCCGAAAGGCCGAGACGGTCCACACGCCCGAACCCATGTCTTCCAGAAAAAGACGATCACCCTCGATGGTATGTCCCCACAGAAGCATTCCTTCACGATCCGGGAGGACAGGTCGAGGAATGGTGCGTGATTTCCCTCGCCGTACGTAGTCGCTCATCCACTCTCCCTTCTCGGTCAGCATCTCCGGTCCGCAGATAAACAGGAAGTCAGTGATCAGAGCATCCCCGTAAAACAATCCGACGCTCTTGAAATCGGGCGGCAACTGAATCCCCCACGCCGCCTCGGCCTCCCCGAACGAGCGTCCACTCGATCCCCACGGCGACGGGCCCAGTAGATGCTCCAGATCCTTCAGCTCCGGCATCCCTGCACTCCTATCTCATCAGCACTTGTACGTCGCCGTCTGGTTATTGTGGAACGAGCCCGCCGATGGCCGGACGCAGTGGATGCCGAAATTCATCCGGGTTGTCCTGTGCGAGTGCAGCATGAGCAAGAGCTGTCTCTTGTTGCCGACGGAATACATCTTAATCTCGTTCAGTATCGCCGGATCGTTTCCGTTGTGCATCGCAAGAAATCCGAAAGTAACCCTCTGCCCGCCTTTCATAGCCCCAGTTCTTCGGCTCAAGTTGCCACTGAGGAAGGGAAGGGAGTACTTGGTCATTCATCTTGAACGCGTCAGTCAGACGAGCGGACTTCCTTCTACGGACTTCCATTTCTCGGTCCTCGACGACGGCCATCCTCGAGGGAACCTGCTTTCCTTGAGAATCTGTTTTAGGAAAGCGGTAATCCCGCCCGGAAAGAGTTCGATTTCCGGGGACTGTCGGTAAGCCACCGCGACCATCCAGTCTTCGTCCCCCGATGACGCTGACGAGCCAGGATCATTGAGCGGTGGAATCAGAAGAGCGAGATCGCCATTCCAGTCGTGGTAAGCCCAAGGAACCACTCGGGCCCACACATCATCCGGTACGTCCGACGAGCTACGCAGATCTTCAAAGGCGGCATGGAAATCCTTGCGCTCCTCCTCCATGAACGTGAGAAGGGAGTCTGCACCTTGGGGGTGCGGAACAAAGAGATGACCGAGGAAGATCGCGTCACCGTAACCATTTACCAACTCTTTATAGTCGGTCGGCAGTTCTAGATTCAGCCACTCCTCGACGGTCTGCCACGCTGTCGACGGGGCAGGCCGGAACCGTTCACGCTCCCCGAGGAGCTCCTCGAACACATCAGCCACGTGAGTCACCTTCTGTATTTCTCCGAGGAGCAAACCGGCTCAGCAGGTACCGCCTGATTCATGATGTGACAGTCCACGTCCATCCCCTCGTCGCCGCGAGCTTCGATATGTATCAGACTGGGTACCCCCGAGGGTCTACCGGGGTAGACGGGCGTTACCTCGTAGTGCACAGCTTGCCCTCCCCGGATCTCGCTTGCGATCCTATTCTCGATCTTGCTCATGCTCGGACTGTTCGCTGCGCGATGCAGCGGCACGAGATTTCGGAGATCCGTACCCGAGCCTCCGAACTGGCAACCTGCGAGGTGTCCGCGCGCTCGACCGCGGCCAGACGGAAGAGTCCAGTAGTCGGGCGGCGTGATCATTCCACTTTCGCAATCAGAATTCCACGCGGTCTTGGTTCCATCCATCAAATCCTCGCGTCCGGAGAATGCAGCGACTATCCCGGTGGCGCGACACCCGTTCCCTCCGGGCCGGAATCGCTCCCGTGGCAGGTAGACGATGTTGCCTGTCACGTTCTCACCGGCCTGGTCGTCGCATCCTTCTTGATTCCTGGAATCCCCACCCGGACTACGTGCTTCGTTCAAAAAGGGATCGGGCAAGTCATCCGGTGTGAAATCTGCACTCGGGGTGAACGTGATCATCTCGATGAGGGTGGACTGCTGCTCGTGGCGGACCGCCGTGTCCAGCGTGTGCTGCTGGATGCGAGTGATGTCGACCTGTGGCTTGGGTGCCGGGCGGGCGGGGGCGGGTTTGGGCTTGGGGCCGCGGTTGGGGTTCTGGGGGGTTGGCGGGCGGACGGGCTTGGTCGGGGTGGAGCCGCGCGGGGTGCCCGCGGACGGTCTGGAGGGGGTGGTGGCGTGGCGTACGCCGCCCCCGCAGTTGTAGGTGCAGCGGCTGCCGCCGGACGAGCGCGGTCTGCCGCTGGCACGGGTGCTCGGCGGACGCGTGCTGGGGGTGCGGCTCGCCTCCAGGCGGCGCAGGTCCTGCTGGACGCGTCTGGCCTGATTGCGGGAGAGGGAACTATTGGTGCGCGAGGAGCCTGTGGTGTTCCTCTTGACGGTGTTGCCCTTCTTGGCCTTGCCGCCGCTCTTCGGCTTCGCCTTGCCGCTCGCTCCGCGGGCGGTGGTGTACGGCTTGCCTGTATACGAGTACGACATACCGACGCCGCCTCGTGGCACGCCGCCCAGCGCGATGCTTCTGTGGCCGCTGGGATCGATGCCGTTGAGCGGGTCGCCGTTGCCGTAGAGGTAGAGGTTGGCCTGCGCCGACGGGCCGGAGTCGGGCTGCAGGGTGTCGCGGGAGTTGAAGGTGCCCGTTCCCGGCTGATACCAGCGGGCGGCCATGTTGACGTCGCCCGAGGCGGGATCCGTCCAGCCGGACTGGTAGCCGAGGGCGGGCGTCGTGCCGGCCGAGGCGGTCTGCTCGCCGAAGGGGTCGTAGGACGTCGAGCCGGTCACCGTTGTTCCGTCCGGTGAGAGCCCGGCGACCAGGTCGGTGTGCTGGTCCGTGACGGCCCACTGTCTGGTCGTGCCCTTGGCGATGGCCAGCAGGGTGCCGTCAGGGGTGCGGGAGTAGCGGCCTGTGCCGTCGTCGGCCAGGTTGTTGGAGCCGCCGTCGTAGGTGAAGGGTGTCTGCCCGCTGCGGAGTACACGGTCGAGTGAGTCGTAGGCGAAGGTCGAGGCGCCGTCGGTGATTTTGCGTTCGAAGGCGTCGAAGGACACGGAGCGGGTGTCCTGGGCCGGTGCGGTCACCGAGGACAGGGTGCCGCGAGCGGTGTAGCTGTATGTCGAAGTGCCGTCGGTCAGCAGGCGGTTGCGTGCGTCGTACGTGGAGACCGCGTTCCCGGCCCCGGTCCGGTTGCCCGCGTCGTCCCACTCGTAGGACGTGGTGGCCGGGCCGTTCGTCCAGGCGGTCAGCCGGCCCGCCCGGTCGTATCCGTAGGTGTTGTCGGAGGCTCCGGCGACGCCCTGGGTGGACTTGCTGGTCAGCCGGTCGTCGAGGTCGTATCCGTAGGCCGTCGACGCGGTCTGGGTGGCGCCGGTGGGGTCGGTGATCCTGTCGCTGGTGAGCCGGCCCAGGCTGTCGTAGCCGTAGGTGCGGCGGGCGGACGCGGTCCAGTCCGTGGAACCCTCCGGCAGTACGGCGTACTGCTCGGCTGTCGGCCGTCCGGCGGCGTCGAAGTCGTACCAGATGTCGTTGCCGGTGGTTTCGTCCCACAGCCAGTCGATCCGGCCCGCGGTGTCGTAGCCGTACTCGGTCGTCCAGCCCCCGTTGGTCCGCATGGTCATGTCGCCGTCGGCGTCGTACGTGTACGCCGACGTACCGCTCGGCCCCTGTGCGGTCAGCAGCAGGCCCCGGTCGTTGTAGGTGAACGTGTCCTGGGCCAGGGCCGAGTCGGTGCCCTGGGAGATCATCCGGTTTGCCAAGTCGTAGGTGAAGGCACGGGTGCTGGTGGTCGCTTCCGCTCCTGTGCCGGTCTCCTTGGTCAGACGGCCCAGCGCGTCGTAGGTCCGCTCCCGCCTGACTCCGCCAGGCAGCAGCTCGGCCACATCCTGGCCCGCCGCGTCGTAGACGGTGGTGAAGGTACGGTCGGCCAGGGCCGGGTGCGCGGCCGTCACCGGCTCGACGGTCGACTCCGGCAGCCCCCAAGGAGTGTAGGTGTACGTGGTGGTGTTGCCGCGGCCGTCAGTCGTCCGTGTGCGGTTGCCCGCAGCGTCGTAGCCGAAGGTCATCGTGATCGACCGGCCGTCGGAGACAGGCTCCGCCTGCCTGGTCATACGGCCCAGGGCGTCGTAGGTGTATGTGGTGCGCGCACCAGTGGCCGAGACGGCGGCGAGAAGGTCACCGTTGACGTCGAACTCTGCCTTGGTTGTGCGCAGTGTGGTGGTGCCGGTGCCGTAGTCGGCGATGCTGGTGACGTTGTCGAGGGCGTCGTAGGCCATCGTGGTCCTGCGGCCGGTGGGGTCGGTGGTCTCCGTCGTCCGGCCCAGGCCGTCATAGGCGAATCTGGTCACTCCCTGGGCCGCGTTGGTCACTGTCAAGGGCTCACCGGCGGCATTGAACGTGCCGCGCGTGACACGGCCTCCGGGCGTGCTGGAAGCTGTCTGGTTGCCCGCGTCGTCCCAGGTGTAACGGCTCGTCAGATTCTGCGGCGACGGGTAGCGCTCGACCATCGTCGCGGTGAGCTGCCGGCCGAGTTCGTCGTAGGTGGCCTCCGCCCTGGCCCCGGTCGGATCGGTCACCGAGAGCTGGAGACCGGTCGGCGTCCAGGCGTACCGGGTGATCCCGCCTCCGTCGAGTGAGACGGACCCGTCTGACAGGAGTGGGGATTCCTCGTGCAGTTGGGAGGCCGGCGATTGCGCCGCCGGGTCTGTCTGTTCGACGAGTTGGCCGAGTTGGTCGTACGCGTAGCGGGTGGTGCGGCCCAGTGCGTCCGATTCGGCGATGACCTGCCCGAGCGCGTCATAGGTGGTGTGTTCCATCGCGCTGATCCCGCTGCCGCCCGGCGGAGTGTAGTCGGGCAGTGTCACCGAGGTGGCCCGGCCGACCCGGTCGAGGGCGGTACGGGTCACCGCGCCCCGTTCGTCCCGGCTCTCGGTCTCTTCACCGAAGGTGTTGAAGCCGGTCAGCGTGGTGGGCCGGCCTGTGACGGGCGTACCGCCGTTCTCCGCCACGTCCACGGATGGACCGGCCTCCTCGATCAGACGGCCCAGCACGTCATAACGGTAGGTCGTGGTGTGGGCCGCCGGGTCGGCGCCGGGGGCGTTGCCACGCGGGTCCACGCTGGAGGTCTCCAGGCCCCGCTGATCGAAGGTGCTGGTCGATATGTGCGTGGTGACGCCGTCGGTGAGGGTCTCCTTCGTCGGATTGCCCGCCGTGTCGTACTCCACGGTCGTCCTGAGTGTCCTGCCCGTGGCGTCGACGGTTTCGGTCTGCTCGGTGAGACGGTCGTCGCGGTCGTAGCCGTAGGTGGTCCGGCGGTTGAGACCCGTGGGATCGAGCGATGTGGAGGTGACGCGTCCCGTCGCGTCGACCTGGGCGGTCACGGTCGTGGCTCCGCCACCCGTCACCAGCGAGGTCGCGTGGCCCGCGCCGTCGTACCCGTTGGACTCGAGGACGATGTCACGCTCGGTGCCGTCTGCCTGGGTGACCTGCCTGGCCGTGGTCGTAGCGGGCAGGCCGTCGTCGTAGTACGTGAAGGTGGTGGTGGCTCCCATGGCGTCCGTGCTGGAGGCCGGCCGTCCGGCCGGGTCGTAGGCATGGGACTCGAGTACGAGATCGCGGACGGCTCCGGAGGGGTCACCGGTCCAGTCCTTCAGTACGGTCTCGGCCAGTTGGCCGCGCGGTGTGTAGGTGTACTCCAGGCGCGTGTCCAGGGCGTCCGTCTCACTGGCGAGGCGTCCCATCGCGTCATGGCCGAAGCGTGTCGTGGCACCTTCGGCGTCGGTGACGCGGTCATTCAGACCGTGCTCGTCGTAGTGGTACGTCGTCGTGCGCTTCGTGTCGCCGCCGGTGGTGTCCTCCGCCGACTCGGTCAGTGTGTTCCCGTCCGCGTCATAGGTCAGGGTGATCTTCGCGGTGTGCGTGACGTCCGTGATTTCGTTCCTCACCCCTACACCGGTCTCGGAGATCACCCGGGACAGCGAGTCGTAGACATAGGCCGACGTGATCCCGGCGGGGTGGGCGTCGGATATCTGGGTCTCCGTCAGCTTGCGGCCGAGCCCGTCGTAGGTGAACTTCGTGGTCAGGCCCGAGGGCGAGACCGACTGGGCCAGATCGCCGTTGGCGAAGTATCCGTAGGACGTGACCGCGCCGGCCGGGGTCGTATCCGTCTTCGTCAGCCCGGCGGGCACCGTTCCGCCACCGAGTGCCGCTTCGGTGCCGTCGGTGTAAGCCACGGTGCTCTGGCGACCGTCCGCCAGTTTCGTGCTGAGAGGCAGTCCAAGAGCGGAGTACGCCAGCTCTGTCTTGTACCGGTCGTCCTTGGCGCTGGTCGAACGAGCGTCTCGCACGGCCGTGGGTCTGTCGTTGCGCGGATCGAGATCGTCTCCGGCATTCAGGTAGTAGTCGGTGAACGAGGTCCAGCAGGAATCGCTGTCACGGCAGGTCGTCGACGACACCGCGTTGCCGCGCTCGTCATGGCCGGTGACGGTGGAGTGACCGTTGGGGTCGGTCACCGTGTGGAGGAAGCCTCCGGCGTCGTACGCGAATGTGGTCGCGCCTCCTTCGGCGTCGGACTGTGCGACCGGGCGCTGGCCACGGAGCATGTCGTACGTCGTGGAACTGGTCCGTCCGGCCGGGTCGGTGACGGTGACCGTGGCGCCGAGTGCCGTGTTCGCGGGCCGGGCCTGGGCCTCGTAGTGGTTGCTCACCTGCTCCTCGGTCAGCGCGTGCTGATACACGGCGGGTTCGTCGATCTGCCCGGTGAAGTAGTACGTGCCCTCGGGCACACCCATCCAGCCCTGGCTCGCGTACCCGGCGCCGATATAGGCATGGGTGGTGCGCTGATCGACGCGGGTGCCGCTCAAGGTGCCGATCAGTACGCCGTCCAGATAGAGCGACTGTGTCGTACCGGCGGCCGAGAGCACGACGTGGTGCCAGTCACCATCCGTGACTGCCTGCGAGGAGGTGATGGGGGTCGCGCCGCTGACGCCGGAGAGCCAGAACTCGCCGCGCAGTCTGCCCGCCTGGTCGATATTGAGCACAGGACGCCATGAGGTGGCGGTCGTACCGAGCGGGCTGTTCTGCGCGCCCATGAGGACACCGGCCGAGGACGTCCTGAACCACATCTCCACCGCGAGATCGGGTGTGCCGCCGAGCACCTTCGCGGGGAACTCGATCGCTCCCCGGCCACCGAGCTGGACGGAGCTTCCTGAGCCGGGACCGAAGGCTCCTGTCGCACCGAGCTGGGTGGGTGCGCTGGTGGTCTCGGCCGCTTCGAGGAAGGTCGCGTCGGAGTCCGAGGCCGCCATATCACTGGCGAGCCTGGTGCCCTCCGTCTCGTCGAGCCGCCAGTAAGCGGCCGGGGCGTCGCTGATGACACTTCCGCGGTAGACGTCGCCGTCGCCCGAGACCAGACCGCTCCTGGCCCGGTAGTGACCGGAGATCTCCTTCTCACGGTAGGTGTTCGTGTCGCCGACGGCCGGCGGAAGGACCAGCGAGGTGTCGTAGAGGGCGACTTCGTCGATCTGTCCCCGGAAGTTACGGTAACCGCCGGGCTGACCGTCCCACAGGGGCGAGGAGTATCCGCCGCCGATATACACCCGAGGCCACCGCACAGTGTCCGTCGCGGCGACGGCCGTTCCCTGCAACTGACCGTCCACGTACAGAAGTTGCTGTTCCTGAGAGGTCGTCAGTACGACGTGATGCCACCGGTCGTCCGTCACGGCCGACTTGGACGTCACCACCCCCGAACCGCCCGTGAAGCGGCCACGGAGCTTGCCGTCGGAATCGACGAGCAGTATGGGCCGCCACTGCGAGGGAGTCTCTCCCAGTTCCTTGTCCTGCATGGAGAGGAGAACCCCGGGCTTCGTGGTCCTGAACCACATCTCCGCCGAGGGCGTGGTCGTCGTTCCCAGCGCCTCGACAGGCACCTCGACCGCTCCTTGCGACGCGTCACCGTCGAAGGTCACCGAGGTGTCGTCGCCGTCGGCGAAGAGCCCCGCGCCGCCGAGCCGCACGCCGTCAAGGTACGAACCGTCCATTCCCTCGCCGACCGCACTCGCGGCGGAAGCCCCTGTCCGTTCGCCGAGCCGCCAGTAGCCGAGTGGGTTCGAGTCCGTCACCGCCCGCGCGTAGGAGGACGACGCCGAGGAGTAGGCGGGCGCGGATATCTGCCACGTACCGCCGTTCTCGTCGGTGGTCTCGACAACACGTCCGGTGGCCGGGTCGTAGGCGACCTCCGCGTGGACACGGCCGGACGGGCTGACGACCTCGGTGATGCGACCTGTCGCCGTCCGGGCCGCGTAGTGCTCGGCGACCGTGGCCCGGTCCAGCGGATGGTGGTAGACGGCGACATCGTCCAGCTGTCCGATGAAGGGGCGCACACCGGCGGCGACCCCGTCCCAGCCGGGGCTGGACCAGCCGGACCCCAGATAGGCGTAGGAGCGCTCCCGGTGGTCGATCGGTCCGACGAGGGTACCGACCACGGCCCCGTCGAGATACATCGTCTGGGTCGTCCCGGCGCCCGTCAGCACGACATGGTGCCATGTGTCGTCGGCGACGGAGACCGAGGTCGTGATCGGTGTGGCCGTCGGACCCGCCAGGAACTCGCCGCGCAGCTTCCCCGCACCGTCGACCGCGAGCACGGGATTCCAGTCGTCGGGCTTGCCCTCGTCGAGCCGCCCGTCCTGGAAGCCGAGGAGAACACCGGATCCGGAGGTCTTGAACCACAGCTCGACGGAGAGAAACGTCGAGGTACGCAGGGTGTCCTCGGGCAGTTCGACGACGGAGTCCGTGCCGTCGAACCCCATGGCCCGGTCGGTCGTACCCGTGAGCGCCCCGGGTCGCGCGAGCAGCACATCTCGGAAGAGTGCCTCGTTCCCGCCGCTCGCGGAGGGCGTCTGACTCGCGCCGGCCGGTCCCTCATCCTCTCCGAGCCGCCAGTACGAGAGAGGATTCTCGTCCATCACCATGCTGCGGTAGAGCGAACCGTCCTGATACGTGTAGAGGGCGCACTCCGTCGTGGATCCCGGCGGGCACACCTTGGTGAGCCGCTCACCGTCGTAGGTGTACGTCCAGGTCAGCCCTGGTCCGCCAAGCGTGGCCGGATTCGTCGTCACCGACGCGACACGGCCGTCGGACCAGGTGAAGCCGAGCGACCGCCCGGACAGGACATCGGTCACGGACTCCAGCGGCCCGCCGTCCTCCTGCTCGTACCGCAACGACTGGACACGTCCGGCTCCGTCCACGATGGAGCCGAGCAGCCCTGCGGAGGAGAAGCGGTACGTCGTGCCCGATCTGTCGCGCAGCACCCACCCGTCGGCTTCCCGTGCCAGTGTCAGCGAACCGCCCGACGGGCCGGAGTAGGAGCCGTCGGGATTGACGCCGAACCGGACCCGGGACCCGTCCCCCAGCGTGATCAGCACCGAGCCGGTCTGCGGTTCCTCCTTCAGCCGGACGTCCCAGTTGGTGGTCCAGCCGATACCGAAGGCGTTGTCGCGCCTTGGGTCGAGCGAGTTGTAGGTGCGGTTCACCGCCAGTTCGGGGCCGACGGTGGGAATCGCCGCATCCGTTGCCATGGTGGAGTAGTTGGCCGCGCGGGACCCGAACTCCTGGCCGTCGTCCGCGCCGAGGCGCCCCGTGACGGCGGGTTGCGGCACCTGCGTCGTGAAGAACGCGGGCCCGGGGCGGGCCGAGGTGGCGGCGCCGTCGTAGACATACGCGTACCAGGCGTACGTCTTCCCCCAGGAGAGCCAACCCGACGGCACAGCCCACTGCTTGGCCGTAGTACGTGTACCCGACCGGCAGTTCTTGCGGGTGTCCTTGCCGCTGACCTCGCACACTTCGAAGGTGTACTGGAGGGCGCCGCCCGGGAAGCCGTCGCTGTCCTTGCCCTGGGCCCACAGGGTCGGACGCAGCGAGTCGAGGACCGCTCCGCCCGACGGGGACTCATGAGTCAGCTGCGGCGGCACGTTCACCGCGGAGAACTCGATCCCGGCTCCGGGCACACCGGCGCTCGTGAAGCGGCTGACACCGACGTCGTCCATGGTCCATATGAGCTTGTACGTGGCGGGCGCCAGCGGGGCGATCTTCGCCTCGAACGTGACGCTCTCGCCCGGGGAGACGGCGCTGGGCATGGCAGTCCAGCGGATCTTCGACGAGTCCGTGATCTCCGTACCGGACTCGTTGTAGAGGTTGTAGCGCAACTTGAAGTTACCGCCCGCGGGCCAGGTGTCCTGGCCCTGATTGGTGACCGTGACCTTCATCGAACCCTCGGCGCTCGCCGTCACAGGCGCCACGAAACCGCCGACCTTGTAGGCGGCTCCGTACTTCGTCCAGGTGACGTCGAGGCTGGGCTTGCCGCCGGGATAGTCGTCCGATCCGAAGTGCTTCCAGCCCTTGGAGTCCGACGTCGACGCCTTCACCGCGAGGCCGTAGTTCTTCTTGCGCCCATGGGTCCAGTCGTCCACCAGCGTGCGGCCGGCCGAGCCGAGCTTGATGCTCTCCCAGGCCGGACCGCAGGTCCAGGAACTGGCCCCCGACGGCTGCCAGCCGTGCGCGAAGCTCTTCGACGCCAGCGACGCTCCTGTCGCCGGGCCGGGATAATTGGTCGTGGTCGTCTCCGCCCAGTTCGAGGTGACCGGGTGCACGGTCACCGGCCGAGCGGTGCACGACTGCGACCAGGTGTTGTAGAGGGCGAGGTCGGCACCGAGCACCCAGGCGTTCTTCAACGTGGTCTCCAGACCGGAGAACCGCAGGAAGCCCGCCGCCTTGTGGCCGCCCCCGTCGTACGTGCCCACCTTCAGCGCCGTATCGCTGGAGAAGTTCTGGTTGTACGGGGACTCCACGTATGTGCCCGAGGTCGAGGCCACCGACTTCACCGACGGATCCACATGGACGGGATAGACCCGCTCCGGCGCGGACAGCCACTCCTCGTCCAGCGACACGGTCAGGATCTGACGCCCGGACTCCTCCGAGAGCTGGTACGAGACCCCCGACGAAATCGCCCCCTCGTTGGCGTTCTCCGCGAGCTTGGAGTCCTCCATCCAGCCGGGCGGCATCCAGGCCCGGCGTTCACCCTCGCTGTCCACGAAGACCACACCGCCATGGGTGTCGAGGCGCGCGGTGAGCCCCTCCAGCTCCAGCGGGAACCGCCAACGCGCCGGAGCGTCCGCGTCCTTGAGGATCAGCGTCTCCTTCACGGAGTCACTGCCGGCGATCAGCTCCAGATCAGCCGACGGCCGGACCTCCGGATACGTGATGACGCTGCCGTCGACAGCACCCCGGGCACGGGCGGCGCCGTCGACCGCATACCCGACCGACTGCCCCTCACCCAGGCCGAGCTCCACAACCGGAGCGGCGTCCGCGTACTCGGCGAACGAGATCTCCTCAGCCGCCGACACCGGCTCCCAGGCCGCATCCGAACCACTCATCGTCCGGGCACCGTCGCCTTGGGGCTGGACTAGGCTCGTATCGATCTCCCGCCACTTTCCGTCACTTCTGAGAAAGTTGACAGGCTCGTTGTAGAAGCGCGTCGTGTACGTACCGTCCTGATTGAGGAACGTACGGGCCCGCTCGGCCCGTCGGCCGACGACCTCTTGGCTGGTCTCCGCGTCGAAGCCCCGGGGCTCGTCGACGGCGGGACCTTCTACGGCCTCAACCGGCCCCATGGTCGGCGGCTCGGACTCACCGCCCAGCACCTCACCGGATCTCCTGGTCTCCGGGGGCAGTTCGCCCGGTGCCTTCAGCGCTCCGTCACGCCCGCCCTCCGCCGCCGAGTCCGTAGCCGCCGCCGACGTCCGATGAGCACGCCCACCAGCCGAACCCCAGCCCTGGGCGGGAGAGTCACCGGCGCCGATACGGGGCCCGTCCGCCCACGCGCCCGCTGCCAGAGCCGCTCCCTCGGTTCCCGCCAACACCACCATCAGGAACGCGATAGAAGCGACCAGTGGACGCACGGCAAACACAGGACCCCCTGAAAATGATCAGTGAGTCAATTTTGTACACCGGTACACAGTTTCGGCGCAAGATCTTCACGATGTGTCATCTGCCTTGCGTTCGAGCCATTCTGACGAGGGAAAACAGGAGGGCCGATGTCGGCGCCTTCTGTGGCTGCCCGATCCTCAGCGGCACCGGCCAGTCACGTACGGCGGGCGCCGACTGCTGTTCCGGAAGCCGGGCGGGAGAGCGGCAGCAGGACCGTTACGCACGGCGTCAGCACGGCGGAGGCTGCAAGACCGGTTCACGAGGCAGTCCACTGAGCCGAGGAAGACTGCCGGGGATGGTCCAGTGCGGCATGAGGGGATTGACCACGAGCCGCCCAGTTGAGGGCCGGACGCCGTGACGCTCAAATGACGCTCCAGACGGCCGAGAGCCCGGGTAGACGCTCCTTCAAGGCGACTGACCTGGTGGTTTTCCTGCCCGTGCTCTTGGTGACGTCTTTCCGATGACACATCATGTGGAGTGCGTGGCGATACTTGAACGGGCGGCTAAGGGGACCGCGATGATGTTCTCGAAGGCTGTGGCGATGACAGAGGCGAAGCTGTCCACGGGGCTGTCCCCGGTGGCCTCGGCTATAGGATCAGCCAGCGGGTGCTGCTGCCGGGCCCCCGTTCATCCAGCCGAAGCCGGGAACCTGGTGTCATGCCTTCTGCGCGGTCAGCGCGCGCACGGCCGGAACGAACCGCACGAGGATTCTGTGAGCCCCCGGAGTGCCAGGCCACGAGCAGCTTGGTGGCGGAGCGGCCGGGGATCCACGCAATGACCTGTCCAGGCGGAAAGTCCACCGAATCCAGGCATCTGCCCTTCCGCTGTGGCATCTGCTTCGGAGCGGGCACGGCGTCGAGAATGACAGCGGTGCGTGCGGCTCGCTGCTGGGCACGCCTCTCGTGCGCCCTGGGCCTGAGTACATTGACAGAGTCAACGCGTAGGCTTCGCTCGTCGGCTGCACCGTGCCTCAGGTGCGTCGTTGCCCGCCGTATCCAGCTGGACCATCCCTGAAACGAGAGACCATGGAGCAGCACGATGAACTGGTCACGCTCAGCCTTGCAGGGATCGCGCGGTTTGCCGGAGTCGGTCGTGCCGCCGTGAGCAACTGGAGGCGGCGGCACAGCGACTTCCCGGAACCGGTCGGCGGCACGGATGCCAGCCCTTTGTTCTCCCTGGCGGATGCGGAGTCCTGGCTTCTACGGCACGGCAAGATCGACGAGTCCTCCAGTGGCTGGGACCGTCTCTGGCCGCGGATCGAGGACCTCGGCGACCGGGACGGGATGGCCCATCTACTGGCCTCGGCGGGGGAGCGCCTGGCGATCCCGGCGATGAACCCGCCGCGTGGAGCCTCGGAACCCGATGCTGCCGACCGGAGGCTAGCGGACGAGGTCGTGAGGCTGGCCCTTCGTCAGTCGCCGAGGGAAGCCTTCGCCGTGCTGCTGGATCGTTGGCATGCTGTCCACGTACGTCAGTTGATCGTCAGTCCCCGCCAACTGGCCGACACCATGGTGGCCCTGGCGGACGAACTGCGTGAGGGCAGTGCGCCAGTGCGTCGGGTGCTGGACCCTGCGTGCGGAATGGGTTCGCTGCTGGCTGCGTCCGGTCGGCGGTGGTCGGGACAGGTACCTCCGCCTGTGCTGGCAGGTGTCGACAACGATGCCGCCCTCGCTCGCCTGACCCGAGTCAGGCTGGCTCTGGAGTTCCCTGGCTGTGAGCGACAGGTGCAGTCTGGGGACACACTGCTTGATGCCCCCCTGTGGCACGCCTCCCGCGCCGATATGGTTCTGAGCTATCCACCGTCCAACGAACGTTCCTGGGGACACGACGAACTGGCGACCGATCCTCGCTGGACGTACGGCACGCCACCACGGACCGAACCTGAGCTGGCGTGGGTGCAGCACTGCCTGTCCGTGCTGGAACCCGGGGGAGTCGCAGTGCTGGTCCTGCCACCGGGTGTCGCTTCGCGCCGGGCCGGACGGCGAATCCGGGCGGGGTTGGTGCGCACCGGGGCCGTGCGAGCCGTAGTTGCGCTGCCACCCGGGAGCGCGCCGCCGCATGGGGTGGGGTTGCACCTGTGGCTGCTGGCGACGCCCCGTGAACACCCCGCGGACGAGGTGACCTTTGTCGACGCTGCGGACTGCCGGACGACCGCGCTCACCGGTCGCGGCACGGCCATCGACTGGGACGGTCTGCGTGAGCGCACCGTGGCGGCCCTGCGTGGCAGTGACCTACCTGGCGTCACACGGGTGCCGACCGCGGAACTGCTCGACGACGAGACCGACCTGACGCCCTCTCGCCGTACCGTGACCGAGCGGTCCGTGGGGCCGGTGGAACTGCGCCGCGCTTGGACCGGCTGGGACAAGGCGCTGATGGACATGGGCGATGCGGCCAAGGCCGTTCGCGAACACGAGGCGAGTGCCGCAGTGCCGGACGACTTCGGCTACATCTTCGTGGGTGATCTGGAGCGTTCCGGTGCTCTGGACGTGACGCCCGGCAAGGTTGTCGCCGACGATTTGATCCAGCAGGGAGCGCCGGCCGAGGATGCTCTGCGCGTCGTCACTCCATGGGCCGTACGGGGTGAGGAACCCTGGGTTGCCGCAGCGCACGCCGCCGAGTTGGAGGCTGAGGGGCAGGGGGTCCTGACGTCCTTCGGCGATGTCGTGGTCGTGACCGCGGCCGGCGGATTCGACGTCTGGGTCGAGACGGCGGGACCGCGACTGCTCGGTGCCCACACCGTCCGGCTGCGGACCGACCCTGCACTGCTCGACCCGTTCTTCCTCGCCGCGTGTCTGAGCGCGCCAGGCAACGACCAGCGGGCAGGGACCCGTGCCTCCTCTTCCTCCCGAGTCGACGTACGCCGACTGCGCGTCCTGCGCGCGCCGGCGACGCGGCAGCGGCGGATCGGGGAGGTCTACCGTCGGCTTGTCCGGTTCCGGGAGGCGGTGGCTGACCTCGGTAGGCACGGTGATGTGCTCTCCGGCATGCTGTCGGGACTGCTGGCCCAGGGCAGGCTGACGGAGGAGTGAGGGGCGGGGCCCCGGTTTCCGCGGAGTTCCTCAAGCTGGCCCTGGCAGGCGATCCAGCAGCTTGCGGATTGCCTCGGGCAGCGCCGGGGACACTTCACCTTGCCTCGCGTCCAGAACAAGTTCCTTCACTTCGACTCCTACTTCTCGGCAGAATTCCACGGTCTGGCGGGATGGTCCTGGCCCGGGCCAGGACGCGAGTTCCTCGGCCAGCTCCAGCCAAGTGTCGGCCACCGCCTGGACCGGGCTCCTTTCTGCGGTCATCACCTGGACCGCGACGAGCCGTGCCCGTGCTCGCAGTTCACCGGTATCCGTGCCGGCCGATGCGTCCGCGAGCCGCCTGGCGACATCCCGGCAGATGCGGCCCGCGGAGGCGGTCTCCCCACGCAGCAGATGAGCACGGGCCACGACGAGGCGCGCACCCTGCACCTCGCGGACCGCCCCAGGAAGGCACTGCTCGGCGCGCATCACCATGGCGGTCAGCTCGTCGACGGCCTTGTCCGGTTCGCCGCGTTCGATTTCGATCTCGGCCTCGGCGCACAGATTCCGGAGAGCGGACCGGGTGGGACCGCCGACGGGTCGGCGATGCACCCGAGGGCGGCGCGGACCCATGGGCGATGCTTCCGAGAGCGGGGCCGCAGCGGTCTCCGGGGCGCGACGGGGCAGCGTCGGGTCCGGGTCGAGGGCCGGGCGTGGAGCGGGGTCGCCCGGCGAGGGCAACAGGGGCCGCCAGATCTCAAGCGCCAGTTCCAGAGGCGGTCGATCGGCGGGCGACTTGGCGAGCATACGGTCCGTGATGTCCACGACCTCGGACGGCAGACCGGGGACGTCATCGCTGAGCAGCGGCGGCCGCTCCTCGCAGTGCAGGCGGGCCAAGTCGTAGTCGGAGTGGCCAGCCTCGAAGACCAGCCGTCCGGTCACCATCTGGAACGCGATGCAGGCGACACTGTAGAGGTCGGCCTCCGGGCCCGGGTTGCGTTCGCCGCGGTGGATCTCCGGAGCCATATAGCCGATCGTGCCGGGCGTCCGGCCGTTGGTGTATCGGGTGGCCGCCGGATCTTTTGGCAGGGCGATGCCGAAGTCGGTTAGGTATACGCCGCCGTCGCGTCGGGCCAGCAGGATGTTGGCTGGCTTGACGTCTCGGTGCACCACGCCCGCGCCATGCACCCGCCCGAGCACTTCCAGCAGCGGGACGATCACACACGCCGCGGCTGACAGGGTGGGTCTGTTCCGAGTGAGAAAAGCATGTAGGTCATCGCCGTCGACGTACTCGGTGACGAGGTATGGGCGCAGCGGGGAGAGATCAGCGTGGACGAAGGCTGGCACGCCCTGGCCACCGAAGCGTTGGTGCATCTCGCACTCGCGGTCGAAACGCCGTAGCTCTTGTGGGGTGGGAGTCCGGTACCCGCGCAGGGCGGCCTCCGGATCTCGAGGCCAAAGGAACTTCACTGCGGCCGCCCGCCCGACGTGCCTGTCGTCGGTCGCCCGGTAAACGACCCCCATGCCACCCCAGGCGCCTTCTCCGGCGCGGCTGAATCTGCCCGCGAGCTTCTTCCCCGCCGGCCATGGCTCCACCACGCACACTCCCTGCCTCTCCTGGCGAACCGTCAGGCATCAAGCTACAGGAGATTCCTACGTGCCTTGACTTTGTTCACAGAGCTCTGTCACGGTGATGCTCTCACTGTCGAGACCGCAAGGAGTCCGCACCGTGCAGCTCTGGGTCAACCCTCCCGGTACGGTCGGCGTCGGGCGTCTGGCCCGCATTCCGGTTCGCCATCTGCGCGACGAGGAGACCGGTTGTCCGATGAACCGTGCTCTCAGTGTCCGTCGCGACGTGTTCGCTGCGAAACGGGTTCCGTCCAAGACCCCACGCGAGGAGTTTCCGTTCGCCCTTGTGCAGGAACTGCTCGACCAAATGGAGTCCAGCGCGGCGCAGAGCATCGAAGAGGCCCTGGAACGGTGTCGCCCGACGCGGTCCCGGTGCCTGCCGCAGCACGTGACCTGGTCGGTGGCGGCCGCCGAGCGTTACCTCGATGCCTGGCGCAGGGACCAGGAAAGCCGCAACGGCGTCGACCTCCCCCGCACGTTCCGCGCCCCGGACGAATGGATCGCGTTCCGCACGCTCGATGAACCCGACAAGCGCGGCATCACCGACTACGAGCGCACTGTCTGGGGGAGGCAGTACGTCTCGGACGACGCAAGACTGCGTGAACTCGTGATTCCCGCCAAGGGAAATGCCAAGGAGCGCCTCCCACTGCCCGAACTCGCCGCTGCCGCCTCTGTCCTGTACTACGGCACTCCGGCCCGCATCCCTTCCTTCGAGCACCACTCCCCAGCCCTCAGACACCCGGCGCCACCACCGCGGCCAGAACGTGTCCGGGTCTACTCCGCCGGCCTCGCCGAAGGCCGGGTCCGTCTTCTGCGCACAACGGAGACCGACGTCCTCGCGGACTGGACCGCTGAAGAGATCATGGACTTGCACGAGCAGCACGTCGTGCCCCGGCTCGGCCGTGTCCTCGACGGCCGCGAACGCATCGCCGGTGCCCACTGCGCGGATTGCAAGGTCTTACCCGAGTGCTCCGTCGTACCGCGGGTTCCCGCTCTCCTCGTGCTCCCACCTCCCACGCGGCCTCGCAAGCGGCGCACGGTATCGGTCAGCGACCTGAGAGCACACCGCGACTGCCCCGCCCGTTACCACCTGACCCGCGTACTCAAGCTGCCGAACTCCGTTCCGGAGAACGAGGCCGTGCGCAGAGGCCGGGCCGTCGACAGCTGGCTCAACGCCCGTCACGCCTCGGCGGACGCCCCGCCGTGCCACGAGGTGCCTCTGCCCGCACACCTGCCCGGCCTCACGGACGAGGAGCTGACCCCTGCCCTAGGCATGCTCCGGGCCCACCGGGCCAGGTGCCCGCTCGACAATCCGGCAACGAAGCGGTTCCGCCCGCAGCATCGAGTGATGGCCCACGACCCGCAGTCCGACGTCATGGTCATCGCCTCGTGCGACCTGGTCTACGAGGAACGCGGTGGCGTAGTCGTTCGCGAGACCAAGACCAGCGCGTTTCCACCGGGCGGCCGGTCCGTTCTGCTGGAGAAGCATCCACAGCTCGCCCTCTCGGTACTGCTTCTGGCGGCCGGCGTGCTCGGCGGCGATTCGCGACGGTCCCGCGTGGAACTGGAGATTCTGCGCCCGGACGGGGTGTCACTTGAGGAGTTCGACCCGGGCGATGAGGCCACGGTCGAGCACGCCCGTACCGTCCTTGCCTCGTACACCGTGCCTTGGTCCGCCGAGACCCGCTACGACGCGGTGCCCCGACCCGGTTACGACTGCACGGGCTGTGAGGCACTGTCCTGGTGTGCCACTGGTAAAGAGCGCGTGGCTGCCGCAGGTTGAGGGAAGTTCCCTTTGTCTCCGTCATGTCGCTCGTCGCACCACCTGGAGTGGAAACCGTGCCCGCGAGTCCCCTTGCCACCTTCGATTCGCACACCAAGACACTCGATGCCTGGGCGGCCCATGACGGCGTGCCGCTGCTGGCCACCGTGGCGCGGGCCCTGTGTGTCCTGGACCACACCACTGGGTTGGACGCCTTCCGTCTTCCGTACCCTCCCGTCGTCCAACTCGCCCTGGACCGGACGGTCGTTGCCTGGCTCCGCGGCGGACTCCGACCCCCCGCCTCACTCGCCGAACTCGTCCAGCGGTGTGCCGACATCCCGTTGGAGGACTGGCCGCTTTCGCTGCCGTCGGACGCTGTCGGCCCGGACGATGTTTTGCTCGACCCGTACTCGCATCGCCCCACCCAGTTGTGCCATGAGTGGAGCGAATGGGAACGTTCGGCGTTCGACCCGGCTGTGCGGCATCGCGATCAGCAGGTAATGCGGACCGCTCTGGACCGCTGCCGCAGCCACGGAGAGGAGGACGCATACACCGAGTTCCGCAGCCTGTTGGTGCGGCGGCCAGTGCTGACGGCCCAGGAACTCTTTGCCCTGCACGGCGACTTCACGCTGGAGCCGGTCTGGGAGCTCATCGACCTGATCTACCCGGAGGTCCCTCGTTCCTGGAGCCGGGACGGTTGCTATGCGGTGTGCGGCCGCTGCGGAACACTGTTGACGCCGATTGCGGGCGGAGAGTGGTGGTGTGAGCGGGATCGCTGCCGACGGCAGGGAGACCCGCCGGTCGGCCGTCTGATCGAGGCGGCTCACGCCGGCACTTTATACCAGCTGGAGCGCCCGCTGCGCCGACACGTCACCGGGCCGGGACTGGCTGAGGTGGAATTGGAGGACCGGCTCACCGGTCTGGGCCTCGACGTCACCATGTGGCCCGGCTTCGACGCCTACGACGTGCTGGTGGTCTTCCCCGACGGCCACCGCTGGGCCGTCGACGTCAAGGACTGGGCTCATCCGGCCTTCCTCGGCCGGGCCGCCCGCCCCGTGCGGCCCGAGCCTTCGTACGACGAGGCGTTCTATGTGGTGCCTATATACCGAGTGCGCGAGCGCCCCGGCTATCAGCAGGCGTTTCAGCGAGCCCGGCCCGCGGCGGCCGCTGCCGTACGCCTGCTCACCGACGACGAATTGATCCGGGCTGCCCGGCAGCGGCTGGCCGAGTCGCGCCGTGGCACCCGCGCCTACAGCCAGGAGGGCACAGATGCGTGACGAGAAAGCCTGGTGCGAGGCGGTAGCGGGGGAGTTGAGAGACGAGTGGCCCGAGGCCGGTGCTCCGGACGGGTTCGGCCCGGTCGAGTTGTGCCGCGTCGAGCTGGGGCTGCGGCTGCTCGAACGGCTTGCCCCTACGGCGGATGCCGTGGATGCCTATGCGCTGTTTGGCGGTTATCCGTTTGCGCAACACGCCGGGCTGGCGCAGCATCCGTGGCAGCGCACGGCCCTGGCCGCCGCCCGGCACCTCCTGTGGCCGTTGCGGCGGCGCGCCTGGCGGCAGGCGCTGGACGCCTACCGGTCGGTCTCCGACAGGCTGCGGGCTTACGAGCTGCCGTCGGCCGGAACCACCGGCGGTCCCCGACCCGTGGTGCCGATGGTGGCCGGGCGACGGATGGACGTCTACGACCAGGCCCTCAGCCGGCTGCCGGACCTGGTCACCCGTGCCCTCAAACCGGCCCCGGCAGGGACGAGTTCCTTCCAGGAACGCCGCCGCAACGCCTCGGTTACCATTCCCGAGGAACTCGTCCGCGCCAACCCACCCGGCCACGACCTTGCCGCAGGACGGCCCGGGGGCGGCGAGCCCCTCAGCGTGTGCCGCGCCGAACTGCGCGTAACGGCCCGGTGGATGGACGAGGCCGAGCGCGAGGCGGAGGTCCCGCATCCCGGTCACTGGGAACAGCGGCTGGAGGGGGTCAGGTTCGCGCCCCGCAATGCCCCGGGAACGGACTACATCGAGGCCGACGAGGTCGAACTGGCCGGCATGGTGCACCTGGCCGGCATGGTCGGCGCCGGCAAGAGCACGTTCATGATTCTGGTGGCAGTCTGGGCCGCCCGGCGCGAGATTCCGCTGCGCACCACGCTCGTCGTCGGAGACGTCGCCGAACAGCTACGGCTGTGCAGTCTTTTCGAGGCACTCGACATCGCCGTCGCGCCGGTGCTCGGCACCACGACACGCGAGCAACACGTCCAGCGGCTGCACCGGCGGCTCTCCGCCCGAGGATTCGATAACCTCCTCGACCACGACGACTCGGGCTTCGACCTGCTGAGCACCGCCTGCGCAGTGAGCGGTCTGCGCGGCGTCGACGGCGATCCGCTGGAATACCGCGACGCACCATGCACCCGGCTGCATCCCGAGCCACAGCGCGGCCCAGCGGAACCGGAATCGGTCGTCCTGGAGCAGTGGACTCCCGACCGGAGGAACACCGCACCCCGCCAGGCCCACGCTCCTGACCGCCTGCCCGGTCGCCCGCACGGTTGCCCTCTGTGGGGCGAATGCCCGCGCCACGCGGCTGCCCGCGCGCAGGTCGACGCTCTGATCTGGGTGGCCAACCCGGCCAGCCTGGTACAGAGCCAGGTGCCCGTGCAACTCAACGACGAGCGGCTGCGCCAGCTGGAACTGGCCTGTCTGCGCAGCGACCTGATCTTCGTGGACGAGGCAGACAGCGTCCAGATGGCACTGGACCGCCTCTTCACCCCCTCCGGCACGCTGGTTCGCCCCGACACCGACTCCTGGCTCGACCAGCTGAACCGTTACAAGATCGAGGAGCTGAGCAGGCGCGCCCGCCTGCCGCTGACCGACGGCCAGGTCGCCCAGTGGAACCGGGCACTGGGAACCGTCACCCTTGCCGTCGATCCGCTCTGCGCTCTGCTGATCAAGGACGAGAACCTCCGGGAGTGGGCTGATCCCGCCTACTTCAGCCCGTGGACCCTCCAGCAGAGCCTGCTCGACGACCTGTTCCGCGATGTGACCCGGCGCCACCGCGAAGGCGAGCAGTACCAGGTGGAACGGGAGGCGTCCGCCGCGGCCGACATGGGTGAGGACAGCGCTGAACTCTACGAGGGCTATGACGACGTGGCGGACGAGCCGGGCCCCTCCCCGCACCTCGCGCTCTCCCCGGTCCGCCGCCTGCTCGAGGCAGCCTGGGATGCCTTCCGCGACGATCCGTTCGGAGAAGGCGACGCCCCCGACCCGCTCACCGGCGTCCTCACCGACACGGCCGACGCCCTCCTGCACCACATGGCAGCGGGCCGCACGAGGGATCGGGTGCGTGAGCTGGCCGGTCAGCTCGTCGACCGGGTGACGGAGGAAGTACGGGCCGAACAGCCCGCATCCGCCACGCCCCCGCCCGAGCCGACGAAGGACTGGTGGGACGTCCTGTGCCTGCGGCTCTCCTTTCTCCTGCTGCTCAGCACCCTCCACCACAGGCTGGAGCGACTCACCTTCCTATGGCCGCACGTGGAGGCCGCCCTGCGACTGGACTCCCAGGGCAGGGAGCTGGCCCGGCGAGTCCCCTTGGACTACGCCCCGCTGGTTCCCGAGGCGCCCATGGGCAACATCCTCGGCTACCAGTACCTCCCGGACGGAGAGGAACGCGACGACGCCGGCCGCCGCGGCGGCACCCTGCGCTTCTTCCGGTGTGCCGGAGTCGGGCGCGAGCTGCTGCTGAACCTGAACAGCCTCGGCGCCGACCCGGCCACTGGTCGTGGCGGCCCGCACGTCGTGTTGATGTCCGGTACCAGCTGGGCTGGCGAGTCCAGCCGCGCCCATGTCCGCGTCCCGGTGAGCCTCGTCCTCAAGCCCACCGACGTGTCCCTGGCTGCGGTGGCCCGAACCTCGTTCGCCACCCGTTTCCTCTACGACCGGGACGAACGCCCAATGAGCCTCTCCGGCACACCGCCGCGTGACCGGCTCGCCCAGGCGGTCGCGATGGCCCGGCGGCTCGGCGAACCGGGCCCGGGTGGTACTTCGGTGCTGGGCCAGGAGATCAGCCGTATCCCTGAGACGACGCGGCGGAGAGCGCTGATCCTTGTGGGCAGTTACCGGGAAGCCGCTGCGGTGGCCGAGGCACTGCACCGGTTCGACGCCTGGCGTGGCAAGGTGAGTGCGCTGATCCCGGATGACGAGGCCCGCGGCAGCGACGGACCGGCCACCGCCCCGGGGCAGTGGGACGAGACTCCGGCGACGCTACGGCGTGGCGACGTCGCACGCTTCGCCGACGATGACACCGCAGAAGTCCTGGTCGCTCCACTGCTGGCCGTCGAGCGGGGCCACAACATCCTCAACGAGGAGGGGCAAGCGGCCTTCGGCACGGCTTTGTTCCTGGTCCGCCCTCACCCCCGCCCTGACGACCTTGACCTGTCCGTTTTCGCGGTCAACGATTGGCTGAGCGGCATGCTGCGCGACCAGCCGCGCCGCGACAGTCTCGACGGCCCGCACACGCTCACCGAACTCATGGAGAAAGCGGGATCGCTGGACGAGGCGGCCGGAGTCCTGCGCCAGCAGGGCCGCCGCGAATGGCGTCGGCTGCTCAACCGCAGGTATGCCTACAGTTCACTGCCGGCTTGGGAGAAGCGCGCCTTCGCGTGGGACCAACTCGTCACGCTCTGGCAGGTCATCGGCCGTCTGGTGCGCGGCGGAGTGCCCGCCCGGGTGGTGTTCGTCGATGCCGCCTTCTCGCCTCGCCTGGCGAGACAGCTCGCGCCCGGCGGCACTGGTCAGCCGTCTTCCGGGACTGATGTGCCGGGCACCGACGGCCTGCTCCACGCCCTCGCCGGCATCCTCGACCCATACCTGACGGACGGGCCCGACACCGCCCCGCCCCACCCCGACCCGTCTGCTCGCTCTCTGGTCCGTCTCCTGTACCAGCCGTTCTACAACGCCCTGCGCACGATGACCCATCGCTGACTTCCCGACTCTGCTCGCGAGGAGCCGTCCCATGCCACCCGTCTATCGCTCCGCCCGTACCACGGCCTGGCGTCCGGCCGACGCCTTGGCCTCTCACACCGCGCCTTACCGCGTCCTGCCCTTCCCCGAGCAGTGGCGGGACGCCGTTCTGACTCTGTGCAACGCGCCCCGGGTGGCGGCGGGCAAGGAGCCGTGGAAGACAGCACCGACCTGGCGTCTGGAACAGGTCCTGCAGGCTTTTGCACCCGACGTCCTCGCGCTGCCACGCCCCTTCCACGACCGTGACGCGGGCGCGTCGGCCCACTGGCTGTGTGCGCCCGCCGACCTCCCCGACCCGCTCCCCGGCCCTGTCCTGGACACCGTGCTCAAGCACTGGCTGCGTGACTTGCGGCCCGAGCTCGAGTATCGCGGCCTGCTGAAGGAGACCGTCGCAGAACTGGCCGCCCATCCGCCGCGCTGGGAGACCGTCCACCATGAACTCCTGCCGCGTGATGTCCCGACCGATGGCGGCACCGCACGTCCGTCACCGCACCAGTACAGCCTCAGCCCCGACTGGCTGGCCCGGCGGATCCTCGCCCTGGGCCCATACCTTTACGACGGTGGGCAGCTCATCTTCCGGGCCATGCCACGTGGACCGCGTGACCAGGGTGCCCAACTCGTCTCCGAGCCGATCCGGTTCCCCGGGCCGGACGAGAAGCAGGACTCCTGGTGGTCGGTGACACTGTCGATCACGCTCCAGACCGTGCCGTTCGACCCGCTGCCGCGCTTCAACCTCCGCTGGTCGGTTCGCCGCTGGGCCACTCGTACCAGCGCCAAGACGGGCCGCTTGCGCCTCCCGTGGGGTGCGAGCACCACCGTCCTGCTGCGTCCGCGCAGGCCGTTCCTGCCGGGCACGCCCCGCAGCGAGCGGTTCGCCGTCGCCGCTCTGGAGCGCTACTGGGACAAGGACATGGGTGAGAAGGGTGACTTCGCCGACCGGTGGCGCGCGGGCGGCCCCGCAGCGATGCTCGCCGGGCTGCCCCTGGGCGAGCCCTTCCCGGACCCCGACGCGATCCTGACCGATCCCGCGTCCTGGCTGCGCGACGATGCCCGAGCCGGCATTCTGTACCGCACCGCTATGGGGCGGCACGATGTGGGCCCCGGCTTCATGGCACACCAGCTCTCGCAGCTCACAGCCTGGGCGGAAGGCGCCCTCACGTCCGAACTGCGCCGCGCCCCGGACCTCGCGCTGGTCGACCGGGGCACGCCCGCAAACATCCCCAAGGGCGACAAGGAGACGGTCGAAGCGGAACGGTGCGCTCAGCGCCGGCTGGCGACGGCCTACGCGCTGGACGCTCTCGACGGCGTAGCGCGCCAGGGCGGCGCTCCCGTGCTTGAGGCACGGCTGCTGTGGCAGTCGCCGCGGCTTCGCGACGCCGTTTTGGCCTCCCTCGGCGAGCTTCTGGGCTTCAAGGGCGACGGCGGGTCCTTCACCGCACAGCAGTACGACGACGCCACGGCCGGCGCGCCGGTCGTGCACGAGTGGTCCGCTCCGGAGCTGACCGTGCGGGTCCGCTGCATGCGCCCGCTCGTCGCGCTCAGTGACCGTACTGCCGACAGCCTCCTTGCCCCGCTCGACCTGCCCACCGGCACCCATATCAAGGACGTCCAGGTGACCGCCGCGACAGTGGCCCGCCGCGACAGCGCCGCACAGTGGCTGGCTGCGGAACGCACTACCGAAGCGCCTGCCCTCGCCCTTGTAGAGATCGGCCGCGTCGCGTCATATCCAAGCAGACTGCACGACCCGAAGTTCGCCATGCGAATCGGCTGTGCCAAGGCAGGCTTCGTCACACAGTTCACCACGGTGCCCGAAGCAGGCGACGAGAACGGCAAGGGCGCGGAAACAGCGTCCAGCCTGCGGCACCGCACGCTAAGTGCCTGGAACGACGGCCTGCGGCAGCTCGGCGCGCGCACCCTCCCCCGGCTTGCTGAGCACGATGGACTGCCCGACGGACTGCGGCATGCCGCACTGTGGATGGTCCGTAAGAACCGTACGACCCGGAATCGCTGGGCCGCGTACCTCCCGGTCGGCGTCATGATCACCCCCGATCCGGCCGGCACCGACGCGGCCCGTGTCGAAGGCTGGGACCCCGAGGCACGCTCCGGTGCAGGCGCCTGGGTCCCCTACCCCGAACTCCTGCTGAGGCTGACCACAAAAGCTGAGGTAAAGACCGTTCTGCCCAGCCAGCGCGGCTCACGGGTCGACGAGGCCGACACCTCGGAGGTGCAGACGGAAAGTGGGACCGAGCGCCCGAAACGCTACCAAGGACGCGAACGGCAGCGCCGTGAGGCCGCCGAGTGGCTTCAGGGTCTGCGTGCCTCCCTGCGCACTGCACCAACCGTCCTGTTCGCCGAGGCCCACAACGCCCGCTCGCACTGGACCTGGCTCCAGGACGGCCGGATTGAACGGGATCGCCTGCAGGACGGCCTCGCTCCCGCTCGTCGCCTCGACCCCGACCTGCGGATGGTCCGGGTCCGCGCAGGCGCCCGGAACGAGACTCCTCAGTGGTGGGGGAGAGCCCCGGAGGGCAAGGCGAACGGCATCCAGCAGGGCTTGTGGGTGCCAGAGGATGCCGCTGAAGACGGCCGCGTGTTCTTCAGTACGACGGCCAAGCCCGTGCAGTTCAAGCACGCGGCGGTGACCGCCGACAAGCTCTCGCCCCGGCCGATCGCCCAGGGCAAGCGCAAGGGTGAACCCACCATCGACACCGGCCAGGCGGCCTGGATGCCGGGGCTGCTGGAGATCGCCGTCGTCGGTTGCCATCGGGACGACGGCGACGACCCGAGGTCCCTCGCGCTCCTCACCCATATTCTGCGCCAGCCCTCGGACTACGACCAGGCCCTTGCCCTGCCCCTGCCACTTCACCTGGCCGGCCTGGCACAGGAGTACGTACTGCCGACACCGAAGGACGACGAGGCGGAAACGGGAGACGCAGGGGCCGCGGTCCAATCCGGCGCTTCAGACGATTTGGATGACGCGCAGGACGCATCGCCGGTGGAACAGCCTGTGCCGAACTTGGAGTTGGAGGCACTCGACGTCGACACTGAAGGGCAGCTGCAACTGTTCGAAATGTAGGTCTGGCCGTATTCGGTGGTGACGGTGGGTAGCCATCACCGATCATGACCGTTCAGTCGCTGTGCCATACGGCCGGTGGCCGCCGCGCCCAGGGCCGCGGCCACGCTCACGCAGTATCCGCCCTCACAGACCAGATTTTGCTGGGTAGGGTGATCCGTGTTGCCGCGGGGCTCGGCACCGAGTCAGGAGCGGGGGTGGGGACGGGTGTCGATACCCGCACTGCAGGCCATGGAGCGCGCCCGGGCCGCCGGAGGCCGCCTTGTGGACTTCACTCAGCGGGAGAGCCGCGGCATCGGACAGGTGTGCCCGTGGGACTTGGTGGTAACCATCGGGCCGGAGCCCGAGGACCTTGATGCGGCAGCCTGGATCATCGCCGACGAGATCATGCGGGCCCGTACCGACCTGGACGACCTTGCATACCGGCTCTGGCGCGACAGCGCCCTGGCCGGCACCCCGCTGACCGGCCCCGATCGCGCCCACGTCCTGCTCTACGCCGGCCCGGTATTCGAGGCCAACGACACCACCGGCATTACTGGCTACGTAGGCGAGTGGCTCTGGTATCTCTCCACCCGCGACCTTCCCCCCGAGCCGGGGCGCAGCGTGGAGATCCTGGACCCGCCCTCATCGACGGTGACGGACAGCGGGCCGGACGGGCTGGTGATCCACCGAGTGCCCGGCAGCGAGCTGGGGTTCGTCTTCCGGTTGTGGGAGATGAAGAAATTCACCGCGGAAAAGACGAAGCCGAGCGACACGATCCGCAAGGCATGGCAGCAGTTGAACACTTGGGGGGCGCGGTACCTGGGTCAGATCTCGTGGGGAGGCCGGGAGCTGGCCCCCGACACCCGGGAGTTCGTTGCCTCAATAGCTCGGCAATGGGTGGACGCGAAGGCGTCGGGGAACGGCGGGGTCAGCATCGCTCTCGACGCCGAATACATCCCGGACACGGCCTTCGAGCGCTCGCACCAGCACTTCACCACCCACACCCACCCGGGCGCGCTGCAGGGCGTAGTGGTGGCGATCGAAGACCTTGAAGACTTCGCGAAGGACGTGAGGAGGTACGTGTGGAGCGCACTCTAGACCTGGAGGTACTCGCGTCCGCGCTCGGCGAGCACCGGGCGGGCGGGGTGCTGCCCAGCGCACGGGACCTGCTGGCGGCGATGACCGAGCTAGAGGTCGCGGCCTTCCGCGGTGAGCGGGAGATCGAGGACGAGACCCTCGCCACGGCGTGGTACCTGCACGGGCTCGCGGCGCTCGCCCCGGAGACTCCTGGCTACGACGCGGTGCAGGTGCGGCGAGCCTTCGCCACAAGCGCGCACCTGATGGACCTCGCCCTGGGCGACGAACGCAGACCCGAGGCTGAGCGGCTCCAGATCGCCTTCGCCGCCCAAGCCGGATACCGGCGCAGCGAGCAGGACCCGAACGCCACCGCCGTCTACCGGCAGGTCCACGCTCTCGTTGACATCACCGGTGAACTGCGCGGGCACATCGGCACCCTGTCGGTAGAGGTCGGCGTCATCTTTCTCGGCTTCGACCGCCCAGAGCTGGGCCGGGCGCTGCGTGCGTGGAGGCGGCAGCTGCGTGGGGTGAGGGCAATGATGCGCCGCGAGTCCCTGGCGGGGACCATGTACGGGCCCGCAGAGGCCGTTGTGGAGGCCGTCTTCCACCTGTACCAGTTCCTGGCAGTGGGCGAGGAACGGGATCTGTTGGCGGCGCAGCGGCTGCTGCGGGACGTGATGACGCAGGCGGCCGGCGGGGGCGACCGGCTCGCGCGGTGGGTTGCCGCGCATCTGTACCAGCTGAGTGGGGAGATGGCGGCCAGCAGCCTGTACCAACTGCTCCCCCCGGGCACTCCCCGGGCAGTGTCGCGGAGCTTCGCACTGTCGGAGCCGCCAGTGATGACGCTCTGGCCGCCGCAGCGCCAGCTCCTGATGCTCAAGCGCGGCAATCCGCTCGACCCGGCGACGTCTCGAAGCCTGATCAGTGTACCGACCAGCGCGGGCAAGACGCTGATGGCGCAGCTGGTGATCTGCTCGCACCTGGCGCAGCGCCCCGGGCGCGTGGTGTACGTGTCGCCGATGCGCAGTCTGGGGCGGGAGATGCGCGGGACACTGCGGGGCCGGCTGCGGGTGCTCGGGCGGCGCCTGGCTGCAGAGCAACCGGATTTTCCGCTGGGCACCTGGACCTCCTCGGCCCAGCCGGACGGCGGGGACGTGGAGATCGTCACCCCGGAGCGGCTCATGCACATGATCCGCAACCACCCCGGCGAAGCACTGGCGGAGGTCGGGCTGGTCGTCGTCGACGAGGCCCACCACCTGGGCCAGGGGCGGCGCGGCTTCGTGCTGGAGAGCCTGCTCACGCTGCTGCAGGCTCGCAGGGACATCCGACTCGTGCTGCTGTCCGCGGCGGTCGGCAATAAGGGCGACATCGCCTCGTGGCTCGACCCGGAGCGCCCCGAACGGGAGGTCTACTTCACCGACACCTGGCGGGGCCCGCGCCGGATGCACGGGCTCATGTATCCGAACCTCATAGCGGAGCAGGCCGAGTTGACGGAGCGGCGACCGACGGCAAAGCATGCCTCGCCGGTGCTCGCCACCGTGCCCGTCGAGACCCTCCTTGATGTCCGGCCGACCGCCTCGTCCGCCATCGCCCGACTGACTACCGGAGAGGTGGGCACGCGGCGCTTCGCCGGCTCCGCAGGCCGGTGGAACGCGCGGACCCGTCTGCCAGGCGGGATCGCCGACTACCAGGTCTTCGCCGCTGGCGCCGCGGAACTCACTGCGGTCGGCAGCGTGCTGATGGTCGTCGGCACCCGGCGGGCAGCCCGTGACGCGGCACTCGCCATCGCCGAGTGCCTGCCCGAGCGGCCCGAAGCCGAGGCTCTCACCGACTACCTCGCCGACACGCTCGGCACGGAACACCCGCTAGTGCGCTGCACCCGGCACGGCGTCGCCTACCACCACGGCGCCCTGCCCGAGGATGTCCTGCACGCCGTCGAGGGCGCGCTGCGTCGCAACGAGCTCCTGGCGATCGCCAGCACCAGCACCCTCACCGACGGCGTCAACCTGCCCGTGCGTACCGTCATCATCCACCACAAGGTCGACGGCGACCCGCTCACCTACGACGGCCAGCGCACCCTGTCCCCCGCCGAGCTCCTCAACGCCATCGGCCGCGCCGGGCGGGCCGGTCGGGAGAGCGAGGGGTGGATCTTCCTGACCCGCCCCTACCCGCCCCGCCCCGACGAGTTCGACTCCCTCAACCCCGACCCGGAGCAGTTGCGCGTCGTTTCCGCACTGCTGACCGACGAGGCCCTGACCGCACTCGCTGACGCCGAGGACACCCTGCGACAGGACGCTGACGGAGTCTTCGCGCTGGCGGATGGTATCGCCGCAGACTTCGCCTCGTTCGTCTGGCTCGTCCTGCAGCTCCACGCTTCCTCGCCGACGCCGCAGGGCAATTCCATCGACGCCCTGGACGCACTGTTCGCCCTGTCCCAGAGAGGCAACGGGCGGCAAACCAGCCGGTGGCTCACCCTCGCGGACAAGGTTGCCACCGTGTTCGAGACCACCGACCCGGCCCAGGCCGGCCGGTGGGCCGCCACCGGCACCAGCCTGGGGTCGGCCCGCTACCTCGACTGGCTCGCGAACCAGTTGGCCGTGCTGCTCGACCGGCACACGGTGGACGACGCCATCGGAGGCGACCGGCTCGCCGAACCGGAGGAGTGGTCGCTGCAACGCACCCTCGACTTCCTCACCGAGCACCAGGTCTTCGACCGTCTACTCGACCACGTCCCGGAGGTCACCAAGACCTGGGGCTTCAAGGACAAGGAGACACGGGGCACACAGATGGACGTCCCGATCGCCCCCGCGCTCCGCGAGTGGATCTCCGGCACCACGATCCCCGACCTCGCCCGTTCCTGGCAGCCCGGCGTCGCTGCCGGGTGGGCGCTCGAACAGGCGGTACGCAACATCAGCACCGCCTTCGGGCACGCCCTAAGCTGGACCGTCGGCGCCCTCATCAACCTGGTCAACACCAGTCCCGTGCTCTCTCCCGGCGTACCCAGGCTCAACACGCACACCGCCTGGCACATCCGCCACGGCGTCGACACCGAGCAGGCCCTGACCCTGCTCACCTCCGGCATCACCTCCCGACGCATCGCCCACCTCCTCGGCCGCGATGCCGCCCGCCTGGGGCACCGGTCGGCCGGCCTGCGGCAGTGGACCGCCCAGCACCACATCGACGGCTGGACGCGGCAGTACGAGGCGAACGACTACGAGGTCCAGGACCTCCTCGACTACGTCCGAACCCCCTCCGACCCGATCAACCAGCTCCTCGACAACCGCGCCGCCACCACCCCGCTAACTCGGCTGGCAGCAGGGACACCCGACGGCCCGGTCAGCGTCGCACGGCCTAGCGAGCGCCACCCCACCATCCGCGTCGGCCGCGACCGCCGCCGGGTGGCGACCGTGCCCGCCGACCGCCACCTCGATGTCCTCGCGATGCTCGACAGCGGCCTCGACCTCAACCACCGGCTCCACAACGGTCAGCTCATCACCACCCGGCGCGCCCGGTAGCGCTTGGCCCTGTCGCAGGGAACCAAGCGCGGGGACTGCGGTTCAAGGGGAGGGCGATGACCGCAGAGTCACCGACTTGCCGCCGCCCGTGGAGGCGTTGACACGGAAGTACGGGTGCCGACGGTTACCGGTATCCACGGATCGCTGCGCTCATGAGGGCGGCTCGTGGGTTGGGTCCGTCGGAGATCTTTGGTCCGCGAATGGTCCGGCGGGAACTCCCCTGGACGCCAGACTGTAGCTCTAGAAACCCAATTGATTACAGTGAGTATCTTCTATGACGGGTTGCCTGGAGCCCAACGATGCCTCCAAGCAACCCGACTTCAGGCTCTAGAAGAAGCCAAGCTTCTGAGGGCTGTAAGAACAAAGAATGTTCTTCGTCTGCTGGTAGTGCTCCAGCATCATCCGGTGGTTCTCGCGGCCGATGCCCGACTGCTTGTAGCCGCCGAAGGCGGCGTGTGCCGGGTAGGTGTGGTAGCAGTTCGTCCAGACACGGCCCGCCTGGATGGCGCGGCCCGCGCGGTAGGCGGTGTTCATGTCGCGGGTCCAGACGCCCGCGCCGAGTCCGTACAGTGTGTCGTTCGCGGTCTTGACCGCGTCGTCGAAGTCGCTGAACGACGTGACCGCGAGAACGGGGCCGAAGATCTCCTCCTGGAAGATCCGCATACGGTTGTGGCCCTGGAAGATGGTGGGCTGGACGTAGTAGCCGCCCGCCAACTCGTTGTCGTAATCGATCCGCTGACCGCCCGTCAGGACCTTCGCGCCCTCCTGCTGCCCGATGTCCACATACGAGAGGATCTTCTCCAACTGGTCGTTGGAGGCCTGCGCCCCGATCATCGTCGCGGTGTCGAGCGGGTTCCCCGGCACGATCGCCTCGGTGCGGGCCACGCCCGCCTCCAGGAACTCGTTGTAGTGGCCGTCCTGGATGAGTGCCCGTGACGGACAGGTGCACACCTCGCCCTGGTTCAGCGCGAACATGGTGAAACCTTCGAGCGCCTTGTCACGGAAGTCGTCGTCGGCGGCCCAGACGTCGTCGAAGAAGAGGTTCGGGCTCTTGCCGCCGAGCTCCAGGGTGACCGGCTTGATGTTCTCCGACGCGTACTGCATGATCAGCCGCCCCGTCGTCGTCTCGCCGGTGAAGGCGACCTTGGCCACCCGGGGGCTCGACGCCAGCGGCTTGCCGGCCTCCACACCGAAACCGTTCACGATATTGACCACGCCCGGCGGCAGCAGATCGGCGATCAGGCTCATCCAGAGATGGATGGACGCCGGGGTCTGCTCCGCGGGCTTCAGTACGACGGTGTTCCCCGCGGCCAGCGCGGGCGCCAGTTTCCAGGTGGCCATCAGGATCGGGAAGTTCCATGGAATGATCTGGGCCACCACACCGAGCGGCTCGTGGAAGTGGTACGCGACGGTGTCGTCGTCCAGTTCGCTGAGCGAGCCCTCCTGGGCGCGCAGCGCGCCCGCGAAGTAGCGGAAGTGGTCGATGGCGAGCGGGATGTCGGCCGCCAGGGTCTCGCGGACCGGCTTGCCGTTCTCCCAGCTCTCGGCGACCGCCAGTTCCTCCAGGCGCTCTTCCATCCGGTGGGCGATCCGGTTGAGGATATTGGCGCGCTCCGCCGCCGGGGTACTCGCCCAGCCGGGTGCCGCGCCGTGCGCCGCGTCCAGGGCCCGCTCGACGTCCTCGGCCGTACCACGGGCGATCTCGGTGAAGGGGCGGCCATTGACCGGGCTGGGATTCTCGAAGTACTGCCCGCGGGCCGGCGGGACGTACTCCCCGCCGATCCAGTGGTCGTAGCGTGACGCGTACGAGACGATCGCGCCGTCGCTGCCGGGTGCTGTGTAACGGGTCATTTCGGTGGCCTCCCGGTTTCCGCGGCGCCCGCCGTTGGACGCCGCACGTCGGACAGTAGGGACCGGTACGTTGCAATCAGGTTGCCGTGGGTGCGGTGGACGGCGGGTCCGCCGCCCCGGAGCGGTGTGCTTCGACCGCACCCGTACGTTCGCGCTGGACGAGCCAGTAGTACGTGAAGCCGCCCGCGGCGACGACGGCGGCGAAGAGGAGCACGCCCCAGCGCGGATACCAGGGGAAGGGCGGCTCCGCGCCGTGGACCTCGGAGCGTGGCCAGGCGAGATTGGCCGACATGCCGATGCCCCAGAGGACGGCGAGGAGATTGACCGGCAGCCCGAACCGGCCGAGCGAGAAGTGCCCCTCGGACGTCGGCTGCCAGGTGCCGCGCAGCCGCCGCACCAGCATGGGGAGTGTGACGGTCAGACAGGCCAGATAGATCATGACGACCGCGACACCGCTGATCACCGAGAAGATCCGCGGCTGATTGACGTTGATCACCAGAACGCCGACGGCGACCAGGCCGGTGACGATCGCGGGTACCACCGCGGTTCCGGACCGTGGACCGACCCGGGCGAGCAGCGAGGCGGCGGGCAGAGAGTTGTCGCGGGCCATCGCGAGGACCAGCCGGATCCCGGCCGCCTGGACCGCCAGCGCGCAGACGGTGATGGCGATGACCACGCACCACAGTACGGTCGCGCCGACGGTCGGACCGAGGGTGGAGAGCACCACGAACTGGAGACCGTCCACGGAGAGCCGTGCGGAGTTGAGATCGGGCACAGCCAGCAGGGCGAACAGGAGGACGAGCCCGCCGATCAGCAAGCAGACGACAAGGGCCCGCAGAAGCGCGCGCGGTGCGTCGCGGCCGGGGCCGGGCGACTCCTCACCGAGCGAGTTTTCACGGGGCGACCCCTCACTGAGCCACTTCTCGCGGGGCGACCCCTCGCGGGGCGACCCCTCACCGGGCGACCCCTCACCGGGCGACTCCCCACCGGGCGATGACGACGCCGTGCCGAATCCGTACATCACATAGGCGGAGGCGAGTGCGGCGGTCAGAAAGGCGCAGACATGGCCGAGCGACTCACCGACGCCGTAACCGGCTGTCCGGTCGATCACCTCCGGTCCGTGCGTGAGATGCGAGGCGAGCAGCGCGATCAGGGTGAGGGCGGCGATCAGTTCGACCAGTAGGCCGGCGGAGCTGATCCGGGCCATCAGCCTGACTCCGAACACGTTCACCAAGGTGGTGAGGACGATCAGCACCGAGCCGAGCAGTACGGCGTTCGCGGCGGCGTCGGTTCTGCCTGTGCCGGTCCCCACGAACTGGAAGAACTCCGAGATCTGCGGCAGGGTGATCTGGTAGGCGAGGGCGACCGCGGAGAGGGAGACCATGGTGGCCGTCACCATCATCCAGCCGCCCAGCCAGCCGATATGCGGACCGCCGAGCGTCCTGGCCCAGTTGTGGACCGAGCCGGCGACCGGACAACGGGCGGCCAGCTCGCAGAAGCACAGCGCCACCATGAGCTGGCCGAGGAAGACCATCGGCCATGACCACCAGTAGCCGGGCCCCGCGAATTCGACGCCGAAGTAGAAGAGCTGGAAGGTGCCGGTCAGGATCGAGATGTAGCTGATCCCGGCGGCGAAGGTGTGGGAGCTGCCGGTGTGGGAGTAGCCGAGGGCGCGCTCGGGTTCCGGCCCGGGTCCTGTACTCACCCGAACCACCCCCGCGGCCTCGGCGGGGGATCGCGCCGCACATGCCCGATCTCCCGGTGCTCCGCCGGTCCGGGGAAGCCCGGCTCGCGGCCGAAGGCAAGAGCCTGATCGTCCGGCCGCGCGCCGCCGCCGCGCGGTACCGCGCCCTCGGCCCATCCGCCGCCGATGAACAGCTCCGGCATGACACTCCTTCGTATCGACACACACCGTGGTGCCTGTGAACCGAGAGTAAGGAGATCGGGATCGGTTCGCAGTGTGGGGGACGGTGGCCGGTGGGCACGCCACCTCCGCTCGCCGATGGATCCGGTAAGGCTCCGGCACGTCGAAAATCCGTTGCCGGACTCCCGTACGGCCAACGCGTGGAGAAAGCGCTTCCTGTCGACCGAGCTGCGCCGGAGAGACGTTCACCCCTCTCCGGGTGAGAACCCTTTACACGCCCCGGGCGCTGACGTAAGACAAACAAGGGATTGTCATGGTCCGCACAAGCGCAACACCGTGCTGCCCGGCCCTGGCCACCGTCCGGCGCCCGCACAGGCACCGCCCGGCACCCCCACGTACCTCACGCTCCACCCGCGCGTACCCCGCACGGACCGGAGAGAGCCCGAAGAGAGACGGAGAAGACACCATGTCCCAACCGCCCCACTCCGCCACCGACTTGTCCGCCCCGCGCCCCCTCACCCGGCGGCGGGCCGTCGCCGCGCTCGCCGTCACCGGCGTGGGGGCCCTGGTCTCCGGATCCGTGGTCTCCGGGTCCGTCGCGTCCGCGTCCGCCGCGCCTCCTTCCGCCCGCCGCCGGGCACGCCTGCTGGCCGCCGAGCGGGTCGACGAACGCACCGTGAACCTGCGGATCGAGTCACCCGCACTGGGCCGCACCGCCAACGCCACCGTGCTGCTCCCGCCCGGCTGGGACGATTCACCCACCCGCCGCTGGCCCGTGCTCTATCTGCTGCACGGCTGCTGCGGCGGCCCCGGCTCCACCGGCTGGGGCAACGCCGCCGCCATCACGGCCGATACGCCTGCCCTGATCGTGACGCCGGAGGGCGGCCCGGCGGGCTTCTACGCCAACTGGTGGAACCAGGGCCGGTACGGCGCTCCCGCCTGGGAGACCTTCCACCTCACCGAGGTCCGCCGGATCCTGGAACAGCAGCTGCGGGCCAACGACCGCCGCGCCGTCGCCGGACTGTCCATGGGCGGACACGGCGCGCTGTACTACGCCGCCCAGTATCCGACGCTCTTCCGCGCCGCCGCGTCCTTCAGCGGACTCGTCAACACGGCGCGCTACACGACCGGGATCCAGAACATCGTCAGGGGACAGGGACTCGAACCACTCGATCTGTGGGGCGACCCCACCGCCCAGGCGGCCCTCTGGCGTGGACACAACGCGTACGAACTCATCTCGCGCCTCCCTCGTGGCTTCCCCGTGTACGTCAGCAGCGGCAACGGTCTGCCCGGCCCGTTCGACCCGCCGGACCGTACTCCCGACGCCCTGGAGGCGGTGCTCGACCTGATGGCGGGGGACTACATAGCCCGTGCCCAGGCCCTCGGCCTGAACGTCACCGCCGACCGCTACGGCCCCGGCACCCACACCTGGCCCTACTGGGAACGCTCCCTCACCCGCGCACTGCCGATGCTGGCGGCCGCCATCGGCGCGACCTGACTGGCCCCGGCCGGCGGACGGGTCGGCGGCCCGGCCCGGTCGACGGCCCGGCCGCAGCCGCGCCGAACGCCCGGTGCGCCCGTACATCCGTGCGCCCGGTGCGCCGGTGTGCAGGTGCGCCGATCCGCCCGTACATCCGTAGATCCTTGCGCCTGAGATGCCCGTACGCGGAATACCCCTGGCGCCTTGGCGCGATCCGCGTCAGGGCCGCTGCCACGCGTCCAGTTCACGCACGCGCGCGAGCGCGGCGGGCCGCTGCTGTACGGGGAGTACGGACGCGAGCGCCCGCCAGACCGGGAGATCGTCCTCGCCCCACGGGCTGTACGCCCAGTCGGCCAGCAGCCCCGGGTCGCCCCGGGCGATCAGTGCCGCGCGGAGCTGGTCCGCGAGGCGCCGCCGCAGCCGTACCACGGTGGGCGCCTGCGAGCCGGGCAGCAACGGCCCCTCGTACGCGCTCAGCGCGGCGGCCACCGAGCCCGAGGCCAGCCGCCGGGCCACGGTGTCGAAGTCCGCGTCGACGCGGACCGCCAGCCGGTACGGGCGCGAGCGCAGCAGCCCGGGACCGAGCAGTCCGCGCAGCCGGGAGAGTTCGGCGCGCAGCGTGACCGGGTTGACCGACTCGTCCTCGTACAACTCCACCAGCAGCTCATCGCCGGTGGCGCCCTCCGGACGCCGGGCGAGCAGGGTCAGGATCTCGCTGTGCCTGCGGCTCAGTCTGACCTTGCGGCCCGCCGTGATGAGCAGCGCTTCGTCACGGCCCAGCGCCGACAGCCGTACGGAATCGGCTGCGGGCGGCGGGGCGAGCAGGGCGAGCTGCGATTCGGCGGCCCGTGCGACCGCGCCGACGAAGGCCAGGCTGTGCGGATGGGCCAGCCGGTCCCCGCCGGTGATGTCCACCGCGCCCAGCAGCCGTCCCGTGTACGGATCGTGGACGGGCGCCGCCGCGCAGGTCCAGGGGTGGACGGGCCGCTGGAAGTGTTCGGCGGCGAAGACCTGCACGGGTCGGTCCACGGCGATCGCGGTGCCCGGCGCGTTCGTTCCGGTCACGGCCTCCGACCAGCGGGCCCCCGGGACGAAGTTCATCCGGCCCGCGCGCAGCCGGGTCGCCCTGTGCCCCTCGACCCACAGGAGTCTGCCGTGCGCGTCGCACACCGCCATCAGATGCTCGCCGTCCATGGCGTACGCGCCCATCAGTTCACGGAACAGCGGCATCATCCGGGAGAGGGGATGCGCGTCACGGTACGAGGCGAGTCCGTCGTCGGTCAGCTCGACGCGTGCCGTGCCCTCGGGGCTCACCCGGGCACGGGCGGAACGCCGCCAGGAGGCGGCGACCACCGGCCGTACGGGCCGCTCGACCCGGCCGGCGGTCGCGAACGACTCGTGCGCCCGGCGCAGTACGCCACGGTGCTCCGCCGGATCGGTGCCCCCTTCGAGGGCCACCCAGGTGTCGGACAACACGGCCTCCCCGGTCGGACGGGCCGGACTCGACCATCGTCACCCCGGCGACACCGCCCGGCAAGCGTCCTGACAGCCGCCGGACGGTGTGATGCCCGCGCCTCGCCGCCCGGCGCGACGGCGAACACGCGACATCCGGCGGGAGGCCGTCAACGGGAGGCGACGATCGGGGGATCAGGAGGCTGCCCGGTCAGCCCCCGGTCAGCCCGTGGGCAGTACGGTCGCCGTCTCGCGAAGATGGCGGTGCAGCCCGCGATGCGGTTCACCGGCGGGCAGCCACTCCTTGCGGATCTTCGCCACACAGGTGTAATTGGTGTCGCAGACATTGGCGAGCGGAGCCTCGCCGGCCTGGCTGACGAGCTGATACGCGTCCAGCTCCGACAGCCCGTAGTCGCGGTTCAGCCACTGGACCAGATCGAGCTGGGAGATACGGAAGGCGTCCTCCAGGGGCCGGGCCGAGCCGGTCGACATGATGTGCGTGTCGGACTCGATACGCGGCCAGGGAGTCGCGACGCCCTTGAGCAGTTCGACGATCACCACCGTGTTCATGGCGCACTCGACGGCGACCCCGCAGGTCTCGCCCTCGCCCTGGCGGGCATGCCCGTCGCCCAGACTGAGCATCGCGCCCTCGACATTGACCCCGAGATAGCAGGTGACCCCGGCCCGCATCTCCGGGGTGTCCATGTTCCCGCCGTGCGCGTCGGGTACGAGAGCGGACCGTACCTCCAGATTGGCCGGGGCCACCCCGACCGTGCCGTGCATCGGGTCCATCGGCAGCTCGATCTCGATATCGCTGTCGCGAGCGCTGAACAGACAGGTGCCGCGCGCCCGGTCGAGCTGCCACATCCAGACGACCTCCGGGAGCGGCGGCTGAAGCGTGGCCGTCGTGTGGGTGGAGGTGAGCGCGCCGAAGAGCGGCACGGTCGTGGACGCGGCCCAGTCCCGGGCGGGCCGGATCGAGACGAAGTGCACGGCGAGCGTGTCGCCGGGCTCCGCGCCCTCGATATGGAAGGGGCCGGTCTGCGGATTGAGGAAGGGGAACTCGCAGACCTCGGACACCAGGTCCTTCTCGGACCGTACGCGCCCGGCGAAGCAGTCCTCGGTGAACAGATCCAGGACCGTACCCGGGGTGATGCGCGCGACGGGCGGAGCGCCGCCGAAAGTCCAGGCGTACTCGCCCTTCTCGGGGCGTACGGTCAGGATTCTGGGGTCACTCATGGGCGGGCTGCTCCCGTTCTCGGCCGGCGGAGATACGCGGCCCTCACCGTACGGCGACGGGACACACGGACGGAAGCGGCTACGACCAGGCTCTTGGCCGGTGTCCCTGCCTTCCGCCCCCCGTTCCTGTCCCCTCCCCGTCGGATCTTCCTCGGCCGTCCGTCCCCGTTCCTGTCCCCGTCCTCGCACCCGTCCTCGTCGGACCTTTCTCCGCCCTTCTCCGCCCTGCCCCGGGCCCGCCCCAACTTTCCGTGGGCTCTCCGTCAGCCCTCGTCCAGCGCGTCCGCCAGGGCCGCCGCCGGATCGTGGGCGGCGGGACCCGCCGGGGCCCAGCGTCCGCGCTCCTTCCGGTAGGGCCACCAGCGTCCGTCGCGTCCGTACCGCAGTTGTGCCGACGCGTCGGCGACCGACCAGCGGCCCGCGCCCATGGCCCGGAGCAGGGGCCGGTCCCCGTCCTCCCAGGCGGTGTCGAGAGCCGCTCGCGCCCGCGCGAGGGCCTCCGGCTCCGGTGTCCAGTCGTCCTCCAGTACGGCGAGGGCCGCCGCGCCACCGAGGCGCCAGGCGCGTACGGCGAGGTCCAGCTCCGCGCGCTGCCGGCCGGTGCCGGCGGCGAGCCGTGCCAGGAGACGGGTGTCGGAGGTCGCCGCGGCGAGTCGGACGCTGTCCTGACGGAGCGTCAATTCAGCTTCCGGTGGCTGCTGTTCATGATCGGGCGCGAGCGCGTCGGACAACATGCGCAGGGCCCGCGCCGCCGCGTCCGTGGCCAGGAACTCCAGCACGTCCGCGTCCATCTCCGGCGGCCCATCGGCTCCGGACGACGGGCCGGCCGTAAGTGACGGATCCGTCTCGGCGTCGAGGGCCGGAGGCTGTCCCGGCTCCCGTGGCACCGGCGGGGGAGCGGGCAGCGGCGGCAGTATGTCCCGTGCCGCGAAGGCCGTCACGGCGTCCACGCCCGCCGCCTCGGAGGCCGCCGCCTCCGCGTCCGGCGTCTCGCCCTCCGTACCGCCGGCTCGCGCGCCGCCGGCCCGCGACGCCCGCGCGACACTGCGCACATGCAACTCGTCGAGGAGCCGGCGCTCGCTCCTGCCGCGAATCAGCAGCAGGACGAACGGATCCTGGTCCAGCAGCCTGGCCATCTGATAGCAGAGCGCCGCCGAGTGCGCGCAGTGGTCCCATGCCTCGCAGCCGCACTCCGGCTCCAGGTCGCCTATCCCCGGAAGCAGTTCGACCCCGGCCGCCGCCGCGTCCTCGACCAGGTGCGGTGGCATCTCCCGGTCCAGCAGCGCCGCGATATGGCCCGCCCGGTCCACCGCCATGTCCAGGAAGCGGTCCCACTCCTCCTCGCTCAGCCGCTGCAGCAGCACATCGCTGCGGTACGCGGTACCGTCCCGGTCCTGTACGACCGCGGTGATCCTTCCCGGCCGTACGGTCACGGCACCCACCGCGCCCTCGCGGGCGTGTCTGCGTCCCGTCGCCAGTGGCGCGCCGTCGAGCGCGGTCTCCTCCAGCGCTTTGAGCCAGGCCTTGCCCCACCAGGTGTGGGCGAAACCGCGGCCACGCGGGGGCGCGGGGGCGGCGAAAGTGCGCTCGACGTCGTCCCGGGTCTCCCGGCTCTCCCGGATCCCCCGCATTTCCCGGGTGTCCCCTCGGTCCGTGGCGGCGGTGGGATCCGTGGGATCCATGTAGTCCGTTTCGTCCCTGTCGTCCGTGTAGTACGTACCGCTCATCGCGCGCTTCCTCGCAGCTCCACCAGATCCGCCAGCTCGGTGTCGGTCAGTTCGGTCAGGGCCGTCTCGCCGGAACCGAGCACCGCGTCGGCCAACTCCTTCTTACGGGCCAGCATGTCGGCGATCCGGTCCTCGATCGTGCCTTCGGTGATCATCCGGTGCACCTGTACGGGCCGGTCCTGGCCGATGCGGTACGCGCGGTCCGTCGCCTGCGCCTCCACGGCGGGGTTCCACCAGCGGTCGAAGTGGACGACATGCTCGGCGCGGGTGAGATTGAGCCCGGTGCCCGCCGCCTTCAACGACAGCAGGAAGACCGGCACTTCACCGTTCTGGAAGCGGTCCACCATCGCCTCGCGCTCGGGGACCGGTGTGCCGCCGTGCAGAAACTGGGTGGGCACACCGCGCGCCGCGAGATGCTGTTCGAGCAGCCGCGCCATCTGTACGTACTGCGTGAAGACCAGCACACTCGCGCCCTCGGCCAGGATGGTGCCGAGCAACTCGTCCAGCAGATCCAGCTTTCCCGAGCGGTCCGCGATACGCGGCCGCTCCTCCTTGAGGAACTGCGCCGGGTGGTTGCAGATCTGCTTGAGTCCGGTCAGCAGCTTGACGATCAGCCCGCGCCGCTCCATGCCGTCGGCCGCCGCGATCGCCGCGAGGGTCTCCCGTACGAGCGCCTCGTACAGTCCCGCCTGCTCGGGGGTGAGGGAGACGGCCCGGTCGGTCTCGGTCTTGGGCGGCAGCTCCGGCGCGATGCCCGGGTCGGACTTGCGGCGGCGCAGCAGGAACGGGCGTACCAGCGCGGCGAGCCGCTCGGCCGCCGCCGGGTCGTCGCCGCTCTCCACGGACCGTGCGTACCGGGTACGGAACGTGCCAAGTCGGCCGAGCAGCCCGGGAGTCGTCCAGTCGAGGATGGCCCACAGCTCGGAAAGATTGTTCTCCACGGGGGTGCCGGAGAGCGCCACCCTCGCTCGGGCACCGATCGTACGCAGCGCTCTGGCGGTGGCCGAGTACGGATTCTTGATGTGCTGCGCCTCGTCGGCGACGACCATGCCCCAGTCGGCACCGGCGAGTCCGGCCGCGTCCAGCCGCATCGTGCCGTAGGTGGTGAGGACGAACTCCCCCGCTTCGAGGCTCTCCAGGTCACGTGTGGTGCCGTGGAAGCGCCGTACGGGCGTGCCGGGTGCGAACCGTTCGATCTCGCGCTGCCAGTTGCCCATCAGTGAGGCCGGACAGACGACCAGGGTCGGACCGGCGGCCGAGACGTCGGTCTGCCGGTGCAGATGGAGCGCGATGAGGGTGACGGTCTTGCCGAGGCCCATGTCGTCGGCGAGACAGCCGCCGAGGCCGAGCGAGGTCATACGGTGCAGCCAATTGAGCCCCCGGAGCTGGTAGTCGCGCAGGGTCGCGGTGAGCGCCGCGGGCGGGCCGATCTCCTGTTCGTCGCTTCCCGTCCGCTCGGGATCGGCGAGACGGTCGCGCAGCCGGGCGAGCCAGCCGGTGGCCGCCACCTCGACCCGGCGCCCCTCGACCTCGGTCGAGCCGGTCAGTACGGCGCCGAGGGCGTCGAGCGGGGTGATCTTGCGGTTCTGGCTCCGCCGGGCGCGCCTGGCCTCCGCGGGATCGATCAGCACCCACTGCCCGCGCAGCCGGACCACGGGGCGGCTCGCCTCGGCGAGTTGGTCCAGCTCGGTGCGGGTGAGCCGCTGATCGCCCAGCGCGAAGAGCCAGTTGAAGGAGAGCAGGGCGTCGGCCGAGAGGAAGGCGGGCAGATCGGTGCCGGTCGTCCGGTACGGGCCGTGTTGGTCGTCCTGGACGTTCCGGATGTCCTGACCGGTCTTCCCCCGCCAGGCGCGGTCGGCGTCGCTCTCCGCCCGGCCGCCGGGGACGGGCGGCGCGGTGTCGTCGGGGCCGATGACCGCGCGTGCCGTCAGTGTGCGGGCCAGTTCCTTGGGCCAGTGGACCTGGACGCCGGTCGCGGCGAGCGCCGTGGAGGCTTCGCCGAGGAGATCGGTGATGTCCTCGTCCGCGAGTTCGATGGCGTCCGGTACGGCGGCCGAGAGCAGCGGGGTGAGCGGTGGCCAGGCGCGGGCGGCGCGGCGCAGGGCGAGCAGGGCGTCCATCCGGGCGCGCGGGCCGAAGGCCGTACCGGTGGATCCCGTACCCGACCACACGGCGGAGGCGTCGGCGACGACCGTGGGGTCGCTGACGCTGTGCATCTGGAGTACGGCACGGAAGACGAGGTCCGCCCCGGCCGTCTCAACGGCACCTGGAACTGGACCCGGACTCGGACCCGTACCTGGACCCACACCATCTGCGGGTCCAACTCCGGAGCGGGGACCGGGGTCCGCGACTCGCGCGTCCGGCACCCGGGGGTCCGGGAGGCCGGGCAGTTCGACGCGGAGGGAGAGCCGTACGCCCGCGTCATGGCCGGCGGCCACATCGGCCGCCCATCCGCGCAGCTCGGGGAACCGATTGGCCCGCACGGCGGTGAAGGCGGGTCCCGCGGCGGCGAGTTCGGCGGCGGGTGTGCGAGGGAGCCCGTCGACCACCGCGTCGAGGAAGTCCCGCAACAGCCGCTCGGGCGCGGGCAGCAGGAGCGATCCCGGTGGCGCCGTACCGAGAGGGACGGCATGGGCGGAGGGCGGCATCGAGGCGGCGAGCGTACGGATCCGCTCCAGATCCTCCCCGGTCAGCGGCCCGGCCCGCCACGCGTCATGGTCCGTCCCGGTGAGACCCGGCAACAGCCGTCCGCGGGCCGCGAGTTGCAGAGCCAGCAGGGTGGCAGCGCCCCAGAAGGCCGTCGACGGCGAGGCGTCCGCGCGAGTCCGGGCCCTGGTCAGCAGCGGAAGTGCCGCTGCTACGGGCATCAGGAGCGCTCCGACCGTGAGAGGGTGGCCATCGGTGTCGACGACAGCCAGCTCCTCCACGGAGCCCGGTGCGGACGGCGGCTCCGCGCCGTCGGGGTGCCAGTGGGCGATCCGGCCGGTGCGGGCCGGGTCCGCGGGCAGAAAGACCGTGGAGCATCGGGCGAGTTCGGAGAGCCGGGAGGGCGTTGCCGCGGGGAGCCTGTGCACAGCGAAGACGCATTCCTCAAGTTTGACTACTGCGGGTCGGAGCCGCCGAGGGTACCTCACCGCGAAGCCACGCGGGAGCGGCGCCACCGTGACCTGACTCACGCCTGGTCGACGGGGTGTAGCCAGCACCACCGTCGACCCCCGGGAAGCCCCCGCCTTTTCCGGGTGGTGGCCTCATGGTCGCCGGAGTTCCCTCCCCGTACGTTTCAAGAGGTCAGCGCCGTCGGCGCGACCTTCCCCCGCTGGACATCGGCCTAGAGACCGGAGACCGACATGCCCCAAGCCGCCACCGCCCCCGTCGCGGAGCCCATACCCGACCCCGTCGTCGGCCGCGCGGGCGGTAGCGACTTCGCGCCCCTGCTGCGGACGGTGAGGGAACAGGGCCTTCTGGAACGCCGGGCCGCCTGGTACGCCCGGGGGATCGCCGTCAACTTCCTCTTCCTCGGCGCGATCGTCACGGGAATGGCGCTTCTCGGCCCGTCCTGGTGGACGCTGCTTCTCGCACCGCCGCTGGCCGTCCTGTCGGCACGGATGGCGTTCGTCGGCCATGACGCGGGACACTGCCAAGTCACCGCCGACCGTGGCAGGGGCCGGCTGGTGCAGCTCGTCCACGCCAATCTGCTGCTCGGAATGAGCCAGGAGTGGTGGAACGACAAGCACAACAGGCACCACGCCAACCCCAACCACATCGACAAGGACCCGGATGTCGCCGCCGACATCCTCGTCTTCACCCAGCATCAGACGGCCGGCCGTTCCGGTCTGCGTCGCTGGCTGACCAGTCACCAGGCCTGGCTGTTCTTCCCGCTCACCACACTGGAGGGCATCGCCCTCAAGGTGTACGGCTTCCGGGCCGTCTTCACCGGATCCTCAGGGCCCGAGGACGACAGCATGCCCGCCCGTAAGCGCGTGGTGGAGGGGCTGCTCCTCACGGCCCATGTCGCCGCCTATCTCACGCTGCTGCTCACCACCATGACCATCGGCCAGGCCGTCGTGTTCGCGCTGATCCACCAGATGCTTCTCGGTCTCCATCTGGGGATGGCGTTCGCGCCCAACCACAAGGGCATGGAGATGCCCGACCCCGAGAACAGCGAGGGCTGGGGCCATCTGCGCCGGCAGGTCCTCACCTCGCGCAATGTGCGGGGCGGCATGCTCACGGACTGGTTCCTGGGCGGGCTGAACTATCAGATCGAGCACCATCTCTTCCCGAGCATGCCCCGCCCCCATCTGCGGCTCGCCCAGCCCCTGGTCCGTGCGCACTGCCTCTCGCTGGGCATTCCGTACACCGAGACGGGACTCATCGAGTCGTACCGGCAGGCGCTCGGCCATATGCACCATGTCGGCGAACCGCTGCGCTCGGGCGCATAGTGGAACTGGCGGACCCCGGTGTGCGTTCACCGAGCAGGAGCGGCTCTGCCGCGCAAGGAGGCGTCGATGTCGACAAGGACGAAGATCGTCATTGGGGGAGTGGCCGTAGGCCTTCTTCTGATGCCGCTGATCGGGTTCTGGTTCTCGCTGCTGGTGGTTCTGGGAGTGCCCGCCGCCGCGTATCTGATGCTGGACCCGTCGCAGCGCCGCAGGCTGCGCCGTATCAGCCGGAAAGAGATAGGCCGCTGAGCCGGCGGGAGCCCGGGGGACACGGTGCGATGTCGGCGCAAGCCGAGGCGCGATGACGACGGCCTGACCGTGCGAGCGGTCAGGCCGGCCGTACGGCCATCTTGTCGAGCGCGGTGAGCAGCGCGGGCAGTTCGGTGCCACGGCCGACCGGCAGGACCTCGCCCGGCTCCTCGTCCAGCAGGACGAAGGCCATGTCGTCGGTCCTGGCGACGAACGACCAGCCGGGGCCGTCGGCGCGCAGCGTCCTGGCCTCGCCCGGGGCGAAGCTGGAGCGGACACGCCCGAGCGGCGGGGCCGATTCGACATAGGAGCGCAGCTCGTCCAGTACGTGCCGTACCCCCCGATGCGCGGAGGCCGCCGATTCCCGGTCGCTCTCCGCGCTGTCGGGGGTCTCGGCGTTCAGCGTCCTCGCGTTCGCGGGCCTGGCGTTCGCGGTCTCCGCGTCGGGGGTCGCAGGCACCGCACCGGCGATCCGCTCCCGCCATACCGCCCACTGAAGGGCGACCTCGTCCGCGCCGAGCCGGCGCTGGGCGGGGCCCCAGCTGTCGGTGTCGGGTGGTGTGAGCGGACGCCAGGAGCTGTCTCCGTGGCCGTCGGCCTGCCCGCTCCCGTCCGCTTCCCCGCTCCCGTCCGCTTTCCCATTCCCGTTCACATCGCCTTCCTCGGAGCCGGGCTCGGGGTCGTGCGGGGCGGGCAGGCCGGGCGCCCGTACGGACAGGGCGAGGGGCCAGCCGGGCAGCGCGCGGACCACGGTCCGTTCCCCCGGCGACAGGTCGTACGCGATACCGCAGTCCCAGGACGCGATCGCCACGGCGACCAGCGAGACGTCGTCCACCACCACCGTCCAGCGGGCTCCCTCCGCGTCCTGGCCCATGACCAGGCCGTATCCCCGGGTGTAGGGCTCCAGCCCGAGGGCGGCACAGGCCTCCGGATAGTCGTCGCCGAGCACGGCGGGGAATCGCGCGGGTGTGAGCAGCGCGGCGGTCAGCACATACAGCGGGTCATCGTCCACGGAGTCGTCCGTTCCGGCCACGGCACCTCCCCATCCGATCCGTTGTCGGCGCACCCTAGCCAGTGGGTGACGCGGACGTCGAGAGTCCGGAACGAGCCGCTCGTCACAGGGCGGGCAGGCCCAGCAGGCTCCGTGCCACGGTCTGCGGGGACTCGTCGCGCTCCCGCGCGAGGGCGATGACCGCACGGCAGGCGAGTTCGCTGACACCGAAGGAGAGTGCCTCGGGCGAGACCCAGGCCGCCGCCTCGTCGGCCTGCCGCTGATCGTCCTCCGCACACGCCGAGACATAGGTGGCGGCGGCCTCGAACAGATTGCCCCGCCGGGGGCGGGGCGGCTCCGCGGCCGGAGCAGCGGCACGATCCGTACCGAGGAGCCTGCGCACTCTGTTGAACACGGGTCCACCTTCCCCCTGCTGTCTGGCGCGGCCGCTGTCAGTCACGTCACGATCAGTCACGTCACGGTCAGCCACCGCGCGGTCCGCGACCGTGCGGTCTGCGTAGGAACTCTCGGTCACGGAGCTTCCCGTTCCACGGTTCCCGTCCTCCAACGTACGGTCGGCGGGGCTCCGGCAGAAGACCGCCCGTGCCGCCCGGTGCACCGACGAACGGGCCGTGTGGCCACGGGAAGCCGGGTGCCACCGCCGGATCAGTCCTGGCGGACCGCCAGCGCGAGAAAGCGGGAGTCCTCGTCGGTGTACGACTCCAGCCGCCAGCCGGAATCCGCGAGCAGGGGAGCGAGACGGGGCTCGGCCCGCAGATCGTCGTCCGTGATCCGCCGTCCCTGCTGGGCGGCCAGTGCTTCACGGCCGAGGGGATGGAACAGCGCCAGTCGGCCGCCGGTCCTCACCACTCTGGCCAGCTCGCGCAGATTCTCCGCGGGGCGCGGAAGGTGGGAGATCAGCCCCGCGCCGAAGACCGCGTCCAGCGAACGCGGGCGCAGCGGCAGCCGGCCCACGTCGGCGAGCAGCAGCCGCCCGCTCCGGCCACGCCCGGCCCGGCCGGCCTCCGCCAGCATCTCCGGGGTCAGATCGGCTCCCAGCACCGTGCCCCGCGGACCCACGGCGGCCCGCAGGGGTGGCAGCGCGCGTCCTGTCCCGCATCCCGCGTCCAGGACCGCGTCGCCGGGACGCAGCCCGAGGTCGGTGACTGCCGCGGCGTAGGCGGGGCCGTCGTCGGGGAAGCGGGTGTCCCAGCCGGCCGCCCTGACACCGAAGAATTCCCGTACATGTGTGTGATCGTGGGCCATGGCGGCATGATCCCGTAGGAGCGGCCCGCACCGCGACGCGCGGGCAGCGGAGATTGCGGCTAACTTTTTCTGAGAAATCTTTCGACGTCCTCGTCGAGGACGTCGAAATCGCGGCGCGTGCTTCTACCTGTCCGTGAGAGCGCCCGCAGGGGCGCGACAGTGAGGAGAAGGTCATGAAGTACATGCTGCTGATGCAGTTCAGTGAGAAGACCGTGGACTTCCCGCCGGTCACGGAGTGGGCGCCGGAGGAGATCCGGGCCCATATCGCCTTCATGCGCGACACCAACACGAAGTTCGCGGAGACGGGCGAGCTGGTGACGGCGGAGGGGCTGGCGGGGCCCGACCAGGCCAGGATCGTACGGGCCGGGGGCGGCGGCGGGGCGCCCGTTGTCACCGAGGGTCCCTATCCTGAGACGAAGGAATTCCTGGCCGGGTACTGGATCGTCGACTGCGACAGTGCCGAGCGGGCGGTGGAGCTCGCCGCGCATGTGTCCACGGCTCCGGGCCCCGGCGGCAAGCCGCTGAACATGCCGATCGAGGTACGCCAGGTGATGGCGGGACCGCCCGAGGAGATGTGAGCACTGACTGATCCGACCCCCCTCACCGACCGGTTCCCGGATCCGCGAACCGGTCGGACGGCCGGTCCGGCCAGTCCGACGAGTCAGGCCGCAGGCCGGGCCACCGACCGGTTCACCGATCCGGGAACCGGTCCCGGGGGCACATCCGCCGAGGACCTGCTGCGCACCCTGGCGCCGCAGGTCGTCGGCGTGCTCACCCGCCGGTACGGGGACTTCGGCGCCGCCGAGGACGCCGTACAGGAAGCGCTGCTGGCGGCGGCGACCCAGTGGCCCCACGAAGGCGTGCCGGGCAATCCGCGCGGCTGGCTGATCCAGGTCGCGAGCCGCCGTATGACCGAGCAGGTACGGAGCGAGCAGGCGCGCCGCCGCCGTGAGGACCTGGTGGCCGGACAGGTGCCCGCCGACCGGCGGTCGGCGCCGCCCGCGGACAGCGACGCCCCGGTGGACCGGGACGACTCGCTGATCCTGCTCTTCCTGTGCTGCCATCCCGCGCTGTCACCCAGCGCGGCGATCGCGCTGACCCTGCGCTGTGTGGGCGGTCTGACGACGGCCGAGATCGCCCGCGCCTTCATGGTGCCCGAGGCGACCATGGGACAGCGGATCAGCCGGGCCAAGCAGCGGATCAAGGCATCGGGGATCCCGTTCCTGATGCCGGACGGCAAGGATCGCGAGCGGCGGCTGGACGCCGTGCTGCATGTCCTCTATCTGATCTTCAACGAGGGGTACGCGACCGGCGAAGGGCCCGATCTGCAACGGATCGAGCTGTCCCGGGAGGCGATCCGGCTGACCCGGGCCGCGTACGAACTGCTGCCGGACGACAGCGAGGTCGCGGGACTGCTGGCGCTGATGCTGCTCACCCATGCCAGAAGCGCGGCACGAACCGGCCCGGACGGCGAGCTCATCCCGCTGGCGGAGCAGGACCGGAGCCGCTGGGACGCGCGGGCGATCGAGGAGGGCACGGCGCTGATCACGGCCACCCTGCCCAAAGGACCCCTCGGTCCGTACCAGGTCCAGGCGGCGATCGCCGCCGTCCATGACGAGGCGGCGACGGCCGAGGACACCGACTGGCCGCAGATCCTCGCACTGTACGGAGTGCTGGAGCAGCTCGGCGTCAATCCGGTCGTCTCGCTCAACCGGGCGGTGGCCGTGGCGATGGTGCGCGGGCCGGAGGCCGGGCTCGGCATCCTTGAGTCGCTCGACAGGGAGGGCCGTCTGACCGGGAATCACCGGTTGTCGGTGGTCCGCGCCCATCTGCTGGAGATGGCGGGCGACCGGCAGGGCGCGGTGGAGAACTACCGGGAGGCGGCGCGTCGTACGACCAGTCTTCCGGAGCGCGACTATCTGACGATCCGGGCCGCCCGGCTGGCGACGGCTCCCTGACCCGGGGCGTTCGCCGGTCGGCGGGGTGCTCACGCTCACCGATCGGTCCGGGTGCTTATGCTCACCGATTGGTCCAGGTGCTCACGCTTGCCGATCGGTCCGACTGCCCTCTCTGCTCTTTCTGCGCTCCCGCGAGGCGCGGAGATTGACGGCGTTGCCGCAGATGCGCACGTCGTGCCAGACACCGCTGTTGTTGCGTGACGTGTCGTAGAAGGCGGACCCGCACGCGACGCTGCGGCAGAGCTTCAGCCGGGGCCAGAGGCCGGCCCGCTGGGCGAGCAGCGTCTCCGACCAGAGCGCCGATTCGAGCCACTGGGGTCCCCGGCCGACCGGGATCATCCGTACCTGGCCCTGGGCGTCGGGGGCGAGCCGCACCGGCACGCCGTGACCGGTCCGGTCGGACCCGGGCGCGTCGCTTCCCGCCGCGGCGATCATCTCCGCGAAGGCCGACCTCAGATCGCGGAGCGTCCGCGGATCCGACGCCGACAGCGTGCAGTCGGGAGCGTCGAGGCCCCGGACCCGGGCCCACTCCTCGGCGGCGTCGGTCAGCCACTCCTCGGCGGACTCGCGGTCGGCCAGCAGATCAGGCGCGTACTGCTGGATCGCGCGCGTGTTGATCAGTTCCTGCACCAGTGCGAGTCCGTCGGGAGCCTGGCGGACGCGGTACCGGTCACTGGCTGCCCAAGACATAACCAAATCGTACTTGACTATGTCGGTGAAGGCGAGCACTCTGATGACAGAGGCAAATCGATTACGACTATGTCGTTATGGACCGTCATCCAAGGAGAACGTCATGACCACCGTCAGCGGAGCAACCGTCCTGGTCACAGGTGGACAGCGCGGACTGGGCCGGGCTTTCGTACAGGAACTGCTGGAGGCGGGGGCCGCCAAGGTGTACGCCACCGCCCGTACGCCCGTCGCCGATCCCGACCCCAGGGTCGTTCCCGTACCGCTTGAGGTGACGGACGCGGACTCGGTGGCGGAGCTGGCGCGCGTCGCGGACGATGTCTCCATCGTTTTCAACAACGCGGGGATCGGTGCCGTCGACTCCCTCGTCACGGTCGACCTGGACGCCGTGAAGGAGCTCTTCGAGGCCAATGTCTTCGGTGCGCTGAGGGTGGCTCAGGCCTTCGCTCCCATCCTGGCGGCCCAGGGCGGCGGCGCGCTGGTCGACATTCATTCGGCACTGTCCTGGGCGGCCGGCAGCGGCGCCTACGGTGCGACGAAAGCGGCCTTCTGGTCGCTCACCAACTCGCTCCGGCTGGAACTGGCCCCGCAGGGGACCCAGGTGGTGGGTGTGCATCTCGGCTACACCGACACCGACATGATCCGGGCGCTGGATGTGCCCAAGGGCGATCCCCGGGCGGTGGCGCGCGCGGTTCTCACCGCGCTGGAGAAGGGGGAGAGCGAGGTGCTCGCGGATGACACGAGCCGCTTCTTCAAGGCCGCGCTCTCGGGTTCGGTCGAGGGGCTGAGCCTGCCGACCGCCGCCTGACACCCGTCGGCCGACGGCGGCGAAGGGGGAAGTCCGCCGTGACGGAGTGGGCCCCGACTGCGCGGAGAGCGGAGCCGGGGCCCACTCCGTTCGGTCTGCCGGAGCCGGCCCTGCCCCGTCCGGGCCCTGCCCCGTCCGGGCCCTGCCCCGTCCGGGCCCTGCCCCGTCCGGGCCCTGCTCCGTCCGGGCCCTTCCCCGTGCGGTCTGTTGCGGTCCGCTGCGGACCGGACGGCCGGGCGCGTCAGCCCGCCGTGTCAGTCCGCCGTGTCAGCCCTTCGTGTCAGTCGGCGACGGAGGCGAAGGCCGAGACCTTGTCGGCCTTGAGGCGCACCACCAGCTCACCCGGTACTCCATTGCGCTCCCCGAACTCCCCCGCACGCTCCTCACCCATGTACCGTGCCGCGATCCGCGTCGCCCAGGTGCGCAACCGCTCCGGTTCCTCGTCGATTTCGGCGCGGCCCTGGATCACCACGAAGGCGAACGGCGGACGTTCGTCGTCCACACACAGCGCCGCTCTGCCGTCACGCAGCAGATTGCGTCCTTTCACGGTCTCCCTGCCGGTGTTGAAGACAAGATCGTCGCCGTCCAGCACGAACCAGACGGGCGCGATGTGCGGGCTCCCGTCGGCCCGTACGGTGGACAGTTTCGCGGTGCGTGTCCCCTCGGAGACGAAGGCCTGCCATTCGTCCTTGCTCATGTGTCTCGCCATGCCCGCATTTTCCGTCGGGCACGCGCCCCGCGCGATACGACGCCCCGGGTGTGCGCCGGGGCCCCGGGGCCCGGGGAGCGCTTGCCCGGGAGCGGCGGGTGCGGAAGGCTACGGGGCGTTGCGAGCCAGGGGAACATCTGAACGGGGAGGAACGGCAATGCCACTCGAAAAGGGACTTGACTGGCTGTTGGACGACCTGACCGAGCGAGTCGAGCACATACAGCACGCGCTGGTCCTGTCCAACGACGGTCTGGTGACGGGAGCCAGTTCGGGACTGGCGCGCGAGGACGCGGAGCATCTCGCCGCCGTCTCCTCGGGGCTGCACAGCCTCGCCCGCGGATCAGGCCGCCACTTCAGGGCGGGCCAGGCCCGGCAGACCATGGTCGAGTTCGACGAGGCGGTGCTGTTCGTCACCGCGGCGGGTGACGGCAGTTGTCTGTGTGTACTGACCACGGCGGAAGCCGATGTCGGTCAGGTCGCCTATGAGATGACGCTGCTCGTCAACCGGGTCGGCGAGCATCTCGGAGTCGCGGTCAGGCAATCCGGTCACACCAGTCTGAGCGGCCTCTGAGCTGGTCTTTCCGCTTGGCCCGCAGAGTTGTCCACAGGCCTGACGGAGAACGTGGCCATCGCGCTACGGTCGTCACCGGGAGTAATCGCGAGTGATCGCGAGTGACAACGACTCACGGGGGAGGACCATCATGTCCGTCAGCGATGCCCAGGGCTACATCCGGAGCCGGCGCCGAGGCCGGAGCGAAGACCGGTACGGGAACGGGGATCAGGGCCAGGAGCCAGGCCTGGTCCCGGGCGTATCCATGGATACGACGGCCGTGGATACGACGGCGGCGACCGCCGCCACGGCCGGGGCGGCGGAGCCCGCCGAGAAGAAGCCGCGCACGGCACGTACGGTCGGTGTCGTGCGGGCCGCGCGGGAGCTGGAGCTGAGACGCGGAGAGTTCGAGCTCGCCGCGCAGCTGGGCCATATCCGCACCATCGCCGGACCGGCCGCAGGACGGCGGCAGGTCACCCGGCAGGAGATCGACCGGCTGCGGGCGGCGGAGGGATTCCCGGAGGCGCTGCGCGAGCGGGCGCGGACGGTGGGGACGGCGGAGGGCGCGGAGCTGCTGACCGTCAGTCCGGGCCGCTTCACCCGGCTGGCACGGGCGGGACTCATCGCTCCGGTGAGGTTCTATCTGAACCGGTACCGCGCGGTCGTCTGGCTCTATCCCGCCGATGAGGTAAGGACGTTCGCCGCCCGGGAACCGGCGCTGCTCACCGGTCGGCTGCCACTGCCGCTCCGACTTGGTCCGGACGCCGAGGAGGACCGGCGTCCGCGCAACTGGCGGGGCAGACGCATCGGTCATCTGCTGCACGAGAGCGAGGATCCGTGGGAGCGCGCGGCCGTCGTCGGCTGTGTGCTGGACCCGGCCCTGCTGGCCGAGTTGGTGCCTGATCCCTACGAACGGGCCCAGCTGAACCGGCTGCGGCCCGAGCTCGCTCCCGGCCAGCCGGAATCGGAGGCGGCGCGGGCGACGGTGCGGCGGCTGGTGGTGGCCGACCACCCGGACGAGATCCGATGGCACCGCACAAGCCTGGCCGCGCTCATGACGGAGGCCAGGCGCACCCGCCCCGTCCCGCGCCCCGCCGGTCCGTACGTGGACGGGACGCCACCACGGGCGCGGACAGCCCCCGAGCCGTCGCGCCCGGCGGGTCGCAGAGGTCTGCTGAGCCGGCTGCGGATCGGCGGTGAGCGACGCGGGCCGGCACGCCGGCCATGACGGCTATGCGGCCCGGGGGCCGTCAGGGGCGGATCCCGTCAGGGGCGGGCTCCGCGGGTGGCGATGGCGCGTCAGGGGCGGGTCTCGCCCGTGACGATGGTGCGTTCTGGGGAGAACTTTCCCCAGTTGCCGTCGGGCAGCTTGGCGCGGAGCTTCACCCGGTAGGTCTCGCCGGCCTTCTTGCTCACATACACGCTGTAGGTGGCCCGGCCCTTGGGGGCCTCACCGCCCCAGATCAGCGTCGTCGCGAAGGCGCCGTCGACATAGATCTGGTAGGAGGGGACCTCGCCGCCGGTCTTCGGCGCCAGCCAGGACAGATCGACATAGTGCGCGCCGTCGGCGGCATGTGTCGCGGCCCGGAAGTCGATCGGGGCGGTGTCGGGGTCGTCGCCGGGCCCGCGCGGGGTGGTGATCTCGACGACGCGGCTGGCGGGCGAGGTGTTGTCCGCCGCGTCCCGGGCGGTGACCGTGAAGCGGTAGTGGGTCCCCGGCCGCAGCCGGGTGATCCGCGCGGTGGTCGTGTCACCGTCCACGCTATGGATCTTGGAGCCGCCCTGGTAGATGTCGTAGGAGGTGATGCCCTGGTCACCGGCGGCCGTGGCCCAGCCCAGCCGTGCGGCCCGCGCGCCGTCGCTCCGGCCCGTCAGCTTCTCCGGGCGGGCGGGTGCTTCCTTGTCCTCCGCGACCGTGGCGGGCGTGGTGACGGCTATCTCACCGCTGTACGGCGAGAAGGTGCCCTCGTCGGTCCTGGCCCGGACGGAGAAGGTGTACGCGGTCGACGGCTTCAGTCCGGTGACATCGATCATGGTCTTCTCGGCCGGGACGTCCTTGATCTTCGTCTTGCCCCGGTACACCTCATAGCCCTTGATACCGGCCTTCGCCGGGGGCTGGTTCCACATGACATGGACCGAAGTGGCGCTGCCCGCCTGGACCGTGACCCCGGCCGGTGCCGAAGGGGCCTTGTCCTCCTCGTCGTTCGAGCCGCAGGCGGCCAGTGTGAGTATGACGGCGGACGTGAGCGCGGCAAGACTGACGAACCTGGGCATGGCCGTGTCCTCCACCCGGGGGCAATGGTCTAGACATATATGACACAGGTGTCGCGACCACATCAAGGGGGAGGGGTGTATTCGTTCCCTGGCCGGGGTGTACTCCGACCCCGGCCAGGGATCATTCGGACAAAGAGCGGAAGGGCGGCGAGGGCTGGATCGGCGAGGACTAGATCCTGTGGACGAGCTGGGTGCCGAGCTCGTAACGGGCGCCGACGATGGCCAGCTTGCCCTCGGCCACCTTGGCCGCGAGGTCGGGCTCCGCGGTCAGACGTCCCGTCACCCGGGCGACATTGGCGGTGACGGTCGCGTCCACGCGCGCGTCACCCTCCACGGAGTGCACGATCGCCGGGCGGATCTGGTCGGCCAAGTACTGTATGTGGGCGGGGAGTTCCTCGCCCGACTCCTCGGCTTCGACAGCCGCGGCCACGGCGCCGCAGGACTGGTGCCCGAGGACGAGGACGAGCGGAATCCCCAGCTCCAGCACGCCGTAGGCGATGCTGCCGAGGACGGCCTCGTCGAGGACCTCGCCGGCCGACCGTACCGTCATCAGATCGCCGAGACCCTGGTCGAAGACCAGCTCCGGCGGTACCCGGGAGTCGATGCAGCCGAGGACGAGGGCGAAGGGGTGCTGCCCCGAGACAAGTGCCTGACGCACGGTCTCGGTCTCGTGCGGGTGCTGCTCCCGGAAGGTCCGCCAGCGCCGGTTGCCGTCGGAGAGTTCACGGAGGGCCTCGTCCGGGGTGGTCGGACGCGGGCGGGGCAGGCGGTGGTCCACGGCGCCCGCGGAGGGCGCGGCGATGGCCACACCGGCCGTGGCGGCGCCACCGGCGAGGGCGGCGCGGAGCAGCGTGCGGCGGGGTGTGCCGGTGGCCGCGGAGGGTCTATTCGCATGTCTGGTCGATATCACGGCCGGAGACTATCCAGGAGACCCTTGGGCATTGGCTGGTCTTGGCGCATTATTGACCCTCTCTTGAATCAACCGCACCTCATCTACCAGTGATTTGGAGCAAATGCGGACGTAGTTCAGTCACTGTCCAGCCATGCCCATGTATTCGAACAGGCAGGCACGTGAGCATGGTTGACCCTGGCGCGGCAAGGATCCGTGGCCCGCTGTGGTTGCATGGTTCGGTGAATCGACAGACATTGCCGAAAGCCGATGACATCCCGATGTGCGATGTCCGGCGTCGCGGTGAGAACGACCTGGCCGATTGCCTGCGGGTGCTCGCCGAGGTGCATAAAGTTGACGGCTATCCCGTGAACTGGCCGGAGCGCGCGGCCGACTGGCTGGCGGGCCCCACGCAACTGGCGGCCTGGGTCGCCGAACTGGACGGACGGATCGTCGGCCATGCCGCTCTCACCCCGGCCGGCGCGGACGATGTGGCCCCCGCCCTCTGGAGCAGCCGGACGGGAACGCCCGTCGCCGACACCGTCGTACTGAGCCGTCTGTTCGTCTCCCGCTCGGCGCGCGGTCATGGGATCGGCGGCCTGCTGATGTCCCAGGCCGCACGGGAGGCCCGCGAACGCGGTCTGCACCCCGTACTGGACGTCGTGGCCTCCGACACCGCCGCTGCCGCGGCCGCGCTCTACGAACGCCTCGGCTGGAATCTGATGGCCGTCGTCGACCAGCACTGGAGCCCGGACCGGACGGTCAAGGTCCACTGCTACGCGGCTCCGTAGCCGGTTCAGGTGTTCCGACGCCCCGTCACCGACGCGCCGGCGGTCAGCGCTTCGACGGTCAGCGTGTCGGCCGGTCCAGCCGGCGCGTCGAGCGGCGCACCACCAACTCGGGCTGGAGCACGACGGAGCGGTGTCTGTGCTGTTCCGCGTCCGGTCCCGTCTCGTCCATCAGCATCTCCGCCGCCGCGCGCCCCATCGCGTCGGCCGGCTGCCGTACGGAGGTGAGCGGTACGACGGCCGCGGCGGCGAACTCGATGTCGTCGTAGCCGACGATCGACACATCGCCGGGCACATCGACCCCGGCTCCGTACATCGCCTGCAGAACACCCAGCGCGAGCAGGTCGTTTGCACAGAACACGGCGGTGGGACGCTCCGCCAGACCCAGCAGCCGTGCTCCGGCGTCGATACCGGAGGCGACATCCAGCCGCGCCGACTCCACCTGCCGCAGGGCCCCTTCGGGCAGACCGGCCTCGCGCAGCGCGGCCAGCGCGCCCGTACGGCGGTCCCGGCACTGGGGGAGCGACATCGGGCCGCTGATATAGGTCACGGACCGGTGTCCGGCCGCCAGCAGATGCCGGACCGCGAGCGCGCCGCCCGCCACATCGTCCACCGAGACGGAGCACCCCTCGTCGGCGGGCACGGCCCGGTCGACATGGACGTACGGAATGCCCTGACGCGCGAACTCCCGCACGGTGCTGCCGGACGCGTCGGTCGGGGTGAGCAGCACTCCGCGCACCCGCTGCTCGGCGAAGAGCGCCAGATACTCCGCCTCCTCGGCCGCGCTGCCCGCGCTGTTGCAGAGCATCACCCCGAGCCCGGCCTCGCGCGCGGCGCGCTCGGCGCCCTTGGCGACGGCGACGAAGAAGGGGTTCGCCATGTCGAGGACGAGGATGGCCAGGATCCGGCTGGTACCGACCCGGAGCTGGCGGGCCGTCTCGCTCCGTACGAAACCGAGTTGGTCGATCACGGCACGGACCCGTACGAGCGTGTGCTGCGACACCTTCTCGGGCCGGTTCAGCACATTCGAGACGGTCCCGACCGAGACCCCGGCCAGCCGGGCCACGTCCTTGATGCCGACCGTCTGCGCCACGCGTTCCTGCCCGTTCTGTCACATCGTCTGGGGACCTCTGTCCGGTAGGACCATCATATGCGGGTATTGCCCCTCGATGAGTGCCGCGGCCCTGTCCCAGCGGGCCCGGTCACCGGCCGGCTCGTACCGGCGAAGCTCCAGCGTGGCGCGGAGCAGGGCGCGCAGTTCGGTGAGACCGCCGCGGACGGCGCCCGCGGCGCGTGCCTGTACGAGGACGTTGCCGAGGGCCGCCGCCTCCGCGGGCCCCGCCACCACGGGCAGTCCGCAGGCGTCGGCGGTGAGCCGGCACAGAAGCCCGTTGCGGGCGCCGCCACCCACGACATGCACGGTGTCCACGGCGCGTCCGGAGAGCCGCTGGGCGTCCTCGATCGCACGCCGGTGCGCCAGGGCCAGCGAGTCCAGGACACAGCGGGTGGTCTCGGCCGGCCCCTCCGGCGGCCGCACGCCCAGGCGGCGGCACGCGTCCGCGATCCGCCGGGGCATGTCGCCGGGCGCGAGGAACGCGGGGTCGTCGGCGTCGACGTACGACCGCAGTCCTGGCACCTCGGCGGCCTCGCGCAGCAGCCGGTCCAGTCGTTGCGGTGTGCCGGCCGCCTCCCAGGTGCGCAGGCACTCCTGGAGCAGCCACAGGCCCATGATGTTGCGCAGATGGCGGACCGTGCCGTCGACGCCCAGTTCATTGGTGAAGTTGGCGCGTCTGCTCTCCTCGGTGAGGACGGGCGCGTCCAGTTCCATCCCCGCCAGGGACCAGGTGCCGGTCGCGACATACGCGAACCGGCCGTCCGTCGCGGGCACCGCCGCGACGGCGGACGCCGTGTCGTGCGAGCCGACCGCCGTCACCGGAACGGGCCCGGACAGACCGGTCTCCGACAGCACCTCCGGGAGCAGCTCACCGGCCCGGTCACCCGGGCCGCGCAGCGGCGCGAACAGGGTGAGATCGATACCGAGCGCGTCGGCGACGGACCGGGACCAGTCACGGGTACGGGGGTCGATGAGCTGGGTGGTGGAGGCATTGGTGAGTTCGGTCCCGGCCTCGCCGGTGAGCCAGTACGCGAGGAGATCGGGGATCAGCAGCAGCCGCCGCGCGGCGCCCAGCGCGGCGGTGCCCCGCGCCGAGGTGAGCTGGTAGAGGGTGTTGAACGGGAGGTACTGGAGGCCGGTCGCCGCGTACAGCTCGACCGGTGGCAGCACGGCGCCCACCAGTGCCGCCTGGCCCTCGGTACGCGTGTCGCGGTAGTGCACGGGGTTGCCGAGCAGCGCGCCGTCCGCGTCGAGCAGTCCGTAGTCGACGGCCCAGGTGTCGACGCCGACGCTCGCCGGCGCCCGTCCCGCCGCCCTGCCCGCGGCCCGCAGCCCGTCCAGCACCCCTCCGTACAGGGACAGGATGTCCCAGTGCAGTGTGCCGGCGGTCCGCACCGGGCGGTTGGGGAACCGGTGCACCTCCTGGAGACGCAGTGTGCCCGCGCCACGGCCGGAGACATGGCCGACCATGACACGGCCGCTGGACGCGCCGAGATCGACGGCGGCGAAGGGGAGTGGCGCGGTGGATGATGACACGACGGACCTCGTTCTCAGCGCAGGAACGCCGCCGCCACCCCGGCGTCGACCGGTACATGCAGCCCTGTGGTGTGGCTGAGATCGCCGCCCGTCAGGGCGAACACCGCGTTGGCCACATGCTCGGGCAGCACTTCCCGTTTGAGCAGTGTGCGCTGGGCGTAGAACTCGCCGAGCCGCTCCTCCTCCACGCCGTACACCGCCGCCCGTTCGGCGCCCCAGCCGCCCGCGAAGATCCCCGAACCGCGCACCACCCCGTCGGGGTTGACACCGTTGACCCGGATCGAGAGCGCGCCCAGCTCGGCGGCGAGCAGCCGCACCTGATGAGCCTGGTCGGCCTTGGCCGCGGAGTAGGCGATGTTGTTGGGACCCGCGAACACGGCGTTCTTGGAGGCGACATAGACGATGTCGCCGCCGAATCCCTGATCGGTCATCACCCGGACCGCCTCACGCGAGACCAGGAAGGAGCCACGGGCCATGATGGCGTGCTGGAGGTCCCAGTCCCGCGCGGTGGTCTCCAGCAGGGACTTGGAGATCGAGATACCGGCGTTGTTGACGATCAGATCCACCCCGCCGAAGGCGAGGACGGCCGCGTCGATGGCCGTCCTGATCTGCTCCTCGTCCGTCACATCGACGGTGACCGCCACCGCCGTGTCGGTGCCGCCCAGTTCCCCGGCGACCGCCGTCGCGCTCCCGGAGTTGAGATCGGCCACCACCACACACGCGCCCTCGGCGGCCAGCCGGTGCGCGATCGCCCTGCCGATCCCCGAACCCGCGCCCGTCACCAGCGCGATCCGGCCCGCCAGCGCCTTCGGCGCGGGCATACGGCGCAGCTTGGCCTCCTCCAGCTCCCAGTACTCGATCCGGAACTTCTCGGACTCCTCGATCGGCGCGTACGAGGAGACGGCCTCGGCCCCGCGCATCACATTGACGGCGTTGAGATAGAACTCCCCGGCCACCCGGGCGGTCTGCTTGTCCTTGCCGAAGGAGAACATGCCCACCCCCGGCACCAGCACGATCGCCGGATCCGCCCCGCGCATCGGCGGGGAGCCGGGCGCCGCGTGCCGTTCGTAGTACGCCCGGTACTGCGCGCGGTAGTCGGAGTGCAGCTCGGCCAGCCGCTCCCTCATCCGCTCCAGCGGCGCCCCGGCGGGCAGATCGAGCACCAGGGGGCGGACCTTGGTCCGCAGGAAGTGGTCGGGACAGGAGGTGCCCAGGGCGGCCAGCCTGGGATGTTCCGCGCGGGAGAGGAAGTCGAGGAGCGGCTCCGTGGCGGTGTAGTGGCCGATCTGGCGCCGGTCGGTGGAGGCCAGACCACGGATCAGCGGGGCCAGCGCCGCCGCCTTCGCCCGCCGCTCGGCCTCGGGCAGCGGCTCGTACCCCGGCAGGACGGGACCGAACGGCTCGGCCCCGCCGTGCTCGGCGAGGAACGCCTCGGCGGTACGGATGATGTGCAGCGAATTGCGCTCGCACTCCTGCGAGGTGGCGCCCCAGGCGGTGACGCCATGGCCGCCGAGCACACAGCCGATCGCCCGGGGGTTCGCCTCCTTGACCGCGGCGATGTCCAGACCGAGCTGGAAGCCGGGCCTGCGCCAGGGCACCCAGACCACGGTGTCGCCGAAGCATTCGGCCGTCAGCTTCTCCCCGTCGGCCGCGCAGGCCAGGGCGATACCCGAGTCGGGATGGAGATGGTCCACATGAGGGGCGTCGACCAGTCCGTGCATCGCGGTGTCGATGGAGGGGGCCGCCCCGCCCTTGCCGTGCAGGCAGTAGTCGAACGCGGCGACCATCTCGTCCTCGCGCGCCACACCCGGGTAGACCGCCGTCAGCGCGCGCAGCCGGTCGACGCGGAGCGCGGCGAGACCGTCGGCCGTGAGGGTGCCCAGATCGCCGCCCGAGCCCTTGACCCACATCAGTTCGACGTCGTCGCCGGTCACGGGGTCGGTGGCGGATCCCTTCGCGGAGGTGTTGCCGCCGGCGTAGTTGGTGTTGCGCGGATCGGCGCCGAGCCGGTGCGAGCGGTCGAGCAGTTCGGCCGCCACCGGGTGCGCGGCTGCCACGGGATGCGCGGCCGGCACCGGATGCGCGGCCGGCACCGGGTGGGGGTGAGGCTGGTCGGTCATCATGTCCCTTTGTGAGGTGCGGGGGCGGATACGAGTGGTGAGGACCGGGGCTCAGGCGCCCCAGCCGGCCGGGGTGCCGCCGACCCGTTCGGCGACGATCCGCTTGCCGTAGCCGGAGGCGTGGTACGCGGCGACGGGGTCGGCGTCCGCGCCCAGTTCCGCGCGGACCTCGGCCACCAGGGGGCGCACATCGGTGCTGAAGGCGTCCATGAGCACCGAGTTCGCCGCCAGTACATCGCCGCTCCGCTGGGCCGCGCCGAGCGCCTCCGCGTCCACCAGCAGCGCCTTCGCCGTGGCCTCCTGGACGTTCATCACCGACCGGATGATCGCGGGGACCTTCTCCTCGATGTTGTGGCACTGGTCGAGCATGAACGCCGTCTCCGCCGTGAACCCGCCGCCCCTGATCACCTCGTACATGATCCGGAAGAGCTGGAAGGGATCCGCGGCCCCGGCCATCAGATCGTCGTCCGCGTAGAAGCGGGAGTTGAAGTCGAATCCGCCGAGCTTCCCCTCGCGCAGCAGTACCGCGACGATGAACTCGATATTGGTGCCCGGCGCGTGGTGCCCGGTGTCCACGACCACGAGCGCCTTCGGGCCCAGCTTCAGACAGTGCGCGTACGCCGTTCCCCAGTCCGGCACATCCGTGGCGTAGAAGGCCGGTTCGAACAGCTTGTACTCCAGCAGCATCCGCTGACCGTCCCCGAGCCGCTCGTACACCGTGGACAGGGCCTCCGCGAGCCGTCCCTGACGTGCCGCGATGTCGTCCTGGCCCGGGTAGTTGATCCCGTCCGAGAACCACAGCTTCAGATCGCGCGAGCCGGTCGCGTCCATGACGTCCACGCACTCCAGCAAGTGCCCCAGTGCCTTGCGGCGCACGGCAGGATCAGGATGCGTGACGGACCCGAGCTTGTAGTCGTCGTCCTGGAACACGTTCGAGTTGATCGCCCCGATGCGCAGCCCCAGCTCCCGGGCCCGGCCGGCCAGCGCGCCGTAGTCGTCCACCCGGTCCCACGGGATGTGCAGCGCCACCGTCGGGGCCACGCCCGTGTGCGCGTGCACCCGCGCGGCGTCCGCGAGCTTCTCGGCGGGCGTACGCGGCACACCGGGCTGGGCGAACACCTTGAACCGGGTACCGGAGTTCCCGAACGCCCATGACGGCGTCTCGACGGCCTGTGACCTCAGCGCCGCCTTCACAGCGGACTCGGCGGATCGACCCGTCATATCTCAGCGCTCCCGTGGTGCGGACTCGCGGGGCGAGCCGGAGTCAGTGCCGCGATTCCTTATGAATCGTTTCATCGCGGTGAAGTTATGGGAGCTGTCAGAACGTGTCAACCCTCCGCGCGGCACCTCCATTTGTTCGGGTCGCACCCCCGCGAATTCACCCGAAAATGTCGAGCGCAGCCCATTGACGCCGCGCTGGAAGGCCGTTTAGCTTCCGTGCAACCTCATTGAAACCTTTCACGGCGGGCGCCGCCATCGGCCCGCCGCCGCTGAGGAGCCCTCATGAACCAGCCCGCCACGGGCCCCGCCCCGGTCCTGGCACTGAAGGATGTGAGCAAGTCCTTCGGCGCCGTACGGGCCTTGCGGGACGTCTCCCTGCGACTGTTCCCCGGTGAGGCGCACGCGCTCGCCGGGGAGAACGGCGCGGGCAAGTCCACCCTGATCAAAACGCTCGCCGGGGTGCACAGGCCCGATGCGGGCGAGGTGCTCCTCGACGGCGGACCTGTCGTCTTCCACGGTCCGGCCGACGCCCGCGACGCCGGGATCGCCGTCATCTACCAGGAACCGACACTCTTCCCCGATCTGTCGATCGCGGAGAACATCTTCATGGGCCGTCAGCCCCGGCGCTCGCTCGGCCGTATCGACCGCCGGGCCGTACGGGAGAGCACCGCCGCCCTGATGAAGCGGCTCGGTGTCGGACTCGACCCCGACCGTCCCGCGCGCGGGCTCTCCATCGCGGACCAGCAGATCGTCGAGATCGCCAAGGCGCTCTCCTTCGACGCGCGCGTCCTGATCATGGACGAGCCCACCGCGGCGCTGACGGGCGGTGAGACCGCCCGGCTCTTCTCCGTCGTGCGCACCCTGCGGGCCGAGGGCGCCGCCGTCCTCTTCATCTCCCATCGGCTCGGCGAGATATTCGAGCTCTGCCAGCGGGTCACCATCCTGCGCGACGGCCGGCTGATCTCCTCCCGGCCGCTGGACGGACTCACCGAGGACGATCTGGTACGCGGCATGGTCGGCCGTGATCTCGGGGAGCTGTACCCCAAACAGCGGGCGGCCGTGGGGGAGACGGCCCTGTCGGTGCGCAGGCTGACCAGGGAGGGGGTCTTCCGGGACATCTCGTTCGACGTACGGCGGGGCGAGATCGTGGCGCTCGCCGGGCTCGTCGGCGCGGGGCGCAGCGAGGTGGCGCAGGCCGTCTTCGGTGTCGACCGGGCCGACGCGGGTGAGGTCGAGGTCGAGGGACGGAGGCTGCCCGCCGGTTCACCGACGGCGGCCATGGACGCCGGACTCGCGCTCGTTCCCGAGGACCGGCGGCTGCGCGGACTGGTGATGGAGATGTCCATCGAGCGCAATATCGGGCTTACCGGGCTCGGCCGACTCGGCAGGGGCGGTCTGGTGCGCCGGGCGCTGGAGCGCGGCAGGGCCGCCGACTGGGCCGTACGCCTGCACCTCAAGTACAACCGGCTCGGCGATCCCGTCGGTGTGCTCTCCGGCGGCAATCAGCAGAAGGTCGTCCTCGCCAAGTGGCTGGCCACCGAACCGGCCGTCCTCATTGTCGACGAACCGACCCGGGGCATCGACGTCGGCACCAAGGCGGAGGTGCACCGGCTGCTCTCCTCCCTGGCCGCGGAAGGACTCGCCGTCCTCATGATCTCCTCCGATCTGCCCGAGGTCCTGGGCATGGCCGACCGGGTGCTCGTCATGCACGAGGGCCGTCTCACCGCCGAGATCCCGCGCGCGGAGGCCACCGAGGAGACGGTGATGGCCGCCGCGACCGGCCGCGGCGAGAGGGCGGCGGCATGACCACCCTGCTGGACAGGCCCGCCGACGCGGGCCGGGACGAGCGCTCGGCACGGTCGCTCGTCGACGCCGTGTTCCGGGCAAGGGAGATCAGCATCGCCGGAGCGCTGGCGCTGCTCGTCCTCGGCACCTGGATCTCCAATCCGCGCTTCCTGGACGACCAGGGCGTCAAGGACCTCCTCCTCAACGCCTCCATCCTGGTCCTGCTCGCCGTCGGCCAGTCCGTGGTCGTCGTCACCCGCAACATCGACCTCTCGGTCGGCTCCGTGGTCGGGCTCTCCGCCTTCGCCTGCGGGAAGTTCGTCGCGGGAACCGACCACGGTGTGCTCACCGTGCTGCTGCTCGGTATCGCGCTCGGCGTGGGCTGCGGCCTGGTCAGCGGGGCGCTCGTCAGCTTCGGCCGGGTCCCGGCGCTCGTGGTCACCCTCGGAATGCTCTACATCATCCAGGGCCTCGACTACTGGTGGGCGCAGGGCGAGCAGATCAGCGCCAACGACATCCCGGAAGCGGTCCTCGACCTGGGCAGCGGCGGCAGTGTCATCGGGATCCCGTACCTCCCTCTGATCGCCTTCGCGCTGCTCGCGCTCACCGCGTACTACCTGCGGAGCTACCGCTCGGGACGTGAGCTGTACGCGATCGGCTCCAATCCGGAGGCCGCGCGGCTCGCGGGTGTACCGATCCGCCGCAGGATCCTCGCCGCGTACGCCTTCTCCGGCGCCGTGGCGGGATTCGCCGGCGCCCTCTGGCTCGCCCGCTTCGGCACCGTCGTCGCGGACAACGCCCACGGCTGGGAACTCACCGTCGTCAGCGCCGTGGTCGTCGGCGGCGTCGCCATCACGGGCGGTACGGGCACGGTGTGGGGCGCGGCGCTCGGCGCGCTGCTGCTCACCACCATCGGCAGCGCCCTGATCGTGCTGAAGGTCGACGCGTTCTGGCAGGGCGCCATCACCGGCGCACTGCTTCTCGCGGCCATCACCGTCGACCGGATCGTGTCCCTGCGTATGACAGCCGCACTGAGGAAGAGGAGCGCCCGCCATGGGAACGGCGCCTGAGACAGAGACCGCGCCGGAGACCGCGCCCCGGCCGGGGACGGACGCGCCCGAGCCCCGCCCCACGACGGCCGGGCGGTTGTTCCGGACGGTGGGACCGCGCTGGGACACCGCGGTCGGCCTGCTGCTGGTGGCGGTCTTCGTGACCGGCCTCGGCACCACCGACGGCTTCGCCTCCGCCGGGAATCTCGCTTTCGCCTTCAACGACATCGCCGAAGTCGCCCTGATCGCCCTGCCCATGACCCTGCTGGTGGTGGCCGGACAGGTCGATCTGTCCGTCGCCTCCATGCTGGGCCTCGGCAGCGCGCTGACCGGTGCGCTGTGGAACGCGGGCTGGGCCTTCGAGCTGATCGTGCCCGTGGTGCTGCTGGCCGGGGTCGCGGGCGGACTCCTCAACGGCTGGCTGGTCACCCGGGTGGGGCTGCCCTCGCTCGCCGTCACCATCGGCACACTCGCCCTCTACCGGGGGCTCGCCTCGGTCGCGCTGGGCAGTGACGCCGTCACCGGCTTCCCGCAGGTGTACGCCGACTGGGCCGTGGACACCACCACGGTCCCCGGCACCTTTCTCACCTACCCCGTCGTCCTGTTCCTCGTACTGGCCGTCGCCACGGCCGTACTGCTGCACTCCACCTCCTTCGGACGGTCGCTGTTCGCCATCGGCGCGCAGGAGGAGGCCGCCTACTTCGCCGGGATCAGGGTCAAGCGGTTCAAGCTGATCCTCTTCGTGGTCACCGGGGTGTTCTCGGCCTTCGCCGGGATCGTCTTCACCCTCCGGTACGGCAGCGCGCGCGCCGACAACGGCCTCGGCTTCGAAATGCTCGTCATCGCCTCCGTGCTGCTCGGCGGCGTCGACTTCGACGGTGGCAAGGGCACGCTCTTCGGCGCGGTCGCCGGTGTGCTGCTGATCGGAGTCCTCAAGAACCTCCTCACGCTCAACGATGTGCCGAACGAGGTCCAGGTCATCGTGACCGGGCTGCTGCTCGTCGCCTCGGTCCTCACTCCGAGAGTCGTCGCGGCCGTGGTGGAGCGCCGTCACCGGCGGGCCGCCGTCGGCACATCCGGGTCCTGAGCCTCCCCGCCCCCCCCGCCAACTCCCCGAACCCCCGCCGTACTTCCCGAAAGGCACATGCCCGCCATGATCATCCGTACCGCCGCCCGGCGCCGCACGGCGGCCACCGCCGCCGCCGTCTGCGCCCTCACCGTCGCCCTGGCCGCCTGCTCGGGCACCACCAAGAACAGTACGGAGAAGGACACCACCAAGACGGACACCGCCGCCGAGGCCGATCCGGACGCGCCCCTGAAGAAGGGGCTCAAGCTCGCCTTCCTGCCCAAGCAGATCAACAACCCGTACGAGAAGATCGTGGACGAGGCCGGTATCGCCGCCGCGGCCGAGTACGGCGCCACCGGCAAGGAGGTCGGCCCCTCCGACGCCAGCGCCTCCTCCCAGGTCTCGTACATCAACACCCTCATCCAGCAGCGCCAGGACGCCATCCTGATCGCGGCCAACGATCCGAACGCGGTGTGCGGGCCGCTCAAGCAGGCCATGGAGAAGGACATCAAGGTCGTCGCGTACGACTCCGACACCGCCAAGGAGTGCCGCCAGCTCTTCATCAACCAGGCCAGCTCCGAGGAGATCGGCCGCAGTCTCGTCCGGCACCTCGGTGAACAGCTCGGCCACCAGGGCAAGATCGCCATACTCTCGGCCACCCAGAACGCCACGAACCAGAACACCTGGATCGAGTTCATGAAGGACGAGCTGAAGCGGCCCGAATACCGGAACATGCGGCTGGTCAAGGTCGCGTACGGCGATGACGCGGACCAGAAGTCCTTCCAGCAGACACAGGGACTGCTCCAGGCCTACCCCGACCTCAAGGGCATCATCTCGCCGACCACCGTCGGTATCGCCGCCGCCGCCCGCTATCTCAGCGACTCCTCGTACAAGGGCAAGGTCGTGCTCAACGGCCTGGGCACACCGAACCAGATGCGCAAGTACGTCAAGGACGGCACCGTCGAGCAGTTCTCGCTCTGGAACCCCGAGGAGCTGGGCTATCTGGGGTCGTACGCGGCGGCCGCCCTGGCGTCGGGACAGATCACCGGCGCCGAGGGTGAGAAGTTCAAGGCGGGCAAGCTCGGCGAGTACACGATCGGGAAGGACGGCGAGGTCATCCTCGGCGAGCCGACCGTCTTCGACAGGGACAACATCGACGAGTTCGACTTCTGACCACGGAGCCGCCATGACCGTCCGTACCCCCGCCGTCGCCCGCAAGCCCAGGATCGGGCTGGTCGCGGGCGGACTGGGCGCCTACTGGCCGCAGTTCCCCGATCTCCTGCCGCAGCTACGGCGCTCCGCCGGCCGGGTCACCGCGCGTATGCGGGAGTTCGACGCCGAGGTCGTCGACGTCGGTTTCATCTCGGACGCCCGGGAAGGGGCCGAGGCCGCCGAGAAACTCCGCGCAGCCGACTGCGATCTGATCGTCGGTTTCCTCACCACCTATATGACGGCGACCATGCTCGTCCCCGTCGCCCAGCGCAGCGGCGCGCCCGTCCTGCTGATCAATCTCCAGCCCACACCGTCCATGGACCACGCCTCCTTCGACACCGGACAGTGGCTCGCGTACTGCGGTGCCTGCCCGCTGCCGGAGATGGCCAACGCCTTCGAACGCGTGGGTGTCCCCTTCCGCTCCGTCTCCGGGCATCTCGAGGACGAGCGGGCCTGGGGGCGCATCGGCCGCTGGATCCGCGCCGCCGGGGTCCGCTCCGTCCTGCGCCACGGCCGGCACGGCCTGATGGGACATCTGTATCCCGGTATGTACGACGTCTCCACCGACCTCACCATGGTCCCGGCCAATCTCGGCGGCCATGTCGAGGTCGTCGAGTTCGACGATCTGCGGGTACGGGTCGAGCGGGTCGGGGACGGAGAGCTCACCGCGAAACTCGACGAGACCCGCGAGGTCTTCGAACTCGCCGACTCCGTGGTCGAGGACGATCTGCGCTGGGCGGCGCGCGTCTCCGTCGGGCTCGACCGGCTGGTGGCCGACTTCGACCTGGACTCGCTCGCGTACTACCACCGCGGGCTCGACGGCGAGATCCATGAACGGCTCGGCGCGGGCATGATCCTCGGCTCCTCGCTGCTGACCGCCCGCGGTGTCCCGGCCTGCGGCGAGTACGAACTGCGCACCTCGCTCGCGATGCTGATCGCCGACCGTCTCGGCGCGGGCGGATCCTTCACCGAACTCCAGGCACTCGACTTCACGGCCGGAGTCGTCGAGATGGGCCATGACGGCCCCGGTCATCTCGCCATCAGCGAACGCAAGCCGCTGCTGCGCGGTCTGGGTGTCTACCACGGCAAGCGGGGCTGGGGCGTCTCCGTCGAGTTCGACGTACGGCACGGTCCCGTCACCCTGGTCGGCGTGGGACAGAGCCGTGACGGCCGGTACCGGCTGGTGGCGGCCGAGGGCGAGATCGTCCCGGGGCCGCATCTGGAGATCGGCAACACCACCTCCCGTGTCGACTTCGGCTGTGATCCGGGGGAGTGGACCGACGCGTGGAGCGCCAGCGGGGTCGGTCACCACTGGGCCCTGGCCACCGGCCGGCTGCTGCCCGAGCTGCGCGCGCTCTCCGGTCTGACCGGTCTGGACCTGGTGGAGGTCTCCGTCTGATGCGGCGTCCGGTGGGGATCAAGGACGTGGCGGGGGCGGCCGGAGTCTCGGTGGGCACCGTCTCGAATGTGATCAACCGCCCCCACACCGTCACGGAGGAGACCCGCAGACGCGTCCAGTCCGCCATCGAACGGCTCGGCTATGTACGCAGCGAGTCCGCGCGCCAGCTCCGTGCCGGGCGCAGCCGCATTCTGGCCATGCTCGTCCTCGACATGGCCAACCCCTTCTTCGTGGCGGTGGCCTCGGGCGCGGAACGCTCGGCGCGCGCGGCCGGACTCGGGGTGATGCTCTGCAACAGCGCCGAGAACCCCGCGGAGGAGGCCACCTATCTCACGCTCTTCTCCGAACAGCGGGTACGGGGTGTGCTGGTGACCCCGGCCGATACGAGCGGCCGCAATCTCGACGCGTTCCGGCGCCATGACATCCCGTTCGTCCTCGTCGACCGTGTGGTGCCCAGCGCCGACGGCTGTTCGGTCTCCGTGGACGATGTGACCGGCGGCGCGATGGCCGTACGCCATCTGCTGCGCGGTGGCTGCCGCGATATCGCCTATGTCAGCGGCCCGATGCGGCTGGCGCAGTGCCAGAGCCGCCGCGAGGGCGCCCTGCTCGCCCTCGCCGAGGCGGGGCTGCCGTCCGCGTCGCTCCGACATGTCGAGGCCGCCCGGCTCGATGTGGCCGCGGGCCGGGACGCCGGGGCGCGGCTGCTCGGGATGGCGCCCCGGCCGAGCGCGGTGTTCTGCGCCAACGACCTGCTCGCGCTGGGTGTGCTTCAGACGCTCTACCACGCGGGTGTACGGGTGCCCGAGGAGATGGCGCTCGTCGGCTACGACGACATCGAGTTCGCGTCCGCCGCCGCCGTACCGCTGACATCGGTGCGCCGGCCCGCGTTCCGGCTCGGTGGCGCGGCGGCCGATCTGCTCATCGAGGAGACCGGTGACGGGGCCGCGGGACACCGGCACCGGCGTATCGTCCTCCAGCCCGAACTGGTGGTGCGTGCCTCGACGCTCTCCCGCGCGCGTGGCTGACGGCGGGTCCGATCCGCACGGCGGGTCCGGTCTCCACGGCGGCCCCCGGTCCGTGACGGCAGGGGTGTGCCGATGCCTCCGGATGCCCCGGGGTGGCCGGTCCCGGTGGCCCGGGTGGCCGGATCGTCCGGGTGCGCTGTGACCTCCGCTCCATCCCTTGGTCTAGACCTTGACAGGTTCACGCGATTCCGATTTGGTTCCCTCACCCCCCATGGCGAGCAGCCGGACAACCGGTTGCTCGCGCGAAGGAGTGAGTCGTTTGAGACAGCGCGCCCTTGCCCTGTTCGCGGCGATGGTTTCGGCCCTCGCCCTCACGATTTTCCTGCCCGCCTCTTCCGCCTCCGCCGCGACCTGCGCGGCGGGATGGAACGCGTCCGCCGTGTACACCGGCGGCAACACGGCTTCGTACAACGGTCGCAACTGGTCGGCCAAGTGGTGGACCCAGGGAGAGACCCCCGGCACCAGCGATGTCTGGGCCGACCAGGGCTCCTGTGACGGTTCCACCCCCGGCGGCGGCTCCGGCGCCTGTGACTACCCGGCCTGGGTCGCGGGCCGCGCGTATGTCGCCGGGAACATCGTGAAGTACACCGACGGCAAGTTCTATGTGGCCGAGCACGACAACCCGGGCTACGACCCGGTCATCAGCACCTGGTACTGGGAGCCGTACAACTGCACCGGTACCCCGCCGACCGACCCGCCGCCGGCCGGTGGCTTCGTCGTCAGCGAGAGCCAGTTCAACCAGATGTTCCCGAGCCGGAATTCCTTCTACACCTACAGCGGGCTGACCGCCGCGCTGAGCGCGTACCCCGGGTTCGCCAACACCGGCAGTGACACGGTGAAGAGGCAGGAGGCCGCGGCCTTCCTCGCCAATGTCAGCCACGAGACCGGCGGACTGGTCCATGTCGTCGAGCAGAACACCGCGAACTACCCGCACTACTGCGACACGTCACAGTCGTACGGCTGCCCGGCCGGTCAGGCCGCGTACTACGGGCGCGGGCCGATCCAGCTGAGCTGGAACTTCAACTACAAGGCCGCGGGCGACGCGCTGGGCATCAACCTGCTGGCCGACCCGTGGCGTGTCGAGCGCGAATCGGCCGTCGCGTGGAAGACCGGTCTCTGGTACTGGAACACCCAGAACGGTCCCGGCACGATGACCCCGCACAACGCGATGGTCAACCAGGCCGGCTTCGGCCAGACGATCCGTTCCATCAACGGCTCCCTGGAGTGCGACGGACGCAACCCGGCGCAGGTCCAGAGCCGGATCAACAACTACCAGCGCTTCGTGCAGATCCTCGGGACCACTCCCGGGGCCAATCTGAGCTGCTGACACCGTTCGGTCCCCGTACCCGTGGCCTTCGGGCCGCCGGGTGCGGGCGCGAAGGCCGGTCCGACGACCTACAGGTCGCCGTTCCGGCCTTCGTGCGGTTCCGAGCCGTTCTTCCTGACCAGTTCGGCGTTGAACTGGGCACCGGCCAGCAGGGAGAGATTGGTGACCCAGAGCCAGACGAGAAAGACGATGATCCCGGCGAGCGACCCGTACAGCCGGTTGTACGTGCCCGCCTGCGCCGTGTAGAGCGCGAAGCCGGCGGAGGTCAGCAGCCAGAGCGCGACCGCGACGACCCCGCCCGGCAGCGCGTGGCGCAGTCCGCGTCTGCCGGGCGGATCGGTACGGAACACCACCAGCACCAGAACCGCCGCGAGCGTCAGCAGCAGCGGCCACTTCAGCGCGCTCCACACCAGGCTCACCGTCGAGTCCATCCCCAGGACACGCCCCAGCGTGGCCGCGACCTCCCCTGTCAGCACCAGTGTGAAGGCACTGGTCACCAGCAGCGCGAGCAGGGCGCAGGCGGTGATCGCGATCCGCGGCGCCGTACGCCACGGCGGTCTGCGGTCGACGGTGCCGTACATGGTGTGCAGGGCCCGGCGGAACACCCCGAGATAGCTGGAGGCCGACCACACGGCGCCGACGGTGCCGAAGGACGCCAGCACCCAGGCCGCGGAGCGCTGCCGGGCCATCTCCTCCAGGGCGCTGTGGACCAGCACCCGGGACTGCGCGGGAACGAGGACCGTGATCTGACCGGCGAGCTGCCCGCTCGCCCCGGGACCGGCGAGGCCGATGGAACAGACGGTGACCAGCAGCGCGGGGAAGATCGCCAGAACGGCGTAGTACGTGAGGGCGGCGGCCCGGTCGGTGGCGTCGTCCCGCCACAGCGCGAGCGGTGTACGGCGCAGCGCTCCGGTGATACGTCCGGCCCCGCCGGGAGCGGCACCGCTGGGGACGGGCCCGCTGGGGACGGGCCCGCTGGGGACGGGCCCGCTGGGGACGGGCCCGCTGGGGACGGGCCCGCTGGGGACGGGCCCGCCGGGAGCGGACCCGTCGGGGGCGGGTCCGTCAGGTGACGGGTGGTCGGGCGACGGCCTGTCAGCTCCTGGCCCGCCGGGTGTCCGCCCGCCGTGGGCCGGTGCGCTGAGGGTGTCCCGGGCCACGGGATCTCCCTCGCCGTCCCACGACGGCCCCCGGTGCCCGGATTCCTCGACGGACAAACTGCCTCCCGCGTCCTCGGTGCTGTGCCGCCGGTCGTCGTCCGGTCCCCGCCTACCCTGCCTCATCACCTCACAGGCCTTCGCACCGCACCGCCGCCCCGCGTTTCCGCGCTCCGCGGACCGGAGGCGTTCACCTGCCGGATAACCGTTTGCCCACCGTCTCGTTGTGCCGGTCGGGGCAGCGGCCGGTCTGCGCACGCCCGCGTACCGGAGCGAGCGCCCCCACACCGACGAGCGGAGGTCCCTTGTGCCGGACGACCAGATGGAGCCGAGACCCGTCCACGTACCGCGTCCCGAACCGCCGGCGGCGCCCGGCCCCCGTCGCTCCCGGCGCCGGCTTCTGCGCGCGGTGTTCGCCCTCGGAGTGGTCGCGGGTACGTCGGCGGTGCTGACGCCCATCCTCAGGGTGGGCCACCGGGCGGCCGGCGGCGCGGGCGGCGGAGCGGATATGGACGGGGCCGGTGGCGGAGAGGCCGGAGCGGGCAGGACGGCCGACGAGATGTACCGGGGACGGCATATCCGGATCCGTACCACGGGGGGCGTCCGCGCTCCTTCCGATGCCAGATTCCTGGCCGTCCCGTCCGTGCTTGACATCCGTATCGACGGCCGGCCCCTCCAGATGATGCGGCGCGCGGACGGCAGCTATCTGAGCGTCGTCAACCACTACGAGTCGTTCCCCACCCCGCTGGACGCGGCCCGCGCGGCGGTCGACGACCTCGCGGGCGCCGGCCTGTCGCTCTCCGGACCGATCCATCACATGTGAACCCCTGGGAGGGCCTTCGCGGTGTACACGAGAAAGAACCAGCGGAATCTGACCGGCGCGGAGCGAAGAGGCTTCGTCAACGCCGTTCTGGAGCTGAAACGTACGGGGGAGTACGACGAGTTCGTACGGCAGCACATCGAGTTCTACGTCACCGACGCGGAGGACGGTCCGCGCGCCGCGCATATGACGCCGTCCTTCTTCCCCTGGCACCGCCGCTTCCTGCTGGAGTTCGAGCGCGCACTCCAGCGGGTCGACGCCAAGGTGACCGTCCCTTACTGGGACTGGACGGCCGACAACACACCGGCCGCCGCGCTCTGGTCCGAGGACTTCCTCGGTGGCAACGGCCGCGCGCGTGACCATCAGGTCATGACCGGTCCGTTCGCATACGGAACCGGACAGTGGACGATCAGGCACGGGGTGACGGACCAGAAGTATCTGATGCGCAATCTGGGCCGGCCGTCCGCGCCGATCGCGCTGCCCAGCCACGACGAACTGGACTGGGCGATGAACGAGCCGGTGTACGACGCGGCCCCCTGGAACTCCACCGTCGCCTCCGGGTTCCGCAACCGGCTGGAGGGCTGGCTCTCCGGCGGCGTCGAGCGCTGGCGCAACCACAATCGCGTCCACCGCTGGGTCGGCGGGCACATGCTGGGTGCCTCCTCCCCGAACGACCCCGTCTTCTGGCTCCACCACTCCTTCATCGACCTGCTGTGGGACCGCTGGCAGCAGCGGCATCCGAAGGCCGTCTATCTGCCGAGGACCAGGCTGCGCCCCGGCGATCCGCAGAGCGGACGGGTCATCAGCCTGGAGGAACCCATGCCGCCGTGGGACGCCAGACCGTCCGAACTCCTCGACCACCGGGACCTGTACCGCTACGAACAGTGACCGTGCCCGCCCTTTCGGACGCGACGGCCTCCCGCGTGTGAACGCGGGAGGCCGTCGGTCACCGGTCACGCACGGCCCCGGAGCCGTGCGCCCTCACCGGATGATCAGCCGCCGTAGCCGCCGTGGCCGTGGGTCTTGGCGGTGGGTACGCCCGAGATGTTGGCGCACTGGTTGCCGAACGCCGGGTTGAGCAGACCGACCACGTCGATCGTGTTGCCACAGAGATTGAGCGGGATGTGCACGGGCACCTGGATGACGTTGCCGGACAGGACACCGGGCGAGCCGACGGCCGCGCCTTCGGCCTCGGCGTCGGCAGCGGCCATCCCGGCGCCACCGACCAGCACGGCACCCGTGCCGACAAGAACAGCGGTTGCCTTCGCGATACGCGACATCAAGTTTCTCCTTGGACGTATGGGGCGCGGCCGCAGATGTGCGGCCTTCACGCACTTCAACGCCCTGGCTCACGCTCGGTAACGGACAACCAGCCATTCGGTGCCGCATCTTCCGGCAGCCGGTCGGCCGGTCGGCCGAGCAGTCCCAGCCTTCCGACCAGCCGGTCGATCCCGTTGCGTGGCCCGACCAGACTGATGCCGCAGTACGCCAGCTCGTCCTGGCCGGTACCGGCCACCGCGTCGAGATACTCGTCGTACACCCGTGAGCTCTGGGCCTGCTCCGGCATGTCCACGATCAGTACCTCGTCCTTGCCCGCGGCCTTGGCCCGGATCGAGCGCAGTGTCCGCGCGTCGGCGGCCAGCACCGAGCATCCGGCCCAGGGCAGCCCCGGATGGACGACACCCGAGGCGTCCTCGCCGTCGGGACCGAGCAGTTCGGGCAGCGCCTTGCCGACGGCGGCGGCCATACAGGCGGCGGCGTTCGCCGCACGGCCCGCCGGCAGGCTCTCGTCCACGACGATCACCCACTTCAGCCGTGCCTGCCGGGTGGAGCCGTGGGTGGTGACATCCTCGCCGGTCAGCCGGGGGAGGGACATGAGGGCTCCTTCGTGTACGGATATGCCGATACGCTAGGCAGACGTTCCGGATCTGTCGCTGCCCGCCGTATGTCATACGGCCCCGAAGGTGTCCCATGAAATTTGATGCGGTCGACCAGGCTCTGCTGCGGGAGCTGCAGAACGATGCACGGCAGACCAATCGCGATCTCGCGGCCAAGACCGGGGTCTCCCCCTCCACCTCGCTGGAGCGGGTGAGGCTGCTGCGCGAGCACGGCGTGATCACCGGCTATCACGCGGCGGTCGATCTGGAGGCGGTGGGGCGGCCCGTACAGGCCCTGATCTCGGTCCGGATCCGGCCGCCCGCCCGGCCGGTCATCGAGGGATTCCGTGAGTGGGCCGCCCGGCTGCCGGAGGTGATTGGCCTGTTCGTCACCTCCGGCGCCCATGACTTCCTGCTCCATATCGCCGTGCCGGACGTCAACGGTGTCTACGCCTTTGTCATCGACCGCCTCACCGAACGCCGTGAGGTCGCCGACGTACAGACGACGCTGGCGTACGAACACGTCAGAGCCCGCCGTATCGATCCCGCCGACGAGGACGGTCCGGCCCGCCAGCGCGGACGTGGCTGACAGCCGGACCACTCCCCGGGTGACCCGGGTGACCCGGGCTCAGCCGGAGCGGCGGGGCTGGAGCGTGGTGGCGTACTCCCCGCCCCGCGCCAGCAGCTCATGGTGGCTGCCCACCTCGACGATCCTGCCGCGGTCCATCACGATGATGCGGTCCGCGTTCCTGATGGTGGAGAGCCGGTGCGCGACCACGAAGACCGTCCTGCCCCGGACGAGATGGGACAGCGCGTCCTGGATCAGCCCCTCCGACCGGTTGTCGAGTGCCGAGGTCGCCTCGTCGAGCACCAGCACCCGCGGATCCCTGATCAGCGCCCTGGCGATCGCGAGCCGCTGCTTCTGACCCCCCGACAGCCGGGCGCCGCGCTGCCCCACCACGGTGTCGAGACCGTCGGGCAGCCGGTCGACGAACTCCATCGCGTGAGCGGCCAGCAGGGCCTCCCGCAGCGCCTCCTCGTCCGCGCCGCCCTCCAGACCGTAGGTGACGTTCTCCCGGATGGTCCCCTCGAACAGGATCGACTCCTGCGGTACGACGGAGAGGAAGCGCCGGTAGGTGCGCAGATCCAGGGACGCCATGTCCGTACCGTCGAGCAGGATCCGGCCCTCCGTGGGCCGGATGAAACCGATCAGCAGATTGAGGATCGTGGACTTGCCCGCGCCCGAGGCCCCCACCAGCGCGATGGTCTCGCCGGGCAGCACCGACAGATCGAACCCGCTCACGGAGTGCTCCGTCGCGTCGGGGTAGCGGAAGCCCGTCCCCTGGAAGTCGATCCGTCCCCCGACCCGCTCGACGAGGGTCTTGCCCTCGTTGCTCTCCAGGTCGGGTGCCTGGAGGACCTCACCGACCGAACGCACCGACTCCAGCCCCTTGGAGATGATCGGGGTCAGATTCATCAGCGTCGTCAGCGAGGCGGTCAGGGCGGTGAAGAAGGTGCTGATCATCACCACATCGCCCGCCGAGAGTCCCAGCCAGCCGTAGTACGCCACGACCGCCGAGCCGGAGAGACAGCCGACCGCCATGGTGTTGAGCAGAATCCAGGAGAGCGATCCGAAGCGGCCGTTGAGCACATCGAGCCGGAATCCGGCGGTGACCACCCGCTCCAGGGTGTTGTCGACACGGTGCAGCGCCGCGCGCTCCAGACCGTGGGCGCGGGTGATCGGTATGAGCGTCGTCATCTCGCCGACCCGTGAGGAGAGCCGTTCGACCTCCAGCCGGAATTCCTCGTTGTTGCTCCGTATCCGGGAGCGCAGCCGGCGTACCAGCAGCGCCGCCAGCGGGACGACGACCAGGAACACCGGCAGCACGACCGGGGTACGGAACCCGATCACCGCCAGTCCGCCCAGCAGCGTCATGATGGCGCCGAGTCCCATGTCGGCGCTCTGCTGGGTCATCGTCTCCACCGACTCGACGTCCCGTACGACCTTGGTCTGGAGCACACCCGCGCTGACCCGGGCGTGGTAGCCGATGGACAGATACTGCATCCGGCGGCAGAGCGCCGAACGCAGCTCACGTCCCATCCGGCGGATGCTGGCGCTCATCAGACGCGCGTACAGCAGATGCAGCGGGAAGTTGAGCACGAGGACCAGCACCACGGCCCCCGTGTTGTACCAGAGGTGGGAGACGGGCCGGTGGTCCACGACCACATCGATGATGTTGGCCGTGATCAGGGGCAGCATCCAGACGGGGATGTGCTTGACGGCGAAGACCACGACGGCGAGCAGCAGTCTGCGGCGGTCGGGGCGGAAGAGGTAGGCGAGCGTGCGGAGCGGGTGCTCCCCCGAGTAGTGGTGGTCCAGCGGACTGGAACGCGGGGTTGATTCGGGATTCTGCATGGAGAGCGGGGTCCTCTTTCGAATGATGATCATATTAGCCCTCGGCGTGCAGACATGCAGTCTCCTCCGACCGGCCCACGGTCGGAAGCGCTTTCCGGGGCGGTCTCACAGGAACCGCCGCGATCCGGTCGCCTCCTGCGGGGATTTGCCGGGACCCCGCCGGTGTCCGCCGGTGTCCGCGGGGATCCGCCGGCACCCGTAGGCACCCGTCAGGACGTGCCCGGAGCGTGCGCCCGCCCGATCGGTGAGATGGTGGCTGCATGGCTGATCGGGGTCGACCTCCGGCTGCCGTATCGCTGCCGGACGACTGGCCCGCCCATCCGGATCTGAGCCTGGCGCTGAACCGTATGGGCGGCTTCGACTGGAATCTCGACAGCGGGCTGGTGCATCTCGACGGGCCCGCCCTCGAGATCTTCGGCCTGCGCCCCGAGGAGTTCGACGGCGATCCGAAGACCCTTCTCGATCTGGTGCCGGACGACGAGGCGGCGCGGCTGAAGAGCCTGATCGCGCGGGCGCTCAAGGAGGGACTGCCCTCCTACGGCGCGTACTTCCGGATCAGGCACCGCGACGGATCGCTGCACTGGACCCGCACCCAGGCGCACATCCGGCACGAGGCGGGGCGGCCCCGCAGGATCATCGGCATCGTACGGTCCGCCGAACAGGAACTGGCCGAGGCCGCCCTCAGGAGCGAGGTGGACGAGGGGCGGCGCCGACTGACCGGGGTGGTCGACCGGACCACCGCTCTGCTGGCCCGCGCCTCCTCGATGGACGATGTCATCGCCGTACTCAAGGACGACGAGGCGCTGGGACATCTCCGGGCCGTCAGCGTGATGCTGGGGGTGATCGAGGGCGGCCGGATCCGGCTGGTCGCCGAGGGACGGCTCGGTTCCTATGTACCGGAACTGCTCTACACGAGGATCGACGACCAGTTCCCGATGAGCGAGGTGGTGCGCACCCAGCGGCCGCTCTTCATCACCTCGCGCGAGGAGTTCCGCGCCGGCTATCCCCTTCTGTGGCCCCATCTCGAACCGCTCTCGGTCGGCTCCGGTGCCTATCTGCCGCTGATCGCCCAGGCCCGGCCGATCGGCGTCCTCGGTCTGCTCTATCCCCGGCACGGCGCCTTCAGCGACGAGGAGCGCAATCTGCTGGTCGCCCTCAGCAGCGGAATCGCCCAGAGCCTGCAGCGCGCCATGCTCTACGAACAGGAGCACGATCTCGCCGAGGGCCTCCAGCAGGCGATGCTCCCGCGCCATATCCCCGACATCCCCGGGGTACGGACCGTCGTCCGCTACCGCTCAGCCCGACTGGGCCGCAGCGTCGGCGGCGACTGGTACGACGTACTTCCGCTGCCGGGCGGCCGGGTCGGGCTGACGATCGGCGACGTCCAGGGCCATGACACGGACGCGGCGGTGGTGATGGGACAACTGCGCATGGCGCTCTGGGCGTACGCCTCCGAGGGACATCCGCCCGCCACCGCGATGGTCCGCGCCTCGGCGCTCCTGCACGAGCTGGGCACCGACCGCTTCGCGACCTGTACCTACGCCGAGATCGATCTGTCGAGCGGGGCGCTGAGCGTCGTACGGGCCGGGCATCTCGATCCGCTGCTCCGGCGTGCCGACGGAAGCTGCCACTGGATCCCGGCGGCGGGCGGACTGCCGCTCGGGCTCTCGGCGGAGTTCACCCGGCCCGACGGGATCGGCTACCCGGTGACCACGGGGGTGCTCGGGCCCGGCGACACGCTACTGCTCTTCACCGACGGTCTGGTGGAGCAGCCGGGGACCGATCTCGGGGAGCGGCTCGAAGTGCTCAGGGAGAGGGTACGGACGGGCCCCGCCGATCCGGCGGAACTGGCCGACCTGCTGTTCGACGCACCGGGGCAGGAGAGCGGCGAGGACGACATGGCCCTGTTGCTGCTGCGCCGGGACTGAACGGGGTTCGCGGGGGGCGGTCCCCGGGATCCGGTTCGGGGGGCTCGGGCCCGCGCCGCTGATATCGCGTCAGAACCCGCTGATACCGCGTCAGAACCCTTTACGACGCTGTTTCTTGAGGGTCCCGGTGCGCTCCGGTGCGCTTCACCCGGTCACCGCGTGTTCTCCCCGACGTTCCCACGAACCCCTGGATCAATGGTCCCCGCACCGCGATGCTGGCGGCAGACAGCGCTTACCGAGTGCGTATCCACCCTCTTCCAGGAGAAGTTGTGGGCCCAGGCTTTGCCGGGCGGTCCGCCGTGCTGTTCGCGGCGGTGACCGCCCTGACGGCGGGGGCGGCAGCCCCGTCCCTCGCCGACTCCGTCCCCGACCCCCGTCCCCGGACCGCCGCGGAGATCCTGCGGCCCGTCGCCCCGCCGCCCGCGAGCGCGGCCACCGCCGTACCGGGCGCCATGGCGGCCCCGAGCGCCATCGCCGACGGCGACGGTATCGAGACCGCGCGCGTCTCGCGCCCGATCGCTCCCGGCATCAGGCTGACCTCGTACGACCGGCTCGAATCCGACAAGTGGCTGCGTGTCGACGCGCTCTCCGTCGATCTCCACGGCAGCGGCGCCCAGGCCGGCTATCTCTCCTCGGGCAAGGTCTCCGACCGCCGTACCGTCTCCCAGCTCGCCGTCGGCCACGACGCCGGGCCGGGCCGCCGTACCGTCGCCGCGGTCAACGCCGACTTCTTCGACATCAACGAGACGGGAGCGCCCCAGGGCCCCGGTCTTTCGGACGGCGAGGTCGTCCAGTCCCCGGCGCCCGGGGCCCATCAGGCCGTCGGTATCGGCCCGGGGAACGCCGGGCGGATCCTGAAGCTGTACTTCGACGGCACCGTGACACTCCCGTCCGGACCGCGGGCGCTGGAGGCGTACAACGCGGCGAACGTGCCCGCCGACGGTATCGGCGCCTACACCACGGGCTGGGGCGAGGCCGACCGCCGCCTGACCGTGGACCGGGCGGCCCCCGTCGCCGAGGCCGCCGTACGGGACGGAAAAGTCGTCTCCGTGTCCGACGTGCCCGGCAACGGCCCGATCGCCGAGGGCACCACGGTGCTGGTGGGCCGGGAGGCGGGCGCCGTGGCGCTCGCCGGTCTGCGGCCCGGTGACCCGGTGACGCTGGAGTACCGGCCGCGCGCCGACAGCGGGTCCGTGCCGCGCACCGCCGTCGGCGGCCGTGAACTGCTGGTCGCCGACGGGACGGCGGTCGGCCATGAGGGGGAGGGGAACAACACCGCGGCTCCCCGTACCGCCGTCGGGTTCTCCCGTGACGGCGGCACGATGCAGGTGATCACCGTCGACGGACGGCAGGCCGACAGCGGTGGAGTCACCCTCACCGAGCTGGGCCTGATGATGCGTGAGGCCGGTGCGTACAACGCGCTCAACCTCGACGGCGGCGGCTCCTCCACCCTGCTCGCCCGCGCGCCGGGCAGCGACGACCTGCGCGTCGAGAACAGCCCCTCGGACGGCAGCGAGCGCACGGTGCCCAACGGTCTCGCGCTCACCGCGCCGGACGGCAGCGGCCGGCTCACGGGTTTCTGGGTCGAGACCCGTACCCCCGCCGGGGCGGCACCGACCGTCGACCCGGTCAGGGGCGGCCACCCCGAGCGGGTCTTCCCCGGACTGACCCGCCGGCTCACCGCCGCCGGGTACGACGAGACGTACGGCCCCGCGGCCGGCACCCCGCGCTGGCGGGTCGTACGGTCCTCGGTGGGGCGGGTCGACTCCCAGGGGGTGTTCACCGCGCGCCGCGGCGGCACCACCGAGGTACGCGCGGAGCGCGGACACGCCACGGGCGGTACGGAACTGACGGTGCTCGGCACGCTCGACCGTATCCAGCCCACCACCCGGCGCGTCGGACTCGCGGACGCGGCCGCGACGGGCACCTTCGGCATCGTCGGACTCGACGCCCAGGGCACCAGCGCGCCCGTTGAACCACGGGACGTGACGCTGGAGTACGACCGGTCGCTGTTCGCCGTCACCGACGACGGCCGAGGCTCCTTCACCGTGAGGTCCCTCAAGGGCATCGGCGCGGGAGCGATCACGGCGGGCGTCGGCGGCGCCACGACCGTACTCGCCGTCAGCGTCGGACTCGACGAGCAGCCGGTCTCCGGCCTCGACGACGCCGCGTCCTGGACCTTCAGCCAGGCACGCGCGAGCGGCTCGGTCTCGGCGGCCCCCGACGGGCACACCGGTACCGGGCTCACCCTCTCCTACGACTTCACCCGGTCCACCGCCACCCGCGCCGCGTACGCCTCCCCGCCGCGGCAGATCGCGGTGCCCGGCCAGCCACAGTCCTTCGGACTCTGGATCAGGGGCGACGGCAAGGGCGCCTGGCCCACCCTGCATCTCAAGGACGCGGCGGGCTCCGACCAGCTGCTGCGCGGACCGTATGTCACCTGGACCGGCTGGCAGCAGGTGACCTTCGCCGTACCGGCCGGGGCGGCCATGCCGCTGAGCGTCCACCGCTTCTATCTCGCCGAGACCGCCGCGACCGAGCAGTACACGGGCGAGATCCTGATCGACGATCTGACGGCGCAGGTCCCGCCGACCGTGAATCTGCCCGAACAGCCGCGCACCGCCGATCCGCTGATCGACCCGGCGGCGGAGACGGAGGGCAGGGACTGGCGGTTCGCGGTCATGTCCGACGCCCAGTTCGTCGCCCGTGCCCCGGACAGCGCGATCGTGGCCCAGGCCCGTCGTACGCTGCGTGAGATCAGGGCGGCGCGGCCGGACTTCGTGGTGATCAACGGCGATCTTGTCGACGAGGGCTCGCCCGCGGATCTCGACTTCGCCCGTACCGTCCTGACGGAGGAACTGGGCGACGCGGTGCCCTGGTACTACGTTCCGGGCAACCACGAGGTGATGGGCGGCTCCATCAAGAACTTCACCGACCGGTTCGGCCCCGCCCAGCGGGTCTTCGACCACGAGGGCACCCGCTTCCTCACCCTCGACACATCGAGTCTGACGCTGCGCGGCGGCGGCTTCGCCCAGATCAGGGCCGTACGCGAGCAGTTGGACGCGGCGGCCAAGGACAGCCGGGTCCGCTCGGTCATGCTGATCGAGCACGTACCGCCGCGCGATCCGACGGTCCAGCGGGCCAGTGAGCTGAGCGACCGCAAGGAGGCGGCCCTGATCGAGCAGTGGCTCACGGAGTTCCGCCGTACGACCGGCAAGGGCGCGGGACTCATCGGCGGCCATGTCGGGGTCTTCCACGCCTCGCGGGTGAACGGCGTGCCGTATCTGATCAACGGCAACTCGGGGAAGGCGCCCGCCGCGCCGGTGGACGAGGGCGGCTTCACCGGCTGGTCGCTCGTCGGTGTGGACCGGATCTCCCACCGTGAGCGGTCGGCGGCGCGGGTGAGACCGTGGGAGGGCGGCCCCGACTGGGTCTCCGTACAGACCCGCGCGCACACGGACGCGCTGGAACTGGACGCGCCGGCCGCGCTGAGCCCCCGTCACAGCGCCGAGGTCTCGGCGACCGTCGTCCAAGGGGCCCGGCGGATCCCGGTCGGCTTCCCGCTGAGCGCGGACTGGACCGGATCCCCGAATCTCCGTATCGGCGACCGGGACGGCGTCCGGCCCCGCCACACGGCGGTCTTCGACCCGGCGACCGGCACACTGACCGCACTGCGGCCGGGTACGGTCACGCTCGCGGTGACGGTCGGCGGTGTGACACGGCGGGCGGAGATCCGCGTCACGGCGACGGCGGTGGGAGCGCTTCCGGCGGCGCCCGTGACCGTCGCCGTGCCCGCGGCGTGATCCGGTGAGCGCCCCTGGCGCGGGTGCGGGCGTCAGCCGGCCGCGGGGCGGAGAGTGGCCTGTAGGGGACATGACGGCTGGAGTGTGAGACCCGTCCTCGGCGGGATGTCGCCCGGGTCGGTCTCGACATGGAAGCGCTGCGCGAGGGTGGCCAGTACGAGCACCGCCTCCACCATCGCGAACCTGGCCCCTAGACAGGCGCGCGAGCCGCCGCCGAAGGGGAACCACGCGTGATCCGGCACGGCCTCGGCCGCGTCGGGGTCCCAGCGTTCGGGACGGAAGTCGTCGGGACGGGGGAACCAGCGCGCGTCCCGGTGCGCGCTCCACTGGCTGGACCACAGGACCGTGCCCTCCGCCACCGGGCGCCCGGCCAGTGTCGAATCCGCCTTGGCGATCCCGGTCATCAGCCAGACCGGAGGGTAGAGCCGCAGGGTCTCCTTGATGATCTGCTCGGTCCAGGGAAGCTGTTTGAGATCGTCGTGGCCGGGGGGCCGGCCGCCGAGGACGTCGTCCAGTTCGCGGGTGAGACGGGCCCTGGCCCCGGGACTGCGGGAGAGCAGGTACCAGGCCCAGGTGAGTGTGGTGCCGGTGGTCTCATGGCCCCCGATGTAGAGGGTGACCGCCTCGTCGCGTATCTCCTTGTCGGTGAGCGGCCGGTCCTGCTCGTCCCTGGCCGCGAGGAGCCGGCTCAGCAGATCGTCCCGGTCCTCGTCCCCGCGCCGGCGCAGCTCCGTCACCCGGGCCACCTCGCGGTCGATGACGGTCACGGCGCGCTTGAGCCGTCGCCGCCCCGGGGTCGGGATCCAGGGCGGCAGGAACAGGGTGACCCCACGGAACTCGTCACCGATCGCGCGCTGGGCGACATCCATCGCGGGCCCGATCATGCTCTCGCGGCCGGCGGTGTCGGCTCCGAAGAGCGTCCGTACGGCGATGCGCTGGGTGAGGCCCAGCATCTCGTCCCGTACGTCGAGGCGTTGGCCGGGCCGCCAGGTGTCCGCCAGCGTGGCCGCGCAGTCCGCCATCGTCTCCGCGTATCCGCGCACCTGGCGCGGTCGTACGGCGGGCTGGACCAGGGCGCGTTTACGGCGCCAGGCGGGCCCCTCCGAGGTGACGACGCCCTCGCCGAGAACGAGCTTGAACGCCCAGCCGAGTTCGGGGTGGCGGAACTCGGTCTCGATACCGGTGAGCAACTCCCCGATGTCCTCGGGGCGGGAGAGGAACAGGGCGCGCTGCGGCCCGAGCCGCCACTCGACGAGATCTCCGCGTTCACGCAGCCGGGTGAAGAAGGCGAGCGGATCACGGGAGAAGGCCGGCAGATTCCCCAGCAGCGGCAGCCGGCGGGGACCGGGTACGGGAACGGTCGTCATGGCGGGGCTCCTCGGCGGTCGGAGGCCGCCGGAGGGACACCGGCAGCGGGGGGAGAGAGACGAGCGGAGGGAGGAAACGCGGGAGGTCGGGAGCGAAAAACGCGGGAGTTCGGGAGCGAAAGGGGGACCCACCCAGGAAAGCGTCCGACGGCGGCTCGTGCCAGAGGGCCTCGGACCGGTGCGGGCGCTGTCCGCGAGGCCGGCCCCGGGCACGGCGGCCTCGGCCACCAGCCGCTCCCGCTTCTTCTCCCTCTCCCTCTCTCCGGCTCCGGCTCCGCATCCCGGTCCCGCATATCCCGGCCGTGGATTCTTCGCTTCACAACACACCCATCTCATTCACGGCAACTCCCGTCAGGCCGCCGAACGTCGGTGCCGCGGGTCATGAGCGACGGTGATGCGGTGCCATCGGGAGACCCAGCCCAAGCCAGCCAAAGAGCATCAATTCGCCTTGCGTATAAACCAGTTCACATGCGACCTCCAAGGGTTCATCATGTGACGCGCGGCACATCTCAGGATGAGAGTGCTGGGCTATTCTTCATCGGCACTGTGAACTGACTGACAATCAGCGGTGCGAGGGGGGCCGGGTTCCGGGGGAGACAAGGTCTGGGGCTTTGGTGTCTTCGCGCACCGCCCGGAAAGGACCCTCTCGGTGATATCTCGTGTTCGCCGGCGTCTGTTCGCCGGTCTCATCGGCACTCTCGTCTCCCTGGCGGGGGTGTCCACCCTCGCCTTCGCCGGGGGCGCCCCGTCCTCGGCTCCCACCAGCGGCGCAGCCGGGGACAGCCCCCCGTTCGCGGTCGAAGATTACAACTATCCGAACGCCGAGCGAATTCTCGCCGACAAGGGCATCCTTTTGAAGAAGGGTGACGGCCACATCGTGCTGGCCGAGTGCGGCCAGACGGCGAACCAGATCAAGGTGCTGACCGTCGAGGACGAATCGGCGGGCCGGGACGGCACATACTGTTTCCGGGCCACCACCACAACCGGTTTTCTCACGCTGGAACTTCCCCGGGTATTCGCCCTGGAGACCGCGGACCACCCCATCAGCGCGGACCTGACCGCCAATGGTGAGACCACCACGGTGGCGGTACCCAAGGACGGTTTCGAATCGGTCGGTGAAGGCACCGTCGGTGGCGCCCGGTCCGTCCTGGTCGAGATTCGTGTCACCGGCTGACGCAATGGCTCTCCGCATCCAAACGCAGCGCCCGAATTCGACCTCTCGTGGACCGGCGCTTCCTGGCCGCCAGGTCCACTCGATCGCGCCCCAAGGAAATGGTCATGCCCAGACCCCGTAACGCCCGCTTCTCCGCGATCGCCGCGTTCGCCGCGGCTCTGATCGCCGTCCCGATGATGGTGTCCGCCACCCCCGCCCAAGCCGTCGCTGGCACTTCCGCGTCCGACAACACCTACGCCTTCACCGCGCGGCTGGACATCGGTAACGGCCAACGGGCCTGCTCCGGCACACTGGTGTTCTCGGACTGGCTGCTCACCGCCGCGAGCTGCTTCGCCGACGACCCGGCCGTGAGCCTTGAGGTGCCCGCGGGCGCGCCCGCGCTCAGGACGACCGCCACCATCGGCCGCACCGATCTGACCACCACGACCGGACAGGTGCGCGACGTCGTCGACCTCGTTCCCCACCCCGACCAGGACCTGGTGCTCGCGAAGCTCGCCAGCCCTGTCACCGGCATCACCCCGGTCGCCCTCAGCGCGACCGCACCCGTAGCGGGGGAGGAGCTACGGGTCGCCGGATACGGCCGTACCAAGGACGAATGGGCCCCGCTGCGTCTGCACACCGGGACCTTCGCCGTGGACACGGCGAGCGCCACCGAGGTCGCCATCACCGGCAAGAACGGCGCCGCGGTCTGCAAGGGCGACACCGGAGGTCCCGCCTTCCGTGAGGCCGGCGGATCGGTGCAACTCGTCGGTATCAACAGCCGTTCCTGGCAGGGCGGTTGTCTTGGCGCCGAGGCCGAGACCCGCACCGGCGCCGTCAGCACCCGTATCGACAAGGCGCTCACCTGGATCAACGCCAACGTCGGGCCGACCTGCACCCCCAGCGGTGTCCTCTACTCCGTCACCACGGCCGGGAGCCTGCTGCGCCGCGATGTGATCGACCCGGCGGGCGGCACGTCCGCCGTTCCCGAGGCATCCACCATCGACACCGGCTGGAACCAGTATCCCCGGGTGCTGGCGGGCAACGCCGCGACGTTCTACGGGATCAAGACGGAGGGGATGTACGTCAGTCACCGCGTCAGCTCCACCGGTCAGTGGGACATCCACCATCGGCTGATCAACACCGGGCTGGCGTCGTACCGTCTGCCGGAGAACCGTAACAAGATCAGTGTCGACCGAGGCGGTCATATCTGGCACATCGACGGTGGCGGTGATGTGCGGTGGGTGCAGTACTCCACGGGCACGGACAGCTGGAACCCCGACGGCAACAAGAAGATCGACTCGGGTTGGGGCCGGTTCAGCCATATCGTCGCCACGGACGACGGGGTGGTCTACGGGATAGACACGGCGACCGGTCATCTGCTGCGTTCCCGTTACGACTTCGAGAGCCAGCGCTGGCTCCAGCGCCAGGTCACGGTGAGCACGGCCGACTGGCGGGACTCCAAGGCGATCACCTCCTTCGGCGGTGATGTGATCATGCGGGTCAAGGCCAACGGCGAGGTGCGTCACTACCGTTACCACGAGCCGGCCGGCACGTTCGTCAGCTACAACGCGCTCATCGGTTCCGGCAGTCACTGGGCCGGCTACACCAGTGTGTCCGGCGCCCCGGACTCCTGCCGTCTGCGGGCCGACTACACGCCCGAGTCGCCCAGGATCGGCGTCGACCCCTCCAGTCCGGGCAGCGTCATGCAGGCGTCCACCGGTGAGATCGAGTACGCCTACACCGACGGCAACGGCCGTCTCGTCAACGGCCGGCAGACCGACCCGGCCGACTTCGCCGGCGTCCAGTGGACGGTGAGCCCGGAGACCGAGACCTTCTCCGGGAGGCCGCAGCTCGCCGAGCAGCCCGACGGCAAGGTGGCGTTGACCGTCCAGAGCGTCAACGGCGAGACCTGGTGGCGCCGTCACAACGCGAGCACCGCCGGGTGGAGCGCGTGGATCGATCTGGCCGGTGCGATGAAGGAGCATCCGGTCACCGCCACCACGCCTGACGACGTGCTGGTCCAGTTCGCCGTCGATGCCGACGGAAAGCCGTGGTACCGCGCCCAGCAGCGGCCCAACGTCGACTTCATGGGCTGGATCCGGCTCGGCGGCGAGGGCTTCACGGGGCCGCTGACGGCGGTGACCGTCCGCGACGGCATTCAGCTCTTCGGCACCGACCCGTCCGGCCAGATACGTACCGCGACCTTCAGGGACGGCGCGGTCGGCTCCTGGACCGACCTCGGCGACCGGAAGATCACCCACACCCCGTCCGTGGTGGTCTACCCCGGCTACCGGCTCGGTGTCTTCGCCCGGAGCGCGAACGGCAAGATCGTCTCCCTGATCCAGTCAGCCGAAGGCGCGGCCTTCCCCGCGACATGGACCCAGGTCGGCGACCTCACGGCGGCCGGCGCCCCCTCCGCCGTCATCGACCCGGCCACCGGCTACACCGCGGTCGTCGCGCGGGGCGAGGACGGCACGGTCCACCACACCCGCGAGGAGGTCCAGGGCTCCTTCGGTACGTGGCGCGCCTGGCAGCAGGCCGGTACCGAGCCGTCGGCCACCGACCCCACGGCCTTCACCTACACCGGCTCGGCGGGCTCCACCTGGGCCTACTTCTACCGCACCGGCTCCGGTGAGGCGCGCGTCAGCCAGGTCCAGCCCGGCACCCTGAAGGGCGGGTTCACCGCACACGACCTGCCCGCACGACCGAAGGGCTAGGACCTTCCGTAGCGCACATCGGCACACGGCCGGGGCCCCGAGCGGGGTCCCGGCCGTGTGCGTGTGCCGTGGCACGGAGTCCTTCCGCCGGTGAACGGTGAACGGTGAACGGCGGGTGGTGTCACACGATCCACTCCGGGACGGTCTGTCTCGGGCGGTCCGGTGACCCTGGGGCCTGTTCTGATCCGGTCCTGCCCTGATCCGGTCCTGTCCTGATCCGGCCGGACAGGCCCTACTCGCTCGCCGGGGAGAGCGCGTCGAAGCTCAGCGACGTGAACCGGGCCGTGAAGCCCTTGCCGTCGGGAGAGGCGCACATCGGTCCCGCCTGCGCGGCCACATCCGGGGGAAAGTAGGCGAGCCGCAGCATGGTCGAGGGGGAACCGTCGATGCCGTAGTGGATCGTGACGGTGTCGCCCTCGCGCCGCATCTCGACCGTCACGGGCACCGGGCTGTCGGTGAGATGGGCGAGCGGTACGACGTTCCAGTCGGAGACCTCGCGGGTGACGACGGCGCTGAGCTGCTGCCGCCCGTCGACGTACTCGATACCCGTCTTGATCCAGTTCTTCTCGTCGGCCCGGAGCAACAGCCCCGCCTGGTCGTACTGTTCGCGGTAGTCCCCCGTGAACGTGGCACGCAGTACGAAGTTCCCGGGTACCGGCCGCAGCAGGGCGTGTCCCGTGTCCCGCACGAAGCCGTAGTGGGTGGTCACCCAGAAGTCCGTGTCCTGGGACGTGGTGACATCCAGGGCGTCGTCGTACGGGGCCCAGTGGGCGGGCGGGTTGAGCCAGCTCCAGTCGGTGAAGCCAAGGCACGACTCCGTACCGGTGGCGCGCTCGCCCATGTTCTCTCCTCGTGTCGGCGGTCGTCGGCGGACAGGAGACAGACTCGCACGACGTCACACCGGACGTCTTCCGGCCCCCGCGGACCGGGCGGCTCTCCCCCGCGCGCTCACGGTCGGCTCCTGTCCGGTGTGATCACCTGATGTGACGGTAGGAGAGGGGGGAGGGGCCGGCGGATGAGTACGGCTACTCAACTGCCGTCGGGCGTCCGAGATAGGTCAGGGGACCGGGGTCCGGTACGGCGATCTCATGGAAGCCGAGACGGTCGTAGAACGCGCGGGCACCCGTGTTGGCGGTGACCATCGAGAGATGGACCGCGGCCACTCCCTTCCGGTGCAGGGCGCGGAGGAACGTGTGCATCAGGGCGCGGCCGTGCCCCTGCCCCTGGTGGCTGGGCAGGAGATCGATATGCAGATGGGCGGGATAACCGGCCAGCTCGGGCAGGACCATCCGCTCGGGCCGGTGCAGCAGACCGGTCATCTCGTCGGTCGGAGTACGGACCGGACCGACTGGTTCCGGATAGCGGCCGGCCAGGGACGGGAGCCAGACGTCCCGGAACGCCTTCACGAAGGCGGGGGTGTCGGCGGTGCCGAGAACGTAGCCGACGGCCCGGCCCCGGCCGTCGTCGAGCACGAAGGTCAGCTCCGGCTCCAGGGCGGCGTAGGGCGCGGCGAAGATGCTCGGCAGCAGCTCCGGATCCGGATAGAGATGCCGGGAGTCCCCGCCCTCATGGGCGGTGCGTACGCAGATGTCGTACAGCGCGGGGGAGTCGTCGGGGCGGTATGCGCGGACGGCGGGGGGCGGCGGTGAGGCGGACAGCGATGACATACCAGACATGCTGCCCGTGGCGGGAGCGCTCCCACAAGCCTTTCCCCGGTACGGTCCCGGGGTCTGTCCGGCGTACGGTCCCGGGGTGCGCCCGGGACCGTACCGAAGAGACGCCGACGGGGCCGTACTGACGGGGCCCCGTCTGCCGCCGCTGCCTCAGGCGGCGGTGGGCAGCCGGTCCAGGAAGCCGTAGACGCCGGCGATCCGGCCGTCCTCGGCGAGGGTGATCACATCGGAGCCCGCGACGGGCGCCGAGCCGTCGGCGGCGGAGACCAGCTCCCAGCGGAACCGGGCGGTGTCGTGATGCCCGTCCACCTCGCCGGTCAGTGTGAAGGTGAACCCGGGGAACTGCTCCCGCGCTCCCGCGATGACGGCCGCGAGCGCCTCATGGCCGGTGACCTCCGCCAGCGGGTCGGTGTAGCCGCCGTTCTCGCTCCACGCGGCGGCGACGGCCTTGGCCCGCTCCTCGGCGGAGGTGGCGTTCCATGCCTCGAAGTAGCGGGTGACGGCGGTCTCGTAACGGTGTGCGGACATGGTGATCAGCCTCCATGGAGGGTTGTGTGCGGTGTCGTGTGTGGTGCCGTGCCCACCGGAGGTGGGGCCGGGACTCGGCCGGAGTGCGCCGCCCGAGTCCCGGTGACCACAACGATGCCGCGTGTCCGCGAAGGGGTCGATTACGTCGGAGGTAATGAGGACGGGCGTGATCCCGACTCGTGCCACGCGACCTGCGCGAACTGGGCGACCCGCGCGACCCGTCAGACGGGACGGAAGGCCCGGAGATGGTCCGCCGCCCAGGAACGGTACGTACCGGCGGGCCGGCCGAGGAGTGTCTCCACCGTCGGTTCCACCCGGGCCTTGGCGCCGGACCGCTGCCGTACGGCGCCCTCCATCAGCGCGTCCGCCACCGGGACCGGATACCGGGCGCGCAGTGCCTCGTACGCCTGGTCCCGTGTCACCTCCACAAACCTCAGTGGACGTTCGAGCACCTCGGACAGCACGGCGACCTGCTCTACGGGGCTGATCGCGGCCGGACCGGTCAGGGCGTAGGCCCGGCCCGTATGTCCGGAACCGCTGTCGCTGCCTGCGCCCGTGCCACTGCCGCTGCCTGCCCCCGTGCCGGTGAGGGACAGTACGGCCGCGTCCGCGATGTCCCGGGGATCGACGGTGGCGTTGGGCGAGGTGCCGTTCATCCCCCGCACCACACCCTCGTCCCGGACGGAGCGCGCCCAGCCGAGGGTGTTGGACATGAAGGCCCGGGGCCGCAGAAAGGTCCACCCGAGGCCCGAGGCGCGGATGAGGTCCTCGCTGTCCCGCTGCCACCGCGTGATCAGATCCGTCGCGTCCGGTTCCGCCACCGCCTGCGCGGAGAGCTTGACGAGATGCCGTACGCCCGCCGACCGGGCCGCCGCGACGAACTGCTCGTCATGGGCGGGGGAGAGCGGGTCGGCCGTCACCAGCAGCGCGGTCCTGACCCCTTTCAGCGCCACGGCCAGACTGCCCGGGTCGGCGAAGTCGCCGCCCACGACCTCCGTCCGGGGGCCGGCGAGCGCGGCGATACGGCGGGGGTCGCGCGACAGCAGCCGGACGGGTTCCTCGGAGGTGGCGGCGGGAGGAGTGCGAAAACGTTCCGCCACCAACCGCCCCACGGTGCCGGTGACTCCGGTGAGCAGGATCATCCGGTCAGCCCGCGAGGTCCGCCGCCGTCACACGCGCCCCTCGGTCGGGCGCGGTGTCGATACTGGGCATCAGTCCGGGTACCGCGATGCTCGGCAGTATATGACCCCACAACAGGGAGACCCGGCGTCCGAGATCCTCGCGCTGGGTGAGCGCACGGGACATCAGCTGGATCCCGGCGAAGGCGCCCACCAGCAGCTCCACCGTGTCCCGCGGCTGCACATTGGGGAGCAACTCGCCCTGGTCACGGGCCTGTTCCATCAGCACGATCAAGTGCTCCGGCCACTGGCGGAAGGGGCCGCTGTGATCGACACCGGGCGGGGCGCCCTGATCCACCGTCAGCCGGACACTCCCCCTGAGCAGAGCGTTCTCCAGGAGCCGGTGGGCGACGGCGAACGTGATGTCGATGACTTCCTGTAACTTGCAGGCCTGCGGCGGAACGGCCCCGAGCTGTACCTGCTCGTCCAGAACGGCTTGTGCGAGCGCCTCCTTGGACTGGAAGTGGAAATAGAGAGCGCCCTTGGTGACGCGGGCCCGCTGAAGAACCATCGTGAGCGTGGTCGACGCGTACCCGTACTCGTCGAAGACCGCTCCGGCCGCCTCCAGGATCGCCGTGCGCGTCCTGATGGCGCGCTCCTGTGTTGCCATGAAATGCCTCTCCACGGACCGGCAAGCGGACATCGGCGTCCGAAAACAAACCGCCCACCCCGTACTATAGTGCTCAACCGGATGTGGAATATATCCTGTACGCCATAACAATTGGGGACGGACACGGAGACTCGTGGACCCACGTCTCCGGAGATGGCCGATACCCACCCGTATTCCGGCAGCGACCGCCCTCGTTCCTGTCGAATACAGGGCAGTCGGTTTGCTTGTCCCGAAGTCGGCCCGGCCAACGGATGCCACCAGCCACGTCACCGACCGGCGAGCCCACCGGCGATACCTCCGCCGACGCCTCCCGCCGACGCCTCCCGTCGGCGGACCGGATCGGCCGGCCGGCCTTCCCCGCGACCCGGCGGCCGAGCTCCCTCACCTCCGGCGGCGGCCGACCGGTGGCCATGGAGCCGGAGCCCCCTGAATGGCCCAATCGGCCCGCTCCTTCCCTACGTTCCGTAGCCGGTACGCGCAACCCGGACGGTGCCTCGTATCCCGCGCCGGTCCTTCCTTCACGGCCGTCCCCGCACGCCCTCTCCCCTGCTTGTCCCGGGTTGCGTGGCGCTGGACCACCCGTGAGTGTGGGCCGCAGTTCACTGCGAACCCGAATGAAGGAGAGCGCTCGTGGCGACCCTGTGCAAACCCGCCGTCTCGGTTCCCGAGCACGTGATCACCATGGAAGACACACTCGCTCTCGCACGTTCCCTGCACTCGGACCATCCGCAACTGCCTCTGGCGCTGAGACTGATCCAGAACACCGGGGTGGCCAAACGCCATATCGTCCAGCCCATCGAGGAGACCATCCGGCACCCCGGCTTCGAGCACCGGAACATGCTGTACGAGACGGAGGCGAAGGCCCGTGTGCCCGCGGTGATCGATACCGCCCTCGACCACGCGCGGCTGCGCCCCGCCGACATCGACCTCATCGTCTATGTCTCGTGCACGGGGTTCATGATGCCGTCGCTCACGGCCTGGCTGATCAACACCATGGACTTCCCCCAGCACACCAGACAGCTCCCCATCGCCCAACTGGGCTGTGCGGCGGGCGGCGCGGCCATCAACCGGGCACATGACTTCTGCCGGGCGTACCCCGGAGCCAATGTGCTCATCGTCGCCTGCGAGTTCTGCTCGCTCTGCTACCAGCCCACCGACCTCGGCGTCGGCTCGCTGCTCTCCAACGGACTGTTCGGGGACGCGGTCGCCGCGGCCGTCGTACGGGGTGAGGGCGGCACCGGTATCGCGCTGGAGCGCAACGGCTCGCACCTGGTGCCCGACACCACCGACTGGATCGCCTACAGCGTCCGGGCCACCGGCTTCCACTTCCTGCTGGACAAACGTGTGCCCACCACCATGGAGCCGCTGGCCCCCGCCCTGCGGACGATCGCGGAACAGCACGGCTGGGACGCCACCGGCCTCGACTTCTACATCATCCACGCGGGCGGCCCGCGCATCCTGGACGACCTGAGCCACTTCCTGGACGTGGCGCCCGAGGCGTTCCGGTTCAGCCGGGGCACCCTCACCGAGTACGGGAACATCGCCAGCGCCGTCGTCCTCGACGCGGTGCGAAGACTCTTCGACGAGGGCGGACGGGCCTCCGGCGAGCGGGGCATCATCGCCGGCTTCGGGCCCGGTATCACCGCCGAGATGGCCCTGGGCCGGTGGACCACCGGCGGAGCCGGACCCGCGTCCGACATGAGGGAACGCCATGTCTTCGGAACCCGGGGCCGCAGCGCCCATCCCTCGCCCGCGACCGAACCGGTGAGCTGACGCCCGTGACCGGCTCCCCACCGCACCCCACCGTCCTGGAGCACCGCATGACCGAGCTGACGAAGGCCGAGGGGCTGATCGTCCCCCCGGGCGGGGGGACCGTCATCCACACCGCGGCCCAGCAGGTGACCTTCAAGGTCACCGGGGAGCACTCACGGGTCTCCTCCACCTTCGAGGTCGTCGTGCCGCCCGGCTTCGACGTCGGCGCCCATCGGCACACCCGCAGCGAGGAGCTCTTCTACATCCTCGACGGCGAGCTGGACGTGCTGGCCTTCGAGCCGCGCGTGCTGAGCGAGGACTGGCGGCACTGGGAGTCCGCGTCGGGGCTGCGGTCGGTACGGGCCACACCCGGCACGGTCGTCGTCGTACCGCCCGGCTGCCCCCACGCGTTCGCCAACCGGACCGGCCGGGACGCCAAGATGTTCTTCCAGTCGTCCCCGCCGTCCGACCACGAGCGGTACTTCGAGGAACTGCTCGACATCCTCAAGGAGGGCGGCACCCCCGACCCGGTGGCGATCGCCGAGCTCCGGGTCCGGTACGACATCGAGCAGCTCACCCCGCTGCGCCACGACGTCTAGGCCGCCCGACGTATGGATACCGCTGCGGTCACCCGGCGCCAGCCCCGCCGGCTGGCCCGCCCCCGCCACTGGGCCGTCCTCGCGGTCCTGCTCGTCATGGCCGCCCTTACGGCGGGCTGGCCGCTCATCGACCGTGCCATCGCCGACGGCGAGCCCGTGCCGGCCGGCGCGGTGCTGGAGCTGGGGCCGGACGGCAGCATGGCCCTGCTGCGGGTGGCGGGCGCGGGCTGGGAGCTGAGCAAGTCGCGCAGCGATCCGGGCTCCTCGTACGCGCTGTCCCGGGACGGCGTCGACCTGGTCGCCGGATATGTCGACCTCTCCTCGGGCCGCGGTGACGCCGGGCAGCTCTGGACGGGTCTGCGCAAGGTCGTGTCCGTCGCGGACGGCGCCGCCCGGCTGGGCGGCCCGCGGCCCGTCACCAGCGCGGCGGGCGCGCGCGGTCTGACCGGGCCGCTGACACGGCCGGGGCGCGTCGGTACCGCCACCGTCTGGGTGCCGCCGGGCGAGGACTACGCCGTGGAGATCACCGTACTGGCCCGGTCGGGCACCGCGCCGGGCACGGTGGCCGACGCCACGGCGGTGGCCCACAGCGTCGCCTTTCCACGGGAGGCATCATGACCACGGCCGCGCCGTCGTCGGCGTACGCCTCGGTGCGCGGATCACTGCGACGGCGGCCGGTGGGCTGGCTCTGCGCCGTTCTCTGTCTCCTCGGCGCCGCCCTGATCGTCCTCGACTTCGGCGCGGTCGTCCGGGTCTTCCCCGCCTCCGCGCTGCTCGCCTTCGTGCTGCTCGTGATCACGGTGGGGATCGGGGCGGCGGTCCTTCAGCGGGTACGGCCCTTCCGCGCGGCGCCGCGCGCCTGGGCCTGGAGCGGGGTCGTCTGGGGCGCCACCGCGGCGACCGGCTGTGCCATCGTGGCCAACACCGGTCTCCAGGGCATCTGGTTCAAGACCGCCGGCATCGACTTCGGCTCCCGGTGGGCCGCGGCCCTCACCGCGCCGCTCAACGAGGAACTGCTCAAACTCTCCGGTGTGGCGCTGATCGCCCTGGGAGCCCGGCAGTTGGTCCGCGGTCCGCTCGACGGATTCTTCCTCGGCGCGTTCACCGGTCTCGGCTTCCAGGTGGTGGAGAACTGGACGTACGCCATGAACTCCATCCTCAACAGCGGCGGGGTCAACGGCGGTGTCGACGTCGTCCAGTCCTTCGCCACCCGGGTCGTGCTGACGGGTCTCGGCTCGCACTGGGCGATGACCGGGGTGGCCGGGGCCGGGATCGGCTTCCTGCTCGCGCACGACGCCCGGCCGGCGCGCCGGCGGATCGTGCCGGCCGTTCTCTGTCTGCTGACCGCCATGGCCATGCACTGGTTCTTCGACGCGCCCCTGCTCAGCTCGGTCGGGGGCGTCGTCCTCAAGATGGCGGTCAACTTCCTGATCGCGGTGGGCTTCTATCTCACACTGCGGCACCGGTCGCGGCGGCGGGCACGCGCCTTTCTGCGCTCACCGCGCACCCCGCTCTCCGCCGATCTGCTCACCCGCGGCTCCCGGCGGCGGGCCCTGCGGAGGGTTCCGCCGGCCCTGCGTCCCGCCGCCGAGTCGCGGGCCTCCGCCTATCTCACCGTGGTCGAGGAACACGCCGCCAACAGCACCGGATCCGGGCCGGGTTCGGACATCGGCCCTGGACAGGCCTATTAATCGGTTGTTCAGCTTGGAAAAACCCCAAGAGTGCTCCACACCGGGCCGCCCCCTGGCACACTCCGGCCATGTCGACCAACTCACAGATGCTGACCGGCAAGTCCGCCCTCATCACGGGAGCGAGCAGTGGCGTGGGCGCGTGCGCCGCTCGTGTGTTCGCGCGTGAGGGGGCCTCGGTGGTGCTGATGGCACGCCGGGAGGAGCGGCTCGCCGCCGTCGCCGAGGATGTGCGCCGTGCGGGCGGAAGAGCCGAGTACGTGGTGGGCGATGTGGCCAGCGCCAGCGATATGGCCCGTGCGGTCGAGACGGCGGTGGAGTGCTTCGGCGGACTGGACGTGGCCTTCAACAACGCGGGTGTGGGGGCCCATCAGACACCGCTGCATCTCACGAGGCAGGACGAGTACGACGAGATCATGGACACCAATGTCCGAGGAGTGTGGAACGGACTGAGTCACCAGGTCCCGGCCATGCTCCGCAGCGGCGGGGGCTCCGTCGTCAACAACAGCAGTGTCGCCGGACTGGTGGCCACCCCCGTCTCCGCGGCCTTCATCGCGGCGAAGCACGCGGTGATCGGACTGACCAGGGCCGCCGCGGCGGAGTACGGGGCCCAGGGGATACGGATCAACGCCATCGCCCCCGGCATAGCGGGCAGCGAGGTCGTCCAGGAGTGGTTCAGCAGACACCCCGAGGCGGAGAAGCTGCTCCACCGGTCGACCCCGCAGCCGCGTACACCGGAGCCGGAGGAGGTGGCGGAGGCGGCGGCCTGGCTCTGCAGCGACCGGGCCTCCTTCGTCACCGGGGTGGTCCTGCCGGTGGACGGCGGCTTCACCGTGCTCTGAGCGGAAGCCGGGGGACAGGATCCCAGGGGACAGGAGACCTGGGGACAGAAGGCCTGGGGACAGAAGGCCCGGAGACCGGGGGACCCGGGGCCGGGCCGGGAACGTACCGGTGCGGGCCGGGGCCCGCCCCGGGCGTTCAGAGGCCGGATAGGTGCGGGCCTGACGTGTGCGGGCCCGGTGCCGGGGAGCCGGGCGGGGGAGCGCTCACCACACAGGTGAAGACCGGTTCGTCCTCCTGGCTCCCGGTCACCAGGACCGACGACATCCCGTGGAACCGCTCCGGCAGCGGGCGTATCTCGATCCGGCACTCCGCGTCCAGCTCCGCGAAGCGCGGGAACTCGGCGGTGAAGCCGGTCAGTACGCGGGCGCCGCCCGGCAGCACCGAGTTGGCCGCCTGACGGGCCGCTTCGAGCAGGACCATGCCCGGGATGTGATCGACCGGGTGGTCGAAGAGCACCGGATGCCCGGTGTCGACCCGCAGCAGCCAGACCCGCTCCTCGCCGGTCGGGGAGAGCACCACGTCGTACGCGGTGGACCGGCCGACGCTGCCCGGCGGTACGGGCGCGGTCAGGGGCGGCCGTCGAACGTCGGAGCGGGAGGCGCGTTCGCCGCGCAGCCGGCGGTAGACGGCGGGCGCGGCGCAGACGAAGGAGGCACCGCCGGTGGCGACGGTCCGTCCGTCGCGGCGGACGACCGCCTCGTAGCGCAGACCCGAGAGTTCACCGCCGCGTGTGCGGATCTGCGGACAGAAGACTTCGAGCTCCAGACAGGCCGGGACACCGCCGATCGCGAGATGCCGGGGCTCTACGGTGAGGGACAGATCCCGCAGCAGGAAGTGGTGTCCCAGCGGGGTACCGAACTCGGCGTGCGCCAGTAGAGAACCGACCTGGCGGATTGTTTCCGCGGCGAGCAGCGGATCGTGAAGCCCGTCGACCGCGCTGAAGAAGGGGTGCAGCCGTGGCCACTGTCCCGTCACCGAGAAGCGTGCCTCGTCGATCCTGCGCCAGCCGGTGAGCAGGACCTCCGCCAGCGCGGCACGGTGCACGTACTCTCTCGGCACCGTGGTGGTCAACTGGGGCGCCGACGGACCGGGGGCGCTGGTTCCGCTCGGCGCCACCGGTCTTTCCGTACGTGGGGCGCTGTCCATTCGGACGGTCATTTCTGACATGGAGTCTCCCGTGGAGCACGGACGCTGGACGGAAGCCGCGGAGCGCTCCCGGAGCCGGGGAATATACAGACCACCCGGTTTAGTCGGTAGGCTTGACCGGGACCGGCGGGGGAGCCACCTCAGGGCGTCACGAGGACCCCTGGAACTGCACGACGGGAGCCACCCGCATGGCGCAGCAACAGCGTGCGATCAAAACGCGCGCCGCCATTCTGGAGGCCGCGGCCTCGGTCTTCGACCAGTACGGCTACGACGCGGCCACGATCTCGGAGATTCTCGCACGCTCCGAGGTGACCAAGGGTGCCCTCTACTTCCATTTCCCGTCCAAGGAGGACCTGGCGCGGGGCGTGCTGAGCGATCAGACCAGGAATCTGGTCACCGGGCCGACGGACTCCAAGGTCCAGGAACTGATCGACGTCACGATGGTCGTCGCGCACCGCTCCCTGCACGACATGATCCTCAGGGCCGGCACCCGGCTGGCCGTGGAGCAGGGATCGGTCGACTTCTCCGATGTCAGCCCCTTTCCCGTGTGGTCGTTTCTCAGTGAGGACCTGCTGGTCCAGGCGAAGGAGCGGGGGGAGCTGCTCCCGTACGTCAAACCCAGGGAGACGGCCGAACTGGTCGTCGGCGCCTGGACGGGGATCCATGTCTACTCGCGTGTGGTGGCGGACCGCCGGGACGTGGAGCGCCGGGTCTCGGTGATGTGGGAGCACCTGCTGCCCAGCATGGTGATGCCGCGTCTGCTGCTCGGGCTCGATGTGGCACACGACCGCGGGGCCCGGGTGGAGGCGGCCCGCAGGCTCGCGGACGGGAAGGGATCCGAGCCGGACGCCGAGTGATGACGGACCGTGACCGAATGGTCTCCCCGGTCCCCCCGCCCGGCCGGCGCGGACACACGGACGTGCTCGTGTCCGGGTTCATTCGATCAAGCCGCTCTCCAGGCGCTCTCCATCCGTTCTCCAGGGCGGCTCAAGCGGTTCTTGAGCCATACCGAACGGTGGCGTTTCCGAACAGTTGGAGTGGCGTAAAGCTTGTACAAACCGCGCCGACGGTTTGTTAATGTCGCTACGCACACCGCGCATCGCTTCCGGTCCTCCCGACATCTGGAGCCGTTGATGGTCAAGCAGGAGCGCGCCGCCCGTACGCGACGATCGTTGATCCGGGCCGCCGCGGAGGTGTTCGCGGACGAGGGATACGTTCCTGCGTCGCTCACGATGATCAGTCGCAGGGCCGGGGTGAGCAACGGCGCGCTGCACTTCCACTTCGTCAGCAAGGAAGCCCTGGCCAGGGCGGTCGAGGAGGAGGCGGCGCAGAAGGTGCGGCTGATCACCGAGCGCTGCCGGCTCGCCGGCGCGGTGGGCCTCCAGCTCCTCGTCGACGCCACCCACACGCTGATGCGCAGCCTCGACGACGATGTCATCGTACGGGCGGGCTTCGAGCTGAGCGGGGACATCTCGCGCCCCCGCGGAATCAATCTGCGGCGCGAGTGGCGGCGCTGGGTCGAGGGCGAACTCGAGCGGGTGGCGTCCGACGGCGGGCTGGCGGACGGGGTGGCGCCGGACGATGTGGCGAGCGCCCTGATGGCGGCAACGGTCGGTTTCGAGGTGCTGGGTGCCAGGGACGACAGGGAGTGGATCTCGCGGCGTACGCTAACCCGGTTCTGGGAGCTGATGCTACCCGCGATGGCCCCGCGCCAGGCCATCGGTACCCTGGTGACCTGCGGTTCCTGCCTTTCTCACGGGACTGATGAGGTGGGTGTCGAGGAGCCCGTTTGACGGGAGTACGCTGCCCGTGTCCCGCCCGTATCCCGATCGTTCGGTGACCTGACGGTGACGCTGATGTACGGAGCGTTAACAAAAAACAGTCTGTACGGTTTGGTATTGACAAACCGTCTGTCCTGTTTTTGAATCCATCCGCAGTAATCACCCCGTGAGCGGCCTCGAACGGTACTGACTTCACCTGCAGGGATTGGGGAGACGCGTGGACATCGACGTACTGGGCGCATTGGCTGTGCGGGAGAACGGGAGATCGATCACGCCGACGGCCCCGAAGCCCCGGCAGGTGCTCGCTTTACTGTCGCTCCACGCCGACCAGGTGGTGCCGGTGACCGCGTTGATCGAGGAGCTGTGGGCGGGGGAGCCCCCGCGCAGCGCCAGGACCACCCTCCAGACCTATGTGCTCCAACTGCGGTCCCTGATCGCCGCCGCGCTCAAGCACGGAGCCCAGGAGGGCCAGGAGGGCACGGCGCGCACCGCCAAGGACGTACTGGTCACCCTCCCCGGCGGATACCGCCTCGACAGCGGTGGCGGCACCAGTGACGTCAGGGAGTTCGACCGGCTCGCCGGTCTCGGCTACCGGGCGATGGACGCGGGCGACTACGCGGGCGCGGCCCGCCAGTTGCGGGAGGCGCTCGCGCTGTGGAGCGGCCCCGCCTTCGCCGATGTGCACGGCGGCGCCCAGCTCGACATGGAGATCAAGCGGCTGGAGGAGAGCCGGCTCTGCGCGCTCGACCAGCGCATCGAGGCCGATCTCCGGCTGGGCCGCCACCGTGAGCTGCTCGCCGAGCTGACCGTGCTCGTCAGCCGCTACCGCACCCACGAGAATCTGCACGGCCAGTTCATGCTCGCGCTGCACCGCTCCGGCCGCCGCGGCGAGGCGCTGAACGTATACCACCGGCTGCGCGGCACGCTCGTACGGGAGCTGGGTCTCGAACCGTCCGCCGGGCTGCGCCGGCTCCAGCGCTCGATCCTGATGGCGGGGCCGGAGGCGGCGGCGCCCGTGGAGAATTCCCGCGAGCCCCTCGTCCGGGTGAGCTGACCGTACGGGCGCACCGCATTCCGTTCCGCTTCCGTTTCTGCTTCCGTTCTGGTTCGGGCCGTTCCGGGCCCGCCCGTACGGGCGTGATTTCATTCTCTTTTTCGCCCGTCGTTTCCGCGGATCCATTCCCGAACGCCCTTCTCCGTTCCGCCGATGCCATTCGGGACGGTGGAAATGGTATTCCGTTCGCCGGTCTTGGAGCCGTACTAGACGGGTACTCAAGAATTCAAGAACTAAAGGCTCGGCACGGCTACCGTACTTCGCGTCGGAGAGTTTCGGTTCGATGGGGATTCGACGAGGTACGGAGGGAAACCGTGGAGATTCAGGTTCGGGACCCGCTGAGTGCCGGGGAAATAGGATGAGGGCGCCGAGAAACCCGGTGGCACTGATCACGGGTGCGACGCGGGGAATCGGTCTGGGGGTCGCGCGGGAACTCGCCGGGCGCGGCCACCGTGTGTTCATCTGCGCGCGGACCGGCCAGGAGGTCAAGCAGACCGTCGAGGATCTGCGCGCGGAGGGGTTCGAGGTGGAGGGCACGGTGGCCGACGTACGGGACCGGGCGTCGGTCTCCGCACTGGTGGCCACCGTCGTCGCCCAGTTCGGCCCGGTCAACATCCTGGTGAACAACGCCGGCCGGGGCGGCGGAGGGCCCACGGCCGAGATCGCCGACGAGCTCTGGTACGACGTCATCGACACCAACCTCAACGGTGTGTTCCTGCTGACCCGTGAGGTCCTGCTGCACGGCGGTCTTGTGGAGGCCGGTCATGGCCGGATCATCAACATCGCCTCGACGGCGGGGAAGCAGGGCGTTCTGATGGGCGCCCCCTACTCCGCCTCCAAGCACGGTGTCGTCGGCTTCACCCGGGCGCTCGGCAAGGAACTGGCGCCCGTCGGAGTCACCGTGAACGCGGTCTGCCCCGGCTATGTGGAGACCCCGATGGCCGAGCAGGTCCGGCAGGGGTACGCGGCGGCCTGGAACACCACCGAGGACTTCGTCCAGGAGCAGTTCGAGTCGAAGATCCCGCTGGGCCGCTACTCCACGCCCGAGGAGGTCGCCGGTCTGGTCGGCTACCTCACCACGGAGAGCGCCGCGTCGATCACCGCCCAGGCGATCAACGTCTGCGGCGGTCTGGGCAGTTCCTGAGCCCGTCGGCGGGTTCCGGGAGCGGGGCGTAGACGCATACGTATGGAACTGAGCTTCACAGCTATGTCGCGTCTCAGGCGAATGGACTTGACTGTACTCATGACTCAGACCACGCAGAACGCCCAGACAGAGACGAAGACGACGCTCGTCATCGGCGGCACCGGCAAGACCGGACGCCGCGTCGCCGAACGCCTTGCCGCCCAGGGCCTCCCCGTGCGGATCGGTTCGCGCAACGCCGACCGTCCCTTCGTGTGGGAGGACCCGGCCACCTGGGAGGGCGCGCTGGAGGGCGTCGGAGCCGTCTATGTCACCTACTACCCCGACCTCGCCTTCCCCGGCGCCGCCGAGTCCGTCGGTGAGTTCTCCAAGGTCGCCGTCGCCAACGGCGCGAGCCGCCTGGTGCTGCTCTCCGGCCGTGGCGAGGAGAACGCGCAGGTCGCCGAGGAGAAGCTGAAGGAGTCCGGCGCCGACTGGACCGTCGTACGGTCGAGCTGGTTCGCCCAGAACTTCAACGAGAGCTTCTTCCTGGAGCCCGTCCTCGCCGGCGAGCTGGCGCTGCCGACCGGTCACGCCGTCGAGCCCTTCGTGGACGCCGACGACATCGCCGACGTGGTCGTCGCCGTGCTGGGCGACCCCCAGCACATCGGCAAGACCTACGAGCTGTCGGGTCCCCGTCTGCTCACCTACCAGGACGTGGCCGACGAGCTGTCCAAGGCCACCGGCCGCGAGATCAAGTACATCTCGGTCACCAGCGACGAGTACCGCGCCTTCCTGAAGGAGAACGACCTTCCGGAGGACTTCGTCGAGCTGTTCGCCCTGACCCTCGACGGCCGCAACGCCCACCTGGTGCACGGTGTGGAGGAGGTCCTGGGCCGTAAGCCCCGTGACTTCGCCGACTTCGCCAGGGACGCCGCCGCCACCGGCGTCTGGAACGTCTGATCCACCGCTCCGGCCGGCGGTGCCGGCCGCGGACGACCTCCGCGGCCGGCACCGCCGGGCGGGGGAGCGGCGTACCGACGATCCACGGCGGCGCCGCATTGAGCGACCCGGTACGACGGCGCGCGAGCGACGACGCGTCAGCCACGAGGAGGCGGCCATGAGTACCCCCATGTCGAGCGAGTTCGGACTCGCTTCCCTGCCCGCTCACTTCCACGGGTTCGCGCTGATGCACATCGCGATGCGCCGTGACGCCAGACGACTGCTCGCCGCCGCGCCCCGGCTCACCCAGGCCGGTCTCGGCGCGGCCGGTCTGTGGTGGCAGCAGCTGCGCGACATCATCGACTGGCACCACCGCAGCGAGGACAACGTCCTGTGGCCCGGACTGCTGCGCAGGGCACCCGAGTTCTCCGCCGAGGCCCGTCAGCTCGGTGACGACCATGTGGTGCTCGACCGGGCCATGGAGGCGGTCACGGCCGCGCTGCGGCCGGGCGGCGACCTGCCCGCCCTCGGTCTGGCGGCCACCCGCTTCGACTCCGTCCTGCGCGATCATCTGCGGGACGAGGAGGCGGTGTCCTTCCCCGTCTTCGCCCGGCTCGCGCCGGACGAGTATCTGGCGGTCGAACGCAAGGTGATCGCCAGCGCCCCGTTCAAGGTCATGACGCAGCTCCAGCCCTGGATGTTCGACGGCGCGGACAAGCGGTCGGTGGCACAGGTCGCCGCCACGATTCCGCCCCCCGTGCGGCTGATCGGCAGTACGGTGCTGCGCAGGCGGTACGAGAGGACCCTCGCCGGAGTGACCCGGCCCTTCTGACCGCCACCCCGGCCGGTAGCCGCCTTCGGCGTACCGCGCCCGTTCGCCCGTCGACAACCGGATGAGGAAGCCCGATGGAGACCCTTCCCGCAGCCGCCGGCCCCGTGCTCACCGCCGCCACCATCGGTACCGGGCTGATGGCGGGGCTGTACCTCACCTTCGACGTGGGGGTCATGCCCGCCCTCGCGCGCCGTGACGACCAGTCGTATGTGACCGTCATGCGGCGGATCAACGGAGTCCTCGACAACAGCGCGCTGTTCGGCCTGCTGTTCGTGGGGGTCTTCCTCGCCACGGGCGTCGCGGCGGCCCTCCAGCGCCGTCTGGGACGTCCGGACGCCGCGCGCTGGACCCGGACCGCCTTTGTGCTCTACGGCGTCTCCATCGCCGTCACGATGTGCGTCAACATCCCGCTCAACAGGATGCTGGCCCGCGCCGGTGCCCCGTCGGAGAGCCCCGACTTCGGCGTGCTGCGCGGCCGGTTCGAGCGGCCGTGGACCTCGGCCAACATCGCGCGCACGGTGGCCTGCACGGCGGCGCTCGCCGCTCTCGGCCGCGCGCTGGTCCTGCACAAGAGGGCGGCGACCGCACAGTCCTGATGTCCTGATCCCGCCCCCGGCCCTCTTCCCCGCCCCCGCGCGCGCCCACTTCCCTGCCCTGCCCTGCTCGCGCCCCCAACTCCGAACCGCTCCGAACCGCTCCGGGCCGTCCGGCCCGCCCCGAACTGCGCCCGTCCTCCCACTCGTTCCCCCGCGGGGAGGGCGGGCGCACCCACCTCGATCCCCCGCCCCGCCTGAGACGGATCCGTTGAAACCGGTGACCATTCATACGGGGTCGTCTAAGGTGAGATGTCATGGACACACTTACAGGTCTGCTCGAAGGTCCGAAGGCCCGCGGCGCGTTCCTGCTGAAGTCGGTCTTCAATCCTCCGTGGTCCCTCCGGGTCGAGGACCGGGCACCGATCTCCGTGGTCACCATGGTGCGCGGAGACGCCTGGGTACTCCCCGACAAGGGACATCCCGTACAGCTGCGCCCCGGTGATGTCGCCGTGGTGCGCGGCCCCGACGCGTACACCATCTCCGACCGGCCGGAGACGGACGTACAGATCGTCGTGGGGCCCGAACAGCGCTGCAACACCACCGAGGGCGAGGACGTCACCGAGACGATGGCGCTGGGCGTACGCACCTGGGGCGACGACAGCAGGGCCGGCGCCTCCGTGATGCTCAGCGGCACCTACCAGGCGCCCAGCGAGATCGGCCGGCGGCTGCTCGCGGCCCTGCCGGTGCTGCTGGTGCGGCCCGCCGAGGCGGGCGACAACCCGCTCGTCCAGATCCTCGCCCAGGAGATCAGCAAGGACGAGATCGGCCAGGAGCTGGTCCTCGACCGGCTGCTGGACCTGCTGCTGGTGAGCGTGCTGCGCACCTGGCTCGCGGTACCCGAGTCGGGCGCCCCCGCCTGGTACCGCGCCCAGAGCGACCCGGTGGTCGGCCCCGCGCTGCGGCTGCTCCACGAACAGCCGGGCAAGGCCTGGACGGTGGCCTCGCTCGCGGACACGGTGGGAGTCTCCCGCGCCGGACTGGCCCGCCACTTCACCACGCTCGTCGGTGAGCCGCCGATGGCGTATCTGACGGGCTGGCGTCTCACCCTCGCCGCGGACCTGCTGCGCGAGCCGGACGCGACGGTGGCCACGGTGGCCCGACGGGTCGGCTACAGCGGGGCGTTCGCGCTGAGCGCGGCGTTCAAGCGGGTACGGGGGGTGAGCCCGCAGGAGTTCCGCAAGGGGGGCCAGGGCGAGCCGCTACAGCGCCTGAGCGCGCCGACACAGACGGTGGTACTGGACAGGTAGTTCCTGAGGTGGACGCGCGGGGCCGGAGCGTTTACGCGTCCACAGGGCGGTCCAGGGCGCCTGGGAGCGGGGTGGGGTCCGTCGGCGGGAGGGGAGGCGCCGGCGTGCGTACCGTCGCGACCGATGTCAGCAGCAGGCCCTTCCTGACCAGCCAGCGGCCGTCGAAGCGGGCAGGGGCCCCCGGTGGGGGCTCCGCCGGGTGCAGGCGGGCTGTGAACGTGCCCTCCGGGCTGATCCGTACCGTCGCGTCCGCGAAGCCCAGCCAGCGCTCCACGGACGGGTACCACGCCTTGTAGACGGCCTCCTTGGCCGAGAACAGCAGCCGGTCCCAGCACAGCCCGGGGCGCTCGTCCGCCAGCCGCTCCAGGGCCGCTCGCTCACCGGCCGAGGCGACCAGACCCAGCACACCCCGCGGCAGCGGCTCCGCGGGCTCCGCGTCGATGCCGAGCGCGGCGACCTCGGCCGCCCTGGCCACCACAGCCGCCCGGTAGCCGTCGCAGTGGGTGATGCTGCCCACCACCCCCGCGGGCCACCGGGGGGCGCCTCCGGCGCCCGGCAGCAGGGGGGCCGGCGCCAGGCCCAGTTCGGCCAGGGAGTGCCGCGCGCAGGCGCGCGCGGTGGCGAACTGTGCCCGTCTGCGCGCCCGCCGCCCCGCCATCAGCGCGGCTTCTTCCGGGAACAGCGGAGCGGGCGCCAGATCGTCGAACGCTTCCGACGACCTGACGCCCGGGGGCAGGATCTCCTCGATCACGGCGGGGGCTATGCGCGCGGACGGGCGACGAGCCCCGCGACGGCCCGTACGATCTCGTCCGGCCGCTCCAGCGGGAGCATATGACCGGCGCCGGGAAGCTGCTCGAACCGGGCGTCCGGCAGCGCCTTGGCCACCGCGCTGCCCAGCTCCGGCTTGATGACCTTGTCGTTCTCGCCCGCGAGCACCACGGCCGGTACCTCCACCGTCGCCAGTCCCGCGCGCAGATCCATCCCGCGCGACGAGGCGAAGCAGTCGGCGCGCACCTGCGGCGAGGCCGCCGCGAACATCTGCCGGTTGACTTCCAGCAGGTACGGGTCGACGCCCTTGCCCATCGTCTGCGCCAGCAGCCGCCGGCCGAGCGCGGGACGGCGCAGCGCCCGCGAGAACAGCGCGCTGCCCATCATGCGCACCTCGCTGTCGGGTGTCTCCTGGTCGTGTGCGGCCGTGCCCAGCAGCACCAGACCGCGCAGCCGGCGCGCGGCGGCGGGATCCGACGTGACGTACGACATCGCGGCGAAACCGCCGCCGGAGTGCCCGACCAGCACCGCGTCCCGTGAGCCGGTCTCGCCCAGCACCGCGGCCAGGTCCGCGCCGAGCCGCCGGATGGCGATGGGCTCCTTGCCCAGGCTCGACGCGCCGTGCCCGCGCTGGTCGTACAGCACCACCCGGTACCCGGCGCGGATCAGCCGGTCCGTGACGGTGCCCCAGACCCGGCGGCCCGCGGCCCAGCCGTGCGCGAGGACGACCGTCGTACCGCTGCCGGCACCGGCCTCCAGCGGGGCGAGGACGGTGACCGCGAGCGTGGCGCCGTCGTCGGTGCGCACGGCGGTCTCGTCGGTGCGGGCGCCCGTGCCGGCCGCCGTGTCGGCGCCGCTCATCGCGCGCCTCCGGCCGGTACCGCGCTGAGCTGCCGGCCCAGCGACACGAAGGCCGCCTGCGCCGCCTTCGAGTGCTCGGCGCCGATGTCGGCGACCTTGGCGAGCAGCTTCAGCTTGCCGTGCGGACGCCCCTGGAAGTGCATGGTGATACGGGTGCGGCGCCCCTCGTCCAGCGGCTCCAGAATGAAGTCGGCCGGACCGCGGAAGACCCCGTCGACATACTCGACGGTCATCCTGCGGCCCGGGACGACGGACTCCGTACGGGCGGTGAAGCGGAGCTTGGGGCCCCCGTTGCCGACACCCTTCGTATGGACGGTCACCGCGACCAGACCGCCCACCGCGTCGGGTGCGCCGGAGACCGTCTCAAAGGTGTTGGCCGGGACCCACCAGCGGGCGGCACCTCGGAACTCGGCGACGAGCGCGTCCCAGACGACGTCCGCGGGGGCGTCGACCACCGCCTCGTCGATGATGTCGTAGCCGTTCATGCCAGTCTCCCTGTGTGGGACGGCGGATGGGATCGAAGGAGCGGGGCCCCTGGTACTGGCGGGCCCCGCTTCCGTGCCCGGCGCGCCGGTCCGGGCGGACCGGCACACCGGATCAGGCGAAGAAGCCCTGACCGGGGGTGAGGATGCCCGCCGGGTCGTAACGGCGCTTCGCGTTGCACAGGTCGTCGTAGCGGTTGCCGAAGTGCTTCTTCCAGTCCGCGGGGGTCATCCGCGGGATGGCACCCACCAGATAGCGCTTGGCGCCCAGCGCCACGGCCTTGTCGTACAGCCGCCGGTTCTGCTCCAGCATCCCCTGGATGCCCGGCTCACCGGGGTGGGGGAAGCGCAGCAGGTCGAAGAGGTAGCCGATCGAGTCGTTCGGCTGCACCGCCATCGGACGCTTGAGCTTCGACGTACGGTACGGGTACGTCAGCACGAAGCCGACACCCAGGTCGTTCGCGGTCAGGTCGGCCTCGGCGATCTGGAGGAACTGCTTCACCTTGGCGGCCGGGAGGAACAGGCTCAGCCAGGGCTTGGGCTGGTCCCAGTAGCCGCCCTCCTTGTAACCCTCGACATACGCGTCGAACCGGAAGATGTAGTCACGGAACGACATGTCGTCGACGGTGGCCTCGGAACGGACGTCCCGCAGCCCGGCGATCAGCGGGTCCCGGGCCGGGGCGGTGCCGGTGTAGGTGGCACCCAGCTCCATCCGGTAACGCCAGCCCGAGTCGTCGGGCTTGCGCGCGAGTTCGCCGGCCTGGACCTCGAACTTGCCCGCCGCCATGACCTTCTCGGCGTCGGCGAGATAGGTCGCCACGTCGTTGTAGACGAGGTTGAAGACGACGATCCGCTCCTTGGCGGGGACGATCTTCACCGTGAGGCGGACGATGATGCCCACCTGACCGCCGCCCGCCAGCGCCGCGTTGAACAGGTCGGGGCGGACACTGGGGGAGGCCGTCAGCAGCTGCCCGGCGCCCGTGACGATGTCGATCGACTCGATGGTGTCGACCGCCAGGCCGTACTTGCCGACCGTGCCGCCGATGCCGCCGACACTGACCGTGCCGCCGATCGACAGGTGCATGTAGTCGGGCATGGCCGGGGGCATCTTGCCCTTGACCGCGGCAGCGTCGGTGAGCTGGGCCCAGGTGACACCCGCCTCGACCACGGCGCTGTTCGTACCGACGCTGACGACCTTGCCCAGACCGCGGGAGTCGATCGAGATACCGCCCGGGACCGCCGCCTGGCCGTAGTTGGAGTGCGACTCGAGGTCGTCACCGGTGCCGCTGCGCCCGTTCGCGGCGATCTTCAGATCGTTGGTCCGCGCGAAGTTGACCATCTTGACGATGTCGTTGATCGAGCCGGGCACCAGCACGGCCCACGGGGTGATGTTCGAGACCAGGTTGCCGAAGTCCTTGCTGAACTGCACAAGGTCGGCCGCCGAGGTCTTGAGCGTGCCGTCCAGCGGCGGTACGGGCGTCACCTGACCCCAGCCGCCGCCGCCACCGCCATGGCCGCCACCGCCATGGCCGCCGTGGCCCTGGCCCGCCTCAGCGGCGGTGGCCCAGGTCTGCGTGGCCACGTTCCAGCCCACGACGGTCGCGGCGGTGGCGGCCATTCCGCCCAGGACTCTGCGCCGAGAAGGGGTGTTACTGCTCATCTGGTCCGTTCTCCCGTTCGTCATACGTGGTTGACCGCCGGCCGGCCGGCGCCCACAGTGGTGGCGAGCTGGTACTCGCCCAGGTCGAAGTTCTTGGTGCCGTTACGGAACCGCCAGGTGTACGTGGGCCAGATCGACGGGTTGCGCCCAGCGCTGTCCAGGTACCAGCTCTTGCAGCCGCCGGCGCTCCAGACCGCCCGTGCCTGACGCTTGTCGAGCGTGGCGTTGTACGCCTGCTGCGCCTCGGGACGCACCTCGACACTGGACAGGCCGCGCTTGTCCATCTGCTTGAGCGCGGCCATGACGTAGGCGATCTGGGACTCGATCATCACGGTCTGCGACGAGTGCCCCAGTGTGGTGTTGGGGCCGAGCATCATGAAGAGATTGGGGAACCCGGCGATGGTCGTGCCGCGGTGCGCGGACATCCCCTCGCTCCAGGCCTCCCGGAGCTGGACCCCGCCCTTGCCCCAGATCCGCCGTGCGACCGGACGGTCCGTGGCGAGGAAGCCGGTGCCCATGATGATGGTGTCGACCTCGCGCTCCCGGCCGTCCTTGGTGACGATGGACTTGGCCCGGACATGGTCGATGGAGTCGCTGACGATGTCCACGTTCGGCTGCTGGATCGCCGGGTACCAGGTGTTCGAGAACAGCAGCCGCTTGCACGCCACCACGTAGTCGGGCGTGAGCCGCTCCCGCAGCGCCGGGTCCTGGACGCTCTTCTTGAGATGGTCGGAGGCCATCTTCTGGACCTTCTCGGCGACCTTGGGCCGGGCGAAGGCGAAGGCGAGGACCTCACGGCCCCACATGTTGAAGTTGCGCCGGAAGCGCTGGTAGCCGGGGAAGCTGCGCAGCATCTTCGAGTGGAACGCGCTGTTGACCTTGTCGTTCTTGGGGCCCACCCACGGAGGCGTGCGCTGGTAGAGGTCGAGCTGCCCGACCTCGGGCTGGATCTTCGGCACGAACTGGATGGCCGAGGCGCCCGTACCGATCACGGCGACGCGCCTGCCGGTCAGATCGTGGTCGTGGTCCCAGCGGGCCGAGTGGAAGACCTTCCCCTCGAAGTCCGCCAGCCCCGGCAGCTCGGGGACGGCCGGCTCACTGAGATAGCCGGCGCCCGCGACCAGGACCTGGGCGGTGTACTCGCCACCGGAGGTCTCGATGTGCCAGCACCGGGTGTTCTCGTCCCAGCGGGCCGCGATCAGCTCGTGGTTGAAGCGGATGTGCGGGCGTACCCCGAAGCGGTCGGCGCAGTCCCGCAGATATCCGAACACCTCGTCACGCTTGGCGAAGGTGCTCTTCCACTCCGGGTTGCGGGCGAAGGAGAAGGAGTAGAGATGGGCCTGGACGTCACAGGCGCACCCCGGGTACGTGTTGTCACGCCAGGTGCCGCCCACCTCGTCGGCCCGTTCGAAGACCAGGAAGTCGTCGATCCCCTGCTGGAGCAGCCGGATGGCCGTCCCCAGACCGGAGAAGCCGGTGCCGATGACCGCGACCCGCAGATGACGGGTGGGGCCCCGGCCGGCCGGCTCCTCCGTCCCGTTGCTCACGCCGCCCCCGTGGGCGGGTTCGAGAATGCTCGTCACGGTGGCCTCCTCAGCCCCTGCGCTCGATGGTGACGCGGAAGTTGTTGAAGAACTTGTCCTCAAGGGTGTAGGCGAAGATGTCGAGGTAGCGCTCGAAGCGGGCCACGACCTCCTCACCCTCCAGGGCGACAGCGGTCTCACGGTCCGCGGCCAGCCGCTTCAGCCAGGCGCGGCACGCCATGGCGAAGGACTCCCGCTCGTTGGCGATCTCCACGATGTGGAAGACGCCCTCCGCGGCGGCCGTCAGCTCGTGGAGGTGCGGGATGTGCATCCCCTCGAACTCGGAGCGCTGGAGGAACTTCAGATCGGCGAGCAGCTCACGGTTCATGGGCTGCGCCTCGGCCGTCATCGTGTGCAGGACGAACTTCGCACCCGGGTTCAGGGCCTTGGCGACCTGGTTGAAGAAGAAGCGGTAGCGCTTGGTGCGCTCGCGCGGCGGCAGGTTGGAGGAGACGAAGTGCTCCAGCGCGTTGATGCAGAACGCCGCGTCGTACTTGTCGTCCGTCTCGTGGTCCGCCCAGCTCTCCACCCGCGTGGTGATGCGCGGGTTGTCCAGGCCGGCGATGAACGCCTCCTGCGTGCGGCTCAGCGTCAGACCGACGGCCTGCTCCACCCCGTGGACGGTGGTGAGGCGGTTGAGCATGGTGCCCCAGCCGCAGCCGATGTCCAGGACCCGGCGGGTGCCCGCGGCCCCGGCCAGCTCGGCGAAGGCGTCGAGCTTGCGCTCCTGCGCCTCGTCCAGTGTCGTGACGAGGTCCTCGCCCTGCTCCCAGTAGCCGCCGGAGTACATCATGGTCGGACCCAGCAGGAGCCGGTAGAAATCGTTGCTCACCTCGTAGTGGTGCCTTACCGCGTCGACCTCGGGGTCCACGGATCTGGGGGCGACCGTTGTCATGCTCGACCTCTTTCCTGTGTCGCTGCGCCGCTCGTTCCGACCGTTGATTCGGCCCCGAGCAAACCGTGTCGCTCGCAACAGATGTGCAAGACGCCCATGCTTCGGCGGTGTTGCGCCCGGGTTGCGCGGCCCGCGCTTCCATGCCTCTCGAAACCGGATGCACCGCGAGAGAGGACCGAAGCTCATGACGCTGCCCACCATCGAAGAACTGGCGAGCCAGCTCGAGGCCGTGTCGGGCGCCCAGGAGGTCAGCCCCGATGCACCGCTCCAGCACATCGCCGACGTGGACTCGCTGGACCTGATGGAGTGGCTGTACGGGTTCCAGAACCAGTACCCGGACATCCCGGCCGACGAGTCGCTCTTCGCCGACCTCGACGACACCACCACGCTGCGCCATGTGTACGAGCGGATCCTCGCGCTCGTCCCGCAGCCGGCGCAGGCGTAGCGAGCGCGCCTGTGAACGGCTTCGACATCACCGGGTGGGGCATGGCCGTACCCGAGCGCAAGGTCACCAGCGTGGAGTTGGCGGAGCGTTTCGGCGTCGACGAGAACTGGATCGTCAGCCGCTGCGGTATCCGGGAACGCCGGGCCGTCGGACCGGGCCAGACGACCGCCTCACTGGCTGTCGAGGCCGGCCGTCGCGCGCTGGAGAAGGCGGGCCTGACCGGTGGCGACATCGCACATCTGATCGTCGCCACCGCCACGCCCGAGCAGCCTTCCCCGGCGACGTCCGCCTTCGTCCACCACGATCTGGGGATCGCGGGCGGGGCGCACGACGTCAACTCCGAGTGCGCGGGCTTCATCTACGCGCTGGTATCGGCGATGGCGCTGATCGCCATCGACCCCCGGCCGATCCTGCTGATCGGCTCCGACACGCACACCCTGACGGCCAACCCCGCGGACCGTGATCTGTCCATCCTCGTCGGCGACGGCGCCGGCGCGGTGGTGCTCCAGCCGGGGCCCGAGAACCGGGTCAAGGCATGGAACCTCGGCGCGGACGGCTCCTGCGCCGGCAGTCTCAAGGTGCTGGCGGGCGGCAGCAGGATGCCGACCACCGAGGAGACGGTCCGCCAGGGTCTGCACTACGCGCAGATCAACGGCAACGAGATCTATCTCAACGCCGTGCGCTACACGGTCCGTACGGTCCGGGAGACGCTGGAGAGCGCCAAGGTCGACGCGGCCGACATCGACCATGTCATCCCGCACCAGGCCAATATCCGGATCATCAACTCGATCCTCAGCCACACCGGTCTGCGGAAAGAAGCGCTGATCACCAATCTGGAGCGGTACGGCAACACCGCCTCCGCGTCCGTCCCGATCGCTCTCACCGAGGCGCTCGACGAGGGGCGGATCAAGAACGGTGACAAGGTGCTCCTCGCGGGCTTCGGGGCGGGCATGACCTGGGGCTCGATCCTCATGGAGTGGGGCGGGGTGAGGAAATGAGCGGCAACAAGCCGCAGGGCAGCCGCCCCGAGAAGCCGGTCGCCCTGGTCACAGGGGCGTCCGGCGGACTGGGACAGGCCCTGGCCCTGGAGCTGGACGCGCTCGGCTGCCGGGTGGCGGTCCACTACAACAGCTCCGAGGCACAGGCACGGGCCGTTCAGGAGAAGCTCGCCAACGACTCGGTCGTGGTCACCGGTGATGTCGGCTCCTGGGACGCCGTCACCGAGATGTACGCCCGGATCAGCGACGAACTGGGTCCCGTCGACGTACTCGTCAACAACGGCGCGATCCGCAAGGACGCGCTGATGGCGATGCAGTCGCCGGCGGACTGGCAGCAGGTGATCCAGACCAATCTGGTCGGTTCGTTCCACACCGCCCGGGTGTCCGTGCCGTACATGCTCCGGCAGCGGTGGGGACGGATCATCAATATCGTGTCGCCCTCCGGCCTGATCGCGACCGCGGGCCAGACGGCGTACTCCGCCTCCAAGGCGGGTCTCATCGGCTTCACCCGCACCCTGGCCGCCGAGTGCGGCCGGCGCGGGGTGACCGTGAACGCCCTCTCGCCGGGCTTCATGATCACCGGAATGACGAAGGACCTGCCGGGCCGTGTCATCGAGGGGATGGAGGACAAGGCCCCCATTCCCCGGTTCGTCACGGTGGAGGAGGTGGCCCGCAGCGCCGGGCTCTTCCTGGACCAGGACTGTATGACGGGCCAGGTCATCAGTATCGACAGCGGAGTCTCGATCACCTGAGACCGGCCGGCCCCCGGGCCCCCGGCACGAGACGTCCGTCACCGCCCCGCACGGCCGGTGTGCCCCAGGGCGTGTTTCGAAAGTCCCGCCTGACCCGTGACGCCTGGCACGCACGCTCGCCGCGTTGTCGGAGTCGTCCAAGTACGTCCAGTACGAGGACGATCCTCCGCCTCGCGATCGCACGCACCGGACGCCGCGGGCCCCGCCCTCCGGGCGGACGGCGCTACTTTCGAAACACGCCCTGGACCCTGTCGTCGAAATCCCGCCTGCCCCACGGCGCCCGGCACGCAGCTCGCCGCGTTGTCGGAGTCACCCGCGTACGCCCAGTACGCGGGTGATCCTCCGCCTCGCGATCGCACGCACCGGACGCCGCGGACCCCGCCCTTCGGGCGAACGGCGCCATTTCGACGACAGGGCCTTGGCGCATCCGGCCGTCCGGCATGCCCCGGCCGCGCGGCAGGACACCGTGCCCCGACCGGCCGGCAGGCGAAAAACAGAGGCGGCCCGGCAACTGCCGGGCCGCCCGCGTATGTTCCCCCGCCGTCGGTTATGCCACACGCCGCGCCGGCGCGGACCGCGCCGGACGCACCGGATGTACCGGATGGGTGAGACAGCCGTCCGCCGTCAGTGAGCACGGCCGCGGCGCGGCCGGTCTCGGCGACGGGGCCTCGAACATACCCATCAGCAACGGGTCGAGCCGGGTGACGGCCTTGGGCTCCGGGGCCCGCCGCCGCTCCGGTGTACGGAGCAACTCCAGATACGCCGCCTCGCTCTCGGGCGCCGGATCTATCCCCAGCTCCTCCGCCAGAACCTCCCTGAGCTGCTGATACGTGCGCAGTGCCTCGGCACGGTTGCCCGCCGTACGGTGCGCGGCCATCCGGCAGCGGTAGGCACTCTCCCGGAACGGAGCGCGGCGTACGGCTTCCTCGGCGTACCGCAGCGCGTGATGCTCGTCGCCGAGCGCGGACGAGGCCAGACTCGCGGTCTCCAGCGCGGACAGACGCAGCTCGTCGAGCCGCTCCCGCACGCTGTTGACCCACTCGCCCTCGTGGGCGGGGAGAAATGACCCGCGTAGATTCGACACAGCAGCGGACGCGAGCTGCTGCGCGACGGCGTAGGAGCCCGTCGCGTACGCCTCGGCCGCCTCGGTCAGCGCCGACTCGGCACACTCGACGTCCACCGCCGCGTCGTCGGGCAGCCGCAGCAGATAGCGGCCTCCCTGGGCGACGAGCGGGGTGACACCGGGCTGCTGCCGGGGAAACGTGACGAAGGTACGGACCCGGCTGACGACACTGCGCAGGGCCGAGGCCCAGGTGTCGGGCAGGCCGTCGGGCCAGACGGTGTCCGCCAGTTGGTCGCGGCTGGTACCGCCGGACCGTTCGAGAATGAGCCGGGCGAACGCGACTTGGGCCTGAGCGCTGGACAAGTGCTGTGGAGGAACCCCTTCGGGTTCGATCGTGACGAGACCAGCAAGTCTGATGAGCAAGCTGTACTCCCCGGTGCGGTCGGCTGTCTGCCGGTTCCACCGGCGGCGGTTGCCGCCGGCGACATGGTCGGAATCTCGCCAGGGGGCCCGTCACGATGGTCCTCTTGTGAAGGAGATCGGGACAAGAGGTGCATGCCCCCTGCACAAGATTTGGACGATACCAATCGGCCTTCTCCCCGTGTCAACACTGGCTGGAGAACATTCCCCGGGAATTGGTCGGAGAGCAGGATTCCGCTTGTTGCGCCGTGTCGCGTTCTTGTTGCGTTGTCGGATTTCCGCATTTCACGGTCGTGTTGCGCCCGGCTTGCGCGGCTGTCGTTGAATTGCGTCGCACTTTGAGTCCAAGGTTGAGCGGACTCCGGTAATTGTCCGAAACGTGGATGAGGAGACGCACGTGAACACATCCGGAGGATGGGAACGTCTCGCGCCGAAACTGGACGCGACGCGTCGTCGTGTGCAGTCCCTCGAGTGGGAGCCCGCCCGCCGTAACAGCTTCGTGACGTACACGGTCGAGCGTGACTCCGCGTACGCCGACCTCGACGGCGAACGCCTCCTGATGATGTCGGGCTACAGCTATCTGGGCCTGGCGGGCGACGAGCGCGTGGTCGCGGCGGCCAAGGCCGCGGTGGATCTGTACGGCACCGGCAACCACGGGGTGCGGGCGCTGGCGGGCTCGATCCCGCTGCACGAGGAACTGGAGGCGGAGGTCGCCCGGTTCGCCGGCCGCCAGGAGGCGATGGTCTTCGGCTCCGGCTACGCCGCCAACGTCGGTACGGTCGGCGGTCTGGTCGGTGGCGGTGACACCGTCTTCATCGACAAGTACGACCACGCGAGCATCGTCGACGGCTGCCGGCTCAGCGGTGCCACCGTCACCCGCTTCCGGCACAACGACGTCGACCACCTCGACCGGCGGCTGGCCGCCGCGAGCTCCGACGGGATCAGGCTCGTCATCGTCGACAGCGTCTACTCCATGGACGGCGACATCGCCCCCCTGCCCGAGCTGCGCGCCGTCTGTGACGCGCACGACGCGCTGCTGATGGTCGACGAGGCCCACGCGCTCGGTGTCATCGGCGCCACCGGCAAGGGCATCGAGGAGCACTTCGACTACACGGCGAAGGTCGACATCAAGCTGGGCACCCTGTCCAAGGCCATCCCCTCGATGGGCGGCTGGGTGGCGGGTCCGAGCGAGCTGATCGGCCATCTCAAGTACGCGGCACGCCCGTTCCTCTTCTCCGCGGCCCTCGGCCCGGCCCAGTCCGCCGCGGCCCTGGAGTCGCTGCGCATCCTGGAGCGCGAGCCCGAGCGGGTCAGCCACATCCAGACGGAGTCCGCGCGGTTCCGCCGGATGCTGAACGAGGGCGGAATGCGCACCGGCGACAGCGAGACGGCGGTCGTCCCCGTCATCGCGGGCTCCGACGACGCGGCCTACGACTACGCCACCGCCTGCCGCGCGGCCGGTGTCATCGGACTGCCGGTGGTCACCCCTGCCGTCCCCAACGACCTGGCACGGCTGCGGATCGCCATCACCGCCCGGCACACCAAGGCGGACATCGACTTCGCCGCGGAGGCCTTCCTCAAGGCCGCCCACGAGTGCGGTCTGATCCCGGCCTGATCCGCCGGCCACGCGCTCGCCCACCTCACACGCACCCCGCGCGCCGGCGCCAGTCGGCCGCTGTCCGCCGTCCGCCGTCCGCACGGGATTCGGGATACGCGATGTCAACCTCACCGAGGCACGCACAGCTCAAGGCGCCTGTCGCGATCACCGGCATGGGCGTCGTCACACCGGCCGGCTGCACCCCCGACGATCTGTGGACCACACTGCGCGCGGGCCGGTCCACGGCCGCCACCCTCACCCATCTCGATCTGGAACGGCACCGGGTACGGATCGGCTGCCGGGTCCGCGGACTCGAGGAGACCGGACTGGTGCCCGCCAAGGACGCCCGCAGGATGGACCCGTTCGCGCTGTACGGGACGACCGCGGCCCTCGCCGCCCACCGGGACGCGGGCGCCCCGGCCGTCGACCCGGACCGTACCGCGATCGTCGTCGGCAACGCCGTCGGCGGCCGGGCCACCAGTGACGCGGAGTCGAAGAACTTCACCGAGTCGGGACCGCACCGGGTCAATCCGCTGATGCCGCTGATGACGATGCCCAACGCGGCGGCGGCCCAGATCGCGATGCGGCTCGGCTGGCAGGGGCCCGCCCTGACCATCGCCACCACCTGCGCCAGCGGGGCCGACGCCATCGGCCACGCGGTGATGCTGCTCCAGACCTACCGGGCCGATGTGGTGCTGGCCGGGGGATGTGAGTCGACACTGACGCCGGTCACCCTCGCGGGGTTCGGCAACCTCAACGCCGTATCGCTGCGCAACGACGAACCGGAGCGCGCGTCCAGGCCGTTCGACGTCGACCGGGACGGCTTCGTGATGGGCGAGGGCGCCGGCTTCGTCGTACTGGAACGTCTCGACGACGCGAAGGCGCGCGGCACACGCGCCTACGCGACCGTCGCCGGCTACGCCTCCACCGCCGACGCGTTCCATCTCTCGATGCCGCTGCCGGACGGCGGCGCCGCGATCGGGGCCATGGCGGGAGCCATCGCCGACGCGGGCCTGACCCCCTCCGACATCGTGCACATCAACGCGCACGGCACCTCGACCCCGTTCAACGACCGTGCCGAAGCGACCGCGCTGGCCAAGGTGTTCGGCCCCGACGGGCCGCCGGTCACCGCGAACAAGAGCGTCATCGGCCATCTCATCGGGGCGGCCGGCGCCGTCGAACTGATCGCCACCGTGCAGGCGATGCGCCAGTGCGAGGTCCCACCCACCGCCAACCACGAACGGCTGGAGCCAGGCATGGAAATCGACGTGGTCCACGGCGCGCCGCGCGCCGTCGCATCCGGTCCCGCGCTGTCCAACTCCTTCGGTTTCGGCGGCCACAACTCCACTCTGGTGGTGGCGCCGGTATGACGACCTCCTCCGCACCCGCCGGTGCCTCCGGCGGCGCCGCCGCCGATGTCCCCGCCCCGGTCGCGACCCGTACCGTCACCGCCGAGGAGATCGCCGCCTACCGCGGCGCGGTCCGTGCCGAGCTGCCCGTCACCAAGGACGAACTGGCCTCGCCCGTCCACGCGTTCGTCCTCGCCCACACCGTGGCCGAGCGGACCGTGGCCGCGCTGACCGCCGACGAGCCGGGACCCGTCTCGGTCGTCCATCTCTCCCAGGACATCCGCGGCCACCGGCTCGTACGCCCCGGTGAGCGGGTCACCGTACGGCTGGAGGTGCTCGGCGCCCGGCGCGAGGCGCGCGGAACACGGGTCGCCCTGCGCTCCCGGCTCACCGGGGACGGCGCGGGCGGCCCGGACGGCGCCCCGGACACGGCGCCGTTCGCCGAACTGATCACCAGCGCCCTGCTGGTCGGCGCCACCGCGCTCGAACCCTTCGGGGACATCGCCGCCGGAGCCGCCGCACCCGCGCCCGCCGGGGCCGGTGAGCCCGCCACCGTCGTCCATGAGCCGACCGTGGAGTGGATCCGCCGCTACGCCCACGCCTCCGGTGACGAGAATCCGATCCATCTCGACGAGCGGGCGGCGCGCGCGGCCGGATTCGACTCCGTCATCGCCCATGGCATGAGCGTGGTGGCGCTGGCCGTCGAGGAGATCGTCGACCGGTACGCCGACGGCGACGCCGCGCGCGTACTCGGCATCGGCGGGCGCTTCTCGGCGCCCGTCGCGCCCGGTGAGCCGCTCCGCTTCGACCTCCAGCCCGACGCCGCGGGACGGGTGGTGCGCTTCACCTGCCGTACCCCGGCGGGCCCCGCCGTCAAGAGCGGCTGGGTCGAACTGGCACAAGCACCCGCACAGAACCCGGAGACCCACGACACGAACAGGGACGGAGGCGGCGATGACGACTGACGGACTCGGCCTGGTGGGGGGATTCCTCTCGCAGGTCCGTGAGCGGCCCGATGCCACCGCCCTGCTGTGGAACGGCGAGGAGATCAGCTACCGCGGGCTCTACGAGCGGGCGGGACGCGAACGGGACCGGCTGGCCCAGCTCGGTCTGGCCCCGGGCGAGCCCGTGGGCGTGCTGGCCACCAAGTCGCCCGCGGCCATCGCCCTGGTGCTGGCCTGTCTGCTGGCACGGCGCCCCTTCCTGCTGCCCTCGCCCGCGCTCGCGCCCTCCCTGCTCGCCGATCTCTTCGCGCAGGCGGGCTGCCGCCAGGTCATCACCCCCGACGGCACGGACGCGGACGTGGTGCCCAACCCCGACGTCACCCCGCAGCCGCTGGCGCCCCGTGAGGCCGCCGAGGTGTCGTTCATGCTCACCACCTCCGGTTCCACCAGTCTGCCCAAGATCGTCCCGCTGGGCCGGGAAGCCGTGAACCGGTTCGTCGCCTGGGCCGGCCCCGCCTTCTCGATCGGCCCCGGCAGCACGGTGCTCAACTACGCGCCGCTCAACTTCGATCTCTGTCTGCTGGATGTCTGGACGACGCTGGCGCACGGCGGCCGGGTCGTCCTGGTCGACCCCGGACTCGCCGCCCGCGGCGGACACCTGCTCGACCTGCTCGAACGCCATGACGTACAGGTCGTCCAGGCGGTGCCGATGTTCTACGGGCTGCTGCTCGACGCGGCCCAGCGGCGCGGGGCGACCCTGCCCGGGGTCGAGCATGTGATGTTCAGCGGTGATGTCATCCCCGACCGCACCTTCGCCGCGCTGCCCGAGCTCTTCCCCAAGGCGCGCATCCACAACATCTACGGCTGCACCGAGACCAACGACAGCTTCATCCACGAGGTCGACACCAGCACCACGGCCTTCCCGCCGGTGCCGATCGGCGTCCCGCTGCCCGGGGTCGAGGCACTGATCCTCGACGAGCGGGGCGAGGCGGTCGAAGGCCCCGGTTCGGGCGAGCTGTATGTGTCCACGCCCTTCCAGGCGGCCGGCTATCTCGACCGGACCCGGCACGCCGACAAGTTCACCGGCCATCCGCTGGGACTCGACGACCGGCGCTGGTTCCGCACCGGCGACCTGGTACGGCGCGACGGCGACGGCCGGCTCCATCTGACCGGGCGCAGCGACCACCAGGTCAAGGTCCGCGGGGTCGCAGTGAACACGGCGGAGGTCGAACGGGTGCTGCTCGACCACCCCGCGGTACTCGAAGCGGGCGTGGCCGCCCTGCCGGACCCGATCGAGGGCCGCAGGCTCGTCGCCGCCGTCCAGGCGGCGCCCGGCAGCGGTCTGAGCACCCTGACGCTCCGTCAGCACTGTGCCAGGAGCCTGCCCAGGGCAGCGGTCCCCTCGAAGCTCCAGATCGTCGCGGAACCGCTGCCGAAGACCGCCACAGGAAAGGTCGACCGCAAGGCGCTCGACCGTCTCCACGAGTTGTCAACAGCCAAAGGAAGGACGTCATGAGCCACGTCGGCACCATCAAGCAGTTCGTCATCGAGGAGTTCCTGCCGGATGTCACGGCCCAGGAGCTGGCTGACGACCACGACCTGCTCTCGGACGGGGTCATCGACAGTCTCGGTGTGCTGAAGCTGATCGCCTGGGTGGAGGACCGCTTCGAGGTGGCGATCGGCGACGCCGACCTCGACCCCAACAATTTCCGCAGTGTCGCGGCGATCGACGCGTTCATCGCCGGTGCGCGCCGTCCCGAGGTGGCAGGTAGCTAGCGGTGCATGACGCACTCATCGGCCTGCTGGAGCGGCGCGCGCCGGTCGGGCGCGAGACCTGGCGTTCGTTCTGGGACGAGCTCGGCGACGGCGGCCTCGACAGAGCGCAGGCCCTCGCCCTGCTGGTCTCCCTGACGACCGCGCTGCCCGGCCCCGGCACACTGCGCGGGCTGCTCGACTCGCTCGCCGAACGGCGGCCCGCCGAACCGGCGGGCCGCTGGGCGGGCACGGTCAATGTGGTCGGCACCGGCGGGGGACCGAAGACCTTCAACATCTCCACCGCGTCGGCGTTCGTCGCCGCCGCGGCCGGGGTGCGGGTCGTCAAGACCGGCTCCCGCGCGTACACCAGCTCGCTCGGCTCCGTCGATCTGCTGGAACGGCTCGGCGTCCGGCTGACCTCCTCGTACGACCAGACCGCCGGGACACTGGACCGGTTCGGGATCGCCTTCGCGGGCCCGTTCGTCTATCCGGCCCAGCTCACCCGGCTGGCCAGGACCATCGCGCCGACGAGCATGAAGCCCTTCGGCCGGTTCCTGAACGCCCTCGGGCCCTTCCTCGCGGATCTGCCCGTCACCGCGCAGATCACCGGGGTCTCGGCGGCGGCGCCGCTGACGGAGCTGCGCGCCCTCGCCGCCACCGTCACCGGCCGCACCCTGTGGCTGACCACCAACGACCGCGGAGCCGACGAACTCCTCGGCTTCGCCGACAACACGATCCACACCAACGACGGCCGGGAACTGCGCTTCCCGGCGGGCGAACTGGTGCCGGCCGGCGGCGGCTTCGACGATCTGCTGCCGGTCACGGACCCCGCCGACGCGCCCGCCCACTTCCTGTCCGTTCTCGCCGGCACCGCCGGTGAGGTGGCCACCCGTACGGTCTGCCTCAACGCCGCGGCACTGTCCGTCGCGAGCGGCCACACCCCCGACTGGACCAAGGCCGTCGCCGTCGCGGAGGACGCCGTACGGAGCGGAGCCGCCCGCGATCTCGCCGAGCGGATCAGGGCGGCGGCGCCCGGTACGGCCGCCAGGACCCGGGCGGCGAGCCATGGCTGAGTTCTTCCCGCGCACCGTGCCCGGTGAGGGACCGGGGCTGGCGCTCTTCCTCAACGCGGGGGACCCGCCGCTCGATGTCCTCGCCGATCTGGTCCTCATGCTCGACGAGGAAGGCGTGGACTGTCTCGAACTGGCCGTGCCCTTCCCGGACTCGGTCACCGACGGACCGGTGATCCGCCGCTCGGCCCGCCGCGCGCTCGATCTGGGCGTCGGGCTCGACGAGGTGCTGGCCTTCATCGCCGAGGTACGGCCCCGGCTGCGCGGGCTGCGGATCGCGCTGCTCGCCGACTGGAGCCACTCGCTCAAGCACCGGGACCCGGAGCGCACCCTGCGTACCGTCGCGGACTCCGGCGCCGACGGACTGCTCGTCCACGCGCTGCCGCCCCGGCTGCGCACCGCCCACTACGCGGCGGCCCGCGAGGCCGGACTGCCCGTGGTCACCACCTGCTACCAGCAGAGCCCGCCCGCGACCATGGCCGAGGCCGCAGCCGAGGCCAGCGCGTATCTCTATCTCGTCGCCCACTACGGACGCAGCGGCACCGCCCCGGCCGCCGGCCACGCCGCACTGGCCGCCACGGTCACCGCGCTCCGGGCGCACACAGCGTCCCCGATAGCCATCGGCTTCGGGGTCAGGACCAGACAGGACGTGGAGACCGTCGGAGCCTGCGGAGCCGATGCCGTAATCATCGGCTCCGCAGGAGTCGCCCGGATCGAGCAGTCGCTCGACCAAGGGGGCGACGTCATCGACGGCTTCCGCACCTTCGTCAGGTCCGTATCGCCCAACCGTTCCATCACACCTGAGAGAACAGGGAGCTGAACATGTTCATCCGCGAACTGGAGAACGTGAAGACGGTCGAGTGGGGCAATGGCCTGAGCCGTCGCTTCATCGTGGCCGCCGACGGCCTCGACTACAGCATCACCGACACTACCGTGCGCGCGGGCACCAAGTCCCGTCTGGAGTACCGCAATCACATCGAATCCTGCTACTGCATCGAGGGTTCCGGTGAAGTGATCGAGCTGGACGGCACCTCGCACCCGATCACGCCCGGTGTTCTCTACTCGCTCAACGAGAACGACGCCCACTACCTCGTGGCCAGCCCGCACGAGGACCTGCGTCTGGTGTGCGTCTTCTCCCCGGCGCTCCAGGGCGACGAGGTGCACCAGCTCGACGAGCACGTCTCCTCCGCCTACTGATCCGCGCACACCCCGTACACCCAGGCACATCAAGCACACTCCGCACATACCGCTCGCCCGCCACTGATCCGTAACGGAAAGGCTCGCCGTGATCCGCTGGAACGCCGACCAGGCCGAACTGCGCGAAGGTCTGGCCCGGTGGGGTGAGGCGCTCAGCGCCGGCCACATAGAACAGGACGAACAGGCCACGTTCTCCTGGGACAAGTGGAAACTGATCCGGGAGACCGGCATTCTCGCGCTGCCCTTCGACGAGCGATGGGGAGGCCTCGGCCAGTCCCTGCTCACCACCATGTATCTCCTCGAAGGGCTGGGCGAGCACTGCCGTGACTCGGGGCTGAGCTTCTCGGTCACCACCACCATGGCCAGTACCGGCGTACCGGTGGACAAGTTCGGCACGGACGAGCAGAAGGAGCGGTATCTCACCCGGATCTGCTCCGGAGAACTGATCGGTGCCCACGCCATCACCGAGGCGGAGGGCGGCTCGGACGCCATGGCGATGACCACACGGGCGGTGAGGGACGGCGACCAGTTCGTCCTGAACGGCTCCAAGATCTTCGTCAGCAACGGCCCCGTCGCCGATGTGTTCGTCGTCTACGCGCGTACGCATCCGGACGGCGGAGCACTCGGGGTCACCGCGTTCCTCGTGGACCGGGACACCCCGGGACTCACGATCGGCAAGCCGACCAAGAAGATGGGACTGCGGACCTCGCCGCTCAGCGAGCTGTTCTTCGACGAGTGCCGTATCCCCAGGACCCAGGTGCTCGGCCGGGTCGGCGGAGGGTTCATCGTGCTCGACTACGTGATGAAGCGGGAGATCCTCTTCTCCTTCGTCGTCAACGTCGGGGAGATGCAGCACCGGCTCGACCGCTGCCTCGACTACGCGAAGACCCGACGTTCCTTCGGCAAACCGATCGGCTCGTACCAGTCCGTCGCCAACAAGATCGTCGATACGAAGATCCGGCTGGAGACGGCGAGGAAGTGGCTGTACGACACCGGTGAACGGCTCGCGGCCGGCGAGAACGTCACCACGGATCTGGCCATCGCCAAACTGGTCACGAGCGAGAGCAATCTGGCGACGAGTCTGATCGCCGTGCAGATCTTCGGCGGACACGGTTACATGACCGAGTACGGTCTGGAGAAGGACGTGCGCAACGCCGTGGCCGGCACGATCTACTCCGGCACCACGGAGATCCAGTACAACCGCATCGCCTCGATGCTGGGCCTGGGCAAATGACCCGGGAACCCGGCTCCAGGCTCCCGGCGGGACACTCGGCCGCACCCGAGACCCGCCGGGTTCTGAAAGTCTGCGGGGCCACCTCCCCCGACGACATCACCACGCTGGCGGCCGCGGGAGCGGACTGCGTCGGCGTGTGGCACGGCGTACCGGGCGGCCATGCCGAACTGCCCGAGGAGCGCCTCACCGAACTCGTCGCGGCGGCCCACGCCACCGGCCGGCTCGAACCGGTCCTCGTCACCTTCCTCGGTGACCCCCAAGCCCTTGCCGGCCTGGCGCGCCGTACCGGTCTGCGCTGGCTGCAGCTCCACGCGTACCAACCGCCCCCCGTCGTCGCGGCGCTGCGCGCCGCCCTGCCCGACGCGGTCCTCGTCAAGGTCCTCCACCTGCGCGGCGGAAGCTGTGTCGAACGCCCTCTGATCGGCGCGTACGAACGGGCGGGCACCGATCTCTTCCTGCTCGACACGGCCACCGAGGACGGCCGTATCGGCAGTACCGGACACCGGCTGTCGGAGCAGGACGTACTGGCGCTGCTGCCCCGGCTCACCCGCCCCTTCCTGCTCGCGGGCGGGATCTCCCCGCACAACCGCCCCGACTACGACGGCGTCGCCGCGCATCCCGGGTTCCGCGGTGTCGATGTGGACACCGGCGCCCGTGACGCCCAGGGACGCTTCTCGGCGCCCGCCGTCACCGCCCTGGCCCGCGCCTGGCGGACCGCCATGTCCCTTGAGGAGTCCCGATGACCGCCCGTTTCCTGGAAGCCCTGCTGGCCGCGGACCGCCCCCTGGTCATGGAGGTCAAACGGCGTGACGCGCACGGCTACGACCTCCTCGGCGGGCGGACCCCGGTCGCGATCGTCGAGTCGTACGAGGCCGCGGGCGCCCCGTGCATCTCGGTGGTGACCGGACGCTGGTTCGGCGGGACCCCCGCGCTGCTGCGCGATGTCGCCGCGCTCACCGATCTGCCGCTGCTCCAGAAGGACTTCATCACCCGCAGGGACCAGCTCAAGACCGCGGTGGAGCTGGGCGCCTCGGCGGTGCTGCTCACGGCCGCGCTGCTGCCCAGGTCCAGTATGCGCACCCTCATCACCGCCGCGCTCACCACCGGTCTCACCCCCTTCGTCGAGGTGACGGAGGAGTCCGAACTCGACGGACTGCCGCACACCGACGAGTGTGTGATCGCCGTCAACAACAAGGACATCAAGGTCAAGGAGAGCGACCGGGGCGATCTCGACCGCAGCCTCGCCCTGCTGCCCGCGCTCCAGGCCGCCGGTACGCCGTGTCCGGTCAGCGCCAGCGCCATCGACAGCCCGCTGGCCGCCGCCAGACTGCTCGACGCGGGCTTCGGCGGGCTGCTGGTCGGTACGTCGCTGCTGCGCACCGCGAGCGCGAGCGCCTGGCTCGACGAGCTGGACAGCGCCAGGAACCACACCGTGGCCGCCCGCAAGGGCTGACCGCGGACCGGTACGGGCCCGCACCCCGGACCGTACGCCCCGCACCCGGCCGCTCGGACCGCTCCCGACCGGCCCCCAGGGGTCTTTCGCCCCCCGTTCGCGAACCGCTCCTGTCACACGCTCCCCCAGGAGAGCCGCCCGCCATGACCGCACCTGTCGCACCTGCCGCAACCGCCGCACCCGCCGTCCCCACGGAACCGGCCGCACCCGCCGTCCCCGTAGAACCCGCCGTATCCGCCGTATCCGTCGTGCCCGTGGAGCCGGCCGCGGCCGCCGAAGCGCCGACGGCCGTACGCGCCGTGATCCTCGACGCCGACGGCGTAGAGGTGTCGGGTCTGCTCGCCGAGCCCGAGGGCGTCGCACCCCGTGCCGTGGTCGTCGCCATCCACGGGCGGGGCATGTGCGCCGACTACTTCAACGGGCTGACCGACCCGGCCGACTCGCTGCTCACGCTCGGCGCGCGGCTGGGCTACTCCGTACTGGCGCTCGACCGCCCCGGCTACGGCGCCTCCGTACGGCAGCTCCCGGAGGGCCAGCCCCTCGGGGAGCAGGCGACGACCCTGCACGCGGCGCTCGGCGACTTCGCCAGGAAGCACAGGACCGGGGCCGGATTCTTCGTGGTCGGCCACTCCGACGGCGGCAAGGTCAGTCTGCACATGGCGGCGCAGGACGCGGGCAGCGCGCTGATCGGCCTCGACATCAACGGCTGCGGCTGGCGCTACGCCCGCGAGGCCCGGCACTTCCCCGACACCCTCGGCGGTGGCGCCTCCCGGCTCAACTGGGGGCCCCTGAACCTCTACGCGCCCGGTACGTTCCGCGCGAGCCGCTCCCTGCTGCGGCCGGTACCGAGGCGTGAGGAGATCCAGACGGCCGTGTGGCCCGTCCAGTACCCGAGGCTGGCCGGCCGTATCACCAACCCGCTCCGGCTGACCTTCGCCGAGCACGAGCTCTGGTGGGAGCTGGACGACGCCTCGCTGGCCTCGATGACCGGCCGGCTGACGGCCGCGTCCCCCGTCACGGTGGAGCGGCTGCCCGCCGCCGGGCACAACATCAGCATCGGCCGCGCGGCCCGCACCTACCATCTGCGGGCACTGGCCTTTCTGGAGGAGTGTCTGCTGCTCGGCCGGGGCGGCGCCGCGCGCGTCTGAACTCCCTTCCCCGCACGGCCTGTTGCCGGGCACTGTCGTACCCGTGATCAGTCCGTGGTCTTCCCCGGGTGCGCGCGGCCCATCGCGGCTAGTGTGTGCGGACCGTATCCACCCACACACCGAGCGACCGAGGAAGGACCCCCGCCATGGCGGCACAGAACCCGGAACGTCCGCAGCACCCGAGGCCGGGCCCACGCCCCCTGCCGGCCGACGGAGGGCGCTCGTACTCCTTCGAGTTCTTCCCGCCGAAGACCGAGGCGGGCGAGCGCACGCTCTGGAACGCGATCCGCCGGATCGAGGCGCTCGGGCCCTCCTTCGTCTCGGTGACCTACGGGGCGGGGGGCTCCTCCCGCGACCGTACGATCGAGGTCACCAAGCGTATCGCCGCCGAGACCACACTGCGCCCGGTCGCCCATCTCACCGCCGTCGGCCACTCGGTGGCCGAACTGCGCCACATCATCGGCCAGTACGCGGACGCCGGCATCCGGGATGTACTCGCCCTGCGCGGCGACCCGCCGGGGGATCCGCGCGGCGAGTGGGTCCGCCATCCCGAGGGCTTCGCCCAGGCGAGCGAACTGGTCTCCCTCATCCGCGAGCTGGGCGACTTCACCGTCGGAGTGGCGGCCTTCCCCGAACGCCATCCGCGCTCGGCCGACTGGGAGAGCGACATCCGCCACTTCGTGGCCAAGTGCCGGGCGGGCGCCGACTACGCCATCACCCAGATGTTCTTCCATGTGGAGGACTATCTCCGGCTCCGTGACCGGCTCGGGGCCGCCGGATGCGCGACGCCGATCATCCCGGAGATCATGCCGGCCACCGATGTACGGCAGATCCGCCGGTTCGCGGAACTCAGCGACGCGCGCTTTCCCGACGATCTCGCCGCACGCCTCGAAGCCGTCCGCGACCAGCCCGGCGAGGGCCACCGGATCGGTGTCGAGTACGCGACGGCCATGGCCGAGCGGCTGCTCGCGGAAGGCGCCCCCGGCCTGCACTACATCACCCTGAACCGTTCGACGGCCACGATGGAGATCCATCAGAATCTGGGTCTCGGCACGGGGGCGCGGAACGCTCCCGTACCCGTCGCGGTACCCGCCGCGTAGCTCCTGTCCGGCCGGACAGGACCCAGGGCCCGGGACTCCGGACCCGGGCCGCTGGAGCCCCGGTCGAGGATGGCTCCAGCGGGTCTGGCGGGCCGCCATCCGCCCTGCCATGATCTTCGGGCCGGTCAACTCCGGCTTGGACGCAGAGATATGAACCTGAGCTTCGTGGCTATGTACCGTCTCACCGCACTGGACTTGACTGGTCTCATGACGCAGATCATGAGAATTGCCCAGGGAACCGGACCAAAGGCCGCGTGGACACTCTGAGATCAGCGGGCAGACCCATCGCCGTGTCACACGTCGGCGGCGGCGTCGACGACGACACCGTGGCGGCCGCCGGATCACCTCGCATCGGACGGCTTCGACCACCAGACAAGGACATCCCATGAGCTACAACGCGCCCGGTACCCCCAACCCCTACGCCGCCTACCCGCCCCAGGCCCCCGCCCCGGCGCCCGCGCCCCAGAGCAAGGCGGTCGGGCCCCTGCTGATGATCGCCACCATCATGATGGGGCTCATGGCGGGTCTCTTCTTCGCGTACGACATCTCCGTCATGCCCGGTCTGGCCAAGACGGACGACCGTACGTATGTCGACGCGATGCAGAACTTCAACGCGCTGATCGACGGCAACGGCCTGTTCGGCATGGCCTTCATCGGAGCCCTGCTGGCCGCCGCCGTCGCCGCGTTCCTGGAGTTCCGCCGGGGCCGGCGGGGAACCGCGTTGTGGATCGGGGCCGCGGCCGCGCTCTATCTGGTGGCCCTGATGATCACGTTCAGCGTCAACATCCCGCTCAACAACGAGCTGGCCGCGGCCGGCGACCCGGCCAAGATCACGGACTTCTCGATCGTGGACAAGTTCAAGGGCACCTGGGAGACGAGCAATATCGTCCGGACCCTGGTGTGCACGGCGGCGCTGGGCTTCCTCGCCCGTGCGCTGGTGCTGCACGGCCGGAACACCGGCTCCTCCGCCGCCGGTGTTCCCGCGATGCGCCCCTACGGCGTCTGAACGGTGTTCTCCCGGCATCCGAACGCCGCGCCGGGCGAGTAAAGGCGTGTGAAGAAGGGGGCGACGGGCCCGGAGCCCGCCGCCCCCTTCCCTGTCCGCAAGGGCGTACTCGAACCGGGCACGAGGACACTGGGACGGCCACTGAGCCGGACGCGTACGGCCCCGGCCGTACCCGTTCGGGCACGGCCGGGGCCGACAGCGGGGCGCCGGGGAGGTCGGCCGAGGCGATCAGCCCACCGGGGTGGGGGGAGTGGCCGAGGGGCTGTCCTCGGCCCGTCCGCGCTTGCCCTCCTCGGTCCTGCCTCCGTCGGCCTTGCCCTGCTCGGCCTTGCTCGCTTCGGCCTTGCTCTCCTCGGCGAGCCGCTCCATACCGCTCGTCGTCTTGAGCGGCTTCTCCTTGAGGAAGAGGACGGCGACCAGCGCGAGAGCGGCGAAGGGGGCGGCGACGAGGAAGAGTTCCGCCGTGGCCACTCCGTAGGCGTGCTGCACGATCTCCCGCATCGGCGCGGGCAGCGTGGAGATGTCGGGTACGGCACCGTCGCCGCCGGACGCCGACTGACCCGTTCCGGCCAGGCTCTTGGTCATCTCGGCCGTCACCCGGTTGGCCAGGATCGCGCCCAGCACACTCGTACCGATCGTTCCGCCCATGCTGCGGAAGAACGACAGCACGGAGGTGGCCGCGCCGAGTTCGGCCGCCGGCACATCGTTCTGCGCCGCGAGCACCAGGTTCTGCATCAGCATGCCGACGCCGATACCGAGGACGGCCATATAGACGCTGAGGAGCCCGAAGCCGGTGCCGGCGTCGATCGTGGCCAGCAGAGCGAGTCCGCCCGTCATGATCACGCCGCCCGCGATCAGATGGATCTTCCACTTGCCGGTGGCGCTGATGATCTGGCCGGCGACCGTGGAGGACACGAGCAGACCGAGGATCATCGGCAGGCTCATCAGTCCGGCCATGGTGGGCGACTTGCCGAGCGAGATCTGGAAGTACTGCGAGAGGAAGACGGTGCCGCCGAACATCGCCACACCGACCAGCAGGCTGGCCACCGTGGTCAGGGAGACGGTGCGGTTGCGGAAGATGTCCAGCGGGATGACCGGCTCGGGTACCCGGGCCTCCACGAAGACCGCCGCAGCCAGGAGCACGACCCCGGTACCGGTCAGCGCGGCCGTCTGCCAGGACGCCCAGTCGAACTGGTTGCCCGCCAGCGAGGTCCAGATGAGCAGGGCGCAGACGCCCGCGACGATCAGGAACGCGCCCAGATAGTCGATCTTCACATCACGGCGGACCGTGGGCAGCCGCAGCGTGCGCTGGAGGATCAGGATCGCGGCCAGCGCGAAGGGCACCCCGATGAAGAAGCACCAGCGCCAGCCCAGCCATGAGGTGTCCACCAGCACACCGCCGACCAGCGGCCCGGCGACCGTCCCGATGGCGAAGACGGCGCCGAAGATACCGGCGTACTTGCCCAGCCGCCGGGGCGGGATGACCGCCGCCATGACGACCTGCGCAAGCGCGGTCAGACCGCCCGCGCCGATGCCCTGGACGACCCGGCTGAAGATGAGCAGTCCGACGCCCTGGGAGAAACCGGCGAGCAGCGACCCGACCACGAACATGGCGAGCGAGAGCTGGAGCAGCAGCTTCTTGTTGTAGAGGTCGGAGAGCTTGCCCCACAGGGGCACGGTCGCCGTCATGGCGAGCAGCTCGGCGGTGACCACCCAGGTGTACGAGGACTGGCTGCCGTGGAGGTCGGCGATGATGCGGGGCAGCGCGTTGGCGACCACCGTGCCGGCCAGGATGGCGACGAACATACCGGCCATCAGGCCCGACATGGCCTGGAGTATCTGCCGGTTGGACATGGAGGTCGACGCCTGTTCGGGCGCCTCAATTGCACTCAAGGTGTCCTTCTTCGAATGGGTGAGGAGAACGGAAGACAGGGGAGGGAGGGACGGGGGGCGCGGGTTACGGGGTGATGCGAGGGCGGGTCATCCGGCGGGCGGCGGTTCGGCGAGTCCGTCCGCCAGAAGGGTGAAGACACGCCGGAACACCTCGGAGAAGTCGGCGTCCGGGCCTTGTGCGCACCAGTGTTCGACGGCCACCCGTACGGCCGTACCGGCGACGGCGGCCAGAAGCCGCGGGTAGAGGCCGGGAGCCGGGCTGCCGGGGCCGTTCCCGCTCCCGTTCCCGCAGGCTCCCTTCGCGGCGGCGCTCGTCTCGTCCTGGGCGCGTGAGCCGAGCCGTACGGCGATGGTCTCGGCCATTTCGAGCTCCTCGGCCATATGCGCGCCGAGGCCCCTGACCAGCAGCCGGGGCGAACGCTGGAGCACGGTGGCCCGCAGCCGCCAGATCTCCTGCCGCTCGGCCACATCGACGAGTTCGGTGGCGAGCGCCTCGCGCACCGCTTCGACCGGGGACAGGGCGGCCGGTGCCTCGCGCACCGCCTGGCGCACCCGTTCACCGGCGTCCCGGTCCATCATGACGAACGCGTCGTCGTGGCTGTCGAAGTAGTTGAAGAACGTACGCGGGGAGACCCCGGCGGCCTCGCTGATCGCCTCGACCGTCACATTCTCGGCGCCGTGCTCGGCGGCCAGCCGCACCGCCGCCTCCGCCAGGGCCGCCCGGGTGGCCCGCTTCTTGCGCTCACGGAGCCCCGGAGCCGCGCCTTCGTTCGTCACACCTTGCAGGGTATGCAAAAGTGCAGGCTCCGCAAAATTGATTACAGGCCGATCATCTTACGGGTCGGCTGAACGGGTTGGGCCGATCGCGGTCCGATACACGCCACGTGCGCAAGAGTTGGTCGTTTCTGTGGCTGTATCGCTTCGGGCCCTGTAGCGTCTTGATCAGCTGTCGTGGTTCCGAAGTACCGCTCGCCCGTGACGTGCCGTCACGGGCGTTTGTGCTGTTCAGCGTCTCTGCGGACCAGGGCGATCACCTCCGGTTCCCGCACCGTGCGGGAATCACGCGTCCCTTGAAACGGAGACTGGGCAATGGCCAGTGGCACAGTGAAGTGGTTCAACTCGGAAAAGGGCTTCGGCTTCATCGCGCAGGACGGCGGTGGCCCCGACGTGTTCGCGCACTACTCGAACATCGCGACCTCCGGCTTCCGTGAGCTCCAGGAGGGCCAGAAGGTCACGTTCGACGTCACGCAGGGCCAGAAGGGCCCCCAGGCGGAGAACATCCTCCCCTCGTAACACGGCGTCCCGGAAGGCCTGAGAGGGCTGGGACGACAGGGCGCCTGCCCGGTGGAACTCCTTCCACCGGGCAGGCGCCCGCCGCGTTTCCGGGCCCGGCGCGGCGCGTCGCGTCCATCCCGGCGGGGATGGCTGCTCATGCTGATGGGGGCCGCTTTCCGGGTCTCCGCGGGCCTCCGTAGGCCTCCGCGGGCCTTCGCGGGTGTTCGCCGGTGCTCCGCAGCGCTTACGTGCGCTCACGGGTGTTCACGACGGGAAGCGGCCGAGACGCCCCATCCCTGAGCGACAGACGGAGGAGATTCCGTGGCCCTGACCCGAGAAGAGCGCGAACAGTTCCTGGCCGAGCCGCATATCGGCGCGCTGGCGGTGAACTCGCCGGACGGCCGCGCTCCGCTCACCGTACCCATCTGGTACCAGTACCGGCCCGGCGGCGACCTCTGGATCCTTACCGGTCCGGCCTCCCGCAAGGGCCGGCTGATCGCGGCGGCGGGCCGGTTCTCCCTCATGGCCGACCGGGTCCGGCCCACGGCGCGTTATGTCTCGGTCGAAGGGCCTGTGACGGCCACGGACCCGGCCGGCGGCGACCATCTGCGGGAGATGGCGACCCGCTATGTCCCGGCCGAGAGGCTCGACGCCTATATCGAGATGGCCACGCGTGACTACGGTGACCAGGTCGTCATCCGGATGCGGCCCGAGCACTGGTACTCGTCCGACCTCGGCACGCTCTGAGGCCGGACGCCGCGGGCCGGACGCCGCGCCACCGCCCGTCAGGCCACGTTCTCCTTCTCCCGTGCCGTGGCACGCAGCAGACCCTCGGGAAGGGCCAGATTCCACGCGGTGATCACCGGCCGGCCGTGTTCCGTACCGAGCCGGCAGACGGTCCCGGTGGCGAGAAGGAAGAGCGATCCCGCGGCCGGTGCCAGTCCGAGATAGCGCGCGGTGAGCACCCGGAGGAAGTGGGCGTGCGAGACGAGGGCGACATCCTCGTCGCTGGAGTCGAGAGCCTCCAGGGCCTCGGTGAGCACACGGTCGGCTCGGTGCCCGACCTCCTCGGGACTCTCCCCGGGCTGGCTCGCCGAGCCGGGGACGACTCCGTCGGTCCACAGATCCCAGCCGGGCCGTGTGCGCTGGATCTCGGCGGTCGCGATGCCCTCGTAACCGCCGTAGTTCCACTCGCGCAGATCGGGTGTGACCCGGAAGGCGCCGAGCCCGGCCAGCTCGGCGGTGCGGCGCGCGCGGGTCATGGGACTGACGAGTGTGAGACCGATACGGCGCTCGCGCAGCAGCGGAGCCAGTGAGCGGGCCTGGCTCTCACCGCGCTCGGTCAGCGGCAGATCGGTGTAGCTGGTGTGCTGCCCGGACAGCGACCAGGTGGTCTCTCCGTGCCGTACGAGGATCAACTCGCCCATGAGTGCCGCCCACTTCCCGCTCTCCGCGCCCGATCGCACCACGGGCCGCCCCGGGCCCGCACACCCCAGTGTCCCCGCTTTCGGTGTCCGGTACCCGGCGGGAATGCCACCGGCGGGCGTCGCGTTACAAGGACGTACCACTTGATGGAAGCGAATTCCACCATCAGGAAGGATTTCCGTATGAAGCCCCGTATCCACCCCGCCTCCCGTCCGGTCGTCTTCCGGGACCGTGCCGCGGGAGCCGCCTTCCTGACCCGCTCCACCGCGGACTCGACCGAGCGCGTGGAGTGGGAGGACGGCAACAGCTACCCCGTCATCGACGTGGAGATCTCCTCCGCGAGTCACCCCTTCTACACCGGCAAGGGCCGTGTGGTGGACACCGCGGGCCGGGTGGAGCGCTTCGAGCGCCGCTACGGCACCGGACACAAGGAGCCGCGGAGCTGACCGCGCGACCGGCGTATCCGTGAGGGCCGGGCGGCGATCCCTGAAGAGGGTCGCCGCCCGGCCCCTCTCGCGTGTACGGCGTGCGCGGCGTGCGCGGCTTGTACGGCGTGTGCGGCGGGCGCCTGGGCGGGGCAGGCGCGCAGGTGCGGCGCGCCGGTCACAAGGCGCTGTCGAGGGACTCGATGGTCCTGACCAGGGGGGCCAGTTCGGGCTTCCCGGCGGCCTCGTCGAGGGCCTCCCGCAGCGCCTTGTCATTGGTGGGCCGCGCCTCCGCGACCAGCCGCAGCCCCGCCTCGCTGACATTGGTGTAGATCCCGCGGCGGTCGGTCGGGCAGAGATAGCGCGTCAGCAGACCACGGTCCTCCAGCCTGGTGACCAGACGTGTGGTGGCGCTCTGGCTCAGTACGACGGCGTCGGCGACCTGCTTCATCTGGAGATGACCGCCGTCGCCGTCGTGCTGCCGGCTCAGGACGTCGAGCAGTGAGTACTCCCGGAGGCTGAGGCCGTGCCCCGCCTGGAGCGCGCGCTCGATATGTCCCTCGATCCTGTCGTGCAGCACCGAAAGGGCACACCAGCCCTGGGCGAGACCCGTGAGCGCGGTGTCCGTGGCGGTCATGGCTTCCTCCTGTGGGCGACGTGAGGGCGTGCCGAGGCCCCTGTGCTCCCAGGGTAAGACATCGACGCAATAGCCCGCGCTTGCAAGTAATCGGCGCATGCAAGTATTGTGGTCGCACGTAAGCCGCATGTGCAATCGTCTGGAAAGGCCCGGAAATCCATGCCACTCGCGCTTCTCGCCCTGTCCATCGGGGCATTCGGGATCGGCACCACCGAATTCGTGATTATGGGACTGCTCCCCGAGGTGGCCGGGGAGTACGGCGTCTCGATCCCCACCGCGGGACTGCTGGTCACCGGCTACGCGCTCGGAGTCGTGCTGGGTGCCCCGCTGATGACCGTCCTCGGCACCCGGATCTCACGCAAGCGGATGCTGACGCTGCTGATGGGACTGTTCGTCGCGGGCAATGTGCTCTCCGCGCTCGCCCCCACCTTCGGTCTGATGCTGACCGGGCGCGTGGTCGCCTCGCTCGCCCATGGGGCGTTCTTCGGTATCGGCTCCGTCGTGGCCGCGAGCCTGGTTGCGCCGGAGCGGAAGGCCGGTGCCATCGCCATGATGTTCACCGGACTGACCGTCGCCAATGTCGTCGGCGTGCCGCTCGGCACCTTCATAGGGCAGAGCGTCGGCTGGCGGGCGACCTTCCTCGTCGTCGCCGGGCTCGGTGTCGTGGGGCTCGCGGGTATCGTCAGGCTGGTACCGGAGCAGCCCAGGCCGGAGGGGGTACGGCTGCGCCATGAACTCGCGGCCTTCCGCAATGCGCAGGTGCTGCTCGCCATGGCCATGACCGTGCTCGGCTTCGGCGGTGTCTTCGCCGCGATCACCTACATCACGCCGATGATGACCGAGACCGCCGGATTCGCGGACTCCTCGGTGACCTGGCTGCTGGTGCTCTTCGGCCTCGGTATGGTCGGCGGCAATCTGCTCGGCGGCCGGTTCGCCGACCGCCGGCTGATGCCGCTGCTGTATGTGTCCCTGGGCTCACTCGCCGTGGTCCTCGCGCTGTTCACGTTCACCGCCCACCACAAGGTCGCGGCGGCCATCACCCTCACACTGATCGGCGCCCTGGGTTTCGCGACCGTACCGCCGCTCCAGAAGAGGGTGCTCGACCAGGCGTCCGCCGCCCCCACGCTGGCGTCCGCCGTCAATATCGGGGCTTTCAACCTCGGCAACGCGCTCGCCGCCTGGCTCGGCGGCATCGTCATCGCCGCGGGGTTCGGATACACCGCGCCCAACTGGGCAGGCGCCGCACTGGCGGGCTCCGCGCTCGTCCTCGCGGTCGTCTCCGGCGCGCTGGAGCGCCGTACGCCGGCCGAGGGGCGGGTGGTCGCCACCGCGACACCCGCTCCGGAGCCCGGCCGGGCCGCCACCGCCCGCCACTGAGCGCGGCGGGGACGACGTCGTTACGTTGGTAATCGGTGTGTCCCCACGCTCATGCGCCGCCGCGCCGCCGTCTCTCCCTCCAAAGAGAGAGACCGCGCGGGAACTCGCGAAGAAAAGGAACACCATGACTTCCGTGACCTCCGTCCCCGACATCGTCCTCAACAACGGCGTCAAGATCCCCCAGCTCGGCTTCGGCGTCTTCCAGGTCGACGACGCGCAGACCACCGACGCCGTCCTGGCCGCCCTCGACGCGGGCTACCGCAGCATCGACACGGCGGCCGTGTACGGCAACGAGGAGGGCGTCGGCCGTGCCATCGCCTCGTCCGGGGTGCCCCGTGACGAGCTGTTCGTCACCACCAAGCTCTGGAACGACCGGCAAGGGTACGACTCGGCCCTCGCCGCGTTCGACACCAGTCTGGCCAAGCTCGGCCTGGACCGGGTGGACCTGTATCTCATCCACTGGCCCGCGCCGGCGCGCGACCGCTATCTCGACACCTGGCGCGCGCTGGAGAAGCTGCTCGCCGACGGGCGGACCCGCGCCATCGGCGTGTCCAACTTCCAGCCCGCCCATCTCCAGCGGCTGCTGGACGAGACCGGGGTGGCCCCGGTGCTGAACCAGATCGAGCTGCACCCCGGACTCCAGCAGGCGGAGCTACGGGATTTCCACGCCCAGCACGACATCGCGACCGAGGCCTGGAGTCCGCTGGCGAAGGGCGAGCTGCTCCAGGTGGAGGCGATCACCGAGATCGCGGGACGGCACGAGAAGTCGCCCGCGCAGGTGATGCTGCGCTGGCACATCCAGCTCGGAAACATCGTGATCCCCAAGTCCGTCACCCCCGCGCGCATCCGCGAGAACATCGATGTCTTCGACTTCGAGCTCTCCTCCGGTGACATGGCCGCGATCGCCACCCTCGACCGTGGACTGCGCACGGGCCCGAACCCGGACACCTTCAACTGAGAGGGGACGCGACTGAGTACGGACGGGGCGGGCCCGGACGGGGCGGGCCCGGCGATCCGCCCGGCGAACGTGCGCGCGAACTCCGTGCTGTCGGAGTCGACCGTGGTGTTTCTTCCGTCAGTTGATGGTGTACGGAGGGATCGTGGTGGCGGTGGTAACCGCCACCGTTCGTCGACAGCAAGGAGAACGACGCGTGTCCCCTCTCTTCCCGGCTCTCGTGGCGCGCGCGGAGCGGCCCGCCCTGCGGTTCGGCGACCGTACCCTCACCCATGCCGAACTGGCCGACGCGGCGGGCTCCCTGGCCGCGCGTATCGCCGGTGCGCGGCGGATCGCGGTCTGGGCCACGCCCACCCTCGGGACGGCCGTCGCTGTGGTGGCCGCGCTGCTGGCCGGGGTGCCGGTCGTACCGGTCAACCCGAGGAGCGGTGAGCGCGAACTGGCCCATGTCGTCGCGGACAGCGCCCCCGAGCTGGTCGTCACGGAACCGGGCGTGGTCCTGCCGCCGGCCCTCGCCGCGCTCGACCGGGTGGACGTCGTGGACATCGTGGACGTCGAAGCGGGCGGTGCGCCGGCGGCGGTGGCCTCGGGGGCGTCGGGACCGTCGGTCCTGTTCCCCGAGCACGCCCCGGAATCTCCCGCGCTGATCGTCTACACCTCCGGAACCACCGGGCCGCCGAAAGGTGCCGTCCTGCCGCGCCGCGCGCTCACCGCCACCCTGGACGCGCTGGAGGACGCCTGGCGGTGGACCGCCGACGACGTCCTCGTCCACGCCCTGCCCCTCTTCCATGTGCACGGGCTGATCCTCGGCATTCTCGGACCGCTGCGGCGCGGTGGATCGGTGCGCCATCTCGGCCGGTTCGACATCGAGGGCGTCACCCGTGAACTGTCCTCGGGCGCCACGATGCTGTTCGGCGTACCGACGATGTACCACCGCATCGCCGAGGCGCTCCCCGGCGATCCCGCGCTCGCCGAGGCGCTGTCCGGGGCGCGGCTGCTGGTGTCCGGATCCGCCGCGCTGCCCGTCCACGACCACCGGCGGATCGCCGCGGCGACCGGACGTCGTGTCATCGAGCGGTACGGCATGACGGAGACCCTGATGAACACCAGTGTGCGCGCGGACGGCGAGCCGCGCGCCGGTACGGTCGGAGTGCCGCTGCGCGGTGTCGGACTGCGGCTGGTCGACGAGTCGGGAGACACGATCGAGGCGTACGACGGCGAGACGGTCGGCGAGATCCAGGTCCGTGGCGCGAATCTGTTCACGGAGTATCTGAACCGGCCCGACGCGACCGAGGCCGCCTTCACCGACGGCTGGTTCCGTACGGGCGACATGGCGATCCGCGACCCCGACGGCTATGTCCGTATCGTCGGCCGCAAGGCCACCGATCTGATCAAGAGCGGTGGTTACAAGATCGGCGCGGGTGAGATCGAGAACGTCCTGCTGGAGCATCCGGGGGTGCGGGAGGCCGCCGTGACCGGAGAGCCCGACGCGGACCTCGGTGAGCGTATCGTCGCCTGGATCGTTCCGGCGCGCGTCGAAGCACCGCCGTCCGCCGAGGAACTGGCGGACCATGTGGCGGCGCAGCTCGCCGCGCACAAGCGACCGCGCACCGTGCGCTATCTGGACGCCCTGCCCCGCAACGACATGGGGAAGATCATGAAGCGGGCGCTCCATGGCTGAGCGGCTGAGCGCGCGCGAGGCGATCGCCGCCGTCACCGACGAGGGCGCGTTTCTCGAACTGCCCGTGCCGCGGGGCGTGTCCGTGCCGGACGGACCACTCGCCTGGGAGGGGTACGACGCGGCCCGCGCCCGTGCCGAGGAGCGCACCGGCGAGAAGGAGTCCGTCGTCTGCGGCACCGGACGGATCGGCGCCACCGAAGCGGTGCTGATCTCCTTCGAATTCGGCTTTCTGGGCGGATCGCTCGGTGAGCGCACGGGCGACCGGCTGGAGGCCGCGTACACCCGTGCGCGGGAGCGGCGGCTGCCGGTCGTCTCGCTGATCGCCACCGGCGGCAGCAGGATGCAGGAGGGGATGCGCGCGCTGCTCCAACTCCAGCGGGTGGCCCGGCAGTCCGCGCTCACCCGCGCGGCCGGACTGGCGCAGCTCGCGGTCGTACGTGACCCGACCACCGGGGGTGGCTGGGCCACTCTCGGCGCGGGAGCCGATGTCGTACTGGCACTGCCCGGTGCCCAGATCGGTTTCGCCGGATCACGTGTGCGCCCCGCCGACGCCGATCCGTACGCCTATACGGCGGAGGCGCAGCTGGCCGCGGGCCATATCGACGCGGTGGTGCGCCAAGGCGAGCTGCGCGCCACCGTCGGCCGCTGGCTGCGGCTGCTGACGGGAGGAGACCGCGCCGGGGAAGCCGCGCCGCCTCCCGCCGGTCTGGGCGGCGGCGAGCCGCCCGCCTCCGGATGGGACGCGGTGATACGGGCCCGCGCTCCCGAACGCCCCCGTGCGCGAGCCTATGTGGACGCCTACTTCACCGAGCGGGAGGCGATCGTCGGGGACCGCTGCGGCGGCAGGGACCCGGGGATGCTGTGCGGGTTCGGCCGGCACGCGGGACGGACCGTCGCGTACGCCGCGCAGTGCGGCACCCCCACCCTCCCGGCCGGTTACCGGACCGCGGCCCGGCTGATCCGGCTGGCCGACCGGCTGGGCATCCCCGTACTGACGCTGGTGGACACCCCAGGGGCGGCCAATGACGCCGAGGCGGAGCGGGCCGGAGCGGGCGGCGCCATCGCGGATCTCTTCGCGGCCATGGCCACCGCCCGGGTGCCCCTCACCACCCTGCTGATCGGCGAGGGCGGCTCCGGTGGGGCGCTGGCGCTGTCGGCGCCGGACAACACCTGGGCCACGCCCGACAGTTACTTCTCCGTCATAGCGCCCGAACTGGCCACGGCGATTCTCAAGCGGCCCCCGGGCGAGACGAGGGCGACGGCCGGCCAACTCCGGTTGCGACCGGAGGATCTGGTGTCGCTCGGTGCCGTACGCGGGATCGTGCCGACGGAGTAGCCGGGTCTCGCGGGGAGCCGGTGCGCGGTCCTGTGCGTACGGTCCGGGCACGCGGGCCGGGCGTGCGGGCCCGGTGTACGGGTTGGGCGCGCGGGCCCGGTGTACGGGCCCGGTGTACGGGCCCGGTGTCCCGCCCGGGAGGACGGGACACCGGGCTCATGCCGGCGGGACACCGGGTGCGGCAGCGTGAGCCGTGCACGGGGATCCGGCCCAGGACCGGGTGGTCGCCCCTCCCCGGGGGAGAACGGGGGCGGGGCACGAGCCGCGGGGGGAGAACGGGGGTGGCGGGATCCCCGTGCGCCGACATGGCGCACGGCGTACGGGAGGGCCCGTACGCCCGGACGAGGGGGAAGCATGGCTGTTCCACAGACGGAACCGATGGCGGGCGGGCGGCGCGGGCCCGGTCCCGCGCGGGCGCCGGCCGAGGGCCGGGGCTGGGCCTGGGGCGGTGTGCTCACCGCGCTCGCCGGACTGCTCGTGATCGTGACGGCCGGGCCGCTCTGGCCCTATGACGAGGCGGACATCAGGGACAGCGCCCGTATGGTGGGCCGATTCGACGGCGCCACCGCGTGGTGGGTCTTCGCCACCCAGATCGCCTTCACCGCGGCCGCGCTGGGCGCGGTCGTCTTCGCGGCGGGGCTGCGCCGCCGACTGGACCGGCAGTGTCCGGCGGGGAGTCTCGTGCCGGCACTCGCCGCCTCCGGACTGCTGCTGGTCGCGGTGATGAACCTGGTCGGCGCGGGCATGGGCACCGAGATGTTCCACGACATCACCAACCGCGACGCCACGGACCCCGACATGATCATTTCCGGGATGACCCAACTGGGCACCTACGGCTGGCTGTGGTCCGGACTGCTGCTCACCGCCGGCGCGCTGGTCGTGGCCGCTTTCCGGCAGGGGGCGGTGAGCCGGTGGATCGGAGTGATCAGCGCTCTGTTCGGATTCCTATTGCTGATCACACAAGTGACGCCCTTTCAGTACATGGCGCTGTTCGTGGGATTCCCCTATCTGCTGGTGCTGGGTGCCGCGTTCGCGTTCGGCCGGACCCGTACCACGGAGTGAGACCGTACGACGGGAGACCGTTCGGCACGGTGGGTCCGTATGGCGCGGTGGGGCTGTACGGGGAAGCGGGCCCGGATCAGCGGGAGTGCGGGGAACGGACTGACACCGGGACGGCGGACTGGGACCCTTGGCCGGTGGGGGACACGGGGGACCGGGGCGCGCGTGCTCGGTGGAGGATCGACGGCGGGGGCCATCGCGCCGCCGCCGTCGGCGTGCTCGTCGCGGCCTGGGGGCCGGCCGTGACCGCCCTGGTCCTGATGGGGGTGGCGAGCGCCCCATGGACGCAGGACCAGTGGTTCTTCGTCGTCGACACGGTCGACGCGCTGGTCTACGGACTTGTCGCCGCCGTCGTCCTGTCCCGCCGGCGGCATCCGGTCGCCTGGCTGGTCGCGCTGACCGCGATCGGCGGCGGGGTCGCGGCGGTCACCGCCCAGGCCGTGGCGCTGTGGGCGCGCGATGCCGGGGAGGGGGCCGTGCCGCCTCAGTGGACGATCCTCCAGTCCACCGCGTGGGTGCCCGGCACGCTCTCCCTGATCCTCGTCGTCCCCTATCTGGTGTCGGGACGGCGGCTGTCGCCGGTGGCCCGCTGGGCGATCGGCGCCGGGACCGCGGTGATCGTCGCCGTACTGGCGCTCCGGCTGACCGACCCCTGGCCCTGGCCGGCGTACGGCGAGCCGTACGCGCCGCTCGCCGTGCGCAGTACGGCCTGGGCCCGGCTGGCCGAGCCACTGAACCAGATCCTGCTCGGGCTGATCGTGCTCCTCGGTCTCGGTGCCGCGGCCCACACGGGGTGGCGCCGGATGCGCGACCCGGGCGCACGGGGGCTGGGCTGGCTGGCGATCGGTACGGCTCTGATCGCGGTCACGTTCCTGCCTCTGGTGCTGTGGCCGACCTCGGACAGCACGGCGGTGCTGCTGTTCACCCCGTTCACCCATATCGCCTCGCAGGCGTTCTTCCCGGCCGCCGTGCTGGTCGCGGTCCTGCGGCAGCGGCTCTGGGGGATCGATCTTGCGGTCAGCAGGACACTGGTGTGGTCACTGCTCACCGGCATGCTGGTGGCCGGGTACTTCGTGACGGTGGCGGTGCTGGGACTCGTCCTTCCCGGGGAGGGCGCCCTCGGCAGGGTGCTGGCGACCGCCGTGCCGGCCGTCGGGATCCAGCCCGCGAGAAGCTGGTTGCAGCGTCGTGTGGACCGGCTGGTGCACGGGGAGGCGGCGGCCCCCGCGCTCAGCCGGGTGGGACGCCATCTCGGCAGCGCGGCCGGCCTGGAAGAGGCGCTGACCGGTATGGCCGAGAGCGTCGCGGTCTCGTTCAACCTCGGCTCGGTAAGGGTGCTGGACGCCGACGGCGAGGTGCTGGTCTCGATCCCGCCGGAGGGACTGCGGGACAGACTGCCGGAGGGACCGCCGGACGGACCGTGGGACGGACTGCCGGGCGGACCGCGGGCGGAGTCCCGGGACGGACCGCCCCAGGACCTCGCCCCAGCGGCACACGGGACACCTCTCGCCGTACCCCTGGTGGTACGTCAGGAGAGCGCCGGAACGCTGCTGGTGACCGCGCGGCCCGGCGAACGCCTCGACCGCCGAGCCCGTTCGGCGCTGGAGGAGGTGGCGCCCATCGTCGCCACGGCCGTCCATCTCGCCGCCGTCACCCGGGCGCTGCGCGAGTCGCGCGGCCGGCTGGCCGCCGCCAGGGACGACGAACGACGGGCGCTGCGGCGGGAGTTGCACGACCAGCTCGGCCCGGCTCTGGCCGGTATCGGGCTCGGTCTCGCGGCGGTGCGCAATCTTCTGCCCGATCGCGCGGACGCGGCCGACGCCTTGCTCGGCAGGCTCCGTGCCGAGGTCGACGTGCGGGTGGACGAGGTCCGCACGCTGGCCCGGGGACTGGTCCCGCCGGTGCTGGCCGAGCTGGGACTGGTGGCGGCCCTGCGGGAGTTGGTGATGCGGTACGAGGCGGACGGCCTCGCGGTGGTCGTACGGGACGGGGCCGGCGGTGGGGACAGCGGTGGGGACAGCGGGGACGGAGACCGGGAGAACGTCCGGGGAGGGGACGGGGACCGGGGGCGGCCGGCGTACGGCGACCTGCCCGCGAAGGCCGCGGGAGCGGTCTACGCGATCGTGGCCGAGGCGCTGCGGAATGTGTCGCGGCATTCGGGGGCCAGGACCTGCGCGGTGGTTCTGGCCGGGACCGGCTCGGGCGCGGACCGGGTGCTGACCGTGGTGGTCGAGGACGACGGGCACGGTATCGCGGCGGGCGCCAGGTCCGGTGTCGGCAGGCAGTCCGTACAGGAGCGGGCCGAGGAGGTCGGCGGAACGGTCGTATGGGAGCCGGGCGCCGGCGGCCGGGGCACCCGGCTGATCCTGCGTGTTCCCCTCCGGGAGGAGCTGACCGACGGGGTGGTCGACCGCGCGCGGTGAAAGCGATGAAGGCGATGACGCGATGAAGGCGGGGTCCGCCATGGTGAGGGCGGGTAGGCGGGCCGGGCGTGTTTGGAGGAGCGGGTGGATACGACGGCTGACCGGGAGGACGGAGCGGGCGGGCGGGGCGGAACCGGCGGCGGCCTGCGGATCGTCGTCGTGGACGACCATCCCGTCTTCCGTATGGGGATGGCCGCACTGCTCGGATCACTGCCCGGTATGAGCGTGGTCGGTGAGGCGGAGACATATGACGGGGCCGTCGCCGCCGTCGCCGCGCACCGGCCCGATGTCGTCGTCATGGATCTGCACCTCGGCGACGGAGCGCCCTCGGGTGTCGAGGCCACCCGGGAGATCCTGCGGCTGCGGCCCACGACGGCCGTCCTCGTGGTGACGATGCTGGACGACGACGACTCGGTCTTCGCCTCGATACGGGCGGGCGCGCGCGGCTATCTCCTCAAGGGCGCGACGCCCGCCGAGATCGAGCGCGGGATACGCGCGGTCGCCCATGGCGAGGTGCTGCTCGGCCCCGCGGTGGCCTCACGGGCGATGGCCTATCTCACCGGGCTGCGGGTGCCGGGCACCGCTCCGGTCGTCCTGCCCGAACTGACCGGACGGGAGCGGGAGGTGCTGGATCTGGTGGCCAGGGGTCTGGACAATCTCGCCATCTCGCGACGGCTGGTGCTCAGTCCGAAGACCGTGCGCAACCATCTGTCCAACATCCTCACGAAGCTTCAGGCGGCCAGCAGGGCGGAGGCGATCGTCCGGGCCCGGCAGGCGGGCCTCGGCGGAGAGTGAGCCGAAGCGGACGGCTCCGGCGGGTGGACGACTCCCGTGAGTGGACGGCTCCGGCGGGTGGACGACTCCGGTGGGTGGGGCGGCCGGGGGCGGGTGCGGGTGCGGGGGATTCTCATGGGCCTCTCACCAGTCGTTCAGACAATGTGCTTAGGCTGAGGACCGTGACGTACACAACTCCGCCGGGCTGGTATCCGGATCCTGGGCACTCGGGCGACGGCCCCCAGCAGGAACGCTGGTGGGACGGTTCCGCCTGGACCGACGAACTGCGCGCCACCTCCACCGCGGAGTGGGCGCCGCCGACCGCGTCTCCCTACCCCGGGTCGCCTCCTTACCCCGCGGCGCCGCCGCCCGGCCGGGCGAGCCGTGGCCGCCGGATCGCCGTCGGTGTCACCGCCGTGGTCGTGGCGATGGCCATCGCGGGAGGCTTCTATCTGCTCGGCCGTGACGGTGACAGCGCGCCGGTGGGTGCCGGCGGCGTACCTTCCACGGCCCCTTCACAGCCCGGACAGCGGACTCCGAACCCGGATGGGCCCGGCGGTCCGGGCGGTCCGGAGGGTCCCGGTGGGGGCGAGAGCGGTGCGCCCCAGGTGCCGAGCGAGGACGGCTACGCCACCGACGCGGCCAGCGGGATCAGCATCCCGGTACCGGACGGCTGGACCGGTGAGTCCGGGGTGGTCGGTGCCGGGGTGACGACCGGGAAGTACTCCTGTCCCGGGGACACGTCCCAGAGCTGTGTACGGGGCGGGGTGTTCTCCGCTCCCGCGGCCGCGATGAAGATCGAGGCCACCACGGCCAAGGCGGCGGCGGAGAAGGACATCCAGACCAACGCCGAGGAGTCCTACGGCGGGGAGATCTACGGAAAGATCTCCTCCCACGAGGAGCTGAGGTCGGAGGCGGTCACCGTCGCCGGGCAGAAGGGCTATCTCGTGCGGTGGAAGGTCGTCACGAGCAAGGGTGACGACGGTTATGTGCAGTCGCTCGCCTTCACCTCGCCCTCCGCCTCGGGACTCATGGTCGTCGTGCGTTCGGGCTTCGACATCAATGACAAGGCGCCCAAGCTGTCCGTGATGGACGAGATCACCCAGGGCATCAAGGCCGCGGCGGGTGGAGGAAGCGGCAGCGGGCAGGGAGTCTGACCCCGGAGCCCCGGTCGACGCCCGCTCCCCTCGGGCCGATGGCCGGGGCCGGGAGTGCCACTCCCCGGTGACCGGTGGCCGGTGACCGGTGGTGGCGGGCAGTGGTCGGCGGCGGCCCGTCGGGTCGGTCGCTCGTGTGTGATGTTGTTCCAGGGCGGGTCGCCGTGTGCGGCCCGCCCTGTGGTGTGCGGTGAGGCGGCGAGGTGGTACGGCGGTCCCGAGCGGCGTCCGTACCGGTCCGTCGGCCGTACACTCGCCTCATGGTGTGTACACGTGCGGTGAGGGAGTGCCTGCGACAGGCTCCCTGCGCGCTGTGCTCGGCCGCCGCGGCCGCGCTGATCGCGGGAGCGGGTCCGGTGTCCCCACCGGAAGCCGCCTGCCGGGCGCTGCACGGCCACGGCTAGCGCTCTTCCGCCGTCCGGATCGTCCCCCGGGCCGCGCCGCTCCGGCCGAACCCTCTGAACCGGCCGCGTCGGGGGCCGTTGGGACCTGGGCCCTGTCCTGCGGATCTTCGTGGGCCAGGAACGCCTGGCACGGCACCTCACCGCGTTGTCGGAGTCGTCCAAGTACGTCCGGTCCATCGACGACGCCGGTCCTCCGCCTTGCGATGTACCGCACCAGACGCCCCGGGCTGATCCACGAAGATCCGCCGGACAGGACCCAGCTGCCCGTGAGCCCGGCCGTCCGCCGGAGCCGGACCTCCCGGCCGGCCCCAACCCGTAACGCCGTGGCGGACCGTCCGCCGGGCCGGTCGACGGCGACCCCATCCGTCGTCTGAGCCCTCATCCCCACCGTCACCGCTGACCTCACCTCCGCCCTCACCCATGTCGCGTCGCCTCGTCGTGCTGTCGAGCCACAGCCCTCCAGCCACAGCGCCGAGACGCGATTCCGAGCCGCACCTCCGAGAGGATCCCTGTGAAGTTGAGCGAGTTGCTCGCCGGGTACGACCACGAGACTCTGCGGGGGGATCCGGAGACGGCGATCACCGCGGGCACCTGCTTCGACGCCCACCGGGTGGTGCCGGGTTCGCTGTACATCGCCGTGCCGGGCCACCGCGAAGGCGGTCCCGGGGCCATCGGCCCGGCCCTCGCGCGCGGCGCGGTGGCGGTGCTGCTGGACGCGAAGGCACCGGAGCCCGACGAGTCGGTGTGGGCGCACACGGACGTGTGCGTGGTACGGGTGGGGGACACCCGTACGGCCGCGTCGGCCGTCGCCTCCCGCTACTACGGGGAGCCCGGACGGGGGATGGACATGGTGGCCGTCACCGGCACCAACGGGAAGACCTCGGTGTCGTACATGGTCGAGTCCGTGCTGCGGCTCGCCGAGGGCGCGAGGGTCGGTGTCATCGGGACCGCGGGCAGCCGGATCGGCGACGAGGTGATCCCCATGCCGAGATCGGTCCTGACCACGCCCGAATCGCCGGACTTCCAGTATCTGCTGGGGTACATGCGTGACCGGGAGGTCGGCACGGTGGTTCTGGAGGCCACCTCCATGGGCCTGTTGACGCACCGCGTGGACCACGCCTTCGCCGATGTCGGTGTCTTCACCAATCTGACGCAGGACCATCTGGACGACCACGGCACGATGGAGAACTACCGGGACGCCAAACTCCGGCTGTTCCAGGGGCTCTGCCGGCGTGCCGTGGTCAATGCCGACGATCCGGTGGGCGCCGGGATCGGTGCCCTGATGCCCGGGGCCGTGACGACATATGCCCTGGACACCGAGGCGGACTACCGGGCGACCGATCTCACCATGGACGCGTTCGGCACGCGCTTCACCCTCCATCACGAAGGGCGCAAGTATCCGGCGGCGATCACGGTGCCGGGCCGGTTCTCGGTGGCCAACGCCCTTGCCACCGTGGCCGCTTGCCATCTGCTCGGACACGATCTGCGCGGACTGGTCGGCGCGCTGGACCGGATGCCCCCGGTACCCGGGCGGTTCGAGCGCTTCGAGACCCCGGGAGGCACCGCCGTCATCGTCGACTACGCGCACTCCCCGGACTCGCTGGAGAAGGTGCTCACCGCCATCCGGGACTTCGCCCGGGGCCGGGTCGTCACCGTCTTCGGCTGCGGCGGCGACCGTGACAGCACCAAGCGCGCCAGGATGGGGGAGATCGCCGGTACGTACTCCGATCTGGCCGTGCTCACCTCGGACAATCCGAGGAACGAGGACCCCGGGGCGATCATGGACCAGATCACCCCGGGTCTGCTGGCCACCGGCTGCCGCTTCGAGCGGTTCGCGGACCGCCGCTCGGCCATCGCCTTCGCGCTGGCCGACGCGGGCCGGGACGACATCGTCCTGCTCGCCGGGAAGGGCAGCGAGCCGTATCAGATCGTCGGAGACCGGCTGCTGCCGTTCAGCGACATGGCGACGGTCCGCGAACTCGCCGGGTAGGCGTGGAAAGGCGGCCGGCGTCTGGCGGTCGGCGTCCGACGGCCGCCAGGCGGCGGTGTCAGCCGGCGTCCGGCTCGGCGTCCGGCTCTTTCCCGAGGACGTACAGCTCGGGCAGGTTGACCACGATCGCCTCCTGGGTGCTGCGGGCGATCACCACCACGGCCTCCTCGTCGGAGCTGGGGTTCTCCTCGCGGTGCGGGACATACGGCGGTACGAAGATGTAGTCGCCCGGCGAGGTGCGGATCCGGATCTCCTCGGGCGTACCGCCGGAGTCGTCGAGGAAGACGAACTCCGGGTGCCCCTCGACCACATGGATGGCCGTCTCGGAGGCGCCGTGATGGTGGTTGGAGGACGCCGTGTCGGGCGCGACATGCGTCTGGCCCATCCAGATGCGCTCGGAGCCGACACTGCTGCCGCTGATCGCCGCGAAGCGCCGCATTCCCCCGGTCTGCGCGGTGTCGCCGTCGAGCGCGTCGGCCCGGATGTGGTGCAGCCGGGCGCGCAGGGGCAGTGCGCTCCCCGCCTCGCCGTGCTCGTGGTCACGGTCGTGGTCCGGCAGATCGGGGTGGAACGCGTCGTGTCCGGTGGGCGGGGTGTGCGAGGCCATGGAGATCCTGCTCGTCGGGGGGCGGACGCGAGGCCCCGGCCGGGGTCGGGGTCCGGCGAGGGCTCGGCGCCGACGGTAGAGAGCGCGGCGAATGGATGTCAAGATGTGTCCATTACCGCCGAGCAGGCCGTTCCCGGTTCTCGGACGGTTCGTCAGGTACGCAGACCCGCGGGGAGACGGTGCAGATGCAGATATCGGCGAAGGCGGACTACGCGGTGCGGGCGCTCGTCGAACTCGCCGCCGACAGCGCACGGCCCCTGACCTGCGAGGGCATCGCGTCCGCCCAGGACATCCCGTTCCGGTTCCTCAAATCGGTCTTCCGGGATCTGCGGCAGGCCGGTCTGGTCCGCAGCCAGCGCGGCTGTGAGGGCGGCTACTGGATAGGCCGCGATCCGGCCGCGATCAGTGTGGCCGAGGTGATGACCGCGGTCGACGGGGAGTTCCTCACCCTGCGCGGCGCCCGGCCCGACACCCTCGCCTACCCCGGCGCGGCGCGGCGGCTGCCGGATCTGTGGCGCGCGGTCGAGGCCGCCGCGCAGTCGGTGCTCGGCCGTACGACCATCGCCCAACTCGCCGCCGAGGGCGCGGGAGGCGCCGGGGGCGCGGAGCCGCGGAGCACCGGTCAGGGATCCTCCGCCCGTGATGTCTCCCCGGCGGTTCCGGCATGACCGTGGAGCCCGGGGGAGCGGCGGCGGGTACGGAGCCGGGGGAAGCGGCCCGGCCGCTGGTCCGGATCACCGAGTACACCGACCCCGCCTGCCCGTGGGCCTGGGGGTCCGAGCCGGTCTTCCGGTCGCTGAGACAGACGCTCGGGCCGCGTGCGCGGTGGCGGCAGGTCTTCGGGATCCTCTTCGACGAGGACGACGATCCGGCCCCCGACCCGGATGCAGAGGCCCGTTGGTACGAGCGGTTCATCCGCGAGGTCACCGCCCATACGCACGCGCCGTACGCGCGCCGGCTGCACTGGCTCACCCGTACGAGCTGGCCCGCGTCCCTCGCCGCCACGGCCGCCGGATCGCAGGGGGCCGAAACCGCCGAGCGGGTCCTGCGGCGGCTGCGCGAGAGCACGTTCGTCGTCGGCCGGCCCGCGGACACACCGGACGGGATCCGCGGGGCCGTACGGGGCGTCCCCGGCCTCGACGCCGACCGGCTGCTGCGTGACCTGGCCGCTCCACGGACCCGGGAGGCCGTCCGCTCCGACTGGGCGGAGACCCGTGCGCCGCTCCCCGAGGTGCTCGGTCTCGACGGGCCGGGACCGCACCCGGGCCGGGCGAAGGAGGTCGGGGAGCACCGCCGTTACGCGTTGCCGACGCTGCTTTTCGAGGGACCCGGCGGCCGCGTGTGCGTACCGGGGTGGCGGCCCGTCGAGACCTATCTCGAAGCCGCCCGTACGGCCGCCGCCGCGCCGCTGCCCCGTACCCCGGTGCTGCGGTCGCCCGGCGAGGCGCTGGAGCGCTGGCGCAGTCTGACCGGTCCCGAACTCGCCCTGCTCACCGGCGGGTCGGAGCCTCCGCCGGACGCCGTACGGATCGAGACGGGCCATGGCCCGCTGTGGCTGCACCCCGGTGAGACCCGTCCCGAAGCGGTCTGAACAGGGCTGCGGAAGAGGCCGGTTCGGCCCGTGCCGAAGGGGTCCGGCGGTAACCGTCGTACCCGCGTGGGCAGATGAAAGCGCAGGTCGTCAGGGTCTCGGACAATGAGACACCAAGAGGTGTCCATTGACAGCGTGCCGCGCGGCGGTGAGGATACGGGGCATGCATTCGATGCACCCTGGTGTGGTCTGCCGCTACGTGGACTATCGGCGCACGTCCAGCGCCCTCTGTCGCTGACCCGACCGCCGACGCGGCCCTTGAGGCCCTGAGGCCCTGAGGCTTTTCCAGGCCCTCGGCGCTCCGGCCCTGCCCCGGATTCCCGCGCCGCGACAGCGGTGGCTCGGGGACGTACACCCGTACACCGGACCTCCGCCGACGACCGGCACGCCGCGAGAACTCCCGCGCGACACTTCCCGCCGTAGCCGTAGCCGTAGCCGTAGCCGTACGCGTCAAGCCGTGTCGGAGCCCCTGCCGGCCCGAGAGGCGGCTGCTTCTCCTCATCCGTGTCCGCCGTCGGCGGTTCCGGTGCTGTCACGCCCCGATGCCGCGGCGACGGACGGTACCGCGCTCCGCCACGGGCTCGTCCCGCCGCACCGGTCCCGCCGCACCGGTCCCGCCCTCCTCGCCTCACCGTCCTGCCCGTCTCGTCCGGACCGCCCGGCCGGGCGTCCCCCGGCCCCGCCCGCGTACCCGAGTGCACCGGCACGGCCCAGAAAGGTGGCGTACTCATGCCGATCTTCCGCACCTCATCCACCACCGCCGGCGCGGACCGCCCGGCCATCACCCCGTCGCCCGTCCCGCTCTCCCTCCCCGGTCCGGGACGGCGCTCCTTCCTCGGACTCGCCCTCGGCGCGGGCGCCGCGCTCGCCCTCAGCGCCTGCGGAGGCGGGTCCACCTCGTCCGCCGGCGGCCGGGGCGGCACCCTCAAATGGGGCTGGGCGCTGCCGACCTCATGGGATCCGGTCACCTCGTCCGCCGGCTGGGACGTGCACTCCCTCTCCCTCGTCTATGCCGCGCTCACCACGCTCGACCAGCGCGGCAACGCCGTCCCCGCCCTCGCCGCGTCCTGGAAGTACAACGAGGACGGCACGGTCGTCACCTTCACCCTCCGCCAGGGGCTGAAGTTCAGCGACGGGACCCCGATCGACGCCACCGCCGTGAAGAAGAGCATCGAACGGGGCCGCGACTACGAGAAGTCACTGATCGCCGCTCAGCTCATCGGCGTCGAGGAGGTCACGGCCGTCGACGCCCGCACCGTCGAACTGCGGCTCGCCGAACCCGACTTCCAGGTTCCTCTGCTTCTCGCGGGCAAGACCGGCATGGTCGTCAACCCCAAGGTCTTCGAGAGCGACGCCGCGAGCCTCGCCACCGAGCCCGCGGGATCCGGCCCGTACACCCTGGTCTCCTACGTCCAGAACTCCAAGGCCGTGCTGCGCCGCAACCCCGGCTACTGGGACGCGGACCGTGTCAAGATCGAGAACTTCGAGCTGTATCCGCTCCCCGAGGCCTCGACGGTCGTCGCCGCCCTCACCTCCGGGCAGTACAACGTCGCCCAGATACCGGGCAGTCAGGTCGAGGCGGCCAGGGCCGCCGGGCTGGAGGTCCAGGTCATCCCCTCCATGGTGGTGGCCGTCCTCGATGTCCACAACGGCAAGGAGCCCTTCACCGACCCGGACGTGGCGCTCGCGCTCAAGTACGCGATCGACCGCGAGGAACTCCTCAAGACCGCGTCCTTCGGCCATGGCGAGGTGACCCGCCAGCCCTTCCCCGAGGGGTACGCGGGCCATGACGACGCCCTGGACACGCTCTTCCCGTACGACCCGGAGAAGGCGAAGGAACTGCTGGCGAAGGCCGGTCACGCGAACGGTCTGAAGATCACGCTCTCCACCTCGAAGGCCGAAGGCGTACCCGAACTGATTCAGGCGCAGCTCAAGAAGGTCGGCATCACGGCCACCATCGAGACCATCCCGGCCGCCCGCGCGTCCCAGTTGGTCTACGTCCAGCGCGCCAAGGCCCTCTTCGTCGACCAGTTCGCCGGACGTGAGGCCGCCACCCAGGGCTTCCAGGTGCTCTTCGGCAAGGAAGGCCTGATGAATCCGGGCCGCACCGTCTCGCCGGAGCTGGAGAAGGCGCTCGATGTGGTCCGCCGTACCGCGCTGGACTCGCCCGACTACCCGGCCGTTCTCCAGAAGGCCACCGGGATCGCCGTACGGACCATGCCGAACGTCTTCCTCTACACCGTCCCGCGGATCCTCGCCCGTAATCCCAAGGTCTCCGAGATCCCCGCGTACACCGTCGTCCAGCGGTTCGAGGGGGTCACCGTCTCATGACCGCGCCGGTACTGACGAAGGCGGGAACGGAGAGGACGACGGCGGGGACGGAGAAGGGGACGGGGAAGGAGACGGAGGCGGGGACGGGGTTCGGGCGCTCATGGTCCGTGGGGTCCGCCTCCGTGCGGCGACGGCTCGCGGGAGCACCGCGCCCGCTGGGCCGGCTGCTCGTCATCACCGCCACGGTCTTCCTCCTGGCCTCGCTGCTGACCTTCGCGCTCGGCGCCCTGTCGGAGGCCAACCCGGCGGCGGCCGTCCTCGGCGACCAGGCCACACCGGCCGACATCGCCCGTATGGAAGCCCAGTTCGGATTGGACCGGCCGCTGTACGCGCAGTATCTGAGCTGGCTCGGCCACGCGCTCACCGGCGATCTCGGGGTCTCCTGGTTCACCAGTGTGCCCGTCGCCGACAGTATCGCCGGGGCGCTGCCGGTCGATCTGTCCATCGCCGGTCTCGCCCTGCTGCTCGCCGTGGTCATCGGCGGTGGTGCCGGGATCGTGGCCGCGCTGAACAACGGCGGTCGCTTCGACCGGGCCGTCACCCTCGTCTCCTCGGCACTGGCGACCCTTCCGCCGTTTCTCATCGGCATCGTGCTGATCGTCGTCTTCGCGGTGCAGCTCGGCGCGCTTCCCACCGGCGGTTATGTACCGCTGGGGGAGAGCCCGGGGGAGTGGCTCCGGTACGCGATCCTGCCCGCGTTCGCCCTCAGTCTGGACGCGGCCGCCTCCATCGCCCGGCAGTTGCGCACCTCGCTCGTCGGGGCTCTGCGCGAGAACTATGTGACCGGCGCCGAGATGCGCGGCTTCTCCGCCCGGCGGGTGCTGTTCGGACATGTACTGCGCAACGCCGCGGGACCCGCGCTCTCCGTCCTCGGTGTGAGTGTGCCGGTGATCCTGGGCGGCGCGGTCGTCACCGAGAAGATCTTCAATCTGCCCGGGATCGCCCAGCTCTCGCTCCAGTCGGCGGAACAGCACGACATCCCGGTCATCCAGGGAACGCTGCTGGTCACCGTCGCCGTGGTGCTCATCGCCAATATCGGCGTCAACGCGGCGCTGACGGCGCTCAGTCCGGCCGCGCGCAGACAGCCGGACGGCGGTCGCGGCGGGGCGGCGGAAGGGAGCTCCTCATGAGGACGCTCCGGCGTACCTGGCGGCTGCCGTCGGCCCGGATCGCGCTGGCCGTGCTCGCGCTCGTCGCGCTGGTGGCGGTCGCCGGCGGTGTTCTCGCGCCGTACGATCCGCTGGCCCAGCGGCCGGCGGACATGCTGCACGGACCCAGCGCGGGACATCCGCTCGGCACCGACTATCTGGGGCGTGATGTCCTCAGCAGACTGCTCGCGGGCACAGGACGGTCGGTCGTCGGCGCCCTGGAGGCGGTGGGCGCGGCGATGCTGCTGGGCATCGTGCCGGGGATCGCGTCCGTCTGGCTCGGCAGGACCGTCGAATGGACGGCCCAGCGGGCCGCGGACACCTTGATGATCATGCCGTTCACGGTCTTCGCCATCGCGGTGGTCGGAGCGCTGGGCAACGGGATGCACCAGGCGATGCTTGCGCTGGGCGTGCTCTTCGCACCGCTGTACTTCCGGGTGACCCGCGCCGCCGCGCTGGGGCTGAAGCAGGCGCAGTACGTGGAGGCGGCCGAACTCATGGGCGCGTCCCGGTGGTGGATCCTGCGGGTCCATGTCTGGGGCAAGATCCTGCCGACGATCGCCGTCACCACGGCGCAGGCCGTCGGGCAGGCGCTCCTGGTGGTCGCGTCCCTGACCTTCCTCGGGCTGGGTGTCCAGCCGCCCGCGCCGACCTGGGGCGGAATGCTCGCCTCGGATCTGGGTTATCTGGCCCAGCAGCCCTGGGCACCGCTGATCCCGGGCGCCGCGATCATGATCACGGTCGGTGCCCTGAACATCCTCGCGGACGCGGTACGCGACAGCGGGGCGATGGCCGACGCCGTATCGACCGCCGTACCCGCCGCCGCGCCCGTGAACGACAGTGCGGCCGGCCGGGACCGGAAGACGGACACCGCGCCGCACACCCCCGTGACCCCCCGTCCAGAGGAGGCCGAGCACCGTGTCACAACTGGCTGAACCAACAGACCGGTCGCCCGTCGTACCGGCCCCCGTCGTACCGGCACCCGCCGCACCGGCACCCGACGTACTGACCGTCGAGGGACTCGATGTCACCGTCTCCGGCGGGGTACGCGCCGTCCGCGGGGTCTCGTTCACACTCGGGCGCGGTGAGGCCGTCGGCCTCGTGGGGGAGTCGGGCAGCGGGAAGAGCCTGACCTGCCGGTCCGCTCTGGGGGTGCTGCCCGCCGGATGCGAGGTGTCGGGCGGCCGGATCACCCTCGGCGCCCCCGGCGCCGAGCTGACCGCGTTCACCCGCAAGCAGTGGGACGCCGTACGGGGACGCCGTATCGGGGCCGTGTTCCAGGATCCCGCCTCGTATCTCAACCCCTCGCTCACCGTGGGCCGTCAGCTCACCGAGCAGCTACGGGTGGGAGCCGCGCTCTCCAGGGCCGAGGCGCGCACCCGCGCCGTCGAACTCTTCACGGCCGTCGGACTGCACCGCCCCGAGGAGGTCTTCCACCAGTACCCGCACGAACTCTCCGGCGGGATGCTCCAGCGGGTCCTCATCGCCATCGCCGTCTCCTGCTCACCCGAACTGCTCATCGCGGACGAGGCCACCACCGCCCTCGATGTCGTCATCCAGGCGGAGATCCTCGAACTCCTCCAGCGGCTCAGGACCGAACGGGGTCTCGCCCTGCTCCTGGTCACCCACGACCTCGCCGTCGTCGCCGAGAGCTGCGACCGCGTTCTCGTCATGTACGCGGGGGAGATCGTCGAGGACGGCCCCACCGCCGAGGTGCTCGCGTCGCCCGCGCACCCCTATACGGAGGCGCTGCTGCGGGTGGCGTCGATCGGCGCCTGGGGACGGCGCGAGCTGGACATCATCCCCGGCCGGCCGCCCGAGACCGGCGCCGAACTGCCCGGCTGCCGGTTCGCCGACCGCTGCGCCCACGCCGTCGCGCGGTGCACCGAGGCACCCGTCGCCCTGCGTTCCCTGGAGGGCGGACGCCGGGCGCGCTGCCTGCGCCCGGCCGGACCGCTGCTGGACGGGGCGCCGGAGGAAGCGTCCGCGCCCGTCACGGAAGGAGCCGCCGTATGACCACCCTCCAAGGGCCCGTCCTCGCACCCCGGCAGGGGGAGGCGGCGGACACCGCACCGGACCGGGAAGCGCTGCTGGAGATCGGCGGACTGACCGTCTCGTACGGCCGGCGGGCCACCTCGCTGCGCCGCGCCGGACGCACCCGGGTGCTCTCGGACGTCGATCTCACCGTACGGGCGGGCGAGATCGTCGGCATCATCGGCGAAACCGGTTCGGGCAAGACCACCCTCGCCCGTGCCACGGTCGGGCTGGTACGGCCCGACACCGGCGCCATCGGTTTCGAGGGCCGGGATCTCACCCGGCTGAACCGCCGCGAACTGCGGGACTTCCGGGCCTCGGGGCGTGTGCAGTACATGTTCCAGGACCCGTTGCGCTCACAGGACCCCGAACTGACGGCACGTCAGACGGTGGCCGAGCCGCTCGCCGCCGTCGGCGCGGCGACACGGCGGGAGCGCGCGGAGCGGGCCGACGAGGCGCTGACCCTGGTGGGTCTGGACGCCGACGCGCTCGGATCCCGTACGTCCGGACAGCTCTCCGGCGGCCAGCGCCAGCGTGTGTCGCTGGCCCGTGCCATCGTCACCCGGCCCCGGCTGCTGCTCAGCGACGAACCGGTCAGCGCTCTCGACGCCTCCAACCGCAATCTCGTACTGAGCCTGCTCGACCGGCTCCGCCGTGAACTCGGCCTCGCTGTCGTCGTCATCTCCCACGACCTCAGCTCGCTGGCCGGTATCGCCGACCGGGTCGCCGTCCTCTACCGGGGCCGGCTGGTCGAGCAAGGGCCGATCGGCGAGGTCCTGGAGCACCCCCGGCACCCGTACACCGCGCTGCTCACCGCCTCCGCGCCGAGCGTACGCCGTGAACACCGGCTGCCGCCCGTGCGGTTGCGCCCGGACGCGGAACGTCCGCCGTGGCCCGACGACGAGGGCTGTGTCTTCGCGCCCCGCTGCCGGTTCGCGGGACCCGAATGCCGGGACGAGCCGCGTCGTACCGCTCTGTCCGACGGCACCGGACCGTCCCACACCGTCGCCTGCCACCACACGGCCACCTGGCGCGACCGGATCGGCTGACGACACCGGACCGGCCGACGACCTCCCTTTCCCTTCTCCTCCCCGTCACCCACAGGCTCACCCACAGGCTCCTCTGCCCCCAGGAGAACCACCGCCATGCCCATCGAGTTCATCGGTATCGCCGCCACCCAGGAAATCAGTGAGAGCGGCTCGGCCACTCCCGTGTCCGGCCGCGACGGCATCTCCACCCAGACCGAGACCGGACACGCGAGCGGACCGGTCGTCCAGCCCGCCTATCTGCGGGAACTGGCCCGTGCCCACGAGGAGTCGGGCTTCGACCGCGTACTGGTCGCGCACTCCTCCGCGAGCCCCGACGGCTTCACCGTCGCCGACCAGATCCTGACCCACACCGAGCGGCTGGGCGTCCTGCTCGCCCACCGGCCCGGCTTTGTCTCACCGACGCTCGCCGCCCGGAAGTACGCGACGCTGGACGCCTTCCATCCCGGCCGGATCGCACTGCATGTCATCACCGGGGGCGATGACGCGGACCAGGCCCGTGACGGCGACTTCAGCGACAAGCCGACCCGCTACCGGCGCACGGACGACTTCCTCGACGTGCTCCGCAAGGAGTGGAACTCCACCCGGCCCTTCGACCACGACGGCGAGTTCTACCGGGTGCGCGGGGGCTTCTCCGCCGTACGGCCCGCCGCCCCCATCCCCGTCTACTTCGGCGGCGCCTCCGAGGACGCCGTACGGGTCGGCGGCAGGCACGCCGATGTCTACGCCTTCTGGGGCGAACCGCTCGCCGGGATCGCCGAGCGCATCCGTGAGGTACGGGCCGCCGCCGCGCCGTACGGCCGCGACCCCCGGTTCAGCGTCAGTCTGCGTCCCATCCCCGCCGCCACCGAGGCCGAGGCATGGGAGCGGGCCAAGGAGATTCTGCGGCTGACCAAGGAGCGGGTGGGCGAGGTGCGCAGGGCGTTCAATCTCGACCACGCCGAACAGCGCGGCTCCCAGCGGCTGCTGGAGTACGCGGCCCAGGGCGAGGTCCATGACAAACGGCTCTGGACCGAGATCGCCAGGACCACCGGGGCCGCGGGCAACTCCACCGCGCTGGTGGGCAGTTACGAGCAGGTCGCCGAATCCCTGCTCGACTATGTCGCCCTCGGTGTGAGCACTCTGCTGATCCGCGGCTTCGCCCCGCTGGCCGACGCCCGCGACTACGGCACACTGATCGGTCTCGTACGCGCCGAGGCCGAGCGGACGGGAGCCGTGGAGCCCGCCGGGACCGCGGCCCCCGCCAGGACCGCGGACCCCGCGGGAGAGGCCGTGGTCCCCGTATGAGTTCCCCTCCCGCGACCGCCCGGGACGCGCTGCCACCGGCCCCGGACCTCACCCGGCTGCCCGCCGTCACCGAGGCACTCGCCGCCCGCGCGGCCGAGCACGACCGCGACGCCTCCTTCCCCACCGAGGGCTTCGTGCTCGCCCACGAGGCCGGGCTGCTCACCGCCACCGTCGCCACCCGCCACGGCGGCCCCGGCGCCGGACTCGCCGACACCGTCCGTATCCTGCGCGCCCTCGGCGCCGGAGATCCCGCCGTGGCGCTCGTCACCGCCATGACGCTGTTCACCCACGCGGCCGAGGCCCGTACCCCCGGCTGGCCCCCCGCCGCGTACGCCGCGCTCCTCGACGCGTCGGCCACCGGCCCCGCCCTGGTCAACGCCCTGCGGGTGGAACCCGAACTGGGCAGCCCGGTCCGCGGTGGACTCCCCGCCACCACCGCGCGGCGCGACGGCGACCGCTGGCTGCTGACCGGGCGCAAGATCTACTCCACCGGCGCGGTGGGGCTCAGCCGCATGCTGGTCTTCGCGCGGACCGACGAGGACCCGGTACGGGCCGGCTCCTTCATCGTCCGCGCGGGCAGCCCGGGACTGACCGTCGAACCCACCTGGGACCATGTCGGGCTGCGGGCCAGCCGCAGCGACGATGTCGTCCTGGACTCCGTCCCGGTACCGGCCGGCGATGTCATCGGGCTGGACGAGGCCGGAGACATCCCCGGTGCCCGGCCCGACCCGGAGACCGGCGCCTGGAACGCCCTCGGTCTGACCGCCCTCTATCTGGGCGTGGCGGGCGCGGCCCGCGACTGGCTCGCCGGCTTTCTGCACGAACGGGTCCCGACCGCCCTCGGCGCGCCCCTGGCGACCCTGCCCCGGTTCCGGACCGCCGTCGGTGAGATCGAGACGGCCCTCTTCGGGGCGGACACGCTCATCGACACCCTGGCCGCCCGGATCGACACCGGCGACCGGGAGGCCGCGGAGCGGGCCGGCGCCGCCAAGGTGCTCGGCACCCGCGCGGCCGTCACGGCCGTCGAACAGGCCGTCGCCCTGATCGGCAATCACGGACTCACCCGGGCCAATCCCCTCCAGCGGCACTACCGCGATGTGCTGTGCGCCCGCGTGCACACCCCGCAGGACGACTCCGTACTCCTCACCACCGGCCGCGCCGCCCTCGACCGCGCGCTCGACCGCAGGTCCGTACCGAAAGGCAACTGACTCATGAGCGTCGAATTCATCGGCATGATCGGCACCCAGGACGCCTCGGAGACCAGGCCGCCCAGCGGTCCGGCCGTCGACCCCGCGTACACGGCCCGCTTCGCCCGTGCCCACGAGGACGCGGGATTCGACCGGATCCTCATCGGTTACAGCTCCAGCAGGCCGGACGGGGTCCAAGTGGCCGCGTACGTCGCCGGGCACACCGAACGGCTCGGTCTGCTCGTCGCCCACCGCCCCGGCTTCATCGCGCCCACGCTCGCGGCCCGTTCCTTCGCGACCCTCGACCAGTTCAGCGGGGGCCGTGTCGCCGTCCACACCATCACCGGCGGCCATGACGCCGAGCAGCGCAGGGACGGCGACTACCTGGACAAGGAAGGGCGTTACGACCGCACGGACGAGTATCTGTCCATCCTGCGCCGTGCCTGGTCCTCCGCGGAACCCTTCAGCCACGAGGGCCGTCACTACCGCTTCGAGGAGTACGCCTCCGGGGTTCTGCCGGTGCGTGAATCCGGCATTCCGCTCTACTTCGGCGGCTCCTCCGAGGCCGCGTACCGGGTGGGCGGACGGCACGCCGACACCTTCGCGCTCTGGGGCGAGCCGCTCGCGGAGACCGCCGAGCAGATCGCCTCCGTACGCGCCGCCGCCACGGCGGCGGGACGTGCCGAACCGCCCGGTATCAGCGTCTCCTTCCGCCCGATCCTCGGCGCGACGGAAGAACTCGCCTGGGAACGGGCCCATCGCGTTCTGGACACCATCAAGTCCGGTGCGGGACGGGCCTTCTTCGACCAGGCACGCCACCAGCGGGGGGAGAACGGACCGCAGAACACCGGTTCGCGGCGGCTGCTCGCGGCAGCCGCCAAGGGCGATCTGCACGACCGCGCCCTGTGGACCCCCACCGCCACGGCCACCGGCGCGGGTGGCAACACGACCGCGCTGGTCGGGACGCCGGAGACCGTCGCGCGGGCGCTGCTCGACTATGTCGACATCGGCGTGACCACCCTGCTCATCCGGGGATACGACCCGCTCGACGACGCCATCGACTACGGGCGCGAGCTGATCCCGCTCGTCCGCCAGGAACTCGCCCACCGCGCCGCGACGGCCGCCGCCACCCCCACCGAACCGGCCACCTCCACCGATTCGGCCAGGCCCACCCTCGACTCCATCGGAAGCACGCGATGACCGACCTGTTCAGCGCCACGGCCCCCGCCACCGCCCCCGTATCCGGCCCGGTCCGCGTCACCGCCACCGGCACGGATACGGCTTCCGTTCCGGCCCCCGCCGACGCGGGGGGAACGCGCGGTTGGCAGCCGCCCGCGGGGATCGCCCCGCGCGGCACTCTGCTTTTGCTGCCGGGCCGTGGCGAACACCCCTTGGTCTATGAGCGTTTCGGGCGTCGGCTGTCCGCCGATGGATATGTCGTGCACGCGCTCGACACCACCCCGGACGACAACGCCGAAGAGATCCTGGAGCGAGCGGCCGACGCCGCCGGTCCCGAACCCGTCGGGCCCGTTGTCCTCGTCGGCAGCGATACGGGAGCCCTTCAGGCCCTGCACACGGCCGTGGCGGCCGGTCCACGGCTGCCGGTCGGGGGCGTCGTCGTCGCAGGGGCCGCCCCGGCCACGGAAGTGGCTGAGCCACGGCCTGGCCCGGCCACCGGCACCGACCCGGCCGTCGGTATCGACCCGGCTGTCGGCACCGGCGCCCGTACGGGCGCCGACTCGTCCACCGCGTGGGACGACGAACTGGCGGCGCGCACCGCGTGCCCGGCCCACCGCAAGCGGCTCACCGAGGACGAGGGTTTCGTACGGGGACGGCTCACCGCCCCCGTGCCCGCCCGACTGCTCGCCGACGCCCGGCCCGACGTGCCCGTCCTGGTCCTGCACGGCGGAACAGACCCGGTCACCCCGCCCGAGCGGGCACGCGAGCTGGCGGCCAGGCTGCCGCGCGCCACCCTCGGTGTGGTGCGCGAAGGACGGCACGACGTACTCAACGACGCGTCGCACCGGACCACGGCCGCGGTGCTCGTGCTGTGGCTGGAAAGGCTCCGTGCCGACCCGGAGCTGACCCCGATCCTCACCGTCGAACAGGGCGCCGCCCTGTGACCATCACCCTCACCCAGTGGAAGGGAAGCGGTATGACCGTGTCCACCGAACGCACCGCGGCCGGCACCTCGACCGGCCCCACCGCCGCCCCGGCCGGCGAGATACTGCGCCGCACCCTGCGCCGGCACGCGGCGGGGGTCACCGTGATCACCGTGCCCGGACCCGCCGGATTCACCGCGACCTCGTTCACCTCGGTTTCGCTGGAACCCGCGCTGGTCTCCTTCTGCCTCGGTGTCACGGCCTCGACGCTTCCCGCGGTGCAGGCCGCCGACCGCTTCGCCGTTCATGTGCTGGGCTCCGGAAACGCCACGCTGGCCGGGCAGTTCGCGCGCAGCGGCACGGACCGGTTCGCGGGGCTGTCGTGGACCGAGAGCCATGACGGTCTGCCCCTGCTGGACGGCGTACCGGCGTGGCTCACCGCCCGGGTGACGCTGCGTCAGCGGATCGGCGACCATGTCCTGGTCGTCGGCGAGGTCGAGGCGGGCGGTGGCCATGGGGAGGGTCCCGCCCTGGTCCATCACGACGGTGCCTTCGCCACGCCCGTACGTCTTCCCCCGCACACCGGCGACTGATCTCCCTGGGATCCGCACCCGAGCCACTCCGAGCGCACCCCCGAGCCCCCGCCGCCCGCGGGGGCTCGGTCGTTCCATGTCTCCTTCGCCCTGATTCGTTTGTCGAAGGTATGGTCCAAAGCGGTGGCCTGAAACGTTCATCAACTGAAGGAGCGGGCACGGTGGGTCGCCGGCCCGCGGTGTACTGATCACGGCGGCCCACCAGGCCCGACGGTTCGGGCCACCTGGTACGACCGGTCTCCGGCCGGCCCGTCACCGGATCGCCGGGGGGCGTCAACCTCCCCGGCATGCTTCTTTTCTGACGAAGTATCAGTTCCGGAACTTGACGCAACACCTTGACGGCGCCCGGGGCCGACTCTAGCGTCCGGCAATCGAGGGGAGCTCCAGTTCGGAGTTCCCCGCCCCCCACCCTCGGACGTCCGCACCGCCAGCGCACCGGTCTCCGGCCAGTGCGAACAGTGTGCGGAATCCTCAACTCCGTTTGGAGTACTCATGAGAACACCGCGGTCCGAGAACGGCCGCCGCGTCAGCAGGGGACGCGTGCGGGCGCTTCTCGCCGGTCTGGTGGCGGTGTGTGCCGTCGCCGCTCAGCTCGTCTTCGGTTCCACCGGGGCGGTCGCCCAGGTGGAGAGTGCAGCCACCCGGCAAGCCGCTCCGGCCAAGGCCGCCGCGGCACCCGATGTCGTGCGCGTGGCCGAGTTCCTCGCCGAGTGCAAGTTCAGCCACCGGCTGCCGGACGACCCGATCGTGGTCCCCGGTCTGCCCGGCGGCTCCCACATGCACAGCTTCTTCGGCAGCCACGCGACCGACGCGTACACGAACCTCGGCGATCTGAAGGGAGCCGAGACCACGTGTGACCCGGTCGTCGACCTTTCCGCGTACTGGGTGCCGACCCTCTTCGTGAACGACCAGCCCGTCGAACCGACCGGCACCACCTTCTACTACCTCGGTGAGGGCGTGTCGGACGACATCATCGCCCGTACCCAGCCCATACCCGAGGGTCTGAAGATCGTGGCGGGCAACGCCAAGGCGACGGGGCCGAACGACGGGGACACCCGCGCGCGCTGGTCGTGTCTGCACGCCGGCCAGGTCAACCCGTCGAAGGACTTCGTCAACTGTCCGGCCGGCACGATGCTGGAGTCGTACCTCGACTTCCCGCAGTGCTGGAACGGCAGGGACCTCGACTCGGCGGACCACAAGAGCCACATGTCCTACCCGGTGAACAACGCGTGCCCGGCGACCCACCCGGTCCCGGTGCCCAAGCTGCGCCAGGTCCTGCGGTACCCGGTGAACGGGAACCCGGCTGGATTCCGGCTCGCCTCGGGACCCGGTTACACGATGCACGGTGACTTCTTCAACGCCTGGCCGGCGGGGGAGATGGAGCGGCGCGTCCGTAACTGCATCAACCCGATCATCAAGTGCGGCGCCAACGGGAATCCGTGATGGTGCGGGGCGGCGGCCGGCCGCGCGAGGGCGGGCCGCCGCCCCGTCCGGTCCGCGAGATCCTGGCCGGTGCGCTGCCGGCCACGCTGCTGGTACTGGCCCTGCTCGGCGCGGCGGGCTGTGGCAGCGGTGGCGGCGGTGGCGGCGACGGTCGTGAGAGCGACCGGGGCGGCGCCGGTGCCGTTCCCGCGGCGAGGAGCGGTACGCCGTCCCTCTCCGCCCCCGGCACCGAACCCGGCGGCTACAACGCCACCGACCGTGGCTGGGCCCAGCTCATGACACCCATGAACGAACGGACCCTGCTCCTTCTCGACCTGGTCGCGGACCGCGCGGCCGACCCCGGTCTGTCGGATCTCGCACGGAGTACGCGAGTGACGCACCGGGACGAGCTGACCCGCTTGCGCGGGCTGCTCCGGGACACGGGAGCGGCGGGAACCAACCCGCACGAGGGTCACGACATGAAAGGAATGATCACCGAGGAGGAGCTGCGGAGTGTCTCCGAGAGCCGGGGCAAGGCCTTCGACGCCCTCGCCAAGACCTATCTCCGCGAACATCTGGAACAGGGAATCCTGGTCTCACGCGGGGAGCGGGATTCGGGTGCCGCGCCCGCCGCGACAGACCTCGCCAGGGAAGTGGGCGAGCGTCGCGCCGGGCAGCTGAAGGCGCTGCGCCAGCTGGGCGGCTGACGGTATCCGCCGGCCGCGCCGCCGGACCTGCCACCGTGCCGGGCGCGCGTCCCCGTGCCCGGCACGGTCACACTCCCGGCGCCCTCCGTCCGGTCGGCTCGTGGCGCCGGCCGGCTGGCGCCCGTCCGCCGTTCGGAGCGCCGTACGTCCGGAGCGCCGTACGACCTCCGTGCGTTCCCGCCGTCGGCCCCCTCGGGGGCCGGCGGCTCCGGTGCCCGGTGCCCGGTGCCCGGTGCCCGGTGCCCGGTGCCCGGCCGGGGTCAGACCGAGGCGGCGACGGTCGTGCCCAGTGTCTCGGGCCTGCTGCAGTAGGACAGGCCGTCCAGCGACCGGTCGGTGCAGAAACGTGCCACGAGATCCGCGAAGTCCGCGATCCGCTCCACCGGGGCGAGATGGTCGGTCTCGTCGATGGTCATGAACCGCGCCCGCGGCAGCCGCGCGGCCACCTCGCGCCCCATCACGGGTGTGCACAGCGTGTCGTACTCGCCGGTGACGACCAGACTCGGCACGGCGGGCACCGGCTCGGGCCGGTACCACTCGTGCCGCATCAGCCGGGTGTTGTGCTCCGCGGACTTCCGGAGCTGCTCGGGGTCCTGCCCGGCGATCTGCTGGTAGACGAGCCGGGACACGGCCGCGTGCTTACGGACCCGGCCGGTGCCGGGCGGCGACATGAAGCGGTCGGCCAGTTCACGGGCGATGGACTCGGTCTCGCCCCGGTCGATCATGACGGACCAGCGCTCCATCGCCGCCGCGTAGTCCGGCGGGATCCGGGTGGTCATACCGACCAGCAGGAGCCGCGCGAGCATACCCGGGTAGTGCTGGGCGAAGCGCAGCCCGACGGCGCCGCCGTAACACGCGGCGACCAGGTTGACGCGCGGCACGCCGAGTTCGTCGAGCAGCCGCCGGACGGCGGCGGCGAGGAAGTCCACACCGTACGACGCGGGCAGGAAGTCCGCGGTGCCGTACCCCGGCAGATCCACCGTGATGACCTGTCCCAGGGGGCTGAGCCACTTCTCGTGCCGTACCCAGGAGTTGCGGTCCTGGGACGACCCGCCCAGCACCAGCAGGGGCTCGGTCAGCCGCCGGCCGTGGCGCACCACGCGGCAGGTGTAGCGGAACCCGTCGAACATGAGGTCCCGTTCCTCCACCTGCCCGGCCGTCGCCTCTCCCGTGCCCGCTCCCTCGTCGGCCTCCTGTCCCGGGATCAGCGGGCGAGCACTGGGTGATTCCTGGTCCTGGGCGAGGACGGCGTCGATGGACATGGGTGACTCCAGAGCTCCGGAAGGGACAACAACGTCCCTGCCTAGCAGTTGATCCGTCCGGATCACGTATCGCTTACCCGATCGTGGGCGGTTCGCGCTCCGTGGCCCGCTGGTGGATTCGAACCTCGCTCGCCAGTATTTGACTTCGAGCGCGCTCCAATTCGTAGCCTTCGGGACATGACCACGCCTCAGCACAAGATCGGATCAGGGTTCGGAGCCCGGAGCACCGCGGCGGACGTTCTGCGCGGTATCGACCTCACAGGAAAGCTCGCCGTCGTCACCGGCGGTTACTCCGGCCTGGGACTGGAGACCACCCGCGCGCTCGTCGGAGCCGGTGCACAGGTCGTCGTGCCCGCCCGGCGGTGGGCGACCGCCGAGGAGGCGCTCGGCGGTATCGACGGTGTCGGGATCGACGAACTCGACCTCGCCGATCTCGACAGCGTCCGCGCGTTCGCCGAGCGCTTCCTCGCCTCGGGCCGCACCATCGACATCGTCATCAACAACGCCGCCGTCATGGCCTGTCCCGAGACCCGGGTCGGCCCCGGCTGGGAGGCGCAGTTCGCGACCAATCACCTCGGCCACTTCGCGCTCGTCAACCGGCTCTGGCCGGCGATCGAGCCCGGCGGGGCGCGGGTGATCTCCGTGTCCTCGTCCGGACACCGCAACTCGCCCATCCGCTGGGACGACCTGTGGTTCGAGACCGGTTACGACAAGTGGAAGGCGTACGGCCAGGCGAAGACGGCCAACGCGCTCTTCGCCGTGCATCTCGACGCACTCGGCCGTGACGCGGGCGTGCGGGCGTTCTCGCTGCACCCCGGCGGCATCCTCACACCGCTCCAGCGCCATCTGCCCAAGGAGGAGATGGTCGCGGCGGGCTGGATCGACGAGGACGGCAACGCCGTGCACCCCTCCTTCAAGTCCCCGGAGCAGGGTGCGGCCACCCAGGTGTGGGCGGCGACCTCGCCCCGGCTGGCGGACGCGGGCGGGGTCTTCTGCGAGGACTGTGACATCGCGGAGCCGGCGTCGGCCGACCCCTCGGTGCCCGGCGGTGTACGCGACTGGGCGACCGACCCCGAGCAGGCGGCGCGGCTGTGGCGGCTCTCGGCCGAGCTGACCGGGGTCGACGCGTTCGCGGCCACCGCCTGACCGTCCGGTGGCCGGACCACCGGACCGGTGGACCGGCCACCGGACCGGTGAGTGGATCGGCCGGGGACCTTATGATCGAGCGCGGCCCGCCGGGCCTCCGGAGGTGACCCGATGCCAGAACGACCACTCATGACGCTCACCGGTGCGGTGCTCGACGCGCCCAGCGCGGGCGAGCTGGCCGCGTTCTACCGGCGGCTGCTCGGCTGGACGGTGGCGGCGGACGAGCCCGACTGGGTCAAGCTCGTCCCACCGGGCGGAGGCGCGGGCCTGGCCTTCCAGACCGAGCCCGGGTACACCCCGCCCGTCTGGCCGTCGGAGTCCGGCCGCCAGCAGATGATGATCCACCTCGACATCGAGGTGGACGACCTGGAGCGCGCCGTCGCCTACGCCGTGGAGCTGGGCGCGACCCTCCACGGCTTTCAGCCCCAGGACGACGTACGGGTCTGTCTCGACCCGGCAGGACACCCCTTCTGTCTCTGGATCCGTACCTGACACCATCGGCTCCCGGCCGTCCGCGTCCGGCGCCGCCCATCGGCACGCGACGCCGCCCCACCTGTTTGCGCGGCCTCTCAGGTGCTCCGGCGCTCGACGAGGGTCGTGGGCAGCGTGAGCTGATGGCGCGGTCCCGCGGGATCGTTGATCTCGTCGAGGAGCAGCCGGGTGATGGCGCGCCCCATCTCCTCGGTCGGCTGGCTGACACTGGTCAGGGGCGGCACCGTATGGCGGGCGACGATCGAGTCGTCGAACCCGATCACCGCCACATCCTCCGGGACCCGCCGCCCCCGCTCGCGCAGCTCGGTCAGCGCGCCCGCGGCCATGACGTCGGACGCGGCGAACACGGCGTCGATGTCCGGGCGCCGGTCGAGCAGTTCCCCCATGGCGGCGCGACCGCCCTCCTCGGTGAAGTCGGCGGGCGCGATCAGTGACGCGTCCGGCTCCACCCCCCGCTCGGTATGGGCGTCACGCCACCCCTGGAGACGGCTGTGGCCGACATCCATGTCGAGCGGTCCCGCGATGGTGGCGACGGTGGTACGTCCCCGGCCGAGGAGATGTCCCACGGCCTGCGCCGCCCCGCCCACATTGTCGGAGTGCACATGGCTCAGTGGCTCGTCCGGTGAGCGCCGCCCCACCAGGACCGTCGGTATCCGGGTCTTCTCCAGGAACGCCGGCAGCGGGTCGTCGCGATGGACCGACACCAGCAGCACCCCGTCGACCCTGCGTGCCTCCACGAACCGGATCAGCCGGTCCAGCTCGCGCTGGTCGCGTACCAGGATCAGCAGCAACTGCATCTCGGTGTCGGCGAGTTCGGTGCTCACACCACGGATGACGGCGGAGAAGTAGGGCTCCGCCGCCAGCCGGCTCTCCGACTCGGGGATCACCAGCGCGATGCTGTCGGTCCTGCTGGTGACCAGACTGCGGGCGGCGGGATTCGGTACGTAGTTGAGCTCCGCGATGGCCGCCTCGACGGCGGTGCGGGCCTTCACGCTGACGCCCGGGAGGCCGTTGACGACCCTTGAGACCGTACCCCTGCCGACGCCCGCGAGCCGGGCCACGGCTTCCAGGGTCGGCCTGCGGGCCGCCCGTTCGGCGCTGCTCATCACGTCTCCTGACTCGTGCTCTCCTGGGGCCGCAGCACGGCGCCCACCAGGAAATTGTGCGGGGTCGCCGGAGAACCGGCGGCCCGGGGGCGGCGCCGCGCCCGTTCGGGCACCGGAACCGCGTCCGGCTCTTGACAGAGCCGGGTGTCAGCGGAGAGTCTTCCACAATCCATGGGAGCGCTCCCAGGGGCGTTCGAACCACTCTGCGGAAGGACCTCTGTGGCCACCTCAGCACCCATCCCCGGGCGCGCCCTGGACCCCGCGGCACCCCTGAGCTTCCCGCCCGGCTTCCTGTGGGGCACCGCGACCGCCGCGTACCAGATCGAGGGCGCCGCCCAGGAGGACGGCCGTACCCCCTCCATCTGGGACGTCTACTCCCGTACCCCGGGCCGGGTACGCAACGGCGACACCGGCGATGTCGCCACCGATCACTACCACCGCTGGCCCGAGGACATCGAGATCATGTCCGGTCTGGGTGTCGGGGCGTACCGCTTCTCGGTCTCCTGGCCCCGTGTCCAGCCCACCGGCAGCGGACCCGCGTCCGAGAAGGGCCTCGACTTCTACCGCCGTCTCGCCGACGGACTGCTGGAGAAGGGCATCGAGCCGGTCGTCACGCTCTACCACTGGGATCTGCCGCAGCATCTGGAGGAGGCCGGAGGCTGGCCCGAACGCGACACCGCCCACCGTTTCGCCGAGTACGCGGGGATCGTCGCCGACGCCCTGGGCGACCGGGTGCGGACCTGGACCACGCTCAACGAGCCGTGGTGCAGCGCCTTCCTCGGCTACGGTTCCGGAGTCCACGCCCCGGGCCGTACGGACGCCGCCGACGCCCTGCGGGCGGCGCACCATCTCAATCTCGGCCATGGGCTCGCGGTGCGCGAGCTGCGTGAGCGGCTGCCGGAAGGCGCCAAGGTGTCCGTCACCCTCAATCTGCACCATGTACGGCCGCTGACCGGGAGCGAGCAGGACAGGGACGCGGTCCGCCGGATCGACGGCGTGGCGAACCGGGTCTTCACCGGCCCCATGCTGACCGGGGCCTATCCGGCCGATGTCATGGCCGACACCGAGGGGATCACCGACTGGTCGTTCGTCCGGGACGGCGACACCGCGCTGATCCATCAGCCGCTCGACTTCCTCGGTGTCAACTACTACTCACCGACCCTGGTCTCCCACCACACAGGTCCCGCCGCACACGGGTCCGACGGACATGGCGCGAGCAACCACAGCCCCTGGCCCGGCGCCGACCAGGTGGCCTTCCACCAGACTCCCGGCGACCGGACCGCCATGGGCTGGACGATCGACCCCAGCGGTCTGTACGAACTGCTGACGCGGGTCCGGCAGGACCACCCGGAGCTGCCCGTCATGATCACCGAGAACGGAGCGGCCTTCGACGACTACGCCGCCCCCGACGGCGAGGTCCGTGACCCCGAGCGGATCGCCTATCTCCGGGACCATCTCGCGGCGGTCCACCGGGCCATCGCCTCCGGCGCCGACGTCCGCGGCTACTTCCTCTGGTCGCTGCTCGACAACTTCGAATGGGCGTACGGCTACGGCAAACGCTTCGGCACGGTCCATGTCGACTACCCGACCCAGCGGCGCACGCTCAAGTCCAGCGCCCACTGGTATGCCCGGGTGACCCGTACGAACACGGTCCCGCCACCGGAGTAGCACCCGCGCCGACGGCCGGGCCCGGCGCACCCGGGGGCCACGCCCCCGGCCGCCGGGCCCGCCGCCGGCCCGCCGTACCGTCCAGCTCCGCGCCCGCACCTCAGCAGATACGTGGCAGCTGCTCACCCAGCGGCATGTCCACCACCCGGGTCCCGCCCAGCCCGGTGGACGCCACCACCATGCCGGGATGGTCCGTCGTACACGTACCGATCACCACCGCGCCCGCGCCCCGCGGATGCGCGCGCATCGCCGCGAGCACCTTCTCGGCGTGCGCGGGCGGCACGAACGCCACGAGCTTGCCCTCGTTGGCCACATACAGCGGATCGAGGCCGAGGAAGGCACACGCGTTGGCGACCGCGTCCGGTACCGGAAGCGCGCGTTCCCTGAGAGTGACACCCACCCCGGCCGCCGACGCGATCTCGTTGAGCGAGGTGGCCAGACCGCCACGGGTCGGATCCCGCAGTACGTGCAGATCGGGGCAGACGTCCAGCATGGCCCGGACGAGCGAGGCCAGCGGCGCGGTGTCGCTCTCGATCTCCACACCGAACTCCAGGCCCTCGCGGACACTCATGACGGCCACGCCGTGCTCACCGATCGGACCGCTCACGATGACCACATCGCCCGGCGCGGCACGCCGGGGCCGGATGTCGACGCCGTCGGGGATCAGCCCGATCCCGGCCGTGTTGATGAACACGCCGTCGCCGTGCCCGGCGTCCACCACCTTGGTGTCGCCCGTGACGACCGTCACCCCCGCCGCGCGGGCGGCGGCGCCCAGCGCCTCGGCCACCCTTCCCACCGTGGCGAGTTCGACCCCCTCCTCCAGAATGAAACCGCAGGAGAGATAGGCGGGCGCCGCGCCCATCATGGCCAGGTCGTTGACCGTTCCGTTGACCGCTAGATCGCCGATGCTGCCACCCGGGAAGAACAGCGGGCGCACGACATACGAGTCGGTGGAGAACGCCAGCCGCACCCCGCCGAGGGTGACCGTCGCGGAGTCGCCCAGTTCCGCGAGGACCTCGCCGCCGAACGCCGGGGCGAAGAGATGCTCGACGAGTTCGGCGGAGAGCTGACCGCCGCCGCCGTGTCCCATGACGACCTTCCGGTGGTCACGGAGCGGGGCGGGACAGGTCCATGAGGAGAGGTCCGCCGTGGTGGCGGGCCGTACCCGGGGCCGGACTCCGTCCACCTCACGGATCCCGGCCGATGTCGGCTCAGCCAACGGAGGTCACCTCTTCCTGGGGTCCGGCGGTGCCCGCCGGGTCCGGTGCCGCCAGCCTGCGGTACAGGTAGTACGCGGCGCAGGCGCCCTCGCTGGAGACCATGGTGGCGCCGAGCGGATTGCGCGGTGTGCAGACCGTGCCGAAGGCCGCGCACTCATGCGGTTTGATCAGCCCCTGGAGCACCTCGCCGCTGCGGCAGGCCGTGGACTCCTGGGTCCGGATGCCGGTCACCGAGAAGCGGTGCTCCGCGTCGTACGCCCGGTAGGCGGGAGACAGCCGCCAGCCGCTGGCCGGGATCATGCCGATACCGCGCCAGGCCCGGTCGGTGACCTCGAAGACGTCCTCCAGCATGGCCCGCGCGGCCGGGCTGCCCTCGGGCCGCACGGCCCGAGGGTAGGCGTTCTCGACGGTGTGCTCGCCGGCCTCCAGCTGGCGTACGGCGCGGCGGATGCCCTCCAGGATGTCCAGCGGTTCGAAGCCGGTGACGACGATGGGGACCCGGTGCCGCTCGGCGAGTTCGGGATACTCGCCGGTCCCCATGACCGTACAGACATGGCCCGCGGCCAGGAACGCCTGGACCCGGCAGTCGGGCGCGTTCATGATGGCGTCGATCGCCGGGGGGACCCGGACATGGGAGACCAGCAGACTGAAGTTCTCGATACCGAGTCTTCTGGCCTGATGGACGGTCATCGCGTTCGGCGGGGCCGTCGTCTCGAATCCGATCCCGAAGAAGACCACCTGACGGCCCGGATTCTCCCGGGCGGTCCTGAGCGCGTCGAGCGGTGAGTAGACCACCCGTACGTCCGCTCCCTCGCTCTTGACCTTGAACAGATCCCGGCCGCTGCCCGGCACCCGGAGCATGTCGCCGAAGGAGCAGAAGATCACATCGGGCCGGGAGGCGATCTCCAGCGCCTGGTCGATGGTCTCCAGCGGTGTCACACAGACCGGACAGCCGGGACCGTGGATGAGTTCGATCTCGTCCGGGAGGAGCTGGTCGATGCCATGGCGGATGATCGAGTGGGTCTGGCCGCCGCAGACCTCCATCAGGGCCCAGGGCCGGGTGACGGTGGTCCGGATGTCGTCGAACAGCCGGGCGGCGAGCTCGGGATCGCTGAACTCGTCGAGATACTTCATCGTCGGTCCTCCTGTGGGGGGTGCGGGGTGCGGCGGACGGATTCCCCCGTGCCACCTGGCCGTTCGGTCCCGGCCTCCTTCGCGGCCCGCCCCCACGCGTCCCCGAACTCCTCCTCCAGCACGCCGAGATTCTCGAACAGCCTCAGCGTCTGCTTCGCGGACTCCTCGTCGAGCCGCTGGAGCGCGAAGCCGACGTGCACGATCGCGTAGTCGCCGACGTTCATCTCCGGCACGTACTCCAGACAGACGTCCTTGACCACACCGCCGAAGTCGACGTGTGCCATCCGGGTTCCGTCGCGCTCCTCGATGTCCAGCACTCTGCCGGGCACAGCAAGGCACATTGCTTCTCCTCACACTTCGGTCGTTCCGCCGGCCGTTCAGCCCGTCGTGAGCCGGGCGGCGACCATCAACTGGCCCAGCGCCAGCCCGCCGTCGTTCGGTGGCACCCCGCGGTGCCGCAGTACGGTGAATCCGTCACGCTCCAGCCGCTTCGTACAGCCGGCCGTCAGCAGGGCGTTGCAGAACACTCCGCCGCTCAGCGCGACGGTGGTCAGGCCCGTACGGTCACGGGCCGCGCGGCACAGATCGCGCACCAGGCCGATCACCGCGCCGTGGAAGCGTGCCGCCACGGCCGGTCCGTCCGCGCCCGCCCGTATGTCGTGCGCCGCCGCCGCCAGGACCGGAGCCGGGTCGGCCACCATCTCCGCGCCGTCGGCCGGACGGCCGGGGACCAGCGCGAACCGGTAGCCGTCGGCCGGTCCCCCGGCCGCCACCGCCGCGTTCTCCAGCTCCATCGCCGCCTGGGCCTCGTACTCCACGCGGTGGCAGAGCCCGGCGAGCGACGCGACGGCGTCGAAGAGCCGTCCCATGCTGGACGTGGGCACACAGGCGACGCTCCGCTCCAGCAGCCGTTCCAGCAGCCGCCGTTCACCGGGAGCGCACGCGGCGACGCACGGCAGCCCCTCGGACCAGCGCACCCCCGCCGCCCGAAGATGGGAGAGCGCCATGCGGTACGGGTTGCGTACGGCGGCGTCGCCGCCCGGCAGCGGTACGTACGCCAGCCGGCCGAAGCGCCGGAAGCCGTCGTAGTCCGCGAGCAGCACCTCGCCGCCCCAGACCGCGCCGTCGTCCCCGTACCCCGTGCCGTCGAAGGCCACCCCGATCACCGGAGCCGAGCCGTCCAGACCGTGTTCGGCCATCGCGGCGGCGATATGCGCGTGATGGTGCTGTACGCGTCGCACCGGACGGCCCCGGGCGTTCCGCTCGGCCCACTGTCCCGAGCGGTAGCCGGGGTGCCGGTCCGCGATCAGCACCCCGGGCGCCACCGAGGTCAGCTCCGTCAGATGGCCGACGGCCGTTCCGAAGGCGTTGAGGGTGGCGAGGTCGTCCATGTCGCCGACATGGGCCGACAGCCACGCGTAACCGCCCTCCGCGACACAGAACGTGTTCTTGAGGTCCCCGCCGACGGCGAGCGCCGGCTCCACGGGCACCGGCAGCGCGATCGGCAGCGGAGCGTAGCCACGGGACCGGCGTACGGGCAGCTCCTGGCCCGCGCAGATCCGTACCACCGAGTCGTCGCACGGCACACGCACCGGCCGGTCGTGCGTCAGCCACGCGTCCGCCAGCGCGCCGAGCCGGGTCAGGGCCTCCTTGTCGTCGGTCACGATGGGCTCGCCCGACCGGTTGCCACTGGTCATCACCAGGACGGGCGGGCCCGCCGGATCGCCGGGCAGACCCAGCAGCAGATGGTGCAGCGGCGTGTACGGCAGCAGCACCCCGAGGTCGGGACTGCCGGGCGCCACACCGTCCGCGACGAGGGAGCCACCGCCCTCACGGCGCCGCAGCAGTACGACGGGCCGGCGCCGGCCCGCCAGCAGCGCGCGTTCGCCGGGACCGACGAACGCGAGCCGCTCGGCCGTCCCGAGGGAAGCGGCCATCACGGCGAACGGTTTCGTGCCCCGGTTCTTGCGGGCACGCAGCAGCCGTACGGCGGTGGCGTCCGAGGCGTCACAGGCGAGGTGATAGCCGCCGAGTCCCTTCACCGCGACGACCGCTCCGGCGGCCAGCAGCCGGCGGGCCCTGGCCAGCGCCTCCTCGCCGGACAGCCGGGGAGCGGCGGCCGCGCCGGGCCCTCCCATGACCAGCGAGAGCCGGGGGCCGCAGGCATGACAGGCGACCGGCTGGGCGTGGAAGCGCCGGTCGGCGGGGTCCTCGTACTCACGCGCGCAGTCGGCGCAGAGCGGGAAGCCGGCCATGGTGGTCCGGCTCCGGTCGTACGGCAGTCCGGTGACGACCGTGAAACGGGGGCCGCAGTGGGTGCAGCAGATGAAGGGATGCCGGTAGCGGCGGTCGGCGGGATCGGCCAGCTCGGCGAGACAGTCCTCACAGGTCGCGATGTCGGGGGAGACCAGGGTGCGCCCCGGTCCGCCGGACGAGGGACGGATGGTGAACCCGCTGCCGCCGACGGCCGGTACGGGCCTGTGCCGTACGGACTCGACGACCGCGAGCGGCGGTGCGCCGGTGGCCAGCCGCTCACAGAACGCCGCCACGTCCTGGCCCGGTCCCTCGATCTCCGTGCTGACGCCCTCGGCGCTGTTGGTGACCCAGCCCGTCAGCCCCAGCTCGGTGGCGAGCGTATAGACGAACGGGCGGAAGCCGACGCCCTGCACCACCCCGCGCACCAGGACATGGCGGCGCTCGCGGGGGGCGGGGGACGTGGTCGGGCCGGTGGTGCGGGTGGTGACGGATCCGCTCATGGCGCCTCTGCCGTGCCGCGTACGGCGGACGGTGCCGGATGGTCGTGGTCGTGCTCGTGGCCGTGGTGGTGGTCGTGGCCGTCGGCGTGCGCGCCGTGAGCGTCCTCGCCGTCGTGACGGTGGTGCGCGTACCGCTCGTACTGACGGGCCAGCACCGGCCGGTGCCCGGGGGCACCGTCCGCGCGGCCGAGGATGAAGGCGAGCAGCTCGTCGACCCCGGCGCCGGTACGGGCCGAGGTCTCCAGCACCGGCACCCCCGGGTTCACCTGCCGCACATTCCGGTGGAACGCCGGCCCGTCGAACTCCACGGCCTCCGCGATGTCCGTCTTGGTGACGACCACGAGATGGGCGAGGCCGAACGCCGTGGGGTACTTGAGCGGTTTGTCCTCGCCCTCGGTGACCGAGGCCAGCGCGATCCGCAGCGTCTCCCCGATGTCGTACGAGGCGGGACAGACCAGATTGCCGACGTTCTCCACGAAGAGCACCCGGGTGTCGCGCGGCAGCCATCCGTCGAGATGCCCGCGGAGCATCCCCGCCTCCAGATGGCAGAGTCCGTCGGTGAGTACCTGCTTGACGGGAGCCCCCGCCCGCGCCAGCCGCCGGGCGTCGTTCTCGGTGGCCAGATCGGCGGTGATCGCGGCCACCGCGGTACCCGCCGCGACGGCCCGGGAGAGCAGTCCTTCCAGCAGGGCCGTCTTGCCGCTGCCGGGACTGGACAGCAGATTCACCTCGACGGTGCCCTGGGCGGCGAGATACTCGCGCAGCTCCTGGGCATTGGCGTCGTTCTCGGCCAGTACGGCCTGGCGCAGATCAACGACTCGGCACATGGGGGGCCTCCTCGGGCGTACCTCGATCGTCACCGCTGTCCGGGCGGCGCGCATCCGAGGAATCCACGAGGACGACCTCGGCGATCTCCAGCTCCCGGCCCGAGAGCAGCTCGCCCAGGGGCCGCGCGCAGTCGTCGCACCAGAGCAGGGGCGGCATCCCCACCTCGCTCTCCCGGCCGCAGCCGGCGCAGCGGGCCACACCGGGAACGGTGTCCATCTCCAGCCGGGCACCGGCGAGTACGGTGCCCTCGCTCGCCAGACCGAACGAGAACCGCAGGGCCTCCGGCACCACACCCGCCAGTTCACCGATCCGCAGCCGCAGCGACGCGACCTGTCCGCCGCCATTGGTACGGACGGCTTCCTCCACCTGGGCGACCACGGCGGTCGCGATGGACAGTTCGTGCACGGCTCTCACCTAAGGCCTCTCGTCCGGGTCCTGCTGGGCTCGCGCGCGCTAGCACCGCGCCTCGCGGCGTTGGCGTCGGATCACGGCTGGCCGGTGCCGGCGGGCGTGGTTAGCGTGGGACGGGAGTGAGCCGCACCGTCGCACGGCCACCTGTCGCCAGGCCACCTGTCGCACGGTCACATCAGGAGATCGCAGCCATGACGACGCATGACACCGAACGACGGGCGCTGATGAACCCCGTCATCCTGCTGCTGCTCACCGAGCGGCCCGGACACGGATACGAGCTGACCCAGCGCCTGGGTGCCTTCGGCTGGGCCGAGGCCGAGTCCGCGCATGTGTACCGGCTGCTGCGCGGTATGGAGAAGGGCGGTCAGATCTCCTCCCAGTGGCGGGCGTCCGTCTCCGGGCCCGCCCGCCGTGAGTACGAGATCACCCCGGCGGGCTCGATGAGCCTGTCGCTCTGGTTCGTCCGTCTGGGCGAACTGCACGGCACGCTCCATCTGTTCCTGGAGCGCTATGCGCAACTGAGCGGTCCCGATCTCGCGGGCGGTGGGGCACGGCCGCTCTCCGGGCACCCGCTCTCCGGACGTCCACCGACGACCGGCACGACGGGCTCCGTCTGAACGCCCGACGCGGCACCGGCTCAGCGGTCCGCTCACTGGCCCGCTCATCGGTCCGTTCACCGGTCCGCGTCCCCGCTCCTGTCGCCCGTACGGCTCACATCCGGCGTATCCGCAGATAGCGGCGCAGGTCCGGGACGGACTTCGCCGTCTCGTACGCCACCCCGGCCACGACCGCCCCGGCGCAGACCCACAGCCAGGTCAGATCCTGCCCCTGGGAGTGGTCCATCCCTTTTCTCGCCCGTATCTCGTGCATCGCGTGGATCACGTTCATCTCCTCCTTCGCCGGGTGTGCCGGTGCCGCCGCCGGGGACTGTGCCCGGTGGCCGCTGTACCAGATCGAGGACCAGGTCCGCCGCGGGTCCCACGGCCGCGGCCACCGGCTCGCTGAGCCCGATGCCCTCCTCGGCGGTGAGCGGCTGGCAGCCGACCACCACGATCCGCTCGGGGAGGCTGCCGCCGGCCCCCGCGCGCAGCTCATGGACCAGCCGCAGGACCGACGCCGGGTCCATGCCGTGTCCGTCCAGCCGGGCGGCGGCCGGTTCCGGTGCCGATCCCGGGTCGGCGGGGTCCACTTCGAGTACGTGCACGGTGCCCGGGGGAGCCCCGCGGTCGACCGTGTCGACCAGGACGAGCCTGCGGTAGCCGTCGAGGAGCCGGTAGGCGAGATGGACGCCCCGGATGCCCGTGTCCATCAGATCGACGTCCGGGGGCAGCCGGCGTCCGGCCAGCCGGCGCAGGGTCTCGACGCCGAAGCCGTCGTCACCGAGGAAGATATTGCCGACCCCGGCGACCAGGGTCCGGCCGTACGAGGCGCGGGCGTCGTCCGGGCCGTCCGAGCCGTCCGAGCTGTCGGGCAGCGGTGCGGACTCCGTGGACTCCATGTCAGTCGCCTCCTTCCGGGGGCGCTTCGTCGCAGGTGGGGTCGGGATCGATCTCGTCCGGGCGGAAGTACAGGAACCGGCCCTGCTGCCGGCGCAGGTCGGCACCGGGATCGCCGTCGACGGTGACCGCGATATGCGTCTCGCCGTCGAGGTCCTGGAGCACCGCCTCGACCGTCGCGCCACGGCCCGCCAGAAAGATGTCCTGGGCGTCGGATCTGCGCAGCCCCGGCCGCAGTACGACCCTGCTGCCCGTCCCGACCAGCCGGCCGGCGACCGTCACGGTGTCCTGCCCCGGCAGGTCGTACGTGTCCTGGGCCGGGTCCCACCAGGGCAGCCCGGGGCCGATCGGCAGCTCAAGTCCCGTCGGGGGCACGGCCGGTGTTCCCGGACGGGGCGTCCCCGGGGCAGACGTCCCCGGGGCAGGCGTCACCGGGGGCGGCGTCTCTGTGTCAGGTGGTGTACCCGTGTCAGGTGTGCCCGGGGCAGGTGCCACGGGGCCGGGTGGCGCCGGAGCGGGCCGCTCGCCGGTCACCTCGCGCAGACCGCGGATCGCGCCGTGCAGACGCTCCATCACCTCGGCCGGCATGCTGTCCACCAGGTCGATCACCCCGGCCGCCCGCGGATCCGTCCCGCGTGCCTCCCGCTTCTCCTGCTCGGTGAGCGCGGCGGTCCGCAGCGAGAGGATCTCGTCGATCTCGGTGGCGTCGTAGAGCAGTCCCGGGCTCTCCGCGGCGACCTCGGGATGGTCTTCCAGGATGATGGGCGAGGAGAGCAGGACGTCGTCGTGCCCGGCGCCGCCGGCCAGTACGGGCCAGGTGTGCTCATTGCGGCAGATCCGCGCCGCGGGCCGGGCCCACTCCGGCGGGTCCGTCATCGACAGGAACCGCCCGCCGGGCAGCCCCAGCAGCAGATGTGCCCCGATCAGGCTGTGCGGCAGGGCGGCTTCGCGGTCGCCGCTCCCCTGTCCTTCCGGTGTCCACTCCGACACATTGCGTACGGTCGCGGTCAGCCGCAGCGCGCCGTACGGGCCCGGCAGCGGCTCGGTGGCCAGCCGGATCTCGCCCGCCAGTGCCCGGCTGCGCCGTACCAGCCGTCCGACGGTCCGTCCCGTGCAGCCGTGGACGTGCACCGGCTCGCGCGTCACCCCGCAGGGACAGCCGAAGCGCAGCGTCCGCCCCTCTCCGCTGAGCTGGCCGAGCGGTACCCGCAGTTCGACCCGTTCCTCCTTCCCCTCGTCCCAGGGGACCAGTACCCGGTCGGCCAGATCGAGTCGCGCCACCTCGGTCCAGCCGGCGCCGTCCGGCACACGGCGCTCCACCGTGCGGCGGTGCACCTGGAGGAAACGCAGCTCGACATCGAGACGGTCGGCCCCGCGGGGTTCGAGAAGACACTCCGTACGCTGCTCCGCGTGCTCGCCGTGCGCCTCGGCCCAGGAGGGCGGCACCAGCACGCCGAACTGCCAGCGCAGCTGGTTCTTCCTGGCCGACGCCCGGTACGGGTAGAGCACGTACCCCTCGAACAGCAGCGCGTCCGCGACCCGGCGGGCCTCCTCGAAGCCCGCCGTCATGACCGGTCTCCCGGGCCGGCGCCGTCGGCGGTGCGCAGCAGCTCCTCGAAGGTCCGCTCCCAGGACGGCAGAGCGCGCTCCGAGCGGAAGCGGCGCAGCGCGTCGAGGCAGTCGTCACGGACGCGGAGCCAGCCGGAGCCGGGGAAGTACTGCTCGATCATGTTCTGCCAGACCTTGACCGGCATCCGGAACGAGGTCTCCTTGTGCCAGGGGACCGGCTCCGCCACAAAGCCCCGGTCACCGGAGAAGACGGTGCCCGAGAACAGCAGGAGCAGCGGTATCTCGCCGTCCGCGAGCGCGCGGAAGTACTTGGCGGAGGCCACCTCCATGTCGTACGTGCAGGCCACCGGCAGTTCGATCTCGGTGGCGCCGGTGAAGCCGGGCACCGTCGTGGAGGCATGGGCGAACTGGAGCGGCTTCAGGGTGGTGCTCCAGCGCTCCGGCTCACCGAAGAGATCGCCCAGCATCTCCATCTCGGCCGGTGTGTACCGCCGTTGGACGGGCTCGATCCGCATCTGGCAGCGCAGGGCGACCGCGTGGATCCGCGTCGCGGGGTCGTCCGCCTCGATCCGCAGCCGGAACAGCAGCGTCGGACCCGTGCCGTACGGTTCCGGCCGTACGTCCGTACAGGTGAACGTGAGATCGGTCATCGGCCCTCCTCCCGTCCGGACGGTGGCCGGGCCTTCGCCCTGACCCGGGTGAAGAAGTCCGTGAGATCCGCGCGGGCCTCGGCGCCGCCGTCGAATCCCTGCCAGTGCAGCCGCATCCGGCCCACCAGCTCGTAACAGGCGTCCACGGGCACCAGATAGCACTCGCCCGCGCCGGTTCCGTCCGCGCCGCGCTCCCGCCGGACCAGCAGCGCCTCCGTGTCGGGCTGGAGCAGAGCCGCCAGCCGGCCGGACCCGAGGACCTCCCGCCAGGTGGCCGGGTCCAGTTCGCTCTCCGTGGCGCCGGCGGGGCTCGGGTAGAACGCGGCCAGCCGGTCCAGTTCCGAGTTGCGGAAGAAGAACGCCAGCCCCACCGGGATCTGGAGCCGGTTCCAGCTCTCCTCGTCCAGGGTGAAGTCCGGGTCGGAGAGATACCGGTCGGGCACCGCGCGGAAGCGGCCCGCGCCCGCGCCCGGCCGGGTGAAGAGCAGATAGCAGCCCGTGCAGGCGCACATCAGCGAACGTTTCCCGCTGTCCACGAGATGCCGGTGCTCCCCGGTCAGAGGCTCGGCGCACAGCTCGCACCGCTCCTCGGCGCGTGGCGGCCGACGGGTGAATCCACGCAGCCCCGGCGGTATGGAGACCGGTGGGGAGGCAGGCGTGGCGGTCGCGGCGGGTGCGGCGGAGGTCCCGCTGCCGGAGGCGCCCGGGGCACGGGCGGGGCGGGCGTTCACGGTCCCGCCGCCAGCAGCGTGCCGGGCAGGGCGACCCGTACGGAGCCGTTCTCCTCCAGCAGGGGTACGGGCTCCAGCCGGCCCCGCTCGCCCTGCCCCGCGCCCCGGATGTCGTACTCCGCGGCGCACACCGCACAGCGCAGTCGCTCGCCGTCCACCACCACCGCGCCGTCCAGCCCGCCCCCGCAGACCGGGCAGCGGTCGCGGTAGGCGTAGAGATTGCCGGGCAGCCGGACCAGCAGCAGCGCCGTGCCCGCCACCTCGCACACCCCGGTCCCGCCGTCGGCGGCGGGCGGATCCGGCAGCGGATACCACGCGGCCGGAGCGTTCCCGGCGGCGGTTCCGCCGGACGGCAGGTCGGCGCCCTTGGCCGCGTCCGGCGTCATGTCCGTCGCGTCCGGCGGTCGGGACATGATCTGGAGGAGCTTCGGCTGCGGCTTCTCCTCGGCCACGCCCTCGACCTCCACACACCCGATCTCCGGTGCGCGGCGCGCCACCGCCTCCTCGATCGTCCAGCGCACGGTCTGGGCGGACGAGGGACAGCCGTCGCAGCTTCCGCGCAGCCGCAGCCACAGGGTCCGCCCGTCGGTCCCGCCGTCCCCCTCCGGGCCGATCCCGGCGATCTCCACATCACCGGCGTGGGAGCCGAGATACGGACGGACCTCGTCCAGCGCCCGCTCCACCCGGGTCAGTGTGTCGTCGGGGTGCAGATCGTGCAGGATCAGCAGCCCGCCGACGAGTTCGTCCCCGCCGAGCAGCGCCAGCGGATCGGCGCCGTCCGGCCGATCGCCCAGCAGCTCGACGATACGGGCCAGACCCGAACCGTAGAACTCGACGATGCCGCGCACGAGTTCGTCCGCGAGATCGCGGCCCGACGGGCCCACCGATCTGCCCAGCTCGTCGAGGAGCGCGTCGATGTGCTCCCCGGTCCGCTGCTCCTTGGCCGTTGCCGCCATGTCACGGTGCCTTTCTCCGGTGGGGGACCTCGATCGGGACCGAGGACCGGGACCAGGGCCAGGACCGGTGTCAGCCGCCCAGCCCGCTGAGCCCGGTGGGCAGATGGGTCTTCCGGACGGTCCTGCCGCCGCCGACGTACATATGCACGCCACAGGGCAGACAGGGGTCGAAGCTCCGCACCGCCCGCATGATGTCGATGCCCTTGAAGGTGTCCGGCGGGTTCTCCTCGAAGATCGGCGTGTTCTGCACCGCGTCCTCGTACGGTCCCGGTGTGCCGTACGAGTCGCGCACGCTGGCGTTCCACGGAGTGGGCGGGTACGGATGGTAGTTGGCGATCTTGCCGTCCCTGATCACCATGTGGTGCGAGAGCACACCGCGTACCGCCTCGGTGAAGCCGACGCCGATGGACTCGTCCGGGACCTCGAAGCTCTCCCAGGTCCGGGTGCGGCCGGAGCGGACCTCCTCCATCGCCTGCTCGGCGAAGTGCAGGGCGCAGGCCGCCGCGTACGCCTGGAAGTAGGTCCGCGCGCGGTTGCGCTCCAGGGCGTTGCTCCACCGGGGGATCCGCCATTCGAAGCTGGTCTCCGGCTTGGTCATGGTGCGCGGCAGATTGATCTGGACGCTGTGCCCGGTGGCCCGGACATAGCCGAAGTCGACCAGTCCGGACAGGGCCGTGGACCACAGCCGGGCGAGGGGACCGCCACCGGTGTCCAGCGCGAGATGCTCCGTGCCGTCGAACCAGCGCGGGGACATCACCCAGCTGTACTTGTCCGCGAAGTCCCGCTTCTGCGGGGCCGGGAGGGTGTGCTGGTTCCATGGATGGCGCGGGTCCACGGGGTTGCCCAGCGGATCGCGGTCGACGAAGGTCTCCTGGCCCGCCCAGTCGTCGTAGTACGAACTGCCGAGCAGGATCCGGATGCCGAGATTGATGTCGACGAGATCGTTGGTGACCAGTCTGCCGTCGACGATCACCCCCGGCGTGACAAACATCCGCCGGCCCCAGTCGGACATGTTCCGGTAGGTGAAGTCGCAGTACACCGGGTCGTTGAGCGCGCCCCAGCAGCCGAGCAGCACCCGGCGCCGGCCGACCTCCTCGTACCCGGGCAGCGCCTCGTAGAAGAAGTCGAACAGGTCGTCGTGGAGCGGGACGACCCGCTTCATGAACTCCACGTACCGCGTCAGCCGCGTCAGATAGTCCGTGAAGAGCTGGATGGTCGCCACGGTGCCGACGCCGCCCGGGTAGAGCGTGGAGGGGTGCACATGGCGGCCCTCCATCAGACAGAACATCTCCCGTGTGTAGCGGCTGACATGCAGCGCCTCACGGTAGAACTCGCCCTCCAGCGGATTGAGCGAGCGCATGATGTCGGCGATGGTGCGGTAGCCGTGGTCGCCCGCGTGGGGAGCCTCGGTGCGTTCGGCCAGCTCCAGGACACCGGGGTTGGTCTCGCGGACCATCTTCTCGCAGTAGTCCACCCCCACCAGGTTCTCCTGGAAGATGTTGTGGTCGAACATGTACTCCGCGGCTTCGCCGAGATTCATGATCCACTCGCCGAGGTGCGGGGGCTTCACGCCGTACGCCATGTTCTGCGCGTACACCGAACAGGTGGCGTGGTTGTCGCCGCAGATACCGCAGATACGGCTGGTGATGAAGTGCGCGTCCCGCGGGTCCTTGCCGCGCATGAAGACGCTGTAGCCGCGGAAGACGGACGAGGTGCTGTAGCACTCGGCCACCCGCTTGCTCCGGAAGTCGATCTTCGTGTGGATACCGAGGCTGCCCACGATCCGGGTGATCGGATCCCAGGACATCTCCATCAGGCCGCTGCCGTCCTCGGCTTGCTTGCTCGTCGGCGCCATGGGCTGCGCACCTTTCTGGGCGGTGGGGAGGGGACTCGCTCCGCCGTCCTGACGGACGGATACCGGACGCGGATGCCGGACCTCGGACGGATCACCACGGGGGGTGGTAGCCGGTCAGGACCTTCTCGCCCTTGCGGCGCCACTTCGGCTCCTTGTCCACGGTTCTGGCCGTGACACCGCGCAGCCGGCGGATGACCTTGCCGTACGCGCCGCTCGCCGCCGCGGAGACATGACTGCCCGGAGGTTCGTCCATGAAGGGCATGAACTTGTCCGGGAAGCCGGGCATCGTGCAGGCGATACAGATACCGCCGACATTGGGACAGCCGCCGACCCCGTTGATCCAGCCCCGTTTGGGGACGTTGCACTTGACCACCGGACCCCAGCAGCCCAGTTTCACCAGACACTGCGGGGAGTCGTACGTGGTGGCGAACTGGCCCTGCTCGTAGTAGCCCGCCCGGTCGCACCCCTCGTGGACGGTCGCGCCGAACAGCCAGGTCGGGCGGAGGTGTTCGTCGAGCGGGATCATGGGCGCGGATCCGGCGGCCTGGTAGAGCAGATAGAGCAGTGTCTCCGAGGCGTTGTCCGGGTGCACCGGGCAGCCGGGGATACAGACGATCGGGATGCCCGCCCCCGACTTCCAGTCCCAGCCCAGATAGTCCGGCACCCCCATCGCTCCGGTGGGATTGCCCTCCATGGCGTGGATACCGCCGTAGGTGGCGCAGGTGCCGATCGCCACGACGGCCAGTGCCTTGGGCGCGAGCCGGTCGATCCACTCACTCGTGGTGATCGGCTGGCCGGTCTCGGGATCGTCCCCGAATCCGCACCAGTAGCCCTCGCTCTTGACCGCCTCGTTCGGAATGGATCCCTCGATCACCAGGACAAAGGGCTCGATCTCGCCGCGCTCCGCCTTGAAGAACCATTCGATGAAATTGTCGGCGCCCTGGACGGGCCCGCATTCGAAATCGATGAGAGGCCAGTGAACGGCCACCTTCGGCAGTCCGGGCAGTGCGCCGAGAGCGATTTCCTCGATACTCGGCTGGGTGGCCGCGGTGAGCGACACGGAGTCCCCGTCGCAGCTCAGACCCGCGTTGATCCAGAGAATATGGACGGTGGGGAGTTCTTCCCCATTCGCTCCGACGGGCGTTGTGCCGCCCTCGGCGACTGATGCGGCGGTATCCATCGTCCCCTCCTCATCGGTGGAAGAGCGTCCCTCCCTGGATAACCGAATCGGGCGGGTTCGGTAAGTGCGGAACGGTCCTATGAACTCCCATGAACCTTCGGCGAACAACAGCACACCGGACGGCGAAGTAGGCGGTTCACCGCCAAGGGCGACCGTACGGTGACCGGACGATTCTTCGTCGGTCGCATGTTCGAGCTCCGGGTTCGAAGGGGGGCGCTCCGCCATGGAATGGCTCAGCGCGGAGAATGTCATCGCCGTGGTCACCGCGGCCCTGGGCATCGTGGCCTCACTGGCCGTGCTCTGGTACGAGCGCCGTGTGCCGCGCCGTACCCGTATCGGGTACCGGGTCCAGCTCGACACACCGGTGAGCAGCGCGGAGCGCACCGGCAGGGCCGGGGTACGGCTGGGCTTCTTCCAGGACAATCCGCAGCTCTCCGACGCGACCCTCGTGCTGCTGCGGATCGAGAACGACGGCTCCCAGAGCATCGCCGACGCCGACTACACGGGGCGCGAACTCCACGGTCTGATGGCGGAGTTCACCTCCCGCGCGGTCCAGGGCATCGCGGTCACCGCGCCGCTGGACGCCGACCATCTGCTGGACCACTTCACCCCGGCGGCCGGGCTGCGCTACGCCGGCGACACGGTGTATCTGCCGCGTGTGCCGCTCAACCGCGGACAGCACTTCAAGCTGCTCGTCCTGCTCACCGGGGGAGCGGTCGGTGACGCGATCCGGGTCGGCGGAGGGATCAGGGACGGCGGGGTCTATCCGAACCGCAGCACGACGCCCGACGACACCCCGCCCGTGTTCAGCAGGGCCACCCGGATGATCACCGTGCTGCTCACGGTCTGTGTGGTCGTGCTGGCCTCGATCATCGTCGTACGGGACGACGTCCGGCCGCCGATGGGGTGCGCGAAGGGCGAGCTGACCATCACCGGCTCCACCGCGTTCGAGCCGGTCGCGAAGGATCTGGCGGCCAAGTACATGAGGGACTGCGCCGGCTCCACCGTCACCGTCGACGCGCGCGCCAGCCGGGAGGGCCTCCAGGAGCTGAACGAGCGCGGCGCCGCGGCGAAGGGCGGCGCACCCGCGCTGATCGCGCTGTCCGACGTACCCAGGCGCGACAGCTTTCCCGAGCTGATCGAGAGCCAGGTCGCGGTGTCCGTCTACACCCTCGTCGTCAATGACGAGGTGACGCTCGGCGACCTGACGACCGAGCAGGTCCGTGCCATCTACCGGGGAGACCTCCAGGCCTGGGACGAGCTGCCCGACGGCCCGGAGAACCTGCCCATCGTCCTCGCCAGCAGGAAAACGGGCTCCGGTACCCGCGACATCTTCCGTGACCGCGTGCTCGGCGGTGTCTACGAGCTCGCGTACTCCTCGGACGACTGCGGGACCAAGGACGACAGATCCGCGAAGGTCTTCCGCTGTGAACTCGACAGCACCGACCGGGTCCTCGCCACCGTCGCCGGCACCCCCGGGGCCATCGGATACACCGAGCTGCGCGCCGGCGCCATGCCGGAGGGAGTGCACACGCTGACCCTGAACGGAGAGGCCGCGTCCCCGGACACCATCGCCGACAGTGACTACCCGTTCCGGGAGGTCGAGTACGCGTACACCTACGGCAACCCGCCGGCCAGCTCGCTCGTGGCCAGCTTTCTCAACTACCTGCTGCGCGGCGGCGGTCAGGACGTGGTCCGTACGCATGGCCATCTGCCGTGCTCGTCACCGAAGGGACGGACCATCTGCGCCGGTGACGCGGCTCAGTGAAACTGCGGAACGATCAGATACAGACCGTACGCGACGGCCGCGGCGCAGGCGAGGAAACACAGTCCGGCGACGGTCCTCGCCAGCACCGAAGCCCGGCGGCCCGCACCGCCGGGGCCCGAACCGCCGGGCTCGTGCCGCCGCGACAGCAGGCGCACACCCAGCGCGAACACGAAGACGACCCCCACGGTGGCACCGACGCTGATGACGGCGACCTCTCCCAGACCGCTCCAGTCCAGAGCCATACGGTTCCGCGCGGCCATACGGTCCTCTTCCATCAGACATTCGCCTTGGCCGCCCGGGAGCGGACCTTGACCGTGTGCTCGTCGTTGACATTGCCCGAATGCACCGGATTGCGGCGGGAGACGATCACGATGAAGGCCGCCGCGCCGGAGGCGGCCAGGGCGACGACGATCGTGCCGGCGGTGCCGCCGTATACGACCATGGCGGCGGCGAGCGCGCCCACGGCCGCGGCGGCGGGGAGGGTGACACACCAGCCGATGACCATGCGTCCCGCGATTCCCCAGCGCACCTCCGCCAGCCTTCTGCCGAGCCCCGCGCCGAGGATGGCGCCGGAGCAGACCTGGGTGGTGGAGAGGGCGAAGCCGAGGTGCGCGGAGGTCAGGATCACGGTCGTGGCGGAGGACTCGGCGGTGAAGCCCTGCGGGGCGCGGATATCGGTGAGCCCCCTGCCCATGGTTCTGATGATCCGCCAGCCGCCGAGATAGGTACCGAGGGCGATCGCCACACCGGCCGAGGCGATGACCCACAGCGGCGGTCCCGCGTCCGGCGCGAGCGCCCCCGCGGAGATCAGGGTGAGGGTGATGACGCCCATGGTCTTCTGGGCGTCATTGGTGCCGTGCGCGATGGAGACCAGCGAGGCGGAGACGATCTGGCCGAGCCGGAATCCGCGGTTGACGGAGGACTCCCGGCCCCGGGCGGTGATCCGGTAGGCGAGATAGGTCGCCAGCAGCGCGGCGAGACCGGCGACCAGCGGGGACGCGACGGCCGGGAGGATGATCTTTTCGAGCACCACGTCGAAGTGCACACCGTGGCGTCCCGCCCCCACCCACACGGCGCCGATCAGCCCCCCGAACAGGGCGTGCGAGGAACTGGACGGCAGACCCACGAGCCAGGTCAGCAGATTCCACAGGGTCGCGCCGATCAGACCGGCGAAGACCATGCCCGGGGTGACCAGATGGTCGTTCACGATGCCGCCGGAGATCGTCCTGGCGACCTGGGTGGAGAGGAAGGCCCCCACGAGATTGAGTACGCCGCTGATGAGGACCGCGACCTTGGGACGCAACGCCCCGGTGGCGATCGAGGTCGCCATGGCGTTCGCGGTGTCGTGGAACCCGTTGGTGAAGTCGAACGCGAGGGCGGTCAGGATCACCACGCCCACAAGAAAGGTGATGTGGTCCATTCGCCTCATCCAAGCGGAGCGGCCGGTACCCCGCCGCCAGGCGCTGTGGGAACACCGGACGCTTCCTCCCAAAGGATGAGTGGATCAGCCTCTTGATGCCCGTGTGCGCGCTGTGAACCGTGATGCCCCGAACCGTACCGACGGACCGTCAGCCGCCCTCGTGCGCACGGTGATCACCGAGGTGGCGCCCGACGGGGCGCCGCGGTCCGCATGTGTGCGGTGGAGCCGGTTCCGGAATTTTGACATTGCCTTGACAAATTAAGATCCCGTTGCCAGGCTGCAAAACTCTAGCGAGATTTCGCAATTACGTTGACGCCGCATCTAATCCACTCCGCCAGAACGGTATGGCTGTTGCACGGGTGACGGGACATCACCCGAGCGCAGGCTCTTCCCCCAGTGACACGGCAGCGCGATGTCGCGCGCCCATGCCTTGTCACACCCCCCGCAAGGTCAGGAAGGATGCTCCATGTCAGGACCGTCACGACTGTCAGGACAGAGGCCGAGACGCCTCTGGTCACGATGGCTCACCGCGTTGGCGCTGATCGTCGGCGGTGGCGCCGTCGCGGTGCCGGCGGCCGGTGCGCCGGCGGCCGTAGCGGCGCCCGCAGCGCCCGCCGTCATTCCGCCCGGCGACTATCAGCAGGTACAACTTGCGCTGGGTGCAGCCGAGTTGGGTGAGGCAATGTCTCTCGCGGTCCTGCCGGACCGCGCCGTCGTCCACACCGCCCGCGATGGCACGGTCCGCTTCACGGACGCCGCGGGCAACACGAAGACGGCCGGCAAGCTGGACGTCTACACGCATGACGAGGAAGGGCTCCAGGGCATAGCGGCCGACCCCGGCTTCGCCTCGAACCGCTATCTCTACCTCTACTACTCGCCCAAGCTGTCGACTCCGGGCGGCGACGCCCCCGTCACCGGCAGCGCCGCGTCCTTCGAGCCGTGGAAGGGTCATCTCAACCTCTCCCGGTTCACGCTGAAGACCGACGGCACGCTCGACATGGCGAGCGAGAAGGTCGTCCTCGAGGTGCCCAACGACCGAGGACAGTGCTGCCACGTCGGCGGTGACATCGACTTCGACGCCGCCGGGAACCTGTATCTGACCACGGGTGACGACACCAACCCGTTCGAGTCGAGCGGCTACGCGCCGATCGACGAGCGGACCGACCGCAACCCGCAGTTCGACGCCCAGCGCTCCTCCGGCAACACCAACGACCTGCGCGGCAAGGTCCTGCGGATCAAGCCGACGGCGGCGGGCGGCTACACCGTCCCGACCGGCAACCTCTTCGCTCCCGGTACGGCCAACACCCGGCCCGAGATCTACGCGATGGGCTTCCGCAACCCCTTCCGGATGTCCGTCGACAAGGCCACCGGGATCGTCTACCTCGGCGACTACGGCCCCGACGCCGGAGGCACCGACGGCGGCGGACGCGGCCCGAGCGGCCAGGTCGAGTTCAACCGCATCGCCGCACCGGGCAACTACGGCTGGCCGTACTGCACCGGTACGAACACCGCCGCCGAGACCTACGGTGAGTACACCTTCCCGAACGGTCCCTCCGGGGCGAAGTACAACTGCGCCGCCGGCCCGGCGAACAACTCCTTCCGCAACACCGGTCAGGCCACGCTGCCCCCGGTCAAGGCGGCCTGGATCAAGTACGGCGGCGACGCCGGCTCCCCGCCCGAGTTCGGCGGCGGCTCCGAATCGCCCATGGGCGGACCGGTCTACCGCTACGACCCGAACCTGAACTCCAATGTGAAGTTCCCGCAGTCGCTCAACGGCTACTTCTTCGCCGCCGAGTACGGCCGGAAGTGGATCAAGCCCATCGAGGTGAAGGCCGACGGCACCCCCGGTGTCATCGAGAGCTTCCCGTGGACGGGCACCCAGGTCATGGACCAGGCCTTCGGTCCGGACGGCGCGCTGTACGTCCTCGACTACGGCACCGGTGCCAACAACCAGGCGCTGTACCGGATCGAGTACGTAGGCGGCAGCAACCGCAACCCGATCGCCGCCGCGGCGGCGGACAAGACCTCGGGACCGACCCCGCTGACCGTCGCGTTCTCCTCGGCGGGCAGTTCCGACCCCGAGGGCAAGGCCCTGACCTACTCCTGGAACTTCGGGGACGGCGGCACGTCCACCGCGGCCAACCCGTCGCACACCTACACCACCACGGGCACCTTCCGTCCCACCCTGACGGTCCGGGACCCGGAGGGACTCACCGGTACGGCGAGTCTGGTGGTGACGGCGGGCAACACGGCGCCGACCGTCAATCTCACCGCTCCCAAGGACGGTGAACTGTTCTCCTTCGGTGACACCGTGCCCTTCTCGGTCACCGTCAGCGACCCCGAGGACGGGGCCATCGACTGTGCCAAGGTCAAGGTGACCTATCTCCTCGGCCATGACGAGCACCGTCACGCGATCACCTCGAAGAACGGCTGCACCGGCACGATCGCCGTGCCGACCGACGGTGAGCACGACACCGCCGCCAACATCTACGGGGTCTTCGACGCCGAGTACACCGACGGCGCCGGGCTGACCACGCACAGCGCCCGTGTCCTCCAGCCCCGTCACCGGCAGGCCGAGCACTTCTCCGCCCAGTCCGGTATCCAGGTGGCCGCGCACGGCACCGCCGAGGGCGGCAACACGGTCGGCTTCACCGACAACAACGACTGGATCTCCTTCAAGCCGTACGCCCTGGGCAACGCCAACCGCATCACCGCCCGGGTCTCGTCCGGCGGCACCGGCGGCACCATCGAGGTACGGGCGGGCTCCGCCACCGGCACCCTGCTCGGCACGGTGACCGTACCGGTGACCGGTGGCTGGGAGACCTTCACCGATGTCTCGGCCAATCTGACCAACGCCCCGGCGGCCTCCACGGAGCTGTTCCTCGTCTTCAAGGGACCGACGGGCCAGGGCAACCTGTTCGACCTCGACGCCTTCACCTTCGCCACCGGCAGCACCCCGTCGAGCCAGATCGTGGAAGGGGAGTCGTTCTCCTCGTCCCAGGGTGTCCAGGCCGCGGACCACGCCGCGGCCAGCGGTGGCAAGACGCTCGGCTACATCGAGAACGGTGACTGGGCCGGATACGCCTCCGCCCCCACCGCCGGGACCAAGACCTTCAGCGCGAAGGTCTCCTCGGCCGGGGCCGGCGGCACCATCCAGATCCGCTCCGGATCCGCCACCGGCGCGGTGCTCGGCTCCGTCGCCGTACCGGTGACCGGCGGCTGGGAGACCTTCACCAATGTCACCACCGCCCTGACCGGCACGGCCAGTTCGGGAGCACTGTTCCTGACCTTCACCGGCGGCGCGGGCTCCTTGTTCGATATCGACACCCTCACCCTCACCAAGTGACCTACGGGAAAGGGAAAGTGATGCTCCGTCAGCTTCGCCGACTCCCGTCGGCCGCTGCCTCGGCCTTTGTCGTCGCGCTCGCACTCGTGGGGGCGTTCCTGACACCGGCCACTATCGCCCAGGCGGCCGACCCGGCCTACAAGGTGCTCGTCTTCTCCAAGACGGCGGGCTTCCGCCACGACTCCATCCCGGCCGGTACCCAGGCCATCCGTGATCTCGGTGCGGCCAACAACTTCACCGTCACGGCCACCGAGGACAGCGCGGCCTTCACCACGGCCAATCTGGCCCAGTTCAAGACGGTGGTGTTCCTCAGCACCACCGGCGATGTGCTCAACGACACCCAGCAGTCGGCCCTCCAGTCGTACCTCGACGGCGGCGGCGGCTATGTCGGTGTGCACGCGGCGGCGGACACCGAGTACGGCTGGCCGCAGTACGAGGGGATCGTCGGCGCCTGGTTCAAGAGCCACCCGGCGATCCAGCAGGCCACGCTGAAGACCGAGGACCGCTCCCACGCGGCCACCTCGCATCTCGGCCAGACCTGGTCGCGCACCGATGAGTGGTACAACTACCGCGCCAACCCCCGCGGGAACGTCCGGGTGCTCCAGAGCCTGGACGAGTCCACCTACAGCGGTGGCGAGATGAGCGGTGACCACCCCATCACCTGGTGCCACCCGCAGGGCAACGGGCGGTCCTTCTACACCGGGCTCGGCCACACCGCCGAGTCCTACGCCGACCCCGCCTTCCGTACCTTGCTGCTCGGCGGAATCCGCTACGCGGCGGGCTTCGCCAAGGCCGACTGCCGTGCGGAGACGGGCTACACCCCGATCTACAACGGCTCGACCACCGGCTGGGCACAGGCGGGCCCCGGCAACTTCACCAACACCGACGCCACCCTCACCTCCACGGGCGGCATGGGCCTGTACTGGTACCAGGCGAAGCAGTACAACGCGTACTCGCTGAAGCTGGACTGGCGGATGCCCGGGGACGACAACTCCGGTGTGTTCGTGGGCTTCCCCTCCTCCACCGACCCCAACTCGGCGGTGAACCAGGGGTACGAGATCCAGATCGACGCCACCGACACCGCCGACAAGACCACCGGCTCCATCTACGGCTTCAAGTCGGCCGACATCGCCGCGCGCGACGGTGCTCTCAACCCGCCGGGGGCGTGGAACACCTACGAGATCCGGGTGGAGGGGGAGCGGCTCCAGGTCTTCCTCAACGGTGTGAAGATCAACGACTTCACCAACACCGACCCGGTACGGTCCCTCCAGCAGGGCTACATCGGCATCCAGAACCACGGCACCGGCGACGACGTGTCCTTCCGGAACATCCGGATCAAGGAACTGGGGACCACACCTCCCCCCGCGTCGACGTCGACCTACGAGGGCGAGTCCTACACGTCCTCCGCGGGTGTCCAGCCCGCCGACCACGGCTCCGCCAGCGGGGGCAGGACGCTCGGCTACATCGAGAACGGTGACTGGGCCGGCTACTCCCAGGCCTCGCTCACGGGGGCCACGACCTTCAGCGCGAAGGTCTCCTCGGGCGGTTCGGGAGGCACCCTCCAGGTGCGCTCCGGATCGGCCACCGGAGCGGTGCTCGGCTCGGTCGCCGTACCCAACACCGGCGGCTGGGAGAACTTCCGTACCGTCACCACCACGCTGAGCGGCACCCCGACCGGACCGGTCTTCCTGACCTTCACCGGCGGGGCGGGCTCCCTCTTCGACATCGACACCTTCACGCTGGAGAGGCCGGCGGCGTTACAGGCCACGTCGGCGAATGTCCACCTCTTCTACTACCCGTGGTACGGCAGCCCCGCCAAGTACGGCAGCTACCGCCACTGGCAGCAGGGCGGCCGTACGCCGCCGCAGGACATTGGCGCCGATCTCTACCCGAAGCTCGGGGCGTACGACTCCGGTGACTACACCGGAGCCGTCGCGCAGCACATGAAGTGGGTCAAGCAGTCGGGTGCCGGAGTCATCGTCTACAGCTGGTGGGGCAAGGGCGGCTACGAGGACACCCTCGCCAAGGGTGTCCTGGACGCGGCCGCGCGCGAGGGCGTCAAGGTGGCCTGGCACATCGAGCCCTACTCGGGCCGTACCGCGGCCTCGGTGGTGTCCGACATCCAGTACATCAACACCACCTACGGCAGCCACCCCGCCTTCTACCGTGACGCCGAGCACAACAACCGCGCGGCCTTCTACATCTTCGAGAGCCTCAGGACCACCGACTGGGCCGCCCTCGACCAGGTCACGCAGAACAACACCGTCCTGGCGCAGACCACCGACACCAGCAAGATCGCGCACTTCTCGGGGCTCTACACCTATGACGGGATCGCGGGCGCCACGGCCCCCGGCTGGAAGCAGGCCGGAGACTACGCGCGCGCGAACGGACTGATCTGGGCACCCTCGGTCGCCCCCGGCTACATCGACGACCGCGCGGTACCCGGCAACACCACGCCCACCCTCGGCAGGGACAACGGCGCGACGTACGACAAGGAGTGGAACAACGCGCTCGACCCCGCCATCGGCGGATCGCCCACCTGGGTCTCCGTCACCTCGTTCAACGAGTGGCACGAAGGCAGCTCGATAGAACCGGCCTCGTCCGCACCGCCCGGTGGCTTCGGCTACCAGACATTCTCGGGCGCGTACGGCAAGACCGGTGCGGCCGCCGAGACCGCCTATCTCGACCGGACGAAGTACTGGGCGGGCCAGTTCGACGCGCGGCGCGTGCGCTGACGCGAGGAACGACACAACGGCCACACGCGAGGACGGGCCCCGGGGAAACCCGGGGCCCGTTCCCGTTCCCGTTCCCGTGTCCGTTCCCGTTCCCGTATCCGGATCCGTACACGGCCTCGTACCCGTCCGGGCTTAACGCGGTGGATATGCGTATGCCACCGGCCCGTGGTGGGGGCGTCGCCTTCCGGCCACCACCTCCTGGGAGCCTCCACAGATGCTCGCCCTGAACGCGGATGTGGACCCGAACCGATGCCGGACCCTGGGGCTCGCGGGTTCCGTCGCGCTCACCGCGGGCGGTCTGACCGCCGGCGCGCTGCCGGTACGCGAGGAACTTCTGCCCACCTCCGGCCGCGCCGCGCTGGGCGTGCTCTGCGCGTACTTCGGACTCGTCCTGCTGATCGCGGCCTGGTGGTGGCTGGGCCGCGCCGTGCGCGGGCCCCGGCCGCCCACACCACGTGCGCTGCTGACGACCCTCGGCACCTGGGCGGCGCCGCTGCTGCTCGGACCGCCGCTGTTCAGCCGGGACGTGTACAGCTATCTGGCACAGGGCGCCATGGTCGACGCGCGGATCGACGTCTACACCTACGGACCCGCGCAGTTGGGCGGGCCGCTCGCCACCGAGGTACCGCCCGTCTGGCAGCACACCCCGGCGCCTTACGGTCCCGTGTTCCTCGCCGCCGCGGCCAAGGCCGCCGATCTCGCCCATGTCGACATGTCCGCCGGAATCCTCGGGATGCGGCTGGTCGCGCTGCTCGGCGTCGGGCTGATGATCGCCTTTCTGCCGCTGCTCGCCGACCGCTGCGGGGTGGAGCGCTCCGCCGCGCTCTGGCTCGGCGCGCTCAATCCCCTGGTGCTGCTGCATCTTGTCGCGGGCGCCCACAACGACGCCCTCATGCTGGGACTGCTCGGGGCCGGACTCGTGGCGGCGCTGGGCGGATGGCCCGCCAGAGCGGCCTTGCTCGTATCGCTCGCCGCGCTGGTCAAGGCGCCCGCGGCGCTCGGCCTGCTCGCGGTCGCCGCGCTCTGGTCCGGCCATTTCACCGGACGGGCCCGTACGCTCAGAGCCGCCGCGCTGACCTGCGCCATCGCCCTCGCCACCACGGTGGGCGTCACGGCCGTGACCGGCACGGGCTATGGCTGGCTCGGCGCGCTGAGCACCCCAGTCTCGCCCGACAACTGGTCGCTCACCAGCGGACTCGGCCGGCTCTGCGGCGCCCTGCTGGACTCCGTGGGCAGCGGGTTCGCCGATCTGGCCGTACCGGCGTGGCGGTGGCTGGGCCTCTTGGCCACCGCCGTGGCCGTGGTGGTCCTGTGGCTGCGCCGGGTGCGGCTGGGCCCGGTGTACGCGCTGGCGCTGAGCCTGCTCGCGGTCTTCGCGCTGGGCCCGGCCTTCCGGCCGTGGTACGCGCTGTGGGGCCTGTTCCTGATCGCCGCCGCCGCGCCCGACGGCCGGGTACGGCGCTGGGCCGCGGCCGGCAGCGGGGTGCTCGCCCTCGGCCTGCTGCCCAGCGGCTATCCGCCGGACGGCATGCAGTTGACGCTCGCCGTGGGCGGGGGCGCGCTCGCGCTGCTCGCGCTCTGGTGGATGTTCGAGATGTCGGCTCCGAGCGGTGTTCCCTCGCGGACCCGGACCGTGTCATGAGGCGCCCGTACCCCGTCCTGGCGAGACCCGCCGGGCGGATCACCGCCGCGGTCTGCCTGGTCGTGGCCACCGCCGTCTTCCTCGCGACCGTCCCCCTGCACCGGGACTTCTTCGACGTCGGCGTCTACTACGGCACGGTCGACGACTGGATCCACGGCGACGGCCGGATCTACGACTACCTCAGCCCCGGCACCCACTACGGCTTCACCTACCCGCCCTTCGCCGCAGTCTCCATGCTGCCGATGGCGCTGGTCTCCTGGCCGGTGGCCGTGGGCGTCAGTGTCGCGCTGAGCGTCGCCGCGTCGGCCCTGCTGCTGCACTGGCTGGTGGGCCCGGTCATCCGGCGCACCTGCCGGAACAGGTGGTTCGCCTTCACCGTGGCCGGCTGTCTGTTCGCGCTGCTCGAACCGGTCCGTGACACCTTCAGCTTCGGCCAGGTGAATCTGCTTCTCGTCGCGCTGGTCTTCACCGACGCCCGGCTGCTGGCGACCGGACGCGGCCGGTACGCCGGCATCGGTATCGGTCTCGCCTCGGCGATCAAGCTCACGCCCGCGCTCTTCATCCTCTATCTGCTGATCACCGGGCGCCGGCGGCAGGCGGGCGTGGCGGCGGGCACGGCGTGCGCCGCCACCCTGCTCGCCGCTCTGATCGCCCCCGGGGCCAGCCGTACCTTCTGGACCGACGCCCTGTGGAACACCGACCGTGTCGGCTCGCTCAGCTATGTTTCCAACCAGTCGCTCCAGGGCGTACTGGCCCGCCTCCAGCCGGATCACCCCAGCCGCGCGGTATGGCTGGTGTGCGTTCTCGCCGTCCTCGCGCTCTGGGCGTACCGGGCCCGCGCGGCCGTCCGTGACGGGGACGACCGGACCGGGTTCGCACTGACCGCGCTGGCCGCCTGTCTGGTCAGCCCCGTGACCTGGGTCCACCATCTCGTCTGGGTGATTCCCGCCCTCGTCGTACTGACGGACACCGCCCTGCGCGGCGAACGCCGGGAACGCCGGGCGCTGTTGGCGGTGTGCGCAGCGCTGTATGTGATCCTGTGCAGCAGCGTGGTCTGGCTCTGGCGCTGGAACTCGACCGGTCTCGACGCCTTCCTCGGCGCGAACACCTATGTGTGGATCACCCTCGGCCTGCTGTTCGTACCTCTGGCGCCGCGGAGCGGGCCGCTGCCCGAGGCGACCGCGGTGGCAGGTGAGAAGACCGGGGGAGAGGTCACCGGCGGACTCACGGGCGGGGCGGGCGCCATTCGATGAGCAGCGGCGTGGCGTCGCCGCCGCAGCGCCTCCGGTGCCGGCTCGCCCGTCGCGGCTCCCCCTGATGATCGAGTCGGTGTCCGGGCGTCGGTCAGAGCTGACCGAAGAGCTGGGTCCAGTACGTACCGGCGGGGCCGCCACCCGCGAAGCCGATACCGAGATGGGTGAAATCCCGCTTGAGGATATTGGCCCGGTGGCCCGGACTGTTCATCCATCCCCGGACCACCTCGCGCGGGCCGCGCTGGCCGCAGGCGATGTTCTCGCCGATGCCCCGGTGCGCGGCGCCCGCGGCGGCGGCGCGGTCCCAGGGTTCGAGCCCCTCGGGCGAGGTGTGCGAGTAGAAGGCGCGCGCCGCCATGTCGGCGCTGTAGGCCTGCGCCGCCGCGGCCAGCCGCGGATCGTCGGCCAGGGGCCGCAGTCCGGCCGCCGTCCGCTCCGCGTTGGTGAGGGCGAGGACCTCGGCGGCGGTCCGTATCAGTCCGTCGGAGGTGAAGGGGCGGGCCCACAGAGCCGTCCAGTAGACCTCGCCCGAGCGGGCGTCGGCGGCGCGGCCGAGTCCCGTGTCGGTCAGCGCCGGGTCGAACAGCGGCCCGCGGGTCGCCTCACCGCCGAGGCAGTACTCCACGAACGCGCGGGGCGTACGGGGCCCGGAGACGAGATGCTGGTCGATACGGAGATAGCGGTAGCCGCCCGCGGTGATCCGCTGGAAGACGGAGACCCCGTCGGCGCTCTCCGCGCCGAGCCGCCGCTGTCCCGCCATCGCCGTCGCGTGGGCCTGGGCCGCGGCCGAGAGCCTGCTGTCCAGGGCGACGGCGGGGACACCCGCCCTCTGCCGTTCGGCCCGGACGAGCCCCATGAACTCCGTCGCCCCGGCCGGTTCGGCGGAGGTGCCGCGCCCCACCGCCGCGCCGTTCCCGTACCCGCCGTTCCCGTACCCGCCGTTCCCGTATCCGCTGTTTCCGTGTGTGCTGTTGCCGTACCCGCCGTTCCCGTATCCCGTCGGCCCACCGCTCGCGTGGACGGCCGGCGGTGGTGGTGGGCTCGCGGGTCCGGTGTGCCCCATGGGTCCGGTGGCCTCCTCGGTGACCTCCACGCCGAAGTCGCGGGCGATGCCGGCCAGCCCGTCCGCGTACCCCTGCCCGAGCGCGCGCAGCTTCCACCCGGCGCCGCGCCGGTAGATCTCCGCCAGCAGCAGCACCGTCTCGTGCGCCGGGCGCGCGGGAGTGAACCGGGCGAGCACGCCCCGGCCGCCGCTGCCGCTCACGGTCAGTGTCGGCACCGGCAGCCGTCCCAGCGCGGTGCCGGGGCCGGCCGGGCTGATGACCACCGTGACCCGGGTCGCGCCCGCCCGCAGCCGCCGCGGGTCCACACCGACCCCGCCGTCGTACAGCCGTGCGCCCGGTGCCGACGGCTGGTTGTAGAAGACGAAGTCACTGTCGCCGCCCACCTTCCCGCTGTCGTCGGTGATGAGTACGGAGAGGTCGAAGGGACCGGGCACCTCGATCGTCAGCGCCGTGTCCGGCAGGGGCAGATTCCCTCCGGGGACCAGCTCGATCATCGGCACCGCCCGTTCCGATCCGTTCCGCAGGAGCGCCGGCGTCACGCGGCGCTGCCGGGAGAACGTCGAGGAGGGCGGTCACGGTTCCGCGGCGGGGTCCCGTTCCGTCGGCCGGACCGCCCGGTCCTACCGGCCGGGCCGCCCGTTCCTCAGTCGTGATTGTGGCTGGACGAGGTGTCGTCCGGCGGGACGGTACGCCCGCCGTCGTTTCCGCTGACGATGACGGCGAGAAGGGCGATGACGGCCCCGGCGGCGGCGAGGCGCCCGCCGAGGCGCAGCCCCCAGCCCGTGCGCGAACCGGAGTGGGCGCCGGGGCGCGACAGCCGCTCCGAGCGGCGCGCGGGACGCAGCAGGCGCGCCAGCAGCAGTGCGGCGATGGGCAGTTGGAGCAGCCAGACCGTGGTGCGGAACCAGCCGTCGTACCAGACGTTCGTGCCGTACAGCAGGGTGTGCCAGACGCTCAGGACATAGACGACGATCACGAACCGGTGCAGGACACGCCAGGTCTTGGGGCCGATGCGGTGGCGGACGTAGAAGAGCAGACCGAGCGGGACGGCCAGATAGAGGGCGGCCTGGCCGACGGGCATGGCGATCTGGCCCGTGCCCGAGTCGTAGCCGCCCGGTACGAACGACTCGACGAAGGCGGTGGAGAGCCGGGAGTACCAGCGCGTGGTGTCGTGCCGTACCAACTCGGCGGCGAACAGCAGCGCGTGGGCGAGGATGAGCGCGATGGTGTTGAGACTGGTCGTACGGTGCAGCCGTTCCAGGCGCTGTGCCGACAGCGGCAGCCTGCCCGGCCGGGGTCCGGAGAGCAGGAGGCCCAGTACGACGGTGGTCCACGCCCAGAGCAGCGCCGCCCAGCCGAAGGCCTGGCTGAGGAAGTACATCCAGAAGCCGCCCGCGTCGGCCATGAAGGGCATGACGGACACGGTCGACGAGGTCTTCGCCTTGATACGGGCGTAGAGGAGGGCGAAGACAGCGGCGGTCACCACCAGGGCGATCAGACCGTCCGGTATCGACGCTCTGAGATCCGATCTCAGGGTGACTCTGGGCTGTGACCGGTCCGTGGTGGTCGTGGTGGTCGTGCCGGTGTCGGTGGTGTCTGTACCGGTGGTGTCTGTGCCGGTCGTGTCCGCGACGGGCGGGCCGGTCGGCTCGGGGACGGCGGGCGTGGGGGACGGCTTCATCTGGGCGGCTTTCTCGACGGCTTCGGCGGGTTACCGGAGCAGTCGGGCCCCGGCCGCGGAAAGTTCCCGGTGAGTTCATGTGACATGGATCACATCATCTGGGTGTCCTCCTATAGCGGCCGAACCATCGACGTTTCCGGATCAGCAGCCCTTTTCCGAGGCTCTGCCACGGGTGACACGATGACGCCCATGAGAGCCGGGCCCGCACTCCGACTCACACGTGCCGTGGTGTTCGCGGCCGTGTGCGTAGCTGTGTCCGGACTCGGCCACGCGCTCCGGTCCGCCACCCCGCTGCCTTGGCCCGCCCTCGCCGCCGCGCTGGTGGCCATGGGGGGCGCGGGCTGGTGGCTGGCGGGGCGTGAGCGCGGCGCCCCCGCGATCGTGGGCGCGAGCGCGGCGGGACAGGTCACCCTGCACGCCCTGTTCAGCTGGACCCATGTCCTTCTGCCGGGCGCCGGTACCGCGCGGGCCATGGAGATGCCGGGGGTGGGCCGTTCGGGAATGGCGGCGCACGCCCATGCCGGAACGGCCGAGGGGCCGACGGATCTGCTCGCCCTCGTCCTCGCCTACGACGGTCACTCCCTGACGTCCGGTATGGCCCTGGCCCACCTGGTGGCCGGGCTGCTCTGCGGCTGGTGGCTGTGGCGCGGGGAAGCGGCCGTCCTCCAACTGGGCCGCTCGCTCGCGCTGTTCGTCGGCGCTCCGCTGCTTCGGGCCTGGCGGGTGCTGTCCGGCGCCGGACCTCTGCTGCCGCCTACCCGGACCGTGGCGCTCCACCGGTCCCACCGCCGTCCGCGCCGGCTCGTGGTGCTGTACGGCATCTCCCGCCGGGGTCCGCCCTACCGCCCGTCCTTCGACTGACCCTTCGCCGCCGCCGCTCGTTCCGGGCCCCGCCGCTCCTGCTCCGCTGCCCCGGGCGTTCCGGTCGTTCCCGGTGTGCCCGGTGTTCGGGCGACCCACAACCGGGCCGCCGGCCGCCCTTCCGTCGCGGCCGAGGGTTTCCCAGGCACGCACGCGTGCCTGTTCACAGGCATGCCGGTGAACCGCCGCCCCACCGCGGAAGCCGGCCACCGATGGCGCCGCGCCCTGCCCTGCCTTGCCCGGCGCGGTGCGGCGCCGCGAGGACGCGAAGGACCGAGTGTGATGTTCCCTGCCCCAACGACTCATCCACGCACCGTCAGATCCGCCCACCGCGACGGGGAGATCACCGCCTGGGCGCTGGCCGCCGGGGGCGGCGACCGCGAGGCGGCCGAGTGCTTCGTGCGCGCGACCTACGACGACGTACGGCGGTTCGTCGCGCATCTCAGCGCCGATGTCCCGGGCGCCGACGATCTGGCCCAGGAGACCTATCTGCGGGCCCTGACCAGTCTGGCGAAGTTCGCGGGCCGCTCGTGCGCGCGCACCTGGCTGCTGTCGATCGCGCGGTGCGTGGTCATCGACCGCTACCGCAGCGCCGCCGCCCGGCCCCGGGTCGCCGACACCCTGGACTGGCAGACGGCGGCCGAACGCGCGCAGCCGCGCCACCTGCCCGGCTTCGACGAGACCGTCGCGGTGTTCGACGCCCTGGACGCGATGGACCCGTCGCGGAGGGAGGCCTTCGTACTGACGCAGTTACTGGGTCTCTCCTACGCGGAGGCCGCCAGCGCCGCGGGCTGTCCGGTCGGTACGGTCCGCTCCCGGGTGGCACGCGCCAGACGTGACCTCACCTCGGTCTGGCAGCCCGCGCGGTCCTCCCGCAACCGCGTCTCCTAGTGTCCTGAGTCGTTAATTCGTGTGCAGTATGCGGCGAGGGTTTCGAGGATGTCGTCGGCGGTCTTCGTCCAGACGAACGGCTTGGGGTTCTTGTTCCACTCGTTGATCCAGCTGCGGATGTCCCGTTCGAGTTCGACGACGTTGTGGTGGGCTGAGCGGCGGAGTTTTCGGCAGGTCAGCTCGGCGAACCAGCGTTCGACGAGGTTGAGCCAGGATGCCGATGTGGGGGTGAAGTGCAGGTGGAAGCGGGGGTGTCGCAGCAGCCACTTCTTGACCGGCTCGGTCTTGTGGGTGGCGTAGTTGTCCAGGACCAGGTGGAGTTCGAGGTCCTTGGGGACAGCGGTGTCGATGACTTTCAGGAAGCGGAGGAACTCCTGGTGGCGGTGGCGGCGGTAGTGCTGGGCGATGACCGCGCCGGAGGTGATGTCCAGGGCGGCGAACAGGCTGGTCGTACCGTGCCGGACGTAGTCATGGGTCATCTTCGCGGGCGTGGTCGGGGTCATCGGCAGTACGGGCTGGGTTCGGTCCAGGGCCTGTATCTGCGACTTCTCGTCTACTGCCAGGACCAGGGCATTCTCGGGCGGCGCGAGGTAGATGCCCACCACGTCGCGGACCTTGGTCACGAACTGCGGGTCGGTCGACAGCTTCCAGGTCTCCACGATGTGCGGCTTGAGGCCGAATGCCCGCCAGATCCGCGAGACGGCCGACTGCGACATCCCCGCTGCCTGGGCCATCGTTCGCGTCGACCAGTGCGAATCGCCCGCCGGCGGTGTCTGGTCGAGCGTCCTGGCGACCAGGGCTTCGACCTGTTCGTCCGTGATCTTCCGTGGCGTCCCCGAACGCGGCCGGTCCACCAGACTCTCCAGCCGATCCGCGCAGAACCGGGCCCGCCACTTGCGTACGGTCTCCCGCGAGATCCCCAGATCCTGCACGACCTGCGCGTTCGGCCGACCCTCCGCACACGCCAGCACGATCCTCGACCGCAACACCAGTGCCTGAGAGGCCGTCTGCTTGCGCAACCAGCCCCGCAGCACCCTGCGTTCGTGATCGGACAACTCCAGCAACAACGGCTTCGGACCGGGCATCACCCCACCCTACAACCGACCACAAACTTCCGACTCAGGACACTAGGTCCTGTCCGGTCGGTCTTCGTGGATCGGCCCGGGGCGTCTGGTGCGGTGGATCGCAAGGCGGAGGGTCGCCCGTGTACTGGATGTACTCGGGTGACTCCGACAACGCGGCGAGGTGCCGTGCCAGGCGTTCCGGGCCCACGAAGATCGACCGGACAGGGCCTAGTACTGCAACGGTGCTTACCGTGACGGGTGGTCAGTCGGTGGTGGGGTGTGTCCTCGTTGTTTGTAGTGGCTGGTGCGGGCTTGGTGTTGTCGTCTTCGGCGCCATGTCGACCAGTGCGGGATGTGCTCGACGGGTGTGGGCCGTCGGTTGGTGAGGCGGTGGATCAGGCGTCTGATCTCGGCGAGGCTGAGGTGGATGAGCGGGGAGGATCCGTTTCTGCTTTCCAGGTGTCCAGTTCGCGGGCCCGCAGGACGGTGAGGCAGGCGTGGACGGCCATGGCCAGGGTGATGTGGCGGTGCCAGCCGGGGTAACGGCGAACCTGGTAGTCGTCCAGGCCGCACTCCTGCTTCGCGGTCTGGAAGCATTCCTCGATCGCCCAGCGGCTGCCGGCGATGCGGATCAGCTCGTCCAGAGTGGTGTCGGCGGGGCAGTAGGCGATGTAGTAGGAGAGCTCTTCGGGGCGGGCGACGCTGCGGCGGGCGATCACCCAGTGTCGGCGGTCGGGCCGGTGCCAGGGGCGGACTTCGACGCGTGCCCAGTCGTAGACGCGGGGCCCGTGGGCGCCCGCACCGCACGAGCGGCGTTTCCACTTCTGCCGGGGCAGGCCGGGGAAGAGATCGCTCACCGGGTGGTCGGTCGCCCAGCGGGTCACGACCGTGTCGTGGCGGGTGGTGGCCATGACGTGGAAGACGTCCGCTTGTTCCAGCTCGGAGCGCCAGGGGCCTTGGCCCTTGCGGGTGGACACCATTCGTATTGTTATGCGACAAGTGTCAGGGTTGCTGACTGCTGCTCGTAGTCGATCGGGGCTCGCTGTCCGTTCGCCGAGTGCCGGCGGCGGGTGTTGTAGCGGGCGATCCACCGAAAGACAGACAGGCGGCAGCCGCGGACGCCGTCGAAGCGGCGGGCGCCCCTGAGCGTCTCGCGTTTGAGGGCCGCGTTGAACGACTCGGCGAGGGCATTGTCCGCCGATGTGCCCACCGCGCCCATCGACTGGGTCACCCCCAACTGAGCGCAGACGGACGCGAACTCACGGGACTTGTACTGCGCCCCGTGATCACTGTGAAAGACCGCTCCGGCCAGAGAACCGCGGGTGGCTGCGGCGGCTCGGAGGGCGTCGCTGACCAGCGAGGTGCGCATGTGGTCGGCGATGGACCAGCCCACCAGGCGGCGCGAGAAGCAGTCGATCACGGTGGCCAGATACAGAAACTCGCCGTCGCCCACCGGCAGATAGGTGATGTCGCCGACGTACTTGGTGTTCGGCGTGGTGGCGGTGAAGTCGCGCCGCACCAGGTCCGGCAGGGCAGCGGTGGACGGCGCGGGCAGCGTGGTGACCTGGCGTCTGCGCAGCCGCAGGCCGGCGATGCCGTGCTCGCGCATCACCCGCCCGATGCGTTTGTGGTTGACCTGGATGCCGGCCTCGCGCAGTTCGGCGGTGATGCGGGGGCGGCCCCAGGTGCCGTCCCACTCGGCGTGCACGGCCCGGATCCGCTCAGCCAGTACGGCATCGTCCTGCTCGCGGGCGGCCCGCGCCTGACGGCCGGCCCGCCACTTGTAGAAGCTGGAACGGGCCACTTCCAGCACGTGGCACAACCGCTGCACGCCCCAGGCGCGGTGGTGGTCCTCGATGAAACGGCAGCGGTTCACCAGTTCATCTCGGCGGCGAAAAACTTCGTCGCCTTGCGCAGGATGTCCCGCTCGACCGCGAGCTTCTGGTTCTCCTTGCGCACCTGTTTCAGCTCCGCGCGCAGGGCCGCGATCTCGGCCTCCATCTGCTGTTTCGTGGCCTCGCCCACCGGGATGTCCTTCGTGTTGCCGTTGCTCGTGCCGCTCTCGCCGCGGCGGGCCCGCTCGGCCCGCACCCAGTTGCGCAGCGTCTCCCGGCTGATCCCCAGATCCTTGCCGATGCCCTCGAAGGTATGACTCGGATCCGACAGGTACAGCGCGACCGCGTCCGCCTTGAACTCGGACGAGTAGACCTTCATCACCATAAAAGATGCCTCCTACCCAGCCCCTGGCGGGGCCGGGATCAGAGGTGTCCACCACTCGGGGACAGGTCCCCCTGTCGATGGGATACGTCAGTGACCAGGAACGCACGGTCCGGGCCTTCACCCGGCACGCCGATGCGATGCCGTGGCAGTGGAGGCCGCAACACGTCGACGAGTGGTCGGCCGATCTGCGGGCCGTGCACGGCTGCGTCCGCTCCACCCTGCGCAACTACCAAGGCGCCGTGCGCCAGTTCTGCGACTTCCTGACCAACCCGGCCTACGGCTGGGCAGACGAGTGCCTGCGGCACTTCGGCACCCACCCGGTCCAGGTGGTCTACGACTGGAACGCTGCAACGCACGCCGACGAGGCCGAAGGCGAGCCGGAACGACGGGCCTTCACCCGGCCCGAGCTGGAGGCGTTCTTCGACTACGCCGACGAGGAGGTGGTGCGCGTTCGCGGCAAGGGCCGCAAGGGCTGGCTGCCGGCCTTCCGCGATGCCGCCTTGTTCAAGGTTGCGTACGCATACGGTCTGCGACGCAACGAGACCCGGATGCTGGATCTCACCGACTTCGGCCGCAATCCGGAGGGCCGGGAGTTCGGTGAGTACGGCACCCTGCTGGTCCGCTACGGCAAGGCCAAGAAGGGTTCACCGCCCAAGCGTCGCAGCGTGCTGACCGTCTGGCACTGGACACCCGGCACGATCGAGGAGTGGATCAGCGAAATCCGGCCCGGGATGCGGCATTCGATCAGCAGAGCCCTCTGGCCATCCGAGCGAGGCCCGCGGATCGGGGTCCAGCGGCTGGACTCCCGCTTCGCCTCCTACCGGGACGCCGCCGGCCTGGACCCCACACTGGAGTTCCACTCGCTGCGCAGGTCCTACATCACCCACCTGATTGAGGACGGCCACGACCCGCTGTTCGTCCAACAGCAGGTCGGCCACCACCACGCTTCCACCACGGCGATCTACACCTGCGTCTCCTCCGACTTCCGTACCCGCTCCCTGCGTCGCGTCCTGGACGCCACCATCGAGGCCGCTCTGCGGCCGGGAAGGACCTCCTGATGCCACGGCAGATCAGCTACCGATGGCGCCTGCGCGAGCTGATGGCCGCCCGTGGCATGTTCACCGTCGGCGAGCTCATGCCGCACCTGACCGAACGCGGCATCACACTGTCCTCCTCCCAGGTCCACCGTCTGGTCTCCGGCGCCCCGGAACGGCTGTCCCTGCCGGTGCTGGCCACCCTCTGCGACATCCTCGACTGCACACCCGCCGATCTGATCGCCACCTCGGCCCAGAACTTCCCAGCCCGTCGCGCCGCCGGCGAAGAGGCACCGATCAACCTCGCTGCCCGACGACCCACGCGGGTTCGGCTGACTCCCGAAGGCTGAGCGATGACGCCGGATGAGTACGAGCGTTGGCATGTCCGGAACTGCGCACGCTGCGGCCGTCGGGCGGCGAAGTCAGCGGAATGGTCGGACGGCCCAATTTGCCGGACCTGCTACGACCGTGCGATGCGCGTCCGCGGCTCCTGCCCCAAATGCCGAACCGACCGGCTACTACCCGGTCTGGACACCGTCGGCAATTCGATCTGTCGCGACTGCGCCGGCATCACTCGCGACTTCTTCTGCGACCGTTGCGGCTTCGAAGGGCTCCTACTCGGCGGGCGTCTCTGCGAACGCTGCACTCTCGTCGACACCCTCGCCCGCCTCCTCGACGACGGCACCGGACACGTCGCGCGTCCGCTGCAACCACTGGTCACCACCCTGCTGAAGATGGACCGGCCCAAGAGCCGACCCATCTGGCTCCGCAACCCCAACGTCGTCCGCCTCCTCCGGGGCCTGGCCACCGGCACCATCCCGCTCACCCACGACGAGCTGCACCAGGAAACACCCTGGCGAACCGTCGCTCACTTGCGTGACCTGATGATGGACAGCGGCGTCCTGCCGCCCGTCGACCGACAGCTCATGCTCTATCAGCGTTGGCTGACCGAACGACTCGCCGGCATCGAGGACTCCGAACACCGCCAGCTTCTCCGGCACTTCGTCACCTGGCACCAGATGCGGCGTCTGCGGGCAAAGGCGGAGAAGGCGCCGCTGGGACGCTCCCAGACCAACCACACCAAACAGGAAGTCACCCAGGCCGGTGCCTTCCTCGCTTGGCTCGCCAGCCGAGGCCGCGCCGTCGGGCAGTGCCAGCAGGCGGACATCGACGCCTGGCACACCGAGAGCCTGGCCACCCGCCGGCCGTCCCAGTCATTCCTGCGGTGGTGCATGAAGACCGGCCGGATGCCCCGCCTCACGCTGCCGCCCGCCGTCATCACCCAGGACCCGGAACCGCTGCACCAGCACCGCCGGCTCGCGATGCTCCGCCGGGTCCTCAACGACGACTCCTTGCCCCTTCGTGCCCGGGTCGCCGCCGCGCTCGTTCTCCTCTATGCGCAACCCGTCAGCCGCATCGTTCGCCTCACCATCGACGACGTCACCGACGACGAGACCACCGTCACCGTCCAGTTGGGAGACCCGCCGTCCCCGCTGCCGGAGCCCGTCGCCGACCTGATGCGGGCCTACATCCAGTCCCGCCAGCACCTGCCCTACGCCAGCAGCAGAAGTTCACAGTGGCTCTTCCCCGGCCGCCAGCCCGGACAGCCAATGAACCCAGTCAGCCTCCAAGTCCATCTGCGTGAGATCGGCGTCCCGCCACAGCGCGGCAGGACCTCCGCGATCCGACAGCTCGTCCTCCAGGCCCCGGCCCCCGTCATCGCGAAGGCACTCGGCTATCACAACAAGACCACCACCCGCCTGGTCACCGAAGCCGGAGGAACCTGGAGCCGATACGCCCCCGGCGACCACTGAGGAGTGTGTCGTCCCCGATGGGGCCGCGTGTCTGTCAGCCTTGCCCGATAGGGTCCGCATGGCAGCCAGCCCCGGAAGGACTCTCACATGACAACGTTTGACGAGCTCGCCGCCTGGGCCGGCGCCGGGAACGTCACAAGGGCAGACTCGGTAGTCGTGTCGGGCTGGCAGATCCCCGAGGATCAGAAGGCACTACTGGTTAATGTCGGGATCCCCATCGTTGATCAGTTGATCGAGTACATATCGTTCCAGGTGGAAGCAGCTCCAGTACTCCAGACGTCAGACGGCAGGTCGCTCTACCGCCTCACCCAGAACCGCCATGGCGACCTCGTGCCTGGCCTGGAATGGTCGTTCGGCGTCGAACCTGGGACAGGCACGGTCCACTACGTCCTTCCGCAAGGCGAGGCATGGTTCGCCAACTCCTCCATCGACCTGTGGCTGCGAACCCTGCACCACTACGGCCTGCACGTCAGCGAATCCGAGATCCTCAGCGACCCGGATGACCGCGAGGACGAAGCCCTGGCCGAGCTCAGCCTGCTCGCTGACGAAATCAAGAAGATCGATCCACCTGCCTTCGACGGCTACAACGGTTTCATCTGGGCCGAGTTCCTCGACCGCTGGCTCTGGTAGTTGCACGCGGCCGCCACAATCCCAAGCAATCACTCACCGTGCTCAGTGCGTCGAGATGCTCGCGAATACGCGACACCGCAACATGCGAGCCCACCAGTCCCAAGGCCGAACCCGAACACTCAGTCGGCTGCAGTCTCTCGTTCCATGGTCGAGTCAGGCGAGCTGTGGGGCAGAGCCGCGAGGCAGGGAGGCAACGCCACTGCTCAGGCGTGGCGTGGATCGATCCCGAAGGATGCCAAGCCGGGAAGCGTGGAGTTCTACACCACTGTGAAGCCCAAGCCCTATGATCGCAGCCTGCCTGGACAGGGTGCGTGGGAGGCTGGGAAGGAGGCCGGCGTCAACTCCTTCGTCAAGGACGGTGACGAATGGGCATCCATTCCGATCATCATCACAGAGGCGAGGTAGGCATGGATCTGCGGGAGTTGAACCCGACAAGTCTGAGGCGGATCCCCGAGAAGGATGTCAGCCCGCGCGACATCAGATGGCTCGTCCAAGTCGGCGTCGAGCCTGCGGCACTTGAGGAGCGCTGGGGCGCGCCGGAGATCACCGAGGACGACTTCGCGGAGTGGTTCTGCTTCGCCTTCTCCCCGACGGAGGGAGAGGCGTTCATCCTGCTCCGGCAGGTGCACCATCCGCCCGTGGCCGGATTCGTCCTCAGCGTGACCCAGGGGCTTTTCTCCCCGGAGGCCGCCGACCGGATTGTTCAGGCCCTGGACATTCCTGGTGCGCGGATCACTCACATGAACTCCGAGGCCACCTCGTAGCATCCGGCGCACCCGGTGCGGACCGCTCCTTTCCTGGAGTGTTCGCGCCGGGCGCACGGCTGTTACCCCTCTGCCTACGCTAGATGAATGAGTCCGATGTCTGTGCTGGCCGCGACCATGGCGAAGGGCGCCCGTTGGCTTGGGTGTGAAGACCAGCCTGGACGCCCTTCTGGCGGCACTGTACGTGTTCATCGACGACCATGTGGCCCCTCGTCGCCGGATCGGGCGACCACCGAAACTGACGGACGCCGAACTGCTGTGCCTGGCAGTCGCCCAGGTCCTGCTGGGCTTCCCCTCGGCCCGGCACTGGATCCGCTTCGCGCACGCCCGTCTGGGACACCTCTTCCGCTACCTGCCCCAGCAGTCGGCCTACAACAAGCGCCTCAACGCCGCCGGCCCGCTGATCAGCCACGTGATCGAGGCCCTGGCCCGGCAGGTCCCGACCTGGCACGACGACCTGCGGCTGATCGACTCCACCCCACTGCCCTGCGCGGCCTCCCGCGAGACCGTCAAACGCTCCGAACTGGCCGGGCACGCCGGCTACGGCTACTGCCGCTCCCATTCCCGCTTCTTCTGGGGATTCCGGCTCTACCTGCTGACCACCGCCGAAGGCATGCCGGTGTCCTGGTGCCTGGCCAACCCGAAACTCGGGGAACGGCAGGTGATGACCGCGCTGCTGGAACGCGACCACCACCTCGTCCGCGCAGGCCAGGTGATCCTCGCGGACAAGGGTTTCGCCGGGCGGGAGTTCGAGACGTTCCTCACCGAACGCCTCGGCGTCCATCTGGTGCGGCCCGACCGGAAGGACGAGCCCACCCGGCACGGCCGCCTCGCCCGGGGCCCGCCAGTGGATCGAAGCCGTCTTCGACACCCTCAAAGGCCAGCTCAGCCTGGAACAGCACAGCGGCAGAACCACGTCCGGAGTCTTCGCCCGCACCGGCCAACGCCTCCTCGCCCTCGCCACAGCCATCTGGCACAACTCGACCACCGGCACCAAGACCAAACGATCACTCATCGCCTACGACCACTGAGAACATCGGACTCATTCATCTAGACGTCTCCGGACGTCTCCGGACGTCTCCGGACGTCTCCGGACGTCTCCGGACGTCTCCGGACGTCTCCGGACGTCTCCGGACGTCTCCGGACGTCTCCCCGGACGTCTCCCCGGACGTCTCCGTGGACGTCGCCGGGGTCCCGTGTGAGGGGGCCCGGCGGCGCTCACGGGTCATCAGGGCCGGCAGAACCGGCAGGATCAGGCACTGGAGCGACACCACGAGCCAGAAACCGGGGACCATTCCCGCGCCCTCGGCGACCTCGTAGAGCTGACCGCCTGCCACCCCGCTGGCGAACGCGCCGATTCCGGCGGCCAGTCGCTGGCGGCCGAAGACCGTGGCCGGCTCCGCGGACGACCGCGCCAGTGCCTCCAGATCGTTCTTCAGGAAGAGAACGATCTCGCCCAGACAGATCAGCGCCGCGCCCGCGCCGATGCCCGGCCGGCCCCCGGCCGCGATGACCGCCGTTCCCGCCGCCATCGCGCCGAAGCCCACCCGTATCGCGGTGCCGTAGGCCAGCCCGGCGATCCACTCCGACAGCAGGGGCTGCGCGACGACGAGCAGACACGCGTACCCCATCAGCACGGCGCCGTAGAACGAGGCCGAGGTGCGGGGGACTGCGTAGAGCGCCAGATAGTGCTGGAAGAACATGAAGACGTACACGCTCAGGACGGTGACCGTGAAGGGCAGCGCGTCGCGGCCGGGACGGGGTGACCCGGTCGTGTCCGGAGGCGTCGCGAGGAGTGTGGCGGGCGACGACGGTCGCGGTGCGGGCGGTCGCGGCGCCGACGGCAGCAGCGCGTGTCCGAGGCCGACCACGGCGAACAGCAGCGTCACCGCGCCGAACAGCGCGCCCGGTGACGTCAGGACGAACGGCGCGGCGGCCGGCGGGCCGAGCGCGATCCCCGCGTTGAACGCCGAACCGCTCGCCGACAGCAGCCGGGGCCGCTCCGACTCCTTCGCGCCCTCCACCAGATACGCCTTGTTCGCGGGCAGATAGAGCGCCGCGCCGCACGAGACCAGGAACAGCGCGCCGACGGCGAGCGCCGGACTGCCGAGCCCCGGCACGAACGCCGCGAACCCCGCGGTGCGCACCCCCAGCGCCACCAGCATCGTGGCCCGCAGCCCGATCCGCCGCGCCAGCGCCGCCCCCGCCACTCCTCCGGAGAACTGCACCAGCGAGGCGACGGCGAGCACCGCACCGACCGTACCGAGACCGAGCCCCAGCCGCTGGTGCAGCAGCACCGACATGTACGGCAGTACGGCGAAGCTTCCCAGGGTGATCAGGAACGAGCAGGCCAGCAGAAACGACTGCGGTCCGGTCGGCAGTCCGGCCGGCGGTCCGGCCGTCCGCCGTCCTCCCGGGCCGCCGCCCCGCACACCGGGGCCGCGCCGCCGCGTACGGTCCCGTCCGCCGCCCTCGCTGCCGCCGTTCCCGTTCCCGTTCCCGTTCCCGCTCCCGCGCTCACCGCCCACCGTCGCCCACGAGGACGGGACGTACACCCGACGCGGCGCTCGCCGCCCGGTGCAGTGCCAGCTCCGCGGTGGCCGCCTCCGCCAGGACCATCCCGGTGCAGCCGCGCTGATCGGCCACCGTGCCGATCGTGTCACCGGGCGCCCGCACCGGGTACCAGCGCACCGCGCCCGGATAGGACCGGAGTCCGTCGAGCCCGCGCCAGCCCGCCAGTTCGCCGGTCCGCTCCGGGTAGACCAGGACGAATCCGCTGGCGGGTCCGGTGTGTTCGAGCGCCGAGTCCATCAGCCGGGGACGGCGCCCGAGCGCGGTGTCGATCATGGCGTCGTACACATTCGTCCGCAGGGACCGGCACAGCGCCTCACCGACCAGGGCCCCGCCGATCCTCCGGTTGATCTCGACGAGTTCGGGACCCTCGGCGGTGAGGATGAACTCCACATGGGCGAAACCGCTGTGGTGCCCCGCCGTGTGCAGCACCCGGCCCACCCACTCCTCGATCCCGGCCGACTCGCCGCGGGGCAGCGCGACGGGGAAGGCGGCGGCCTCCTCCCGTACGGCGGGTTCCCGTGAGGTCTGCCGGCTGAGCACCCCCAGCAGCCGGGTATCCCCGGCCCAGCTCAGGGTCTCCGCGCTGTAGAGCGGTCCGGCGAGGAAGGGCTCCGCGAACAGTTCCCCGGTGAGGGAGCGCCGGCCGGCCTCGGCGAGCGCGGCGCGCAGCGACTCCTCGTCCCTGACCACCCAGACATCGCGGGACGAGGTGCCCGCGGAGTCCTTGAGGACGGCGGGCAGCCCGATCGTACGGAGCACCTCGGCGGCGGGGTCCGTGCCCTGGGCGGATTCCCCGGTGCGGCCAGGACCGGCGGCCGTGTCTGCGCCGGTACCGGTGCCGGCGCCGGTGTCCGTGTCCGTGCCGGTGCCCGTGTCCAGCGGTACCAGTACGGCGGGGCCCTTGCTCAGTCCGGCGCGGTGCAGCAGCCCCCGTACCCGCGCCTTGTCGCGCAGCCCCCGTACCGCGCCCGGATCGGGGCCCGGCAGTCCGAACTCGGCCGCCAGATCGGCGGCCGGAACGCTCCAGGTGTCCGTGGTGTTGATGAGACCGGCCAGTCCGGGCAGGGCCGCCAGCGCGCGCCGGGTCGCCGTCCGGTCGAAGGTGTCGACATCGACCACGGTGAGCGCGCCGTCCGGCAGTGTGTCCGGGAGCGTGTCCAGCTCATAGCGGTACACGCTCCGGTCGCCGGTCAGCAGTGTCAGCCCGTGTCCCGCGTCGGCCGCGGCGGCGGCCATCCGGGCCAGTCCGAAGGACAGTGATTCCAGCGCCGCGATCGTCATGACGGCTCCCCCTGCGACAGCGGCAGCGGCCGGATGTCGGATCCGCTCTCCGATCCGACGTCGGCCACGACGAGTTCCTTGTGGGAGCGGCGCTCCCACTCCATCACCGACCAGGGCGGCCGGAGTTCGTCCAGGGTGTGGATCCGCCGTGGCCGCAGGGCGCGTATGTCCAGTGCCTCGGCGTGCCTAGCGAACACCCGCTCCGCGTACCGGTGTCCGGTGTCCGCGCCGATGACGAGATGCTGCCGTCCCGGATCGCGGTCCGCCTCCCAGCCCGCGACGAGATGCGCGGCTCCCGTGGACAGCCCGGCGAACACGGCGTGTTCCCGCAGCAGACCGACCGCGCCGGCCATGGCATGGCGGAAGTCCACCCAGTGGAGCGTGTCGTACAGCTCGTGCCGGACGTTCTCGAAGGGGATGGAACTCCCGATCCCCGCGATGATCGCCTCGGGATCACTGAACCGCTCGCTGCCGAAGGTGACACTCCCGAACGGCTGGATCCCCACCAGCCGCACCGCACGGCCCGAGCCGCGCAGGGCCCGTACCAGACCGCCCGTCGACGCGCCGGTGCCGACGGCGCCGACCACCGTCAGCGGGCCGTCGGGCAGGGCCTCGGCGACCAGTGCCGCGAACTCCCGGTACCCCGCGTAGTGCACGGCGTCGTGGTACTGCCGCATCCAGTGGAAGTCCGGTCTGCGTGCGAGGAGTTCACGGACACGCCGTACCCGGCGCTCCTGGTCCAGCCGGAGACTCTCCGACGGGGGCATCTGGTCGACCGTCGCGCCCAGGACCTCCAACTGGGCCCGCATCACCGCGTCGACGGTCGTCGACGCCACGATGTGGCAGCGCAGCCCGTACCGGTGGCAGGCCATGGCGAGCGCCAGCGCGTAGATACCGCTCGAACTGTCGACCAGGGTCTGCCCGGGGACGATACGGCCGCGCCGCAGCAGCGTACGGACCGCTCCCAGCGCCGCGTACACCTTCATCGTCTCGAAGCGGGCCAGGACGACATCGCCGCCGAGCCGGATCAGATCGGGGGCCTTCATCGCGTCGGTGATGTGCTCGTGTATCGGTGTGCGTGCCGTCATTTCCGTGTCCCCCGTACGATCAGCCGGCGAGAGCGCTGGTCATAGCCGGAGCCGTCGAAGCCCCCGAAGCACTCGACATCCGTGAACCCGGCCGCCACGAAGAGATCGTGCAGCTCGGCGGCGCTGTAGAGGAAGGAGGTGAGCGACGCCGTACGCGCGGTCGAGCCGCGCACCAGCGTCCAGTCGGTCCGCAGCCGGCGCCAGCTGTCGAGCACGGTGTCGCGCTGGACGACATACGAACCGTCGGGGAGGTCGACCGCCTGCGGCCGTCCGATCCAGCCGGCCAGGACCTCCTTGCCCATCACATCCACCAGCAGCCGGCCGCCGGGCACGAGGGATTCGTGGGCGTTGCGCAGCACACGCAGATTGGCGTCCGGATCATCGAAGTAGCCGAAGGACGTGAAGACGTTGAGCACGGCGTCGAAGGAGCCTGGCTCGGTGTACTCCAGCATGTCGGCCCTGATCAGCCGCACATCCGCACCGGCCGTCGCACACGCCGTCCGCGCCCGCCCGAGCATGACCTCGCTGAGATCGACACCGGTGACGGTGTATCCGCGCCGGGCCAGCGGCACCAGGAAGAGCCCGGGGCCGCAGCAGAGGTCCAGCACCTGGGAGCCGGGCGGGAAGTCCAGCAGCGGTGAACCCGCCACGATGCCCGCGACCTCCTCGCCCCGGGCGGCCGAGAACATCGTGGGCGCGAAGTCGGACCAGAGGGAGTCGTCCTCGTACCAGTTCAACCGTGCTGCCCTCTTCCTGAGCCTCGACGGCCCCTGATCCCGGCCCTGTCCGGCCCCTGATCACCGCTTCCTTGTCAGTAGTCGGCCGCTGTCCACGGCTGGTTCCCGGGGTTCCCCGGAGATTCGGGACGCCGTGCGGCGGGCCGGCCGGCCGCCGCACGGTGGTGCTCGGTGCTCGGTGCTCCGTGCTCAGGCTCAGACTTCGCGCTCGGCCGCGGCCAGGGCCGTACGGACCGTCTCCACGTCCGCGCTCACCGCCGGGACGTCGAGGACGTCGCCGTGCCCCTGCGTGTATGGCTTTCCGTAGACCGGGGTGCCGGGCTCGAACCGCCAGCTCTCCGCGAGCGGGCCCACGTCCACGACGTCGTAGCCGAGGAGGTCGAGCAGCCGTGTGGCGGAGGCCTTCGCCTCCGGGTCGTCACCCGCGATCGGCAGGGCCGTGCGGTCGGGCGCGCCCGTGGGACGTGCCAGCGAGGCGAGATGCTTGAAGAAGATGTTGTTGAACGCCTTGACGACCTTCGACTCAGGAAGGTGTTCCTGGAGCAGACCGCTGCTGGTGTCCTTCCGCGCGTCCAGCTCCGGGATCCGCCCGTCGCGCCCGGGATAGTAGTTGTTCGTGTCGAGGACCACCTTGTGCGCCACGGGTGCCACCGGCACCTCGCGGTAGTGCTTCAGCGGGACGCTGACCACCACCCAGTCGCCGGCCTCCGCCGCCTCGGCCGGTGTCGCGGCCCGTGCCCGCGGGCCCAGCTCGGCCACCAGGCCGGCCAGGGTCTCCGGGCCCCGGGAGTTGCTGAGGACCACATCGAGCCCCGCCGCGACGGCGAGGCGCGCCAGGGTGCCGCCGATGTGTCCACTGCCGATCAGTCCAAGAGTGCTCATACGCCTGCCAGCGAAGGACACCGCGGCGGTATTCCCCGCCGCGGTGTCCTGTCCGCTTCTGGAGCAGTCGTCGGACGGAGTGATCTCCGGATCGTCCGGCTGTCAGCAGTTCTTGTAGTCGGAGCGCGTGGAGTTGTACGCGCAGGTGTCGTGCACCGCTCCCGAGGACCGGGTCAGGGTGGCCTTGTCCTTGTCGTTGTTCCAGACGTAGGCGGCGCGCTGCTGGTACACCGTCGTGCCCGTGTTCGTGCCCTTGCCCGTCTTGACGGTGACGGTCTTCCCGGCCTTCAGCGTGAACGTCTTGAACGTGTACGCGTGCCGGGAGGCGTCGGTGAGCTTCCAGCCCTTGAGGCTCACCGGCTTGGCGGTGGTGTTCTTGATCTGGACCCACTCGCCGTTGAGGCTGGTCTTGGACCGGGTGTCCGAGCCGGGGGAGTCGTACCAGATCTTGGTGATGTGCACGGACCCTGCGGCCTGCGCCTGTCCGGGAAACATCATCAGGGTGGCGGCTGCCGCCGCGAGGGCGGCGGCAGCGCCGGCTGTGCGGGCACGGGGCATCAAGGGATACGTCCTGTTCGGGGAAGGCGCCGCGCAACTGGGCGGACGCGAGGAACCCGACATTACGCAGTGCGTGCCCGCGAAATACTGCTTTCCAGGAAATCACATCAGAAGTACGCTCACGCCCCGCAGAACTCCTGACCGGTCCAAGTAGCGTTCGGACGAGGGCGCTTGACGGTACGTCGGTGGTGGGAGAGGGCGATGTGCGGCCTGCGGTGAGACCGTCGCGGGAGTCGCGGGAGTAGCGGGAGTCGCCGGTGAGGCGGTGGCCGTCGCCGGTCCTGTGGACCAGACCTGTGGCACCGTCCTCACCCGGCCTCACCCGGCCTCACCCGTTTTCACCCGGCCTCACCGGCGCCGCGCGCGGTGGCGAGATGACTGCCCGCGGCCTGTTCCAGATGAACCAGATCGCTGGCGACGGTGGCGAAGGTGAATCCCTCGGCCAGCCGCCTCGCGGCGCTCGCGCCGTCCGGGGTGTGGATGCCCGCCGCGACACCCGCGGCGGCGGCCGTCTCACGGATCGTCACCAGCGCCGCCTCGAACCGCTCCCCGACCGCGGGGTCGCTCGTGGTGGCCCCGCCGATGCCCAGACGCAGATCGGAGGGGCCGACATAGATGCCGTCGAGGCCCTCGGTGGCGCAGATCCCCGCCACATTGGCGAGCCCGTCCGCGGTCTCGATCATCGCGAGCACGACCGTCTCCGCGTGCGCCCGCGCCGGGTCGGGCCCGATACGCAGCGCGGAGCGCATCGGACCGTACGAGCGGTGCCCGAGCGGCGGATAGCGGACGGACGCCACCGCGTCGGCCGCGTCCTGGGCCGTGTCGACGAGCGGCACGATCACACCGGCCGCCCCCGCGTCGAGCGCGCGGCCGATCGGCCCCGCGTCATTGGCCTCGACCCGTACCAGTCCGACGGCGGTGCTCCCCTTGGTGTCGATGGCGGTGAGCGACGCGAGTACCCCGGTGTACGCGAGCAGACCGTGCTGGGCGTCCAGGGCCACATAGTCGTAGCCGAGACGCGCGATCCGTTCGGTGGAGACGGGGGAGTCGAGGACGGACCAGTAGCCGATGAGCCGTTCGCGGGCGCGCAGCGCGGTGGCGAAGGCGGCGGGCGTGCCGGACTGGTCTCGGGTCATGAGGGACTCCTTCGGGGCGGTGGGGGTGACACGGACGGCGGGGCGACGGCATGGCGCGGGCCACGCCGTGACGGTGCGGCCGGTGTCATCGTGACAGGGGAGGGGACGGGGGCGGGGCCGGCAGGACGGCGAACTCAGCGGTTGTACGCGGGCGTTGGGCCGCGCAGTAGCGCAGTAGCGGTCCGGCCGCGGGCGGCTGCCGCCCGGAAAGCCCTGCCCGGGGCGGATCCCCTGAGGTCCAGTGGAGCGAGCGGGCGAGTGGAGCGGACGCGCTCGGCGAGCGCGCTCCACGGGGCCTTTTCCGGTCTCCGGCTACGGTTCCGGTCAACTTCGGGCAGAGCGGTGCGAGCGGCGCAGCCCGACACGGGCCGGTCCATTCACCCTCATTCAAGCTCCTTTCCGCTTATTGGCCAACAGCCCGAGAATGCAAATCCCGGAAGGGTCGACTTTCCCCGGTCGACTTACTAGGATGCCCAACAAGTTCTTGGCGCCCGTATTGTTGAAACCCGACAGATGTCATCGCGGTAATCCATTCATCTGCCGGTAAAGCACGGCTAAAGGCTTCTGGCTGCCTTCCGCGCGTCGGTGGAGACCGACGCGGAGCGAATGGACAGGTGGCCGGGCATATCGCGTTGTCACGGGGGAGATGGAAATAGTGGGGCCTGTTAGAGGTCTGTACCAAAGAAGATTGCGGAATATTTCTGTCCGGCGATGTCGGCGATGTCCTGGCGATGCGATGTGCCCAATTTCCGGCACTTTCACGCGCCGCGGACCCGAGTCCTGATTCGGGGGCGGGAGTCGCGTGCGTTTCCAGCTTTTGGGTCCTTTGAGCATTGCCGAGGGCGAGGACGCTGTTGTCCTCAAACCGTCCAAACCGGCCAGCCTGCTGGCGGCTCTGCTCATTCATCCCGGATCCGTCGTTTCGACCGGTTATCTGCTGCGCGCCCTGTGGGACGAGGACCAGCCGGCCACCGCCAGGGCCGCCCTCCAGAGCTGTGTCCTGCGGCTGCGCCGGCTCTTCACCAAGTACGGCGTCACGGGCAGCGCCATCGAGGCGGTGCCCGGCGGTTACCGGATGAACGCCGACGCCGGCACACTCGACCTGGTGCGCTTCCGCACCCTGGTGCGGGCGGCGGACGGCCTGGGTGACGCGGAGAGCGAACTCTACCGGCTCAAGGAGGCGCTCACCCTCTGGCAGGGGCCGCTGCTGGCGAATGTGCCATCCCCGATGCTCCATCGCGACGAGGTGCCGGGCCTCACCGAGGAGCGGCTGCGCGCGCTCGAACGGGCCTGTGACATCGAGCTCGCGCTGGGCCGATGCCGCCAGGTACTGGTCGACGTATGGGAGGCGGCGCGCAGACACCCCGGGCGCGAGCGCTTCTCCGAACAGCTCATCGAAGCGCTCTACCGCACCGGCCGGCAGTCGGAGGCCCTCACCGAGTACCGCTCCGTGAAGGGCAGGATGAAGGAGGAGCTGGGCATCGATCCCGGCCCGGGACTCCAGCGGCTCGAACTGGCCATCCTCCGGGGCGACGACCTCGGTCCCGCGGCCGTCGACCGGACGGTGCCGCTTCCCGGCCGTACGGCGGTGGCCCTCACGGCGGGGACCGCGCGGCCGGTACTCGCCGCGGCCCCCGCTCCCGCCCCCGCGCCCGCCGCCCCTCCCGTGCCGGTCCCGCTCCCCGTACCGCCCGTGCCGTCCTTCACCGGCCGCGCCGCCGAGCGGGCGGCGATCAACGCGAGCCTCACCTCCGGGGCCTCGGACGGTCCGGGCGCCCCGGGCGGTTCTGGATCCCAGGGCGCCGCCACCGTCGTGGTGCTCTCCGGCGCCCCCGGCATCGGCAAGACGGCGCTGGCGCTCCAGAGCGCCCACGACTGCCAGGACAGTTTCCCCGGCGGGGTGTTCGTCCTCACCATGACCCGTCCCGACGGATCGTCCGTCACCCCGGCCGAGGCCATGACGGACCTTCCCGCGCCCGGTGCCGGCGCCGGGCGGACACTGATCGTCCTCGACGATGTCACCACCGCCGACCAGGTCCGCCCGCTGCTCCCGGCGGCGGCCGGCGGCGCGGCGGTCGTCACCAGCCGACGCGGTCTGGCCGGACTCGTGGCCACCCACGGCGGCACCGTCCACCGGCTCTCCACCCTGGACCCCGAGGAGTCCCAGGAACTGCTGGCCGCCGCCCTCGGCGCGGGCCGGGTGCACGCGGAGCCCGCCGCCGCCCGGGAACTGGCCGGTGTCTGCGGCCACTTCCCGCTCAGTCTGCGGATCGCGGCCGCCCGGCTGCTCACCCGCCCCGGGCTGCGCATCGAGGACTGTGTGGCCTGGCTGGCCGAGGATCTGCCGGCCAGGCTCTCCCTCGCCGACGACCCGAGGATGTCCGTACCGCATGTGTTCGGCAGGGCGCTGCACCGGCTGGAGCCGCGCTGGCAGCAGGCTTTCCGCCAACTCGGCCACCAGGAAGGGCTGTTGCTCTCCTCGCGCGTGCTCGGCGACTCCGCGGAGGCGGAGGAGGCGCTGGAGCGTCTCGCCGACGCGGGACTGCTCGAAGAAGGGCCTCCCGGCCCCTACCGCATCCATCAACTGCTGAAAATCTACGCGCGTCGGCAGGCGCGCGAATGGAACCGGGACCAGACGGCCACAGCGCCCCACTGAGGCGCGATGCCCGACCTCGAACGATCCGGCCACCTTGACCACACCACGTATCCAGGGGTGTCTTTCACATGGGCTCAACCTATGAAGCCGTCGCCACGACCCGTCCGCGTATCCGCCGGGACGTCCTGTTCACCGAGACGGCGGACGGAGTGCTGTTCCACAACGCCGACGGCGGCTTCCAGCTCACCGCCAGGTCCGCCTACCGCTTCGCCACACTGATCGTCCCGCATCTCACCGGGGAGCACTCGGTCGCCGACATCTGCCAGGGCCTCGGTGACCGGCAGCGCGCCATGGTCGGCGAGCTGGTGAAGAGCCTGTACGAACGGGACTTCGCTCGGGCGGTGCCGCGGACCGGTACCGAGGTGGTGGACACACCGCCCGATGTGGCCCGGCGCTACGCCCCGCAGATCGCCTACGCCGACCACTACTCGGACGACGCGGAGGCGAGGTTCAGGCGGTTCAGCACCGCGCGGGTGGCCGTCCTCGGTGACGATCTCGTCGCCCGCTGGTGTGTGCTCAGTCTGATCCGCAACGGCTGCGCCACCATCGGTGTGCGGCCCGGACTCGACGGCGAGGACCGCGAGATCATCGAGAGCGAGGCACGGGAAGCGGCGGACGACGGCTGCCCGGTGACCCTTCTCGACCTCGGCGCGGACGACCCCGGACGGCCCCTGGGCTGGCCGGACCTCGACATGTACGACATCGTCGTGGTGACCGGCGGACCGGAGGCGCCCCGGCGGCTGTTCCCGCTGCTGCGCGCGGGCGTTCCCGAGGGCCGTACCCTGCTGCCGGCCTGGTCCTACGGCCATCACTCGGTGGTGGGACCGCTGATGACGGCCGGGGCCACCAGCTGCTGGGCGTGTGCCGCGCTGCGTATCGGCTCCCACGACGGGGCCGCTGCCGCCGCCGACATCTGGAACGCGCTGGCGCTGCCCGGCACCGTTCCGGTCGGTGATCTCCCGAGCCGCCCCCTGGCGGCCATGATCGGCAATCTGCTCGGCTACGAGATCTTCCGGATCACCACCGGCGCGCTGCCCGCCGAGACCGCGGGGCAGCTCATCGTCCAGGACATGCGGTCGCTCGACGTGTCCGCCGAACCCCTGCTGCCGCATCCCCGTTGCCCCTTCTGCACCGGCGCCGAGGGCAGCGCTGTCGTCGGTGCCGGTGTCGCCGAGGGCCGGACCGATGGCCGGACCGAGGGGAGCGCCGCCGTGAGCGCCGACGGAAGTGCCGTACCGGTGGCGGCCGTTGATCTCACGACGGCCGGGAGCGCCGGCACACCGCCGATGCCGACGCTCGCCACGGCCCGGGACGCCGACGCCCTGGTGGAGGAGTTGAACCGCCGCTCGGTGCTCGTCCGGCCACGGGCCGGGGTCTTCAGCCGCTTCGCGGACGAGCCGCTCACCCAGATCCCGCTCAAGGCCACCGTCGTCGAGTTCGGCACCGGTCACGGCACCGCGCGCCGGATCGCCGCCTTCGATGTCCACCATGTCGCCGGAGCCCGGCTACGGGCACTGAACGCGGCGGCCGAGGTCTACACCGAGCATGTCGTCCCCACGGCGGGGGTACTGACCGGTGACCGGCCGGCGACGGCACACGCGGAGATACGCGCCGTGGAGCCCGGGGCGCTGACGACCGCGGGCGCGACGGCCGCCGACGGCGAGCGCGTGAGCGCGTGGACCCTCGCCGCCTCGCTCCTGACCGGGGAGCGGCTCCTCGTGCCGGCGGCGGCGGTGCGGACCTTCGGCCCCCACAACGCCGACCGGCTGTACGAACCGACCCGCGCCGGGACCGGCGCGGGGGCCTCGGCGGCGGACGCCGCGGCCGGCGGACTGCTCTCCGCCCTCGCCCATGACGCGCTCGTCCGTACGCTGCGCGGCGGACCGGCGAGCCGGATACCGCTCAAGACCCTCGGTGAAGGCCCGGACGCGGACGCCGAACTCACCTTCCTCCTCCGCTCCGCTGCCGTTCTCGACGTCGAACTGGAACTGCTCGACCTGGGCGAGAGCGAGCGCTCCGGAGTCCATGTCCTGCTCGCCCGGGGAGCGGGCGGCTGGGCCATCGGCAGCGAGACCGGCTGGCGCGGCGCCGCCGTCGCCGCCGTACGCGATCTGCTCGGTACGGTGCAGCTCGAACGGGACGGCTCCGCAGCGCCGTTCGACACTGGGGACCCGCTGCTGCGCGACCTCGACCCGGCGGCCCTCGACGCCGCCGACGCCGACGGCCTGCCCGCCGTCGCCGGCCGGGACGCCGTCTCCTGGTCCGAGGTGCTCGACCGGCTCCGCGCGGCCGGACGCGACGCCCTGGCGGTGTCCACCGGCTCCGCCGATCTGGCCACCGCGGGGATCAGGACCGCCCGGGTACTGCTCACCACGGAGGCATCCCGTGGCGCCTAGCACCCTCGCCACGCGCCCGGCCGGTGTCATGGACCCCGCCGATCGCGCGGGCCTGCGTCTGGCGGAGCTGCTGGGGCACGCCCTCGACCGGCTCGGCGGCCCCGAGACGGTCATCGGCGAACTCGGCACCAGCGACGCGTTCGCGGCCGAGGGCCTTGAGCACGCCGAGGGCCCCGAGCGCACCGAGAGCGCCGAGGACACCGAGAGTGCCGCGTACGCCGTCCCGACGCTCACGCGGAGCGGCGGGCCGGAGACCACGCGGCAGGCTCCTCCCGAGTCAGCCGTCCCCGTACATCTCTACGGCGGGCACGCCGTCGTCGGGCCGCTGCCGGGCGGCGACGGTACCGGCGAGTCGGCCTCCGGCGCGGCCTGCTCCCGCTGTCTGGCCCGCCGCTGGCAGGCCGTACGGTCGGTGGCGCTCCGCGACGCCCTCGAACTGGGCGGAGAGACCAGGGCGGCGGGCGAGTGGCCCTACGCCACCCCCTTCGCGGCGGACGCCCTCGCCGCGCTCCTCACCGCGCTGCGGGACCAACCCCCCGCGTCCGAGGGACCGTTCCCGGAGATCCGGCTCGTGGACCTGCGTACCCTCACGGTCCGGCGCTACCCGCTCGTCCCCGACCCGGAGTGCCCGCGCTGCGCCACCCCCCGTACCGACACCGCCGAGGACGCCCGGATCACACCTCGGCCCGCCCCCAAGCACCGCGCGGGCACCTTCCGGGTGCGCCCCATCGAGTCGTACGCCATCGACGTGGCCGCGTTCGCCAATCCGGTGTGCGGCGCGCTCGGCCCCTCCGTGGTCCATGACGTCTCCTCCACCTCCACCTCGGCGACCATCGGCTGCTTCTCGATGCGCTCCGGGGAGTATCTGCGCGAGACGTTCTGGGGCGGTCACGCCGACTCGTTCGGCCACAGCAACCGGATCGGCGTACTCGAAGGCATGGAGCGGTACGCCGGAATGCGGGCGCGCTCCCGGATCACCAGCGTCGTCGGAACGCTCGACGAGTTCGGCGCCGACGCCGTCGATCCCCGCGAAGTCGGCCTGTACGCACCGGAGTTCCACCGAGACAACCCACGGGTCCGCCCGTTCGCGCCCGACCGCGAGATCCCCTGGGTCTGGGGCCACTCCCTGCGCGACGACACACCGCGGCTCGTGCCCGAGGTGCTGACGTACTATCACGCGCCCGGACTGGAGAACAGATTCGTCCAGGAGAGCTCCAACGGCTGTGCCTCCGGCGGATGTCTGGAAGAGGCCGTCTACTTCGGTCTGATGGAGGTCATCGAGCGCGACGCCTTCCTCCTCGCCTGGTACGGACGGCAGCCCCTGCCCGAGATCGACCCGGCCACCAGCACCCGCGCGTCGACCCGGCACATGGTCGACCGACTGGCGATGTACGGCTACCGGGCGCGGTTCTTCGACACCCGGATCACCTTCCCCGTCCCGGTGGTCACCGCCGTCGCGGAACGCTTCGACGGCGGACCCGGCCGGATGTGCTTCGGCGCGGGCGCCGGGCTCGACCCCGAGTCCGCACTCGACTCGGCGCTCTGCGAGATCGCCACCGACGCGGTCAACCTCCAGGGCCGCACCGAGCGCGACGAGCCGCGACTGCGGGCCATGGCCGAGGACTTCGACCGGGTGACGGCCCTGCACGACCATCCGCTGGTCTACGGCATACCGGAGATGGGCCGGTACGCGGACTTCCTCCTGGACGGTCACGGCCCGCAGCGGCGGGGCGCGGCCGAACCTCAGCGCGCGGTCGCCGATCTGCGCTGGCCCGACCCGTCCGGTGCCCCGGCCTCCCCGGACCTCCGCGAGGATCTGCGCCGGTGTGTCGACGCGGTGACCGCGGCGGGCTTCGACGTGGTCGTCGTGGACCAGACCATGCCCGAGCAGCGCACGCTGGGACTGCACACCGTCAGTGTGCTCGTCCCCGGACTCCTGCCGATCGACTTCGGCTGGTCCCGGCAGCGCGCCCGCACCATGCCCCGGCTGCGCACCGCCCTGCGCGAGGCGGGACTGCGCGACCGCGACCTGACGCCGGAGGACCTCAACCCGGCGCCCCACCCCTTCCCGTGAACCGACCGTCCAGCGTCCAGCAGGTCCAGCAGAGAGAGGAGCGTCCCGTGGGCTACGCCCATGAGTACGCGGCAGCGATCATGCAGCGCGGCCGGATCCCGATGGAGCCCGCCGATTTCGTCCCCGACTGGGCGGACCGGCCCCGTAAGGCGAAGTACTACCCCGGCGTCGGAGCGTTTCCGCTGCCGGACACGGACTACCCCGCGGAGGCGACCGTCGCGGCCGGCTGTCTGCCCGCGAGGGATCTGCCTGCCGGGGATCTGCCCGCAGGGGACCCGTCCGCCGGGCCCCCCGGAGGACCGGCCGACGAACGACCGGCCGCCGACCGGCCGTTCACGCTGGACGCACTGTCGGGGATGCTGCGGGACTCCTACGGGCTCACCGGCCGCAGGCTCGGGGTCCAGACCAATACGGATCTGGCGGCCCTGCCGCACTACGCCCAGGCCAACTGGTCACGCGGCACCGCCTCCGGCGGCGGTCTGTACCCGGTCGGTGTCTACTGGATCTCCGGCCCCAGCGGACCGCGGGCACCCGGCATCCACTACTACTCGCCCCCGCACCACGCCATGCAGCGGCTGATCGCCGGAGATATGACCGGTGAGGTGCGCGCGGCACTCGGCGAGGGGGCGGAGGGGGCGGCCGGCCCGGTCGGCGCGGCCCATGACCAGTTCCTGGTGCTGGGCATCAAGTACTGGCAGAACGCCTTCAAGTACAACAGCTTCTCCTTCCACGCCGTCAGCATGGACCTCGGCGCGATCCTCCAGACCTGGCGCATCTGGGCCCGCGCACGTGGGCTGAAGGTCGAACCGGCGCTGTGGTTCGACGAGCGGAGGCTGAGCCGCCTGCTCGGGGTGGACAACGAGGAGGAGGGCGTCTTCGCCGTCGTCCCGCTGACCTGGGCGGGCGCCAGGCCCACCGCCCCTGCGCTGTCCGCAGCGCCGGCCGTCCGGCACACCGACTCCGAGCGCTCCCGTACGGTCCTGCGCTTCGAGACCCTCCAGCGGATCCACACCGCGACCACGCAGGCCGCGACCGAGCGGCCCCTGCCGGGCGCGCTGGCCCCGGCGACCAACGCCACGCCCGCCGGTACCGGCGTGACCGTGGCCCTGCCGGCGCCCGAACTGCCGCCCGTGAGCGTCCGTACCGCACTGCGGACGCGCAGGAGCAGCTTCGGCCGCTTCGACGCCAGTACGCCCCTCACCACCGGGCAGTTGGCCGCGGCCCTCGCCGCCTGCGCCGCCGCCTCACTCGGCAGCGACGCCGAACGGCCCGAGCGCGCCGGGCAGGCCGGGCAGTCCGGGCACACCGGGCCTGCCGACGGCACCGTACGGGACCAGCCCGCCACCCCGGGGCTCGTCACGCTGTACGCCTTCGTCAACCATGTCGAGGGCGTCGAGCCCGGTGCGTACGCCTACGATCCCGCGGCCCATGAGCTGCGTGTGGTGGTGCCGGGCCCGCCAGGACCCTTCCTCCAGCGCAACTACTTCCTCTCCAACTACAACCTGGAGCAGGCGGGCGCCGTGCTCGTGCCCACCGTCCGTACCACCGCCGTCCTCGACGCCGTGGGGGACCGCGGCTACCGGCTGGTCAACGGCACGATCGGAGCCGTCGCCCAGACCTTCTACACCGCCGCGTCGGCCCTGGGACTCGGCGCGGGCGTCGCGCTCGGCTTCGACAACATCTCCTACGTCGAGGAACTTGGCCTGGACCGCACGGGCGAGGACCCGCTGCTCATCATGCTGCTCGGCAACGAGCGGGCGCGGCCCGCCGACTTCCGCTACGAGATCGCCTGACCCGGGACGGGGGAACTGCCATGACACCGGGCACGAGTACGAGTACGAGTACGGACACCAGCGCCGGCACGAGCGCACCGACGAGCACGGGCGCGCCCACGACGGCGAGCAGGACAGCAGGCACGACAGCGAGCGGGACAGCGGGCACGACAGCGAGTACCGGTACGGCCGCGGGGGCTACGGCGGCTACGGCGGCTCGGGAGGCCGCCGACACCGACTGGCGCCCCGGCCGGCGCTTCATGCTGCGGGTCGCCGGACTCCCCGTCGAGTCCGTGCACGCGCTGCGCTGCGAGGACAGCGGACGCTGGTCCGACGAGGTGCTCGCCGCCGAGGACCGGCTGCGTACTCGCGGCGCCGAACTCAGCGATCTGCTGCACGAGGTGGTACGGACCACCGATGTCTCCCCGGACGGGGAGGGCGGCACACAGCGCCGTGAACTGCTCGCACTGCGCCGCGAGATCTTCAACAACCGGCTGCCGGCCGCCCCCGAGAGCGCCCTGGCCCTGGTCGCCGCGCTCGCCCCGCGCGCCGCCGGACCGACCGCGGAGTGGCTCAGGGACCGCAGGCATCTGGAGAAGCTGCGCGCCGAGGGAGCACCGCTACTCGCCGCCGATCTCGACAGGACCCGGACCGCGCTGCGCGCCCTGCTCACCGAGGACCGGCTGCGCTGCGGACTCCTGCTCGCCTCCCCGACCCTGGAGGGGCAGCTCGACGCCTATGCCGCCAAGGCCGCCTCCGGCGTGCCGTACGACAAGCGGATGCGGAAGATCGAACGCTCGGTGCTGTCCTATCTGTACCGGACGGCCTGCAAGACCAGTCCGTTCAGCACCTTCACCGGTGTCGCCACCGGTCTCTTCGACGAAGGCGGCGCCGAGGCCGCCGTCCGTGTCGACGAGGAGTGGTCGAGCCATGTGCGGCTCAATGTCGTCGTGCTGGGGCGGTTCGCCGAACTGATCCTCGCCGACCCGGCCCGGCGCGGTGATCTGCCCGTACGGCTGGCCTCCGGCTGGGAGCGCGACGACGACCGGATCCGGTATGTACGCCAGTGGGTCACCACGGGCGACGACTCCGCCGCGGTCACCTTCGACGCGGTCAAGGACCGGCTGTTCTTCCTGCGCCGCAGCGGCACCCTGGACCGGCTGCTCGCCCTCTTCGACACCGGCACCGACACCGACACCGGCACCGACACCGACACCGGGATCGAGACCGGCACCGGCACCGGGAGCGAACTGCGCTACCGCGATCTGGTGGAGTGGCTCCGGACCGAGCACGACGCCGAGCCCGAGATGTGCGAGACCTATGTCGCGGCGCTGCTCCAGCTCGGGATGGTGCGGGTGCCCTGTCTGGACACCGATGTCCACAGCCCCGATCCGCTGCGCTCCTTCCGCGGCGCGCTCGGCGGACTCGGCCGTCCCTGGGCCGACGAACTGGCCGCCGCCCTCGGAGGACCCGTCTCCGCCATCGACCGCTTCCCCTCGGCCGGCCGCGCCGAGCGGGCGGAGCTGCTGCGCGAGCTGCGCGCCGGACTGCGCTCGGCCCAGGCCCTGTTGACCGACGGCGAGACCGAGGCCACACTCCCGCAGACGCTGCTGTACGAGGACGTCAGCGCGGGCCGCGCGGTGAGCTGCGCTCTGGGCGCCTGGACCGGACCGGCCGGCGGTGCGCTGCGCTCCGTCGAACGGATCCTGCCCGCCTTCGATCTGACCCTGCCCCAGCGCGTCACCTTCAAGGGGTTCTTCCTCGCGCGGTACGGGCGCGGCGGACGGTGCGACGATCTGCTCGGGCTCGTCCACGACTTCCACGAGGATTTCTTCGACCAGTACCTCTCCTTCGCTGGCAAGCGGCGGCCCTTCGACGACCGGGGCGAGTACGTGCCGGAGGAGAACTGGCTCGGTCTCCCCGGGATCCGTTCCATCGACGCGGCGCGCAGGGCGTTCATCGGCCGGATGCGACAGGCCTGGGAGACGCGCGGTGACGCGGCCGAGATCCGGCTCGGGGAGGCGGACCTCGCCCCGGTGGCCACCGAACTCGCCCCGGTCGCGGGCGACTTCGTACCCCAGTCGCACCATCTCCAGCTCGCCCGCGAGGACGGCGCCCCGCTGATCGTGCTCAACCGCTCCTACGGCGGACTCTCCTTCCCCTTCAGCCGGTTCACCCATGTCTACGACACACCGGGTCCGTCCGGGGAGGCGGAGGCCTTCTCCCGTGAGCTGCGTGCCACCGCCGCCGCCCTCACGCCCGACGGAGCGGTGCTCGCCGAGATCACCGGAGGCGCGGTCACCAGCAATCTCAATCTGCACAGCCCGCTCACCGACTACGAGATCGTCTGCCCCGGTGAGTCGAGCACCGTCCCCGAGGACCGCCGTATCCAGCTCGACGACCTCTCCGTCGAGCACGACGAGGACACCGACCGGCTGGTCCTGCGCTCCGCCCGGCTCGGGCGCGAGGTCGTCCCGGTCTATCTCGGTTATCTCGTGCCGCTCGCGCTGCCCGAGATCCCGCGCACCCTGCTTCTGCTCTCCCCGACCTCGATGGCGCCCCTCGACGTGTGGGCCGGTGTCCCGGAGGGCGAGGCCGCGGACGGTGTCACCGCGCGCCCCCGAGTGCTGCACGGCGATGTCGTCCTGAGCCGGCGGAGCTGGACCACCACGGCGGGGACGCTGCCGAGGCGCCGTCCCGGCACCGGCGACCAGGAGTGGTTCCTCGACTGGCAGCGCTGGCGGCGCGCGCACCGGCTGCCCGACCAGGTCTTCGCCACCGTCTCCGGCGGGCCCAGGGGCGGCGCGGGCGCCAAACCCCAGTATGTGGACTTCCGGAGCCTTCTCTCCCTCACCGCTCTCGAAGCGCTCCCGGCACACCCCGACGACCGGGTCGTGCTGCGGGAGATGCTCCCTTCCGAGGGCGGGCTGCATGTCCGGTCCGCGCGCGGCAGCCATGTCGCCGAGCTGGCCGTGGAGACCTTCACCTCGACCCGACGACGTACAGAGGGCGCACCGACATGTCAGAGCTGACCCCCGCTCCCGCCGCCGCCCCGGTCCCCGCCGGCTCGGGCTCCGCCGCCCCGGGTCCCGTTGCCCCGGACCCCATCGCCCCGGGGGCCGCCGTCGCGGGCGACTGGCAGGCCATCCACATCTTCTACGCGGCCAACCCGCAGCCCCTGCTGGTGAACTGTGTCCGCCCGCTGGTGGCCGGCCTGACCGCCGACGGACTGCTGGCGGGCCACTTCTTCATCAACTACTGGCTGGAGGGGCCGCATGTCCGGCTGCGCCTCAAGCCCGCCTCGGCGACGGCCACCGCCGAGGTGCGCCGCCGTGCCGAGGAGGCCATCAGCGCCTTTCTCCGCGCCAGACCCGCCCTCTACGAGGTGGACTCGGGCTTTCTGAACGAGTTCTACAACACCCTCTTCGAGATCGAGTTCCCGGAGGGCGACCGCGGCGCCTTCATGGACGCGGACGGCAGGATGAATCTCCGGCCCAACAATTCCTCCTCGTACGAGCCCTACGAGCCCGAGTACGGCAAGTACGGCGGCCCGGCCGGTATCGAACTGGCCGAATGGCACTTCGCGCACTCCAGCGATCTGGTCATGGACGCCTTCCGCACCATGAATCTGCATCTGCGGACCGTGCTGCTCGGTACCTCGGCCCAGCTCATGATGGTCATGGCCGGATGTTTCCTGCCCGAACGCGATGAACTCGGCGCGTATCTCGACCGCTATTACGAGTTCTGGCACAAGGCGTTCCCCGGCACCGGTTTCATCGGCTCGAAGGAGTACGACAAGAACTACGCGGAGATGGCTCCCGGCCTCGGCCGCCGCTTCGAGGGAATCCGGCAGGCCGTCCGTACCGGCGAACTGGGCCGGCTCCCCGCCTTTCTGCGCGGCTGGGCCGAACACTGCCTCGAACTCCGCTCCCGCGCCGAGGAGTTGGCCGTCCGGGGTGAGCTGGTGTTCCGCTCCTGGGACGGTACGCGCGACGAGTCGGTCACCGACCCCGCCGTGGCGCTGCCCCTGCTGCTCTCCCCGTACATGCATATGACCAACAACCGGCTGCATGTGACGATTCGCGACGAGGCGTATCTGTCGCATGTGCTGGGCCGGGTCCTGCGCGAGGGCATCACCGGCACTCCCACCCCGGCGGCGATCCCATGAGCGGTTCACCCGCCGGCTCCGCCGAGGCGCGGCGGCCCACCGCCGGTACGCCCGTCCCCACCGCTTCCGGCTCCACGGCCGGATTCCTCGCCCACCGTCCGGCGCTGCGCCCGGACGTCCTGCTCAGTCCCGCCCTGCTGCACGGCCCGGCCACCGTGCATCTGATCAAGGACCCGGAAGGGGGCGCCGCCTTCGAGGTGGGGGTGAAGGAGTACTTCCTGATCTCCCGGCTCGACGGCGTCCGCAGCCTGGGGGAGATCGGGGAGGAGTACGCCGATGCCTTCGGCAAGCGCCTCGCCGAGCCGCACTGGAAACGGCTCCTCGGACTGCTGGGCACCCGGGGCCTGCTGGCCGGCGCGCCCGCGCGTCCGGCTCCGGCGGCTACGGGCCCGGCGGCCCCGGCGGCCGCGGCGGTCACGGCGAGCGGGCCGTTCAACGGCACCCTGCTGCGTGGCACCATGCGGCTGGTCGCCGACGCGAACGCCACCACGGGCCGTCTCCACCGGCTGCTGCGTCCCGTGCTGCGCGCCCCGTTCCTGCTTCCGCTGACCGGGCTCCTCGCGGCGATGGAGGTGCTGCTCGCGTCGGCGCTGCCCGAACTGGCCGGCGACACCTGGTGGCTGTTCCACCGGCCCGTCGCGCTGATCGCGGTCTTCACGCTGCTCTGGCTCAGCACGGCGCTGCACGAACTCGCGCACGGAGTCGCCGCCCGGCACTACGGAGGCACCGTCAGCGAGATCGGACTGCGCTGGCGGCTGCCCATGGCCGTCATGTACTGCACGGTGGACAACTACCGTTATCTGCGGACCCGTTGGCATCAGTTCGTGGTGGCCGGCGCGGGGGCCTTCGCCAATCTGCTCTTCCTGCTGCCGTTCCTGGCCTGGTGGGCCGCGCTGCCCGCCGGGGACCCGACCCGCCGTGTCCTGTCCGGTCTGCTGCTGCTCGGCAGCGTCCAGGCCCTCGTCAACCTGCTGCCGCTGCCCCCACTTGACGGTTACACGATGCTCGGCCACGCTCTGCGCGTCTCCCGTCTCGGGCCGGAGAGCGGGCGCTATCTGCGGCTGCGCCTCGGCGACCGCGCGGCCGCGGCCGCCTACCCGCGCCGGGCCCGCACCCTCTATCTCGGCTACGCGGTGGGGTCGGCCCTGCTCGTCGTGCTGATACTGGCGGCCCTGGCAACAGGCCTGTACTTCAACCTAGTTCACTGACCCACAACCCCCGAGGGGCGCAGAACCACATGAGCGAGGCCAGGACCATGGCGTCCGTGCCGGACGAGGCAGCCACCGACGCGGCGATCGTCGTCGACGCGATACGCAAGCGATACGGCGACCGCCAGGCCGTCGACGGGGTGTCACTCCATGTGAACCGCGGGGAGTTCTTCGGACTCCTCGGACCCAACGGCGCGGGGAAGACCACCCTCGTCGAGATCATGGAGGGACTGCGCGAGGCGGACTCCGGGACCGTCACGGTGCTCGGCCGGTCGCCCTGGCCGCGGAATGTGGCCCTGCTGCCGAAACTCGGTGTGCAGACGCAGTCCTCCGCCTTCTTCGTACGCCAGACGGCGCGCGAACACCTCCGTACCGTCGCCGCCCTGTACGGGGCCGGGCGCGAGGACGCCGACCGTACCCTCGGCTCGGTCGGGCTGGCGGAGCAGCGCGATGTGATGGTCGAGAATCTCTCCGGCGGCCAGCGCCAGCGTCTCGCCATCGCCTCCGCGCTGGTGCACGGACCCGAGCTGATCTTCCTGGACGAGCCCACCGCCGCGCTGGACCCGCAGGCCCGCCGCGATCTGTGGAAGGTGCTGCGCGACCTCAAGAGCGAGGGCCGCACCATCGTCTACACCACCCACCATCTCGACGAGGCCGAGGCACTCTGCGACCGGGTGGCGATCCTCGTCGACGGATCCGTCGTCGCCCTGGACTCCCCGCACCATCTCGTGACCGCCGCCGCCGTACCGACCCGGCTGCTGATCCCCGCCGAGCGGATGAGCGAGCGGGACGCGGCGGCCATTCCCGGTGTCGACCGGGTCACCGTGCAGGGCGGTTCGCTCGTCCTGGAGACCGCCGTCCCCGGCAAGGTGCTCCAGGCGGTCGACGCGATCACGGGTCTGGACGGCGTCCAGACCCGTACGGCCACGCTGGAGGACGTCTACCTCGAACTCACCGGCACCAACGGCGGCACGCACGGCACCGAAGGCACGCGGGACACCGAAGGCACCGACGGCACGAACAGCACGCACGGCAGCGAGAACACGGAGCGGCAGGGATGAGCGCGTACGCGGCACTGACAGGGGCCGGTTTCCGGGCGCAGGTCCGGGACAAGGCGACCCTCTTCTTCACCTTCGCCTTCCCCCTCCTCTTCCTGGTCGTCTTCGGACTGATCTTCCGAGGCCAGGAGGTGGCGGAGACCGGCCGTCCCTATATCTCCTACATCGCGCCGGGCGTCATGTCCTGGGGTGTGGCCAACGCCGCCGTGTTCGGTGTGGCCTTCACCCTGATGCAGTGGCGCCGCGACGATCTGCTGCGGCTGATCCGGATGACACCCACCCGGCTGCCCGCGGTGCTGGCCTCCCGCTATGTGCTCGCGCTCGCGGTGGGAGCCGTACAGGCCGTGGTGTTCGTGGCGGTGGCGATGCTGCCGCTGTTCGGACTGGAACTGGACGCCCGCTGGCCGCTGGCCCTGCCCGTGCTGGTGCTCGGCATCACCGCGTTCCTCACCATCGGCGTGGTGATCGGCTCGTACGCCGACACCCCCGAGGCGGTCGCCGCCATCGCCAACTTCCTCATGGTGCCGATGGCCTTCCTCTCCGGCTCGTTCCTCCCGCTCGACATGATGCCGTCCTGGCTCCAGGCCGTCTCCCGGGTGCTGCCGCTGCGCTATCTCAACGACGCGGTGTCCGCGGCGCTCTCCGGCCGCGGCGGACTCGACGACATCGCGATCGGCTGCGGGGGGCTGATCGTCTTCACCGTCCTCTTCGGCGCGCTCGCGCTGAAGACGTTCCGCTGGAGCAACAAGACATGACGGCATCCACGACCGGTGGCCGGTCCACCCACACGGACACGGACACCGGCTCAGCCACCTCCACCACAGCCAATTCCACGGACGGCGTACCGCTGGAGCCGGCACGGGATCTTCTCCGGCGCTCGCTCGCCGGGCGGCTCGCCCCGGCCGCCGCTCCCGTGGTGGTCCCCCTCGGCGCCGGAGATGTCCTCGGCGACCGCGACCGCGACGGCGACGGCGACGGTGACCGCGACCCCTTCGCCGCCGTACGCCCCGGGGCCACCGTCCATCTCACCGCGCGCACGGTACTGGTGGGTCCCTGGGGCGGTGACGGCGACGCCTCCGCCTGCGGCCGGTGTCTGGCCATGCGGTGGCAGCGGCTGCGTACCCGCACCGAGCGGGACGCCCTGGAGACCGGCGCCCGTACCCGCGCGGCCGGCCACTGGCCGCGCCTCACCCCGTACGCGATCGACGCCGTGGAGGCCCTCTACCGCGCCGTGGTCCTCTCGGACTCCGTCCTCCCGCCGGAGGGGACGGCGGCCGACCGCCGGCTGCCCCAGGTCTCACAGCTCGATCTCACCACCCTTGAGGTGCGGACCTATCCGCTGCTCGCCGATCCGCTCTGCCCGCACTGCGGTCCGCGCGGCACCGACAGCCGGGACGAGGCGCGGCTCGGACTCGTCAGCCGGCCCAAGCCCTCGCCCGACGTGTACCGGCTGCGCCGCGCCTCCTCATATCCGATGCCGGTCATGGCGCTCGCCAACCCGGTCTCCGGGGTGCTCGGCGCCGGCACCTGGATCAATGTCACCTCACCCACCACCGCTCCGGTCGCGGGCAGTGTCTTCATGCGCGGATACGCGGGTCTGACGGATGTGACCTGGAGCGGCCAGGCCAACGGCTTCGACGCCAGCCGCGATCTCGCCTTTCTGGAGGGGCTGGAGCGGTACGCGGGAACCCACCGGCGCACCGGCACCACCCTGCTCACGGCCGCCTACAGCGAGCTCGGCGGGGACGGTCCGCCCGCTCTCGACCCGGCCGAGTGCGGCTACTATCCGCCCGAGACCTACCGTGACGACCCCATGGTCAGCCCCTTCGACCCCGACCGGCCCATCCCCTGGGTCTGGGGCTACTCGCTGCGCGACGAGCGCCCCCTGCTCGTACCGGCCCGGCTCGTGCACTACAGCGCCGGTCTCGCCTCCGACAACTTCGTCTTCGAGTGCTCCAACGGCTGCGCGATCGGGAGCTGTCTGGAGGAGGCGGTACTGGGCGGACTGCTCGAACTCATCGAACGGGACGCCTTCCTGGTCGCCTGGTACGGCGGCACCCCGCTCACCGAGATCAATCTGGACTCCGTCGGCGATCCCACCGTCCGCACGATGATCGACCGGGCGGCCCTCCAGGGCTATGACGTCCACGCGTTCGACAACCGGATCGATCTCGCCGTACCGGTCGTCACCGGTCTGGCCGTACGGCGTGACGGCGGGCCCGGCACCTTCTCCTTCGGCGCGGGCGCGAGCCTCGATCCGGCGGCGGCCCTGGAGGGAGCCCTGTCCGAGGTCCTCACCTATATCCCGCATCTGCCCCGCCAGGTGGAGGAGCGCCGCGCCGAACTGGACGCCATGGCCGAGGACTTCGGGAAGGTCCTGCATCTCAAGGACCACGCCCAGCTCTACGGTCTGCCGAGGATGGCCGAACATGTCCGCGGTTACCGGGAGCCGTCCGCCGTCAGACCGATGGCCGACGTCTACCGTACGTGGGAGGAGCGGGACAGGCCGCGCACCGGCGATCTGCGGGACGATGTGATCCACTGCCGGGACGAACTCGTACGGGCGGGGCACGATGTGATCGTCGTCGACCAGACCACGCCCGAACAGCACCGTATCGGACTGCGTACCGTGGCCACCATCGTCCCCGGACTGCTGCCCATCGACTTCGGCTGGTCGCGTCAGCGCGCCCCGCTGATGCCGCGTCTGCGGACCGCCGCGTGGCGGGGCGGGCTGCGCTCCGGCGAGCTGACGGAGGCGGAGATCAGGATGGTGCCGCACCCCTTCCCGTAACTCCCGTGCCCCGCCCGCGCCGTGGCGGGGCACATGCCGCACATGGAAGCGGACGGTACCCGCGAGAGCTCGCAGGTACCGCCCGCCTCTTCGCCGAGCGCGTGGGATCAGGCGCTGCAGGAGGTGGTGCTGGTGGTGGAGGAGCAGGTCGACGTCGAGCTGCAGCTCGTGGAGCCCGCGAGCACGACCTCGCTGGCGTCCGAGTAGTCGGAGATCTCGAAGGTCTCGGACTCCAGCTCCATGATCTCGTCGGCCAGGGAGGCGAGGGTGCTCTTGTCAGCCATGGTGACTCCTTAGGGGAAAGCCCGGTCCCCGGGGGGCTCCCCGGTGACCCGATCCGTCTGTGCCACCCGTATTCCAGCGGACCCCACTTCCAGAACGGCACGTCTTCCACTGACCACTCGTGTCAGCGGTCTGTACGTGGCGGACCCGTCCCGTACCGCACCATGGACCGGGTGAGCCCTGTCGCGAACCCGCACCCCGGAACGAACGCCCCCGTCCTGGACGGGCTGGCCGAGGTCCTGCGCCCGGCGGTCGCCCTCTATCTGGATCTGCACCGCCATCCCGAACTCTCCGGCGAGGAACGGCGGACCGCCGCCGCGCTGGGGCGGTGGCTGCGGGACGCGGGCTACGAGGTGACGGAGGGCATCGGCGGCCATGGTGTCGTCGGGGTGCTGCGCAACGGCGACGGACCGCGCGTCCTGATCCGCGCCGAACTCGACGCCCTGCCCCTGGCGGAGCGCACCGGACTGCCCTACGCCAGCGAGGGCCCGGTCACCCACGCCTGCGGACACGATCTGCATCTGGCCGCCGTCGCGGGCGCCGCGTCCCTGCTGGCCCGCGCCAGGGAGAGCTGGCGCGGCACGGCGGTGATCGTCGGCCAGCCGGCGGAGGAGACCCTCACGGGAGCGCGGGCCATGCTGGAGGACGGGCTGTACGAGCGCTTCGGGCGGCCCGACGCCGTACTCGCCCAGCACACCGCGCCACTGCTCGGCGGTATGGTCGCCCACGGTTACGGCCCGATGCTGGCGGGGAGCGCCGGCATCGAGGCCGTCATCCACGGCCGCGCGGGACACGCGGGCACCCCGCAGCTCGCGGTGGACCCGGTGCTCACCGGCGCCGCGGCCGTGCTGCGGCTCCAGGGGGCGGTGTCCCGCGAGTCCGCCCCGGCCGAGCAAGTGGCCCTGAACGTGGGGTCGTTCCACTCGGGCACCGCCGGCAATCTGATCCCCGGACTGGCGACCCTCGGTATCACCGTGCGCGCCCTGTCCGAGCGCGCCCTCGACCGGATGACCGGCTCGGTGGAACGCGTCATCAGAGCCGAGTGCGCCGCGTCCGGCTGTCCCCGGGAGCCGGAGATCACGGTCGTCTCCCGGTCCCCCGTCACCCACCCCGACCCGGCTGCCACGGCGGCCGTGCGCCGGGCCCACGAGGAGCTGTACGGACCCGAGCGGGTGGCGCTCTGGCCACCCGCCATGGCCACCGAGGACTTTCCGCTCTACGGGGACGCGGGAGCGTCCCTGCACGGGACGACGGGGATCGCGCTGTCCTACTGGATGCTCGGGACGGTCGGCCCGAAGACCTGGGCCACGACCCCCGGCACGGCCGAGGAGAAGCTCGCGGCTCTGCCGCCGAACCACTCGCCGGAGTTCGCCCCGGACGTCCGCACCGCTCTGCCCACCGGGATCACCGCGATGACGGCGGCGGCCCTGGCCTGGCTCAAGGCCGACAAGGACCGTGCGCACGCCGGTTCCGCAGCCGCCACAGGAACAGCGCCTCGGTGACCGACATCCGTTCGAGCTCGCGCGGGTCCAGACTCTCGTTCACCGCGTGGACCCGCGCCTCGGGCTCGCCCAGGCCGATCAGCAGGATCTCGGCCCGGGGTGAGAGATCCGCGAGGGTGCCGCAGAGCGGGACCGAGCCACCGAGGCCCGCCACCCGCATCTCCTGCCCGTACGCCAGCCGCATGGCCTCGGCCATCGCGGTGTAGGCCGGAGCCGTGGTGTCGGCGCTGAACGGCTCCTCCTGTCCGACGGTCTCCACCCGCACCCGCGCGCCCCAGGGCGTGTGCGACTCCAGATGGCGCGTGAGCAGTTCGGCGGCCCTGGCGGCGTCCGTCCCGGGCGGGATCCGGAGACAGACCAGCGCCCGCGCGCCGTCCCCACTGCCCGGCCGCGGACAGTCGAGTCCGGTGACGGTCGCGGAGGGACGGGCCCAGAGGCGGTCGGCGACGGTCCCCGAACCCGGCAGGTCCACGCCGTGGAGCACCGCGGCATCGCCGCGGAACCGCCTGCGCGGATACGGCACACCGCACCAGCGCCCGGCGCCGTCGAGGCCGTCGACGACCGTGTTGCCCTCGCCGTCGTGCAGAGAGGCGAGCGTACGGATCAGCGCGGCCGTGGCGTCGGGTGCCCGCGTGCTGTCCGCCGTACGGCCGGTGCCGGACGGTCCGGAGTGCGCGTCCGCGGACGGGCCGCGCCGCAAGGGCTCGGTCTCCACCGTGACACGGGCCCGCACCGCCCCGCGCAGCGAGACGGTCACGGTCGGCAGCCCGGCCCGTACGTTGCCGGTGTCACCGATGACCACGGTGTCGGCGGCGAGGAGCTCCGGGTGCGCACGCGCGTACCGTTCCAGGCCGCCCGTACCCCGCTCCCGCGAGCCCTCCACGATCAGTTTGACGTTCACCGGCGGCCCGCCACCGGCCCGTAACGCGCGCAGGGCGAGCAGATGCATGACGATGCCGCCCTTGCAGCCGGCCGCGCCCCGTCCGTACCACCGGCCGTTCTCCCGCACGGTCAGGGTGAAGGGCGGGGTGCGCCAGGCGGATTCGTCCAGGGACGGCCGGATGTCGTAGTGCGCGTAGAGGAGTACGGTCGGGCTCGCGGCCGGTCCCGGCAGCGAGCCGTACACCGACCGGGCTCCGTCCGGGGTGTCCAGTAACGCCACGTCCTGGAAACCTTCGGCGCGCAGGGTTCCGGCCAACCACTCCGCCGCGGCCTCGCACTCGCTCCCGGGCGGACGTGCCGGACCGGCCACCGAGCGGAACGCGACCAGCTCGGCCAGTTCGGTGCGGGCCCGGGGCATCAGAGAGGCGACGGAGGCGGCGATCGCACGGTGGGCTGCTTCGACGGACACACACACTCCTCGTGAAAGGCCCGCGCGTCAGGGGGAGTTCGTCGCGGCTCACCACAAGTGAACCGTGCCGGCGGCCGATGGCGTCAGCGGAAGGTACGGCGGTTTTGCGGCGTCTGCCGTCATCGGCCGGGCATCGCGGCCCGCCGGGAGTGAGGATGATCCGCATGTCTGACACCACACACTCCCGGCCACTGCCTTCCGCCGCCTCCCCGTCCCCGCCGCGCCGGATCGCGGACGCCTACGCCGATGATCTGATCGTGCTGGATCCGGTGCTCGGTACGATCATCGGCGACCGGGCCAGCCATGGCAGACTGCCCGACTTCTCCCCGGACGGCATCGATCAGCTCGCGCGGCTCGCCGGAGACACACTGCGCCGCCTCGCCGCCGCGACGAGTCAGCAGACCGTGCCCGAGGGGGACTTGGCGACCGATGCCGGGGCCGGGGCGGGTGCCGGCACCGGCACCGGCTCGGGTACCCGCACCGGCACGGGCCCGGACGCCGGTTCCGACGCGGCGATCGAGCGGAACTGCGCCCGGCTCCTGCGCGAGCGGCTCACCGCGGAACTCGCGATGCACGAGACGGGCGAGACACTCCGCTCGGTCTCCAACATCTTCTCTCCCGTGCACCAGATCCGGACCGCCCTCACGCTCACCCCCACCGCCGACGACGAGGACTGGCGCGTGGTGGAGCGCCGGCTGCGCGCCCTTCCCGCCTCGCTGGAGAGCTATCGCGCCGCGCTCACCGAGGGCCTGCGCCGGGGCCTGCCCGGCGGCCCGCGCCAGATCACCGCCATGGTCGGGCAGCTGGACGAGTGGACCGGCCGGAAGGGCGGCTGGTTCAGCCAGTTCGTCGCCCCCGGTCCCGAGGCGCTGCGCAAGGAGCTGGAGAGCGCCGCGCTGGAGGCCACCGCCGCCGTCGGACGGCTGCGGGAGTGGCTCAGCCAGGTCTACGCCCCCGGTGTCGCGGGCGCCCCGGAGGTGGTGGGCCGCGAGCGGTACGCCGTCTGCGCGCGCTACTTCAACGGGATCGATCTCGACCTGGACGAGGCGTACGAGTACGGCTGGTCCGAGTTCCACCGGCTGCTCGACGAGATGCGGACCGAGGCGGCCAGGATCCAGCCGGACGCGGCGACGCCCTGGACGGTGCTGAAGCACCTCGACACCCATGGCCATGCCGTCGAGGGGGAGGAGGAGGTACGCGTCTGGCTCCAGGACCTGATGGACGAGGCCGTCGGGCGTCTGGACGGCACCCACTTCGACATCGCCGAGCGGGTCGCCCGTGTCGAGTCCCGCCTCGCCCCCGCGGGCAGCAGCCCCGCGCCGTACTACACCTCGCCCTCGGAGGACTTCACCCGCCCCGGCCGCACCTGGCTGCCGACCATGGGCAGGACGCGCTTCCCGACGTACGAACTGGTCTCCACCTGGTACCACGAGGGCGTCCCCGGCCACCATCTCCAGCTGGCCCAGTGGGCCCATCTGTCCGACCGGCTCTCCCGCTACCAGACGGGTGTCGGGACGGTGAGCGCCAACGCGGAGGGCTGGGCGCTCTACGCGGAGCGGCTCATGGACGAGCTGGGCTTCCTCTCCGATCCCGAGCACCGGCTCGGCTATCTCGACATGCAGATGATGCGCGCGGTACGGGTGGTCATCGACCTCGGGATGCATCTGGAGCTGAGGATTCCCGGGCACTCGCCCTTCCGGCCCGGCGAGCGGTGGACCCCCGCGCTGGCGGAGCGGTTCTTCAGGGCGCACAGCGGCCGTCCGGACGAGTTCGTCCGCAAGGAGGTGATCCGCTACCAGGGCACGCCCGGCCAGGCCATCGGCTACAAGCTCGGCGAGCGCTCCTGGCTGCGCGGGCGCGAGGCGGCACGTACGGCGCACCGCCGCGACGGCCGTGACTTCGATCTCAAGCGCTGGCACATGGCCGCGCTGTCGCAGGGCTCCCTGGGCCTGGACGATCTGGAGACCGTCCTCGCCGGGCTCTGAAACCCCTGCGACCCCGCGACCCCCGCGACGCCCTTCCTGCGACGCCCCCCCGCGACACCCCGCCGCTCCGGTGCGGCGGGCGTACCCCCGCACCCGGCCGCACCCGGGCCGGGGGAACGGCTGGGGGCGGTTATGACCTGGGCAGGCGGTGTGACCTGGGCACTTCCCTGAACGGTACCGGTTAGGTACCGTAGGTCCATGCCATCTCTCAACATCAGTTTCACCGAGGACGAGCTGGAGGCGGTCCGCGCCGCGGCCGCCGCCGAGGGCAAGTCGCTCAAGCAGTACGTCCACGATCTGCCCCTGCGTGAGCAGCAGCGGATCCAGTTCGTCCGGTACGCGGTCACCTGGGGCGAGCGGCACAGGACCGAGTTCGACGAGGCCTTCGCCGATGAGATCCCACCCGCCGAGCATGAGAACCGGCAGGTGGACGCCGCCTGATGCCCGTGCTCCATATCGATGTGGCCTGGCTCCTGGACGTACAGGAACAGGCCGTCCCCGAAGATGTGTCCGTCGCCGACTACTCCGCCCTGGTCGCCGCCGTCGCGCGGCACAAGACCCGGATCCCGCGTCCGGCCACCAGCGAACCCGATGTGGCCTGGCGCGCGGCGGCCCTCTTCCACACCCTCGTGCGGCTGGAGCCGCTGCCGTACCGCAACAGCCTGTACGCGTGCCAGGTCGTCGCCGCCTATATGCACGCGTCCGGTGAGGGAATCGATCCGCCGTACGGCGCGCTCGTCGAACTGGTGCGCGCCGTCCAGTCGGGCAAGGTGAACGTGTACCAGGCGGCGCAGCACATCCGCGCCTGGCGCATCTGACACAGGACGGCCCCACCCGTCACGGCAGCCGGATCAGCGGCGCCCGGTCAGCGGTGCCCGGATCATTCGTCCCGCACGCGGATCAGATGCACCGCCGTGCTCGACCAGTCGCCGGGGGGCAGATCGGGCTCGTAGCCGTAGCCGGTCAGTACGGCCGCGGAGTGGACGGCACCGGTACGGGCGTCGCGATAGCGGGCGGCGGGGTCCAGGCCGGCCAGCCGGAGCGGGACACGCGGGGCGCCATGGCGGGGCGCGCGCCGCCAGACCAGCAGCAGCGCCTCACCTCCGTCCCGCGCGGTGTACTGCACCGCGGCCGGCCCGTCGTCCACGGGACCGCGCGGCCGGTGCAGCGTGCCGTGCTGGACGAGATGGCGCACGCGCTTGTACCACGCCACCAGCTCCGCGCCCTCCGCCAGTTCACCGTCCGACCAGCGGGTGAGATCGCCGCCCACCCCCAGCACCCCGGCCATCGCCACATGGAAGCGGAAGCGCAGGGGCACCGAGCGGCCGGTGAGCTGGTTCGGCACATCGGTCACCCACGCGGCCATGGTCCGCGCCGGATAGAGCTGGCCGTACCCGTGCTGGATCAGGATCCGGTCCGCGGCGTCCGTGTTGTCCGAGGTCCACGCCTGGTCGGTACGGGACAGAATGCCCAGATCCACCCGGCCGCCGCCACCGCTGCACGACTCGATCCGCAGCTCGGGGTGGTCGGCGCGCAGCCGGTCGAGAACTCCGTAGAGGTTGCGCACATACGCGGTCCCCACCCGGTCGGCGCCGTCGGCCCGGTCCGGCCAGCCCGCCTCGCTGAACGCGCGGTTCATGTCCCACTTCAGGAAGTCGACGCCATGGGCGCCGACCAGCTCGGTCAGCCAGCCGTACGCCCAGTCCGCCACATCGCGGCGGGCGAAGTTGAGGACGAGCTGACCGCGCAGCTCGGTGCGGTCGCGGTGCGGGAAGTGCAGCACCCACTCCGGGTGCGCACGGTAGAGATCGCTGTCGGGGTTGACCATCTCGGGCTCCACCCACAGCCCGAACCGCATACCGAGCCGGTGGACCTCCTGCACCAGGGGCGTGAGCCCGGCGGGGAAGCGATCGGTGGACGGTGTCCAGTCGCCGAGCCCGGCCTTCTCGCTGCGCCGGGCGCCGAACCAGCCGTCGTCCATGACGTACAGCTCCACCCCGAGCGCCGCCGCGCGGGCCGCGAGCGCGCGCTGGCCGGCCTCGTCGACATCGAATCCCGTCGCCTCCCACGAGTTGTAGAGCACCGGCCGGATCTCGTCGGGATGCGGCAGCACATGGGCGAGGGTGTACGCGTGCCAGGCCCGGCTCGTCGCGCCGAAGCCGCCGTCGGTGTACAGACCGGCGTGCACCGGGGTGGTGAACTCCTCGCCCGGACCGAGCGGCAGGGCCGTACCGTCCTGGCCCGCGCCACCCGTGAACCCCGCCCGTCCGTCGGGCGTGCGCTGCGCGGTGATACGCCAACTGCCGCTCCAGGCCAGGGCCGCGCTCCACACCTGCCCCCGCTCCTCGGTCGCGTCACCGGCGTCCACCATCACCCAGGGATTGGCGTGATGGCTGCTGATCCCCCGTCTGCTGGTGAGTACGGTCTCCCCGAACGGCAGCCGCTCCCTGCGCAGCTGGGTCTCGGCGGACCACTGGCCCGTGACATGGCTGAGCCGGTAGTCCTCCCTGGCCGGCAGGGTCCAGGCGGCGGAGTCGGCGCGCGGCAGTGCCACGGGGTCCTCGCCGGTGTTGCGCAGCACGGTCCAGCGTTCGATCACATCACTGTCGTCATGGACGCGGTAGTGGAGCGTGATCTCCAGGGGGTAGTGCCGGTCCCTGAACTCCAGGGCGAGTTCGGCCGCCCCCGGGGCCCGCCCGGAGACCGTTTCCGTTCCCGGTCCCCGCCCCGGGGCCGTTCCCGTTCCCGTTCCCGTTCCCGGGTCCGGTTCAAGGACCCGGTGGCCGGTCGGCAGCCACTCGACGGCGCGCGTGCCGTCGGCGAACCGCACCTGGAGCGAGGGCGGGCCGAAACGGGCCCCGCCGTCGACGGGCAACTCCTCACCGACGGCCGGCCGTCCCTCGAAACTGCTGGCCGCGGGCGCCGGAGGAAGGACCAGTTCGCCTGCCTCCTCAAGGGTCAGCCGTGGTCCCCACGCGAGATGACAGGGCGCCCCCGACGCGTCGATCCGCAGCGCGTACGAGGTGCGCGGAGTGGAGAGCAGCCAGACCCCGGTGTCCGGGGCGAAGGAGATCACAGGCATGGATCCTCACGTTCGGGTAGCGCCACGAGAGCAGTCCGCAGCCAACTATCCCTTCGATCACCTGTCAATACCCCGTACCAGTCTCGTAATCGCATGATCGGACCCCTTCCAGTTGCTGCTTCGAAAGGAGCTTGCTTCTTTCATTGACAGCGGAAAAGAACCCACCTACGTTTCGGCCATGCGCTCGACCCCTCGCACCGAGGCGGTTCCGGTACCGACGCCGGCCGCTTCCCTCGTCTTCACCACCGTGCTGTCCCACGGCCCGCTCACGCGGATCGAGATAGCCCGGCGCACCGCCCTCTCCTCGGCCGCGGTCACCAAGGCGGTACGTCCGCTGATGGAGGCCGGCTATCTGGTCGAGGGCGTGGACGAGGAGGCGCGGCCCGCCCTCGGACGTCCCGCCAACCCCCTGCGGGTGGACGGCGGCAGGGCCCTGTTCATCGGGGTCAAGGTGACCGGTGACGAGATCATCGCGGTCCTCGCCGATCTCTGCTGCCGTATCCGGGTGGCCCGGCACCTGCCGCTCACCGCCCGCGATCCGGGCGCCGTGCTCGCCTCGATCGCCGGACTCGTCCAGGAACTCCTCACCGAGGCCGACGGATTCGGTGTGGAGGTACGGGGTCTCGGCCTCGCGGTCTCCGGCGATGTGGACCGGGCCGCCGGGGTGGTGCGTTACTCGCCGTTCCTGGAATGGCGGGACGTGCCGCTCGCCGAACTGGCCGCGACGGTGACGGGCCTGCCGGTCACGGTCGACAACGACGTACGCGCGCTGACCGTCGCCGAGCAGTGGTTCGGGGCCGGGGCGGGCATCTCCGACTTCGCGCTGGTGACCGTGGGCGCGGGCATCGGCTGCGGTCTGGTGGTGCACGGCCGGGTGGTCTCCGGCGCGCACGGGGTGGCCGGTGAGATCGGCCATCTCTCCATCGATCCGCTGGGTCCCCCGTGCCACTGCGGCAACAACGGCTGTGTGGAGGCGATCGCCGGGGACTCGGCCATCATCCGCCGGGTCAGGGAGGTGACCGGTCTGCCGGTCACCGGCTCGGAAGAGGCCCTGGACCTCGCCCACCGGGGCGACCCCGGTGCCAGAGAGGTCTACGCGCGGGCCGGGGAGGCCATCGGGCGGGCCATCGGGGCCGTCGTCAATGTGCTGGGACCGCGACGGGTGATCATCTCCGGTGAGGGCCTCGCCGCGTACGACCTCTTCGCCGAGCACATCCGTGACGCGTTCACCGCGTCCGCCTTCGGAACCGCCGCGCAGTGCGACGTGATGACACGTCCGCTGCCCTTCGAGGAGTGGGCGCGCGGGGCCGCGGCCACCGCCATCCAGTCCTTCATCGGAACAGACACGCATTAGGAGTAGCGATGACGCTGAGCCGCATCCCCTCGCCCGCCAGTGGGCCCGGCCGCCGCGGTGTGGTCCGCGGCGCCCTCGGTATCGGTGCCGCGGCGCTCGCCGCACCCGTCCTGACCGCCTGCGGCGGCGGGCCCTCCGCCGATCCGAAGACGGTGACCTTCGGCTCCAACGGGGCGGACGCCACCCCCAAGTCCGCCTACGCGGCCGTCACCGACGCCTTCACCAAGGACAGCGGTCTCACGGTCAGGACGAACACCGTCGACCACGACACCTTCCAGAAGAGCATCTCCAACTACCTCCAGGGCACTCCGGACGATGTCTTCACCTGGTTCGCCGGCTACCGCATGCAGTACTTCGCCAAGAAGGGTCTCGCCCACCCCGTCGACGACGTGTGGGAGAAGATAGGCGCCGGCTTCAGCGACGCCGCCAAGCAGCTCTCCCGGGGACTGGACGGGAAGTACTACTTCGTCCCGCTCTACAACTACCCATGGGCCGTCTTCTACCGCAGGAGCCTGTTCCAGGAACGCGGGTACGAGACCCCCCGCACCTGGAGCGAGTTCACCGCGCTCGCCAAGCGGATGAAGAAGGACGGTCTCTCGCCCATCGCGTCCGGCTACGGCGGCGGCGACAGCTGGTCCATCCTCGGTGCCTTCGACTATCTGAACCTCCGTGCCAACGGCTACGACTTCCATATGTCGCTGATGCGGGGCGAGATCTCCTGGACCGACCGGCGCACCGTCAGGACGCTCGACCTCTGGCGCGAGCTGAGCCCCTACTACCAGCAGGGCGCGGGCGGCCGCTCCTGGCAGGACGCCGCGCAGTCCCTGCTCGACAAGAAGTCCGGTATGGCCGTCATCGGACTCTTCCTGGGCCAGCAGATCACCGACGACAAGCTCCGCGAGGACATCGACTTCTTCGCCTTCCCCGAGATCGACCCGTCCTTCGGCCAGGACACCGTCGAGGCACCGACCGACGGCTTCATGCTCAGCCGGCGGCCGAAGAACGCGGAAGGCGCCGGCCGGCTGCTGGAGTTCCTCGGCAGCGCGAAGGCCGAGAATCTGTACATGGGCGTCGACCCGAGCAACGTCGCCGTCAACTCCCAGGCCGACACCGGCTCGTACAACGCGCTCCAGAAGAAGTCGGCCCAGCTCATCGCCTCGGCCAAGCACATCACCCAGTTCGGCGACCGCGACAGCGACCCGGGCTTCATCTCCACCGTCGTACTGCCGGGGCTCACCCAGTGGCTGGGCCACCCCGACGACGGCTCGGCCCTGCTGAAGAAGATCGAGTCCCAGCGCTCGCGCTTCTTCACGGCCTGACCAGGACCCGGGAAGGTTCCACATGTCCTCCGTGCGCCCAGCGCCGCCCTCCCCGTCACACGACCGGTCCGGGCCCCGTCCGCGCCGGCTCGGCGCCGGTGACCGAGTCTTCCTCACGGTCATCATCGGGATTCCGCTCGTCGCCCTGCTGGTCTTCGTCTGGCTGCCGGCCCTCGCCTCCCTCGGACTCTCCTTCACGAGCTGGGACGGCATCGCCCTGTCCGACATCCACTGGACCGGGCTGGGCAACTACCGGGAGATCCTCACCAATTACCCGCCGTTCTGGCCGGCGGTCCAGCACAACGTCGTCTGGCTGCTGTTCACGGCCCTGCTGCCGACCCCGTTCGGTATCTTCCTGGCCTACCAGCTCGACCGTAAGATCCGCTTCACCCGGATCTACCAGACCGCGATCTTCCTGCCCATGGTGCTCTCGCTGGCCGTGGTCGGCTTCATCTGGGAGATCATCTACAACCCCGACAACGGACTGCTCAACGGCGTCCTCGACGGGGTGGCACCCGGCCATCACATCGACTGGCTGGGCGACCCGGACCTCAATCTCTGGGCGGTGCTCGTCGCCTCCGCCTGGCGGCACACCGGCTACATCATGATCCTCTATCTGGCGGGGCTGAAGGGCTTCGACCCCGCGCTGAAGGAAGCCGCCGCCCTCGACGGCGCCAACGAACGCCAGACCTTTCTGCGCGTCGTCTTCCCCGCCCTCAAACCCGTCAACATCATCATCCTGGTCGTCACCGTCATGGAGTCGCTGCGGGCCTTCGACATCGTCTACGTACTCGGCGGGGGAGTCGGCAGCAAGCCCGGTATGGAACTGCTCTCCCTTCTGATCACCGACAACATCATCGGCGAGTCCAGCCACATCGGTTACGGCTCGGCCCTCGCGGTCGTCCTGCTGCTCGTCTCGCTGGCCGCCATCGGGACCTTCCTCTTCCAGAACTTCCGCAAGGAGGACCAGTGACCGCGACCGCCACACCCCCGGCCGCCGGCTCACGGACCCGCCGTACGCCCGTGCCGGGCGATGGTCCCTCCCGTCCCAAGAGCCAGACCGGCCGGCACCTTCTCCTCGGCGGGATCGCCCTGCTCTGGCTCGTGCCGCTGCTCTGGGCCGTCTACACCTCGCTGCGGCCGTACGAGGACACCAGCAGAAACGGTTATCTCTCCTGGCCGAGCAGTCTGAGCCTGGAGAACTTCTCGGACGCCTGGAACCAGTCCGGGATGCCGCACTTCTTCTGGAACTCCGTTCTCATCACCATCCCCGCGGTCCTCGGCACCCTGCTGTTCTCCGCCGCGGTGGCCTTCTTCGTCACACGCTTCGACTTCCGGTGGAACATCGTCCTGCTGATGCTCTTCACCGCGGGCAACCTGCTGCCGGCCCAGGTGCTCATCACCCCGCTCTACCGGCTCTATCTGCTGATCCCGCTGCCCTGGTGGATGAGCGACTCGCTCCTGCTCTACAACTCGGTGTGGGGCATCATCGCGATCCATATCGCCTACCAGTGCGGCTTCTGCACCTTCGTACTCAGCAACTACATGAGGACGATCCCCAAGGAGATCACCGAGGCGGCGCTGGTCGACGGCGCCCCCGTATGGCGCCAGTTCTTCCAGATCGTGCTGCCGCTGTGCCGTCCCGCGTTCGCGGCGCTGGCCACGCTGGAGGCCATCTGGATCTACAACGACTTCTTCTGGTCGCTCGCGCTGATCGAGACCGGCGACAAGCGGCCGATCACCTCCGCGCTGGCCAATCTCCAGGGCCAGTACTTCACCAATCCCAATCTCATCGCGGCCGGAGCGCTGATGACCGCGATCCCGACGCTGCTCGTGTACTTCGCTCTCCAGCGCCAGTTCATCAGCGGGCTCACGATCGGCTCCGGCAAGGGCTGAGCGCGGCCGGTCCAGTGGGCCACCGAGCCACCGGCCCACCGAGCCACCGGCCCACCGAGCCACCGGCCCACCGAGCCACCGGCCCACCGGGCCACCGGGCCGCCAGGCCATCGATCCACCGGTCCATCGGTCCATCGAGCCCCGCCCGAACACCCCTCCCGCTTCCCCGCGCCGTCACGCGTCCATCCGTCCTCGCGCGGACACGCCCTGTCCCGTCCTGTCCCGTCCTGCCCCGACAACAGGAGGTCCCGGCCCATGCGGTCACCCTCGTACTCCTTCAGAACCCTGCTCGCCCTGGCTCTCACCGCCGGTCTGACGACGGCCGTGCCCGCGGCGGTCGCGGCCACCCCCACGGCCACGTCGACCACCGCCGCCACAGCCACCGGCTCCTCGACGTCCGCCGCTCCCGCCCCGAAGCCGTACATGGGCTGGACGAGCTGGAGCATGCAGTCCTCGAAGTACCCGGGACTCAACCCCGACGGCGACTACAGCTATCTCACCGAGAAGAACGTCCTCAAGCAGGCGGGCGCCCTGGCCTCCAAGCTCAAGAGGTACGGCTACGAGTACGTCAACATCGACGCCGGCTGGTGGCGCGACATGGCGTGGAAGCCGGAGTTCGACGGATACGCCCGGCAGGCCGCCGACCCCGGCCGCTTCCCGCGCGGTATGAAGCCGGTCGCCGACGACATCCACGCCAAGGGGCTCAAGGCGGGTATCTACCTCCCCGTCGGTCTGGAGAAGGAGGCGTACGGCGGCGGTACGGTCCCCATCTGGAACGCGGAGGGCTGCACCACCGCCGATATCGTGTACAGCGATCTGCGCACCACCAACGGCTGGGACAGCGCCTACAAACTCGACTTCTCCGGTCCCTGCGCGCAGAAGTACATCGACTCGCAGGCGCGGATGTTCGCCGACTGGGGGTACGACTTCCTCAAGCTCGACGGTGTCGGACCCGGCTCCTTCAAGAGCGGTGACAATTACAACAACGTCGCCGATGTCGCCGCCTGGCAGCAGGCGATCGCCAAGGCGGGGCGCCCGCTGCACCTTGAGATCTCCTGGTCGCTCGACATCAACCACGTCGCCGACTGGAAGAAGTACTCCAACGGCTGGCGGATCGACACCGACGTCGAGTGCTACTGCAACACGCTCGTCTCGTGGGAGAACTCCGTCGACGACCGCTTCGACGACGCTCCCAAGTGGGCCCGGTTCGCGGCTCCCGGCGGCTGGAACGACCTCGACGCCATCGACGTCGGCAACGGCGAGATGGACGGCCTGACCAAGGCCGAGCGGCAGAGCTACATGACCCTGTGGGCCATCGCCAAGTCGCCCCTCTACACCGGTGACGACCTCACCCGCCTCGACGACTACGGCGTCTCCCTGCTGACCAACAAGGACGTCATCGCCATCAACCAGGGCAGCGCGCCGCCGGCCCGCCCGGTGACCGCGACCGGCGACCAGCAGGTCTGGAGCTCCAGGAACGCCGACGGCAGCCACACCGTGGCCCTGTTCAACCTCGCCGACACCTCCGCCGCCGTGACCGCCGACTGGCAGTCCCTGGGCTTCACGGGCCAGGCCGGGGTCCACGACGTATGGAACAAGGAAGACCTCGGCACGTTCAAGGAGAAGGTGACCCAGGCCCTGCCGGCCCATGGCTCGCGTCTGTTCACCGTGACCCCGAGGGGAAGCGCGTTCAAGAAGACGGCCTACGAGGCCGAGTCCCCGGCCAACACGCTCAGCGGCAGCGCCTCGATCGGCGACTGCGGCGCGTGCTCGGGCACGCACAAGGTCGGCAATCTCTACCAGGGCGGAAAGCTCCAGTTCAACGACGTGGTGGTATCGAAGGCCGGCCACTACATGATCGATGTGTCCTACATCAGCGGTGACGCGCGCCCGGCGAAGATCTCCAGCAACGGGAACGGCGCCACCGGTCTCAAGTTCCCCGCCACCGCAGACTGGGGGACCGTCGAGACCGTCACCGTCCCGGTGACCCTCAAGGCCGGTACGAACACGATCACCATCGACAGCGGTGACGACTACGCGCCGGACATCGACCGGATCGCCGTACCGCTGCTCTGAGTCCGCGTCCCGCTCCGAGCCCGTCCCGCTCTGAACACCGGTGCGGGGCCCTGCCGCCGCAGGCCCCGCACCGGCCCCTTCCCCGCCCCGGCGGACCGCACCCGCATGCCCGCACCGCCCTTCCGGAATGGAGTGCACCGTGGACGACCAGCACACCGGCACACCCGCGTCAGCACCGAACTCCCCCCGCCGCCCGAGCCGGCGCGAGGCCCTCTCCCTCGCCGCCGCGGTGGGCGCCTTCACCGCCCTCGGCGGTCTGCCCGCCTTCGCCGCCTCCCCGCCGGTGGTCCGGCAGACCAGGTCCCCACTGCTTCCAGCGTCGTCGGCCACCAGGTTCTGGTACCAGTCACCGGCCTCGGACAAGAACATGATCGAGCAGGGCCTGCCGGTGGGCAACGGCCGCCTCGGCGCCCTCGCGGGCAACGATCCCTCCCGTGAGGTGCTCCTTGTCACCGACGCCACCCTGTGGACCGGCGGTCTCAACGGCACGCTCGACGCGGACGGCCAATTCCCCTACGGGCGCCAGGACTTCGGTTCGTTCACCCTGCTCGGCCGGCTCACCGTCGACATCCCCGACCACGATCTGTCGGCCGTCTCCGCCTACCGGCGTGACCTCGACATCAGCCAGGGCGTGGTCTCCTCCTCGTACGTACGCTCCGGAGTGACGTACGAGCGCCGGATCTTCGCCAGCCATCCCGACGACGCCGTCGTCGTGCACTTCTCGCAGAAGGGCGGCGGACGGTACACCGGATCGGTGAGCCTGGCCGGCACCCACGACGAGACGACCACCGCGGACCGCGCGCGCACGTACGCCTCGTTCAGCGGCTCCTTCCCGGACGGCGGACTGCGCTACGGCGCCGCGGTGACGGCCTGGAGCGGCACCGGCAAGGTGACGGTCGACGGTACGAGGATCACCTTCGAGGGCTGCCGGGAACTCACGGTCGTCGTCAGCGGAGGCACCGACTACGCCCCCGACGCGGCCACCGGCTACCGCGACCGCGGCCTCGATCCCGAGCGACTGGCCAGGACAAAGGTCCTCGCGGCGGCCCGCAACCCCGTCACCGCCCTGCTGCACAGCCATGTCGCCGACCACCGCGCGCTGTTCGAGCGGATGGACGTCTCGCTCGGTGAGTCGTCGGAGCTTCAGCGCGGTCTGGACACCTGGGAGCGCGTCCGGGCACGCCACACCGACGGTGCGGCCGATCCCGAACTCGAAGCCTCCTACCTCCAGTTCGGCCGGTATCTGATGATCGCCGGATCCCGGGACAGTCTGCCGGTCGCTCTCCAGGGGCTGTGGCTGGACGGCAACGACCCGGACTGGATGGGCGACTACCACACCGACATCAATATCCAGATGAACTACTGGATGGCCGACCGGGCGGGTCTGTCCGGCCTGTTCGACGCCTTCGCCGACTACTGTCTGGCGCAGCTCCCGTCCTGGACCGAACTCACCCGCGACCTCTTCAACGACCCGCGCAACCGCTTCCGCAACTCCACCGGGAAGGTCGGCGGCTGGGCCGTCTCCTTCTCCACCAACATCCATGGCGGCAATGGCTGGTGGTGGCATCCCGGCGGTAACGCCTGGCTGGCCAACTCCCTCTTCGAGCACTACGAGTTCACCCAGGACAAGGCGTACCTCGCCAAGATCTACCCGCTGCTCAAGGGCGCCGTCGAGTTCTGGGAGGCGCGGCTGATCACCACGACCGTCACCGACGCGGCCACCGGCGGGACCCGCGAGGTGCTCATCGACGACAAGGACTGGTCGCCCGAGCACGGCCCGCAGGACGCCAAGGGCATGACATACGCACAGGAACTGGTCTGGGCGCTCTTCGGGAACTTCCGCACCGCCGCCGCCGTCCTCGGCAGGGACGCCGCGCACAGCGCGACCGTCGGCGCCCTCCGGGAGCGGCTGTATCTCCCCGAGGTGAGCCCCACGTCGGGCTGGCTCCAGGAGTGGATGTCGCCCGACAACCTCGGGGAGACGACCCACCGGCATCTCTCCCCGCTCATCGGGCTCTTCCCCGGGGACCGTATCCGCCCCGACGCCTCCACCCCCGAGGAGATCGTCGACGGTGCGGCATCCCTGCTCACCGCGCGCGGGATGGACAGCTTCGGCTGGGCCAACGCCTGGCGCAGTCTGTGCTGGGCGCGGCTCAAGAACGCGGACAAGGCGTACCAGCTCGTCGTCACCAACCTCAGGCCTTCCACCGGCGGCACCAACGGCACGGCACCGAACCTCTTCGACATCTACGAGGTCGAGAAGGGGCGGGGCATCTTCCAGATCGAGTCCAACTTCGGCACCGCCGCCGCGATGATCGAGATGCTGGTCTACTCACGGCCCGGCCATGTCGAGCTGCTGCCCGCGCTGCCCGCGGCCTGGGCGGACTCCGGCCGTATCACGGGCGTCGGGGTACGGGGCGGCTTCACCGTCGATCTGAGCTGGCGGGACGGAAAGGTCACCGAGGCCCGGCTGCACAGTGTCGGCGGGCGTACCACCACGGTCTCGTACGGCGGGAAGACCCGGAAGGTCAGTGTCGAGCCGGGCCGCTCCGTCACCCTGCGGGACCTGGGGCGGTGAGCCTCCGTCAGCGGTCTCTCCGTGGTCCGCGTGCGGCGGCTGCCGTCGCCGCGCTGCTGGCCCTGCTGAGCGCGCCCCTGACCGCGGAGGCGGCGCCGACGAGACCGGTACAGGCCCCGACGTCACCGGTACAGGCACGGGCGTCCGTATCGGCTCAGGCACCGGCGTCGGCGCAGGCGCCGGCTCAGGCATTGGCACAGGCATCGGCACCGGCGCGGGCGCGGACGTCACCGCACCAGGTCGTCACCTGGGGCGCGAGCGTGGACCGGCAGGGCGAGGCGCCCCGCGACCGGAGCTACCGGATGGTGGTGCGCACCAGTGCCGGCGGCACCGGCGCCCGGGTCCGTCTGTCCAACGCGTTCGGCGACCGGCCGGTGACCTTCGACAGCGTCCACGCGGGCCGGCGGCAGGAGGGCGCGCGGGTCGTACCCGGCACCAACCGCGCGCTCACCTTCGGCGGCGCGGCGTCGGTCACGGTCGCGCCGGGCGCGAGCGTGGTCAGCGATCCGCTCTCCGGCCGGCTGGCCGCCGGGAGCGATCTGGCCGTCAGCTTCCATGTGCTGAGCGCGGGCGGTCCTTCGACCGGCCACGGCATGGCCATGCAGACCTCGTACGCGACCGCGGGTGACCACGCCGCCGAGGAGGGCGCCGAGAGCTGGACCGACCGGACCAGCTCCTGGTACTACCTCGACGCGGTCACGGTGGAGACCGGCGCGGACACCGGAGCGGTGGTCACCCTGGGCGACTCCATCACCGACGGCTGGCAGTCCAGCACCGATACGAACCGCCGGTGGCCCGACTACCTCGCCCGCCGTCTCCGGGCCACGGCCGGGACGGAGATCAAGGGGGTCGCCAACGAGGGGATCTCCGGCAACAAGGTGCTGGCGGACGGCGCCGGGCAGTCCGCGCTGAACAGACTGGACCGCGATGTGCTCTCCCAGCCCGGGGTCCGTACGGTGTTCCTCTTCGAGGGCATCAACGACATCAAGGCCCACACCGGGGTGACGGCCGGCGATCTGATCGCCGGGTACCGGGAGATCATCGACCGGGCGCACACGGCGGGGATCTGTGTCGTCGGCGCGACGGTCCTGCCGTTCAAGGGCTGGTACGAATTCGATCCCGAGGGCGAGGCCGTACGCCAGGACGTCAACGACTTCATCAGGAACAGCGGTGAACTGGACGCCGTGGCCGACTTCGACAAGGCGCTGCGCAGCCCCTACGACCGGGAGCGGCTGCTGCCGGCCCTCGACGGCGGGGACCATGTCCATCCGAACGACAAGGGCATGCAGGTGATGGCCGACACGGTCGATATCAAGACCCTGAGCTGCGACCGCTGACCGGCCGCCCTCTCCTGCCGCCGCGGCCGGCTCCCGTATGATCCACCGGCTCCGCCTCCCCGGGTCCCGCGAGGACCCGGGGGAGGCGGTCATGTCCAGAACCCACCCCACGAGGGAGCGCTCCCATGACCGGCGCCAGCGGCACGGCACCGTACGCATCCGAGATCAAGGACCTGATCGGCCGTATGACGGCCGAGGAGAAGCTCGGCCAGCTCCAGCAGCTCTCCTGGACCGGTGACACCGGTCCGGGAGAGGGACAGACCCACGAGGTGGAGACCACGGCGCGCGCGGGGCTGCTCGGCTCCGTACTGAATGTCACGGGCCCCCGGCACACCAACTACCTCCAGCGCATCGCCGTCGAGGAGTCCCGGCTCGGTATTCCGCTGCTCTTCGGCCTCGACATCATCCACGGCTACTGGACGACCTTCCCGATCCCGCTCGCCCAGGCCGCCAGCTTCGATCCCGAGGTGTCGGCGCGGGACGCCGAGGTCTCGGCGGGTGAGGCGCGCTCCGACGGACTGCACTGGACGTTCGCGCCGATGATGGATGTCACCCATGAGCCCCGCTGGGGGCGGATCGCGGAGAGCGGGGGCGAGGACCCGTATCTCAACGCGCGCTTCGCGGCGGCCAAGGTACGCGCCTACCAGGGCGACGATCTCGCGGCCCCGGACCGGATCGCGGCCTGCGCCAAGCACTTCGTCGCCTACGGGGGAGCCGAGGGCGGCCGTGACTACAACACCGTCGATGTCTCCGAGGCACGGCTGCGCAATCTCTATCTGCCGCCGTTCAAGGCCGCCGTCGACGCGGGCGTGGCGACCGTCATGGCGGCGTTCAACACCGTCAGCGGCGTCCCGGCCCACGCAGACCCCCACACACTGACCGCCATCCTCAAGGAGGAGTGGGGCTTCGACGGATTCGTCGTCAGCGACTGGACCGGTGTCCATGAGCTGATCGCACACGGCTTCGCGGCGGACGGCGCGGACGCGGGCCGGCTGTCCCTCAACGCCGGTGTGGACATGGAGATGGTCTCCACCCATCTCGCCGACCACGGAACGCGGTTGCTCGCGGAGGGCCTGATCAGTCGTGAGCGGCTCGACGACGCCGTGGCCCGGATCCTGCGGCTGAAGTTCCGTCTCGGGCTCTTCGACCGGCCGTACACCGACGAGAGCGCCGTGATCACCGCGCCGACCGGTCCGGCGCGCGCGGCGGCGCGGGAAGCGGCGGCGCGCTGCATGGTGCTGCTGAAGAACGACGGGGGAGTGCTGCCGCTGAGCACGGGGACCGGATCGCTCGCGGTCGTCGGCCCGTTCGCCGGCTCCACCGATCTGCTGGGCACCTGGATCGCACCGGGAGCCGAGGGTTTCCCCGCGGTCACGGTCGTCGACGCCGTCAGGGCCGCGGTGCCGGGCGCCGAGGTCGGATACGCGCCGGGGGTCGACGCCCAGGGGCAGGACACCGGCGGGATCCCGGAGGCGGTCGCCCTCGCCCGCGCCGCCGAGATGACGATCGTGGTGGTGGGCGAACCCGCCGGGATCACCGGCGAGGCGGCCACCCGCGCCGATCTCGCGCTGCCCGGCGCACAGCGGGAACTCATCGCCGCGATCGCCGCCACCGGGCGGCCCTTCGTGGTCGTCCTCGTCAACGGCCGTCCCCTGACCGTGGCGGACTGGCTCGACTCGGCCCCCGCCGTCCTGGAGGCCTGGCACCCGGGCACCGAGGCCGGCCACGCCATCGCCGATGTGCTGTTCGGCGCGGTCAACCCCGGCGGCAAGCTTCCGGTCACGTTCCCCCGTACGGTCGGACAGGTCCCGGTCTACTACAACCACGAGAACACGGGCCGCCCCTACCGTCCGGCGCACTCCGACGAGAAGTACGTCTCCCGCTATCTCGACCTGGACGACGGACCGCAGTTCGTCTTCGGTCACGGTCTGAGCTACACCACCTTCACCGTCGAGGAGCCGAGCCTGAGCAGCGAGCGCGTCACGGCCGCGGAACTGCGCGAGGGAGTCACCGTCGAGGTGGCGGTGACGGTACGGAACACCGGTGACCGCACCGGCGACGAGGTCGTCCAGCTCTATGTCCACGACCTGGTGGCCACCCAGGTCCAGCCGGTCCGCCGGCTGCGCGGCTTCCGGCGCGTCACCCTCGCCCCGGGCGAGTCCACCACCGTCCGGTTCCCGCTCGGCGCCGAGGACCTCGGATTCTGGTCGGGTACGAGCGAGCCCCGATTCACGGTCGAACCAGGCGACTTCGACATCTACGCGGGCAACAGCGCACGTGCCGACCGGAAGCGGACGCTGATCGTGACCTGACGTGAAAGGTTTCAATCCGATGCGGTGCCGAACTCTTGACGGGATGGGTCCGGGTCTCTAGTTTCCGGGCTAGTTTCGCACGAGTGAAACGATTCAACGCCGAATCGTATCGGAGCCGAGTGTGATCAGCAGAAGACGCCTGCTCAGCACCACCGCCACCGCCCTCGGGACAGCCCTCGCCGCCGGAACCGTCCCGGCGGCGAGGGCGGCGGACGGGAGTCCGGCCGCGCCGCGCGCCCTGAGGCCGGCGCCCGGCCGCCCGTCCGTCGAACACGTCAGAAACCCGCTCGGCCTCGGCACCCCGCGCCCCCGGCTGAGCTGGCCCCTCGTGTCGGAGGACCCCGGGCAGACACAGAGCGCCTATCAGCTCCGTGTCGCCACCGATCCGCGGCTGCTGTCCCGGCCCGATGTCTGGGACAGCGGCAGGATCACGTCGGGGGACTCGGTCCTCGTCCCCTACGCGGGCCCGCCGCTGAAGTCCCGTACGCGCTACCACTGGTCGGTACGCGTCTGGGACGGTGACGGCCGCGCCTCCGGGTGGAGCGAGCCCTCCTGGTGGGAGACCGGACTCACCGACGCCTCGGACTGGTCCGCCCGGTGGATCGGCGCTCCCGCCGCGCTCGTCGGCGCGCCCGCGCTGGACGGCGCCTCCTGGATCTGGTTCCCCGAGGGCGACCCGGCGAGCGGCGCCCCCGCCGCCACCCGCTGGTTCCGCGCCCGCTTCGAGGTCCCGGCGGGCATCGTCCGGGCACGGCTCGTCATGACGGCGGACGACGGCTACACCGCGTATGTGAACGGCACCCGGGTCGCACACACCGACGCGGACGGCCCCGCCGAGAACTGGCGCCGCCCCGGCGTCGTCGAGCTGACCGGCCTGCTGCGCCCCGGCGCCCAGGTGATCGCCGTCCGCGCCGTCAACGCCACCGCCGGGCCCGCCGGTCTGCTCGGGGCGCTGGAGATGACGAGCGCCGACGGTGTCCGTACGGTCGTCACCGGCACGGCCTGGCGGACCACGGACCAGGAGCCGTCCGGCGACTGGCTGTCCGCCGGCTACGACGACGGCTCCTGGCCCGCGGCGAAGGCCCTCGCCCCCTGGGGCTCCGGACCCTGGGGCCGGGTGACGGCCTCGTACTTCCCCGCAGCCCAACTGCGCCACGAGTTCCGGCTCCAGGACAGGACCGTCGCACGGGCCCGGCTGTACTCCACGGCACTCGGACTCTACGAGGCACACCTCAACGGCGAGCGCGTCGGCGAGGACCGGCTCGCGCCCGGCTGGACCGACTACCGCCGGCGGGTCCAGTACCAGACGTACGACGTGACAGCGCTGCTCAGGCCCGGCGCCAACGCGCTCGGGGCCACGGTCGCGGCGGGCTGGTACGCCGGGAACATCGCCTGGTTCGGTCCGCATCAGTACGGTGAACGGCCCGCCCTGCTCGCCCAGTTGGAGGTCACCTACGCCGACGGCACGACCGAGCGGGTGCTCTCGGACACCGACTGGCGCGCCGCGACCGGCCCGGTCGTGCACGCCGATCTGATGGCGGGGGAGGAGTACGACGCCCGGCTGGAGACCGACGGCTGGACCCGCGCCGGCTTCGACGACGCGCGGTGGGCGCCGGCCGAGCCCGTCGAAGGGGTCACCGCGGCGCTGGTGGCCGAGACCGGCGGCCCCTCGCGGGTGGCGGGCGAACTGCCCGCCCGTACCGTCACCGAGCCCAGCCCCGGCGTCTTCGTCTTCGACCTCGGCCAGAACATGGTCGGCGCGGTCCGTCTGACCGTCTCCGGCGCCGCCGGAACGACCGTACGGCTGCGCCACGCCGAGGTCCTCAACCCCGACGGCACGCTCTACACCGCCAATCTGCGCACCGCCCGTGCCACCGACTCGTACACCCTCAAGGGCGGCGGCACCGAGACCTACGAACCGCGCTTCACCTTCCACGGCTTCCGCTACGTCGAGGTGACGGGCTATCCGGGCCGGCCCGCGCCCGACGCGGTGGTGGGGCGGGTCGTCCACACCTCTGCGCCGTTCACCATGGACTTCACCACCGATGTCCCGATGCTCAACCAACTGCACAGCAACATCACCTGGGGCCAGCGCGGCAACTTCGTCTCCGTACCCACCGACACCCCCGCACGCGACGAGCGGCTCGGCTGGACCGGCGACATCAATGTCTTCGCCCCCACCGCCGCCTACACCATGGAGTCCGCGCGCTTTCTCACCAAATGGCTCCAGGACCTCCGGGACGGCCAGGCCGCCGACGGCGCCTTCACCGATGTCGCGCCGCTCGTCGGCGCGATCGGCAAGGGCGCGGCGGGGTGGGGCGACGCCGGAGTCACCGTGCCCTGGGCGCTGTACCAGGCGTACGGAGATCTGCGGGTACTGGAGGAGTCCTGGGCCTCGATGCTGAAGTGGCTCGGCTATCTGGAGGCCCACAGCAGCGGATATCTGCGGCCCGCCGAGGGGTACGGCGACTGGCTCAACGGCGGGGACGAGACGCCCAAGGACGTCATCGGCACCGCCTGCTTCGCGCACAGCGCCGATCTGGTCGCGCGGGCGGCGGACGCCCTGGGCAAGGACCCGGCGCCGTACCGGGCCCTGTTCCACGCGGTCCGCGACGCCTTCCGTACGGCGTATGTCTCCGAGGGCGGCCGGGTGAAGGGCGACACCCAGACCGCGTATGTGCTGGCCCTCTCGACGGATCTGCTGGCCGAGGGCGACCGCGGGCCCGCCGCGGACCGTCTGGTCGAGCTGATCAGGGCCAGGGACTGGCATCTGTCGACAGGCTTCCTCGGCACCCCGAGACTGCTTCCCGTCCTCACCGGGACCGGCCACACCGACGTCGCCTACCGGCTGCTGCTCCAGCGGACCTTCCCGAGCTGGGGCTACCAGATCGACCGGGGCGCCACCACGATGTGGGAGCGCTGGGACTCCATCACACCGGACGGCGGCTTCCAGGACGCCGCCATGAACTCCTTCAACCACTACGCGTACGGCTCGGTGGGCGAGTGGATGTACGCCAATGTCGCGGGCATAGCGCCGGGCGCCCCCGGCTTCCGCCGGATCGTCGTCCGGCCGCGCCCCGGAGCCGGGGTGACGGAGTGTCAGGCCCGCTTCGACTCGCCGTACGGACCGGTCACCACGGCGTGGACGGCGGGCGGCGACGGCTTCCGGCTCACGGTGTCTTTGCCCGCCAACACCACGGCGGAGGTGTGGATCCCGGCCTCCGCCGCGCGGGATGTACGGCACGGCCGCGCCCGGTTCGTACGGATGGACGACGGCTGCGCCGTCTTCGCCGCCGGCTCGGGAACCCACCACTTCGCCGCCCGATGACCGGACCGGCGGGGGAGGGCCACACCGGGACACCGGTCCGGTGAACCACCCATTCCTTCCCCCTCGTTCATGAAATATCCACCCTGGATTAACAACTGACTTGCTCTCGGAACCCCCGGCCGGATAGATCTACCTTCACGACCTGGGGAGGGACGTCATCGTCGTGGGGGGCGTTTTCCGCCGTGCCATGGGCCGGCGGCCGTACATCAACGAGCTGACAGCGCGCACCGCCGTGCGCGGCGCGAGCCGCCCCCGGCCCCGGGTTCCTTCGCATCTCACTGGAGGCGGCATGTCTGCCCACGCAAGACCCGGGGCCCAGTGGCCCCGCCGTATCACCCGCTCAGCCGTACTCGGCTGCGCCACGCTGCTCGTGAGCGGCTCCCTGATGGTCACGGCCTCGGCCGCGGAACCGGGCGCCGGCGCACACGGCCCGATCACGCTGCCCGTTCCGGCGTCCGCGGCCCGGCCCGTCTTCACCATTCCGGGCCGGACCGACGCCGGCGCGGCGGCCGGTGCCACCGGAGAGCGCCGTCTCGCCGCCGCGCGGGCAGCGGTCGCGGGCGCCGCCGGGCGCGCCGACCTGAACGGTGACGGCACGAGCGATCTGCTGTACCGCGTCAGCAACGGAGACGTCTGGGCCGACTGGGGCACCGGCGGCGCCGTGGTCATCGCCTCGGACAGCTCCCAGGTCAAGGATCTGCTGCTGCCCGGCGACCTCACCGGCGACGGCACGGCCGATCTGCTCACCCTGACGCCGACCGGCGCGCTGCGGCTCCACAGCGGCGCGAACGCCACCACCGACGGCGGTATGACCGCGTACACCACGCTCAGCAACGGCTGGCAGGCGTACGACAAGCTGGTCGTCCCCGGCGATCTGACCGGGGACGGCACCCCGGACCTGCTGGCCCGGAGCAGCGCGGGACTGTATGTCTTCCCGGGCACCGGGAAGGGTTTCGCCACCGGGACCAAGGTCGGGGGCGGCGGCTGGAGCCAGTTCGACCAACTGGTCGGCGCCGACGACCTCACCGGCGACGGGATCGCCGACCTCATCGCGCGCAACCCCACCGGGCTGTACGTCTATCCCGGCAACGGCGCGGCCACCGGCTATCCGTTCCAGGAGCGCGTCCAGATCGGCGGCACCGGCTGGCTCCAGTACAACCAGCTCGTCGGCGGCGCCGACTACGACGGCAACGGCACCGCGGACCTGGTGGCCCGTTCGTACGACGGCACCCTGTACTACTACGCGGGCAACGGCACCGGCACCTTCGCCGCCCGTGAGCTCGCCGGCACGGAGTGGGGCACGGTCACCCAGTTCGCGGGCTCGGGCCCCCGGCCGAACTTCGGCAAGGGCGGTGTCTTCGCCCGTACCCCCGGTGGCACGCTCTACTACTACGACGCCACCGGCACCGGCCGGCTCAGCGCGAAGTACCTGATCGGCGAGGGCTGGGACCGCTCCGTGTCACGGCTGACCCACGCGGTGTCGCTGCGCGCGAACGGGCTCTCCGATCTGATCGAGCACAGCCTCTACGACGGCCATCTCTACAACTCGGGCCTCTACGCCTCGTCCGACCCGGATATCGCGGGCGGCTCGAAGTCGTACAACCTTGTCATCGGCCCCGGCGATCTCGACGGTGACGGCAAGAGCGATCTGCTGGCCCGCAGTTCCACGGCTCTGTACTTCTACGCGGGCGCCGGTACGGGCCTGTCGGTGAAGCCCCGTGTCCAGATCGGCGGCAGCGGCTGGATGCAGTTCGACAAGATCGTCGGTGCCGGGGACCTCACCGGTGACGGCCGCGCCGATCTGGTCGCCCGCGGCTCCGCCGGTCTGTATCTCTACGCGGGTACGGGCACGGCGAGCACTCCCTTCGCGGCGAAGGCGCAGGTCGGTGGCGCGGGCTGGAGCCAGTACAAGAACATCGCCGCACCGGGCGATCTCGACGGCGACGGCGCCGCCGATCTGCTGGCCTCGAACACGGCGGGCGAGCTGTACTTCTACGGGGGTACGGGCAAGGCGGACGTGCCCTTCAAGGCCCGGGTGAGGATCGGCAGCGGCGGCTGGAACCAGTACGCCGATCTGCTCTGACCCCCGCGACCGCCGCTCCGACCCCCGCGAACCGTCGCTCTGACGCCCGCGGGTGTCGAAGGCCGCTGACGGAACCGGCCGATCCTGGCGGTTTCTGACCGGGACCGCCCGCCGTACGGACATCAGGCGGGACCGGTGTGCGGGCCGGGGGAGAGCACCCCGGCCCGCATACCGGCACGGCGGCGGCCGTCAGCGAAGCAGACCGAGGGCCTGGTCACACCACTTGGGGTAGTTGCGGAAACCTTGCCAGCCGTCCGGGTGTGCCAGGACGGCCGCCAGCGCGCCTTCCAGCCCGAGGGTCTCCGGCCCCGCGATCTCCCGCATGACGACGACGGCCGCGGCCAGACCGTCCATGCCGCCCGCCGAGAAACGCGCGAGCGCGGCCGCCGGATCGGCCGGGGACACGGTACGGATGGACTCCACGAGCGGTCGCAGCCACCGGGCCCACCGGGTGTACGTCTCCTCACCGGGCGGTTCCGCCACGGCGAGGAACGGCTCCAGCGCCCGGCCGAGCCGCTCCGCGCAGGAGCGGGGTGTCTGCTCGGCCCATGGGTGGTCGGCGACGAAGTGCTCCCAGCCGACGTCCACGGAGAGCGAGTCGAGCCACTCGCGGGAGGCCGGCCGCAGCCCTTCGTAGCCGGTGAGCACAAAGGTGTCCCGCACCAACGTGTACTCCGGCGGGGCGTGTTCGGCCAGCAGGACCGCGTCGTACAGGTCCTTGCCCTGCGGATGGACGTCACTGACCAGCCACAGGAGCTTCCAGGCGAGCGAGAGCCCGGGAGAGGCCGCGAGAAGGCGGCAGCCGGGGCCGTCCCCGAGCGGGCGCAGCTCCGTGAGCCCGGCGGGCGCGGGCAGATTCTCGTTGAACACGAGATCGAGCTGGACGGTGCCTCCCGGTATCCCCGGCGCCGTCCAGGGCAGCAGCATGCGGCGGCCCGGAACACGGTCGTAGGTCCAGATGTCCTCCGTCACCATTCCGGCGGCGTCGATCAGAACCGTGTCGCCGCGCGCGTGGGCGAGGGCCGCCGCGTCGCGGGCGATGGCGTCGAACACCCCGGCGGTACGCGGCTCGTCCATCGCCCAGTCCTGTGGCACGACCACAAAGTCCAGATCGCCCGGGTCACGCGCCCGCTCGCCGAACCAGGTGGCCATCAGCACACTGCCCCGCAGCACGAGATGCTCCGCCCAGGGTCCCTCGGCGATCGCCGCGAGCACGATGTCCAGCACCGTACGGCGGGTCCGGTGCCACACCGGGCCCGCCGTCTCGTCCTCGAAGCGGGGTTCGCCCGCCTGATAGGCGTTGCCGAACTGCTTCAGCGCCGGATCGAACACCGCGGGCCGGGTCATTCCGGCCGGTGTGGGCAGCAGCGTGCGCGGAAGGTCCGACCGTTGCCGGGCCGTCTCGTCGAGAGGGGTGTGCGGGACACCTCCCACCCCCACCCACAGCCGCTCCCAGAGAGTGGAGTCGGCGGACTCGTCGGAGAAGGACGTCATCGTAAAGGCCCCCGGGGCGGTCATGGCGGCGGTGCGCGGATCTCACCCACAGTGTCAGCACGCTGGACCGACGGCCAGAGAATATCGCTCCGGCCCACCGCCGTAGGTCAGCCGGTGAACCGGAGCACATACCGCCGCTGCCACGGAGTCTCGACGGCACGGCGGTGGTAGTGCCGGCGTACGTACTCCACCGACCGGTCCGCGGGCACTCCGTCGAGAACGGCGAGACAGGCGAGTGCCGTTCCCGTCCGGCCGCGACCGCCCCCGCAGGCGATCTCGACGCGCTCGCCGGCGGCACGCGCCAGCGCCTCACGGAGAACGTCCCGCGCGGCCGTGCCGTCGCTCGGCAGCCGGAAGTCCGGCCAGCGCAGCCATCGGGACTCCCAGGGGACCTCGGCGGGCTCCTTGCCGAGGAGATGGACCGCGAAGTCGGGCCGCGGACCGGCCGGCAGCGGCCGGCGCAGCGCACGCCCTCTGACCAGGCGCCCCGAGGGAAGTCGCAGGACACCGGCGCCGGCGGGATTCCAGGTCTCGGTCACGCGTCCACGATAGCCGTGGTTCAGGTCAGGGCCGACGCCGTGTGGTGATGACGGTCGAACACCGCCCGGAAACGCGGGAACCGTACGGACTTCGGATCCAGCAGATCGAGCAGGGCGACCAACTGCCGCTGGATCCCTTCGAGTCGGACGACCGCGGGACCGACGTCCTCGGCCAGCCGGTCCACGTCCGAGAGCAGCCGCTCGAACCACCGGCGGAAGTCGTCGTCCGTGTCGAGCTTCGCGGAGAACTCCGCGAACCCCAGACAGCGACGCCGGCCGGGCTCGCCGTCCGGGTGGACCATCAGCTCACCGACGGCCCGTTGCTCCGTGCGGAAGAGCCGCAGCTCGTTGCTGTCGGAGGAGATCCGGCCGAGAGCGGAACCGACCTCCGAGATCTGGATCATGACTGCCTGGTTGGTACGGGACCTGCCGAGGTCGAGGAACTGGACGTCGCGGCGGAGGATCTCCACCCAGCCCAGGTACTCGGCGAGTACGAAGACCGTGCTGCGCCGCACGTACTCGGCCTCCTCGGGGGTGCCCCGGGTGAGGAACCCGGTCAGGAAGCCGTGGCCGGGCCCGGGACCCCGCTCGACGGCATACCCGCGCAGCACGTTGAACAGTCTGCTCTGGAGATCGAAGGCGGCCCACGCCAGTGAGGCCCCGTACGTCTCCATCAGATTGCGCTGTTCCATGGTGCGCAGACGGCGCTGGGTCCAGTAGCCCAGTACCGCCGCCGCGGAGGCGCTGCCCAGGGCCACCACCGCGGACACCAGAGTCAGGACATCCATCGGTGAACCTCTCCCCCCGGAGACGACTGCGTACCGTCACGGCCGCGAACCCGCCGTATCCTAGCCCTTCGGCAGCGGCTCGCCGTTCCGGGGAGCGGTCCGGCGCGGGGCCCGTCACCGGCACGGGGATCGTCACAGGATTCGTCACACGGTGGATCCGCGCGCTCGCACACCGTGCGCCCGGCTCCTCCGAACAGGCGGTCCGGCGGAGCAGGCCCGATGATGGGAGGCCAGAAGCGCGGGAAGGCGACGGGCAGAGGCTGGACCATGGCCGTGTGGCACGTGCGGGACTTCGCCCCGGACGATCTGGAAGCAGTGGTACGTCTCGACGGCGAGAGTGCCACCACCGACCGGCCCGCCGTCTTCCGTCTCTCCGAGGTCGTCGCCGCGCTCCAGGGACAGCACCCCAGCGTGGTCGCGCTGGCCGACGATCATCTCGTGGGCGCGGCGGTGGGGCGGGTCGACGGCGACCGGGCCTGGGTGCTGCGGATCGGTCTGCACCCGGCCTGGCGGAATCTGGGTCTGGGCACGGCGCTGCTCGACGCCCTGGAGCACCGTCTCCAGGGCGCGGGCGCCAAGACCGTCGCCGCGCTGCTGCCCGGGGAGGAGACCGGCGCCACCGCGTTCGCCAACGCGGGGTTCCGTCCCCACCAGGGTCTGACGTACTTCGAGAAGGCGCAGTCCGCGACCGCCCAGGACTCGGCCGTCCTGTCCTCGCTCGGCGCGCAGGTGCCCCCGTCCGGGCTCTGGGAGAAGCTCAGCGGCATGGCCGACGAGAAGCAGCTCATCGAACGGCGGCTGGTGCTGCCGCTGGCCAACCCCGAACTCGCCGACCAGCACGGCGTCGAGCCGCCCAGGTGCGTGGTGCTGTTCGGCCCGCCGGGCACCGGCAAGAGCACCTTCGCGATGGCGGTGGCCAGTCGGCTCGCCTGGCCTTTCGTGGAACTCTTCCCGTCCCGGATCGCGCTGGAGGACGGGCTGGCGAACGGACTCGGCCGCCGCTTCGACGAGATCGCGCAGCTCGACCACGCGCTGGTCTTCATCGACGAGGTGGAGGAGGTCGCGGGCGCCCGTAATCTCGCCGACCCGGTCTCCGTCGGTGTGGTCAACGAACTCCTCAAGTCGATCGTCCGGTTCCGTGATCACGACGGCAGGCTGCTGATCTGTGCCACCAACACCGTCGCCGCCCTCGACCCGGCCTTTCTGCGGCACGGCCGTTTCGACTACGTCCTGCCGGTCGGCCCGCCCGATCACGAGGCCCGCAACGCCCTCTGGACCAGCTACATAGCCAAGGCGGGAGCCAGCGCCGACACCGAGGTACTCGCCGACGCCAGCGACGGGTTCACCCCCGCCGACATCAAGCAGGCCGCCCGTACCGTCGCCCAGAGCACCTTCGAGCGCACCCTCGACAGCGGAGAACGGGCCCGGCCCACCACCGAGGACTATCTCCGCACCATCCGCCGCACCCGCCCCACCGTCACCAACGAGATGGCGATGGAGTTCGCGGACCACACCATCCGCTACGGCCGCGTCTGAAGGCCGGCCACTCCTTCCCGTCCCTCCGGACCGGCTGATCGCCCGGGGGTCCGTCGTCCTACCATGGTGCCCGTGACCACGATTGATGCCGAAGACGTCCGCCGTATCGCACTGGCACTCCCGGAGACGGTGGAGAAGGAAGCGTGGAGCATGCCCACGTTCCGGGTGGCGGGGAAGATGTTCATCACGGTCCCCGACGACGAGACGTCGTTCGCCGTACGGTGCCCCAGGGATGAGCGGACCGAGCTGATCGCGGCGGAGCCGGAGAAGTTCTGGGTGCCGCCGCACGAGGCGAGCTCCGCATGGGTACGGGTGAGGCTCCGCGCCCTGGACGATTTGGACGAGCTGCGCGACATCCTTGTGGACTCCTGGAAGCAGGCCGCCCCGGGACGTCTGCTGGAGGCGTTCCCCGCCCTGGAATCCCAGCTGGACTCCGGCGCGCGATAAGCCGCGCGTACGCGGGGCCCCGCACATCCGCCGCGTACGGACGTGTCTGCCGCCGCACTGCCGCACACAACAAGAACGCCCCCTCGGAGAGGGGGCGTTACTCTGCTCGACGACGTCAGCTCGACCACGTCAGACACCGCTGACGGCGGGATTCGTACCCGCGATCCGAGATCACCGTAGCCGGTGAGGACCGCGCACAGGGGGAGGCTCCGCCGACACGCCGGGAGATCCGTCGTCATACGATCACCGGGATGACGGAGGGGCGGCGGATCATGAATCTGGCGGACGGCGTGAGCGGAGGCGCGGGCGCGGACGCGGACTCGGGCTCGGATCTGGGATCGGGCTCGGATCCGGAGTGGATGGCGCGCCGGCTGGACGAGGCGTTCGGGGCGGACCATGTGGTGCGGGTGGCGCCGGAGCGGCTGCATCCGGCGATCGTGCACCGACCCACCCGCGCGTTTCTGAGCGGCACCGGCCTGATGCGCGGGACGGGATTCCTCGAACTTGCCCCGGACCTCGGGGACGGTGCCCGGCAGGTGTCCGACCTGTTCCCCGACGAGGCCGAAGTCCCCGACGGCGCGGGGGAGTTCGTGGTGCTGGGCAGCTTGGCGCCGGACGAGGGCGATCCCGGCGAGTACATCGTGCTGGACGGCCGTACCGGCCGGGTCCATGCCCTCCACGACCCCGACGAGAGCCGGTTGCTCGCCTCCGGGCTGTACTCCTTCACGCTCTTCGCGCTCGCCCTCGAATGGCTGCGCACCGACCGCGGGATATTCGAGGGATTCGCGGGGCGGTACGGCCCGGAAGCCGTGGCGGAGTCGACCGGCACATTGCTCGGCCTGCTGCGTGAGCACGACCCCGTACTGCTCGGCTCGGAGGACGAGGACACCGAGGTGTCCGCCTTCTGGCGGCTCTCCCTGCTGCTGCGCCCACTGACCCGGATCGCCCCGCCGGGGGAGGGCGACGGGCTCGCGATCGCTCTGCCCGAAGGCTTGCTGGAGAAGGAGTACGGCGCGGACGCGGTGGTGCGCTTCGCCGACGAGGACCTCCCCTCGGCACTCACCCATGAGCCCACCCGGGCCTTCCTCCGCGACACCGGCCTGGTCCGCGAGAGCGTCTGGGTCTCCCTGGCCGACGGCCCGCTGCCGACCCTGGCCGAGTACCACGCGGACGGGCGGGACGAGGAGACCTACGGTGCCCCGGCGCCCGGCGCCGGGGCGCTGATCCGTATCGGCTACCTCGTCGAGGACATCGACCTCGTCATCGACGGTGCGTCAGGCCGGGTACGGGGCTGGTCCCTTCCCGAGGCGCGGTTCCTTCCCGTCAACGCCGATGTCTCCGCCCTCGCGTTCACCCAGTGGCTGATCGCCCGCGTGACCGCCTTCGACCGCGAGCACCGGATCACCGACGACTACGTCAATCTGGCCACCACGGCCGCCGCCGTACTCGCCGACGTCGAACGGACCGCCGGCTCCGGCGCCGAGGACGCCGAGAACACCGACGACGGCGACGACAACTGGGGCTACTGGCCGGAGGCCTTCCACGACGAGGCGGGCGGAGGCCTCTACGCGTAGGAAGCTGTCCGGTCGGTACGGACCACGGGAGGAGCGTACGGGCGCGGTGGCGTGCGGCGGCCGACACTTCCGGGCTAGTCCCGCAGGCCCCGCGAAGTTCCCCGGCCGCATGCTGATGGGCGAGGCCCCACTCCTTCGTGAAGGGAAGTGCCATGGCTTCATCCATACCCGAGGGTTCGCGGCGCCGGGGCCGGTACGGCCTGGTGGCCACCTGCACCGCGGCTGCCGCTCTCAGCGGCTGTGCCAGTCCGTCGGTTCTCCCGACGGCCCCCAACGCCGGTCAGCCCGGTCGCGCCGTGGCCGAGGCCGAGGCCACACCCCAGTACCCGTACGCCCCCTGCGGCAATCCGCCGGTGAAGCTGGAGGAGCAGGACCAGGAGTTCCTGAACCAGCTCGCCGCCGAGGACGGGCCGCCCCTGTACGACCTGTCGTACACGGCGGCGCGCGAGGTGCTCAACAAGCTCCAGGCGGGTCCCGTCGACAAACTTCCCGCGGAGATCAGTGAGCGGACCGTACCCGGTGGTCCGACCGGGCCCGTCTCCATCCGCGTCGTCCGTCCGCCCGGAATCACGGGTCCCCTGCCCGGCGTCGTCTATCTCCACGGCGGTGGCTGGATCCTGGGCAACGCGCAGACCCACGACAGGCTCGTCCGCCAGATCGCCAACGGCGCCCGTGCCGCGGTGATCTTCGTCAACTACACGCCGTCCCCGGAGGCACAGTTCCCCGTGCCGAACGAGCAGGCGTACACCGTCGCCAAGTGGCTCGCCGAACACGGCAGCGAGATCGGCGTCGACTCCTCCCGGCTCGCCATCGCCGGTGACTCGGTGGGCGGCAACATGACCGCCGCCGTGACCCTGATGGCCAAGCAGCGCGGCGGGCCGAGATTCCTCCAGCAGGTCCTGCTGTACCCGGTCGTCGACGCGCGCTTCGACACCCCGTCGTACAACCGGTTCGCGGAGGGCTGCTGGCTCACCCGCGGGGCGATGGAGTGGTTCTGGGACGCCTTCGCGCCCGACCGCGCGGTCCGCGACCAGCCGCTCGCCTCGCCCCTGCTCGCCTCCGTCGAGCAGCTCCGGGGTCTGCCCAAGGCGCTGGTGATCACCGATTCCGACGTCCTGCTGGACGCCGCCAACGCCTACGCGGACAAGCTGCGCAGCGCGGGAGTCCCGGTGACCAACCGTCACTTCGCGGGCGTCACCCACGACTTCATGATGCTCAACGCCCTGTCGGGCACCCAGGCCGACAAGGAGGCCGTCGCGGAGACCACCAAGACGCTCCGCGAGGCGCTGTACGGGAAGCAGGAGGAAGGGGCCGGCTCGAAGTGAACCGGCGGATCCGGCCGGAGCCGGCGCGGACGGTCTGACAACCCGTCCGGCACCCCTGCCGCCACGCCCCCGCTCCGCCCGAGCCGTGGCCGGCCCGTCACCCGGGTCGGCCACGGCAGCCTGCCCCGGATCACGCCCGGAGCGCCCCGGCGACGGCGATACCCACGAAGACCGCACCGAGCCCGGCGACGACGCTCGCGACGGCATTGGCGGCCGCGTAGAACCTCGCGCCGTCCTCGGCCAGCCGCAGCGTCTCGTAACTGAACGTGGAATACGTCGTCAGTGCTCCGCACAGCCCCGTGCCGATGAACAACCGCGCCGGGGAGGACGCCGCACCCGCCGTGACAGCGCCCGTCAGCAGCCCGAGGACCAGACACCCCACGACATTGACCGTGAACGTCCCCCACGGGAAGAGGGTGTCGTGCCGGGCCTGCACCGCCCGGTCGGTCAGATACCGCAGCGGTCCGCCGATCGCCGCCCCGGCCACGACCAGGAGCCAGTTCACCGGTCCTCCTCGCGTTCCGTGTACCGGACGACCTCGCATTCGTCGAGGACCACCAGCCCCTCCCCGACCACTTCGTCGAGCTGTGGCAGGAACGCCCGGATCTTCTCCCCGGCGTCCACGATCACCACCGCCACCGGCAGATCCTCACTCAGCGACAGCAGCCGGTGCGTATGGATCAGTGAGGACGCCCCGTACCCCTCGACACCGTGGAAGACGCTCGCTCCCGCCAGCCCCGCCGCGTGCGCCCGGTGCACGATCTCCGTGTAGAGGGGCCGGTGATGCCACAGATCCGATTCCCCGACGAGGACCGTCATCCGCAGGGCCGTGCCCGTCAGCTTCGTCATGCCCGCCTCCACGCCACGACGCGGCGTGTCACCCACACCGCGGCCCACACCGCCGCGAGGGCCGCGAGCAGTGTCAGTCCCAGATAGGCCATCCCCGTACGGACCCGGCCGGCATCCACCAGACGCTCGATGTCCACCGCATAGGTGGAGAACGTGGTGAACCCGCCCAGCACACCGGTACCGAGGAACGGACGGACCAGCCGGTGCGCCGTCCACGCCTCGGTGATCACCACCATGAGCACACCGATCAGCGCGCAGCCGCTGACATTGACTCCGAACGTCGTCCAGGGGAACGCGCCGACGGCGGTCGGCCAGATCAGCGAAGCACCGTACCGGGCCGCCGCGCCGCACATCGCGCCGAGCGCCACGACGCCCACCACCGGCCAGGGCACCCGCGCACGCGCCGGACGCCGCCCGGGGACGGAGAGATCGACATCGGGACGGGCGGACCGGTCAGCGGGCTCTTCCATCGCACGGCTCCGGGGAACTCGCACCACCATGTTCCTCCTACTCGCTCGGCACCCGGATCCGGGCGCGCTGCCTCGCAAGTAGGGACCGTTGGCGGTCTGTCACCGCGGTTCGGGTACGGCGGGCCCCACCGCCGCTCGGCGCTCCTCGAAGCGCTCACGGTCAAGGCTAACGTCAGGGGCCGCCGGCGCGCCAACCGCGTCCGGGCCGAACGGTCCCGGCCCCGGCCTCGCGGGGAGTCCGGGTGATCGCGGCCGGTGCCCCCCGCACGGCCGGCCTGCGCCCCCTGATGTGCGAGGGGAACGCGGCTATGGCGTTCCGCGCCGCCGGACCGTGCGGTCCGGCTCCGTGGCCCGCAGATCGGCCAGCAGCTCGGCCTGGCCCGTCAGCACCCCGGACAGGATCGTCCGCGCCACCTTGAGCAGCTCCGCGACATTCGGATTGGCCAGTGTGTAGTAGACGGCCGAGCCCTCCCGGCGGGTGGTGACGAGGTTGGCACGGCGCAGGACGGCCAGTTGCTGTGACAGATGGGACGGTTCGACACCCACCTCGGTCAGCATCTCGGAGACCGCGTGCTCCCGTTCGCTCAACAGCTCCAGCACTCGGATCCGGACGGGGTGCCCCAGCGTTTTGAAGAACTCCGCCTTGAGCTGGTAGAGCGGCGCGCTCACCGCAGCCGCCCCCCGCCGCAGAAGACCGCCGCGCGGCGCGATCGCCGCCCCTGTGCGCGCTCGGAGCGTCGCACGCATCCAGAACTCATCGTCATGGGGCCATCCTCGCGCCTCCGCGCCGAAGCGATGACCTCGGTACCTGCCAAGCGATGACCTCGGTACCTGCCGAGACCTGCGATTCCGGCGACGGAGAGGGCCCGCGCCGAGCCGGCGAGGGGGTTACAGGGGGAGGGTGATCCAGATGCTCTTGCCCCGGCCGTCGGCGTCGCCGCGTACGACCGCCGTCCCGCCGAGGCCGAGGGTGAGCTCGACCACGATGGCCAGCCCACGGCCCGCCGCACCGGTGGCCGGGGCGTACAGCGCGGGCTGGAAGGGGTGACGGTCGTGGACGGCGAACGCGAACGTGTCCGGCCCGGCCGCGAAGACGACGGTGACGGCGGGGGACAGGACGGCGGCGTGCCGCACGCTGTTGGCGACCAGCTCGCTCACGATCAGCAGCGCCGGATCCACGCTCGGATGGCGGTGGCTGATGCCCCATTCGGCCAGTACCTGTTCGGTGGTCTCACGTGCCATCCGTACCGCCGTCCCCATGGCGGGCAGGGTCAGTACATGCCGGCGGGGAAGGGTGTCGATCCGCGTGATCACCGGGCCCCCGCGGGGACGAGGCGGAAGCCGGTGACGGTCTGCGGCTGGATGCGCACGAGGGTGTCGTGCGGGCCATGGGCCCAGCCGGGCAGCGTACGGCGGTAGTGGGCGGCCTCGTCCAGGTCGGTGATGACCGTGGCGGGTCCGCCGGCGGTGACGGTCCAGCCGGTGCCGCTCGTCGCGCGGATCTCGTCCGCGTGATACGTCAGCGGGGTCCGTCCCGACAGCGCCGCCGGCTGGGCGGGGGTACGGACGATCAGACGCCCGTACTCCAGGACATGCACCGCGGGGCGGACCATGGCGTTCTCCCGCTGGACATACACCAGCCGTCCGTGGACGGCGCCTTCGAGCAGCCACAGGGCCTCGGTGCCGGAGACCTCGACCATGCGGCGGGACACGGGAACGGTCATCGCGAAGCCTCCTCGGTGCGGGGGGCGGGCGGGCCGGGAACGGCGGGCAGGAGTCCGGCACCGCGCAGATAGGCGCGGGCCCCGGCGATGGCCTCGGGCGTGGTGGCGTACTCCCGCCCTTCGTGCCGGAGCAGGTCCAGGACCCCGACGGAGCCGAGGGCCTGACGCTGACCCGGCCGTATCCCCGAGGTCATGACGGCGATGCCGCGCCGGGTCAGCTTCTCCACCGCGTCCTTGAGGACCAGCGCGCCGGTGGCGTCCACCGTCGATACGCGCGACATCCGCAGGATGACCACCCGCACGTCGGCGACCTCGCTCAGTTCCAGCAGAAAGCGGTGCGCGCCGGCGAAGAACAGCGGCCCGTCGATCCGGTAGGCGACGATGTGCTCGGCGAGCAGCGCGTGCTCCTCGTCGGTGTGTCCGCCCGGCAGATCGGGACGGAAGTCCACCTGATCCATCCGGGCCTGCTGGGCCACGGCCCGCAGTGCCAGGGCGCCGGCCACCGCCAGACCGATGATCACGGCGAGGACGAGGTCGAGCACGAGGGTCGCCACCGCGGTCAGGACGAGTACGGTCGCGTCCGAGCGGGTCGCGCGGACCATCGCCCGGACCGCGCCGACCTCGACCATACGGATCGCGGTCGCCAGCAGCACCCCGGCCAGCGCGGCGAGAGGGATCCGCGCGACCAGCGGAGCGGCGGCGAAGACGATCACGGCGAGGACGGCGGCATGGGTGAGGGCGGCCAGCCGGGAGGACGCGCCGGTACGGACATTGACGGCGGTACGGGCGATCGCGGCCGTCGCCGGGACCCCGCCGAAGAGCGGAGCGGCCAGGTTCGCCAGACCCTGCCCGAACAGCTCTCTGTCCGGATCGTGCTGCTGACCGACCGTCATACCGTCCGCGACCGTGGCGGACAGAAGGGACTCCAGGGCCGCCAGCGCCGCGACCGCCACCGCCGGGGCGAGCAGCGAACCGAGCGCGGAGAGATCGAGGAAGCCGAGGGACGGAGCCGGCAGGCCGGACGGCAGGGGGCCGATCGAGGCGGCGTCCAGGTGGCAGAACTGTACGACGAGGGTCGCGGCGATCACCGCGACGATGGAGAACGGGACGGCGGGCCGCCACCGTGCGCCGAGCAGCATCGCGGTCGCCACGGCGAGGGTGAGGGCCAGCGCGGTCCAGTGGGGGGCGCGTACGAATTCCCCGACCGCCCGCCAGGCCATCACCAGGACGCTGTCGCCCCCGGGCGCGGCCACTCCCAGCGCGTTCGGGATCTGCTGGAGACCGATCACACAGGCGATGCCGAGGGTGAAGCCCTCCACCACCGGGGCGGGGACGTACCGCATATACCGTCCGGCACGCAGCAGGGCGAGTGCGATCAGCAGGACACCGGCCATCAGCCCGACGGTGAGCACACCACCGGGGCCGTACTGGGCGACGATCGGCACCAGTACGACCGTCATGGCTCCCGTCGGTCCGGAGACCTGGAGGTTCGAGCCGCCGAACAGCGCCGCGAGGGCGCCCGCCACCACGGCGGTCGCCAGACCGGCCGCCGCGCCGAGCCCGGAGGACACCCCGAAACCCAGGGCGAGCGGCAGCGCGACGACGGCGACGGTGAGGCCGGCCAGCAGATCCCGGCGTGGGTGACGGCCCATGACGGCGAAGTCGGCCCGGACGGGCAGCAGGGAACGGATCCGGCCCCGGGACGGGACCGGCGGCGTACGCACTCTCACCGCGCGGAGACCTCGGTTTCCCGAGGCTCCTCCCGTTCCCGCAACTCCTCCAGCAGTTCGTTCTGCCCGGCGAGCATGTCGGTCAGGATCCGCCGGGCGGCCCTCATCAGCTCCGCCACGTCCCCGCCGGCCAGTTCGTACACCACGGTCGGGCCCTCGCGGGTGGCGCGCACGATGCCGGAGCGGCGCAGCACCGCCAGTTGCTGGGAGAGACTCGACGGTTCGATCCCTGTCGCCGTGAGCAGATCCCGTACGGGCATCGGCCCGTCCTGCAACAGCTCCAGCACCCGGATACGGACCGGGTGCCCCAGCATCCGGAAGAACTCGGCCTTCACCTGGTACAGCGGAACCGGCACGGTCTCGGACCTCTCCTCACCATCTGATCACCCCGACGACCACAGCATGTAGTGAATTGCAGAATTTTGCAATTCATCCAGTCGGCAGTCGCGATAGGGGGCCGATCCGCTGCGGATCGAGGAGCGGGTCTCAGCTGTCGAAGTCCACCGCCAGCGTTTCCGAGACGGGGAAGGTCTGGCACGTCAGGACATATCCCTCGGCCACCTCCGACCGCTCCAGCGCGAAGTTGCGGCGCATGTCGCCCTCGCCCTCCGTGATACGGGCGCGGCAGGTGCCGCAGACGCCTCCCTTGCAGGCGAACGGCAGGTCGGGGCGGGTGCGTTGGGCGCCGTCGAGGAGGGGGATGCCGCGCGGCAGCGCGGACGTGGTGGAGCGGCCGTCGAGAGTGATCGTGACCTGGCTGACGGGACCGTCCGCCACCGCGTCCTCGTGCCGGACCGACCGTACGGGCTGGTCGTCGGCGTAGAACAGCTCCCGGTGCACACGGTCGGACGGTACGCCCAGCTCCGCGAGGAGCCGCTGCGCCTCCTGGACCATGAGATGCGGACCGCACAGCCACCAGTGGTCCGTGGCCCCGACGTCCACCAGTCCGCCGATGAGCGCGGTCAGCCGCTCGGCGTCGAGACGGCCCGACAGCAGATCGGCCTCGCGCGGTTCGCGGGAGAGCACATGCCCGAGCTGGAACCGTGCGGGGTGGAGGTCCTTGAGATCCGCCAGCTCGTCGGCGAACATCACCGTGTCCGTACGGCGGTTCCCGTAGAAGAGCGTGACACGCGAGCGGCTGTCGGCCGCGAGGACCGACTCGGCGATCGACAGCATCGGGGTGATGCCGGAGCCCGCCGCGACCAGGACATGGTGGCCGGGCGTGCCGAGGTCGGGGGTGAAGGAGCCGGTGGGCCCCATCACCTCGACGGTGTCACCGGGACGTACGCCGTGCACCAGCCAGGAGGAGAAGAGCCCGCCGGGGACCATACGTACACCGATCCGCGGCGGTGTGCCCTCGGGAGAACAGATGGAGTACGAGCGGCGCTCGTCCCGTCCGTCGATCTCCCGGCGCAGGGTGAGCGACTGGCCGGCCCGGTGGGCGAACTCCCCGGTCAGCTCCTCGGGGATGTCGAAGGCGATCGCCGCGGCGTCCTCGCACAGCCGCTCGACGGCGGCCACCCGCAGCAGGTGGAAGGCAGGCCGGCGGCGGGTGCGCGCGGTCGCGGCGCCCATCCCGGCCGTGGTGCCGGCCGCGTTCTCCGCACCGGCCCCGGTCGCGCTTCCCGCGCCGGTCGCGCCGGCGGCGGCGGTGGTCGGGGCCATCAGATCTCCTTGACGTACTCGAACGGTTCCAGACAGGCACGGCAGCGCCACAGCGCCTTGCAGGAGGTGGAGGCGAAGCGCGATGTCTCCTCGGTGTCGGCCGAACCGCAGCGCGGGCACTCCACCGCCCGCCGGGTGACCGACAGTTCCAGCGGGACGGGGCCGGCGGCCCGCCGGCGCACCGGGCCGGGCGGCGCGATGCCGTGTTCCCCGAGCTTGCGGCGGCCCGCGGGGGTGATCCACTCCGTGGTCCACGGCGGATCGAGTTCCGTCCTGATCTCCACCCGCGCGAATCCCGCCGCCCGCAGCCGGGACGCCACACCGGCGCGCATCTCGGCCATCGCCGGGCAGCCCGAGTACGTCGGGGTCAGGCTCGCGACGACCGTGCCGTCGGCCATGACCTCGACGCTCCGCAGCACCCCCAGATCGGCGAGGGTCAGCATGGGCAGCTCGGGATCGGGCACCTGCTCGGCGACCCGCCGGGCCCGCTGCGCGGTGAGGGACGCGAGGGAGGAGCTCGTGGTCACCATGTCGCCCCCGGATGGGCACGCGCCACGCTCTGCAACTCCGCCAGCAGCGGCGCCAGATGCACGGTGTGGTCGCCGTCCCGGCCGCCGCCCGCCAGGGGAGCGGCGTCGGGAAGCGTGAGCCCGGCGGCGTCGAGAACCTGGCCGAGCACCTCCGTCACCTCGTCCCGTACGGACACCGCGTCGATGCCGAACCCGGGCTCTGCGTCAAGGAGTTCACCGATGTACGGGGCGATCTCACGCAGCGCCGCGACCATGCGGCGGTGCGACTCCTCCGTGCCGTCACCCAGCCGCAGCGTCCAGTCGGCGGCGAACTGGCGGTGGTAGGCGAGTTCGTTGACACCCTTGGCCGCGACGGCCGCCAGCACCGGATCCTTCGCCGCCGTCGCCAGCCGTCCGAACACCGCCAGCCGCCAGCAGGACAGCACGAGCAGCCGCACGGTCGAGAAGGCGAAGTCGCCGTTGGGCAGTTCGGCCAGGCGCACATTGCGGAAGTCGTCCGCGTCCCGGAAGTAGGCGTACGCGTCCTCGTCGCGCCCGGTGCCGTCCACCTGCCCCGCCCGTGCGTAGAGCAGCCGGGCCTGGCCGAGCAGATCGAGCCCGATATTGGCCAGCGCCACCTCCTCCTCCAGCTCCGGCGCGAGGGTGCACCACTCGGCGAGGCGCTGCGCGCCCACCAGGGCGTCATCGGCCAGCGCCAGACACCGACCGGTCAGTTCCCGGGTATCGACCCCCTCAGGCACGGCCGTGTCCACACCGTGCAGCGGGTCCTCGAAACCGGTGCCGAACGCCCATCGGGCGTCGCCGTCGTCATGCCCCTCGGCCAGGGACATATAGACATGATCGTCACTCATGTCCGGCTCCTGGATGCGCTCATGCCCGGCTCCTAGATGTGGGGGACGTCATCGGGGATGTCGTAGAAGGTGGGATGGCGGTAGACCTTGTCCGCGCTCGGTGCGAAGAAGGGGTCCTTCTCGTCGCGCGTGGAGGCCGCGATGTGCTGCGAGCGTACGACCCAGATACTGACGCCCTCGTTGCGCCGGGTGTACAGATCACGGGCGTGGGTGAGCGCCATGGTGTCGTCGGCGGCGTGCAGCGAGCCGACATGCACATGGTTCAGACCGCGCTTGCCCCGTACGAACACCTCGTACAGCGGCCATTCCCCCGTGGTCTCCGGTGCGCTCTCCGCCTGGCTCAGTGCCGTGCTCTCCTCGTGGCCGCTCATGCCGCCGCCCCTTCCTCGCTCCGGGCGGCCCGGCGGGCCGCGTGGGCGGTCGCCGCCGCACGGACCCAGGCGCCCTCCTCGTGTGCTGTCCGCCGCCGCGCGACACGTTCGCTGTTGCACGGTCCGTCCCCGCGGATCACCCGCTGGAGCTCGGACCAGTCGGGGGTGCCGAAGTCATGGCGCCCGCGCTCCTCGTTCCAGCGCAGCTCGGGGTCGGGCAGCGTGACACCGAGCTTCTCCGCCTGCGGCACGGTCATATCGACGAACCGCCGGCGCAGCTCGTCATTGCTGTGGCGCTTGATCTTCCAGGCTATCGAGGCCGCGGAGTTGGGGGAGTCGCCGTCGGGCGGCCCGAACATCATCAGCGACGGCCACCACCAGCGGTCGACCGCGTCCTGCACCATCGCGCGCTGGGCGTCCGTACCGCGCATCATCGTCATCAGCAGTTCGTAGCCCTGCCGCTGGTGGAAGGACTCCTCCTTGCAGATCCGCACCATGGCGCGCGCGTAGGGCCCGTACGAACTGCGGCACAGCGGGACCTGGTTGCAGATCGCCGCGCCGTCCACGAACCAGCCGATCACCCCGACATCCGCGAAGCCGGGCGTCGGATAGTTGAAGATCGAGGAGTACTTCTGGCGCCCTTCGATCAGCCGCTCGGTCAGATCGGCGCGGTCGGCCCCCAGGGTCTCGGCCGCGGAGTAGAGATAGAGGCCGTGCCCCGCCTCGTCCTGGACCTTGGCGAACAGGATGGCCTTACGGCGCAGCGACGGAGCCCGGGTGATCCACTCGCCCTCCGGCTGCATACCGATGATCTCGGAGTGCGCGTGCTGTGCGATCTGCCTGATCAGCGTCTTGCGATAGGCGTCGGGCATCCAGTCGCGCGGTTCGATCCGCTGATCCCGCTCGATGGTCGCGTCGAAGTGCGCCTGGAGGCGCGCTCCGTGCGAGCCGGTGGCGGTGGTGACGGACGAGGCGGCGACGGACGAGGCGGAGTCTGTCGTGGTCATCGATACCAGCTTCCCAACCGACCGTTCGTTCGGTATGTAGTGTGATGAGTCTACTGCGCACGTGTGAGCCCCGCCAAGGGGGTACGTACCGGCAGGCGGGAGGACACGAGCCCGACCGGGCGGGGGCGGCCGGTCCGCCGGACCCGGCCCGTTTCCGGACCGGTCCGGAAACGGCCGTCTTCTCCCGTGATCGCCGGTCACACCCGCTCCACGAGCATCGCCACGCCCTGGCCGACCCCCACGCACAGGGTGGCCAGACCCCGGCGGGCGTCCTCGCGTTCCAGCCGTCCGAGCAGAGTGAGCAGGATACGGGCGCCGGAGCAGCCGAGCGGATGGCCGAGGGCGATGGCACCCCCGTCCGCGTTGACCCGCTCCTCGTCGAGCTTCAGACGGCGTACGACGGCGAGGGCCTGCGCGGCGAAGGCCTCGTTCAGCTCGACCGCGCCCAGATCGCCGGTCCCCCAGCCCGCGCGGGCGAGGGCCTTCTCCGTGGCGGGCACCGGGCCGAGGCCCATCAGACCGGCCTGGACACCCGCCGACGCGGAGGTGACGATCCGGGCCCGGGGGGTGAGCCCGTACCGCTCGACGGCCGCCGCGCTCGCCACGACCAGGGCCGCCGCACCGTCGGACAGCGGCGAGGAGGAACCCGCGGTGACGATGCCGTCCTCGCGGAAGATCGTGCGCAGCGCGGCGAGCTTCTCCGGTGTAGTGCCGGGGCGCGGACCCTCGTCGGCGGTCACCTCGCCGCCCTTGACGGGTACCGGCACGATCTCCCGGTCGAAGTGGCCCGCCTCCCGGGCGGCGACGGCCCTTTGGTGGCTGCGCAGCGCGAAGGCGTCGGACTCGGCGCGGGTGATGCCGTCCAGGGCCGCCACCTCCTCCGCGGTCTCGCCCATCGACAGGGTCACCTTCGCCGCGCCGGGCCCGGAGCCGGCGGACACGGCCCGGTCGGCGGCGGTGAAACGGGGGTTGGTGAAGCGCCAGCCCAGCGAGGTGTCGTACACCTCGCCCGGTTTGGCCCACGGTGTGCCGGGCTTCGCCATCACCCACGGGGCGCGGGTCATCGACTCCACCCCGCCCGCGACGATCAGGTCGGCCTCGCCCGAGCGGATCGTCTGCGCGGCGGAGGCGACGGCGGTCAGTCCCGAGGCGCAGAGGCGGTTGACGGTGTAGCCGGGCACGGTGTGCGGCAGTCCGGCCAGCAGGACGGCCATCCTGGCCACATCGCGGTTGTCCTCGCCCGCCTGGTTGGCGGCGCCGAGGATCACCTCGTCCACGGCCTCGCCGGGAATCCCGGAGCGCGCCACGGCTTCACCGACGACCAGAGCCGCCAGATCGTCGGGCCGTACGGTCGCCAGGGCGCCGCCGTAGCGGCCCTGCGGGGTGCGGGCACCGTCGATCAGATAGACCTCGTCGGACATCGATGCGCTCCTTGGCGGGCTGGCGGGCTGGCGGGCTGGCGGGCGGAAGGGTGAGCGGGCGGGCGGGAGGACGGACGGAGTCGCTGCTCACGGGGTTCTCCGGGGCGGTACCGCCCTCTTGACAGGCGAGGGTGACGCTTGATTCGGTGACAACCCCGACGCTAACCGAATGTTCGGTCGGTCTACAAGGTGGTGGAAACCGTGACGCAGGTCACTGCTGGGGCATCCGGTCCGGCGGAGGAGACACGATGAGCGGCGCGACGGGTCCGACGGACGCCGCGACGGGCCCGGCGGGCGCGGGGATCCGGCGAGGGGAGAGCCTCCCGTACGAACTGCTCGACGCAGGCGAGCGCATGACGCGCGAGGAGCTGAGAGCGCACCAGCTCACCTGTCTGCGGGCGACCCTGCGCCACGCCTACGCCCATGTGGAGCTGTACCGGAAGAAGTTCGACGAGGCCGGGGTCGGTCCCGACGACTGCCGGGCGCTGTCGGATCTGGCCCGCTTCCCCTTCACCACGAAGGCCGACTTCCGCGACACCTACCCCTTCGGTATGTTCGCCGTCCCCATGGAACAGGTCCGCCGCGTCCATGCTTCCAGCGGCACCACGGGCCGTCCCACGGTGGTCGGCTACACCGAGAACGATCTCTCCGTGTGGGCCGACATCGTCGCCCGTTCGATCCGCGCCGCCGGCGGCCGGCCCGGCCACAAGGTGCATATCTCCTATGGATACGGGCTGTTCACCGGAGGGCTCGGCGCCCACTACGGCGCCGAGCGGGCCGGCTGTACGGTCGTCCCGGCCTCGGGCGGTATGACCGCCCGCCAGGTCCAGATCATCCAGGACTTCCGGCCCGAGATCATCATGGTCACCCCGTCCTACATGCTGACCCTCCTCGACGAGTTCGAACGGCAGGGCGTCGATCCGCGCACCAGCTCCCTGAAGGTGGGCATCTTCGGCGCCGAGCCATGGACGGAGGAGATGCGCCGGGAGATCGAGGAGCGCATGGACATCCACGCCGTCGACATCTACGGCCTCTCCGAGGTGATCGGGCCCGGTGTGGCCCAGGAGTGCGTCGACACCAAGGACGGGCTGCATGTGTGGGAGGACCACTTCTGGCCCGAGATCGTGGATCCCCTCGGCGATGGGCCGATGGCCGACGGCGAGGGCGGCGAACTCGTCCTCACCTCGCTCACCAAGGAGGCGCTCCCCGTCATCCGCTACCGCACCCGGGATCTGACCCGGCTGCTGCCGGGCACCGCCCGCCCCGCCTTCCGGCGTATCGAGAAGATCACCGGCCGCAGCGACGACATGCTCATCCTGCGCGGGGTGAATCTCTTCCCGACCCAGATCGAGGAGATCGTGCTGCGTGTCCCGGGCGTGGCCCCGCACTTCCAGCTCGAACTGACCCGCAGGGGCCGGATGGACCATATGACCGTGCGGGTGGAAGCGCGTCCGGAGACCGGGCGTGAACGGCGTGCGGAGGCGGCCCGGGAGATCGCCCAGGGCGTCAAGGACGGCGTCGGGGTGAGTGTCGACGCGGTCGTCGTCGACCCGGACACCCTGGAGCGCTCGGTGGGCAAGATCCGCCGGGTCAGGGACCTGCGCCAGGACTGACCGGGCGGCCCGTGCGACGGCGGTGCGGTGTGAGCGGGGAGGCCGGCCGACGGGCGCTGCCTGCCGTGCCCGCCGTGCCCGCCGGGGTCGCTTCCCGCGCGGCGCGTCACGGCAGCAGCGCCGCCGTGAGCATCTGGGCGAGCCACTGCCGGTACTCGGACGTGGCCCAGCCGCACCCGTGGGTCAGGCGTTCATGGACCTGAGGAGAGGTCAGCAGCCAGCACGCGTCCGCCGCCCGGACCGGATCCAGACCGGGACGCAGCATCCCGGCCGCCCTGAGGTGGTCGACGAACGCCCCGGTGCCCGCCCGCCGTTCCCGGTCGGTGGTGGCGGCCAGCTCGGCCAGTTCCGGATCGGCCGCGGACAGGACGGCCGTCAGAGGGGCCAGACGCTCATGGACGCCCGCCACGAAGCGTGCGTAACCGGCGAGCTTCCGGACCGGATCGGTCTCCGCGAGTACGGCGCGCAGCTCCGGCCGGGCGTGCATGGGCACCGGTTCGTCGTCCTGCGCGAGGGCGGTGTCGTAGACGGCTTTCACCAGCTCCGGCTTGCCGCCGAACACCTTGTACACCGTCGGTACGGAGACGCCCGCGAGCCGGGCCACGGACTGCACCGAGGTGGCCCGGTAGCCGTCCCGCAGCAGCGACTCCCGGCAGGCGTCCAGGATCGCGGCGCGGTTGCGTGCCGCCGCCGCCTGCCGTCCGCTGCTGTCGTAGCCGCGCCGCGGCCGGTCCGCTCCGGTCATGAGTCCCGCCTCCCCTGATTTCGATATAGTCTATTCTACTGAAAGTTGCCCGGCCGCCACGGCCGGGCGGAACAGCTGGGAGCAGCCATGGAGCAGATCTCGCAGTGCCCGCCCGGCGTCCATCGCCTGGGTGACAGCGTGGTCAATTTCTATGTGGTCGAGGAGCCGGACGGACTGGTCCTCGTGGACGCCGGACTGCCGGGGCACCGGCGGATGCTCTCCGACGCGCTCGCCGGACTCGGCGCGTCCGTCACCGACATCAAGGCGGTGCTGCTCACCCACGCCCATATCGATCACATCGGCCTCGCGGCCAGGCTCCACCGCGAGGCGGGAGCCGCGGTATGGACCCATCGCACCGACGCGCCCACCCTCGCCGCCGCCCGTCCGGCACGGGCGGCCGTCAAGCCGGAGCGCTCCATCGTGCCGTATCTGCTGCGCCGTCCCGCGGCCGTCGTGCTGCCCCTGCGGCTCGCCTCCCAGGGCGGTTTCAGCCCCGAGCCGGTGCGGGAGCCGGACACCTTCGACGGACGTCTCGTGCTCGACCGGGTCCCCGGTGCGCCGGAAGCGGTGCCGCTGCCGGGCCACACGCCGGGGAGCACCGCGTACTTCTTCCCCCGTCACGGCGCGGTCTTCACGGGGGACGCGCTCATCACCCACGACGGTCTCACCGGGGCGCGCGGTCCCCGGCTGATCTGCCGGGCCTTCACTCATGACAGCGCCGCGGCGCTCGCCTCGCTCGACCGGCTGGCCGAACTCACCGAGCACGACGCTGATCTGACGCTCCTGCCGGGTCATGGCGAGCCGATGGCCCACGGCCTCGCCGAGGCGGTCACGCGGGCCCGCGGGCTCGGCGTGGTCTGAGCCCTCCTGCGCCGGGAGACCGGAGCCGCGGATTGGAGCCCCGGAGCCGGAGTCCGGAGCTCCGAGCCTGGAGCCCTGTGCGCGGGGCCGGCGGCCGTCCGGATCAGCGGTCGGCCCTGATCATCGGACGGCACCCGGACCGGTACGGGACAGCGCCTCCGCGACAGGGCCCGCGACGGCCGGCTGCGCCAGATACTTGCCCGCCGAATGGACCCACACCCCGTCCGAGTCGATCCGCGCGCTCTCCGGGAGAACCCCCGCCGCGTTCGCCCGCATATCGTCTTCGAGACGAGGACGTACGGCGATGATGTCGTCCCGGTCCCAGAAATTCAGCCATCGCGCGACGCGTTCGGGCGCGCTCGGCGGCTGGGGGACAAGCCTCGGCCATACGACCGTACGCATCGCGAGCGGGGAACCCAGCGTCACCAGCAGAGGCGTCCCCGCCCCGTGGTGGTGGAGCGCCTCCAGCGCCACGACCGTACCCAGCGAGTGCGCCACCACGACCGCGGGACCGTCCCCGAGCGCATCGCGCACCCGCTGTCTGACCCTCCGGTCGAGGCTCAGACCGTCCTTGTCGCGCTCCCCGCGCGCCAGATAGCGGGCCACCTGCGCCAGATCCCCGACCATCAGCCTCGGGGTCGCCCAGCGCGCGACACCGCCCCACGGTTTCAACGCCATCAGAGTGGTCGCCACATTGAGCGCCCGGCGCACGACGGAGAGGGTTCCCTGCGCCTGCCCCGCCGGGGCGGCCTGGCCCCGGGCGTGTGCCAGGACCCTGCCCCGGGTCACCCAGCGGCCGTCCCGCGGTCCGTCGCCCCCGGCGTGCTCCGCGGTCAGCGCGGCCACCATCTCGACCAGCAGCCCGCCGAGGATCTCCGCCTCGTCCTTCTCCAGCGGTACGTCACCGGCGCCCTGGGCCTGCGGACGCGAGAAGAGATCGGCGTAGTACGCGAAGGAACACACGGGCGCGTCCGGCCCGCCGGCCGACAGCCGCTCGGCGAGCGAGGAGTGGCCCGCGGCCCGCATGCCCGTGGCGAGCGCCTCGGACCACAGGGCCCGTTCACGGTCCGGCTCCCGAGGACCACCGATGCCATGGACGAACACCACCCGCGGCCCCATCCGTACCTCCCCCGTGGTCCGTCGGCCACGAGATTAGCAACGAGAGGGACGGTGACGCGGTGCGGCCGTCATATACGCGCACCCGCCGTACCGGACCGCTGTCCGGGCCATTGCCGTCGGATCGGGAACGAGCGGGCCCGCGAGGGGTATCGACAGCAGAGATATGCTCCAGCGTCGCACCGGTGATCGAGAAGGTGCGGCGGGATCCGGCACGGGCAACCACGAGGAATCCAGCGAGAAGGAGTTACCGGTCATGACCTTTGACGTGGCGTCGGTACGTGCGTCCTACCCTGCGCTCGGTGACGGAACGGTCTATCTCGACGGTGCGGCGGGCACCCAGGTGCCGGCCGTGGTCATCGACGCGATCACCGACGCGTACCGGACCGGGATCGGCAACGTGGGCGGCTCCTTCGCCGCCAGCCGGTACTCGGGGGAGATCGTGGCCGGGTGCCGCCGGGCGGTCGCCGATCTGGTTGGCGGGGTTCCCGAGGGCATCGTGCTGGGCCAGAACACCACCTCCCTCGTCTACCGTTTCTCCCGGACGCTCGCCGACACCTGGCGGCCCGGTGACGAGATAGTGCTCTCCCGGCTGGACCACGACGCGAACATCCGCCCCTGGGTGCAGGCCGCGGCCCGCGCGGGCGCGGTCGTACGGTGGGCCGAGGTCGACCCGGCGACGGGCGAACTGCCGGTGGAGCAGTACGACACCCTGCTCGGTGAGCGCACCCGGCTGGTGGCGGTGACCGCGGCCAGCAATATCCTCGGCACCCGCCCCGATGTCGCGGCCATCACCGCCAAGGCGCACACGGTCGGCGCCCTGACCTATGTGGACGGGGTGCACGCCACTCCGCACGGTCCGGTCGATGCCGGCGCGCTGGGCGCGGACTTCTACGCCACCAGTGCCTACAAGTGGTCCGGTCCGCACATCGGTGCGGTCGCCGCGGATCCTGCGCTGCTGGAGACACTGCACCCGGACCAGCTGGCCTGCTCGTCCGGCGCGGTGCCGCTGCGCTTCGAGACGGGGACACCGCCCTTCGCGGATCTGGCCGGGGTCACCGCCGCCGTCGATCATCTGGCGGATCTGGCCGGACCGGGGGCGGGCGGACGGCGTGAGCGGCTGCTCGTTTCGATGAGGGCGGTGGAGGAGGCCGAGCACGAGCTGTTCGGGGTGATGCTGCGGGGTCTTGAGGAACTGCCCGGTGTCACGCTGTACGGAAAGCCCGCGCGGCGGACGGCGACCGCCTATTTCCGGGTGGCGGGACATACGCCGGCGGAGGTCGCGGGGCATCTCGCGGCCCGCCGGGTCAATGTCTGGGCCGGACACTGTTATGCCTGGGAGCTGACGGAGGTCCTGGGGCTGCGGGAGAGCGGTGGCGCGGTGCGCGCCGGGCTTGTGCACTACAACGACCGTTCCGACGTCGACCGGCTGCTGGAAGCGGTCGGGGAACTGGCCGTCTGACGGCGGGCGTCGGGTGCCGGGTGCCGGGTGCCGGGTGCCGGGAGCGCGGCGGTGGGGGGCGGGCGTCGGCGTCGGATGTTGGTGGGACGGCCGGCGCCAGGCCCGTGGCGGTGGGGCCCTGAAAAGGGAGCGCGGCGCGGTGCCGGACCGTGACAGGGTGGCGGACCAGTACATCCGTCCCGCCCCGCCGTACCGCTCCAGGAGCGTCGATCCCGACGACCCGTTCGTCGAGACGGTCTGGTGGGTCAACCAGGAACTCCTGCACCACGGGGCCGAGATCGCCCTGATACGCGATCTGTGGCGTGCCCGGCGGCGGTGACGGACCGGGGTGACTGAGTGGTAAGCGTTGAGTTGCCCGAGTGCCCGGGTGCCAGCAGAGTGGACGTGACGGAGCGGTCCCGAACACGTACGGCGGTCGGCCGGGGCGTGGCTGAGCTGGGGAGATGGCGATGGCGCGGCGAGAAGATCTTCCGGCACCGTCACAGGGGCTGGTCCTGACACACTTCCTCACCGTGCGTGATGTCGGCGTTTCGAGCCGCTTCTACGCGGACGTCCTCGGCGGCGAGGTGGTGCTCGCCGAGAATCCCGGGATCGTGAAGGTGGCCAACGGGTGGATCATCATGAACCCCGGCGGCGGACCCACCCCGGACAAGCCCGATGTCATCCTCACTCCGCCCGCCCCCGGCGACCCCGTGTCGTCGTTCCTGAACGTACGGGTCGCCGATCTGGCCGCCTTCTACGAGCAGGCCATCGCGAAGGGCGCGCACTTCCTGACCGAGCCGCTCGACCGCAAGGCGGAACTGCGCTGCTATCTGCGGGACCCCGACGGATATCTGATCGAGGTGGGCCAGGCGACCGGGATACTCCATGGCGTCTTCGCCGATCGCCCGCCCGCCGACGGCGACCGATGACCGCTCGCCGTCAGGTGTGGGGCTGCCGGTCCCCTACGACGGACAGGAGCTGGAGCTTCTCGTAGCTCTCCGTGCCGGGAGTGGCGGTGTAGACGAGAAGCGCCTGCGCCTGGTCGACGTCGAAGAGGACCTGGCAGTGGAGTTCGAGCACGCCCAGCTGGGGGTGGCGGATCCGCTTGGGTTCGCCGCGCGGGACGCCGATCTCATGCGCGCTCCACAGGGCCGCGAACTCCTCGCTCTCCTCCAGGAGCGCGCCGACGATCTGCCCGGCGCGGGAGTCCGCGCCCTGGCGGGAGTAGGCGGTGCGCAGTTGGGCGGTGAAGAACCGGCTGTGCGCGGGGTGGTCGTCCTCGGGATAGACGAGCCGTGCGCCCGGCTCGGTGAACCAGCGGTGGACCATGCTGCGCGCCAGTCCGGTGTGGCGGGTCTCGTCGCCGAGGAGCGCGACCGCGAGTCTGGTCTGCGTCAGTGTTTCACCGAGTCCGGTGATGACCTGGGCCGGGGTGTCGTGCAGACGGTCCAGGATGCGCATGATCCCCGGATTGACATGGTCGCCGCGCAGCGTCCGGCCCGGGGTGTTGTGCCCGGCCATCCGGAAGAGATGGTCGCGCTCGTCCAGGGACAGATGCAGTCCGCGCGCGATCGCGGCGAGCATCGGTTCCGAGGGCTGCGGACCGCGCCGCTGCTCAATACGGCTGTAGTAGTCGGTGGACATACCGCACAGGGCCGCCACCTCCTCGCGGCGCAGACCGCGGGTCCGCCGGCGCGGGCCTCGGGGGAGCCCCACGTCCTCGGGCTGAAGGGCCTCGCGGCGGGTACGGAGGAAGTCCGCGAGTTGCGCTCTGTCCATCTGCTCAGTCTCCCTCTTCGGTCCTCGGCCCCAGAATCGCCGGTGGCTGCCGGCTCCGCGGTGGCTGCCGGGCTCGGCGGTGGCTGCCGGGCTCGGCGGGGCGCTCCCGGATCGTGGTGGCGCCCCGCCAGGTCGCGTTTGCACGCGGGATCATCGAACCCGCGCGCCACCGCGTACCGCTCAGAGCAGGGTGCCGCCCGACGCCTCGATACGCTGCCCGGTGATCCATCCGGTGTGCTCGGAGAGCACCGCGGCGACGACGCCGCCGATGTCCTCGGGTTCCCCCACCCGGCCCAGCGCGGTCTGGCTGTTCAGCAGGGAGCGGATCTCCTTGTCGTCGCGGAGGAGGCCGCCGCCGAAGTCGGTGGCCACGGGACCGGGGGCGACCGTGTTCACGGTGATACCGCGCGGGCCGAGTTCCTTGGCGAGATACCGGGTGAGGACCTCGACGGCGCCCTTCATCGACGCGTACGCCGAGGCACCGTGCCCGGTGAAGCGGGTCAGTCCCGTGGACACATTGATGACGCGGCCGCCGTCCGCGATGAGCGGCACGAGCCCCTGGGTCAGGAAGAACACACCACGGAAGTGCACGTTCATCAGCTCGTCGAAGCCCTGCGGGGTGGTCTCCGCGAACGGTGCCATCAGGGCGCCGCCGGCGTTGTTGACCAGGAAGTCGAAGCTCTTCCGGTCCCAGCCGTCCTTGAGTACACGGCGTACGTCGTCGGTGAACCGGTCGAACGATTCGAGCTCACCGGTGTCGAGCTGGAGGGCGAAGGCGGTACGGCCCAGCCCGGTCACGGTGTCGACGACGGCGTTGGCCTCGTCGGCGTGGGAGCGGTAGGTGATGATCAGATCGACACCGTCCTCGGCGAGCCGGAGCGCGGCACTGCGTCCCAGGCCCCGGTTTGCTCCCGTGATGATCGCGATCTTGCCCTGTGTGGTCATGGGACGGCTCCCTCATGGCGGACGGCCGCCGCGTGCTGCTCACGCGATCCGGACAAACCATCCGCCACGCCCCAGCCTGGGGTGGGCCCGGCACCGGATGAAGGGCTCACCTGTCCAGGGACCGGCAGTCCCTGTCTCAGCGGCGCTCCCCGCTTCCCGGAAACCCCTCCCACGGCGGAGGCCCCACCCATGGCGAAAGCCCCGTCGCGGCGGCACTAGCGTTCCCGGGCCGGCAGGGCTCGTAGCCACTCGACCAGCAGCCGGTTGGTCTCGTCGGGGCGCTCCTGCTGCACCCAGTGTCCGCAGCCTTCGAGGACATGGGAGGAGATCAGGCCGGGAAGGGTCGTGGGGTAGGCGTCGACGGCGTCGGCCATCCAGCCGAGGGAGGCGTCGAAGGCGCCGCCGAGGAACAGCGAGGGCTGCCCGATCGGCGCCCCGTCCCACGCGGCGAGGTCCTCCCAGTCCCGGTCGGCGTTGCGGTAGCGGTTCAGCGCCCCGGTCAGCCCGGTCCGTTCGAACTCGCCCGCGTAGAAGTCGAGATCGCCCTCGCTGAGCCAGGACGGCAGGGTGTCCCTGGCGAAGCGGTCGGAGAGTTTCGCGCCCCGGGGCACGAAGAAGAGACTGTTCTCGCCGGACGCCGGCATGGTGTCGGCCGAGAGCCCGGCGTAGAACCCGGCCAGCCAGGCGCGGACATCGGGCTCGATCTCCGCCTCCGCGCGGCCGGGCCGCTGGAAGTAGCTGACGTAGAACTCCTCGTCGCCACCGATCCGGGAGAAGGCGTCGGTGGGCCGGAAACCGTTCCGCGGGGCGTAGGGAACACTGAGGAGTCCGACGGCCGTGAAGATCTCCGGCCTGAGCAGAGCGGTGTTGGCGGCGATGGCCGAGCCCCAGTCATGGCCCACGATCACCGCGGTCTCCTCGCCCAGCGCCCGTACGACGGCGACGTTGTCCTCGATATGGTCGAGCATCCGGTACGCCTCCACCTCGACGGGCTTCGACGAGCGTCCGTATCCGCGGACGTCGATGGCCACCGCGCGGAAACCCGCCGCGGCGATCGCCGGGAGCTGACGGCGCCAGGAGTACCAGGACTCGGGAAACCCGTGCACCAGCAGGACCAGCGGGCCGTTCCCCTGCTCCACCAGGTGGATACGGCCGCCAGGGGTGCGCACCAACCGGTGCCGCGCGTCCGGGGCGGAAGCGGGTGACGGACGGGTGTGCTGCGACATGCTTCCTCCTGAGGCTTTGACGCCGGTTCGGGCGCCCTTGTGATCATGCGGGGCGCGTACGGCGAACGCGAGTTCCGTTGCCGGTCCGGCAAACCCCGTCCCCGCGTTGCGGAAATCCGGCAACGAACCATGGCAGCCAGCGCAAAAATTCAACGGGCGCACGCAGTTGAGCGGCAAGGGGACGAAATCACTTCGCATGAGCCTTGTGGAACGGCCCGCGCGGGTCCTAGTGTCACCTCACCTCATGTCCCCTCATGGCGTCCGCTCCGTCGAGCGTCGCAGGCGTTCACCCTCCCGACAGAAACGAGCATTCGATGTCATGGAGCATCACAGGAGCCGTAGCGAGACGGTCCGGCAGATCACCGCGCGGGACCGCCACCGCCGGTGCCTCCCGGACCGTCAGGACGGCCAGGGCCGTCGCCGCCGTGACCGCGGCCGCCGTCGGCCTCAGTGTGCTGTCCGGTGGTACGGCCCTCGCCGGCGCGGGCGCTGACGGCGCGTCGGCGGCGTCGGCCCCCTTCGTGACACGCGCCGCCCTCGATCCCTCGCTCGTCGCGGGCAGGGGCGCGCGCGTCGACTTCGTCGAGCAGGAGGCGGAGAACGCCCCGACGAACGGCGCGGTCATCGGCCCGGACCGTACGGCGTACACACTGCCGGCGGAGGCGTCCGGGCGTAAGGCGGTCAAGCTGACGCCGGGCCAGCACGTCGAGTTCACGCTGCCGAGCGCGGCCAACGCGATCACCGTGCGGTACAGCATCCCGGACGCCCCCGACGGCGGCGGCATCACCGCACCGCTCGATGTCACGGTGAACGGCGGGAAGCGGTCCACCATGACCCTCACGTCGCAGTACGCGTGGCTCTACAACCAGTATCCGTTCTCGAACGACCCGAACGCCGGTCTGCTGCACCCCGACTGGTGGATCACCGAATGCGCCTGTGTGCCGAGCGACACGACACCCGCCCCGGTGATCGACAAGCCCTTCCGGCCGAACCACTTCTACGACGAGCAGCGTCTTCTGCTCGGGAAGAAGTACCGCGCGGGTGACAAGGTACGGCTCACGGTGCCCGCCGGGAGCAGGGCCGCGTGGACGGTCATCGATCTGCTCGACTCACAACTCGTCGGTGCCCCGCGGGTCGAACTCGTCGCGGCGAACGTGCTGGCGTTCGGAGCGGATCCGCTCGGCCGGCGCGACTCCGCCGACGCGATCGACAGGGCCATCGCCTTCGCGAAGCGCAAGCATCTCAAGGTGTACATACCGCCGGGCACGTATCAGGTGAACCGCCACATCGTCGTCGACGACGTGACTATCGTGGGCGCGGGCAACTGGTACACGATCATCAAGGGCCGTCAGGTGGAGCTGAGCACCCCCGCCCCCGACGGTTCGGTCCACACCGGCGTCGGCTTCTACGGCAAGGACGCGGCGGACGGCGGCAGTTCCGATGTCCATCTCTCCGGGTTCGCGATCGAGGGCGATGTCCGTGAGCGCATCGACACCGACCAGGTGAACGGCATCGGCGGTGCGATGAGCGACTCCACCATCGACGGCCTCTACATCCGCCACACCAAGGTGGGTCTCTGGTTCGACGGACCCATGTCGAATCTGCGGGTCACCAACAATGTCATCGTCGACCAGATCGCCGACGGCCTCAACTTCCACACCGGTGTGACGCATTCGGTGGTGTCGGACAACTTCGTCCGCAACTCCGGCGACGACGGTCTCGCCATGTGGTCCGAGAAGACCACCAACGCGGGCAACACGTTCGACCACAACACCGTGCAGACGCCGGTGCTCGCGAACGGCATCGCCATCTACGGCGGCGAGGACAACACCGTCTCCAACAACCTCATCGCCGACCCGATCCGGGAGGGCAGCGCCATCCAGGTCGGATCGCGCTTCGGCGCCGAGGCGTTCACCGGACATCTGTGGATCACCGACAACACCACGGTCCGCGCCGGTACGTACGAGCTGAACTGGAACATCGGTCTGGGCGCCATCTGGTTCTTCGCGCTGGAGAAGGACATCGACGCCGACATCCAGGTGACCGGGGACCACTTCCTCGACAACACCTACAACGCGATCATGCTCGTCAGCGACTGGCCGGTGAAGGATCTGTACTCGATCACGAATGTCCACTTCAAGGACATCAAGGTCGACGGTACGGGCACCTCGGTGGTCAGCGCCCGGGTCGCGGGCTCCGCGTCCTTCCAGAACGTGGACGCCCGCAATGTCGGGGCGGTCGGTGTCAACAACTGCGGATCGTTCAACTTCACCCCCGCCGGTTCGGAATTCTCACTGACGGACGACGGCGGCAACGACGGCGGCGGCACCACCGGCGCCTGGCTCGCGCCATGGGAACTGCCGAACACCATCACCTGCGACGACCGGCCGCCGGTGGTCGCCCCGCCGGCACCGTCCGCCTGGTGACACAGACCGGGACTCGCGCCGGCGCCGGCCACTGACCCCGCTGCCGTCGCCGCGCGATTCCCCAACCGGCCGGCCGTCCGGAGCACCCCGGACGGCCGGCCGTGTCCTCGGCATGGCGGTGTCCTGGGCGCAGCGGTGTCCCCGGCACGGCCGCCCGGAGATGCCCGACCGGCTCGTCGCGGCGCGTCACCGGTAGTTGCTCAGCTCGATCAGATTGGCGTCGGGGTCCCGCAGATACACACTGACGATCGCTCCGGTGGCGCCCGTGCGCTCGACCGGACCCTCCTCCACCGGTACGCCGTGCGCGGCCAGCTCCTCCCGTACCCGGTCGAGGGGCTCGTCGACGATCAGACAGAAGTCCGCGCCGCCCGGCGCGGGCCGAAGTGCCTTCGGCTCGAACTCCTTTCCCGCCCGGTGAAGGTTGATCTTGGTGTGACCGAAGGAGAGGGCACGCCGTCCGCCGGCGAAGGTGACCGCTGTCATACCGAGGACACGTACATAGAAGTCGACCGTGGTGTCGATGTCCGCCACCGTGAGCACGAGGTGGTCGAGGCGGTTGATACGCATCGGATCCGCTTCCCGTCTTCCGCTGCTCTCGGCCACCCAGCCTACGCCGGGCCGCGGCGGTCCGGAGGCCGGGCAGCACAGGTACGGGAGCGGGCCCCGGAGACCGGTCAGCCCAGTTCGAGGCTGGTGATCCCGTACAGCCCCGGCAGATCCATCTCCGGAACCGGGCCGGTGTACATACGCGCGGCCTCGAAGGAGGGCGTCAGCCCGAGCCGCTCCGCGAGCGCCACCGACGGCTCGTTGCTGTCGGGGACGTCGATCGCCACGGGCTGCCCGGGAACGGCCGAGGCGAGCCGGCCCACCAGCGCCTCCGCGACGCCCGGGGACGAGGCGTACAGCGGGCCGATCCGTGCCGCTCCTGCGCAGGGGCGGACGGCCGCGAAACCGCGCAGTTCCCCGTCCCGTACCGCGGCGAAGCCGGTGCGGTCGGGCAGACCGATCCACGAGGCGAGGAACGAGTCACGCCGCGCGGGGAAGAACCGGCGGTCGTAGGCGGCCAGTTGGGCGAAGGGAACCGTACGGGCGTCGACCAGCGCGATGCCCTCCGAGGCCGCCGAGGAGTCGGCGCCGGACGGCACACCCTCGTAGCGGATGTTGTTCCACGCCCTGCGGAACCCGGATCTGCGGTAGTTCTCCTGCTGGCCGATCACCCCGTCGAGGCCCACGGTGCGGCCGGCCAGCCGCGCCATCCCCGCCCGCCAGACCTGGATACCGTAGCCCTGTCCGCGCACGGCGGGCCGGGCGATGTAGAAACCGATGAAGCCGAAATCCTCGCCGTAGCGCACGGCGGAGACGGAGGCGACGGCCTCACCGTTCAGCCGCCCGACGAGAAACCCGTGCGGATCGGTCGCGAAGAACGCGTGGATGTCGGACCTGCCCGGATTCCATCCCTCGTCGTCCGCCCAGACGCGCAGTCGCGCGATGTCGTCGGCGTTCGCCGTCACGATGTCGAATGTCACTGCCGCCTCCACTGTCGTCACCCGGCACGTTGCCTCATGTGCCGGGCTACGTCAGGAAGGCCCGCCGTAGGCGAGTTCACTGGCGAGGAGCGCCGCTCCGACGACCCCGGCGCGCGGGCCGAGCTCGGACATCACTATCGGCAGATTCCCCGTGGCGAGCGGGAGCGAGCGTTTGTAGACGACACTGCGGATCTCGGCGAGCAGGACATAGCCGAGCCCCGACAGACCGCCGCCGATCACTATCATCGACGGGTTCATAAAGCTGACCAGGGTGGCGAGGACCTGGCCGACCCGGTGACCGCCGGCCCGGATGAGATTGACGGAGGTGTTGTCCCCGCCCGTCGCGCATTCGGCGACATCCACGGCGGTCAGCGCTCCCTGGGCGGCGAGCCGGCCGGCTAGGGCCAGGGACTGGCCGGAGCGTGCCGCCTCCATGGCGTCACGCGCCAGCGCGACACCGCCGAAATACGCCTCCAGACAACCGGTGTTGCCACAGGAGCAGACGGGCCCGTCGGCCTCGACCTGGATATGGCCGATGTCCCCGGCACAGCCCTCCGCACCGCGGTAGATCCGGCCGTGGTGCTGCATACCGGAGCCGATACCGCTGCCGATCTTGACGAAGAGCAGATGGTCGACGGACCGGGCCACTCCGCTGTGCGCCTCGCCGAGGGCCATCACATTGACGTCGTTGTCGACGACCACGGGACAGCCGTGCTCGCGGGCGAGGGTGTCCCGTACGGGGTAGCGGTTCCAGCCCACCATGATCGGCGGCGAGACGGGCACACCGTTGCGGAAGCTGACCGGTCCCGGCAGCCCGATACCGATCGCGTCGAGACGGGTGTAGTGGCCCTGGGCGCGCAGCTTGTGGAGGAGTTCGCTGACCCGGTCCAGCACGGCGACCGGCCCCGAGCGGATGTCGGCGGCCTCGGAGTAAGCGGCCACGGGTTCGAGACCGCCGTCGGTGATCTCGATGTCGATCGAGCTGGCGCCGAGATCCACGGCGCCGAACCGGAGGCCGGGATCGAGCTGGACGAGGGTGGAGCGACGGCCGCCGCGCGAGGCGGCCGGGCCCGCCTCCAGGACCATCCCGGTGGCGACCATACGGTCGAGTTCGGCGAGCAGCCGGGGGCGCGGCACCTCCAGCCGGTCCGACAACTGGGCCCTGGACAGTGGGCCGTTGTCGCGCAGCATGCTCAATACACCGTACTGAACGCTCACGAGCTCCACTTCCTCAAGGCGTCATCGGGCCGTCCGACCGGGGCCGCCGGGCATCGGTGCCCGGCACCCGTGTACGCATGGGTGCCGGGGCGTCCGACGGCGGCTGCCGACTGTCGTTGACGGCTTACTGTTCGATCGTATGAAACTTTCGCTCGTCCTGCCAAAAGTTGCCCGAAGCGCTGCCCCGACTTTCGGGACAGCGCTTCGGACAGCGCTTCGGGCGGGGCTTCGCCGAAGTCTCAGTCGGTCAGATCTCCCTTCACGGTCCGCGCGTCACGGGCGAGGGCCGCGCGCGCCGCCGCGTCGTTGACCAGAGCGGTGTCGGCCGCCGAGGTGGCGAACGATTCCAGCACCGCCGCCGCCTGGCTGATCCGCCCGGCCTCGGCGTGCGCCCGTGCCTGGTCGAGCCGGACCGTCAGCCGCTGCTGGCCCTGCGCGGTGATCAGACCCTCCGCGCGCAGCCTCGGGATCAGCGCCTCAAGATCGGCGAGGGATGTGCCGGTGGTGAAGTGCACGGTCCTCGTCGTGGTGTTGCCCGCCCGGTCCTGGGCCGTGACCTTGAGGTCATGGCCTCCCAGCGGCAGCCGCCAGAGCTGTACGGGCTGACCGGAGGTGACCGCCGCTCCGTCCAGGGTGGCGGTCGCGGTGGCGCCTCCGGAGACCGCGTCCGTGGCCGTGATGACCGGTGCCGGCCGCTCGGAGTCGCCGTAGGTGCCGTCGGCGTCCAGGCCGGTGACCGTCACCGAAGGCCCGGACTTGTCGATCCGTACGGTCAGGGTGCCGACCTCGGAGACATTGCCGCCGCTGTCGGTCGCCCGGTACAGGACGGTGGTGGTGCCCTCGGTGGAGAGGGTGACCGCGGCGTTGGCCGACAGCCAGGTCGTACCGCCGTTGACGGAGTACTGACGGCTGCTGACCGTGCCGTTGTCCGTGGCGGTCACGTTCAGGGCAACGTTGCCGGTGTACCAGCCGTTGCTCCCGCCGGGCTGGGCCGGGTTGAGTGCGGCGGTCGCCTTCGGCGGTGTCTTGTCGGCGACACCCGGACCCTGGAAGGTCAGGGAGTCCAGATCGACACCGCCCGAGGTGGTGACATACAGCCGTCCGCTGCCCGAAGGCGCCTCGGCAAGGGCCGTGGTGACGGTCTGCCAGCCCTCACCGGCCGGTACGGACACGGTCGCGAACGGGGCCGCGTCGGTGGAGTTCCAGCGCAGCGCCAGGGTGCCGGCGCCGGAGGCACGTGTCCGCACACCGGTGACGCCGGTGAAGGAGACCGGGTCGTAGGAGATCCAGTCCCCGGCGTCGAAGGACGTCACCTTGCGCTGGCCGGACGCGCCGGTGTCGTCGGTGATCGTGACGCCCTGCGCGGAGTCGTGGTGCTCGGCCTGCATGAGCGCCGGGTTGAGCACCACCTGGGCGTCGCCGGTGGCCGGCGGCACACCGCCCGCGCCCTTGTCGGTGTAGGTGATACCGAGCACGCCGAAGACGTTCTCGGTGTCTCCGTGCCCGGCGTCGGTCGGTGTCACGACCGTGCCCGAGCAGCCCGTTCCGCTGTTGACCGGGTGGCCGTGCTGGTTGTGTCCGAGTCCGAAGGTCCAGGCGACCTTGGCGCAGTCGGCCGCGCTGCCGTCCTCGACGTCCTCGATGTCGACCCCGTACGGCACGGCGTCGCCCCAGTTGAAGAAACCGCCGTTCGGCGGCGAGGTGATGCCGACGGTCGGCGCGGTGTTGCCCACCGTGATCTGACGGCTCGTCAGCCCGATCTTGCCCTGGGCGTCGGTGACCTTCAGCCGGGCCTGGAACTGGCCGTTCGCCGGGTACGTACGGCTCGCCGTGGGCCCGGTGGCGTCGAAGGTGCCGTCACCGTCGAGGTCCCACTGGTAGGTGAGGGTCGCGCCGTCCGGGTCGGTGGAGGCGGTGGCGTCGAAGGAGACGGACAGCGGTGCCTGGCCGGAGGTGGGATCCGCCTTGATCACCGCGGTGGGCGCCTTGTTGCCCTCGGCGTAGTCGATCCGGTAGAGACCCGCGTCGGGGTTCTGACGGAAGAATCCGTCGCCGTAGTCCAGTACGTAGAGCGCGCCGTCCGGGCCGAACTCCAGGTCCATCGGGTTGTCCCAGGGCGGGATGCCGTTCTCGGACCGCTCGCTGTTGGGGAGTACGTTCTCCAGCTTGGTGACCGGGCCGTCCGGTCCCGCGAGGGTGGCGGCCGCCACGTAGTCCTGGGAGAACTCGCCGAAGAACGCCTTGCCGTCCCAGTACTCGGGGAACTTCCCGGGGGAGGGGTTGTCCGCGTCGTAGTGGTAGACAGGACCGCCCATCGGGGCCTGGCCGCCGGGTCCGCCGGGGCCGCGGAACGCGGTCAGCTCGGGCCACGGCTGATCGGTGTCGCGGTCCCCGTACCAGAGCGTGGCCGGGGTGGCCGCGGGCAGTTCGGTCAGACCGGTGTTCCAGCGCGAGTCGTTGACCGGCTCGGCGCAGTCGAAGGCCGGGCCCGGGGTGAGCGTCGCGAAGTCGAAGTCCCGGTAGGGCTTGGTGTTGTCACCCGTGCAGAACGGCCAGCCGCTGTTCAGGGGCTTGGTGGTGGTCTGCCACTCGACATATCCCATGGGACCGCGGTTCGGATCGGCCGTTCCCGCGTCGGGGCCGTAGTCGCCCCACATCACGGCGCCGGTCTCCTTGTCCACCGACAGCCGGAACGGATTGCGCAGCCCCATCACAAAGATCTCGGGGCGCGCCTTGGCCGTACCGACCGGGAACAGGTTGCCGTCGGGGACGGTGTAGCTGCCGTCCTCCTCGACATGGATTCGGAGGATCTTGCCGCGCAGGTCGTTGGTGTTGCCGGAACCACGGCGCTCGTCGAGCCCCGGGTTGTAGGTGGGCGCGTCGTTGATCGGGGTGTACCCGTTGACATTGGGTCCCGACGCCGGGGTGTTGCCGCCCGTGGCCAGGAAGAGATTGCCGTTCGCGTCGAAGTCCACGTCACCGGCGACATGGCAGCACTGGCCGCGGTTGGAGTCGACCCGGATGATCTCCTGGGCGGTCGACAGATCGAGCTTGTCCCCGGTCCACTTGAAACGGGTGAGGGTGTCGTAGCCCTTCCACCGGTCCCAGTACGCGTCGGTCTCGCCCGCGGGCAGCTGGAGCGGGGCCGAGCCCGCCGGGGTGTTCAGCGGCGGTGAATAGTAGAGATAGACCCACTTGTTGGTGGCGAAGTCCGGGTCCAGGGTGACGGTCTGGAGCCCCATCTCCGAGTTCTGGTACACGTCGATGTGATTGACGACCTTGGTCACACCGCTGCCGGGATCGGTGAGCCGCAGATCACCGTTGCGCGCGGTGTGCAGCACCCGGTTGTCGGGCATCACGGCGAGGTCGATCGGCTCGCCGGTGTCCTTGGTCAGGGTGACCTTCTCGTAGTTCGCCCAGTCCAGGGCGTGTTCATGGCCGTCGTGCGCTTGGGCGGCGGGCGCGAGGGCCACCATGCCCAGCGCGGGCATGGCCGCGAGCAGGACGCCTGAGATCAGACGTCTGAGGGTACGGTGCACGGTGATGCGTCTCCTTGGTCGCTGGCGGTCAGGAGGGTGCGCGACCGGACCGGCCCGTCGGCCGTACCGTGACAGCGGTACGGGGTTCCGGCGGGCCGGGCCGGTGGGCGTGCGTGCGGGTGGGGGCTCTCACGCTCTCAGGCGGTGCGTTCGCGCGGTCCGCCCTCGGTTGGGGCGGCCCGATGTCAGCCGAGCAGTCCCTTCAGCGCGGTGAAGCTGCGCTCCGCGGCACCGAGGGAACCGGGCGGGTTGGGCTGGGTGTTAGGGGCCGTGTCCTGCTCCCAGATACCGATGTGGTCGGCACGGGGGCCGATGTCACGGATGAACTTCTCGTACGGCAGGTCGCCCGCGCCGAACTCGACGATGTCGAAGCCGTCGGCCTTCGACGGGTTGGAGTCGCCGTCCTTCATATGGAACAGCGGGTAGCGGTAGGGCTGGTTGCGCACATACGCGGCCGGGTCGAAGCCGGGCCAGCGGTGCTGGCCGACATACGCCCAGTAGACGTCGAGCTCCAGATACACATGGCGCGGATCGGTGTTCCTGAGGAAGACGTCGTACAGCCGCACCGACGGCTGGTCGGTGGCGAAGGCGAACTCGCCCGCGTGGTTGTGCTGGTAGAGCTTGAGGCCCCGGGCCGTGGCCGCGGCGCCCCAGGTGTTGAACTCCTCGGCGGCGGCGAGATAGCCCGCGACCGTGTTCTGGTTCGAGGGCGCGTTGGCGGTGCCCAGATGCGGCATACCGAGGATCTGCGCGGCGTCGAGTTCACCCTGGAGATTGCCGCGGAGATTGCCGATGCCGACATGGCTGCCGACCGCGCGGAGCCCGTTGTCGTCCAGCAGCTCGCGGATCTCGGTGAGGGTGATCTGCCGGCCCAGGATGGAGGTGTTCTGGGTGTATCCGGCGAACTCGATCTCCCGGTAACCGATCCGGGCCAGTTCCGGCAGGACGACACCGAAGCCGAGCGCGGTGACCTTGTCGCGGATGCTGTAGAGCTGGATACCGATGCGGTCCTTGGGGATGGACAGGCCGCTGGTCGCGGCGGAGGCGGTGGCCGCCGTCGCTCCGGTGACCGAGGCGGCGGCGATCGCCACGGTGGTGCCCACGGTGGCGCGCAGGAAGTCCCTGCGGTCGAAGGACTTGTGCAGATGGCCCATGGCCACTCCTGAGGGAGGAAGTGAGGTGAGGAAGGTCGGGGGCGCCGCGCTGCTGTTGCCGCGGTGCGGGGGTGTGGCGGTGGTGTGCTGCCGTGCTGCCGTGCCTGTCGCACCGCCGTGGCTCGCCGGCCCCGCCCCGAGGGATTCGGGGCGAAGGGCACAGGGGAGGGTGCGGCCCGGTCGGTGCGGTACGGCTATGGCCTGTCAGAGACGGGTCGCGCCCGCGGCCTGGGCGGCGGCACGGGCCTCGGCGGCGCGCTCGGCGGCCTTCCCGGCCAGGTCGTTCCCGCGGTCCTGCGGGGCCGCCTTGGCGGAGCGCGCGGCGGCGGCCGACGCGGCGGCGGTGGTCTCCCCGGTTATGCCACCGCGGATCCGGGCCAGTTCACCGACCTGGAGCACGGGGGAGTTGCCGGTGGCCGTGAGCTTGCCCCGGACGATCGCGTTGTCCAGCACCGCGTTGGCGGTGTTGTCGGCGACCGTGAGGTCCTCGTCGATATAGGTGGCCCCGGAGCAGGAACCGAGCAGTCCCGCCCCACCGAGCTGGAGCGCGTCGGAGTTCGACTTGTATACGGCGTTTCCGTACACCTCGCTGGCGCACAGGACACCGCCGAGGGAGTTGCCGCTCACGGTGAGCGTTCCGTCGACCGTGCTGTCGTAGACATCGCTGTACTGGTTGGCGTCACCGGTGAGGTCGCCGTCCACGGTGCTGCCGGAGACGTACAGCTCGCCCGCCTGGGCTCTGACGTTCCCGTCGAGAGTCGAGTCGACGGCGTACAGGAAGCCCTGGTCGGCGTTGACCGCGCCCTTGACGGAGCTGTTCTCCAGGTGCGCGCCGAAGGCCGCCTGCGCGGTCAGGGCGCCCTTCACCGCGGTGTCCGTGAGGTCCACATAGGCGTTCGCGCCCACGGTGACCCCGCCGTTGAGGGTGGCGCCGGAGGCGACGAGGTCGGCCCCCGCCTCCACCGTCACGGTGCCCTTGACCTTGGTACCGGTCAGCGTGCACGACTGCCCGGCGGGTACGACCAGGTCACCGCCGACGGTGACGGCGCCGCCGTCACCCACACAGGTGGTGTAGAGAGCCGCCTGCGCCGGACCGGCGACCGCCACGAGGCCTCCGGAGGCCACCAACGAGGCCGTGGCGATGAACGTGCGGATCTTCATATCGCTTCCCTTCTCCTGCGGTCACGACCGCGCCGGTTGCGCGGTCGGATACCCCGTGTGATGACGTTCGTCGGCGTGAGCCGAGGGGGCTGCAACAGTGCGTGCGTGTACGGCCGTCGCGACGGCGGACACACGGCGCCTAGGGACGGGCCGGGGGGCCCGACCGTGGGGGGAGACGTACAAAGACGGGTGTGGTGCGGGGCGTTCGAGTGAGCGCCGGTTGGTCGTGGTGCTGTTGGGCGGTCTGGGCGTTACCGCGACGAAACACTTGCCTGGTGGGGCGAGACACTAGGGCGGCGCCTGGGGAGTGTCCAGAGGTTTGGCTGAAATCTCCGGAACTTTCTCATGATCCGTCAAAAGATAAGGCGCCCAGGTGAAAAGCTGGCCGACGGCTGGCCGTCGGCCACGTCCTCCACCCCGTGCGACAGGGGCACGGGGCCCTGAGCTGCCACGGGCCGTTCCCGGGCGGACCGGCCGGGGAGCAGGCGCTGTGCGCGGGTAGCGGACCAACACTCTGCGGTGGCTGTCCTGTTCGGCGCCGACGCCGGCGGTTCACCTGCCCCGGCGGACCGCGTCGGCGGCCGAGGCGCCGGGTGAGGCCGGTGAGGCTTGGGCCCATAAGTGGGTCCGGGGACCCTGCTGTTGGGCCCGACTTCGTTTCTACGCTGCCTTCCGTTCGGGGGAACGGTTTCGGCGTGGAGCGAGGTGTGGATGGTGAGGGGCGCCAGAGGTCTCCCGATTTGGCATGCGCATGGCGATAAGGGCCAGGGCGGGGTGGAGTATGTCGCGGTCGCCGGGGTGGTGGCCCTGGTCGTGGCGGCGATCGTGGGGCTGACGGTGCCCGACGACGAGGCGGTCGGGCTGAAGAACGCGGTGTGCCGGATCATCCATGCCGCCGACGGCGGGAAGGGATGCGCCTCGGGTGAGGACGGGGACGGCGGCGGGGGCGGGGACGACGGCGGCGGAGGCGAGGGCGAGGACCCCGTCGTGCCTCCCGACGATCCCTTCCAGCCGGCGAAGTGTCTGCTCTCGCAGGATCAGACCAAGGACACGATCGTCATCCAGATCCTCTTCATCAAGATCAGCAGCTCGGAGACCGTGAAACTCCAGCAGTGGTCCGACGGTACGGTCACCCTGGAGCGGGTCACCGAATCCGGGGCCGGGGTCACAGCGAGCATCTCCGCGGGCATTCCTGGGCTGAAGGACTGGGGCGGCAGCGCCTCGCTCAGCGGCACGTATCTGGCGGGCAGCGGCAGCGGCGGGCAGTGGCTGTTCAACGGCAACAAGAGCGACAACCCCCAGGCCGATCTGGAGGCCAACCTCGCGGACGCCAAGCAGTTCACCGAGTACCTCAAGGCCATGGACGACTGCAACAGCAGGCCGGCGGGCCCCCGTTCCTCCGAACTCGGCATGATCTGCGGCTACCACGCGGGCAAGAAGAAGCCCGACCTCGAACCGGAACGGGCGCCCGACGTCGACATCACCAAGACCAGCGTCGAGAAGTCGGGCGGGCTGAGCTTCGGCAAGTCGTTCACGAAGGGCAGCGGCAAGGGCGGCAAGGACGGCAAGCCGAAGGAACTAGGCAATATCTCCGGCGAAACGTTCTCGGGTTCGATGACCGAGGACGTGGTGGTCCTGCGGGCCAAGACGGGACCGGACGCCGGGAAGATCACCTTCACGTACACCTTCTCCGTGGGCGCCAAGGCCGGTGAGGTGGGACAGGCCGTCGGCACGCGGATGCAGCAGGTGGCGGTCACCTATGACGCGGCCATGTACGACGAGGAGGAGAAGAACGGCCGGCCGCACCATCCGCAGAAGATGGTGATCACGACCAGTCAGGAGGCAGGTGAGGGCCCCGGGGTCAATGTCGGGGGCGGGGCCAACGCGGGGCCCGTGACCATCGACGTCGGCGGGGGCGGCGGCGAGATCGAGTCCCAGATCCATGTCGAGTCGGCCGAGGTCGCTCTCGACAACGACGCGGACAGCACGCTGGTGGAGGACTGGCTGCGCGGGCGCGGTGACTTCCCCGCCAGTGATGCGCTGCCCTCGCCCTCCGACGCGGCCGAGGCGCCCGGCGCGGACGCCGGCCCCATCGAGCGGCTCCTGCACGACAAGGGCAAGCTCTCACGCCTGGACTACAAGGCCAACACCGACTGGTGGAACGCCTCGCTCGGCATCGGCTTCGGCATCTCCGCCGGTCAGGTCACCATGGGCTTCAAGCTCTTCGGCATCGACATCACCCACGAGCACAAGGAACAGACCATCACCGGCGACCCCACCTACGCCACCGGCCCGCAGAGCGGCGGCGCACGCCCCTGGGTCGAATGGAAGAACTGCACCCAGACCACCCCCATCACCACCTGATGTCCTGACGACGCCTCCCGCGCGGTCACCGGTGGGGCGCGGACGGGTGTGAGTACGGGTGTGAGTACGGGTGTGAGTACGGGTGTGAGTACGGGCCCGTGGCCGGCGAGTTCGCCTGCCACGGGCCCGCCGGGCATCGGCGCGGCGGTGTCGAGCGTGTCGGCCGTCCGTCCGGATCAGGGATACCGGTGGGTCCCGCAGGACAGACACACAACGCCCCACGGGGTCTTCGACGGGGCGGGCGTCCCGTCCAGTCGCCTCGATCCCGATGGCCTCGACGATCTCGCGGGCCTCGGTAAAGGGGTACGACCGTTCGCGCGGCCCGGAGCGCCGGAGAACCGGGTTCGTGACGTGGTGTGCCCCGTCATATTCATAACTGCTCTGCGCATGGTGACCATCCAGTCGCTCGCTCGGCGTCGGCAGGAATTCCCTGTGACACCGGCAGCTTTCTGGCACCTGGGCGACGGAGAAAGACCGATCGGCCGTCCCGGACAGGGACACGCCGCTGACCTGCGTGTTCAGCGCTGTCCCGGACAGTGTCGGCGAGCGCGTCGGTGAGCGGCCGGCGCCGGGACCGAGGGAGCCGAGGACACCGGGGCCGCCCTCATTCCGCTCCGTCCGGTCTCGCCGTGATGAAGAACTCCTGCTCGGCGGAGTCCGTGCAGGACGACTGCACCAGCTCCGCGCCCGGCGCCTTGGCCGGGTCGACGAAACCGACGCACTTGCCGCTGTGCAGCGGACGCAGCCGGAAGCCGTCCTCGGCGGGGGAGTCGACGGGTTCGACGAGGAAGCGCTGCGCGGGCTGGTCCTCCGTACAGCTCTGGGGCGCTATCAGATACCCGTCGTGGGTGCCGCCCTCGTCGACGGCCAGACACCCCGTCCCGTGCTCGGGATGCGACCACTTGAGCCGGTAGATCCCGTCGTCGACCCGCTCCAGCAGAGTGACCGGCGGGGACGCGGCGGCCCGTTCGCAGTCGTTCTGCACCGCCAGCGGGCGGTCGCTGCGCTTGTTGCGTTCCCGGCCCTCCGTCAGACAGAGACCGCTGTGCGCGGCCCGTACGGTGACCCGGCCCTCCGGGGGCAGCCGGTCGGCGGACCGACGGTCCTCGCCGCCGCCGCGGACCAGCGCCGACAGGACCGTTCCGGCCACGAGCACTCCCAGCACCAGCGCCGCGGCCGCCCACCGGACACCGCGCATACGACCGGCGCGGGCGAGGAATCCACCACTCCGCGTCCGTGCCGACCGGAAGGAGCCGGCGGGCGTCTGCGTCGCGGTCGCACCCACCGCGGTCGCACCCACCGCGGGCGCCGTCGCCGCGGGCGCCTCCGCCGCTTCCGAGTCCCGCTCCGCCGCTACGGACACGACCCGACGACGGGCCTCCAGCCACTCGCCCACCACGTCCTCGTCGCAGCCGCACGCCCGTACCAGCGCGGCCACCACATCCTCCCGGGGCACGGCGTCCCGCGTCAGCGCGTTGGCCAGTGTGCTGCGGGGCAGGACATCGCCGCGTGCCTCGGCCCGCTCCGCCAACATCCGATAGGTCAGCCGCGATCTGTCCTTCAGGGCCCGTAGCGCGTCGACGAACTCGGTTTCCGTCCGCGCGGAGCGGGGGTCCGGCACGTCGGCACGACGCGTCGCCATATCTCTCTTCTCCCTGGTCATCGGGCCACGAAAGGGGCCGCAGACGGCACTCTGTCGGGCTCCGGGGACCGAATCAAGAAGAGTTCGCGGCGCAGAGGGACACAATCCGGTCGCACGCCGTCCGTCCGGGGCCGCGGGGAACGCGACGAGGGGATACCGGCGGTGAACATAACGGTAATTGTCGCCGCGCCAGGCCGAGTTGATCCGTCCGACAACTACCGTTTTCCCATGACGGAACAGAAGAGCGAGACAGAGCCGCCCCGCCTCGCTCCGCGGGACCTGTTCGTCGGCACGATCGTGACGCAGTTCTTCGGTCTTCTGGTCTTCGGTGTGTTCAGTCTCGTGACATGGCTGTTCGGATTCTGGTCCGGTTTGGCAGGCGCGGCCCTCGTGGGCCCCTTCTTCGCCGGTGGCGACCCGATGGTGGGCCATTACCGCACACGGCCGCCGCGCAGGCGCCTGGCCGTCGTCGCGGGGGTGCTCACCTGGGTGGGGATGGCCCTTCTCGGCGCCGGGGCGGACAGCTGGCTCCTCCCGGAGGCGACCCCAGAGGACCTCGGGTTCTTTGTCGGCTCCGTCGTCGGGTTCTCGTGCGGTTCGGCCGTTTTCGCCCGGGTGGTCAACGGCGCGAGCACCGTCTGACCACCCGAGGCGGGCCGGCCCGGCCCGCACGCTACGGACCGGGGCCGTACCGTGCGGCCCCGCGACAGCGCGCCGTAAACTGGATGCTCAGGCCTCTTGGGGAAGCCGCTGGTCCGGAGGTCGTCCCGTCTCCAGACAATGGTGGTGTCATGGCGAATCCGACGATCCTGACCGTGGACGACGATCCGGCCGTTTCCCGGGCCGTCGCCCGCGACATCCGGCGCCGGTACGGCGACCGGTACCGGGTCGTCCGCGCGGTTTCCGGAGCGGAGGCGCTCGAAGCGCTGCACGAGATCAAGCTGCGCGGCGAGCGGCTCGCGGTCATGCTCGCCGACTACCGGATGCCGAAGATGAACGGCATCGAGTTCCTCGAAGAGGCGATGGACCTCTTCCCGCTCGCCCGGCGGGTGCTGCTGACGGCGTACGCGGACACCGGTGCCGCGATCGACGCGATCAATGTCGTCGATCTCGACCACTACCTCCTCAAGCCGTGGAACCCTCCGGAGGAGCACCTCTATCCGGTGATCGACTCCCTGCTGGACGTCTGGGCGGCCACTCCTGATCCGACCGCCGCCGAGATCCGGGTGGTGGGCCACCGCTGGTCCGCCCCGTCCTTCGCCGTACGCGACTTCCTCGCCCGCAATCTGGTGCCGTACCGGTGGCTCAAGGCCGATGAGCCCGAGGGCGCCCGTCTGCTGGCCGCCGCCGGAGTCACCGCGGCCGACGTGCCCCTGGTGGTGACGGCCGACGGCACCTCCCTGGTGGCGCCCGCCGAGAAGGAACTCGCCGCGCATGTCGGACTGAGCACCACACCCACCTCGGACTTCTACGACCTCGTGGTCGTCGGCGGCGGCCCCGCCGGGCTCGGCGCCGCCGTGTACGGGGCCTCCGAGGGGCTGCGTACGGTACTCGTGGAGCGCGAGGCGACCGGCGGGCAGACGGGGCAGAGCAGCCGGATCGACAACTATCTGGGATTCCCCGACGGCGTCTCCGGCTCACAGCTCACCGGCCGGGCCCGCCGCCAGGCGCTGAAGTTCGGGGCCGAGATCCTCAGCGCCCGGGAGGTCGTCGCCCTGGAGGCGGCCGGATCGGGCCGGGTGCTGCGCTTCGGCGGCGGTGCTTCGATCACCGCCCATACGGTGGTGCTGGCCACGGGGGTCTCGTACCGCATGCTGGCGGCGCCCAGTCTGGAGCCGTTCACGGGCGCCGGGGTGTTCTACGGTTCCGCCGTCACCGAGGCGCCCACCTGCTCCGGCGACGAGGTGTACATGGTGGGCGGTGCCAACTCGGCTGGTCAGGCCGCCCTGCACTTCTCCCGCTATGCCAAGCGCGTCCATATGCTGGTCCGGGGCGCCGATCTGGCCCGGTCGATGTCCACGTATCTGGTCGACCGGATCAGCGCCATCGACAACATCGTCGTGCATCCGTGGACCGAGGTGGTCGGCGGGAAGGGCGACGGCCATCTGGAGCAGCTGACACTGCGGGACACCCGATCGGGCGCGGTGGAGACGGTCGCCACCTCCTGGCTGTTCGTCTTCATCGGCGCGGCGCCGCGTACGGAGTGGCTGGACGGTGTGGTCGCGCGCGACGAGCGGGGGTTCGTACTCACCGGCCCCGACCTCGTCGCCGACGGGCAGCGCCCGGCCGGCTGGTCCCTGCCCCGGGACCCGTACCACCTGGAGTCCAGCGTCCCCGGGGTCTTCGCGGCCGGCGATGTCCGCGCCGCGTCTCTCAAGCGGGTCGCCTCGGCCGTCGGCGACGGCGCGATGGCCATCTCGCTGGTCCATCGTTACTTGGAGGCGCAATGACCGCTTCGGACCGACTGACCCCGGAGCAGGTGCGCACGCTGTTCCTGTTCGAGGCGCTCGACGACAGCCAGCTCGCGTGGCTGGCGGAACGCGGCAGGGTGGAGCAGCGTGAGGGCGGCAGCGCCGTCTACAACGAGGGCGAACCCGCCACCTGTTTCTTCGTACTGCTCAGTGGCGCGGTGACGCTCAGCCGGCGGTTGCACGGCGACGACATCGAGGTCTCCAGGACCGACCGGCGCGGGGTCTACGGCGGGGCGACCCAGGCGTATCTGGGCGACCGGGTGGCCCAGGTCTATCCGAACACCCTGCGGGCCGTCAGCGACGCCGAGTTCTTCGTGCTGCCGGCCGACGAGTTCGCCGACGCGGTACGCGGCTGGTTCCCGATGGCCCTCCATCTGCTGGAGGGTCTGTTCTTCGGCACACGCGCGGCGGAGACGGTGATGGGCGAGCGGGAGCGGCTGGTCGCGCTCGGCGCGCTGTCGGCCGGGCTGACCCATGAGCTGAACAACCCGGCCGCGGCGGCGGTGCGAGCGACCGAGGCACTGCGTGAGCGGGTGACCGGTATGCGCCACAAGCTCGCGCTCATCGCGGACGGACGACTGGACGGCACCCGGCTGCGCGGTCTGGTGGAACTCCAGGACGCCGCGGTCAAACAGGCCGCCGCGGCCTCGTCGCTGTCGGCGCTGGACGCTGCCGACGCCGAGGACGGACTCGGCGACTGGCTGGAGGACCACGGGGTGGCCAGCCCCTGGGACCTCGCCCCGATCCTGGTGTCGGGAGGGGTGGGCGTCCCCTGGCTGTCCATGGTCGCCGAGACGGTCGGCGACGAACATCTGGACTCGGCGGTGCGCTGGCTCGCGTACACCATCGACTCCGAACTCCTGATGGGGGAGATCGACGACGCCGTGACCAGGGTCTCCGACCTGGTGGGCGCGGCCAAGCAGTACTCCCAGCTCGACCGGGCGCCCCACCGGACGGTGGATGTGCACACCCTGCTCGACGCCACCCTGACCATGCTGAAGGCGAAGATCCCCGCCGGTATCCGGGTGGTCAGGGAGTACGACCGTGAGCTGCCGGCGATCCCGGCGTTCGGCGCCGAGCTGAACCAGGTGTGGACCAATCTGATCGACAACGCGGTCGACGCGATGGGGGACAGGGGCACGCTCACCCTGCGCACCCGGCGGGCGGGCGAGCGGCTGCTCGTGGAGGTGGCCGACACCGGGGCCGGTATCCCGCCGGAGGTCAGGCCCCGGATCTTCGAGCCCTTCTTCACCACCAAGTCCGTGGGCGACGGCACCGGCCTCGGCCTCGACATCTCGTACCGCATCGTCGTCAACAAGCACCGGGGCGACATCAGGGTGGAGTCCCGGCCGGGCGACACCCGGTTCCAGGTACTGCTGCCGATCACCCAGGCCCCTCCCGCGGATCTCGCCGATCCCACGGGTCCCTCCGATCTCGCGGAGGGCTGAGGGGGCGGCCGGTGCGGAGCCGGGGTGAGACCCCCCTGGCTCCGGGGGCCCGAGTGAGGCCAGTGGCCCCGGGTGGGACCGGTTGACCGGACCCGGGCGGGGTCCGGGCGGGTCGCGTGCCGGGGTGTGGGCGGGCCCCGTGGCGAGGCCCGCGTGCGCTCAGCGGTATCCAGCCGTGTCCGCGGGCCTGCCGGCGTCCTGGACCTCGGTCATATAGCGCCAGGCGTCCGGTCGGCTGCCGTCGAGATCGGTGAAGCCGTAGACCTGTGCGAGCCCGCCGCTGGAGAGGGACGTACCGTTCCAGCGTGACACCTCGGGGTCGGCGGCCAGAGCCGCGATGGCGCGCCCCACATAGGACGGTGTCTCGGAGATACCGAAGTGCGGCTCGGCCTTCAGCGCGTCGCGCCAGGTCTCCTCGGTCACGCCGAAGTGCTCCAGCATCATCTCCGAGCGGAGCCAGCCGGGTGTGAGCGCCACCGCGGTGGCACCGCGCGGTCCCAGCTCATGGCCCAGGGAGAAGGCCATACGGAGCACGGCGCTCTTGGCGAGGTCGTAGAAGAACGAGACCCGGTAGGTGTCCCGGTTGTACTCGGCCGTGCCGTCGGTCATCTCGACCACCAGCCCGCCGGGGCGGCGCAGCAGCAGCGGAAGGGCGTGATGGCTGGTGATCGCGTGCGTCTCGACCGCGAGCCGGAGCAGCCGCAGCCCCTTGTCGAGATCGTGCTCCCAGACGGGGGCGTCCCAGCCGAAGAGCCGCTCGCCGCCCCAGATGTCGTTGACCAGGATGTCCAGCCGGCCCTGCTCGGCCGCCATCCGGTCCACGAGGGTACGGACCTGGGAGGGGACGAGATGGTCGGTCGGCACCGCGATGCCCCGGCCTCCCGCCGCGGTGACCAGGTCGGCGGTGTCCTCGATGGTCTCGGGACGGTCGTACTCCGAGCGCCGCTCACGGGTGCTGCGGCCGGTCACATAGACGGTGGCGCCCGCCGCGCCGAGTTCGACCGCGATGCCGCGGCCGGCTCCCCGGGTGGCCCCCGCGACCAGCGCGACCTTGCCTTCAAGTGGTGCCGACATTCTTGTCCTTCCCTGTCCTGCTCAATCCGTCCCACCTGCCGCGCCCCGTCCTGCCCCCACCACAGCGGGCAGGCAGGACCGCCGACTTGCCCCGGGCAGCGGCCGTGCGACGATCGTGGCACCGAAAGCAGACACCTTCCGTCGGGTTTTCCGACCGGTCCGGGTTTCCCGACGCGAGACCACACGCTGGTTCCTCACACGCTGGTTCCTCGCGTGAAATCGCGTGGTGGCCGCCTCCGCCGGGCCCGTAGCATCCGGCCCGTGAGCGAGAACGCGATGGAGACGGCGGCGGAGAAGGACCGGGAGCTGTGCTGGCGGGGAAGGACCGTCGGATTCAGCCCTCTTGGGGCCGATGACGCCGAACTGCTGCACGGCTGGCGATCCGACCCGGTCGCCGCGCACGAGATCGGTCTCTGGCCGCGGCCTCTGTCCTGGCTCCGTGAGCGCGTCGAGCGCGACATCGAGGACCAGAACCGTGACGACTTCATCGTGCTGCTTCCCGACGGCACGCCGATCGGCCATATAGCCCTGGTGGAACAGGACTTGGTCGACGGCGCGGCGGAAGTCCATCTGATGCTCGACCCGCGCCACCGGGGGCGGGGACATGGCACGGACGCGGTCGACGCGCTGGCCGATCTGGCGTTCGGCGAACTGCCGATGCACCGTGTGGAGGCATTCACCCACACCGAGAACGCGACCGCGCTCGCGGTCCTGGGGAAGTCGGGGTTCGTCCGGGAGGGAGTCCGCCGCTCGGCGTGTCTGCACCGGGGGCGCCGCCACGACATCGCGGTCCTGTCCCTGCTCCGTACGGAGTGGGAGGCGCTCGCACGGCCCAGGTCCTGGGACTTCTGGCCGGCGCCGTAGAACGATGGCGCGGACACGCGGCGAGCGGCCGGCCGGTGGCCACCGGCCGGCCGCTCCGACCTGGGGCGATGGCGATCAGCCCGTCCGGCCGTCGAGCGCTGCTCAGGGGCGCAGGCGCTTCACGGACACGACGTCGTAGTCCGTCTCCGGCGTCGGCTCCGTCACATCGAAGCGGGCGTTGGGCAGATAGATACGGTCCTTCCAGACGGCGGCCGTCGTGGGGACACGGAAGTGCTCGGGGTCGGTGATCCGTGTGATGGCCGTGCCCTTCGTACCGGCGTTGTCGAGCCGCAGTACATCGATGGCGTTCTGCCGCTGCTGTACGACATAGAGGAGGCGGCCGAGAAGGAGCAGTCCGTCACCGTTGGGCAGCAAGGTCGGACCGATGTCCACGGTGCGCGCGACCCCGGTGCGCGGATCGACCCGCATCAGACCGCCGCCGCCCGCGAAGTCGTTCGCCACGAGCAGTGCCCGGCCGTCCGGTGTGGCGGTGATGCCGTTGGCGGTGATGACCGTGCCCTGGACCCAGTCACCGGTCAGCGGCACGGTGATGATCCGGTCTCCCGGCTCTCCCCGTCGGCCGAGCGGCAGTTTGTACAACTGCGGTTCGAACGAGTCGGTGAACCAGGCGGCATCGGGCGTCAGGAACACATCGTTGACCAGCGTGACGTCCGTGCCCACGGTGAACGTCCTTGTGATCCTGCCCGTACGCAGATCGGCGACCCGGATCTCACCGCTGTCCCCGCCGCACAGGAAAAGCCTGCCCCAGGCATCGATCTTGAGCCCGGTGACGGGGTGTTCGGGACCGAGTCCCTGGATGATCACCCGGCCGCGACCGGTCGCGAGGCTCGCGCGGTACACATCGCCGCGCGCGATCGAACCGAAGTAGGCGTACGGCTCCGAGCCGATGGTGATGCCCTCGGGCCGGAAGCCGTCCGGCAGGGGGAATCCGGCGGGCCATCGGCTCCCGGTGGCCTCCGTGGCGGCTGCCGTGCCGCCCAGCGGCCCCAGGAGCGCCGCGCCACCGACGGCGGCGGCCGCTCCCAACAAACTCCGGCGTGCGAAGGAACGTTGCATGACGGGCGTCCTTCCAAGGAAATGGAGTGCGTCCCTCACACCCCATCACACCCCATCACACGCCCCGGCCACTTGCGGGGATTGGCCGGATCACACACAACAGCGCGGCTCGATATCGGACACCCGTACCCGCGCCCGCACCCGCGACCGGCGGCGCGAGGCGGAGAGGAACGGGCCGGAGCGCGGCGCGGCTGCCGCGTCGGCCGCTATCGTGCGGCCGTGACCCGTACTGCTCAGCGTCCACTGCTCTTCCTCGATGTCGACGGACCGCTCATCCCCTTCGGCGGGGAGCCGCTCCGGTACCAGGACGGAGATCCGATCCGTCGGACGGGACCCGGGCCGGGGGAGGGCGGTTCGAATCCACTGCTCGCCAGGATCAATCCCCAGCACGGGCCCCGACTGACGGCGCTGCCGTATGAGCTGGTCTGGGCCACGACATGGATGGCCGACGCGAACGAGATCATCGCCCCGCGGATCGGGCTGTCGCGGTTGGCGGTGGTGGTCTCACCGACGCGGACTTCGCCGCTCTCGACGCCTGGTCGCGTACGACTCCTACCGCCGCGCCGCCAAGACCCCGGTGACATGGACGGGCGGGCGGGATCCGCCGCGACGGTCGCGCGGTACGCGTGGTCCGAACGGGGCCGGTGCCGAGGGCGAGTTGCTCAGCGGCGCCCCACCCGCGGTGCCGGGACCAGGCGGACGAGCGTGTTGAGCATATGGTCGATCATGTCCCGCGAGGGCTTGTCGGTGAGGTTGGCGAGCAGCCGGGCCAGCGTCCTGAGCAGAAAGGGCGAGCCCATGACATAGCGGTTGAGGACCGGCTGGAAGCCCGACCGGCTGAAGACGACATCGGCGGCGACGTTGCCGAGACGGTAGTAGCGACCCCAGCGCCGGTTCATCTCGACCGGATAGTGCAGCAGCGCGCGCTCCCGCCTCGGTCCCTGGGGAAGCGCCAGCGCCAGCGCCGCGCTCTCCGCCGCGACTTCGCCGGCCTCCATGGCCTGGCCGATGCCCTCACCGTTCCAGGGGCTGATCATCCCGCCCGAGTCGCCGACCAGGATCAGCCCGCGCGTGTACAGCGGATGGCGGTTGAAACCGAGAGGCAGAGCCGCGCTCCTGACAGGACCGTCGGCGTTCTCCTCACGCAGTCCCCACGCATGAGGAGTACGGGCCAGCCATTGCGCCAGAGCGGCCCGCAGATCCGCCTTTCCGTACCGTCGATGGGGCAGCGCACCGAGACCTACGTTGACCCGGCCGTCACCCATCGGAAAGATCCAGCCGTAACCGGGCAGATAGTGGTCACTCCCGGGAAAACGGAGATCGGCCCAGAGTTCCAGATACTCGTCCTGGGAACGCTCGGCGCTGCGGTAGTAACGGCGGGCCGCTGTCGCCATCTGCCTGTTCTTGTCCCGCTCCAGGCCCATGGCGAGGGCGAGTCGGGCGGAGGCGCCGTCGGCGGCGATGACGATCGGCGCGCGGTAGACCGCCCGCCCTTGCTCTCCGGCCATCGCGGAGACACCGGTGACACCCGTGACCCGGCCGGCGCGATCGGTCACGGGACCCGTCACCTTCACCCCGCCGCGCAGCCGCGCTCCGGCGGCGACAGCGTGCCGGGCCAGGATGTCGTCGAAATCGTGCCGGCTGCGCGAGAGACCGAAATCGGGATAACGCCCCAGGCTGGGCCAGTCGATATGCACCCGGCGATCCCCGGCCACCCAGCGCATCCCGCGTGAACGCATCCACCCCGGGGAGTCGATATCGATGCCCATTCTGATGAGCTGGTGGACCGCCCGCGGGGTCAGACCGTCTCCGCACACCTTTTCCCTGGGGAAGCGGGACTTCTCCAGCAGCACCACATCGACGCCCGCTTTCGCGAGATGGAAGGCCGCGGACGAGCCCGCCGGTCCCGCCCCCACCACGATCACCTCGGCTTCTTCCTCCGGGGCTTGTTCCCCCGAGGCGTAGCCGGACTCTTCGTCCGGCGAGGACCGGTCCGACGTCGATTCCCTCATCGGGGAACTCCCTTCCTGGGACAGCGGATGCCACACCGAAGACGCGGCCCCACACGTCATCATCGGTCAGGACGCGCCGGTGCGGAACCGCGCGAGGTGATCGACGGCGCGAAGCCGGGAGCGGAAAGGCCGGAGCACGGGAAGACAGGAAGGCAGGAAGGCAGCGAGGGCTGTCACCCGTCACCACGGCGGAGTGGCCGGAAAATATGGAGTGGCCGGGAAAAATGGCGGGTGCGGCGAATGCACTCTGGAGTACGGTCCCGCCCATGGACGATCACGACGGCTACTTCGATGAGCGTGTTGCGGCGACATACGACGAATCGTCAGAAGGCCCGTTCGAGCCCGGCGCCGTGGAGGCGGCGGTCGACGTTCTCGCCGAATTCGCCGGTCATGGCCGGGCACTTGAACTGGGTATCGGGACGGGACGTATCGCGCTGCCGCTGTCGCGCCGCGGTGTCCCGGTCCACGGCATCGACATGTCACGGGCGATGGTCGCCCGGCTGCGCGCCAAGCCGGGCGGCGACGCGATCGGTGTGACCATCGGTGACTTCGCGACGACGAAGGTGGAGGGCACGTTCTCCGTCGCGTATCTGGTCTTCAACACGATCATGAATCTGACGACACAGGCGGCGCAGGTGGCGTGCTTCCGCAATGTCGCGGCGCACCTCGAACCCGGAGGGGTCTTCGTCATCGAGGTCATGCTTCCCGAACTGCGGAAGCTCCCGGCCGGGCAGAACGCCGTACCGTTCCATGTGAGCCCTACGCGGTGGGCGTTCGACGTCTACGACGACATCGCCGCCCAGACCATGAGCTCGAACTACATCGACGTCGTCGACGGCCGTGGTGACTACCGGTCCATCCCGTTCCGCTATGTCTGGCCGGCCGAACTCGACCTGATGGCCCAGCTCGCCGGGCTACGGCCGCGCGAGCGGTGGGACGGATGGACGCGGGACCCCCTGACGAGCGAGAGCGGTCAGCATGTCTCGGTCTGGGAGAAGCCCGCGGACTGACCGCGAGCCGCCGGGGCGAGGTCTCCATCGGCGGCCGGGTGAGGCCCCCACCGGCCGCCGGCCCCCGGCGGACTCCGGTCACTCGGCCTCGCATGTCTGGGCATCCGGGATTCCGGGCACGGGACGCCGTTGCCACTCAGCGAGGTGCGTGTGGATTCGCCTCCACCTCGGCGCGCGCGAGCGTCGCCGCGTGGCCGAAGAACCCCGGCAGCCCTCCGGTGTGCAGAAAGACGGTGCGCGTACCGGGAACGATGTCACCGGCGCCGACCGCCGCCATCAGGCCCGCCATCGCACGGCCCGTGTAGACCGGATCCAGGACGGTGCCCTCCGTGCGGGCCGTAAGGGTCAGAGCCTCCATGACAGGTTCGGTCAGGGCGCCGTATCCGTCGCCGACCTGGTCGAGCAGGATACGGAGGTCTCCCGGTGCGCAGTGGGTGCCGGTCAGACCGGTGACCAGCGCCGACACCGTGGCGGCCGGTTCCCGTACGGCTCCGCAGTGGACGCCGAGCACCCGCTCGGGGCCCAGCGCGCCGACGAGTCCCGCCATGGTCCCTCCCGAGCCGAGGGCCACCACGACGGTGTGCAGGTCCGGGGCCTGGGAGAGAAGTTCCCGGCCGCACTCGACATAGCCCCGGGCTCCGAGCACGCTCGAACCGCCGAAGGGGATCAGCGCCGGGACCGCTCCCTGGGCGCGGAGCCGCCCGGCCTCCTCCTCGGCGCGTGACCGCAATTCCCGGTCGTCGGCGTCCCCCGCCCAGACGACCGTGGCACCGAGGAGCCCGTCCAGTGCCAGGTTGCCCGACGTCGACGTACCGGGTGATCCGGCCAGAACGAGGACGACGTCGAGTCCCAGCCGCGCGCCGGCGGCCGCCGTCAGCCGGGCGTGGTTGCTCTGGGGCGCGCCGGTGGTGACCAGGACGGTGGCGCCCTGTTCCACCGCCGCACCACACGTCCACTCAAGCTTCCGTACCTTGTTGCCGCCGCCACCGAGACCCATGAGGTCGTCACGCTTGATCCACAGATCGTCGGCGCCGAGACCGAGGGCACGGGCCAGCCGCGGCATGGGCTCAAGGGGAGTGGGCCAGGTCCCGAGCATCACGCGCCGCGCGCTTCCACCGTTCCCGGCCGCGACCGAATCCATTCCCGCCCACCTTCCGTTCCGCCGAGCTGTACGAAGATCAGCCTGGCACAACGCTCCGTACGCGGCGCGAGCGGGACACGTCGTCGCACACCGACGCCGGCACCTGTGCCCGTACCCCGCCGATCGCGCTCAGCGGCTCGCGGATGCGACCGAGGCCGGCGGGCCGAGGAGCAGGGCGGTGAGTCCCGCGAGAGCGAGTGCGGCACCGGTCAGGGCGATGCCCGTGAAGCCGGCGATGGGAAGGACGAGTCCGCCGGCGGCGGAACCGACGGCGATGCCCGCGTTGAACACGGAGATATTGGCCGCCGCGGCGAGGTCGGTGGCCGGATGGGCCTGAAGGGACACGTTCACCTGCGCCGCCGTGCTGAAGGCGTTGAAGGCAGCCGTCCAGAGCAGGGTGACGGGCCAGATCAGGGCCGGGCTCGCCATGACCAGGGGAATGACCGCCATGCTGACCACCAGCAGCGCCGTGGCGCCTGACAGAGCGCGTCGAGGATGGCGGTCGGCGGATGTGCCGCCGACGATGGTGCCGACCGTACCGGAGACTCCGCCGGCCAGAAGGAGAACGCCGACCGTGGCGGCACTGAGGCCGGTCTCCCGGGTCAGGAGTACGACGAGGTAGGTGGATGCCATGTAGTGGCCCGTGGTGACAACGGCGTTGCCGGCGAAGGTGACCAGCAGACGCGCCTCGGCCAGTGCCCTGAGCCGGCTCGGCGTGTTCGACGGCGGCTCCGGTGCGGATTCCGCCACCAGACGGACAGCCGCCACCAGGACAGCCATGCTCAGCGCGGCCAGCGCACCGTAGACGGCACGCCAGCCGAACACGTCCCCGAGCAGCGTACTTACGGGAACACCGACGACGGCGGAGACCGTGATGCCGCCGAAGACGGTGGCGACCGCACGTCCTCGCCGCTCGGGTCCGGTCAGCGCCGTGGCCACGGCCAGCGCCGTCACCGCGTAGCTCGCCGCCGCGGCTCCGGTGAGTGCCCTGGCCGCCAACAGGGCCGGAAAGCAGGTGGCGAGAGCGGTGACACCGTTCCCGACGGCAAGTGCCCCCAGGGCCCCCAGAAGGACGCGCCGACGGGACAGACGACTCGTCATCGCGGTGAGCGGCGGGCCCAGCAGTGCGACGGCCACGGCGTATACGGAGACGAGACCGCCGGCGGTACCGACGGAGATCCCCAAGTCGGCGCCGATGCGGGGGAGTAGCCCCGCGACGCCGAGCTCGCTCGTGCCCAGGACGAGGGCGCCCAGCGCCGGCACGGCCAGGGCCGCCCTCGTGGCCGGTTGCCGAGCGTGGGCCGGAGTATCCGAAGTGGAAGGTGTTCGCATGAGACCTCTTGAGAAGAGCGCTGATGGACCTGCTCATGGCGTGCGGGGGAGGTTGGTGGGGGAGTTGTGCGAGGGGCGCCGATGTACGTCGCGCCGAACAGAGGGTCCGCGGAAGCGGTCACCCGGGAAGCGCGGGACAGTCCTGGCCGGGGCTGCTAGGGCGCGGAAGTTTCGCGGAAGGCGGTCGCGGGAGGCGGTGCCAGGTTCCACGACAGGACAGTGATGTCGGTCGCGGGGGGCGCCGGGCGTCGGGCGTGCTGACTGGTCGTCACGGACACCTGCGCGGGGCCCAGCATAAGCCTTCGCATCGACAACGAACGGCACATGCTCAGCACACCGCCACGCGAGAGGCCGGGCCTGTGACAGGGGAGAAAGCCGCTCGTGGCGCGGCGCGGTGCCGGGAGGCGCACGATGGAGTCATGGAAGCCCGACAACATGCCACCGGGAAGGCGCCCGTCACGGTACGGCTGGTCGGCGGACCGACCGCGCTGATCGGGATCGGCGGTCTGGGGCTGCTGACCGACCCCGCCTTCGACGCCCCCGGTCCCATCGCCAGCGGCACCCGGACGCTGGTCAAAACGCGCGGCCCGGCCGTATCGGTGGAGGAGATCGGTACGGTCCACGCCGTGCTGCTCTCGCACGACCAGCACGCCGACAACCTCGACCGGGCCGGGCGCCGTCTGCTCGCCACGGTCCCGGTGACGCTCACCACGGCCGAGGCCGCGGACCGCCTCGGCGGCGCCGCCACCGGTCTGCGCCCCTGGGACCGGCTGACCCTGGAGCGCCCGGACGGCGGACATGTCGAGGTCATCGGCGCCCCTGCCCAGCACGGTCCCGACGGGACGGAGGACGTCACCGGTCCTGTCACCGGGTTCGTACTGACCGGCCCGGACGTTCCCACGATCTACGTCAGTGGCGACAACGCGTCCCTGGACGTCGTACGGCGGATCGCCGACCACGTCGGGCCCGTCGACCTGGCGGTGCTCTTCGCGGGCGCCGCCCGTACCCCGCTGCTGGACGGCTGTCTGACACTCACCAGCGACCAGGCGGCCGAAGCCGCCAGGATCCTCGGCGCACGCACCGTCATTCCCGTACACACCGAGGGCTGGGAGCACTTCACCGAGGGCCCCGACACCGTGCGTGACGCGTTCACCCGTCAGGGCCTCCAGGACCGGCTGACCTTGCTCGCCCCCGGCGCCTCGGCCACCGTCTGACCTCGCGGCGGCCGACAGCTCGACGAGCCGTGCGGACGTGGCGGCCTCCCGCACCGGGCCGACCGGTCCGTCGGACGTACCGGACCGGTCGTAGACTCGCGGCACGGGACGGACCGGCGACGCCGGGAAGGGCCCCGTCGCCGCGCACGGCACGGCGGCCGGTGGAAAGGACACCGATGAAAGCGATCGACACCGACCGGTTCTGGGAACTGCTGCGTGCCCTTCCCGTCCCGGACGACGCGGAGTCCCCTCATGGACCGGATGAGAACGGCCGGCTGCGCGATCGCAACTTGCGGCACTACTTCGAACTGATGGCGGACATCCGGCCCGATGTGATTCTGATCGGTGAGGCTCCCGGTTACCGCGGTCACACCATCACCGGTGTTCCGTTCATGAGCATGCGTCAGCTCACCGCCCGCCCGGGGCTGATCACCGGTGCCCCGGAGGGCGACGGCTTTGAGGCCCCCGAGGCGCCGGCGTTCACCTGGGAGGCGTCGTCAGCCGCCGTATGGGGCGCGCTCGCCGACTGGCGGGGCCCGCTGCCGATCTCCTGGCCGGTCTACCCCAACCATCCGCACGAGCCCGGCCGTCCCGAGTCCAACCGCACGCCTCGGGCCGCCGAGATCGCCGCCGGTGTCCCCATCGTGATGGAGCTGGCTGAAGCCTTCTCCATCACCACGGTCATCGCTGTCGGCCGCAAAGCCCAGTACGCTCTCGCACGCAACGGCGTCACCGCCGCTGCCGTACGCCACCCCGCCCAAGGCGGCGCCCGTATCTTCGCCACCCAGCTCGCCGCCCTCAATCGCCCTTAGAGACTCTCCGGATCGCGCCTGGAGACTCTCCGACGGACTGCCGGATGGACCTGCGGACGGACTGTCCGGCGGATCATGTCCCGGATCCGGAGGGGCGGAGGTCGTAGAGGTAGGAGCGGTCGTTCTTGAAGCTGCGCCAGACGGTGGCGGGGGGTTCGCGTTCGTCACCGCGGTGGTCGAGGGGGCGACCGGTGACGAGGCCGTCGGCGGTCTCGCAGTGCCAGCCGGCGCCCGGCGCCCAGACACACCACACCTGCCCGTCCGTCCGGCGGTAGGCGGGTCGCCCATGGCGCTCGCCGTGGCGCTCGAAGTGGTGGCGCAGTCCGTCGCCGTGGCGCACGAAGATGAAGGAAACCAGAGCCGTCATGCCTTCGGCACTGTAAGGGACGAGGCCGTCGGCGGCCGAGGAATTACGCGCGTGACCGGGCGGCGAGGTCGTCTCCAGGGCGGGGCCGGAGTCACCGCGGCCGAGCCCCTTCCCGGCGGAATCCGATCCTCCGTCGGCGGAAAGTAAGTACGTGCACATCCCTTGACAGATCACTTCCCGCCGAACCACGATCTGACATCGTTGTCATTCGGTTGCTGGTTCACCTTTCTGTGGCAGCAAGCCTGATCGGAGCTTCTGTTGATGTCTGTCCCACCCGCACAACCGTCGCGTCGCACGGTTCTCAGCTCAGGCTCCACCCTGCTGGCCGGATTCGGTCTGGGCATGGTGCTTCCGGCCACCAGCCACGCGGCAACCGGGGACATTCCCGCCACGGCCCGGTCCAAGGGCGAGCTTGCCGCCTACCGCCCCGTGTCGGTGTCCTCCACCGACTACGCGCCGACGCCGGGCCGGTTCGTGGTGGACCGACTCGACTCCACCGGTGTGCGCGGTTCGGGATGGCGCGCGGGCGACGGGGATCCCCAGTGGATATCCGTCGACCTCCAGGCGGCCTGCGAGGTCGAGTCACTGCGTCTGACCTTCGAGGCGACGGTGGACGACCCGCCCTACGTCGACGCCCCGGGCGGCAACCCGCGTGACAGGACCACCGGCCAGGAGATCCTGTCCAGTTGCGCCGTCGCCTTCGTGATCGAGGTTTCCCGGGACAACACGTCCTGGACGCAGGTGTACGGCACCGACTCCGGGCGGGGCGGGGTCGTGGAGATCGCGCTGCCCAAGCCGGTCACCGCCCGGTGGGTGCGTATGACGGTGCACAAGCGGTCCAACGCCAATCCCCTCGGCCTCAACGGGTTCCAGGTGTACGGCGTCAGCCGCGGCGCCCGGCCGGAGGCCACCGGATGGACGGACTGGGGGACCCACCGGCGTGAGGTCGAGCCGCTGGAGGTCGCCGGGGACGGCACCGTACCGCTGGAGTCCGGCTGGGACCTCACCATGGACGACTGGGCGGGCGGCGACGGAGCCGCGCTGTCCGGGACGGATGTGGACACGAGCCGTTGGCTGCCCGCGACCGTACCGGGCACCGTACTGACCTCCCTCGTGGACCAGGGGCACCTGCCCGACCCCGTCGCCGGGCTGAACAACCTCCAGGTCCCCGAGGCCCTCTCCCGCCACGCGTGGTGGTACCGGCGCCGCTTCCGGCTGCCGCGCGGCTTCGACGCGGGCCGCGGCCGGCGGCTCTGGCTGGAGTTCGACGGCATCAACCACGAGGCCGAGATCTGGCTCGACGGAACCAAGGTGGAGACCCAGTCGTTCCCCTTCGCCCGTGGCGCGTACGACGTGACCGGACCGCTGGCCGGGTCCGACAAGGACGAGCACGCCCTCGCGGTACGGATCAGCCCGATGCCGTTCCCCGGCAGCCCCACCGACAAGGGGCCCGAGGGCCTGGCGTGGGTGGACGCGGGCGCGACGACGATGAACCGCAACTCGCCGACGTATCTGGCCTCCTCCGGCTGGGACTGGATGCCCGCCGTACGCGACCGGGCCGCCGGGATCTGGAACCACGTACGGCTGCGGTCCACCGGGGACGCGGTCATCGGGGACCCGCGGGTGGACACCGTACTGCCGGACCTGCCGGACACCCGTACCGCGGAGCTGACCGTCGTGGTCCCCGTCCACAACGCGGCCACAGGCAGCCGGCGCGTCACGGTGTCGGCGGCCTTCGGCCGTGTCAAGGTCTCGCAGTCGGTCACGGTGCCCGGCGGCGGGTCGGCCGATGTCACCTTCTCTCCCGCCACCCACCCGCAACTGCGCCTGCGCGACCCGGAGTTGTGGTGGCCCAACGGCTACGGCGAGGCGAACCTCCATGAGCTCACGCTGGTGGCGTCGGCCGACGGACGGGAGAGCGACCGGCGCGTCACCCGCTTCGGTATACGGCAGTTCGGCTACGAGTACGACATCCCGCTGACGTTCCAGTCCGCGACCGACTCGTACGCGGAGACGGTGGACTTCGCTCAGCGGACAGCCCGCTATCTGCGGGTCCTGTGCCGGACGCGCGCCACCGACTGGGGCTCGTCGATATGGAACCTCTCGGTCGTGGACAGCTCCCGGGCCGACACGGACCTGGCTCTCGGCCGAGAGGCCAGCGCGTCCACGGTGGACGATCCGGGCAACGCGGCGGGGAATGTGACGGACGGGAACCCGCGGACGCGCTGGTCCTCGTCGTTCGAGGACGACCAGTGGGTACGGGTCGACCTCGGCTCGTCCGTCCGGTTCGACCGGGCCGTCATCACCTGGGAGCGGGCGTACGCGAAGACGTACGCGATCGAGGTGTCGGACGACGGCGACGAGTGGACCGAGGTGAAGTCGGTCGACAACTCCGCCGTGCCGCTGCCGTTCACCGGGGGCAGCGCGAGTCTGCAGAGCACCGAGTTCGCCGCCCAGAAGGCCCGCCATCTGCGAGTGCTGTGCACCGCGAGGGCGACGAGCTGGGGCTGTTCGATGTGGAGCCTGTCCGTGGTGGACAGCAACCGCCCCGGTACGGACCTGGCGCTGCGCAAGGACGCGACCGCGTCCTCGTCGGAGAGCGGGAGCGGACCGGGGAACGCGGTGGACGGGAACGGCGCGACGCGCTGGTCCTCGGCCTACCAGGACGGCGAGTGGATCCAGGTCGACCTCGGCGAGTCGGTCTCCTTCGACCGGGTCGCCATCGTCTGGGAGTCCGCGTACGCCAGGTCGTACACCATCCAGGTCTCCGACGACGGCGAGTCGTGGCGCGATGTGACATCCGTCGACAACACGACCGTGCCGCTGAAGATCAGTGTCAACGGGGTACGGGTGTTCTGCCGGGGCGGCAACTGGGGCTGGGACGAACTGCTGCGGCGTATGCCGGCCGAGCGTATCGACGCGGCCGTGCGGATGCACCGGGACATGAACTTCACCATGATCCGCAACTGGGTCGGGAGCAGCAACCGCGAGGAGTTCTACGCCAGTTGCGACGAGCACGGCATCCTGGTCTGGAACGACTTCCCGAACGCCTGGGCCATGGACCCGCCGGACCACGACGCGTTCAACGGCCTTGCCCGGGACACCGTGCGGCGCTACCGGATCCACCCCAGCATCGTGGTGTGGTGCGGCGCCAACGAGGGCAATCCGCCGGAGGCGATCGACACCGGGATGCGGGACGCGGTCACGGCCGAGGCACCCGGTCTGCTGTACCAGAACAACTCGGCCGGCGGCATCGTCTCCGGCGGCGGCCCGTACGGCTGGGTCGAGCCCGCGCGCTACTTCTCGCCCTCGACCTTCGGCGGCGGGATCTACGGGTTCCACACCGAGATCGGTATGCCCACGGTGTCCACGGCCGAGACGATGCGCAATCTCGTCGGCGACGGACCCGAGTGGCCGATCGGCGGTGCGTGGTTCTACCACGACTGGAGCACCCAGGGGAATCAGGCGCCCCAGAACTACAAGGCGGCGATCGAGGAGAGGCTCGGCACCGCGAAGGACCTGGAGGACTTCTGCCGCAAGGCGCAGTTCGTCAACTACGAGAACACCAGGGCCATGTTCGAGGCGTGGAACGCCCGGCTGTGGGACGACGCCGGCGGTCTGCTGCTGTGGATGTCCCACCCCGCGTGGTACAGCACGGTGTGGCAGACCTATGACTACGACTTCGACGTCAATGGCACCTACTACGGTGCCCGGACCTCGTGCGAGACCCTGCATGTGCAGGCGGACCCCACCGACTGGCGCGTCATGGCGGTCAACCACACACCACGGGACATCCCCGGCGCGGTGGTCACCGCGCGGTGCTACGGTCTCGACGGCCGCCGGCTCGGCGGGGAGAAGCGCGAGCGGGTGGACCTCAAGGGCTCGGCGACCACCCGGGTGTTCACGGCCGCGCCGGCCGAGGACCTGCCGGCGTTCCATCTGCTGAGGCTGAGCCTCACGGACGCGCGCGGACGTGTGCTGTCGGAGAACACCTACTGGCGCTACCGCGAGCCGAAGGACATGCGGGCCCTCAACACGGTCCGTACGGCCAAGGTGTCCGTGGACCCGGGCAGGGTGAGCCGGTCGGGGGAGCGCAGGGAGCTCACCGCGCGGGTGCACAACCGGGGTTCGTCCGTCGCGGCGATGGTCAGGCTCTCGCTGCGGGACGAGCGGAGCGGTGAGCGGGTCCTGCCGACTCTCTACGGTGACAACTACCTGTGGCTGCTGCCCGACGAGACCCGGACGATCACCGTCTCCTGGCCCGCCGAGGCGCTCCCCTCGGGCCGGCCCCGTCTGTGTCTGGACGGATACAACGTGCCCGCCGTCTCGATGGGGGTCTGAGCACCGGCGGTTCCCGGTTCATCGCGCCGGCCGCGGAAGGCCGGCGCTCGTGAGGAGGCACGGCGGGGCCACGAGACGTGGTCCCGCCGTGCGCGTTTCGTACGTGCCCCGCGTGACGCACCCATCCAAAGCAGTAATTTCGCTGGACTCTTCGGATCTGACGTCGATCAGTCAATAATTTTCAGCTCTTTGTCTTGCCCGTGGCCAGACAGGTCTCTACGTTGTGTGGGGTGGCGGCGGGCGCCGGGACGCGCACACCGCCACCCGCACACGGGTGTCCGCACGCGCGCCACGTTCTCCGAGCGCCACCGATCTTCCGCGCACGTCCATACGCAGAGCCGAATGCGAGGAACCCCCCCATGGTCGTTTCCCGACGGACCGTCATCGCGTCCGCACTGGCCGGCACCGGAGCGGCGGTGGGCCTGGGTGTCCAGGCCCAGAGCGCGCAGGCGGCCTCCCCGCCCGGGGACGTCGTAGGCAAGATCACCGTCGGTTACCAGGGCTGGTTCGCCTGCTCCGGTGACGGTGCGCCGATCAACGGCTGGTGGCACTGGTCGCAGAACTGGGGCCAGTCACCGTCCCCCAGCAACACCGCGATCGTGAGCTGGCCCGACGTACGCGACTACACCCATACCTACCGGACCGCCTATCCGGCGCTCGGCAGCGGGCAGCCGGCCACGCTGTTCTCCTCGTACGACCAGCAGACCGTCGACACGCACTTCTCGTGGATGCAGCAGTACGGCCTGGACACCGCCGCTCTCCAGCGCTTCAACCCCAACGGTGGCGAGGGCGCGACACGGGACGCCATGGCGGGGAAGGTGCGGAGCGCCGCCGAGAAGTACGGGCGGAAGTTCTACATCATGTACGACGCCACCGCCTGGACGAATATGCAGCCGGAGATGAAGGCGGACTGGATCGAGAAGATGAGGGTGTACACCGAGTCCCCGGCCTACGCCCGGCAGAACGGCAAACCGGTGGTCGGTATCTGGGGTTTCGGCTTCAACGAGCCCAACAAGACCTGGTCGGCCGCGGTGTGTCTGGATGTCGTCAACTGGTTCAAGGCGCAGGGCTGTTATGTGATGGGCGGGGTGCCCACGCACTGGCGGAGCGGCAACGAGGACTCACGGGCCGGATATCTGGACGTCTATCACGCGTTCGACATGCTCTCGCCGTGGATGGTCGGCCGGATCGGGAACGTCGCGGGCGCCGACAACTTCTACGCCAACGTCAACGGGCCCGACCAGGCACACTGCGACGCCTACGGGATCGACTACCAGCCCTGTGTACTGCCAGGCGATCTCCAGTCGGGACACCGCGCGCACGGCGACTTCATGTGGCGGCAGTTCTACAACATGTGCCGTCTCGGTGTCGCGGGGATCTACATCTCCATGTTCGACGAGTTCAACGAGGGCAACCAGATCGCGAAGACCGCCGAGAACGCCTCCCAGATCCCGGTGGGTTCGGGCATCCGGGCCCTGGACGAGGACGGCACGGCGTGCTCGTCGGACTATTATCTGCGGCTCACCGGTGACGGCGGCCGGATGCTGAAGGGCCAGCTCGCACTGACCGCCACCCGCCCCACACCGACCGGCGGCGGCACCACCCCGCCACCCACCGGCGACCTCGCGCGCGCCAAGCCGGCGAGCGCGAGCGGCCAGACGCAGAACTACGGTCCGGGCAACGCCGTCGACGGTGACGCCAACACCTACTGGGAGAGCCCCAACAACGCCTTCCCGCAGTGGATCCAGGTCGACCTCGGCTCCGTCCGGCCGGTGAAACGGATCGTACTGTCCCTCCCGCCGAACCCCGCCTGGTCCGCCCGCACCCAGACCCTGTCCGTCCTCGGCGCGGCGGAGAACACGCCCTTCTCCCCGCTGAGCGCCCAGGCCGCGCATGTCTTCGACCCGGCGACCGGCAACAGCGTGACGCTCGCCCTCGCCTCCGGGCTGTCGGCACGTTACGTACGTGTGCAGTTCACGGCGAACACCGGCTGGCCCGCGGGCCAGCTCTCCGGACTGAGCGTCTACGCGGAGTGAGACGACGCCGACGGATGTCATGACGACGGATGACGCGTCCTCGGTCCTTGGCACCCGGCCGAGGGCCGAGGACGCGGGCCTGTGCGGTGTGAGAAAATAATCGCTCAGCACTTCGATCGCATGGAAGTACGATCGGTTGTATGAATATACAACGTGTCTCCTTCGGCCACCCCGACGCCGTCGAGCTCAATGACCGCGTGCAGCTCGAGTACGCCGAGCGGTATGGCCACGAGGGCGACGCCACACCCCTCGACCCGGCCATGTTCCAGCCGCCGCAGGGCCTGTACCTGATCGCCTACGACGACCAGGGCACCCCGGTCGCCACCGGCGGCTGGCGGAGCCAGGACGAGAACGACGAGGGGTACGCGGACGGTGACGCGGAGATCAAGCGCATGTACGTGATCCCGGAGGCGCGCGGCCGCGGTCTGGCCCGGCTGGTGCTGGCGGCCCTGGAGGACGACGCCCGCGCCGCGGGCCGTACCCGCATGGTTCTGGAGACCGGCACCAAACAGCCGGAGGCCATCTCCCTCTACACGTCCAGCGGCTACGAATCCAGCGCCAAGTTCGGCCACTACCGCTTCCACGAGCTCAGCCGCTGCTACGCCAAGCCGCTGGCGGTCGCCCGCGACGTGCCCCGGCCCGCCACCGCCCCCGGCTCCGCCGTGACCACCGGACTCCGGCCCGCGGCTCTCTGACCGGGCGGCCGGGACGAGGCACCCGCTCACACGACGAGCCCTCGCTGCCCTCACCGCCCTCGGTCCGGGCGGCCCGAGCACTCGGGACACGATTTCCGTTGGGACAACTCCTCGCGGTTCGACGGGTGTTCGGGATAGGGTTACCGGCCGATTCCACGGGATGACACGGCATGGGCGGTCGCCGGTCATGACGCGGGCGGAAGACGGGGTAGCGGCGAAAGGGTGTGAGCGGGTGCCGCTGGGTGCGGTGGATCCGGATTCGGTCGGTGGGTATCAGCTTCTGGACCGGCTCGGGTCCGGTGGTATGGGAGTGGTCTATCTGGCGCGCTCCGCGTCCGGCAGACAGGTGGCGGTCAAGGTCGTGCACGCGCAGTTCGCCCAGAACGAGGAGTTCAGGATCCGCTTCCGGCAGGAAGTGGCGGCGGTCAGACGGGTCAGTGGCGCGTTCACCGCCTCGGTGGTGGACGCCGATCCCGATGCCGGGCTGCCGTGGATGGCCACGCTGTACGTGCCAGCTCCCACGTTGTCGGACCGGGTGGACAAGCAGGGGCCGCTGCCGGCGGTGGAGGTGCTGCGGCTGGCCCGGGGGCTGGTGGAGGCGCTGGGCGACATCCACCGTGTGGACGTGGTGCACCGCGATCTGAAGCCGGCGAACGTGCTGATGGCGCCCGACGGACCGAGGGTCATCGACTTCGGGATCTCGCGGGCGGTCGATCACGAGTCGCTCACGTTCACCGGGCACATCATGGGCACACCGCCGTTCATGTCGCCGGAAGCGCTGAGCCGTCCGCGTGAGGTGACCGCCGCCTCGGACATCTTCTCGCTCGGGGCGCTGCTGGTGTACGCGGCCACCGGTCACGGGCCCTTCGACGCGGAGAGTCCGTACCTGACGATGTATCAGGTGGTGCACGAGCAGCCCGTTCTGGACCGTGTGGCGCCCCCACTGCGCGGGGTTGTCGAACGGTGTCTCGACAAGGACCCGTCGGGCCGGCCGGATCTGGAAGAACTGGCCCGGATGCTCGGCGAGTTGTCCGAGGAGGGGCTCGCGGCCGGGGACGATGCCCCGGGTCCCGCGGCCGGGCCGTCCTCGGGTCCGGGACGGTTACGTCCCTTGTCAACGCCCTTGTCACCGCTCTTGTCGCGGCCCTTGTCACGTCTGTTGCGCGGCAGGTCGTCGCTCGCTCTGGCGGCCGTGGTCACCGTGGCCGGTCTCGGGGCGGGCGTGCTGGTGCTGGCCGGCATCCGGGACACCGGGGGGCCGACGGACGACCGGCCACTCGCCGTGCCTTCGGCGGGCGTCGGCCGGTCCTCCCCGGCGCGGGAGGCCGCACTGCCCGCGGGCTGGCACTCGTGGGAGCTGACGCTGTCCGGCGCGAACGGGGAACCCGATGCTTTCACGGACTGCCGGGCGTACGAACTCGCCGTCTACTGCAACGGGGACCGCTTCCACGCGGCGCGGATCGACGCCGCGTCCGGACGCGTCGACTGGCGGGTGCCGTCCTCCGATCCCGGGGCGTCCAGCGGTATCGATGTGCGGGCCGGGCGCGTGCTGCTGCGCGGCCCCGCTTCCCCGGACGGTTCGCAGAGGCAGGATCTCATCGTCCTGGACGCGGATACGGGGAAGGAGATCTGGACGAGACGGGCGGTCTTCACGGGCAGGGTGGCGTTCTTCGGCCGCGCGGTGCTCTCCAGCGACGGCATCGGGGACGGTTCGCTCGTCGGGCGCGACGCCGCCACCGGCGCCGAGCTGTGGTCGACGCCGTGGCCCGGTGGCGGGCCGCTCTGCCAGCCTCTGGTCTTCGACGACGCGCCGTATGCCGCGTGTTCCGGCACCCCGGAGGAGGGGACCACTTTCCTGCGTCTGGACCCCGGGAACGGAACCCCGGAGGAGATCATCCATATGAAGGGTCTCGCCATCGCGGTCGGGCTCGACGGCGGCGACCTGATCGTACTGGTCCCGGACGCCGGGGCCGTACCGGAAGAGCGGTTCCGTTCCCTGCTGCGTGTCGACGTCCGGACGGGCAGCAGACGGACGGTGAAGCTGTCCGAGCGCCCGGTCGGCGCCGCGACACTGGCCGGAGACCGCCTCTTCTTCGTCCAGGACACCGGCCGTGTCACCGCGGTCGACACGACGACGGGTGACCGGTTGTGGAGCGAGGACACAGCCGTGGACCTGCTGGGACCGCCGATCGCCTCCGAACGGGAGGGCGCGGTCCATCTGTCCAGCTACAGCGGGCGGTTGGTCGCCCTGGACCTGCGGACGGGCCGCAAGCGGTGGCAGACCACCGCCATGGGCACAAGCGCCTTCGGTTCGTCGGAGGGAGCGTTCCCGATGCGGACCGGCGGCTCACTCGTCACGAGGGCGAACGGGAGCCTCCGCTCCATCGATCCGCTCCACCCGAATACCGGGCGGCGGCCCGCCGGGGCCGGCTCCTTGCCCCCGGAGGAGCGAGCGGGGGACTGACCCGCGAGGAGTGCCGAACCGTCGCCGCTCGTTCGTCTCGCGTTCGCCCGTGCGGTGCGTGCCACGGCGTCCGAAAGGGGGAAGGCAGGGGCAGCGACGGGTCCGGCCGGGCCCGCGAGGCGCCGGGGCGGCGAGGACAGCAGGGGGCCGCGGTGGCGGCGGGGGGCGGTTGGCAGATGGAGTTCACGAGAAGCGGCCGGTTGCGCGCGAGCGGCAGACGCTGGGTGGGATGGGGCCTCTGCCTGGAGGCCGGAGCGGTGGTGTGGGCGGTCCTGGCGAAGGGCGAGGCCCGCACTCCGGCGTTCCTCGCGATGGCACTCACCGGCCTGGCGGTCCTCGCCGGGGCGAGGGATCTGCGCCGCGCGCGGCGCCCGTTCGGTCTGCGTATCGACGGCTACGGGATCACCCTGCACGAGGGCGGTCTCGCCTGGGGACAGATCGAAGGTGTGGCCCTCCACTACAGCAGGGCGGACACCACGGAGGGCGACGAGCGCATGGCCGTCCCGCGGCCACCCCGTCTCCGGGTCTACCCCGTCCAGGGAGCGGACCTGCCGGTCGGGCGCGCGTTCACCGGGAACGGGCGCAGAGCGTACGACCTGGTCGACACCGCCGAACTCGACCAGGGCGTCGACGCGCTGATCGGGGCGCTGACCCGGTACGCGGGGCCGCGTTTCGAGGGGGCGCCCCACGGGCTGCGCCGTGCGGTGGCGCCCGGACCCATCACGGTGCAGGGTCCCGGCTTCGGCCCGCTGGCCGACGCGCCAGGGCCCCGGCCGGCCGCGCGGGCCGCCGCCCGGGAGCCCCGGGCCTTCGTCGCACGGCGTCGTACCGGGGCCCGGCTTCTGGCGGCGCTGGCCGTCGCGGTGACCGGGACGGTCATGACGATTCTGCTGATCACCGAAGGTGTCTCCTCGGTGTCCGAACCGGTGGTGGCGCTGGGGCCGTTGAGCACGGTGCTGGGCTGGACCTGGAGCCTGGTGTCCTTCCGGAGGTGGGTGCGACCCCTGAGGCTGCGCATCGGCCCCGAGGGTCTGTCGGTGGGGAACTTCGGCGACCCGGAGGTGGCGATCCGCTGGGACCAGGTGGTCGCCGTCACCGTGGCCCGCAGACCGGGCGCCATGGAGAAGCATCCGTGGCTGCTGCTGTGGCCGGTGCCCGGACACTCCTTCGGCCTGCCGCGCGACATGGTCGACGGCCATCAGACCTACCCTCTGGTCGAACTGCGGCGACTGCGCGACGGCGACGAAGTGGAGGCGGTGACGCGGTACTTCGCCGGCTCACGGTACGCGGAACCGGCCTGACACGAACCACGGCAGCCGCAGTGGACCGCCGGTGCGGTTCGCCGGAGCCGTCCGCCGGAGCGGCCCGCCGGGGCCGGGCAGGCCGCCTTCCGACCGCGCACCCGAGCACGACGTCGCCGGCGCCGGGGCATCGTCACGCCTGAGCCCATGTCGTGGTGGGAGCACGGTGGTTGCGGAATGTGCGCCGGTAGATGTCCGGAGGCACACCGAGGGCACGGTGGAAGTGCCGGCGCAAGGTGGCCGCGGTACCCATACCGGTGCGCGCGGCGATGAGTTCGACGCTGTCGTCGGTGGTTTCGAGGAGTTCCTGGGCCCGGTGGATGCGCTGGGTGTGCAGCCAGCGCAGGGGAGTGGTGCCGGTGACCGCGGTGAAGCGGCGGGTCAGGTTCCGGGTGCTCATATTCACCTGGCGGGCCAGGTCGGGTACGGTCAACGGCTCGTGCAGCCGCTCGCTCACCCAGTCCAGCAGATCCGAGAACGCGTGGCCGGTGTCGGCGACCGCCGGTACGGCGATGAACTGGGCCTGGCCGCCGGCGCGACGGGCCGGGACCACCAGCCGGCGGGCCAGCGCGTTGGCGACCGCGGCGCCGTGGTCGGCGGTGACGATGTGCAGACACAGATCCATTCCGGCGGCCTTGCCGGCCGAGGTCAGCACACCCCGGTCATCGATGTAGAGGACGTCCGGGTCGACCTGGACGCGGGGGTAGCGGGCCGCGAGCGCGGCGGTGTGCTCCCAGTGCGTGGTGGCGCGACGGCCGTCGAGCACCCCCGCCGCGGCCAGTACGAACGCCCCGGTGCACAGGGACACGAGCCGGGCGCCCCGGTCATGGGCCGCGCGCACGGCGTCCACGAGATCGGCAGGCGGATCGGCCTCGACGTCGGCGCAGGCCGGGACGATGACGGTGTCCGCGTCCGCGAGGGCGTCGAACCCATGGGGGGTGTCGACCCGCAGCCAGCCGCCCAGCCGGGCCTCCCGCGGCCCGCAGACCCGGAAGTCGTACCACGCGTCGGCCAGTCCGCGGTCGACACCGAACACCTCACAGGCCGCGGCGGTCTCGAACAGCATGGCCCCGTCGTAGAGCGCCAGCACCACAGATGTCATGTCCGAAAGTGTACGCATCTCGTCGTTTCGGCCACTCGTGTCCGGCGTCCACGGCCGTGAGCATGGCCGCATGAACAGACACCATGGGACGATCGCGGTCGTCGGCGCGTACGGGCACACCGCCGCCTTCGTCATCGGGGAGCTTCGCCGGCGTAACCGCACCCCTCTCCTCGTCGGCCGCGACGCCGCCAAGCTCCACTCCGCCGCCCAGGCCCACCCCGGGGCACGGACCCGGGTCGCGTCCCTCGTCGATCCACCGTCCCTGGACCGCGCGCTGTCGGGCGCGGCGGCGGTCATCAACTGCGCCGGTCCCTTCGCCGACACCGCGCCCGCCGTGCTCGACGCGGCACTGCGCGCAGGTATCCCCTATCTCGACGTGGCCGCCGAGCAGGCCGTCACCTTGGAGACGTTCGAGCGGCGCGCCCGCCAGGCCCGGGACGCGGGCGTGGTGGTCGCGCCGTCGATGGCGTTCTACGGCGGGTTGGGCGATCTGCTGGCCTGCGCGGCGATGGGCGACTGGCCGGACGCCGACGACATCACGGTCGCGATCGCCCTCGACAGCTGGCAGCCGACCCGGGGAACGCGTAAGACGGTACGACGCAACGCCGGCCGGCACCTCGTGTTCACCGGTAACCGTCTCACCCCGCCCGAGGGCCCGCCGCGGACCTACTCTTGGCATTTCCCGCCCCCGCTGGGCGTCCAGAAGGTCACCGAGCTCTCCACGGCCGACCAGGTCACCATCTCCCGCCATCTGCGAGTGCCGGAGATCCGCGTCTGTATCAACGAGGCGCCCCTTCGCGATCTGAGCGACCCCGCGACGCCCCCGCCCACGGCGGTGGACGCCGACGGACGCTCGGCACAGACCTTCCTCGTCGACGTCGTCGCGCGCAGGGCCGGCGCCCTCCGCCGGGCGACGGCGTCCGGCCACGACATCTACGCGGTCACCGCCCCCATCGTCGTGGAGGCGGCAGCACGGATCATCGACGGCCGGGTCGACAGGATCGGCGTGGCCGCCGCGGGAGAACTCTTCGACGCCTCGGACTTCTTGCGAGCACTCGATCCCGCCCATCTGACCTTCAGCGCCCCTGCCCACGGGCAGACCGGGCGGACTTGACCGTGACGATCCCGCGCCCCGCCACCCGGCCGTGGCGGTCCGCGGGCCGGCCGGTCCGGTAGGTGCGGCGGGTGCGGCGGGTGCGGTAGGTACGGTCCCGGAAGGAGAGCGACGATCGGTGGGTCCGGATAGGCGTCCGCGCGGAACGGGGCCGTCAGGCGTTGTCAGTGGCCAAGGGCACACTGCTCGTATGAACGAATCCCGCGATGCCGGTCGCCACGTCCACGCCGATCCGTCCTGGGTGCGGTCGATGGGCGGTCCGCTGATCGTTGTCCCGGCCTCCGCGCTGGACCGGTGGAGCGGCTGCACGGAAGACGGAGTGATCCTCGGCGGCACCGCGGTCTCCGACGACTACGACCGCGCCTGTGACGTGGAGGGATGGGCCGGGGTGATCAGCGTCGGCACCGGAGCTGCCGCGTTGGTGCTGGCCGACGAGCCTGCCACGACCCGCTACCTGCCCGAGCAGCGCGTCTTCCTGCGCCGGCTCGCCGCCGACTCCGAAGCCGAGCTCCTCGAAGCCGCCGGGGCCGTCCTGGACGATCCCGCCACCGACTGGGAGGACTGCGGGATCTGGGAGACCGACGGAGCGGCGGTTCTCATGGACTCCGCCGAGGCCGGAGCTGACCTCGCCGTGGAGTACCCCGACCGCGGAGGTCTGCCGGAACAGGCCGCGATTCCGGTGCCCGCAGGACGCTGGAGCGTTCGCGCGTTCCACAAGACAGGCGAGTTTCCGTGGGTGGGTGTCGTCCAGCTCCTTCCGGCGGAACGACCCTCCATGGACTCCGACCGCTTTACGCGCACGCGTAGCCCCGGCTGAGGAACGCTCAAAACGTACGTGGTGCCGAGGGCCGGACGGGGCGATTCAGAGGGTGGCCCGCCAGCGGATCGCCTGGTCGTCGGGCTCGTCGGGACTGGCGAAGTGGAAGGGCACATCGAAACGTTCCGCGAGGGCGGTACCGATTCGTATGGCTTCCTGCGCCTCGGGCCAGGGCGGTACCTGTCCATCGAAGAGGCGGAGATCAGATCCGTGACGGATCGTCGCCAGTCTGACCTCGCTCCGCGGGGCGTCGAAGACGGCGACGAGGTCAACCATCCAGCCGTCGGTGTCCCCGTCCCACAGCGCTTCCAACGCGGCCGGCCGCCCGGACTGTTGGCCGATCCTGGCGGCCAGCGTCTCCGTATCGCGCGGTGGAACCAGCCGAGGGGCGATCCGGTCTGCGAGGGCCTGATATCGGGCCGTCACCATCTCCTGGCAGCCGTGCAGGCCCGGCCGCGGCGTCGGAGGCCCCTCCGGCAGGGCCTGAACCGCTTCCAGTACTTCCCGGACCGCGTGCAGGCGACGGTCATTGAGGACGAAGCCGTCCACCCGTTCACGCACCGACTCGGGCAACGCGTTCCACCAAGCATCCGCCGTCATATGCCCACCTGCCTGCTTGCGTCAGGGCCGGCGGGCGTCATAGGCATCGCGGGCCGCGAACACCGTGGTGACCGACGCCTCCACCAGATCGACGAGCCCACGCAACCGATCTGCGATTTTCGCCCCCAGCGGGGTGATCGAATACTCGACGCACGGCGGAATGGCCGTGCGCACATGACGAGTCACCATCCCATCGCGCTCAAGGGTCTGCAGCGTCTGGGAAAGCATCTTCTCGCTGACACCTTCGACTCGCCGACGCAGTGCGTTGAACCGGTAGTCGGAGTCACGCAGGGCCAGCAGGACAAGCATCACCCACTTGTTGGCCAGTTCCTCCATCACCGTGCGCGACGGACAGCCCCGAGGAAAGACCGACGCCTCCGGATCGGATGCGGGATCGGGCACGCCCTGACGGGCCCCGGTTGCTGTGGTCATGACTCCAGAATACAGCCGTACTGGACAGATCGATAGTACTGGCGAATAGTTAGTGCTCTGGGACAACCTGGACACTCGTTCCCGCGGCCACCGGAGTCCAGCCCGGCTACCCGAGGCGCGACAAGCCCTTAGTGATGGGGCCAGGTCGGCAGGACTGCCCAGACCGTTTTGCCGGTGGGGTGCGGGGTGTACCCCCATCTTTCCGCGAGTGCTTCGACGATGTGCAGGCCGCGGCCGTTCTCGTCGAGCAGTTGAGCGGGGGACCGTGGCGCGGGGAGCGCGTCGCTGGGGTCGGTGACGGCGCAGACCAGGTGGGTGGGGTTGCGGATGAGGCCCAGCCAGGCGATGTCTTCGCCGGTTCCTGGTTCGTGCAGGGCGTGGCGGATGGCGTTGCCGACTAGTTCGCCGGTGATGGTGAGGGCGTCGTCGGCGAAGCGGTCGAGGTCCCAGCCATGGAGGGTGCGGCGGGCGAACGTCCTGGCACGGGTGAGGGCCTGGGGCCGGCGGGTGATGCGGCGTGCGGTGAATCCGGGCGCGCTGATCCTCAGTTGGAGTCCCCAGTCGGGGGTGATGGGGGGAGGGGGAGTGCCCCGTTCGGGTGAACCGGTCCGCGGCATCAGAGGCGCTGTTTCAGCGCGATCGGCCCGGGTTCTTGTAGTCGCTGTGTGTGGTGGCACGTTTCCTCCCCGACGAGGTGCCTGATCGCGGCACCGGGCTTACCCGGCCGACGAAGCTAGTATCCACGCTGTCAGCAAGTCTCATGCAATTGCAGAAGAAATTGCAGCGAGTCCGCTATCGATATCGAACACGCATGTCCCCGGCCGACACGTGTACTTCGAGATTCGGTCGCGGGAATTGTCGAAATCATGTGCGGAAGCAGGTGTCATGCAGTCAGTCGGTAATGGTGTCGCGGCCAGTTCTCTGGATGTCATGTGGGTCAAGAGCCGTCGCAGCGCCGCGGAAGGGAACTGCGTCGAGTTGGCGCCCCTGCCGGGCGGGAGCGTCGCCGTTCGCAACTCCCGTGATCCGCAGGGGCCGGCGCTTGTGTACACGGCGGCGGAGGTCACGGCATTCCTCGCCGGTGTGAAGGACGGAGATTTCGATCATCTGTTGTAGGCCGGTACGGGTCCGGACTTAATCCCTTTCGTGTACGGTGCGGGTTCCGGGATGGGAAACTGCGGTCCTGTTCCCTGTCGTTGAGCTGGAGCCCGCATGTCCGCCGCCGAGCCGCACCGTGTCGCTTATCTTGAGCCCTATCTCAGCAGACCCGACCCCGCACCCACTCTCCTCAAGATGCTCGTCGGAGCCCAGCTGGCGGGAATGCGCAAAGACGCGGGCATGACCCAGCAGGACGTCGGTCGGCACCTCAGGTGCAGCGCGTCGAAACTCTGCCGCATCGAGACGGGCAGAAGCCGCAAACCCGCGTCGGAGACCACCGTCGTCGCCCTGCTGAGCCTGTATGGCGCGGACGACTACGAGAGGTCCGTCCTGCTGCAGCTGCTGCGCCGCTCGTCCGAGCCGGGCTGGTGGCAGCGGTACGACAACCGGCTGATGCCGGAGTGGTCCGAGCGCCTCATCGGACTGCAGGAGGCGACGGCCGCCATCCGCACGTTCGAGGTGCACTTCGTTCCCGGGCTTCTGCAGACCCCCGCCTATGCCCGTGCGGTAACCCGGCGCGGACTCCCCATGGCGTCGCAGGCCGAGGTCGAGCGCCGTACCGAACTGAGGATGCGCAGGCAGGCAATCCTGTCGAGGCCGGACGCGCCGCGTCTGTGGGCGGTGATCGACGAGGCGGTCCTCCACCGTGTGCTCGGCAGCCGTGAGGTGATGCGCGAGCAGCTGGAGCATCTGGTGGAGAAGTCCCACTGGCCGAACGTGACCCTTCAGGTGGTCCCGCTGGACCTCACCGACGCTTCGTCACCCGGCATGCCCATCACCTATCTGCGTTTCCCCGCGCGGGACCTGCCGGACATCGTCTATCTCGAACAGATCAAGAGCGCGGTCTTCCTCGAAGAGCCGGAAGAGACTCAGGAGTACCGGCTGGTCCTGGACCGCCTCGCCGACGAGTCCCTGAACCCCAAGGACACCCGCGAACTGCTCCGGCGGACGCTGCGCGAGCGCTACCCCTGACCCGACACCACTTCGCGCAGCGGTGGTTGAGCACACCAGCCCCGCCCCGCGGTGGTTGAGCGTGCCCCCGGGCAGTGGTTGAGCGCGGACAGGAACACCGGAGAGGTCCGGCCGAGTGCCCGGAACGACTCCCTCCGGGGCTCGACGCCGCCGCCCCGCCATCACCGCGGAATACAGCGCCGGCCCGGCTCCGTCATCGCGCCGAGCCGATTCGCCCGACACCGCCGTACTCGATCCACTCATGGGAGCGCTGCCGCGGGACGACCTCCGAATCGGGCCGCCAGGACGACACCTCGACCAGACCCGGGTCCAGTACGTCCAGCCCCGCGAAGAATTCCCGTACGTCGCCCTTCTCCCGTACCCGGCCCCAGCGTCCGCCCGTGCTGTCCAGCATCAGACCGTTGACGAACTCCCGGACGTCCTCACGCTCACTGACCAGCTGGGAGACCACCAGGAAGCTCCCCGGCGCCAGACGCGCGGCGACCCGGCGTACGAGGTCCGCGGGCGTGCTGTCGCCGTCGGGTACGCAGTGCATCACCGAGACGAACAGCACCGCCACCGGCCGGGTGAAGTCGATCAGCCGCTCCGTGTCCGGATCGGAGAAGACACCGTCGGTGTCCCGCGGATCGGCCTGGACGACCGCCGTGCTGTCCTCCTGCTCCAGCAGGGCCCGGCCATGGGCCAGCACCATCGGGTCGTTGCCCACGTACACGACATGACTGTCGGGATCGACACGCTGCGCGACCTGATGGATGTTGTCGTGCGTGGGAAGTCCCGTGCCATGGTCGATGAACTGCCGGATCCCGTACTCGGCGGCCAGTATCCGCACCGTACGACGCAGGAACCGCCGGTTGTTGATGATCAGGGCCCGGGTGTCGGGCAGCCGCTCACTGAGCCTCTCGCACGCCCGCCGGTCCGCCGGATAGTTGTCCTTGCCTCCGAGATAGAAGTCGCACATGCGCGCCACGCTGGCCACGCTCACGTCGATGGATGTAGACAGCGGTCGCTCCCCGTCCTACACCGGTCCCCGCCACACCGGCGCGCGGGGTACCGGCAGCCCTCAGTCGGCAAGACACACATGCTAGGCAAGACGGGGGCGGTCCGGTGGAAGACAAAGGAGTAACACGCCCTCTACGGGGGCGCACTGAGGCACTGGACGGCACTGCGGCGCGCGCGGTACGCGCCGCGCGCCGCGCATACCGGCCGACGCGCCGGTCAGGAACCGGGCGGACGGATCGTGCCGGCCGTCAGGTCGTCCAGGGGGACAGGCAGGCTGCGCAGAGCCATGGAGAGCCGGCTGCGCACCGCGGGCTCCTCCTCGCCCATGAGTTCAGCCGCCTCCTTGACCGTCAGCGACAGTTCCCGGCAGAGCAGGAGTGCGTCCGCCGGGCCCGCGGGCAGCATCCGGTGCACGGACCGAAGACCCGAAACCGCTCCCGAGTCCGTGAGAGCCGCCGACACGATGCCGCTGAGCAGTTGCCAGGCCACCGCCTCCGGACATGAACTGCGCAGTGCCGCGGGCCAGACCAGCGCGAGTTCACCCAGAGCGGTCCGCACGACAGTCCGGCTCACCTCCTCGTCGCCGATCCGGGCACGGGTGTAACGCAGATACGTGTTCTGATGCAGGGTGCAGAAAGCCATGTAGTCGAGCGGAAGAGAGAGCGTCAGCTCACCAGGGCGCTGATCGGCCCGCACCGCATCCGTGCGCGAGAGCGCCGAGCCGCCGCCGCTGTTGTCGTGTGAGGGCCGGACCATGGACATGTCTCCTTCCTCTTCTCTCATCGCGGCGGACTGCAACCGGTCGGCGGGTCGTCGTCCTCGTCGTTCCCGGCGCCGGTCTCCGTCCGGGTCCCGCCGGGCGCGGACTGCAGCCACATCAGGAACGCGTAGTGGGTTTCCTCCCACAGCGGCCGGATGTCCGCCGGCCAGCCGCCCAGCGCCGACACGAAGGCGCCGGTCGTGTCCCAGTCCGGCACCTCCTCCCCGGAGAGAAGATCCTCCACGATCTCCGGAGTCAGGACCCCGGGCCGGATCCGGCACAGATGTGAAGGATCCGGCCGGGCGGCCGCCAGATACTGACCGCGCAACGCGTCCTGCAGACGGGCCAGTTGCCGGGGAAACGGATGCCTCGTCGGGTGCGTCACCTCATGCGTGCTCGCCCACAACGCGCTGAGGTGATCGGCTTCACCGTCGAACACCCGGGCAAGCGAAGCCGTCACCGACCAACTCGGCATCCGCTCCCCGGACAGGATCCGTGACACGTACGACGCCGACAGACCCGTCCTCTCCGCCACCTCACGGATGGTCAGACCGCTGGCCCGGTGCAGATGGGACAGAGCCGACGCCAGCCGCTGCGACGCGCGGACCGCGGGCTGCTCAGGGTCGCCCGAATTCTGCCCCTCCGCTGCCGCGACACCCATCAGAGGCTGCCGCGCGGCCCGCCGGTGCATCATCCGTACGACCTGCTTCTCGTTCCATCTCAGCCGCGCCGTCGGCACACTCACCTGAGCGGCCCGTGCGACCTTCTCCCAGCCTGAACCCGCCGCGCGCGCGTCGTGCACCGCGGCGGCGGTGTAGCACTCCACCTCTTTCGCCAGCTCCCGCGCGAGCCGCAGCAGCTTCTCCAGACCCAGCCCCCCGTACTCGGCCGTCAGCAGACCGGCCGCCAAGGCCTGCAGATCCTCCGCGAGCGGCCGCCCCAGCGGACTGTGCGAGGGCTGCTGGGACAGCCGGCCCTCACGTTCACGCTGCGCGTGCCGGCGGCACTCCACCGTGCAGTACTCACGTCTGCGGCCACGTCCCGCGGTCTGCTCGAACACGCGGTCGCAGTGACCGCACTGTCTATACCGGCCTGCTGGCGGCACGGGCCCTCCCCGAACGACACGTCATGTTTTTCTCCCGGAGCGCTCAAACCTCATGCGGCCGCGGGCAGCAAAGCCGACTGCCCGCCGCTCGCGGCCGCGTACTGGCGTCAGCCCGCCGGCAGACCGAGGCGGACGATGCGGGAGCGGCGGGCCGCGAGAACGGCCCCCACCGTGGCCGCGGCACCCGCCGGTGCCTGCCGGACACCCGGGACAAGGACCATCGGTCCGACAAGCGGCGCGATGAAGGCGCCCAGCTCCGGCGTGACAACCCAGGTACTCAGCACACGGGTTTCACCACGCCTGAACTGCGGAATGTTAGCGTCGTATCCTGCTGCGGGCACGAATGAGCCCGCAGAGCGAAACCGATCGAGCACGGAATTCACGTTCCTTTCTTGATCAACCCCAGAGAGGCCCCGGACAGGTTGGACGCCACCGGGGCTTTCTCGCGTCGACGGACGACGCTAGCGTCTCACTTCCTCACGCATCATCAAAACTCTCCCATAGCAAAGATTCGAGCGCCTCGAGCGTCGAAATCCGCGATGAAGTGGAATGGGATATTCCTAGAATTGCATGCTCCGTTCGGGTGTGTATGCAGCATTGTCATAACCGGTCACGAAGTGAAAGAATCCGGAACTGCACCGGGTATCTGCAGGCAGAGTGGCTCCCTGAGGTACGAATCCGTGGGCAGGCGATCAGGTATCAGGCTTCTGTGGGTCTTGGACCGGGCTTCGGCTGCGGTCGGACCACGGTGCAACGAGTTCACTCGTTGTGCAGCCCAAAGCGTTTGCACTCGCACAGAATGCGATGTTTCCTGTCCTGTGCCGCCGGTTGGTATCGCGCGACGAACTGACACTTGCGGTGCGACGGGACAAGGGGCCGCGGGCGCCAGGTGCTGCCCCTGAGCCGGGCCGGTACGACTACGATCACTTGTGTGACCGACGGAATAGTGGGGACGTTCACCGGTCTCTTCCGGGGACGCAGACGCGAGGACGAGCTTGCCCGGGTCGATGCGGAGATCACCGCGTTCGGGGAGGCACTTGCCCGGCATTCCTTCGTACCGGGAAGCCATCCGGACGATGACGGGCTTCTCGCCGACTACCAGCGGGCGCTGGACGCATACGAACAGGCCAAGCGGAACTTCGTCGGTGACCGCAACCTCCGGGACGCGGCTGATGTATTGCGTGCTCTCGACGAAGGGCGCCACGCGCTCGCCTGTGTGGACGCCGCGACGGAAGGGCGCCCGCGCCCGGAACGGCGCCCGCTGTGCTTCTTCGATCCCCGCCATGGACCCTTCGCCGGGGAGGCCCGATGGGCGCCACCCGAGGGCGCCGTCCGGACGATTGCCGTGTGCGCGGCCGATGCCGTACGCCTGTCGGAGGGCCTACCGCCGATCGACAGCGGACTACGGGAGCGGCAGACCGCTCCCCCTCCGCGGCCCCGCCCATCCGCCACCGCCGCCAGGACGGCCGACAAGCGGAAACCGGACCACCGTCCACCCGCTGCGGCAACGCACCCGGCTCCCTCGCCCACTTCCTCCACGCCCTATGACACCTGGCCCGAGAACACGGGTGCGCAGCAGCGCCGGGAGAGCGGTGGCTCCACCGGAGTCCAGCTCGTCCGCACAGACCGCCGCAGCCCCGAACTGCTGGTGGTCCACCTCGCCCGAGCCGAGGGTTCCTGGGTCGAACTGACCAGCCCGCCCGGCAAGGACGGAAGACCCCGGAAGATCCTCACGCACGGCTCCACGCTGTCGCGGGCGATCGTTCCCGTGCCGGTCGACGGACACGACCGGATACACCTCGACATGGTGACCAAGCGCGCGTGGCGGATCTGGCTGCATCCGGCGGAGCACATTCCGCTCCTGACGGAAGAAGTGGGATCCAGCGGCTCCTACGTCCTCAGGCACCCCGGTGGCCGGATGCCACTGCGGGTCACTCAGTACGAGGGGACCGCCTTCTCCCTCCACGAACTGCGTCCGGACTTCACGCCGGGAGCCCTTCTGGCCGAGGGCGAGGGGTCGTTCACGGCGTCGGCCGCGACCTCAAGAAGACCCGGACTCCTGTACGTCCAGTCGCGCGCTTCCTGGAGCATCACGCCGGCCACGGGCTTGCACAAAGCGCGCACCGCACCATGAGGCCGACGCGGCGACGGCCGGCGGCGCGGACGTGGCCCTGAAGGTCCTCAAAGCACGCCGGAAGGCCGTCGGGAACTGGGAGGCCGGACGCACCGAGCCACGGCCGCCCAAACGCGCCGCCTACGCACGGCTCTTGGAAGGCCTCGCCGCCCGCTACCCTGCAGACACAGACACAGACACAGACACAGACACAGACACAGACACAGACACCTCAGGTCAGGCCACGCCCTCCGAACCGCCCGTACACACCCCCTGCGGTGGAGCAGGCGTTCACCTGTCCGATCCCGAAGTCCGCGCAGGCGCAGATGAAATACCTGGTCAGGCAGCTCAAGACCACGAAGGCCGCCGCCCAGGCGCTGGGCATCTCCCAGCGGACCGTGGAGCGTTACGTGGCCGGGAAGCTCAAGCGGCCGCGCAAGGACCTCGCCGGGCGCATAGAGCGGGAGGTGAGGAAGCGCTGGCAGCCGCAGATCCGGGCGAAGGCGAAGAAGAAGGCCGCCAGTACGGACGGCATCGTCGTCTCCACCCGGGCCCGCTTCGGCTTCACCGCGGCCCCGGGAACCACCGACGACGCGCGCGTCCGGCACATCACCCAGGCGCTGTCCCCGAGTTGGGCGGAGCGGTTGTTCGAGGCCCGCGACCGGGGCGCGACGGAACAGGCGCTGTTGGAGATCGCCGCGCAGGGCCTGGGCGAGATGTACTTCCGCGACAACGGGCGCCGCGCCCACGACCTGCTGGTGGAGTTCACCGACGTGGAGACGATCGAGGTCGACCTCTGACACCCGGGTGCCGGTTAGTCCCCGGACCGCCCCGTACCGCACCGCACCGCGCTGCCGCGTTGGCGTGGGAGTTCACACGCGTACCTGCGGTGGATGAATGTTCTTGTATGGGCGCGCCTTCGTCCTTCGTCCTTCGGGCGTTGGGGCGGGGGCTCAGGTGCGGGCCGCCGTGGACGGGGTCCTCGGAGTAACCGTCTCGCAGGGCCATGCGGGCGACGAGGCGTGAAACATCTGAACGTCACCCGTTGTCGGACTCCTGTGAATCAGACCTGGTAAGGCCACAGGCTGACGCTGTTCCGCTCAACACTGACGTCGACCCACGTTCCGTCGACTGCATCCGGTGGCGGTGGGTCGGCGAGATCGAACAGGATCTGCGTGCCGGCCACTTCCAGTACGGCCCCACCGTTGCCCGCGAGGCTCAGCCGACCCCGGAAGACAATCCGGCCTCCGTCCTCGCCCAGTGCGGGCGAGGACAAGGTGGCTGGCCGCGTGTTGCTTTGCCATGCCACATCCTCATCGACGGTCCACTCCACATGATGCTCACGGCCCACTTCCCCTTGATCACCACCCCAGAGCACCACAGCGGTACCCACCTCTGAACACACTCGGACTGTCGCGGGCCCGGTTGGGGCCCGTCGCACGGCTTCTACCTGGACCAGCATCCCGTAATCATCCACGGCCTGGCTGCACTACCAAACACACCTCTCAGTCCCCAAACGCGCTTTGAGTGGGCGGTTCGTAAGGTGATGTCCTTTTCTGGCTGAGGTGGGAGCAAGGACGCTGGTGGAGGTTCGGTCGGCTATTGCTTTCGAGCGAAGTTGCCGGTGTCGGCCTCGGTGAGGATGCCGAGTTTGACCAGGCGTTTCAGTTTGGCGCGGGTGCCTTCGACGTTCTTCGGCAGCAGTTCGTGGCCGAGGGCTTCGCAGACGTCCTTGGCCCGTAGCGGCCCGGTCGTGTGGTTGAAGGCGGCAAGGATGCGGGGGTAGTCCGGATGCTCGGGCAGGTCCGGCGCGACGGCCGGGAGCCGGTCGGCAAGGCTGGTGACGGTCTTGCGGGTGATCGCGAGGTGCTCCAGGTGCATCTCGGCCTCCCGCAACCGGGTCTGCAGGCCGTCGATCTGCGCACGAAGGTCGTCGGCCAGGGCCCGGGCGGCGTCTTCCTGCAGGTCCAGGGCATCGAGCAGGGGCCGGAGGTTCACGCCGCCACCGCCGCCGTCTCGCGCCAGGTGGGGGCGTTCGCGCCGGTGAGGCGCCGGGTCATGACGTGGGTCATCGCCCAGTAGACGCGGGAGACGGAGGAGGACGGGCGGTGCTCGTAGTCGCGGACCAGGCGCCGGTGCAGTATCAGGATCCCGTAGGTCTGCTCGACCCTCCACCGCTTCGGCTGCGGCACGAACCCCTTGACCTGCGGGTTGCGTTGGACGATCTCGACGTCGATCCCCAGGCCGGCGCCGTGCGCGACGACCTGGTTCTTGAAGCCCTGGTCGACCAGGGCTTTGCGGACACTTCCGCCGGCGTGCTCGGCGACCTGGTCCAGCAGGAGATTTCCCGCGGCGTTGTCGTGGGTGTTCGCAGCGAGGACGACGACCGCGATGACCAGGCCGAGGACGTCCACGGCAAGGCCCCGCTTGCGGCCGGGCACCCGCTTGGCCGGATCATGGCCACTCGTGGAGACGGGGACCCCGGCGGCCACATGGACACTCTGGGTGTCCAGCACCACCAAGGTCGGGTCCTCTAATCGTCGGGCGCGTTCGCGGACCTGGCAGCGCAGGAGTTCATGGATGACCTGGTCGGTCCCGTCGTCCCGCCAGGCGGCGAAGTAGTAGTACGTCGCGCTCTTCTGCGGCAGGTCGTGCGGGAGATAGGCCCACTGGCAGCCGGTCCGCCCCTGGTAGAGGATCGCGTTCACGATCTCCCGCATGTCGTACGCGCCCTGGTGGCCGCTGACCGAGCGGTGCCGGCCCTTCCACGCGGTGATCACCGGCTCGATCAACGACCACTGCTCGTCCGATAAGTCACTCGGATACGGCTTGCGTTCACTCACCCGAACACATCACCAGATCAACAACCGCGGACCGGCAGATTCCGCCCCGCTGCCACACCATCAGGCGACAGCAGAACCACTCAAAGACTCACGAACCGCCCACTTACGCATCGGCCCGCTGCCGCTCTGGGAAGCTGGCCGAACGGTGACGCCTGATCCACGCAGTTGGACGGACCGGGCATACGACGTCAAACGTCAAGCTAGGGATGCCGACGGTGGCTGACAGGGCGAGAGCCTCAGTGCCCGGCGCGGCCCACGCGTGACGCGGGTGCCCGACGACCGCACACGTGCGTCACGCGTGGCCGAGAAGCTCCTCGTGCCGTACCGCGCCGCGCTGCGTCAATTGCCCAGGCACGTTCCGCCTCGATGTCCGAGTCCGGGGTGAAGCCCTGCCGCAGGAACGCGGTCCAGGGCTCCGCACGGAGTACGCCCAGGCGCGCGATCCGCTGCGTTTCATCGCGCCGCAACCGCGCCAGGGCGCGGGCATCGCCGTCGCACCACACGGCCTGCGATGAGGGGCCGGAAACCGCGTACGGCCTCGTGGTAATAGTCGCGCAGTCACCCCCCGAGCGTTGTCACGCCCTCGTCAACGAGGAGTGCCTGCGGCCACAGGTACAGCCCGGCCTCGCCCTGCGACAGCGACACCACATCCTCGCCCTCGTCGGGGCCGGTGCCCAGAGCACGCGGCGTGCCGGGGAATCCGACCCGTTCCAAGTGGTGGAGCAGTTCATGTACCGCAGGGGTTCACCCATGCCAGGGCCGACGGACTGCGCGAACTGGCGTGCCTGCGGGACGCCACACCGGAGACCGAACGGTCCCACCTGTTCGAGCCTGTTCAAGATCGCAGAGAGCTTGAACCGGATCCTCCGCGCCGCTCACGGCCTCGGTGCCCCCGAGCGCACGATCTGGCCGAACCCATGGGCCTACATGGGCAACGAAGACCCGGGGTACGAGCGCTCAATCCACGCATCCCAGCGACGCGGGGCCGCCGTCGCTACCGTGCCCGCGGAGCCCTTGAACGAGCATGTTCCGCAGGAGACGTCACCAGCGACCGCGGCTCCAGGACGGGCCGCCCATCGGCGGAGCCAGGCGTTCCTCGCGATGGCGGGGAAAGGGCCCGACGGACGGCCCCGTCATCGCCCCGTCATCGCTTCGGCGCGTCAGCGCACTACGCGTCGTACCATCCCCCGTCCACGCGCAGGGTCGTGCCGGTGATGTACCCCGACAGTGGGCTGGCCAGGAACGCGACGAGGTCGGCGTAGTCGCGCCGGCGGCCGATGCGACCGACGTCGTTGGGGGCCAGTGCGCCGACGGCGGTGGGTTCTATCTCCTCCCAGGTCTCCCCCCAGCCGTTCCGCTTCCCCAGGTCGAGCAGATACGCCTGGGTGCCGGGGGTGAGGATGCCGCCCGCGGCGACCGAGTTGGACGTCACTCCGGTGTGCTTCAGCTCGCGGGCCAGGGAGGCGGCGAGATTGTTCCGGGCGGCGTTGGTCGCGGCGTAGTGCGGCTGGCTCGCCATGGGCAGCTCACCGAGGACGCTGCTGATCTGGATCACCCTGCCCCAGCCGCGCTCCCGCATGTCCGGGACGAAGCGCTGGATCGTACGCACACTGGAGACGACATTGGTGTTGTAGATCTCGGACCAGTCGGCGGGCGGGGTGGTGACCCAGGCCGCCGCCGGGTTGTACGTACCGAGGTTGTTGACAAGGATGTCGACCGGTCCGTCGGCGCCGGATGCCGCCCTCACCGCGTCGGCACCGGCGTCCGTCCCCAGGTCACCGATCGCGACGGTGGCCTCACCGCCGTCCTGCCGGATGGCCTGGGCGACCGCCGTGGCCCTGGCTTCGTCACGGCCGTGGACGACGACCGCCGCTCCCTCGGCTGCCAGGACCTTGGCGATCTCCTCACCGAGACCGGTGCTCGACCCGGTCACCAGCGCCCGCTTGCCGTTCAGCTGCAGATCCATGGTGCTCTCTCTTCCGTTCCCGCTCTTCCGCTCTCGACGGCCGACTGGACCGTTCGGTCCACAGTCACACTTTAAAATTGGACCGGCAAGTCCAGTCCGTAGTACGATGAACCGCAGACGATGCCCGCCACCTCGAAACGCCCATACCGACTTCCGATCCGAGGGGACTGGACGCGCGCATGCTGACTGCGAAGGGCGCCGCCACCCGGCAACGCATCGTGGAGAGTGCGGCGCGTCTGATCCGGGACCGCGGACCGGCGAAGGTGGGCCTGGACGACATCCGGGCGGACACATCGACGAGCAAGAGTCAGCTCTTCCACTACTTCCCGGACGGCAAGGCCGACCTCCTGCTGGCCGTGGCGCGCCACGAGGCAGAGCAGGTGCTCGCCGAGCAGCAGCCGATGCTCGGCGATCTGACGAGCTGGCCCAAGTGGGAGGCCTGGCGGCAACGGGTGATCGAGAAATACGACGCCCAGCGCGACAAATGCCCGCTGACGGCGTTGACGGCCCAACTGAACATGGCCGACCCGGCGGTCCGCGAGATCATCACCGAGCTCTACGAGGAGTGGCAGGGCCATATCGCCGCCGGCGTAAGGGCACTCAAGGAAAGCGGCGAAACGGCCGCCGACATCGACGTCGACAACGCCGCCATCGAGATACTCACCGCCATCACCGGCGGCGCCGCGATGCTCCAGGCCACCGGCCGTATGAGCTACCTGGAGGTCAGCCTTCGCGAATCCGTCAACGCCCTACGCCGCCCGGCACCGGCTGCCACCGACACCCCTTGAAGCCCCTTTCCGTGCCGTGGGGTAGGTCGGCGCGACGACAGCGAGATCGAAATCCAGCGCAATCGCCGTGCCCCGCTCCGCCAGCGAGTCGTATCCCATGTGGGTCCGCGAGGCCACCGCCCAGTACTCGCCGGTGAAGTTCTTCGGCCCCTTGCACGAGGCGAACGACCTTACGGGCGAGGGCAGTTCGAACAGAGAACCAGGCTGCCATCACACTAAGCTTGTCGTTTAACATCCGGCTTCGAACGGGCGGTCCCGGCAATCACTCGCTCGGGTGTTTCCGGGACGGCAGTGCGGCCTTCGCATGATCCTGAACTCGACCAAGAGGTACAGGACTTGATGCGAAGGCCGCAGTGGTGAGTGGGCTGGAACAGGGTGTGCAGGGTGAGCCGTTCGCAGAACTGTCACGCTTCCGGGGGGTCTTCTACGACTGCCTGACCGGGCGGCGCGACGCGCTGTTCGAGCTGACCGACGCGGTGCTGTGCAGCAACGGGCCGGTGAGGACGTCGGTGGACCTGGCACTGGCGCCCGAGCACCGGCGCGGGCACGGGGCCCTGTACGGAGCGCTGAACCGGGGCCGGGTGGACGTTGACCGGCTGCGGTCGCAGCTGGCCGGCCTGCCGCTGCCCCGCGCTGCGGACGGCCGCCTGGTGCTGGCGGTGGACGTCTCGCCCTGGCTGCGGCCGGACGCGCAGACCTGCCCGGACCGCTCGTTCTGCCACACCTACGGCCGGGGTGACGCCAAGCACCAGATGATCCCCGGCCGGCCGTACTCGTTCGCCGTCGCGCTGGAGACCGGCCGCACCTCCTGGACCGCGATCCTGGACACGGTGCGACTGGAGCCCGGCGCCGACCTGGCCCCCGTCACCACCGCCCAACTCCGCTACGCGGTCGGCCGGTCGATCGCCTCCGGGCAGTGGAAGGAGGGTGATCCGGAGGTCCTGGTGGTGATGGACGCCGGCTATGACACCCCGCGCATCGCCCACCTGCTCGGCGACCTGCCGGTGCAGGTCCTCGGCCGACTCCGCTCGGACCGGGTGATGCGCCGACCGGCGCCCAGCCGCGCGGAGTTCGCGGCGGCGAACCCGGCCGGCGGCCGGCCGCCCAAGCACGGCGGCGAGTTCGTCTTCGGCGCCCCCGCCACCTGGGGCATGGAGCAGGCGGTCACCACCACCGCGACCCGCCGCTACGGCACTGCCGTCGCCGGGGCCTGGGACCGGCTCCACCCCAGGCTGACCCGCCGGGCGGCTTGGCTGGAGCACGACGGGCCGCTGCCGGTCATCGAGGGCACCGTCATCCGGCCGGCCGTCGAGAAGCTACCCAGCGGCGGGGTGAACCGGCCGGTCTGGCTCTGGTGGTCGCGCACCGGCGCCAACACCGAGGACGTGGACCGCTGCTGGCAGGCGTTCCTCCGTCGCTTCGACCTGGAGCACACCTTCCGCCTGCTCAAGCAGACCCTCGGCTGGACCCGGCCCCGACTGCGGGACTCGGCGGTAGTCGACCGCTGGACCTGGCTGGTGATCGCCGCGCATACCCAGCTCCGCCTCGTCCGGCCGCTCGTCGCCGACCTCCGCCACCCTGGGCGCGGCCGACGGAACCGAACAAACTCACCCCCGCCCGCGTCCGACGCGGGTTCCGGAACCTCCACACGAAGGCCCCCTCACCAGCGCGTGCGCCGAAACCTACCCGCCCCGGACCAGGCCGGCCGGCCGGCTCGAAGAACCAGCGGCCCGCCGCCCGCCACGAGGTGGGCAGAGTCCTGGCCACCGGCGAGGCATACGCCAGGCCCACCCACCACAAGAAGGGCACCAAACCGAGAAGGCCTGCTACGGAGAGCTGAACGCACTGCTCAGTGCACCAGAACAGGTGTCTCCGCAAGAACGCCGACGCCGCGTACTCGCATCGCTGCGGTCAGAGCGAGCGGACTGATGCCCAGGGCCGAGGCGATCTCGGGGGCCATGTCGAACGCGCGCCACTTCCACTCCTCCTCGGCATCATCGTTGCGCGCGTTCTTGTCCCAGGCGGGTGGCAGGCCCAACCGCTCCCGCTCGGCCTGCTCCTGCGCAAGCGGCTCCCCCAGCGTGAGGAGTCCGTCGTCGACCTCGCCGGTCTCGCAGTACCGCCGGACCACAGCCCCGTGCTCCGCGAGCAGCCAGGCCGAGCCGTCGTTCTGTGTACCGAAGTAGTACGCCTGCGCCGCCCCGTAGCGGGAACTGAGGTTGACACACAGACGCAGGACCTCGTCGCTTCTGTCGCTGTTGCACGGATCGCACCACGGGCCGATCACCAGAGTCCATCCCTCAATCTCAGGACTCACGTACACCCGGGCCATTCCATCCGGATTGTCTTCAGCCTCTCCGTGTCCGTCCTCATCGATGACAGCCTCGGCCTCGGCGAACGTCACGGGTACGGGTCGGGTGAGGCCCAGGGACGCAATGACTCCTGCTTGGTCCCCGGTCGGTACGGCGATCCAGTAGAGCCAGCACGTCGACAGCGGCCTTGGCTGGTCGTTTTTCGCGATTTTCACGACCACAGCCTGCCACTCCGGGACCCGCCTGTTCTAAGACGATGTCTCACGTGGCTGTGTCGTGAGCTGCGGCATCATTGTTCTTTATGGGTGCTGATCTGTCGCAGCGGCTGGTTCCTGACGGGTTATGGGATCTGGTCGCGCCGTTGCTGCCGTCGTTCACGCTGCGTCGCCAGGGTGGCGGCACGTCGCCGCTGGACGAGCGGGCGGTGTTCACCGCCGTGGTGTACGTGCTGACCAGCGGGTGTGCGTGGCGGCATCTGCCGCCGACTTTCGGTGTCTCGCCGGCCACCGCGCACCGCCGGTTTACCGCCTGGACGAAGGCGGGTCTGTGGCGTCGGCTGCACCGGGCGGTGCTGGACGAGCTCGGCGCGCGTGGCGAGCTGGACTGGACGTCGGTGATCGTCGATGCCGCCTCGGTACGGGCGAAAAGGGGGGGTCGCTGACCGGCCCGAACCCGGTCGACCGCGGCAAATCCGGCAGCAAGCTGCACGTGCTGTCCGAGGCCCAGGGCATCCCCCTAGTGGTCGGCGCCTCCGGGGCGAACACGCACGACAGCCTGGCCCTCAAGCCACTCGTGAAGGCGATACCGGCCGTACGATCCCGGCGCGGACCGCGCCGCCGGCGCCCCGGCAAGCTCCGCGCCGACAAGGCGTACCACTCCGCCGACACCCTGTCCTGGCTGCGCGAACGCGGCATCATCGCCCGCATCGCCCGCCCGGGCATCGAGTCCTCCGAACGACTCGGACGCCACCGCTGGAAGATCGAGAGGTCCATCTCCTGGCTGTTCGGCTACCGCCGTCTCACCGTCCGGTACGAGCGCAAAGGAAGCCACTTCCTCGCCTTCCTCGGCCTCGCCGCCGCCCTGACCTGCTACAAGAAACTCGCCAAACTCACCACGTGAGACATCCTCTAATACTGCAACGACACTCCGTGATGGCCTCTGCGTTTGTAGTGGCTGATGCGGGCTCGTGCCTGGCTTCTTCTTCGCCACCGTGACCAGGCGAGTGCGTGCTGGAAGCTTTGGCGGATGGGAGAGGAGGCGCGGTTGAAGAGCCGCCGGGCCTCGTTCATGGTCACGGGTATGAAATATCGACCGCTGCCGGTATCCGGATCCCCTTTTTTGCCTCTGCTCGCAGAATAGCGAGGAAGGCGAGGGCGGCCATGGACAGTGTTATGTGCCGGTACCAGGCGGGGTAGCCGCGGACCTGGTAATGATCAAGCCCGGTTTCGTTTTTCGCGGTCTGGAAACATTCCTCGACCATCCACCGGGACCCTGCGATCCGCGCGAGTTCCTCCAAGGAGGTCCCGGCCGGACAGAAACAGATGTAGTAGGCGATGTCCGCGGGATCCATGAGGCTTCGCCGTGCCAGTAACCAATGGTCCCGGCCTTCTCGCCGCCAGGGCCGGATCGGGGCCGTCACCCAGTCGTACTCGCGCGGGCCATGGGCACCGTCACCGCAGCTCATACGCGTCCATGCGTCGTCGGGGAGCTCACCGACCAGCTTGTGCGCGCGGGCCTGGCCGAAGAATTCCATGGTCATGACCATCTGCGATTTCGGGACGGCGAGGACATGAGCGATGTCGTGTTCTTCCAGCCACAGCCGGATCCGGCTGGTCTGGCCGTAGAGTTCATCAGCGGTTACCCACCCGAACGGGATCCCCGATTCGACGGCACGCTTCAGTATGCGCAGGCCCATGTCTGGCTTGGTGGCGAACTCGACATCGTCACCGATACCGGCAGCTCGGCAGCGCTCGCGGTCCGATGTCCAGTCCTTTGGGAGATACAGCTCACGGTCGATCAGCGCCCGCCCCCGGTCGGAACCGTAGGCCAGGAACACCCCGATCTGGGAATTCTCGATCCGGCCGGCCGTTCCCGAGTACTGCCGGGCCACACCCGCCGACCGCACCCCTTTCTTCAGAAAACCCGTCTCGTCGAGGATCAGAATTCCCCGCTCCGGATCTCCGATATGCTCCACGACCGCTTCACGAACGTCGTCACGCAGGGCATCAGCGTCCCACAGGTAGTGGTTCAGCAGCCGCTGCATGCCCTGAGGGCCGGTGTCACCGGCGGCCTCAGCCAGGGTCCAGCCGTTCTTGCGTTCCGCCTCGCTGAGCAGTCCCCGCAGGTAGGACACCATCCGCCGCCTCGGCTCCACCCGCCCGAACCGGCCCGCAAACCGCGCCACGAAACCACCGAAGCTATCTGACCACCCGTCAGCTATCTCTTCCGCCACGAAGTAATCAACGACGCCGCACACACCACGTCACGGAGTGTCGTTGCAGTACTAAGCCGGATGTTAAACGACAAGCTACTTCTTCTTTAACCTTTCAACCGTTGTAGGGCGATAGGTGTCTTCTCGCGGCTGACGGTTTTGCCCACGTCGTAGCGGGGTGCCCGGTGCCTGTTCGGGGTGCCGGGCGGCTGCCCAGGGCCGGGCCGGTGGGGTTTCGGTGCCCTGGCGGGGCAGGGCATGTGCTGGCGGAGGTTCCGAAACGTCCGCCGGACTCTCGCGGGTGTGAGCCGGTGCGGTGCCGCCCGCTTCTCCCAGGGATGCCGCAGGTCGCGGGTGACCGGACGAGCAAGCCGGAGCTGGGTGTAGGCGGCGATGATCAGCCACGTCCACCGGTCTGCCGCCTCCGGTTCCCGAAGCCGAGGCCGGGTCCAGCCCAGCGTCTGTTTGAACAGCCGAAACGTGTGCTCCAGATCGAAGCGTCGCAGGAACGCCTGCCAGGCCCGATCGACGTCCGGGTAGTCGGCGCCAGTCTTCGAGGACCACAACCACACCGCCGGGGCGGCCCGGTCCTTCGACAGGTGTTCGACTTCCAGCCGAATCAACGTCCCGTCGATCAGGGGGAGTTCGCCCTCATGGTCCAGCCAGGCAGCCCGGTGGGTCAGCCGGGGGTGGACCCGGTCCCACGCCTGCGTGACGGCCTCGCCATAGTTCGCGGTGGCGGTGTGGGTGGTGACGGCGGGCTCGGGCCAGGTCTCAGGCTTGGCGAAGCGGAACTCCGGCCCGTGATTCGGCGGCCGGCAGCCCTTCGGGTCGTAGACGCGCGGCGGATTCGGCAGCCGCATTACCACGGTCGCCGCGGATGCGGCCGACCAGCTCGACAGGCAGGTCCTGCAGGACCCAGGCCTGGCGGGTGACGTCGTAGCTGGCGTCGGTCACGATGGTGATGTCCGGCTCGCCCGGCGCCCACTGGCCTGCCGCGACGAGCCGTTCGACGACATCGCGGAGCTGGGCGGCGGTGACCGCGGTGGCATCGTCGGTTGGGCTAAGCCTGACCGCGTCCAGAATCTGTGTCCAGGACGTGGCACCCATCTCCAGCACTGCGACGAACGAGTACGGCCAGCCCGGAATGAACTGCGAAGCCGTCTTGGCCCGGCCGTAGACGTGGCAGAACAGCCGCTCCGGCGAACACGGCGCGTCTGATCGCAGCCACGGCGAGACGTCTACCGCCAGCACCAGGCGTCCGTCCGGGAAGCGGGGCAGCGGTAGGCCGGCCAGCAGCGACCGTAGCCGCGCGGTGTCGATCCGGCCCCGGTTGAGGCCGTCGCACATAGCGCCATGCCCACGCCGGTGCTCGGGCAGCAACGTCAGCTCCACCGCCGAGTGCACCGCACCCGGAGCACACAGCACCGCGTCCGCCAGTTCGAACAGCTCATCGCCCCGCACGGTCAGACACGCGTACAACTCGTCCCGGAAGCGTGACGCTTCCGCGAACGCTTCCCTTACAGCAGCATCAGGCAGCAGACTCACCGTCACGGCCTTCGTCGTGGTCAACGTGCACCTTGGTCGGAGCACATGATCAGACGAAGGCCGTCCCAGCGTCCGGCGAATGCCCAGCTGGGCCACCCAGTTCGATACGCCGTTCGAAGTCAGTCAGGCAGCGCCACGGTGAGATCCACCTCGACGAACTGTCCGGGAAAGCCCAGCTGGGCAACGCCCAAGAGCGTGCTGGCGGTGGTGAACGCCGGCCCCAGGGCAGACTCGGTGAGCCGACGCCATGCGGCTCCGAGAATGTCCCTCTCGTCGCTCCGCACGTAGATCACTGACCGCACCACGTGTTGCGGCTGGGCACTCGCCGCTGCCAGGGCAGTGAGCGCGTTCGCGACCACCTGGTCGACCTGCGTCTCGAGGGAACCGGCACCGACGAGGTCACCGTTCCGATCAAGCGGGCACTGTCCCGCCAGGTAGGCCGTACGCCCTGCCTCTACCACCGTGATGTGGTGGTAGCCGGGCGTCTCATGCAGCTGCTCGGGGTTGATGCGGGTGATCTTCTCAGTCATGTCCGCGAGTCTGCCTAGCGTGGTGCCAGCACGCACCGCAATTTCCCCACCGGCAAGCACTCCGCAGCAACCTGAGGTTAAAGAACAAGCTAAGTACCTGTTCCTGAAGAGGCTTTTCCTTCTTCACAGGGGCTGAGCCTGATTGCATGGGCATGCACGGAGGCGCTGTTGATAGGGGGCAACATGCACGAGAGTGAGAATGAGATCCTCGTCGACGAACTCGCAGCCGTGGCAGCTGTGACAGGAGGCAGTGGTCGTTTGGCAGGGCTCATGGCCAAGATCATGAGAAACAACATTCATGAGATCGATCTCGTTGTCCCGATGCCCTACGAGGGCGCGGTCGAGCGCGTCGTCGAGGTTCAGGAACGCACAGGTCGAAGGTTGGAGCCGCGCACCGCTGAACCTGGGGCGGACGAGCGGACATTTCGGTTTGTCACCAGTGGAGGCACCGGAGGAATGAACCCTGTCGTAGTCACTGTCCTGGTGGCGAGGGGCGGCGAGGGAGATTCCAGCATCAACTTGCGTGCAGCCGCCAAAGAAGGACTGATCAGGCAACGCGCCGCGGAGCGGACTGCGACCCATCTTGCGGCACTTCTGGTCGAGTGACTGCCAAGTAGCCCACCTGTCAGTGCTTTCGGGTCAGCTTCCTGGTCATGAGGGCGATGGCTGCCCAGGTGATCAAAGTCTCGGAATGCCGCCTCCCTGGGCCATCAGGTGTCGCAAGACGCAACCGCCCCCGCCGCGGCCCGAGGGGCAGCCGGTCCAACCCGCACACCGTACGCATATCGACCACAACCGCGAGTCGGAGGGCGATTCCTTTCCCGACGACGGTTCACGGCTGACCGCGCACGAGCTTGCGGCTCGTAGCAGTCGGCCCGGGTCCGCGCGGCGCCACCGACACGATCAAGGACGCAGCGGCTGAACCGGCGCCTCAGGTCTGCGCGGGATGATCATCGGCTGGCCGAGGTCGGCATGCGCGTAATGGCCTTGTCCGCCTGAGGGGGTGCCGCGATGCTGGGGCGGTGCCAGGACAGAGAAAGCGGAAGCGACGGCAGCAGGAGGGGCGCCAGCGGGCTGCTGCCCGCTTTGCCCCTGAGATCGCCACTGAGACAGGGCGCTGGGAAGTGCTCTTCGAGACTCAGGACGAGTCGGAATGGCGCGTTGAGCTTCAGCGTCTGCGGACCGAGAACAGCGAGAACAAGCAGATCGACTGGACGGCGGTCCGACTGGACACCCTCTGCGGGCGGTTGACCCAACCGACCACCTACCGACTGAGCCTGTTTGTGCCGACCTCCGTGCCCGTTGCCGCCGACGGCGGCTCTGACAATTGATCACGCGGCGGGCGGAGGCGAGCTGACGGACACGGCGGGGGAGCGGATGGAATCATTGTTTCTGCGGGTGTCATCGGGGTGCTGTGGGTGGCGAGGGCCATCTCCTCTCGATGGTGTCGGTGACCGGAGATGTGCGCGTGTGGCTGGTGACGGGCCGGCCGATCACATGGCGCGGGCGCAGACCCGGCGGAGTGCCTCCAGCGGGTACGGGGTCTGCCTGCTCTCATCCTGCAGCTTGCCGTAGAAGCTCGTCAGCACCGCGGCGAGCGGTGCGTGACGGGCGAGGATCGCCCTGGCCTCCTGCGGGCCGGCCGGTGGGTCTTCTCCTTCGGCGCATGCCCGGATGAGTGCCTCGCGCTCTTTCCGCTCGTAGCCGTACAGAGCGGTGATCAGCCAGTTCACCAGGTAGCTGACGGTGTAGCAGCGGTCGTAGGTCTTGTGCAGTTCGAAGAAGGCGGCCTCGGACGGAGACAGATCGAATCGGGAGGAGAGAGCGAGACCGAAGTCCGTGAAGTAGAGGCGTCGGCCATCGGTCAGGATGTTCTGAAAGTGGGCGTCGAAGTGGAGGAGCCCGCGGGCATTCATGAAAGACGTGCCAGCCTCCAACTCCTTCTCCACCAGGGAACAGGCCCGGTCGGCGGCCTCGTCATCGGCCCGTACCCGTACCCGTACCCGTACCCGTACTTGTACCCGTACCTGTTCCGTGAGCCACTCATGCAGTGTCTGCGGGATGTACTCCATGAACAGCGCGAGGCTCGCGGAGGACTGCTCAAGGGCCTCGATACGACGGCGCACCTCTGGCCCGCCTCCCCAGTAGGCCACGGCCCGCTCCACATCGGCGAGTTCCTCGGGCAGGACCTGCGCCGTGTCCGGCAGTACGCGCCAGTGGTACATCAAGGGGAACCCCTCGTACTGCCCCGCGAGCACCCAGTTCGTGGTCATGGTGTGGACGGCGAGCTCCCGCCATGCCCCGAAACCGGGCCCACCGATGCCGTACTGGCAGAAGGTGGGAAGTCCGAACAGGTTGGCCGTGGACCGGACATGCTCCGGCAGCCGCTCCATATCCGTGAGGGGCACCCGCTTCACGAAGACCGGCGTACCGGCGACCTCCAGCAGCGCCGACCTCCCACCGATGCCGGAGCCGATCGGTACCGCCACGTCCAGCAGTTGGCTCAGCTCGCGATCACTGCGCAGGGCCAGAGAGGTGGAGGCAGCGCTGTAGGCGGCCAGACGCGCGGCACGCGACATATCGGGACGCTCGACCGCTGCCTGCATCGGAATGCCGACCTCGCTTCCACCATGAGCGTGAGTATCCACCAACCACACCCGCTGTCTCCGAACTGTACGTGAAGGCCGATGACGAGATCGGCGGAGTCCGCGCCGGACGGGAGGGCCGCCGCCACGCTCCGAGACTGAAAGGGACGAACAGCGGGATGCGGTGCGGTCGTTCCTGACGAGACGGCGATGCGGCGGCCTGGAGCCGAGGACTCTGTGAGTGCGCGCCTCGCTCTTGCCGGCGCACGGCTGACCCGTTTCCCGGACGGGTCGCAGCCGGTCTACGCGATGGGCGACGAGCATGTCCTCAAGCCGGCTGCATCCGCAGGCCCATGAAAGGTCCTCCTGGACCGCCGGTATCGCCGTACGCGGCGCGTCACCGCTTTGGGAGGAGCTTCTCCGTACCCAGCAACAGCGGACGACAAAAGGCAAAGGCAAGGGGAGGTTACCCACTCCTTGCCACTTTTAAGGTATAGCGCACCGGGGGGCTTGTGGCAAGGCCCGGGGTGTACCGCAGAATGGTCGGCCAAGGCCAGGACCTGCGGAAATGGCAGATCCACGAGGTGCGTGGGCTGTTGTCGACGTGTGGGTTGTGCAGCAACGTCGAACCGCCGATGGGACTCGCGATGCGGTGCGGTGCGCTGCCGTTGCGGGGGATCGGCGTGGAGGTGCGGAGGCGCGGGTGTACGTGTCGCCGGGCGCGCGGAGCAGCTGGCCGAAATCCAATCTCGTTGAATGGGCGTTTTGATGATTGACGTGATCGTGGTCGGCGGCGGACCGACCGGCTTGATGCTGGCCGGCGAGTTGCGGCTGACCGGAGTGCACGTGGTCGTACTGGAGAAGTTGACCGAGCCGACCGAGCAGTCCCGCGGTCGCGGCCTGCACGCGCGCAGTGTCGAAATAATGGACCAGCGCGGTCTGCTGGACCGGTTCCTCGCGGTCAGTGAGAAGTTCCAGGTCGGTGGACTCTTCGGTGGTATCCCCAAGCCGTGGCCGGACCGGTTGGACACGGCTCACCCGTACGGCCTCGCCACCCCGCAGCCGGTCACCGAGCGGCTGCTCACCGAGCGCGCCCTCGAACTCGGTACCGAGATCCGGCGCGGCTGCGAAGTGGTCGGCCTGAGCCAGGACGAGGACGGGGTGACCGTCGAACTGGCGGACGGCACACGGCTGCGCTCGCGTTACCTCGTCGGCTGCGACGGCGGCCGCAGTACGGTGCGTAAGCTGCTGGGCGTCGGTTTCCCCGGTGAACCCGCCAAGGTCGAGACGCTGCTGGGTGATATGGAGGCGACCGAGGATCCGGCGAAGGTGGCCGCCGTCGTCGAGGAAGTCCGTAAGACCCAACTGCGGTTCGGCGCCATTCCCAACGTGGACGGGAACGAGGGGGTGTACCGCATCATCGTGCCCGCCGACGGCGTGGCCGAGGACCGTACGACCGCGCCGACCCTTGAGGAGTTCAAGCAGCGGCTGCGGGCCTTCGCGGGCACCGACTTCGGCGCGCACTCGCCGCGCTGGCTCTCCCGCTTCGGTGACGCCACCAGGCAGGCCGAGCGCTACCGGGTCGGCCGGGTGCTGCTGGCCGGCGACGCGGCGCACATCCATCCGCCGACCGGCGGGCAGGGTCTCAACCTCGGCGTGCAGGACGCGTTCAACCTCGGCTGGAAGCTGGCCGCGCAGGTGAACGGCTGGGCGCCGGAAGGGCTGCTGGACAGCTATCACACCGAACGGCACCCGGTGGGCGCCCGGGTGCTGGAGAACACTCGCGCGCAGATCACACTGCTGGGGACCGATCCGGGGGCGACCGCGCTGCGGGAACTGTTCTCGAAGCTGATGGACTTCGAGGAGGTGAACCGGTACGTGACCGGGATGATCACCGCGGTGGACGTCCGCTACGACTTCGGCGAGGGGCATGAACTGCTCGGCCGGCGGATGCGGGACGTGGGGCTGAAGCGGGGGCGCCTCTACGAGCTGACGCACGGCGGCCGCGGGCTGCTGCTCGACCGTACCGGCCGGCTGTCGGTGGCGGGCTGGGCGGACCGGGTCGACCATGTTGTCGATGTCGTCGATGTCGGCGAGGAACTGGACGTGCCGGCGGCGCTGCTGCGGCCGGACGGCCACGTGGCGTGGGTCGGTGAAGATCAGCAGGATTTGCTCGGCCAGCTGCCCAAGTGGTTCGGCGCGGCCGTCGGCTGAGCGCACAGTTGCGGTTCGAAAGGACGTGACGTGTCTCCGCCCGAGTCCCTCATTGAGAAGGGCAGCTACAACCCTGTGGACGAGTTCATCCGGCGGCGTGCTGTTTGTTGTGCGTCATGGCCTCGTTCGGCGTCGGCCAGGGGTCGTTGGACGGAGTGCCGTAGTAACGCCGCTAACTCTCGATCCAGCGAACGAGCGTGTCTGAGTCTCCGGTGCCTTCGTAGTGGGTAGCCACGGGCCTCTCGTCTGCCGGGGCCACCGTGACCCGCCCATGAACGGAACCGTCACATCGGGGAGTTCCGACAGTTTATCGATGGGGTTTCCACGAACGGCTCCTCAACCAGTTGTCTTCGCGACGATGGCGGTGAACTCCCGGGGCCTGACACAGCGTTACTCGACTGCTGATGCCGGCACGCGTGCCGGGTCCCGGGTCCCGGGTCTTTGACACTGGTCCTGTTGTCCGTGAGATGTCAGGTTGGGGAGCCGAATCGGTCAGGCTCCGAGGGCGAGGCCGGCCTTTACGGCCATCGCGGTGAAGTCGGCTGTGTCCCGGCCGCGGCGGGTGGGATCGGCATCGTAGGCGGAGGCCGTGCCGGGGGTCTCGCGGGCCCGCAGGGCTTCGGTGATGATGGGATGCCAGGCCGGCTCGAAGACATTCAGAGCGTGGCGACCGCCGCCGCTCTTGGAGGCCAGCGTTCCGGTCGCCAGCAGGTGGTGAAGGCGGCTGACCCCGAGAACGCACCATTCGGTGGCTTCGGAGCTGGACGCTTCCTCCGGGTGCTCCGTGAGCGTGTCGGCGACACCGGTCCAGTATGTGGTCAGGTTGTCGTGGGTGTAGGCACGGAGGGCCGAGTCGTTGGTCCAGACGTCAGCTTCGGTGAGTGCCGGACCGCGCAGTGTGACACCGTGGCGGGCGAGTTCATGCCAGGTGACCGGGTTTACATCGAACCGCCCGGCGTCCTGGCAGACCCCGGCCTGGGCACATGGAACATCCGGACAGTCCATCGGCGACCGTACGAGATCTTCCGCCAGGACATGGAATCCGTCGAAGTGCGGGCGGCCATGGCGTCGGCTCACCTGCCGATGGGAGGCGGCAAGCGCTTCGAGCGCGTCGGAGTCGGGGCGGGCGGCCAGCAAGGCCACGAAGTCGACGTCGCTGCGGTCCGCGTAGAACTCACCGAAGCCCAGTGATCCGTGCAAGTAGAGGCCCCTGACCAGGCCGGGAGCGAAATGGTCAATCGCCGCAAGGAACGTATCGGTCACCTGTTGTGCTTCGGTGGGGATGGGCATGGGAGCAACCCTAAGACGACGTTTCTTATGGTGAGCTACACGGGTGGGGCCCAGCGATCGGTTCGTCGTTCGGGTTACTCCGGTCAGCGGGGCATTCGGCGACCTAGCTCCCGTGCCTTCTCGCGCAGTCCCGCCGCCCAAGATCCGCCTTCTCCCGGAGCGGACATCCCTGTAAGGGCCGAGACCTGCACGTCTTCGAGCGGGCCGTCCGGGGCGGCGCCGAGTTGTGCCCAGTACACCTCGATTCCGGCGCGCTCTGCAAGGACCAGCACTGTGGCGGTGAAGCCGTCGGAGAGAGCCAGCACGATTGCGTGACTCGTTCTTCGGTGCTGCGCCAGCAGGGCGTTGACGAAGGCTTCGAAGGTGACCAAGTCGATCTGGCACTCGTCGTTCTCCATCGGGCCAATACCCGATGAGAGCTCTAGCTCCGCCTCGAAGACCGCCACTTGCCGCCGGAACATGCGGGAAGCCCCATTGGACGGGTTCCACAGGGTCTCGTCGCCCAGGTCGAAGTACTGGCTCATCGCGGCCCCCTTCGGTTGATCACGGCAGGCCGGCGTATCCAGTCAGATCATCACCGTCGGCGGCATTACGTCCACCGCTAACGCCGCGTCCGGCTGGGAAGACCGGCGAACATCCGCGTCCTCGACCTGGAGAGCGGCGAGTACATCAACGTCACGCACGCCGAAGACGCCGCCTTCGGGACGGGGCCGCTGTGATGGTCGTCGACGAGACCGGTGACCTGAAGAAGGGCACCCACACCGTCGGGGTCCAGCGGAAGTACACCGGCGCTGCCGGGCGGACGAGAACTCCCAGGTCGCTGTCTACCTCGTCTACGGCGGCGAGCGCGGGCACGCGGCGGTGGACCGAGAGCTGCACGTCCCGCTCTCCTGGACCTGCGATCCGGATCGTTGCCGGGCCTCGGGCTCAGCGAGGACACCGGCTTCGCGACCAAGCCGGAACCGACCCGGGTGATGGTCGAACGATTCCTGGACACTGGACACTGGACACCGCGTCGGCTGGGTCACGGGTGACGAGGTCTATGGCGGCAACCGGCCGGCCGGGCTGGATGAGCACCAGGTTCGCCACTACCCTCCCTTCCTGGGCCCGCAGGGTAACCCTCGCAATGCTGGCCCATGCCTTCCTCGCCGTCGTCCGCGCCGACGAACACGCACGCCGCCCCACGCCGGACGCCCCGATCCCGCCGACCTGCAACGAAATCCAGCGTCTGTTCACCAGTGTTGTTGTCCGGCCCGTTCACGGCCCGTTCACGGCCCGGCCCACCGGCTCATCTGTTCCGGCTGGCGACGCGGCCAGCAGGCGCGATCACGAGCCAGCCATTGCCGGAGACAAGTGTGACTGAGTACTTCCGTCGGCCTCTCTGAGCACCGAATTCGGTCGTCCCGAGCCGAAAGCTGAGGGGGGCATCGGTCGCGGGGAGTAGGTCCTGCGCCTCAGGCGCGCTTCACGCCTGCTTGGCTAGGGTCGGTCCTCATGGAGACCACAGGATTCGTTCGTCGCCAGACGGCGGAGCGTATGCGCGACGCTCTGGAGCGGCTCGTTACCGAGCGGGATGTATGGGTGTCGACGGCTCACCCTGATCACGGGCCGCACCAGGTGCCGCTGTGGTTCTTGTGGGATGGGCAAGCAGTGTGGATGTGCACCAGCCCCACTTCCGTGACTGCGCGAAACATCCGCAAAGAGCCACGCGTGCGCCTGTCGCTACCGGACACCTTCGACGTGGTGCTCCTCCAGGGCGAGGCGGAGTGCTTCCCGGACCAGGAGGTGCCCGGAGGCGCAGCGGAGGCGTTCGCCGACAAGTTCGGGTGGGATCCACGCGTGGAAGAGGGTTCCTTTCTGTATGTACGCGTAGTCCCGAGGACTGTGCTCGCTTGGCGCGGCGAGCCGGAACTACGCGGGAGAGTCATCATGCGCGACGGGATGTGGCTGGAATAACCGCCGTCCCTCGCCGACGCGCCTCTCTCGGATCACGATCTACAGCTGGAGTACTGGGCTCCGAAGAGCACTTCGACCAGCGCGAAGTCGAACTGGGAGGATGTGCCCGCCCCGGCGGGACCCCTCGCCAGCATGAGCCTTCATGTGTTCGTTGCCCCATTCACACTGACCTTTCTTCGCCACAAGCGTGAAGAGAGCCAGCGGTTGGATCGCGTCGCGCCGGTCAGCCTCGGCATGACGGGCGTCCGACCTGGGGTGCCGTCATGAGTCCCTCGGCGTACCCGGGCACTGCTCAGAGTTCTCTGGACTGGTCCGGGTGATGACGGCGCGGGGCCGCTTCCGCAACAGCTACGGACCGACCAGCAGAGCGGCCAACTCGCCTCGACCGCTGGACGGGTGCAGGTCACTGACTTGGCCGTCACCGACTTCGACGACTCGCCACACCCCGTCCGAGCGGAGGGCCACGTCGGTTGTGACGAACCGGCATCCGAGGCGCCGCACCGCACGCCCGATATGGTCAAGTTCGGGCACCGGTCCACACTCGAACGGGCTGTCCGGGTGAGGCGTGAGCAATCTTGGTTCACCATCCAGCCACCACACGCGCACTTCAGCCGCAACGGATTCCAGCTTCGAGAACGTTTCGAAGCTGCGCAGAACGACTCCGCCCGCAAGGAACTCCTCCTGCAGTTCCACGAAGCGCCGCACGACCCGTGTCAGCCCCACCCCGTCGGCGAGATCGGGAATGAAGCACGCCTGCTCCCACTCGTGCTTGCGGGATTTGACGTAGTCCTTCACGATTCCCGAGCCCGGCTGCAACGGCTCGGCGAGAACAGCCAGGTCTTCGGCGGCCAAGATCTCACCGGGTTTGGTGGGACGCCACACGCTCGCGGGCGTGATGTCGACGAACATCGGATACCAGCCCGGCAGTTCGTGAGCGGCCCGGTATTGATCCGGAGCGACGAACAACGCGGTGCCGCGTCGGCTCAGCGCCTCGGCCAACGCGGCGTATCGATCGCCCGGAATCATCCAACCCCGGTACCAGGCACTGCCCAGTCCAGCGGGTACGTGTGCGACAGCCTGCTGTGCGTCACCCTTCAGCAGCGCATCGTGGTCGACCAACCCAACCACCCCGCCACGGGCGCGTACCTCCTGTGCTTCCCGCGCGAAGTGTTCATCCACGCGTCGAGGATTCAACGGATCACGGCAGTACAGGACAGGCGTTGGCATGACCGACACGCTACGGAACCTCCAGAGCCTCGGGCCACTGGTTTCGTGCCGCCAGGCGCGGCGACTTGTAACGTGCAGAGTAGGTCTTGTGTGGGTGTGCTCCTCGCTCAGTGACATGACCGATGTCAGTGGCTGCTGGAATGCTGCCTCCGTCCGAGGTTGGCGATGCCAGGAGCCGTGCATGGGAACGTGGGGAACCGGCCCGTTCGACAGCGACCTCGCTGTGGACTTTGTCGACGAACTTGAGGGACTCGCTCCCGAGCAGATCATCGACGTGTTGAGACGCGCATTTCAGCGAGTCGCGAACTCCGGAGCGCGTGTAGACGGCGGGGATGGCGTCGAAGCAGTCGCCGCTGCCGCTCTCGTCGCCAGCACAATCCCGAACAGCCGGTTCGTGATCGACTCCGAAGACGGGCCAAGAGAACCGCTGCCCGAACTACCGGCGTCGCTCCGCGCATTGGCCCGGCAATCACTACATGATGTCCTCCAAGACGGATCCGAGCTGGCGACGAGCTGGGTGGACGGTGCCGATGCCGACCAATGGCGCCAGGAAATGCATCAGATCCTCCAGGCTCTCGACACACCCGCTGTGAACCGTCGGCGCCATCGGTGCCGTGGGTAAGTCCGGCAAGCCCGACGAGCCGCGTCCCTCGCGTCGAACCTCCGCAGCAGGATCAGCGTCAATTCAACAGGGTGATGCCGCGGGCGGTCGGCTCCCCGGTGACCGGGCAGGTCCGCGCCTGCGCCACGATAAAGATCACTGGGCTCCCCACTCGCGTCAGGTCGGACGGGGTCCGACGCTTGCCGACGCATTCGACCGTACTGTCGACGTCGGGTGCGGCAACCGTCAGGCTGTGCGGAGACGTCCTCGAGGCATGACGCCCCCCAGCCTGTCCCTACTGCCGCCCGGTTGGCCACACTGCGGTCATGGCGCCGACCCGACGACCGATCCGGACGGCTGCCGTGGCATCGGCATCGCCGGACACACGGTGTGTCTGGCTCATGTGGACGAGACCGTGCGTGCCGCCTATCTGGCCACTCTGTACCCCGGCGCCGATGTCGACCACCGTGGTACTCCCTTCGCCAGGGGCCTGCTGGAACGGTTACTCCATGTCCTGCGTGACCCCACCACTGGATTCCCCCGCCTCGGGCGTGCGCGGTTCGACGGGGCGATCTTCGACGGCGAAGCCCCGTTCCGCGGGGCGACCTTCACCAGCGACGCCGTCTTCGACGGGGCGGCCTTCAACGATGATGCCTGGTTCGCAGAGGCGGCTTTCACCGGCAACGCCCGGTTCGACGGGGCGATCTTCGGAAGCAATGCCCTTTTCGGCGGGGCGACCTTCAGTAGTAACGTCGTCTTCGACGGGGCGACCTTCAGCAGTTATGCCCTTTTCCACCGGACGACCTTCGGCGGCAATACTCTTTTTCGCGGGGTGACCTTCGCCGGCCTCGCCCTGTTCCGAGATGTGGTCTTCCCCGGCCTCGCCCTGTTTCGCGCGGCGACCTTCAACAGCGATGCTCTCTTCTACCAGGCGGTCTTCAGCAGCGAGACCGGGTTCGAAGAGGTGACCTTCACCGGCGACGCACGGTTCGACGGAACCCGGTTCGAGGAGGCCCCGACGCTGGGCCCGCTGGTGTGCGGCGGCAGTCTGACCATGGACGGCGCGGTGTTCGGCGCGCCGGTGATTCTGGAGATCGCCGCCGGCGCGGTCGGCTTGGCGCGCACGCGGTGGGCGTCAAAAGCCGTGCTGCGGCTGCGCTACGCCGAACTGAACCTGAGCGACGCGGTCTTCGAGTACCCGGTGACGGTCACCACTCACCCCACGCCGTTCTCCCTTCGCCAATTGCCGCCTCTCCTTTCGTATCCCGGCCCACAGCACGATTCGATGCCAGAAGGGGAGTTGTCCGGCCGGGACCACAGCGTGCGTTTGATGTCCTTGAGTGGCGTAGATGCCGCTCACCTGGCGCTGCTCGACATCGACTTGAGCACCTGCTCTTTCGTCGGGGCCGTCCATCTCGACCAGCTTCGCGTGGACGGCTGGTGCACTTTCGCCTCTTCCCCTGCCGGCTGGGGCCGGCGCTTTCCTTGGCGCTGGAGCCGCCGTCGGGTCCTGGCGGAGGAGCATCACTGGCGAGTGCGTTCAGGTCGCCGTTCCGCCGGGCCCCGCGGCTGGACGGCCCCGCCCGAGGATGCTCCCGAGGTACGGCCGGCCGCGCTGTCCGCGTTGTACCGGCAGTTGCGCAAGTCGATGGAGGACGGCAAGAACGAACCCGGGGCAGCGGACTTCTACTACGGCGAGTGCGAGATGCGCCGCCATGACACCACCGGCACACCGCGGGGCGAGCGCGCCCTTCTGACTGCGTACTGGGCCTTGTCCGGCTACGGCTTGCGCACCATGCGGGCCATGTCCTGGCTGGTGGCCGCCATGACGGTCACCATACTGGTGTTGATGGTGTGGGGGCTGCCGGCCGATGACCCGAAACCGGAGACCACCGGCCGGCAGGTCGACGCCGGGCAGGACCTCACATTGACCACCGACACGCCGCCTCCGGTCAATCCCACCGGTCCACGAGTCGAGCGCCTCACCACCGAGAGGTTCGAGAAGTCCCTGCGCGTGGTGATCAACTCGGTGGTGTTCCGCTCCTCCGGCCAGGACCTCACCACGGCCGGCACCTATATCGAGATGTCTTCCCGGATCACCGAGCCCGTCCTCCTCGGTCTCGCCGTTCTCGCCCTCCGCAACCGCGTCAAACGCTGACCGGCCCAGCTCATGACGACGGACACCGCCTGGGCCTGGCCTCACCGCCGCACGGGCATCGAGCGCGACCGTCGCCGGACTTACGGCCAGCGTGGCGATCACCTGCTTGATCGCTTCCGTCTCGGCCTCCCGCGTCTGCTGGTCAATGAGGGTCGTCTCCATGCCGAACACCATGGAACCTCAACCGGACACAGCGGCCTTGCGGGAGCGGGACGCTTCCTCAGACATCAAGTCCGACACTCGACGACCGCGGGATCGGCTTGGCAGGCGAAGGCCGTGTTGGGAGCCGAGCCGCCCTGCCCGCGACTGACCGGGTACGTGGACGGCAACGGCAGCCGACGAAGACTGCCCACTACCGGAAATGACATCAGTGCCCCACAGTGGCGAGGATCTTCGCACCAACAGCTCGACACGGGAGGCACACACCCATGAGACCGTCCCGCGCTGCCCTGTTCGTCGCGGCCACCACCCTGACGCCGGCTCTCCTCTTCACCACCCCGGCGTTCGCCACGGGCTCGACGGCCGCGTCGACGACCGTGACGGCTACGTCCGACACGCCGGTGGACGAGATGTCGGAGGAGGAGCTACGTATCGCGATCCTGCGCATCCTGGCGGACGAGGTGGACGGTTAGATTCGAAGCCCAAACCAGGACTGCACCGGAAAGGCCGACCTCCGCGCCGACTCCCTCGGCACGGCGGTCTGGTCCTGGGCGTGGGGCGTGGTCGACGGCGTGCACGGCGGCCGCGACCTGAGTCCGGCGACGGGGCGGGCGCGGTGGGTCGGCACGGATCGCGTCCTGAGCGGAGAGGTCTGCGCCCCGGGCCCGCTCGTACGCGGTCGCCCCGCGCGGCTGCTTCCGGCCCGCTGCCAGCGAAACGCCACGGCCTACGTAGACGACGGCGACGTCGAGTGCGGCGAGCGCGGTGTCCCCCCCAGCTGGCCATACCCGTTCCCGGATCACTTTCCCGGTAGCCCGGTAGCCCGGTAGCCCGGCACCGCTCCAGCAAGCGCACAACCGACCGCTACGGTGCGCTCCACCGCCTGTGCACTGCCTGCGCACTGCCTGCGCACCGCCTGCACACCGCCTCTGACCTGCACTTCGGGCGCTTCGTCGTGCCTCCTGGCCCTGCCAGGGATTTCCACGTTGACAGGATTGGTTAATGGGATTAGCTTTTAGCTAACAAGGTTAGCCAAACGCAAGGAGTGTCATGACCAAGTACCTTGCCGTCGACGACGGCACGATCGCTTACGAGGTGGCGGGTTCCGGCCCGCTGATCGTTCTCGCGCACGGCATGGGCGACAGCCGCGCCGCGTACCGTGCTGTGATCCCGCCGCTGGTGGCGGCCGGCTATCGGGTCGCGACGGTCGATCTGCGCGGCTGCGGCGAGTCCAGCGTCGACTGGCCGGCCTGGAGCCGCACCGCGATCGCCGGTGACCTGCTCGCCGTGATCCGTCACCTGGGCGGCCCGGCGGTGCTCGTCGGCCACTCGATCTCCGGCGGCGCCGCCACCATCGCCGCCGCGCAGGAGCCCTCGCTGATCACCGCTGTGGTCGAGTTGGCGCCGTTCACCCGCAAGCAGTCGATCCGCCTCGGCGACCTGCGGGTGAAGCGCTTCCGGCGGGGCATGCTGCGGCTGCTCGGCACGGGCGCGTTCGGCAGCGTGCCGCTCTGGCGCTCGTACCTCGACGTGGCCTACCCCGGCGTGAAACCGGCCGACTGGGATGAGCGGCTCGGCCGTATCGACTCCCTGCTGCGCGAGCCGGGCCGGATGAAGGCCCTACAGGGCATGGGCCGCAGCACCCCGGCCGACGCCGGCGCGCAACTCGGCAACGTCCGCTGCCCGGTCCTGGTCGTGATGGGCACGCTCGACCCCGACTGGGCCGACCCGCACGCCGAGGGTTCGGCCATCGTCGATGCCCTGCCGTCCGGGCTCGGTCGCCTTGAGATGATCGAGGGCGCCGGCCACTACCCGCACGACCAGTTCCCCGATCAGGTGGTTTCGCTCATGCTCGCCTTGCTCGGATCGGACGCCGTTCGTGCCTAGGGCCGGCCTGGCCCCGGTGTCCGTGGTCGCGGCCGGTGCCGCCCTCGCCGACGAGGTCGGCCTCGCCAACCTGACGATGGGTTTGCTGGCCGAGCGGCTGGGCGTGCGTACCCCGTCCCTGTACAAGCATGTGGGCGGCCAGGAAGACCTCAACCGGCGTATCGCGGTCATGGCGTTGAACGAGGCCGCCGACGCCGTCGGCGGCGCGGTCCAGGGGTACGCGGGCCGCGATGCCCTGGCGGCCGCGGCCCGTGCCTTCCGCGCCTTCGTCCTGGAGCACCCCGGCCGGTACGCCGCGACGATCGGCGCGGAACCGTCCGGCCCGGACGATCCGCTGGCCACCGCGAGTCAGCGGCTGCTCGGCGCGTTCATGGCGGTCCTGCGCGGCTACGAGATCCAGGAGTCCGACGTGGACCACGCCCTGCGCATGCTTCGCAGCCTCTGCCACGGCTTCGCCACATTGCAGGCGGCCAACGGATTCCAGTGGAGTGTCGACATCGACGAGAGCTTCGAGTGGCTGATCGCCTTCGCGGACCGGGGCCTGCGCGCCGTCTGAGAATACTGTCGTCGACGATCGCCACATTTCTGGTGCCATGTTCCTGCACGTGAGTGGTCCGGGTCGCTCGAATTCGACACCGCAGCACAACCGCCGGCGAAACTCCGTAGCCGGCCGGGACCAGCTCCGCATACATGCGACCGCATGGCTGACGATTGCTCAGGCATCCACGGCTCGCCGCGATCTGCGATTCGCTCGACCCCGACCGCGGCGATCTCGATGTCTACCTCCGGGTGACGGAGGAGTTCGGGGCGCGCCAGGTGCTGGACATCGGCTGTGGAACCGGGGTGTTCGCGCTTCTCCTGGCCGATCGCGGGATCGAGGTCGTGGGCCTCGACCCTGCCCTGGCGTCCGTCGATGTCGCTCGGGCCAAACCGGGCAGTGAGCGCGTGCACTGGATCTGCGGTGACGCGACAGCCCTGCCGCCGCTACGGGTCGACCTCGCGACGATGACAGCGAATGTCGCCCAGGCCATCGTTGAACGGCAGACGTGGCAGAAGACGCTGCGGGGAGCCTACGAAGCACTGCGACCCGACGGGCACCTGGTCCTCGAGACCCGCGATCCGGCCCCACGGCGCTGGGAGGAGCGGACCCGCGAGATCTCCTACCGCGTGACGGAAATCCCAGGCGCCGGCTCCGTCGAGAGCTGGGTCCAGCTGATAGAGGTGAGCTGGCCTCCGGTGACCTTTCGCTGGACCTACGGCTCCGCTGCGGATGGGCACGTGCTGACGTCGTAGCCCACCGGGAGATCCGCAGTACCGTCGGTGAGCTCAACAAGGAGGCCGGGCGCGCGGTGGCTGCGGGCCTTGTAGTTGACCTCCCGGAGTCCTTCGTACTGCTGGTCGAAGTCATCACGCAGGACCGTGGGTCCGTTGGTTCGGGCCGCAGGTTCGGTCCGCCGGTTCGGGCCGCACTCGCACCCGCACCCGCGGCCGCGGCCCAGACGGGCGACAGACGGCGACCATGCGCTCGCGTATGGCATCTGGCCACAGGGGAGGAGCTCCCCTCCACGAAGCCCGCCGACTGCGGAACGCCGCCCGTCGTTGCTCACTCGACCCGAGGCTGAACTCCGGCCAACAGTCCTCCGAGCACCGCGAACAGCGACACGTACAAGGCGGTCGCGCCCGCCCCGACGGCGTCCTCGACGACATGGGCGCCGATGAGCCACCACGCCACCACTCCGAGCAAGACGAGGAGATGGTTGCCCTTCTCTCCCAGCAGCCGCATTCCGGCCCACAGCAGCAAGGGCATCGTCAGCAGGCCGACGACGCTCGCCAGCAGGCCTTCGAGCAACCCGGAGCCCATCGCATCGCCGTCGGACGTGTTGTCCGCCCACTCGCGCAGCGAGGTCCACATCCAGTAGCAGACGACCGCCGCCGGTCCCGAAACGAGCGTGCCCTTGACCCAACGGACCGTCTTCGTCATGTCCTCACCATTTCAGGGATGCAGAGACGGGGCGTGAGTACGAGTACTCACGCCCTCGCAGTCCATTGCGAGTAGGCGGTCAAGGGATGGCAGTTTCCTGATAGCAACGACTGACTGCCCAGCTCAGCCCCGGTTCAAGGTGCGTGTGACGGCAGGGTGATGATGACGGTCATGGAGAACTCGGTCGAGAAGATCAAGGTCTGGTTCCGGTTCGTTCCCCGGGAGGGATGGTTCCCCCAGGACACGGAGGGCCTGTGGGCGACAAGGCGCAGTGCGGATACGGCCTGCCTGCAGAGCGTCCCTTTTCTTCAGAACGGGGTGGCCGAGGGGGATGTTGTGCGGTTCCGGACCGACTCCGATGGGCTCCACTGGGCCGTCGGGCGGGTCAGCACCGCCGGCAACTGCACACTCCGTGTTGTCCCCGTACCCTCCGGCCCGCTGGGACGCAGCCCTCAAGCGGTGCATCAGCGCTTCGCGGCGTTCGGACTGGGAGGCGAGGTCTTCAGCGAGGACTTCCCGATGGTGGCCTTCACCGCACCGGCCGGCGCCGACTTCACCGGGATCAAGGCGCTACTGGCCCGGGGGCAGGAAGAAGGATGGTGGCATTACGAAGTCGGCTGTGCCACCGATGCGTGGCGGAATGCCTGACCTCCAGATGCCTGACCTCCAACTCGTCTGCATGCAGGAGGACATGCACAGGGACGGTCACATTTCGACGGCACGCGTCAGGGTTCGCTGTCATAGGACGTCTCGTGGCGGAACGGAAGAATGCCCTCGTGATCGATGACAGCGCGAGGCTCATGAAGACGTGCCCACCGACGGTACGGGTACAGGCGTGTGCCAAAGCTCGTGGCGCGGACAAGGACAGCGCCGCGCGGGTGCCGGGCCGTGCGAGTGGTCGGGCCGGAACGGCCGTTTCCGTTCGTCCGGGCGGTCCCTTTGATCGGGCGATGTCCTGTTCACTGCCGCCGACTCGGCCCACTCTCCCTCGCCGAGCACCAGCAAAGGATCGAACATCACCACGACGCCCGCTAGCACGAGGAAGACCGTCGGCCCGAGCAGCATGGGGAAGATGAGCGAGGTCGGTGTATTGCCTTCGTCGAAGGCGCCGGACGCGCTGTGCGGTTGGACGCTGATCGCGGCCATTCCCGTGTAGTGCATCCCGGTCACGGCGATACCCATCACCGTGCTGGCGCCGAGACTCGCGAGAAAGCCATGGACCGGCACGGCGGCCCAGAGCGCGGCGGTGGCGGCGACGACCGCGATCACTACGGAGAGAACGACCGTCGGAGCGCTGTACTCCAGAGTTCCGTGCAGTCGAATTCCGGGCATGCCGAGATAATGCATGGCGGCGACCCCGAGGCCGGTGATCCTGCCGTCGGTGGCGGAACGCGTCAGGCGGCGGTGCGTTCGTTGACGGGTCGGCGGCGGAGGCTCGTCTGCTGGAGAGCCGGCGGCACGTATGCCTGGTCGAGCGTGCCGACGTCGGTGCCCGGCGGGACGATCTCGTCGATCCGGTCGAGGATGTCGTCGGTGAGGGCCACATCAGCGCCGATGAGAAGGTCGTCGAGGTGGCTCAGTGTGCGTGGCCCGACGATCGCGCTGGTCACACCGGGATGGGCGATCGCGAACGCCATTGCGAGGTGGGTCAGCGGCAAGCCCGCCTCCTTGGCGAGCGAGATGAACCGCTCGACGGCGTCGAGACGGCGCTCGTCGGTGAGGTGCTTGAAGAAGCCGGCGCGGCGGAGTTCGTTCTGCCGGCCCTTGCGCACGCGTCCCGTGAGCAGCCCCTGCCCGAGCGGGCCCCATACCAGCGTGCCCATCCCGTAGCGCTGAGCGACCGGCAGCACCTCGCGTTCGATGCTGCGGTTGAGCAGCGAGTAGGGCGGCTGCTCCGTGTGGAACCGTTCCAGACCGCGCCGCTCGGCGACCCACTGGGCTTCGATGATGTCGGACGCCGGCATCGTGGACGTTCCTATCGCACGGACTTTCCCACTGCGGATCAGGTCGGAGAGTGCTGAAAGCGTCTCCTCGATGTGCGTGGTGGGGTCCGGCCGCTGGATCTGGTAGAGGTCGATGTGGTCGGTCTGCAGGCGGCGCAGCGAGTTCTCCACCGCGGTCACGATCCAGCGTCGCGAGGCGCCTTGTTGATTGGGGTCGTCACCCATCGGGCGGCTGACCTTGGTCGCGAGGACGACATTGTCCCGTCGCCCCTTGAGTGCCTTGCCGACGACCTCTTCGGAGTCGCCGTAGGCGTCGGCGGTGTCGATGAGGTTGATTCCCGCGTCCAGCGCTCTGTGGATGATGCGGGCCGAGTCGTCGGGGTCGGGATTGCCGACGGACGTGGCGAACATCAATGCGCCGAGCGCGTAGGGGCTGACCTTGATACCGGTCCGGCCGAGCGTACGGTACTGCATGCGAAATCTCTCCTTCTCCGCAAAAAGCTGCAAATAGTCTTCAATGCCAACCAATACACACAAGACGGATGTGTCTGTCGTGCAGATGTCGTATGTGGCACGCGACATCTCTCCGGTGCTCATCTCGTCGCACCAGCGGGGCGGTGTCGGTCCGCCGGTCCGCCGGTCCGCCGTCCGCCGAGCCGGCTTCCAGCGTGCGGCGGTGCGGGCGAAGGCGGGAGAGACGTCCTTATCCGGGGACAGGCAGTCCCTGGCTGCGTCCGGCGTCCCAGGGCATGGTGGAGGTGTGGACAGAACCGAACTGGGCGACTTCCTGCGCCACTGCCGTACCCGGCTTGTCCCCGCCGACGTGGGGCTGTCGCAGGGCGCGCGGCGCCGCACCCCCGGACTGCGCCGCGAGGAGGTGGCGCAGCTGGCAGGCATGTCCACCGACCACTACACGCGGCTGGAGCAGGCCAGAGGCTCCCGCCCGTCCCGCCAGATGCTCGCCGCCGTCGCCCGCGCGCTGCGGCTGACCGGTGACGAACGGGACCACCTCTTCCATCTGTCCGGCGAGGAGCCCCCACGCAACCGGCCGATCACAGAGCACGTCCGCCCCGGGCTGCTTCTCGTCCTCGACCGGCTGACGGACACTCCCGCCTGGTGAGCGACTGCGGCGACATCCTCGCGCAGAACGCGATGGCCAAGGCGCTCCGCGGTGACGCGTCCACCCGCCCCGAGGCGGAGCGCAACGTCGTCTGGCGCTACTTCATGGACCCCTCCGCGCGGGAACTTTTCCCGGCCGAGGACCGTGACCATGCCGCCCGCACGGCAGTGGCGGATCTGCGCGCCACATTGGCCCGCCGCCCGGACGACGCGCGGCTGGCAGGGCTCGTACGCCGGCTCCGCGCCCGCAGCGAGGAGTTCTCGGCGCTGTGGGACACCCACCACGTCGCCGTACGCCGCGCCGACAGCAAACGGTTCCAGCACCCGGTCGTCGGCCTGCTGGAGCTGGACTGCGAGGTACTGCTGAACCCGGAGCACGACCAGCGGCTGATCGTCTACACTGCCCGTCCGGGCAGCAGCTCCTACGAGCGGCTGGAACTGCTGCGCGTGGTCGGCCTCCAGGATCTGACCCATGGCTGAACCGCTCCGCCGGGTCCGTCAGTGCCCGCGGCAGCGATACGGCGCCGCCGCGGTGCGTGTTTTCGAAGGCGCGGATCGGACGTTCGGGGATCGGACGTTCGGGGATCGTTCAGGAAGTTGGACAAGGGCGAGGTGTTTGACCCTCACGTGGCGTCAGGCCGCATAGTCGGTGGCGTGGAGGAGCACCTGACCGTGGGGCGTGTGGCCGAACTGGCCGGCGTGAGCGTCCGCACACTGCATCACTATGACGAGATCGGCCTCGTGCGGCCGTCCGCGCGGACCGCCGCCGGGTACCGGGCCTACTCGGCGGGCGACGTGGAGCGACTGCGGGAGGTGCTCGCCTACCGGCGGCTGGGCTTCGGATTGCGCGAGATCGCGGATCTGGTGGACGACCCGGCCACCGACGCGGTCGCGCACCTGCGCCGGCTGCGCGGCCTGCTGCTGGAACAACGCGACCGCGCCGCTGCCATGGTGACGGCCATAGACAGGGAACTGGAGGCACGGGCCATGGGGATCAGGACGACGCCGGTGGAGCAACTGAAGGTGTTCGGCGCGCAGTTGTACGACGCCATCGGGTCCGCCTACCCGGCGACGCGGCGCACCGAGCCGCGGATCGCCGCGAGGGTCTGGGACGCGCTCGGGGACGCACGGACGGTACTGAACGTCGGGGCCGGCACCGGCTCCTACGAGCCCCCCGACCGTGATGTCACCGCGGTGGAACCGTCGGCGGTCATGCGGGCGCAGCGTCCCGCGGGCGCGGCGCCATGCGTGGCCGCCGCTGCGGAAAGCCTTCCGTTCGAGGACCAGTCCTTCGACGCCGCGATGGCCTTCAGCACCGTTCATCACTGGCAGGATCCGGTCGCCGGGCTGCGTGAGATGCGGCGCGTGGCCCGCCGCGTGGTGGTGTTCACGTACGACGCCAGCGATACCGGCCGGCGTGAGAGGTTCTGGCTCACCCGCGACTACCTGCCTGAATTCGCCGACCTTCTCGTCGACTGGCCTTCACTGGCCGATCTGACCAGCGCGATCGGGGGCCGCGCGGAGCCGGTGCTCGTCCCGTGGGACTGCGCTGACGGCTTCTTCGAGGCCTACTGGCGTCGGCCCGAGGCGTACCTGGACGAACAGGTGCGCCGCGCGGTATCGGTGTGGACCAGAGTCGGGCGGGAGGCCGAGCAGCGGGCGGTGAACAGTCTGCGCGACGACCTTTCCTCAGGCCGGTGGGCCGAACGCAACCGCGACCTCGTCGCCCTCGACGCGGCAGAGCTCGGCCTCCGCCTGCTCGTAGCCTGAGAACCGTCGTGCGCGAGAACGACCCCACGCGCACCCCACTCGCACCCAACCCGCACCCGACTCGCACTCGACGGTCCTGGCGTGCTGGAGGGCGCCGCCGGAGTCGGCTTGGCCTCCCTCGCCGCGGCGAGCGAGCCCGCGACGGGCAGGGACATCTGTCTGCGGATCCCTGACCCGCCCCGGAAGGCGACCCCGTGCCGATACCGCCGGACAGCCGTTGGCACCACCACCTGGTCGAGCTCGCCGCGGTGAAAACGGCTCCGCCGCTCTCTCGGGTGTTCAGGACAAGGAGAGACCAGCGGGAACGCCGGCAGCTCGGGGCTCGATTCGAGGGACCTGCCCGGAGGAACGTGGCCGCAGCAACGTGGTGATGATGTCCCTGCGGGCCTGCGGCTGGTCGGCCAGCCACATTCCGAGCTGGTGGCCGGCCCCCGCGAGCTGGAGGGCGGAAAAGTCCGCGCGGGTGGCCAGCGCGGTGCGGAGAAGCTCGGTCACACCATCAGGAATGACCGTGTCCTGTTCCGGGAGGACGAGGAGCGCGCGGCCGTCGAATCGCGCGTAGGTGTCCAGGGCCTGGCTGGCACGCCAGCTCTCCGGGCGCCGGATCAACTCGGTGAATCCGGCGCCGAAGGGAACATCCCAGGCGTCCTTTCCATAGATCCCCGGCGCGCAGAGAACGATGGCCTCCACGCGTCTGCCGTACAGGTCCACGAGATCGGCGACGGTCTGGCCGCTCATGCTGAACCCGACCAGTATCAGCGGGCGTTCGGCGTCGAAGACCTCGTCTATGACGGCCGCGGCTTGGTCGCGCCGCCGTCTGAGGCTGAGGTCGAGCAGCTCTCCGGTGCTCTCCCCGTGACCCGAGAAGTCCAGTGCGACGGCAGGATGGCCGTGCGCGGCGAAGTCCTCGGCGAACGGCAGGCTCCGCTCTTTGTCGCCGGTACCGGCGCCATGCATGATGACAACGCCGCCGGCCCTGACGCGCTCGTTCTGCGGTATCACGGTATAGAGGCTGAGTTGTTCACCGTCGGCGGAGTGAACGGCCTTATGGATGACGGCGCCCATCGCATCTCCTGACGTTGTGGTGCGGCAGAAGTCCCATCGACCTCGCCGATCACGATGACACACGGCGAGGACAACGGCGCTGTAGAAGGACCATTCTGGCGGGCGCGAGATGCCGTGGTCCCTCGGGAGTGGCCGTTGGCACACGGAAGTGGCCGTTGGCGCATGCGTGAAGTGATGCCGCCCGCGCCCGCGCACGCGTCCGCGGGGATGTTCCCGGGCGACGCGCGGGATGTGGCGGGCCGGAACCCGGACCTCGTTGAGGAGCGCGGACAGGTGGTCGGTGCGGACGGGCCGACCCGCTCGGCGGCCTGGGACGAGCCGACGGGACGCCGGGTCAAGGGTGGTGTGGACCGGCGCACCGGACCTCAGTGATCAACACGACTGCCGAAAGCCGTGCCTCAGCCGAACCCGGTTTTGCCGCGCGGTTTCCTCTCCGGCCGGGACAGCGGATCCTGGTAGGCGGGGGAGGTGGTCGTCTCATGCTCGACGACGAGCAGCGGCTCTTGGTGATCAACGTACCGAAGGTGACGTTCTACCCCGAGCCGCTGGGGCGGACGGGGTGCTCGTACCACTCTGTCGGGCGCTCGCAGGAGGGCATGCTCGGCTGGACCGCAGTCCGGTCGGGATCGCCCAACGACATATCGGGCCTATGCCTCCCGGTCCCGCGCCGGTGCCCACAGGCCCCGGCCGAAGCCCCGGAAGATCGGACTGTGGGCGTGACTGATTCCGACCGTGCTCTGTCAACCCGCCATGGTGAAAACTGTATTGATGCCTGGAGTTTTCCTGTGCATTGAGGCGTAGGAGTCAGCGCGTCTACAGACCATCCACGGGGAGGTAAGAAGTGCTTGAGGTGCGTTTCACCCCACAGAGCAGGGTTTTCGCCTCGGACGACGACCGATGGCTGCGTCAGATACGACTGCTTCACCAGGGGCTCGAAGAGGCTGGATCTCTCGTTCAGATGGAGCGTTCTGAGACCGTCCCGGGAATGAAAGGCGCCTTCTCGGACACGGTGTTGATCCTGACCGGCCCCAGTGTGGTGGCCGGAGTCGTAGCGGCTTTCACCGGTTGGCTGGGCCGGGACCGCGGGCGGACCGTTCATCTGACCTGGACTGTTGAAGGCCGCGAAGGCGACGTGACCATCACCATGGGCCCTGCGGACAGCGCCGCTCTGCAGGCCGCGCTGGAAAGTGGTCTCCGCGTGATCGCGGACTCGCGGGCGGCGGAGGAACCGTCGCCCTCAGCAACGCCCGGCTCCGATGTCTGACCCCGAACGCATTCACCGGGCGCTCCTCATCGGCAACTCGGAGTTTCCGGACGACCCCGAGAATTTGCAGCCGCTTCTGGGCCCGGTGACCGATGTACGTATGCTGCACGAAGCTCTGACACACCCTGTTACGGGGCTGCATCGGGTGGGATCCGTGAAGCCCATCGTCAACGGGACGTCAGGCCACATCAATGATGAACTGGCCAGGTTCTTCGAGCGTGCCTCGGCGCATGAGCAGCTCCTCCTCTACTACAGCGGGCACGGGCGACTGGATCTCCAGAACAGGCTCCGGCTCTGTGCCCGCGACACGACTGCCGATCAGTTACGTACGCGTTCGGTACGGCATGAACTGATCAACGAGCTGATCGACGACTGTGCGGCGCGGTCGATCGTCGTGATCCTGGACTGCTGTTTCAGCGGTGTGGCGACGGTCAAGGGAACCGATCCCGCCGGCCAGCTGTCCGGCTGGGGACGGTTCGTGATGACCAGTTCCAGTCATGCGGGTCTGTCCTCCGACGCTGAGACCGGACGGACAGCCAGTCCCTTCACCCGGTATTTGATCGAGGGCCTGAGGTCCGGTGCGTCAGGGGAGGGTGGTTACGCCACGGTCTACGACGTCTACGCGTATGTGTATGAACAGCTCCGTGCCTCCGGGCAGATTCCCCATATGAAGGCCGAGGGCGGCGCCGGGCGCGTTCCTCTGGCTGGACGGCCGGGCCGGTCGACGCGGGCTGCCGGCGATCCGCGACCGAAGGCGTCAGCACCGTCGCAGGGCGGAGACGGCGTCACCGGTGGAATCGAAATACGCCCCACCTTCACCGACCCCCGGGGAAACCAGACCCTTCTGCTGACGGAGAGTGATTTCACAGGTGTTCTGCATGTCGTGCTCCCACAACGCAGGACGATACTGACGACGCACCGGGATCAGATCGCCGAAGCGGTGGGTGGTCCGCCCGCCATGGCGCAGGTGAACTCCAGTGCGAGAACCTACCGGGCCGGTCTTCACGTCGAGGTCCGGGGTAGGAAGCCGATACGGATTCGGAGCAGTGTGCTGGACGCCGCGGCCGTGCAGTTCACACTTCCCGAAGGCGCCGGAACGGTGGGGTGGACGGAAGAACAGGTACGGGATTTCATTCGGGCGAAGGCCGTGGGACGGTGGCCCAGTACCCCGTCCCCGGGTCGGCGAAGAGCCGACACCGACACCGAGGCCGAAACCGATGACCCTGGTTACGCCTACCTGGCCTCTGCCGGGAGATCGGTGTTTTTCTATCTGTTCACGAGTGTTGTCTCAGGGGCGCTGGCCGTCGCGCAATGGGATCTGGTCTCACATGTAGAAGGTTCGTTGCTCCCGTTGACGCAGGGCGCGGGACACGGGCTCTCTGCCATATTCACGATGGCGTTTCTCGCCACCGCCTTTATGGCGTTCTACCGTGTCAAAGACGCCTGGAGATTCCGCAAGGTCCGTCGACTCCTGCGGGATTCCGCACTCTCCGTCACTCCCATGCTGATGCTGAGTGAGCTACGGACAAGAACCGTCTCGCTCGGCGAAGGAATCATTCAGCAGGTGGAGGAGCCCTGGGCTCTGCTGTGGAACGAGGACACGCGCCTGGCCCCGCCGGTTCAGGAGCGACCGCCCGCGTACGACTCGTACTGGCTGACCATGCCGGTACACCCCACGGTCTCGGTGCCCATTCTCGATCTTTACAGCAAGGACATCCGCGCCCGCAATACCGCGCGCGGCGCCGACGGCGCCCAGCAAGTGGAGGTGATCGGATCGCCGGCCCGGGGTCAGTGGCTGGCGATCCGCACGGAGGAAGGAGTCATCTGGCCGCGAGGCAAAGCCCAATGACCGACGATCCCGAGCGGATCGTCTCCGATAGCGGATCGCCTTCGATGAGCTGGAGGCCTACATCGCTCCGCAACCCTGATCCTGGCCGACCGAGGGTGGCGGGGCCTGGACCGGTGGCACCGCCTGCGCGACCGGTGTGCTCACCTGCTGGGGAGGATCGAGCGGCGCAAGGCCCCGCAGGGCCGACGTCTGTGTCCATGGTGCGCCCTGCTCGAGACTCGACCGTGACCGACGCTCGACCCTGGCCGACACTCCTGGCCGTCGCGACCCAGGGGGCGAGCCAGGCTCCTGCCCCGTCGCCAATTTGCCTGGAGCGCTGACCTGGCATTCCGCACCGCGCCCTCACCGACCGACCGGGCGGCCGGCCGTCCCGTCCCCGGACTTCGGGGTATCTGGAGGCGCTTGCCGCGCAGCAGGTCGGCAGGAGAAGGCAGACCGATCCGAGGATCGAGGCAGCCGGCCGCTACAGCTTCACCGCCACCCGGCCAGTGGGCGGCACTCTGCGCCCGCCGCAGGACCCGGACGGGGCCGGGCTCGATGACGAGGACGGCGCGGATGACTGACGAGCGTCGAGGAATCCGTTGGCCGAGTGGTACGTGGTGTGGTGCCGGGTGTGGTGCCGGGCCCGGCAGCAACGCTCAATCCGGGCTCACCGCATGTCACTTGACGCCACACCAGACAAACGGCCTTCTTGACCGAAGGGCGCAGTCCGGGCGTCATTCGCCTCAGCCTCCTCAGCCGCCTCAGCCCCCTTGGCCGCCTCATGAAAGGCGAGGATCGCCTCACCGTTGGATCTCGCCCATTCGGTGAGCCTTGTGATGGGCTCCTCAAGGGTGCGCCCGAGCTCGGTCAAGCTGTACTCCACGCGTGGTGGCGCTTCGGCGTACGCGCGCCGCTCGACGAGTCCGTTGTCCTGGAGGCGGCGCAGCGTCTGCGTCAGTACCTTGCGCGAGACGCCTCCGATCAGCTCGACCAGCTCGCCGTGCCGCAGTGGACCGTCGCTCAGCGCAAAGAGCGTGACCACGGCCCATTTGCTGGCAATGATCTCGATGGCCAGGCGAGCGGGGCAGTCGGCGAGGAAGACGGTCCCGGGGCGGAGGCTCATGAGCCGAAGGGTACCTTCAGGTACCTGTCGGCTGCCTAACGTCGAAGGCATGCAGCGCACCACTCCGAAGGCCGCCGAGGTAGAGCTCGGCGTCTTCTCCCGCACCGACATGCTCCCCGGTGATGCCGGCTCGCAACGAGTCCGCGACACCGTGGACGTCGGCCGGTCCCGACGGCGCCCTCATGGTCGGCAGCGCCCAGGAGACCACCGAGAAGCTCATGATCCAGAGGGAACTGTTCGGTGCCAACCGGTTCATCGGGCAGGTCGATCTCGGGGACCTGCCGCACACGAGCGTTCTGGGGTCCCGTTCTGGGGTCCATAGAGAAATTCGCGTCCGACGTCGCACCCGCCGCGCGGAGCGAATCCGGCTGAGCCGTCAGTTCAGCCGCGACCGTGCCGGGGGTTTGTCCACCACCCCCCCGGCACTCGTATGCCCGCCCGGACGCGCGCATGCGGGCGTACAACCTCACCTGACAGCAGATCAACTCCCACGCTAAGGAAACAGCCATGTCCAACCCGACCACCTACGTCCTCGTGCACGGCGCCTGGCACGACGGGCAGTCCTGGAACCGCGTTGCCCCGCTGCTCACCGCCCAGGGCCACCGCGTCTTCACGCCGTCCCTCACCGGCCACGGGGACAAGGCACATTTGCTCGGCCCCGAGGTCGGGCTCACCACCCACGTCGACGACATCGTCGGCCTCATCCTCGGCCACGACCTGAACGGCATGGTCCTCGTCGGACACAGCTATGCGGGAATGGTCATCTCCAGCGTGGCGAACCGGGTCCCCGAGCGCATCTCGCGCCTGGTGTACATCGACGCCATGGTGCCGACGCACGGCGAGAACGCCATCGATGTCATGCCGCGCACGCAGGTCATGATCGACGGTGCCGCCCACAGTGCCCAGCCCTGGCGCATTCCGCCGCTGCGGGAGTTTCCCGCGCCGCTCGGCCTGTTCGGCATCACCGACCCCGATGACATCGCCTGGCTCAAGACCACGCTCACAGATGAGTCGGTCCTCTGCTTCCAGCAGCCGGCCGAGATGGACAACCCCGCGCAGGCGTGGATCCCCCGGGTTCATATCCTCTGTGTCGGCAGCGCGCCCGAGGGCGTCACTCGTCGGCCCATCCCGGAGACCCAGCCGAACGGCGAGCCGTCACGCGTCTATGAACTGGAGACCGGTCACGACTCCATGATCACCAAGCCCGTGGAGCTCAGCGACCTGCTGCTCGAAAACGCCTGACCCGCGAAGCGGAGCACGACCAGGTCTGAAGGTGGCGGACGGTCACGGGGGCGGGCTCGCAGTCGACGTCTGCTGCGGGCACGTGCTCACGATCCGTGTCAGCGCCTCCCGTTCCGGCCTGGTCGATGGCGAGCCGCCGGCGCAGCTGGCGGGGAGCGACTTTCGAAACGTGCGGTAATCCTCAAGGTTCGTGACCGAGAACCGACACATCCGGCGCGTTGTCACAGTGAGGTGGTATCTGTGCCGCATGAACATCGATCAAGCTGACCCTGCCGAGCTGGCGGCGCTTCGCGCGGCGTTCGACGTCGATGACGAAGGCGAGTCGGCTCTTGGCTGGGAGGCAGTCCATGCCTTCGAGGCAGAGCACGGAATCGTGCTGCCCGAGCCGTATCGGACCTTCGTCGCTGAGATAACGGACGGTTCGTACTCCGGGCCACCCGAGTACGGACTGCTGCCGGTGGCGGAGTTGCCCGGCGACTGGGGTGATGACCAGCGGGAACGTGACCTGAGTAGGCCGTTCCCGCTGGCGGCGGCATGGATGTGGGAGGAAGACCCGGACCAGGCCGAGGACGCCGACGAGATCCTTGAGCAGGTCTACAACCAAGGCACGATCGTGCTCGGCACCGACGGGTGCGCGATGAACTGGCATCTCGTCGTCGCCGGACCTCACCGAGGGCACGTCTGGCTGATCACCGACGTCGGTGCTGTCCCCTTCGGCGAGCAGTTCGGGTTCACCACCGCTGAACCTGGCTTTGCCGGCTGGGTCCGGCATTGGGCAGCGAACAAGCCCTGGTATGACGCCGCGTGACCTGCGTGACCTGCGTGACTCTCTACGGGTGCGGCGCAGAGGCGACTTGTCCAGGTCTGCTACATGGGGCGCCCCAGGGCCCGGACCGCCGCCCGTTAGGCGGCCTGGATGGATATTGCACGGCTGCACCACCGGCTGACCACCCGGTTCGCCAAGGTGATGACCCAGCCGCCACAGCAGGCAACGTGTTCGCCCTGTTTCGCTGGGGGCGAGCCAGGCATTTGCCCGGTTCCGGCATCGCATTAGGCTGCGCGCGTGAGCTACATGGTCAACGATGTGCCCGACGGGCTGAGCCGGATAGCCGCCTCGTTCCTTCACATCAACGGCATCCGCGTAGAGCGGCTGCCCGTGGAACGCTACCGGGCGGAGTGGCTGGACCTGGGCATTCCTGTGGAGGTCATCGACCGGGCGGCGAAGTACGAGGCGTGTTGGGGCGGGCTTGTGCTGCCTCCGGCGCCCCGGTACGAAGGCGGGCCTCGCGTGCTCAGTGTCGACACTCCTGAAGGCTCGGCGGAGGAGGGCTGGTGGTTCATGGCCGGGGACCAGCGCTGTTCAGTCCCGTTCAGCTTCCTGATCGGCCCTGATGGCGAGTTCGGGATCCACGGCGATCGGTGGACCCCGCTGCATGCCAGTGTCGAGGGGTGGGTCGAGTCTGTGGCTCTTGCTCATCATGCCGGGCTGTGGGCAAGGCAGATCACCAAGGTGTCGGGAGAGGCTGTGGAAAGCCTTGATCTCGACGACTTGGAGCCGGTGACATTGGTGGCCGGTATGGCTGACACCTGGTGGCGGGGGCCGAACTCGCTGGTGGCGGTCTATCGTGGCGAGGCCGACAGCTTCGACAGACCCGCATTTCTGCGGGCGCATGTCTACGACGGCCTGCCTGAACACGCGTTCTGGTTCGATCGCTGAGGGGTCGCACCAGGACGAGCGGTTACGGAACGTCCCCCCGGCGACCGTTCCTCGAACGCTTCCGCAAACGCTCATTTCGGTCCGGCTTCGGCAATGGCTGGCGCCGCGGACGGCGGTCGGCGGACGGCGGTCGGTGTCGGGAAGGGGCTCGCACCAGGTGGCGGGGGAGTGTGGGCGGGTGGGAGGCCGGTGCTGGCATCCGCTGTACTCGGAGCAGCCCCGGTCGGTGGTGGCGGGGCTGGTGCGTTCCTGGCTTGGGCCTGGTGCGGTCCTCTCCCGCCGTCGCGTCGCCCTCGTCGGTCAGACGCGTGGACCGAGGAACAGGCCTCCACTCGCGTCGATGATCTGGCCGGTGATCCAGCGGGCGGCGTCGGAGGCGAGGAAGGCGACCACGTCGGCGACGTCGCCGGGCCCGCCCAGCCGGTCGAGCGCCGTCATGCCGGCGATCTGTTCGGTGAGGCCCGGGACGTCGAAAACGGCTCCGTTGGTCGCCGTCCTGGTGGCTCCGGGAGCGACCGCGTTCACCGTGATCCCTCTGGGCCCGAGCTGGTTGGCCAGGGTCCTGCTCATCGTCTCGACCGCGGCCTTCGTCATGGCGAAGGCCGTCTGGGCCGGGTTGGCCATCCGGGTCGCTACCGACGAGATCGTGATGATCCGGCCGCCGTCGCGCAGCAGCGGCAGCGCGTGCTCGATGATGAAGTACGGCGCTCGCACGTTCACCGCGAACAGGTGGTCGAAGTCCGCCCGGGTCGTTGCGCCGAGCGGGCCGGTCGGCGCGGCTGCGGCGTTGTTGACGAGGATGTCGAGCGGCCGACCGGCCAAGCCGGCCTCGACACCGGCGAAGAGTGTCTCGACGTCACCGTCCACGCCCAGTTCGGCCCGGACGGCGAGGGCGGTTCCACCGGCGCGTTCTATCCCCTCGGCCGTCGCCGCCGCCCCGCTCTCGTCCGTGCCGAAGTGCACGATGACCATGGCCCCTTCGGCCGCGAGCCGGGCCGCGATCGCCTGCCCGATGCCACGCGACGCACCTGTCACGAGAGCCGTCTTGACGATCGGACCGCTCATGCCGTCCACCTCATCCATGTATTAGTCACTAACATGATGGTAGTGTCTACCATATGAGTGAGCGGCGACCAACCCTGCGGGAGCGACAGCGATCCGAGACGCGGCGCGTGATCCAGGCGCACGCGGTGCGGCTGTTCACCGACCGCGGCTACGACGCGGTGACGGTGGCCGACGTCGCCAAGGCCGCCGACGTCTCGGCGATGACCGTGTTCCGGCACTTCCCCACCAAGGAGGACCTGGTCCTCATCGACCAGCCCGCCCGGCTCATCGCCGAGCGGGTCGCCGCCTCGCCCGCGACGCACCCCCTGGTGCGCCGCGTCGGCGGCGCACTCGTCGACGCGGCCACGGCATTGACCGGCCGCGACGGAGACGAACCGGCGGCGAATGAACGGTTCCTGCTGGACTGCCTGCGGCTCATGGTCTCGACGCCCGCGCTGCGGGCCCGGCATCTGGACAGCCAGTACGCGCTGCAACAGGCCATCGTCGACGCCCTCGGGGACGATACGGCCGATCCCGACACCGCGTTCCGCGCCCAGGCGGCAACCGGCGCTTGCCTGGCCGCGATGCACACGGCGCTGACGCGCTGGGCCGAGGACAACGGGCAGACGGAACTGCCCGAACTGATCGCGCGGGCGCTCGCCGCGTCCTTCGGCGACGACGTCGTCGCCACCGGCCGGAGGGACTGAGGCGGCCGACGCCCGCCGTCGTGGCCTTGTCCAAGGGACAGGGGGCGGTTCGACGGCCCGACGTCGAAGCTGGCGGGGACCTGTGGCTTACGGGAACGATTGAGCAGAGCATGATCCGTTACAAGTACGGGCCGTGGCCCCGCCTACTACGCGTTGCTCGGCGTCCTCACGGGCAGAGGCCTCATCGAGCCCAGACACGAGGACGCCATCGCGGCCCACTGCGCTACCTCCGCCTGGCACGAAGTGGCGCGTACTCTCGCTGAAAACGAGAGCCGGCGCCCGGTTCGCGACCGTGCAGTGCTGTTGCGGCGGTACTTCAACCTGACCGGCACCACCTTGAAGAACCTGATCTGCGAGACCGCAACCGTCGGCTGCCTCCGGGCCCTGCTGGGTGCCGACGTGGTGGTCAACGTAGCCCACGTCCTTGCACACCAACACGTGGCACTCAACGACCGCGACATCTCTTTGCCCGACTACACCGGGGCGTACATGAACACGAGCGATTGTCAAGACCTGTGGAGGGGAGGCGCACCGACCCAGCGGTGATAGGCGTCTACGTCGACGTTGCTGCCGCACACGATGGTGACCACGTGTCGGCCGGCGAAGCGGTCACGGTCTTCGAGGATCGCGGCGATGCCGAGTGCGGCCGAGGGTTCGACGACGAGGCCGGCGTGGTCGAGGAGCATCCGCATACCGGCGGTGATCGACGCCTCCTGGACCAGGACGGCGTCGTCGGCGACCAGGAGGAGGTCGTCCAGGACGGCCGGGATGGGAAACCGGCCGGCGACGCCGTCAGCGATGGTGTCGGTCGAGTCGGTGGTGACGACGCGCCGCTTGCGCCACGAGTGTGTCATCGCGGGTGCGCCGATCGGCTGGACGCAGATCACCTCGACGTCGGGCGCGCAGGCTTTCACCACATGACCCACGCCGGTGGCCAGTGCCCCGCCGCCGAGAGCGATCAGGACGGTGTCGAACGACGGTGCGGTGTCGACCAGTTCCAGGCCGATGGTCGCCGCGCCCTCGCAGGTCTCGATGTCCAGGCTGTCTTCGAGCAGCCGGATGCCGTCGTACCGCGCGATGGCCGCGGCCCGCTCGCGAGCCGTCTCGTGGTCGCCGTCCACCAGTTCCAGCCTGGCACCCAGCGCGCGGATGCGGTCAAGCTTGGCCACCGTCGCGAAGCGGGATGCCACGACGGTCACGTCGAGTCCCCTGCCGCGACCGGACCAGGCGAGGGCCTGGCCGAGGTTGCCCGCGCTGGCGCACACCACGGCTTGCGGACCGTTGTCGGCGAGCAGGCTCGCGACGACCTCGGTGCCGCGAGCCTTGAAGCTGCGGACCGGGTTCGCCGTTTCGAGCTTGATGCTCACCGTGCACCCGAGGCCGGGCTCCAGCGCCTCGCAGCGGTACAGCGGAGTGTCGAGGAAAATCGGGTCGATCACCCGGCGAGCCGCCCGGATCCGAGCAGTGTCGAGGCGTGTCTCCTGCACGACACAGCAGCGTAGCGTCGGCGGCGCTGTTCCATCGAGCGGTTGTCAAGAACTGTGGTTCGGGTGACGCGTGATCAGGCAGCGACGGCTTCTCGTGCTCGACCAGGACGCCGTTGTCGAACGTGGCGCCCACGCGTACCAGGGCGACGAGGTGGGCTCCGGTGACCGCGCGCCAGCGGTCCTGGGCCGACTCGACGAGCTTGGACATCATCGCGGGGGCTGCGGGCCGGGCTGCCGACGCCACAGGTGTCGATCGGATTCATGGTCCGTAGGTGGATCCAGCGCTTGGCCGGGAAGCCGTAGAACGCCGGCCGTTCCTCCCGGCCGTCGGTGATCGTCGCGACGGCCTTGGGGAACCTGGCGCTCTAGGTCTTCGCGAACATCGCACATGCCGCACCTGCGGCACTCACCCGCCATCAGCGCCAGAGGTGGAGAACAAGCTCACCGTTACGAGGCGACCGTGCAGGTCGCGGCCCTCAACGATGACCGGCAGATGTCCTTCCGGCCATCGCTCACCAGTCCCGGCCGACGATCAGCTCCTCTACATCCGCGTCTGCGAACCCGTATGCCGACGCGACAAACCAGAAGTCCTCAGCGATCCACTCACGCGCAACTGTCTTGATCCCACTCCCGGCTGCCTTGAACTCCGCTTCCAGAAGGTTGAACTCTTCGGTCGTGGGCCTGAGTGAGCGCATAAAGGGTCTCCAGATCCGACGGCCGCTCAGCTTCAATCCGCTTGCACAGCCGTAGCAGGATCGCCCGGCTCGCCCGCGCCCAAACCCCCCGGCCCGACTGCCTGTTCTGCGCCATCATCCACGACGGCGCGCCAGCGACGATCGTCCGCGAGTGGGCCGACGCCCTCGCGCTCGTGCCCCGCAGCAGCGGCCGCACCATCGGTCACTTCCTGGTCCTCCCGCGCGATCACGTCGCCGACTTCACGACCGACCCGGTCGTCTCCGCCACCGTCCAGATGCGCGCCGCCGAACTCGCCCAGGAACTGTGCGGCCAGTGGAACTACCCCACCTCCCGCTGCGAGGTGAACACTCAGACCGTGTGCCACCTCCACGGCCACCTCGTCGCCCGCACCGCCGACGACGGCCTCGCCCCCCCTGGAACCATCTCACCTCCAACAGGCTCACCGAGCTGGAAGACGAATCGCTGATCTGGCGATCGCGTATGCGTACGGGTACGTACGCATCACCACAGGAGTCAACTGAGTGGTGATCACCGAAGGGGTCAAGCACGGCTTGCAGGGCAAGGTCCACAAGGACATGGAGGACCGGCTCCGAGGCGCACGAGGACAGTCGTCCTGGAGGCAGTGCGAGCCGACGTGGGGGTTCCCGAGGTGTTCCCGAGGTGTTCCCGAGGCGTACGTCGCCGCTCAGCCCTTGACGCTCTTCAGCCCGGTGGCTGTGGCAGCTCAGGCGTATTCGAAGATCGGCCGGCAGATGAAGCTTTTCCGTCTCGGCCGCTTCTGCTGCACACACGGGCCCACCCCCTGCCCCGTCCGGTGATCAGAGGTTCCAGATCTGAACGGTCTTGTCCATGCTGGAGGTTGCGAGCATGCTGCCGTCGGGGCTGAAGGCCACGTTGTAGACGGTTTTGGGGCGGGTGACCCGCAGCAGGAGCTTGCCGGCGACGGCGTCCCACACCAGTGCCTCGCTATTGGGCGTGGCCGCGACCATGTCGCCGCGAGGACCGAACGCCACGGACGTGTAGAGCAAGGTCTGGGGTATGTCGAAGGGAATCTCGACGAGTTTGCTCCCGCTGAAGGAGTCCACAATGTGCAGGCCCAGCTTCGGCGGATTGCCCATGAGGACCGGGATCACCAGTCTGCGCCCGTCTGGGCTGAAGGACACGTTGCCCTCTGCAGCCTTGGCGTTGTTGAGCGAGATGTTGAGAAGCCCTTCGCCGTCGGCCGCGTCGGTGATCGACACCGTTCCGCGTCCCGAGATCGCCAACCGCCTGCCGTCCGGGCTGAACGCGATCCCCGTCGGGTTTCTTGACCTGCCGCGGGTCCTGGCGAGGAGTTGTCCCGTGTACGCGTCCCAAAGCCGCACCCAGCCGCCCCCCGCGGTGGCGATCCGATGTCCGTCGGGGCTGAAGACCGTGGCATACGTGCTCGCTTCGATCGGGAACCGCTGAAGCTCGTTTCCGGTGGCGACGTCCCAGATCCGCAGCGACTTGTCCCGTTTCCTGGCCGTGGCGAGTCGGGTTCCGTCCGGATGCACCCCCACGTTGGCCATGGCCACCTCCGTCCAGCCACTGCGGTGGTCGAGCCGGTACTGCTCCCGTCCCCCCAGGTCGGCGACGACGACGGCCCCGCCGTGCAGACCGAGCACGATCCAGTCGCGGCCTGGGCAGAAGGCGACCGAGACGACCGGTTGGTCCACCGTCATGGTCATCCGGTGGCTCGGAGTGAACTCTCCTGACGGCTCACGGTGAGGGCCTGTCAGGCCTCGCGTGGTCATCGGTGGCGGGAGTGGAGACTCGGGCGCGGTACGTGTCCGGGCGTCGCCCCGGCCCGGCTCCCCGGTGGGGTTCATCACCGTCGGTGTGGGACCGGACCCGTGAGCGAGCAGCCGCAGCGCCCGGGAGAGGTCGGCGGCCGACGCGTACCGCCGGCCGGGATCCTTCTCCAGCAGGGTCAGCACGACTTCATCCCATATGGGCGGGATTCCTTCCGCGACCGAACTGGGGGCGGGCGGTTCCTGCGTGAGATGGGCCGCGAGGTGGCTCATCGTGTCAGGCGCCCGGAACGGCAACCGGCCGGTGATCATCTCGAAGAGCACACAGCCGAGCGCGTAGAGGTCGCTGCTCTGTTCCGCGTGGCCGCGGGCCTGTTCGGGCGCCATGTACTGGGGCGTGCCCACGATGAAGCCGGTCTGGGTGAGACGGCGGTCTCCCACGGAGGGATCGGCCGCCCGCGCGATTCCGAAGTCGAGGATTTTCACGGTGCCCGAGGCGGTGACGACGACGTTGGCGGGCTTGATGTCCCGGTGCAGAATCCCGGCCGCGTGCGCCTCGGCGAGCCCGTCGCACATCTCCGCGCCCCACCGGGCGGCGTCCCGCAGGGAGATACGGCGACGGCGCATCACCGCGTCGAGCCCTTCACCACGGAGCAGTTCCATCACCAGGAACGGCGCCACACCGTCGTCGCTCTCCGTCTCACCGAGATCATGGATCGTCACGATGTTGAGGTGCTGGAGCGCGGCGGTGATCCGTGCTTCGCGCAGGAACCTGGCTCGCGCCTCGCCGCCCCTGCTCCCGCCCCCGGCCAGCATCGAGATCACCTTGACCGCGACGAGCCGTCCCAGCACCTCGTCACGCGCCTCCCACACCTGCCCCATGCCACCTTCGCCCAGTTGCCGGACCAACCGGTACCGGCCGGCGAGTATCTGATCCGGCACAGCGATGTCACCTCCCCCAGGCTGTTGTGATTCAGCAGCGATCATAGGCTCGCGAGGGGGCCGGGGGGAGGAGTACGGGACGTCTCGCCCCGGCGCGTGGACGAACCCATACGTCAAGCCAAAAGCCTTCGTCGACAGCAAAGTTGACTGAGGGAGGGGGCTTTGTCTGACGTATGCTCCGAGCGCCACGTCGTACGGCGCGGCCGGGAACTCCAGAGCGTTCTGGCCCGGCTCGGCGCCCTGGACGAGTGGTTCGAGTAACTGGTTCACCATGGCCTCCAGCTCGGTGACCCACTACCCGGGAGCCGGGCAGAATGCGGGGCCGGTCAGGTCGCCGGGTACGCGCAGTCGCCACCGGGCCGGCTTTCCGAAGGACGGCACACCCGCGCAGGACATCGCCCGGACAGGCGCCTGACCGTCTGTTCTACGCGGCGACTCGCAACTTCTCGTACTCGGTTTGAACTTCACGTGAAGGACGTGTTGGCGGGTTGGGCCTGGTCATCGCCGTCACCGTCCTCGCTGCGAACTCGGACGACAACGCGGCAGGCATCGTCCTGCTCGACCAAGTCGCCGAGAACACCGGTGGCACCGTCGAGAAGGCTCTGGTCGGTCAGGGCTTCAAGAACCAGGTCGTCATGCGCAGCGCCCTCCTCGGCATCGATCAGATCGCCGAACTGCGGAATCGAGTGAGGGAGGCCGAGACCCACCTTGAGTACCTGGCCATCACCCGGAAGACCCGTCACCGCCCTCCTCGGCCGGATCCCCGCCCAGGGCAGCGCGTCCGACCTGCCCGAGCACCCGGACCACCCCTGCAGAACAGCAGCCCCTGCCCGCCTCACCCGGAAATGGACATCAACTCGCGAACCGGACTCCTAGTCGTCCAAGAATGCGTCGATCAAGGCGTTGACCAGCGTCGGCCGGGTAGCGAACGCGAAGTGATCGACGCCGGGAAGTTCTGCCAGCCTGGCCCTGGGAAGGGTGGTGCGCAGGTACAGCGAGACCCCGGAGGGCACCTCCTGACCGATGGTGCTGGTCATCAGGAGGGTCGGCGCGTTGATGTCGGCCATGAGGGACCGGTCGTCGTCCAGGGAGATGTCGTCGAAGAACCCGAGGAGCGTCTCCACGCCCGCGTTGTAGCTCATCTCGCGGAACCAGGTGTCCAGTTCGGCGGCACGGGCGGCGTCGACGTCGGCGAAGACGAGGTCGGGCCGCAGTACGGCGTCGGTGATGCCCTTGATGCCGTTGTCACGTGCGGCGTCGGTGAAGTGGGCGATACCGGGGTCGGTGAAGCCGTACGGCCAGCCGTCACCGCGGCGGAATCGGGGGGAGCCGTTGATGACAACGAGCTTGCCGAGCAGCTGCGGGTGCTGGGCGGCGAAGCGAAGGGTCACGTGCCCGGCCGAGGCGAAGCCCACGACGGTCGGCTTCTCGAGGCGCAGATATGTGATCAGGGCGGCGAGGTCGGAGGTGTAGAGGGCGGTGACACCGCCGCGCGGTTCAGGGGGGAGCTTGTCGGACGCGCCGTAGCCACGCAGGTCCAGGAAGACGTTGCGGTATCGCGGATCGAAGTGTGCCCGCTGAGCCTCCCAGGAGCGGGAGTCGAGGGGGAGGCCATGGACCCAGACGATGGTCCGGCCCCCAGTGCCTGTCTCGTAGTAGGCGATCCGGCCGCCGTCCACGTCGAGGCGGCGGGCCTGATCGAGGGAGAGAGGGGACATGGGTGTCGTGTGCTCCAGACGGGGTGAGGGAAGGCGGCACGGCGGGGATCGGGCTGCCCGCCGCGCTGGGCGGTTCAGGGCAGGCGGGGGTACAGCACACCGTCCAGGCCGGGCACAGTGATCCTGGTCGGGTCGTTGCAGGCGGCGACCAGCTGGCTGACGGTGTAGTCGGTGACGCAGCCGGACAGCAGCTGGCGGGGATCTTCGAGCACCATACGCAGACGCGTGGTCATCGACCGCCAGTCGTCCGGACCGTGGATGACGGGCATCTCGCTGATCTCGGTGACCGAGTGGTCGTCCAGATCGGGGACCTCGACCACGCCGTGCGCGTAGCGGGGCAGCCCGGGGAACATCAGCTCGCCGAGTTCGACGGTGGCACGAGTGTTGGACCAGATGCGCCGCAGGGGCTCTTCCAGGGCGATGACCTCCGACAGGTCGCCGTCCAGAGGAGTCGTGAAGGTGGGGGCGTGCGGACGATCTTTGAGCAAGGCGGCGACATCCCCGGCATGTGGGCCGTCGTCGTTGTTGTCGGACTGCTCGGCATCCTGCTGAACCAGGGGCTGCTCGCACTGGAGAGGAGGGCACTGCGATGGCACTCGGCCTACCGCCCCGCGGCGCGGTGAAGACCCCCACGCCCAAGGGCCGGCGCCTGCGCCTGCTCTCCGACGTGGGCCTGGAACTGATACTGCCGGTGAGTGCCGTCACGCTCTGGTGGACGCTCAGCTCCGGCAGCACCTCGACGTACTTCCCGCCCCTTTCCGAGAGCGTCTCGGCCCTGAAGCGCGTCTGGCTGTTCTCGCACTTCCTCTCGGACGCGGTCCCGAGCCTGCTCCACCTCGCCACCGGCCTCGGTATCGCCCTCGTCATCGGCGTCGCGGCCGGCTTCGTGCTCGGACTCGTGCCCTTCCTCGCTGACGCGTTCTCGCCGGTCCTGGAATTCGCCCGCGCCACACCCGGCGTCGCACTCGTTCCCGCCGCGCTTCTGCTGTTCGGCATCGGAGCTGAAATGCAGGTCAGCCTCATCACCTACGGCACGGTGTGGCCCATCCTGCTGAACACCGTGGACGGGGTGCGGTCGGTCGACACGGTGGTGCGGGACGTGGCGACCAGTTACCGGCTCCGGCGCCGGGACCGGCTGTTGCGCGTGGTCCTCCCCGCAGCGAGCCCCCAGATCATCGCCGGTGTCCGCACAGCCCTGTCCATCGGCATCACCGTGATCGTGTTCAGCGAGATGGCCGGCTCGACCAACGGCATCGGCTACCGCATCCTCCACGCCTCGCGCGAATTCGCGATCGCCGAGATGTGGGCCGGAATGCTGTTCCTCGGCATTGTCGGTTACCTCGTCAACATCGCCTTCCGTGGCCTGGAGAACTACCTGCTGCGGTGGCACCGCGGCATGCAGAGGCTGGAGCGGCGATGAGCCCCGCGTACACGGCACGGCCACGACCGCCCCGCAGGGGACGGCCGGACACCCCCGATGAACTGGAGATGACTGGTATGACAGGTCCGACGGGGTACAACGCCCACGACGCGACCCTGGAGACGAGTGCCGTGGAACAGTCCGTGGTGCTGCGAGTACAGGGGCTGACGAAGTCGTACTCCGGCAAACCCGTCCTCGGCGGGATCGACGCCGAAGTCCGCAGCGGTGAGTTCGTCTGCGTCGTCGGCCCGTCCGGCGCGGGCAAGACCACTCTGCTGCGCTGTCTCAGCGGCCTCCTGGCGCCTACGGAGGGTGTCGTTCTCATGGACGAGGTCCTTGTGGAACGGCCCCCGGAGAAGCTGGCGGTGGTCTTTCAGGACTACAGCCGCTCGCTGATGCCGTGGATGAGCGTGCTGGGCAACGTCGCGCTGCCCCTGCGGTCACGCGGCATGCCCCGCGCCGACCGGCAGCAGGCCGCCCTGGCGGCGCTGGCGGGTGTGGGCCTGGAAGGCTGCGAGAACCAGTACCCCTGGCAGCTGTCCGGCGGTATGCAGCAACGGGTCGCCATCGCACGGGCATTGGCCTACCAGCCCGAGGCACTGCTCATGGACGAGCCGTTCGCATCCGTCGACGCCCAGACACGGGCCGACCTCGAGGACTTGATCCTTCGTGTGCGCCGGGACTTCGGCGTCACCGTCGTGCTGGTCACGCACGACATCGACGAGGCCGTCTATCTCGCCGACCGCGTCCTGGTGCTCTCCGGCCGGCCCACCACCGTACGCGCCGTCGTTGACGTCCCGCTGCCGCCGGACCGCGACCAACTCCACACCAAGTCGCTGCCGGAGTTCGCGGAGCTGCGCTCCCAGGTGCTGAAGCTCATTCAGCAGGCCTGACACCACCCGTCGAGGGCGTGGTTCCGCCGGCGTCCGGCCGGCCGTGCCGCCGGCCAAGTCCTGAGCGCGGCGGTGTTTTTCACAACCCGACAGTGGTACCGGCTGAGTTGCCGCGGACGTCCGCCGACGGCACCGGCGTACGGTGACGTGCGTCATGCACCCAGTCGCCTTGTCGACCGACCGAACATTCGGTTAGCCTGCGGAAAGGGTCGAACTGCCGAGCTGCGCAACCCACCGGTCGAGGAGTGGACACACTCCGCAGGGATCGCCCGGCGCCACCCGTCGGCACGCCTCCCTCTCTACTGGACGGACCTCGACGCCCACTGCAGCCTCCTCCCGGGACACCCTGCCCGGCCGCCGACATCCAGTGCCCGACTCGCCTTCGTCACCAGCCGGTTCGCCCTCCCTGAGGCGCGCCGCCCGGTCACCGCCAAGGAGCAAGTCCATGTCTGACGAGGTCTACCTGATCGACGGAGCCCGCACCGCCCAGGGCCGCTACGGCGGCGCACTCGCCTCTGTACGCCCCGACGATCTCGCCGCCCTCGTCGTCGGCGACGCCGTGCGCCGCGCCGCGGTGACGGCGGGCTCCTCCTCGCCGCTCTCCGACGGAGCCGCCGCCCTGGTCGTGGCAAGCGCTGAAGCCGTCGAGCGATACGGCCTGACCCCCAGGGCCAGGATCGTCGCCTGCGCCTCGGCCGGAGTCCAGCCCAACCTCATGGGCCTGGGTCCGGTACCTGTCACCGAGAAGGCGCTGGCCCACGCCGGATGGCAGACCGGCGACCTCGACTCCATCGAACTGAACGAGGCCTTCGCCGCGCAGGCACTGGCCGTCATCCGCCGCCTCGAGCTCGATGAGGAGAAGGTCAACGCCGATGGCGGCGCCATTGCCCTGGGCCACCCCCTCGGCTGCTCCGGCGCCCGTATCCTGCTCACCCTGCTGGGCCGGCTGGAGCGAGAGGACGCCCGCCGGGGTCTTGCCACGCTGTGCGTGGGCGTCGGCCAGGGCGTGGCCATGCTGGTGGAGCGCGTGTGAACGGCGCGACGTTCGAGACTTTGCTGGTCGAAGAGCGCGACGACCGGGTCGTCGTCACACTGCACCGCCCCGAGGCACGCAACGCCATCAGCGGACAGATGGTCGACGAACTGCACAAGGTCTGCACCGAACTGGAGCGGCGCCCCAAGCTACTGCTGCTCATCGGACACAACCGTGTCTTCGCCGGCGGCGCCGACATAGCCGAACTGCTCCGGCGCGGCCGTGACGAAGCCCTTCAGGGCGTCAACAGCCGACTGTTCGAGCGGGTGCGGCGGCTGCCTCTGCCCACGCTTGCCGCGGTCGACGGCTGGACGCTGGGCGGCGGCGCGGAACTGGCCTACGCCTGCGATCTGCGCATCGCCGGTCCGGATGCCGTCTTCGGCAACCCCGAGCCGGGGCTCGGCATCCTCGCCGCAGCCGGAGCCTGCTGGCGGCTGCCCGAACTCGTGGGCGAGTCCGTCGCCAAGCAGATCCTGCTCGCCGGCCGGCAACTGGACGCGGCGGCGGCCCTGGCGGCCGGCCTGGTCATCGACGTCGTCCCCGCCGAGAAGCTGCTGGACGAGGCGCACCTGCTGCTCGACCGCGTGATGAAGTCGTCGACCATGGCGCTACGCCTGACCAAGCTGGTCGTGGACGCGCCCGGCGCCCACCCTGTCGCCGACGATCTGGCCTAGGCGGTGCTGTTCGAAGGCCAGGACAAGAAGGAGCGCATGACACGCTTCCTGGAGAAGAGGACCCGGACATGACCACAGCACCCGCGATCGTCGGGGTGATCGGCGGCGGCCGCATGGGCGCGGGAATCGCGCAGTCCTTCGCGACCGCCGGTTCACAGGTCACCGTCGTGGAGAGCGACGCCGCCGCGGCCGCCGCGGCACTCGACCGCATCGCCGTCGGCCTGAAGCGGGCCGAGGAAAGAGACCGGCTGCCGGAATCGGCGGCCCGGCTGCTCGCGCGCGTGACCACCGTGCGCGCCGTCGGCGACCTGCCCGAGCACGCCGACCTGGTCGTGGAGGCGGTACCCGAGGACGCCGCCCTCAAAGCCCGCGTCCTGGCCGCCGCCGAGCAGACGGTGTCCGGCACGACCGTCCTCGCCGGCAACACCAGCTCCCTGTCGGTCACCGAGCTGGCAGCCGCTCTCAACCGCCCCGGCCGCTTCCTCGGCATGCACTTCTTCAACCCCGTACCCGCCTCGGCGCTGATCGAGATCGTCCTCACACCACACACCGGCGAGGACACCGTCCAGGCCGCCCTCGACTGGACCCGCGGCCTCGGCAAGCGGGACGTCGTCGTGAACGACTCGCCCGGATTCGCCAGCAGCCGCCTCGGCGTAGCCCTCGGCCTGGAAGCGATCCGCATGGTCGAACAGGGCGTCGCGGAACCCGAGGCGATCGATGACGCCATGCGACTGGGCTACAAGCACCCGATGGGACCGCCGCGCCTGACCGACCTGGTCGGACTCGACGTCCGCCTCGCCATCGCCGAGCACCTGGAAGCCACCCTCGGTGAACGCTTCGCCCCACCACGGCTGCTGCGCGAGAAGGTCGCCTGCGGCGAGCTGGGCCGCAAGACCGGACAGGGGTTCTACACATGGCGGTGAGAGCAACGAACGAGCCGGCTACGCCCCGTACGCAGACGCCCCCGGCCGGGTCCGCCCTTGCCGCCGACAGCCAGGAACACCGGGTGATCTACCGCCTGGAAGGCACCGTCGCCGTCGTCGAACTGCTCAGACCGGCCGCCGGCAACGCGTTGGACATCCCCCTTCGCCACGGCCTGTCCGCCGCCGTCCGACGGGTACGCGCAGACGGCGACCTCGTACGGGCCGTCCCGCTGACCGCCCGGGGCCGGCACTTCTACGTCGGCCAGGACCTCAAGGAGCACGCCCGTGCCCTGGAGAAGAGTCCCGCGTCGGCGTTCGCGATCGTGCTGCCGACAGTGGCTTGAGCGGCGCACTCGCGCAGGCAGTCGGACCCTCGCGCGCGGCGGCCCTGATGCTGATCGGCGACCGCTTCGACGCCGAAGAGGCCCGACGACGGGGCCTGGTCGACCAGGTCGTGCCGGACGGCTCCGCGGCCGACGAGGGTCTCGCCCTCGCCCAGCGGCTCGCCACAGGACCAACCGTCGCCTACGCCGAGGTCAAGGCGCTGCTCCGCGGCGCGGACGGTGACACGGACGCCGTCCTGGAACGTGAGGCCGCAGCGCAGGAGGCATCCCCGCGCCCGCGGGGATCGTCCCACGAACTGAAGACCGAAGGTGAGCGGAAGCAACTGCTCCCCGTGCCCGCGTCGCGGCCCGTAACACCGACTCACCCAGCGCCGGTCCGTACACGGGAGACCACGTCCGTCGGCTGTGGCCCTGATCCTGTGGGTTATCGCCAGCCGCTGACCGACTGCCGCGCCGGTCCCAGGTCGTCCTGGTGGAGCTCGCGTTGAGCCAACTGACGAAGGTGACGGCGGCCGAGACGCACCACTTGGACCGCGTGATCGTTGCATTCAGCGTCAACCCCGAATTCGGCACCCCGGCGCCCAGTACCCTGCTGCGCGACTACGTGGACGACATTTCCGACAGCGCCAGGCACTTACGCAGCGCAGTGGCTCGCCCGCACATTCGTGCAGCGCGGGCAACCCGGTCATCGCAGTCTCGGTGCCGGCGAGGATCGTTTCGATCGTGGACTCACGCTCCGGTCCGGCGCGGCGACCTCGAGGACGGGAAGGTTGTCGATGTTCACACTGCCGGGTTGAACAGCTTCCAGTGCCCTTCGGAGACGACCTCGACGCCGCCTCGGTCACCTTGATGGCGGTCTGAGCGTCGATGGCGTACGCGGGACCCTTTATATCGGCGGCCCACCGTTCCGCCTCGGCCATGGTGTTCTCAGGACAGTCCGGGCTGTCGAGGTGCGGGAAGATGGAGAAATCGACGACTCCCAGTGTGCTGTCGTCACCGGTGGGCGGCTTCCAGCCCACGAAGTCCTCCCCGATGCGGGGAGTCAGGACCATGCTCCCGGCGCTGAGCCCTACGTAGACCGTGTCGCGCAGCGACGGGAAGAGGTCGGCCAGTCCGGACTCCCGCATCCAGTGGCACAGGTACAGCGCGTCGCCGCCGTTCACCAGCAGGGTGTCTGCCTCTCGGACCCAGGAGACCCAGCGTTCCTTGTCGATGCTGGGCAGTGCGGTGAGCTCCAGCACGCCCACCGACTTCCATCCCAACTCGGTCATGGGATTGGGTGACCGTCCGCTGATGAAACGCCACGGCCCGCCCGGATCCCCATGCCGGCCTCCGTACCCCGCGGTGGGGATGCAGAGGGCGCTGGCCTCGGCGATCGGTTTGTCCAGGAGATCGACCAGCGCCGCCAGGATGCTCGCGTTCTTGACACCGGAGTCGGTAAGGAGAAGCTTCATCACGCCACCTTAGGCCGACGACCATGTCAGCGACTGCTTCAACGAGGCCGCGGCCGTTTCGGCCCGAGGGTTGGTGAGCGTCCACTTCGATGAGGCGTCCGTGGTCGAGGACGATGATGCGGGCCGCGCTGCGGGTGGAGCCGAGACGGTGGGTGATGAGGATGACCGTGCGACCGGCGCTCAGGGTGCGGATGCGTTCGTAGACGGCTCCTTCAGCAAGGGGGTCGAGTGCTGACGTGGGTTGGTCGCGGATGAGTACGGAGCGCGGTAAAACGCGCGGGCTGCGGCGATGCGCTGCCATTGACCGCCGGAAAGGTCGCGCCCTCCCCACCAAGAGGGCGCGAGGTTGGTGTCAAGTCCGTAGGGGAGCCCGTTCAGTACGGTGTCGGCGCCGACCGCGTGGGCGGCGGCATCGACGGAGGCATCGTCCTCCGGGCCCTTGCCGACGGTGATGTTCTCACGTGAGGGAACGGCCACCGGCCGAAGTCCAGCGGAAGCATGGCGAGCCGCGCCCACACCTGCTCGGAGCGGCCACCTGTGCCGCACTCACCCTTGGTGGTGGCGCCTGGCTCGCGGGTCTGCTGTAGCGGTGCTGAGGCGCGATCCAGATTTTTCGGAGTTCGGCGGTCTGCGGATGTCGAGAACGCGCCAGCGGCTCCGTCCCAAGGACATCAGCGGCCACCACCGGCCGCACGAGGAAGAAGGAGAAACCAGCATGGCGATTCAGCGGATGGACAACGTCGGGATCGTCGTCGAGGACATGGACGCCGCCATCGCGTTCTTCGTGGAACTCGGTATGGAGCTGGAGGGCAGGGCGGAGGTCGAGGGCCTCTTCGCCGACCAGTGCACCGGACTCGACGGCGTCCGCTGTGACATCGCGATGGTCCGGACCCCGGACGGTCACAGCCGGCTCGAGCTGGCGAAGTACCGCAGCCCCGCGGTGATCAGCGCCGGGCCGCGCAACCGGCCACACAACATTCTGGGCACGCACCGCGTCATGTTCGCCGTCGACGACATCGAAGACACCGTTGCCCGCCTGCGCCCTCACGGCGCCGAACTCGTCGGCGAGATCGCCCGGTTCGAGGACAGCTATCTGCTCTGCTACGTCCGCGGCCCGGAGGGCATCATCGTCGGACTGGCCGAGCAACTGCGCTGAGAAGGAGGAATCGGCCCTCGGGATTGGTAACCGCCGGTAATCCTGAGTGCTGCGTTAAGAGGGCTGGCCGAGACCACTCTTCACGCTCTGTGACAAGGAAAAATGTCGGGGACGTGCATGGACCGTGCTCTTAGTGGGCGCGAAGGCTGCATCCACCACCCGCGGGGGACAAGTTGAGAGAGCTGGCCCGCGTCGCGCCAGAGGTCCGGGACCGGCTCGTCGTTCGGTTCGGAGCTGAGGTGCTGGCCTGGTGCAATGACTTGCCGGCTCTCGTGAACGAACTCGCTGCCCGCTGGGACTTGGGCGTGGCTGAAACTCACGCCGGAGCCCGGGATCGCCCGGGAGGAAGCCGAAGCTCTGGTGGCTTGGGAAAGGACGCCCGTCGGTTGTCACACTGCTGGCACAAGATCTGACCGCCGGGGCCCTGCTGCTGGAGGACGTGGCGCCGGGAGTGCAGGTGAGGCAGCGTGCATGGAGTTTGGTCGAGGTCGCGACGCTGCTGCGGGATCTGCGGGTCTCTGCTCCCGCACGCGGTGAGCACTCGGTACTGCGGTCTGGCGGTGCTGGTTCCGGACCAGTCTCCTCATCGTGTGCTGGGTTGGTGCCGAGCCCTGGCCGCCCTCATCGCGGTCCCCAGAGGGTGCGCGGGGCGGGACGACGCACAGACGCAGTTCCTCATGGCTCTGGCCGATGGCTGATTGTTCCGTCAGCCTCAGTCGTTCCCGTGCCACCGTGCCTGTCAGCTGCTGTGATCGCCCGGCGCGAAGCTCTTCCAGGGCTCCGGCGTCGGTGGCGATGCGGGTGGTGCTCTTGTTGTGGTAGCCGAGTGTCTGGGCGACGACGGGCGCCGGGGCCTGGCAGGGTCCGCCTGGCGGGGCGGGGCGACCTCGGGTTTGGCGGCCTTGAGGACGCGGACCTTTGTCGTCAAGGCCGGCTTCACAGATACGCGCGGATGGTGTGATGGACGGTTGTCCGCCTGGTGTCCGTGTACGCCTCGGTATTCGTTGCCGCGCTGCCGAAGCGCGCGCCGTAGACGTCGCAGGCTTGTCCCCGAAGGTCCGCCGGGGCCGGGCCGAAGCGAGGGGCTACAGCACGAGGGGCTATGGCAAAGGCGGGCGGTCGTTCCATGTCCTCGCTGTGGAATCCCAGTACTTTTCGCCCACGATCACCCCGTCATCCTGGCGAAGGTTCGCGCGCCAGACGTTGCCGTGCCAGCGGAGCGTCGGATTCTTCCCCAGCGGCCACAGCCCTTCGGCCCCCATCTCCACCAGGTGACGCACAGCCTCAGGAGGGAGCTCGATGCTGAAGAAGACCCGAGCTCCGTTCGGTCCCTCAAGGAGGAGTTCAGCGGGGACCTCGGGAGCTGTCGCCTGCGCTCGGTCACGTCGCATGCGGCCCATGAGGTCTCCCCACACCTTCCCCATTCCCTCAGCGGCCTGGGTACCGAACTTGGTAGCGATGGCCTGGAAGAAGGGCGTCAGGGCTGCTGCGGTCAGCAGCCCTTCAACATAGTTACCGGAATGCGCGGATCCGACCGCATTGCGAGTTGTTCCGATTTCCACCGGCCCGGGATCGCGGGCAGCCCCGGACCTGCTGCTGGGCTCATCGCGCATATCGCTTCCTCTACGATTGCCTCGGAAACAGCCACGCCAAGTCTGCGCTCACCCGTACCGTGCTGTCCCCGCTTCGTGCACATCTCGCCTCGGCTGGCCGATGCTGGTCCGCCCGCGCCGGTGGGGCATCGCGTCGGCTACAAGCGCTGGCCCTGCGAGAGCCGAATCCCCGCATTTCTGCTGCGGGGGCTCCTCGTTCTCCAGCCGGGCGCTCAGCCCGCCGCTGATGCGCGGGCCGGTCAATGGGCGAGCCGCCATCTGGTGCGCGGTGTGGTGACGGTGTGGTCGGCGGACATCGGGCATGTACAAGCACATGCCACATCGATCCCATGCTGAGACCTGGGAAAGCGCTCCGAACAGGCCACCGAAATCGCTACCCAACGTCGTGCAGTTGTCGACCGGCAAGGCTGGCCCTCACCGTTCGGGTGGCGGCCGGCCTCTGCGCCGGAGAAGCTCAGGGGGTCCGGACGACCGCTCCGGAGACGAACCAGTGGACGAGAGCGGCGGCGAGGCGGACTCCGGCCCTGGCGGCCTCCAGGGATTGGGGAACGGTGGCGCTCAGGGCGCCGTGGCTGGAGGTCTGCCCATCCCACAGGGCGCGCGTCGTCGCCTCCACCGGGGCAGATCGGGTCACCGGTCGGCGGTGTGGAGATCGCGGTGGTGGGCTTGTGGCGGGCGTTCTTGATCTCGCCGCGCATCGTACCGAGCCTGGCCTCGGGGTTGTTCGGCTGGATGACAGCGTGCGCTGCCGCCTCCACCGCCTTGATGGCCTCGCTGTACGCGCGCACCGGGTCTGAGTTCCGGCCTGTACGCGGCCTGCCACGCGGGCCGCAAGGCGGCCGGCGGCAGAACCCGTGGTCGGCTGCCCAGCCTCCCCGAACCCAAGGCCGTTGAACTCGCCACCTGGTTCAAGCTGAAGCTGTCCGGCAGCATCGCCACACCGCGCGTCAGGGTGTGGCCCAGGCTTCAGCACGCCAAGTCGGCAGTTCCTTGTCCAACCACTCCTCGACGGTCCTGCGCCAAGGATCCGAGGGGTCGCTGTCGGCGACATCGCCCCAGGCGTCCTCCGCCATGCTCGGGGTCATGAACAGGCTGTCGAGATAGGCGTCGAAGTCGTCGGCGGCCTTCGTGAAGACATGGCTGCTCAGATACCCCGGCCAGGCGATGGCATGGACGCAGGCATGGAGCTGGCCTTGAGCGGCCGGGTTCAGGTCGAGGAAGAGTCTATCGCTGCTGCCGTTGCGGGCGATGGGCAGCAGGCCGGTCAGGGGCACGTTCTCAGCGAGCCACCCATCGCGACTGCGTCGGTACTCGCCCAGCAGAGTCCCCCAGCCGTACCCACCGGCGTTGTCACGGCCCAGTTGGTAGAGGTCGTCGAAGCCCTGGACCGGTTCCGGTTCACAAGCCGGGAGGCGGACCGAGTAGTCCAGCTTCTCCCCGCCGACGGCTTCCAGGAACGAGCGGTACGCGGGCGGCAGGGGCAGCCCGATCTCCCGTTCGAGCGCGTCGCACTCACCCGGGTCGAACGACCTGAACGGACCGCCCACCAGGCGGCCCCGATACCAACGCGAGAGCTCCTCGGACACGGACGGATTGTCGCACCCCGCCACAACCCCCGAGGGCTACTCGCCATCGACATCCGCTGGCTCCTCGAACGCCAGGCGGAGGTCCTTCCGAAGCACCCCGCGGTCCACGACTTCTCCAACCTCGTGGCCGCTGTCGGCTGGCACCGCGTCAACACCCCCAGGACCGGCGTCACGGTCGGCAACGCCTGGCATGCCGCCTCCCCGATGCGCGCCATCATGGCGGCGCCCGCTTCTGGCGTCTTCGTCCATGGGATGCGGTGCGGGTCGGACCGTTGCCGCATCCCATGGACGTTTGGTCAGTCGAAGAGTCCTTCGACGACCTCTTCGGCGATTTCGCCGCCGATCTCCTCGGCCGTTTCTTCCGCGATCTCCTCGATGAGTTCCCCGAAGATGTCGTCCATATGTCGAATCCCTTCTTGTCGGTGTGGCTGACCCGTGGCACGCGTGAGGCGGCTGCGCAGTCGTGGGCATCCTTTCAACTGCCGCTCCTGGACGCGAGTTCCCGGAAGATCTTTCTTGTGCGGCGGCAACCAGGTCCGCCGAATCGGCACGCCGGCTGACCTCCGTGATCTGGCCGGGGTGGTGCAGCGTCCCGTCCGGGTTCGCGCTCAGGTGGTTCGGCTGGTGTTGACCCCAGAGGTCGTCTCAACTGGCTTGATCACTAGGCACTGGCTTGATCACTGGGCTGGTGAGCGACCGTGATGGCGATGGTGGAACGTCTGCTTCCGGACGGGTTGCGGGGCGTTCCTCTGCGACTCCGCTCATTCACGCGATGAGTGGACGGTCCGGGCCGGACGCGATGTGACCGGGTGATCAGCGACCCGGATGAGACCCGGGGCGGGCTCCGGCGATTCCTGGATCTCTCGGGGATCCTGCGTAATGCCGGTCCGTTTCGGGTCGGGAACCTGGTGCAGGGGGATACCCGTCGTGCCGGGGCGGGGCCTACTGGAAGGCCGGCAGGTTGCGCGCGACCCACTCGTCGAAGGTCCTTGCGGGCCGGCGGAGGACGGTCTCTACATCAGGGCTGATCGCCTGCTCGGTCGGCAGTGGGACGCCGAGGATGTCCAGGGTGCCGTCGATGACCTCTTCGGGCATGAACTGCGTCATGTGGGTGTGGGCCTGTTCGCGGGTCAGCTCCGCGAAGTCGACGTCCTCGCCGAGGGCCCGCGAGATTGCTGCGGCCTGCTGGCGCGGGCTGACGGCCTTGGGTCCGGTCAGTTCGTAGGTGCGGCCTGAGTGCCCTTCTTCGCGCAGAGCGGATGCGGCGACTGCGGCGATGTCGGCCGGGTCGATCACGGGCAGGGCCACATCGCCGAACGGGGCGAGGACCGTACGTTTCGTGCGCACCGGATCGGCCCAGGCGAGGGCGTTGGAGGCGAAGCCGCCCGGGCGCAGAATCGTGTAGTCCGCTCCGGAGGCGCGCACGGCGGCCTCGAACTCGCGCAGGCGGGTGTGGGAAAGGGCCTCGGGGCGTGTGGAGTTGATCTGGGAGGAGAGCAGGACGATCCGCCTGACCCCGGCGTCCAGAGCGGTGTCGAGCAGGGTGCTCGGGCTTTCGCCGTGGCTGTTGAGCTCGCCGCCCAGCAGGAGGAAGAGGGCGTCGGCGCCGTCGAGGACGGGCCGCATGCTCGTACTGGTCCCGAGGTCGGCCTGGGCGTACCGGACTCCGGCCGGGAGCCTTTCGGGCTGCGGGTGTCGCGAGACGGCCACGGAATTCTCCCCCGCCTCTGCCAGCAGGGGCACCAGGATTCGTCCGATGTTGCCGGTCGCGCCTGTCACCACGATCATTGCCGTATCTCCGTATGAGTTAGTTGACTGACTTATTTGGACCGTAGCATGACCGCGCCGGGGGTTGTCTATAGTTAGTCGGGTGACTGACTCAGTGAAGCCCCGGGCGCGGACAGCCGACAAGCGCCGACGACTCACGACCGAGGCGGCCCGGGTCCTGCACGAGCAGGGGGTCGAGCGCACCACCCTCGCCGACATCGCGCGGGCGGCGGACGTTCCCGTCGGGAACGTCTACTACTACTTCAAGACCAAAGACGAGCTGGTCCTGGCCGCGCTCTCCGAGCACAGTGCACACCTGGACGAACTCACCAGTCGCCTCGACCGGTTGCCCGAGCCACGCGACCGCCTCAAGGCCCTGATCGAGGCATGGGTCGACCAGCGCCAGGTCACCGCCCGTTATGGCTGCCCCACCGGCACCCTTGCCGTCGAACTCGACAAACGCGCCGACGGGATCCTCGACGCGGAGGCCGGCACGGTCATCCGACGCCTGCTGGAATGGACCGGACGCCAGTTCCGTGCCCTGGGCCTGCGCGACCCGGACGGCCTCGCCATCACCCTCATCTCCGCCTATCAGGGCATGTCGCTCCTGGCCAACGCCCTGCGCGACCCGGACATCATGGCCCGCGAGGGCGCCCGTCTCCTTCGCTGGCTCGACTCCCTGCAGCCCCCCGACCGGACCACCTGACCAGGCGGACGACGATCGGCCGGACTCGCCCACTGCAAATCCCTGGCCGCGTTCCGGTCGTCCGGCTGGGGTTCCGAGCGCCGGGAACGGTGGCCGTTTGCGGCTTGCCGGCAAGAGTGCCGTCGCCCTCGTTGGCCAAGTGGGGCGTCCGATGTCGGCCACGGCGCAAGTCTCACGGCACCCCTGGGCAGCGCGGGTACGATCAGGAGACAGCCACACAACGGGTGAGCCGGCGCCGCCCCCCTGTACGGATACGGCGTGGACGGTGCGGATGTTGTGTTCGATGAAGAGGATCGCGCGGGCGTGATCGGTCCGCATGGACCGTAGACGCTTGCCATCGATGCCCCGCCCGCCCCGCAGGAAGACGGCCAACGGCCGCCGGCGGACAGAGCTCGCCAGCGGGTACATGCCGACAGTGAGCATCCGGCAAGGGGTGCTCATTGCCCGCGCTCCCGCGTGAGAGCCGGGGACATTACGCCGTTCCCCGTGCCCGTGCCCGCGACGACCGTGGTACAGAGCGCCTGGCCGGCGCCCTGCCTCCGCGCTCGCTCATCGCGACGCACGGGCGTAGTTCGTGTCGGCCGACCGCGCCTTCACCGCCTTGGCCCGCAGGTCCTCGGTCGCCGCCTGCCCGGCCCCGAACTCGCCTTCCGGTTCGTGGGTCTGGTCTCCGATCCGCCGGTCGGCGTCGGTGTGTCGGCTGGTCTGTTTCACCCGGGGCCCGGGGGCCGTCCGGGACGGGTGGGCAGGGGCCCCGGGGCGCGGATGCGGAGGGGTGGCGGGGCCGGGGCGTGCTACGGGGACTTCGCCGACGGTGCGGAGCCGCCGCTCATCCGGGGACCTCGTCCTGGGCCCGGGATCGGTCCCGTGCGAGCGGCGGAGGCGGGTGGACGGGTCCTGTCGACCGGTGGTGGACAGACTGAGTTGGCCGGCGCGTTCGAGACCGGTCAGACCGCTGAGCAGGCCGGGAACGGCACGGGGCGTCTGTCCAGGATGAGGTCGGGGTCGGTTGCGGGGCCGAGCCGGTTGTGGACCTGGCCGTTGCGCAGCTCGACGACGGCCGACTCGCCGGAGGCGATGAGCTGGATGACTGGCGCACTGTGCGGGGGAGCTGGCGGGAACCGCCGTGCCGGGGTTCGCTGGCGCCCCGGCACGGCGGGCTCTGACTGGATGCCGAACGGTGCGGCGTAGTGGACGGTGCTGCTGGGCAGCGGGTGTTCGGCGTCGAGGGTGAGGGCCGTCATGGCCTCGTCCGGGACGTCGATGCTGAGTCCGATGCCGTGCTTGGAAGCGCGAGTGAAGCCGAACCGCGGGTAGTGCGTCGGGTGTCCGAGGACAGTGACGAAGCGCTCGCCCAACTCCTTGGCGGCCTGCAACGAGACGCGGATTGCCGCGGATCCAGCGCCGGTCTTCTGGTACTCGGGCCAGACGGAGACGGGCCTAGGCACAGGGCCGGGGTGTCGGCGCTGTGGCAGCGGGTCAGCAGCGCGTGGCCGATGAGTTTGCCGTCGTGGTCGCCGGCGACGATGGACAGCCCGTTGATCCACGAAGGGTCGGCGCGCAGGGCATCGACGAGGTCGGCCTCCAACGGAGTGTCAAACGCGGCGAGGCTGATGTCGCGAATGGTGGGGATGTCTGCGCTGATTTCAGCGCGCGTGATCCAGTTGATGCTCACGATGGATGAAGATCCGTTTCATGGTTGGTTCGTATTGGTGTTGCCTCGCGAGCTCACGCTCCCAGCGAGGCGAGTCCAGATGAGGTCAGATCACAGCCCGGGACGTGAGGTGGTCCGGGCAGAGCAACATGCCCAGCCGTCTGGCCCCGCGGGACTGACCTTGACCGAGGGACTAAGAATGCGTAGTCGGATGTTCGCGGTAGCCGCCGCCGTCGCGGGGATGGGCATCGCGGTCACAGCACAGCTGGCCCGGGCAGCGGAAAAGGATCGCCACTGCGTTGTGAACGTGTTGACGGGCGCGAAGAGTTGCTGTGCGAGCTTCACCGACGCGATTGTCAAGGCCACTGACGGACGTATCACCGATGCCCGGACGGCTCCCGGGTCGTGATGAGCGACACCCGCCTCCTGAACCGGTTGAACGCGGGAACGGTCACGAAGGCCAGCGCGGGCGCTGCGGCCTTGGCGCCGGTCAGCGTCATGTACACGAACGCCGACTTCCGGGGTGAGATGGTGGCGGTGTCGGGTACGGCGCCGGCGACGACGGGGTTCGGCGTTTGGCCGTACCTGTCTTTGCAGAAGATCCCGATCTCGTGCGTCGTGTGGTCGATCCGGTTGTTGCGGTTGCTGTTGGCCATGTCCGTCACGGCCGCCCGTAAGTGCCGTCGAAGATGTCGTTGGCCGCGGCTTGGCGCAGGATCTTCTCGTTGTCGTTGGCAGGAATTTCGACCACGGCCGCTGGGGCGGCCGGGCTGCCACTCGCGGACCACGCTCGGCAGGCGCAGGAGGTCCGGCCACCAGGGCAGCATCTGGCCGGCGAGTGCCGCGAGGTTGCCCCAACTGGCCTTGTACTCGATGTCCGGCCGGGACTGTCGTACTGGATCTCGCCCAGGACCACGGCCGAACGGGCTGCCTACGGTTCGGGGACGAGCCCGACGACGGTGACGGTGGGGATTCCGGCTGAGATGATGTACCGGACGATCGCCCCGGAGACGACGGCCTCGCGTCGTTCCCTGTCGCTGCCTACCGGTGTGGATCCGTGTCCGTACGGTTCGGTACCCAGGGTGCGCACCACGGCGGTCTTGAAGCGGTTGGGGAAGGGAGCTTGCCGAGGGCTTCTTCGGCGATGGGGGCGAAGGCGATGCGGTAGGTCAGGCGGCGGCCGTCCCGAGCCCGGCCGCCAGCTGCTCGGCGCGCAGCAGGACATCGACGCGGTCGATCGCGTCGCCGGGGATGGTCTCCAGGGCCCACTTCCGGATCAGCCGGCCGGTGACCGCCGGGGGAGCGCCGTCGATCTCGTCGTCGAACGCCGTACGGAGTTCTGCCGGCAGGGCGGCCCGTACGTCCCTGACGGTGAGCGGCACCTTGTACCGCTCACCGTGCACCTCGACGCGGATGGGTCCGCGCACCGCGTACGTACGGTGCTGCCGGTCCAGTTCCGCGAAGGCGGCATCCTGGGCCTTGATCCGCGCGACGACCGCCTCTTCTTCGGTGTCCGGCTCGTCCATGCGCTCACTCCTTCTCAGGTGTGCGGCCACGCTACCGGCGATGTGGTGGGCCTCGGACGGCGTCCTGGCATGGCCGCGATGGGTATGACGTGTCATGCCCGTTCAACTCTCCGACGGGCCCGCGGGTTGTGCGGTGCGGGCGCCGTCGTCGGAAGGGCGCCGTGTGCTGTACGGGCGCAGTCGTCGGTTGTCCGCCCTGGTCGGCCGCGCTGGGCGGGAACTCCGGCGGCTCGGAGCCGGTCGAGCAGGCTGGCCGGGTCCATCGGATGCAGGGGCTGCCCGGCCACGGCTGCTGCGGCCGAAGTACCCCGCAGTACCCCGCCACCCCGGCGGGGAGGGAGGCAAGGAGTGGTTCGACGCCGAGTTCGCCAAGGCGGTCAGGGGCACCGGTATCGAACCGCGCGCTCCCCGGGAACTGACGGTAACCACCGCGAAGCCGCAGAACAAAGGGGGGCAGCCAAGCTGATCAGCGCCCTGGTCGCGGCCTGACGCTCCGTCCTGCCCGCCGTCGTCGTCCTCGTCATTGGCGTGCGGGCCACGCGGCGGTCCCGGCGTGGCCCTGCGCCTCGCCCTGGCCCACTTACGCCGCCCGCGGGGTCTTGGAGCACGTCCTGGCCCGGCGCGGCATCACGTTCCGGCAGCAGATCTTCCTGCGCGCCGCCCTCACCGTCGGCGTCGCGCGGACGCCCGGCGATCTCGTCACCCAGGTCCAGGGCTACCTCAAGGCCGATCCGGCCGACATCCGTGCCACTCTCGACGAACTGCTGGCCAAGCAGTTGCTCGTCGCGCACGGCGCGTATCGAGTACTCCGTCCCGCAGTCGGCCGGCATCCTCTTCCTTGGGTGAGGGAGACACGACGGGACTGAAGAAGGCGATGGGATCGGCGGCGGAGCCGGAGCCCGGTACGGTGATGACCGGGCTTCCGACATCCTGTCCCACCAGAGTGAACCCTCAGCCGTGGAACGCCCGCAGCCCGTGGTCCCAGCGGTCGGTGTCACCGGTGTCCGCCAGGTCCATCGGCAATTCCGGCTCCTGCAGCGCCGCTTCCAGCGTCTCCCCCGAAGGCCGTGCAGAGGGTCAGGCCCGTGGATGAGGTCGGCCGCGTGGTCAGGGCACGTACCGACGCCCTTGCCTCGCCCATCAGGATGCGGTTGTGCTCAAGCCACAACCGTCAACGTGACAGCCGTTCAAGCCGAAGAAAAGGGGTAGCGCCTGCGAACGGTCGCAGAGGTGGCGGTGTGCGGCAAAGCATGATCTCCACTGCTGTTCCCCGGGACGTGCCGACCGAGACAGCCACCGCCTCCGTACCCGTACCCGTACCCGTGCAGACTGTGCTGAGCGCCCACAGCCGATCAACTCGCCTGCCGCGGTCCCGAGCGGACCGGCGGAGCACCGCGAACACCGGAAAGGACCAGGGACAGTGACTGCTCTGACGCTGCAGGAGGCGATGGACCGCACGGCGGCGGGCATCGCCAAGGCTGCCGAGATGGGCGTGCGTATGAACATCGCGATGGTGGATGCCGGCGGTCATCTGCTGCACTTCTCCCGGATGGAGGACGCCTGGCTGGGCTCCATCGACATTGCGATCCGCAAGGCGAGGACGGCCGCCTTCTTTAAGATGCCGTCAGCGGCGATCGGCAAGCTGTCACAGCCCGGCGGCGATCTGTACAACATCGAGGTCACCAACGGCGGCCTGGTGACCTTCGGCGGCGGCCTGCCCATTGTCAGCGGCGGCCGCGTCATCGGCGCCGTCGGCGCTTCCGGTGGTCAGGTTGCCGAGGACACTGCGGTTGCCGAGGCATGCCTCGGCTGACAGGACCGGCGAGACCGCCCTGCTGGCCGGCCTCTCCGGCGCCAACAGCCACTACAGCCATGGACTGAAGCCCGGTGGGGCGCCCGAGGACCGTGGCCAGTCGCGTCTCTTTCCGGCCTCGACGCCGTCACCGCCGGCCTCACACAGCCCTGGAACTCGGGGGTCGTCGAGGGACACGTCAACCGCGTCAAGACACTCAGGCGTCAGATGTTCGGCCGCGCCGGCTTAGCAGAGGGTGGCGGCGGGGCCGAGGAATGCGAGGTAGTTGCGGGGGTGGCGTTCGTGGCGGTGGTTGAGTCTGCGGTAGCCGGTCAGCCACGACATGGTCCGCTCAATGGGCCACCGGTGGTGCCCTCATCGTTTTCCGGATTCGATGCCTTTGTGCGCGATGCGGACGCCGATACGTTGACGGAGAAGTCATTTCCGCAGGTCAGGAACGTCGTATGCTTTGTCGGCGTGGAGTTTGCCGGGCTTGTAGTTCCAGCCGTTCTCGGGGTCGTGTCTCGTTTGGGGACTGGCCGCCATGGGTTTCAGTCCGTGGCTGTCGTGGGTGTTGCCGGCGGAGACGCCGACGACCGGGGGCAGTCCGGCCGCGTCCGACAGGATGTGTATCTTGGAACCCGGTTTGCCCCGGTCCACGGGGCTCGGGCCTGTGAGTTCGCCCCCTTTTTGGTCCGCACGTGTGCGGAGTCGAGGACCACGCGGGAGAGGTCGAGCAGGCCGCACTCGTCGATTCTGTCGATGACGGCCTCGTGCAGCCGCCCCCAGACGCCGGCCCTGGACCAGATCGTGAACCGCCGGTGAGCGGTCGACTTCGAGATTCCGAAGCACGGCGGCAGCGCCCGCCAGGCACACCCGCTCACCAGCACATAGATGATCGCTGCGAACAGCGTCTCATCAGGCGTGTCCTGTGTTCCGCCTCCCTGCGGCCGCACCTTCGACGGCGGATTGTGGGTATTTATCTGATTCGTCTTTGGGTTGGGATCAGGTGTGCTGGTCAGCGGCGTGCCAGGGGATCGCTGGTGGTGCGGGGTGAGCAAACCGGGCTGGGGCTCGGTGGTCGGTCTGTGACCGGCCGGGCGCTTGAGTGCCGCTTGTTCAACCTGATCGGCGAAGAGGATGAGGTCGTTGGTCTTGGATTCTTGTGGTCCGGCCTCCGTTGCGGCCGTCGGGCCGCCGCACGCGGGCACCACTTCAAGCGGTGCCTGCGCCTCCGGATCGTTCAGGCCTGGCTGTGTAGTACTGGCCTGGCTGTGTGGTACTGGCGGGAACGCCCCGTGTGTGTCTGCCGCGCGCCCGCTACGGCAGCCAGCGGTCCAGTGTCATGTCGGCGATGTCCTGGAGTTCGTCGCGGCCGAGGCCGCCGGCGGCCTGGACGGCGATGCCGAAGGCCACCGTCATGACATGTCGGGCGAGTTGTCGGGGGTTGGCGTCGCGCGGAAGGTCGCCCTCGTCGACGGCCCGCCGGAAGCGCTCCTCAAGGCGTAGACCCGAATCGTTCCGCCATTCGGCCAGCATGTCGTGCGCGGGCCGGCCCGCATCGCCCGACGCCAGCGCGCCCTGCACGACCAGGCATCCCGCAGGGCCTCCGGGACGCGTCGTGGTCCGAACCGCTCCGTAGAGAATCGCCTCGGCCACGTCTCGCGCGGTCGGCTCCTCCAGGGCGCGCGTCCCGTAGTCGGCCGGACCCTCGGTGTAGCGCTCCAGGGCTTTGCGGAACAGTTCCTCTTTGTTGCCGAAGGCCGCGTACAGGCTTGGCTTCGTGATGCCCATGGCCTTGGTCAGATCGGTGAGGCTGGCCCCCTCGTATCCCCGTTCCCAGAACACCTGCATGGCGCGCTCGAGCGCCTCGTCGACATCGAATTCCCGAGGCCGACCCGTAGCGGCGCTCCGCGAACCAGCCATGTGTGCAGCGTACTCCCGGGTGACGATCCGCACGACTTCTGTACCGATCGGAATAGAAGGCTTGTGCTCTCGGTTCCCGCCCACGGCGGCAGTCATCACGGCGAGTTCGTGGAAGGGCGTCGTCGCAGGCCGATCATCGTCCGAATCCACGCCCCGCGGTTCGGGGCGGCAGAGAGGTCAGCATGTCCGAGAAGGAAGTACGCGAAGTCTTCGAGCGTTACATCGGGGCGCTCAACGCGCATGAGTTCGACCGGATGACCGAGTTCATTCATGACGAGCTCACCGAGAACGGCCGGCCGGTCACGCGGGACGATGTCATCGCGGAGCTGAAGGGGCACGGCGACGCGGTGCCGGATTTCACCTGGCGGGTACGGGACGTAGCCATCGACGGTGACCGCGTCGCAGCCCGTCTGTTCAACAAGGGCACCCCCGCGAAGGAGTGGTTCGGCGTCGCTCCGACCGGCGAGACGATCGAGTACGCCGAGTACTCCTTCCACAAGGTGCGTGACGGACGCTTCTACGAGATGAACTACCTGATCGACGCCCAGGCCGTACAGCGACAACTCGGCATCTGACCTCCGGGAGCGGCCCTCGCCCGCAGCTGAAGCCACCGCACCTCCGGGAGCCCGGCCACCGGCAGGGCTCCCGCTGTGTGTCGACCATGCCGCGACTCGGATGTGCCCTGTGTCGCCGGAGGGATACCGTCTGCAGGCGGAAGCCGCCGGTGGCGTCGATGAGTTGGCCCGTGATCCACCGGGCGTCGTGGGAGGCGAGAAGGGCGACTGCGTCGGCGACGTCGGCGGGTTCGCCGATGCGGCCGAGGGCGTTCTGCGCGGCGATGGCGGCGATGAGTTCGGAGTTGCCACGCAACCGGGACATGTTCATGTCGGTGCCGGTGCCGGTGCCGGTGCCGGCACCGGTGGTGGTGGCGGCGGGGACGACGGTGTTGACAGTGATGCCGCGGGGTCGAGGTGCTGGGCGAGGGGCGGTGTGAGGGTGTCGATGGCTCCCTTTGTCGTGGTGTGGCCGATGAGATCGGGGAGGGTGACGCGGGAAGTGCCTGAGCTTGTTGTTTATCTTCCGGCCTCGGATGGCGGAGCGAAGCCACTCGTGATTCCCGACCTCGGAGCCCGAGTTCGATTCTCGTCATCCGCTCCACGACGAACCCCCCGAGGCCAGCGGCCCCGGGGGTTGTTTGTTTTCCAGAATTTCAGGTATCTCGTGTCCGATGGCCGGTCATCGGGCTCGGCCGCGGTCTGACCCGGCGGCCTGTCTTTCTCCGCGTAGTGCCGTGACCGGCGGCGTCGAAGGTGACCAGTCATAGTCATCTCGTTCGCGAGTTGAGGACGCAGTCGACGGCCATGTACAGGGTTTCCGTCTCGGATCGCAGGATCGATTTCTCGGCGGGCAACGCCCGCTCGGTCGCGAGTCCGTTGAGGACGGTCATCAGGAATCTCGCGCGTCGGGTGTTCTCTCCCGCGGCCAGCGCGCCTTCCTGGGTGAGGATCGCCAACCAGGACTCGACGCGGCGTTGCCCTTCCCGGTCCATGGCGAGATACGCCGCGCGCACCTCGTCGGTCGGCTCGGGGGCGATGAATGTCTCGAAGAGTCTGCCCCATGCCTCGCGTGCCTGTTCCCCCGCTCCGGCAGGCGCGAGCACCTGCCGGAGGCAGTTCACAAGCCGGTCTCGTGCCGGAACCGAACGGTCGTGGATCCCGTCCTCGGAGACCACGTGGTCATAGATGACGGCGAGCACCGCATCCCGCAGTTCGCGCTGTGTCGGGAAAAAGTGTCTGAGTGATCCGGTGCTCACCCCGGCCCGCGCCGCGACCGTTCGCACGCTCAGGTTCACCGAGGGGTCCTCCCCGATCATCGCCGCGGCCGCCGCGAGGATCCTGCCCCGTGTGCCGGCGCTCTTCTTCTTCTCTGTCACTGCCGCTGCCTCTCACCACGCCGTACTAGTACGCCGTGATAGTTTAGCCCTCACATCACTAGTACGGCGTGATAGTGCGGGATGCGGTCGAGTGCCAGGGAGGCTGAGGGATGTTCGAGGAGCGGCGGCGGCGTCGAGCCGCGAAGCGCGTGCAACCGGGGGACGGGCGGCCCCTGCAACGCTTTCGCTGGTGGCAGTTGCCGGGCCGCGCGCTGTTCCACCTCCCTCTGACGCAGCACGACGGTCGTCGGACGATGTACGCGATCGATGTCCGGCACTGGCAGAACCAGAGCTCCGGCAGCGTCAAGGCGCACCTGTACCTCGACGGCAAGCTCCACGCCGAATCCAGGATCCCTGCCACCTTCCCCGTGCCGGGCGGCACGATCGAGGTGGCGATGAGCGGTTTCGGGATCAAACGCTGCCACTACGTCACCACCGCGGGTGCGGAGCACCAGCTCGTCCCGCACCCTGCCTCTGCCGAGGGGCGCCGCGCCCGCCTCGACCGCGACCACCCGGCGCTGAGCCGGTGGATCGGCTTCTGCTCCCTCATCGTGCTCCTCATGGGTGCCGGTCTTCTCGCCGTGCAGATCGTTGAACCGCTCTCTCGGATACCTCCCATCGCCTCACGCATCGGGAGCTTCGAGTCGCCCATCCACCTACCGCTATGGCTCAACATCACACTCGGGGTCGCGGCAGCGATGGGCAGCATGGAGCGAGCGCTTCGACTGCGCTACAACTGGCTGCTCGACGGCGCGGCGAACTAGGATATTTTTCCGAGTTCGGATCACGGTGCGGCGGGGCGGGGCGGGGGCTGCGAATCCAGATGATGGCGCCGCTCAGCCTGTTCTTCATCTACCAGGATCTGCCAGGCTCGGCCCACCCATGTGCCAGTGGGCCACGCTCCAACTCCCGCTCCGACTTGGCCATCTGCGCACCTGGCAATCGGGGCCGGCCAGGTGATCCCTTGGAGGCCACCCCGGCGCGGCCGTTCTCGCGCCACTGGCGCCGCCGGCGTTCCACCGACCGCTCCGAGACGCGCAGTGCGGCAGCGATTTCCCGGTCCTTCTCCCCGCCCTCGAAGCGAGCCACGGCTTCGTGGCGGACACGCTCCCGTGCTGCCCTCTGGGCGTCGGTCGGGCCGCCACCCTGCGAATGTCTCACCGCCCCAGGACTACCGAAGCCACCTGCTCGCTGCCCGGGGAACAGCCCGACATCACCCAAGCCCGAGGAACAGCCCGACATCACCCAATCAAGTTCAGTAGTTCAGAGAAGGTGATCATCCCGGTAAGGGTGGTGAGCGCCACCGAGAACCGCTCGGTCGCTGTTCGACATCACCGGCTGGATGCGGGCCTCGCACGTGGGCACAGCGGACTCCTCCGGGCAGGACGAAGCCCCCGGCGCGGGCGCCGGGGGCGGTAGTGGTCGTTCGTGTTGAAGGGGGTAGGTGACGTGGTGCGGTCAGTGGTGGTGTTGGCTCGTCAGGCGAGTGCCGGGTTGGCGCGCGCTGGTTGAGGTGGAGTCGGTCGCGGTGCGATTCCGGGGCTGGTGGCGCTCGTGTGGTCGTGGCGCAGCATTCGCACGGCCCGGGTCAGCTCTCGTAGAGGGCGCGCATCACGTCCCAGAACGGGTGGGGCCGGACGCTCTGGCAGTTGTCGCAGTGGTACCGGTAGAACCAGACGCGGGCCGGGTGGTCCTGCTGGGCGGAGGGGCGGGTGCTGCGGAACTCGGGTCGGAGCGGTCGGGAGCACAGCGGGCAGAGGTCTGCGCAGATCAGTTCGTCCGTCATACGGCGGACTGTGCACACACCCGCGGCTTACTGATCGTTTCAGAATGAGGTTCGGAGTCGTCTCAAGCAGATGATGCTGCGGGCGAGTTGGAGTAGGCCGAGGTGGAGGTCGGCGCGTATCTCGTAGCGGATACGGAGTCGTTTGAAGTGGTGGAGCCAGGCGAATGTGCGCTCGACGACCCAGCGGGTCTTGCCGAGTCCGGAGCCGTGCGGGGTGCCGCGACGGGCGATCTTCGGGGTGATTCCACGAGCCCGGACCAGACGGCGGTACTTGTCGAAGTCGTAGCCGCGGTCGGCGAACAGCCGTCGGGGGCGACTGCGTGGCCGGCCGCGCGGACCGCGGATGGGTGGGATGGCGTCCAGCAGAGACATGAGCTGAGTGACATCGTGGCGGTTTCCGCTGGTCAGTGAGACGGCCAGCGGAGTTCCATGCCGGTCGACGATCAGATGGTGCTTGCTGCCGGGCCGGGCCCGGTCGACCGGCGAAGGTCCGGTGTGAGCCCCCCCTTGAGCGCCCGGACGTGTGAGGCGTCGACCGCGGCGTCGTCCATCTCCAGGAGACCCTCTTTGCGCAGTTCCGCCAGGAGGACCTCGTGCAGACGGGGCCACACCCCCGCTTCAGTCCAGTCACGCAGGCGCCGCCAGGCCGTCACCCCGCTGCAGCCGACCTGCTCCGCGGGGACGTCCCGCCAGCTCACGCTTTTGCGCAGCACGTAAACGATGCCACGCAAAGCCGCACGGTCATCCGCAGGCAACCGCTCGGGATACCGATGCCGCCGAGGCCGACGAGCAGGCAGCAACGGAGCCACGCGCTCCCACAGGTCATCAGGCACAAGATCAGCAGACACCCAACAGATCCTGCCTACACAGAACCCAACTGCCAACCCTCCCAACGACGTTCATTCTGAAACGTTCAGTTAGTGTCCCGGGCTGCGGTGGCGGCCCGCCTGGCGGGCGCCACGGTAAAGATCTGGTGATGGCCTCCTGCCTGGCGGGAGGTACCCCGGATCGCTCTTTTCCGCAGGTCACAGGCGGGGTTTCATGGCCCGATGCTCAGCAAAGGAGAGGTCCACCCGGGTGGCGGGTGGCGGTACTTTCCCTGTCAAGTTCTTCTGTTCAACTCCGCAGTCGCCGCCGGAGCCTGGGAACGAGGAGGGGCCGCGTAGTCGCGAACGACGGGCACGGCCCCATATCGAGGTACGCCTCCCGATGCTCAGCCAGGTACACGGGAAGGTGCCTGCGTGGCGCGGGCGGGCGGCATAGTGGCCGGCCGCGCGCGGGGCTCGGCGCCGCAGTTGGGATCATGAACGCATGACCGAAGAATCGGACCTGCTGTCAGGCATGTGGCCGCTTGCGCCGTCCGGTGCCACAGACTGGCTGCTGGAGCTCTGCGGCGATGGTCTGACCGGGTTCATGCCGCCGGCGATGCCCGATGCTGTCTGGGTGCTCAACGCCATGTACGAGCACGAACAGGGGCCAGGCGAGGCGTCGTACCACGAGTACCGCCAGGCGCGTCTAGCAGACGGAAACGTCCAGCCCTATACCTTCGCGGGCATCGACCTCGAAGTGGGTATTACCACGGGAGGCGGCCTGGGCCGCGCCGGGCACCCCGGCCGCGGCTGGCGGCGTCTGCCCTGGACGGAACTCGCCCAGCGCACCGGCGACCCCGTCGTGCCCGAAGGACTGCTCCCCTCCTACCGGTGTTTTCCCTCCGTCAAGAAGGAGGGGAGCTGGCCGCTCGGCATCGTTCCCCCCACCGAGGGGAGCCTGGATCGCGGAACCTGGAAACGGCTGGTCGGCATCCTTGCCGAGCAGAGCCCCACGGGTCCGGACACTGCCTGCCTCGCCTACTACAACCCGCTGATGCTCGGGGCCCTCGACTTCGACAACCTCCATGTGCGGTCGGGCCGCCTGGGCGACGCCGAGGCCCTCTACGACAACCCCGAGGCCGACTTCAGCCCGAGCAACTTCTGGGCCGAAGACCGATCCTGGGTCCTGTGCAGCGACTACGACCTGTGGGCCACCAAGGTCGCCGGGACCCCGGCCCTCATCCAAGCACTGCTGAACGACCCCGAGATCGAGGCAGTACGCCTGCCCTGGGCCCCCTGAAGACGACCCACCCCACGCCAGTGGACCCCCAACCCGAAGCGCGAGCATCTTCACATGTACCCGGCTGAGCACATTCGCTCGTACGCCGACACCCCTCGTGGCTGAGAGGCCAAAGGCTGGGCGGACGGAGCTGAACGACGTTGCCGGGGACCGGGGCTGGAGGCTCTTGCGCGCCGCCCTGGCAGGTCCAAGACACGGACCGGTGTACGGGATTCGGCGAATCCGGCGGCTTACGCGGCCCGGTTGCGGCATCGTCGTCCGAGGCGCCCCGGACCAGAGCGCGGGAGAAGCCGGAGGGGCACCATGGGTAAGCGGGATGAGCGGGATGAGCGGGAAACATGGACAACAGAAGAGTTCGGCACCTCGCACGAGCGCGCCGCCGGTGTCCCCCTGGCCGACGGCGCCGCGCCTGAAGGGGTCATCTTCGACATGGGATCCGACGGAGGAGGACAGCGAGTCGCCCGGTGGAGCGTCTACGACGGCCGCGCGGCGAAGGGTCCCAGGGCGGCTGCTCTACGCGGGGTCTGCTCGGGTCTGTTCCTGCGGCTGGAGCGGCCCGGCACATCAGCTCGACTGGGACGAGATCGGCGACCAGGACCTGATCAAGGCGGGCGCACACGCGCGGCAGACGAGTCCACCCAGAATTGGGACGAGCACACCGAACAGGTCGCGGCCTCGGCCATTCCCCTGCCCGAGCCGGTCAGCGCACTCCTGCCGCAACTAAGCGAAGAGACCGAGAAGTTGGCGAAGAGCTCTCCGCTCGCCGCCATTCGGGCGGCACGCCGCCTGGAGGTGACCGCCGCTGAGGCCGCCTACTGGCCGGCCCACGGCACGCGGGCTGACGTGACCACCGAGCAGGCGGCAGCGGCTCTCGGATTGAACGAGAATGCGACGCGCAAGCTCATGGCCCGCTTCGGCCGCTGGAATCCCTGACCGCGACAGAGCGGCCCGGCGCCGCACTATCGAGGACGCGGGCAAGCCCACGGTGCTCCCGGGCGAGCCCGTGTTCCGCGTTGTCGGTGGTGGCTGGAACGCTGCAGGGATGAACAACGGTGACGAGCAGCTGCTCCCGCATCAGACCTACGCCACGCTCATCGGCGGACCGCTGGGCGGCCTGCTGCTGGACATCATGGGCTAGCGGCCAGATGAGGTCGACGACGGCGCTGCCCTGTCCACCGAACTGTCGAAGTGACCCGGCGGCCGCGCTCTGTACGATCTGCGCCTCGGTGAGCCCTGCACATCGGGGCCGGGTGTGATGTGCCGCTTTTACTACTCCAGCGACACGCCCTGACCACGGACCCGACCACGACGCCGGTCACCCGACCACGGACCCGACCATGGCAGATCAGGGACGGGTGATGTGGCCGAAGCCGTCCAGAGCACTCTTGAACGGCCCGGCCAGGGGCCGAGCACGCCACCACCGCACGACATACCCAGGGGCCAAACCGTGGCCGCCGACCCGGTCTCGTATTCGTGGTGGCAGCAGCAGCATCTGCGTCAGAAACGGAGCAGCTCGACGCACCCCCGAGTCGGCACGCCATCGCTGCAAGTGCTCCAAGGACGCCGTTCCCCAGCGCTGAACTGGTCCAGGAACGAGGAACAGAGCCATTGCGACCAAGACCAACCACGGAGTGACCGCGAAGAGGAGACCGTTAAGCACCTTGGCGTGCTTCGGCTTGTCGCAGCGCGCCCACCACCAGGGCGGCATGGGCTTTGAACTGCCGTTCGTTGTGTCGTCCGGCTCTGGCGCGGCGGGTGCGGTGGGCCCTCCAGATGGCGCGCTCGACCGGCTGCACGGAGACGCGCGGGATCTGGCAGTCCGGCTGGGTTTCCTCCCAGCGTCGGAGGACCGTGGCGCATTGGGCTGCGACCGTCAGCAAGGCAACGACCGGCCAGCAGCGCCGGTCCTCCAACCGCGCACTCTTCTTCTCCCCGTCGAGGAACTCCAGGTCATAGGCCGCAAGTGCCGCGCCGTTGGAGGCCTGGACCGTACGCCGCACACATCCAGGCCGTGTGATCCTACGGGGGCCGGGACCGCCAGGCGAAGAGGGAGAGGGACGTCAGACCGGGCGAGGCCACACCACTTCTGCCAGCGGTGCGACGCTTGCATGTCCGCTGCGATGCGCCGGCGTCGGTTCCTCACATTCCAAGGGTTGTTGGCGGTGAGATGCGTGAGACTCAGGACTCCAAGCCGGGCCCCGCTCTGGAAGACCTCACCGTGTGATGCTCCTGACCATCGCCGAACGCTACGCCGAGGGGCGTATCGACGATCTTCTCGACGCAGACCACCTCGCAGGCGTGACTCCGGCCGCACCGAGAGAGCGTCTGCGGGCCCTCGTGGTGGGGCTCACGGGAGTCCTGGTGATGGCTGGCGCAGCGTTCCTCGGATCGCCCGACGCGGCCCTCATCCCTCTGCTGCCGGTCGTGGTCATCTTCGTCGCAGTCGTCGTCAACCGCGGACGGATGCCAACTGCGGGGCAGCTCACCGATCTGATCATCCCCGATGAGGCGGAGAACTCCGCGGCCGTTGACCATGCCCGACCTGCCCTCGCCCGAAGAGGTCGAAGCCGCTCGCACGCCCACCGGCGGCTGGAAGCGTGACCAGCTCGCCGCCCGGGGCGCCCCATGGCCCCCGCCCAAGGGAAGGAAGGACGAGCTGGCCGAACGCTGGAAAGCCGCCCGCCCGGACGGCGCACCGGCGCCCCCGCCCAGCCCGCCCCCGGCCGACTTCGCACAGGAGACGCTCGACTTCGGCTGACCCGACGACAGCGGGGTCGGACAGGATCACCCTGCCCGGTCCCGCTGCTCGTTTCCGGCTGCTCACCGGCTGAGACGGATGCGCGGCCCCCACGCGAACTCGAGGTCGTCCAGGAAGACGTCTTCCAGCTCCTTCTCCCACTGGCCGCGCAGGAGCATCGGAACGGCCTCCATCCGCTCCAGGATGACCAGGGTCTCGGGCTGCCCGATCAACGCGTACCGGCCGTGCGAGGCGGGCTTGCTGCCCGGCCCGTACGCGCGCAGCAGTTCCTCCAGGCGGGCACGGTGCTGCTGCACGAACGCCTCCAGGCGCTCGACGTACCCCTCGTGTTCCCCAGCGCGCACCGCGCTCAGCGCGACGTCCAGGAACTCCCCGTCCGGCCAGTGGCACCCGCCCGGCACGGCAAGGGCCCACGGGAACCGCTCTGCTGCCGGCCAAAACGTCCCTCGCGTCCTACACCGGAGCCGAGGCCGGTTCCTCCACCGGGGAGGGGAGCCCGGCTGTTGAAGGTGGGCCAGCGGCAGGGTGCTGGAGGCGGCGGTGGTTGCCAGCGGCGTGCCCAGCGCCTCCGGGTGGGCCATGAGCAGGCGTGCCAGGGCGCGGCCGTGGTCGCTGCCGTGCGGTTGCTTGGGGGTGCTGCCGTCGCCCCGATCGCCGGGGTAGGCGAGGTGCCAGAGGTATACGACGGTGCGGTGGAAGAAGTCGGTGAGCACCTCGAACATGTCGCTCGCTTCGGGGCCCGGTTCGTACGCGCCGACCACAGCGGCCGCGGCGCGCCCGATCTCGGAGGCGGTCTGCGAGAGCGCGTCCAGCATGTGCCGTGCGGAGTTCGAGGGGCTGTCCTCGAAGACCTCCACGATTCGGTACAGGCCCGGGGGGCCCGTAGAGGTTGCCTTCCTTCGCGCGGCGCACCATCACCGCGGCCTCCTCGACCGAGTCGGCGCTGGCGAGGTCGGTCACCTCCGAGGCGCCGGGGTGCTCCGGCTCGGTGCACCTGGCGAGGACCTGGTAGAGCCCTCGTTGCTCGGGCGGCCGTACTCCGCCCGACGCGGGGTGCCCCTGCCCGCGCTCCTCCGGATCGCCGGCAGGCGTGTATCCGTCGAAGACCTGGTGTGACACCAGATTCCGGATCCACATCCGCTTCAGCTCCGTCATCCGCACTGTCGCCCTGTGCCTTTCTGCAGAGCCAGCAGTATCCGTTCCGTCCTCGCTGCTGGCTGTTGTCACGTCGTTCCTCTGGTCGGTGCCGTCGGTGTTCACGCGGTTCCTTCCTGGTCGGCGCGGTTGGCGATCCAGTCCGGATCGCGTACGGGCGCCGGGACCCGCGTCTCGGTGGCCGGGGCGCGCATGATGCGTCAGCTGGTGCGTGGCGCGGTGACGACGTGGACCAGGACGACGACGGCCTGGCGGCCGGAGCCGCCCCGGACCCACGCCCCGGTGAAGCGGACCTGATCGGCCGCCCCGGCGCCCGCGCGCCGCCAGGGGCGAAGCCGTCCGAGCAGATAGCCGGCCGCGAGCGCGGCGGCCGCGGCGACGACGACGGCCGTCATCAGGACCACCGCATCCCGACCTCGGACAGCTGCTCCATCCGCTCCGGGGTCAGCGCGGCGGCCCTGCTCCGCTGGTTGTCGACCCATGCCCCCAGACGGAACTGGTCCTCCCGGCCGTCCTCGGAGAGCACGGTCTCCACGTGCTTGCGCGGGACCTTGAGGTGGCCCTCGCGCTCGAAGAACTGCCGGGCAGCGGCGAGGTTGGCGGTCCACTTGTCGGCCTGCGTACGGGGCCTCTGCGGCTTCTCGTCCTCGGGCACGGGTGTGATCCCGAGGACCTGCTCGCACATCCACTGCTGCACGCCGGTGAGCTGGTCCCACCCGCACCGCACCGACGTCACCCACCGCCCGAGGTCCTCGCCCTGGCGCAGGACCCCGCCCGCCTCGGTGGGCAGCGCCTCGCCCGCGTCCCGGTGCATTCGCACCAGGTGGAAGCACCGCTGCCACGTCACCGGCCACGACGGACACCACGACGCGTCGATCTCCTCCAACTGCTCGCGCCGCTCGTCCGACAGCGCCCCGGCCGACGACTCCACCGGCAGCCCCTCCGCACGCCGCCGCTTGATCTCCCGAGCCTTCCGGGCGGCGGCCCGCGCGTTCTTCAGCCAGATGCCCACCGCCGCTCCCTGGAAGGTGGCGTCCAGCGGCGCCAGGAGGTGCCCGTGTTCGGCGGCCCACCCGCGCGCGGCGGACAGGCCCTCCTCCCACGCGACGTCGAAGTGCGACCAGATCATGCCGAGCTTCTCCAGCTGCTCGATGCGGTCCTCGTCCATCTTGCCGCGGGCGTAGAACCGGCGGGCATCAGCGGTCCACTGCCCCAGCGGGAACCCGGCGAGCGAGGCCGGCCACCCCGTGGCTTCCTTCTCCTGGTCGTCGATGGCGGGCACGCGGAACGTGAACGGGACGCGGAGGTCGCCGTGTTCACAGGCGTAGATGACGGCTGCTTCCACGCCGCGCCGCCAGTGCTCGTGCTCGGGGTTGACGACGCGCAGGCTGATGAACGCGGCGAGGGCGGCCGGGTCGCGGGGCGTACTGAACTTCAGCAGCGCCTTGGCGGGAGCACTGACGCCTCCGGAGCCTTCGCCGCTCCCGCCCGTGCTCTTCCCGCTGTCATCCTTGCTGACGGGCTTGTAGCGGCTCGGGGCCTGCTGCTCCGCAAGGGTCTCCACGATCCGCGCGTCGTGCGCCCGCAGCGCCTCCAAGAGCTTGGCGAGCCCGCCGAACGCCCGGGAGGTGAGCATGTTGTCCACCGTCTCGCCAGGCCCGAGCAGCACCGGCACCACGAGCGAGGCCATCTTGCCCTCGCCCGGCTGCATCCGCAGCGCGCGGCCCACGGCCTGGACCAGGTCCGGCATGGAGCCGCGTACATCCGCCCAGTAGACGGAGTCGCAGTTCTTGGTGTCGACGCCTTCGCCCAGGACCTTCACCGAGCAGAGGAAGCACTTCTCCACGACGGTGCCGTCCGTGACGATCCCGGCCGCGAACTCCCCGAGGAGTCGGCGGCGGTGGAGCGGCTTGTGGTCCCCGCAGAGCCAGTCGGCCCAGATGGTTGCCGGGTACAGCTCGGGGTCGGCGGCGTGCAGTTGGGCTGCGACAGCTGGGAGGCCGGTCGCGAACGCCTCGGCTTCCTTGACGACGTGGTGGAAGACGAGCGTGCGGCGGAAGTTCTCCTCCGCGGACGCCTTCACGAGGGCGGTTTGCAGCGCGGCGAGCCGCGCCCCGCGGACTTGCTCAGAGCGGCCTTCGGCGCCCAGGAGCTGCGCGGCCTGGAGGGCGGTGTCGGTGATGTCCACACACACGACCTGGTACGGCGCGCAGATCCCCCGGTCGATCGCCTCCGACAGCGTTAGCGTGTAGCAGCGGCTGCCGAAGGCCGAGTCGGGGTCGTCGTCCATACTCGCCACCAGTTCACCGGGCGCGCCGTCCTGGTCCTCGTCCCCGACCTGCCACAGCCTTGGTGTGGCCGTCATGTACAGGCGGCGCAGGGACGGGATCTTCTGGTTGTCGTGCACGACCGCCCACGGCTTCCCGATCCGCCCGGAAGTGCGGTGCGCCTCATCGACCACAATTAGGTCCCAGGCCGAAAGGCCGGCGGCGTGCGCCCGTTCCAGCGTGCCCAGCCCCAGGCTGGCGTACGTGGCGTACACGGTCACCTTCTCCAGGTCCCGCGCCCACTCCACCAGCTCATCCACGTCCGTGGTGTTGGGGAAGGACACCTCCTCACCCCGCAGCGAGGACACCCCGATCATCGGCCCCCGGCGGCCCCCCTCACGCCACGCGGACTCGGTCTGAGAGAGCAGGTCCAGGCTCGGTACCAGCACCAGCACACGGCCCGCGTGGAGCTCCTCCGCACTGCGGACCGCCACCCGGGTTTTGCCGGACCCGGTTGCCATGATCACCTGAGTCCGGAGACCTTGCTCGGGCACAAGTGATCTTGCAGGAAATTCGAGGGCGCGGAGGACCGCGTCAACGGCTTCCCGCTGGGCGGCCTCACGCTGATCAGCACGGTTAGTGGTCGACATACCCGTCTGCCTTCTCCTGGGGGCCGGCCGGGTAGATTCGGGCGGCGGGAACAAGAAACCTGCATGCAGAGAAGCCGTTGAGGTCACGGTGGAAGTGGCACTGTTGTCGGCTATCTGATTCAGCCGGGACGCTTACGAGGTAAGTGAGTGGAACTTCATAAGGCCCCGAAGTGCTCCGGAGTGGTGTGCTCCGGCTCCAGAGTCTATCTCGTGCATCAAAATGAAGCATAAGAATCATGAGATTGCCCGGCTGGTATCACCGAAAGCCCGAAGAGGATCCTGACGGTCACTCAAAGCGCGCCTATACCTGGATGCCACCCTACGGGTGGGCGTGTTCCCGGAGTGGGTGTCATGAGTGCGTGTACTCATGTGCGCGGACCTTGCCCTGCGTCACGATGTGTGTTCCATGACAAGTCGCTGGGAGGGACAGGCGTGATGTATGCAAGGAAGATTGCAACCGTGTTGATAGTGGCGGCGTTTGGCCTGGCAGGGGCAATGCCTGCCGCAGCAACTGGAGGTCTTCTTCCGCACCCCGGGCCGGAGGGTTTGGTGTGGGTTGAGGAGATGACGGGAGACGGTGGAGTCGCGTCAGGGGGTGCGTGGGAAGGACTGCCGACCGTACTCACCGTGGCCTGTGAGGGTGGAGACAGTGTGGTGGCGACGATGGAGTCACAGCAGGTGCGGGTTGCCGAGTTCGCGGTGGACTGCCCTGTCGGCAGTGTGGGTGCGGGCTCGGCGACCATGGACGCGGGTGTCGTGCGGCGAGGGTCCTTCACAGTGGGGATCGACGCCTCGCAGGAGAGCATCCGGTGGGCCCTGACGGTGACGCAGCCCGAGTAGAAGCCCCTGGCGGTCCACCGCTTCCTCGCCGCGGTGGACCGCCAGCCCAGACGTCCTGCTGCTGCGGTTTTTGGTGGCTGGAGCGCAGCGGAGGCCACTGGTCCGGGCGAAGCCCGGACCTTGGGGCCGCAACGCGGCCCAGGTTTGCCTCCGTTGAGTCCTGGAGCGAAGCGAAAGGACTCAACGGAGGGCGCGGTGAGCGAAGCGAGCGCGCAACACCCGTGCGGAGCACGGGTGTTCGCTTGCACATCGCGCAGCGATGTGGT